>NZ_QNRH01000004.1:0-480767 GCF_003314995.1 Pseudochrobactrum asaccharolyticum
GACTTACTCCGTAAGTCACGAAGATTCCCCATGACCAACATCACCTCTTACGGCCAAAAACATCAAAATAGGGCTGGACTGTCAGGATATGTTGCTGAACAGACCGCGGCTTTCAGCTGCGCCGCGCTCGGGATCGTGCCGACCGTCCGCCATGCCGATTACATCGGGTCGTGGTTGGAGGTCATGCGCGAGGATTCCCGCGCCATTGTCCGCGCAGCCTCACAGGCCAGCAAGGCTGCGGACTGGCTGCTGTCGCATTTGCCTGCCGAAGACACCGGGGAGCCGGATGCCAGCGTAACCGAAACCGTCCGGAGGGCTGCGGCATGATCCTCCTGACCGGCACACAGCGCGACCGTCTGCTGGCCAATGGTCGCCAGCGCGATCAGGATCACATCCCGGTCGTGAAGTTCTTCAACCCCCTCGGTGAAGGCGTCTGGCTCGCCACCGAACTGGAAGACGATGGCGACATCATGTTCGGCCTGGCCGATCTCGGTTCTCCCGAACTGGGGTCGTGGAGCCTGAGCGAGATGCGGTCAGTCCGGCTGCCCTTCGGTATGGGCATCGAGCGCGATCTGCTGTTCACCGGGGATTTCCCGATCTCGGTCTGGGCCGAGGCCGCCCGTGAAGCCGGCAGCATCCGCGCCGCCGAGCGTCTGCTCTACCGCGTCGGCGCGGGTTTTTCCCGTACATCTGCCTATACAGAAAACCGGAGTGCCTGATTTCCGGGTTTCAGGTTCTGCGGCCGGCGTCGCTCTCATCAGAGGAAGAGGGCGGCGCTTCGCTTCGTGACGGGCTGATAGCCGGAGAGAGAGGCTCACCGGCGTCCGTCATGGAGTAACTGACATGGCCACTGCCGTTCAGAAGATCACCCTGTCGTCCTCGCGCGACATTCCGTTCAACAAGCTGGTGCTCAGCCAGTCCAACGTCCGGCGCGTCAAGGCCGGAATCTCGGTCGAGGAACTGGCCGAGTCCATCGCCCGCCGCGGCCTGATCCAGTCCCTGCATGTCCGCCCGGTAGTGGATGCCGAGGGCAAGGAAACCGGCATGTTCGAGGTGCCCGCCGGCGGTCGCCGCTTTCGGGCGCTGGAACTGCTGGTCAGGCAGAAGCGCCTCGCCAAAATTGCGCCGGTTCCGTGTGTGGTGTCGGAAGCCAGCGCCGATGTGCTGATCGACGAGGTATCGCTCGCCGAGAACATCGAGCGCGCACCGCTGCATCCGCTCGACCAGTACCGCGCCTTCCAGGCCATGCGCGAAAAGGGGATGACAGAGGAATCCATCGCTGCCGCCTTCTTCGTGGATGCCAAGGTGGTGAAGCAGCGCCTGCGTCTGGTCTCCGTCTCCCCGGCATTGCTAGACGTCTATGCCGAGGACGGCATGACGCTGGAGCAGCTCATGGCCTTCAGTGTCAGTTCTGACCATGCCCGTCAGGAGCAGGTCTGGGAAGCGATCAAGGATGGCTGGCAGAAGGAACCTTACCACATCCGGCGCCTGCTGACCGAAACCACAGTCCGCGCCGCCGACAAGCGGGCGGTTTTTGTCGGCATTGGCGCCTATGAGGAGGCCGGCGGCTGCGTGCTGCGCGATCTCTTTCAGCAGGACGATGGCGGCTGGCTGCAAGATCCGGTGTTGCTCGACCGGCTGGTGAGCGAAAAGCTGAAGACCGAGGCCGAAGCCATCGCTGCCGAGGGCTGGAAGTGGATCGAGGTCGCCATCACCTTTCCCTATGGTCACGACCATGGCCTGCGCCAGATTGTCGGCACGACGGTCGATCTGACCGAAGATGAACGCGCCACCCGCGAGGCATTGCGCGACGAATATGACCGGCTTGAAGCCGAATATGGCGAGGCCGACGAACTGCCGGACGAGATCGACGCCCGCCTCGGTGAGATCGAACAGGCGCTGGAAACCTTCGAGCGCCGTCCGATGACCTTCGAGCCGGACCAGATCAGCATGGCGGGTGTCTTCATCAGCATCGACGCCGATGGCGCATTGCTGATCGAGCGCGGCTATGTTCGCGCCGAGGATGAAACGCCTGCGGAACCGGAGGCTGAGATCGTTGACCCGGCAACCGGCGAGGTGATCCAGCGGGCGGAACCGGAGGTAAGCCGCATGGGTGCAGTTATCACGCTGGGTGGCCAGGCGGTCGAAACTGAGGAGGAAGACGAGGCCGACACCATCAAGCCGCTGCCCGATCGCCTGGTCAGCGAGCTGACCGCGCATCGCACGCTGGCGCTGCGGGATGCGGTGGCAGTAAACCCGCATGTCGCTATGACAGCACTGCTGCACAGGCTGGTCATGGATTGCTTCATGCCGCATTCCAGTCGCGGATGCTTGGAGGCACAGGTCCGGGAGGTCCATCTGCCCGCACAGGCCGAGGATCTGCGTGATAGCGTGTCCGCCAAGGCCATTGCAGACCGGCACGAACGCTGGAGCGATCATGTCCCGGCAGACGACGCCGCCCTCTGGGATTGGCTGACAAATCTGGACGATGGTTCGCGCATGGACCTGCTCGCCCATTGCGTCAGCTTCGGTGTCAACGCGATCTATGAAAAACCCAACCCTTACAGCGGCACGGGCGTCAGCCAGCACTGGCTGGACATCCGCCTGTCGCAGGCTGACAGGCTGGCCCGTTCGACCGGCCTCGACATGGTGGCCGTAGGCTGGCGGCCGACGGTTGGCAATTATCTCGGCCGCGTGACCAAGCCGCGTATCCTTGAAGCCGTGCGCGAAGGGGCCGGAGACCGGGCTGCCGATCTGATCGGGCACCTCAAGAAGGGCGATATGGCCAAGGAAGCTGAACGCCTGCTGGCCGAGACCGGCTGGCTGCCTGAGCCGCTGCGCATGGTGGACGAAGGTATCGAAGTCGATCCGGCATCGGGCGCTGCTGCGGAAGCCGACGATCTGCCCGATTTCCTCTCCGGCGATGGCGAGGACGACCCGGCTGACGACGAGGAAGAACAGCATATGGTCGCTGCTGAATAGCACTCATGCGGGGCGGCTTCGGTCGCCCCGTTCCAACCGCTCCGTCTCTGTAACTCGCCCGGTCCTCGTGATCGGGCTTTTTCTTTGGAGAGCCGCCATGCCGGCCATGATCGACATCGATAAGATTTTTCTGGAAGACCGCGAACTCCCCCCGTCGGATCGTGCCTTACCGTGGATCGAAATCCGCGATGGCATCACTGTTGTCGTGGAGCCTAAGCCTCATTGGGCCGACGACATGCGGGTATTCCGGCTCGATGCCCGTGAGTATTGCCGCTACACCGAGTGGACCGCTCATGGCGCTCGTGCCCGTTTCTTCGGTCATATCGACACATCCGGCGATGATCTGATGATGAAAGCGCGCGCGATGATTGCCCGCGAAATTGTCGATGGGCTATGGAGCTGAAGACCTGATCGCAGGGTGTCTGGCCGTGAGGATGGGAGGTCTGCACCGGACGGGTCCAATCCGGCTTCAACATCCAATCCGCCATTCCCATCAGGACAAGCGGCGTGGGTGCCGTCTCCGGCCTGAAGGGAACACGATCCTGATGCCAGCATAGTGGCAAGGCTGGCGCGGCAGAGCATCTGCGACGGGTATCCGGCATCCAGTCAGATGCGAAAAACCACCCCCGCTTCCATTCGCAAACCTTGGTCCGATCCGTCTCTTTGACATTCAACCCCAAAGGGGTCGGCTTACGCGCGCGTGCCGCCCTCGGGGATTCGGAAAAAGTCCGAACGCCCTCGGGTGATTGCAGATCCGGTCAGACACTTCGGGCGCCTGTCGCGCGGGGGATGGTCCCCCGCCTCCAAAGACAGGAGCCGGAACCCATGTCCTATGCAGATGCCACCGCCTTCGCCGCCAGCCTCGCCACCACGCTGATGGTTTCGATCGTTGTGTTCCAGGCCGGAGACGGCACCCACGCCGCTTGCCCCGCCGCCGAGTTCGACGGCGACGACGACATGGTGAAGCTGGAGCTGGATCCTTGGGGGTAAGGCGCGACCGCGCCTCATCCCCGACGGCCTGGCCGCGACAAGCTCGCGACCGGGCCTTCAGCGCGTCGCGATGGTTGCCCATCGTCGACGGCGGAACCGGGCTGCCCCGGTCAGAGAGGAAGAGTGCGGGCCGTTCGGCCGTGACGGGTTGAGGGTCGGAGAGAGAGGCTCACCGGCGCCCGTCATGGAGTGATCCCGATGACCATTGCCCGTTCCGAAACCTTCCTTTCCATCGGTCATATTTTGGCTGCCGATGTTCTGCCCGCGCTTTATCGGTCGCAAAAGCTGCCGCTGCGCATCTCGTGCCTTGGCGTGGCCAGCTATGACGCCAGTGACGCGGCGAACAGCTTTGACCGCGTGATCCCGCTTGGCGAATGCCCGTCACCGAAAGAGGCCATCCAGGCCGCATCCTTGCGCCTGTCGCACGGTGATATTTGCACGGGGCCGGACAGCTTCCCGTATTTTCAGCCGCGCATCATGCTCATTCAGGACCGAGATCAGCGCCTGGTCCTCGCCGGTGAAATCCGCGCCGGCATTATCCTCTGGCAACAGCCAGTCGCATCCGATGCCGAGGCACGCAGGATCGTGACCGAGGCCAGCCGCCTGCGCGGTATGGCGTTCCGGGCCTTGGGCCCCGGTGATGCGAGACGGCTGCGTTACCGTGCCGCTGCGCTGGAGGCCCGGTTGGTCGATCCCTTCTGGCGCGAAACCTCGGCCGATCTGCTCCGCCTGCCGCAGGCCGCCTGAGCTTCACCCATTTCATCCCATTCGGCTCGGCCATACGCCGGGCCATGTCATGTCCGGAGACCGTCATGGCCGATTATTACACGCACTTTTCCTGCCTGCTTGACGTGGGCACCCCCGAAAACGCCGCCCGTGCGCTCGAACTCTACAACGCGCTGGCGGATGATAATGCCACTGAGGACCCACCATCGGACGGGTTCCTGCTGTCGATCCAACCCGAGCACGGCGGCACACAACTCTGGATGCGCGATGACGTCACCGGCGATCCCGAGCATGTCGTTCAGTTTGTCAAACGCTGCGCTGCCGAGTTTGGCCTCAGCGGATTATGGGGTTTCCAGTATGCAAACAGCTGCTCGAAACCGCGCATCGACGGATTTGGTGGCGGCGCGCATGTCCTCGATCTCGCCACCGGCGAAACGGTGGACTGGATCTATACCGATGGCTGGCTTTCCTCGGTTCTCGAAGGGAGAGATCCCTATGCCTGAGATCATCGAAACCACTGTCTATCGCTTGGACGAATTGTCCGAAGCGGCGAAGGACAAGGCGCGTGCCTGGTATCGTGAGGGCGGCTTCGATTATGATTGGTACGATGCCGTCTATGAGGATTTCCAGCGCATCGCGGAAATCCTCGGGTTGAACCTCAAGACCCGATCCGTCCGGTTGATGGGCGGCGGCACACGGCAAGACCCCTGCATCTGGTTCCGCGGCTTCTCCTCGCAGGGGGACGGCGCTTGCTTTGAATCCTGGTATTCCTACCGCAAACATGCACCGCGCCTGATCCGGGAATACGCCCCACAGGACACCGAACTACACCGCATCGCCGACGCACTTCAGGCGATCCAGCGTCGCAACTTCTATCAGCTTCGCGCCGATGCCAGCCATCGGGGCCATTATTATCACGAATACTGCATGGCGATCTCGGTCGAGCGAGACAGCCCGACCTGGCAGGACATGACCGCCGATGCCGAGGAGACGATCATCGAGACGCTGCGCGATCTGGCCCGCTGGCTCTACCGCCAGCTTGAGCGCGAGTATGATTATCTGTCCTCGGACGAGGCTGTCGATGAAACCATCGCAGCCAATGAATATACCTTCACCGAGGCCGGTCGCCGTTTCGGATGATCCCGAGAAGACACTGACAAGCGCCCCGCCGTCCGGTCGGGGCGCTTTTTTTATGCTGCGATTTGAGAGTCAGAGGCGAGCCGGAAGGGGTTAAGTCCGGGCGGTCGAGAGAGAGCGCTGTTCGGACTCTTCCATTTCTGCTCTCCTGAGGTTTCCGACATGAACATGGTGTTTCCCGTGGCCGATCCGGTCACGCCACTGGCGGCTGCGCCCGCGATTCTGGCTGCGGCTAATCTTTTGCTTCCGTCTCTCGAACGCGGTGAACGCATCGATGCCGCCACCTTGCGCCGTGCTATGGAAACGGCCTTCGGCGCGTCCGACGCTACTGGCGTCTGGGACTGGAAGCTGGCCTATGAGGCGTGCGAAGTCGCTACCGTCCTTTTCTTACGCAAATACGGAAAGGCGCTTTTCCGTAAAGCCGCGTCTCCGGCGGCACGCATTTCCGTGCTGGCAAAGATCGCGGCGCTGTTGCCCACGCAGACCCGGCGTTCCGAGGAAAGCCAAAACCTCCAGCAATTTTCGACGCCGATCCCGCTCGGCCTTACCGCTCTGACGGCTGCCGCGATTACGCCCGATGACAGGGTGCTGGAACCATCGGCGGGCACCGGCCTTCTGGCGATCCTGGCGCAGACCATCGGTGGCTCGCTGATCCTCAACGAACTGGCCGAGACCCGCGCCGATCTGCTTGCCCAGATCTTTCCGGCTTTTGCCGTCACCCGCTTCGACGCCGCCCAGATCGATGATCATCTGGCTCCGGATGCTGTCCCGTCCGTGGTGCTGATGAACCCGCCATTCTCGGTCATGGCCAATGTCAGCGGGCGTGTCGCGGATGCGGCCTATCGCCATGTTGCCGCGGCACTGGCCCGTCTTGCTCCCGGCGGGCGGTTGGTGACGATCACCGGCGCAGGCTTTGGCCCCGAAGCTCCGGCATGGCGGGACGCCTTCATCCGCTTGCAGGCCCGTGGCCGCGTGGTGTTCAGCGCTGCCGTCGATGGCGCGGTCTATGCAAAGCACGGCACCACGATCGACACGCGGCTGACCGTGATCGACAAACTGCCCGCCGACGATCCCGCCAGTTTGCCGGCTTCGCCGGGGATCGCGCCTGATGTTGCCACGCTGATCAGATGGATCGAGGAACAGGTTCCGCCGCGCCTGCCAGTGTCATTGCCGAAGATCGTGGTTTCCGCTTCGGCCACCGCGCCGAAGACCGTGCGGGGCTATCTCGCACGCTCGGCGGTTACGCGATCTGTCGCTGCTTCGGCCAATGATCCTGATGGCGTCGAACTCGCCTATGAGACCGTGGACTGGACGCCACCGGAAGGCGCTCGCCTGTCCGACGCGATCTATGAGGAATATGCGCTGCAATCGCTGCGTATCGCTGGTGCACAGCCGCATCCGACCAAGCTGGTGCAATCCGCCGCCATGGCCTCGGTCGCACCGCCCAAGCCGTCCTACCGGCCCATGCTGCCGCCCGACATCTGCGCGCGTCTGTCGGACGCCCAGCTTGAAACGGTGATCTATGCAGGTGAAGCCCACGCCGATCATCTCGCCGGCGCCTGGACCGTGGACGAGCATTTCGACAATGTGAGTGCCGCGCCCGAGGATGCTGCCGGATCGATCCGCTTTCGCCGGGGCTTCATGCTCGGTGATGGAACCGGCGCTGGCAAGGGTCGCCAGTCCGCCGCCATCATTCTCGACAACTGGCTTCGCGGTCGGCGCAAGGCGATCTGGATCTCCAAATCCGACAAGCTGATCGAGGACGCGCAACGCGACTGGTCGGCGCTCGGCATGGAACGGCTGCTGGTCACGCCTCTGTCACGCTTCCCGCAGGGCAAGCCGATCACGCTGTCGGAAGGCATCCTTTTTACCACCTATGCCACGCTACGCTCCGACGACCGGGGCGAGAAGGTTTCCCGCGTCAAGCAGATCGTCGAATGGTTGGGGTCCGATTTCGATGGAGCCATTATCTTCGACGAGAGCCATTCCATGCAGAATGCCGGTGGCGGAAAAGGTGAACGCGGTGATGTCGCCGCCTCGCAGCAGGGACGTGCGGGCCTGCGGCTTCAGCACGCGCTGCCCGACGCCCGCGTCGTCTATGTCTCGGCGACTGGCGCCACCACCGTCCATAATCTCGCCTATGCTCAGCGCCTCGGCCTCTGGGGCGGTGAGGACTTTCCGTTCCAGACCCGCGCCGAGTTCGTCGAGGCGATCGAATCCGGTGGCGTTGCGGCCATGGAGGTCCTGGCCCGCGACCTGCGATCTCTCGGCCTCTATACCGCCCGCTCACTCTCCTATGATGGCGTCGAATATGAACTGATCGAGCATCAGCTCACGGACGAACAGCGGCACATTTACGACTCATATGCTGCCGCCTTCGCTGTCATTCATGGAAACCTGGACGCGGCGATGGAAGCCGCCAACATCACCGGCAGCGATGGGACGCTGAACCGGCAGGCCAAATCCGCCGCCCGTTCGGCCTTTGAAAGCACCAAGCAGCGCTTCTTTGGCCATCTACTGACCTCCATGAAAACCCCGACCCTGATCCGGTCCATTGATGCCGATCTTGAAGCGGGCCATGCGGCCGTCATCCAGATCGTCTCGACCGGCGAAGCGCTGATGGAACGCCGGCTATCCGAGATCCCCACCGAGGAATGGAACGATATTTCCGTCGATGTCACGCCGAGGGAATATGTAGGCTCGTATTTGCAGCATTCCTTCCCGGTGCAGCTCTATGAGCCGTTTACCGATGGCGAGGGCAACCTGTCGTCACGCCCCGTCTTCCGCGATGGTCAGCCGGTGGAATGCCGCGAAGCGGTGGCGCGGCGCGACGAGATGCTGGAGCAGCTGGGTTCGCTTCCGCCTGTCCCCGGTGCGCTCGACCAGATCGTCCAGCGTTTCGGCACAGATATGGTGGCAGAGGTCACAGGGCGTTCACGCCGGATCGTGCGCAAGGGCGACGGGGCATCGGCCCGCCTTGCGGTCGAGAACCGTGCGCCTTCCGCCAACCTTGCAGAGACTTCGGCCTTCATGGATGACCAGAAGCTCGTCCTGATCTTCTCGGATGCGGGTGGCACGGGGCGCAGCTATCACGCCGAACTCTCGGCGAAAAACCAGCGGCTGCGCGTGCATTACCTGCTGGAGCCGGGCTGGAAGGCAGATGCCGCCATTCAGGGGCTGGGCCGCACCAACCGGACCAATCAGGCGCAGCCGCCGCTGTTTCGGCCGATTGCCACGGATGTCAAAGCCGAGAAGCGCTTCCTTTCGACCATCGCCCGCCGCCTCGACACGCTGGGAGTGATTACACGCGGCCAGCGCCAGACAGGCGGTCAGGGGCTGTTCCGTCCCGAGGACAATCTGGAATCCGCCTATGCCCGCGATGCGCTGCGCCAGCTCTATCTGCTCATCGTGCGCGGGAAGGTCGAGGGATGCTCGCTCGAACGGTTTGAATCCGCCACCGGCCTGAAGCTGATGGACAGCACCGGTGTGAAGGACGAACTGCCGCCGATCACCACCTTCCTCAACCGCCTGCTGGCGCCGACCATCGAATTGCAGGGCATCCTGTTCTCGGCCTTCGAGCAGCTTCTGCAGGCACGGATCGACGGAGCAATCGCATCTGGCACCTATGACATGGGGCTGGAGACGCTGAAGGCCGAAAGCTTCATCGTCACAGACCGGCAGGTCATCCACACCCATCCCGGCACCGGGGCGGAAACCCGGCTCCTGACGCACACCGAGCGCAAACGCAATCAGCCGGTTACGCTCGATGCCGCCCTGGCGGAACTGGATGATCCCCGCGCAAGATTGCTCATCAACGAGCGATCCGGTCGCGCTGCCGTTCAGGTCCCGACCACCAGCGTCATGCTGGATGATGGTGAGATCGAAAGGCGCGTGCGGCTGATCCGGCCGATGGAAGCGATGAACATTCCGGTGCGGGCGATGGGCGAGACCCATTGGATCGAGGCTGACCGTGCCGCCTTCACCACAGCCTGGAAGGCGGAACTGGCCCAGGTGCCGGAGTTCACCGACAGCATCCTGCATATGGTGACAGGGCTGCTTCTGCCGATCTGGAAACGCCTGCCGCAGGACTCCGCCCGCGTCTATCGGCTCCAGACCGACGAGGGCGAACGCATCATCGGTCGCCGGGTATCGCCGGCCTGGGCCGCCAATGCTTCGACCAGTGGCGTCACCAACAGCCTGACACCGGATGCCGCCTATGCCGCGCTGATCGAAGGTCGCACGATCCTTGATCTCGCCGAAGGGCTGCAACTGCGCCGCGTCCGCGTCATGGGCGCCAACCGGATCGAACTGACCGGCTTTACCGATGCGATGCGTGACCGGCTGCGAGCCTATGGCCTCTTCAGTGAGATCATCTCGTGGAAACTGCGCTTCTTCGTGCCCGTCGATGCAACGGGGCCGGAGATCATCGGCAAACTGCTTGACCGCTTCCCGGCCTTGCGCATCGGTGAGCGGGAGGCCGCATAATGGCGCGTCTCAACGCTTCCGAACTGGCGCAGCGTCTCGGCCGACAGGCCGAGGCGGTGTGCCGCCACTATCTCTCCAATGGCCGCAAACAGGGCAATTACTGGCAGGTTGGCGATGTCCGAAACACGGCTGGCCGCTCGATGTTCGTCCGGTTGCACGACAGCGTGAAGGGCATTGCCGGGAAATGGCAGGACTCGGCCACGGGTGAATATGGCGATCTGCTCGACGTGATCCGGGACTCGCTCGGTTTGATCGACTTCGCAGATGTTGCCGAAGAAGCCCGGCACTTCCTCAGCCTGCCGCATCCTGAACCGCAGCCACCATCCCGTCCGTCCCGAACGCCTGCACCATCGGGATCATCCGAGGCGGCACGTCGTCTCTGGTGCATGACACAGCCGCTAATCGGCAATACCGCAGAAGCGTATTTACGCAGACGCGGCATTACGGATTTACGCCAAACCGCAAATCTGCGCTTCCACCCCAGCTGCTACTGGCGGCCCGAGGACGATGGCCCGACCGAAACATGGCCCGCCATGATCGCCGCCGTCACCGACTTCGGTGGCAGGATTACCGGGGCACACCGCACATGGCTGGCCCCGGACGGTTCCGGCAAGGCACCTGTCGATCCGCCGAGGAAGGCGATGGGCGACCTGCTCGGACATGCAGTGCGTTTCGGTGATGCGCGGGATGTCATGGCAGCAGGGGAAGGTATCGAAACCATCCTGTCGTTGCGTCAGGCTCTGCCCACCATGCCGATGGTTTCCGCACTCTCGGCCGGACATCTCGCCGCTATTCTGTTCCCGCCGCAACTGCGCAGGCTCTATATTGTCCGTGATAACGATCCGGCAGGGAACAGCGCCCGCGATAGCCTGGTGGACCGGGCGCACGAGGTCGGAATCGAGACCATCACGCTCTCGCCCATGATGGGGGACTTCAACGAAGATCTCGTAACTCATGGGCTGGATGCCGTTCTAGCAGATATCCGGGTGCAAATCGCCCCCGAGGACGTCAGCCGCTTCATGGCTTCAATAGCATAGCCGGTATGGGGCCGTGATCGGGGGCGTTCCGATCCGGTCATGCGCGCAGGCTGCATCCTGTCATCAGCAGAGGACCGCGCCTTGGCCTTCCGAGAGGGCGATCGGCCCACAAACGTCCCGGTCAGGCAATGGCGGCGCCCGACTGATTTCCGTCGGCGGGCAAGCCCGCCTTTACAGCGCGAAACAAATCAGCCGGGCTTTGCCATCAAGACCCTCGCCAGAGGCTCGCGCTGCCAGACCGGAGCGCCCGTGGGCGTGTCTCGCCATGAAGGCCGCGACGGTCGCGGTCCAACTGACGGAAGCATCCCATGTACGCGCACGACGATTTCGAACCCGAGCACAGGACGTCCCCGACCGGCCACGCCATCGAAGAACTCGAACTCTACGGCTACCGCCCCTCCGAAGACGAGGCCGACCCCCGGATTACACCCGAAGATCACGTCATTCAGGGCGCAGTCTCCGACATCTTCGACGCCCTGATTTCCACCATGGCCGACACCAGCCTCGATTTCGACCTCGACGAGATCATGTGGTCCACCGTCAACACCTTCCACCGCGCTGTCGAGCGGATCGAGACCAAACTCAACGATAACGAGCAGGCACAGAAGCGCCTTCAGCGCGAACAGGATGGCAGCGAGGTCAAATCCGTCCAACTCGAAACCCTGATCGGCGCGGGCCAAAGCCTGATCGAGCGCCGCGACAGCATGGAGACCTTCCGTGAAACCGCCGCCGACATCTATCTGCGCACTACCGGCACGCCCTGGTCGCAACGCTCCGGCTCACGGGTCAACCATCGCCAGATGACCTCGGCCATGATCGACAGCCGCGACTTCATCGCCGCAAAGCGCCGTGCCGACAACGAGGTGCTGCTGCCCGCAGGACCGAAGATCGCCTTCTCGGGTGGCGACACCACCGATCACCGGACGATCTGGGCCAAGCTCGATCAGGTCCACGCCAAGCACCCGGACATGGTGCTGATGCACGGCGGATCGCCCAAGGGCGCGGAACGCATCGCGGCCACCTGGGCCAATAACCGCAAGGTCGCACAGGTCGCCTTCAAACCCGACTGGGCAAAACATGCCAAGGCAGCACCGTTCAAGCGCAACGACCAGATGCTCGGCATCATGCCGATCGGGGTCATCATCTTCCCCGGCACGGGTATTCAGGACAACCTGGCCGACAAGGCTCGCAAGATGGGCATCCCAGTTTATCGCTTCGGGACCGGCAGCGCGTGAGCGCTGCCGGTTCGGCATAACGCCATTCCGCACTACTGCAAGAGCGCCAGGTCCTCCCAGCGAATCCGGAGATCACGGCCTGAGCGCTTTGGCAATTGCTTGCGGCTGACCATTCGCCCGGAGACCTGGAACTCCGCATTTATTTTGACCACGAGCAACTTGTTGAAATGCCTCGATGTATCCACCATCACCACGTCCTTGGTCTTGAAAGGTGTGATGGTTTTGATTTCGACATGATCGTTTTCGAGCCTGCCGTCCGAACCCTGCGCGTAGGTCTTGTTCAACTTGATGCCGTAGGTGATGGCCCCGAACAATTCGCCGATGTCGCCATACACGGACAAATGCAGGCCAGTCTCCAGATGGTAGCTCTCAGCGAGTGAGATCAGGTCCTCAAAATATGGGATCATTGATCGGATGGCGTTTGGATACTTCGCTCCCCACTCCTTGTGACGAAGCTGCTCATCGATGTCTGACCAGCTTACCCATTCGCCATCGTCGTAAAATGCTCGATCTGACCAATCGATTTCTGCCATAGACTTTAACCCGCAGCCTTCCACCACCCAACAATATAACCACCGTAGAGGTAGAGCCGATACTGGTCTACCAGACGCATCAGCTTTCTTGTTCAAGCGGCAAGTTTACAGAGAGGCTTGACCTTACAAACTATCTCATCTCGCCCGGTGAGAGGAATGCTGCTATTCTGTGGCTGCGCCGTGGTGGTGGTGGAAGGCGCAACCGTCCAACCTTTTGCACGGAGACACCACCATGATCGTTCTCGGAATCCTCGTTTCCATCGCAGCCATCGGCACCATGTGCTGGCTGCTGTTCAATCTCGCCGTATTCGCTTTGCCATTCTTTATTGGCCTGAATGCAGGCGCCTTGGCCTATGATACTGGGGCTGGTTGGCTCGGCGGCATCGTCGTTGGTCTTCTCGCCGCCGGTCTAACGCTGGCTGTTGGTCAGGGCCTGCTCATGCTGATCCGCCCGATGTGGGCGCGTCTGCTGATTGCTCTGGCCTTCGTCGCTCCGGCGGGAATGGCCGGATTTTACGCCACGCTCGGTATTGTCAAGCACATGATGCCCTCGGAGATATGGCAACTCATCTTCTCGGTGATCGGAGCGGTTGCGGTGGGCGTGACGGCGTTCCTGCGCGTTACGGGCATGGCGGCAACCGACCACGCGGACGGCGGCTTTGCACGAACCTGAATCGCAATGATCCGTTGATGGCGACCAGACGCGGATGCTGATCGTTTTCCGTCTTCGTCAGGAAAATGGTGACAGACAGCGGCCAATCACCGGATCAACCTGGGGCACAGACGCGGCCCATAGGAGCGCAGGACGGTCGGCACCAGCGCGTGCAGACTGACGGGAACCCGCGGGTGGTGGCATGCCGGTGGAACAGGCCGGAAGCAGAGATGCGCATGATCTGAGACGCATGGTGACAGGAAAGGCCGGTGTTGCCGGTCAGGTCGTCCTGATGGAGCCTCAAGGTTGCCACATCTCCGTTCAGCCCCCGTGTCTCGACCGCTCCAAACGGCCTCTTCAATGGCCTGATCTGGCCGAAGACCAGCGCGATGCGCTTCGACCGCCCTAGCGCAACAGCGTCGTCACAACTTTCTTCCCCTGCCGGCAAAGCCGACATTCCGCGCGGAACAAGAAAGTTTCTCCTGTGCTGTCCAGCCCCTTTGGGGTGCGCCAGCGTTCGTCTCCGGCCGGACGATCGCCATAGAGGCCGCAATGGTGCGGGCTCGGAAACGGAAATCGGAGACTTAAAATGGCAACCATCGGCACCTTCAAGAAGACCGGCTCGAACGAATTCACCGGCGAAATCGTCACCCTCAGCGTCCAGGCCAAGGGCGTGCGCATCGTCCCCGACCTGCGCGCCACCGGCGAGAACGCCCCCAGCCACCGCGTTCTGGTCGGCCGCGCCGAAATCGGCGCCGCCTGGTCCAAGCGCTCCAACGAGGGCCGCGACTATCTGGGCCTCAAGCTGGACGATCCGAGCTTCAACGCTCCGATCTACGCCAACCTCTTCGATGACGAAGAAGGCGACAGCTTTTCCCTCATCTGGTCCCGCCCCAACGGTCGCCGCGGCGACTGAGGCGCGGAACAAAGGCTCCGACCGCAAGGTCGGGGCCTTTCCCGTGCCTGCGGGAAAGCCGTCAGGCCCGGTGACCTGTCCGGGCTGGAACTGCTCAGCCGGTCAGGATCGGGATCATGGTTTTTACATGGGCGTCGATCCGTTCCAGCACGGCCGGGGGGACCACTTCGCGCTCCGGCAGTGTCCACCATCGCGCATCGATCCGCCGCACCGTTTCGGCGACGGTCTTGAGGACAGCGGGCTCAGGAAGCCTTGCCCGGCTGGCAAACGTCTTCCAGCGGGCCGGGGCCAAGCCCTTGAAGGCCCGCTCGCCGCCCAGAGACAGCGCCAGCCCATCTGCCGGAATATAGGGCACGGTCGAAAGCATGTCGTAGATCGGTGCAAGAACGGGCGTGTCGCCGTCGCCCGGATAGATCAGCGACCAGTTCTTGAGGTGCATGTCGCCATTGCCCATGACCACCGAGAAGGTCAGCCGCCGGACAAACTCCAGCGCGGCGAACGGCGAGATCGCAACATTCAGCACAGAGGCGATATCGTGGGAGGCGGCGCCATCATATTTGCGCGCCGGGTACAGGCCGAAAACCTGCGCGAAATCCTCGATATGGATGCGCTGCCCGTCTGCCCCGCGATCAAAACGCCGCACGAGCAGGACCAGCCCCTCGGCAAGTGTTTCAAACTCTTCGGGAATGCCCTCGAACTGGTCTCGGCTGACCAGTTCCCGCTCGGGCACATTCATGCCGATGGCTTCGGCAAGCGCGAGGTTCGCGAACTCGTTCTCCGACACGCCCGGAAAGGCGGTCGAGGGGAATTTCGCAATATATTGGCCCTCATCATCCCCGAGCGGCAAGGTCAGCCCGCCGCCCTTGCCGGTGTTCTTCATCACCGAGAGCTTCATCTGCACGCCTGCCAGCGAGAAGCGGGCCTTGGGCCGTCCTTGGGTTGGCGCCGCCCCGATGCCGGGTTGACCGTCACTGGGCAGCACCCGAACGGCCCCCGGCAAATCCGCACCAAGGGTGGCCAGGAGATCGAAATCATTCCCCGGCCGCACATTACCCGCATGGTGTTTTTCCATCGCCTCGCGCAGCCGGTCTTCGGGCAGCAGGTTGGCAAAGAAGGGCGGCAGGCTGCCTGCGACAGGTCGCGGATCCTTGCGCAGGCCCCCTGATGCCGCGCGCAGCGACAGGCTCAGAACCGGAATGCCGCCGGTTGCGCGATAGGCCGGATCAAGGCTGAAGGCGTTGAAATCACCCGGCGTCCTGACGATCGTGCCAACCTTCGCACTGTTCAGGAACACGTCCAGCGCGGTAATGGTCTCAGCGGTGCGGACGGCTGTCATCGTCGCTCTCCGGTTGCGGGCTGAAGGCCGGATGATCATCCTCGGCATCGGGGCGCAAAAGCGTCTCGATGGCGGGCACCATTGCCTGCGGGACCAGTATCATTTCCAGCCCAAGCGCCCTGGCAATGTTGATCAAAGTCGTGGTGCGCGCGGCTGCTGCCCCCGTCTCGATGTCGCGGTAGCGCGGGCGCGAAATGCCCGCAAGATCGGCCACCTGCTCCTGGGTCAACCCCGCTGCAAGACGCGCGCGGCGAAAATGGTCGCCGATCAGCCTCAGTGTTTCTTCTTCCGCCTTCATGTGATGCCTTTACGGATCATTTTTTCTGCACTGATCTGGATGGGTATCATATCCAGCGCAAAACGCAAAGAAAATGATCTCCAAACATATCATGATCATTTCTCATGGAGCGTTTGGGGATCATCTCGCGCTGGTCGGCGTTACGGCCAGCACAAGTGCTGCAATTGCGGCATACAGACGAATCAATCGGGCTGCATGCTCAGCCGTGCAGATAACGCCCTGGCCAGATTCGACGATTTCGTATGGCGTACCGGGCGAAGGCGACTAAAATAGCCGTAGTTCTGGAATGCGCGCCGGTCGCGATGGGAGGTGATCATGCATGATCACCGCTCGACAGTCGCGGGCCGCACGCGCGTTGCTGGGTTGGACGCAGGAGACGCTCGCTGACAAGGCCCGAATATCGCTGACTGCCCTGAAACGCCTTGAGTCCGAGAACCGGCTCGAGGTGTATGAGACAACGCGGGATCAGGTGCGCCGGGCGCTTGAAGCAGCAGGGATTGTTCTCCTGTCCACTGATCGTGGGCAAGGAGTATTGCTGGTTCATGGGGAAGAGGAGAAGAGACACCGACAGATCCATGACGCCTGACAGGCGCGGGCGGCATCATCGATCCGCTGCGGCGGCCTGTGCTCTGTGGCGACCCGCGACATGACATCTCCGCTTCCCCCGTTCGACGATATTGCACCTGTTAGCGACGAGCTGACCGAATATGACCGCGCGCATATCAAGCTCTATATGCGACTGCTCGATGCGGCTGATGATGGGGCGGAATGGGCCGAAGTCGTCAATGTGCTGTTCGGAATTGACCCTGTTCGGGAACCTGAACGCGCACGGCAAGTCCATGACAGCCATCTGGCACGGGCGCGCTGGATGACACAGAGCGGCTATCGTCAGCTGCTGAGTCATCCGACAGATCGGACCTGACCTCGCCGCCGTCGCACCAGTGATGCCTTCAGAGCATCACCCCATGTCTTTGTTCTGGCTTCCATCTCGGTAGAGGCGCCGCAATTCTTTCACGCTCCACCTGTGCAGTTTCAACCAGGAGCGGAGCAATGAAGCCGGATACATCCCGCTGGCGAGACCAGGACCAGTATGAATTCTACGATGCGCTGCCCGTTGAGGGTGTCGCCTGGGAATGCCTGCGCCGTAACGCCTCCTATCAGGCCAGTTTTGATGATCTTGTAGCGCAAGGCGCCGGGCATCTTCCCCTTGCGGATCACGTCCAACATCGCTGGGGGTTGCGATTTCCCGGCAGACCCCGGCTTTTCCGCGCTCGACCAACTGGTCATCTGGTCGCCTGTTGCCAATCCCGACATGCTGATGCTCGGGGCAGCGCCCGATTTTCTTCCGCCTTCTCCGTCCGCCTTATCGGTAGATCTTGCTGATGCCATCTGCGGACCAGAGGGGACATATGGTGTCTGTGACGCCAGAGACGGCGTTCAATATCTGATCCTCGCCGACACCGATGCCAATTCGCAGCCGGCGATCATTCTGCCACTTGACGAAAATCTGCCGGATCGGCTCGAAGCCATTCTCAGGCTCTGGCACATGCTGGCCGGGAGACCCGCGCGCCGCGACCCCAGGATGACGCCGTATCAGCGCCGGCGGTTTCGCCTGATGATGCAAGCTGCCGACGGAAACGCCAACCACGCGACCTATCGTGAGATTGCCATCGCCATTTACGGCGAGGCGCGCGTTCGCGCTGAGCCGTGGAAGACATCGGCTTTGCGCGCCTCTGTCATCGCCCTTGTCCGATCTGCCGCCGCGCTGATCGACGGCGGTTATCAGGACCTTTTGCGCCATCGTCGCAAACCCTGACACTGACGTCTGATCGAGGGTGAGGATTTTACCCCTTCGATCTTCCTCATCCCCCATGCCGCCGCGCCTTCGCCACCGTGCGCATGTCATGCCGTTGATCGTCAGCGGCATCCTGCACAACCACGGAGGCCACCCCATGCGACCTGATCTCGCCGCCTTGCCGCCACGCTACCTGCGCACCAAGGAAGCTGCCGATTTCCTCAGCCTGTCCGCGCGCACGCTGGAAAAGCACAGAACCTACGGAACCGGACCTGCCTATCACAAGCTCGGCGGCCGCGTTGTCTATTCGGTCGAGGATCTCGCAGCCTGGGTTGCGCGCGGATCAGTCACCTCCACGTCGGACCTACGCGGACAGGTTCTCCCGGCGAAACCTCTGCCCCCGACCGCGTTCACCTCGCCCAAGCGCATCACGCGCTGAACGTGGTTGTCACCCCCTGATGGCAGCGCAGCATCCATCCGCCTCGGAACGCGGACAACTCGATCTGTTTCGGACGCTTCCCGGTGAATTCGCTCCACGAGACGCGCAGGATCTCATGGCCTATCCTTTCTTTTCCCTTTCTAAATCGCACCGTATCCGCCCGATTGACTTTGCCCTGGGCAATGTCTCGATCCGTGTCGAAGCTGTTCCCGATCACGGCATGGCGACGATCTGGGATGCCGATATTCTGATCTGGGCGGCCAGTCAGATTGTTGAAGCGCGGGACGCCGGTCTGCGCACGTCGCGCCTGATGGCGGCAACGCCCTATGAAATCCTGACATTCACAGGGCGCGGAACCTCCCTGAGGGACTATCAGCGCCTGAAGGCGGCGCTGGACCGGCTGCAATCGACCACGGTTGCAACCTCGATCCGCCAGCGCGCGAATGGACGGCGACATCGCTTTTCGTGGATCAACGAATGGCACGAGCGGACCGATGCCAATGGCCGCCCGGACGGCATCGAGATGATCGTGCCCGACTGGTTCTACAGTGCGGTTCTGGATGACGCCCTGATCCTCACCATCGACCGGGCCTATTTCAATCTGACCGGCGGGTTGGATCGCTGGCTCTATCGCCTGGTGCGCAAGCATGGTGGGCGGCAGAAAAACGGTTGGCGGTTCGACTTCCGTCACCTGCACCAGAAATCGGGCAGTCTGTCGCCGTTCAAGCGCTTCGCCTTCGAGCTGCGCGACATTATCCGCCGCCAGCCACTGCCCGGCTACACCCTGTTCGCCGAGGTCGAAACCGGCGGCCGGATGCTGCTCGCTTTCGAGCCTGTCCCGGCCTGTGGAAAACCTGTGGATAGCCTCGTGCTATCGGGAACCCGGACTATCGTGCCATCAGGAACCGGAGGCTCGTGCTATCGGGAACCCAAACACCTCCTATCCTTCGGTAATAAAAGCGAAAATTGCGCCCTTAACTTAGAGTCTAACACAGAATCTAACTTTGAAGAGCGGCGGCGCGATGTGGAAAAGCTCATCGCGAAGGCTGGTGCGGCCCTCAGATCGGGTGCCCATAAAGGCAAGCTGACACCCCCAAAGCAGGGATCGCCCGCGTCAACAAGCACGCCTGAACTTCCTCTCGGCAAACCGAGAGGACGGCGATGATTGTTGCGCTCCTCAATCAGAAAGGTGGCGTGGGCAAGACGACGCTGGCGCTGCATCTCGCCGGAGCCTGGGCTGCGCAAGGCAAGCGGGTCATCCTGATCGATGCCGATCCGCAAGGCTCCGCACTCGATTGGTCGGAGCGGCGCAGCCATGAAGGGCTGCCAAGGCTGTTCGCCGTCATCGGCCTTGCCCGCGATACCCTGCACAGGGAAGCGCCGGAGCTGGCGCGTGACGCCGATCATGTCGTTATTGATGGTCCGCCCCGTGTCGCTGGCCTGATGCGCTCTGCGCTGCTTGCAGCCGATCTGGTGCTGATCCCCGTGCAGCCATCTCCTTTCGACGGCTGGGCCTCCGCCGAGATGCTGGCGCTTCTGAACGAAGCCCGCATCTATCGCCCTGAACTGGCCTCCCGTTTTCTGCTGAACCGATGCGGTGCGCGCACCGTCATCGCCCGCGAAACGGCAGAGACACTGGCCGAACATGATCCGCCCTTGCTGGCCACGACGGTCGGCCAGCGTGTCGCCTTCGCCGAAGCCGCACAGACCGGACGGCTGGTCTTGGAGACAGATGGCGGCGAACGGGCCGCACAGGAGGTCACAGCGCTGGCGGCCGAGATCAATGGCCTCGGTGTCGGGAGGATCGTGCCATGACACGTCCGCCCGTCAAATCCGGCTTCGCATCGCGTCCGGGCAATCCCGATAGCTGGGTCAGAGCCGCCGATGCGCCGGCAACCGGCAAGACGGCTACGGAGGCGTTCACCGCCCGCCTGACCATCGACATCGCGCCCGAACTGCGCGGGCGCATCAAGGTTGCCGCTTTCCGCCGCGGTGTCACCGTCGCCGTGATGCTGCGCGAGCTGCTGGTCCGCGAGTTTCCACCCATCGAAGGAGATCAGTCATGACCGGCAAAACCATGCGCGCTGCTCATGAACATCCGCAGGCGGACGGGCCTGCACCGTTCACCACATTGGTCGAACTGACCTTCCAGAAGAGGAAGGTCGAGCGATGGATACGCTTCGGCCGCAAGAGCTTTGAACAGATCATCGACCGCCGCCGCAGTCTGATCGGTTTTGCGCCCGAAAGCATCTTCGCCTTCGTCCGCTGGGCCTCCAACGATTACGGCACCATCGTCTCGCGACTCGACATCCTGCGCGCCGTTGGTCGCGGCGAACCGTACCAGACCGTGCCTTTCGTTCGTCCTGGCGGCGAGATCCTGCTGCGTAATGATGGCTGGCGACAAGTCCAGCGGGTGCTGGCCCTGATTGATGCCGTGGACGCGCTTGGCGTCGATCCGGCGGATGTTGCGCCGGACCATTGGCGGCACGTCCACAACCGCTTGAGTGCCGGTCAGGAACCCAATCCCTACACCCCGGAGCGCCATGCCGCGTGGGTCAACCGCCGGAGAATTGCGCCATGAGCCGCCGTCATACTCTCGCGGTGTCCATGCTGGCTGTCGGAACACTTGTCGCCACGGCGGTTGCCGATCTGCCAACCCGGCTGATCTGGAATGCGACTGCCAGCGCGCCCATCGGCTTCTACACAGTTGCTCCCGCCAATGCGCTCGAAGTTCCCGAACTGGTCGCCATCATGCCGTCTGAGCCGTTGGAGCAGTCCATGGTCGAGCGCGGCTATATCGGACGCGGCGTGCCGCTGCTGAAGCGCGTCCTCGGCCTGCCAGGACAGCGCGTCTGCCGCAGCGGTGCGACGATCACCGTCGATAATGTCGAGATGGGGGACGCACTGGAGCGCGACCGTATGGGCCGCGATCTGCCGGTCTGGCAGGGCTGCCGCATCATCGGCGAGGGTGAACTCTTCCTCATGAATTGGGACATCCGGGACAGCCTCGACGGCCGTTACTTCGGACCTGTTCCCGCCAGTTCCGTCATCGGCCGGGCGCTCCCGCTGTGGACCGATGAGGAAGGCGATGGCCGCTACAAATGGCGGGCGACCACGCATTGAACCCACGCCAAATCCACCAACACAGGAGATGTACCATGCCACAGATCGGTCAATTCGCGCGTGACGCATCCGGCTTCGCCGGTCAGCTCGTCACGCTCACCATGAAGCGCGATCTTGTTATCGTACCCACTGAGCATTCCGATGCGGAGAATGCGCCGGACTATCGCGTCCATTACATTGAACATGACGGGCCAGAGGTCGGCGCTGCATGGAAACGCACCGGCGAAAAGGCTGGCGAATATCTCTCGGTGCTGCTTGACGATCCCGCCTTGCCGCAGCCGATCCGCGCCAATCTGTTCCGCGACGACGATGCAGGCTCGTCATGGTCGCTGCACTGGAGCCGCCCGCGGCCCCACGAAGATCGAGACTGAGATCATGCGATCCCGCGCCCTTCTTCTCTTCACGGCCCTTCTGTCGGCTGGCAGCGGATTGACGCCTGCATTTGCGCAGGTCACGCCGCAACCCGCGCCTGTTACCGCGCATCCCCATGTTGCTTTCATTGCCGAGGCGTCACAGCGCTTCGGCATTCCAGAGCACTGGATTCGGGCTGTGCTGCGTGTGGAAAGCGCGGGCGATGTGCGCGCTATCTCATCGGCGGGTGCAATGGGACTGATGCAGGTCATGCCCGATACTTGGGCGGGCCTGCGCAGCCGCCATGGTCTCGGGCGCGATCCTTACGATCCGCGCGACAACATTCTCGCAGGCACAGCGTATCTGCGCGAGATGTGGGACCGCTATGGCAATGTCGCCGCCATGCTGGCGGCCTACAATGCCGGTCCCGGTCGCTATGACGAGCATCTGGCGACTGGCCGCACTTTGCCCGCAGAAACACGCGCCTATGTCGCCACGCTCGCACCTGTTCTTGGGCATGCGACTGCGCCTGATGTGCCGATGATCGTGCCGCCGCCATCGCCGGATTGGCGCGAAGCTCCGCTCTTCGTTGCGCAATCCAGCGGCAATTCGGCGGTGGCCAATCAGCCGTCGAACGACATCCGCTCAACCGTTCCTCTGCGCGTTTCCGTCGATCAGGAGCCGCAGGACGGCAGCATATTCGTGGCCCGTGCAAGCGATGGAGATGCGCCATGAGCATGGCGTCTCCACGTTGCTTCGGTCCGCTTCCAGTGTGCAGTCAGGCAAGGGGTCGCCTGGCTGCATTCCCGGCAGGAAGGGCAAAAAGGGAAAGAAAGGCGGAGGGCAAGATAAAGGAAACCGGCACCCTGTCGGGGCGGTTTCTGGGCAAGCCCTTGTCTGCACACTGTTTTGAGGCGCGGCGCACGGCACCCTGCTTTTGGGCCTCGCGTGCCGCGATTTGGCGCAAAGCCTTGGCTTCGCTGGGTTTTGACCGGCACTATAGCCGAATATATGTCGTTTGCGTGCCTACACGGCATGGGATGCGCTCATGAGCGCCGACGACGAGAACCGCTTTCGCCCGAAGCCTGGCCGCATCAGGTCGGACGTGCCGAAGGCGGGCAAGGCGAAGAGCTTTCTGACGCAGGCGAAGAAGCTGGCGCGTCAGCATAGCAACAGCTCCGGCAAATCATCTTCATTCGCATCACGGACATCCTCGTCGTCTTCATCTGGTTCTGCCGGAAAGAGCGGGAAGGCGTCGCAGGCTGGCAAAGGTCCGGGCGTCAAGCGTGGTCGTGGTGCGGCCTTTGTCCGCGCCCGAACCCTGTCGGGCGGTTGGCGGCACAGTGCGGCCGGCGTGCGCCGCGTCGTCGTCAAAACCCGTTATGTCCAGAGCGCGGGAAAGAATGGAAAAGGGGCTGCCCATCTGCGCTACATCCAGCGCGACGGAACCTCACGTGATGGCGAGCGTGGTCAGCTTTATTCCGCCACCGAGGACCGCGCCGATGGTGATGCGTTCCTTGAACGCGGCAAGGATGACCGCCACCAGTTCCGCTTCATCGTCTCGCCCGAAGATGCCGCCGATCTTTCCGACCTCACCGAACACACCCGCGATCTGATGAGCCGCATCGAGGCCGACCTTGGCACGAAACTCGATTGGGTGGCTGTCAATCACCACAATACCGGCCATCCCCATGTCCATGTCATCGTTCGGGGCAAGGACGATCTGGGCGAGAACCTGGTCATCAATGGCGACTATCTCGCCAATGGCATTCGTGAGCGGGCGAGCGAACTGACCACGCTGGAACTCGGCCCCGTGACCGAGATCGAGCAGAGCCGCAAGCTGTCTGCCGAAATCGATCAGGACCGCTTCACGCGCATCGACCGCGCCATGACCGAGGAAGCCGACGAAAGGTTCCTCGATCTGCGCCACGAACCGGCAGATGCACGCCGCCAGTTCAACCGCACACTTCGCCTGCGCCGTCTCGCCAAGCTGGAAAAGATGGGGCTGGCTACGGAACATGCACCCGGCGTCTGGGAGCTTGGCGCGAAGATGGAACCGGCGCTGCGTGAACTCGGTGAGCGCGGTGACATCATCCGCAACATGCACAAGGCGCTGAAGGCCGATGGGCAGGAACGTGATCCGATGACCTTCCAGCTTCACCATGCCGCACCCGCGGCGCCCATCACCGGCCGCGTCGTGGACAAATATCTCACCGACGAGATGGGCGAGAACCTGACCCTCGTGGTCGACGGCATCGACGGGCGAACACACCATCTTCCCGGCATTGATCCGGCCCGCGTCGAAGACGCCCGGATTGGCAGCATCATCGAGGTCGGTCCCGCCGATACAGCACAGCGCCCATCCGATCGCACCATCGCTGCGATCTCGGAGAATGGCATTTATCGCCCGAGCCGCCACCTCGAACAGGCGAAGTTCGAGGGGCGTGTGCCGGGCGGGGATTACGAGGGTTATGTCGATGCCCATGTCCGGCGGCTGGAGGCGTTGTGCCGGGCCGGGATTGCCGAGCGGATCGACGCCGACCGGTATCGCATCCCGGAAGACTTCGAAAGCCGCGCCACTGCCTATGATGCCGGTCGCAACCGGCAGGCCAGCATCCGTGTCGTCTCGACCTTCGACCTGGAAAAGCAGATCGGCGCCGATGGTGCGACCTGGCTGGACCGGCGACTGGTTACGTCGGACGCCTCGGATATTACCCCGGCAGGGTTCGGGGAACAGGTACGAGAGGCGATGGACCAGCGCCGCGAGCATCATATCGCACAGGGCGATGCCACGCGGCAGCAGAATGGACGCATTCTCTATCGGCGCAACCTGCTCGCCAATCTGCGGGAACGGGAAGTGGCCCGCGTCGGTGCAGAGATGGCTGAGAGCAAGGCGTTGCCGTTCCGGGCGGCTGCCGATGGCGAAAATATCAGCGGCAAGTTCACCGGGACCGCACATCTATCGAGCGGCAAGTTCGCCATTGTCGAAAAGAGCCACGAGTTCACTCTTGTCCCATGGCGGCCAGTGATCGACCGCCAGCTCGGCCGCGAGGTTGCGGGCATCGTGCAGGGTGGATCGGTATCGTGGCAAATGGGGCGAACACGAGGACTCGGGATTTGAGCCTTTGCCGATCTGGCACCTCGCAAATTGTTCTGTCGACATCGGCATCTGAAAGGGCCTGTCCGATGTGCCGCCGATAGTATCCGGCAACACGGCACCCCTGCTTTTCCTGTTGCCGCTTTCGAAAACGTCTATTCTTTGATCGGCTCCGACTCTCTTGCCGATTGGAGCCTGTATGCGTGGTGGCCGAATACTCTGGGGCCAGATCATTGTCGTATTCACCATTGTCCTGGTGATGGTCTGGACTTCGACACAATGGGTGGCCTTCCGCCTTGGCTTTCAGCCCCAGCTCGGCAATCCATGGTTCGATGTTGCGGGATGGCCGGTCTATTATCCTCCGGCCTTCTTCTGGTGGTGGTTTTCCTATGACGCCTATGCGCCCGGTATTTTCACCGAAGGCGCGTTCATCGCCACGTCCGGGGCGTTGTTCGCTATCGCCGCCGCTTTTTTCATGTCGATCATCCGGGCGCGCGAGGCCCGCAACGTCGCCACCTACGGTTCTGCGCGATGGGCCGAGGACAAGGAAATCCATGCTGCCGGACTGCTCGGTCCCGATGGCGTGGTCCTTGGCAGGCATAGCAAGGACTATCTCCGGCACGACGGCCCCGAGCATGTCCTTTGTTTCGCGCCCACCCGATCAGGCAAAGGCGTCGGTCTCGTTGTGCCGACGCTGCTGACCTGGCCGGGAAGTTGCATCGTGCACGACATCAAGGGTGAGAACTGGAATCTGACGGCCGGCTTCCGGTCCCATCACGGCCGCGTCCTGCTGTTCGATCCGACCAATGTGCATTCCGCAGCTTACAACCCGCTGCTGGAAGTCCGTCAGGGGGAGTGGGAAGTCCGCGATGTCCAGAACATCGCGGATATTCTGGTCGATCCCGAGGGCAGTCTCGACAAGCGCAACCATTGGGAAAAGACCAGCCATTCGCTACTGGTCGGCGCCATCCTGCATGTTCTCTATGCCGAGAAGGACAAGACGCTGGCGGGGGTCGCGAGCTTTCTGTCCGATCCGCGCCGTCCGGTCGAGGCGACCTTGCGCGCCATGATGGACACGCCGCATCTGGGCGAAGCCGGTGTGCATCCCGTCATCGCCTCATCGGCACGCGAACTGCTTAACAAGTCCGAGAACGAACGCTCCGGCGTGCTGTCCACGGCGATGTCCTTTCTCGGTCTCTACCGAGATCCGGTCGTGGCCCGCGTGACGGCCCGCTGCGACTGGCGCATTGCTGATCTGGTCGGAGCAAAAGAACCGGTCAGCCTCTACCTCGTCGTACCGCCCTCGGACATCAACCGGACCAAGCCGCTGATCCGTCTGATCCTCAATCAGGTCGGGCGGCGGCTGACCGAGGAGCTGGAAACCTCCGGCAAGCGCCATCGCCTGCTGTTGATGCTGGACGAGTTCCCCGCGCTCGGGCGGTTGGACTTCTTTGAATCGGCACTCGCCTTCATGGCCGGTTATGGCCTCAAAGCGTTCCTGATCGCGCAGTCGCTCAACCAGATCGAGCGCGCCTATGGGCAGAACAACGCCATTCTCGACAACTGCCATGTGCGTGTCGCCTTTGCTGCCAACGATGAACGCACCGCCAAGCGGATTAGCGACGCGCTCGGCACGGCGACAGAAATGCGCGATTCCACCAACTATGCCGGTCATCGCCTCGCGCCCTGGCTCGGGCATCTCATGGTTTCGCGGCAGGAAACAGCGCGGCCGCTCCTGACACCGGGCGAGATCATGCAGCTTCCGCCAACCGACGAGATCGTCATGGTAGCGGGTGTGCCGCCCATCCGCGCCGCCAAGGCGCGCTACTATGCCGATGCGCGGCTTCAGGAACGGGTGCTGCCGCCGCCCGATCTGCGCAAGCCGTCGGTGAAGATGGCAACATCGGCGCCAGACGACTGGACGAGCCGTGTTGTTGCGGCCGCGGCCGGCCACGGCCCCACGTCGAACACGTCCGACGACGATCCTGCCAATGCCGGTATTCGTCGTGAGCCGGAGCTTCCCGAGCATGAGGAAATCATCCCGCCGCCACCGCCGCCATCGCAGGAGTTCGATTTTCTCGATGATGAGCCCGACGTCGATGCCGTCAAAGCCCGTGCCATGCGTCAGCGGATGCGCATGGTCGCGCGGCAGGCGTCACTCGACCCAAATGACGGCATCGAGCTTTGAGAAGGAAGACAGGCATGACGAGTCGCACCCGCATGAATGTCTACTTCTCCCCGGATCTGCTGAAGCAGGTCGAGGGTCTGGCGCTGCGTCGCAATGTTTCAAAATCCGCAGTGATCGAGGCTGCGGTAGCATCCTTCCTGTCCGGTGACACGACCGAACGGCTGGAAGCCGCAATGTCGCGACGCCTGGATAAGCTTGGCCGCCAGTTCGATATGCTGGACGAAGATGTCGCCATCCTCGGCGAGACGCTTTCGCTGTTCGTACAATTCTGGCTCACCATGACGCCGCCGCTGTCAGATAGCGCGAAACAATCGGCGCGCATCAAGGGCAACGAGCGCTTCGAAGGCTTCATGCAGACGCTGGGCAAGCGCCTGGCTTCCGGCGATAGGTTCCTGAAAGAGTTGTCGCGGGATATGGATTCGCTTCACGATCTTTCGTCACAAGGCCAGTCCGAAGCGGATGGAAACCAGCTCTGAACTTTCGATCCATCCTATTTACCGCCCTGCGCCGCCGATGCCCGCACACGCGTAAACATCTGTTGAAACGGCCCTAAATCAGGTTCTTTTAATCGACCCCAATCCGGGGTCCGTCTTTTGCGCGTCCCGCCATGAATGGGGCCGCCATGACCGCATCACATCAGAAACCCGAGACGATTGCGCGTGGTGCGCGGATGCTGCGCACCGCGCTCGGTGCATCGATTGCCCGGTTTCTGGAAGATCCAGCTGTGGTCGAGGTGATGCTGAATCCCGATGGCCGCATCTGGGTGGATCGGCTCTCCGAAGGGCTGGCCGATACGGGGGAGAGGCTGTCGGCTGCCGATGGCGAGCGGATCGTCAGGCTGGTCGCCCATCATGTCGGCGCCGAGGTTCATGCCCGCAATCCGCGTGTGTCGGCTGAACTGCCCGAGACCGGAGAGCGCTTCGAAGGGTTGCTGCCGCCTGTCGTCACGGCGCCGACCTTTGCCATCCGCAAGCCTGCCGTTGCGGTGTTCACGCTCGACGACTATGTAAACGCTGGGATCATGACCAGTGCTCAGGCCGAGGTGCTGCGCCTGAACGTCGCTACGCGCGCCAATATCCTTGTCGCGGGCGGCACCTCGACCGGAAAAACCACGCTGACCAACGCGCTGCTGGCAGAAGTCGCCAAGACTTCGGACCGCGTCGTGATCATTGAAGACACGCGCGAACTGCAATGCGCCGCGCCCAATCTGGTCGCGATGCGCACCAAGGATGGCGTGGCGACCCTCTCCGACCTGGTGCGTTCGTCGCTGCGCCTGCGCCCGGATCGCATCCCGGTCGGCGAGGTGCGCGGGTCCGAAGCTCTCGACCTCCTTAAAGCCTGGGGCACCGGCCATCCGGGCGGGATCGGCACCATCCATGCCGGTTCCGGCATTGGCGCGCTGCGACGCCTCGAACAGCTCATCCAGGAAGCCGTCATCACCGTCCCGCGCGCCCTGATCGCCGAGACAATCGACCTCGTCGCCGTTCTTGCCGGACGCGGCTCTTCCCGCCGGCTGGTCGAACTCGCCCGCGTCGATGGGCTGGGGCCGGACGGCGATTACGCCATCACGCATCCCATCACTTTGGCAACCACCCCGAAAGGAAACCTTTCATGATCCGCACGATTTCACGCGGCTGCCGCATCATGGCAACCGCCGCTGCCACTGTTTCCATCAGTCTGATGCTGGCGCCTGCCGCACACGCCTCCGGCTCCTCCATGCCCTGGGAGGCCCCGCTTCAGTCGATCCTCCAGTCGATCGAGGGTCCTGTCGCCAAGATCATCGCCGTCATCGTCATCATCGCCACCGGCCTGGCGCTGGCCTTCGGTGATACCTCCGGCGGCTTCCGCCGCCTGATTCAGATCGTCTTCGGCCTGTCCATCGCCTTCGCCGCGTCGAGCTTCTTCCTGTCGTTCTTCTCGTTCGGCGGCGGGGCGCTCATCTGATGGCGGGCGGGTTTGAACAGCTCGATGCGGTGCCGGGCTTCTCCATCCCGGTTCACCGGGCGCTGACCGAGCATATCCTGCTCGGCGGCGCACCGCGTTCGATTGCCATCGTCAACGGCACGCTGGCCGGCGCCGTCGGCCTCGGCCTTCGTCTCTGGCTGGTTGGCATCGCCATCTGGGCGGTCGGTCATTTCCTCGCGGTATGGGCTGCCAAACGCGATCCGCTTTTTGTCGAGGTGGGCCGTAAGCATCTGCGCATACCCGGTCATCTGTCGGTGTGAGGGCGCAGCCATGATGAACCTCACCGAATATCGCCGTACCGCTACCCGCCTCGCGGATTTCCTGCCCTGGGCCGCGCTGGTTGGCTCGGGCGTCGTGCTGAACAAGGACGGCAGTTTCCAGAGGACTGCGAAGTTTCGCGGGCCGGATCTGGATTCCGCTGTTGCCGCCGAACTGGTCGCGGTCGCCGGGCGTATCAACAACGCCGTGCGCCGCCTCGGCTCCGGCTGGTCGATCTTTGTTGAGGCACAACGAAGCGAAGCCGCGACCTATCCCGGCAGCCAATTTCCTGATCCGGCCTCCGCTCTGGTCGATGCCGAGCGCAAAGCTGCCTTCGAGGAAGCGGGCACGCATTTCGTGTCGGGCTACTTCCTGACCTTCCTCTGGCTGCCACCCGCCGAAGATGCGGCTCGCGCCGAGACCTGGCTCTACGAGGGCCGTGAGCAATCCGGCGTCAATCCATGGGAGCTGATGCGCGGCTTTGTCGACCGCACCGACCGCGTGCTGGCGCTACTCGACGGCTTCATGCCCGAATGCCACTGGATCGATGACGCGGGCACGCTGACCTATCTCCATTCCACGATTTCCACGAACCGCCATCGCGTCCGCGTGCCCGAGGTGCCGATGCACATCGACGCGCTGCTGGCCGATCAGCCGCTGACCGGCGGGCTGGAGCCACGCCTGGGCTTGTCGCATCTGCGCATCCTGACCATCACAGGCTTTCCGACAGCGACCACGCCCGGCCTGCTCGACGAGATGAACCGGCTCGCGTTCCCGTATCGCTGGTCCACCCGCACCATCCTGATGGACAAGACGGACGCGACGAAACTCCTCACCAAAATCCGCCGTCAATGGTTCGCCAAGAGAAAATCCATCGCCGCGATCCTCAAGGAGGTGATGACCAACGAGCAATCGGCGCTGGTGGACACCGATGCGTCCAACAAGGCGCTCGATGCCGACATGGCCTTGCAGGAACTGGGCGCTGACGTCGCCGGCATGGCCTATGTCACAGCAACCGTCACCGTCTGGGACGCCGACCCCCGTATCGCCGACGAGAAGCTGCGTCTGGTCGAGAAGATCATTCAGGGCCGTGACTTCACGGCCATGCCGGAAACTGTCAATGCCGTCGATGCCTGGCTAGGCTCGATCCCCGGACATGCCTACGCCAATGTCCGGCAGCCGCCGATCTCGACGCTCAACCTCGCCCACATGATCCCTCTATCGGCCGTGTGGGCGGGGCCGGAACGGAACGAACATCTCGGAGCGCCCCCCTTGCTGTACGGCAAGACCGAAGGTTCGACTCCGTTCCGGCTTTCCCTTCATGTCGGCGACGTGGGCCATACCCTCGTCGTCGGCCCGACCGGCGCGGGCAAGTCCGTGCTGCTGGCGCTGATGGCGCTGCAATTTCGCCGCTATGATCGCAGCCAGATTTTCGCTTTCGATTTCGGGGGATCGATCCGGGCATCCGCGCTCGCCATGGGGGGCGACTGGCATGATCTCGGCGGTGGATTGACCGAGGGATCGGAGGTTTCCGTTTCCCTGCAACCGCTGGCGTGGATCGATGATGCCTATGAACGGTCATGGGCCGCTGACTGGATCGCCGCGATCCTGATGCGTGAAGGCATGAGCATCACGCCGGAGGTGAAGGAGCACATCTGGACGGCGCTGACATCGCTGGCATCCGCCCCGACGGGGGAACGGACCATCACCGGCCTTGCCGTGCTGCTGCAATCCAACGATCTGAAACAGGCGTTGCGCCCTTACTGCATTGGCGGCGCCTATGGCCGGTTGCTCGACGCCGAGGCCGAACATCTCGGATCAGCCGATGTACAGGCCTTCGAGATCGAGGGGCTGGTCGGCACTGGGGCTGCGCCTGCCGTCCTGTCCTATCTGTTTCATCGGATCGGCGACCGGCTCGACGGTCGGCCAACCCTGCTCATCATCGACGAAGGCTGGCTGGCGCTGGATGACGAAGGTTTCGCCAATCAGCTCCGCGAATGGCTGAAGACGCTCAGGAAGAAGAACGCTTCCGTCATTTTCGCCACGCAGTCACTTTCCGACATCGATGGCAGCAATATCGCGCCTGCCATCATAGAAAGTTGCCCGACGCGGCTGCTGCTGCCGAACGAACGCGCCATCGAGCCGCAGATCACGGCAATCTACCGCCGCTTCGGCCTCAATGACCGGCAAATCGAGATCCTCGCGCGGGCCACGCCAAAGCGGGACTATTACTGCCAATCGCGGCGCGGCAATCGCCTGTTCGAGCTTGGCCTCAGCGAAGTCGGCCTCGCGCTCTGCGCCGCATCATCCAAATCCGATCAGACCCGTATCGCCGAACTCGTTGCCGAGCATGGGCAGGACGGTTTTCTCGCGGCCTGGCTGCGCGATCGCGGCGTCGAATGGGCCGTCGATCTGATCCCGAACCTTACCAATCTTGTCGAACGGACAGAGCCCGCTCGGTCGGTCGCGCCAGATCAAATCCATCCAGATGACAGCCAAGAAAAGGAGATCCTGCCATGATCCGTATCCCCGTTTCCCGATATGTCAGTGCATCCGTGCTGGCGCTGACGCTCGCCATGCCTGTTGCACTGTCGCCCATGCTGGCAAGCCCCGCTCACGCTTTTGGCTTCGGCCGCATCGTCTATGATCCGACCAACTATGCGCAGAACCTTCTGACCGCCGCACGCACGCTGGAGCAGATCAAGCACCAGATCACCTCGCTTCAGAATGAAGCGCAGATGCTCATCAATCAGGCGAAGAATCTCGCCAGTCTGCCATATTCCTCGCTCCAGACTTTGCAGCAGAACGTCCAGCGCACGCAGCAGCTTCTGGCCCAGGCGCAGAACATTGCCTTCGACGTGCAGAACGTCGATCAGATGTTCCAACAGAAATACGGCAAGGTTTCGCTATCCGCGACCGACGCCCAGCTCGTCGCCGATGCACGGTCCCGTTGGCAGAATACGGTCGGCGGCTTGCAGGACGCCATGCGCGTGCAGGCCGGTGTCGTCGGAAATATTGACACCAATCGCGCTGAAATGTCCGCCCTTGTCGCGCAGAGCCAGAACGCGACCGGCGCGTTGCAGGCGACACAAGCGGGCAATCAGCTTCTCGCGCTCCAGTCGCAGCAGCTTTCCGACCTGATCGCGCTGATGTCCGCCAATGGTCGCTCCGAAGCTCTGATCGAAGCCGAGCGCGCCACCGCCGCCGACCAGGGCCGCATCCAACGCGAGCGTTTCCTGACACCGGGATCGGGCTATCAGCCCGGCAATGCCCGGATGTTCGGCAACGGCAGCAACTGACCGGACAGGAGGGGCGCGACATGGACGGCAAGATGCTGGCCAGGCTTGGCGCGATCATATTCGTGGCCATCGCCATCACCGCGACGGTGATCGAAATGACACGCGAGGACGAACCAGCACAGCCCCGTTCGGCGCCGGCGCTTCAGGCGCCTGCCGATCCGCTGCACCAGAGCCTGCGCCACTGCCAGCAGTTAGGCGAGGCCGCCGTGAACGACCCCGGCTGCCTCGCCACCTGGGCCGAGAACCGCGACCGGTTCCTCGGCCGGACGCCGGTGCCCGCCGCTCCGCATCAGAACGGGGGACAGTGAACCATGGGCGGCACCGGCGTCATCGACAACTTTCTGGGTGTTTTCACCAGTTATATCGACAGCGGCTTCGGCCTGCTCGGTGGCGAGGTCGCCTTCATTGCCACCACGCTGATCGTCATCGACGTAACGCTGGCGGCATTGTTCTGGTCCTGGGGTGCCGACGACGACATCATCGCCCGGCTGGTCAAGAAAACGCTGTTCATTGGCGTCTTCGCCTATCTGATCGGCAACTGGAACAATCTCGCCCAGATCAACTTCGACAGCTTCGCCGGTCTTGGCCTGAAAGGTTCGGGCACCAGCTTTTCCGCCGCCGATCTGCTGCGGCCCGGCAAGGTGGCGCAGACCGGCCTCGATGCCGGTCGCCCGCTGCTCGAATCCATCTCGGACATGATGGGTTATTGGTCGTTCTTCGAGAACTTCATCCAGATCGCCTGTCTGATGTTCGCCTGGGCGCTGGTGCTGCTGGCCTTCTTCATTCTCGCCGTGCAGCTCTTCGTCACGCTGATCGAGTTCAAGCTGACCACGCTGGCGGGCTTTGTCCTCATTCCCTTCGGCCTCTTCGGCAAGACCGCCTTCATGGCTGAGCGCGTGCTCGGCAATGTCGTCTCTTCCGGCATCAAGGTGCTGGTGCTCGCCGTCATCATCGGCATCGGCTCGACATTGTTCTCGCAGTTTACGGCCGGTTTCGGCGGCGTGACGCCGACCATCGACGACGCAATGGCGATCGTGCTGGCCGCACTTTCCCTTCTCGGCCTCGGCATCTTCGGTCCCGGCATCGCTTCCGGTCTGGTTTCTGGCGGCCCGCAGCTTGGCGCAGGTGCAGCAGTTGGAACCGGCCTTGCCGCTGGCGGCATGATGCTTGCCGGCGGCGCTGCCGCAGGCATGGCCGCGAAGGGAGGGGCAGCGGCGCTGTCGGGTGGAGCTGCTGCCGTCCGTGGCGGTGCTGCTGCGGCAGGGGCGGCGAGCGCCGCCTATAGTGTCGGATCGCTCGGCCAGTCAGGGGCTGCCGGTGTTGCCTCCGGCCTCGGCGGCGTTGCCCGCGCGGCAGGCTCCGCCGCCGCATCGCCCCTGAAACGAGCGGCCTCGAAAGCAGCGGAAAGCGTCAAATCCAGCTTCTCCGATGGCGCGCGCGGCGGGCTCGGCGTCACCGGTGGATCGTCCTCGCAGGGAACCATTGGCGGTGCGAGCGTGGCCGGTGCCGCACCCGCCTCCGCACCGGCGGGCGGACCGCCTGCATGGGCGCAGCAGATGCACCGCCGCCAGGCGCTCAATCACGGCACGACCATGGCCGCCCATGCCGTCCGCTCCGGTGACAGCCACGGCGGCGGCTCTTCCGTCAACATTTCCGAAAGTGACCGCTCATGAACATCTTCAGACGTCCAGCGACCCATTACGGCAAATCGCCTGAACCCGAGACGCCTTACCAGAAAGCCGCACAAGTCTGGGACGAGCGCATCGGCTCGGCTCGCGTGCAGGCCAAGAACTGGCGCTATATGGCCTTCGGCTCGCTGATCCTCTCGGCGGGCTTCGCTGCCGCGCTCGTTCTGCAATCGGCGCGAGGGACCGTCGTGCCCTGGGTGGTGCAGGTCGATAATCTCGGCCAAGCCCAGACCGTCGCCGCAGCCACCGCCGATTACCGTCCGACCGATCCGCAGATCGCCTTCCATCTTGGCCGTTTCATCGAGCAGACGCGCTCGATCCCGGCGGATGCCATCATCGTGCGCCAGAACTGGCTGCGCGCCTATGAGTTCACCACTGATAGGGGAGCGGCCGCGCTCAACGACTATGCCCGCGCCAATGATCCGTTCACCCGTGTCGGCCGCCAGCAGATCGCAGTCGAGGTTTCCAGCGTCATACGCGCCTCGAACGACAGCTTCCGCGTCGCCTGGACCGAGCGTCACTATGAGAACGGGCAGCTTTCCACGACCGAGCGCTGGACCGCGATCCTGACCATCGTGATCCAGACGCCGCGCGATGCCGAGCGTCTGCGCGCCAATCCGCTCGGCATCTACGTTAATGCAATTTCATGGTCGCGGGAGATGAGCCAATGACCATCGCGTCTTCCCGCAATTCCGCCTTGCCGGTTTTCCGTAAACCCGCCTTTGCAGCTTTGTTGCTTTCGGTCACCATGCTGGCAGGCTGCGCCACCAACAAGACGCCGCAGTTCAGCTATGATGCCGATGTGCCAGCGTTGCCCGTCGTGCCGACCGCTGTCACCGATGACCGGCCTCGGCCGCTTCACACGCCGCCGGCCTGGGCGGTCGCACGCGGCGGAACCGCTGCCGGAACACCGGCAGGCCGGGTTGAGAACGCCAATGCCGCCGCCCGCGTCGAGCCGCGCCGCGAGGGTTACTATAACGCCATCCAGATATATCCCTGGTCGGAAGGCGCGCTCTATCAGGTCTATGCCGCACCGGGCCAGATCACCAATATTGCGCTGGAGCCGGGCGAAAGCCTGACCGGCGCGGGACCGATCGCGGCAGGAGACACCGCCCGCTGGATCATTGGCGATACCGAGAGCGGGAGCGGTACATCGCGCCGGGTCCATATTCTCGTCAAACCATCCCGATCCGACATCTCAACCAATCTCGTGGTGACGACCGATCGGCGCACCTATATGATCGAGCTGCGCGCCCGCGAGGCGCTCTATATGCCGTCCGTATCCTGGTCTTATCCGGCGCTGCCTGCCGGTCAGCGCCAGACCGTTCCCGCAGCACCCATCATCCCGATCGAGGCGGCACGCAACTATCGTTACGGCCTGACCGGAGATACGCCGCCATGGCGGCCGATTTCCGTCTTCGATGATGGCCGCCGTGTCTATGTCGTTTTCCCGCGCGGCATCGTGCAGGGAGAGATGCCACCGATTTTCGTCATCGGTTCCGAGGGCGAGACCCAGATCGTCAATTCCCGCGTTCACCAGAACATCTTGATCGTTGATCGGCTGTTCGGAGCGGCTGAGTTGCGTCTTGGTAGCGGCAAGCAGCAGCAGATGGTCAGGATCGTTCGCATCGAGCAAAGGCAAGCTGCCCAGCCCGCCAAAACCAGGGAGCAACCGTCATGAGCGAAGAGGCTACCACCAATCCAACGCCGATGCGTCTGCGTGCCGAGTCGCCGCGCGTCACGCGCCTGTCGCGCAAAATGCTGGCCGGTGTTGGCGCCGTCGCGCTCCTCGGCATCGGCGGGGCGCTGATCTATGCGCTCCAGACGCGCGATATGAGCGGAAACGGTGAAGAACTCTATTCGACCGAGAACCGCGCCACGGCAGATGGACTGGCAGGTCTGCCGAAGGATTATACCGGGCCGGTCCTGGGGCCGGCATTGCCGGGCGATCTCGGTGGCCCGATCCTGGATGCCCAGAACAGGGGGCAACCCGTTACGCCGCCCACTATGGTAACACCAACCCGTGATCCTGCCGAGGAGCGACGTCTTGCCGAGGAAGAAGCCGCACGTCTTAGCACCGTGTTCTTCCAGTCGGGGCAGAGATCAGCGACTACGCCTGGCTCCAATATGCCGGGCCTTGCTGGCCTTGACCTTGGTGGCCAGCCCGCAACACAGGACCGCCACACGGCATTTCTGAATGGGCCGGTGGAACGGCAGACCGTTGCCATGGATCGGATCATGGCGCCAGCCTCGCCCTACATCCTTCAGGCAGGGGCCGTAATCCCGGCGGCGATGATTACCGGCATCCGCTCGGACCTTCCCGGCCAGATCACCGCGCAGGTCACGGAAAATGTCTATGACAGCCCGACCGGCAGTCTGCTGCTGATCCCGCAGGGAACGCGCATCATCGGTCAGTATGACGCCGGTGTGCAATTCGGTCAGCGCCGCGTGCTGCTGGTCTGGAACCGCCTGATCCTGCCCAACGGCCGCTCCATCGTGCTGGAGCGCCAGCCCGGTGCGGACGCTTCCGGCTATGCCGGGCTGGAAGATGGCGTTGATTACCACTGGTGGGATCTGATGAAAGCGGCGGGGCTGTCCACGCTGCTCGGCATCGGCACGGAACTGGCGACCGACGACGAGGATCGTCTGATCCGCGCCATCCGCGACGGAGCGCAGGATACCATCAATCAGGCCGGGCAACAGATCGTCCAGCGCCAGTTGCAGGTCGCGCCGACCCTGACGATCCGGCCGGGCTACCCGGTCAGGGTCATCGTTACCCGCGATCTCGTACTCGAACCTTATAGGAACTGACCATGACGAAGCTGAAACTCGGCCCCCTCATCGAAGACAAGCCCGTGAAGGTGACGGTGGAACTGCCGGGGCCGCTGCACCGCGATCTTGCCGCCTATGCAGAAGTGCTGGCTCGCGAAACCGGCCAGCCCGCTGCCGATCCTGTCAGGTTGATTGTGCCGATGCTGGAACGGTTCATTGCGACAGATCGGGGCTTTGCCAGCGCCCGAAGGTTTCGCTCATGAGGTGCCGAGCGAGTCATGGCGCGTCGCGGCGATGATTTCCATCAACGTATCGACGGCCTTTCGTGTCGCATCCCATTTGGCGGTCTGATCCATTTCCCGGTTCTGAAGGGTGAGGCTCACCGCGCCGTGTACCGTTGACCAGAACATGAAGCTGTAACGGCTCAGATCCATGCCGGGCAAAAAGCCTTGGTCCTGAGAGCAGCGAAGTCCCGCCAGCAACAGATTTAGTATCTGTCTTCCAGCTTCGCCCGACCATGGATCATCGCTGACTCCGAGCCGTGGCGGCGGTGTGAACATCAGTCGGTACAGCGTGGGGTTTTCGAGGGCAAAGCGGACATAGGCATAGCTGCCATCACGCAAATAGCCGAATGGATTGCCGCGCATCTGCTGGAAGACCGCCAGCTTTTCCCTGTAGAGCTGGTTGAAACCTTCGTCCCGAACGGCGCGCAACAAGGCGCTTTTGTTGCGGAAATGGCCGTAAAGCGCTGGCGCTGTGCAACCGATGGCGTGCGCGACCGCAGTCAGCGGTACGTCGAGGTCGCCACGTTCTGACAGCAGCCGGATCGTTTCGTCGATCGCGCGACGAGCAATATCAAGTTCTTGCTCTTTCCGGGGACGGGCCATTCGGATGCCTGTTGCAACTTGTCGTGAAAACTAAACGACATTTACTTTTTTCGTTGACGGGCCGGAAGTCAAGAAGCAGCATTCGGTAACTGAACGTCGTTTAGTTTGAGGATGTGCGGAGAGCCGATGAACGCACACAGATCGATTTTCGCGTTGATGATGGCGGGGTGCCCGTCAGAAACCGAACGCTGTTTGGGATGATGCACCATGGCTGTGATCGGGAACAATCAGACCTCGCCTGATGATAGCCTCACAAAGGTCGTTGAGGGGAAACCCGGCACATCTGCGGTCCGGCTGAACCAGTTGCGATATTTTGTGGCCGCCGTCGATTATGGGAGTTTTCGCAAGGCTGCTGCCGCGCTTTCTGTGCAGGAATCCTCCATCAGCCGACGAATCCGTGATCTCGAAGATGAACTCGGGGCGTCGCTTTTCATGCGTCATGCTGGCGGGGTGCGGTTGACCGTTGCCGGGCGGGAATTCCTGCGCAACGCTCGCCATGCTCTTCGCCAGATCGACATTGGGGTGACCAAGGTGGCGGCAGTTGGCCGGGCGGAGCAAGGGCTGATCAAGGTCGGGATATTTTCGTCCCTTGCGTCAGGATTTCTGTTCGATCTGTTGCGTGCCTTCAGCACGTGCCACCCGAACGTGCAGGTCGACCTTATTGACGGCAATCCGCCCGAGCACATCGCGGCTGTCCGGAAACTTTGTCTGGACGTCGCATTCATCACGGGAACCGCGGCATGGGATGGCTGTGAGGCGGAGCATTTATGGTGCGAGAAGGTTTTCGTGGTGCTGCCCGATAACCACCCTTTGACGGGCAAACCGGAACTTGGATGGGGCGATTTGGTCTCCGAGCGGTTCATTGTGAGTGACGTTGCGCCGGGTCAGGAGATCCACGACTATTTGGTTGCTCACCTTGCCGGTCTCGGCCGCCACCTCGATATTCAGTCTCAGCAGGTCGGCCGCGACAATATCCTATCGCTGGTCGCTCTCGGTTGCGGCCTCACTCTGACGAGCGAAGCAACGACCGTCGCCCAGTTTCCAGGGATCACCTACCGGGAACTTGCGGATGAGGTGCTGCCGTTCAGCATGGTCTGGTCCGCGCAAAACGACAATCCGGCGTCTCGGCGGTTGTTGAGCCTGGCACGATCGCTGACAGGGCTGGCCCGGCGAAAATAGGGTTTGACGGCACTGTACGATCACGCCGTAGCATTGGCTGCAATCGACATCGACGGTGCCGGTATCGAAGATGTCGTGGCGCTGCCCACGTCCAGGCTGACTGACTTCGATAGCGCTTTTGCCTCGCCGTGTTTGTGTACGGTGACACGGTGCGCATCCGGCCTTCCTCGGGCTTGACAGTTTGAGGCTTGTTAGAATAGAAAGTATACGGACATCGCAAGGTGTCCCATATACTTTTTATCCTTTTAAGTGCGGCGGGACGAGCAATGCTGAAATGGGGTGTCGAGAGGCGGTTGGAGTTCATCGAATTCCGCCTGTTCTGGGAGGGGGGTGTCAATCGCTCTGACCTGATCGATACGTTTGGCGTCTCCGTTCCGCAGGCGTCAAAGGACTTGACCCATTATCAGGAGCGTGCGCCGCAGAATGCGGTCTATGACAAAAGCGCTCGCCGCTACGTAGCCGGCCCGGATTTTCAGCCGGTGTTTCTAGACCCGGACCCGGACGCCTATCTCATGCGGCTCCGATCGATGGCGGAAGGTTTCGCCGACGCGGGGGCGAACTGGCTCGCTGCCCCGCCTGACATGGATATCGCTCTGACTTTGCGCCGTAAGGTCGATACCGAAGTTCTGCGTTCAGTTCTGGCGGCGGTGCGGGAGGAAAGGTCGCTGGACCTTCATTACCAATCCATGAACCGCGATCGGCCCGATCCGGCATGGCGGCGGATTACCCCGCATGCCTTCGGCTTTGATGGTCTGCGCTGGCATGTGCGGGCCTGGTGCCATGAGACGGAGCGCTTCAAGGATTTCCTGCTCTCGCGTGTCCTTGGATTCGGCGAGTTCGGCGAGCCAGGTGCTGCTGCGGCACAGGACCGGCTGTGGCAGGAAACCTACGATATCACCCTTGTGCCGAATCCTGATCTGTCGGTCGGTCAGCAGGCGGTGGTCGCAAAGGACTACAACATGGTGGATGGGCGCGCTGTACTCACAGTTCGCTATGCCATGCTGTTCTATGTGCTCAAGCGGCTGGGGCTCCTTGAAGGGGCAAGGCTGCGAGACCCCCGGACCCAGCATATCGTTGCAGCAGACGAACAGGAGGTTGCCGCCGCCCTTGAGCGTGCGCAGCATGAGTTCGATGACGCTGACATGGCAAGCGGGGGCGCGCCCCGATGATGTCTTCCGTACCGAAATACCGGATGTCTTTTGGTGTGGGCGGGCTCATGCTCAATGAGAGCCTCGCGATTGCGCAAAGCTATCAACCCGGTGAGAGCTGGGCATCTGCTCGTGTGCGCTTGCTGGCACAGGGCGCGTCATCCTTGCCCAAACTGGCCTCGCAAACCCGCACGCTTCGTGAAGTGTATGACCGGATAGGCCATCTCTCGGATGCCGAGCGCCAGTACCTGTCGGCAGAGGCTGACCGCGCTGAGCAGCAGGCAATGGTGTGGCTGGCGGTCTGCCGGACCTATCGCTTTATATACGAATTCGCAGTCGAGGTGATCAGCGAACGCTACCAATCATGGCGGCTTGACCTGGGTCATGAGGTTTTTGACCGCTTTCTCGCGGAGAAGGCTGAAAGCGATCCCGGCCTCGCCGCTCTTTCAGCTTCAACCTGCGCGAAATTGCGTCAGGTCTTGTTTCGGATATTGCGTGAAGTTGGTTTGATAAGCGTCGAGGGTAGAATTCAGCCGATTTGGTTATCGGGGCGCATGAAGCGGCTGATTGAGGTGAGTAATCCGGCGGACTTGCAGGTCTTTCCCGGAAATGGGGGGTAATGGTGGGCACGAAAACTGATCGGCGCGCCCGCGCCGAGCACCTATTCAGGGTAGTTTCCAGCGATCGGTTCTTGCAAAAGCAAGGGCTGGGAAACGAGGTTCCCTTTTTCATCTGCGCTTTTGATGCCGAAGACGGACTGAGCCTGGGCGAGGATCGTGAGGATCTGATCGCCCGGCTGAGCCACGCCGGTGTGCGCGTACTTGATATCGATCTCTATGACCTTTCGATCAGGATCCTCGAAGACCGGGGTATCTTCGAGCAAATCCTTGAGGTTGAAGTCGAAACGGAAAAGGCGGAGCTCAAGGAGCTGTTGCAGGGCGTTCTGGACCCGCAGGCGCACCTCATTCCAGAGATTGCGCGGCGCATCGAAGAAGTCCCGCACGACGTGATCTTCCTGTCAGGCGTAGGTGAGGTTTACCCTTACCTGAGGTCGCACAACGTACTCAACAACCTGCAAAGCACCGCGAAAGATCGCCCGACGGTCATGTTCTTTCCGGGAAAATACACACACGCGCTGGCGACAGGAGCATCGCTGGAATTGTTCGGCTTGCTCCATGACGACAAATACTACCGCGCGTTCAATATCATGAATTACGAGGTCTGACCGATGGCTACTTTTCTGCGTGATATCTTTGCCAAGCCGGTCGACCGTTCGATCGATGGGGTGATCAAGGCTGACGACAAGGCCAGCCTCCTGACCGAGCTTGATGAATATGTCATCACCAACGAGATCGGCGCCCGACTGGAGCAATTCCTCGACGCCTACAACAATTACGATACCGCGAACGGCGTGTGGATTTCGGGCTTCTTCGGATCAGGTAAGTCTCACCTGCTGAAGATGCTCGCTCTTCTGCTGGAGAACGACGAGGTCGAGGGGCAGCACGCCATCGAGATATTTGAGCGCAAGCTCGCGGGCAACCCGATGCTGGCGGGGGCCTTGCGCAAGGCAGTGTCGATCCCGTCCCGGTCGGTCTTGTTCAATATAGACCAGAAGGCGGATGTGATCTCGAAGACGGATGTCGATGCACTTCTGGCCGTCTTCCAGAAGGTCTTTGACGAGATGTGCGGCTATTATGGCAAGCTCCCGCATATCGCGCAGTTCGAGCGTGATCTCGACAGCCGCGGCAAGCTCGATGCCTTCAAAGCGGCCTTTGCGCAGTCTTCCGGAAAGCCTTGGGAGCGCGGGCGCGAACAGGCTCTGATGGAAGGCAAGCACATTGCCGCCGCCTTTGCCGAGGTCACGGGCGATGAGGTCAAGGATATTCTTGGTCAGTATCGCAAGGATACGAAGGTCTCGATCGAAGATTTTGCCAATATGGTGAAGTCATGGATCGATGCGCAGGGACCGAAGTTCCGGCTGAATTTCTTCGTCGATGAGGTGGGGCAGTATATCGCTGACAACGTCAAGCTCATGACGAACCTGCAAACCATTGCCGAAAGCCTGAACACTAAGTGCAAGGGGCAGGCCTGGATTGTTGTCACTGCCCAGCAGGACATGGGTTCGGTTATCGGGGATCTGACCGCGCAGCAAGAAAATGACTTTTCGAAAATCCAGGCACGCTTCGCCAACCGGATGCCTCTGAATTCCCAGGATGTGGCCGAAGTCATCCAGCGCCGCCTTCTGGCTAAGACCGAGGCTGGTCAGATCACCCTTGGCAATCTTTACGATGCTGAGGAGAACAACCTGCGCACCCTGTTCGATTTTGGAGATAATTCCTTCAAGTTCAGGAACTTCTCCGGAAAAGACCAGTTCGTCGCGAGCTACCCGTTCCCGAACTACCAGTATGACCTGTTCCAGCGCGCGATCATGGGCCTCTCGCAGCATAACGCGTTTGAGGGCAAGCACAGCTCGGTCGGCGAGCGCTCTATGCTGGGGGTGTTTCAGGAGGTGGCCAAGAAGCTGGCGGATACGCCAGTCGGGGGGCTGGCGACCTTCGACCTGATGTTCGAGGGGATTCGCACTGCCCTCAAATCCTCGGTTCAGCAGTCGATCCAGCTGGCCGAGAAGAACCTTGGCGATGATTTCGCCGTTCGGGTTCTGAAAGTCCTGTTCCTTGTGAAATACGTCAAGGAATTCAAGCCGACTGCCCGCAACATATCGATCCTCCTGTTGTCCCGGTTCGAGGCGGACCAGACCGAGCAGCGCCGCAATATCGAGGAGGCTTTGTCGCTTCTGGAGCGTCAGACGCTGATCCAGCGCAACGGCGAGGTCTATGAATTCCTCACCAATGAAGAAAAGGACGTCGAGGCCGAGATCAAGGCGATTGCCGTCGATCCCGCCGAGATAGAACGGCAGCTCGATGAACTGGCGTTTGGAGCGATCCTCCGTCACAGCAAGATCAAGCATGCCGGCACCAGTGTGGACTATGCTTTTACCCGCAAGCTCGACGGGCACAGCCTGAACCGGGAGCATGAGCTGTCGGTGAACATCATCTCACCCTTCAGCGACGATTCCGACGCGCCGGATGTGGTTCGCTCGAACAGCATGGCAAGCGATGAGATGGTTGTCCTGCTGGGACGTGATGTGCGCTTCACGCGCGATCTCGTCCTCTGGCTCCAGACCGTGAAATTTGCCCGTCAGGTCACCAGCGGTGACGCTCAGCCCGGTCGTGATCGCATCATTGCGGAAAAGCGTGACCAGAATACGCGGCGCGAAAAGGAACTGGTGCAGCGTCTCCGCACTCTGATCGCGGATGCTCGCCTTTTCGTGCGTGGAGCCGAGCTGGAAATCGGAGGCGAAGACCCGCAGGAACGGCTGGTCAAAGGTTTCCAGGTCCTGGTCGACAAGGTCTATACCAGCCTGCCTGTGCTGCGCGGCGCCACCTACACCGAAGCCGATCTTGGGCGTGCCGGCCGTATCGATGGCGGGCTTTTCGGCGGCGAAGGCAGCGGTCTGACCGAAGCCGAGCAGGACGTGCTGAATCACGCTCAGGCCCAGATGCGTCTTGGCACGCGCGTCTCGGTCAAGGCTTTGGTCGAGAAGTTCGGCGCCAAACCTTATGGCTGGCCTCCCATTGCGGTACTGTGCCTGACCGCAAGCCTTGTCGCGCGCGGCAAGCTTGAGGCACGGGCCGACAGTGCTCTGCTGGAAGGGGATGCGCTGGTGCAGGGGCTGCGCAACAGCCATGCCCTCGGCAATATTCTGCTTTCTCCGCAGATCGAGTTCACTGCCGCCCAGATCCGCAAATCACGCGAACTGTTTCAGGCATTGTTCGACCTACCCGCCTCGGGGAATGACGCGCGCAGTCTTGGTGCGGAATGGCAAGCGCAGTTGCGCAAGCTGACCGGCGAACTGGAGGCGCTTGGCCGGCAGGCGACTGGCTACCCGTTTGTTGCAGCTCTCGATCCTTTGCGGATCCTGCTCGACAGCATGCGCGATCAGCCGGCGACCTGGTTCATTACCGGCCCGCTGGGGCAGGAAGACCAGCTTCTGGATGCCAAGGAGGATATCCTCGACAAGGCCCGCAGCTTCATGTCCGGGCCGCAGAAGGGCATCTATGACGAGGTGCGCGCTTTCTTGGCAGCACAGGATCAAAACGTTATCTTTGCCGACGCTCCTGCCGCCGATGCGCTGCGTCACGCGCTGGCCGATCCGCAGTGCTTCAAAGGCACCGCGATTCAGGAACTGAAGGCGGATTTCTACGCGCTGAAGGAACGCATCGAACAAACGGTTTTGGCCGAGCGCAACGCCGTCATCGCCGCGATTGAAGAAGTGGCCGAGAAAACCACCCAGACCTCGGAATTCCGAGCGCTCCCGCCAGAGCAGCAGACACGTATCCGCGATGAGCTTGCCGCGCAGAAAGCCAGCGTGGCCTCGCAAACTCTGATCCCGGCCTTGCGCCATCGAGCGACAGAAGTGCGTTCCAATCTTCTGGCCGACACGCTGACGCGGATTGCCGAACTGACGCCTGCACCGGCGCCGACTCCCACGCCTCAACTCGAACCTACCGGTGGCGTAGCCGAACCTCAGCCTGCGCCATATGTGCCGCCACCCCCTGCAAAGCCCCAATATATCAAGGCGCAGTCGATCACTGTCCCCTTTGCGAAAACCTATCTCGAAGACGAGGACGATGTGACCCGCTACCTCGATGAGATGAAAAAGACTCTGCTGGCCGAGATCGGCGCGGGCAAGAAAGTGATTGTCTGATGGATACCAACGCCCTGAAGAAATTTGCGCAAAGCGCGCGCAACCTGCTGATCGATCAGGTCACCGCCCGGCTGGACATGGTGCTGGCCGAGGGCGCACCGACCCGCCGCGAGCATCCCAAGGCAATTGCCAAGCTGGAAGCCGCAGCCAACAGCAGCCGCGCCCATGTGATCGAACAGGCAGCCTATACATGGTTCAATCGTTTCACCGCGCTGCGCTTCATGGATGCAACAGGCCTGACCAACCCGCGCGTCGTATCGCCTGCCGATGGCGCTACCCGGCCCGAGATTCTCGCCGAGGCGATGGCGGGCAACCTGCCGAATCGCGCCCGGCCCGAGATTGCCGAATATCTGAACGGCACCCGCCCCGCCCATGACGGGCAGGCCGAAGCCTATCGGTTGCTGCTGATCCATGCCTGCAACGAATGGCACGGCGCGATGCCCTATATGTTCGAGCGCGCCGATATGCTCGACCGGGCCGATGATTATACCGAACTGCTGATGCCCGACGATCTTCTGTCGCCGGACAGCATCCTTGCCCGCCTGCGCGAGGTGATGACGGAAGAGGCCTGCCAGGATGTCGAGATCATCGGCTGGCTTTACCAATTCTATATCAGCGAGAAGAAGGATCAGGTTTTTGCCGGCCTGAAAAAGAACCAGAAGATCACGGCGGAGAATATCCCCGCCGCGACGCAGCTGTTCACCCCGCACTGGATCGTCCGCTATCTGGTGGAAAATTCGCTGGGGCGGCTGTGGCTGCTGAACCGCCCGCAATCGAAGCTGGCGGCGAAGATGGACTATTACATCGCGCCGGAAGAGCCGGAGACGGATTTTCTGCGCATCACCCGGCCCGAGGATATCCGCATCTGCGATCCGGCCTGTGGCTCGGGCCATATGCTGACCTATGCGTTTGACCTGCTCTACGAAATCTATGCGGAGGAAGGCCATGACTCGGCCGAGATCCCCGGCCTGATCCTGAAGCATAACCTGACCGGCATCGAGATTGACGACCGCGCCGGTGCCTTGGCGGCGTTCGCGCTGTCAATGAAGGCGGCGGCAAAGCTGGGGAGGCGGCGGTTCCTGCGGATGGAGGCGAAGCCCGACATTGTCGTGCTGCAAGACGTGCGCTTCACGCCTGCCGAGATGCAAGACGTAGCCGCCGTGGTGGGCAAGGATTTGTTCACCGATGACCTGCGCGAGACGCTGGGGCAGTTCGAGCAGGCCAAGAACTTCGGTTCACTGATCGTGCCGAAACTGCGCGATCCGGCCGAGGCGCTGCGGGTGGTTGAGGCGCGGGATTTCGGTTCCGACCTGCTGCTGAAGGAGGTGCAGGAGCGCGTCGTGGCCGTGCTGCGCATGGCCGAGGCCCTGTCACCGAAGTATCATGTGGTGGTGGCAAACCCGCCGTATATGGGCGGGAAAGGGATGAATGGGGCGCTTGGGGATTATCTCAAGTTGAATTATGCCGATGTGAAATCAGACCTGTTTTCAGCCTTCATCGTGCGTAATACCATTATGGCGCTTCCCAAGGCACAGCTTGGCTTCATGACGCCCTTCGTGTGGATGTTCATTTCATCCTATGAAAAATTACGTCTGTTCCTGCTGGATCAGAAGACGATCACGAGTCTGATTCAGCTTGAGTATTCGGGTTTTGATGGTGCGACCGTTCCTATCTGCACCTTCACGCTGACGAATATCCATCATCCCGAATTGAAAGGCGGATATATCAAGCTGTCTGATTTTCGAGGCGCGGTAAATCAAGGGCCGAAGGCGTTGGAGGCGATCCAGAACCCGGACTGCGGCTGGTTCTATCGCGCCTCGGCCGAGGATTTTGAGAAAATTCCGGGCAGCCCGATTTCTTATTGGGCATCGCATCAGCAGGTTCGGATGTTTGCGGACAATCCAAAGCTCGGCGAGATATCAAATGTTGTGGAAGGAACAACGACGGGTGATGTGGGTCGGTTTCTCAAGCTTTGGACTGAGATTTCCGCGGAAGATTTTAGCAGGCAAAATACAAAAGACAGAAGTTTATTGAGTGGAAGGCAGAAGTGGTTTCCATACAATAAGGGCGGCGAGTACAGAAAGTGGTATGGAAATAACGAATATGTAATTAATTGGCAGGATAACGGAAGGGATGTAAAGAATTATGCCGGCTCATTTGTGAGAGGGGAGAAGTACTATTTCCTGCCAGGGGTGACATGGTCAAAAGTTTCTTCTGGCTATCCGAGTTTTAGGCGATTTGGTTCTGGATTTGCATTTGATACTGGAGGCTTGTGCTTATTTTCAAGTGTGCCGCTCGATGAAATTTGCGGCCTACTAAATTCGAAGGCTGTATTTGGGGTTATTGGTCTTCTTTCTCCAACTCTAAACTATACAGTTGGGAATATTTCTTCGATCCCTGTAATTCGGGTTAGTGGTCCGACGTCTGACAACGTGACACGCTTGTGTACTTTGTCTAAAATAGATTGGGACACCTTCGAAACCTCCTGGGATTTCACAACGCTGCCGCTGCTCCACCCCGACCACCGGGGAGAAACGCTCGCTGCCACTTACGTCGCCCTCCGCGCCCATTGGCAGGGTACGACGGACGAGATGCAGCGGCTGGAGGAAGAGAACAACCGCGTCTTCATCGACGCCTATGGTTTGGCTGATGAACTCACCCCCGAGGTGCCGATCGAGGAGATCACCCTCACGTGCAACCCGGCCTATCGCTATGGCATGAAGTCCTCGGAGGAGGATCGCGAGGTGCGGCTGCGTGAGGATACGGTGGCCGAATTCCTCCACTATGCCGTGGGCTGCATGTTCGGGCGCTACAGCCTCGGCGCGCCGGGCCTGATCCTCGCCAATCAGGGAGAGGGGGTGGAGGAGTATCTGGCCTGCGTGCCGGAACCGACCTTCGCGCCTGACCGTGACAATGTCATCCCGGTGCTGGATGCCGACTGGTTCGCCGATGACATCGTCACCCGCGCCCGCGACTTCCTGCGCGTGACTTTTGGCGAGGCGAAGTTCCGCGAAAACCTCGCCTTTATTGAGGCGGCGCTCGGCAAGGATCTGCGCCGCTGGTTCACGAAGGATTTCTTCGACTATCATGTCCGCCGCTACAAAAAGCGCCCGATCTACTGGATGTTCTCCAGCCCCAAGGGCAGCTTCAACGCGCTGATCTATATGCACCGCTACCGGCCCGACACCGTCTCGGTCGTGCTGAACCAATATGTGCGCGAGTTCATCCACAAGCTGGAGGTAGAGCGCGCTCGACTGGAAAAGCTGGCTGTCGATCCTGCGGCTACGCCCGCCCAGCAGACAAAGGCGCAAAAGGAAACGGCTACGGTCATCAAGCAGATCGCTGAGCTGACCGAATGGGAACGCGAAGTCGTCTATCCGATGGCACAGCAGAAGATCGCCATCGATCTGGATGAAGGGGTGAAGCGCAACTATCCGCTGTTCGCCGGTGCGCTGAAGCCGATCAAGGGGCTGGGGGCTGCGGATGACTGACCGCATCACCGCCGGTCTGATGCGGCTCTATGAGGATCAGGGCCATCGCACCGTCTTCTGGTATGACGCCGCCCGCGATCTGCGCGGGGCGTTCGATGCGGTTGACCTGCCCGGCGTGACCAAGGTGGAGATCGCCAATAATGAATTCGGCCTGAAATACCGCATGCTGCGGCAGGAGCCGAAGGCACGGTTCCTGCTATATAAAGACGGCCCCGAGCCGCCGATGCCCGAGAACTGGCTGCTGGATGTGCAACTGGCCAGCGCCGTGTTCCGTGCCGATCAGGCAGCGATCTGGGTGGCTGATCTTGGCATTCCGGCGAAGTATGAGGCAGCCGTGCGCGATCACACCGAATTCTACCGTTCGGGTAAGCGGCTGGAAGCGCTGCGCGCCATCGAGCGCGAGCGGCCCTCGCAAAGCGCCAACGATGTCCGCCGCAAGATGCTGGCCGTCTGCGCTGGTGCGGATGGCGATCTCGATACGGTGATCGAGGCGTTGCTGGCCGAACTGGCCGAAGGCCGTGATGACGCGCTGAAGCTGGTGGATCGGGTCGAGCTGGCAGAGTTCTTCTGGAAAGAAGTGGCCGCGCGTTATGGCTATGCGGCGGATGCGCCGGATTTTCAGGATTTCGCCATCACGCTGTTTTCCAGCGCCTGGGCGCGGGCCATGGGAGAAGCTGCCCCCCTGAACACCGATGCCGCGCTGATGTTCCGCCGCTGGAGCGCCTCGCGCCGGTGGGGTGAGGCGTTCGAGAAGCTGTCGGGAGACTATCAGGATGTGCTGAAGATCAGGGACGATCTGGCATCACGGGATTTCCGCGCCCTGATCCCGCACGACCATTTCGAGGAAGTGGACCGGCGGATCGTTGTCGCCATCGTTGACGGGCTGGCCCAGCAGAGCCTGCCGGCGACCGATGTACTGAAATGGGCGCGCGACCGCCGCCAGAGCCATTGGTATGGCCGTTACGCCGATGTCTATCAGGCCATCGGCTATGCGACCGAGTTCCAGCAGGCTCTGGCCGAAGCCGACCTGACGATGACCAGCCTGTCTGATGGCGTAAAGCGCTATTCCGCAAGCTGGTTCCGGTTGGATCAACTCTATCGCAAGTTCATCTATCACATGCAGAAAAGCGGTCAGTCGGGCCTGCTGTCCGCCCTCTATGAGGCGGTCGAAAATCGCTACACCACGAATTTCGTGTTGAAGCTGAACGATGCCTGGCAGGATCAGGTTGCTCGCCTGACGGATTGGGCGATTCCGGGCTTCCCGCGGCAGGTGGATTTCTACCGCGAACAGGCGGCAGAGTTCAGGCGCAAGGACCAGAAGGTCGTCGTCATCATCTCGGACGCGCTGCGCTATGAGGTGGCCGAAGAGGCACTGCGCGAGATCCGCAAGCTCAACCGGTTTGATGCCGATCTGAAGCCGATGATCGGGGCCTTGCCCAGTTATACCCAGCTCGGCATGGCGGCGCTCTTGCCGCACCGGCAACTGGCGATCCGCGATGACAATGATCTGGTGCTTCTGGATGGTGAAAGCACCATGGGCGCCGCCGCCCGTGAAAAGGCGCTGGCAGCGGGCCGGGCTGGAGACCGAGTAAAGGTTCTGGCGGCGAAGGATTTCATGAATCTTGGATCGTCAGAGGGCAAAGACCTCTTCCGCGATCATGACATCCTCTATCTCTACCATAATCAGATTGACGCGATCGGCGACAAGCTCGCCACCGAGGAGAATGTTCCCGCAGCGGCAGAGACCGCCATCGAGGATCTGGTGAAGCTGGTGCGCAAGCTGACCTCGGCCAATTTCTCGAACATCCTGATCACCGCCGACCACGGGTTTCTGTGGCAGCACAAGGCGTTGGAAGAGAGCGGTTTTGCGCTGAGCGAGCCGGAAGGCGACATCGTTACACGCAACCGGCGCTATGTGATCGGACGGGGCCTCAGCAGCAGCGGTGGCATGAAGAAGTTTACGGCTGCTCAGCTTGGCCTGGAGGGTGATCAGGACATCCTGATCCCGAACTCGATCAACCGCCTGCGCGTAAAGGGATCAGGCAGCCGATTTGTCCATGGCGGGGCGAGCCTGCAAGAGATCGTCCTGCCGGTCCTGCGTGTCGGCAAGCAGCGCAAGGAGGATGTCGGGCAGGTATCGGTGCAGATTATTCCGCCAGCCCGCGCCCAGATCACCACGGGTCAGATCCAGATCACCTTCTATCAGGCGGAGCCAGTGACCGAGAAGCAGCAGCCCCGACAGGTGTATGCTGCCATCTTTGCGGACGATGGAACGCTCATCTCTGACGAAGCCGAGCTGGAATTCGATTTCGCGTCCGAGAACCCGCGTGAGCGCGAGCTATCGCGGGGCTTTCTGCTGTCCAAGGCGGCAGACGCCTATAACAATCAGACAGTCTTCCTGAAGCTGCGTACGCGCATTGGTAAGACAAGCCATTTCGAAGATCACGCTTCGCAGCCGCTGCTGCTGAAACGCGGGATCAGTACAGATTTCGATTTCTGAGGTGCCGATGTCGACCCTTGATGACAAGATCAATGAGCATTTTGCCGGTTTCGTGGTCCGTAAGGACCTGGTGAAGGCCGTGAAGGGGAACGCCATTGTCCCCACTTATGTGCTCGAATACCTTCTCGGCCAGTATTGCGCGACCGATGACGAAGCCTCGATTGCGACAGGCATCGAAACGGTCAAGGACATCCTGCGCAAGCACTACGTCCATCGTTCCGAAGCGGGGTTGGTACAATCAACGATCAAGGAGCGTGGCCGCTACAAGGTCATCGATCAGGTTAGCGTGGCGCTGAATGAAAAGACCGATGCCTATGAGGCGGTCTTTGAAAACCTCGGTATCAAGCGGGTTGCCATCGACAGCGCCACGGTAAAGGCGCACCCGAAACTGCTGGTTACGGGTATTTGGTGCATCGCCGATGTGCAGTACGAGTTTTCGGAAGACAGCCGGATCTCCCCCTGGATCATCGACACGTTGAAGCCGATCCAGATCGCCCGTGTGGACTATGACGGCTATCGCGAGACGCGGGATAAGTTCACCACCGAGGAATGGATCGATCTGCTGATGCAGAGCATCGGCTTTGATCCGTCACTGTTCGGGCGCAGGTCAAAGCTTTTGCAACTGTTGCGCCTGGTGCCATTTGTTGAGCGCAACTACAACCTCATCGAGCTTGGTCCCAAGGGGACGGGAAAATCTCATATCTATTCCGAGTTTTCACCACATGGTCAGCTGATCTCGGGCGGTGAAATCACGGTTCCCAAGCTTTTCGTGAACAATTCCAATGGCCGGATCGGATTGGTCGGCTTTTGGGATGTCGTGGCCTTTGACGAATTTGCCGGCCGCGAGAAGACGGCCAACAAGGCGCTTGTCGATATCATGAAGAACTACATGGCAAACAAGCAGTTCTCTCGTGGTGTAAATCCGATGGGCGCCGAGGCCAGCTTCGCCTTCGTCGGCAACACGGACCATAACGTGCCTTGGATGCTGAAAAATACGGACCTGTTCGAAGCTCTGCCGCCGCAGTTCCACGACAGCGCCTTTATTGATCGATTGCATGCCTATCTGCCCGGATGGGAGGTCGACATCATCCGGGGTGAGATGTTCACATCTGGCTATGGGTTCATTGTTGACTATCTCGCCGAAATCCTGCGCCATCTGCGTGCGGAGGACTTCTCGCACCGGCCAGATCGCTATTTCACCATTCCGGTTCAGACCCATATCCGGGACCGTGCGGCGATCAACAAGACCATGTCAGGTCTGCTGAAGCTGATCTTCCCGAATGGAGGCGAGACAGAAGCCGAAGTTGAAGAACTGCTGCGCTTTGCGATTGAATGCCGAAAGCGGGTGAAGGATCAGCTCCTGCGGATCGACAGCACCTTTGAGGCAGCAGATTTCCATTACATCGCATCGGATGGCGCAAAGCGCGCCGTCGCCACGCTGGAGGAAGAGGAGTTCCCCCAGTTCTACCACCGTCGATCAACCGACGATGGAAGTGAAGGTACGAATCAACAAGAGATTGGGTTGGTACCGGCAGAGCCGGTCTCAACGGTGGCTGCTTCCGCAGCACCTGCCGTTGCCGCTGCCCCGCACTCACCCCCAACTCCCGGACATGTCGTTTTCACAGAAAACCGCAAGGGCATCAGTTTCGACAAGATCTTTGGTCCTTGGACGGATGGCGCGACGCGGATCATCATCACAGACCCCTATATCCGAAAGTTCCATCAGGCGCGCAACGTGATGGAACTGATCGAGATGCTGATCAGGCGCAAACAGCCTGAAGATCAGATCGCTGTGCATCTTGTCACGGCTCCGGACGATGGGAACATTCAGGAGCAGCGAGAGTGCCTGGACGGGATTGCTGAAGCCTGCACAGGCACGGGCGTCGATTTCACATGGGCCTTCGATGGGAGCGGCACTCTCCATGCACGCGACATCACGACGGATACTGGCTGGAAGATGGTTCTGGATCGCGGATTGGATATTTTCCAGCCAACGCCTCGCAAGATGAACGGTTTCTCGCTGGGAGAACGGATGCAGGAGCACCGGATGGTCCGTGGTTTCTACGTGACTTATGTCGAGAACCTTTAGCTTCGTCGACCGTGTTGACGGTGCAGGTTCGGCTACGCGCTCGGCGGGAAGAAAGAAGTCGACCTCGATGCCCAAGCCCTCATCCTCGTTACAGTTTTCCTGATCCGCAGATTGCAGGCCATTCATGCACTACCCCTTCCTCGTCACTGATCCGCGCTCCGGCCTGCAATACCGCCTGACCGATACCGGTCTTGCCGAATTGTCCCTTGCCCCCATTTCTGCCGAATGGGCGCCGGGGCGTGCCATTGCCGAGGCGCCTGACCCGGTCTGGGCCGAAAGTCTTGCCAATGCGCCTGTCGAGACGATCTCGGCGGTGACCGCCGCGCTGACGGATCTTGTGCTGGCCACGCCGGATCTGAAGGTGCCGAACGTCGATCACCTGCCAGACAGCCGCGCCAAGCGGCATCTCTTGGCGCTGGTCGCGTTGTGGCAAAGGTTGGGGGATGCGCTGCCAGAGGGGCTGGCACCGATTTCCCATGTGCTGGCCCTGCCGCATGGGTCGTTCCTGGGCTCGTTGCCGGTGGTTGAAGGTTCGCTGGATCCTCTAGCTCCTGCGGCGCTGCAGGCGCTTTTTGCCCGGTTGCGGGACGAGTTCGGCACTGTTCCCGCAAGCGCCTATACGCCCCGGGCCGCAATCGGCAGCCGCCTGCACGCGCTGCAGGGCGGTGTTTCAGCGCAGGATATCGAGGCCGGGGTTCTGGATGACAGCCTCGCGTTCTATGGTCTGCGCGATCCCGCCGCCTGCGCCGATTTCGCCGCCGCCCAAGCCCGGGCGCTGATTGAGTCCGGCGTTTCGGCCCGTGAAATCGCCGTGCTGTCGGGCGATGAACTGCGCCAGATCGCGCGCGCTTTCTCAGCCCAGGGAGTGCCGCTCTCGGGCCTTCCGGGCCAATTACCCGAGCGAGATGTCATTGGCGAGACCGCGCTACATCTGGCGCTGGCCAAGCGACCGCCAACTCCGGCTATGGTCTTGGCGAGCCTCGCGCTTTCTCCCTTGATGCCCTGGGCGGCACAGACCGGGCGCGATCTTGCCGAAAGCCTCATGGGTGGCGATTTCCGAGGCGCCATCCTCACGGACACGCCCGCACATAAGGAACTGTGGGACGATATCCGCGCCTCGGCCGGCAGCTTGCCGCAGCTGCGATTCCTGCTGGACCGGATCTGCGAGCGGATCGGAAAAGGCGATCAGGTCCGCGCGCGGCTGACTGTCCCCCCCGGCGAAGGCACGCCGGATTGGGAGATAATCCTGCGTGGCATTCAGATCGCGCCGCCCATGGTTGCGGACCCCGACCGCAATCTTGAAGGCGTCAGCCTCTGGTCCGCGCATGAAAGCCCGTGGCGCCCATGCCGCCATCTGATCGTCAGCGATTTCACCGACGGGCTTTACCCGACTCGCCCGCGTGCCAATCCGCTGTTTCTTGACAGCGAGATCGCTGCGATACACGCGGGAACCGGCGTTCACCTTCGCGGTCGGGCCGAGGGGCTGGCGCAAAGCCTCGCGTTACTTGATCAACAGCTTCAGGCGGTTTCCGGCAGCGTCACCTTCCTCATCCCATGGCGCGATCTGGCGGGCGGGCGCTTGCAACCTTCGGCCGGGTTGTCGCTGGTGGCGCGGGCGGTGGCGGGCGTTGAGGATGCCAGCGATCTGATCACCGATCTGTCGCGTCAGAGCCCTGCGGAATGGCCGATTGCGTATCACCATCTGATGCCGGTGCCGGAACCCGCGGAATTGCCTGAGGAGCTTGCTTTCCCGGGGCATGACCTTCTGTCCTTTCGTCGGCGCGATGACGGCACCGCCAAACCGCAATCGCCCTCACGGCTCGAGACGCTGCTTGTGAGCCCGCTCGCCTGGCTTCTGGCCGAGGTTGGGGCCGAGGATATGTCTTGGTCGACCGAAGAACTCGACGTGATGGCAAGGGGCAATATCGCCCATGATGTCTTTGAGCATGTCTTCCTGAAGGATCAGCCGTTCCCGGAAACCGAGGCGCTGGCAGAACTGATCGCCGAGGCCTATGACCGCGCGCTCACCCGTCACGCGGGCTATCTGCGCAGCCCGTCATGGGAGATGGAGCGCCACGGTTTGGAGCGTGAGATCATGGCGGCGGCCCTGCGCTGGCGCGACCATTTGCTGGCGCTCAATGCCAAGATCATCGGCAATGAAATCTGGCTGGCCGGTGAGGCGCATGGCATCAATCTGCATGGCAAGGCCGACGCGATCCTTGAACTGCCTGATGGTGCACTCTTGATCATCGATCACAAGAAAAGCGGCACCAAGGGCCGACGGCAGCGGATGGAGGCGGGCTGGGATCTGCAGGCAGGGCTTTACGCCGATATGATAGCGCGGCCCATGCGGCGCGAGGGTGACGGCATGGACCCGCTGATCGGCCGCAAGGTGGCGGTCGCCTATCACCTGATGAATGATGGCGGGCTGCTGACTTCGGGTCTGGTCTTGCCCGAGGGCTCGCCCGCCCGCGACATGGGCGATGCGGTGAATGCCGGGGCGGTAGCCAAGCTGGCGGAACGCTTGGCCGAACTTGGTGCAGGACGGGTCGTGCTGAACACCTCTGAGGATGCGGCCTTCTTCAAGAAAGAAGCCGGCTTCACCCCATATGCGCTGACCGATGGCTCGGCCCTGGTCACCGCCTTCATCCGCACGCTCGAGGAGGAATGACCATGGCCCCCGTCAATGCAGATCAAGGTCTGGTCATCGTTCCCGCGGGTGCCGGCGCGGGCAAGACCCACCGCATCAAGACCCAGCTGTCCGATTGGGTGAAACGCGGCATTGTCCGGCCCGAACGTATCCTTGCCGTCACCTTTACCGAGGCCGCGGCTGGCGAGTTGCGCGAAAGGATCCGTGCCGGCCTTCTGGCCGATGGACTGGTCGCCGAGGCGATGGCGGTCGAGCGCGCCTATGTCTCGACCATACATGGACTGGGCCTGCGGCTTTTGACCGAACATGCTCTGGCGGCTGGCGCCTCGCCGCAGCCGCGCCATCTGGGCGATGCCGAGCGGGATCTGCTGATCCGTCAGGCACTGGCACATGCCAAGGCGCTGGACCCGATCAAGGCCGTGCCCGAGCGGTTCGGTTACGCCCCGAACTTCGTGAAGGGCGAGACGGTCGAAGACAGTTTGCGCGCCCGGGTGCTATCGATGATCGACCTCTTGCGCGGCCTTGGGGACAAGGGGCGTGACGCTGGCCTGATCGCTCCGGCACTGACGCGGCTGGATACGGTTTACGGGCCGGTTCTGGATGACCCTATCGCCGCGACCACCGCGTTGCAGACGGCCGTGCAGGTCATGATCGCAGCCTTTCCCGAGGGAGGCATGGCCGGGATAACCGCCAAAACCAATGTCGAGAAGCTGGAGAAAAACCTCGCGCTTTTCAAACGTGTTGATCGCGCGCCCGATCTTCTGGATCGGGATTGGCAGGTCTGGAACGATCTGCGCAGCCTGTTCATCTCTAACCGCTCCAGCAAGACGCCTGCGGGATATGACGACCTTGCCACGGCGATCATGGCGGCGGCGGATGTGCTGCCCTGCCATCCCGGCCCGCTGGCCGATGCTAAGCTGCACCTGTCCTGCCTGATCGCCTGCGCGCAAGAGGTGATGGCGGCCTATGAGACCCGCAAGAAGGCGCTCGGCCTGATCGACTTTGCTGATATGATCACCGGGGCTGAGCACCTGCTCCGCACCGACCTCGCCGTGCGGCAAGCGGTGCTGGACGAGATCGACTGCGTCATCATCGACGAATTCCAGGATACCAACCCTGTGCAATTCGCGCTTTTGTGGCAGTTGGGCCAGCACGCGCCGCGTACACTGCTGGTGGGCGATGTCAAACAGTCGATCATGGGGTTTCAGGGCGCCGATCCGCGCCTATCCATAGCGCTGGCGGCGGCAAACCCCGATGCGACCCAGCCTTTGGACCGCAACTGGCGCTCGACCCCAGCCATCATGCAATTCGTCAATGCGATGGGGGCTGGCCTCTTTGGGCAGGGCTATAACCCGCTGGCGCCGACCCGCGATGCGGTCGCAGGTCCCGCGATCGAGGTTCTGAACGCTACGCAGGGACGACGCTCACAAAAGTATTCGCAGCCCCCAGAACACATCGCCGAGCGCATCGCCCGTATCCTGACTGATACTGAGACCATCACCGACCGCCACACGAAGGCCGCCCGGCCGGCGCGGCCTTCGGATATCGCGCTCTTGGTCTGCCGCCACACCACCGCCGCCCGCTATGCCGAGGAATTGCGCGCGCGCGGCGTTCCGGTGCGGATCGCCGAGGATGGCTGGGCGAAAAGCCCGGTGATTGTTGCCGCCCGCGCCGCGCTGGCCTTTGCCGCCAATCCGGCGGATATCCATGCCGGGCTGCTCTTGCGCACGCTTGGCCCGGACCCGCTGCCCTTGCAGGAGGCGCTATCCGCCCAAATGGAAGGGCGGTTGGTGGATGACCCGGTGCTGATGCGGCTCGCCGCTCTGTCGAACCTTTTGGCCCGCCTGCCGGTGGCTGCGGCCCTTGATCTGGTGTTGGATGCCGCCGGCCTGCGCCTCTGGGCGGAACGTCAGCCTGACGCCGCCCAATCCCGTGCCGATCTTTTGCGGCTAGAGGCTGAGGCGGGTGAGTTCGAAGCCGCGCATCGCGATCTCAAATCCGCCTCGGGGTTCCACGGCGAGACTGCCAAGATATTTCTCGGCTGGCTCGACGCCCGTGGGAGCGAGCGCGATTTCGACCGTCATCCCGATCCTTCCGCCAACAGCGCCGAGGCGGTGGAGATCGTCACCTGGCACGCCTCCAAAGGGCGGGAATGGCCGATCACTGTCGTCGCCGAGTTCGACTATGGCATTGAGGAACGTGCGGGGGCCACTGCGACCCGTTTCGATGCCCTGGACCGCATCGACGATATGGCGGTGGTGCTGGGGTCCGCGAGCCTGATCCACACGCCCGGCTTTGCCGCGCCCGAGGCGACCCGCCGTTTCATCGAAGACCGCCGCGCCGATTTTGAAACCAATGCGAAAAACCTTCTCTATGTCGCCCTGACCCGTGCCCGTGACCGGATGGTGCTGGAATGGCCGGGTTTTCTGAAGGACCGCGAAGAAGACGCGCCCGAGGCTACGAACCTGTTTCATATCCTGTCCGATACTTGCGCGCCGCAGATCGGGGCGGGCAGCCTGCGCATCAATGGCGTGGATTGCCCGGCGCTGATCACGCAACTGCCTGAAGAGGCGGGATTTACCGAGTACGCAGGCGGTGCGGCAGCCTCAGCGCTGCGATTCGGTGCCGCTGCGCCGTTGCCCGTGACACCGCTGACGCCCTGGCGGCTGCAGCCCTCGCAAACCCGTAGTGCGGGGGTGCCGCCCGTGTCCCGCCGTATCAACATCGGAGCACCCTGGCCAAAGGCACTGAACGATGCCTACCGCGGCACAGCACTGCATCTGGCGCTGCGCACATACCTGACCCGGCCCGATCTGGCCCCGGCTTTGGCTCTCGCGACCGGGCTTGACGACGCCACTCTTGCGCTAGTGGCCGAGCGCGCCACGGCGCTGAAAGCCTGGCTTGCCGATCAGGGCTATACGGACCTGCGCGCCGAGATTCCGGTGCTTGGCCACACGCCCGAGGGTGCAGAGATCCCCGGTACCCTCGACCTTCTCGCCATCGGCCCGGCAGGCGCGATGCTGATCGACCATAAATCCGGCGGCGGCGGTGACGGGTTTGGCCCCTATTGGCCACAGCTTTCCAGCTATGCCGGACTGTTGGCCGGACTATACCCGCAGCATCCGCTGCAGGGCGTGGCGGTGTTCTGGGTCGATCACGGTTGGCTGGAACTGGCAGATGAGGGCGCGTCAGCGGGAGCTTTCGCACAGGCCAGAGTTAACTGATGCCCTGGGGAATACTTGCGCCCGATACCGTGGTTTCGCAACGGCGCCAGCAGAACCTCGGGCTTGCGGCGGCGGTTCGTCATTTCAATGATCGGGCGGTCCCCGGAATCGGCGGCATGTGGTTTCCCATGCCCATCCTTTGGTCGGTTCTGGCGATCTCTATCGCCGAGGAACTTGGTGTGCCGGCACTGCCTGTCGGCAACGCGGTCGAAGCGCGCGTCATGCTTGAAGTCATCGCGGGCCCGCAGGATCGCCGTGTGCGAGGGGCGAGGAAGATGCAGGGCTTGAAGGATAGCAGTTTCCACAATCTCAGGCGTCGCGGAACTTATGTGGTTCAGCCGATCCGCATGGCGATGGTGCAGCCTCTGGTCGCACTGGGGTTCGTGCAGGGCAGCCGCTACGGCGCGTTCCGCATACATAGCGCTGGAAGAGAGCTGTTGGAGCTGAATGCGATGAAAGAACCGCGCCGTTTGCTTGGTGCCTGGGCGCATGGCAGGCAGCCACATGGCCTGAAGGAGGCCCTGACAGTGCTTTCCCCGGTTGGGGCTGTCCCGGAAGCGGTGCGTAAACTGATCCTTGCCCGATTGCTCGACGGAAATGATCCCGGCTCGACCCGGCGCCGGGCCCTGGCGCGCCTCGGCACTGGCCCCAGCTCCGCGCATTTGGACCAGGAAACCGCATTGGCGGGGCTGGCGCCGGATCATTGGTCGGATTTGCGCGCAGGAGCGGCTTTTATGGATCTGCGCGATGCTGCGTTGTCGGTGTTGGACCAGTTGGAACAGCACTTGCTGAAGCTTCGCGACGATAATCAGCCTGTGCGCCTGTCAGAAGCGGAGGCAGCCGAAGTCGCCGCCGAGCCGCTGAAACAATTGCGCGATCTGGCCTCGGCAAAAGGCGCGCTTGTCGATCAGGGCAATGAGGAGACTAGCCGCAGATTTATCGCGGAAATCCGAAATCTGTCCGATCAGCAGCTGATCCAGAGGCTGGCCGCGCGCGATTCTACCGTAATTTTTCAGTGCGAAGGCCACATTGTTCTCGGGCCGGCTGCGGGCGAGTTGCGGGGCAGCTCGGAGACCCAGGACGAGAATCGGCCCCCTCAGGACGAGGCCTTCGCGCCGCAGCTTTTCCGGCTGCACAATCTTCATTGTCTGGTGACGGAGCTGTCCGGAAAGGTGAACCCGGGCAGCCGTGACGCGGGATAGGAGGCCGTCTGATGCAGAACACGACGCTCTACTCCCTCTTCATGCCGCCCGAAGATTGTTATGGCGACTTTGGCCTTATGTGCGGCTTCACCGCGACGCGGCAGGTCCTGGGGCAGATCCGCCGAACATTCACAGGCGAGATGGCGCGCCCGGTGCTGGCCGCCTTCATCCATCCAACCGTGAATGCGATCTCGGACGTTCCGGGACTTGCCTGGATGTGGATGCGCCTCGAGGGACGCGGCTACAACCTTCTCCATGCCAAGGTGGCGATTCTGGGTTTTCGCAAGCGCGGCGGAGATGGCTATGTCATTCGCCTCGCTGTCAGCACGGGGAACTGGACACAGGATCCGCTTACTCGCAGCATCGACCTGTTCTGGTCGATCGATCTGGACTCTGCTGTGCCTGACGCACAGGACATTGCCGATATCCGCGCCGCGCATGAGATGTTTGGCTGGCTGCGCGAGCGGGCAGATTGCGCCCTGATCGAACGCAGTTTTGACGGGCACCGGCCAGACGCCTTGCTGGAGGCCGCGATCACAGCCTTGCCCACGTCATCCGCGCGTCCCCGCTTCATCGACAGCCGCAATCAGGCGCTGTTTCCTCAGGTGGTCGAGCGCCTGGGTACCAAGAAGAAGGCCGACCGTCTCATCCTCGGGTCTGGCTATTTCGAGAGCGACGGCGATGGTGCTGCTGGCCTGCCAGAGCGACTGCGCCGCGCATTGGTGCAGGAGAAATCCCTGACGAAAACAGCGGCTCTCGACCTGTTTCTCAACCCGTCCTCCTGTCAGGGGCTTGCTGCCCGGGCCGGTGCCTTGATTGACGCAGGCTGGAATTTGCGCCCTCCGCGCTCTGTCTTGCATGGAACTGATGGGTGCCTGCATGCAAAATTTGTGGTGCTGGCGTCAGGCGAGACCGAGGCCTCGGGACGGGCTTATCTTGGATCCGGCAATCTGAGCATGAACGGGTTTGAGCGTGCCGCAAGCGCCGGGGGAAACCTTGAGGCAGGTGTGATCGTCGATCTGCCGGGAGGACTGAAATGGCCGCGACGCAGAGACACGCGGAACGGTATCGCCGCTGTTTTGCCGATCCAGTTCACTGATGTGATGACGCCCGAGGCCCTGCAGCAAGGGGAAGGCTTTGTGCGCCCCGATGAGCCAGAAACCCAGCCGCCAGTTGCGTGGCTTATATGGCAAGACGGGGTGCTCTCGGCCCCCGAAGACAAATCGGTGATGGTGATTGGTGTCGATGCGGCTCAGGCCCAGACACCTTGTCCATGGCCTGCACCGGCTCCAGCGATTGTGACACTCGCGGAGGGCGGCTGGCGGCTGCCTGTCATTTCTTCCGAAGCACTTGTTGTCGCTCGCCCCTCCGATATGTCGGTCGAAGATATCCTTGCCAGCCTTGGCTCATTTCCCGAGCCAGGTGATGCTGACAGCGAAGATGAGGGTGAGGAAGGCGAAGAGCCGCTCACCGACGCCTCAGATACCACCGAAGCTCCGCCAGCTGCCTATCCCATTCGCAGGATGATGGAACTTCTGGTGCGTCTTTGTGAGACACAGGCAAGGTTGGACCCGCGGGACTGGCAAAGGTGGTGTCGGGAGTTGCAACAGAACCTTTGCGCTATCGCGTCTCGCGAAAAAACGATGCTCGAGTTCTTCCGGAACGCCAGGGCAAATCCTCTGCCTGCTCTGGCAGATCCGCGTATGCGCCCGGAAGGGGTTTCGCCAGACCTATTGAGATATGCGCTTTTGGCAGTGTCCGTCGCGTGGGAGCTCAGCGCTTACCCATCGCTCTGGGAACGGGAGGCCGCGTGATGGTGGACTGGAACGAGGTCGCGAGCATTCTGGATCGTATCGCAGGGACGTCTGATGATGCCCTGCTAGATCATGGCCAGAAGGCGAGTGTCACAGAACTAGCGTGCCGTATCCGGGCGGGCCAACGCTCGGCCCTGCTGGCTGATGAGGTGGGTATGGGCAAGACCCGCATTGCGGCGGCGCTGATCGCAGCGGTGCGGGAGGCGGGCGGGCGCAGCGCCATTGTTCTGCCCGCGGGCCTTGGGACACAATGGCAACAGGAACTGAAACGGTTCAACGCCGACGACAAGACATTGCTGCCGCTGCGCAGCTATGATGGTTTCATCTCCGGTTTCTTGCACGATACCGATGCGGAGGGGAGCGCAAGACGGTTACACAGCCATAAGGAGTGGCTTTCGGATCGCCGCAAGCAGCGTGAGTTGCCGGAGAACGGCTGGGCCGCCGAAGAGATCATAATGATCTCTCATTCCTTCGCGAACATGCAGTTTCCCAATCGTGGAGAAGGCCCCGCTGGAGGCTGGCGCCGGGAGCTCTTACCCAACGTCGCCCGCCTGATTGACGGCCGACGGCGCAACTTCATGCGCGAAAATTTCCATTCGGGTGAGGTGGGCTATGTATATGCCAGTCGCCGTGCGGCGCGGCACATTGCCCAAACGATTCTGGACCACGAACTGCCGCGCGATGCCATTAACGGCGATCAGAAATGGCTTTCGGCGGACGATTACAAGAACAGGATCCTGCCGCTGATCGGCTATGGCCTGGGTCAGTTTGATCTCATAGTCGTTGACGAAGCCCACAAGGCGCGCGGCGCAGATTCAAGCCTTTCGCGCATTCTCGGCCCGGTAAGCTGGGAAGCGGATGATCCTTTTCGTCTGGGCATGACCGCCACCCCGGTCGAGCTGGACTCCAGCCAGTGGATCGACACGCTGGAGCGGCTCAATGGTCGCGATGACGATCAGGATATTACTGCGCTCGCAGCGCTGACGGAATGGATCACCGGCTATGTGAATGTTGTTCGTCGGATTCAAACCGAAGAACTGGACGAGACGCTGACCGGGGAATTCGAGACCTCCGCCCGGCAGTTCTACGCAGCATTGCGACCACACGTCCTGCGCCGGGACAAACGAAGTGACCCCGAATTCTGCGTCTTTAAAGACAGTCATGGTGATTATCGTGAGGTCACCGATATCCCGGTTTCACCGGAGGCAGAGGGTTTTACCCGTGACTGGCTGCGCCGCTTTTGTGCGGCTGAGGCGCTGTCGTTACTCCCTCAGGATGATCCGCGTGTGAAACGGGTCAGGCTCGCCGTTGCCCAGGGGTATGGGTTCGGCTTTGGAGAGGATGAGGAAGACAGCCCTTCTGGCATGACAGATGCAAACCTCGTTGGTCCGGCGGGGTTTTGGACGGAAGCTTTCACCGCTGAGAGCAACGACATCTATAGCCACCCTGCGATCCTGGCGGCTGTGAGACAAATCGAGGCCTATACACGGGCCGGCGAGAAAGTGCTCGTCTTCGGCAGGTTCCTGACGCCGATGAATGTGCTGACCAGACTGCTGGACGCGCGTGAGATGCTGCGTCGTTTGCGAGACGGACAGCACTGGCCTGCCAGTGGGATCGGGGAAAGCAATATAGCAGCCGTCATTGCGGCGATGAGGGATCCTGATCTTGCGGTGGCGGGTGGGGTCGACGAAATCGATGTGATGTTGAAAACCCGCTATCAGGAGTGGGCGAGCGAGCGCCGGGCTGAACTCGCACGGCTTCATCGGGAGTTGGAAGACCTTGCGCTGGAGGGAGGAGCTGCTGCATTTCTGTCAGAGATTCTGCGCCATGAGGACGGCAAACAAGACCTTCAATTCGGGGCTTTGCTCGAGGCACTTGGTGGCAGGCGGGAAGTTGCGGGCGCTTCCTGGACGGGGCGGGAAATGCTCGGGCTGTTCGAAAAACTGCTCCTGGAGCTTGCCGGGGATGATGAAGCAGAGAACAACGATACGCAGAAAGCCCGGCTGGATGCCTGGCTGAACGATTATTCCGGGCGCGAGGGCAACTTCGCCAGGATGATGTCAGGCGCAACCGCACCGCAAACGCGGCGTATGCTGCAATCTGCATTCAACCGGTCGTCCAGTTGGCCGATGGTGCTCCTCGCGCAATCCCGCGTCGGGCGTGAGGGCCTGAATCTGCATGAGGCCTGTCGCACAGTGATTCTACTGCACGCGGAGTGGAATCCCGGCATTGTCGAGCAGCAGATTGGGCGTGTGGATCGCAAGAACAGTCTTTGGCTTCGCGAATGGCGGAAATGGAGGGATCATGGTGATGGTCTCCCGCCCCGCATTCGGGTTCACCCTATTGTCGTCAGTGGCACATACGACGATCACAACTGGCAGGTTCTCAAGGCGCGTTGGCTGGAACTGAGGGCGCAGTTGCATGGCGATGTCCTGCGTCCCGTTCCAGCTCGGTCAGAGGTGATAGATGACAAACGAACCTGCGCTGACCGCGTTCGGCGCGCAGTGCCGGATTTTTCGCCGGGAAAACGTGGCGGTTGAGTTGTAGTGTAACCGATACTCACGCTGCTGTTCGGAATAGGACGGAATGAAAGCTGCTATTTTTAGCAACCATTCTCCCCGCGTTGGATTTGGCGTTGATAGGAAAATGGCTGTTAGTAGGTCGCAAGTAATGGTGGTTGCAGCCTCCCGCAACCATCTTTGCCGGCGCTGACCGCATCTTGACACGATGCCGTACTAGCAGTGAAAGGGGCTCGCCCCAGAAGACTGAGTCCTAGAATTATGCTGGGTCAGCAATGTCATCGTAGTTTTCATCGGCAACGTTCCCGAAATCGAAGCGACTTCCTGAAACACGCTTGGCTTCGATTGCCTTCATTCCCCATTTCCCGCGCTTCTTATCGAAACTGACAATCGCAATCCCTTCAACAAGATCACCGGCCTGAATCCCCGCTGCGGTGATCATATGTGGAGGAATGAAGATGTCTCCGCGGGTGAACCCCAACCCATTCTCGGTCACGTTCGTTGTGTCTCGGAAATGGCGGCAGACATCTGCGGAAGGGGACACATCCGTGGAGCGGATTTCAACGATCCTCGTGCGTACGCCTTTCTTGGAATAATGCTGGGCCAGCCGAACCGCGACGGCATCACCGATCTTGGCTTGCCCACCATAGAGTGAAATTGGACAGGTTCCGTCGATCCCGCGGGCGACGATCACGTGGATAAGGGATTTCTCATGGTTTATGTGGTCAATGACTCCAATTCGGTAGGGCACAATATCCATGGGCGTGCCGTCTTCTCGGGGGCTGATCCGATGAATTGTTGCCCGCCATGGTTCGGACTTCGAGGTCTCGTACTGCACCTTGAGCGGTGCGCCCTCGGGAAGTCCGCGGGTGTCCGCGTGGTTGTCAGGGAGGCTCAGTTCCATTGCGAAGGCGTCGCCTTCCACGTAAACGCGCCGCCGCCGTCTAGATTTCTGACCATCCCGGCCCTTGATTGTAAACGCATCCCCAAGACAAGCATGGGTCCACGGCAGATGCGAGAAGAGTAGTGCTTCCGCCGCGTCACTAAGCCCAACATAGAAGGGGCGATCGGTTGGCTCCGAATTGAAAGCTGCTAGTCTTTCGGCAAGCGCCTGTGCTTCGTGGGGAACCTGGTATCCGGCCCCAGCGCGATGAGTCATCACACGTTCGACCTCGAACCGGGCCTGGGTGGGGTGGGATTCTTCCAGTAGCTCTGCCAACTTTAGCCGCACTTTGCCGACGAAGTTTTCGTCCTGTGAGCAGCTCAGCGCCTTGGCATAGCAAGAGCGTCTCAGATCTATGTCGTTTGTAGTCAAGTCTCCGATCAATTCCCACGCCCAGTATTCGGAGGCCTTTTCTCGGGTGAACTCGATGGCCAGCGTTCGGGCTTCGTCGATGCGCCCCAAGCCCCGAAGGAGTTTCATGAAGCTCAGCTTTAGCCAGATGTTTTCAGGGAAACGTTTCACTGATTCTTGTACATGCGGCAGAATGAAGTGGCGGTCATCTGCTCTATCGCTGTCGGCAGCCTCGGACGCAGCGGCATGAATCACTTGTTCGACAAGCGACGGATAGATTTTGCCGTCGTTTCCCGACTGCTGAGTGAAATCCTCAACACTGAACTGCTCAGGGTTCCACAGTCGGAGAAAGGGGAGCACCTTGAGGTGGTTCCCTTTGCTCAGCCGCAACGCTTGACGCAGCATGAGGCTGTGCAGCAGATCAGGGCCTCCGATTGCCAGCTTCAGATAAGTGTTCAGAAGCCGCTTTACACGTTGGACAACTGGTGATGTGAGTTCGTCGTCGCGCTTTCCTTCCAATTCGGCTTTGATCAGGCGGAAGAGTTCCCAGCCCCACGATTTCCGATCTTCCGACTCCAAGCTGCCCTTGGAGTGAAGGTCGGCGTATATTCGCGAGGCCTCTCGATGATTGCCCTGCTTGCTCAAGTTCCGCGCGTTCAATACCGCACGGCGGTCAGGCTGAGCGAGTGCAAGCGCTTTCTCGCGGTGCTCTGCCAACATCTCATCCGTAGCCGGAACTTCAAAGCGCCGCAGCTCGTCCAGATGCCCGGAAAGTTTTTGTCGATTGCCATCCGCAGAGTGATGCTTCACCAGCGCGATGAGGCACCATGCGTACGCTGCGCGATCGTGGTCATCGGCCTCAGAGTCAGCGATACGCTCCACCGAAAGACGATATGCTTCTTCAAGCTGACCGCCCTTCCTGAGATTGGTGACGTCCTTGGAGCGATGGTTCCAGCCGCCGCCGCCGACTCCCCTGCCATTCGTGCGAGAGATCCGAAAACTCAAGGGTGAACCTCAACGGAGAGCACCGTCATGACATCATCCTGCAGTTCAACGAGAGATTGCGTCGGTTTGGGTGACGGGTTGACCGGCATGAACTTCGTCAGTTGGTTCCTTCCATTGTAGAAGATGTCGACTGTGACTGAATCCGATCCGCGTGCGAGGGCGTAGCGCTGGCTCCAAGCCTGTTCCTTAAGGCTGACCACAACGACGCCCTTCTGTGTCAGCGCGGCCACTAGGCGATCATGGAAATTCTTTAGGAAGGGGCGCTCCAGAGCGCTTTCGCCGGCTGCGCTGGACGCTCCTGCTCCGGGCTCTTGACCTGCCAATGACGCAAGGCGCGCCATGATATCTTCCGCGAAGTCGTCAGGCTTGGGGCTGGTCACGCCAGAGACCCTCCAGTTCCCCTTATAGCCGATGTCGACCCGGGCAGCTTCGGCGCCACGTTTGAAGAAGTACGCTTCCCGGTACTGGTGATGCGCAATGTCTTCTATCTCCACTCCGGTGCCATCCAGCCGGTTGCGGATTTCCGCTTGTAACCAGCCGCGGAACATTGCCTGCGGCGACAGGGCCGGTGATTGCGATCCGATCGGTTCAGGCGGGCTGCCACCGCTGTCCGGAAGTTTCGGCTCGCCGCTTGACGAACCCGCTTCGGCCGAAGCCGGTGTACTCCATCCAATCCCTGCCTGCTGCAGTCGAATCTCCGGGGGATCAATAAGGTACAGCTTGCCGCTGGTCCGGGTCATCGCCGTGTATAGCCAACGGAAATAGTCCGACGAGCGCGGGTTCTGCCGCGTGGCGCAGCTGACGATAACGTGGCTCCACTCGCCGCCCTGCGCTTTGTGACAGGTGACGGCATAGCCAAACCGGAGCCGGAGTGCGTTGAAATACGGATCTGATCGCAGCGCGAGTTGGAACTCGTCACGCTGCTTTTTCCGATCGATATGCCGGTGACGTTTAAGGAAATCCACGTAGAGTGCGCGCTGCTGCGCCGAGTCGAGGCTCGCATCATCGCCGTGCAAGAAGTCGTCGAGGATCTTGGCTTTCAGGATCAGATCGTCGCCATCCGGCTGTGGCAGGGCAACCATGACATCCCGGAAATTCAGGGCAACATTTAAGGGTTCAGAAATATCACTACTTCCGAGTTTCTGAAGCAACTGCACCGAACGCCGCTCGACAGCGGACTCAATTGAATCTATCCGCAGAATTTCTCCGTTGGCGACATAGTGCGGGCCACAAAAACCATTGGCGGCGACGATAACGCTGTCTCCGGCAGCAACGGTCGCCACCCCAGGGAAAAGCACTGCCCGGATTGCTCGGTTGAAGCTGGCAGCCTCGGCATTCGAGTGGGTCACGATGATCGGCGCCTGGGGGCCTCTCCCCTCGCGAATTTTCATGTAGAGCGGCGTGACGCTGTCCTTGGCAAGGCGGATCACATCATCGCCGTATGTAAAGGTAAGGCTGCTGAAACGACCGCTGACGACGCCTTCGCGCAAGGGCATGACATTGCGGATCACCGCGCTGTCAGCCTTCTGACGAACGATTTCGGCCAGCTCATAGCTGGAGGCATCAAGCCCAAACGTCTCGCGCAGGTAGTCTTCGTCAAGTGCAGGAGAGGTGGACATGCCAACAGGAGGCAGCTGCGCTGGGTCACCAATGAAGATTATCTTGCGGACGTTGCCTTGATGGCTTGAGCCCACGTGCGCGATGAGATCCTGTAGTAGATGGCCGCTGCCAGACCTGAAGAACTCGCTTTCAGAGTACACATTCGAGATAAGCGAGGCTTCGTCGACGATGTAGACCGCATCCACTGGATCCTCGTTCAGCCGGATCTTGGCGATCATCTTGAAGGTGGCTGACTCGTCGTCGCCGTCTTCGGTGTGCTCGGTCATATTGCTAAAGTCGTAGATAAGGCTGTGGATGGTGCGTGCAGGCTGTCCAGTCTTCTTCGAAATCACTTTGGCCGCCCGTCCCGTGGGGGCAGCCAGCGAGAACATCCGCCCTTGTGTAAGCAAGAACTCGGTCAGGCCGGCGGCAAGGAACGTCTTCCCAGTTCCCGCATAGCCCTTCAGCAAGAACACCCGTTGGCTGTCGTCTGACAGAAAACCATCAAGCGCCGCGATGCATCTCTGCTGGTCGGCAGTGAGATCTTCCTCGAACATATCCCACAACGAGATCCTCGTTTGCGGTGGCTTGATCCGCGGGCTGATCCCGGTCAACAAGCCGTTGATGTGCTCCTGGCCTTTGCTCTCTCTCAGCTCGACAGGATGCACGCCGCGCGGAGCTTCGCGAGACGTGGTAGTCGCAATGGGAGGGGATGATCGCTGCGTGCTCCAGTCGATGTCGGGCCTCATGTGCAGGCAGAACCAAGCGGCAAGCGAGCGGGCGTCTTCGACGAGATCCCGGGCTTCATCTGTGGATATTGGACGTCTATTGTGTGCTGCGATGTTCCCCAGTTTACGGATTGTGTGGAATAATCCTAGAATCCGCCTGTCAAGAAGCTGCTTGCACTGAAGCGACTGCAAGCGTTCGAAGTGGGTCTCATCGCTGTTCAGTGGCAAGTCATGGTGCCGGAAGAGATGGCAGACCATTGCCTCTGAGAAGCTGCGCAGGCGGATCATTGTGAAGTCGGGGAGCTTGTCAGTGTTTTGCTCTGCCTCGATGGCCAAGGTATGCAGGTCGGGCCAGAACGGGTTTAGCAATCCGAAGCTTTCCACAGAACCTGCGGCTTGAGCAGCCGTCATTCCCATATTGTCCCCTCTGCATTCAAGCCAGCTACGCTGCAAGCATCTTCAGATGCTGATTTCACTCCTGAAGTACCTATCCTGTTTATCGTTTTTCGGCTAGTCTAGGGTCAAGACCCTCTGGTCTCCCATACTCATCGACGAGCCCGGCGTCTGGGTCTAGGAGTATATGCACGGGTCAGACCAATCATCATCACAGAAGTCGGCCTCACGAAGAGACCAGCCCATTCCGGTGATGAGGCTGATTTCTCAGGCACCTTCTTGTTCATAGGATGAAGATCTTGTGACGGAGGGACGCCAGCATTTCGGCGTTGTTACTCGAACAGGCGCCCGTCAGACCCCAGGTACACACCGTCCGACAGATACACTGGTTCGCCTTCGACGTGACACAGGTCGTCGTAAAGCTCGCGCAGATCGCCGTATCCGCTATCGTGGGCGTGCTCCAGCGGTCGGCCGAGGTGAGGCTCCATTTCTTCAGCTAGATATTGAAGCGCTTCGATGAGAAGCTCGCGCGAGCCCGGCAATGTGATTTCCCCAAAGCGGCGGCTTTTGCCATCTATTTCAATGCTCACATCGTCGGGTCTCCCTCCGAGGTTCTGCACGCCGAGGCACATGGCATTAATCAAGACTTCCCGGTCTCGATAGGCTGGCGCCGCCCCAAAGTCACTCGTGGTGGCTGTCTTAACCGCTCCCCCCACTTGTCCACCGATGGACCCAATGGTTAGCCGAAGCAACGTGTGCCCACCCGCCACCGCAAAATACTGCTCCCGGGCATAGTCGAACTTTGTCGATTGGTAGATAATGGCTGTCATGATGTTTCCTTCGATTGGCTGGTCTTTGAGAGAGTGCGCGACGGAGTCATTGACGAATGTACTGCCGACACGAAAAGCAGACCTGTAGGCGCTGTGGAGGTCAAATGTGCTTGGCACCCCGAGGGCGCGCATTTCGGCTGGTCGTTCGCGATCGACCGTTCCGTTTGTGGTAGCAAGTTACGATCGTACCGTCGTTATCCACGATCGCCCGCACCTTCGTCGCAGCAGATATCGTCTTCTGGTCGTATCCTGTCGTGACCAGTTGCCGAGCTGCTCGGTCCAGCAGGCTGAACTCATCGCAGGCTCTCTGTGCCTTCGTAGGCGTCCCATGCAAAAGGACAACGTCAAGGATCTCGGGCCGGATACCTCTCTGGGCCATTCGCGTTGCCGCGTGGGTGCTGAGCCTGAACGCGTCGTTCTCGCAGATCGACATCATGCCCAAGTCTCCTCGAACTGCTTCTTGATTTTCGCACGATGACGCTGAAGTTCGTGGAAACGGCGGTAGATCGGATCCTCGTGCGGGAGAACGATCGCAATCCTGCCCTCTTCAGTGCCTGCCGCCTGAAGGCGTTGGAACTCGACGAGCGTATCCCTGTTGATGTGCCGATCTTCGTGGAAGGGATTCACCCAGCTCTGGATGCGGTCATCAGATGTGTAATTGTCTGGGTACCAGCCTTCTTCATAGCAGTGCTGCGCGACAAGGCCGTCGTACTCCTCGGCCAGTTCCGGATACAGGTCGGCGTAGTACGCCCGCCATGCCTGGAGTTTCTTGAAGCCTGCTCTCCGCTTTTCTTCAATACCTTCAGAGTTCGCACGGCGAATGGCCTCTGCGAACTGCTTTACCGAAACCTGGTCTTTTCCTTCCTTGGCTTGCTGCAGTACCGTGGACAGGCGGATGCGCCCCTTGACGATTGCCTCAGCCAGTGCCCGATCGCCGTCCGTGATCTGCGCTAGGAAGTCCGTATCCGGGATGTATCCCGCCGCGCCCGGAACATCTCCTGCCTCGGCGCCAACATACCAGCTGGCATCGACGTAGTCGGCGGCCTGGACGGACAGCCTATGGATTGCGGTGTCGAAGAGATTCCGAGAGGGTTCGTTGATTGGGTCTGGCGATGCAATACCAAAGCACCGCCTCAGCTTGCTGGCTTGCCGATCGATGTGGTCACCGATCATTTGCGTGCTAGCGCGGCCGCGCATCTGAGCCTCGCGCTCAAGCGCCTCATCCTGATCCGGCACCTTTAGCGCGTGTCCCGCCACGACTGCAAAAAGAACTGGTGCCAGTTCCATGATCTGCTTCTGGCTGACCCCGTAACGCCAGCGCATCAGTTCGTACGCGTTGTGGGATGCTGCAGACACATGGGCCTGGATCGAGACCTCTCCCAAGCCCATGTCAGCGAAGAACGGATCGAAATCCTGAGGCTTGCAGTTCAGAATACGAGCAATCGCCTCCAGATCCTTGGGCTTGGGCGGGTTGGTTCCTGCCAGCCAGCGACTCACGGTGCGCTTGTGCTTCTTGATTGCCGCTGCGAGGTCGTCGCGCGATTTGCCCTCTGCTTTGAGCCTCTCTCGGAGAAGTTCTGCCTTGAACGCCATGGGTGCCTCCTTTGCATCCGTGGCCTCAATATGGGTGACATAGTTATCTATATCAATTTGGCATTTTCTGTCAAAGTTTTCGGCCGGAAGCTGCTATGGAGGCGGATTCTCGCACGCTCCTGTACTAAGGGTGACAAAAATGGTGACATTCTCCCTTTCAGAAACAGGGTGCCTCACCAGAATCACCAAATCAGATCTTGCCCATCGGCAGTCGGTTACCGTGATCTCGGCTACGTCGACGATTACGTGCGTCACGAGCTGCCTCCCGTCTCCCCCGCCGTGACCTTTTCGAACGTATCCTCTGGGGGGGGCTCCTACTCAAATTCGGCTACTTCCCATCGTGACGCAAGCGCAGCGGCCGTGAGCCTGGCCCAGAGCGTCACCTCCATGAGGTCCTACGCGGCGGCTCGAAAGAGGACCGAAAGAATGCCGCCTTGTCGATTAGCATCCGCGGCGACGTTAGTCGCTGCGCCGACAGGCAATTGATGACCTTCACTGCATCGCAAGTCATGATCAACGCCGGTCCCCGCAACCATCTTTACTTGCTCGGGCAGCCAGTAAAGATTAGATCCTGCCCCCGCAACCAAAATCTTCTCAAAACAATGAAACCATGATCCAGACCTCATCCTCATAGAGGTGGCAACGCATTTTGGAGCAGCCCGTTCGAGCTCAAATCGATAATCAATCGATTTGTTAACGCTCTCACCACATCAGGCTCATAACCTGAAGGGTAAGGAGGAAATGCAAACGATTAAGTATCGTTTGCCCGACGAACGGTTCAAAGTCTGCCCTCGCAACCAAAATCACAAACAAACTCCATAAGATTTTAAAATATCCCTGCTCGAAAGAGACAGGACTACGGGCGTTTACAGTCTGTCCGCGATAACAATAAACAACGTCTGAACTTTGGAGAGGGGAGGAGAAGCCTGAAAGCTCCAACTCAACCCAACAAACCTGAAATCCGACAGCACAAATCATCAGCTAAAGCGACACCCTCAACCTGTCGTAAAGACCAAGAGTCAGTAATCTCACCCAAATAAGCCATTCGTGCATAAGACAATAGATCTGCAGAACGTTCAGACAATAACGTCATAGCCCATAAAGCAGCGCGTTCTTTGCTTGTAAACTGACCAGTCGTCGCTGTGTAAAGCATTCGTGCCAATGTCAGCAGTACATTACGCTCATCACCATGAAGACCTTTCACTAAAGAAGGCAGCAGAATACGCATCGCAGCTTTGATTCGTTCTGATGTGATTTGCGGCAGAAGTGTCTGTGCTGCCGGACCATAAAGAGCGAATGCTTCACTATAAGCCTGTGCCAGCACGAGTGTATATTCTGGGTCACTGTTGGGTAATGGAACTTCACCTGCTTCGAAACTATCACGTAACCATTCGCCATAAACAAAATCAGCACGAGCAGGAAATTCATTCGCTGTTAAGTCCGCTTGTGTGAAGAACATAACTTCAAGACAGCGCTCATTAATGTTTTGAGCGGGATGACGACCGGAAAGCTGCATTAATGCAGTCAATAGCTTTGTACGCTCTTCTGTATTTAAAGAGCTTTTGATGACCGTTAGCAGATCAATATCACTCTGCGGTTTTAATGCGCCACCCAGAGCTGAGCCATGAATATAAATTCCGAGTAGTTTGTCCTGTAAGATTTCTTTTAAAATTGACGAAGCTGCTAATGTTTGTGCTGTAATCTCAGGCTCAGTCTTCTGCATGGTAGCACATTCTCAGAATTGGTATCTATGGCGCAAGTATACGCCATAGATATGTGTGTCGTGTGATTAAATATACCGTTCTTCTTTGAACAGCGCATAGGCGATAAATGCAATAACCAACATGACGCCGAGATACCAGAATGGTGCCATCGGGTTTTTGTTGGTTATTTCCAGCAACCATGTGACGACAATTTGCGCTGTGCCACCAAAAATGGTCACGCCAATCCCATAAGTCATAGCAGTTGCTGAGGCACGCACTGTACGCGGGAATGCTTCCATAATGATCAGCAGACCTGTCGTGAGCAATGCTCCCAGCGCGGCGATGGTTACCAGCAGGCTGATAAAGAACGGCCAGAACTGTGTAACCAATTGAAATGATAGCCATGAGGATATCAGGCTGATGGCAATAATCACCAGTGCCAGTGGTTTACGCTTTGGAAGCCGGTCGCAAGCAAGACCGGCAAGAAGCGCAAAGATGATCATGACAATACTGGTTGCAGCACTGATCATATAAGACATGGTTGCGTCCATCTCAGTAATTTCTTTGAGATAGGTCGGCATATAGAAGACCATGATATACATCAGCAAAGTCATCGGCATCACCATAAAAATAGCGATGATGAACTGACGAAAATGCGTGGTAATCAGCTCTTTAACCGGATTTGTAGTGCCTGTTGTGCTGTCATGTTCCGCACCGACAAATGTCTCATTGATATGCGCACGGATATAAAGACCGACGGGAATGATCAGCAGGGCGAAGATAAACGGGACACGCCAGCCCCAACTATGGAGTGCTTCATCCGAAAGAAAATAGGTCAGGCCTGCGCCGAAGAGCGCACCACACATGGAGCTTAAACCCTGACCGATAAACTGCCAGCTGACGAAAAATCCGCGTTCATTTTTGCCAGCAGATTCCATCAGCAATGTTGTGGCCGCGCCGATTTCGCCACCTGCGGAGAAGCCCTGTAGCAGACGACCAAGGACAATCAGCAAAGGTGCTGCCCAGCCGATCATCTCATAAGGCGGAGCAAAGCCGATGAGTGCACTGCCAGCAGCCATCAACATAATCGTCAGCAACATTGCTGATTTACGCCCCTTACGGTCTGCATAGGCACCAATAAGAATACTGCCCAGTGGCCGCATGATAAAGCCGACGCCAAAGACGGAAACGGCGATCAGCAAGGATACAAGCGGATTATCTGACGGGAAAAATACTCTGCCGATGATTGCAGCAAAGAAACTATAAACGGTGAAATCGAAGATTTCGAGAAAGTTGCCGACACCGGCAGCAGCAATTAGTTTGGTTTTCTCAGCGCGGGTTTTCAGTCCGATCTGTTCGTTTTCCTCACCAATCAAGGCATGACTGTTTGACATTATTCTCCCTCCTACAAAGAGGAGCAAAGCCTAACCAACAGTTCCCATCGTGCCAATGGCCTAATTTTATTAATTACTTAGTAAATGAAAGACGGTTTTTTATAAAATACTGTTTTGATAGCTTGTATTTTCAATCTCCGGCAGCACTCTTTTTTAGCTGTAACAAGGAAGGCTGAAAATCCCTCTTGAGCTATGCAGATGTCTGGCTTATCCCTGATGGCAAAATAGCAAAATGCGGGAATTATACTTATGCAAGCCGTTGATAAATCAGCCATTGATGCCGTTATGCGCGGTCTTTCTGATCAGTATAAAGGACCAGGAGGCGTTGCTGCTGTCATCAAAGATGGTGAGGTGATTGCAAAACGCGTCTGGGGTTATGCCGATCTGGATAAAAGAGTGCCAATGAGCGCGGCAACTCTGATGCCGATTTGCTCTGTCAGTAAGGAATTTACCTGCGCTGCGCTACTTGATGCGTTTGGTGAACCTTCCGTTTTGGATGATGCTCTCGCAGCTTATTTGCCTGATTTTGAAGGTGCGCGTCCTAAGGTTGTTGATTTATGTAACAACCAGTCAGGTTTGCGGGATTACTGGGCGCTGACTGTGATCTGCGGTGCTGATCCGGAAGGGCTATTTACGCCTGATGATGCCCGCAAGTTGCTGGGTAAACTGCGTACAACCCATTTTGAAAGCGGCACGCATTACTCCTATAATAATGGTAATTTCCGTCTTCTCTCTTTCCTGATTGAAGAGAAAACCGGCCGCTCGCTTGATGAGTTGTTACGTGAGCGCATTTTTCTGCCAGCAGGTATGAAAACAGCGGGCCTGTTCCCCGATACATCGGTGACACCAGGTGGCGCTGTCGGTTATGAAGGCAATATTGTTTCCGGCTTTACGCCAGCTGTGAACAATATTCATTGGAGCGGTGATGCAGGTGTTTGTGCATCGCTTGATGATATGATTGCGTGGGATCAGTTTATCGACGCAACACGTGATGATGAGAATGGGATCTATAACCGCCTGTCCCGCCCGCAATTTTATAAAGACGGAAAACCGGCCTGCTACAGCTTTGGTCTGAACCATCTGAATTTTGACGGTGTGAAAATTACCGGTCACGGCGGTGCTTTGCGTGGTTGGCGTTGTCAGCGTTTCCATGCGGCTGAGCATCGCCTTTCGGTGATTACAATGTTCAACCATCAGGGCGGCGCTTCAGGGGCGGCTGAGCAATTGATGCGGGCTGCTTTGGGCCTTCAAAAAGCAAAAACGCAAACTCTGCCTGTAGATGCGGAGTGGTATGGCACTTATTTCGACCCGCAAACGAAGCTGAGCCTCAGCCTTGCACCGGCAATGGACGGGCAGGTGCATGCACGTTTTGCGACGTCGCCGGAAATGATGGCAATGCAGACGGATGGCAGCTTGCGGTCAACTGGTATGATTTTGCAGCGAAACGGTGATGCTATTTCTTTGCGTAGAGAAGCTGAAAATCTGTCAGTGCAGATGCACCGTGTTTCCGGAGAGGGGCGTGCGGATATTGCCGGTTCTTACTATTGTGCGGAAATGGATGCGGTTTTTGTCTGTGAAATTGCCGGTAATGCACCCTATGCAGCGTTTGAAGGCTTTCTCGGTAAAGGACCGATGCAGCCGCTTTATGCGATTGCGGAGGATATCTGGTTGCTGCCTTGCCAGCGTGGCATGGATGCTCCGGCTCCGGGGGGCTGGACTGTCGTTGCCGAGCGTGATGCAACAGGTGCGATCACGGGGCTTACAATCGGCTGCTGGCTTGCCCGCGGTTTGAGCTATAAAAAGCGCTGATATTAAAAAAAACCGCCGGAATATCCGGCGGTTTTTTATTATGAGTACGCGGGGTTTAAGCTTTATTCCTCTGCTGCCAATATTCACGGGTTTTGTTGTGACAATGTTCAAAATCCAGATCAGGATTGATTGTCATTAAACCAAGTGCAGCTGTTGCCGTAATAACAGTTTCAAGGCGAGGATCAATTGCAGTGCCTTGCCAAATTGCCTGCCAATATTCAAAGGAATCCATACCAATCCGCGGCAGACTTTCCGGTTCCTGTAATGCTTTAATAATAATATCTGCGCTGTCTGAACCCGTGAGGCTCAGCAGGGTTGTGACGCGGAAGGGGTAAAACTCTGCCACATCGCGATTGCCGCTCAGAACATTGAGTTGTACCGGCAGATTGCTCTGTCTGTGAGCTGGCTGAACATATTCCTGCATTAACCGGGCAGCATCCCTGTGCAGTTCCCGATAAGCTGGTCTTGATACCCCCAGCAGACTGGCACGTGCCTGAAGAGGGTTCAGCAGATGCACAACATCTCCGACCGGAGAACGTGCAGCAAAAAGCGGGTAAAGCGCCATCATTGAGGCAAGTGCAGGGGCAAAACCTGTCAGCGGTAAATAGGTGATGTTGTGGCCTGTCAGAGAGTGGTTTGCTTGCGAGAGATTGTGCGTAACAGGAATATCAAGGGCGCAGGCAGCTTGTTCAATTTTTCCGCCATTGGAGCCGCTGCCGTTACTACCATGTATGGCAACTTTATACCCTGCCTGCGCAAGGAGATTGGCTGCCTGTAAAAACCAAGGTGCGCGGGGCGAGTTGGGTGAGAGATAGGCCGGCCAGTCAAGATCTGCCTGCAATGTTGTGGCAGTGTTTAACTGATAATGGTTGCGTGCCGCACGGATCATTCCGGCGAGTTCCTGTGCTGCTGTCCCGCGATAGTGGATCAGACTTAAAAAGGCACTGGCTTGCATGGGATCGACCTGCCCGGACAGGATAAGAGAGAAAGCTTCTTCTGTTTCTTCAATTGTCAGCGGACGACTATTTCCGGCGCCGCGACCAAGAATACCCAAAAATCTGGAAAATCGCAGGACAGGATCGTGATTTTGGCTTAGCTCAGCAAGCTGATTGGCAAGCTGCTGCGGCGTGGGCTGTCCGCCGATGAGCGGCGCTCTGAGGGACAGAGGCGGCGTTGCCAGCAGAGCGGGTTGCTGCCATCCGGTTTCTGGCTGGGATTGGGTATTTATCTCAGGCGTCAGCAGACTTTCAGCTTCATTTGCGAGAGCACGTAGACGTAAACGCAAATTTTCAGCCTTTGGCGAAGGGATCATCCGGCGGCCGGAACGCACCAGAATAGGATCATCAAAGGCTTCACGAATCTGGTTAAGAAGACGACTCATAGCCGGAGCGCTGAGGCTCATTTGCTGTGCAGCCTTCTGGACGCTGCCTTCCACCAGCAGTGTATCCAAAGCTATCAACAGTCTTAATTGCCCTAATCTGGAGGAGGGCAAAGAGCTATTATTGTTGTTTGCTGTGGTGTTTTTTTCGTCCGGCACAGTATTAACCCGTATTTAACTGTTTCTTTCGGCATTATCCGGACGCAGCATCATATTTATGTCTGATGTTGTCTTGTCTTTGCGGAATGCAAAAAGCTGATGTTGGAATAAGTCTGAAACATGGCGATTGACCTGCCAACACGTCACCAATAAGGGGAGTTAATAACTCATATTTGTGGCAGAGGGCAATTGAAATGACAAAGACCGGGCATTTGGAAGAGGAAACTCAGGCAGTTTTTGCATCTGACGTGTTGAAACAGGTAAAATTGCGCCGTTTGGCAGCACTTGCTTGTGGCACAATTCTGGCCGGTTCAATGTTATCTCTGACACTGCCTGCATATGCGCAGGCCGTTAAAAAGAAGACTGTAACGACAGAGGCGCAGGCAGAACAACCGGCAGCGGATGCCGGTACTATTCGTCTGGATCAGATTGTGGTTACGGCGACAGGCTTTGAGCAGAATGTTAAAGACGCTCCTGCCAGCATTACGGTTGTGCCGCGTGAAGAGCTTGAGAAGGGCTCTTTCCGTAGTTTGACAGACGCTCTGGCAAATGTTCAGGGCGTGGCAGTGACTGGCGGGGCGAACAGTCAGGATATTATGATCCGTGGCTTGCCTGGTGCTTATACGCTTATTCTGGTTGATGGGAAGCGCCAAAGTACGCGTGATGCCCGCACAAACAGTAATATTTCCGGCTATGAACAAAGCTATATGCCGCCAGCTTCTGCGATTGAGCGTATTGAAGTTGTACGTGGCCCGATGTCATCGCTTTATGGTTCCGACGCAATGGGTGGTGTTATCAATATCATTACCCGTAAAGTTGATGATGCATGGCATGGCGAAGTGACCGTCGATGGTACGGTTCAGAATAAATCCCGCTATGGTAACAGCGGTCAGGCTTCATTCTATGTCAGCGGCCCTTTGGTGCCGGAAGTGGCTGGTCTCCAGGTTTGGGGACGCGGAATGAAGCGCAATGAAGATAAGGTTTTGAATGGCACGCAGGAACAGCGCGACGGTGACATTTCCGGTAAACTGACCCTCACACCAAATGAAGATCATGATATCTTCCTTGAAGGTGGTATTACCCGCGTCCGTCGTGAAGCCAATCCGGATTATACATTGGCGGAAAACGGCGCTTACAACTACAATCACAATGATCGTAAACATTGGTCGGTGACGCATGTGGGCCGTTGGGGGCCGACAACGTCTGAATTTACATTCCAGCAGGAATGGGCGAAACGCACCAGCTGGAATTGGGATAATAAACAACAAGCCATTATTGAAAACACCCGTATCCCGGAAATCCGCAATTCTGTGCTGGATGGCAAGTTTACGACGCCGTTCGAGTTTTACGGAGATCATACACTGGTTACTGGCGGGCAGTATTTTGACGCACATCTGAAGGATCAGAATCCGGGTCGCCGTAATAATTTGGACGAAACATTCAATATCCGTCAGTGGGCGCTGTTCATGGAAGATGAATGGTGGGTCACACAGGACTTCGCGCTGACCGGTGGTCTGCGTATGGATGATCACGAGGTTTATGGCTCGCATTTCAGCCCGCGTGCTTATGCGGTTTGGCATGCAAACGAACAAGTAACATTCAAGGGTGGTATTTCCACGGGCTTTAAAGCACCGGAAATCCGTACGATTGCACCGGGCTATGCTTACACAACTGGCGGTGGTGGCTGCAGCTATACTGGTAAAACCTGTGGTGTTATTATCGGTGACGACAGCCTGAAAGCTGAAAAGAGCACAAGCTATGAGCTGGCTGCCTTGTGGGATAACCAGAACGGCTTGCAGCTTGGCGGAACCTATTTCTATACCGACTTCAAAGACAAAATCAGCAATCGCCAGATTCTGGATTCAAATGGTAACCCTGTTTATTGGGATCAGGATCCGAATTACCGTCTGTGGAAAAATTTCAATATCGATAATGCTGTAATGCAGGGTGTTGAACTGACTGCGAACTGGGAAGCAACAGACGATATCCGTTTGCGCGCAAGCTATACCTATACGCATTCCCGCCAGAAGGGGGGCGATTTTGATGGTCTGCCACTCACTCGTACCCCTGAACATATGGGTAATATCCGTGCGGATTGGATGACACCGGTTGAGGGCTTGTCTGCCTGGACTGCTGCCAATTATCACGGATCGGAAACGAATGCCGGTGCGCGTATCGGAACCAACGGTAAGCCTGTATATAAAGACGGTAAGGTTATTGCCCGTAAATATGATGCGTATATGACTTTCGACATTGGTACGAGCTATGAGTTCAGTGAGAATGTCTCTTTCAACGCCGCGCTGTACAACCTGTTCGATAAGCGCATTGAGGAGAGTGATTTCAACACCTCCGTTGATGGTCGTCGTCTTTGGGTCAGCATGACTTCGAAATTCTGATTGTCTGCTGTATCATCAATATTGCAAAGCCCCTGTGTTCAGCACAGGGGCTTTGCTTTTATAAAATAGACACCTGAATTAATACCGGTCACGCCGTGCTTTACCGGATGCATGTGCCAGCCAGCGGGGTAACCATATAGAAGACGAGCAACTGCCGCCGCAATTAATCCGTTTGGATGGCGGTTGGATTTTGTCTCTGTGATTTTGTGGCTGCGTATGCATCGACGAACGCTCCGAATAGCGTGTTCGCAGGCAGAATATTCAATTTCAATGAAACAGGAATGACCATTCTGCGACTTATTTATGATGACTCGGATTGTCGTCGCCTGTGAAAACTTGGCCGGACTGCATTGTCGCAATCAGAATATTTAGCAAAGAGGCATGGTTCGGTGACATATGCAAATTTTACCGTGCGTTTTGCGCAATTTTTCAAAGAAATAATGATAATTCGGATAGTTTTCTTGCTTTTAATCGGATAAATCATTTCGATCATAATATGTAGACCTGCCGGTTTTCGGCACAGTCCCATATTTCTGAACAAGTATATTTTTGAGACGTTGTTCTGCATTGATATCTCTGCAGGTTCCGTACTGGATCATTTTACAGCCGGAAACCTGTATAAACAGGATAAGAAAATGAGTGTTTCCGGTGCTTCCGGTAAAGCTGCCACTAAAAATGACAAGGCAGCTCCGGTATTGAATTCGCCTGCACGCGTGCTGTTTGCCAGCCTTGTGGGCACCACAATCGAATTCTTCGATTTCTACGTTTACGCCACGGCTGCAGTGCTGGTGTTTCCTGCCGTGTTCTTTCCGGCCAGTGATCCGACCTCGGCAATGCTGCAATCTTTTGCGACATTCTCGATCGCGTTCTTTGCCCGCCCGTTCGGCGCTATGGTTTTCGGTCATTTCGGTGACAAGATCGGCCGTAAGGCAACTCTGGTTGCCGCGCTGATGACGATGGGTCTCTCGACCGTTATTATCGGTCTGCTGCCGACCTATGCTCAGATTGGCGTTGCTGCGCCGCTGTTGCTGGCGCTTTGCCGTTTCGGTCAGGGACTTGGTCTTGGTGGTGAATGGGGCGGTGCCGTGTTGCTCGCCACAGAAAACGCCCCTGCCGGTAAGCGTACATGGTATGCGATGTTCCCGCAGCTTGGTGCGCCGATCGGCTTCATCCTTTCTGCCGGTACATTCATCATTCTCGGTGCAACTCTGACCAATGAACAGTTCATGAGCTGGGGCTGGCGTATTCCGTTTGTAGGTTCAATCCTGCTGGTTGCCGTTGGTCTTTATGTGCGTATCAAAATCACTGAAACGCCTGAATTCCAGAAGGCTATGGATAAACAGGAACGCGTACAGGTTCCGCTGGCCGCTGTTTTCAAAGACCACAAACGTGCACTGGTACTGGGTACTTTCTCGGCGCTGGCAACATTCGTGCTGTTCTATCTGATGACCGTGTTCATGCTGTCATGGGCGACCCGTCCTGTGGAGCAGGCAGGTATGGGCTATACCCGTGAGCAGTTCCTGTTCATTCAGATGGTTGGTGTTGCATTCTTCGGTCTGCTGATTCCGGTTTCAGGTCTGCTGTCTGACCGTTTTGGCCGCCGCTTTATCATGATCCTCACCACAATCGGTATTGGTCTGTTTGGTCTGGTTATGGCGCCGCTGCTGAGTGCAGGTGTTGTTGGTGCGGTCTTGTGCTCGATCATCGGTTTCGCGCTGATGGGCATGACCTATGGCCCGATCGGTGCGGCTCTGGCTTCGCCATTCCCGACAGCTGTTCGTTATACCGGTGCTTCGATGACCTTTAACATGGCCAGTATTTTTGGTGCGTCTCTGGCGCCGTATATTGCGACATGGCTGGCAACAACCTACAGCCTTGCACATGTGGGCCTGTATCTGCTGGTTGCAGCGGCCATAACCTTGCTGGCTATTCTTGGTCACAAAGACAAAGAATTCTCCTCCTGATCTGACAGGCAGAGATAGAAAAAGGAGCCGCTTGCGGCTCCTTTTTTGTTTACGCGCATTTTATTTCGAAAACCGCTTCACACTTTTCGGAATGCGCTCTAGCCATAAAAATATCGGGAACTGGTAAGTGGCAGGATTTGCTCTATGTATATTAGAGTACATATGTAACAGGAGAGATGATCAATGGCGCAGGTAACACCGCAGGACATTCTGGATTTTTGGTTCTCAGAATCCACTGAGGCACATTGGTTTGTGCGTTCTGATGATCTTGATCAGCAAATTCAGCAGCGTTTCGGTGCTGCCTATGAACTGGCCGTTGAAGGCGGGCTTGCAGACTGGAAAAAGGATGCCAAAAGCGCTCTGGCACTAACGATTATTTTTGACCAGTTTCCGCGCAATATGTTCCGTGGCAGCCCCAAAGCTTTTGCCAGTGATCCGCTGGCCTGCGCCTTGTCAAAATATGCGCTGGAGCATGGCTATGATCAGGCTGTTGATGAGAAGGCGCGCCAGTTCTTTTATCTGCCGCTGATGCATAGTGAAGTCGTGGAAGATCAGGAGCAATGTGTGAAGCTCTACAAGGCGCTCGGCAATGATTTTGCCTTGGGTTTTGCCAAAGAGCATCGCGATATTGTTGAGGAATTTGGTCGTTTCCCGCACCGCAATGCGGTTCTTGGGCGCAAAAATACGCCGGAAGAAACTGAATTCCTGAAAACCCATAAAGGCTTCTGATTTGGCCTCAGGCAGCGGATTGTGCAGCCATCGCTTTTCGTGCTCCAGCAGCCAGCGTTTACGCCATAATCCGCCGCCATATCCGGTCAGCGCGCCATCGGAGCCTATGGTGCGATGGCACGGGATGATAATGGATAGCTGATTGGCGCCATTGGCATTGGCTACGGCGCGGATCGCATCCGGGCGGCCGGTTCTCTCTGCCAGTTCGGCATAGGAACAAGTCTGCCCCAGCGGAATTTCCTGCAGTGCATCCCAGACCGAGCGGGTGAAGGCCGGAGCATAGAGAGCCAGCGGTGTTTTAAAGCCCGTAAAGCCGCTCGTAAAATAGAGTTTCAACTCTGTTTCAATCTGATCAATCGGCGGCAGGCGGCCAAAGCTGATTGAAGATTTGGTATATTGGCGCAGTTTTTTCAGCTCATTCGGCAGGCCTTTACGTTCAAAAAACTCTAGCAAATGCAGATGGTGCTGGTCAGCAACGGCAAGCATGGAACCGATGGGCGTTTCCAGCCAATCAGCTTTGAGCAGTTCGCGGCCTTTGAGTTGTGCAGGCGTATCGCCGATCAACTGTGTGATTGCTTCGCGAAAGCCGCTGCCTGAATCATAACCGGCTTCAAGCTGTGCATCAATAACCGAATGTCCTGCCGCGATGCTTTCCAGACCACGGGCTTTGCGGCGCAGGCGTGCCATATCCAGAAAGGTCATGCCGATATGACGTTTAAAGGCACGGCGCACGGTTGAAGGATCAAGATCCATGGCAATGATATCGTCTTCACACCAGAAATGATCGGGACGTGCATCAAGACAATCCAGCAGTTTGGCAACGACCGGCTCTTTACCTCGGAAGTAATCCAGCGGGCGGCAGCGCTGACAAGGACGAAAACCCGCTTCCATACAGGTCGCAGGATGATCGAAGAAACGGCTGTTCTCGAATTTGGGCTTACGTGCCGGACACGACAGGCGACAGAAAATGCCGGTGCTGGTGACGCCGACAAAAACATGGCCGTCATAGGACTGGTCACGATCGAGAAGGGCCTGATAGAGGATTTTCGGATCTGGTAATGTGAATAGCATAGCTGAACTCTATCATGGTTCGTGAACTGTGCCGCCGAAAATCGGGCGTCTATTTTTCTGTACATCAGATTACTGGCAGATGCGATAGGTGCAGGATTTGCCATGACAGCCCATATCAAGATGCAGATTGGTTTTATGCGCTTCGTCTGCTTCCGGCCCCAGAACTGTCATGAAAAGCGTGCAGCTTTTGGCATGTAATGCACGCCAGAACTGCTTTTGCTTGTCTTTGCCGTTCCAGTCCTTTGCAAGCTCGGTCGTCTCACCATTCACCAGTGTAAACGACATGACATCCAGCGCATTGGCAAAAGCATGTTCTGAGACACGACGACCTGCGCCATTATTGACATTGCGGCATTGATAATGCGAGCCGGTGCCAATGGTTTTAATATCGCTGCCAAGATGGGTTTTTGCGAGGCTATTGGCCTGCTGCACCCATTCATTGAGCGCAACAGCCATGGTGCAGTTTGTTGTTACCGGCTGATCGAGTTCTATGGCAACAGGTTGGCTGAAAGCGGTAATTTCAAGCGGACTTCTGATCTGGCACTGGCCGTCCTGAACCGGCGGAAGGACTTTACCGATAATCTCCTTTTGCAGCAGAGGCAGGCAAGCCGCCTGATAAACCCGTTCGGATTTTTGCGTATCCGGTTCTGCGGGGGCAGGGCTTTGTTTTGGTTCTGGCTTTGGTAAAGGCGATGTGGCCTGAGGTTGCTCGGTAGTGGGTTTTATGGCCGGAACGGGGACAGATCCCGCTATTACCGGAGTGGTTGCGAAAATGGTTATGAGCATAAAAAGTGATAAAAAATATCGGAAATGGTGCATCACAATCCTTTTCTAAGTGCGGAAACGGTGCAGATTTTGCGGGTAACGCTTTTTATAAACCGCTGAACTGCCCATTCAGTTCCGGTTTTTCTCAGCTTACCTTCAAAGTCGCTCTTCTATGCAGCTGACAAATTATGTTAGAGGGGGCTATGAGTGCATATTCTTCAGTTTCCCCTGTTTATAATCCGCCTATGGATCCGCTTTCGGTGATCTATCAGGATGCGGATATTCTGGTGCTGGATAAGCCGAGCGGTTTATTGTCTGTGCCGGGGCGCGATCCTGCATTGTCGGATAGTCTGGCAACACGGGTACAGAAGCAGTTTCCTAAAGCTCTGATGATTCACCGGTTGGACAAGGATACATCCGGCGTTGTGCTGATGTCGCTGAATCGCAAAGCTCATGCGCTGATTGCCAGACAGTTTGAAGAGCGCAGTACGGAGAAATCTTATGTCGCTGTAGTCTGGGGCAATGTGGCGGAAGATGAGGGGCTGATTGATCTGCCCTTGGCGATTGATCAGCAGAATAAGCCGCGTCACCGTGTGGATTATGAGCATGGTAAATCTGCACAAAGCCGTTGGCAGGTACTGGAACGCAATGAACAGACAACACGTGTGCGCTTGTTTCCGCTGACCGGACGCACGCATCAACTGCGTGTGCATATGAGAGCCATCGGTCATGTGATGCTTGGCGATGAGTTCTATGCGGAAGGCGCTGCATTGCAGGCTGCAGACCGGTTATTATTGCATGCGGAAAGCCTGAGCTTCCGCCATCCAGATGGGCGCACTGTGAATTTTACCATCCCTTGTCCGTTTTGAGAGAAGATATGCAGCAAACAGATGATAATGACCTGATTGTTGATTTTGTCGGCGGTGCAGTCGGGCATCGCTTCCGCTCCGGTGAGGGGCGCGGGCAGGCGCTGGCCAAAGCGGCAGGACTGGTGCGCGGTGTTACGCCGGATATTGTGGATGCCACAGCCGGGCTTGGCCGCGATGCATTTTTGCTGGCCTCACTGGGCGCGAATGTAACGCTGATTGAACGCTCCGAAAAAATGCATGCATTGCTGGCGGCAGGACTGGAACGGGCGGCGGCTGAAGGCGGGCGCTTAGCGGAGACCGTGGCGCGTATGACATTATTGCACGGGGATTCTTCTGAATTATTGCCGGCGTTGAACCCGCAAGTGGTGCTGGTCGACCCGATGCATCCGCCGCGCGGAAATACAGCGCTGGTCAAAAAGGAAATGCGCCAGATCCGTGAGATTGTCGGCACTGACCCCGATGCGGAAAAGCTGATGCAGGTGGCGCTGGACGTTGCGCTCAACCGTGTTGTGCTGAAATGGCCGCTGCGTGCCGAGTCGATGGCAGGTATTCGCAAGCCGTCGCATCAGATTTTGGGCAAGAGCACGCGTTATGATGTGTTTGTGAAGGCGAAGATAACTTACAGCGGTTCCAGTTAAGACTGAATCGTTGGAACCGCTGTAACTGTTTGTTTTTACGCATTATCCAACGCAAAACCGCTTCGCACTTTTGCTGGAAATGCTATAAGCTTTAAGCCAGTCCATCATGCCTTCAGCGGCAGCGCGGCCCGTGGCAAAGCAAGCGGTGAGCAGATAACCGCCGGTCGGCGCTTCCCAATCCAGCATTTCACCGGCAACAAAAACGCCTGGCAATTTATGCAGCATGTAGTTTTCGCTGACCTCATCCCAGACAATGCCGCCGGCAGAAGAAATCGCTTCCGCAATCGGACGCGGGCGCAGCAGCGGCACTGCCAGATTTTTAATCTGTCGGGCAAGGTCTTCCGGTGTCAGTTGATGGATATCCGGCACCATTTCACGCAATAATGCGGCTTTCACGCCTTCCAAGCCCGTGGCTTTACGCAGGCGATTGGAGAAGCTGCTTTTGTTGCCCTGTTTGGTGATGTCACGGATCAACCGCTCAAGCGAGCGGGCTGGTGTGAGATCAAGGGAGAAGCTGGCTGTACCATTTGTCTCTAACTGATCGCGTAATGCGGCAGTATGCGCATAGATCAGGCTGCCTTCGATACCGTGTTGCGAGATAACAAATTCACCCTCAATCCGGCCTGCGGGTGAAGTGACGGCAACCGATTTCAGCGGTGCGCCTGCGTAGCGTTCGCGGAACAGCGCACTCCATTCAACATCAAATCCGCAATTGGCAGGGCGAAACGGCGCAATGACGATGCCTTTTTCTGCAAGCCATGGCACCCATGCCGCATCAGAACCAAGGCGAAGATAACTTGCGCCACCCAGAGCCAGCAAAACAGCATGATGCGTTTTCTCGATCTCACCTTCCGGCGTATCGAATAACAGGGCATCACCTCTGAAGCCTTTCCAGCGATGGCGTTTTAAAATGCTGACGCCTTGCGTTTCCAGTCGTGCGACCCAGTTGCGCAGAAGCGGAGAGGCTTTCATGCGCTTTGGAAAAACGCGTCCCGAACTGCCGGTAAAGACCTCAATATCCAGCTTTTCTGTCCATTCGCAGATGTCGGTGGGTGTAAAACTATCAAGTGCCGGAATTAATTGCTGTGCGGCGGAACCATATCGGGTGCGAAAACGTTCATAGGGCTCTGAATGGGTGATATTGAGCCCGGACTTTCCTGCCAGCAGGAATTTGCGGGCAACGGTTGGCATTGCTTCATAAACTGTAACATCATGTCCGTTTGCGGATAAAATTTCGGCAGCAGCAAGTCCCGACGGGCCCCCGCCGATAATCGCAATGGTCGCGTTGTTTGTGGTTGTGTTTGTCAATGTCATTCGGTTCACCTGCAGTTCAGCTTGTTTTAGCTAAGTTCGAAGCTGACGCAAGTAAGAAGCAACCATGGAGATGCTTATGAAAAAGACCCTGATCATTCCGGCTATTGCTGCTGCTCTTTTTAGCACGGCTTTGTTGCCGGTGGCGCAGGCAAATGCCGCCGGTAAAACCGAGACACTCTATGTGAATAACAAGCTGGTGGATTGTGTTGGTGTGGGCCCGCAAAAATGTATGCAGGTGCGTACCAGCCCTAAGGGTGAGTGGACACTGTTCTATAACGGAATTGACGGTTTCGACTATGAACCGGGTTATAAATATAAGCTGAGGGTGAATATAACCAAAGTTAAGAACCCACCGGCGGATGCTTCCAGCCTGAACTATAAGCTCGTAAAGGTCTTGAGCAAAAAGAAATAGTTTATTTTCTGGATTTCTAAAATAGTGAGCCTGCTCTGAGAGCAGGCTTTTTTATTTTCCGTCAGATCTGGAATAGGTAATTCAGAAATCGTAAGATTCACATTCAGAAAAGCATGGCAAAAATGTCACGCCATAAAAAAACTGTTATTGTTTTTCATTTTTTATTTAGATTGAATTAATTTATGATCAATGCGATTCAATAAATAAACATTTTTATTTTGAAATAAATATGTGTTGTTTGTGATTTTGTTGTTTTTATTGAATTTTAATCTAAGTTATTGTTATTTTTTATTTGTATTGTTATTGTTTGGGTGTTCTGAATTTTATGTTTTTTATTTTTATTGATACTTCGCAATAATATAAGGTTTTTCCGATGAACATATCACGGCCGATACTTTATGATGCCAGTTTAACAGATATGCAGGAATTTGAACTTGTCGATATTATCAGTAGCCAGGCTATCCGGTTTGGTTTTGAGTATTATAGTTTTGTAATCCGGATTCCGCAGTCTTTGACCCGCCCGAAAATTCAGGGTTTTGATAATTACTCAGAAAATTGGCGTCATTATTATGCGCATAATGAGTGTATCCTGAGTGACCCTGCTATTCAGATGGCTATGCGCTCCTCCAGGCCAGTGGTCTGGACTGAAAAGCTCTATCAGCAGAACAAGATTTTGTGGCAGGAGATGAAGCGCGACGGGCATTCCGTTGGCGTTACCCAGTCATGTTGGGGGCCGCAATCAATCGCAGGCTTTCTATCATTCAGTCGGCAGAGCGGAGCGATCAGTAAAGCCGAACTAAAAGATCTTGAGCCGGAGTTGCGCCAGATCAGTCTGTCTCTGTTCAGTAAAATCTATGATTTTTATCATCTTGATGAGACGTATAATACGGAAGATCAGATTATTACGCTGCGTGAGCGGGAAATCCTGCGCTGGACAGGGGACGGTAAAACCGCTGAGGATATTTCTATCATTCTGAACATCACACCGCGCACAGTGCATTTTCATATGAATAATGTGCTGAACAAACTAATTGTTTCTAACAAAGTTCATGCGGTGATGAAGGCGCATCTGATCGGTTTGCTCTGAACAAAAAAAGCCGCTGCAAAATGTAGCGGCTTTTCTGGGAGGAGTGATCGCGATTATTTATAGCGCGACAATCCGAGATCGGATGTATCGATGTCCGGTTTTTTGCCGGAGATCAGATCGGCCATCACGCGGGCAGAACCGGCTGACATTGTCCAGCCGAGTGTGCCGTGACCGGCATTGATGTAAAGATTATCATATTTGGTTGCCCCGATGATCGGGGTTGAATCCGGTGTCATCGGACGCAGACCAGACCAGAAGGTTGCCTTGGACAGATCGCCGGCACCACCGAAGAGGCCGCCAACAGAGAGTTCCAGTGTTTCGCGGCGTTCCGGCAACAGGCGGGTCACATAATCTGTGACTTCAGCCATCCCACCAACGCGGATGCGGTCGCCGAGGCGGGTGATCGCAATCTTGTAAGTTTCATCGAGAATGGTGGAAACCGGTGCGCGGGATTCATCAATGATCGGAATAGTGATGGAATAACCCTTCACCGGATAGATCGGCACATTGAGGCCAAGGCCTTTTACCAGATGCGGGGTGAAACTGCCGAGCGCTGCAACATAACGGTCAGCAGTAAAGGTGCCTTTGTTGGTTTCAACCGCAACGATCTTGCCGCTGTTGAGCTGGAAACCTTTAATATCCACATTGTAGTGGAATTTAACGCCAAGCTCTTCGGCCATTTTGGCCAGCTTATTGGTGAAAGTGAAGCAATCGCCTGTACCGTCATCTGGCATACGCAGGCCGCCGGCGATCATGTGCTTTACATTGGCAAGAGCAGGTTCTGCCTGAGTGCAACCTTCCGCATCAAGCACTTCGAATTTAATGCCGTCCTGACGCAGGCTTTCAATATCCTTGGTCATAACCGCGTCAAAATCTTTCTGACTGCGGAACAGCTGCAGGGTGCCTTTTGAACCTTCATCATAGCTGATGCCGGTATCATTGCGCAGTTCGGTCAGGCATTCGCGGCTATAGTTGGAAATACGCAGCATACGCGCTTTGTTGGTCGCATAGGCCGATGCAGTGCAATTGGCCAGCATCGACATCAGCCAGCTATACATTGCCGGATTGCAGGTCGGACGGAAAATCAGCGGGGAGTGTTTTTTGAACAGCCACATCGCCGCTTTCTGCGGAATACCCGGAGCAGCCCAAGGTGTGGAATAACCATAGGAAAGCTGGCCGGCATTGGCGAAACTGGTTTCAAGCGCCGGTCCTTCCTGACGGTCGATCACTGTCACTTCATGGCCGGCTTTTGCCAGATAATAGGCGGTTGTTACGCCGATAACACCGCTGCCGAGTATTGTAACTTTCATGGTCTGCCTCTGTCAGAGCTTGGCTTGAAATGCTGCCTATGCAGTCGCGATATATTTTCAAGCAAGAATGTCGTTGATATAAATGCGATGATATCTGTTCCCCAGAGATGTCAGCACCTCATAGGCAATGGTGCCTGCATCCTGAGCCACTTGCTCCAGTGTCTGATGCGGGCCGATCAGTTCAACCAGACTGCCGAGCTTCAATGTGCCTTCCGGCAATGCGCTGACATCCAGTGTAATCGAATCCATGGAAACGCGGCCGATAATTGGCAGGCGCACATCACCATAATAGGCGCAGCCTTTATTGCTCAGGTGCCGCAGCCAGCCGTCAGCATAGCCGACTGCAATTGTTGCAACGCGAGTTTCAGCCTGTGTTTCGTAGCTGCCACCATAACCGACCAGTGTTTTGGCCGGTACGGTGCGGCACTGAATAACCCGCGCCTGTAATGATACGACCGGCCGCATCGGGTTTGGCAGGTTTTCCTGCGGAGCGCCGCCATAAAGGGCAATGCCGGGACGCGCCAGATCGTAATGATAGCTGCGTTCCATAAAAGTGCCGCCGGAATTGGAAAAGGCAACGGCATGATGCGGCAAAAGCTTGAGTGCTGCCTGCATGCGTTCCAGCTGCGCTTTATTCTGCGGGCTTTGAACATTATCGCCGGCGGCCAGATGGCTGATGATGAATTTTACATCCACGCCGTCAAGCAGGGAAAGGTCGGCGACGAGTGTCTGCAATTCCTGTTCAGACAGACCGAGACGGGACATGCCGGTGTCGAGCTGCAGAAGGGCAGGGAGCTTGCGGTTTTGGGAGTTGGCTAAAGCTGCCCAGTTGCTGAGTTGCTCAAGGGAGTTCAGCACCGGCACAATATTATGCCCTGCACAGAGCTGTTCTGTCTGTGGCTGTAAGCCGTTCAGAATATAAATCGTGGCGTCTTTGCCGATATGCGGATGCAGGTTGAGGGCTTCACCCAGATGCGCAACGAAAAAGTCACGGCAACCGGCTGCATAAAATTGCGGGGCGACTTTATCTGCGCCTAGACCATAGGCATCGGCTTTGACAACAGCAGCGGTGCGGGTCGGAGTGATCGCATCGGCGACGTGCTTATAATTGGCGCGGAGAGCACCGAGATCGATGGTCAGAATGCCGCCTGCAGCCAGTGCCAACTGGTTATCAGAGGTGTCAACTGACTCAGGCGTACGAGTATCAGCAAAGATTACAGACATAAGCACTTCCGCATTGTCAATGTCTGGCCTTTCATGCGGTTAGCCTGAACCTCTGTCTGGCGAAACAGCCGGTGCTGTTCGGTGACGAGGCTGAGGCAAATACCGCAGAAAGGGCAAACAATTTTGTATAAGAGGCAGCATCGCTTCAGCGCCGGAATTTCATGCGCGAAATGCTGAGCCGTATCTCTCTCCCTATTTCGAAGTTTAATCGAATAGTCTTCGAATGTTTTTGCTATTTTTCGCAAATTATGCGAATTATGGGTAAGTTAGCACGATAAAATACTGAGAATTGGAATATTCTGCGTGTCGACCTTAGATGCTATAGATCGTAATATTATCCGTTGTCTGCGCCGTGACGGTCGCATGACCAATAGTCAGCTTGCCACAGAGGTGGGCTTATCACAATCGGCCTGTTTGCGCAGGGTGCAGATGCTGGAAACAAGCGGGGTTATCCGCGGTTATACGGCGATTGTTGCGGCACCTGATGCTGATGACCGGTTGGTGGCGCTGGTGCGTATTACGCTGGAGCGGCAGACGGAGGAATATCTCAACCGGTTTGAAGAAGCGGTGCGCCGTCATCCGGAGATTCAGGAATGTTATCTGATGACCGGTGATGCGGATTATATCTTGCGCGCTGAGGCAGAAAATACGGCGGCCTATGAGGTCATTCACAAAGAAATTCTCTCACGTCTGCCAGGAGTGGTTCGTATTCACTCAAGCTTCTCAATCCGCAGTGTGCTTTTGAGCAGAGCGCCGGTGAAATGATGGGCGCTCTGCGCTTGTTGTAATGCTCAGTCTTTGTGTAAAATTGAGGCGTCCACATCCGTGATCCGGCGTTTGCCACACAATGCCATAGTGACATCGGCCTCACGGGCGATGATTTCCAGTGCTTTGGTTACACCGGCTTTGCCCATTGCGCCAAGGCCATAGAGAAACGGTCTGCCGATATAAGTTCCTTTGGCGCCGAGGGCGACGGCTTTCAGCACATCCTGACCGGAGCGGATACCACCGTCGAGATGGATTTCCACCTTGTCGCCAACTGTATCCACGATACGTGGCAGCATGGAGATGGAAGATGGTGCGCCATCGAGCTGGCGGCCGCCATGATTGGAGACGATAATCGCATCGGCACCGGTTTTTGCAGCCATCAGGGCATCTTCTTCATCTAGAATGCCTTTGAGGATCAGCGGGCCACCCCAGAGATTTTTGATCCATTCCACATCATCCCAGTTCAGTTTCGGATCAAACTGCTCCGCAGTCCATGAGGACAGGGAGGAGAGATCGCTGACGCCCTTGGCATGGCCGGCAATATTGCGGAATGTGCGGCGCTGGGTGCCCATCATGCCAAGGCACCATTGCGGGCGGGTCATCATCTGCCAGATATGCTTCGGCGTGAATTTCGGCGGGGCAGACAAACCATTGCGCAGATCTTTATGGCGCTGGCCAAGAATTTGCAGGTCGAGGGTCAAGACCAGAGCAGAACAACCGGCCGCTTTGGCGCGTTCAATCAAATTGCGTACAAAATCACGGTCTTTCATCACATAAAGCTGGAACCAGAATGGTTTTTTGGTTGCCTCTGCCACATCTTCAATCGAGCAGATGCTCATGGTGGAAAGCGTAAAAGGCACGCCGAATTCTGCTGCGGCCTGCGCTGCCAGAATTTCCCCGTCTGCATGTTGCATACCTGCGAGACCTGTCGGAGAGAGGGCTACGGGCATCGCAACATTCTGGCCGATCATGGTGCTGGCTAATGAGCGGTCAGTCATATCGACCAGCACGCGCTGACGCAGTTTGATTTTAGCGAAGTCGCTTTCATTGGCGCGATAGGTTGATTCTGTCCATGCGCCGGAATCTGCGTAATCGAAAAACATTTTCGGTACACGGCGTTGAGCCAGTCTTTTCAGATCAGCGATTTCAAGAACAGTACTCATAGTGCTTGCTTTCTGAATTTTTTTCTTAAGTTATTTAATATTATTCAATTTTTATAAGGTCAGTACAAGACTGGCTGTTAAAAAACGGATGTTCAGCTATCTTTGCTGTACAACGATGATTTTTAAAAGGTTGTACTGATGATAACCGGTGCGCGTAAGCTTATTTTACGTTTGTTTTCTCAAGGGATTTTGTTGTGTGTCACAGCTTCCGTTGCGGTAGCACAGTCGCAAACAGATCAACTGAAAGATAAAGCCCTTTATAGTGCACATCGCGTGGCTGTCAGTGCTGAAACCGTGAAGGTCACGGAATATCGCCCGCAACTGGTTTTAACCGGTACTGTCGCTGCACGTAATCTGATTAATCTTGCTTTTCGGGCTTCCGGTCAGGTGACGGAACGCAACGCTGATGTCGGGCAAAAGGTCGAGGCTGGAGATCTTCTGGCGCGGATAGACGCTGTTGAGCAGCAAGCGGTTTTACGTTCCGCTCAGGCCTCTTTGAACGCAGCGCAGGCACAGCTGGTACAGGCAACAGCGAATTATGTACGTCAGCAGGCTTTGCTGAAGCAAGGCTTTACCACACGCGGGCAGTTCGGCACGGCGGAAGAAAATAAACAGCGGGCAGAATCTGCACTGATTTCTGCTCAGAGCCAGATGAAAAATGCACAGGATATGATGAGCTACACCGAATTGCGTGCACCGCGTTCCGGTGTGGTAACGGCGCGTAATATTGAAACCGGACAATTGGTGCAGGCTGCACAGACGGCCTTTACGATCGCCGCAGATGGTGAGCGTGATGCTGTGTTTGATGTGCAGGAAGCTCTGGCCGCCCATGCTGAAACCATTGGAGGCAAGCCTGACATGCAAGGCTTGCCGCCGGTGAGCCTGTCGCTGGTGTCTGATCCGACAGTTACGGCAACCGGCCATGTCCGTGAAATCGCGCCGGTGGTGAATGCCACGACCGGTACTGTGCGCATTAAAGTAGAACTGGATACACCACCGGCAGCAATGACGCTCGCGGCACCGGTCACCGGCACGCTGTCTTTACCGGCAGTGCGTGCAGTGGTTTTGCCGTGGAGCGCAATGACCGCACAGGATGGCAAACCTGCCGTCTGGGTTCTTGATCCGAAGACAAATAGTGTCACATCTGTGCTGGTAGATGTTCTGGATTATGAGCGTGAGAAAATTATCATTTCTGACGGTTTGAAGGATGGTCAGATGGTGATCACACGCGGTGGGCAGATGCTTGGTGAAGGCTCTGTTGTTGATCTGCTGATGGTAGATGAAAAGAGTGTTACGCAATGAGCAGAGCAAAGACAGTCGTGAGCGTCAGAACAATGCAACGCAAACTTCTCGGCGCCGCAGTCGCAGGATCTTTGGTGATGCTTGCTGCCTGTGGTGAAAAACAGGACGAAGCAGCGGAAGTGGTTCGTCCTGTTTTGTTTGTGACAGCGCAGGCAGAACCATCCCAGCAAACAGGCTTTGCCGGTTCAGTGGAGCCGCAATATAGCACCGATCTTGCATTTCGTGTGCTCGGGCGGCTGATCCAGCGCAATGTTGATATTGGTGATATGGTTGAAAAAGGTCAGGTCGTGGCGATGATTGATCCCGCACAACTTGATCTGAATTTGCAGGCTGCTAAGGCGGATATGGCCAGTGCCGAGGCGCAATATGCTAATGCGCAGGCCACCGAAGAGCGGCAAGTACGCCTGCTGGCAACGCGCAGTATTTCTCAGGCAATTTATGACAATGCCAAACAGGCGCGCGATACCGCTGCTGCCGGATTGGAAAAGGCTAAAGCTGCCTTGCGTAAAGCTGAGGATGAGCGTGGTTTTGCGCAATTACAGCCCGACTTTGCCGGTGTGGTTTCTGCGGTAAGTGCCGAGGTCGGACAGGTTGTGTCGGCAGGACAAAGTGTAGTGACCATTGCGCGGCCTGATGTGCGTGAAGCGGTCGTGGATGTGCCGGATAATATTGCCGAAGACGTTAAACCCGGAGATAAATTTATCATTTTCTTGCAAGCTGATCCGGTTGTGCAAACAGAAGGTCATGTGCGGGAAATCGCACCACAGGCCGACAGTGCAACCCGTTTGCGCAGGGTGAAAATCACTTTGGATGAAGCGCCGGAAGCATTTCGTCTGGGTACAACCATTACGGCGTTACGCAGTAATGGTAATCATCAGGAACAGATCAGTTTGCCGCTTTCTGCTTTGCTGGAGCGGGATGGCAAGGCCTATGTCTGGATTGCCGATGCGCAAAGCCAGACTGTTCGCCGTCAGCCGGTTGAAGTTGTCCGCCGCACAGATCAGGACTTTATCGTTCAGGGAATAGAGGCGGGTCAGCATATTGTTAGTGCGGGTGTGAACAGTTTGCGCGATGGTCAAAAAGTTAAGCTGCCGCAGGGAGAGAAATAATGAAGAAGTTTAATCTCTCTGACTGGGCGCTTAATCACCGTTCGCTGGTCTGGTATTTCATGCTGGTGTTTTTGATTGCAGGTAGTGCTGCCTATATTAATCTGGGGCGCGAAGAAGATCCGCAATTCACCATTAAAACCATGCTGATACAGGCCAACTGGCCCGGCGCATCGGTGGATGAGACAATCAATCAGGTCACTGACCGGATTGAGAAGAAACTGCAGGAGCTGGACAGTCTCGATTTTACCAAATCGGTGACGACGCCCGGAAAAGCGGTTATTTTCGTTAATCTGAAAGCAACGACAAAAGCACGGGATGTGGAGAAAATCTGGCTCCAGACCCGCAATATGATCAATGATATCAAAGGCAACTTTCCTGAAGGCGTATACGGACCTTATTACAACGACCGGTTTGGCGATGTGTTTGGCAATATTTATGCTTTCACCGCAGATGGTCTGAGTCACCGACAATTGCGCGATTATGTGGAAACGGTTCGCACACAGGTGTTGCAACTGCCAAGTGCAGGCAAAGTTGATCTGATCGGTGCGCAGGATGAGGTGATTTTTCTTGAATTCTCCTCCCGACAGATTGCAGCTTTGGGACTGGATCAGCAGGCGATTTTAAAGAGCTTGCAGGATCAGAATGCGATTACGCCGTCCGGTGTGATTAATGCCGGTCCTGAACGGCTTTCGGTACGGGTGAGCGGACAGTTCACCTCGGAAGAAAGCCTGAAGGCGGTTAATCTTCGTGTCAATAACCGCTTCTTCCGCCTCAGCGATGTGGCGGAGATCAAGCGTGGTTATACCAATCCGCCGGAAAGTCTGTTTCGTGTGAATGGCGAACCGGCAATTGGTTTGGCAATCGGTATGAAACCGAATGAAAATCTGCTGGATTTTGGTAAAGCGCTGAATGAATTGATGGTGCATGTCGAAGGCGAACTGCCGATTGGTATTAAAGTGCATCAGGTCGCTGATCAGCCGGAAGTGGTGGATGATGCGGTGTCCGGTTTCACCAAAGCCTTGTTTGAGGCGGTGGTTATCGTTCTCGCGGTGAGCTTTATCAGTCTTGGTGTGCGTGCCGGTTTTGTGGTTTCACTGTCGATCCCGCTGGTGCTGGCGATCACGTTTCTCACCATGCAATATATGGATATTTCGCTGCAACGTGTGTCACTCGGCGCGTTGATTATCGCGCTCGGTCTATTGGTGGACGATGCGATGATCGCGGTGGAAATGATGGTTGCACGGCTTGAGGCGGGTGATCCGATCAATAAAGCGGCGACCTATGTTTATACGCATACGGCCTTTCCGATGCTGACAGGGACGCTGGTGACGATTGCCGGTTTTATCCCGATTGGCCTCAACAGCAGTCAGGCCGGTGAATATACCTATACTTTGTTCGTCGTGATCGGGGTGTCGCTGGTGGTGTCATGGGTGGTTGCGGTGCTCTTTGCACCGCTGCTCGGCGTGACCATCCTGCCAAAAACCATGAAGAAACATGAGGAAAAGCCACGTCGTGTGACAGCGGCTTTTTCCGCTGCTTTGCTGTGGTGTATGCGCTATCGCTGGACAACGATTTTTGCAACGATTGCGCTGTTTCTGGTGTCGCTGGGCGGCGTAACGCTGATTGAACGTCAGTTCTTTCCGTCTTCGGATCGTCCGGAACTGGTGATTGACTGGAAGCTGCCGGAAAACAGCTCCATTGCCGAAACACAGGCGCAGATGCTGCGTTTTGAAGACACTATGCTCAAAGGCAATGAGGATATTGATCACTGGAGCAGCTATATCGGGCAGGGTGCGGTACGTTTCGTGCTGACCTTTGATGTGCAGCCGGTCAATCCGTATTTCGGTCAGATGATTATTGTTGCCAAGGATGTGGAAGCACGCGACCGCCTTAAGCAGAAATTTGATGCGGTTTTGCGCAAGGATTATATCGGCACGGATGCTTATGTAAAATTTCTTGAGCTGGGGCCGCCGGTTGGTCGTCCGGTGCAATATCGCGTCAGCGGGCCGGATATTCAGACGGTGCGTAATTATGCGCATCAGGTTGCCGATATTATGGGCAAAGATGAGCGTCTGGGTGTGGTCGCCTTTGATTGGAACGAACCGGCACGTGTGGTGCGGGTTGATGTATTGCAGGATAAAGCACGCAAACTCGGCGTTTCCTCCAAAGATATATCGATGACCCTGAATAGTGTGGTCGGCGGTCTGGCGATTACGCAGGTGCGCGATGCCACCTATCTCATCAATGTGGTGGTACGGGCACAGGCGCAGGAGCGTGACCGGATTGAAACATTGCGTAACTTGCAAATCGGCACGGGTAACGGGGAATCCATTCCGCTCGCTTCGATTGCCAACTTCCGCTACGAGATTGAACAGCCTGTGGTCTGGCGCCGTGACCGTATGCCGACGATTACGGTATCTGCCGGTATTCTCGACAAGACAATGCCGGATACGGTGGTTGAGCAAATGAAGGGGCAGGTTGACGCTTTTGCGCAGAAACTGCCGCTCGGCTATTCCGTTCATATTGCCGGTACGGTTGAGGAAAGTGCTAAAAGTCAGGGGCCTATTGCTGCCGTTGTGCCATTGATGTTGTTCGTAATGGCAACAATTCTGATGATCCAGTTGCAGAGTTTCCAGCGGCTGTTTCTGGTGGTGGCGGTCGCGCCGCTTGGCCTGATCGGTGTGGTTGCGGCCTTGCTGCCGAGCGGAAAGCCGCTTGGTTTTGTGGCTATTCTCGGTGTGCTGGCGCTGATCGGTATTCTAATACGCAACTCGGTGATCCTCATTGTGCAGGTCGAGGATCATATTAAAGAGGGCATGCATCCTTGGGATTCAGTTCATTATTCTGCCCAGCATCGTATGCGCCCGATTGCGCTGACGGCAGCGGCTGCCAGTCTGGCGCTGATCCCGATTTCGCGTGAAGTGTTCTGGGGCCCGATGGCCTATGCAATGATGGGCGGGATTATTGTCGGCACAGTGATTACGCTGTTGTTCCTGCCAGCGCTTTACGTGGCATGGTTCCGTATAAAAGAGCCGGAACCGCAGGAGCCGGAAGGCAGTTCTGACGTGCCGCCGGCCGAGCCGGTCTTGGTGCAGTAACTTAAAAAAATACAGGGCAGCTTTCTGAAACGGAGCTGCCCTTTTATTTTTGTGAAACAGATAATTTCAATTGCAACTGGTCTTAAAATGGTATTGTATCAGTGCCATGGATAATACCAGATTGCTTCCTCTTCTTCAGCGCGGATTAGCAGCGCAAACGACCGGCGGGCCGCTTTATAAGCAGGTCGCCGTGGTTCTGACCAATCTGATTGAAGATGGCAGTCTTGCCGCAGGTAGCAGTCTGCCGCCGGAGCGTGAGCTGGCGCAGGCGCTTGGACTGGCGCGGGTCACCATCCGCTCGGCCTATCAGGCATTGCTGGAAAACCGGCTGGTGGAGCGCCGCCACGGCAGCGGCACCTATATTTGCGAACGTCCGAAAAAGATCAGTCAGCCGCTCTGGCAGCTCACCTCCTTCTCGCAGGATATGATCGCCCGTGGTAAAGTGCCGGGTGTGCGTATCCTGTCCGGTGATATCGGACATCCGTCACCGGAAGAGGCGTTTCAGCTTGGCATTTCCATGCAGGATCTGGTGGTACGTGTTGAGCGTTTGCGCCTTGCCGATGATATGCCCATGGCGATTGAGCGTGCTGTGGTGCCGCAGCGATTGCTCGGAACAGCGACGCTTGCGCGCGATGAAGCAGGGCAGAAAACCGAGTTGGCACAGGCGGTGCTCAGCGGTGCACTGTCACTTTATGCAGCACTGGAAGATCAGGGTTATAAGCCGGTGCGCGCTCTGCAGCGTCTGACGGCTGTGGTGCTTGATCCGGTCAATGCACGTTTGCTTGGCGTGGCGGATAAGGCCGCAGCACTGCAGATGGAACGCGTCTCGCGCACTCAGACAGACCGGATTGTGGAATATACACGCTCGCTTTATCGCGGCGATGCTTATGATTTTATTGCGGAACTTAAAACGGGGGAGGTCCGATGACCGCATCACCAACACTTATGCTTCAGGAAACCGAACAGGCAGCGTCTGTTGTCGCGAAGATGCTGAAAGAGCAGAAGCCGGTTTTTGAAGAAATCGCGAAGCTTTTTGCATCCCGCAAGCCTGCGTTGATTTCGACCTGCGCGCGCGGCTCATCTGACCATGCGACGACATTTTTTAAATATCTCGCTGAAATTCAGCTCGGCTTACCGGTCGCGGCCTTGGGCCCTTCGGTAGCGTCAGTTTATGATGCGCCGCTGCAACTTGACTCTGCCGTGCATTTCACGGTTTCGCAGTCCGGTGCCAGCCCTGACATCGTGGCGATGCAGCGCGCGGCTAAAAAAGGCGGTGCGGTCACGGTTGCAGTGGTTAATGTCACCGATAGCCCGCTCGGCAATGAGGCCGACATCGTGCTGGGGATTGGTGCAGGGCCTGAGAAAAGTGTTGCGGCGACTAAATCCTTTATTGCATCTGCTGCGGCTCTGGCCGGTGTGATTGCTGCGGTCAGCAAAGATAATGAGATGCAGAGCGGCCTTGATCATCTGGCGGATGCACTGGCTGCGGTTCAGGTCGATGCAGGCAATGCGCTGGAAAATACACTGGCTGAAAAGCAGTCGTTATTTATCGGCGGTCGCGGGCCGTCGATGGCAATTGCGCTTGAAGCTGCATTGAAGGCAAAGGAAACCTCAGCCATTCATGCAGAGGCTTTCTCGCTGGCCGAACTGATGCACGGACCGATGCGTCTGGTGGAAAAAGGCTTCCCGATTGTGGCGTTTATTTCACAGGATCAGGCCTATCAGCACAATATGCAGGCACTGAAACATCTGGAAAGCATTGGCGGTAATATCCTGACAATTTCCCCACTGGATTTACCGTGGAGCCAGATTAAAACACCGGCTACGGGTTCGGCTCTGCTTGATCCGCTGGTGTCACTTGGCGCTTATTATCGTATTATCGAGGCGGTTACCCGCCGTCGTGGTTTCAACCCTGATAAGCCGCTTAATCTGAATAAGGTAACGGAGACTGTCTGATGCATTTTCAGCTGCTGCGTGGTGCGCGTATTTTTGACGGCAATCGTTTTCATGAACGAACAGCCTTGCTGATCGGGGAGGGCAAAATTGTCCGCCTCGTACAGGATGGCGATGCTTTGCCGGACAATGTGCAGGTCATTGAACTGGAGGGCGGCATTCTCAGCCCCGGTTTTATTGATGCGCAGGTCAATGGCGGCGGCGGAGCAATGCTCAATGACGGCCCGACACCGGAAATCATGTTCACCATTGCGGCAGGGCATCGTCCTTACGGCACAACCAGCCTGCTGCCGACTTTAATCACCGATACCGGTGATGTAACGGCACAGGCAATGGTTGCTGCGGTTGAAGCCGTTGCAACAGACAAAGGGGTTGCCGGCCTGCATCTTGAGGGCCCGCATCTGGCACCGGCGAAAAAAGGTGCGCATCTGGCTGAACTGATGCGTCCTGTGCAGGATGCCGATATTCAGGCGATGATTGCAGCGGCACAGAAAATCGGTTGTCTGCTGGTGACAATGGCTGCCGAACAGGTGACACCGGAGCAGGTGCGTGAATTGGCTGAAGGCGGCGTGATTGTCAGTATCGGCCATAGCGACAGCACTTATGAAATGGCGATGGCGCGTTTTGATGCCGGTGCGCGTGGCGTGACCCATCTGTTCAATGCGATGAGCCAGTTCGGCCATCGTGCGCCTAATCTTGTCGGTGCGGCACTGGATCATCCGTCCGTATGGGGCGGCATTATTGCGGACGGTCATCATGTTGAGCCTGCAGCTCTGCGGGTGGCATTACGGGCAAAACGAGGGCAGGGGCGCTTGTTCTTTGTTACTGATGCGATGTCGCTGGTCGGCTCAGGCCGCGATACATTCCAGCTCAACGGTCGTACAGTCTATCGCGTCGAGGGTGGTTATTGTCCGAAACTGGTGCTGGAAGACCGTGTGACATTAGCAGGTTCTGATCTCGATATGGCATCGGGTATCCGCTATGGTATGGCGATGCTGGATCTCTCCTGCGAGGAGGCTTTGCGCATGGCAACCTCCTATCCGGCAGAGTTTATGCGGCTCAAAGACCGTGGCGTGCTGGCACCGAAAAAACGAGCCGATCTGGTCTGGCTGGATGACCAGTGCCATGTTCGCTCTACGTGGATTTCCGGTGAGCGACAGGATCAGCGGGCATGAGCATTATCAATGACTATTTTGACAAGCTGACAGCGCATCTTATGCAGTTGCGTGACAGTCAGGCCGAAGTAATGAAACAGGCTGTTGCCATGATTGGCGAAGCTGCGCGCAATGATAAGCGCGTTTTCGTGTTCGGTACCGGTCATTCACATATGCTGGCGGAAGAAGTGCATTATCGTGCCGGTGGTTTGGCGATTACCGTGCCGGTTCTCTCAGCCTTTACGATGCTGCATGAGGGCGCGTCTTCCAGCACCAAGTTTGAGCGTATCAGTGGCATGGTGCTGCCTTTGTTGCAGCGCTATGATATTGGTGCGGGGGACATTCTGCTGATTGTTTCCAACTCCGGTGTGAATGCTGCGCCGGTTGATGCTGCACGATACGGGCGCGAAGTTGGTGCAAAAGTGATTGCGCTGACTTCGGTTTCTTATTCTGCCAGCGCTGCCAATGGCCGTGTACGACTATCCGAACTGGCTGATCTGGTGCTGGATAATGAAATTCCGGCGGGTGATGCGATGATGGATTTGCCCAACAGCGAGATGAAGGCCGGAGCTGTCTCGACAGCGGTTTGCGCAACCATTCTTCATGCGATCTTTACCGCCGTTGCGGCGGAACTGGCAGAAGAAGGCAGTGATGTGCCGGTCTATCGCAGTGCTAACATGCCGGGTGCAACAGAAATCAATGACCGCTTGATCGAAAAATACAAAGCGCGTAACCCGCATCTTTGAAACAGGCTGCGAACTATAATCTCAGAAAACAACGTCTATAGCCTGAGATTATAGGTTCTGCATATTTGTCTGCAAATGGCAGGAATCCGTCAAACAAAAGCGTAATCGGGACTGTTATGCCTGGAAATTCTGTGTAAGAGCTTCATACGGAACCGGAATTTTCGGCTCTGTAATCATTGGAACATTGAAGCTTAAGGGATACCCCCATGCAGAATTATGTGTTGACCGTCAGTTGCCAGTCACGCCTCGGTATAGTTGCCGCTATTTCCGGATATCTTGCGGGTATGGGGTGTAACATCGTTGACAGCGCCCAGTTCGATGATCTCAGCGCTGATAAATTCTTCATGCGGGTCAGCTTTATTTCCGAGCAAGGCAAAAGCTTTGAAGAGGTTTCCGGCAGTTTTCAGGAAACAGCTGACAAATTCGGCATGGTCTATAATTTCCACGATACTCGTAAGCCGGTGAAAACCCTGCTGATGGTTTCGCGCTTCGGCCATTGCCTCAATGATCTGCTCTATCGCTGGAAAATTGGTGGCCTGCCGATTGATATTGTTGGCGTGGTTTCCAACCATTTTGACTATCAGAAGGTTGTTGTGAACCACGATATTCCTTTCCACCACATTGCGGTGACGAAGGAAAACAAAGCTGAAGCCGAAGCCAAGATGATGGATATCGTCAACCAGACCGGCACTGAACTGGTGGTTCTGGCACGCTATATGCAGGTTCTGTCTGATGAGCTGAGCCAGAAAATGTCCGGCAAGATCATCAATATTCACCACTCCTTCCTGCCGTCTTTCAAAGGTGCCAATCCTTACAAGCAGGCCTATGAACGCGGTGTGAAGCTGATCGGTGCGACAGCGCATTATGTGACTGCCGATCTTGATGAGGGGCCGATTATCGAACAGGACGTGGCCCGTATTACCCACGCGCAGTCGGCTGCCGATTATGTTTCTATCGGCCGCGATGTCGAAGCGCAGGTTCTGGCACGCGCCATCCATGCGCATATCCATCACCGCGTCTTCCTCAATGGTAATCGTACCGTCGTATTTCCGGCGAGCCCGGGTTCCTACGCTTCTGAGCGCATGGGCTAAGAGAATTTCGGCTCTGACGGGCTGCAAATGGCGATTTTCTGCGCTTCCGGTGCTCACGTACACACGGCACCGCACGTCCAATAGGACGTGTAAAGGTTGCCGTGATTTTTAAGACTGCATAATCCTTTTATCAGAGGATGAAGGATTATGCGGGTACGCTGCGCGCCGGTTCTCAAAAATCACCATTTTCGCCACGCCATAACCAAAATTTGCACGTCTTAGAATTTGTTGGGATCATTCAAAGAAGATGGCGATGCTAATGTAGGCACTCCTGTCAATTGCAGTGGGCAACATAACGTCCAGCACTGCTGATTAAATGGAGCATCTTATGAGTAGCTATCTGGCTGCCTGTAGCTGCGGAAAACTGCAAATCATTTGTGAGGGGGAACCGCTGCGGGTCTCGATGTGTCATTGTCTTGAATGTCAGCGTCGAACCGGAGCCGTTTTCGGCAATCAGGCATGGTTCAAGCAACAGCAGGTGACAATTTCGGGTCAATCAACGCAGTTTACCCGTCAGTCTGATGCCGGTCGTTCAGTATCATTTCAGTTTTGCCCATCATGCGGGTCAACCGTTTATTGGGAGGGAGAAGCATTGCCTGATCATGTTGCTGTTGCCGTTGGAGCTTTTGCAGACCCTGCTTTCTCAGCACCTTCAATTTCAGCTTGGGAAGTGAGGCAGCATCACTGGCTAAATTCACTTCAAACTATAGCGATTCAGCATATAGATTGAGACATGGTGAAGGCGTACTTAATTCATGGTGATGCTCTAGTTTCTTGTTATTAATTCAAAGACGACTGGCATTTCTCTTCAACATCATTGCGGAAATCAGACATATTTCTGACCCACGCATTATCACCGTCAACCAGCGGTCTCGCATAAGCCTCTCTGATAATCGTCTGAAAAATTTCCCTGACCGCCGGATCGAATTTAACCTTGAGAAGATCCGTCAGAGGTTTGCCCTCCAGGCGTGCCGCCATAGAGCGCCCTGCAAGTTCACCAAGCTTAGAGCAGAACACAGCATTGTTCTCACTCGCATGAACAATCGGGCTATGCACCATATAAATGATAGCTATCAGCACGGCTAAAGCGAAACGCATGCGAGCCTCCATTGTGGAGAGTTCCGATGAGATATACGTAAATACCGTATGTAATAGAGACCCTGTGTTCGATTTTAGTCAATAAAAAAGCCCCGCATAGCGGGGCTTTTCTTTGTCATCAGTACTGACGATTAGTCGATATCGAAGGATACGCCCTGTGCGAGCGGCAGTGCCTTGGAGTAGTTTACAGTGTTGGTTGCACGGCGCATGTAAGCTTTCCATGCATCCGAACCGGATTCACGACCGCCACCGGTTTCTTTTTCACCGCCGAATGCACCGCCGATTTCAGCACCGGATGTACCGATGTTAACGTTGGCGATACCGCAATCCGAACCGGATGCAGAGAGGAAACGCTCAGCTTCCTGCAGGTTCAGTGTGAAGATCGAAGACGACAGACCGGCACCAACTGCGTTGTGCAGTTCGATAACATTGTCGAAATCGCTGTATTTCATCACATAGAGGATCGGTGCGAAGGTTTCTTCGAGAACCGGACCTGCCTGTTCTGGCATTTCAACGATTGCTGGCTGTACGTAGTAAGCTGTGTCGCTACCTACTGATGCGCGTTCACCGCCGACAACTTTACCGCCGTGTGCTTTGGCATCTGCCAGAGCCTTCTGCATACCGTCGAAAGAAGCTTTGTCGATCAGCGGGCCGATCAGTGCAGGGGTTTCCAGCGGGTTGCCGATGGATACGCTCTGATAGGCTTTGACCAGGCGTGGTACCAGTGTGTCGTATACGCTTTCGTGTACGAACAGACGACGCATGGTGGTGCAACGCTGACCTGCAGTACCCATGGCACCGAAAGCAATCGCGCGCAGAGCCATGTCGAGATCGGCTGACGGGCAGACGATACCGGCATTGTTGCCGCCGAGTTCGAGGATAGCGCGTGCGAAACGCTTGGCCAGACGTGGACCTACATCGCGACCCATGCGGGTTGAACCGGTTGCGGAAACCAGCGGAACCTTCGGATGGTCAACCAGAACTTCACCGATTGTACGGTCGCCGATGATAACAGCGGACAGACCCTTAGGAGCATCTGCGCCGAAACGGGCAGCCGCACGGTTGAAGATCGCTTCACAAGCAAGTGCTGTGAGCGGGGTCTTTTCGGAAGGTTTCCAGACAACAGCATCACCGGCAACCAGTGCCAGAGCTGCGTTCCATGACCAAACAGCAACCGGGAAGTTGAAGGCGGAGATAACGCCGACAACACCAAGCGGATGCCATGTTTCCATCATGCGATGACCCGGACGTTCAGTCGCAATGGTCAAACCGTAAAGCTGACGGGACAGACCAACTGCGAAATCGCAGATGTCGATCATTTCCTGAACTTCGCCAAGACCTTCAGAGATGATTTTACCGGCTTCGATGGAAACGAGACGGCCGAGATCAGCTTTGGAAGCGCGCAGTTCTTCACCGAGCAGGCGGATCAGTTCACCGCGGCGAGGAGCCGGAACATCGCGCCATGTGCGGAATGCTGCGTCAGCTTCTTCGATCATGCGGGCAGTGTCTGCAGCCGAATGAGTCTTGAGGGCGCCGATCTGTTCGCCGGTAACCGGGCTGAACGAGGCAAGATCACCGCCTGTATAGGCAGCGCTGTCAACGCCAAGCTTGGCGAGAATGTCAGCAGCTTCCTGCTTAACGTTCACTTTTTTATTTTCGGTGCTCATAAATCGCATTCCCTATTGTTTATCGTTCAGAATATCAGGCGTTTGTTCGGGTAAGGGAACAGGCTCGATATTCTATCTGGTACGGTGGAGCAGTAATCTGCTCCGGAGCATTTCGCAGTTAACTGGTTGCAGTTAACGACCGCGATAATGCGACAACTCATGAAACTAGAGCGAGCGTGGCGGACTCAATTAAATGGACACGCTCTAGTATAAACAGCTGAACGGCAATCCGCTTTGAGGGCAGATTGCCGTTTTCATATGTTATGTAGTTATTCTGCAGCGGCAGTAAAGGCGAGAGCCTTCAATGCACCCTCAACAGATTCGCGCTCGATGCGGGCATAGTGTTCAAATTCATTGAGCACGGTTGCGCCGAGATCAGCTTCGAAACGCTTCTGGTTCGGGCTTTCAGTGAATTCCTGTGTATCATCGTCACCGAGATTGGACTGGAAGATACCAGCGGCACTGACCGGCAGGAAGTCTTCATAGACAATCGGGTCAAACTGGATTGCGCCTTCAGCAATCAGGCTGTCGAGATTGGCGGCGGTCAGTTCACTCTTGGCTTTCGAGCGGTCTGCAATGCTATAAGCGAAGTAGCCGAGACCCTGTTCACGGATTTCTGCCCATGTATCCGGGAATTCTTCAAAGACTTCACTTAAGATTCGAACATATTCAGCAGCATTCGAGCCATCCGGCGCAGGGCGGATACGTGCACGGGTCTTGTCGAGCAGCGTATCATAAAGGCCGCGGCCTTTTGGTGTCAGTGCAATACCGCGCTGTTCAATTTCACCGAAACGGGCAGTGTGTGTACCGGCTTTCCATTCGCCTGCAGCATCGGTGAAAGAAACAGCTTCTTCCAGAGCTTTGAACGAGGTCTGACGCAGCAGAACCGCACATTTACGGGTTGGCGGGCCTTCAACAACAGCTTTAGGCGAAATATTGCGCGCTGGCATCTGTGCCTGTACGGCATCAATGTCGAGTGTGCGTGGTGTCAGGTGGTTGATGTGCGGGCCTTTGAAGGACACAACGTCAGCAATCAGACGATGGGCGTCGTGCAGACGGTGGTAGAGTTCTGCGCTCACATTGGCCTTATCGTGCCAGCGGAAGGTTTCCAGAACTTCAGCAACAAACTTGTCAGCCTGTTCTTGTGTCAGGCCGCCTTGCTTTTCAGCAATCTCGATCAGCTCAACCGCACCGGCAGTGAAGATATTGCGCTGTGCGAGTGTTTCTTCAGCTTCCTTACGCAGCTTTTCGTCCGCGATCAGGTCGAGACGCAGCAGCGAGGTGAAAACGCGGAACGGATTGATCTTCAGCGATGCATCTGCAACCGGGCGGAAAGCTGTGGAATGCACAGGTACACCGGCAGCGGACAGGTCGTAGTAACCGACAGGGAACATGCCCATAACCGCATAAGCACGGCGCATCATGGAGAGTTCAGCGGCGGTGCCGAGACGGATCGCGCCGTGACGCTCTTCGGAAATACGATCCAGAGAATCGGTATCTTCAAGACGGGCGAGCAGTTCAGGCTGGGCTTTCAGTGTCGCAGCATTCACATCTGCAACCAGTTCCATCAGCGTGCCGTAAGCAGGCACTTCTGTACGGTACATTGCGGACATTGCGGCCGAGAATGCAGCGCGGATGCTGTCGGCTGATACGAAGTTCATGGTTTGCCTCCTTAGGGGCTTTCCGTATTGGGAGCTGTTATCTGTCTTGGGAGAAGATAAAGCCCTGTCTGTTTTGCTCTTGATGCGGTTTCATAAAGAAAATCGGGGGCGTTTTTCCTGAAACTGCTTTTCGGGAAGGATCTATGCTGTTTGGGAGCAGCACAAAACCATCCTGATGTTGCTATAAACGCATATCTGATCCGAAAAATGTCAGCCAGAATTCGGGATATGCTTTAAATTTGACACGTAATTTCTTTTTAAATCGATTTTCGACTGTCGGAAACACGTATCAGATGTTGATATCATGACTAAAATTGATCATATCAGTTGTAGTGGCCGCATGATTGCGACGAAATCGACTATGTTTATGCGAGGCAGGAATGAAGCTCAGTCGCCGGCTGATACCGGATATCGCCATTTTGCAGGCTTTTGAATGCGCTGCACGTCATGGAAGTTTTACACAGGCAGCCCACGAGCTGAACCTGACGCAAAGTGCGGTGAGTCGTCAGATCAAGGATCTTGAAGGCCAGCTTGGCGTTTTGCTGTTTGAACGAATCCGTCAGCGCATCCTGCTTTCCGATGCGGGACGCAAGTTTTTACCGGAAGTCCGTCGTCTGTTGAATCAGACTGAAGACACGATGTTGCGGGCGATGGCTTCAGCACAATCGTCTTCGGCTTTCAGCGTGGCGACATTGCCGACATTCGGCGCGCGCTGGCTGATGCCGCGTATTCCGAATTTTATCGAAGAAAATCCGGGCGTGGCGTTTAATGTCGGTTCACGCACCGGCGTATTCGACTTTGAAGAATATCCGTTTGATATGGCTATTCATTATGGTCAGCCGGTCTGGGCACATGCCACCTGTAACTATCTGTGCAGTGAAATGGTTGTGCCGGTTGCCAGCAGCGCTTTGATTGAAAGTCACCGCATTGTTGAGCCGGAAGATTTGCAGAAAGAGCCTCTGCTGCATCTGACCACCCGTCCGAAAATGTGGACACAATGGTTTGAGCAGTGCGAAGTTGATGCACGTACCACCTATAGCGGACACCGTTTTGATCAGTTTTCTATGGTGATTGAGGCGGCGGCTGCCGGGCTTGGCATCGGCCTGCTGCCGGTATATCTGATTGAGCAGGAATTGCAGGAAGGTCGTCTGCGCATTCTGTTCGACAAGCCGATGCGTACCGAGAATGACTATTATCTGGTGGTGCCGGAAGGCAAGCATGAAAATCCGCTGATACAGACATTCTCCGGCTGGATTCGCGGGCAGGTCGGACAGCATGACTATATGGCGCTGGTGCATTTGAACGCAGAATAAGATATATAATACAACTAAAGTGTAACAGGTCATTCCGTGAATGAATGATCTGTTGCGCATAAATTGCTACTGTTGCCAAAACCGAAAGGTGTATGGCTACTCAGGCGCCAGAAGAAAAAGACTATAAGAACACTGGTAAATGACAGACCGGACGATTTTCCGTGTTGTGCTTCAAATTTCAAACACTCAGAGTGTTGTGTGTGTATCCGCATTATATATACGGCGCTCTTTATCCATTTTGATCGTTGACCTTTTGTCTCAGCGTTCTTGCGTGATGCGTGTATTTTCAGGCGCATAATCGCAGGCTTGCTGTTGCAATACAGGCTGATGCAAGTGGCAACGTTGTTTTTGAGAAATGAACTGACATGTTGAATAATCCTCGTTCGCACGGTCTCTGGGAAAAATCCGCACCGGCTGCTCCGGTTACTTCTGCGCTGAAAGGCGATCTGACCGTTGATGTTGTTGTTGTCGGCGGTGGTTTTACCGGACTTTCAACCGCATTGAATTTGAGTGAACGCGGCAGCAAAGTTGCTGTGCTGGAAGGTGTTGAAATCGGTTTCGGCGGTTCAGGCCGCAATGTCGGTTTGGTCAATGCCGGTATGTGGGTTATGCCGGATGATCTGCCGGGTGTGCTCGGCCAGAAATATGGCGACCGTCTGCTGCAAGAACTCGGCAATGGCCCGAAAATGGTTTTCGAGCGTATTGAAAAGCACAATATTGCCTGTGAAGCGACCCGTACCGGTACATTGCATTGCGCTGTCGGTCAGAAAGGCTTACGCGAATTGCAGGATCGTGCGGAACAATGGCAGCGCCGTGGTGCGCCGGTAACGCTGCTGAGCGCTGAAGAAACCGCAAAGAAGGTTGGTACGAAAGCCTATACCGGATCGCTGCTGGATATGCGCGCCGGTACAATTCAGCCGCTGGCCTATGTGCGTGGTTTGGCTCACGCGGCAGTTGCTGCCGGAGCACAGATTTTCACCGGATCGCCGGTGATCGACACAGAACGTCAGGGCAATGACTGGGTGGTGAAAACCGCACAAGGCACGGTACGCGCGCAGTGGATTGTTGTGGCAACCAATGCCTATACACAGGCACCGTGGCCGCAGATCCGTGCAGAAATTATGCACCTGCCTTACTTCAATCTGGCGACCAAGCCGCTGACTAAAGAACAGCAGGCGCAGATTCTGCCGGAACGTCAGGGCGTATGGGATACCAAGACAGTGTTGTCGTCCTATCGCTATGATCAGGCAGGTCGTCTGGTGTTTGGTAGTGTGGGCGCATTGCGCAACACCGGTACCGGCATTCATACAGCATGGGCAAAGCGCGAAATGAAGCGTCTGTTCCCGCAGCTCGGTAAAGTCGAATTTGATTATGAATGGTATGGTCTGATTGGCATGACCAATGACAGCCTGCCGAAACTTCATCGCTTTGACAAGAATGTGATCGGTTTCAGCGGTTATAACGGCCGTGGTATTGCCACTGGTACTGTGTTTGGCAATTTGCTGGCGCGTCACATCAGTGGTGAACTCAGCGAAGCTGATCTGCCATTGCCGGTATCTGAGCCGGAAACACAGTCTTTCCTCGGTGTCCGTGAAGCCTATTATGAAACCGGCGCACAGATTGCACATTTTACCGGCGCGCGATTTTAAGTGCTGAAAACTCTCTGAGCGAACAAGCTCAACAGATTTTTAACAGGGCATTGTTGGTTCAATGCCCTGTTTCTTTTTGATTTCTGTGGTGAGTTTATTCTTTGTCATATACTTGTAGTGTTCATTTAATAAATGAGCGGCGAGTAACCGGCTCGCTCCGGTATCGGATGAATGATTTCAGGGATAAGAATCATGTTGCAGAAACGCACGTCACGTAAAACAGTTCTGGCTACTGCTCTGGCGATCTTTATGGGCGCAACGGCGGTCAATGCAGAAACGCTCAATCTTTATACGTCGCAGCCGGAAGCCGATGCGACCAAGACTGTTGAAGCCTTCCGCAAAGCCAATCCTGATATTGATGTGCAGGTGTTCCGTTCGGGCACCAGCGATATCCTCAGCAAACTGGCCGCTGAATTTGCTGCCGGTGCACCGCAGCCGGATGTGCTGCTGATCGCCGATGCTGTGTCGATGGAGCTTTTGAAAAAAGACAATCGTCTGAAAGCCTATGAAGGTGCGAAGACTGATGGTCTGACCGAGGGTTCTTTTGACAAGGACAAAACCTATTTCGGTTCCAAGCTGATCACTACCGGTATTGCCTATAATACGCAGGCCAAAAGCAAGCCTGAAAGCTGGGCTGATCTTGGCAAAGAAGATTACAAAGGCCAGATCGTGATGCCGAGCCCGCTCTATTCCGGTGCGGCTGCCTATATGCTCTCCGGTTTTGCGCTGAATTCAGAACTTGGCTGGGATTATTTCGAAAAGCTGAAAGTCAATGAGCTGATCAGCGTGCGCGGCAATGGCGCGGTGCTGAAATCCGTTGCCAGCGGTGAAAAGCCTTACGGTATCCTCGTGGATTTCATGGCGCTGAATGCCAAGGCAAAAGGCTCACCGGTTGAGTTCGTGTTCCCGAAAGAAGGCGTGCCTGCGGTAACTGAGCCTGTTGCAATCATGGCGACAGCCAAGAATGTTGCCGGTGCGGAAAAGTTCGTCGATTTCATCCTCTCGGATGACGGCCAGAAACTGGCGCTGGAGCAGGGCTATCTGCCTGCCAAAGAATCTGTCGGTCGCCCGAGCTGGTTGCCGGAAGGCACCAAAATCAACATCATGCCGATTGATACGCTCAAAGTTCTGGGTGTGACAGAAGCCGATAAAAAGCGTTTTTCTGAGCTGTTCGGCGGTTAAGGCATTCTTTGATGTCAGATAAAATATTTGGTCAGAGCCGGGATACGGCTCTGATCCTCCTTGTGGCGGCAGTGGTGTTCACGCTGTCTTTGTGGCCTATGCTGCGACTGGCGAGCGAGATTATCGCGCCGAATGGTCAGCTCTCTGACAGTGCTTTGCGCTCGGCGCTTTCTTCAACTTCGACATGGGTTGCCACCCGTAATTCTTTAATCACCGGCTTTGGCGGCACCTTTGCGGCTGTCATTCTTGGCAGTGCTGTGGCGCTGCTGGTGAGTCTTACCAATATCCGCGGGCGCGGCGTGTTCGTGCTGATGTTTGTGGTGCCGCTGTTGATTGCGCCGCAGGTGACAGCGCTGGCATGGCTGCAACTCTTTGGCCCTGCGAGCCCTTTTCTTAAAATGATCGGTATGGCGCCGGAGCTTGGCAGCCGTAATCCGCTTTATTCGACTACCGGCATTATTGTCCTGCTCGGCATTCAATATGCACCGCTGGTGTTCCTGATTGTCCGCGCCGGTTTGCGTAAATTGCCGCGTGAGCTGGTGGAGGCAGCGTTAAGTAGCGGTGCCAGCAAATGGCAGGTGACGCGGACAATTATTGTACCGCTGATGACGCCATCGGTGATTGGTGCCTCTGCACTGGCTTTTGTGTCCTGTGTGGGCAATTTCGGTATTCCTGCATTCTTGGGCATTCCGGCCAATGTACTGGTGTTGCCGACCTTGATTTATCAAAAACTCGCCGGTGGTGGCCCATCTGTATTGTCTGAAGTCGCTGTGCTTTCACTGCTGATTGGTGTGATCGCGATGGCGGGTATTCTCTGTCAGGATTATATGGCGCGCCGCCGCGATTATCGTATTGCTTCAACCTCGCTGCCTGCTGCGCCTTTCGAGCTTGGCTCATGGCGATTGATTGTCGAGATCGCTTGCTGGCTGCTGATTACCGTGGTGCTGGTACTGCCGATGTTCGGTCTGTTGCTGACGGCGCTGGTACCGGCTTTCGGTATTCCATTAAGCTGGCAGACGGCCACACTGGATAATCTGAAATTCGTGCTGTTTGACCATGCCGGTGCTCGCCGTGCGCTGGTCAATTCCTTCACCCTGTCGCTGGCTGCTGCCGGTTTTGCGGTGCTGGTGGCGGTGCCGCTCGGCTATCTCATCACATGGCGGTCGCGCTGGTGGACACGCTTGCTCAATCTTGCCGCCGAACTGCCCTATGCTCTGCCAGGTGTGGTGCTGTCGATTGCTGCATTGCTGATGTTCCTCAAGCCTTTGCCGGTTGTCGGGCTTCATCTCTATAATACGATCTGGATTATTCTCTACGCCTATCTGGCACGGTTTCTGGTGCTGGCCTTGCGCCCGACCATTACTGGTCTGCATCAGATTGACCGTGCTCTGGAAGAGGCAGCACAGGTGGCAGGGGCAGGGTTGATGACACGCCTGCGTACCATTGTGTTTCCGCTGGTGGCACCGGCAACTTTGGCTGGCGGTGTGCTGATTTTTATGACCGCTTTTTCAGAACTGACAGTTTCTGCGTTACTATGGTCGTCAGGCTCGGAAACGCTGGGCGTGGTAATTTTCTCTTTTGAGCAGGGTGGCGATTCACCCTATGCGGCGGCAGTTTCTGTGCTGGTCGTGCTGATTACATTCTTACTGATGCTGGTGACCAATATGTTCGCCAGATATCTGCCTGACGGAGTTCTGCCATGGCGGGATTGACTATCTCTCAGCTTTCCAAAAGCTTTAATGACACAAAAGTTTTGACCGATGTGTCTCTGGATATCGCCAATGGTGAGTTTATTGCCGTGCTTGGGCCTTCCGGCTGTGGCAAGACGACATTGCTGCGCATGATTGCCGGATTTGAACAGGCGAATGACGGTGTGATCTATGTTGGTGACAAGCTGGTGACCGGCAAAGGCCAATTCGTGCCGCCGGAAAAACGCCGTGTCGGTATCGTATTCCAGAACTATGCTTTGTGGCCGCATATGACTGTCTCCGAGAATGTCGGCTATAGTCTGAAAATCGCCAAGGTGGAAAAAGCCGAGCGCGAGCGCCGTGTGCAAGAAGCGCTGAAGCTGGTTGATCTGCAAGGCTATGGGGATCGTCGTCCGGCCAATTTGTCCGGTGGGCAGCGCCAGCGCGTGGCATTGGCACGTTGTCTGGTGGCTGCGCCGTCGCTGGTACTGTTTGACGAGCCGCTGGCTAATCTGGATGTGCATCTGCGTGCTTCGATGGAAGACGAGTTTGCCCGTTTTCATAAGCGCAGCGGCACAACGATTGTCTATATCACTCATGATCAGGCCGAAGCGATGGCACTGGCCGACCGTATTGCGGTGATGGACAAAGGCAGGCTGATGCAGTTTGCTTCCCCTAAAACGCTTTATAATGAACCGGCCAATGCGATGGTCGCGTCCTTCATCGCGCAGGGCATGGTGCTGCCTGCGGAGATTTTGAGCGTCAATGGCAGTGGTGCCTGTGAAGCCATGGTGCTGGGGCAGCAAGTGCGTTTGCGTTGCCGTGCCGATGAAGTGGTGCGCAAAGATGCACAGATTTGTATCCGTGAGGATGATCTGGAACTGGTGAAACAGGACGGATTTGCCGTGCGGGTGAAACGCTCGGTCTATCAGGGCGGCGCATCGCGGATTGAAGCTGTTGCCGAGCAGGCTCCGGAACTGAACCTGCATTTCAATCTGCCGGATCCGCTGCATCTCAAAGCGGATGATGTGGCGCAATTACGTATCCGGTCAGGCTGGGTAATACCGGAAGCAGGTGCAGTATGAAGATCAATCTCTATGGCGGTTTCGGTGAAAAGGGACGTTTAGGCGTCGGCATCAGCACAACGGCTACCAAGCTGCTGTTTGATATCGGCATTAAAGTCGGTGCTACAGGGCGCGATTATTATCCGCTGATTGAGGTGGATGCGATCGCCGCGCTGGATGCTGTGCTGATTTCCCATGCCCATGAGGATCATGTCGGCGGGTTGTTGTGGTTGCTGGAGCAGGGCTTTCAGGGGCGTATCCTGATGACTGCCGAGACCTTAGCTGAAACAGGTCAAACTCTGAAGAACTATGCGGAACAGCGGCATCTGGAGAATGTTGCATTTCCGCAGGAACGCATTGAACTGTTCAAAGCAGGCGATATGCTGACCATTGGTGATGCAGAAATCATGACGGGTCGTTCCGGCCATGTGGCAGGCGGCGTGTGGTTCTGTGTCGAAGCCGAAGGGCACAAGGTGCTCTATAGCGGGGATGTGGTGCCGGATAGTCCGGTGCTGGAGATGGATGCATTTCCGGTTTGTGATCTGTTGTTGCTGGATGCCTCTTATGGCGCTGATGCTGTTTCAGGGGACACACGGGCACAGCAAATCCGCGAATGGATTTTGCAGAACCGTGACGGTTGCCTGCTGCCGACGCCGCTCTCCGGTCGTTCGCTGGAACTGATGGCGCTGATGCCGGTTAATTTTGCCATTCATGCGGATATGCGTGCTGCACTGGCAGAGCAGATTGCAGCGTCTGGTGCCCTGAGGGATGGTGTGGCGGGACGGCTAAAACAATTTCTGCATAATGCGCAGGGCTGGCGTGAGGATCAGGCACTGCCGCGCTGCCCATTGCTGACATTCGATGCAATGGGACGGGCAGGGCCTTCTGCCTATGCAATGACCCGTGCATTACGCACCGGCTGGCCGGTGTTGCTGACCGGTCACGTGCCGGAAGATACACCGGCCTTTGATATGCTGCGTGATGAACTGGCGGACTGGATCAGACTGCCGACCCACCCGACTTTGAGCGGTATGGTATCGCTGTGGGAGCAGGCGGGTAAGCCTGATATGCTCGGTCATTCCTGTTCCGCTGCATTGCTTCGCGAACTGGCAGAGCATATCCCGGTTGTGCGTCAGGATGTGAAGAGCGGTGATATGATAGAACTGGGAGAAGCCTGATGCGTATTTTGCTTTGCAATGATGACGGTATTGATGCCGAAGGTCTGGCTTTTCTGGAACGTACTGCACGGGCGTTGAGTGATGATGTGTGGGTGGTGGCACCGGACGGCAAGCGCACGGCTGCGGGTGCATCCATCACTATCGGCAAACCGCTGACAATGGTGAAACGTGGTGAGCAGCGCTATTCATGTTCCGGCACGCCTGCGGACTGTGTTGTGTCAGCAATGACTTGGATTTTCAAAGATCAGGCCAAGCCCGATCTGGTGCTGGCGGGGATTAATGACGGGCGCAATGTGGCAGAAGATCTGGCCTATTCCGGCACGCTTGGCATTGCCCGCGAGGCGACATTCTGGGGTATTTCGGCCATTGGTTTCTCACAGGTCAAACAGCCGCGCCGTGGCGAAGAAGATCTGGCGGCACTGGTGCAATTGTTACGCAACCTGTTAGAGCAGCGTGCTGACTGGCAGCACGAAGGGCATTGGCTGAGCATTAATCTGCCGCATAGTTTGCCTGCGCCGGTGGCTCAGCCGCGCATTGGTCGCGACAAGATTGCAGCTGCCTCTGAGGTAGTCAGTACAGATGGTGATGAGACAGTGCTGATGGTGCCGCGCGGACGTCCTCATTCATCTTCCGAAGGTGATGATAATGACCTGATTGATCGCGGATTTATCTGCATCAACCGGCTCAACTGGTTTGGTGAGACGACACTAAGTGAAAATCTTATCAAATCCTTAGACAGATAAATTCGTCTTTTGATTCAGATATGAAAAAGGCCGCTCAATTGAGCGGCCTTTTTTATTTTTATTATTTGCGTTTCATGGCTTCCAGCAGCGCTGCGCCAAAACCGCCCTGAGCTTCAGCGGGCTTTTCCTGCGGCTTGGCCGTGAAATGCTTCTGTGCCGGACGCTGCCCACGCTCACCCATAGGCTTAGGAGCCGCTTCACCGCCGCCGTCTTTACGCATGGTCAGGCCGATACGTTTGCGCGGCACGTCAACTTCCGTCACACGTACTTTGACCACATCACCGGCTTTTACCACTTCATGCGGGTCCTTGACGAATTTATCGGCAAGCTGGGACACATGCACGAGACCATCCTGATGCACGCCGATATCCACAAAGGCACCAAAAGCAGCGACATTGGTCACGGTGCCTTCCAGCAACATACCGGGTTTGAGGTCTTTAATATCGTCAATGCCATCGGCAAAGGTGGCGGTTTTGAATTCCGGACGCGGGTCACGACCCGGTTTTTCCAGTTCTGACAGAATGTCTTTTACCGTTGGCAGGCCAAAGCGCTCATCGACAAAGAGTTTCGGATCAAGCGCACGCAACGCACTGGCGTCGCCCATCAGCGAGCGCACATCTCGGCCGCAAGCGGCAACGATTTTTGCAGCCACGCCATAGGCTTCAGGGTGCACGGATGAGGCATCAAGCGGCTCGGCACCATTCGGGATACGCAGGAAGCCTGCGGCCTGTTCAAATGTGCGGTTGCCGAGACGGGCAACTTTGAGCAGGTCTTTGCGCTTCTTGAACGGGCCATTTTCGTTGCGATGCGCAACAACGGCTTCGGCAAGCGATGTGCCAAGGCCGGAAACACGGGCGAGCAGTGAAGCGGAAGCCGTATTGAGATCAACACCAACCGCGTTCACCGCATCTTCCACAACCGCATTCAGCATATGGGCAAGGCGTGCCTGATCCACATCATGCTGATACTGGCCGACACCGATGGATTTTGGCTCGATTTTCACCAGCTCTGCCAGCGGGTCTTGCAGGCGGCGGGCGATAGAAACCGCACCGCGCAGCGATACATCAAGCTGTGGAAATTCTGCTGCCGCTGTTTCCGACGCTGAGTAAACCGATGCACCGGCTTCTGAAACGATCACTTTAAGTGGCTTTGGTGCAGGCATGTCGCCAAGCAGATCAGCAACCATGCGTTCGGTCTCACGGCTTGCGGTGCCGTTGCCGATGGCGATCAGTTCTACTTTATATTTGCGGATGAGGGCTGCGATTTCAGCCTGTGCACCGCGCAGATCATTGCGAGGCTGGAACGGATAGACCGTTGCAGTGTCCAGCAGCTTGCCGGTACCGTCAACAATCGCCACTTTCACACCGGTGCGGATGCCCGGATCAAGACCCATGGTAGCACGGGAGCCGGCAGGGGCAGCCAGCAGCAGGTCTTTCAGATTGCGGGCGAAAACATTGATCGCTTCTTCTTCCGCACGCTCGCGCAGATCGCGCATCAGATCGAGGGAGAGAGACAGCGAGAGTTTCACGCGCCATGTCCAGCCGATCACTTCCATCAGCCATTTATCACCGGCCAGCGTGCCGCCGACCTGATAGCTATGGGCGATCATGCGCTCAACCGGTTTGACCGGCGATGTATCCTGCTGGTCGACAACAATGTCGAGTGTCAGGAAATCTTCATTGCGGCCGCGCAGCATGGCAAGCGCACGGTGACCGGCAACCTTGTTCCACTGTTCGCTATGGGCAAAATAGTCCGAGAATTTTGCACCTTCTGTCTCTTTACCCGCAACGACACGAGACTGCAGGACCGCATTGTCCTTCATGTAGCTACGCAGACGGCCGAGCAGGTCAGCATTTTCGGTGATACCTTCGGCGATAATATCGCGCGCGCCTTCAAGAGCGGCTTTTACATCGGCCACATCCGGCGTGATATAGGCGGTGGCCAATTCGGCAGGTACCGCAGCGCGGTTGTCGAGGATTGCCTGAGCCAATGCACCAAGGCCACGCTCACGCGCGATTTCCGCACGGGTACGACGCTTTGGTTTATAGGGAAGATAGATATCTTCAAGTTCGGCTTTGGTGCTGACATTTGCGATTTTCAGTTCCAGCTCCGGTGTGAGCTTTTCCTGTGTACGGATGGAGTCCAGAATAGAACTACGGCGCGCTTCTAATTCGCGCAAATAAGTCAGACGCTCGGACAGGTTGCGCAATTGCGTATCATCAAGACCACCGGTGACTTCTTTACGGTAGCGGGAAATGAAAGGTACGGTTGAACCTTCGTCAAGCAGGCCGATTGCAGCAACCGCCTGTTCAGGTCTCGCATTGATTTCACCGGCAATGATCGCGGCAATCCGTCTGGTAATGTCTGTCATAAGAATCTCATGCTGATAATAACCGCATGATCATAGAGCTTTGATGCGGCGCATTGAAGGCGGGAATTACCCTCTGGTCTGATTATGCCAGTGTTTCGTGATTACGAAGACGGGATAAAGCGGTGATGTTATAGTTTGCTATGCAAGAGCTATGGAGTCTTCTATCTATGAGTGATGGGAAGCAAGGGGTTGAAGTTCAGACCGGCAGGAAGTTCGAGAAAATGACATTCCTGATGATCAGGCTACAATCAGGGCGCTGAAGGCTGCGTCAGGACGCATGGCAGTCTTGATGATGCAAAACTGTGGGGTTTATCTGCCGCGGAATGATTGCTTATAGCAAAGGTCCTTCATAATTGCCCGTAAGGCCATCGATCAGGCGTTGTGGCATTGTCAGATCCCACCATAATTGCTGTATCGCATCCATTAACTGCGGCATAGGTTGCAGGAGTGATGCGTTTTTAAAAATCGGAGTTTCTATCGGAAAATCCAGATAAAACCAGCCTTTCTCAAAGCGGGCAGAAAACCTCTGTCGCACACCATATTGAGCGATGGTGAGCAGGGCTTTTCTCAATGCAGGGGTGAGTAAATCCTGATAGTCAGGGCAGTTTTCACCATAGATTTCAAATATTTCATCAAAGCTTTGATCGCTGGTATAGATACGGCTGTCATCCCCGAGCATTTGTTTTATAAAGCTGATGAACGGGTCTGTTACTGAGTTGCGAAGTCTAATTTCAATGCGTCCGCTAAATGAAGCAGGGACTGAAATTTCGGCCATGAGATAATATCGCGGCGGGGAAGAAGGTCTTGTTCTTCGTGCAGGTTGGACGGATACTTCTCTTAGGCGATAGGCAATATTACGGTAATTCCCTTCGCTCTGCCATGATGTCAGTTGTTGCTCCTGATTATTGAATTGTGCTGTAATCCAACTTTCAAAGTCCCAAAACTCCCACGCATTGCGGATAGTTTTTTGTCCGTAGCGGCTGGCAATCTCAGGCGCGATGCTGCAAATGGCCAAACTGTGCCACATCCAGTTTGATAATTTCCAGCAAGGAGCAGCAAATATGATTGCTGCAACGTAAGAGCCGATACCTGCAACATCAAATAAGTTGGATTGAAATGCAGCAAACCCTGCAGAAAATGCAAAGCAGATGGAGGCTGACAGTGCTGTTTTACGTTTATCCTCGGCTTGGGTTAAAGCTGTTACAACATTTTCTCTTTCTTGCGAAAAGGAAAGTAATGGTGTGGATTCATCGGGCACTTCGGTTTTCATATGAGTGTTGAGCTCTTTGCCGCATTCGAAGATAGATTTGCAATCTTATGAGGAATTATTGTGTAACGTAAATATCAATGCTGCACAGGAAGGTGAAGCTGTGTTTTTTGATTTTTATACGTCATCTGAGTGTTAAGCGTTTTCCATCTAAACGATACGTGTCGGCACCTGATTGAGATACAAAAATTAAAACTGATAACTCAGAATGGAAAACAGGCGCCGGGATGACCCGCACGCCTGTGTATTTACTCTTATCAAATATATTGTCTGTCGGGTTTTAGCTTTGTCTCAGAGCTCAAGCTCTTTGATCATGTCTACGCGTGTTGCGTGACGACCGCCTTCAAAATTGGCTGATAAAAATGCATCGACGATATCAAGGGCAAGGCCTTCACCAACAACACGCACACCAATTGACAGCATATTTGCATCATTATGTTCGCGGATCATACGTGCGGAGAATGTATCGGAGCAAACACCGCAACGAATGCCTTTAACTTTATTGGCAGCCATCATAATGCCCTGACCTGTGCCGCAAACAATAATGCCGAGCTGGCAGTCGCCTGATGCAACCAGCTTTGCAGCTGCTTCACCATGTTTTGGATAATGTGTACTTTCCGGTGTGGTCGGGCCGATGTCAACAGCAGTCCAGCCCTGTTTGGTGATGTGGTCGGCAATTGTCTTGCGGAGCTCAATTGCTGCATGATCACTGGAAAGGACGATACGTTTATTGGTGGTCATGGAGACGGCTCCTGTCTTGTTGTCTGTATTTTTGAAAAACGAATCTAAGCGCATAAGTCGCTATTTGAGTAACAGAAAGTCGCTCTGTTATCGCCCTGATTTAATATAAGGTACAATTAAACGGATGTTATGCGATGCAGCAGGGAGCTTAAAAAAGCTTTGCGATGACTGTGTGTATTTTTGAAACATGCATCATTACAGCGATAAGCGCCAGCAATATAATTTCAATGTAAATCGTTATTTTAATTGGGAAATTTGTTGGTAGCGGAGGACGGATTCGAACCGCCGACACAAGGATTATGATTCCTCTGCTCTAACCTACTGAGCTACTCCGCCCCCCGATGCTGCGAAGCATTAAACTGTTTCGCGAAGCACTTGTTCTCGTTGGGAACGGGGGTCGTATAAGTCGGTATGTGCATAGCTGTCAAGCGCTGTTATGCAGAAATCGGTATTGTAATCCATCTTTTGCAAAGTTATTGAGTTTTCAACAAGCAAAGGCAGGAAAACATGGCACCGCGTATCGCAGTTCTCGGTTGTGGCTATTGGGGCAACAACCATACCCGTACTCTAAAAGGTCTCGGCGTGCTGGCTGCTGTCAGCGATATTGACCCGGCACGGTCCGCAAAATTCGCCGCAGATTATGATGTAGCGCAAATCAGTGTTGATGATCTGTTCGCTTCTAAAGATATTGATGCGATTGTTATGGCGCTTCCGGCGCAGTTTCATGCGCAATATGCTATCCGCGCCGTGGAAAGCGGCAAGGATGTTCTGGTTGAAAAGCCGATTGCTCTGACTGTTGCTGACGGTGAAGCTGAAATTGCTACTGCCAAGCAGCATGGGCGCATCTTTATGGTTGGCCATATTCTGCGCTTCCATCCGGCATTTGAAAAACTGCTGGAACTCGCACAGAGCGGTGAACTCGGCAAAATCGGCTATATTCAGGCACATCGCATCGGTCTTGGTAAGTTCCATGGCCAGAATGATGCTTTGTGGGATCTGGCACCGCATGATTTGTCGATGATTCTGGCACTGACCGGTTGTGAGCCGACCGCTGTCCGTGGTGAAGGTGCGGCAATGGTCGATCATTTGAGCGATTTTGCTCATCTGCACATGGAATTCCCGAACGGTATTCGCAGTCATCTTTTTGCATCGCGCCTGAATCCGATCATGGATCGTCGTCTTGCTGTGGTTGGTGACAAGGCAATGGCTGTTTTTGATGATGCTGAGCCGTGGGAGCGCAAGCTGACCCTGTTCCGTCATAAAGTCTGGCAGGAAAACGGTCAGATTGCTTTCACGAAAGCTGATCCGGAATATGTGCCGGTGCAGGAAGGTATGCCACTGACCCGCGAGCTGGAGCATTTTATTCATTGCATCGAAACACGGGAAACCCCGCGTACCAATGGTGAAGAAGCCGTGAGCGTGCTGCGTATTCTGACCAAAGGCACAGTGAGCCATCCGGCAGGCTGAGCGGAATCACAAATATTTGAGATATCCGGCTCTGTGCTGCGCTGACGTGTTCGCTAGATTGGCCCATAATATGGCGCATAGAGAGGGGCATTTGCCCTGATCTATGTGGACAGACGACGGGAATATAAAAAACAAAGAGATAGAGCGGCTTTTCTAGTGTAAGAACCGAGCTGGCCGCTTATCGCGACTGCAGAGCGGAGTGACGGGAGACGCGACATTCCGCAATTGCTTCAAGCTGTGTTACATTATTTGCTAAACCGTGAATGATCCGACATGGCGAAGTCTCTTTCGAGAGACTAAATACTACTCGATTCGCTGGTGCGCGCGTGCATGGTGCGGATCAATTGATATTGGAGCCGACATGCAATTCATTGATCTTGTGAGCCAGCGCGCTCGCATTGAAGACCGTCTTAACGCTGCTGTTCTGAAAGTTATCGCAGAAGGCAAGTATATTCTCGGACCTGAGGTTGCTGAGTTTGAGAAGCAACTTGCTGATTACGTGGGCGTCAAGCATGTTTTGGCCTGTGCTAATGGTACAGACGCTTTGCAGATGCCGCTGATGGCAATGGGCGTTGGTCCCGGCGATGCTGTTTTCTGCCCGAGCTTTACCTTTGCTGCAACCGCTGAAGTGGTGGCGCTGGTTGGTGCGGAAGCCGTTTTCGTAGATGTTGAAGAAGACACCTACAACATGAACGTTGAACAGCTGCAGGCAGCCATTGATGCCGTGCGCAAAGAAGGCCGTCTGACGCCAAAAGCGATCATTCCGGTAGATCTGTTCGGTTTGCCTGCTGATTATCGCGCAATCATGACGATTGCTGATAAAGAAGGCCTCAAAGTGATTTCCGATGCTGCCCAGTCGATCGGCGGCAAGCGCGATAACGCAATGTGCGGTTCTTTTGGCCATGTTGGTGCAACCAGCTTCTACCCTGCCAAGCCGCTCGGCTGCTATGGCGACGGTGGTGCGATTTTCACCAATGATGACGAGCTGAACGATGTTCTGCGCTCCATCCATTTCCACGGTAAGGGTGAAACCCAGTACGACAACGTGCGTATTGGTCTGAACTCGCGTCTGGACACTATTCAGGCCGCTGTTTTGCTTGAAAAAATGGCCATTCTGGAAGACGAAATGGAAACCCGTCAGAAGGTTGCCAATCGTTATGCCGAAGGTCTGGGTGACATTGTTAAAGTAACCCGTCCTGCTGCTGGTGTGCGTTCCGCATGGGCGCAGTATTCGATTGAAACCGAACGTCGCGATGAGCTGAAAGCCCATCTGCAGGCTCAGGGTATTCCGTCGGTTATTTATTATGTGAAGCCGCTGCATTTGCAGACTGCTTATAAGCATTACATGGTTGCGCCAGGCGGTCTGCCGGTGTCGGAAGCTCTGCCTTCACGCATCCTCAGCCTGCCTATGCATGCTTATCTCTCGGATGAAGATCAGGAACGCATCATTTCCGCGATTCGTGAGTTCCACGGTAAATAAGCAACGCAATCAGCGTGATGAAATAAATAATGAGGCCGGATGGAAACATCCGGCCTTTTTGCTTTTTCAAAGAGGCAGTGAAAAACAGGTGGAAGGATTGAAAATACAAAGATGAGTTGAAAATTCATATTATTGGATGTTAGCTGACGAAAACTGATTGGTTTCTGATCAGACAGAAGCAACAGGAGAGATTATGAATAAGCCTGTCTTTATTGCGCAGACGGAAATTTCCTCAGCGCAGCCTGAAAAAATATTTGAAAACCTGTGGTCCGGTTACGCTGAGCATTATCCGGTGGAACGCGATGACAATAAGGCCACGATTGCCTTGCAGATGGGCATTGCAAAACTGACGCTAGAGCAAGGGCATCTGGCTGTTGTGACAGAGGCCAAGAATGAGAGCGATCTGTCTTATCTGAAATTCGCTGTCGCTGAAGGCATTATCCACCATGCAGCCGGAGAGGCGTTGAATTTCCGCTGGGAAGGTGATGGTGCCGGTGAGGGCAGTCTGCCGCCGTTTTTCCGGGAGATGACAGTGATTGGTGTGCAGAATGTAACGCCGCATATGCGCCGTATACGCCTGCGTGGCGATGATCTGGCACGCTATGCAACCGGTGGTTTGCATGTGCGTCTGGTCTTGCCGCCAAAGCCGCCGTTAAAACCGCAATGGCCGCATTTGGGCGCAGACGGACGACCTGTCTGGCCGGATGGCGAGCAGAAGCTGACCAATCGCGTTTACACGATCCGCACGATCAATGTGGAAGAGAATTGGCTTGATATTGATATGGTCGTGCATCCGAGCACGGACACGGCTCCCGGTACGGAATGGGCGATGCAGGCGCAGATCGGTGATATTATTGGCATGACCGGCCCCGGTGGCGGCGATGCCGGTGAGGCGGATGTCTATATACTGATTGGCGATGAGACAGCATTACCGGCAATTTCCCGCATTCTGGAGCGGTTACCGGCTACAGCGATGGCGACAGTTCGTATTGAAGTGGCAGATGAGGATGAAGAGCAAGTGCTGGAAACAGCGGCCATGCTGGATCTGGAATGGCTGCATCGCAATGGTGCTGAAGCCGGAACGACCTCGCTGTTGATAGATGCGGTGCAGGACGCGGCACCGATGCCGATTGATGGCCAGCGTATCTTTGCATGGGCAGGCTGCGAGTTTGATGCTTTTAAGGCTATTCGTGCCTTTTGGCGCAAAGAATGCGGGCTAAGCCGTGATGATCATATGGCCGTTGCCTATTGGCGCCGTGGCGTTGCAGGGCGCGATTAACAGCCTTCACGAAACAATAATCTGACCATTACTGAAATTAATACAGACGGCAGTGCGATGAAGTATTGCACTGCCGTAGACCTATCAAACGGATTTATCTTTGATCCGTTTGGCCAGACTTTTGGATTTTCTCTTTTTACCGGAAGGGGACGGCGCAGATGGTTCAGCTTTTTCTTGCAGAAGAGCAGGAATAGGTGATGCTTCGCCTTCCTGCGCCGCTGTTTTAATGACCATTTCGGCTGCAAGTTCGCTGATGCTTTCACGCAGCTTATAATCCTGATCGCTCAAGCCACGGCTGTTCGTGCCGGCAATTTTGCTCTGGTGATCCAGCTTTTCCTGTACATCAGAAAGCTCGGTAATCAGTCTGTGCAGTTTTTCTTCAAGCGCCTGATTACGGTGTTTCTCACTCTCTAGAGATGTTTTCAATGCGGTCACCTGAGAAGCCAGTTCTGAATTAATGCTGTTGAGTTGTTTTTTGTCCTGACGCAGATCATTTGCCTCGCGGCGCAGGCGATCTGCCTCAGTGTCTTTTTGCGTTGTTTCCTGACGCAAAGTTTCAGAGAGCTGGTTCAGCGCCTCACTCTGGCGCTGTAACCGGTTATTCTCTGTTATTGCAGCTTCCTGTTTGGCGTGAAGCTGTTTCAAATTGTTTTGCAGTGCTTTTAATTGCTGTTTGTCGTCCTGCAGCTGTATTTTTAAGACTTCCAGCTCTTGCTGCAAAGGCTTAATTTTTTCCAACTCATTGCGATCTGTGCTGATTTTTAGCAGAGCTTGCGTATGTTTTTCGCGGACCTCTGCAGTTTGCATTTCAGCTTTACGCAGGCTTACAGCATGAGCCGCGCGTAACATATCCCGGTCTGCTTCAATGGCAGTGAGGGACATCGGTAATTGTGCTGCCATCTGCTTTTGCCACAGATAATGCGCACGCCGCCAGAACAGCGGCGCAGCCAGCAATATCAGAAAGGCTGCGCATAAAAAGCCCAGCAGAAAAACCAGTACGGATTGTATCACGATCTGCCGATCTCCGGTGCTTTCAGAGGATCATTTGAATGCACTAAAATTTTTTAGAACGGCCTTTATATGCCAAATCAGGCACAGGGCGCTTTCGTCAGAGCCTGTGCCAAAATTCATAGTTGATTGGCACAGGTACAAATATGGCTGTTCTAAAAGCTTAGAACGGGTTCCATGTGGCGGATGGTGTCAGCTTGAGATAGCCGATATTAACGCCGAGGCGGCCACCTACACCGGTACGAACCGGTACCAGCAGAATATTCCCGCGTTTCAGCACGTTAAAGCCCGCGCCGGCAATAATATAGGCCGAACCGGAAACACCGGCATAGCGGCCATAGAGCATGTTCACATCATCCAGATTGTAAACCAGCATCATGACACGCGAACCCTGACCGCCAAAGTCCCAGCCGAGGGACGGGCCTTGCCAGAATGTTTTGTGATCACCAGCGTTTTTTGTATAGAGCGTGCCTTCACCATAAGTCAGGCCGCCGACAAAGGCGCCGGAACCTTCTTCACCCAGAATATAGCCGTTTGGCAGGCCGTAACTCTGGAATACCTTCTCAATTGCGGAAGCAACGCCGCCCGAAGTCGAGCCAAAAAAACGATGACCGGAGGCAACAATTTCCTCCATGCTGAAGCCTTCAGCAGCTTTGGCCTGTTGCGGCAAAACGCTGATCAGAGCCATGAATCCTATTATGGCCGATGCAAGACGCATGCGGAAAGAGGACAAGTTTAAGGTAGCCATTAAAAATTCCTTCTGGCTGCTTGGCTCATTCTGTCTGACACGGACAATCAACACTCCTGACGGAAATGACTAATCCTGCTCCTTAAACATGCGCGAATTGTTGCGCATATGCTTAAATCCCTGTCCGGATGAGCAATTCTGATGATGGCTCTGTCCGGTGTGCATCCGCTTTTCATTCCGGGATGCTTCATGTGCGAAAACGATTTTTGTTGTTTTCTGCACGGCTATGACGCTCATTGTGCGTCAAAAACCTTGTCGAATTGTTTATATGAAAAATTGTCCTTTCAATGACTTAATGAAAAAGCATTAAAATTGTTTTTGTCGCGTTATTTGGTAATCATTAAGCCTCTTCGCGCATAATTGCGGCACAGGGATACACTAATATCCTTTTAGCAGTTTGTGTTCCGGTGATTCGTTTAACGATGTGACAAATCTTTGCCCGTAAACTGAACCGGAATGTTTGAGTTGAGCCTGCCTGCGGGCAGATATGAAATTTGGAGATGCAATCAATGGCCTTGCCTGTTGTTCTTTCTGCGGTTGATTTGGGTGCATTGCTGTGCAGCCGCATTTGCCATGACATTATTTCACCGGTTGGCGCGATTAATAATGGTCTGGAACTGCTGGAAGAGGGCGGTGCGGATGAAGATGCGATGGCGCTGATTGCTGCCAGCGCGCGCAATGCATCTGCCCGTTTACAATTTGCCCGTATCGCTTTTGGCGCTGCCGGTTCTGCCGGTGTGCAGATTGATACCGGTGATGCGCAAAATGTTGCTACCGCCTATATGGCGAATGAAAAACCTGAATTTACCTGGATCGGTACACGTGCTTTCCTGCCGAAAAATCAGGTTAAATTGCTGCTGAACCTGATCCTGATCGGCATTTCATCCATTCCGCGTGGCGGTAATCTGGATGTGGTGATGGAGGACATGGAAACAGATCCAAAAATCAGCATCAAAACCCGTGGCCGTATGCTGCGGGTCCCGCCAAAATTTAAAGAACTGCATGAAGGTATCGTGCCGGAAGAAGCGATTGATGCCCATGCCGTGCAGCCTTATTACACGCTGCTGCTGGCTGAAGAGGCCGGTATGGAAATCGTGATTGATGTAAGCGAAGAGGAAATTATCTTCCGCGCGCAGAAGGCCGAAGTTGAACCGGCTTTCCAGGGCGATGTTCCTGAAAGTGACGATGGAGCAGTTGCCGCTGATGCCGGTACGCTCGCAGACGATTGATTAAACATAGAATATTGATAAAGCCGCGCAGTGTAAAAACTGCGCGGTTTTTTTTTGTGCCTGTGTTCAGGCAATAAAAAACCCCGCTGAGGCGGGGCTTTTGGCTATCGCTGATGCATAAAAGATTATGCGATTTCGCGATGTTCGATACCATCCTGATCGCGCAGCACATAGCCACGACCCCAGACTGTTTCGATATAGTTCTGGCTGCCGGAAACAGCATCGAGTTTTTTGCGCAGTTTGCAGATGAAAACGTCGATGATTTTCAGTTCCGGTTCGTCCATGCCACCATAAAGGTGATTAAGGAACATTTCCTTGGTCAGGGTTGTGCCCTTACGCAAGGAGAGCAGTTCCAGCATCTGGTATTCTTTGCCGGTAAGGTGAACGCGCTGGCCGCCGACTTCAACAGTCTTGGCATCCAGATTAACGATCAGATCGCCGGTTGTAATAACAGACTGTGCATGGCCTTTCGAACGACGAACGATCGCATGAATACGTGCAATCAGTTCATCTTTATGGAAAGGTTTTGTCATATAGTCGTCAGCGCCGAAGCCGAGGCCCCGAACCTTATCTTCAATGCCAGCCATACCGGACAGGATGAGAATAGGGGTCTTTACCTTGGAAAGGCGCAGTGTGCGGAGCACTTCATAACCTGACATATCCGGCAAGTTGAGATCGAGCAGGATAATATCATAATCGTAGAGCTTACCCAGATCGATGCCTTCTTCGCCCAGATCTGTCGTGTAAACATTGAAGCTCTCTGACTTGAGCATCAACTCGATGCTTTGTGCAATTGCACTATCGTCTTCAATCAAAAGAACGCGCATCTCAGAATCCCTTTTTTCCGCCGCTTAACCTGATCCAGCAGTTAACTGCCTAACAGCACTCGCTTTGAACCAAGTCTGCCACCGAATGGTTAACAAAATATGATTCTCATTGGCAATAGTAAATATGAGTCTTGTAGCATTTTCACTTAACTATTTGAATTTGCAGTATAATCACTCAAAAAATTTCTTAATAAATTAGTTTAAGAAATCGTTATAAGTGATTCAGCAGATTCATTTTTTCAATGTTGCTGAAAAAACACAGCGAATTTACTTAGCCTTAAGTCCTAACCGCTATGATTAACGCAGTACGTAAAGGAATGGTTACCAAAAGCCCGAAATCTTAATTTTTTGTTTCGAAATTAAGTGATTTCTTTGCGTGACAGGGTGGTCGCAGGCGGAATGCCGTCAAAAACTGCCTGTGGAGTTGGTGTTCAAGGAGTAATGCGTATGAAGCCACGTGAAAGTCTTGTCCGGCTGAAACTGTTTCAGGTTAAAGAAAAGCGCCGGCAAATTGGTCAGCTTGATCTGATGATGGGTGAGTTTGAGCGGATGGCCGGTGAGCTTGATGCGCAAATCCAGTCAGAAGAGCGCAAAGCAGGTATTACGGATACAACGCATTTTGCTTATCCGACCTTTGCCAAAGCAGCGCGCCAGCGTCGCGATAATCTTTTTGATTCGATCCGCGATCTGATGTCCCAGAAAGATGCAGCTGAAGCTGACCTTCTGGAAGCCGAAGCCAATCTCGCTCGCGCCGAAGCCCTCGAAACTCGTGACGGCAAGCTCAAAGAGATTGAAGAGGCTCCTGTCTATGATCGTCGCGTCATGATCGGCTAAATATTTCGGTCTGGATTTCGGCTCTGATGGCCTGCAAATGGCGACTTTTTGCGCTTCCGGTGCTCGTGTACCAATAGTACATTCCGCTCCGGTTCTCAAAATTCACCATTTTCGTCTCATCATAACCAAAATCTAACCAGTTCGGCTTCGCTGAGCCGCTCTGATACTATTGGAGCGTGACTGCAGCCCTATCAATGCATAATTCCTTAAACCCCATGGTCTAAGGAATTATGCATTTTTTTGTTTCTGGATCAGGATGTTGGTGAAGGCGAGGGGGCGGTATAAGCCCCTGAAAACAAAGAAAGCCGGAGAGCAGAACTCTCCGGCTTGATCTGTAGAATGCGCCGCTTGCGGCATATCCTTATTTTGTTTTCATCTGCGTCCTTAACGACGAAGATGAAATTAGTGTCTGTATTGTTGAATGCGGGTTGTCCGCAAACCGGCGAGACCATGCTCGTCGATGGACAACTGCCAAGACAGAAACTCTTCGACTGTCAGCGTATAACGCTGACAGGCTTCCTCAAGGCTGAGGAGGCCGCCGCGTACAGCAGCAACAACTTCAGCCTTGCGGCGGATAACCCAGCGCCGTGTATTTGACGGCGGGAGGTCTGCAACGGTGAGCGGACTTCCATCCGGACCGATGACGTACTTTACTCGTGGTCTTACCAGATCGGTCATTGTACTCTCTACACAACACTCAAGGACCTAATCACGCTTCACGATAGCGTCACAGCTTTAAAAAAGAGCTAAGCACTCGGTAAGGCTCTGGTAATAAATAATAATTTTTATTAATCATTAAGTAGAAGAAGCTTGAAAACGCCATATTTTGGTCGTTTTAAGCCTTTTTCGCGTCTTTTCAGGCCAAAAAAAATATTAAAAAAAATGTGTTTAAGCTGCGGCATCTTGGCAAGGCGGGTCACAATGGCCTATATAAGGAGAGAATTTGAAGCAAGATATCGGGCTTTGACCCCGGATATGGATCTAATCATGAAACTGAACAGCCTCGATTTGCCGGGAAAGCCGGAAGATACACGCATTGTTGTTGCAATGTCGGGAGGCGTTGATTCTTCGGTCGTTGCCGGTATTCTCAAACGTGAAGGCTATGATGTTGTTGGTGTAACCCTCCAGCTTTATGATCATGGCGCTGCTGTGCATCGTGCCGGTTCCTGCTGTGCAGGGCAGGACATTGAAGATGCGCGCCGTGTTTCTGAAAGCCTTGGCATCCCGCATTATGTTTTGGATTATGAAGCGCGCTTCCGCGAAGCCGTGATTAATCCTTTTGCCAACAGCTATGTAAGCGGCGAAACACCAATTCCATGTGTAGCCTGTAACCAGACAGTAAAATTTGCTGATCTGCTGGCCACAGCGCGTGATCTGGGCGCGGCAGCACTTGCAACCGGTCACTATATCCGCAGCGGTGCAAACGGCGACCACAGAGCTTTATTCCGCCCTGTAGATGCCGATCGCGATCAGAGCTACTTCCTTTTTGCCACCACGCAGGAGCAGATCGATTATCTGCGTTTCCCGCTGGGCAATCTGCCAAAGGCGCAGGTTCGTGAAATGGCCGAGGAAATGGGTCTGACAGTTGCCAAAAAGCAGGACAGTCAGGACATTTGCTTTGTGCCGCAGGGTAAATATTCCGATATTATCTCCCGTTTGAAGCCGGAAGCGGCGACACGTGGCCATATCGTCCATATTGATGGTCGTGTTCTGGGTGATCATGACGGTATTGTTCATTATACTGTCGGTCAGCGTCGCGGCATTGGTATTGCTACCGGTGAGCCGCTTTATGTGGTGCATCTCGATGCTGCACATGCGCGCGTTATCGTTGGTCCGCGCGAAGCGCTTGAAACCCATAAAGTTTTCCTGCGTGATGTGAACTGGCTGGGTGACGGTTCTCTGGAAGATTTGCCTGCTGAAGGCGTTGAAGTTTTTGCCAAAGTGCGTTCGACACGTCCGCCAAAGCCTGCTGTGCTGCATCACGCTGATGGTCAGACTTGGGTTGAGCTGATTGACGGTGAAAGCGGTATCGCGCCAGGACAGGCCTGCGTGCTCTATTCTGATGACAGCAATACTGCCCGTGTCTTCGGTGGTGGTTTCATTGCTCGCTCGGAACGCGCACCAGAAGCTGAAAAAATGCTGCGCGAACTGACCGGCACCGGTTCAGAAACGGCCTCCAAGTCTATTTCTGCTGCCTGATAAAGCTCTGCACAATCTGAAACACTTAAAACAGCAATCAATCTCCGGATTGATTGCTGTTTTGTTTTGAGCATTCTGAGCAAGGGCTGTCACTGGAGTGCGTCACGTTTAATTGTGGCCACTGCGCTTGCTCTGGTTTCTTTTGACTGTCGCTGATCCACGTGGGTTAATTAAACCAATCCTGCTCTAAGCTAGCCATGTCCAGCTTATAGCTAGCTGTGTTCTCGCCATACGTCACCTTTTCCGATTAAGCTAAGCACCATAAGAAATGGACGTATTGCGGCGTTTCCTTTTCATGCAATTGATTATTTTGTGACGGATTAAGCGGCAGGCGGGCAGTTAATCTGTGAAAATTTGAGCGTATCTTGTTCCGGTGGGGACGCTCGCACTGTCTCTGATCCGAGTGTGTGATTTTGAGGAGCCTGATGCCCGTCAATTATAACACCGGAAGCTGAGGCTGTTATTCTCAAAATTTATATATCTCATCAATAAAATTGAGGGGTCGATTTTTGTGAAAAAAGAACATTGAAATTCATATATTTACAAAAGCTGAAACTTTTATATTCGATCAATTCAATGCAACCTATGATTGTTTGATCGAAATTTTAAGACGTAGTTTTTACTTTTTTATCTTCCGTTGCGATGTCAATATTGGCTGAAATGATAGCGAATATTGAGGTTGCAGATCTTGCTGTTAAGACTGTTAATTTAGTCAGTTTAAAAAGTCAGAGAAAGCTGGAGCGGCTCAGGCAAGACAGTGCAATACCGGAAGCTGTTGCAACATTCAGACTGTCGAACCGGCGTGACATCGGAATGCGTGCCGTTTGCAGCGAGGAGAGCAAGTGGTTTGGCAGTCCTTCGCCCTCTGTGCCCAATAACAGCGCTGTACGGCCTTCCACAGGCAGATCATAGAGAGATTGCGTGCTTTGCGGCGAGAGGGCGATGAGGTTAATTCCCGCCTCAGCCACAGTCTTCACAATATCATCAATCTGGCAGGAATGTGCATAAGGAACCTGCAGAGTTGCGCCGACAGAAACGCGGATTGCTTTACGGTAAAGCGGATCACAGCAGGTTTCATCAAGTAAAACGCAGGCTGCTTCAAAAGCCGCTGCATTACGGAAAATCGAGCCGATATTATCATGATTGGATATGCCGCACAGAATGAGCATCAGGCCATTTTTCGGCATGTGATTAATTAATGTATTGATATCATTCGGAGTTTTACGAATACCAACGGCAAGAACACCACGATGTACATGAAATCCGGCGATCTGATCCATATTCTCAGCGGAAACCACATAGACAGGTACATGTGTAGGACAAATTGACAGAATATCCTGAAGGCCGGCTAATTTATTCTCAGTTATAAGCAGGGACTCCGCTTCAAATTGTGCGGATTGCAGCAGAACGCGCAAAACAACTTTGCCTTCCGCGATAAAACGAGACTGACGCCCTGTCAGATCTCTCTCTTTAATATTGAGATAAGCGCCGAGGCGCTTATCTGCTAGGTCATTGATAAATATGACGGAATTATTCACAGTCTGATTATTCATCTATAAAGATTAAGCGAATGCTTCGCGTCTTCTTTCGCTGCGTTCCAGATAAAGACCGCCTAGCGTTGATAATACCAGTTCAATATGCGGTGATGAAACAACATAATAGATTGTCTGCGCATCGCGTCTTGTTGAAACAAGATTAAGTGCACGCAACTTGGCAAGATGCTGAGACAATGCTGACTGGCTCAGGTCAATTGCTTTCGCAAGACTTCCGACAGACATTTCATTGTGCAGTAACTTACAAAGGATCAACAATCTTTTGTTGTTTGCCAGTGCCGACAAAAAATCTGCGGCCTGATCTGCATTATCAACAAGATTTGCGTATATATTGTCATGTTTCATGTGCAGTCCTACCCCCGTATGACAGCAATTTTGATGATACGCTTATAAGAAAAATATCAGCGCACTATTACAACTACCAATAGAATTAATATTTGCAAGAATTATTTTAAAAGTCTCAGAATAATTACTCTTATTCATGCTGGTGCTGTGGCCTGAAAAACACTTCATATTTTGAACGGGGTGCATTTTCGAAAACGATAAAAAGGGTGTTTTCATTTAAAATGTGACTAAATTTGTATTATAAACAATTCTTGCAGATGAGCCGGAACAGCTGCTTTTGGAAAGCACGACGCGTCAGGAAAGTATGTTTCTAAATAAAACACATTTTTGTGAATTGCCGGTTGTTCGAGCTGTTCAAAGCATTTCCAGTAAAAGTGCGCAGCAGTTTTGCGTAAAGATAATGCGTACAAACAAAATTATAGAGCGGTTCCAACGATTCAATGTTAACTGGAACCGCTCTAAGGATTTCAAACTGTTTGGATATGAGCAATTAATGAGATTGCAGAATATCTTCAGGCTTTAGATGGAACGCTTTGCCAAAACCGCCGTTCAGACCGGCGCTTTCGATGTTGAGCCGGAAAATCACAAAGTCGCCGAGATCAATGTACAGTTTAACTTTAGGACGCTTTTGCAAAAATAAATCTCGCAGGCGCTGATAGCCTTCATGTTGCCGTGTGAATTTCTCCGCCACGCAGGCGAGTGTTATACGCGGATGCACGAGCGGGTCACCTTTATCCGCCGGTTCTCCGAGCAAAAGCGAACAGACCGGATTGGCATCAAGAGCTGGTGTATGCGTGGCGAGACCGGAGGCCAGAAGCAGCGGTGTATTGTCCGTATCTGTGGTAATAGCGACACGGGTGACGCTCGGACGACCAGTGGCAGGATCGAGTACGGCAAGCGATCCGTAAGTTGCATCGGTCAGCAGCCGCAAAGCGAGAGCACGTGCTTCATCGGTAGTCTGTTGAATAACATCTTTCTTTTCACTCATAATCCTGCCTCAGATCTCCATCTTATTGTGGTCTGTCAATGACTTGCGTAACGCAGAGTACGCTTATGCGATTCTGGTCTTGCATCATGCAAAATGCTTCTGCGGGGCATTTTATACATAAAATCATACCGTTATGCTCATGATTTTGAAACGGTTCAATTTGCGAAATTTCTTTTAAATATCAAATATATGTTATTTGCTGCTAATCGTTTAGAAGGGATTTAAATTTCAAGGCGTTGACCTAGACGTAAAATAAACTTGCCTTTTTACCGTACTCAATGCTTCTTTACCGTTCAGACTGCGACGTTAGGGGCGCAGCTTGTTATCGGGTGGAGGCCTATAATGAAATTTCACACTAAACTTCTTGCTGCGACTGCGCTGACTGCTGCCATGATGGCCGGTTACTCAGGCGCGGCATCTGCCAAGACATTTGTCTATTGCTCGCCGGCATCACCGGAGGGTTTTGATCCGGCACCTTATACCGGCGGTGATACTTTTGATGCCGCAGCGCACACGGTCTATAACCGTCTGGTGGAATTCCAGAACGGCACGACCGTTGTTGAGCCAGGTCTTGCTGAAAAGTGGGAAGTCTCTGAAGACGGACTGGAATATACATTCCATCTGCGCAAGGGCGTAAAGTTCCAGACTACGGATTATTTTACACCTAGCCGCGAACTGAATGCGGATGACGTTATCTATTCATTCGACCGTCAGCGTAACAAGGACAATCCTTGGTATGAATATACTGCCGGTATTTCCTATGAATATTTTAACAGCATGGAAATGATCACGCTGATCAAGGACATCGTCAAAGTTGACGATCATACTGTTAAATTCGTGCTGACCCGTCCTGAAGCACCGTTCCTCGCTAATATTGCGATGCCATTCGTTTCGATCATGTCGAAAGAATATATGGATAAGCTGGCAGCTGACGGCAAGAAAGAAAACCTGAACCAGTTCCCTGTGGGCACCGGTCCGTTTACTTTCGTTGCTTATCAGAAAGATGCGGTTATCCGTTATAAAGCCAACCCGGATTTCTGGGGTGAAAAGCAGAAGATCGATGATCTGGTCTTTGCGATCACCACTGACGCTTCTGTGCGTGCGCAGAAGCTCAAAGCAGGTGAATGTCATCTGATGTCCTATCCGGCACCTGCTGACATTAAAGGCCTTCAGGAAGATAAAAACCTGAAAGTTGATGAGCAAGCTGGTCTGAATATCGCTTATTTTGCCTATAACACCCTTGTTGCGCCTTTTGATAAGCCGGAAGTGCGTAAGGCGCTCAATCAGGCTGTTAACAAGCAGGCAATTATTGATGCTGTGTTCCAGGGCTCCGGTCAGGTAGCGAAGAACCCGATCCCGCCGACAATGTGGGGCTATAATAACGCGATTGAAGACGACAAGTATGATCCGGAAGCCGCTAAAAAGGCTCTGGAAGCTGCCGGTGTAAAAGATCTGAACATGAAGCTCTGGGCGATGCCTGTCAGCCGTCCATATATGCCGAATGCGCGCCGTACTGCTGAACTGATGCAGGCTGACTTTGAAAAAGTTGGCGTAAAAGCTGAAATCGTATCGATGGAATGGGGTGAATATCTCAAGAAATCGGGCGAAAAAGACCGCGATGGTGCAGTTATTCTCGGCTGGACCGGTGATAATGGTGATCCGGATAACTTCCTCGGCGTATTGCTTGGTTGCGCAGGTGTTGGTGGTAACAACCGTGCACAGTTCTGCTATCAGCCGTTTGAAGATCTGATCCAGAAGGCAAAAATTACTTCCGATCAGGCAGAACGCGTGAAGCTGTATGAACAGGCTCAGGTTATCTTCAAGGAACAGGCTCCTTGGAATACACTGGCTCACTCGACGGTTTATGTCCCTATGTCAGCTAAGGTTACAGGCTTCAAAATGAGCCCTCTCGGCGATTACCGTTTCGACGGTGTTGATATTTCCGAGTAACCGCTAAAGGAGAATGACCGGGCGCTGGATGAGAAAATTCAGCGCCCGGTCTTGCTATATTCATGATACGATTCATTTTAAGCAAAATTGCCTATTTGATACCGACATTTTTCGGTATCACTATTCTGGCTTTCGGTTTTGTGCGCGTTTTGCCGGGTGATCCGGTTCTGTTGATGGCAGGGGAACGCGGCGTTTCTCCGGAGCGGCATGCGGAACTGATGAAACAGTTCGGTTTTGATCAACCGCTGTGGCAGCAGTATCTGGATTACATCTGGAACCTGCTTCATGGTGACTTTGGTATGTCCATGGTTACCAAAAAACCGGTTATCGCAGAATTCCTTACACTTTTCCCTGCAACAGTCGAATTAGCATTTTGTGCTATTATTCTGGCTGTTCTTATTGGTATTCCTGCTGGTGTATTTGCCGCTGTTAAGCGCGGCTCGTGGTTCGATCAGACATCCATGGGTGTGGCACTGGTCGGTTATTCGATGCCGATTTTCTGGTGGGGCCTGCTGCTTATCATCCTGTTTTCGGGTATTCTGCAGTGGACACCGGTATCGGGGCGTATTTCGCTGATGTATTTCTTCCCGCCGGTCACAGGTTTTATGTTGATTGACAGTCTTCTGTCCGGACAAAAAGGTGCTTTCGCATCAGCTGTTTCACATCTGATTTTGCCGACAGTGGTACTGGCAACTATTCCGATGGCGGTCATTGCCCGACAGACCCGTTCCGCGATGCTGGAAGTACTGGGCGAGGATTACGTTCGCACAGCACGTGCTAAAGGTCTTGGCCAGCGCCGTGTTATCGGTATGCATGCCCTGCGTAATGCACTCATTCCGGTTATTACCACAATCGGTTTGCAGGTAGGCGTATTGCTGGGCGGTGCGATCCTGACTGAAACTATTTTCTCCTGGCCGGGGATCGGCAAATGGATGATCGACAGTATTTTCCGTCGTGACTATCCGTCTGTTCAGGGCGGTTTGCTCCTGATCGCGATTCTTGTGATGGTTGTTAATCTGGCTGTTGATTTGCTCTACGGCTTAATCAACCCACGCATCCGGCATAAGTGAGGTTTCCAATGAGTAATTCTACTGTACCACTGGAAAAGCCGGTTGATGTGTCGTTCCGACGTCAGCTTGCAGATTTCTGGTTTTACTTCAGTGTTAACCGCGGCGCGGTTATCGGACTGTTTGTTTTTGTAACGCTGGTGCTGGTGGCTGTTTTTGCCCCTTTGCTGGCGCCGCATGACCCGACGCAGCAATATCGCGATGCGTTGCTGACTCCGCCGGTATGGCAGGAGGGCGGTAAGGCTGCCTATCTGCTCGGTACTGATGCGGTTGGCCGTGATGTGCTCTCCCGATTGATCTACGGGTCACAATATTCGCTGTTTATCGGTCTGGTTGTTGTTGTGCTATCGCTGGTTTCCGGTGTGACTGTCGGTCTCATCGCCGGTTTCTTCGGTGGCGTGGTTGATACAATCATTATGCGCGTGATGGATATCATCCTGTCTTTCCCGTCGCTTATTCTGGCGCTGGTTCTGGTGGCCATTCTCGGACCTGGTCTGATGAATGCGATGATTGCGATTGCTCTGGTTTTGCAGCCGCATTTTGCACGCCTGACCCGTGCAGCAGTTATGGCAGAAAAGAACCGTGAATATGTGGTTGCAGCCCGTCTGGCCGGTGCCAGCCGTCTGCGTCTGATGTTCAAGACCATCTTGCCAAATTGCATGGCGCCGCTGATCGTGCAGGGCACTTTGTCCTTCTCCAATGCGATCCTTGATGCCGCGGCTCTTGGCTTCCTTGGTATGGGTGCACAGCCGCCGACACCGGAATGGGGCACAATGCTTGCCGAAGCGCGTGAGTTCATCACCCGTGCATGGTGGGTTGTGACCTTTCCGGGGCTTGCCATTCTGATCACTGTTCTGGCCATTAATCTGGTTGGTGACGGTATGCGCGATGCGCTTGATCCAAAACTGAAGAGGAGCTGACGATGGCTCTTTTGGAAATTAAAAACCTGACAGTAGCTTTTGATACATCGACAGGTGCGTTTAAAGCGGTGGATGGCATCGATATTTCTGTCGATGCCGGTGAAGTGCTGGCGATTGTCGGTGAATCCGGTTCCGGTAAATCTGTCGGTATGCTGGCAGTGATGGGGCTGTTGCCTAAAACGGCAACTGTTACTGCTGACAAGATGGAATTTGACGGACGTGATCTGCTCAAAATGAGCGATAAAGAACGCCGTGCAATTATCGGTCGTGAAATCTCGATGATTTTTCAGGAGCCGATTGCCAGTCTCAATCCGTGCTTTACCGTTGGCTTTCAGCTTGAAGAAGTTCTGCGCTTTCATCTCGGAATGGGCAAGGCGCAGCGCCGTGCCCGCGCCATTGAATTGCTGGAACTGGTTGGTATCCGTGATGCTGGGGATCGCCTTGGCAGCTATCCACATCAGATGTCCGGTGGTCAGTGTCAGCGCGTTATGATTGCCATCGCGATTGCCTGCAATCCGAAGTTGCTGATCGCAGATGAGCCGACAACAGCACTTGATGTGACCATTCAGAAGCAGATTCTGGATCTGCTGATGCGGTTGCAGGAAGAGCATGGCATGGGGCTGATCATGATTACGCATGACATGGGTGTTGTGGCAGAAACCGCAGACCGTGTGATTGTGCAGTATAAAGGCCATAAAATGGAAGATGCGGATGTGCTCTCCTTGTTCGAGAACCCGCAAAATCCTTATACGAAAGCTCTGCTTTCAGCCTTACCGGAAAATGCGACCGGTGACCGTTTGCCAACGGTTTCTGATTTTGTCCTGCAAAATGCCGCATCGTCAGGAGCAGCCCTATGAGTGAGATCGTTCTTGAAGCCCGTAACATCGTGCGGGATTATCACAGCGGCGGCGGATTGTTCTCCAAGGCAAAAACCGTTCATGCGGTGAAGAATGTCAGCTTCTCAGTAGAGAAGGGCAAGACATTGGCGATTGTCGGTGAAAGTGGTTGCGGTAAGTCAACACTTGCCCGCATCTTGACTTTGATTGATCCGCAGACATCCGGTGAATTGCTGATTGACGGGCATCCGGTGAATATTGCGACTGATGGCCTGACCCGCGAAATGCGCCAGCGTGTGCAGATCGTGTTTCAGAACCCTTATGGTTCGCTTAATCCGCGCCAGAAGATCGGTGATGTGCTGGCAGAACCGCTTTTGCTGAACACCAATCTGTCCGCAAAAGAGCGTCAGGAAAAAGCGATGCAGATGCTGCTCAAGGTCGGTCTTGGCCGTGAGCATTTCAATCGCTATCCGCATATGTTCTCCGGTGGTCAGCGTCAGCGTATTGCGATTGCCCGCGCTTTGATGCTCAGCCCGCGTCTGCTGGTTCTCGATGAGCCGGTGTCGGCGCTCGATCTGTCCGTACAGGCGCAGGTGCTGAACCTTCTTGCCGATTTGCAGGAAGAGTTTGACCTGACCTATGTCTTCATCAGCCATGACCTGTCAGTGGTGCGCTATATCGCTGACGAAGTGATGGTGATGTATTACGGTGAAGTGGTTGAATACGGCACACGTGATGATGTGTTCAATAATCCGCGTCACGACTATACCAAGAAGCTGTTTGCGGCCACACCGCGCTCGGATGTTGAAAGTATCCGTCAGCGTGTTGCAGAACGTGCGAAAAAACGCTCTGCTGCTTAGTGCGCATCCCGAAAAGTGTGAAACGGTTTTCGGATAAGATGCGCTTTAATAAAGCAGATTAGATAATGAAAACGCCGCGCTGATTGCTCAGCGCGGCGTTTTTATATTAAGATTTAGACTTCATTTCTGATGGCGGGTCAGGCTGCGCACCACATCATCCGCAGAGATTTTGCCGACAATTGCGCCATTATGCACCACACCAACATCGCCATTATTGCGCACCATCGCCTGCATAATATCCTGAATAGGGGTATCCGGCTTGGCCGTTGCTGCGAAAGGACGCGGCGGTGCACTACGGTCAAGTGCTGACATGATGTCGGCAGCCAACAAGACACTGAGCGGGTTCATATTGGCGACGAAGTCCGCGACATAATCATTGGCCGGTTTGCTGAGAATATCCTGCCCGTTGCCACACTGAATGATACGACCGCCTTCCATGATGGCGATGCGGTTGCCGAGTTTCATTGCTTCATCCAGATCATGGCTGACAAAGACGATGGTCTTTTTCAGATGATCTTGCAAATGTAATAATTCATCCTGCAAACGTGCGCGGATCAGAGGATCAAGCGCGGAGAATGGCTCATCCATCAACAGGATCGGAGCGCCGGTAGCAAAAGCGCGGGCAAGACCGACACGCTGCTGCATGCCGCCGGACAATTCCCCGACTTTGCGTGTTGCCCAGTCCTGTAGGCCTACCAATTCAAGCTGATGTGCGACTGCTTCTGCACGTTCCTGCTTTTTAAGTCCTGCAATTTCCAAACCGAAGCCGACATTATCTGCGACTGTGCGCCAAGGCAGCAGGCCGAATTGCTGGAACACCATCGAGATCAGATGGGTACGCAGATAGCGCAATTCTTTTGTACCGGTATCCGTGACATTAAACGCCTGATTATCGTGATAAACAGTGACACAACCGCGGCTGATCGGGGTGAGGCGGTTGATGGCGCGCAATAATGTGGATTTTCCGGAACCGGACAAGCCCATCAGAACGAGTAATTCGCCCTCACGGATATCCAGTGAACAATTATGAACACCAAGGATATGTCCGGTTTCTTCCTGAATTTCTGTCCGACTAAAGCCCTGATCAGCAAGATCAAGCGCACGATCCGTCTTATTGCCGAAAACAATACTGATATTTTGAAGACTGATTGAAGCCATGATTATTTTTCCCTGCCCGGACGGAAGATGCGGTCGAGAATAATAGCGACAACAACAATGACTAATCCGGCTTCAAAGCCCAGTGCGGTATTCACGGAGTTCAATGCGCGTACGACCGGCACGCCAAGACCATTGGCGCCAACGAGCGCAGCAATCACGACCATCGACAAAGACAGCATAATGGTCTGTGTGAGACCTGCCAGAATTTGCGGCATGGCGTAAGGCAGTTCAATTTTCCAGAGCAATTGGCGACGGGATGCACCGAATGCCTCACCGGCTTCTTTCAAATGCGATGGTGTTGAAGAAATACCGAGATGGGTCAGGCGCACAGGGGCGGGCAGGACAAAAATTGCTGTGGCCAGCAGCCCCGGTACCATACCAATGCCGAAAAATACAATCGCCGGAATGAGATAGACAAAGGTTGGCAAAGTCTGCATCAGATCGAGGATCGGGCGCAGTACTGCATAGAGTTTTGGCCGGTGCGCGGAGGCAATACCAAGCGGTACGCCGAGCGCCATGCAGATAAAACAGGCTGAGAGAACCAGTGTCAGGGTTTCCAGTGTCTGATCCCAGTAGCCCTGATTGAGAATAAACAAAAAGCCCAGAATAGTCAGGACAACAGTCGAGATTTTACGCTGCAAACCCCATGCGATGGCTGCAAAAATCGCAATCAATATAAAGGGATGCGGAAATTTCAATACGGCCAGCAAGCCGTCAATCAAAGTCTGCATAACGGCGGCAATACCGTCGAACAGCCAGCTCAGATTTTCAGTTAACCAGGTGACAGCATTTTTTGCCGTGCGCCCGACGGGAATTTTTTGTGAAGTCAGCCAGTCCAAAAGTCAGGCCCCCGTTTCCTGTCAGTATAGTCCGGAGCATATCCGGTTGAAAAATAATCGAAAATACTGCTGTCAATCTGAAGCAGCTACTCTGAAGTTCAGAGCAGCTGCTTTTATCGGTAATATTTAAAGGCCGAAAGCTGCTTTCACAGTTGCCAGTCCGTCCTTACCATCCAGTGTGGTGACGTCTTTCAGCCACGGGCTGAGCGCATCCGGATTGGCCTTGACCCATGCAGTTGCTGCTTTTGCCGGATCTTCACCATCATCAAGAATTTGACCCATGATCTGGTTTTCCATTTCAAGGGTGAACTCAAGATTGGTCAGGAATTTTCCGACATTCGGGCATTGCTCGGTGTAGCCGTTCCAGACATTGGTTTCGACTTTTGCACCGCCGAGGTTCGGACCAAAGAACTCATCGCCGCCTTCGAGATAGCGCATATCAAAGCGCGAGTTCATCGGATGCGGTTCCCAGCCTAAGAAGACCACAGGCTTCTTAGCTTTAATATCCTTGGCGACTTGTGCCAGCATGCCCTGTTCTGAGGATTCCGCGAGATCAAAACCTTTGAGGTCAAAGGCACCTTTGGAAATCATGTCGAGAATCAGACGGTTGCCGTCATTGCCCGGTTCAATGCCATAGATTTTATTGCCGAGCTTGTCTTTGAACTTGGCGATATCAGAGAAGTTTTTGAGCCCCTCATCATAGGCAAATGCAGGGACTGCCAATGTGTATTTTGCGCCGGTCAGATTGGTGCGCAGGGTAATAACAGTTTTATCATCAAGATAAGGCTGCAAATCCGCAGCCATTGACGGGTTCCAGAAGCCGAGGAACACATCAATATCTTTCTTGCTCAGTGATGCATAGGTCACCGGCACAGACAGAATTTTGATATCAGTTTTATAGCCGAGTGCTTTGAGAATTTCTGTTGTGACGGCAGTGGTCGAGGTAATATCTGTCCAGCCGACATCAGAAAAACGGATGGTTGAGCAGGCTTCAGGTTCCGCAGCCATTGTACCGGAACTGCCGGCGAAAAAGGCGGCGCAGCTCAACGCCAGAGCTGCAGCCCGGGTTTTCGTCATCGACAATTTGGTTGGGTACAGCTGTTTTGCTGACTGGAAATGCATGAATCTCTCCATTGACCGGATTATATTTATTTATCACAGAGCATTTCCGCTTCCCCGAAACTGCTCTGTTGTTTGTATTTATGCAGTTTGACAGAAAACCGCAGCACAGTTTTGTGCGACATGTTCCGGCCCCTCAAAGTTAAACAAGCATCAAAGTCCGGAGTCTTCAAGCTGTTTTGTTCCTCTAGAATCCGCAAACACGACAATTAAAGTCGGAATGAGGCAGGCTAAAAATAATATGCAGTAATTTCAAGGCTAAAGCTGAAAATTAAATTCAGAATCACCATTGAATGCCGGATGCGCCGTTTTATATCCCGATAAGAATAACTAAATTGACGGTAAGGATTGTGCCGCAATATCTGCGCTGTCTGTGAGACAGTTGCAGAGTTTGAAGTGCATTGCCGGATCTGCGGCATTCAGGATTTTAAAAATCCGGTGCTGTTGCGTATTTCTGTGAAACTATGCAAGGGTTTACGGGAAAAATGTTTTGTCCGGTTTCAGGCTGATCAGCATGCCGGATATGAGCTGAAATAAAGGACAAGGCCGTGAGGATCATCGGAAATATCTTTGCTTTTATAGGGCGTATGATTGCAGCATTGCTGCGCCTGATCGCTGTGCCGCTCGGGGCACTTTGGCGCGTTTATCGCGGCCGAAGCGTCTTGTGGAAAACCATTATTGCGGTCGTCGTTATCGGCTGGGCAGGGCTCTACGGCTATTTCATGCTACAGACACAGATCTGGACAAATTTTGATCCGGACTATCCAGCTAAATACGCTTATCAGAATGCTGTTACGCCGGGTGAGGCAGTTGATCCTGCCAAAATTGCTGCGCCAACACCTGCACCGGAACCGGCAAAAGAACTGGTTGAACCAACGGCCACGCCTGCGGAGACACCAAAAGATAATGCAGAGAATGTTCCGGCAAGTCCGGATACTCCTGAGCCGCAACCGGCACCGCAGAGTGCATTTTTGCAATCACAAAAACCACGAGTTTGCGCGCCGTCTGCTTTGGCAGAGGTGACCGCTGAGCTGACCGATTTTAACGTCAATCAGAATGCGTGGATCTCCTCCATGCTGTTCTATAAAATGGGTTTCTTCGGGCTGGATTGGGATAGAACGCCGTTTCTGGATAACAAAGCCTCGTTCCAGCGCGGTGTGCATTCGGCTGTTCGCCGGACGACGATTGAACTGGTTGACTCTCTTGGCCGTCTGCGTGGCACTTCGCAGATCGACGGTGATCTGCAGAAAGCCCGCGGTAATGTGCAGTTCCGTGAAGATACATGGTATTTCGGCCTGAGCCCGTTTGGTCCGAAAACACCGACGCCAAGCTATTATCGCTCGGCAATCAAAGAACTACGCTCGTTCAATACGCGTCTCGAGAATTGCGAAGCGACATTTGATGCTCGTGCGGACAATCTTATTCAATATGTCGATCGTATCGCCAGTGATCTTGGTTCAACCTCGGCAATCCTGAAGGACCGCTCAGACAATTATCATGCGGGTTGGTTTGATACCCGTGCGGATGATCGTTTCTGGTTCGCCTATGGTCAGCTCTATGCTTATTATGGTTTGATCCGTGCAACGCATTCGGATTTTAAAGCTGTTCTGGCCGAAAAACATCTGGATGGTCTGTGGGATACAATGGAGCAGCAATTGCGCTCCGCATTGGACATGCAGCCGGTAATCGTTTCCAACGGGCGGCAGGATGCATGGTTTACGCCTTCGCATCTGACAACGATGGGTTTCCACATCCTGCGCGTGCGTTCCAATCTGGTGGATATCCGTCAGGTTCTGGAGCGCTGATTATCAGGGCAGCTATGTTTTAAATCACTCTGCCGCATGATAGAGCGGTTCCATGAAATAGGAACCGCTCTATTTTTTTGTTTGTCGCATTGTCCGGAGCAAAATCGTGCAACGGTTTTGCTGGAAATGCTCCAGGCGTGGCAGAGTTTTTTATCAGGATGAGACTATGGAATTACCGGCTGCATTGAGACAGGTCGTTGATGCGCAATTACAAGGCGTTGCGCTGGCTGATTTGCAGAAGGCTTCGGCGGTGCTGAGCCGTCGTTATCGCGCAGAAACCCGTGACGGCAAGTGGCACTTATCTGACGAACTGGCAGCATATGCTTATCTGGCGGCACGCTTACCTGCGACTTTTGCCGCTGTCACCTCTGCTTTGCAGGAAACAGCGCATTTATGTGGCGAGTTTTCTCCGCGTAGCCATCTGGATATTGGTGCAGGACCTGGAACGGCACTTTGGGCTGCTTCTGACGTCTGGCCGGAGATTGAGCAATCCTGTTTGCTGGAGGGCAGCAATGCGATCCGTGCAGTGGGAGAGAAGCTTTCCGCCCATGCACCGGTTGCGGATGTGCAATGGGTCGCTGCTGATGTGACAACAGGTTTGAAAAATGCACAAGCTTCAGATCTGGTGACACTGGCCTATGTGCTGGATGAGCTGAGCGAGGCAGCGCGACAACAGTTGATCGCGCAATTGTGGAATCTCACAGAAGGCGTGTTTGTGATTGTCGAGCCCGGCACACCGGCTGGCTGGCAGCGTATTCTTGATGCCCGCGCACAATTACAGGCTTTGGGCGCATATATTGTAGCACCATGTACACATAGTCAGTCTTGTGCTGTGCAGGCACCGGATTGGTGTCATTTTTCACGGCGTGTTGCGCGAACCAAAATTCACCGGATGACCAAAGAGGCGGATGTGCCTTGGGAGGACGAGAAGTTCAGTTATCTGGCCGTGTCCCGTCAGCCTGTGGCACTCGGCGGACAGCGCGTATTGATGCAGCCGAAAATCGGTGGTGGCAAAGTTACGGTCAAACTTTGCCACACGGATGGTACGGTTGCCGAGGCGCTGATTACTAAACGTGATAAAGCCCTGTTTGCGCAGGCGCGACGAGCCGATTGGGGTGATCTGATCGGTATTGAATAAAATCTGAGATATAAAAAAGCCCGCTGAAAGCGGGCTTTTCCATGAAATTCAGAAACGGTAGGTGATACCTGTACCGATCAGCCATGGGTCAAGCTTGGCTTTGCCACTCATTTCTGTGCCGCCGACAGTAACGTCGAAGTTCGGACGCAGATAGAGTTTTTTAACGTCAACGTTGAAGCCCCAATGATCGTCGATCATGTAGTCAAAACCAACCTGAAGCGCACCGCCGAAAGTATTCTTAACTTTCAGATAGTCTGCATCGTGGTTCTTCTGGTTATAGAAGAAGGTGTAGTTCACACCGGCACCGATATATGGCTTGAAAGCACCAAAATCAGTGAAGTGATACTGCAGGGTCAGAGTTGGTGGCAGCAGCCATGTTTTACCAACATCAAGACCATCAATAGCGCCTTTGCCGGTAATGTTGGAATAGGTTGTACCAAGGATCAGCTCAGCGGCAATATTATTGGTGAAGTAGTAGGAAATGTCGAGTTCCGGCACGACTGTATTGGAGGCTTTAATGCCTGAACCCGGTACTTCGTTGACATAACCACGATTTTCCGGAACGACGCCAAGCGCACGAACGCGAACCTGCCACGGGCTGAGTACAACCGGCAGATTTTCTGTAATCTGAGGTTCAACCGGTGCAATAATTGCATCGGCAGCCAGAACAGGCTGCACTGCAAGAGCAGTGAGTGCTGTTGCGGCCAGAAGGGCGCAGGTGTGACGGTTTGCCGAAAATAATGCCATGTCAGATATCCTTAAAGCTCAGGAATGCACAGGTTTAAATTAAGTTGTGCTTATGAATGCATGTAAAATGACAGGCGGCAAGGAACTCTCCATTGATTGAAATCAATCAGGCATAGCAAAACACCGCATTACAGATTGATTGTAATGCGGTGTGATAAAATTGACACGTTGAGTAAGGTGCTCTTTTATATTCATTCAGAGTATTTTTATGTATAGATCGTGTTTTTCAGGTAGTTTTTACTTGGTGAATCAATTTGTATTAAGTTGAAAAATTAAAAACGATCTCTGTCATGCGGCTCATTATAGTTTAATTTCGGGCCTGAAGGTACTACGCCGGTCGGATTGATGGTTTTATGGCTCATGTAATAATGATTTTTGATATGAGTAAAGTTAACCGTGCCGGATATACCTTCCATCTGATAGAGCTCGCGCACATAATTTGAGATGTTTGGATAGTCCGCAATGCGGGCTTTGTTGCATTTGAAGTGCCCGACATAGACCGGATCAAAGCGGATCAGCGTGGTAAACAGGCGCCAGTCTGCCTCTGTGAGGCGGGTACCGGCCAGATAGCGTTGCTTGCTAAGAATGTCTTCGATCTTATCCAGAGCATCGAATACATTGTTATAGGCTTCTTCATAGGCATCCTGTGCAGTGGCAAAACCTGCACGGTAAACGCCATTATTGATGTTCGGATAGATAAAATCATTCAGCGCATCAATTTCACTGCGTAGTTCTGCCGGATAGAAATCCAGTGATGCATCGCCGAATTCATTGAAGGCAGTATTGAGCATGCGAATGATCTCGGCAGATTCATTGGAGACAATCGTCTGCTGCTGCTTGTCCCATAAAACCGGTACAGTCACACGGCCGGAATAATGCGGGTCGGCGCGGGTGTAGATTTCATAAAGGCGCTTGGCACCATAGAGGTGATCCGGTGTGGCGCCGTCTTTACCGGTTAATGTCCAGCCTTCTTCGGCCATCAGATAATCAACAACAGAAACGCTGATGACATCTTCCAGCTTTTTCAAAGCGCGGAAAATCAGTGTGCGGTGTGCCCACGGACAGGCGAGGGAGACATAGAGATGATAGCGTCCGGCTTCAGCCTTAAAGCCACCGGTGCCACTTGGGCCTGCACTGCCGTCAGCGGTGACCCAGTTACGAAATTGCGATGCCGAGCGGACAAAGCGCCCATCGGTCGCTTTCGTATCATACCATTGGTCGTGCCATTTGCCGTCAACTAAAAGACCCATGAAAATATTCCTTATATTGGCCGCTTTAGACCGGATAGTTCACATCAACGACAGCGGCAGAAAGTTCTGAGCATTAATGTAGTACATAATGCCGGAAAGTCTCGTTTGATCTGAGTGTTTTTGCAGAACACGCTGTCCTGAAAACAGGACGATACTGCGTCTATGGTATTTTCATCATAGCTCTTTACGATGAAAAAGAATGATGCTAAGCAATCTTATCCGCATCAGTTTGCGGCACTTCACCTTTCAGGAGAACGGAATTGACAGGTCTGCAGTTCATCCGACGATGAGATTGTAAACGGTGCGCGGCACCGGTGGACACCTGTTTGCGTTTTACGCCCTCTGACGGCGACAGAAGAACGCGAAAATTCTGAATTCAAAATCTCTGAAATTGTGATGTGCCATGTTGCAGTCTGAATTGACCTACGTGCAGGAAACCTGCGCCCACGATGCGGAAATCGAAGAAATTAATGCGCTTGCTTTTGGTCCGGGCAGATTTGTCCGTGCTGCTGCACGTATCCGTGAGGGTGGGGCGCATGATCGCGATTTGTCTTTTGTGGCACTCCATGGCGGACGGCTGATCGGCTCTATCAGAATGACACCGATTGCAATCGGCACCACACCGGCCTTGCTGCTGGGGCCTTTGGTTGTGCGCGATGGCTGGAAAAGCCGCGGCATTGGCCGGATTTTGATGAACCAGTCGATGGAAGCCTCAGCAAAAGCCGGACACCGGCTGAGCCTGTTGGTCGGTGATGCCCCTTATTATAATAAGTTTGGCTTTGTTAAAGTGGACGCCAATAAGGTGATTATGCCTGCGCCGGTTAATCCGGAGAGATTGCTGGCTTGTATCTTGCCGGGTGCCGCGCATTTGACAGGGCCGGAGTTGCAAGAGCTGGCGGGGCAGGTCAGACATCTCAATCAGCTTTAGTCTTAAAAATAAGGCGGTTTCAGATTACTGAAACCGCCTTTTCATTTTTAACGCCCTTCACGATACCACGTCCCGCCGAGAATGAGCAGTAATGCTGCCAAGGCCAGCAGGCTGGTGAAAAGCGGAATGCGATGCACCGCTACCAGACTTGTATCCTGTGTCGGTTTGAAGCCCAGCATATCAGCAGGGCTTTGCGTTTGTGCGCGGTTCATCAGAGTGACATCCGGTATGGTGATGGTCGTTTGCTGGGCTGTTTCCCGCAAGCGCATAATATTGCCGCCGCTGGCCTGTGCTACCGGTTGCAGTTTCTGCGTGGTGGAAATGCTGTCGCGCAATTCCGGTGTATCCACATTGCCGACATGGGCAAGAACGGAATAATCACCATTCTCAATTTTATAGAGCCCTTGTTCACTGACCGGCAATTGCGCGGTGAACTGACCGGCGACAGATTGCGTCAGTGGTACGTCAAGCACTTTACCTGATGGTGTTGTGACTTTGGCAGCAGGTACCTTATCACTCATCGTCTGGCGGGTAATGTCCAGCCGGTCGGAAGTCCCCTTGGCGGTCAGAGCTTCTTCTTCCAGTTCCGGTTCCTGCATCAGCCAATGCGCCATACGGCGATAGAGCGATGCATAGGGGCCGCCACCTTCAAAATCGCGCGCCCAGAGCCAGCCCTGATCAGAGAGCAGCATGCCAACGCGGCCTTTGCCTTGATGGCCAAGTACCATCAATGGTTTGTTGTCAGGGCCTTGCATCACGGTTTCGCCCTGCGGTGTATTAATATCGATAGAGCGGAACCAACGACTCCATTGCGGTGGTTCCTGCTCGCTGCCTTCAAGACCTCGTGTCACAGGATGACGTTTACCTGATTCAGTCAGACGCGGATAAAAGCCTTTTTCCGTGACAGTACCGGTTGGCAAGGCAGGCAAAACACTGAGCAGCGGCGTGCGGGCGATGGACATGCTGTCCGCATATTCGGGGCCTGCCGCGATCAGCAGAGCGCCGCCATTCTGCACATATTGGGCAATGTAATCGTAATAGAGCAGCGGCAGCACATTGCGGTGCTGGTAGCGGTCGAAAATGATCAGGTCGAAATCTTCAACCTTGTCGACGAATAATTCGCGTGTCGGAAAAACGATCAGTGATAATTCATTGATCGGCGTATCATCCTGTTTTTCCGGCGGACGCAGAATGGTGAAGTGCACGAGATCGACAGAGGTGTCGGATTTGAGCAGGTTGCGCCATGTGCGCTCACCATTATTCGGCTCACCGGAAACCAGCAGCACCCGCAGATTTTCGCGGATTGCATCTATCAGCGCAACAGCCTGATTATTGGCTGTGGTAACTTCACCCTCCAGCGGCTCTGTGGCGATTTCCACAATGTTGCGACCGGCATGGGGCAGGGTGATCTCGGTTTTAACATCCTGACCAACAGGTGTCGGAACTGTGGCAACCATTTCACCATTGATACGAATGGTAACCGTGGCTTGCGATGCATTTACGGGGATTTTACCGGCATCATCAACACGGAAAACCAGTTCTTGCGGTTTGCCACTCAGACCAAAGCGCGGCACGCGGATAAAGCGGATGTTGCGGTCAAATTCATCGCCTGTACCGGTAATCAGCCCGTGAACGGGAGCCTGGAGATTCAGCTCATCGGCTTTTGCAGGCACATCATGCACCTGACCATCGGTAATCATTACCGCGCCGCCGATCCGCGATGGCGGTACATCGCGCAGACCTTCGTTCAGTGCTGTAAACAGGCGGGTAGTATCGCGGTTTTCTGTACCAGCACCGGCTTCGATAATCCGTGTTTCAATATCCGGCTGGGCGCTGAGCTTTTGTTTTAAAGCTTCAAGCGCACTGTCAGTATCCTGTGTGCGATTGCCCTGAGACTGACTGGCGCTGCGGTCAACCACAACGCCGACAATCGTTTTCAACGGTTCCCGTTGTTCGCGTGTTATTTCAGGATTGAACAAGGCCAATGCGAGGGCTGCAAAACCGGCGAGGCGCAACAGGCTGCCACGTTTGCGTAAGGCTAAACCTGCAAGCGTGATGAGCGCCAGCGGCACCAGACAGAGTGCCAGCCAGAGAGAAGATAGCAACGGGGAGAAGTTGAGGGAAAACAGGCTCATCATCAATTCCCCAACCGTTCCAGCAAAGCGGGTACATGCACCTGATCTGCTTTATAATTACCGGTCAGCACATACATAACCATATTCACACCACCGCGCAGCGCATAGACCCGCTGCATCGGATCATTCGGTACTGTCGGATAAAGCGGCTGCCAGTTTTCATCCATCGCCCATGCGCCTGCGAGATCATTGGCGGTGATCAGGATCGGGCTGACACCATCCCCGTTGCGCACCGGCCTGTCAGCACTCTGCTCAGCGGTATCTGTGGTCTCAACGGGTGCCTCAGCCCAGAGCGGGCTGCCACGATAGCGACCGGGAAAATCGGGCATTAAGAAGAAGGTTTTGCTCAAAACATGATTATCCGCGACCGGTGCCAGCGGCGGAATATTCATCGCATCCAGCATTTCGCGCAGGCGCTCGGTGGCAGGGCTGCTGCCGCTCAGACCACTCGTATTCCCTGAGAGCTGGTCGCGAGTGTCGAAAATGACTGTACCGCCTTGCTGCATATAAGCATCAATGCGCTGCAGAGCTTTTTCACTCGGAAACGGCGCTTTCTCATCCACCGGCCAATAGATCATCGGGTAAAAAGCCAGCTCATCCTTTTCCGGATCAACGCCAATTGGTGCACCGGGTTCCAGTGAGGTTTTGTCGGCAACAAACTGGTTGAGACCGCTCAGACCAATGCGGCTCAGATCATCTGTGGCTTTGTCTCCGGTCAGTACATAGGCCAGATGGGTAACATCAAGCACATCAATCTTTGCCTGATCATCCGGTTTACTGTCATCTTTTACTGCTGTTTCCTGCGCCTGTACCGGTTGGACGGCGAAAGGTGAGGCAACAAATGCCGCTGACAAAACAAAAAGGATCAGCAGGGATTTGACTGTGCCGGAGGATTTTGACGTGAAACCGCGCAACCGGCGACCTGAAAACGTACCGCCAATCCACAACATCAGCAGACCATCAAGCGCCAGCAACAGAGCAGCCAATGCAAATAACGGGCCTTGCAGGTTGATGGTCTGGGCTCGTGTGGCCGGTACCATACTGACATTGCTGGTCATATCTGGTTTGGACAGCGGGCTCAGAACTGTATCGCTGGTCATCAGGTTCAAAGCTTTATGCGCCTGCTCTGTGCCGTAAAGGCCGGGCGGATTGAGAATTGAGCTTGCAGGGGTTTTGCCTTTTTCAATCACCAGCGGACGCGCGGCAACCGGCTGCCCTGCCAGATTGCCGACAGCATCGAGCAGGCGATAGGCTGGCAGGGTAATTGTCTGATCAGTGCTACCCGCTGCACTTTGTGCGCCGGAGGTTTCCGTAATGCGGCGCAGCAGATCGACGAAGCCGCCGGAGAGCGGCAAACTCGACCAGCCGATATCCGGCGCGATATGAAACAGCACCAAACGACCGGTGCCACGGTTCTCACCGGTAATCAGTGGTGTACCATCCGCCAGATTAAGCCAGCTTTTCTGCATCAGATCCGGTGATGGTTCTGCCAGCACTTGCCGCAGCACAGTCACATCATCGGGGAGCTGGATATTGCGGAACGGGCTGTTTTCCGGTGCGGGAGCAATGGATTGCGGTGTTGACCACGACAATGTGCCGCCAAGATTACGCTGGCCGCTGCGCAATTGCACAGGCAGCAGCGGATCACGTTTATTATTCTGATCGCCGCTTTGCGCTGCCGCCAGACGCGGCCCCGCAAAACGCAGCAATGTGCCGCCTTCATCTACCCATTTCAATAGTTTGGTGGTCGCGCCTTCCGGCAGACGTCCGATATCAGACAAGATGATGACGGATGGTTTCTTTTCCAGAAGACTGTCCACGGACTGAGCCAGATCGCGGTCATTAGCGCTGATCAGGTCGGCAAAGGGTGCCATGGCTGAAGAAATATAATGCAGCGGCGACAGCAGTGAATGTGCCTTATCCGCATTGCCGGCATCGAGCAGGCCGACACGGCGGCGGCGATTATTATCATCCAGCAACCATGTTGCAGCGGCGTGGCGCATCTGATCTGCACGCACCATGGCAATATCATTGCGCAGCTCAACCGGTATGATCAGTTGCGCTGTTGCCTTGTCAGCATTTTCTGCAAATTCCGCTTGGGTCTGTGCCAATACGCGCCCTTGATTATCATAGGCGCTGATCCGGGCTCGCACAGCTTTACGATCATCAGACGGGCGCAACAGACTGACGGTCAAAGCATCCTGCTGATTGGAGACGCCCTGAATGGCATAAAGCGGCAGGCTTTCAGGCATGATCAGTTGCACGGAAACCGCCTGAACCTTATCCAGCGCAGCAAAAGCCTGTTTGTCCTGAGCGCTTTCCAGTCCGTCATTCAGATAAAATATGCGGGCTTCCGGTGTGTTTTTCAGAGCAGTGCTCAGGCGCTCCGCTGTAGCAAGACGCTCAACGGGGACGGGGCGTGGTTCCAATGCTTGCAGACGTTCCAGTGCTTGTGCAGCGGTAAACGGCCCGCTTGCAGCATTTTGCGGTTCAGCTGTGGCAGTCAAAAAGACTGGCGCGTCATTTTTCTCTGCATTGGCGATCAGCCATTGTGCCTGATTTTCAAATTCTGCCCAATGCGGTGCCGAAGCCCAGCCATTATCAATCATAATGACAACCGGCTGTGTGCCGGTGAAAGTAACAGGCTGTGGTTTCCAGACAGGGCCTGCAACAGCGAAAATGACGAGTGCTGCCAGCAGCAGGCGCAGTGCCGTCAGCCACCACGGGCTTTTGCTGGCTTCCTGATCGTGGCGGGCAATTTTTGCTAGAATAGCCAGCGGCGGAAATGGTTCCTGCGCCGGTTTTGGCGGCGTTGCCCGCAACAGCCACCAGATAACGGGTAAAGTCGCCAGACCGGCAAGCAGCCACGGGGCAGTGAAAATCAGCGGCATTTAAAACGCGCCTCCGGATGCGGTGTGAGACTGCGCCAAAAAGCCATGCAATGTCGTGAGCGCCTGTGCGGCCGGTTTGTCGGTAGAGCTGGTGATAAAGCTCCAGCCAAATTTTGTGCAGGTCTCACGTAAAAAATTGCGCTGTGCCTGATAGAGCCTGCGATATTCTTCCGCATAGGTCTGCGCCTGACCGGCGATCAGAACCGCTCCGCTGACCGGATCACGAAATTCTGTGCGGCCTGCAAAAGGAAAATCCGCCTCGGCAGGATCAGCAACGGCGATAAGATGAGCGCGGATACCACGCCTCGCAATTTGATCCAGCTTGGCACTCAGGATATCTGCCGGTTGCAGAAAATCGCTGATCAGCACCAGTTCGTTAAAACGCTGCAAAGATTGCAGATCAGGCTCTGCGGAGACAGTCTTTTGTTGCAGCAATGCAGTTGCCAGCCGCTCAGCGCCGTTACGGGCAAGCAATGGCGGCATAATTTCCGGATAGGCGATGCGTTCACCGGAGCGGCTGAACAATTCGGCCAGCGCTAAAGTCAGCACCAATGCACGGTGTTGTTTGGAAACCGGACTGAAACGGGACTGATAAAGCATGGACGGCGAAGGATCGCACCACAGCCAGATCGTATGCGCCGTTTCCCATTCGCGGTCACGCATATAGGTATGATCATCACGGGCAGAGCGCCGCCAGTCAATGCGCGAGAGCATATCGCCCTGTGCATATGGGCGGAACTGCCAGAAATTATCGCCGGTACCGCGTTTGCGTCTGCCATGCCAGCCATTGATCACAGAACCGGCAATGTGACGTGCCTGTGTGATCAGATCCGGCATCAGTGCCGCCTGCTGACGGGAAGGGCTAAGCAGGTCAATGGCCTGTTCCGGACTGGTTATGGTACCGATTGCAGCCATTAATTGAGAGCCTGTGTCAGTTTGGCAATCACATCACGCACGCTCACGCCATCGGCACGCGCTGCAAAATTTAGCGCCATACGATGCTGGAGAACCGGCTCGGCCAGCGCTTTCACATCATCAACAGATGGCGCAAGGCGGCCTTCATAAAGTGCACGGGCGCGGGTGCAGAGCATCAATGCCTGTCCGGCGCGCGGACCCGGCCCCCAGCTGATGTGATTTTTCGCATGGATGTTATGCGCATCAGGGCGGGCAGAACGTACCAGTTTGAGGATCGCTTCAAGCACGGTTTCCGGCACCGGCATCTGACGGATCAGCTGCTGGATTTCCTGCAAGCGGGCAGCTTCGATCACTTTGACCGGTCGTGCCTGTGCTGTGCCGGTAGTGTTGAGCAGCACGGCGCGTTCGGCTTCCAAATCAGGATAATCCAGATCGATCTGCATCAGAAAACGGTCAAGCTGTGCTTCCGGCAGCGGGTAGGTGCCTTCCTGTTCCAGCGGGTTTTGCGTTGCCAGCACATGGAACGGATTTGGCAGATCGTGGCGCTGACCGGCGACACTGACATGATATTCCTGCATTGCCTGCAACAATGCAGACTGGGTGCGCGGTGAGGCACGGTTGATTTCGTCAGCCATCAGCAACTGGGCAAAAACCGGCCCTTTAATATAGCGGAAGGAGCGGCGGCCATCGCTGTCCTGATCCATCACTTCCGAACCGATAATATCAGACGGCATCAGATCCGGTGTAAATTGGATGCGCTTTTCATCAAGACCGAGAACAGTGCCAAGCGTTTCCACCAAACGTGTTTTTGCCAGACCCGGCACACCGACCAGCAAGGCATGACCACCGGCAAGCAATGCGACCAGCGTATTCTCAACGGCCTGTTGCTGACCATAGATGACCTGCCCGATTTGTTCGCGTATCCGGTTGATATCACTGACAGCCTGATCGGCAGCCTGTATTACGGCCTCAGGATCTATGTTCGGCGCAGTGGTAAAATTCATAATGTCCTCTTAATTCCTGAACAGATGCTTTATCCGGATTACTTGAATCATCGGGCAAGACTATGTCATGCTGATGGAAGCGTAAATGGTATCGGTCTGTTTAATCGCACATGCATCCGGCGATTAGGCACAGCTCTTAACAGGAAACTGAAATGAACAGCGGCAATATGACGGAAACAAACAAGAATGCCGGTGTTGTTGCTAAAGGGATTGCCGCTGATTCAGGTGGTCTGGATGCGCTGATGCGTCGTGCTGCCAACCAGCTTGGAGAGGGCAAAGAGAATAAGGGATTGCCGCCGGTGGAGCGCTGGGAACCGGATTTTTGCGGTGAGCTGGATATGGAAATCAAGGCCGACGGCACATGGTTCTATATGGGCACACCGATTGGCCGTCCGGCGCTGGTGCGTTTGTTTTCCACGGTGCTGCGCAAAGATGCAGATGGCAAAACCTATCTGGTGACACCGGTTGAAAAGATCGCCATCCGTGTAGAGGATGCACATTTCAATGCCGTTGAGATGCACGTTTCCGGTGAGGGGGACGCACAGGTTCTGACTTTCCGTACTAATGTCGGTGATGTTGTGAAGGCCGATGCAGAACATCCGCTGCGTTTTGTGATTGATGATGAAACTGGCGGATTGAAACCCTATATATTGGTCAGAGGACGTCTTGAGGCGCTGGTCAGCCGTGCTGTGATGTATGATCTGGTAGCCCTTGGTGAAGAGTTGCTGATCGACGGGCAGCTAATGTTTGCCTTGCGCTCAAGCGGGCAGTTATTTCCGGTAATGGCAGCTGAAAACTTACAGTGATAAGATGACAGATTTTATAACGGATACGGGTTTTACGGCGCAGGATTTGATGCGCAGAGTTGAACAAAAACAAAGCGCTATGGCGGTTGCCGATGAATTTGATTCAAGCGGCCTGCCAGTAGGCGGCGATCATGCGCTCAATCCGCAATGGACTGCCTCTCATGTTATGGCAGGTGCTGATCCGCGCCTGAAGATCAAGCTCAAACCGGCAGCCGTGTTGATCCCTGTGGTGGATCGCGGCGATCATGCCAGCGTGTTGCTGACCACGCGTAATGCGCAGATGCGCAGCCATTCAGGACAAGTCGCTTTTCCCGGTGGCAAGATTGATGCAGAGGATTTAAGCCCGGAACATGCGGCACTGCGCGAGGCTAATGAGGAAATCGGGCTGGACGTGAGACAGGCTCAGACACTGGGGCGTTTGCCGCAATATATGACCGGCAGCGGCTATACGATTACACCGGTTTTGGCCGTTGTACGCACACCGTTTGAACTGCGCGCTAATCCGGATGAAGTGGCGGATATTTTTGAAGTACCGCTGCACTTTCTTATGGACCCGCAGCAGCATCAGCGCGAGAGCCGCATCTTTGCAGGACATGAACGGTTTTTCTATGCCATCCATTATCAGAATCGGAATATCTGGGGCGCAACAGCGGGGATTATCCGCAGCCTCTATGAAAGGCTTTATGCGTGAGTGAGAAGACAATGACAGTGCTGAATATTGCAGATCGTGCGGACTGGCTGAATGTGCCGTCTTTGCAGCAATTGCTGGCAGCGCTTTCAGAAGATGGTGAAGAGGCACGTGTTGTTGGCGGTGCTGTGCGCAATACATTGCTGGGCGAGCCGGTGGGCGATATTGATATTGCCTCCACAACGCTACCGCAAGAGACCAAAGCGCGTGCTGAGAAATGCGGCTTTAAAGTTGTGCCGACGGGTATCGATCATGGCACTGTAACGGTTGTTGCACACGGTGTGCCCTATGAGGTGACAACGCTGCGCGCCGATGTGGAAACACACGGACGCCAAGCGACGGTTGCCTTTGGCCGTGACTGGCAGACCGATGCCGAGCGCCGTGATTTTACCGTTAATGCGCTTTATGTGTGCGCTAACGGCGATGTGGTGGATCATGTCGGCGGACTGGTGGATATTGAAGCCAGAGTTCTGCGGTTTATCGGCGATGCCGAGACACGGATTACGGAAGATTATCTGCGTATCCTGCGCTTCTTCCGCTTTTTCGCGTGGTATGGAACAGGACGGCCGGATGCGGCAGGTCTGAAAGCCAGTGCCAAACTGAAAAGCCATTTACAGTCATTGTCTGCCGAGCGGGTGTGGTCGGAGCTGAAAAAACTGCTCTCTGCACCTGATCCGTCACGTGCATTGCTATGGATGCGCCAGTCCGGTGTGCTTAGCCAAATTCTGCCGGAAAGCGAAAAATGGGGCATTGATGGCATTCATGCGCTGGTGCGCAGTGAGCGCGATCTGGGCTGGAAGCCGGATGCTCTGTTGCGTTTGCAGACAATTGTGCCGCCGGATGCCGCGCGAATGACTGAGCTTGGCAAAAGGCTGCGCCTCTCCAATGCCGATAAAGCACGGTTGGAAGCCTGGGCGCTGGCTGACCTGCCAAAGCCTGAATTGTCTGATACCGGTCTGATCAAGCTTATCTATGGCGGTTCGCGGCAGGCTCTTATTGACCGGATGAAACTGGCATTGGTCTCTGCGCGCGCAGAAGCGGAAAATGATAATCAGGCGATGATGCGGGCAGGGCAGTATAGTCGTTTGCTGGAGGTTGCAGAAACGGCAGATGTGCCGGTGTTTCCGCTCAGCGGTGCTGATCTTATGAAGCTTGGTTTTGAAAAAGGCCCCGAGCTTGGCAAGCGGCTCAAAGCACTCGAGGCAACATGGCTGGCTTCCGGATTTGAGCTCACAAAAGAAAATCTGTTAGCATCTTTATCCTGACATATCGGGGCGGAATTTCCGCCCCGTTTTTGTTTTTAACTACGGGTACAGGTGCTTAATATTTTCAGTATTCCGGAGTTGTGTATTATGGATAAAAGATTGCGATCAGCAGTATTATTGGCTTTGGGTTTGACAGGCGGGATCAGCTTTCAGGCACAAGCCGCTGAAAAGGGCGTTGTAGCTGAGTGCGCGGTGGTCATGGATGCCGCATCGCAGAGAATCCTTTCCCGCAAAGGTGTCTGTGATAAGCGTTTCACGCCGGCATCGACATTTAAAGTGCCGCTCGCTGTGATCGGTTACGACAAAAACATCCTCCACTCGGAACATGATCCGGTCTGGCAGTGGAAGCCAGAAATGGAAGCACCGGAGCGTGACAGAATTGCGGTTGATCCGGCACGATGGCTGGAGCAATCAGTTGTCTGGTATTCGCGTGAAATTACACGGCAATTGGGACAGAAGCAGTTTTCTGAAGCTGTAGCAGCACTTGATTACGGCAATATGGATGTTTCGGGCAGAGCCGGAAAACAGGACGGGCTGACAGGTTCATGGATTGGCTCTTCACTGGAGATTTCACCGGACGAGCAGATACAATTTCTGAATAAGCTTGTGCATGAGACTTTGCCGGTATCCAAGCAGGCACAACAGAAAGCCAAAGCTGCAATGACAGTTTTTGCATCGGAAAAAGGCTGGAAGGTTACCGGCAAAACCGGTGCAGCGCGGCTGCGTGATGCAAAAGGCAAGTTTGTAGGTGAACAGCGCTTAGGCTGGTTTGTCGGCTGGGCGGAAAAAGACGGCCGTCAGTTGGTTTTTGCGAATATGCAGGTCTTTGATAAGCCGGTAAAAGTGAGCTCCGGTATGCTGATCCGCGCACAATTCCTGAAAAATTTTGATCAATAAAAAACGGGGGCTAATGCCCCCGTTCTGATATTTATATTAAGGCCATTTTACCACTGGCGGCATGGAAGACAGAATCGATGCAATATTGCCGCCGGTCTTGAGGCCGAAGATCGTGCCACGGTCATGCAGCAGATTGAATTCCACATAGCGGCCACGGCGGATCAGCTGTTCTTCGCGATCTTCCTCTGTCCACGGCTGGTTGAAATTCTGGCGCACAATATGCGGATAGACCACCGCAAAGCAGCGGCCGACATCGCGGGTGAATGCAAAGTCAGCATCCCATCCGCCCTGTTCGTCGGCTGAATGCAGCCAGTCATAGAAAATACCGCCAATACCGCGCGGTTCCTGACGGTGCGGCAGATAGAAATATTCATCGCACCATTGTTTCATGCGGTCATAATCGGCAATGCCTGCATGTTTGTTGCAGACGAAATTCAGCGCTTTATGGAAGGCCTGACTATCGGCATCTTCCTGTGTCCGGCGACGATCAAGTACTGGTGTCAGATCGGCACCACCGCCGAACCACTGGCGGGTTGTGACAACCATACGGGTATTCATATGCACTGCCGGTACATTCGGATTTTGCGGGTGTGCAATCAGCGAGATGCCGCTTGCCCAATAACGAGGGTCTTCATCGGCACCCGGAATTTGTGCGCGGAACTCCGGTGAAAACTCACCATAGACTGTGGAGACATGCACACCGACTTTTTCAAAAACACGGCCATGCATCATCGACATGACACCGCCGCCACCACGACCTTCATCTTTTACCCAAGGTGTGCGAACAAAACGGCCGGCTTCGCGGTCACTCAGTGGACCTGCGACTTCGTCTTCAAGCGTTTCAAACAGGGAGCAGATACGGTCACGCAGTTCTTCGAACCAGTTTTGCGCCAGTTGTTTTTTCTCATCGATATTATCTGGAAGATGAGCTGGAAGATCCGGACGTTGCATGCTTGGTTCCTTGTTATGTTTTGGGTGCTTTGGGTGAAGCCGCAGCACCAGCATATCAGCAGCTGTCAACAGGTTATATAGTCTTCATAAACCGGATTATGTTTATGAAAGCTTTCTGTTTTTTGGAAAAAGACAGATTCCGTTCACACTTTATAGCGATAAGAGACACGGAAATGACTCGTTTCTAGCGAGATTCTGCGGTAAATTACAATACAGGGTTGTGTGAGTGGTGCAGCTGCGGATTGTAACCCTTTGTAAGTGACTAATTTATGCCGAGCTTAAAATGTCCGCTTTGTCTTTTGACCCTTCGATGGTGCTGTAAAGGAGATCGCTTATGACATCCATTCCGCCAAAACCGCCGCTTGAAGGTCTGCGCAGGCAGATGCGCAAAGCTGCATCCGGCGTGAAGCCGAATATCAGCGATGGCTATATCCGTGAAACATTCTCACTGCCGCGCAGTATTGCCCGTGTCAAAGCGCGCGAGTGGTTTGATGCCTATCCGAAGGCAGCCTACTGGACAGAGATTGAAAGCTGGTATGTGCGGCCGAATGATGTGATCGAGTTTACCATCCGGCGCCTGCCAAGTTCCGACTAGAGCATAATTCCTTAAAATTGGATCAGCTTAAGAAGAAATTATGCTCTAATTTTAAAGTGTTAGAGCGAATTTTGTGTGCCAAGTATGGCACACGGCGCTCTAAGCTATTTAGCGGAATTTGCTGATGTTCTGATTCAACAGGATCAGAAACAGATTCCGCTTTTTTCGCTAATTGACTGAAATCTAAAGCTTTGTCTTTAACTTTTCGCCTGTCGAATAAATTCTAGTTTTTAGTTTGTCGAATAAATTCTCCGGCGGCCATTGCCACTGAAAGTGCGAGATTGAGTGAGCGCGCGCCTTCAACCATCGGAATAATAATGCGCTCTTCGCTGGTTTCATGCACGTAATCAGGCACGCCCGCGGACTCCCGGCCAAACAGCAGAATATCACCCGATTGATAGCTGAAATCCGTATAGGGTTGCGCGGCCTTGGTTGAAAGCAAGACCAGCCTGCGGTTTTCTGACAGACGCCAGTTGTTGAAATGCTCCCAGTCAAGATGACGGGTCAGAGCTGCCTGTTCCAGATAATCCATGCCTGCACGTTTCAACCCGCGATCAGAGAGATCAAAACCGGCAGGCTCAATCACATGAATTGCGACACCCAGACAAGCGGCCATACGCAAAATGGTTCCTGTATTGCCGGGAATGTCCGGTTGAAAAAGCGCGATATGTATTGTCATCAGGTAGTCATTTCTTCTGCAAAGGGCATCGGGTTTGTAGCAATGTTATCAGATGAGCGGCCTATAGCATATAATTTCAAAGAATAAGAATTGTGTGTAATCTGTCACAGTTCGGCATGTTCTCGGCAAAGTGAACGGAAAAACTCTGCTTTAAGCTAGCCGCATAAAAATCATGGTGCTATACGGAGCGTCCGTTTTATCAGATTGACCATGAAGGAGGCTGTGATGACCATTAAGATTTCTTTGAATCTTTGCCCAGTAGCAGCCGCTTCTGTTGCAGGCACCATCGCCTGCTTTGGTTCACCGTCTGCGGCGTTGCAGTAAACGGGACTGATAAAATAACGTATTCATCAGATTGCTGTAGCAAACCACCTGATAACCTGTTTCCGGCGTTGAGTTGTGCCGCCGGACCTGCAGGCAAAATACGATCTTCCATCCATCTTCCGGTTAAATGTCCTCACGCATTTAATCCTCAATCAGCATTGAAGGTTTTCGGGTGTTATGTCCGCGGATCTTCGGTGCTCTCAAAATTGCTAAAGTTTCGTTTTACGCTCTGCTTGTAAGAGACAAGACGAAGCCGCACATGAAACAAGCCGTTCCTGTCATATCCGTTTTGCGGAAAAGGCATAGAGGACGGTTCGCACGGGATTCCCCGTATTTGAGGTCTGAAATGTTTCGTTGGTTCGAAAAACGGCTGCACTCCTATCCGGACGTGCCGCTGGAACAGCCGCCAAAAGGCCTGTTCAAATTCTGTATGTATTACAGCCGCGGTGCATGGCCGTGGATCATTGTCATGGCATTGCTCACGGCGCTGATCGCGATTTTTGAAGTGTCGCTGTTTGCTTTTCTCGGTAATGTCGTGGACTGGCTGGGCGAGCATAGCCGTGAAACCTTCCTGCAGCAGGAAGGGTGGAAGCTGGCGCTGATCGGCGGCGTTATTCTGGTGATCCTGCCATTGATTGTTCTGCTCCAATCACTGGTTCTGCACCAGACGCTGATCGGGAATTTCCCGATGCGTATCCGCTGGCTGATGCACCGTTATCTGATCCGTCAGTCGATGACATTCTTTCAGGATGAATTTGCCGGACGTATCTCCACCAAACTGATGCAGACCGCACTGGCTGTGCGTGAAACGGTTATCAAGCTTGCGGATGTGATGGTCTATGTCTCGGTCTATTTCACCGGTACATTGTTTATCGCAGCCACAGCTGACTGGCGCCTGATGATCCCGTTTGTCGTCTGGCTAGGTGCTTATGTCTGTCTGCTTCGTTATTTCATTCCGCGTCTGCGGGTGATCTCCGAGGCGCAGGCCGATGCCCGTTCTGAAATGACCGGTCGTATCGTCGACAGCTACACCAATATTGCCACGGTTAAACTGTTCTCGCACACAAAGCGCGAGGAAAGCTATGTCCGTGACAGTCTGGAGCAGTTTCAGGATACGGTGAACCGTCAGATGCGTATGGTAACGCAGTTCTTCGGCTCATTGTATTTTATGAACTCTGTGCTGCTGTTTTCAGTCGGCGCGCTGGGTATCAAGTTGTGGATCGATAATGTTGCCTCGGTTGGTGCTGTGGCGATCGGTATTGCTTTGTGTCTGCGTCTGAACGGTATGTCCCAGTGGATCATGTGGGAAATGTCCGCGCTGTTCGAGAATATCGGTACAGTGCAGGATGGTATGCGCTCTATCGCGCAGCCACGCAAAGTGATTGACCATGAAGATGCAAAACCGCTGCATGTGCGTTCCGGTGAGATCACCTTTGATCATATCGGTTTCCACTATGGCAAAGGCAAAGGCATCATCAATGATCTGTCGCTGAACATTCGTCCGGGCGAAAAGGTCGGTCTTGTCGGCCGTTCCGGTGCGGGTAAATCAACGCTGGTGAACCTGCTTTTGCGTTTCTATGATCTGGAACAGGGTAAAATCCTGATCGACGGTCAGGATATCTGCAAAGTTACGCAGGACAGTCTGCGTGCCAATATCGGTATGGTGACACAGGATACATCGCTGCTGCACCGCTCGGTGCGTGACAATGTCGGCTATGGCCGTCCTGATGCGACCGACGAGATGATGATGGAGGCGGTGATTCAGGCTCAGGCTGATCAGTTCCTGCCACATCTCAGCGATCTCAAAGGCCGTCAGGGCTTTGATGCGCATGTCGGTGAGCGTGGTGTGAAACTGTCCGGTGGTCAGCGTCAGCGTGTGGCAATCGCCCGTGTGATCCTCAAAGATGCGCCGATCCTTATTCTGGATGAAGCAACTTCCGCACTCGATTCCGAAGTGGAAGCGGCGATTCAGGATAGTCTGTACCGGTTGATGGAAGGCAAGACCGTTATCGCGATTGCGCATCGCCTGTCGACCATTGCAGCGCTTGATCGTCTGATCGTTATGGATCAGGGGCGGATCATTGAAGATGGCACCCATGAAGAACTGATTGCGCAGGGTGGCGTTTATGCTTCGCTCTGGGCGCGTCAGTCCGGTGGTTTCCTCGGTTTTGACGAGGAAGAAGAGGCCGAACTGGCTGAGCCTGCACAGTAATACTGGTGCAGAGTTAGAAGAAAGGCAGCCGCTTGATAAGGGGCGGCTGCCATTTTCTCTTCTTAAAAACGCTTTGTCCTGTTTGCATAACGGACAGAACTCTTTTTTACTTTATATTTTAAGATTATTTGCAGTATGCCTGATGGCATTCGTTTACATGCGCCTTCCCGTTGATAGCTTTGATTATGTTGGGTTGCGGGGTGCTGCGGAAAGGCTTTTCCGATGAATATGATTTATCGCTGGTTTGAAAACTGGATTGACCCGTTACAGGATTTCGACGGTAAACGTCCGCCCCAGACGACGATGCGTTTTTTGATGCATTATATGTATCAGGCACGATGGCCTTTGCTGCTGGCTTTGTTCGTCGGCGGTATTCTGCCGTTGCTTGAAGCGGGGCTGTTTTATTTCACCGGTCGTATTGTGGATATCCTTGATCAGAGCGCTGTGGTGCGCAGCTGGCATGGCCTCTATGTTTCTGCCGGTACCGAACTTTTGTTGATGGGCTTTATCGTGCTGATCGTGCGGGTACTGATGACCGCACTCAGCTCGCTGCTGGATGACCAGACGATTACGCCAGGTTTTTACAATATGATCCGCTGGCAGGCGAACTCCTATGTATTGCGCCAGTCCTATGCTTTTTTCCAGAATGATTTTTCCGGCCGCATCGCTACCAAAGTCTGGCAGGCAGGGCAGGCGGCAGGGGATTTGATCACCAGTTTTATTCAGGTGGTCTGGTTCATGCTGATTTATAGTGTCACAACGCTGTTGCTGTTTGGTCAGCTGGATTGGCGGCTTGCCGCGCTGGTGGTTGTGTGGATGGTGTTGTTTGCATGGATCGCACGGCTTTATCTGCCTAAGATGCGCAAACAGGCTGAGGCCAGTGCGGAAGCCGGATCGCTGATCAATGGCCGTATTGTCGACAGTTACACCAATATTCAGACAATCAAACTGAACACGCCGGATATGGATCAGGCTTATCTGCGGTCAGGCTTCAGCAGCTATATCACCACCATGCTGCCTTTTATGCGTACCTTGACGGGTATGCGCGTGGCTATGACAGCACTGTCCAGTCTGATGATCGTGCTGGTGGCTGTGTTTTCCATGGACTTGTGGACGAAGGGGCAGGCAACAGTCGGTGAGGTTGCTTTCACGCTGGGTCTGGTTCTGCGCATGAATATGTTGCTTGGTCGTCTGATGATGCAGATGAATGGCATGTTGCGCTCTTATGGTGTGATCGAAAATTCGATGCGGCTGATTTCCGCTCCTTTGGGGATGGAAGATAAGCCTGATGCCAAGCCACTGACTGTTACCTCCGGCGCGATTGATATTGATCATGTGACGTTCCGTTACGGATCAGAGAATGAGAATAAAGAAAAAGCCGGTGTTTTGAGTGATATCAGTCTCTCGGTTCGTGGGGGGGAGCGCATTGGTCTGATCGGTCATTCCGGTGCCGGTAAAACCACCCTGATCAATCTGATGCTGCGGCTCTATGATGTGGACGAGGGGGCTGTGCGTATTGACGGACAGGATGTGCGTGATGTGACGCAAAGTTCTCTGCGGGCTGCTTTCGCGGTGGTCAGTCAGGAGACAGCGCTGCTGCATCGCTCGCTACGCGATAATATAATGCTCGCAAAGGCAGATGCGTCAGAGGAAGAGTTGCGCTTTGCAGCCAGTCAGGCGGAGGCTGAAGAGTTTATCGGTGCGCTGGAAGACTATAAAGGACGCAAAGCTTATGATGCTTTTGTCGGCGAGCGGGGTGTTAAACTTTCGGGCGGGCAACGGCAGAGAATCAGTATTGCCCGTGCGGTGTTGAAAAATGCCCCGATTCTTATTCTGGACGAGGCTACATCCGCATTGGATTCCGAAGTGGAGGCAGCCATTCAGGAGAATCTGACAAAGCTGATGACAGGCAAAACCGTGATCGCCATTGCGCATCGCCTGTCGACAATCGCACAGCTGGACCGCTTGGTGGTTCTGGATCGCGGGCGGATTGCAGAGAGCGGTACGCATAATGAACTGGTTGCACGCGGCGGTATTTATGCCGGTCTCTGGGCGCGCCAGTCCGGTGGTTTCATTGGCGAGGCGGAAACGGAAGCCTGAGTTTGGCTTGAAATTTCTGAGCCAGACTCTTTCAGTCATAAAGGCACGAACAGATTTTTTGTGCTTTTATGGCCGAATAAAGGCAAAAAACTACGATTTTATGATGGTTTTTTTAAACATTTTAAAAATGAGCCTGACTATTGGCTTTATGCATTTTTGCTTGTTTGTTGTGCTGCACATTATGCATTGATTTCGGACGGCATGTTATTTTCTTCCGATGAACAGGTCCGGCAAACAGGCTCCAAACATCGCCCGCCGGTTCTTTGTCATGAACACAGTGCGGGTTCGGTGCGTTGCGTTCCGCAGGTTTCAAGTGGTTTTAACGGACACTTTTGCAAAGCTAAAAGAGATATATCGGCGCAGTTTCAGTGCCTGCGACATGGTGCCGTAAGCGCTTCTGACGACTGGACAAGCTTTTTTATCCTGCCTACACCTTGAGATAGGTGGGGGTTTTATGTCCGGTTTGTACCTGTTTTTCAGGTCTTTCAGCTCTCAGCACATGAGATCATAAGAAACGGACGCATGTGCTCGCGGACAAAGAGGACAGTTCAACATGCAAGTCAAAAAGGAAGTGGTACGTGAGCACACACGACACAGCTGAGCCGACACGGCGTGATTTTCTGTACATAGCGACGGGAATGGCCGGCGTGGTCGGTGCTGCCGGATTGGCATGGCCATTTATTGACCAGATGCGGCCGGATGCTTCGACCCTTGCGGCAGCATCTATCGAGGTGGATGTTTCCTCCCTCGCGGAAGGCGGATCGCTGACAGTAAAATGGCGCGGTAAGCCGGTATTTATCCGTAACCGTACGGCTAAAGAAATCGAAGATGCCAAGAATACGCCGATGTCGGCACTGAAAGATCCTTTGGCGCGCAATGCCAATCTGGCAGCAGATGCGCCGGCTTCGGATCTGGAACGTACAGCCGGTGAAGGCAAAGAGAACTGGATCGTTATGATCGGCGTTTGTACCCATCTGGGTTGCGTGCCGCTTGGTGAGTCCGGTGAATTCGGCGGATGGTTCTGCCCGTGCCACGGTTCGACTTATGATACGGCTGGTCGTATCCGCAGTGGTCCGGCACCGGAAAACATGCACATCCCGCAGTTTGCATTCATTTCCGATACCGTCGTTAAAGTCGGTTGAGTGGTCTGAGGAGAAATTTTATGAGCGGCGGACACTCTTCATATACGCCAAAGACCGGTATCGAAAAATGGGTCGACGCACGGCTGCCTTTGCCGCGCCTCGTCTATGACTCGTTTATTGCCTATCCGGTTCCGCGTAACCTGAACTATATGTATACATTCGGCGGTATTCTGGCCTTCATGCTGATTTCTCAGCTGCTGACCGGTATCGTTCTGGCTATGCATTATGCAGCATCGACTCAGCTGGCTTTCGGCTCGGTTGAAAAAATTATGCGTGACGTAAATTCAGGCTGGTTGCTGCGTTATATGCACTCCAATGGTGCATCCTTCTTCTTCATCGCGGTTTATCTGCATATTGCACGCGGTCTCTATTACGGTTCCTATAAGGCACCGCGCGAGCTGCTGTGGATCCTCGGTGTGGTGATCTTCCTGCTGATGATGGCGACCGCTTTCATGGGCTATGTGCTGCCGTGGGGACAGATGTCCTTCTGGGGTGCGACTGTTATTACCGGTTTCTTCACGGCGTTTCCGATTATCGGTGAGCCGATCCAGCAGCTGTTGCTTGGTGGTTTCGCCGTTGATAATCCGACGCTCAACCGTTTCTTCTCGCTGCATTACCTCCTGCCATTCATGATTGCAGGTGTGGTTGTGCTGCACGTATGGGCGCTGCATGTGACCGGTCAGACTAACCCGACCGGTATTGAAGTGAAATCAAAGACAGACACACTGCCTTTCACACCTTATGCGACGATTAAAGACGCATTCGGTTCGGTCGTGTTCTTCATCTTCTTTGCTTATTTCGTTTTCTATATGCCAAACTTCCTTGGCCATCCGGATAACTATATTGAAGCAAACGCGATGGTAACGCCTTCGCACATCGTTCCTGAATGGTACTTCCTGCCGTTCTATGCAATGCTGCGTGCGATTACCTTCAATATCGGCCCGATCGACTCCAAGCTTGGCGGCGTTCTGGTGATGTTTGGCTCGATTGCAATTCTGTTTGTGCTGCCTTGGCTTGATACTTCAAAAGTACGTTCAGCGGTTTATCGCCCTTGGTTCAAAATGTTCTTCTGGGTATTTGTCGTGAATGCGATTTTCCTCGGCTGGCTCGGTTCACGCCCTGCTGAAGGTATTTATACCTTCATGGCGCAGATCGGTACGCTGTATTATTTCGCATTTTTCCTTGTTATTCTGCCGGTGCTCGGTTTGGTCGAAAAACCGAAACGCATACCAAACTCCATTACTGAAGCGGTTCTCGGTTCAGATGATGAAGTTGCAAAAGCAGAATCCAAAGCCTGATTGCCGCACGAGATAGGAAGAGTACAGTTATGAAAATGTTCTTTACCGGTCTTGCTGCTTTTGGTCTGGCCACAGCGCTCTCTCTGGGCGCTGTGCAGGCTGAGACCGCAGGCAGTGAGGCAGAACCGGCACATTTCCCGATTAAACATCCGGTACAGCAGAACTGGTCGTTTTCAGGTCCTTTCGGTACCTATGACAAGGCACAGCTGCAGCGTGGATTGAAAATCTACAAAGAAGTCTGTTCGGCTTGTCACTCTATGAAACTGGTATCGTTCCGTACGCTGAGCGATCTGGGCTATAATGATGACCAGATCAAAGCGTTCGCGGCTGAATATGAAGTTCAGGACGGTCCGAATGCTGATGGTGAAATGTTCACCCGCGCAGCACGTCCGGGCGATTACTTCCCGTCACCTTTCGCCAATGCGGAAGCCGCAGCCGCTGCTAATAATAATGCAGTGCCGCCGGATTTCTCATTGATTGCTAAAGCACGCGGTGTGGAACGCGGTTTCCCGACATTTGTGTTTGATATGTTCACACAATATGCGGAAGCAGGTCCTGATTATATCCACTCATTGCTGACGCATTATGATGAGACACCACCTGCCGGTATGCAGATTCCGGAAGGCACGCATTATAATCCTGCGTTTATTGCTGGTAAATCTCTGGCAATGGCTAAGCCGCTGAGCGATGGTCAGGTGACTTATGATGACGGCTCACCGGAAACCGTTGAGCAATATGCAACGGATATTTCCGCATTTCTGATGTGGGCTGCAGAGCCGCATCTGGAAGAACGCAAGAAAATCGGTTTCCGCGTTATTGTGTTCCTGCTTCTGCTTGGTGCACTGGTTTATGCCGCAAAACGTCGTGTTTTTGCCGGTGTTAAACACTAATACGGGCTTCACACATATTGTGTGATCATATAAAAAGAAAAAGGACGCTTCAGGCGTCCTTTTTTATGGGATGCGTTAAGCCTGTCTCTGATGATGGCAGGACCAAAAATTGCAAGTCAGGCTTGCAGGTAAGGATTTGCCATGAATGACGAGACCAAAGAGTTTCTGAAGGCTTCACTGCGTACAATTCCGGACTATCCGCGTCCGGGCGTGATGTTCCGCGATGTGACAACGCTGATGGGCAATCCGCAGGCTTTCCGCCGTGCGATTGATGAACTGGTCTTTCCTTATGCCGGTGGCAAAGCAGACAAAATCGCTGGTGTCGAGGCGCGTGGCTTCATTCTCGGTGGTGCTATGGCGCATCAGCTGTCTGCCGGTTTTGTGCCGATCCGTAAAAAAGGCAAATTGCCTTACGAAACCGTGCGCATTGCTTACAGTCTTGAATATGGCATTGATGAAATGGAAATGCATCGCGATGCGATCCAGCCGGGCGAACGCGTGCTCCTCGTTGACGATCTGATCGCCACAGGCGGTACAGCGGTTGCAGCAGTGAACTTGCTGCGCCAGATGGGCGCTGAAATTGTTGCAGCCTGCTTTATCGTTGACCTGCCTGATCTTGGTGGCCGTAAGAAGCTGGAAGAACTCGGCGTGAATGTACGCACCTTGCTGGAATTTGAAGGCGATTAAGTTTGCTTATATGCGAGATTACAGCGGTTCCAGTTAAGACTGAAACGTTGGAGCTGCTGTAACTATTTGTTTTTACGCATTATCCGACGCAAATATGGTTCCCACTTTTGCTGGAAATGCTACAATTAAAAGCCTGCCTGATAACTCCGGCAGGCTTTTTTGACTTTATCAGCAGATTATTGTTGCGGCAGCATCACAAGTGCTGCCCCGTCAAATTCCATAACGCGCTCGCCATGCTGATTGGTGCCAGTGGCATGATGGTTGAGCATAGACCAGCCTGGTTTCGACGCCAGCGGGCGCAGAGCCGTGATCTGAGCGGTATAGGCGATAACATCCCCCGCATAAACCGGATGCTCCCAGCGCAGGTTCTCAAAACCCGGTGAGGGGCCGAATACGGGGAGTTTTTCACCGCGTTCCATACAGGTTTTAATTATGCCTGCCATGGACAGCACATTCAGTTTCATCCAGACGGCTGTGGTATGCCAGCCGGAGGCACAGAGCGCACCGAAGATACTGTCTTTGGCTGCGACCGGATCGGTATGAAAAGGCTGAGGGTCATATTTCTCGGCGAAGCGGATAATGCGGGCTTCTGTAAATTCGTAAGAACCGATAGTAACGATTTGACCGATGCTCTCTTCCAGCAGCGACAGTTTTGCAGTGTCCGTCATTGTCATGCCTCCTGCGTGTCCACGCGCATGAAAATCGACCCCTGCGCTTCACAAACCGGAATATTATGCTGGTTAGTGATTTTATGGTTCATCCGTATGATGCCGAGCGCAGGCTGTGAGCGGGAAACACGTTTTTCCAGCACAGTTGATGTTGCCGAGAGCGTATCACCTGCCAGCACAGGCTTGAGCCATTTGACATATTCCAAGCCGGGAGCACCCTGACTGTCTGAATTCCTGATATAACTGTCAGCCATCATCCGCATCAGCATTGCGCAGGTGTGCCAGCCGGAAGCTGCCAAGCCGCCAAGAATGGTTGCCTTGCCGGCTTCTTCACTGAGATGAAAGGGCTGAGGGTCAAACTCGCTTGCAAAAGCGATAACTTCTTCTGCCGTAACCTCTTTCGAGCCAAGCGGCATGCTCTCGCCGACAGTGAAATCATGATACGTGAAGTGATGACGGGATTGGTGCAACGGCGTTCTCCTCCGTTTATACAACAAGCAGACTGCTCCTTATATTATGGGAGCCTGCTTTACTTCTGATCCTATCCTATGATTTTTGACGTAAACGTCAAATAGTGTTTGTGTGATAAACACAATAAAAAGCCCGCGAAAATCGCGGGCTTAAAATTTTTCTGATGGACAGATCAGGTGTTGAACTTGAACAGCATTACATCGCCGTCCTGAACAACATATTCCTTGCCTTCATCACGGGCTTTACCGGCTTCCTTGGCGCCGACTTCACCCTTAAAGGCAACATAGTCGTTGAAAGCAATGGTCTGTGCGCGGATGAAGCCGCGTTCAAAATCAGTGTGGATCACACCGGCAGCCTGCGGAGCTTTGGCACCGCGATGGACAGTCCATGCGCGTGTTTCTTTTGGTCCTGCAGTAAAATAGGTGATCAGATCGAGCAGGCTGTAGCCAGCGCGGATCAGACGGTCGAGACCCGGCTCTTCCAGACCCATTTCGCCGAGGAACAGCTGTGCATCTTCATCAGGTAGCTGCGAAACTTCTGCTTCGATTGCTGCGGAAATGATCACTGACTGTGCGCCCTGTTCCTGCGCCATTTTAGCGACAGCTTCAGTGTGTTCATTGCCTTTTGCTGCATCACCTTCGGCGACATTGCAGACATAGAGAACAGGCTTGGAAGTCAGCAGGTTCAGACCCTTGAGGATCAGCAGATCGTCCGGTGCAATGCCTTTCAGCAACATGCGAACCGGCTCACCGTTCTGCAGCAGCTTCAGGGCTTCTTCCATCATCGGCAGAACCGTTGTTGCTTCTTTGTCTTTACCTGTCGCGCGCTTGCGGATCTGTACGATACGGCGCTCAAGGCTTTCGAGATCAGAGAGCATCAGTTCTGTTTCAACAGTCTGCGCATCGGATACCGGATCAATACGGCCTTCGACATGGGTGATGTCATCGTCTTCAAAACAGCGCAAAACGTGCGCAATGGCGTCAACTTCGCGGATATTGGCAAGGAACTGGTTGCCCAGACCTTCGCCTTTGGAAGCGCCGCGTACCAGACCGGCAATATCAACAAAGTTGATGCGGGTCGGGATCAGTTCTTTTGAACCGGCAATATCAGCGATCTGGCGCATGCGGCTGTCCGGCACTGCAACTTCACCGGTATTCGGCTCAATGGTACAGAAAGGATAGTTTGCAGCCTGTGCAGCAGCAGTTTTGGTCAGTGCGTTGAAGAGGGTGGACTTGCCAACATTTGGCAGACCAACGATACCGCATTTGAAACCCATGGTAGAACCTTATCCGGTCTGGTGCGAGTTTTAAGAACGACCGGCAATAGTGCGGCTCTGTCCTTATCCTTCAGCATGAAACGTAATGAATATTACCATTGCCTATGCGCTATGGGGTAAGCACAGGTCAAGGGCGGTGGTACGGATTACGGGAAAAAGCCGCTGAAATTTAGCGGCTGTGACCCAAAAATCAAATTAGCTGTCTTTTTTGCCGAAGAGTTTGGCCAGCATGTCGGCCATAGGACCTGAGGCAGGCAGCTTCGGCGCGATAGTATTACTCTGTCGTGCCTGACGAATGTGGCTTTGTGCTTTTGGCGCAGCTTTTACCGGTGCTTCTGCTTTGGCATCCTGCTTGCCGCCCATGACAAGAGAGAGCTTATTCATGAAACCGTTATCGTCTTTTTTGACGAGATAGGACAGATTGTCAGCAATGCCGGTAAAGAGCAGATCCAGCCATTCATTGTCGGCTTTGGCAAAGTCGCCCAGTACATAATGATGCACCAGATCTTTCGAGCCCGGATGGCCGATGCCAAGGCGCATACGACGATATTCCTTGGAGTTCAAAAGACCGTGCATATGCTGGTCAATGGATTTGATGCCGTTATGACCATTGGCACTACCGCCGGCTTTGACACGCAATTTGGCTGGCGGCAGATCAAGCTCGTCATAGATCACAACAAGGTCGCTGATCGCCAGTTTGTAGAAGCGCATGGCTTCGCCGACAGATTGGCCGGAGAGGTTCATAAAGGTTTGCGGCTTGAGCAGCAGTACCTTTTCACCATCAATCATACCTTCGGAAATCAAGCCCTGAAACTTTTTCGACCATGGCGAAAAGCGATGGCGGGAATGAATTTCATCCACGGCCATAAAACCGATATTGTGACGGTTTCGCGCATATTGCGCACCGGGATTGCCGAGGCCGGTTATCAGCAGCATGGTCGTCTCCGAGAATTAGATATGGCAAGCGTTTTATCAGGCTGTTGCACTATCACAAACAAAAACATCTCCGGTTTGCACCGGAGATGTTTGATAAATCAGAAGCCTGAAGGCTTGAAATTTATGCTACGCGGATGAAGTCTACGTGCAGAGGCGTGTCTTTAACGCGATCCATCTGGTAGTCTTTAGGCTGAGCTTTGATGATCTGACCGTCAACTTCGATGTTGAAAACGGTAGATTTGAAGCCGCCGCCATAAATCAGATAATAAACTGTTTTATAGTCGATAGCGACCGAAAGAGCAGGCTGCTTGTCACCATAGATGACTGCTGGAATCTGACCGTCGTTGCGAAGTGCACGGGAGGACCCCTTACCAGCCCGTTCGCGTTTTACGGCCTTGAGAGTTTTAACTTCGCTCATGGCTTTTCCTTATCAAGTAATTTGGAGTGTTCCGCAAAATCAGATGAGATTCCGAAACATGATACATCCGTGAAATACGCAGCAAAAACAGCGATAATGCGGACATATCATTCCGCGTTGCCTCCAAGGGTGTCTACGCGGATGCGCTCTCATAGGGGATTAAGCCGGATTATGCAAGGTTTTGTGCAGGATCGTGGTCACTTTTACAGCATAAGCCCTGTGGTTGTGTATTGCGGGGCATGGCGTGACAAATGCACAAGCTTCGTGACTTGGTGTTATGATACATAACTGATAGAGAATACCCATATCCCGAATCTTATTTTATCCGCACCCGTTCTGATGGGAGCTTTTTCACGTGTATTTCAGGAGGTCATATGAAGGTCGGCATCGACATGGGAGCCACAACCAACGGCACCGCGGCTATGCTCGATCTCGAAGAGCTGCTGGCCACACGTCTGCTGGTGCAGGGGAATTCCGGTTCCGGTAAATCCTATCTGCTGCGCCGTCTGCTGGAGCAGAGCGCGCCGTGGGTGCAGCAGTGTATCATTGATCCTGAAGGTGATTTTGTCACATTGGCCGATGTTTACGGCCATGTGGTGGTTGATGCTGCGCGCACTGAAGCCGAGTTGACCCGTATTGCCGCGCGTATCCGCCAGCACCGTGTTTCTGTGGTGGTTAATCTTGAAGGGCTGGATATTGACCAGCAGATGAAAGCCGCTGCGGCATTCCTCAATGGTATGTTCGATGCGGATCGTGACTACTGGTATCCGATGCTGGTGGTTGTGGATGAGGCGCAGCTTTTTGCACCGGCCGTTGGTGGGGAAGTCTCCGACGAAGCACGCAAGATCTCGCTGAGTGCCATGACCAACCTGATGTGTCGTGGCCGTAAGCGCGGACTGGCCGGTGTAATTGCTACGCAGCGTCTCGCCAAACTTGCCAAGAACGTTGCGGCTGAAGCCTCCAACTTTCTGATGGGACGTACCTTCCTCGATATTGATATGGCGCGTGCGGCTGACTTGTTGGGGATGGATCGCCGTCAGGCCGAGCAGTTCCGTGATTTGCAGCGCGGTCATTTTGTAGCGCTGGGGCCTGCTTTGTCGCGCCGCCCGTTGCCGGTGAAAATCGGTAAAGTGGAAACGTCTGCGCGTTCATCCAGCCCGAAACTGATGCCATTGCCGGATTCTCCGGTGGATGCGGCTGATCTGATTTTCACGCCGAGCGCGGAAGAGGCGAAGATGATTGTGCGCCGTCCGCCACCACCACCGCCACCGCCGCGCCCGATTGCGGAAATTCTGGAGCAGGTGGTTAAATCCAAGCCGGAAGCGGAAGTGCCGGATGAACCACTGTTCCCGGGATTGGTGGAAGCTGAACGTGAGGAATTGCTGGATAAGGTGATGACAGAGATCATCGACGATCCGGAAGCAGCCTATCGCACAGTTGCTGTGCTGTATCAGGATTTTCTGGTGCGTTGCCGTATTCATCGTGTGCCGGGTGAGCCGCTTGCACTGCCTGCATTCCGCAGACGTCTTGCTGTGGCGCAAGCCAGCGGTGGCGATGAGTTGATTGATGATGAGAAGTGGCAGACTGCACTACGATTGTCAGAAAGCCTGACAGATGATGTGCAGGGTGTATTCCTGATTGTGGCACAGGCTGCGGTTAAAGCTGCACCATGCCCGTCTGATGCCACGCTGGCGCGTGCCTATGGCAGCCATTCTACCAGCCGCGCCCGTCGACTGCTGACATATTTTGAGGAGCGCGGCTTATTGGTTGTGCGCAATGACTTTAAAGGCATGCGCGTTGTGGCTTTCCCCGACATGGGCTGTGAAACCGCAGCCGGTGACCCGAATGGCCCCGATGAAAGCGCGGACAGCGCTGAGGCAGCGGAATAATCAGGTTTTCACTTTCGCCATATCGGCCTCATCCAGTGCTGTTGCCCGTTGCAGGGCGGCGCGCTCTTTCAGCCTTTCACTATAGGCGAGAAAGCTCGGGCGAGCGTCAATTGTTTTGAAGCCCAGTCCGAAGTTGATTTGCGCACCGATATAAACATCGGCAGCGGTAAAGCGCGATCCGGTGATATATGGTTTTGCTGATAAGGTCTGATCCAGCACATCCATCACCGTTTCATAAGAGCCGTAGCCGACGAAACGGCTTTGCTCTTCTGTCGGATTAAAACCGATGGCATGATTGCTGATCGCCGCTTCCACAGGACCTGCGCCGAAAAACAACCAGCGGTAATAGTCTGCGCGCTCGACCGCAGTAGGTGATAGCTTCGCATCCGGAAATGTATCTGCCAGATAAGCGCAAATCGCAGCAGTTTCAGTAATAATATGCTGCTTGTGCTTGAGGGCAGGGACTTTGCCCATCGGATTGATGGTGCGGTACTCTGCACCTTTCATCTCGTTGAAAGACACGATGCTGGTTGTATAGGCAGCGCCGGTTTCTTCCAGCATCCAGCGGGCAATACGGCCACGCGACATCGGATGGGTATAGAGAATAATATCTGTCATGAGAGGCTTCCTCAGCTAATTCGCAGCAGAGAATGCACTCTCTTGAGGCAGAAGAAAACAAAAAAGCCGGATCGAAATCCGGCTTTTCAAAAGTGTGATATCTGCAGTCTGTTAGTCGAACAGGCTGGATACGGATTCTTCAGCGGCGGTGCGGGCAATTGCTTCGCCGATCAGGCCGGAAATCGACAATACGCGGATATTATGCGCCTGATCGATTGCAGCGGTTGGCTGAATGGAATCGGTGATAACCAGTTCTTTCAGCTTGGAATTGGTGATACGGGCAATCGCGCCGCCGGAGAGTACGCCGTGCGTGATATAGGCAGTAACACTGGTTGCGCCTTTGGCCAGCAGAGCTTCGGCCGCATTGCAGAGTGTGCCACCGGAATCAACGATATCGTCGAACAGCAGGCAGTCTTTGCCGGTTACATCACCGATCACGTTCATCACTTCCGATTCACCCGGACGGTCACGACGCTTGTCAACAATTGCCAGCTGTGCATCAATACGCTTGGCCAGTGAGCGGGCGCGAACCACACCACCAACGTCCGGCGAAACAACCATGCAGTTGCCGGTTGCGTAATTGGCTTTAACATCACGGGCGATAACCGGAACCGCATAGAGATTGTCGGTCGGAATATCGAAGAAGCCCTGAATCTGACCGGCATGAAGATCAAGGGTCAGAACGCGGTTTGCACCGGCTTCAGTGATGAGGTTGGCAACCAGTTTAGCGGAAATCGGTGTACGCGGGCCTGGTTTACGATCCTGACGGGCATAGCCGTAATAAGGGATCACTGCTGTGATGCGGCGCGCTGAAGAGCGGCGGAATGCATCAATCATGATCAGTAGTTCCATCAGGTGATCATTGGTCGGATAAGAGGTGGACTGCAGAACGAAAACGTCCTCGCCGCGCACATTTTCCTGAATTTCTACGAAGATTTCCTGATCGGCAAAACGCTTCACAACGGCTTTGCCGAGTGGAATATTGAGATGTTTTGCGACGGATTCTGCTAGGACACGATTGGAGTTGCCCGCGAAAAGTTTCATGCTTTTTTGCCTCTGGCGCTGGTTTGCCTAACGCATGAACCTTGGATGCATTTCGCATTGGTCATGCGCGGATTCCCTGTATCCGGGTTTTCATCGGAATGTGCGGTTTATAAGGCCGTGCATCCCGTATTGTTAAATTCCATCAATTTTATACAAGTCTGCATAAAATTGGTCTGATGAGCGGCCTTTTACAAAGCTTGGCCCGTATTGCAAGGGTACAAAAGCCGCAGGGCAGCATTAATGCCCCGATATTTTACAAAACCTGTCTTTTCCCGCCCTCTATAGGCCAAAAAGACACGCTTGTGTGAAGTTTTTTGCAACAGGCTTAACGTGACAAGCCTGCACCGGTGAGAGTGAGTCTCACCGGTGCAGGCATCTATTGCGCGTTGGCTGAAACCCAGCGGAAATAATCTGCCATCGTGTCATCAGCAATTTTGCTCATGACTGTCGCAGACACAGCCGACCAGCCGTTTTTACCGGAAACCTTCTCCTGACCCTGCAGGCGGTGGACACGGTTGCCCTGTTTATCCATCACATCCCAGACATAGAGCACGGTGGTTTGATTATTCTCAGTGAGGTTAGAGAAATAGCCTTTGAGAATGTAATCGGCATCCGTTTCCATATTGGTAGCCAGCGTGATGGACTGTGTTTTGACGATTGTATCAAAACGCAGGGAAAGCGGTGTCACAACTTCCAGCGGTGCGCCGATGATCGGTGCGATGAACAATTTGTAATTGCGCACCTTGGACATATTGACCGGCGCTTTACTGGTCTGTGCAGGCTGGCCGAAATCGGATGTCAGCGGTGCCAGATTGGCGCTGCCACCACTAGGGGACGTACAGCCCGCCAGTATGAGAGCGCCAGCCGTGGCTGAAAAGAATGCAAGTTTTTTGAAGGAAGCATGAACAGAGGCAGATACGCACACTGGCATCGGTTTCAGTCCTTTTCAGAGCGTATCCCGAAAAGTGGGAGCCGCTTTCGGATAAGATACACGTAAAAACAAAAGATAAAGCGTTTTTATGATTCAAGCTAAACTGGAAATTCTCTAGAGTGGATTACTTTCATGTTGGATCGCAGTGCTCGCGTCTCAATTCTTTAGTTTTCGCATTATCCCGGACTGTCCAAGTTGATCCAACTTGACTGTGAAATGCTTTAGATGACGATCAGCTCGAGGCTGCTTTTTGACAGGCTCTCGGCAGGGCCGTTGGTTGTCAGATAGGTCTGGCCGAGTGTCATGGCCGTGTTAGTCTCGGAATCCATGATGATCATATGGGCGAACAGCGTCATATCCGGTTCAATCCGTTCTGCACTACCCGCATAGAACATCTGCGGATCCATCCATGACGGTGTGAAGCGCGCGCCTACGGAATAGCCGCAGGCATTGAGTCGGTGGCGTGTAAGAGAGTGCGCCTCCAGCACTTTGGCATGAGCTTCAAAAACATCGCCGAAGGTTGAGGCAGGGGTCAGGGCCGCTTCTACAGCCATCAGGGCTTCATGCGCGGCATTATACAGTTCTTCATGACGCTTGGTTGCTTTGCCGGTCAGCACTGTGCGCATCATCGGTGCGTGGTAGTGACGGAAAACGCCGGACCATTCCAGCGTGAGCTGGTCGTTTTTATACATTTGTCTGCGGCCGGATTTGTAACGGCAGAGCAAGGCATCAGGGCCGGAGCCGATAATATATTCATTGGCCGGAAAATCGCCGTCGCCGAGAAAATTGGCTTCCATCATTGCTGCGAGAATATTGGCCTCATTAGCGTTCTTGCGCATCTGCTCCAGAGCGGCATCATAGATCGCATCGCTGAGTGCCGCTGCTTTGCGGGCATAGTCAACTTCCGCAGGGCTTTTGAGCAGGCGCAGACGATCCACCATACCGGAGGCATCAATCACTTTGGCAAAGCTGTTTAGCTGCTCATCCAGTTTGCGGCCGTTGGCGGCAGTCAGACCGTGGGTCTGATATTCAACGCCGATGCGGGCGCCGAGCAAATCCATATCATTGAGCAGATTACGCAGATCAATCGCAGGATTGGCGTTCTCACGGTCTGTCCATTGGACGATATGTTCAATCGTGGAGGTATGGCGTGCCTGTCGCAGGTCTGCAGAACGGGTCATCAGCACCATGCTGCCGTCCTGCTTGACCACCAGGCACTGGAAGAAGCAGAAACCGAACGTGTCATAGCCGGTGAGCCAATACATGCTCTCCTGCGAAAACAGCAGCATCGCATCCAGCTTATTTTCGGCCATGCACAGCATCAGCCTGTCGCGGCGTGCTGCAAATTCTTCCGGTGCAAAGTGAAGTGCCATCATTATCTCCGCATTGAACACATAACCATGCGGGCTGAAACCACTATCCAGCCTCGCAGGATCATGCATGTTCTCTGAACCGGAAGCACTTACTTCCGGATTGCAATAGCGGCGATCTGGCGACCGTAATCTGGTTCCCTGCGGTGAGTGGTGCGGCGATAGGAGAAAAACCGCGCTTCATCCGCATAGGTACAAAGATTAAGAGATGCAGCCTGCACACCGCTCTTTGTCAGACGATCAACGATAAAGCTCCAAAGATCAAACATTTTACGCGCCGGATTTGTAGAAGGGCGGAAATATTGTTCATAAGTCTGGTCGCGCGCGGTGAATTCTGCAACGAATTCAGCCCCCACTTCATAATTGTCCTGACCGATGCAGGGCCCCAGAACTGCGCGGATTTTTGACCGTTCAGCGCCCAGATTGACCATGGCCTCGACCGTGTTTTCCAGAACACCGGCCAAAGCACCGCGCCAACCGGCATGAGCGGAGCCGATAATGCCTGCTTCCGGCTCGCAAAACAGCACAGGGCCGCAATCGGCACTCAATGCACCCAGAATCAGTCCCGGCACATTGGTCACCATCGCGTCGGCCTGAGGGCGTGGTGAAGGCAGTGCTTCAGTGATGGTCAGAACGGTTGGTGAATGCACCTGATAAAGTGTCTGCAGGTCTTCTGGTTGCAGGTCAAAATAAGCAGCAACGCGGCGGCGGTTTTCTGCCACAGCCTCAGGCTCATCCTTGGAGCCAGCACCGACATTGAGACTGTTATAAATGCCGGAAGATACGCCACCAAGGGTGGTGAAGAAGCCGTGCGCGATACGGTCATTGGTTTCAAGCAAAGGAGAGCGGATCGGATCAGGCATGTCGGTCATGATAGTCTCTCTGGAAAATGAAATGTCAGATTGTTTTCAGGTCAGGGTATGTGACGCTTAAGACTTTAAAAAGGCTGCCCATCTGGTTCGGTGCTGCCAGCCGTTCCACATCATCACGGATTTGCTCCTGCACGGCAGCAGATTTACCGGCACCAAGCTGACCGGCGCGGCTGAGCAGCCCCATTCTCAGCAGAAAATCACCTTGCTCTTCAGCTTTGAATGCACAGCCAAGGCTACCGGCGATTTGTGCGAGAGAGGCAAAGTCGACATGGGTGGTGATGTCGGCCTGACCGGGGGCGGTAAATACATCCTGATAGGCATGCTGATAGAGTGCCTGCAAAGTGTCGCCGAAACCGGCTTCATGTGAGCCGTAATCGATCAGCAGAGCTGCACCCTGATATTTACGGATATGCTCGCTGATTTGCTGCATCAGAGCTGCACGTGCCGGTGATGCCTCAAAGATTGTGCCTTCCGGTGTTGCTTCATGCCCTTTAGGTAGCAATGCGGGGTCAATGCCGCCGGTGCCTGTTGTGAAGCAAAGCTGCGGTTCGGCCTCATTGTGGGTCGCGACCATGCGCTCGACAAAACGACCTTCATGTTTGATATATTGATGATCCGGCAGGGCATCAAACAACTCATTAGTAACGAGGATCAGCGTATTCTGCGGGATTTCCTCGAAGCTTTTATACCAACTCATATGCGGTGCGGCGCCATCAAGCTTTTTCTTCTGCACACCCGTCAGGCGTTCGCTGGTTTCCACCATTGCGATATGGGCACTGTGCAACATCTCGGGTGCGAGTTTACCAGCGGCGCGCAGCAGGTCGCTCATTAAAGTTCCGCGACCGCCACCGATTTCGCAAATGGTGAATTGCGCAGGTTTGCCTAAAGCCTCCCAATGGCTGACCACCCAGACGCCGATCAGTTCGCCGAACATCTGGCTGACTTCCGGCGCTGTGATGAAGTCACCTTTCGTGCCGAATGGTTCACGGGTCATGTAATAGCCGCCATCATGATCGGCGAGGCAGAAGGCCATATAATCTGCAACGCTGATCGGCCCGCCATTGCTGATGAGACGGATCAGGCGTTGTTTCAGTTTGTCGGCAGCGGGAATTGTCATTTCAGTCATTAATCAGGCCTTTGCCGCCGCACGATTGGCGCGCGCCATTGCCCAGACACCGAGCAGTACCATTGGTACGGACAGAACCATTCCCATGGTCATCCAGCCACCAACGAGATAGCCGAGCTGCGCATCCGGCTCGCGGAAGAATTCCACCAGAATACGCGACAGGCCGTAACCGGCGACAAACGCACCGGCGATAAAGCCCGGCGCTTTGAGCTTGTTGCCCTTCCAGATCAGGAGGGCGAGCACAAAGAACAGCACAAAGCCTTCGAGCGCTGCTTCATAAAGCTGGCTTGGATGGCGCGGCAATGGTCCGCCATTCGGAAAGTATACCGCCCATGAAACATCGCTGACACGACCCCAGAGCTCGGAGTTGATAAAATTGGCAATACGGACAACACCGAGGCCGATCGGCACACCGGCAGCAATAGTATCAAACATGCTCCAGACCGGAATGCCACGCTTTTTGGCGAACAAGATCATGGCGACGGTGGTGCCGAGAATGCCGCCGTGGAAGGACATGCCGCCGTCCCAGACGGCCGGAATTTCCAGCGGATTGCTGATATAAAAACTGAAATTATAGAATAATACGTAGCCAATGCGGCCGCCGATGACGACGCCAAGAGCTGCCCAGAGGACGAAATCGTCCAATGCAAGCGGATCCATCGGCGCATTGTTGTTCGGCCACAGACGGGCATTGTTGACGAGTCTTTTGCCGTACCACCAGGCAAATAAAATGCCGATGACATAGCCGATACCATACCAGTGAACGGAGAGCGGGCCTACCGAGAAGAGAACAGGGTCAATATTCGGGAAGGGGAGTGCAGCCATCATGATCTGCGGTTCGGTCATTCTTCTCTCCGTTATGGCTGCGCTTGAAAGCCGTTACAGGCATGCGCATTAAGATCAGCATCGGTTTGCTTTGCCGTTGATGAGGCATAGCGAATTTTTGTGCAGGATAAAAGTCCGTTGCTTTTATGGCTTTATTTGGCTGTCAGCCTTAAGCCGGTCTTAAATGTGCGGCAAAGTAAGATTTGTTTAGTCTTGCATCCTTTATATTGCAGGCTTATCTCAGAGACAGAGATTGATTTCCGTCATAGCGGATTTTGTAATGATGCCGTCTGTAGCGGCTTTAAAAGAGGTGATCCAATGAGTAATGCAACCGGTAAAGTTCTTGATGAACTCGCAAAACTCGTCACTGACGCTGCGGGTGCTGCTCAGGGCGTACGTCGTGAAGTTGAAACCGCGATGCGCTCACAGGGCGAAAAACTGCTCAACACTCTGGATGTTGTGCAGCGTGAAGATTTTGAAGCAATGCGTGAAATGGCGGTCAAAACCCGCACTGAAAACAGTGCTCTGACAGTCAAAATTGCAGAGCTGGAAGAGCGTATTGCTAAAATTGAAGCATCGCTCGCGGAAAAGCCTGCGAAAAAAGGTGCTTAAGGTCTAAAAATCTAAAAGATTTTTTAACTTTTTATTCACAGGGGCGAATGCCTAAAAGCCCTTATTCCAGAATCGGTTACAGCGGCGCCCCATCGGGCGCCGTTTGTTCTTTCCACATGGTTTCTTAGCGTTTTGACAAAAAGGGCTGGCACTCTGACTCAGCATCAATAGACTGAAAACACTGCATGATTCGTAATTGAGTCATAATGCAGGGCAGAAACGGGGAGTGGCGAAGCGAAAGATTCAGCCGCACAGATCCGATTGATGCCTCAGTGTAACAGTCATGTGTTTGCGCGTGTGTTGGAGGCGGGGTTGCAGCGTTTAGCAACTTTTGTCTCGGCCTATTAACCAGTGTGTCTTTTGTGTGGCATTCGCCGCACATGTCGCACTCCGGCTGCGTGTTTATGACAGCCGGAATCCGGATTTTGCCTTCACCAGCAAGTCCAAAGACAGGGAACGAACATGAACCTTCTTGAGCTCGATATCGCTCGCGATGCACATCCGGTGGATGTCATTGAACAGGTTGCGCACGCCAATGACTGGGCCTTTGACCGTACCGGTGATGATGAGATTGCGGTCTCTGTTGTCGGTAACTGGACGGATTATCATCTTTCCTTTTCCTGGATGGAAGAGTTTGAAGCGCTGCATCTGGCCTGCGCTTTTGATGTGAAGGTGAGTGAGCCTCGCGTCAATGAAGTGATGCGTCTGCTCTCGCTTATCAATGAGCAATTGCTCATGGGGCACTTTGATCTGTGGCGGCAGGAAGGGGCGATTATGTATCGCCAGTCCTTGCTGCTGGCGGGCGGCGCAAAGCCGACCAGCCGTCAGGTTGAGGTTCTGCTGGCCAGCGCACTGGAAGCCTGTGAATGTTATTACCAGGCATTTCAGTTTGTTATCTGGTCCGGCGTTCCGGCGAAGGAAGCGCTGCAGGGCGTATTGTTTGAAACTGTTGGTCGCGCCTGAAAAATTCAATAAGCGCTGTCCTGTTCGGGCAGGCAGCGCTGACTATAGATATGTATGGGGGATCGTGTGTCTGAGCATCAGGAAATTACTTTCGCGGATTTTGAAAAAGTCGATATCCGTACCGGTACGATTATTGAAGCAGAAGTTTTCGCTCAGGCTCGCAAACCCGCCTATAAGCTGAAAATTGATTTTGGTGACGTGATCGGCGTTAAGAAATCATCGGCACAGATTACAGTGCATTATACACCGGAAACACTGATCGGACGGCAGGTTCTGGCTGTTGTCAATTTTCCGCCACGCCAGATCGGCCCTTTTATGTCGGAAGTTCTGACACTCGGACTTTCGGATGAAAATGGCGATATTGTGCTGGCAGCAACTGAGAAAAATGTTCCGAACGGACGTAAACTTATCTGATATTCTTGTTGTGAGTTAATTGTTTTAATTAAAATCACATAAAAATATTCGCTTTGAATTGCTCATAATATTGTCATAAGATTTTATAAATCTCCGAATTGTTTCTTTCGGAGATTTTTTATGTTTAATATTAAAAGTATATTTTTAACATTATATTTAGTTGCTGTTTCCGGCGGAGCTTATGCTGCTGCGCCGGATCAGAATGTTCAGCCGATGGTTATTTCGTCTGTCCGGGAACATTCAACAACAGTTTACGGTGATAAGATTGAATACAATATAACCTTTGACGTTGCGATCTCAAATTTAGGTAAAAAACCACTTGATCTGAGCAAAGGTTGTTTTGAGGCTGTTATGCCTGACAATAGCACGCGGTCTCTCAGTATGATTGATGAAGAGCTGACTGAAGGTTTGTTAAAAGTTGGTGACAACCGTAAGAGCTTTGTCGAGTTCTCCGCGAGTGATAACAGCATATACAAGGCCGTAGCCGTTAAATATCAGACGACCTGCCAGTAATACAGTCTTATGCCGGAATGCTGATAATAGCGCGCAGCCCGCCTGTCGGGCTGCTTTCCAATGTGATATCGCCGCCATGATTACGGGCAATGTCACGGGCAATGGCTAGCCCCAAACCGGTGCCACCGGCATCCTGATTGCGCGCTTCATCTAAGCGAACAAAAGGCTTGAAGACCTCTTCCCGCTTATCTTCCGGAATACCCGCACCGTCATCATCCACCGTGATGATCAGCCAGTCATCTTTGTGCGTTGCTGTCAGATGTACCGATTGTGCATAGCGGAAGGCATTGCCGACCAGATTGCTGACCAAGCGCGTGAAAGCATTCGGCCGTACTTGTATCTGGCTGCTGCCATGCATCTCGCTTGAGAAGCCGCGATCGCGCAATTTGGCTTCTTCTTCCAGCTTGCGGAAAAGGATTTGCATATCAAGCACATCCTGCTCTTCACTGCCTTCACCGCGCGCAAAAGCCAGATAACCCTCCAGCATATTCTGCATGTCGGTGATATCCTGATTGAGCGGCACCGTATCAATCTTGGTACCGGCAATAGCCAGTTGCAGTTTGAAGCGGGTGAGAATGGTACGCAGGTCATGGCTGACGCCACTCAGCATGGCTGTGCGCTGTTCAATCTGGCGCTCAATACGCTCCCGCATCTGTATGAAGGCTATGCCTGCTTTACGAACTTCCTCAGCACCATGCGGATAGAAGTCCGCTGGCATCGGCTGGCCTTTACCGAAACTCTCTGCGGCCTCAGACAATTGCTGGATCGGTTTGATTTGATTGCGCAGGAAGGCAATCGCGATGGTCAGCAAAACCAAAGCTGTGCCGATCATCCATGTCAGGAAGATCAGCGTATTGGAAGCGTAAGCCTGACTGCGTTTGGCAAAAACGCGCAGCACTTTATCTTCCAGCTGAATGCGGATTTCCACCAGATCGGAATCGCCGACCGTATCAATCCAGAACGGGCGGTTGATCTGACGGGTAATTTCTTCGTTCAGGAAGTAGTCCAGAATAGAGAAGAACGGTTTTGGACCAGGCGGCGGTAGTGGTGCTGATGGCAGAACCGATACGTTGAGATCCAGCCGTTGCTGGGCGATACGGATAATATTGGCGTAATCCGGTTCTTGCGGATAAGTCTCAAGAATATCAATAATCGCCGAGATGTCACGCACTACGGCGGTGGAAAGCCGCTCGGTGACCATTTGCCAATGCCGTTCCATAAACACGAAGGCAATAACCGACTGCAACAGCACCATCGGAGCGATGATGATGATGAGCGAGCGTGCATAAAGCCGCTTGGGCATGCGCAAGGCCAGCCAGTCGGAAAACCGTCTCAGCAAAAGCTAATGTCTCCTGTTATACCACATACAGATCCGTTTGCTGGCTACTCTTATTGCTCAATGCTCAGTTTGTAGCCGATGCCGCGCACAGTTTGCAGCCAGATCGGGTTGGCAGGGTCAACTTCGATTTTACGGCGCAGGCGGTTGATCTGCACATCAATTGTCCGTTCACCAACTTCGCCGTCCTGACCGGTCAGCTCATGGCGCGGCACGGTTTCACCGGCACGTTCCGCGAAGATCGTCATAATATCCTGTTCACGATCCGTCAGTTTAATAACTTCGCCGCCCTGTTTGAGTTCCTTGCGCGGAATAGAAAATGTGTAAGGGCCGAAAACAATCTGCTCGATAATATGCTGTGTTGGTTGCGCGCCACGGCGCAGAATATTATTGATGCGCAGCGTCAGCTCGCGCGGATCAAACGGCTTGGAGAGATAGTCATCTGCACCGGCTTCAAGGCCGTTAATACGGCTGTCGGTTTCCGATAATGCTGTCAGCATCAGAATTGGTACAGATTTTTTCTCGCGCAGCGAGCGAGTAAGTTCCACACCGCTTTCGCCTGGCATCATGACGTCGAGGACGATCAGATCAAAATCAATGCCTTCCAGCTTGCGGCGGGCTTCCTGTGCATTGGCGGCCATCGTCACACGATAGCCGGTGGTGCTCAGATATTGCGACAGCAGGCTGCGGATACGGGTATCATCATCAACCACCAGCAGGTGCGGTGCATCGTCGGACAGAATTGTGTCTTCGCTGGTCATTGGTTTTACCCTTTCAGTACAGAGCTTTTGATGCCTTTAAACAGGCGTGAAGCCAGTCATCTCATTCTTTATTGCTAGTCTTTACCTGCGTGTTTGGTTCGCGGATATACACACTATGTGAATGATGGCTGTTTATATTTACCGGTTCAGTTTGATTGGTTGATAGGAAGGCTGTCGATCTGATCGCGCTGGTCACTGTTGACCATGGCTTTCAGGAAATTCTGGATGATACGTTTTTCGGTGACATTGCTTTCAGCCAGTGCCGCGGCAATGCGGTTTGACTGCGGCTGCGTGAGTGACAGAATAAGCTCGCGGCCGGAAGTGGTCGGATAAAGCTCTCTCTGACGGCGGTCTGCTTCGCCTGTCAGCTGAATAATATGGCCGTTATCGACAAGTTGTTTGAGAACGCGTGCGAGGCTCTGTTTGGTGATTTTCAGCACATCCAGCAATTCGGCAACGCTCATGCCGGGTTTGCGGTTGACGAAATAGAGAACACGGTGATGCGCGCGGCCAAACCCCATGGTTTCGAGCTGTTTGTCGGGGTCAGCTGTAAAATCACGATAGGAGAAAAACAGGAGCTCAATGATGCCCAGATCGTTGACCTCATCTTCTGACAGGGCTGAACGAATAGTTGTATCATTGGTATTGAAGCGCACGTTGGTCTCCGGTTGGTTTATAAAATGCTGTCTGTTTCTCTATCAGCGCTTTCTCCGTGCGGATAGAATATCAGTATCTTACCCTCAATTATCTGCTTTAGTGTTATTTATAGCAACATCGGTTACAGGAAATGCAGCATTTTATCTGATTTATCAGTGAAGGGGTATGCGTTAGCCGATTGTTCAATTTGACAGGTAATTATTATAAGAATTGACAGGCTTCTATTTCTTGGCATCATCAGCAAGTCAAAGTGTTTTACTTTGATGTGAAACAATATTTGGGGTGACAATTATGGATGCGATAGTACCTATTCTCGTGCAGTTGGTCGCCGGTGCTGTTGGCGGTAATCTTGCCGGCGCAATTAAAAATCTTAGTCTTGGTACAACAGGTAACACGATTGCCGGTGGTATTGGTGGTCTGATCCTGAGTCAGCTACTGCCAATGCTGACAGGTGGCGGTGTTGATTCCGCGCTGAACGGTATTGTCGGTCAGTTAATCGGCGGCGGTGCCGGTGGTGCTGTGCTGACGGCTGTTGTCGGCCTGATTAAGAATAGCATGTCTAAAGCCTGAGTGATTGCTCAGGTCTGAGCTGATAACTGACAGGATGTTTTGTCCTGTCAGCCGCTGCAATTTTATTTTAATAAGTCTATATAAAGGGTAGCTTCGGCTATCCTTTTTTGTTTGCGCAGTAGTGCAGCAAGAGAAGATGGCCTGTTCGGACAAATTAATCGGGTGAGAAATGAGCCAGCTTCAGGCAATTATAATTGCGGTAACGCCGTTCCGGCAGAATTGTACCATTCTTTTTGACAAGGATACTAAAGCAGGTGTTGTTGTTGATCCGGGCGGGGATGTTGATGCGATCAAAGAAGTGATTGAGAACAATCAGTTGAAGATTGAAGCAATCTGGATCACCCATGGCCATGTGGATCATATTGGTGCCGCTGCCGATCTGCGCGATGCTTTACAGGTGCCGATTATCGGCTCGCAGGAAGAAGATGCATTTCTCTATGATAATGTGGAATCATCAGCGGCCAAATATGGCTTAGGCAGCGGCTATCGTAATTTTCAGCCGGATCGCTGGTTGAAAGAAGGTGATGTTTTAGAAGTCGCCGGAGAGAAGTTTGAAGTTCTGCATTGTCCGGGTCATTCGCCGGGGCATGTGGTCTTTATCAATAAGGCCATGCACTTTGCTATTGTCGGCGATGTTCTGTTCAACGGCTCGGTCGGGCGTACGGATTTGCCGGGTGGCGATCATGAAACGCTGATCCGCTCGATTAAAGAAAAACTGCTGCCGCTGGGTGATGAATACAGCTTTATCTGTGGTCACGGCGCAGGCAGCCGCTTTGGGGATGAACGGCGCGGTAATCCGTTTTTGGTCGGATAAGCCTTCGCGTTATAGTAATAAAAAACCGCCGGATAATCCGGCGGTTTCTGTATTCAAGGTGTGTTGCTTATTTTACGACACAGAAGTGATCACGGCTGTCATAGCCCCGGAATGTGCCGGTCTGTGCATTGAATGAACGGTATTTCTGCGAACACCAATTATACCATTCACGTGTCCATGGCTGGTAGGAGCCGCCATAATTATTACCGTAGTTTCCGCGTGCCGGCTGCGCAGGGTAGTAGTTGCGTGGCGGCGGCGGTGGTGCGTTATAAATCGGTTCGCGGTAGACCGGCTGTGGCTGCGGCTGAGACATTGCACCGGCAATAATAGCACCGGCTGCAAGACCGAGAACGCCTGCGGCAATAGCATTGTTGCGGTCACGGCGACGATCACGACGATCCCAGTCTCTGTCACGGTTGCGCCAGCCATTATCATGATGCCAGCCGCCGTTATTCCAGCCACCGCCGTGGCGGCGTCCCCAGCCATCAGCGGCTGCGACTGAGAGATTGCCGGCAGCTGTAGCAAAAGCGAGACCTGCGATCAGGGTGGTCTTAGCCAGTTTGTTCATCATAATCTTTGCCTCCTTACGAAGCTATGCATTCAGCTCTGTCGGCATTTTGCCGTTTGGTCTTCTCTGATCTGCGGGCTGTTGAGCTGCTGACCGGATGTTGACCTATCATTAAAGCAGGGCACATGAATGCTTGCTGAACAAGAAATAGGGGTAATGTTCAGCTTTTCAAAGAGGTTTGTCTTTCACATTTGGTAACGAAAAAACATGAATCGGATTGCATTGCGGATCGGGCGGGAAATATGCAGGTAATAAAAAACCCCGGCATAACCGGGGTTTCTGTGTAGAAGCACTGACTGCATAACGGCTTAGTGAGTTTGCTCACTAAGTGATCGTATATGCTGCGCGTGTTTCTTATTCAGTGATGCTGATATCAACTGCTTTAGGGCCTTTGCCGCGACGATCCGGTTCAGTTTCGTAAGAAACTTTCTGGTTGTCGGCGAGATTTGTCAAACCTGAAGCCTGAACAGCAGAGATATGAACAAAGATATCTGGTCCGCCATTATCCGGTTTAATAAAGCCAAAGCCTTTTTCACCATTAAAGAATTTGACTATGCCGGTCTGTGCCATGGGATACGTTCCTTTTCCTTGGCGCCGTTAAGGTTTTATCCAAAACGGAATTTTTCGAACCGCTATGCGCACCACACGCCCAGCGGTAGGGGTATGCAGGCAGTTATCGAAATCAGGAAAGGAGCCGATCATTGTCAGTTGCCTGACCCGGAGCTTGTAGCGGTTCCGGCGCGCCGTTCTTCCAGTCTTCCATTGTTCGCCAAATGCCCGAACAATTTCAGACTGATCTATTGAAAGATATTTGGCAAGCAAATTTTTGTTAAAGGGGTGTTTTTTCTTTGCCAAGTTGGTTCATAATAAAGGAACAATAGTCATAAAGTCAAAGATACTTCATTAAAAAGCATAATAAGATAAAATAAGTTGTATTTAGTTTTATAAGCCTCAGCAAAATGAGCATGCAATGTAGTTCAATGTACTAAAGAAAGTGAAAACCACTTAAATTTTTCACTATTTTGCGTCAAAAATATACAAAAAACGTATTTTGCATTAGAGAGGGCGCCCTTTCCACTGCCGGATATGATTTTTCAGTGCTGCTTTTTCGTAAAAAATGCCCGTCCTTGAGATATGTCTCTGTCAGAGAGGCGAAATAATATTTCGTTTGTGACGGTCTTGTCAGGCGACTGAATATTTACGTTCACGTTATTCCCGTTATCCAATGGGAGGTGGTTCCAGAAAAATGGAACCTTTGCTTAAATGCCCTGAATTTATCGGTTTTTGCGAATAATGCACGAGCCGCCACTGATTCTGATCTGTTGGCAGAGTGCATCTGCCGACTGACGGTTATTCGCGCCAAGGCGGGCAACATAAATCCCTCTTTTACCCATCGGGCTGCGGACGCGGGAAATATAGACTTCACGTCCGGCAAACAGTATCGGATTTTGTTTACGCAACCGGTTCCACTGCGCACTGACTGCACTTTGCCGGAAGTTTCCGGCAACCTGTACCGCCCAAGGGAACGGATTCAGGCGTGCCATTGGTATTGAACGGGTCTGCATGATTGGCAGCAACTGACAGGCCTGCTCAAAGGGCAGTTTTTCATCCAGTGGTGTGTCGGTTAGTTCCTGTCCGGTACTGAAATGATCCACGCTTTTGCCGGTAATTGAAAGAACGTAATTTTCCGTTTCCAGCGGCAGGAAGCCGCCATTCTTAATCCAGTTCGACAGGCGCGTGGGGCCTGCATTATAGGCGGCGGCGGCCAGCCCCCAATTGCCGAAACTGCCATGCAGGTCTTTGAGGAAGGACGCAGAAGCGGGAAGTGCCAGTTCAATGTTGAAAGCATCTGTCAGGCCGCGTTCTTTGGCTGTGTAGGGCATGAATTGCGCAATACCCTGTGCGCCGACAGGGCTGACCGCCAGATGATCAAAGCGGCTTTCTTTCCAGATCAGACGTGCGAAGAAGTTTGGCGGAATGCCGTGCTTGTCTGCTGCACTGGCAATCAGGCCGCAAATTTGTGCAATATCAGGTTTTTCAGATTTCGCACCAGCTTCTTTTGCCGGTGCGGTCTCTTTGCTTTCTGTTTCAGACTGAGCAAAAGCAACCGGCAGGTTGTAGGCCGGAAAAGACAACAGCAATGCAGCAAGTATACCGGCAGGAAGACGCATAAAATGACCCTGTCAGAGCGTATCCTGATTATTCTGAAACGGTTTCAGGCAGGATAGATGTTAAGCAAAATATGAAGAACGCATTTCCGGTTCGGGCAGAACCATTGGATATGCTCTATCTTTTTTACGCGCATTTATTCCAAAAATTGCTTCATAGGTTTCGGAATGCGTTTGAGCTTTCATGCGTTCTTCGCTGTTTACTGTCAATATACAGGAGTGACAGGAGTTCTGCCGCTTTTTACAGGAGGTTATTTTCCTGGCCGTCCTGTCTTTCCTGAGCGTCGGGTTTTACGTTTTACATCCACCGGATCTTCATAGGAACCTGCACCGGCACGGTGTCTCCGGATCGGGGCAGGGTCGTCTTCTCTCTGTGGCCCGAGTGGTTTTGCCATATCCGTACCGGGCCCCATATTGTCGAGCGATGGTTTTTTGAACAGCGATGGCGAAGGCGAGGTTCTGCCACCACCACGTGATGGCCGTTCAAGCGACATTTCCGCTTCGCGCGCCAGAGGGTCATCGGCAATTGCCAGTTCTTTTTCACGCAGACGTTTGATTTCGTCGCGCAGTCTTGCCGCTGTTTCAAAGTCGAGATCAGCCGCGGCATCACGCATTTTCTTCTCAAGGTGCTCAAGATGTGCGCCGAGATTATTGCCGACCATGCCGCCTTGTTCCGCAAAGCCGCTGATGTCAGCACGGACATGATCTCGCTCATAAACGGAGTTGAGAATATCCGAGATATTCTTGCGCACCGAGGCCGGTGTAATGCCATGTTCTGTATTGTAGGCAACTTGCTTTTCGCGACGACGGCTTGTCTCGCTCATTGCGCGTTCCATCGAGCCGGTGATTTTGTCGGCATAGAGGATGACCCGACCGTCGACGTTTCGCGCCGCACGGCCAATTGTCTGTACCAGAGAGGTTTCCGAGCGCAGGAAGCCTTCTTTATCGGCATCAAGAATCGCGACGAAGCCGCATTCCGGAATGTCCAGACCCTCGCGCAGCAAGTTGATGCCGATGAGAACGTCAAATGTGCCAAGGCGCAGATCGCGGATAATTTCGATACGTTCCAGCGTATCAATATCCGAGTGCATATAACGGACACGCACGCCTTGTTCGTGCAGATATTCGGTGAGGTCTTCTGCCATGCGCTTGGTCAGCACTGTTACCAGTGAGCGGTAGCCGTTTTTCGCTGTTTCGCGGATTTCACCCAGCACATCATCAACCTGTGAGCGGGCAGAGCGCACTTCCACTGGCGGGTCGATCAGACCTGTCGGGCGGATCAGCTGTTCAGCGAAGACACCGCCGGATTGCTCCATCTCCCATTTGCCGGGGGTCGCCGATACCGCAACGGTTTGCGGGCGCATTGCGTCCCATTCTTCAAAGCGCAGTGGGCGGTTGTCCATGCAGGAGGGCAGGCGGAAGCCATATTCCGCAAGCGTTGCCTTGCGACGGAAGTCGCCGCGATACATGCCGCCGATCTGCGGCACGGTAACGTGACTTTCATCGATGAAAACCAGAGCATTGTCAGGGATATATTCAAACAAAGTCGGAGGCGGTTCACCCGGCTGACGGCCGGTGAGATAACGTGAATAGTTTTCAATACCGGCGCAGGAGCCGGTTGCTTCAAGCATTTCCAGATCGAAGGTCGTACGCTGGTCAAGACGCTGGGCTTCGAGCAGACGTCCGGCATTGTTCAGCTCGACGAGACGATGTTTCAGCTCTTCTTTGATGGACTTGATCGCCTGATTGAGTGTCGGGCGTGGTGTTACATAGTGCGAATTCGCATAGATTTTGACCGATTTGAGATCGCCGGTTTTCTGACCGGTCAGCGGATCAAATTCGGTGATGGTCTCAATCTCATCGCCAAACAGCGAGATGCGCCATGCACGGTCTTCCAAGTGGGCAGGGAACAGTTCAATCGTATCGCCGCGCACACGGAAGGAGCCGCGCACGAAATTGATATCCTGTCGTTTATATTGCTGTGCCACCAGATCGGCGAGCAGCTGACGCTGATCAAGACGGTCGCCGATCTTCATCTCAAAGGTCATCGCCGTATAGGTTTCGACCGAACCGATACCGTAAATACAGGAGACCGAGGCTACGATAATTACATCATCGCGTTCCAGCAGCGAGCGGGTGGCGGAGTGGCGCATCCGGTCGATTTCTTCATTGATCGAGGATTCTTTCTCGATGAAGGTATCGGAGCGCGGCACATAGGCTTCCGGCTGATAATAGTCATAGTAAGAGACAAAATATTCGACCGCATTGTTCGGGAAGAAGCTTTTGAACTCGCCGTAAAGCTGGGCTGCCAGTGTTTTATTCGGTGCGAGGATCAGAGCAGGGCGCTGGGTGCGTTCAATAATATTGGCAACGGTAAAGGTCTTACCTGAACCGGTGACACCAAGCAAAACCTGTGTCTGATCATTATTCTCAATACCTTCCACCAGATCGGCAATGGCCGTCGGCTGGTCACCGGAAGGGGTATATTCGGTTTCCATTTTAATCTGGATGCCGCCTTCGGATTTCGCGGGGCGTTCCGGCCGGTGCGGTGTCCAGAGCTTACCGTTCTTGAACAGCGGGTTGCCGGACTCAATCAGAGCCGAGAGCGCCTCAACCGTTGCTGTTGCACCGCTGGACGGCATATTGGCGGCATCTTCCATGGTGATGTCCATGCCGGAAACCGGATTGAGACCAGCTGCAACGCGCTCTTTCAGCGTGGCGGCTTTGGCTCTGGAAGACGGTGTTTTTTTTGTTTCTGTCTTTTTTGCTGCCGGTTTTTTAGTCGCTGGTGCGGAAGGCATAGCTTCCGGCTGTTCCGCCATTTCACTGATCATACGTGACCAGTCGCCAACTGAAGAGGAAAGCGGGATACCGGAAAATTCTGCCTGAGGCGCTTCGCCGAAACCTGAGTCGTGCGAAGGCGCGTTCAGATCCTCAGGTTTTTGCGATGACTTATCTTTTTTGGACATGTCAGAACTCTCTCGGCGGGCAGAAACGGAAGTCAGGGTGCTCAGATATACCGAATATAGGCATATAAGTATAGAACGAAAAGGGTACGTGTAGTTTGATACGCAATTTTATAAAATGAAAAACGCCGCAGATTGGTCTGCGGCGTTTTGGTTATGATCAACTGACTGCGCAAATCTTATCTGCGATGACTTGGACGTCCCGAGTTGGAATTGTGCGGACGGTTGTTGTGGTTACCGTTCCAGCCTGGCTGCGAAGGTTTCGGGCGGTGATTATTGTTCCAGCCTGAATGTGGCGGGCGCGGATGGGATGGTCTTGGACGGTAGTGATTATTATTTGGCCGGTAATGCGGGCGATCATAATAATCATGCTTGTTATTCTTGCTGATTGCAGAGCCGATCACGACACCGGCGATCAGCGGAATACCGATCATTGCAGCATTGCTGCTGAAATTATTGTTGCTGTAATTACCGGCGGATCCCTGACGCACGGCCAGATAATTGGAAGCAGCCCAGCCGAAACGACCGGCATAGCTGACCTGACACCAGCCATAGCCGCTGGTGCAGCCGCTGACATCGACCGGAGCGCCATTCGGGATAGAGCCGATAACAGGGTAATTGGTGCCCGGACCAGTACGCAGATTCAGATTGGTGGTAACAATCGCATTGGCTGCCTGTGCGGCAGTGGCCGAAAGCAGAGCCACGGCAATGATCGCCGACTTGATAACCCGTTTCATTTTGATCTCCTCGTAAACTTGCTGTTTTTATTGTGCAGAGCGCAAAACAGTGTGCTTTTTTGAAAAAATATACGGGCTTATGTGAATGTAGCCTGAATGCACATTGTTTTAGTATAATGCTTTGCTGTTACAGGAGAAATAAATATTGTAAAATATAGTTACTTTGCAGAGCTTCTTTGATCATCATCCCCTTCAGATAAGTGTGAAGGGGATGATGTAATTGTGGTGGTTATTATTGCTGGAAACCGCTGGCTGCTGCTGTGAGAATACGCCCCGGCAAATAAATGACCATAGAGGCGGCATCGGCAACGACATTTGTACCGTCTGCCAGCATTGCCTGACCGGAGGTTTGGCCTTCACCTTTCAGTGTGTCAAAGGACAGGCTGCCATCGCTGACCAAAGTCATCAGGGTCGGCGAGGAGGCAAAGACACTATGGTCGCCGCCATCTACCTTGCTGGCATCGAGAACAGCAATGCCGTATTTCTGCAATGTTGCAATGCCTGTGCCGTCGCCGACGCGGGCATGACCACCTGTAATGCGCCCTGAAATATTCAGGGCGCTGTCGTTACGGGAAACCATAACGCCCATCGGCGGCAACGGTTTGACATCCTTGACCTGATTTTCAAACACATTCAGGTCGATATCCGGTGCGGCGAGCAGGACATTGGTCAGGCGGTTCAGCGTGCGCTGTTCTTCATTGAGCGACAGCGTGCGCAGTGCTTCCATCGTCACAAAGCTGCCCATGGAATGACCAACCAGCAGAATACGTTTGGCTTTGGTTTTCGCAGCCAGTTTCAGCAGTTCTGCCAGTCCGTCGCGGGCAAAGTTCGCACTGTCGCGATCATACACATAAAGGCCAAGCGATGCGGCTGACGGCCATGCATAATGAACGGTCACGGATTTCAGGCCGTAGTCATGGGTAAACTGTGCGGCACGGAAAGTACTGTCCGCGAAATTATTGTTGTAGCCATGCACAAAGATCAGTAATTCCTGATCTTTGGGACCGCGCTGATCCAGCGCCTGATTAAGCTGATTTACAAAGACATTACCATTGTCGAAGTTTTGCATGCTGACAGCAGCAAAGTGTTTGGCCGGATCAGGTTTATAACCGGTTTTCTCGACGACGCCTTTCACATGCGCTTTCGGTATGCCGACATCAACGCGGGCGAAGTTGAGGTGGTCCGAGCGCTTGGAGTTGAACGGCAATGAGAAATCATTGCTGTGCTCGCGGCTTGTTGCAACAAACACAGGCACAACAGCAGCGGGTTGGGCCGGTTTTACAATGGCAGCATTACCTGCGGCAATCGATGCAGGGCTGGAATTAGGACCATGCCAGAGAACGGCACGGTTGCCTGTGCAGCCACTGAGTATAATGGATACGAATGCCAGAAACAAAATACGAGTCATTCGCTGCTTTATCCTTACCGGTAATTGGGGTCTGAAAACACGAATAGTAATATATAAGGGCATCCCCGTAGTGAAAGGGATGCTCACTGTTCTAAAAGCAGTAATTGAGGGCTCTGGCAATCCGTTAAAAGGCAGTACACAGCCATTTGAAAGGCCGGCGTGTCTTTTAGATCATATCATATTTTTCTAAAATATTAGAGCGCCGTGTGCCAAATTTGGCACTCAAAGGTCGCTCTAACACTTTAAAATCAGAGCATAATTTTACCTTAAACTGATCCAAGTTTACGGAATTATGCTCTAGTTGATATGTTCTGCAGAAGCCGTTTTTGTGTGTGCGGATTTGCGAAAGCGTAGTCGCGGCACGATTTCCACCATCATCATGGACAGGAAAATCAGAGCGCAGCCTGCAAGGCCGATTGTCGGCAGGCGTTCGCCTAAAATGATAGCGCCGAAAAGTGCGGCAAACAGAGCTTCTGAAGACAGAAAAATCGCGGCCTGGGGGGCGCTGGTGTAACGTGTACCAATTGCTTGCAGTGTAAAAGCAACGCCGGACGAGAATATACCGGTAAACAGAATTTCTGGTGCTGCGGCCTGAACGGCACTCCATTCGATCTGTTCAAAAATCATCGCGGCGATAAGACCTGCAATGGCGACAACGCTAAACTGGATGCAGGCCATTGTGATTGGTCTGCCGATCCGCAGGGCGTAGCGGGCAATAAACAGACCTTGCAAAGCCCAGAAAAATGCACCGGCGATCATCAGCCAGTCACCTTGCCTGAAACCATCCAGTGAGCCGCCGGATAGCAGGAAAATGCCGGTCAGGCTGAAAACGGCTGACACCCAGACCACAGGATGCGGCCAGTGTGAGAAGAGTAGTACCCCTAAAAGCGGAACCAGCACCACATAAAGACCGGTCAAGAAGCCTGCATTGGTGACAGAAGTGGTGAGCAGGCCGGTTTGCTGCAGAACCATGCCGGAGAATAGCATGGTGCCGAGGATTGCAAAAGCTTTGTAATCGGAGGTGCTGAGCGGTTTGGTTGCCCGCGCTTTTTCCCGCAGGGCAAAGGGCAAAACGGCGGCGGTCGCCACGATAAAACGCAGGCCGATAAAGGTCAGCGGGCCGATATTGTCCATCGCCGTGGACTGGGCAACAAAGCCAAGCCCCCAGATCAGGCCGGCAAAAAGAAGCAGCAAATTAGCACGTGTCTGGGTCATCAAAGGCCTGCGGTATACAGAAAATCGCAAATAATGTTTCAGCTTTGTTGGTCAGTGCTTGCAAAAGCGCTGCTGTCTGCCTGCCGGAAAATGAAAATTCTGCTTTTTATTATAAGGCAGAGTTCAATAGATATCCGGCCGAAACGTTCAGGATTACGGGCAGAAGCGCGGCCACTATGCTGTATTATTGCAGGAAAGCAAGGTGTATTTCAGCTGAGAATACAGTGTGATGACGTATTAACAAATTGATTCTCATGCTCATCTCAGCAGTTTTTCCTGCCTGATCTCATTTATAATACTTAATACTGAAGTCTTGTTGATTATCTGATGCCTTTTATGATAATCTTCTTATGTAAATATTCTTGGAGACTTTGAGTAAAAAAGATCAGTTTTTTTAAACTTTTGTTGCAGAAAAACTTGTGAAGAGGTTGGCAGCGTCCGACTTTTTCACAAGTTTTTTGACGATGCTTTTTACTCTTTCTTTTTGCTTGCAAAGCTGGCACGATAACCCAAATAGGTGATGAATGGTGAACGGTTCCGAGGCACTGCTTCGGCGACCGTTTTATTTTTGAGTCTTGAGGGTAATCTCCGGCCGGAAATGGGGCGGAATACTCTTGGTTTTTGTTTCTGCATATTCGCAGCCTGTAGCTGCGGGATGGTTAAGCGCGATTTCAAGTCGCGCATCAGGCATGAGAAAGGACAGGGCATGGAAAAGTTCCCTATGACACAGGCTGGCTTCGATCAGCTGAAAGAGGAACTGCGCTGGCGTCAGCAGGAGGAGCGTCCGCGCATTATCGAAGCGATTTCGGAAGCGCGCGCGCATGGCGATCTCTCTGAAAATGCCGAATATCATGCAGCGAAAGAAGCGCAGAGCCATAATGAAGGCCGCATCGGCGAAGTGGAAGATTATATCGCCCGCGCCGAAGTGATTGATGTTGCTAAACTGTCCGGCACGACGATTAAATTCGGCGCGACAGTAACGCTGATCGATGAAGACAGCGAAGAAGAGCGTATCTATCAGATCGTTGGCGATCAGGAAGCGGATGTTAAAAAAGGCCGTATTTCGATCTCGTCACCGATTGCGCGTGCTTTGATTGGCAAAAGTGCAGGTGATACTGTAGAATTCAATGCGCCGGGCGGTGCCCGTTCCTATGAAATTCTTGGTATGAGATTTATTTAACCGGTGCGTGTACCTCTGACCGATACAGATATTCTGGCTCCTAATTTTAAAAAACGCCTCTCCGGCGTCACCTCGACGATTGTCCAGCTGGTGCCGGTGCAGCGTAAAATGGGGATCAGAATTGCAGCTGTCGGGAGGGGTTTGCCGGATGATCTACCACATGTGAATTTGCGCGACCTGACCGGTTTGTGGCGTAAGCCTTCATCCGGTAAGAAATTCCGCATTTGGCATGCCCGCCGCAATGTTGAAATGCTTGCGGGCATTGTCATGCGCGATGTGCTGCGTATGAAGCTGAAAGTGATTTTCACTTCAGCTTCACAGCGCCGCCATAAGAAATTCACCAAATGGCTGATCCGTCGTATGGACGGCGTTCTGGCAACCAGTGGCCGTACCGCGAGCTATCTGGAAGTGCCGAATACTGTGAGCATGCACGGCATTGATCTGGAGCAATTTCATCCGCCGCGCAGCGAACAGGATCGTTTTGCTGCAAGTGGTTTGCCAGGCAAATATGCCATTGGCTGTTTCGGACGTGTACGTCACCAGAAGGGCACAGACCTTTTTGTTGATGCGATGATCGAGCTGCTGCCGCGCTATCCGGACTGGACTGCGGTGGTGGCAGGGCGTGCTACGGCTGAGCATGTCGGCTTTGAAAAAGAATTACAGGAAAAGGTACGTAAAGCCGGTTTGGCAGAGCGTATTGTTTTCTTAGGCGAGGTGCCGTTTGTGAGTAGCGATCCGCAGGCGGATAGCATCAGCTCATGGTATCGCCGTCTGGATGTTTATGTTGCGCCGTCGCGTACTGAAGGTTTTGGCCTGACGCCGCTGGAGGCTATGGCTTCTGAAACGGCTGTTGTGACCAGCGATGCCGGTGCTTATCCTGAAATCGTGATTGAAGGTGAAACCGGATATGTTGTACCGTCGGGCGCAACCATGGTGCCTGCGATTGAAAACTATCTGCGCGATCCTGAACTCGCCGCCAAACATTCTGCGGCGGGTTTACAGCGCGTACGGGAGTTTTTTCCGCTGGATCGGGAGGCGAAGACAATCGGCGCCTTTTACGAGCGCATTTTCGAGCAAAAATAAATAAAGCCGGTTTTCACCGGCTTTTTTCATGTTTAGTGCAATCTGTAACTACAACGGTTCCGGTTAAAACTGAAACGTTGGAGCCGCTGTAACTATTTGTTTTTACGCATTGTCTGACGCAAAACCGCTTCGCACTTTTGCTGGAAATGCTCTAAATTGCAATCAGCACTTCATCTTTGACCGGCTTGATGGTCAGCGCAGTGCGCACTGAATCCACATTCGGCGTTGAAGTCAGTTCTTCAATCACAAAAGTCTGGAAAGCATTGAGGTTCGGCGCAACGCAATGCAGCAGGAAGTCAGATTCGCCGGAGACCATCCATGCGCGGCGTACCAGCGACCATGATTTGGTTTTCTCGGCAAAAGCTTTTAGTTCGCTGTCTGACTGATGTTTCAGGCCGACAGAGCAGAATGCAACCAGATCCTGACCAACGGCCTCGCCTTTGATAATGGCCTGATAGCCCTGAATAATGCCGCTTTCTTCCAGCTTGCGTACACGACGCAGGCATGGCGGTGCCGAGATGCCGACGCGTTCCGCCAGCTCGACATTTGTCATCCGCCCGTCATTTTGCAGTTCCCGCAGAATTTTCCAGTCAATATCGTCAAGATCAACCTTAATCGGCATAGGAACTCCATAAGAGAGGCAATAAAAAAGCGGTGAACTGCCACGGGGCAGCATGAAAGTCGTTTGTATGCATAAAGCAATTATATAACAACAATGCAAGGCATCACGCTATTGGCGGCATTTCCAAGAATTGCTTTAGAGTCTCTGCATTATAACATGAATGGAAAAATGAGAATGGTTAATTGAAATTATCAACCATTCTGCGTCATTTTCTTTTTAATGCTCAGATCAGTTTTTCGTGAACAATGCTGTTTACCGTACCCAAAAGGCACGGGTGAACAGAATAACGACGGTGATCAGCTCGAGGCGCCCTGCCAGCATGAGGTAGCTGAGCACCCAGAGCGCATTGTCGTTGATGGTTGAGAAGTTTCCTGCAGGGCCAATGGTTTCGCCAAGGCCGGGCCCGACATTGGACAAAGCTGTAAGTGCACCGGTAAAGGCAGAGACGAAATCCAGCCCGAAAATCGCCAGTGCCATTGTGCCGAGCACCAGCGAGGCGAAGTACAAAAACAGATAGAGCAGGGCGCTTTGCGCAATATCGGGTGTGATTTCTGATGTGCCATAGCGGGCTTTTACAATCGCATGTGGCATGACCAGACGGGTCAGGCTGGCCTGCGTAGTGCGCCACAAAATGATGATACGGTTGATTTTCATACCGCCGGATGTCGAACCGGCACAGCCGCCGACGAAAGAGGCGAGAAAGAACACACCGACGGCCGCAGGCCCCCAAAGCGTATAATCTTCTGTGGCAAAACCGGTTGTGGTGATCACGGAGATGAAGTGAAAGCCGGCGGTCAGCAAAGCGGTGCCAAACGGCATGTCGGAGCTGATCCGCAGCAGAACGGCGAGACCAAAAGTGAAGATCGCAATCAGCGCAAGAAATAGCTTGATCTGCGGGTCAAGCAGATTGGGCATTTGCTGCGGAATGACGGCTTTGATGTAGAGAATAAACGGTAAAGAGCCGAGGGTCATAAAGACCATGGCCACGATCAGAATGGCATTATTGCCTTCAAAGAAGCCGAATGAAGAATCATGGGTTGAATAACCGGCCGTGGAAATCGTTGTCAGACCATGATTGATCGCGTCGAACATGCCCATACCGGCAGCAAAGAAGGCCAGAATGCAGAGGATTGTCAGGCCGCAATAGGCGATAATAATGCCAATAGCCAGCTGGTTAACGCGCGGCAGAATTTTCTCTGATTTATCGGACGATTCCATATGGAAAAGCTGCACACCGCCGATACGCAGTGATGGCAGCAGTAACAATGCCAAACCGATGAACCCGATACCACCGATCCAGCAAAGCAGTGAGCGCCAGATTAAGATGCCGCGCGGCATCTGATCGAGGCCGGTGAGGGCGGTGGAGCCGGTTGCCGTAATACCGGAAGTGGATTCAAACAGCGCTGTCGCAAAGCTGATCGGCAAATGCGAGAAATAGAACGGGATGGAGCCGAGCAATGCGGCTGTTACCCACAGGGATACAGTGAGCATAAAGCCGAGGCGTGGTGAAAACCGCACCTGACTGTTTTGTGTGGAAAGAAAGACCAGAGAGGATACGACTGCGGTAAACAGTGATGAACGGATGAAAATCAACCAGTCCGGCGTTCCGTCGCGCAAGTCAAAGATCGCAGGAAATAACATGGCCACCGCCATGATCATGCCTAAGCGCGCGCAGATATTACTGACAAAACGAAATATGATCCTGCCCTCTCGGCTGTAATAATTGTTTCCTGCACACGGGACTGCTGACCTTGGTGCTCCGCAAGCAGAAATGCCCGCTTGCGTATAAAGCAGCACAGGATTTGCATCTTTATAGGAAAACTATAAGAACCTAGCAAAAAATTTATGCATTTCCTATGGGGCACTCATACAAAAGCGGGTTTGTGACTTCTCAGAAACACCCGTTCATATTTTCACGGCCGGTACAAACTTGCCTGTGATTAAGCCTGACTTCAGCTTGTAATCGCAGACTGCGAAACCTAGTTTCACAGTATCGCTGCACGGCATGCCCTTAACCCATGTCACAAGCAGTCAGAAAGTTATGCGGAAAGAGAAGAGTTTATGACACAGCGCCATGTTCCAGTCCTCATTATCGGTTCGGGCCCTGCCGGTTATACGGCGGCCATTTATGCAGCCCGCGCCATGCTGAAACCGGTTATCATTACCGGACTGGAGCAGGGTGGCCAGCTGATGATCACGACGGATGTTGAAAATTATCCGGGCTATGCCGAAGCTGTGCAGGGCCCGTGGATGATGGAACAGATGGCCAAGCAGGCAGAAAATGTCGGCGCTGAAATCGTCTATGATCTGGTATCGGAAGTTGATCTTTCCAAGCGTCCGTTTACAGCTAAAACCGACAGCGGTGCTGTTTATACCAGTGACGCGCTGATTATTGCGACCGGTGCGCAGGCCAAATGGCTGGGTCTGGAAAGCGAACAGCATTTCATGGGCGGTGGTGTGTCTGCTTGTGCAACCTGTGACGGTTTCTTCTATCGCGGCAAAGATGTGATTGTTGTCGGCGGTGGTAATACTGCTGTTGAAGAAGCGCTGTATCTTTCACATATCGCGAAATCGGTGACTGTTGTGCATCGCCGTGACAGTTTCCGTGCGGAAAAGATTTTGCAGGAACGCCTGTTGTCGCGTGAGAATGTAAAAGTGATCTGGAACCATGCGGTCGAAGAAATCACTGGTAATCCGGCAACGCCGCCAATGGGGCCTCTAGTGACTGGTGCGCGTTTGAAAGACACAGTGAGCGGCGCGATCACTGAGGTTAAAACAGATGGTGTATTTGTCGCAATTGGTCACGCTCCTGCGGTGTCATTGTTCAAAGATAAGCTGAAAATGAAGGATAGCGGTTATTTGTGGACGGCTCCGGACTCAACAGCGACCAGCATTGAGGGGGTTTACGCTGCCGGTGATGTGGCTGATGATATTTATCGTCAGGCTGTGACTGCTGCTGGTATGGGTTGCATGGCCGCGCTGGAAGTTGAGCGTTGGCTGGCAGCACAGCCGGTTGCCTGATCTGTATAAAGGTTAAGTTCGCAAATAAACTTGGCCGGTAACTGATATTTCCTGCGGTTGCTCTTTAAAGTTGCCACAAAATTTTGTTGTTTATCTTGTGGTAGTTATTAGCTGATTCTGATTTATTGTCGGATATTAGTATGAAGTGAAATGGGAAGTGCAGGGCGGATGACCGCATTGTGCCGGAGGATGAAAGGCAATGTCCGTTTAAGTGATAACGGGCATTGCATGAAAAGGGGATCGTGTGGTGGCACCACTTGACTGGGATAAGCTACGCATTTTTCATGCCGCTGCTGAGGCCGGCTCGTTTACCCATGCGGCGCAGACATTGCATTTATCGCAATCAGCGATTTCGCGTCAGGTAAGCGCACTGGAGCAGGATGTCGGTGTGGCGCTGTTCTATCGTCATGCGCGTGGCCTTATTCTGACAGAGCAGGGTGAAATCCTGTATCGTACAGCACATGACGTGCTGATGAAGCTTGAAAATGTTCGCTCCAAGCTCAATGAAAATCGCGAGAAGCCTTCCGGTCGCCTGCGTGTTACGACAACGGTGGGTTTGGGTTCCGGCTGGCTGATTGAGCGGATGGAAGAATTTGCTGATCTCTATCCTGATGTTCAGGTTCAGCTGATCCTCGATGACGAGGAGCTGGATCTGACAATGCGCCATGCGGATTGCGCTTTGCGTCTGCGTCAGCCGCAGCAGCCGGATCTGATCCAGCGCAGACTGTTTACCGTACATATGCATGTTTATGCATCGGAAGGTTATATTGCCAAATACGGTAAGCTGAATTCGATAGAAGAGCTGGATGAGCACCGTATCGTGACATTCGGTGAATCTGCGCCGTCTTATCTGATGGGGCTGAACTGGCTGGAGACTGCCGGTAAATCCGATGGCGGTGAGCGCATTCCGACATTGCAGGTGAATAATTTGCTGTCGATCCGCCGCGCAGTGCTCGGTGGCGTTGGCATCGGTGTTTTGCCGGATTATATGGCAGATAAAACATCCGGTCTGGTGCGTCTGTTACCGGCCTTGGGAGAGATTCCTTCTTTCGATACATTCTTCTGCTATCCGGAAGCGTTGAAGAATGCAGCTAAGCTGCATGTGTTTCGTGACTTTATTTTCTCCAAAGCGAGAAACTGGTCGTTTTAAAAACGAAGAAAACAGTCTCAGAAAGCCGGTTTTACCGGCTTTTTTTGTGTTTAAAGGGCTGAAATACGCATCTGTGCAAAGAAAATTGTTTCAAGATAGGGAGCTATTCGAAAATGCATAGCTGCTCTGCAATATCGTCCGTTGTGATATCCGGTATAAAAAGGCATATACAGGACATCTTAGTGATGCGTCTCCTCCTCCCATTGCGCATCCTAAGTGTTCCCCTCGAAGGCTTGTCCATATGACGCCTTCAAAATTCCAAGCCGGGCTTATGTCCGGCTTTTTTTTGTCTAAATTTTTGTCTGTACATACACTGTTTGATATGCGGTGTGCTAGAGCGGCTTACGTTCATGTCGGGTTGCAATGCTCACTCTAGATCCTTTAGTTTGTCGCATTATCCCTGATTGTCCAGCTTGACTTTGAAATGCGCTAACCTGTCGGCATTGTTGTGGCATTTATACTAGTGCCCTTATCGATAACCTGCATAAAGAAAAACTCCCGAACGGTGCGTACCGTTCGGGAGTTTTAGATGCTTTAGCAATAACGCGGATTAGCGCAGGGAAGCACAGAAGCGCTGAATGCGGATGCAGGCTTCTTCAAGCAGAGCTTCAGAAGTTGCATAGGAGATACGGAAGTTTGGTCCGAGACCAAAAGCCGAACCGTGCACAACCGCTACGCCTTCTGCTTCCAGCAGTTCGGATACGAAATCTTCGTCTGTTTCAATAACCTTGCCCGATGGGGTGGTTTTGCCGATCAGGCCTGCACAGGAAGGATAGACGTAGAATGCGCCTTCCGGTGTCGGGCAGGAAATGCCGTTGGCCTGATTGAGCATGGAAACAACGAGATCGCGGCGACCCTGGAAGATTGCCTTGTTGGTTTCGATGAAATCCTGCGGGCCGTTGAGTGCTTCAACCGCTGCCCATTGGGAGATCGAGGATGCGCCAGAAGTCTGCTGACCCTGCACCATATCCATGGCTTTGATCAGCTCCAGAGGGCCTGCTGCATAACCGATACGCCAGCCGGTCATAGAATAGGCTTTCGAAACGCCATTCATGGTCAGTGTGCGGTCATAGAGCTTTGGCTCAACCTGCGCAGGGGTCATGAATTTGAATTCGCCGTAAACGAGATGCTCATACATATCGTCGGTCAGAATCCAGACCTGCGGGTGTTTCAGCAGTACATCGGTGAGCGCTTTGATTTCGCTTTCCGAGTAGGCTGCACCGGTCGGGTTGGATGGCATGTTGAGGATCAACCACTTGGTTTTTGGCGTGATCGCTGCTTCCAGATCAGCTGCCTGCAGCTTGAACTGGTTATCCATTGTGGTTTCAACAGTTACCGGTGTTGCGCCGCACAGAGCAACGATTTCCGGATAGCTGACCCAATAAGGCGCAGGGATGATCACTTCATCGCCCGGATTAAGAGTTGCCATCAATGCGTTGAACAGGATCTGCTTGCCGCCGGTACCAACGATTGTCTGTTCCGGTGTATAGTCCAGACCGTTTTCACGCTTGAACTTCGCAGCAATTGCCTTGCGCAGCTCAGGGATACCGGAAACCGGGGTATATTTGGTTTCGCCGCGGGTGATCGCGTCGATTGCAGCTTTTTTAATATTCTCAGGGGTATCAAAATCCGGCTCGCCTGCGCCAAGGCTGATAACATCTTTGCCCTTGGCTTTCAGCTCACGTGCTTTCTGGCTGACAGCGATTGTGGCAGATGGTTTTACGCGGGACAGTGCGTCGGCGAGGAATGCCATGATCATTACTCCTGAATGGAACTGGCGATCCGGCTGATAAGCCGGAAAATAAAGGAAAACTTAAACAATACGCAATCTCCTCAACTGCGCTTATTCAAGCGTTGTAACCGGTGACTGAGCAACCGCTATAACGCGTTGTTGAACCCTTCGCGAACGCAGATTGATCTGGTCGCATAATGTATCCGGAGAAGTGACAGTGAATACTGTTTTATGCCGGTGGGGAGCAACGCTGATATAGAGCCGGACTGTTCAGACAGAGGCTACAGCTTTATGTCGCAAAGCCGGAGAAAGTGCAAGGAAAGCTTTTAGGTAGCAGATTATTTGCGGTGATTTAAACGGGATTTAAGGCTAAAAGAAAAGGCGGGTAAACCCGCCTTTTATTCGATCCCAGATTGTCAGTCAGTGTGACCAGAACGCCCTGTATCTCAACCCTGAGCCGCATAAATGCAACTCTGAACCTATTGCAAATTACATTGCAACGAGGTTGTCGGCAGATGAACGACCAGAGCGGCGGTCCTGCACGATTTCGTAAGAGACTTTCTGGCCTTCATCGAGCTGAGCCAGGCCAGCGCGCTGTACAGCGGAGATGTGAACGAACACGTCTGTGCCGCCCTGATCAGGCTGAATAAAACCGAAACCCTTGGTCGTGTTGAACCACTTAACTGTTCCCGTAGTCATGGGAAATTCCTTCAAGTTCATAGTAAATTCAGGTTCACCCGTGAAGGCGTTCCCGGTGGATCGAAGTAATTGATGGAAGATGATGAGATGCAAGGCGTTGCCGTGCGGGCCGCAAAATCACTCGACCGAAAATTCGATGAAGTTAACATATGCGACATTATTGACCAATACAAGGCGGGCGCTCACGAATTCTCGCATGAGGTGAGAATAATTTTTTGAGTTATATCTGTAACTTGCAGGATTATTCACATCAGACAGCGTTTGGAGAGCTAATTTATTTTCTTAAAATGCGCTCTGATTTTAAAGTGTCGGAGCGAGTTTTGTGGGGCAGGTCTGTCACAGAGCGCTCTAAGAAAAAAGGCAGCCGGTGAGGGCTGCCTTTCTGTATTGGTCATTCATCCAGCCTTATATCAGGCTTTCTTGAAGTAATCCTGCAGTGGGCGAACTTCGAGAGAACCGGCCTTGAGGGCGGCGATTGCTTCCGACACAGCTTCAGCACCGGCCATAGTGGTGTAATATGGCAGCTTGTGCATCAGAGCGGCACGACGGATCGACTTACTGTCGGAAACCGCGCTCACACTGTCTGTTGTGTTGAAGACGATGTGAACCTGACGGTTGCGGATGGCGTCTTCAATATGCGGGCGGCCTTCCTGAACCTTGTTGATCTTGGTGGCTTCGATGCCCTGTTCAGCCAGATAGCGCTGTGTGCCGCCGGTTGCCAGAATTTTGAAGCCGAGATCAGCCAGACGCTTAACCGCCGAGACGATGCGTGCTTTGTCCTGATCACGAACGGATACGAAGAGTGTACCATCGCGTGGCAGGTCAACACCGGCGCCGAGCTGCGCTTTTGCGAAAGCCAGCGGATAGTCATAGTCGAGACCCATGACTTCACCGGTCGAGCGCATTTCAGGGCCGAGCAGGGTGTCTACGCCCGGGAAGCGGGCAAACGGGAACACGGCTTCTTTAACGGCGATGTGGCGCTGTGCTTTCACGTCCGGCTTGCCGCCATAGGCTGCGAGTGCCTGTTCAAGGCTTTCACCGGCCATAATGCGTGCTGCAACCTTGGCAATCGGTGTGCCGTTGGTTTTAGCAACGAAAGGCACGGTACGCGATGCACGCGGGTTGACCTCGAGCACATAGACCACATTGTCTTTGATCGCATATTGCACGTTCATCAGGCCGCCGACATTGAGCGCCTTGGCCATAGCAATGGTCTGACGTTCGAGTTCAGCAACGATTTCATCGCTCAAGGTGTGAACCGGCAGGGAGCAGGCACTGTCACCGGAGTGAATGCCGGCCTCTTCAATATGCTCCATGATACCGGCAACATAGGCATCTTTACCATCGCAGAGGCAGTCCACATCCACTTCGATTGCATCGGTCAGATAAGTATCAAACAGCAGCGGGTTTTTGCCCAGCAGCGTGTTGATCTGGCCGGTTTTATCGTTCGGATATTTGGCTTTAATATCTTCTGTCACCAGTTCAGGAACGGTTTCCAGCAGATATTTCTGCAGCATACGTTCGTCATGAATGATCTGCATGGCGCGGCCACCCAGAACATAAGACGGGCGAACAACCAGCGGGAAGCCGAGGTCGCTGGCAATCAGACGTGCCTGCTCTACAGAATAAGCAATGCCGTTTTTCGGCTGGTTCAGGCCGAGCTTGATCAGCAGTTTCTGGAAGCGGTCACGGTCTTCAGCCAGATCAATCGCATCCGGTGAGGTGCCGAGGATCGGAATATTGGCTTTTTCCAGCGCATTGGCCAGTTTCAGCGGGGTCTGACCGCCGAACTGTACGATAACGCCGTGCAAAGTGCCTTTTTCCTGCTCTTTACGCAGAATTTCGATTACGTCTTCATCGGTGAGCGGTTCGAAATACAGACGGTCTGAAGTGTCATAGTCTGTCGAAACCGTTTCCGGATTACAGTTGATCATGATCGCTTCATAACCGGCATCGCTCAGTGCGAAGGCCGCATGGCAGCAGCAATAGTCGAACTCGATACCCTGTCCGATACGGTTAGGGCCGCCGCCGAGAATAACAACCTTTTTGCGTGTCGATACACCGGCTTCGCAGGCATCACCTGCTGCAAATGGTGTTTCGTAGGTTGAATACATATAGGCGGTCGGGGATGCGAATTCCGCAGCGCAGGTATCAATACGCTTGAAAATCGGATGCACGCTCAGATCCGCACGATGTTTGGCAACATCTTTGGCATCTTTGCGGATAAGACCGGCAAGGCGGCTGTCCGAGAAGCCCATGGCTTTCAGATGACGCATATTTTCGGCATCCTGTGGCAGGCCGTGTTCGCGTACGCGTTCTTCGGTCGCAACGATTTCAGCCATTTGCTCAAGGAACCAAGGATCGATTTTGCAGGCTGCGTGAATTTCATCCAGCGGCATGCCAAGGCGCATCGCCTGAGCAACCATACGCAGACGATCCTGCGTCGGTGTGCCGATGGCAGCGCGGATTGCGCTTTTCTCATCGCCGTCTTCGATATTCGGAATAGCGATTTCATCAAGACCGGTCAGGCCGGTTTCAAGGCCGCGCAGAGCTTTCTGCAAGCTTTCCTGGAAAGTACGGCCGATGGCCATAACTTCACCAACCGATTTCATTGCGGTGGTCAGGACATTGTTGGCGCCCGGGAACTTTTCGAAAGCGAAGCGCGGGATTTTGGTGACAACATAGTCAATGCTTGGTTCAAACGAAGCTGGTGTTGCACCGCCGGTAATATCGTTTTCCAGCTCATCCATGGTGTAGCCGACAGCCAGCTTGGCCGCAACTTTAGCAATCGGGAAGCCGGTTGCTTTGGAAGCCAGAGCGGATGAGCGCGATACACGCGGGTTCATTTCGATAACGATCAGACGGCCGTTTTCAGGATTAACCGCGAACTGTACGTTTGAGCCACCGGTTTCAACGCCGATTTCACGCAGAACTGCAATCGAGGCATCGCGCATGATCTGATATTCTTTATCAGTCAGCGTCAGGGCAGGGGCAACAGTGATACTGTCACCGGTGTGAACGCCCATCGGGTCGATATTTTCGATCGAGCAGATGATAATGCAGTTGTCCGCTTTATCGCGCACAACTTCCATTTCGTATTCTTTCCAGCCGAGTACGGATTCTTCGATCAGCACTTCGGTGGTTGGCGAAGCATCAAGGCCGCCTTCTACGATTTCAAAGAATTCAGAGCGGTTATAGGCAATGCCGCCACCGGTGCCGCCAAGGGTGAAGCTCGGGCGGATAATCGCCGGCAGACCAACATGATCAAGCGCCTGCGCTGCCATAGCCATAGCATGGGTCATATAGCGCTGCTTGCGATCAGTTTCGCCGAGCTGCCATTCGGTTTCCAGCTTGTCGAGGGCTTTGTCGAGATCGTCGCCGGAGAGTTTAGCTTTCAGCTCTTCACGTTTGATCTTATGCGCTTTGCGATCTTCGTCTTTTACATCCGTGGCATTGGCCAGCATGGATTTAGGTGTTTCGAGGCCGATTTTAGCCATAGCTTCGCGGAACAATGCGCGGTCTTCAGCTTTATCAATGGCTTTGGCGTCGGCGCCGATCATTTCCACATTGTAGCGGTCAAGCACGCCCATGCGTTTCAGGGAAAGCGCTGTATTCAGTGCTGTCTGGCCGCCCATGGTTGGCAGCAGGGCGTCCGGGCGTTCTTTGGCAATGATCTTGGCAACAACTTCCGGTGTGATCGGTTCAATATAAGTTGCATCTGCCAGATCAGGGTCTGTCATGATGGTTGCCGGATTGGAGTTCACCAGAATGATCCGGTAGCCTTCTTCTTTGAGGGCTTTACAGGCCTGTGTACCTGAATAGTCAAACTCACATGCCTGACCGATAACAATTGGTCCCGCTCCGATAATCAGAATCGATTTGATGTCTGTGCGTTTTGGCATGGCTCTATCCTGTGTTTAGCGCTTATTTGGCTCTGCGACAAAAGCCCGAACGGTAAGACCGTCGGGTTCAGAGGCTGTATGATGCGTCTGGGCTAAGCGTGTCTTATAGGTAATCAATCCACGGAAAGTAACCCCTTAAATGCGATATTTGCGAGAAAAACCGAGTTTATAACAAATCTTATTGAAAATTGACCGGCTTGAGAGCGGTTTTAAAATGATCTGTGTTTGAACTTGGCTAAATTACACCACGACAGAGTAGCTGGCACGGCTTTTCCGCTTTATTATGGCTAACACGGAATTGTGAAAAATAAGGAGAGCGCTGATGCGCTGGCAAGGTCGCGAAGAGAGTGACAATGTTGAAGATCGTCGTGGTAATGGCGGAGGTTTAGGCCGTGGTGGTATGCGCGGCGGCGGTCTCGGCGGCCCCGGCTTTCGTGTTGTAAAAGGCGGCGGCGTCTCCGGTATTGTGATTATGGGTGTGATCGCGCTTGTTCTGTGGATGGCAGGCATCAATCCGCTGCCGATCCTGTTCGGCGATGGTTCGATCCAAAGTACACAAGGTTCCGGCAGCTATTCTGGCGGCGGGGCAACCGCTCCGCGCGCCGATGATGAAGCTGCTAAGTTCAGCCGTGTTGTGCTGAAGGAAACCGAAGAAGTCTGGAGCGGTATTTTTCAGGCTGCCGGTCAGACTTATAAAAAGCCGGTTTTGGTGTTGTTTGATGGTCAGGTTAAATCCGCATGCGGTTTTGCCGGAGCTGCCTCGGGGCCGTTCTATTGCCCGGGTGATAGTAAAGTTTACATCGACCTGAGCTTCTATAATGAGCTGGATAAGCGTTTCGGTGCTTCAGGTGATTTTGCCCATGCCTATGTGTTGGCGCATGAAGTCGGCCACCATGTTCAGAACCTGCTGGGTATTCTGCCGAAGTTCAACCAGATGCGTCAGAGCATGAGCGAAGCGCAGTCCAATGCCATGTCTGTACGTGTGGAGTTGCAAGCGGATTGCTTTGCCGGTGTCTGGGGTAAATATACCGAGCAGAAAGGTCTGCTGGAGCAGGGCGACCTCGAGGAAGCTCTGAATGCCGCTCATCAGATCGGTGATGATACCTTGCAAAAGCGTTCGCAGGGTTACGTGGTACCGGAAAGCTTCAACCACGGTACTTCCGAGCAGCGCGCCAAATGGTTCAAACGCGGCTTCGATACCGGCAAGGTTGATGCCTGCGATACCTTTAACAACCCTGTGTGAGTATTCGGGCGCTGACGGTTTGCAAATGGCGCTTTTCTCGACTTCCGGTGCTCACGTACACACGGCACTGCACGTCCAATAGGACGTGCAGTGCCGTGATCTTTAAGGCTGCATAATCTAGTCTTTCATCAGCCGATGAAAGGATTATGCAGGGTACGCTGCGCTCCGGTTCTCGAGATTACCATTTTCGCCATGTCATCATCCCGAATACAACGCTGCGCTTGATAGAAAAATAAGAAGAAATGAAAAAGGCCGGTGAAAATCACCGGCCTTTATTGTTTGTGTAATGTTTAAATTAAGCCGCGTCGCGTTCCGGCAATGGTTCCTGACCTTTGCGTGCGCGGATCAGGTTGATAAAGCGACGGAACAGGTAGAATGAATCTTCCGGACCCGGTGATGCTTCCGGATGGTGCTGTACCGAGAAGACTGGCTTGCCGATAATGCGCAGACCGCAATTGGTGCCGTCAAACAGCGAGATATGTGTTTCTTCCACACCTGCTGGCAGGCTGTCTGCATCCACTGCAAAGCCGTGGTTCATCGAAACGATTTCAACTTTACCGGTTGTATGGTCTTTAACCGGATGGTTGCCGCCGTGATGGCCCTGATGCATCTTCACAGTTTTGCCGCCTGCTGCCAGTGCCAGCATCTGGTGACCGAGGCAGATACCAAACAGCGGAATGTCGGTTTCGATCAGCTTCTGGATAGTTGGTACAGCATATTCACCGGTAGCAGCCGGATCGCCAGGGCCGTTGGACAGGAATACGCCGTCCGGATTGTGTGCCAGAATATCTTCTGCCGATGCTGTTGCCGGAACGATCGTTACTTTACCGCCGAGATCAGCAAACAGACGCAGAATATTGCGCTTGATGCCGTAGTCTACAGCCACAACATGGAACTGCTCCTCAGCCTGATTGCTGTAGCCTTCGTTCCAGACCCATGACTTTTCTGTCCATACGGAAGACTGGCCGGATGTCACATTCTTGGCGAGGTCGAGATCAACCAGACCAGCCCATGCAGCCGCACGTTTTTTCAAGGCCGGAATGTCGAAATTGCCGCTCGGATCATGAGCGATGACAGCATTGGCTGCGCCTTTCTCACGGATCAGGGCGGTCAGTGCGCGTGTATCAATGTTGCTGAGGCCGATAATGCCGTGCTGTTTCAGCCATTTGTCAAAATCCTGCGTGGAGCGGTAGTTTGACGGTGAGGTAATATCGGCTTTGAGAATGGTGCCGACTGCACCGGAGCGGCTGGCCGGATTGAGGCGCTCGCTGTCTTCTTCATTGGTGCCGACATTGCCGATATGCGGGAATGTGAAAGTTACGATCTGGCCTGCATAGGACGGATCTGTCAGAACTTCCTGATAGCCGGTGAGGGAGGTGTTGAAGCAGACTTCCGCTTCAATCGCACCGACTGCGCCGACGCCTTTGCCTTCGATAACAGTGCCATCTGCCAATACGAGAACAGCTGTAGGCTTGGAGGTCGTCCAGGGTGCAGTTTTCGGTGTGGTTTCGGTCATAAAGGCACTCCTGATCAAAATTGCGCGCTGTGCTGTTGAGCATGTTGCGTCCGGAGCCTGCTGGATGGCCGGCGATCTGAACGGCAACTATGTATTATATGTGCAGAGGCAACCCGGTATGATAAACACCAGGTGTGCAAAAACGCGCCGGATACAATAAGCCCCGTCGCGAGAATGAATAAAATCTTCTGCTAAGATTAACAATGTAAAGAAAACTGAGCCTGCGGTCAATTCCTGATCGGGATGTTTTCCCGAGAAAAGCGGATGAAGGGCTGAAAAACGACCGGAAGGCTCGAAATTTTCTGATTTCAGCCTATATGAAGCAGACAGGGATTTGAAGAAAAATCACCCATGCACTTTCGCCTTGATAGTCAATTGCGCTATAAGGCCAGTGATTTGCTTATTCCGGCCAGCTTTATTGTCTGCAGAAGCGTTCCGCTCTTATGCATTGCGCATGTTTCTGTTTCTTTAAATGCAGCGCGATGTTCGCACTCAAAAGATTGTTTGAGTGCTGCGACTTCTGAGCTGAGCCTGTGCCGGATTTTATAAATTTAACAGACCGGATAACCAAAACACGATTGCTATCCTGTCCAAGGAGACAAGACATGCTGCGTCAGGAAATTTCTCAAGCTCTGACAACGGCTATGAAAGCCCATGAAAAAATGCGTGCTTCAACGCTGCGCCTGATTATGGCTGCACTGAAGGATCGCGACATTGCCAACCGCGGCGCAGGTAAAGACCCTGTGTCGGATGATGAAATTCTGGCGATCCTCGCTAAGATGATCAAACAGCGCGAAGAATCCGCCAAGATGTACGAAGAAGGCAATCGTATTGAGCTGGCAGAAACTGAACGTGCGGAAATTGCCATCATTAAAGAATTTCTGCCACAGCAGCTGAGCGATGAAGAAGTTCGCGCCAATAGTGCCGCAGCAATTGCAGAAATCGGTGCTGAAGGTCTGCGCGATATGGGCAAGGTGATGGCGGTTCTTAAAGAGCGTTATACCGGCCAGATGGACTTCGCTAAAGCCAGCGCTGTTCTGAAAGAACTGCTGGGCAGCTAAGTTTAGTGGGCATACATTTATAAAAAAAGCCGCGCCGGTGACAGCGCGGCTTTTTTATAGGGCGGAGAAGTGTTTTAGCCTTCTGTAACAGCTTTCAGGCGTGTGCCGCCAAGCATGCCTTTTTCCTCCAGAACCGGATAGGCCATCGAAGCCAGCAGCGAATTGATCTGCTTGAGATCGCGGATCGTATCCAGATGGATTGAGCTGGTTTCAACGCTGCGCACTGTTCCTTCACGAAGGCGCTGGAAATGCATTTCACTGGTGCGTTTTTCCATATCCCGCAGGTGGTCTTTTTCACGCACAAGCTGACGCGCGGTATAGCTGTCGCGCGATACCAGTACGTTAAAGGCCAGATGCGCGTTGGAGAGAACCATTGCGTGGAATTCTGTTAGCTCATCCCAGCCTTCTTCGGTGAATTCCAGCTTGCGATCCATTTTCTTCTGCACGTGAACAAGCATATTGCGCACGATAATGTCGCCGACCTGTTCCAGTTTAACGCAGGCACCAAGCAGTTCCTGAGTGCGCAGGGCTTCGTCTTCGGTCAGCTTTTGTGTCGCCAGCTTGGCCAGATAGAGCTTGATCGCGGCATGGCGCGCATCCAGACGATCATCCAGCTTGGCCAGTTCATTAATGCTGACCTGGTCCGGTTTCTCATAGAGATCAATGATACGGCGCAGCATAACGTCAACCGTTTCACAGGTGCGAACAACCTCGCGCGTGGCATTGCCGAGTGCCAGCGGCGGAGAGGTGATCACGCTCATATCCAGCGCGCTGATTTCCTGCGTGAAGATGGTCTCACTCGGTGCTTCCGGTTTCGCCTTGAGGTTAACCAGTGCTTCCGTGGCGCGCAGAACCAGACCGGATAGCGGGATGCCCGCCACCAGAATGATCATGTTGAACAGGATATGCGTGTTCACAACCTGACTGACCGGGTCAGAGCCGATGAAGTCAATTGATGGTTTGAAAGTCAGGAACAGGATCAGAATGATCAGCGAACCGGCACCGCGCATCAGCAGGTTACCCAACGGCACAACGCGGGTTTCCGGAGGTGCATTACGGGTGAGCAATGGTGCGATAATGGAGGAGCCAAGATTGACGCCCAGCACCATGACGACAGCGAGGTCCGGATGGATCAGCCCACGTGATGCAAAAGAGATCAGCAGAATGATGGCTGCAATGGATGAGTGAAACAGCCATGTCATCAGGGCTGCAAGCAGATAGGTGGTAACAGGATCGCTGGAGAGGTAATCGACGATCACCGGCAGCAACTGGCTGTCGCGCAACGGTGTTGTCGCTTCGCCTGTCAGTTCGAGCGAGAGAATGAGCAGTCCGATGCCGACCAGAATTTTACCATTCTGCCGCCAGAACAGACGTTCGGAAGACATGGACAGGAACGTACCCGCCACCAATGCCAGAGGTACCAGCAAGGTCAGGTCATAGCTGAGGATTTTAACAACAAGAGCAGAACCAAGTTCGCCGCCGCGCACAGCCATGAGGCCTGCGACGCCGCTAACAAAGCCTGCCCCGACAAAAGAACCAACCAGCAAAGTGACGGCCGTAGAGCTTTGCAGGCATACGGCCAGCAATACACCAAAGCTCACGGCAAGCAGCGGATTTTGCATATATTTGCGCAGTCGTCGTCGCAAACGGTCGCCATAGGCGCTTTCAACACCTGCCCGAACCATACGTGTTGCCCATAACAGCAACGCGACTGCCCCTGCCAGATGCAGGAGAACGACTGAACCATTCAAATGCGTATTCCTTTTTATTGCTGGATGATTAGCTCATCCTTGTTTGTTCCCGGTTTTTAGCTCCGGACGATCCGTTTCCGGACACACTGCCAGCGTATAGAGGGCGCACTTGCAGAATGTTCGGGACGGATAATTGCCGTGCAAAAATCATGCACTGGCTAATCAATTTAGGCATATTATCTTTAATTTGGAAGAGGGGAGATACCTCTGAAAGGTGATATTTAAAGTTTTCATGACAAATTTATGACATTTAGCCGACTAACACTTATTCCTTTGTTTTCAGGCTGCAAGGCGTATTATTGTGCATGATTGAATAAGATCATAAGCGATAATTATGACAGTTGTGTTGTTTGCTTATAGAAGCAGCCGCACCAATATGTGTGTAGCGGGGAAAGATATGGCGGACAGGCGTGTTTTTCCGGAATTCGTGCTATTACATAGAAGAGCAGTCAGACTGTTCAGGCTTGCCGGACTGTTGCCGGTAAGATAGTTGAGAGAGAATTTAGAGGCGTATGCGTTTTCCCCCGTCCTTCCTTGATGAAATCCGCGAGCGCGTTCCGATATCGACAGTGATCGGGACACGGGTGAGCTTTGATCGCAAGAAAACCAACGCATCCAAGGGCGATTACTGGGCATGTTGTCCTTTCCACGGGGAGAAGAGTCCGAGCTTCCATTGTGAAGACCGCAAAGGCCGTTACCATTGCTTCGGCTGTGGTGTGACCGGCGATCATTTTCGTTTTCTGACCGAGCTGGAAGGCCTGAGCTTTCCTGAGGCTGTGACCCGCATTGCTGACATGGCCGGTGTGCCGATGCCGGTGATGGATGCCGAACAGCAAAAGCGTGAGGAAAAACGCGGCACGCTCTATGATGTCATGGAGCTGGCTGCCGGCTTTTTTGAAGATCAGTTGCAGGCTTCTGTTGGTGCAAAGGCGCGGTCTTATTTGCGTGATCGCGGGCTGAGTGCCCAGACACAGGCCGAATTCCGCATCGGTTATGCGCCGGAAGGGCGCAATATTCTGAAAGAATATCTGGCATCCAAAGGTGCAACACGCGAGCAGATCGAAGCCTGTGGCATGGTGGTGCATGGTGAAGGCATCGCGGTGTCTTATGACCGTTTCCGTGATCGTATTATGTTCCCGATCACCGATAGCCGTAACCGCGTTATCGCTTTTGGCGGGCGTGCGATGTCGCCGGATGCACCGGCCAAATATCTTAACTCGCCGGAAACCGAGCTGTTTCATAAAGGGCGCGTGCTCTACAATATGGTGCGTGCGCGTCGTGCCTGTCAGGCACAGCATGGCGAAGAAGCCAAGCCGGTTATTGCCGTTGAAGGCTATATGGATGTGATCGCGCTGGCGCAGGCAGGCTTCAATGAAGTTGTGGCGCCGCTGGGAACCGCTTTGACTGAAGAGCAGATGGCACTGCTCTGGCGCATCAGTCCGGAACCGGTTTTGTGTTTTGACGGCGATCAGGCAGGTCTTCGCGCAGCCTATCGTGCGGTCGATACCGGTTTGCCGAATTTGCAGCCAGGCAAATCGCTGGCTTTTGCTCTGCTGCCTGATGGCAAAGATCCGGATGATCTGGTCAAGGAGCAGGGGCCTTCCGCTTTCAGAACCGTGCTGCAAGACGCTAAACCGCTGGCAGAAATGCTATGGATGCGCGAAACCGCTGGTGGCAATTTTGAAACGCCGGAACGCCGTGCTGAGCTGGATGCCCGAATGCGTACCCATGTGGCGCGTATCAAGGATGAGAGCGTCAAACATTATTACAGCCAGCATATGCGTGAGAAGTCGCAGAGCTTCTTCGGCCCGAAATGGGGGCGGCAGAATAATGGCAAGCAGGCCGGCGGCTTTGGCGGTAAAGGTAATTTTCAGCCGCAGCGCGGTAAAGGTGGCGGCTTTGGCGGTGGTTTTGGCAATGCGGCCTCAACCAAGGCGTCTGATAGCCTGACCCGATCAGCGATTGTTAAAGGCGGATCATCTGCGCCAAGTTTGCGTGAAGCTACGATTGTGCTGACGCTGATCAATCACCCGCCGCTGATCGATGAGAATTTTGAAACTGTGGCCACGCTGGAGCTTAGTCATGCAGGGCTGACAGCATTGCATGCGGCAGTTCTGGACGTAATGGCCAGCCATCTGGCTGAAGACGGCAAAGCCATGCGCAAAACACTCAATGAAAGCGGTTTTGCTGAATTGCTGGATGAGCTGGAGCTGGTTGTACGCCGTGCGCGCCTGTGGCCTGCCACGCTATTAGCAGCAGAGGATGATGCCCGTGAGGCGCTCAAACAGGCCATGCACTTGCATCTGCGGGCACGAACACTACATAAAGAACTAAGAGCCGTAGAGGAGGCTCTTACTACTGAAGCTTCAGCGGAGGTTTTTGCACGTTTGATTGATATTCAAAGTGAAATTCGCAAGACTGATGCGACTGAGGCGCTGATTGAAGGCTTCGGGCAATCTTCAGGACGACCACCCGGCGGTTTCTGACGGGCATCTGAAAATGAGCAAAAATGAATATAAACACGTCAAATAGGGGTGTTTGGTCGGAAATTCGCCGAAAAATGCACTCTTTAGTGGTTAATTGGCGTCACACTGTCGCGAATCTACATAAATGATTCGCTTTTTTTGAACGAATCATATGAGTCGCATTCTTTGACTGTACTGGTGAAGACATGTCAGTCGCTTCAATGGCGAAAAAAGACACTATCTGAACAGTGGTTCATTACCGGTACAAGGTCAATAAGGGGCTGAACAGCCTCTGTAAATATGAAATTTGCAAACCGGTGTTTTATTTGCCGCATCCGGCAGTGAACACGGTTAATCCGGTTTTAACGTGAAAGCGCTATTGCCGGTTCTATCGATAGTCACGGGGCATAACGCGAATCGCTCGTTTTGTTGTTCATTCTGCCCGATGGACAAAACGAACTGATCGTCTGGAGATAAATATATGGCAACGAAGACAAAGGAAAACGAAGAAGCTGAAGTCGAGCGCGATGGCGCGACCGATGGGCCGCTTCTCGACCTTTCAGACGACGCTGTCAAGAAAATGATCAAGCTCGCCAAGAAACGTGGCTATGTCACGATGGACGAGCTGAATGCCGTGCTGCCTTCTGAAGAAGTTACATCCGAGCAAATCGAAGACACAATGTCGATGCTGTCCGATATGGGCATCAATGTTGTTGAGGACGACGAGCAGGATGCCGACGCAGAAGAGCGCGACGATGACAGTGAAGAAAGCGGCGGTGATCTGGTAGAAGCCGGCGGCACCGCGCTTGCAACAACAACAACCAAAAAAGAACCAACGGATCGTACCGACGATCCGGTACGTATGTATTTGCGCGAAATGGGTTCGGTCGAGCTGTTGTCGCGTGAAGGTGAAATCGCGATTGCCAAGCGTATTGAAGCTGGCCGCGAAACAATGATCGCCGGACTTTGCGAAAGCCCGCTGACCTTTCAGGCTCTGATTATCTGGCGTGAAGCGCTCAATGATCAGCAGATTTTGCTGCGTGAAATCATTGACCTTGAAACCACTTATGCGGGTCCTGAAGCCAAACAGGCACCGGTTATCGAGCGCGTTGAAGAACAGCCTGCACGCGGCGACGAAAAGCCGGGTCGCCGTTCGCGCGATGATGATGACATTACCAATGTCGGTGGTGAAGTTCAGGAAGAATATGACGAGGATGAAGACGATGAGGCCAATCTGTCGCTCGCTGCGATGGAAGCCGAATTGCGTCCTCAAGTCATGGAAACGCTCGATCTGATTGCTGACACCTATAAGAAACTGCGTAAATTGCAGGATCAGCAGGTGGAAGGTCGTCTGGCAGCTGCCGGTGAATTGTCGACCTCGCAGGAGCGTCGCTATAAGGAACTGAAAGATCAGCTGATCAAAGCAGTTAAGTCGCTGTCGCTGAACCAGAACCGTATTGAATCGCTGGTTGAGCAGCTCTACGACATTAACAAGCGCCTTGTTCAGAACGAAGGTAAGCTCCTGCGTCTGGCGGAATCTTTCGGCGTGCGCCGTGAAGAATTCCTCAAAGAATATCAGGGCAATGAGCTTGACCCGAACTGGACTGACCGTCTGGAAACCCTGACAGCCCGCGGCTGGAAAGAGTTTGTTGCTAAAGAAAAACGCGGCATTGATAATCTACGTTCGGAAATTCAGAATCTGGCCACTGAAACCGCGATTTCGATCGGTGAATTCCGCCGCATCGTTAACCAGGTGCAGAAGGGTGAGCGCGAAGCAACCATTGCTAAGAAAGAAATGGTTGAAGCAAACCTGCGTCTTGTGATTTCGATTGCCAAGAAATACACCAACCGTGGTCTGCAGTTCCTTGATCTTATTCAGGAAGGCAATATCGGTCTGATGAAGGCGGTTGATAAGTTCGAATATCGCCGTGGCTATAAGTTCTCGACTTATGCGACATGGTGGATCAGACAGGCGATCACCCGTTCTATCGCGGATCAGGCACGTACCATCCGTATTCCGGTGCATATGATCGAAACGATCAACAAGATCGTTCGCACATCGCGCCAGATGCTGCATGAAATCGGCCGTGAACCGACACCGGAAGAACTGGCTGAAAAGCTGGCTATGCCTTTGGAAAAAGTGCGTAAGGTGCTGAAGATCGCTAAAGAGCCTATTTCCCTTGAAACGCCGGTTGGTGATGAAGAAGATTCACATCTGGGCGATTTCATCGAAGATAAGAATGCGCTGCTGCCGATTGATGCAGCCATTCAGGCAAACCTGCGCGATACCACGACCCGCGTTCTGGCGTCGCTGACACCACGTGAAGAACGTGTTCTGCGTATGCGTTTCGGTATTGGTATGAATACCGACCATACTCTGGAAGAAGTTGGTCAGCAGTTCTCGGTTACCCGTGAGCGTATTCGTCAGATCGAGGCAAAAGCCTTGCGCAAGCTGAAGCATCCTAGCCGCTCGCGTAAATTGCGTTCGTTCCTGGATAGCTAAAAAATACAAAGATGCCGTCATCCCTGTGGTGGCGGCATTTTTTCAGAGCGTGTTGTGCCCAAGCTGGATTACAGCGCTCGCTCTCAATTCTTGTAACTGCGAAATGCTCTGGGGGATAGAATGTCTTTTCTGAAACGTCTTTTTGGCCTTGGTGGTTCTGAAGCTGCTGACAGTAAAGAACAGGCTGAACCGGTAAGCAGTGAGCATAAAGGCTTCATCATTCTGGCTACGCCTTACAATGAAGGCGGACAGTTCCAGACATGCGGCCTTATCCGCAAAGAAATTGATGGTGTATTGCAGGAGCACAAATTTATCCGCGCAGATCGCTTTGCGACAATGGATGATGCAGTGAATATTACCCTCATCAAAGCGCGTCAGATCATTGATGAGCAGGGTGAGGGCTTGTTTCGCTAAACAGAAGCGAAATTGAAATGCATAAAGGCCCGGTTTCCGGGCCTTTTATTTTGAAATTGATTTATCCGGCCGCAGTTAATTTGTTACAATCATGCGGAAAGGTGAGGATGTTATGAGCAAACCATTCTGGCAGACCAAGACACTGCGTGAACTCAACAAACAGGAATGGGAAAGTCTTTGCGACGGTTGCGGCCAGTGTTGCCTGCATAAGTTGCAGGATGATGATACGGATGAGATTTACGGCACCGGTGTTGCCTGTACTCTTTTGGATGGTACGAGTTGTCAGTGCTCGGATTATCCGAACCGAAGGAAAACTGTGCCGGATTGCGTGTTTCTGACACCTGAAATTATTGAAACTGTGCGCTGGTTGCCTGAGACTTGTGGCTATCGCCGTGTGTCTGAGGGCAGGGATCTGGACTGGTGGCATCCGCTGGTGTCCGGTTCAAAGGATACGGTACACGAAGCAGGGATTTCCGTGCGTGGCAAAATCACAGCTTATGATCATGATCTGCCGGACGAAGAAGCTTTCCTGAAACATATGACCGGCCATATTGCCTGACAGGGCATGAGGCGCAGTGTGATGAACTCAACATGAATGATTGATTGCTGCTGCATTCAGAAATAGCCTGCTATCTATTGGATATTGAATTTCACAACAAAAATAATCCAAGGAGGATGCTATGTCGGGTTTCTCAATGAAAGCAGCAGTTGTTTCAGGTCTGATTGGTCTTGCAGGCGTTTTCTCTGCCGGTGCTTCGGCGCAAGCCGCTACGCCAATGGTATCAGTCGCTGTGAGTGGCACGAGTGCAGGCGTGCCGGTGGTGCAGGTTAATCACCGTCATGGCCACTATAACCGCCCACAATATCGCCCGAACCGTTATGCATGTTCGCCACGCGATGCTGCATCAAAAGCTTCGCGTATGGGTATCCGCGGTACGCGTGTTCATAGTAACCGCTCGACAATCCGCGTCTCGGGCTATCGTCATGGTCGCCCGGCAAGTGTGCTTTTTGGTAAAGCGCGTGGTTGCCCGATCCTGCGCTAAGCAGTTCCAGCTTTCAATCAATTAAAAATAAGCCGCGAATATGAAAAATTTGCGGCTTGTTTGCTTTGAATCTGCTGCCAGAGAGTAAGGTGTGATATTTATAGAAAAATATTATTTTACAGCAAGATATGCTGTTGTTGCTTCTGATTTAGTCATTTGATTAAAGAGGAAATGATAATGTTTCATTCATGATGCTTGTTGGTCTTGCGATCATGTATCGATTCAGGTAGATCGGAATTGTGTGGGCCTGTAGCTCAATTGGTCAGAGCCGGCGGCTCATAACCGCTTGGTTGGGGGTTCGAGTCCCTCCGGGCCCACCATTCTCTTTAAAAATAATGACTAGATCTTGGAGTTCTCAGGTGGGGGCATCCAAGAGGAACATTTCTTGTTCAATCCGACCTATCTAATGCTGCCTGTATTCGTTCAATGATTAGAAACGGCTATGATGTTATTTTATATACATATAGTAAGTAGATAATACTCCGGATGGTGTCCGATTATTTGATGTTCAAAAATTAATGAATGAGAAAGAGATTTTTTTGTGTAAAGATACCGGAAGCTTAGTAATCGCTTCTGATATGTACAGGTATCGCGTTCAATGTGAAGGCTTCAGTTTTATGTGAATTGTGATGTTTATTGTTTAAGGGCATTTTTTTAATAATGAATATACTTTAGATATAGAGAGTAACACTTGGTCAAATTCTGTTATTTGAAGATTTCCACATGATAGCGAGTTGTTAAAAAAATCTTTTTGCGGCATCTGAAGATCCATAGTTCACTTCCTCTTGGAAGTTTAGAAATAAACAAAGAAGGCATAGGCTTCAAAAATACTTGGACGACCAAAGCATGTTGCAGATCAGGATTGGGGCGTAATAGGATCCGTATTGCTAACTTATCACGTAAAAAGGCTTGGACTGGAGCGTTTAAGTTCTCCAATAAATGTTTTTTCACCGATGAATGGGCCTATCCAATTTACTATTTGAGGAAGGACACGCGGCAAGCGATTTGCTGACCAAGCGATCTGTTAGATTGCGCCTTTACAATTTCGACCTCCGAGGTAAAGAGATAAAGCCTAATACCCAAAATATGAAATCGTTAATTCGTGATTAAGCATCTGCAATTTTGCAATGAAAGGTGAGGTCTTGCTAGTTAATACTATTTGGATAGGGAATGAGCTGGGGCCGATACATGCAGCATGTTTGCGTTCTTTTTTACGCCATGGGCATGAAGTTGTGTTGCATGCTTATGGACGTCCTCATGATACACCTGAAGGTGTTCGGCTGTTCGATGCGAATAAGCTTATGAAGGAAGAGGAGATTATCCTTCATAAAAAAACGAATAGCTTAACTTTGGCCTCTGATCGGTATCGGTATCGTATTTTGCGTGAAGGTATGGGATTATATGTCGATTGCGACATGTATTGTGTACGCCCATTTTCTGAAAACGAATATACGTTTGGTTGGCATAGTCATGATACAATTAATAATGCCGTACTTAACGCGCCGCATGATAGCAAATTTTTGAAGCAAGTTCTGGAGGCTTCTGAAGATTTGTATTTTGTTCCGCCATGGCGAAAGGGGCATAAAGGGCTTTACGCTAAATTTCGTAAAGCCATTGGTTTTCCGATGCATATCTCGCGCCATAAGTGGGGAACAATAGGTCCCAGTCTCATAACTCATTGTGTTAAGGAGCAAGGGTTGCTGGATCGTGTGAGTGCGATTGATATTTTTTACCCATTGCACTGGGAACAGCTTGATTTGTTATTTGAGCCTGGTTTGAGAGTGGCAGACTTTATTGGTTCCAGAACACAAGGTGTGCATCTTTATAACTCTGCTTTAAAAGGGCGTAAAGTTATTGAAGATACGCCGCTGTATGAAATTATCCAGTCTAAGTGAAGTGCTGTTTTTACTTTAGGTGCTCTCGATGCGTAGTTATATAATCAATTTGGAGCGATCAACAGAGCGCTTAAATGATATGCTTATCCAGTTTGTGGGAAAAAAGGCAGAATATGAGATAGTTAATGCCATTGATGGTGCCAATTATAAGGGGCCTTATTTAAATAATTCGTCTTGTCAGATAATGGATGTGCCGCTTACGGTGAACGAGATAGCTTGTTTTATTAGTCATAGATTGTGTTGGGAAAAAATAGCGCATGGCAGCGATAGTCATGGTGCAGTATTTGAGGATGATGTCTTAATTTCATCAGATGCTTGGGAGATTCTCGAGGATATCCCAATATGGCTGAATAAAGTAGATGTTTTAAAGGTGGAAACTTTCTTGGCAAAAGTTTTTTTTAGACGCCGGAAGCAACGTGTCACGAAAAAATTTTCTATGTTGAGGGCTGTAAGTATTCATCCCGGTGGAGCTGGTTATATTTTATCTAGAGAAGCTGCGACCGAACTTCTTAAAGAAACTGATGCTTTTTTACCATGTGCAGTAGATAATTTCTTATTCTATAAAAGTTTTTACCCTAAAAAAAATAAAAAAATATATCATTTGTCGCCAGCGCTTTGTATTCAAACACGGCTTATTGAGCATAAAGAAGGGCATGAAAGTACGATTGATTCAAAGGATGGTGAAATAAGAACTCAGTATCATTTGAAAAAGAAGAAAGGCTTAAAAAGATTTTTACAGAATTTTGTGCAACCTGTAAGACGTCTTATTTATAAAAAATGTATTATACCGTTTTATACTGAATAGTATATTGTAAACGGTTGTAATTTTATGCAATGGATTTTTTGATAAAATGAAATGCTATCTCATAAATCTTGATCGTTCCAAAGAGCGTCTTTCAAGGATGCAAAAGCAATTTGATAGCATTGGTATCGATTTTACCCGTGTGCCTGCCGTAGATGGGAAATTGTTATCTACTGAACAATTAACAGCGGTTATTGATCCTATCCGGCGTTGGGAAATCCCAATGCCAGCATCGGAAATTGGGTGTTTTCTTAGTCATAAAAAATGTATTGAACTGATTGCGAATGGTGAGGATGAATACGCCGCGATATTTGAAGATGATGTAACATTATCTGCCAATTGTTCGCGATTTTTGAATGACACGAACTGGATACCGACCGGTGCTGATATTATCAAAATTGATACAAACAATACTCTCGTTGTTTTGGAAAATTTTCAAACTATAGATGAGACGGGTTATGAGCTGGCTCGTCTCTGTACCTCGCATCTATGTTGTGGTGGCTATATCGTATCTCGCAAGGCTGCTGCGCTTATTTTAAGTTGTATGGAAAAAATTTCTGTTCCGGTCGACAATTTAATCTACGATCCTCAATATGAGTTATTCCATCAGTTGACTATCTACCAGTTCGTACCTGCTTTGTGCATGCAAATTGATGCTGATAGTCTCATTGAAGAGGATCGGAAAAAATTAAGAAAAGAATATAAGAAGCGACTTTCATTGCCCGTTCTCATTTGGCGCGAGTTGACGCGTCCATACAAGCGAAATGCGCACATCATTGGTCCGGTTAATATCTGGATACGTATCACAACAGGTAAACGCTGGCTGAAGGTCCCCTTTAAATGACAATAGTGCTGTACTTGCACTCGTATTAATTAAGGTTGTCAGAGGCGTTTTTAAGTTCGGCTTTTCACAATGTGTGTAGAACATCTCAATGATGAATTAAAACTGCATCAGTGTTATATGCACCATGCTTTTGACTTGGCATCGTTACAGAAAATATAGATCACTTCCTTCGGATGACGAGGCAGTGTTGACGTCCAAATCACGCTGCTTGCGTTTCAATGTGGCCGTTATTTAGGAATGTTAATTAAAGCATCCTTATCCGCCACTTTTAAAATCCCATATTTTAATCTTGGTTTTTTTCAGCTGGAACAAGTTCTATATACACTTTGTGTTGTGTAACTTAAGTATGCAGCAGTTTAACGCCATCACATCGCAATACAGGATGGATGGCGTTGGTTTTTGGAAATATGTTTTGCTACTTTGAGAGTAATTATTCAGCTGTATTGAACTGATAATTATACAAGCGTGAATAGATACCTTCAGAGGCGAGGAGCTCGCGCTGAGTGCCTTCTTCGGCGACTTTACCGTCTTCCATTACAATGATTTTGTCAGCGCTTGTAATCGTTGTCAGGCGGTGTGCAATTACAATGGTAGTTTTACCTTCTGTCAGCCGTTGCAGAGCCTCTTTAATAGACGCTTCTGATTCTGAATCCAGTGCGCTTGTTGCTTCATCCAGAATAAGCACCTCACTGTGGCGTAACATAGCGCGGGCGATAGCAATGCGTTGTTTTTGACCGCCGGAGAGTTTGTTACCGTTATCACCTACCTGAGTATGATACCCGTCCTGCATTTTCATGATAAAATCATGGGCATTCGCAGCTTTTGCCGCAGCTTGAATATCTTCTTCGGTCGCGTCCGGATGCCCTAAACCAATATTATACATAATGGTATTGGAGAACAGGAATGTATCCTGTCCGACATAGGCCAGTTTTTCGCGCAGTGAGCTCAGAGTTACATATTTTATGTCTGTGCCGTCAATCTCAACCGATCCATGATCAGGGTCATACATATGCATAATAAGATTAATGATCGTAGATTTACCGCTGCCCGAAGCGCCAACCAGCGCTGTCATTTTTCCTGCCGGAAACTGCAAGTTAATGTCATGCAGAATAGGTTGATTTTCTAAATAACTAAATCTGACATTGTTGAAGCAGATTTCACCTTTTCCTTTGGGCAGCTCAATCGCATTTTCTGCTTCTGTAAGAGTAATTGGTTTATCAATGAGTTCATACATCATGCGAACGCCGATCATACCGGCTTCGATACTAACTCGCATTCTTGCCAGACGTTTAGCGGGTTCGTAAGCGAGCAAGAGTGCTGTGATGAAAGACATCATTTCGCCTGGCGTATTGCCCTTTTCCAGAACCCAAATTGCGCTGAGCGCAATAGCACCTGCAATGGCCAGACCAGCAAGTGTTTCCATGATCGGGCTGGTCGCCGACTCCAGAACAGCAATACTATTTGCGCGCTTTTCTACGGCTTTAACCGCAGAATCCATTTCCTTGCGCATGATGTGCTCAAGCGAGAAGGTTTTAATAATGCGAATGCCAACTGTGGTCTCCTGAACAATCTCTACGATCTTTGTTAAGGATGAGAGTTCTTGCTCCATGATTTTGCGTACTTTTTTCATCAAAATACGTACGCCAAAAATTGCTAATGGGCCAAAAATAAATGAGATTAGCGAGAGCAGGGGCTGTTGATAAAACATAACAGCAACCAGTCCCAGCAGGGTAAACATATCCCTGACGAAAGAGGTGACAACAGTATCAATGACCGCACGGGCAGCCTGTGCGTTATGTGTCACGCGTACTAATATGTCCGATGACGGCATATTATTATAAAAGGATACGCCTTGTTGCAGCAGGCGGTTATAAATTTTACGCTGTTGTTCAGCGATAATGCTATTACCAGCCCGGCTGAGAAACATGCCCTGAAAGAAGGTTGCGAAGCCTTTGACCGTAAAAATGACGGCGACCGCAATTGCTATCTGCATAACCTGCTGAATATCACGCGAAACAACCATTTCATTGACGATATCGCGCATGATCCATGCGCTCATAGCGGTAGTTGCTGCCACAATGAGCATCGCAATGATTGCTACAACATACAATCGTGCATGTTTAGAAAAATTGTCTTTTAAAAGCCGATAGATAAGGTTTTTATCCATCGATGATAAGGATTTACCAGGCATAGCGTGTTTTTGATTTCTCTAATTTATTGCAGTAATTCGCATATCGCTGTTTAGGCTTTTTGTGTCTGATACGTGTCATTGGTCAAAAGCCTTTATTTAATTTATCAAAAGCTGCTTTCCAATATGACTTATCACGAGCGCGTTTTAAGTGACGTTTACGGTAACGTGTGTGAAATGGCTGGCGGCTTGCTAATGGTTGCCGATCATCATTGGCGCCGGGCAGATTAGAATGCGTTAGGCCAGCCAATTCTTCCAGCTCTAAATCTGTTGGATTGGAAACCAACCGCTCAAATGGGTTAATCCATGCGGATGTGATTAATGTGGCGGGATCGTATAATGTGAGTAAAAATGCATAATCATCAAAAAATTTATTCGCGCCGGCCTGAACTCTAAGTGCTTTTTCCCGATAGGGGGCTTCAGCTTCGCTGAGTTCTTCCATAATCGGATGAATTGTTCCGTCTTCATTTTTTTGCAGAGATAGTGTTGATCCATGATCTGCAGTGAGCAGAAACTCTAATATTTCAATCGCGCCGGATGTTAATAACTGCTCCCAGTGATGAGGTGCACCTCCGTTGCAAATCCAGCCTTTGAGCTGTAGCCCTTTTTCTTTCATTCTGTTGCTGCTGGACAGAGTGCCTAGATAGAGGCCGTGAACTCGTTCGCGTGCTGATACATCGCCAATTGCATGTATCAAAGATTTTTGAATATTCCCTGCCCAGCCAATATCTACCAAGCCGATTGGCTCGTCGCCATCCGGCAAAACATTATAATAATCTCTGAATTGATCACGGTTGGCCTTGGTAGAAGTCAGTGAGTCATAAAAGAGCGTATCTAATGCTTGTTTAAAGCGGTTGTAATCCGGATTGCTCGGTAATGTATCTACATCATGCAAACCAAAATTCGATAAATGGCGCTGGTTGTTATCGATATTTATATTGGCATTTTTAAAAGATTTGAGCAGTTTGGACGGGGTTCTGCCGCCGATCAGATACCAGTTTGTGTGTAAATCCCACTCACGTATGCCGGATTGATAACCGACTTTTCTGGACATGTGTAAATAATGGGTCTGGACGTCTGAAAGACCTGCTAAGGATTTGCTTTTTTCGAAGAGTGAGCGCAGTAGCTAGCCATCTCTTGCAACAAACACCATTTTTTTAGTTTGCTCTCACGGCATGCATTTAATAGCCATGTATTGAACCCGAATAAGAGCGGACCAAAAACCTGATAGCCTATGGCCTCCAGATTGTCTTTAGGTATATATTGACTGGCCTGTTTGGTCTCCAGAAATGAAATAATTTTTGCAACAATGTGATTGGCTCCGGCGCCGCTGGCAGGCAGGAAGCGGTTATCTATGGTGCTCCAATCTGCGTGATGCGTTTGTATGTTATGTTTTTGCGCATTATTGATATCAGCATATTTATTATCGCCAATATGTAGCCATCGCTGGGTGTCAGAAATTGCCAGCTGTTTTTTTGTCACTTCATAAAGTGATCCTGAATGTTTACTGGCCCGATGCTCACAGGACACAAAAAGAGGCAGTTCGGTCGCTCCGGAGAAACCCTTTGCCTCAAGCATTTGAGATAGCCAGTCAGATGGCAGGTACATATCTGAAATGAAGGCTATATTCTTACCTGCGCTGCGATACTTATTGTATAATTCGAGCCCAATGGGGCTCGTCACGAGCATATGTTCTTCAATGTAGAGTTCTGTAGACTTGATTAAGTCGAGAATTGCGGATGGGCAGCCTGTCAATTGAGCATATTCGGCATAAATTTCATCGAACGTGACTTCAGCATCACCACCATGTTCTTGTTGTCTGCGTTTCCGGCTGTTGCTTTCTGCCTTGATACGATCATAGGGAAAATTCCTGAAAGTGTCGTGCATTAAGAGAGAGCATTCATGTTCATAAAGTTTGAGACGAACACATTCAAAGATGTCTGCCGGAGCCCAAATTTTACGATGAACAAGCGTGTCAAAAATATCAAAGGTGACAATATCGATGCGCTGCGCTTCAGACATTTTTCTTCCCCTTAATAATGTATTTTAATTTGCGAACACCGTTTGAAATTGCCTGTCTAAAAGGAGATTTGTAATTAGAACGGTGATAATTGTATGCGTGAATATTGGCATTTAATTGGTGAAATTCAGTTTTGATTTCATCCTGAATTTCCATGCCTATAATCATTGCCATTCTGTTACTGCCGCTTGCACCATTCAGATCTGCTCTGATCCATTTATTGCGTAGTATCTGCCGATAAGCGCGATGCATATGCGCGCCGGCATGAATTGTATTTCCCATCGCGCCGGTGGCAGTTGTACGATGATGATAAAAAGCTAAATATTCCGGATGTACCCATATGTCGTGTCGCAATACAAAGCGGGTGTGAAAATCCCAGTCTCCTAATACAGGCAGGGAACTGTCAAACATTCCGAGTTCTTTGCAAATGCTGAGATTAAATAAGAAAGCGATTGGTGGGAACTGATTGCGTACAAGCATCTTTTGTACGCTGAGAAAGCCTTCTTCCAGGTGGTCAAACTGACCTGCATACCACGGTTCAACCCGATCGATTTCAATAAGGTTTGCCGTTACAGTTTCGAAAACACTGTTTAACTGAGTAACAATTCCGCGAATGGACGGGAATTTTTTTTGTTTTTCAATCAGGGTTTGAGTTGTAACTTTTAAAAATTCTGGTGCCCAACTATCATCATCGTCATGAATAATCGCATAATCTGTATCAAGTGCGCTGATGCCTGCATTGCTGGCAGCTTCCATTCCTTTTGATTCAGGGTGATGGATAATGCGCACTCTGCTATCTGTATTGAATATTGAGGCAACCAAACGATCAACCGGAGCCGGATCCCCTCCATCGTTCACAATCACTAAAATCCAGTTTTCGTGTGATTGATTTTTTACACTTTCAAGGGCGCGTCTCAGTAAAACTATTCTGTTTTTAGTTCTTGTTACAATACCTACACTCAAATCTGTACTGTTGATTATTAAATCACTCAATTAATGCCTCATGTAATTTATTGTGTATTTTATTGATGTTTTTTATATTTATCGGTTTTGAAGATATGTTTGCTGATAAGTGCTATTTGCCTGCAGAGCTTACAAAATTTGATTAGTGTCTGTGCCAGTCACGTACGGAGCGGTATGATTTTGGGATATAGTGTGTGGTTTTGCAGCGGAAATGCCTTCTGCACTGTTGACCCAGTCGTGAACATCAAGTGCAATCAAATTAACCTCAGTTGAGGCAATCAATAAGTACTGCTGGCTTTCCAGATATTGAATTATGGATATGGAATTATTGGGATGGAAGTGGTCTGAGGGCTCGACTTGTATAATTGCAGGGCGCCAGCGAGCCCAATCCCAATCTCGTAAGATGTCTAAGTCCATCCCTTCAATATCAAGAGATAGAAAAAGTGGAGCCTTATCGGCAAACTCATCTGCAAGCAGCTTATTGATACGGCAGGCGGGAACCTTATCAATTCGGGCTATGCCCACAGCCCCGTCTTGCCATTCTTCGACGAATTTACGATTCAGAGAGCTGAGCTCATTTTGATTTGAAATATAAAAATCGATGAATGTTTCATCCGAAGTGCTTATTGCGGCATGCTTAATCGTATCGAGGGGGCGAACTTTTTGCAGGGCAGGCAGTAGTTGTGAATTCGCTTCGACAAGCACGCCGCGCATGTGTAACTGGTTATGTATTAGGTAGGTGGCGCTGGTTGCAATTGGATGGTTGGCGCCAATTTCTAAATATCTGTGATCAGCAAGATTGATATTTTTGCGTCGTGCCAGTGCGCGTAATAATGCAATCACTATCAGGTCTTCGCCGCATTGACCGAAATATGACTTTTCCAGTACAGGAATATCCGGCGTTCTGACATCTCTCCTGATGCATTCTTCGTACACAAAGCGATTAATGTGAGACATGACGGAACCTTTATTATGTGGTGTGCTGATATCTTTCAGTAATATGCAATTTAGTATGTGCCTTGCAGATGGTGATGTTTTTGTATTTTAGGACAAATATTTTTTAGCTTCGTATGAAACTCATTATCGATGGTTGAGTTGTGTGAAAATTTGTTTAATTGGTTAGGTGTGCTCGTTACGTGCGGCGCTGGCGTTTTCGAAAAATTTGAAGATCATAATGTGTCATTATGATCCGGTTTTTTATGTTGCGCATAAATGCATAAATTCCCATGAATCAATGTTAGCAGAATTATTAGGTTCTGCTTAAAAACATATTATGACAAAATGACATGTTATTTTATGGTGAGCTCTTTAAGTTGCCACGACCATCGGTGATCGAACCGCGAATCCTGTAGTTCGCTATGATCATCACGCGGATAGACAAGCCAGTATGGCCCTTTGTCTTTAATCGTCAGCCTTTTGCCATCCATAAAGGCAGCAATAAGTGTCTTATAATCTGTTGCGTCGCGAAGCGGAATGTCGACGATGTAATCGTTCCATGCTGTCAGACGGAGCAGGGTCTCCGATGTAAAAGAGCCGGCTTCGATATTTGCCTTTTTCAGGACGTCAGTGAGAGCGATACCCTCAAAATGGTGGACGCCATCAGTCCATGCGGTTTGCGTTTCTATCGAGGACCTTGGCAGTTTTAAAAGCTCATCTTCTGATAAAATAATTGATGTGCCGGATTGGTTTGTGACACGTAAGTCACCGATTTTTTCTGCATTTGCAGTATGTATGCCTGAAAATATGAGGCTGAAAATCCCATACGCAGCAACGAAGAACAGTTTGCTTAAAATCTTGCGCTTTGTTGTTCCGGTCATAACTACTCCCCCTTTTTATTTCGGTATTTAGAAGGTCTTCTACAAGAAATATACCGTCATTCAGGTTGCGACAAGAGATGTATGTTTTTCTTGTGGCAGGGATATCGCCTTATTCTATTGGCTTTATGGCAAGGATCAGTAACACGCAGTATCAGCTCATCCGGACAAAAGTCAGGGCAAGGCTAACCGCTATGCCTAGTGACAGAATCCAGTTGGTGACTGTGATGGCAGATTGTTGTTTCTCGAATAATCTTAAAACACACCAGACGACAGCCCATGTTACCAGAGTGCCGATAACGGCACTTCCGGCGAAAGCTGTTAGTATCTCGGCGTTTCCGGCTCCCGACACTAATTTGCCCAAAGCTTTACTGGCGCCGAACAGTAGCGCGAGTATTGTCAATGTGACGGCAGAGCTCATATCGGGTTTCATATAGCCGTATCTCGTTTAATAGGCATCGTCCTCATCCTCTTCGTCATCGGCCTCCACAACCTCCCACAGAAAAGCACGCAGGCGCTCTTCCATCGCTTTGCGTGATGTTCCGGATTTTTCCAAGTCGCGCTTCAATTTGAAAAAGCGCTCTTTGTCTTCCGGTGAGAGATATTTCGTTGCGGATTCTAAATTGGATAATTCATTAGCCATAAATATTTTAAGCTTCTACAAGAGATGTGGTCGTAATTTGTTGTATTTCTTCAGTACGGTATTATACGGCTTCTGCCCAGAGCGTTTTTGATATGGCGGTCAGCTTATGACTTATGAAGAATATAACGCATTTTGTGCGTCATTGCCCGCAACATCCCATGTTGTTCAATGGGGCGGAGCGCATGTCTGGAAAGTCGGCGGCAAAGTTTTTGTGATAGGCGGCTGGAATAAAGACGAGCCAAGCTTCAGCTTTAAGGTCAGCCACATAGCTTATGAAATGTTGCAGGAACAGCCGGGTTTACGCCCTGCACCTTATCTTGCTTCGCGTGGGATGAAGTGGATTCAGCATTATGCTGCGCCTGGTTTGAACGATGAAGAGTTGCGGGATTATATCCGACAGTCCCATCATCTGGTTGCGCAGGGACTGTCGAAAAAGAAGCAGAGAGAGCTTGGCTTGCTTGAATAGGGTGCTTACAAACCTTAAGGCTTTTAGCGCTTTTTCATGATTAAAGTGTCGCCGGATCTTGGGGCAGTATAGTTCATCACGACACGTATCGTTCTGGATTTGATCGCAGCCTTACTGGCGCAATCAAGCAAAGCCTGCTGTGCGCTGAGAGCAAAAATCTTGCCGGCCTCACGCACAGGCTGATATTCGACAGCAATGACCTCTGTGAGATCGCCTTCGGCGTTGTAGGTAACTTCAAAAACAGCGCGGGCTTTTTGATAGTCCATTTTCTCAGGAAGAACCCAGCACTTCGCCGCCATATCAGCAATGACTTCCGCAATAGGGGCGGCATGCAGCGTGGACGGAAACAGGCTGAGCGCCGCAATAAAAGCTAAACAGGTCTTATTCATATCTCTCCGGAAGTATTGTCACGCATATTTAATACATAGGCATAAAACGTGTGGAGCGGTAGGGCTTTGTCGTTTTATTCGCTCTGATGCCGTGAATATGATCGGGCGGGGGATACGGATTCGCTCAAATAATTGTAGCGTCCGTTTGCAAGGACTGTTGCCGAATTTTTATAATAATGCGTTGATTATAAAAGGGATCACGCAGGAGGAGATGAATGCCAATAAAATTATTTCAGGGGCTCTCAGCGTTTCCTTTAACGCCTGTAGCAGCGGATGGACAGATCAATAAAGACAGGCTGGCTCAGATGTTGGAGCGGCAGGTAGCAGCCGGTGTGGATTCCATAGGTCTGCTTGGCAGTACAGGCACCTATGCCTATCTGAGTGCAGATGAAAGATCGCAGGTTTTGGCTGCAGCCGTTGAAGCGATTAACGGGCGGGTGCCGTTGGTTGTCGGGGTTGGTGCGATACGCACAGACTGGGCGCAGCAATTTGCACGGGACGCAGAAAAGGCCGGTGCAGACGGATTATTGCTGGCGCCGGTTTCCTATACGCCGCTGACTGCCGATGAGGTGGCGCTGCATTTTGAAGCCGTGGCCGGAGCAACGGCTCTGCCGCTGTGTGTTTATAATAATCCTGGTACAACGCATTTTACATTTACGCAGGAATTGCTCGCACGGATATCTGCACTGAAGAATGTTGCAGCGGTTAAAATGCCAGCACCGGCAGATGGTGATTTCGCGAGTGAGATCGGGCGCTTGCAATCTCTGTGCGCGTCGGACTTTGCAATTGGCTATAGCGGGGACTGGTATGCTGCACCTGCGTTACTCGCCGGAGCCAAGACCTGGTATAGTGTGGTGGCGGGTTTGCTGCCGGTTCCTGCACTGCAACTGACCAAGGCTGCGCAAACCGGCGATAAAGATGCAACTGCTACTTGGGATGATGCTTTTGCACCTTTATGGGCGTTGTTCCGCCAATATAGCAGCTTGCGGGTTATGTATGCGATTGCGGAAGAGCTCGGTTTGCCGGCAGGTCTGCCGCCTGCGCCGCTTAAGCCAATTCCATCTACTGCCAGAGAGGCAGTTGCACAGGCGCTGGAGGGGCTGGTTTGACGGCGGCGTTTCGTGAGGTATCAGAGATATTTGCTCAAATGCAGATACAAAAAAGCCCCGGAAATCCGGGGCTTTCTTTTTAATCTGCCGTAACAGATTAGAACTTGTAGTTTACACCAACGCGAACGGTGTGGAACGGAGCTTTAACTTCGCCAAAGCGGTTGCCGTTAACATCGTCCAGTTTCAGCTTGCCGAGGTCGGTGTAGAGGTATTCCGACTTCAGAGTTACGTTGTTGGTCAGTGCGTATTCTGCACCGGCACCTACAGTGTAGCCAACTTTAGTGTCGGACTGGGAGAAGTCACCGTAAGATGCTTTGATCTTACCGTAAGCAACACCACCTGTTGCGTAAACCATGAAGCGGTCAACCGGTGTGTAACCGAGACGTGCACGTGTTGTACCGAACCAGTTGATTTTCGCTTCTGCGCCACCGAGGCCGGAAACTTCAACATCAGACTTCAGACCTGCGCCCTGAATGTCGGTTTCCAGACCAACGATCATCTGGTCGAACTGCCAGTTGTAACCGGCCTGAATACCGCCGAGGAAGCCGTTCGAATTGTCTTTAGCGGAGATACCGTCATATACGTTCAGCTTGTTCTTGCCGCCAGCATAACCGGCGTTCACACCAACATAGCCACCTGTCCAGGAGAAGGTGTCTACTACAGCAACAGGAGCTGGTTCGTTGTATACGATAGCATCAGCTGCAAAAGCGCTTGTGGAGGAGAGAAGCAGAGCAGCTGCCAGAGTTGTATATTTCATTTGATGAACTCCTTTTTGATTTCGTTAGAAACATAAGATGTACCCATCAAAATGTCTGTCACAAATATGCAACAGCAAGTTCTTATCGTCTTGAAGTAAATGTGATCGCATTGACACTTTTCGGCCATAATGTAATTGTGCGCGCCGCTCACGAAAACGTGTTATTCCTCACGTTAATATTACACGATCTGGCCAGCGCTGTGCCCCGATGCCCATGCCCATTGGAAGTTAAATCCGCCGAGCCAGCCGGTTACATCCACACATTCTCCAATGAAATAAAGGCCTTGTACCTTTTTCGACTCCATTGTTTTTGAGTCGAGTTCATTGGTGTTGATGCCGCCGAGTGTCACTTCTGCCGTGCGGTAACCTTCGGAACCTGCCGGTTTAAAATGCCAGTCCTGAATTGCGGCAACGAGACTGGTCAAAACCTTGTCGGACAAATCAGCCAAAGGCTTGTTCAATTGTGTCTTTTCCGTGAAAAACTGCGCCAAACGGCGGGGTAATTTTTCTGCAAGAGCTGTCTGGGCAGACTGTTTTCCGTTCATTTTTCGTGCATTTTTTAACAATGCGAGGAAGTCAAAGTCCGGTTCAACGGTCAAAACGACCTCATCACCCTCACGCCAATAGGATGAAATCTGCAGAATCGCAGGTCCGCTCATGCCGCGATGGGTGAAAAGCAGTGCTTCGCGGAAGCGGGTTTTGCCATGTCGCAGCTCTGCATCGACCGCGATTCCCGATAGCGGGCTGAGCTGTTCGAGCAGATTTGGCTCCAGTGTCAGCGGCACAAGACCCGGACGCGTTTCAATCAGGCTATGGCCGAACTGACCGGCAACCTGATAGGCGAAGCCGGTTGCACCCATTTTTGGAATAGACTTGCCGCCGGTGGCAATGACCAGAGAGCTGGCTTCGATTTTGCCATAGCTTGTTGTAATCGCAAAACCATCTGTGGTCTTGGTGATATCGGAAACGGTGGTGTTAAGATCGAGCCGGACATTGGCCTGCTGCATTTCTGTCCGCAGCATATTGATAATGTCTTTGGCACTGTTATCGCAGAACAGTTGTCCTAAAGTCTTTTCATGCCAGTTGATGCCATATTGGTCGACCATGGCGATGAAGTCCTGCGGCGTAAAACGCGCCAGTGCGGATTTGCAGAAATGCGGATTTTCGGACAGATAATTCTTCGCTGTCGCGTGAATATTGGTGAAGTTACAACGGCCGCCGCCGGAAATGCGGATTTTGTCGCCAGCTGATTTTGCATGATCAATCAACACGACCGAGCGCCCCCGCTGACCGGCGCGGATCGCACACATCATGCCTGCGGCACCTGCACCAATAATTACAACGTCTTTTTTCTCTGTCACGGTGAGGCTCTCTGATCCGGCTATTAAGGGGAAGGGCTTATATAAAGCAAAAAAGGCAGCCGTCGAGCGCTGCCTTTCATTGCGGAAGTTTGTCCTGGTTGATATCAGCGGAAATTGACACCTGCATTGCGCATTTGTTTCATCATAGTTTGCAGTGATCCGTCGATATCAATCGCGCGGCTCAAATCCGTCAGAACGGTAACATTGAACCCCTGTGCTGCGGCATCGAGAGCGGAGTAGGCGACACAAAAATCAGTGGCCAGACCCGCCAGTGTAATGTTCTTGATACCGCGCTCTTTTAGATAACCGCCGAGCCCTGTCGGGGTCATGTGATCATTCTCAAAAAAGGCGGAATAGCTGTCGATGGTTTTGCGGTAGCCTTTGCGGATTACCAGCTCGGCTTTTGTCCATTGCAGGTCTTTATGAAACTCGGCGCCATGCGTTCCCTGTACACAATGATCCGGCCACAAGGTTTGCTTGCCGTAAGGCATTGTGATCATTTCATAAGGCGAGCGATCTTGATGCTGGGATGCAAAGCTGGAGTGATCCGCAGGATGCCAGTCTTGTGTCAGGATAACATGGTCAAAGCGCTCAATTTCCTGATTGATGTCGGCAATAATTGTGTCGCCGCCAGCGACACCCAATGCGCCCTCAGGACAAAAATCATTTTGAATATCAATAACGATAAACGCACTGGTTTTTTGATCGCGTTCCGTCATGCTGCTCTCCCGTCGCTCTCACTTCTGTCTGTGATCAGTGACGAAAGAGTAGCCAAAGGTCAAGCCCTCTGCTGTCAGGCTTCGATCTCGACACGGCCAAGCGGATGCGAGCAGCAGGCGAGAATATAGCCTTCCTCAATCTCATCATCGCGGATGCCGCCATTATGATTCATTGAAGTTTCACCGCTCAGGCATTTGACCTTGCAGGTGCCGCAAACGCCAAACTCACAGGCGCTTGGAATTTTCAGGCCGCCGTTGCGCGCTGCCAGCAGCACCGTATCTGTGGGGCTGCATTGGACTTCCATGCCTGAGAGCGTGAAAATAACGACGGGTGCTTCGGTTTCCACTTCACTTGCAGCTGCATCGGCGGCGGCAGGAACAGGGATAGCCGGTGTTTCTGAGGCTGGCTGAAAGCTCTCCTGATGATAATTATCCATATTGAAGCCATTGGCTTCCAGCATTTCACGCACCGCCCGCATAAATGGCTCGGGGCCGCAGCAAAAAACAGTGCGATCACGGAAATCAGGTGCGGAAATATCAATGACACTATGGCTGATACGCCCGTGCACGCCACTCCAGACATTGCGCGCAATGGAACGTTCAACAACCAGCTGCAGGCGCAGATTGTCCATGCGGCTGGCAAGCAATTCCAGCTCTTTGCGGAAAATGATCTCATCCGGAGAGCGGGCGCAGTTCAGAAACACCACGTCGCTGTCAGGTTGTGTATCATAGAGAAAGCGCGTCATCGACATCATTGGTGTGATGCCGGAACCGGCTGAAATAAAGAGATATTTTTTACCCGGATGCGATACCAGCGAGAAATCTCCGGCGGGACCAAAGGCTTTGAGTTGCATACCCGGACGCATATTATCCAGCATCCAGCGCGTGCCGATGCTGCCGATCTGCGCTTTGATGGTGATGGAAACGGAGTAAGGGCGCGACGGTGTGGAGGACAGCGTATAGGTGCGCATGACCGGTTCCGGCGTCGACGGAATTTCAATCGTAATGAACTGACCCGGCATATAGCGGAACCAGTTATTATTCTCCGGCGTGCGGAACGAGAAGGTCATCACGTCCGGCGCTTCTTCAATCGCCGCATCACATTCCAGAACCTGAAGCCTGTCGTTCCACGGCAGCATTTCATCAAGATATTTCATATGTGCTGCTCTCTGCTTGATATGGGGCTTGAATGAGTTCTAGAGCATTTCACAGCCAAGTTGGATCAACTTGGCGTTGGGATAATGCGACAAACTAAAGAAACTAGAGCGAACACTGTGCTCCAACATGAACGTAAACCGCTCTAGAGCGCACAAAGGTCATTCTAACACTCTCTATTGTAGGAGGCATTCATGCTGCATTATGTCTGGCAGGTTTCCGGAATGTGAGCACACTCCGGAAACCTCTATTACGATCAGGCTACGCGGCTGAGTTTCGCGACTTCGCCTTTCAGTCGCGGGGTAATGAAGTTGTCGTACCATTCGATGAATTGCATGACACCGCCTTCATGTTCCACAGAATAAGGCCCCGGCTGATAGGCCGGTGAGCGGATGCCGCGGGCATTTTCCTCCACAATCCGGCGATCCTGATCATTGGTCTCAATCCAGACATGGGTCAACTCGTCGAGATTATAATCAACGCCTTCAACCGCATCTTTATTGACCATCCATTTGGTGGTGACCATGGTTTCCTCAGCGCTGATCGGCAGCACGCGGAAGGAGATCGCGTGATCGATCATCACATGGTTCCATGTCGACGGATAGTTGAACAGCAGCATTGCGCCGATCTTGGAGGCGGTGACCTCTGAGCTCAGGCTTTTGGTCACAGCAGGCTTGCCGGACATTGTATAACTGTCGGCATCGCGCAGCAGCGGGATACGGGCGATACGGTACTGGCCGCTTTCTGCCATGTTGAATTTGGCTGGCAGGCCGGTATCTTCACAGCGCTTCCAGAGCTGGTTGGTTTCCTCATCATCCATCATACCCTGTACGCCGGTAGCGCTTGGTGCTTCAGGATAGGTGCGGCATAGTTCCGGATGGTTGGCAGCGCAGTGGTAGCATTCGCGGTTGTTTTCCCAGACCAGCTTCCAGTTGCCCTTTTCGATGATGGTGCTTTCAAAGGCGATTTTTGCATCTTTGATCTGGTGCGGCGCGAGATAAGGTTCAACCGTTGCGCGGAATGCGTTAAAATCCGGTGCTTCATCTGCGACGCAGATATAAATGTAACCGGCGACGGTTTCGCAATGAACAGTTTTCAGACCGAAGTCTGCCGGTTTGAAATCAGGGCCGACCTGACGGGCAAACAACAACTTGCCATCAAGATCGTAAGTCCACTGATGATAAGGGCAGACGAGACGTGCAGCAGTGCCTTTTTCAGCGGTGCAAATACGTGAACCGCGATGGCGGCAGGTATTGTGAAATGCGCGGATACTGCCATGACTATCGCGTACAACAATCACCGAATACTCGCCGATTTGCACGGTGATATAGCTGCCGGCTTTCGGCAATTCACAATCATGACCGGCGAAAATCCATTCGCGATACCAGATATGTTCAAGATCCAGCTTGTAATAGTCGGGATCAGTATAAAATTTCTGTCCAAGACTGAAATTCGGGTCGCGCCCCAACAAGTCACTCAGCATTTGATTGCGGACGTCCATGATATGCCTCGCATAGCGTTGTTCATCGGGGGTGCCAGACGGCTTATTCGGGGCTTTGCTGTCGCTTTGATATAGCTTGTGAGCGACATGCCTCTGCGTCTGATCCCGTATGGGTCTGGTTTGTGTTAAGTCTCAGAATATTTCTCTCAAAACTGCTCTGATTAGGCTCATTCAAGCATTGAAAAATCATAGAGGCGCATACGAAAACGACATGGGCTTCGCATAAAGACGACACGCCAAAGCGTCGCAGAAATAATGCCTGTTCAGCCACGTGCTGCTGTGCTTTTCTGTTGCCTTGTTGAGAGCCGTATCAAACAGATTACCGGTGGAGGAAAACGCCCATGAAACGCTCGGAAATTAATGAGATTATCCGCGAAAGCGACCGCTTTATCCGCTCGTTCGGGTTTGTTATGCCGCCTTTTGCCTATTGGTCGCCGGAAGAGATGCGCACGCGCGTCAAGGATGACAGCGCGGCGATCCGCAGTGCCCGTCTTGGCTGGGATATTACTGATTACGGGCAGGGGCGTTTTGATGAGCTGGGACTGTTTTTGTTTACGGTGCGTAATGGTCAGGCTGAAGATTTAAAGCGCGGCACCGGTATGCTCTATGCCGAGAAGATTATGATTTCTCGGGAAAATCAGCTGTCGCCAATGCATCGCCATGTGATGAAAGCGGAGGATATTATCAATCGCGGCGGCGCTAAGCTGGTGCTTGAGATGTTTAACTCCAAAGCGGACGGCTCAATTGATGAAGAAAGCGATGTGGTTGTGGCTTGCGACGGGCGGATCAAATGCCTGCCAGCGGGCGGCAAACTCGCCCTTGCTCCGGGTGAGAGTGTAACTCTGATGCCCGGCAACTGGCATGCTTTCTGGGGTGAAGGCGGAGACGTGCTGATCGGCGAGGTTTCAACCGTTAATGATGATTTGACGGATAATATCTTCCGTGAACCGATCGGTCGTTTTTCAGACGTCGAAGATGATGTGACACCGGTTCATCTGCTGGTATCAGATTATGATAAATGGCTAGCCTGATGTGATATCAGGCAATTGCCTTTAAAGCCCATGTCGTAAAGTCCTGCATGAAATGCGCTTTGTCCGTTTCATGCAGGCTCTCATGGCGCATATCCGGATAAATACGGGTGGTAACATTACTGAAACCAGCTGTTTTCAGTCTTTTTTCCAGAGCAAACAGTGATTTTCCGCCTTCGGTGGACGGGTCTTGTCCGCCACCTTGCAGATAGAGCGGTAAGTTCAATGCAATAGCTTGCTGCGGGGCTGATCCGTTGCAACGGCGCATGAAGCGGAAAACATCAAGCCACATACTAACAGACGGCGCAAAGCCGCAAAGCGGATCATTATTATAGAGTGCAACTTCTGCTGCATCATGTGACAGCCAGTCAAACTGCGTTTGATAATTCTCTATCTGCTTTGCCCATGTGCGAAATGTCATGCTTGGCAGAAAGTTGCTCGGCACATCAGAGCCGAGAAACATCCGCTCTGCTTTAAGTAATGTGAAGGCCAGTGTCTGGTTCAGCGCATTGGCAAAGTTTGAATTGCAGATCGCAGCAGCATCGGGTTTGCAGAATCTGCCGCAAAGTGCGGCCAGTGTAATCAAGCCGCCCATGGAATGGCCAAACAGAATGAGCGGCAGACCTGCATGGCGCTCACGGATTGTCTTCTCAACGAATCCCATATCCGAAAGCGTTTTTTCGTCACCATCTCTCACTGCGAACTGGCCAAGGGGGGCGTCAGGTGCTTGTGTGTGGCCGTGGCCGCGATGATCATGGGCATAGACGTGAAAACCGTGATCCGCCAAATATCGCGCAAATAGTTGATAGCGGGCAGCATGTTCTGCAAGACCGTGGCTGATCTGCACAATGCCCACGGCTGCTTGATTTGCGGGTTGAAAGCGCAGTGCCAGTTTCGCACCACTCGGGCTCAACAGGATTTCAGGAACATCAAATGACATTATAATACCTTGCTCCCCGCATGCAAAACTATGTGACTGATAATAATCGTTTATTGAGCCTTTAAACAGGGGAGTGCAGCTTTTCGCGCTCGCTTTAAGCGCGTTGTGGCATTGCCCCTGCGCGATATTTAGCCTAAATAGCGCATCAAAGCGAATTCCCGCATAATACGGGCTCAAATTCTCGGAGAACAGCCACCCAATGGCACGTCAATTTATTTATCATATGTCGGGTTTGAATAAAAACTACGGCACAAAGAAGATTCTCGAAAATCTGCACCTGTCATTCTATCCTGATGCAAAAATCGGTATTCTCGGCCCGAACGGCGCTGGTAAGTCGACAATTCTCAAGATTATGGCTGGTCTCGATAAAGAGTTCACCGGTGAAGCCTGGCTCGCCGATGGTGCGACCTGTGGCTATCTAGCTCAGGAACCGCATCTTGATCCGGAAAAGACAGTATTCGGCAATGTGATGGAAGGTGTGGCTGACAAACAGGCCATTCTTGACCGTTATAATGAGCTGATGATGAATTATTCTGATGAAACTGCCGACGAAGGTGCGGCACTTCAGGATATTATCGACAGCCAGAACCTCTGGGATCTGGAAAGTCAGGTTGAAATGGCGATGGAAGCTCTGCGCTGCCCGCCAGCCGATGCTGATGTAACTACGCTTTCCGGCGGTGAGCGTCGCCGCGTTGCGCTTTGCAAGCTGTTGCTTTCCAAGCCAGACCTGCTGCTGCTCGACGAACCGACCAACCATCTGGATGCTGAAACCACTGCATGGCTTGAAAAGCACCTGCGTGAATATAAGGGCGCTGTGCTGCTCATCACGCACGATCGCTACTTCCTTGACAATGTGACCGGCTGGATTCTCGAACTCGATCGCGGTCGTGGTATTCCTTATGAAGGCAACTATTCTGCCTATCTGGAAGCCAAGGCCAAGCGCATGATTCAGGAAGGCCGTGAAGACGATTCCCGCCAGAAAGCTCTTGAGCGTGAACGTCAGTGGATTGCAGCAAGCCCTAAGGCGCGTCAGTCCAAGTCGAAAGCACGTATTAAAGCTTATGACAAACTGGTCGAAGCCGCTGAAAATCAGCGTCCGGGCGATGCCCAGATTCTCATTCCTGCGGGTGAGCGTCTTGGTCAGGTGGTTATCGAAGTTGAAAACCTGTCGAAATCCTTTGGCGATCGTCTGCTAATCGACAATCTGACATTCAAACTGCCTCCGGGTGGTATCGTTGGTGTGATCGGTCCGAACGGTGCCGGTAAATCGACCCTGTTCAAGATGATCACCGGTCAGGAACAGCCGGATACCGGTTCTGTCCGTATTGGTGACACAGTGAAGCTCGGTTATGTTGACCAGAGCCGTGATCACCTCGACCCGAACAAGAATGTCTGGGAAGAAATCTCCGGCGGTAACGACATTATCAAGCTCGGCAAGTTTGAAATGAACTCGCGCGCTTATTGCGGTGCGTTCAACTTCAAGGGCGGCGATCAGCAGGCCAAGGTCGGCAATCTGTCCGGCGGTCAGCGCAACCGCGTGCATCTTGCTAAGATGCTGCAAGCTGGCGGCAACGTGTTGCTCCTCGACGAACCGACCAACGATCTGGATACAGAAACATTGGCGGCGCTTGAAGATGCGCTGGAAAAATACGCTGGTTGCGCCGTTATCATCTCGCACGATCGTATGTTCCTCGACCGTCTTGCGACACATATCCTGGCATTCGAAGGCGACAGCCATGTTGAGTGGTTCGAAGGTAACTTCGAGGACTACGAAGCTGACAAGGTCCGTCGTCTCGGTCCTGAAAGCGTCAATCCTAAGCGGGTTACATATAAGCCGCTTACACGCTAAAATTTCTGGTTCAAAAGCCGTATGCAGGGCTGCAAATGGCGTTTTTCTCGACTTCCGGTGCTCACGTACAAACAGTACGCTGCGCTCCGGTTCTCGAAAATCACCATTTTCGCCACTGCCTGCAATTTTTGACTACAGAAATTACCGCGAGCTGAAATGATAAAAACGCTCTCCGAAAGGAGGGCGTTTTTGTTTATGCGTAGGTAAATGCTTGGCAAAATGCATCGGTACTATAGATTGTCTGTTATAGGTAAGGCAGAGGAGTATCACGATGAAAGACTGGTCGGCACAGCAATATCTGAAATTTGAAGACGAACGCACAAGGCCGGTAAACGATCTTATCGCCCGTATTCCTCTGGAGAATCCTCAGGCGATTGTTGATATTGGCTGCGGGCCCGGTAACTCGACAGAAGAGCTGAAAAAACGCTGGCCACAGGCGCAATTGTCCGGTTTTGATTCATCGCCTGATATGATTGAAAAAGCGCAGGCACGGTTGCCGGATGTGTCTTTTGCTTTGAATGATGCAACGCAATACCAGCCGGATGCGGCGACTGATCTGCTGTTTTCCAATGCTGTGTTTCAGTGGGTACCCGATCATATTCAGCATTTGCAGCGCCTGTTGAAAGAGCTGAAGCAAGGTGGCGTGCTGGCCGTGCAAATGCCGGATAACTGGAATGAGCCGTCGCATCGGATGATGCGGGAAGTGGCGAAAGACAGCCGCTGGATTGAGCGCCTCAATAAAGCGTCCCGTCCGCCGATGCCGAGTGTGAATGCTTATTATGATGCATTGGCACCTTTTGCTTCCCACATTGATATCTGGCACACAATCTATAACCACCCGCTTGATGGCCATGCGGCGATTACTGAATGGGTGAAAAGCACCGGCTTGCGGCCGTTCCTCAATCCGCTGAATGAAGAAGAACAGCAGGATTATCTGGAGGAATATACCGAGCGTCTGGCCGAGCATTATCCTTTGACTGTTGACGGCAAGGTGCTGCTGCATTTCCCGCGTGTCTTTATCGTGGCCGTGCGAGGTGCCTAATGTCTGATTTGCTAATGAGTGAGCATGGTAAGCGTTTACCGGCGCGTAAACTCGAAGGCCGTGTTCGTTCGGTTTATATTGCGGAGGGTCAGGATTTCCTGACCCGTGAAACAGATCAGCTAAACTGCGATAGTGGCGGCATTATTGGTGATTACCATCACGGACATACCCGCAAGGCTGGCGGGCGTGAGCCTTGGTATGAGCGTGGCACGCCTATTCGTAATGACCGGCAATTATCACTGGTGAGCAGGGTCGAACTGGAAAAGATTGCCACAGCAATGGGCATAGAGCATGTTGCCCCGGAATGGATTGGCGCGAATATCGTTGTAGACGATATTGCTGATTTCACACTGCTGCCTGCCGGAACTCTGTTATTTTTTGAAGGCGGTCTGACACTGAAACTGGATGGTGTGAATGCACCGTGTAAATTTTCCGGAGCCAGCATCGCGCAACATATTAACGCTGAAAATGAAGCTATTGTAGCTATGTCTTTTGTCAAAGCGGCGAAATATCTGCGCGGACAAACCGGTTGGGTGGAGCGGGCCGGGCAGGTAAAAGCGGGTGATAAAATCTCGGTACGGATACCGGAGCAGATTTATTACGCCCTTTAAGCCGGTGCATAAGCCTTTTGACTGTGGTGAATAATGGCAATTCGATATCTGTATAAAATTATATTCCAGAGCGTCGTTCGCCATCTTAGTCGCGCGGCGCTCTGACATTTTATCTTAAGCTGTTTCAAGTTTAAGGAATTATGCTGTGGTCACTATCAGACATTAATTTTGTAGCACTCCACTGGTTCAGGATTTCTATAACCTGATCGTTGATCCAGTAAAGAGCGCTGTCTTTATCCAGTCCTTCATCGCGTAACTTGTCGTAATCCGTGTAGATATGGCGAATATAGGCCAGCGCTGCCAGTCGCACGGCATTTTGAGCGGTGAGCGCGCGCATATGCGGCGCAGATGCTGCTTCCCTGATTTGCTCGGCATCATAAAAAGGCATGCGTGGCGCCAGTAATGTAAGCGCCTGTGCAATATCTTTCCGGCGTTTGGCAGAGACAGCCATGGCAATCCTGTTTGTCGTTAAGAGGGTAGGAACATTGATACACTGTTTTACGCATTGTTTGTGACGATTATTGTTGCAATGTCGATGCATATCACATAAACATATCTTTATGTGTTTTAAAATTGTGGTGCGGTATGACTGGTAAGCCTCTGGCTCTCGAAGAAATGGTGGAAGTACTGAAAGCGGCGGCTGAACCTAGCCGCTTGCGTATTCTCTCGCTGCTGGCGGGAGGTGACCTCACAGTCTCCGATCTTACCTCAATTCTGAACCAGTCGCAGCCGCGTGTGTCGCGTCATCTCAAGCTGTTGAGTGAAGCCGGACTGATCAGCCGTTATCAGGAAGGTTCATGGGCATATTTCCGTCTGTCCGAAGCGCCGATCCAGCAGGGACTATCCCGTGCGCTGATCGGCTGGCAGGATAGTCAGGATCCGTTGCTGTTGCGCGATCAGGAACGTCTGGCACAGGTGAAAGCCGAGCGCCATGAACGTGCGACGGCCTATTTCAGCGCCAATGCCGAAAGCTGGGATCAGATCCGCTCGCTGCATATTGATGAGGCCATGGTTGAAGATGCACTGCGCTCGATTATCGGCGAGCAGAGTTTCCAGTCCATGCTGGATATCGGCACCGGTACCGGCCGTTTGCTGGAAATGTTCAGCCCGCTTTATGTGCGTGGTGTCGGTATCGACATCAACCGCGATATGCTGACTGTTGCCCGTACCAATCTGGATCAGGCGCGTGTTGCCCATGCGCAGGTGCGTCAGGGCGATATTTATGCCTTGCCGGTTGATCGTGACGGCTATGACCTCGTGACAATCCATCAGGTGCTGCATTTCCTTGATGAGCCGCAATCGGCCATTCGCGAAGCCGCACGGGCGCTGCGTCCGCAGGGGCGCTTGCTGGTGGTGGATTTTGCTCCGCATGATCTGGAGTTCCTGCGTGATGAACATGCGCATTTGCGCCTTGGTTTCAGTGATGAGCAAATGACCGGCTGGATGAAAGCTGCAGGTCTTGAGCCGGAGAAATCTGTGGCGCTGGAGCCGCAGGGCGGTCAGGCTTCCGGTTTGGTGATCAAAATGTGGCTGGCGCGTGATCCGCGAATGCTGATCGCTGATGCTGCCTGAAGCAGTATTGGCATTGATTTAGCATTTTAGCGTTCAGTTTTGATTGCCGTATGGAAAATACCATGACGGAGAGAATAACGGAGATTTCCGATGTCTAGTTTTGGTCAGCAGCGCCGTTCCGAGAGCGCGCACCCGATCCGTGTTTCCTTTGAGTTCTTCCCGCCGAAGACCGAGGAAATGGAAACACGCCTCTGGGAGACCGTCACACGGCTGGCGCCGCTCAATCCGGCTTTTGTATCGGTGACCTATGGTGCAGGCGGCTCGACCCGTGAACGTACCAATAAGACCATTGCCCGTATTATTAAAGAAACCTCGATTACCCCTGCCGCACATCTGACCTGCGTTGATGCGACCAAAGAAGAGGTCAACTCGATTGTGCGTTCTTTTGCATCGCTGGGCGTAACGCGCTTTGTCGCGCTGCGTGGTGATCCGGCGGGTGGTATTGGTGAGGCTTACCAGCCAACGCCTGACGGCTATCAGAATGGCGCTGATCTGGTGGCAGGGCTTAAATCCATTGCCGATTTTGATATCAGCGTTTCCGCCTATCCGGAGAAGCATCCGGAAAGCCCGGATTTTGCCACTGATATCGAGATGCTCAAGCGTAAGGTCGATAACGGCGCGACCCGAGCGATTACACAGTTTTTCTTCGATAATGATCTGTATGAGCGTTATGTGGAACGTGTACGCCGTGCAGGGATTTATATCCCGATTGTTCCGGGTGTATTGCCGATCCATAATTTCAAACAGGTGGCTAATTTCTCGAAGCGGGCAGGGACGCGTATACCGGCGTGGCTGGCGGATCGCTTTGACGGGCTGGATAATGACCCGCAGACCCATATGCTGGTGTCAGCGGCGCTGGCAGCCGAGCAGGTCAATGATCTGATTGAGCGCGGCCTGAATGATTTCCATTTCTACACCATGAACCGTTCAGATCTGGCCTTTGCAATTTGTCATTTGCTGGGGGTGCGGGCTCCGGTGGCGGCCTGATTGATATTTGAGGCATGTTCCCAAAACCGGGGACCTCTTTTGGGAATATGCTCAAGAAAAAGCCCTGCGGAAAAATGTTTCCGCAGGGCTTTTTTCAAGATTTAAAACACAATGTTTTTTACTGAAATTTGCGGAGTGCCTGCGATGATTGTCGTAAAGCGTATATCTGCAAAAAACTCTGTTACTGAAATCAATCTCTGAGAAATTGTGATGGTGACAGTGCGCTTTGACTATCTGAACGTCATCTGTGTTTCAGAGAAGGGGATGCGAGGTCAGGGAAATACACCGACAATCATTGCTGCGACGAAAACAAAAGCTGCGCAAAATACCAAGGCATTGATTGAACGCGTTAAACCCATATGGATGCCTCCTGAGCAGGTTGTAAGTTCAGTTTTATATGCTGCCTGTGCAACACATAAAGTCCGGAAACATATTTCTGAAACAGTAAAATTCAGAAACATTTGTCTTACTTCAAACCGGAAATTTGTAGCTACCAATCGTTTCAAACTGTTGCGCCATTGACGCGATGCAGGGATGAAATTGACTGTTTCTTAACTTTGCCAGCAAGTTTCCTGTTGCTGTCATTTTACCGACATAATCAGTCAAAGAAAAGCCTAAATTTGAAGGCGGAGTTTTAGAGGCGGGGTGCGTTTTGTATAATTGTGTATTTTTAAATTTTAAATTTATAATAATTACAATGCATTGCGTGGTTGCGATCAGCTTTGATGCCGCCGTAAATTATTTTACGAACGGCATCAAAATCCCACTAAAATTATAGCTTTTCGAGCAATTCACGGGTCGGCCATGAATCCGCCGGCATGCCTAAACGCAGCTGTTCTGTGCGCACAGCATCACGGGTTTTGGTGCCGAATACACCATCGATTCGACCCATGTCATAACCATGAGTAACCAGCTTGTTTTGCAGTTCGGTTAGCTCTTCTGTTGTCAGGCCTGGTTCCGGTGTTCCGAGAACAAAAGGTTCGCTGCCAGCCAGACGCGTGGCAAAATAAGCGGCGGTTGTTGCGTAAACGATAGACTTGTTCCATTCGACGAAAATATCGAAATTGCGGTAGGACAGGAATGCAGGGCCCTTGCGTCCCATTGGTATGAGCAGGGAGGCGTCACCGTCGTCAGCACCAAGTGCGGCTCCGTCTGCTGCTTTTACGCCCCAGCCGCTCCATTTGGAGTGTGGCAGGCGATAGGTGCGGATTGAGTTCTCCCAAGGCATATCCTGTGTGAGTTGCACAACTTCCAGCCAAGGTTCACCACGCTGCCAGCCCAGTTCAGATAACATGCGAGCCGCAGTCATAACTGCATCGGCCACGCTGTTACGCAAATCCACCTTGCCATCGCCGTCGCCGTCAACACCACGTTCCAGATAGTCTTTTGGCAGCAATTGCATCTGGCCGATTTCACCAGCCCATGCGCCCATAGTGCCGGCATCGACAACGCCTTTATCAATTAACTGCAACATTGCCATTAATTGCGGGCGGAACAATTCAGGACGGCGGCAGTCATGGGACAGGCTGACAAGAGAGTTCAGCGTGTCAAAATCACCCTGAATGGCACCGAAGTCAGTTTCCAACCCCCAGAAGGCTGCAATCACTGGGCCCGGAACGCCATAGGTCTCTTCAGCTTTTTTGAAGATGTCGGCATATTTAACGAGGTTCTCGCGGCCTTTCTTAAGGCGCTGTTCTGAAATCAGACGTTTGGAGAATTCAGCAAAGGTCAGATTGAACACAGTTTGGGTACGATCGCGCTTGAGTGTGCGCTCATCAATTGTTGCTTTTTCGAGCTCTGCAATGGCGCTGTCGGAGATACCAGCAGCTTTAGCTTCCGTTATAACGCCTTCAAGCCAGACATTATAATCACCGCCACAAGCAGGCTTTTCAACCTCGGCTGTTGTTGCGGGTGCAACAGGAGCAGCAGGTTGTGCCTGATTGGCAAAAGTAAAGCTGGCGCTGGCGAGGAGGGTAGCCGCAGTCAGGAGCGGCTTTAAAACTGATCTGAAAGCAGGCAGGGAGGCAGGGCGTGACATAACTCAGTTCTTTCTACAGCAGGCTCTTGGGAGACCTGACTGGTTTGGGTGATCCGGCTCTATGGCCGGAGCGTTCGAAATTTCTGAATTATGTCCTGCCGAAATATTTTGTGAAAAAGAAGATGGTAAAGTCAGATTTTGCAGCCAAAGCTGCTTTTATCTGACTTTGTTGCTTTCCAGCCACTTTCTCCATTGTGCATGATTGCCGGAGAAGACGTTGATATCTGCATCGCCTTTAATGCCGGGAATGGTACCGGTGCCGGTATATTGCCAGAATACCCAAGGATGCGGGCCATACTTCTCATCGGGATGACCGGCTGTCGAACGCAGCCAGAACGGATAATCGCTGAAGCTGCGCAGATCATTATCATCGAAGAAATCGACAGTGGTATAAATGACCGGCTTCTTGCCGTAATGGCGTTCGATCATGGTCAGGAATGTACGCATTTCCTTGCGCACTACCGCCGGATCTGGGCGAAGCTTGCAGGATGGCGACAGCGGGTTCCATTCCATATCAAGTACGGGTGGCAACGCACCCGGATCTTTCGGTACGTTGCGGATATACCAGCGAGCCTGATCTGCGGCCGAGCGGCAGAAATAATAGAAGTGATAAGCACTGCGCGGAATACCGGCAGCACGGGAGCCAGCCCAATGCTCCGCAAAACGGTCATCGACGCGGTCGCCGCCTTCAGTTGCCTTGATAAAGACAAAGGAAACACCGCTACTACGTACCTGCTGCCAATCGACTTTATCTTGATATTTGGAAACATCGGTTCCGTGCACCGGATAATGCCATGGTGTTTTGCCGGTATAATCATGCGGTTTGCGGTCGTAGAAACGCGGAGCCTTGGCGCTGCCCGATGGCAGTGCGATAGCTGTACCTGAGCCTGAAGCAGAACCGGCCGATGGTTTCACATCTGAAAAATCATAATCCATTGATGTGCAGGCACTCAGCATCAGGCTGAAAACGGCAAGAACTGCTGGCTTCATTAATTTTATCTCACACAGGTCGCAGGGAAATCATGAATTGTTTCTTACCGTAAAAGGTTAAATTTTTCCTTTAGATCATCAATATTGCATTGCTGGTCATTCCGTTGCACTTGCACTTTTTTGGAGCTGCAGCATGTATAACAGTGACTGAATATTTGTTTTGAATATATTTTTTGTGCGAGCGGATCATAACTTATGCGGCATAATATGGTGCCTGTCATAATTATCGTGATCCGGCGCGGAGGTGATTAGATGTATCGTTTGCTGACTTTGATTGTTGTGGTTGTGTTGCTGGGGACAGCGGCATTCTGGAGTGGCTTTTTGTTTTCGAATAAGCCTGCGGAAAAACAGACAGATAATATTGCTGCAATTATTGCCGATACGGAAAAGACAGTACCTGTTGGAACAGAACAGGGTGTGACGGAAGGTGATGGCAGTGCAGTGCTTAATCTTGATGCACTGAAACTGGATAAGCCGCTGACAGCGGAAGATGTGCAAAATGCTGTACAGCAAGCCGGATTGGATGCAGAGCAAACCGCTTTGCGTGTCGGACATAATGCAGAACAAGCTGCTCTCGCCAGAAAAACGGCTGAAGATGTTGTGCGGGTCCATATGGAGCGCCGGATGCGGGAAGAGCAGGCTGGTAATAAAGCTTTGTAATAAGGCGAAAATTTATTCGCGCTGCATTTCTGCCGGACACATTATCGGGATATTGTCCGGTTGAATACGCTTCATGGTTTTCTTCATACTTGTTTTGAATTACAGAAGCTTATGTCGATTTGGTCCAGCATTGCTGATTTTTTTACGCAGACGGCTTACAGCGCATTTTCCAATGTGATTGAAGCTGTTCGCACTTATTTCGAAGGCGATGCCGAAACACGTCGCCGCGTGGCTTTTTCCATCGCGATGATTGCTCTTTCTGCTAAGATGGCAAAAGCGGACGGTATTGTCTCCGAGCAGGAAGTGCGGGCGTTTCAGGATATTTTTGAAGTGCCTGAAAAAGAGGCGCATCATGTTTCGCGGCTTTACAATCTTGCCAAGCAGGATGTTGCCGGTTTTGAAAGCTATGCCGGTCAGATTGCCTCTTTGTGCCGCAGTTCGCAAACGGATGGTATGGAGGTTGGTTGCGATGCGCTGGCCGACGTGCTTGATGGTCTGTTCTATATCGCCAAAGCTGACGGCTATGTACATGACAAGGAAATGGCCTTTTTGCGCCGTGTGGCGGAAATCTTTGCGATAGAAGAAGATGAATTTTTGCTGATTGCCGGCCGGCATGTGAATTTAGGCCCTTCCGATCCCTATGCTGTGCTTGGATTAACCCGTGGCGTCACATATCAGGAAGCGAAGCAGCATTACCGTAAACTTGTGCGTCAGAACCATCCGGATCTGGTTATCGCGCGCGGTATGCCCTATGAGTTTCAGAAGATAGCCAATCACCGTCTTGCTGCGATTAATGCAGCTTGGGCGACTATAGAGAAAAAATTGGATCAGCATGACTATGCAGGATAATCAGATTGCAACCCGCGCTTTATTGAGCAAAGCTGATTACACGGATGCGATTATTGACGCTTCAGCCAATTTTGGCCCGCGCAAAGACGGCAAGACACCGCGCTTTCTGATCCTGCATTACACTGGGCTGGCAACCGCGCAGGAAGCGCTGGATATTCTGAAATGCCCAGAGCGGGAAGTTTCTGCCCATTATTTAGTGCATGAGGATGGGCAAGTTGTGCAGATGGTCGCAGAGAGCGAACGTGCATGGCATGCGGGTAACAGCTGCTGGAAAGGCGAGCGGGATATCAATTCAGCATCTATCGGTATCGAGATCGTCAATCCGGGTGTGCTGGAGAATTTCCCGCCATTCCCTGAGAAGCAAATTGAATCAGTGATTGCGCTGTGCCACTCGATTTGTGAACGCTACAATATCGCGCCGGAGCATGTACTTGCCCATTCCGATATTGCGCCGGAGCGTAAGATTGATCCGGGCGAGAATTTCCCTTGGAAAACCTTGTTTGAGGCCGGTATTGGTCATTGGGTTGAACCAGCACCAATCCGTGGCGGGCGTTTTTTTGCTATGGGCGACCGTGGTCAGCCGGTGGAAGCCTTACAATCCATGCTGGCCATGTATGGCTATGACATCATGATTAATGGCGAGTTCAATGAACAGACGAAGGTGGTTCTGAGCGCATTTCAGCGCCATTTTCGTCAAAATCAGATCGACGGCGTTGCCGATACCTCGACAATTGAGACTTTACACAGGCTGATTTCAACGATTTTACGTGAAAGCGTAACTAGCTGATTTTTAAAATAGCTTATTGTTTTTTGATAATTGTATTTCCGTTAATGTTACAGGTTTTTGCAATCTGTGATTTGTAGGAACAATCTTCGGCTGCAATCAGACGTCAGATACAACCTCAATTTCCTTGAGCAGATCTGACGATGGGGGCGGACTGTTTCCTTAAAGGAAGACGTTGAAAGATGGTTTTGCGTGAGCGCAAATCCTTTCGACGGATGTATACAACAGTTCCAACGGTAAGGTTTATGATTAAAAAATTAGGATTTTTATGCGCTCTTAGCGGAGCGATGGTTTCGTTCGCTCTTGCACCAGCTATGAGTGCGCCGGTACTCGAAAAAACAAACCTTGTGGATCTTCTGAAAGCGAAAAAAGAAGCTTCGGAAAAGACTTCCAAGAAAAGTGAGAAGACACAGAATAAATCTGATGCCAGCCGCACAGCCTATGAAAAGCAGGCTTCCGGTACTTCAGCGAAAATGCCGGTGATTGAGCGCCGTTCAGCACGTACCCGTATTGATCTGAACAAACAGATTAAAGGTCAGGCTGAAACCAAGCAGGCACAGGCAAGCAAATCCGCAAAGTCGGGTCGTCCATATTCTGCAATTATTGCCCGTTATGCCTCAAGCTATGGTGTGCCTTTGTCGCTGGCTCATGCCGTTGTGCGCCATGAGAGCAATTATCAGCCAAATGTTCGCGGTCGTGCCGGTGAAATCGGTCTGATGCAGATCAAGCTCGGTACTGCCCGTGGTCTTGGATATACCGGTTCCGCTAAAGGCCTGTATGATCCGGCAACCAATGTGCAATATGGTATGAAATATCTGGCGCAGGCTCACAAGCTTGGCGGCGGTACAACCTGCGGCACGATCCTGAAATATAATGCCGGTCATGGTGCCAAACGTATGAACCCGACATCTGCAAAATATTGCAGCAACGTTAAGACTTACATGGCCAAATTTTAAGCCTGTTTATATTCAGGCTCTGGCGGGACAAATGATGCGCCATAACCTAAATCTAAACAGCCCTTGTATGACAGGGCTGAGATTTTAAACAAAAGCTGGGTTTCCGGAACGGATACCCAGCTTTTTTATTGCGTTTTGTGACGGATACAGCCTATAGACGCTTGTCAGCCGGTCGGGCAGCCGCGCTTGTTCAATACCGAAAGGTGGCAAGTGAGGAAAGTCCGGGCTCCATGGAAACACGATGCCGGGTAACGCCCGGCGAGGGCGACCTCAGGGAAAGTGCAACAGAGAGCAGACCGCCTGCCATCGCCCGCAAGGGTATCGGGCAGGTAAGGGTGAAAGGGTGGGGTAAGAGCCCACCGCGCTGCCGGTAACGGGAGTGGCACGGTAAACCCCATCGGGAGCAAGACCGAATAGGGACGGCGCATCAGACTTCGGTCTGGTAATCAGTTTCCGGATAGCCGTCCGGGTGGGTTGCAAGAGGCGGGTGGCGACATCCGTCCCAGATGAATGGCTGCCGCGTCGGGCTGGTAACAGTCCGGCCATACAGAACCCGGCTTACAGACCGGCTGACACTTCTGTTTTAAATAATTGCCCGCATTGATGAGCGGTAAAAAGTGTCATTTTAACCGATGATAAAGCATAATTGCTTCCGTAAAATAACCCTTCCTTAATATTAATATTGGATAAATTATTCACGGCATATTGTGCGCTCTCACGGGCGTGCAGCCGAGTAACCATATAATACGGCAGCGGGCGGAGCGGTTTCTGTGCCTCCGTTGACGCCTACCTTGCCCTGGTGGTATTTTTTAATGCAGTTTGTTGCGTCCAGACTTTGTTCAGTTCCCAGACATTTTTTACTGCATCCGGCACAAGCTGGCATGCAGATTGCTGAAATCTGTGGTTGCGGTGATGATGCCTGCATAGAAGGATTTGCTGCTACTCAGTGCAATCCGGAAGGACAAGCAAAATAATGACAGGGCGGGATGAAAGCATGATCACAGGCGCAGATAACAATCAAACAGCTCAGATTGCCGATGGTGCCGTATCTTCCGGTGAAGAGGACTATTCCCGCCATATTCCGGTGATGCTGGAAGAGGTTGTGAGCGCATTGCAGCCGGAAGCCGGTAAGCTTTATGTTGACGGCACATTCGGCGCCGGTGGTTATACTAAGCGTATTTTGAAAACCGGTGCGGATGTTCTCGCCATTGACCGCGACCCGAACGCTATTGCTGCGGGACAATCCGTGGTTGCTGAGTATCAGGGGCGTTTGCGTCTGGTGCAGGCTCGCTTCTCCCAGATGGAAGAGGTGCTGAGCGATGTGCAGCCGGATGGTGTTGTGCTGGATATCGGCGTTTCCTCCATGCAGATTGATGAGGCTGATCGCGGATTTTCTTTCCAGAAAGACGGCCCGCTTGATATGCGCATGTCATCGCATGGCCTGAGCGCTGCTGATGTTGTTAATCAGTATAAAATGGGTGATCTGGCTCGAATTTTTAATTTTCTCGGCGAAGAACGTCATGCCGGACGCATTGCGCGCATGATTGAAAAACGTCGTGAAACTGAGCCTTTCAGCCGTACCCGCGATCTGGCCAATGCCATTGAAATGCTGGTCGGACGCCACCCGAAAGACCGTATCCATCCGGCGACACGCGTTTTTCAGGCGCTCCGCATCCATGTCAATGACGAGCTGGGCGAACTGGCACGGGCTTTGATTGCGGCAGAACGCTCGCTGAAACCTGGCGGTCGTCTGGTTGTGGTGACATTCCACTCACTGGAAGATCGTATTGTGAAGCGCTTCTTTGCTGATCGTGCCGGTGGTGGTGGCGGTTCGCGCCATTTGCCGGAAGCCCATATGCGTCATGGCAGTTTTAACCCTGCCGTTAAAGGCGCTGTGAGCGCCAGTGAAGAAGAATCCCTGCGCAATCCGCGCGCGCGCTCTGCTAAACTGCGCGCAGGCATCCGCACAGAACATCCGCCGCTTAAAGCGGATTATAGTATTTTCGGCCTGCCAACCCTGCCTGTTCTGCCAGAAACTGATAATGCGAAGAGGAAATCATCATGATGCGAACTATAGATATTATATTGATCGCAGTCATGCTGGTGGCCGCTACGGTGACTTATAAGATCAAGCATGATGCCGAAAAGCAGGTAGTTGAGATCAAGAAAATTCAGCGCCAGATTGCGTTTGAAAAAGACACAATCAATTTGCTGAAAGCGGACTGGAGCCTGATGACGCAGCCGAACCGTTTGCAGCGCCTGTCGGATATTTATCAGGCGCAGCTTAAACTGCAGCCGGTTGATGTGACGCAGATCGGTCTGTTCGACGATATTCCGATGAAACAGGCAGATGATATTGAAAAGCTGATTGGCGGCAGCGCTGATCTGGTGGCTTCGGTTGATTCAATGAGCACAGGCAGCATCGCACAGAGCACAGCAGCTCCTATGCGCATTGTTGTTCCGGGAGTGCGGCCATGAGTGGAAAAAAAGGCTGGTTCCGGCGTAAAAAAATTATATCCGATGCTGCTCCGTCTTTAGGACAGGCGCCGGAATTTGATGATGCCGTGCTTGAGAGCGAGCGCGGCATTGCCACTTCCCCGCTCAATGACAGTGTTGCCTTTGCCGGAAATCGCAAAAAACACGGAAACCGCGCCCGTAATCGTTTGATTATGGCGATTTCCTGCTTTGTCGGTATTTATGCCGTTATTGGCGGCCGTCTTGTTTATTATGGTCTGCAAGGCGGTGAGAATGACGGTTATCGCGCCGGTGCGGCGAGCACGCTTGCAGCAAGGCCGGATATTCTTGACCGCAATGGTGAAGTGCTGGCGACAGATATTAAGACTGCTTCGCTCTATGCTGAGCCGAAAAAGATTGCCGATCCGGATGAAACACTGGAGCTGCTGGCAACGGTTCTGCCGAATCTTGACTGGGAAAATACATATCGCCGCCTGAAAAGCGGTGCAGGTTTCGTGTGGATTCAGCGCGGTCTGACACCACGTCAGCAGAGCCAAATTATGGCGCTGGGTGTGCCGGGTATCGGTTTCCGCACGGAGAAATCCCGTTTCTATCCAGGTGGGCCGACCGCTTCCCATATTCTCGGTCTGGTGAATATCGACAATCAGGGTATTGCCGGTATGGAGAAATATATCGACAGTCAGGGTCTGAGCGATCTGCGTATGGCTGGCCTTGCCCAGCCGGATAATCTCGAGCCATTCCGCCTGTCGATTGATCTGCGCGTGCAGCATATTATGCGCGACGAATTGGTGCGCGCTGTTGAGAAATACCGCGCGATTGCTGCCGGTGCTGTGGTGCTGAATGCCAAGACCGGTGAAGTCGTTGCTATGGCTTCGGTGCCGGATTTTGATCCGAATAACCCGTTTAACGCATTGGAAAAAGACCGTCTGAACCGGATGTCTGCCGGTACGTATGAAATGGGTTCGACGATTAAGAGCTTTACCACAGCTATGGCGCTGGATTCCGGCAAGTTCAATCTGGAAAGCAAGTTTGATGCGACCCGTCCGATTACAATCGGTCGTCAGACGATCCGTGACTTCCACGGTAAAGCCCGCTGGCTGACTTTGGCCGAAGTGTTTATTTATTCTTCCAACATCGGTTCAGGTAAGGAAGTTGATGCGATTGGTATTGAAGGCCATCGCGAATTCCTGAAACGCGTTGGCTTGCTGGATCGTATGCAGACAGAATTGCCGGAAGTGGCACGTCCTGTGGAGCCGCGCGTCTGGAAGAAAGTACATTCCATCACCATTTCTTATGGTCATGGTATGATGACCACGCCATTGCAGACTGCGGTTGCCGCTGCGGCGCTGGTTAATGGTGGCAAGCTTATTCCACCGACATTCCTGCCACGCACGCAGGATGAAGCGAATGCTGTTGCCACACAGGTGCTGAAACCTAAAACCAGTGATGACATGCGTTATCTTTATCGTCTCAATTCCGAGATCGGCTCCGGCCGTCGCGCTGAGGTGAAAGGTTATCGTGTTGGCGGTAAGACCGGTACAGCGGAAAAAGTTATCAATGGCCGTTATTCGAAAGACGTGCGCTTTAACGCATTCCTTGCGGCTTTCCCTATGGATGACCCGACTTATGTCGTTTTGACCATTATTGATGAACCAAAACCGGAAGAAGGTAAACTTTCTGCGACCGCCGGACTCAATGCTGCCCCAATGGTTGCAAATATCATACGCCGGTCAGCTTCTTTCTTAGGTGTGTCGCCTGACTTTGCGCAAGACGGCGCGCCAATTCTGGCCGCTTATGAAAATGACTGATCTGAAACGGGTGTTGTCCTGATGTTGTTGTCCTTAAAAAGGAAATCATCAGGCAGAGTGAATGCAAAAATCGGGAACTGAATGGCATGAAACTTCAAAGTATCGCAGCCTATGTAAATGATATGGCAGACTCAGTTGCACAGACTGAGATATCCGGATTGAGTTCCGACTCCCGTACTGTTCAGAAGGGTACTTTGTTTGCTGCACTCAAAGGCGTAAAGAATGACGGCTCGGCCTATGCGGCAGACGCGGTTAAACGCGGTGCAGTTGCCATTCTCGCTGATGAAGATATGGACGCCAGCGGTATTTCCGTTCCGGTTTTGCGCAGCAAAGACCCGCGCCATGCGCTGGCAATGGCCGCTGCCGTTTTTTATGGCAAGCAGCCGCAGATTGTAACGGCAGTCACCGGCACCAGCGGTAAAACCTCTGTCGCTTCTTTCACCCAGCAAATCTGGGCCTATGCAGGTTTTGCTGCGGCGAGCATCGGCACGACCGGTGTTTTCTCACCGACACGCAATGAATATGGTTCGCTGACCACGCCGGATCCTGTGGAATTGCAGAAAGTTCTGGCAGAGCTAAGTGATGAAGGTGTGACCCATGCCTGTATGGAAGCCTCATCACATGGTCTGGATCAGTGCCGCTTGGATGGTGTGAAGCTGACAGCTGCTGCTTTTACCAATCTTGGCCGCGATCATATGGATTATCATCCGACGGTTGAAGATTACCTCAACGCAAAAATGCGTCTGTTTGATACGCTGTTGCCGAAAGGTGCTCCGGCGATCATTTTCGCGGATGATGTGTATTCTGCTCAAGCTATTGAAGCGGCGACTGCAGCCGGTTGTGCTGTCAAAACTGTTGGCCGTAAAGGCGATTTCATTACGCTGAAGCGCGTTGAACATGAGCGTCACCGCCAGCATATTGAACTGAAACATGACGGCAAAATTTATGAAATTACTCTGCCGCTGGCCGGTGATTTTCAGGTTGCCAATGCACTCGTAGCTGCCGGTTTGGCGCTGGTTTCCGGTGTTCCTGCGGATGCTGCTTTCCGCGCCTTGGAGCGTCTGAAAGGTGCGCCGGGTCGTCTGGATCTGGTAGGGTCAACAGAAGAGGGCGTGCCGGTTTATGTGGACTATGCCCATAAGCCTGATGCGCTGGAAAATGTGCTGACCTCGGTTCGTCCGTTCACCACCGGTCGTGTGATCGTGGTGTTTGGCTGCGGTGGTGACCGCGATAAGGGCAAGCGCCCGATCATGGGTGAAATTGCAACCCGTCTGGCCGATGTGGTGATCGTTACCGATGATAATCCGCGCTCAGAAGTACCGGCTATTATTCGCTCAGAAATTCTGGCTGCGGCACCGGATGCACTGGAAATCGGTGATCGTCATGAAGCTATCCGCCATGCTGTGCTGCTCGCACAGGCAGGTGATACAGTTATTATTGCGGGCAAGGGGCATGAAGAAGGGCAGACCATCAATGATGTGACATTGCCGTTCTCCGATCATGCTGAAGTTGCCCGTTCGCTTGAGGCGCGTTTTAAATGAGTGAAATTCTTTGGAAATCGGCAGACATGGTAAAAGCGATGGAAGGACGACCTGTCGGTCAGCTTCCTGAGGGCATTACCGGTATTTCGATCGATTCCCGCACATTGCGTAAAGGCGAAGCCTTTTTCGCTATCAAAGGCGATGTTTTTGACGGTCATGATTTTGCAACGGCTGCGATGGCGGCGGGAGCAGGTCTGCTGGTGGTAACAGAAGCGCGTTTGCCTGCTCTGGGTAAAATGCAGGTGCCGATGATTGTGGTGGATGATGTGCTGGCTGCACTGACCCGTCTTGGCCTCGCATCGCGTGCCCGCTCCAAAGCACAAATCATTGCCGTGACCGGTTCGGTGGGAAAAACCACCACCAAAGAAGCCCTGCGCCATGTGTTGTCAGCTTGCGGTAAGGTTCATGCCTCTGCTGCGTCTTTCAATAATCACTGGGGTGTGCCGCTGACATTGGCGCGGATGCCGGAAGATGCCGATTATGGTGTCTTTGAAATCGGTATGAACCATCATGATGAAATTCGCCCGCTGGTGAAAATGGTGCAGCCGCATGTGGCCGCGATCACGCTGATTGCGCCGGCGCATCTGGGACACTTCGCTAACCTCGAAGAAATCGCGGTTGCCAAAGCCGAGATTTTTGAAGGTGTTATGCCCGGCGGTTATGCTCTTCTCAACCGTGATGACAAGCGTTTCAAGCAGCTGGAAGCACTTGCAACTGCCGCCGGTGTCGAGCATATTGCTACTTTCGGTGAAAATGCCCGTTCGACCTATAAGCTCCGTGATCTGGTGATGAAGACCGATTGTTCCTGCATCACGGTATCCATTGCCGGACAGGAAGCGGCCGTGAAGATCGGCGCGCCGGGACGTCATATTGTGCAGAATATGTTGGCCGTTCTTGGTGCCGCGCATCTGGTGGGCGCAGACATGACGCAGGTCGTTTTGGCGCTGGGCACATTGCAGGCAGAGGCCGGTCGCGGTGCGCAATATCGTCTGCGCCACGGTGATGGCACTTTCACGCTGATTGATGAAAGCTATAATGCCAATCCGACATCTATGCGTGCAGCGCTTTCCCTTCTGGAAGCAACTGAACCGCAGCAACATGGCGAAGAGGTGGGACGCCGTATCGCCGTTCTCGGCGATATGCTTGAGCTTGGCAAACAATCTTCCAAACTGCACGGCGACCTGGCGCGGCCGATTGTCGATGCAAAAGTGAATATGCTGTTTATCGGTGGCGCACATATGAGTGCCCTGAAATCCGCAATGCCGGCAGAAATTCATGTTGAGTATCGGGAACATGTTGACGAACTGCTGCCACTTGTAGTCAAAGCAGTGCGTCCCGGAGATGTTGTGATGGTTAAATCGTCAAAGTCGATCGGCTTTGTGAAAATCGTCAATGCATTATTGAAAAAATATGCTGTCTCTGAGGCCGCAGAATAGTTTATAGCGGCTTTGTGATTTTCTTGCGAAATCGCTTTATCATCTACAGTCCTTGTGACTGCTTAAGAATAACAGGAACTAAACATTGTATTTTTCAATAAATGCAATGTGTTAAAGTGCCGATACCGACCGAAGGGCATTCACCCGATGCTGATGTTATTAGCCTCTGTTGCGGATCATTTGTCGTTTTTCAACGTCTTCCGCTATATTACTTTCCGCACCGGTGGCGCGCTGATTACATCAGCAATGCTGGTCTTCCTGCTTGGACCAAGCATCATCAACAGTTTGCGTGTACGTCAGGGGCGTGGTCAGCCGATCCGTGCCGATGGCCCGCAGACTCACTTCAAAAAAGCCGGTACCCCGACCATGGGCGGGTTGATGATCCTGTTTGGTGTGCTGGCCTCGGTCATGCTCTGGGGTAATCTTAAGAGCGTTTATGTCTGGGTTGTGTTGCTGGTGACGATCAGCTTCGGTGCCATCGGTTTCTACGATGACTATCTGAAGGTTACAAAACAGTCGGATAAAGGTTTTTCAGGTAAAGCCCGTCTGGGTCTTGAATTCATTATCGCGGCGATTGCTGCCTATGTCATTATGCGTACCGGTCAGGAACCGTTTTCTTCTTCGCTGACATTCCCGTTCATTAAAGGCATGTTGCTGGATCTGAGCTGGTTCTTCATTCCGTTTGCCGCTTTTGTTATGGTCGGTTCCGGTAATGCGGTTAACTTTACCGATGGTCTCGATGGTCTGGCGATTGTGCCGGTGATGGTGGCTGCGGCTTCTTTCGGCTTTATCGCCTATCTGTCAGGTAATGCGATTTTTGCTGATTACCTGCAAATCCATTTCGTACCGGGCACCGGTGAACTGGCAGTTATTCTTGGTGCGGTGATTGGTGCCGGTCTTGGCTTCTTGTGGTTCAACGCACCGCCAGCTGCGATCTTTATGGGTGATACGGGTTCGCTCGCACTGGGCGGTATGCTGGGTGCGGTTGCGGTTGCAACCAAACACGAAATCGTATTGGCAATCATCGGCGGCCTGTTCGTTATGGAAGCATTGTCGGTGATTATTCAGGTTGGCTGGTTCAAGCTGACCGGTAAGCGCGTGTTCCTGATGGCGCCGATCCATCACCATTTTGAGAAAAAAGGCTGGACGGAAAGCCAGGTGGTTATCCGCTTCTGGATCATTGCGATTATTCTGGCGATGATCGGCCTTTCAACGCTGAAACTACGTTAAAACTGAAAACATATGAGCTGCCTGTTAAACAGGCAGCTTCATTGTTTATAAAGGTGCCGGAGCGATAATCCGGCGAATATGTTTTTACAATATTGACTGAACGCATTGTCGACTGGCGGCCTGATCATGATCCCAACCCTGACCCTGAAAGATAAAACTGTTGCGCTGTTTGGCCTTGGCGGCTCCGGCATTGCAACAGCTAAAGCCATGCTAGCCGGTGGCGCTAAGGTTGTGGCATGGGATGATAATCCGGACAGTGTTGCCCGTGCGACCAGTGAGGGCATTACCACGCAGGATTTGCGTGATACTGATTGGTCTTCTTTCAGTGCTTTTGTGCTTTCTCCCGGTGTGCCTCTGACCCATCCGCAGCCGCATTGGAGTGCCGAACTGGCGCATCAGCGCCAAGTGCCGGTTATCGGTGATGTCGAGCTGTTCTGCCGTGAGCGCAATGCGGCGCTGGCTGCAGGCGATGATGTACCGTTTGTCGCCATTACCGGTACCAATGGCAAATCGACAACGACTGCCCTGATTGCGCATATTATCAAAGCGGCTGGTCGCGATATGCAGCTTGGCGGCAATATTGGCACGGCTGTATTATCGCTTGAAGCACCGGCTGATGGCCGCAATTATGTGGTCGAATGTTCTTCCTATCAGATTGATCTGGCGCCATCACTTAATCCTGCAGCAGGTATTCTGCTCAATCTGACGCCTGATCATCTGGATCGCCATGGCACAATGGAAAATTATGCCGCGATCAAGGAGCGGCTGGTTGCCGGCAGTGATACAGCTATCGTGGCGGTGGACGATGATTATTGCATTGCTATTGCAGACCGCCTTGAAAAGTCCGGCAAGAAGCTGATCCGTTTCTCGAAAGATCAGGTGCTTGCAGAGGGATTCTATGCGCAGGGTGCGGATATTTATCGTGCTGGTAATGGCAAGACAGAACTGCTGTTGTCGCTGGACGGGATCGGTTCGCTGCGCGGTGCGCATAATGCGCAAAATGCTTTGGCTGCACTTATTGCCTGTCTGACCGTTGGTCTGACGCTGGAAGATATTCGCGCAGGCCTGCGTAGTTTCCCCGGCCTTGCCCATCGTATGGAGCAGGTGGGACATCAGGGCAAAACCCTGTTTATCAATGACTCCAAAGCGACCAATGCGGAAGCAACAGCGCCAGCGCTGTCATCTTTCCCGAAGCTTTACTGGATTGCCGGCGGGCTGCCAAAAAGCGGCGGTATTGATAGTCTGCGTGATTTTTTTCCGCGTATTACCAAAGCCTATCTGATCGGTGAGGCCGCAGCGCAATTTGCTGCAACGCTCGGGAATGATGTGCCGTTTGAAATCAGCCATACGCTGGATGCGGCCATTGAACATGCGGCACAGGATGCGGCATTGGATACTGCAGATGAGCCGGTGGTGTTGCTGTCTCCGGCTTGTGCCAGCTTTGACCAGTTTCCGAATTTTGAAAAGCGCGGCGCGGCATTTCGCGATAAGGTGATGACGCTGCAGGGATTTGCACCAATAGGGAGAGCCGACTGATGGTTAGCCGCGTAGACAGAGGCCCTGTCGCCAATTGGTGGTGGACGATTGACCGTTACTTCCTTGCTGCCTGTCTGGCGCTGATGGGGCTTGGCATCTTGCTGTCCTATGCGGCAAGCCCTGCGGTGGCGGAGCGCATTGGTCTCGACAGCTTTCACTTTGTGGAACGTCAGATATTCTTCATGATCCCTGCGCTGATCGCGATGATCGGTACGTCCTTTTTAAGTCGCCGTCTTGTTCGTCGTTTCGCGCTGATCCTGCTGGGTGTTTCACTCTTGCTGATGGTGGCAGCACTGTTTTTCGGTATTGAGGTCAAGGGCGCGCGGCGCTGGGTATCGCTGGCCGGTATTTCCATTCAGCCGTCCGAATTTATGAAGCCTGCTTTTGTGGTCATTTGCGCGTGGCTGTTCTCGGAGCAGGAGCGCAACGGCGATATGCCGGGCAATCTGCTGGGTATGTTGTTGTTTGTGCTGGTTGCAGCCTTGCTGATGGCGCAGCCTGACTTCGGCCAGACAACACTGACAGCGGTCAGCTGGGGGGCAATGTTCTTCCTTGCCGGTATGCCGTGGATCTGGATTATTCTGCTCGGCGGTCTTGCCGGTGTCGGCGGACTGAGCGCCTATTTGTTCTTCCCGCATGTGGCCGGTCGTATTGACCGCTTTATGACTGGCGAGGGCGATACGTTTCAGGTTGATAGCGGCCGCGAAGCGATTATCAGCGGCGGCTGGTTCGGGCAGGGGCCGGGCGAAGGTACGATCAAGCGTATTATTCCCGATAGTCATACGGACTTTATTTTCTCTGTCGCGGCAGAAGAATACGGCATTATCCTGTGCATTCTGATTATGCTGCTGTTTGCTTTCATCGTTATCCGCGGGCTGGTTGTGGCGATGAAGGAGCGTGATGCTTTCACCCGTCTGGCAATCTCCGGTATTGTGATTTTGTTCGGCTTCCAGTCGATCATTAATATGGCGGTAAACCTGCATCTGATGCCTGCCAAGGGTATGACTTTGCCGTTTATTTCCTACGGTGGCTCGTCTCTGGTGGCGATTGCCGTGACCATGGGCTTCCTGCTGGCGCTGACGCGACAAAATCCTGAGCGGAGAATGTCTGCCTCGCTGAAGGGCGTAGGCGAACGTATTCCTGCGCTTTAAAAATTTAATGCTGAATTGAGCAGTTCCGACCCATGATTTCGGAACTGCGTGTTTAAAAAAATACAGAACGGATGATGATGACAAAAGGTGTTATCGTTTTGGCAGCAGGCGGTACCGGCGGACATTTGTTTCCTGCCGAAGCGCTGGCGCATGAACTGACAAAAGGCGGCTATGATGTGCATCTGGTAACCGACAAACGTGCGCAGCGCTTTGTGTCCGGTTTTGATGATCATCATGTGCATGTGGTGCGTTCTGCAACCATTGCCGGTAAAAATCCGGTTGCTCTGGCGAAAACTTTTTACAGTCTGTGGCAGGGCAATCTTGATTGTCGCAAACTGTTCCGCCGTTTGAAGCCAAAGCTGGTCGTCGGTTTTGGCGGCTATCCGACCTTGCCGCCGCTCTATGCAGCCTCGCGTATGGGTATTCCGACGATTATCCATGAACAGAATGCGGTGATGGGGCGTGCCAATAAGGGGTTGTCTGCCCGCGTGACAGCAATTGCCGGTGGCTTCTTGTCTGCGGATAGCGGTGTGCATGCAGCCAAAACCGTGCAGACCGGTAATCCGGTGCGCCCGACTGTGCTGACGCAGACCAATGTTGCCTATAAGCCTTCTGCAGAGCCGGATGTGTTCCGCTTTTTGGTGTTTGGCGGCAGTCAGGGCGCGCAGTATTTTTCGACCGTTGTTCCTGCCGCCGTTGCGCTGCTTGAGATTGATGAACGCGAAAGACTGTTTATCACCCAGCAGGCACGCCCGGAAGATGAAGTGATCTGTCGTAAAGCTTATGAAAAGCTCGGTGTTAAAGCGCAGGTTGCACCTTTCTTCGGCAATCTGCCGGAGATGATGGCACAGGCGCATTTTGTATTGTCGCGTTCCGGTGCTTCCACTGTTTCTGAGATTGCTGCGATTGGTCGCCCGAGTTTGCTGGTGCCGTTTCCGTTTGCGCTTGATCATGATCAGGCTGCGAATGCCGAAGCGCTGGCAAAGGCTGGCGGCGGTGAAGTGATCCGTCAGTCCGAGCTGAAGCCGGAAAAACTGGCGCAAATTCTGATTGCTGCGCTGAATGAGCCGCAAAGACTGGCAGATATGGCCGCACGGGCAAAAAGTTCCGGTCGTCCTGATGCAACACGGTTGCTTGCTGATCTTGTCGAGGCTATTGCAGCGGGATTGTCTGTTTCTGATTATAAGCAAGGAAAACGCGTATGAAAATGCCTCTGAATATTGGTCTGGTTCATTTTATCGGAATCGGCGGCATTGGCATGAGCGGCATTGCAGAAGTGCTGCATAATCTGGGCTATAAGGTTCAGGGCTCCGATCAGGCTGATGGTGCGAATGTGCAGCGTCTGCGTGATAAGGGCATTGAGGTTTTTGTCGGCCATAAAGCTGAGAATATCGGCAAGGCTGATGTGGTTGTGGTTTCCACCGCTATCCGCCCGAATAATCCGGAGCTGGTTGAGGCGCGTGAAAATCTGCTGCCGATTGTACGCCGTGCAGAAATGCTTGCCGAGCTGATGCGCTTCCGTCAGGCAATTGCCATTGGTGGTACGCATGGCAAGACCACCACAACCTCGATGGTGGCGACACTGCTTGAAGCCGGTCGTCTTGACCCGACCGTTATCAATGGCGGTATCATCAATGCCTATGGCACCAATGCCCGTATGGGTGAGGGTGAGTGGATGGTGGTTGAAGCTGATGAAAGCGACGGCACCTTCCTGAAACTGCCAGCCGATATTGCCGTGATCACCAATATCGATCCCGAGCATCTCGACCATTACGGTTCGTTCGATAATGTTCGTGCTGCCTTCCGTCAGTTTGTTGAGAATGTACCTTTCTACGGTTTCGGCGTGATGTGTCTTGATCATCCGGAAGTGCAGGCATTGGTAAGTCGCATCGAAGACCGCCGTGTGATCACCTATGGAGAAAACCCGCAGGCGGATGTGCGTTTCTCCAACCATCACATGGATGGTGCGGTTTCAGTATTTGATGTGGTTATCCGTGACCGTAAAGGTGAAACTGTTGAGATCAAAGATCTGCGTCTGCCGATGCCGGGTCGTCACAATGTGTCTAATGCGACTGCGGCGATTGCTGTTGCCCACGAACTTGGTCTGACTGCTGATGATATCCGCAAGGGTCTGTCCGGTTTTGGTGGTGTGAAGCGCCGCTTTACCCATACCGGCTCATGGAACGGCGTGGAAGTATTTGACGACTATGGTCATCATCCGGTTGAGATCAAAGCTGTGCTGAAAGCTGCCCGTGAAGCCGCGCAAAAGCGCGTGATTGCAATTGCACAGCCGCACCGCTTTACGCGTCTGGCGAGCCTGTTTGATGAGTTCTCAACCTGCTTTAATGATGCCGATACTGTTCTGATCGCGCCGGTCTATACTGCCGGTGAAGATCCGATTGAAGGCGTGACATCAGAAACGTTGGTGAGCAAGATCAAGACCGCTGGTCATCGCGATGCCCGTTATCTGGAAAATCCTGAGCATTTGCCTGAAATCATCAAAGGGCTGGCACAGGAAGGTGACTTCGTGGTGTTCCTCGGTGCAGGTAATATCACGCAATGGGCCTATGCATTGCCTAAACAGCTGGGTGGTACAAGCGCTGCCTGAGACAACATGTGCGGTTAGCGCTGTTTCATTTACTTGGCAGGATTTGAGGAATAATGCCTTGATCCTGCCGTGTTTTTCCTGACCTTATCCGAATTGTTATGACGCTTATAATCCGGAAAATTTGAAGTCCGGATTGCTTTAAGAGAGATGAGTAGAAATGGCTGTAAAGCTCGATGGTGAAGCGCTGCTCAAGCAGCTTGAAAAACCTCTGTCCGGTATTCGCGGACGTCTGACGCCAAATTCAGGTATGGATAAGATCACATGGTTCCGCGCAGGCGGCCCTGCTGAAGTTCTGTTCCAGCCTGCCGATGAAGATGATCTGGCGGAATTCCTGAAAAATGTACCGGAGGAAATTCCGGTGATGACTGTTGGTATCGGTTCCAACCTTCTGGTGCGTGAAGGCGGTATTCCGGGCTTTGTGATACGTTTGTCTGCCAAAGGCTTTGGTGAGGTTGAGCGTGTATCTGATACGCGTCTGCGCGCCGGTACGGCGACACCGGACAAGCGTGTGGCAGCAGCAGCACTTGAAGCTGAAATTGCCGGTTTCCATTTCTATCACGGTATTCCGGGCGGCATCGGTGGTGCCTTGCGCATGAATGCCGGTGCCAATGGTGTTGAAACCTGTGAACGTGTTGTGGAAGTGCGTGCGCTCGACCGTAAAGGTCATCTGCATATTCTGAGCAATGCGGATATGGGCTATGCCTATCGTCATTGCTCTGCACCGAAAGATTTTATCTTCACCTCAGCATTGTTTGAGGGGCCGCGTGGCGAAGCTGCAGCTATTCGCACTGCAATGGATGAAGTGCAGAACCATCGCGAGACTGTACAGCCGATCCGTGAGAAAACCGGTGGTTCTACTTTCAAAAATCCCGAGGGAACGTCCTCATGGAAAGAAATCGATAAAGCCGGTTGCCGTGGTCTGACCATTGGCGGCGCGCATATGTCGACCATGCACTGCAATTTCATGATCAATGGCGACAATGCCACCGGTTATGATCTGGAGCTGCTGGGCGAGACTGTACGCAATAAAGTACGCGCTAATTCGGGTATTAAACTGCACTGGGAAATTCGTCGTCTCGGCCAGTTCCTTGAAGGGCGTGAAGTTACCGAATTTTTGGATTAATCATCCTGTTTATTTCAGCAGTTGCCTCCTAAACGGAAAGCTGCAGGCTATCTTTAACGTCACCGCTGTTTTCTTCATTTGAAGAGGGCAGCGGTGATTTGTTTTTGTGGGGTTGAAATCATGGTTTTTGAGGTGATTTGCCCCTGTCAAGAGTCTCACCTTTGCATTTTGCTAAAATAAATTTCCGAACTAACTAATTAATGAAAAACCTTAATAAATCAGTGGTTTCCGATAAAAATGATTCGGGTGCTTTCAACGTAATATTTTGTAAGGGCTTGCCATAGAATCAACTCTCTGATTCTTATAGTGAACAAGCGTTAGTGATTTGGGTCGGCAAGTTAATTTTGCCTTGGGGTTCTGCGGAAATCTTCCGCCGGAGCGCTGTATGATTGTCTCTGAGTTCGGGGAGGTTCGGACTTTCAGTCATGCAGAACTCGAGGGGTATTTTTAATGAGTTTGGCGTATCTGCATGATGCGCACGAACCGGCTTCGGCGGGTTTGAAGTGTTTTTTGTTTTATGTGTATCAGCTTTGCTGGCAGAGGGGACATGGTTAAAATGACAGGTAAACATGTTGCTGTCTTGATGGGCGGGTTTTCATCGGAGCGTCCGGTGAGTCTTTCTTCCGGTGCGGCTTGTGCCAAGGCGCTTGAAGAGCAGGGCTATCGCGTAACGCGCATTGATGTTGATCGCAATGTTGCTGCTGTTTTGACTGAGCTGAAGCCTGATGTGGCGTTTAACGCTTTGCATGGTCCTTTTGGCGAAGATGGTGCCATTCAGGGCATTCTTGAATATTTGCAAATTCCTTACACACATTCCGGCGTGCTGGCCTCGGCGCTGGCAATGGATAAGGCGCGCGCCAAGCTGGTGGCAAGCGCTGCCGGTGTGGCTGTTGCTCCATCGCGTGTGATGAACCGCTTCGATATCGGGAATGAGCATCCGATGCAGCCGCCTTATGTGGTGAAGCCGGTTCGTGAAGGCTCGAGCTTCGGTGTAGTGATCGTGCGCGAAGGCCAGAGTGCCCCGCCGCAGATTCTTGGCTCCGATGAATGGAAATACGGCGATGAAGTTATGGTCGAGCGCTATGTTGCAGGGCGCGAACTGACCTGTGCCGTGATGGGTGATCGTGCACTTGGTGTCTGCGAAATCATTCCGCTGGCACATTCTTTCTACGATTATGACTCAAAATATGCAGATGGTGGCTCGCGACATGAATGTCCTGCGAAAATTTCACCAAATATTTACCAAAAAATACAAATAATGGCACTTCAGGCACATCAGGCGGTCGGATGTCGCGGCGTGAGTCGTTCCGATTTCCGGTTTGATGAGAATGGCTCCGGTGATGGTGAGCTGATCTGGCTTGAAGTGAATACACAGCCGGGCATGACGCCGACCTCTCTGGTGCCGGATATTGCCAAGGCTGAAGGGTATTCATTCGGTGAGTTGTTGAGCTGGATGGTGGAGGATGCCTCGTGCATGCGTTAAAAACGAGATCTGACAGAAGTGATCATGATGCGATGATGTCCCGTACATCTCTGTCGCATAGTGGTGCTTTTGTTCTGCCACGTTTTCTTCGTAAGCCTTTTCGTATTGCCTCGCGCCTGTTTGGCGGCGGGGTCAATATACCTCGCTATGCCGGTACTCTGGGGCTGGTCAGCTTTCTGGGTGCCACCGGCATCTATGGTATGATTGTCGGCGATCATACCCATACTGTTGTTAAGGCAACTGCCTCAACTTTCGGTTTTGCAATCGAGAGAGTGAGCGTTGCCGGTAATAACGAAACATCTGAAATTGATATTCTGGAAAAGCTTGGTCTGGACGGGGAAACATCCCTGATCGGTTTCAATGCTGATGAGGCGCGTCTGGCTATTGAGACGCTGCCTTGGGTTGCCGGTGTTGAAATCCGCAAAGTCTATCCGGGTTCGGTCGTGGTTTCTCTGGAAGAGCGCAAGGCATTTGCACTCTGGCAAAGCGGTCGTGAATTGCTGGTTGTTGATGAAGCGGGTAAACCGATCGTACCGCTGAATGGATCCCGCTACGCTTCACTGCCGCTTGTTGTCGGTGAGGGCGCATCTAGTCGGGGTAAAGCCTTCATTGAAACTGTAGCAGCTTATCCTGATCTGGCCGCTAAAGTGCGTGCCTATGCGCGTGTCTCTGATCGCCGCTGGGATTTATTGTTTGATAATGGTGTACGGGTTTTATTGCCGGAACAGGACGTGAAACGCGCTCTGGCTGAGGTTGAAACCCTGCAACGGACTAAAAATATTCTGGGTCGGGATATTCTCAGCCTCGACATGCGGTTGGATGACCGTGTGACAGTGCAGCTTACGCCAAGCGGTATGGAACAGCGTGAGAAAATGTTGAAAGACCGCGAAAAGGCTGCCAAGGCAGCGGGTAGGCGCGCATGAGTATCTGGTCTTCAAAAAACACTTCCGGTTCCGCATCTTCAGGTCGCCGTACGCGACTGCTGACTGTGCTTGATGTTGGTTCTTCTAAAGTTTCCTGTGTGATTGCCCGTTTGCGCCCTAGAGATGAGAGTGCATTCCTGCCAGGTCGTACTCATCGCATGGATGTTCTGGGTATCGGCTACCAGAAATCACGCGGTGTTAAATCCGGTGTTGTGATTGATCTGGACGCAGCGGAACAGTCGATCCGTCTGGCCGTTGATGCGGCTGAACGTATGGCCGGTCTGACAGTTGAATCGCTGATCGTGAATATTTCTTCTGGTCGTCTGAAAAGCGAAACTTTCAATGCCAGCATTGATCTGGGCGGCCACGAAGTCGAGAAAACCGATATTCGCCGTGTGCTTGCTGCCGGTGCGAAACAGGCTTTGCAGGCAGAGCGTCATCTGGTTCACTCTTTGCCGATTGGTTACACGCTGGACAGCGAACGCGGTATTCGTGATCCGCTGGGCATGCTCGGCGATACGCTCGGCGTAGATATGCATGTGCTGACTGCTGATAGCGCACCTTTACGCAATCTGGAGCTCTGCATTAACCGTTGCCACCTCTCGGTCGAAGCGATTGTTGCCACCCCTTATGCAAGCGGTCTGGCGGCTCTGGTGGATGACGAAGCGGAAATGGGCGCGGCCTGTATTGATATGGGCGGTGGCACCACAACGATTTCCGTATTCTCGGAAGGCAAATTTATCCATGCAGACGCCATTGCCATTGGCGGTATGCATGTAACAATGGACGTGGCGCGCGGGTTCTCCACCCGCATGGAAGATGCTGAACGTCTCAAGGTTATGTATGGCTCGGCGCTGCCAAGCGCTGCCGATGACCGGGATATGATCAGCGTGCCGCCGATTGGCGACGACGACCGTGATGTGCCGAACCAGTATCCGCGTTCTGTTCTGACCCGTATCATTCGTGCCCGTGTTGAAGAAACACTGGAGCTGGTTCGTGATCGGCTCAATGCTTCGGGGCTGGGGCATATTGTCGGTAAACGTGTGGTGCTGACAGGTGGCGCAAGCCAGCTGACCGGTATGCCGGAAGTTGCACGCCGTATTCTGGCGCGCAATGTCCGCATCGGACGGCCGTTAGGAATTGCGGGATTGCCGGAAGCTGCTAAGGGCTCCGCTTTCTCGGCAACAGTGGGCCTGCTGATTTATCCGCAGGTTGCAGGTATTGAGGAACGCTCGGTTCGGGCTGCTTCCGGCGGACGCCTTATAGGGTCCGGCGGACGTATCTCACGGGTCGGCCAATGGCTGAAAACAAGTTTTTAATTAGAGAGGTATCGCGGCTTTCCTGAGGAGTAAAATTGAAGGAAAGCAGTTTTGAAACAAGGGTTTGAGATTTTTCATTTCTGACCCGATTACACTCTGGGCTTTTTGCCAAATCATGGTAAATGACCAGATAATTTCAAAATGCAAACGCGGTTCCTTTCAGGGTAAATGCGTACAAAAAAACAAATCAGAATACGGCACCGCGGCGGCGAAGCGGTGAAAGGCAAAAGGAACGAAACTGATGACAATCAATCTGCAAAAGCCGGATATTACCGAGCTTAAGCCGCGCATTACCGTTTTCGGTGTCGGCGGCGGCGGCGGTAACGCTGTCAACAACATGATCAACGCGGGTCTGCGCGGTGTAAATTTCGTTGTCGCGAATACTGACGCTCAGGCTCTGACCATGTCCAAGTCTGAACGCATCATTCAGCTGGGCGCAGCTGTAACTGAAGGTCTGGGTGCAGGTTCCCAGCCGGAAGTTGGTCGCGCTGCTGCAGAAGAGTGCATCGACGAAATCAATGATCACCTGAACGGCACGCATATGTGCTTTGTAACCGCCGGTATGGGTGGTGGCACAGGTACAGGTGCAGCACCGGTTGTTGCCCGCGCAGCGCGCGAAAAAGGCATTCTGACCGTTGGTGTTGTGACCAAGCCTTTCCACTTCGAAGGCCAGCGCCGTATGAAAACGGCTGATATGGGTATCGAAGATCTGCAGAAGAATGTTGATACTCTGATCGTCATTCCGAACCAGAACCTGTTCCGTATTGCGAATGACAAGACCACCTTTGCTGACGCTTTTGCGATGGCCGATCAGGTGCTCTATTCCGGTGTTGCCTGCATCACCGATCTGATGGTTAAAGAAGGCCTGATCAATCTGGACTTTGCTGACGTGCGTTCCGTAATGCGCGAAATGGGCAAGGCAATGATGGGCACCGGCGAAGCTTCCGGTGACGGCCGTGCGATCGCCGCTGCTGAAGCTGCTATTGCGAACCCGCTGCTGGATGAAACCTCCATGCGCGGTGCACGCGGCCTGCTGATCTCGATCACTGGTGGCCGTGACATGACCCTGTTTGAAGTTGACGAAGCTGCTACCCGTATCCGTGAAGAAGTTGATCAGGACGCTATGATCATTCTCGGCGCGACCTTCGATGAAGGTCTCGAAGGTGTGATCCGTGTTTCTGTCGTTGCGACCGGAATCGATAAGCAGATCGGAGACGCGGCGCCTGCGCCGCTGGAATTTCGCCAGCCAGCGAAGCCAGTAGCTAAACCAGCTGCGCCTGTTGCACAGGCTCCGATCCAACAGCCGGCAGCACAGGCCCAGCCTGTAGCACAGCCAGCGCCTGCACAGCAGTCCCTGCATCTTGGTGAAAGCGAGCAGCGCTCCTATGCACCGCCTGCAGCATCCGCTGAAGCAGATTTCCAGCCGCAGAGCCGTATTTTCCAGGCACCTGCACCGGATATGATGGAAATGCGCCAGCAGCCAGTTGCACCACGCCCGCAGATGCAGGCACCGGTTCAGCCACAGATGCAGCAGCAAACTGCACATAATCTGGCACCGCAGCCACAGTTCCAGCCGCAGCAGCACATGGATCCTGTTCTGGCTCCGCAGCAGCGTCAGGCTCCGCGTATGCCTAGCGTTTCGGACTTTCCTCCGTCGGTTCAGGCGGAAATGAATGCCCGTTGCGCACCAGCTCCGCAGCAGGCAGCACCTGCACACGAAGAACGCGGTCCGCTCGGTCTGCTGCGCCGTCTGACAGCCAGCCTGTCCCGTCGCGAAGACGAGCAGCCAACCGCTCGTCTGGAACCAGCGCAGAAACGCGAAATGCCAGCGGCTCCGATGCAGGCACGTGGTCCGGAACAGCGTCGTCCGCTGTCGCAGGATGCGTCGATCTACGCACCGCGCAACGGTCAGCTCGACAATCAGGGCCGCGCACAGCCGCGCGTGGCTTCTGAAGATGATCAGCTTGAAATTCCGGCGTTCCTGCGCCGTCAGGCCAACTGATCAAATAACTACCTTTTGCTTTAAACTTCACCGCGTTCTGCCAAGAACGCGGTGTTTTTATTTGTTGGGATGGTTGAGCCTGTGTTTTGTGCGCTTTATATAAAGCTGATACTGGAATGCATCAGATGACAGAGAGCAGGATTGAGATGAAAACTTTGCAGACAACTATTGCCGGATCATTTTCGCTTGCCGGTTTCGGTGTGCATGGCGGTAAGCCTGTTACGCTGCAAATCAGCCCTGCGACGGTGAACCACGGCATTGTTTTCATTCGCCATAATGCTGAGGGACGGCGCGAGAATATTCCGGCGCTATCTTCTTCGCTTGGCTCGACAACACTGAATACATCAATCGGCTCGGTAGATTTTGGTGTCAGCACGATTGAACATCTGATGGCAGCAATTACTGCGCTTGAGATTGATAATCTGCTCATTGAAATTGACGGGCCTGAAGTGCCGATCCTTGGCGGTGGTTCTGCAGAGTTTATTACTGCATTCCGCAATGCGGGTTTGATTGAGCAGGATGCGCTGCGTCAGTATCTGACCATTTTGCAGCCGGTACGGGTAGAAGACGGGCAGAACTGGGCTGAATTCGTGCCATATGACGGTACACGTTATGAGGTGGAGATTGATTTCCCTGTGGCATCAATCGGTCGTCAGTCTTTCAGTTTTGATCTGGATGGCGATGTGTTTGAGAAAGAAATCTCCAAAGCACGCACCTTCGGCTTTATGCGTGATGTTGAAAAATTGCGCTCTATGGGGCTGGCACTTGGGTCGTCGCTCGAAAATTCCATTGCGATCGGCGATGAAGGGCAGGTGCTAAATCCGGATGGTTTGTATTATCCGGATGAATTTGTGCGCCATAAGCTGCTGGACTCCGTTGGTGATCTGGCGCTGGCCGGTCATCCGTTCAGAGGATTGTTCCGCTCTTACCGTGGCGGTCACAAGCTGAATGGCGCTCTGGTCAAAGCACTGCTGGAGAATCCGGAGCATTATCGTCTTGAAAGCTGAGCTTTCCAGACGACATGAAAAACACACCGGAGAATTATAAGACTAAACCGGATACAAAGCAGAATGATTCTTTTACACTGTGTACTATCAGCCATAATTGAGCCGTGAACACGTGTAGTGTGGTGACAGTTTGTAAGAGATTTTGCTGTTTTAAGGACTTTCGGGTTGAAAAAGTCGTGTCCGGCAGGCATTGCAGTCTCGATGCAGTGCGAATAAACTTGTATTAACATTGCCGATTGTTCTCAGCTATGGTTTATGAACCCTCTGACACAGGAATGATTTGCCCATGATTTGTGTTGCCGAAACACCGGAGACAGCATGACGATTTCTAAATTCCCAGATAATGCAGCCAATCTTGTTGGTGCTGAGGGTTCTCAAATTCGTAAAATGACAAAGCTGGCATTGGCATCTGGCGCTGTTATGCTGACAATGGCACTTGCAGGTTGTGCGTCCGGCGACAAAGATATCGACCTGTCCAAATATGTTGAAAGCATTGATCCGGCGGATAAGCTGTACAATGAAGGTCTTGCCAATCTTGATGCAGGACGTCTTGATGAAGCTTCCAAGAAATTTGCTGCCGTTGACCGTCAGCATCCTTATACAGAATATGCGCGTAAATCGCTGGTGATGGCCGCTTTCACCAATTACCGTAAAGGTAATTATGAGGAAGCGATCTCGATGGCCAAGCGTTACAACACGCTTTACCCGACTTCGGATGAATCTGCTTATGCCTATTATATTATCGGCCTGAGCTATTTCCGTCAGATTCCGGATGTAACGCGCGATCAGGCGGCAAGCCGCCGTGCAATTTCCGCGATGCAGGAAGTGGTCGACCGCTTCCCTAAATCGGAATATGTTGAAGACGCTAAAACCAAGATCCGTTTTGCCCGTGACCAGCTCGCCGGTAAGGATATGCAGGTTGGCCGTTATTACCTTGAGCGCAAGGAATATCTGGGCGCGATCAAGCGTTTCCGCAATGTGGTTGAGGAATATTCCAATACCCGTCAGGTGGAAGAAGCTCTGGCTCGTTTGACAGAAGCCTATTATGCCCTTGGTCTGGTTTCGGAAGCGCAAACTGCTGCGGCAGTTCTGGGTAAAAACTTCCCGGACAGCCAGTGGTATAAAGATTCCTATAAATTGTTGCAGGGCGGTGGGCTTGAGCCGCGCGAAAACAAAGGTTCATGGCTTTCCAAAGCATCATCGCTCATTACGGGCGGCGCTTAATTCATAAATAAAGGCAGCCATGCTAGCGCAACTGTCGATCCGCGATATTGTCCTGATTGAGAAACTCGATATCGAGTTTGAAAAGGGACTGTCTGTTCTCACCGGTGAAACCGGTGCGGGTAAATCTATTTTGCTCGACAGCTTGTCTCTGGCGCTCGGCGCCAGAGGCGATGCTTCCCTTGTGCGCCATGGTGCGGATCAGGGGCAGGTGACGGCGGTGTTTGATGTCGGCATCAACCATCCCGCCCGCAATTTTCTCAAAGACAATGAAATCAGTGATGACGGCGATATTATTCTGCGCCGCGTGCAGAATAGTGACGGCCGTTCGCGTGTTTTCATCAATGATCAGGCTGCAAGCGTTGGTTTGCTGCGTGAGCTCGGTCGCCATCTGGTTGAGATTCACGGTCAGCATGATGACCGTGCACTGATTGACACAGATTTGCACCGCACATTGCTGGATGCGTTTGGCGGGCTGGACGGGCAGACACTGAAGCTGCGCCGCTTGTATAAGCAATGGCGGGACAGTGAGAGTGCTTTGATCAAGCATCGTGCCAAGGTGGAAGCCGCTGCGCGTGAGGCTGATTATCTGCGTGCTTCAGCGGAAGAACTCTCCAAGCTGGATCCGCAACCGGATGAAGAAGATGAGCTGGCTGAAAAGCGCTCTATCATGATGAAATCCGAGAAGATCGCGACCGATGTCAGCGAAGCCAATGATCTGCTGTCCGGTCATGAATCGCCGGTGCCGTCATTGGCTGCACTGGTGCGCCGTCTTGAGCGCAAAATGCCGGAAGCGCCGCATCTTCTGGAGCCGGTGATTAAAGCGATTGATGAGGCACTGGATCGCCTTGGCGATGCGCAGAGCGGTATTGATACCGCCATGCGTGAGATCGATTTTGATCCGCGTGTGCTGGAAACTGTCGAAGAACGTTTATTTGCGCTGCGTGCCGCATCGCGCAAATTCTCTGTGCCGGTGGCCAATCTGGCTGCATTGCGCGAAAAGATGGATGCAGATTTGCTCGATCTTGATGCAGGTGCGGAAAAGCTGGAGCAACTGGAAGCGCAGGCGCAGGAAAACCGTGTAATCTATGATGCGGCGGCTATTGCGCTCTCGGGAGAGCGTGCAAAAGTTGCACAGTCGCTGACACAGGCTGTGATGCAGGAATTGCCGGCTCTGAAGTTGGAGCGTGCGGAATTTATCGTCAACATTGAAACCGATGCGGAAAACCGCAGTGCTGAAGGTATTGATGTTGTTGAATATTGGGTGCGAACCAATCCGGGAACACGCGCAGGGCCAATGATGAAAGTGGCCTCGGGTGGTGAATTGTCTCGCTTCCTGCTGGCACTCAAAGTGGCGCTTGCTGATCGCGGTTCGGCACCAACCCTTGTGTTCGACGAAATTGATACCGGTGTTGGCGGTGCCGTGGCTGATGCTATTGGTCAGCGACTGGCGCGGCTTTCTTCCAATGTGCAGGTGCTTTCTGTCACCCATGCGCCGCAGGTTGCTGCACGTGCGACGACACATTTCCTGATCGCCAAGGCGCAAGGGGAGAGTGAGCAGATGCGTACCTCGATCCGCACGATGGAAGTCGCTGAGCGTCAGGAAGAAATCGCGCGTATGTTGGCCGGTGCCAGTGTGACCGATGAGGCTCGTGCAGCTGCTGAGCGTTTGCTGCGGGAAAACGGCGCTTTGACTGTATAAAATTCAGTCTTGAGCGTTTGATTTTATCCGACTGTATCAGAGCATTTCCAACTTTTGCTAAATGGGTGGAAATGCTCTATCTATTTGTTTTTACGCATTGTCCTGACGCAAAACCGGTTTCCACTTTTGCTGAAAATGCTCTATATTCAATCCGTAAACGGAGACGGGTTGAATATGAGTGAAATCAGCGTTGAACAACTGAGCGAAGAGCAGGCCGCAATTGAGCTTGAGCGGCTGGCTAAAACCATTGCTGAGCATGATTTCCTTTATAATACGCAGGATGCACCGGTTATTTCCGATGCGGACTATGATGCACTGCGCCGCCGCAATCAGGCGATTGAACAACGCTTTCCGCAGCTGATCCGCGAAGATTCGCCTTCGCTGAAAGTCGGCGCAGCCGTTTCCGAGAAATTCTCCAAAGTCACCCATAAAGTACCGATGCTATCGCTGGACAATGCTTTCAGCGATGAAGATGTCGGTGAGTTTGTCGGGCGTATTTATCGCTTTCTCAAGCTTTTTCCGGGCAGCCCGTTGGGTATTACCGCAGAGCCGAAGATTGATGGCCTGTCGCTCTCACTGCGTTATGAGCAGGGGAGGCTGGTCAGTGCCGCAACACGCGGCGATGGCTCAGTGGGGGAGAATGTCACTAATAATGCCCGCACTATTGCGGATATTCCGCAGGTACTGAATGGCGCTGCGCCGGACGTACTGGAAGTGCGCGGCGAAGTCTATATGAGCCATGCGGACTTTGCGGCGCTTAATGAGAAGCAGGAAAAAGACGGCAAACCGGTTTTTGCCAATCCGCGCAATGCGGCGGCAGGCTCACTGCGCCAATTGGACAGCAAAATCACCGCCAGCCGTGTATTGCGCTTTTTCGCCTATGCATGGGGTGAGGTGAGCGAAATGCCTGCCTCTACACAAATGGGCATGGTGGAAAAATTTCAGTCCTATGGTTTCACCATCAATCCGCTGATGCGCCGTTTTGAGAGCGTGCCGGAGCTGGTTGCTCATTATCATGCGATTGAAGAACTGCGTGCCACGCTCGGCTATGATATTGACGGTGTGGTCTATAAAATTGACGATCTGGCTCTCCAGCAGCGCCTTGGTTTTATCTCGCGCAGTCCACGCTGGGCAATTGCCCATAAATTTCCGGCAGAGCGTGCTTTTACCATTCTCAAAGGCATTGATATTCAGGTCGGTCGTACCGGTGCGCTGACGCCGGTTGCGCGTCTGGAGCCGATTACGGTCGGTGGTGTGGTCGTGACCAATGCCACGCTGCATAATGAGGATTATATTCGCGGGTTTGACCAGAAGGGCAATCTATTGCGTGAAGGACGCGATATCCGCGTCGGCGATACTGTCATTATTCAGCGTGCCGGTGATGTGATCCCGCAGATCGTGGATATTGTTGCGGATAAACGCCCTATGGAGAGTGTTGCCTATGAATTCCCGCGCCTCTGCCCTGTCTGCGGCAGCCATACGGTGCGTGAAGAAGGTGAGGCAGTGCGCCGTTGCACCGGCGGTCTGATCTGTGAGGCGCAAGCGGTTGAGCGTATCCGCCATTTCGTTTCGCGTAATGCTTTTGACATTGAAGGCTTGGGCGAAAAGCAGGTTGAGTTCTTCTTCAATGCTGAGGATGAGAGTTTAAAAATTCGCACACCCGCTGATATTTTCACGCTTGAAAAGCGTCAGGCGGCATCACCGCTCAAAAAACTGGAAAATATTGAAGGTTTCGGCGCGACATCGGTGAAGAAACTCTATGCCGCGATTAATGAGCGGCGCGAGATTGCGCTGAGCCGGTTTCTGTTCGGGCTTGGTATTCGTCATGTCGGTGAGGTCAATGCCAAGAAACTCGCGCGTGCATTTGGTTCTTATGCCAAGTTGGCAGAAGTGGCGCTGGCCGCTCTGGTGCCGCTGGAAAAGAGCGATAAGGGCAATGATGCATGGCGCGAACTGACGGATGTGGAAGGTATTGGTACGATCGTCGCTGAGGCAATTGTGGACTTTTATCAGGAGCCGCATAATACCGAAGTGCTGAGTGCCTTGCTCGCAGAAGTGACGCCGCTGGATGAAGTTCACGAAGTTGTGAGCGGTTCTCCGGTTGCGGGTAAAACAATTGTCTTCACCGGATCACTGGTGCGCATGTCGCGTGATGAGGCCAAGACCATGGCGGAGCGCTATGGCGCAAAAGCAGCAGGCTCTGTTTCAAAAAAGACAGATTTGGTAGTCGCAGGCCCCGGCGCAGGCTCAAAACTGGCAAAAGCTGCTGAACTGGGCATTGAAGTCATTGATGAAGATGCGTGGTTTACACTGGTCGGAGCTGATTAAATTAAACAAGACATTATCTGATAAGGCAGGGCAGGTGTGTCTGCCCTGCACTTGATTGGTTTTATGCATCAGCCTATTCATAACCAGAGGGGGAACGGAAAGTGTTTTTCTGGTTTAGTCTATTCCTCGATTGTGAACGCGGTCTTTAACAACGCGTTTTAAAAAATACTGGTAATGATGATGGATGGATGTAATCCGAAAAGCCTGTCTGACGCGCAGACAGGTAAACTTGCGCAATTCTGGGATGGCGCAAAACGCGGCGGGCCTGTTATGGCCGCGGTCGCACCTTTTGGCATTTTGTTTGGCGTGGTTGCCGTCGATAACGGCCTGAATGTCAGTGAATCCGTGTGGATGAGCGCGGCTTTGTTTGCCGGTGCCAGCCAGCTGGTGGGCATGGAGCTGTTTGGCAAACATGTTGCACCATGGATGATCCTGCTGTCGATTTTTGCAGTGAATTTTCGTCACGTGCTTTATTCCGCAGGCACCGGACGGTTGATTAAGCATTTCACACCTTTACAGCAAATTGTGGCGTTCTTTTTCCTGACCGATGTTCAATATGCGGAAAGTGAAAAACAGGCCGAGCAGAAGAAGCCGATTACTTTTGTCTGGTATATGGGGCTGGCCATTCCGCTTTATCTGTCATGGGTAGTGGAAGCCTATATCGGCGCGACTTTTGGCGGGTTGATTGGTGATCCGAAATCAATCGGCCTTGATATGCTGCTGCCGATTTACTTCCTCGGACTGGTAATGGGCTTTCGATCCCGCACCAACTGGTTCCCTATTGTTGCAGCGAGTTCTGTGTCTTCCGTTGCGGCTTATTTCTGGATCGGTTCCCCGTGGCATGTCACCGTTGGTGCAATCGGTGGTATTGTTATGGCTGTGGTGATTGCCAAGCCGCAGGCAGGGCGCGAAACCGTGATTACACTGGATGATGAGCCTGCACAGGCTGGCAAGGAGCAGGCTCAATGAGTTCAACTGTCTGGATTATTTTCGGCGCTGCGGTGCTGACTTATATCACCCGTATCGGCGGACATCTTATTCTCTCGCAATTTGCGCGTGTGCATTATCGCGTTGAGGCCGGTCTTAATGCTGTACCTGCCGCTGTGTTGACAACGCTTGTTGCACCGGCTGCATTTAATGCAGGCTGGAAAGAGTTCGTGACGATGGTGATCTGCACCTTAGCGGCATTTCGCATCGGTATCATTCCGCTGTGTATTTTTGGCGGTGTGCTGATTGTGCTGTTGCGCCAATATATGCCGTTCTGAAATGGCTTGAAATTGATAATAAAAAAACCGGCGCATGCGCCGGTTTTTCTTTGTGCAGATGAATATGATTTACAGCGCTGCAGTTGCTGCAATCAGCCAGTTCTTTTCAGCTTCCGAGCAATGCGGCATCAGCTTGTCACGCGTCTGCGCATGATAATCATTGAGCCATGCCAGTTCGTCTGTATTGAGCAGAGAGACATCAATGAGACGACGATCAATCGGGCAGAAGGTCAGCGTCTCAAAGCTATGCATAGCGATATCGCCGCCATCAATTGCTTCCGGCTCTTTGACGATGATCAGGTTTTCAATACGGATGCCAAATTCGCCCGGACGGTAATAGCCCGGCTCATTGGAGAGGATCATACCGGTTTTGAGTTCCTGCGCACCGCGCTTGGAGATGCTCTGCGGCCCTTCATGAACCGCGAGATAAGAACCAACGCCGTGGCCGGTGCCGTGCGCGTAGTCATAGCCATACTGCCAAAGCGCAGCGCGGGCAAAGGCGTCAATATCCTGACCGCGTGTGCCGACAGGAAAGCGCAGGCGGGACAAAGCAATCACACCTTTCAGCACGAGTGTAAAAGCCTTCTTCTCAAAAGGAGAGACTTCGCCAATTGCTACGGTGCGGGTGATATCTGTGGTGCCGTCGCGATACTGAGCGCCGGAATCAATCAGATATAGCTCGCCGTCATTGAGCTTGCGGTTGGTATCGGTGTTGACGCGGTAGTGGATGATTGCGCCGTCGGAGCCTGCGCCGGAGATACTGTCAAAAGACAGGTCTTCCAGAGGCTTCTGGAACATTTCACCGACGGTGCGACGGCTTGTTTCAAGCTGCTGTGCGGCGCTGATTTCATCCACACTACCGGCAGGCTGGCTGCCGAGCCATGAGAAGAACTTGACCATGGCCACGCCGTCACGCTCATGCGCTGCACGGGAGCCATCAAGCTCTGCTTTGTTTTTCATCGCGCGGGGCAGGCGGGCAGGGTCGGTGCCTTCAATCACGGTACCATTGGCCTGCGTGATGATCATACGCAGCTTTTCCGCAGCCAGTACCGGATCCAGCATGAAGCTGGTGCCTTCGCCAGCCAGCTGCGCCAGCGTGCTTTCCATCTGATTTGGAGCAACGATCTTGGTCAACTGTGTGAGATAGGCTTCGGTTTCAATCGGCAGCTTGCGCTTATCAATAAACAGAATGTGCTGACCATCTGCCGCAATCAGTGCAAAGCTCAAAGGCAGCGGTGTATTGCTGACATCGCGGCCGCGAATATTGAATGCCCAAGCAACGGAAGACGGATCAGTGAGGATGGTTGCATCGGCACCACTTTTCGCAACGGCTTCGCTCAACTGGTTGAGTTTGGCGAGTGGTTCCTGACCGGCATATTGCAGTGGCTGAATTGTCACCGGCTCTAATGGTGCGGCAGGCTGGTCAGTCCAGACCAGATCCACCAGATTATCCTGCACCGGCACGAGTTTGCCGCCCTGTGCTTCCAAAGCTGCTTTCAGAGCGCGGGTTTCTGCCAGTGTGTGCAGCCAAGGATCAAAGCCGATCACCAGACCTTTGCCGTTTTTCTCCAGCCAGGTGGTCGGCGGATTATCGACCAGACTTTCAATGTCAAATACGGCCGGATCGGTCTGCGTGCGCACCTGCAATGTGTAACGCCCGTCAACAAAGACATAGGCTTTATTCTTCAGGATCAGCGCTGCACCGGCAGAACCGGTAAAGCCTGTCAGCCAGCCAAGACGCTGAGCACGCAGCGGCACATATTCGCCCTGATGCTCATCGGCACGCGGTACAAGAAAACCATCCAGTTGCAGGCGGTTTAGTTCCTCGCGCAATTTGGCTACACGCGGCGCACCGGTTGCCGGATTGCTGCTGACTTCAAAGTTCTGAAACATGAGATTCTGATCCTGAAAATTTCCCTCGAAGTCTGATTATAATCAGAGCTTTGGCTTGAGGTGAAGAGCAACCCAGCTTTCTTTGTAAATAGTTTTGTGATGTTCGATACCTGCGGCTTCATAGGCAGCAAGAACGCTGTCGCGCTGCGTTTCCAGAATGCCGGACAGGATCAGCGAACCATTATCTTTCACATGGGCGCGCATCTCATTTGCCAGTTCAATCAGCGGATTGGCAAGGATATTGGCCACGATCAGGTCAAAAGGAGCGCGTGCCTGCATTGCTGGATCATCAAAGCCGGTGGCAGTGAGTGTAGAAACCCATTTGTCGGCGCCGTTCTTGACCACGTTTTCCTGCGCAACCTCGACCGCAACAGGATCAATATCGGTGGCCAGAACCGGAATATCGCGCAATTTAGCAACTGCAATGGCGAGAACCGCGCTGCCGGTGCCGAGATCGAGCACATTTTTAGGCTCTTCAAGCGCGACGATTTCTTCAATCATTTCAAGGCAGCTGGCAGTGGTACCGTGATGACCGGTACCAAAAGCAAGGCCTGCATCAATTTCAATGCCGATATCACCGTCCTGCAGCTTATCGCGGTCATGAGAACCGTGGACAAAGAAGCGACCTGCGCGCACTGGTTTCAGGCCTTCGAGAGAATGCAGCACCCAGTCAATATCCGGCAGTTCTTCAATGCTGATTTCATCCGGTTTCAGACCGAGACAGGCAGCCATGCGCGGCAAGGCTTCATCAGCACCGGCTTTGTCTTCGGTATAGAGCGAGATTTCATAAATCTGCTTGTCTTCATCAATTTCAGTATTGGCAAGCGGCAGACCATCTTCTTCAAATACCGGTTCCAGCAGATCAAAAATCTGCTCAGCCTGATCTTTGTCCCGTGTAAGGTATAAGCGGTACTGTGCCATGTTGGTTCTCTGAATTGGAGTTATAAAAAAACCCGCTTATCACGAAGCGGGTTTGATTGGGAGTGCTTAGAAATTTTAATCAGCCTGCAGCCAGACGTTTCAGCTTGGAAATTGCAGTTTCAGCCGGTTCGCCATAGGCGATGGTTGAGCGCAGGCGGCCGTTTTTATCGAGAAGCAGAATGGATGCTGTGTGGTCCATGGTGTAGTTCTCACCATCTTCATCGACTTTTTTGGAATAAATATTATAGGCTTTCAGCATGGTTGCGATGTCTTTCGGATCGCCGGTGATGCCGGTAATGCGGTCAGATACATTGGTAATGTATTTTTCAATATATTCCGGTGTGTCGCGCTCCGGATCAACCGTAACCATGTAGCCGCGAATGGTTTCGCCTTCAGGGCCGAGCTGCTTCAGCCAGCTGTCGAGATCAAACAGAGTGGTCGGGCAAACGACAGGGCAGTGGGTGTAGCCGAAGAAGACCGCTGAAGGATTGCCGCGCAGAGACTGGTCGGTGATTTCTTTGCCATTCATGGCAACCAGCTTAAATGCGCCGCCATAAGCACTTTCTTCACCCGAAGCCATTTGTTTATCGCGATAAGCCTGAAAACCGACAATGCCGATTGTGAAGGCTGCTACGAACAGCACCAGAACGGGAAGATATTTGCGCATAGATCAGTTCCTCAGAAGCACCATGAAACACCATCCATCAGCATGGTCATGAATATGGTGTCGCTGTAATTCATCCAGCCTGCAAACAAAGCAGCTGCAATCAGTGCGGTGATTAGCACTGTGCTGGTAATCCAGAGCAATTTTCTGTTGTCTTGCCTGTCGGCCTGTCTGTCAGCGGTCGTCATAATCATGTTATAACGCGGACTGATCTGTTTGGCAAAGGTTGTCTGTGTGGTTTTTCCATCTTTAATGAAATTTCAGAAAATTTTGAAATTGACGATGTGCGGGAATGAAATGCTATGATTGAAGATGCGCCGGAGTTCTCGCGCGATGTGCAGCCGAAAATCCATCCGAGTTCGCAGCTGAAATCAGTGAAGCTCGGAAAATATACCGAAATCGGCGAGCGCGTGATTTTGCGCGATGTGCAGATCGGCAATTTTACCTATCTGGAGCGTAACGGCGAGGGGATTTATGCCGAGATCGGGCATTTTTGCTCGATTGCCTCGAATGTGCGGATTAATGCGCTTGAGCATCCGATGCAGCGTCTGACCATGCATAAGATGACCTATCGTCCGAATGAATATTTCCGCAATATCGGCGTGGATATGGACTATCGTGCGCATCGCTCGTCCCGACGGGTGACGATTGGCAATGATGTGTGGATTGGTCATGGTGCGGTGATTTTGCCCGGTGTGAATGTCGGCACCGGTGCGGTGATTGGTGCCAATGCTGTGGTCTCGAAAGATGTGCCGCCTTATATGATTGTTGCCGGTGTACCGGCTAAAATTCTGCGGCCGCGTTTTGATGAGAAAACCGTGGAGCGCCTGTTGCAAAGTGCCTGGTGGGACTGGCCGGTGGAACTGATTTATAAGGCACTGCCGGATATCCAGACCATGGAGATCAATGCGTTTCTGGATAAGTGGCTGCCACTGGCAGAAGGTGCTTAAGACACTTATATTCAACCTTGCACTTTGTTTCTGATCCCGAAAACAGGAGATGTTGATGAAACGCTTTCTGACTGTCGCTGCTCTGGGTACAGGTCTGATCTTGTCTGCTTTGGCAGGCACCGCGCAGACTGAAGAGATCGGAAAAGTCGGCGTGGACTGGCTTGGCAATGATATCGTGATTGATGCCGTTCAGGATCCGAAGGTGCAGGGTGTGACCTGCCATCTCGCCTCGTTCTCGCGCGGGATGATAGATCGTCTGCAAAAAGGCAACTGGTTTGAAGACCCGTCCAATGCGTCAATTTCCTGCGAGCAGACAGGGCCGATAACCATCGGTGATATCAAGTTAGGCAAAGGTGGTGAACGGGTATTTTCCGAGCGCACCAGCCTGATCTGGAAGAAGCTGGTGATTACCCGTGTCTATGATCAGAAAAACAATACGCTGGTCTATCTGGCGCATGCCTCTCAGGTGCAGGATGGTTCTGCCAAGACATCCCTCTCTACTGTGCCGCTCTATCGTGGCGATGTGATGTGGGAAAAGGGTAAGCCCCAATAAACGACTAAGGAATTATGTCTTAATTTTAAAGTATTAGAGCGAGTTTTGTATGCCAAGTCTGGCACACAGCGCTGTAATGAGAAAATGCCGGTTCTGACCGGCATTTTTTATGTCTGCTTCATAGTCCAGAATTTTCACTTGACGGAAATTAAAATCAAGCGCCTAGTTGCAAATGAATTTCATTACTAACTGTTGCAATGAAGATAATTTGATGAAGACAGATGAATTTATTCTGGCAGAAAGTGCGGATAAGTCCGCAGGCTGGCGGCAACAGGGTGCAGCCAAATCACTGGCCGAGGTGAACGGATCAATTGCAGTTCCGCGCCATGGTAGTCGCTGGAGAAAACTGATGGCCTTTACGGGCCCCGGTTATCTCGTGGCCGTGGGCTATATGGACCCCGGTAATTGGGCAACATCCATCGCCGGTGGTTCGAAATTCGGTTATACGCTGCTGGTTGTGGCGCTGGTTTCCAATATTATGGCTATCCTGCTGCAATCACTCTGCACTCGTCTGGCTGTTGCTACCGGACGCGATCTGGCGCAGGCGTGTCGCGATGCCTATTCACCGGCAATGGCTTGGTTCTTATGGATTGGTGCAGAAATTGCGATTTGTGCGACTGATCTTGCCGAGGTGATAGGTACGGCGATTGCGCTGAATTTGCTGTTCGGTATGCCGCTCGAACTTGGTGTTTTGCTCACGGCTCTGGATGTCTTTGTGGTTCTCTATATGCAGAGCAAAGGCTTTCGCTGGATTGAGGCCTATGTGCTGGTTCTGCTGGGCGTGATTGCCGTGTGTTTTCTGGTGCAGATTGTACTTGCCGATCCGGAGTGGGGCGCCGTTCTGCGTGGTTTTGCACCGACAACCGAGATCGTGACCAATCCGGAAATGCTTTATTTGTCGCTGGGAATTATCGGCGCAACGGTAATGCCGCATAATCTGTATCTGCATTCGGGCATCGTGCAGACGCGCAAATATGGCGGTAATTTAGAAGAAAAACGTGAGGCGATTACCTATTCCACATGGGATTCCACCATTGCGCTGATGCTGGCGCTGGCGGTTAATGCGTCTATTCTCATTCTGGCGGCAGCGACTTTCCACAAGGTCGGTCGTACAGATGTGGTTGAGATTGAGCAGGCCGAAGCACTGATTGCCCCTCTGCTTGGCAGCACACTTGCACCAATCCTGTTTGGCGTGGCCTTGCTCTGTGCGGGGCTGAACTCGACAGTTACGGCTACCTTGGCCGGTCAGATCGTGATGGAAGGCTTCATCAATTTCCGCATCCGCCCATGGGTCAGACGGATGATCACGCGCGGGCTGGCGATTATACCGGCGATTATTGTGACGATGCTTTACGGGAATAAAGGGACAGCCAATTTGCTGATCCTCAGTCAGGTTGTGCTGAGTTTGCAGCTGCCTTTTGCGATTGTGCCGCTGATCATGTTTACGTCTGATCGTAAAAAGATGGGGGCTTTGCGCTCACCTCTCTGGCTGACAGCCAGTGCATGGCTGGTGGCGCTGATCGTAATCCTGCTGAACCTGAAGCTGATTTATGATGTGGCTACGGTAGCGGCCTGACAGTTGATAATAAAAAAGCCGGAGAAAACTCCGGCTTTTTTTGTGTCGTATTTTAAGCGGCAACGCCTTGCGCTGTCAGATGTGACGGATCGATATCGTCGATGTTCTTTTCGCTGTTGTAGACAGCCTCATCGAGAATACCTTCTCGCTTGGCAACAACTGCCGGCACCAATGCCTGACCGGCAACATTGACTGCTGTACGTCCCATATCGAGGATCGGGTCGATGGAGAGCAACAGACCAACACCTTCAAGCGGCAGGCCGAGGGTGGAAAGGGTGAGGGTGAGCATCACTACCGCACCGGTCAGACCGGCTGTCGCTGCCGAACCAAGCACGGAAACAAAGGCGATCAGCACATATTCCTGCAGGCCGAGTGGCAGACCAAAATACTGGGCGATAAAGATAGCCGAAATCGCCGGATAAATTGCAGCACAGCCATCCATCTTGGTTGTTGCACCGAGCGGCACAGCAAAAGCTGCATATTCACGCGGTACACCGAGATTGCGTTCGGTCACGGCCTCTGTCACCGGCAGGGTGCCGACGGAGGAGCGGGACACAAAAGCCAGCTGAATTGCAGGCCAAGCGCCGGCAAAGAAGCGCGATGGTTTAAGACCGTGCATCAGCAGGATAACCGGATAGACCACGAACAGCACGATTGCCAGACCGATATAAACGGCCGCTGCATACCAGCTGAGCTGAACCAGAGTTTCCCAGCCATATTGTGCAACAGCGCGGCCAAGCAGACCGATAGTGCCGAGCGGGGTCAGGCGGATAACCCACCACAGAATTTTACGCACGACCACCAGCAGCGACTGGTTGAAGGCAAGGAACGGCTTCGCAGCATCACCGGCTTTCAGTGCTGCAACACCAAAGGTGATCGCAACAACGAGAATCTGCAATACGTTGAAGTTCAGCGAAGTGGTGGCGGCGTCTTTGCCCAGTTTGGTGCTAGCTTCGAGGCCGAGCATATTGGCAGGCACCAAGCCTTTGAGGAAGTCGAGCCATGAACCGGCAGAGGCAGGCGCCTTGGCAGCTTCTGCAGCAACGCCGGAACCGATACCCGGCTGAATAATCAGGCCGAGGGCAATACCGATCAGCACAGCAATGAATGAGGTGATCGCAAACCACAGCAGGGTCTGCCAGACCAGCTTGGCGGCATTGTTAAGCGCAGCCAGATTGGCGATAGAAGCCACAATCGCGGTGAATACCAGTGGTGGCACCAATGCGCGCAGCATCTGCACGAAGATCGAGCCGATTGTCTGCAGCGTAACAGAGAGCCAGTTGGCATTGCCGTTAATATCAGGCCCCATATTGCGGGCAAGTAGACCAAGCAGCAGACCGATAACCATTGCGGTCAATACCTGAAAACCGAAATTCAGGTAGAGTGGTTTGGCCTGCGCAGAAGATTTTTTCACATGAGCGTCGGACATGGATTTTTCTTTCAAAACAAGTGAAGCGAAGGGGCAAATTTGCTCCTCCGCTTGTTGAGTTGAAATTTATCCGAGATTTATATGCCCGTTAAGCAATGGGATGCTACTGACGAGCTGCCCTTTATGACACTATGCTCTTATACAGTGCAGTATTGGAAAAATATTCTGCTATTCTTTTTTGTGCGGATTTTTATCCTGATCAGAGACTCTGTCGGATAAGGGGTAGTGCCTGTTGAAAGGCAGACCTGTATTCGTCCAGCGCAAGATCCGGCAATTGCATTGCCTCAGCCTGATCGGGTGTTTCACCACCCTCTAGATGTCCGCCGAACAATGCCCAGCAATTCGGGTATGTCCGGCGGTGCGGTGATCTTTTGCCTAGCAGAATTTGTCCGTTGCGATAGAGCAGGACATTGCTGATATGGCTCATACAGGGCTTACAAAGCTGTCAATGACGCGTTTCTGTCCGGCATGGTCAAAGTCGATTGTCAGCTTGTTGCCGTCGATTGAGGCGACATTGCCGTTACCGAATTTCATATGGAAAACACGGTCGCCGACTTTAAACGCAGACGCAGTTGAGGAAACGGATTTTGCAACCAGTTCACCGTCAATCACTTTGCCTTTGACCGAACCGCGACCGGCACCGAAACCGGAATCCGTTTCGCCATAACCGATACGCTCGACATTGGCACCCGAGCGCGAGCCCCAATTATTGCGTGTCGCATCGGAGCGGTTTTGTTGCGCGCGCTGCCAGCCCGGTGTGGAGTAGGAATTGGCGAACGGATCACCGCGCCCCACACTATCAAAACGCGACTGGCCGTAGCCGCCGCCATAGGAACTGTCAGATTCCGCAATATCCACATGCTCTTCCGGCAGTTCTTCCAAAAAGCGGGAAGGGATCGTGGTCTGCCACATGCCGTGAATACGGCGGTTGGACACAAACCAGATATGCAGATTTTTCTTGGCGCGGGTAACGCCGACATAAGCGAGGCGGCGTTCTTCTTCCAGACCTGAGCGACCGCCTTCATCCAACGCACGCTGATGCGGGAACAGACCTTCTTCCCAACCCGGCAAGAACACGGTTTGAAATTCCAGACCTTTGGCAGAGTGCAGTGTCATGATGCTGACAGCATCCATGCCTTCATTCTGTTCCGTATCCATGACCAGAGCTACATGCTCGAGAAAGCCGCGCAGGCTTTCATAGTCTTCCATGGAACGGATCAGTTCTTTCAGGTTTTCCAGACGACCCGGTGCTTCGGCGGAGCGGTCATTCTGCCACATCGCCGTATAACCGGATTCATCAAGAATGATTTCTGCCAGTTCCGTATGGGATTTATTATCAAGTAATCCCTGCCAGCGCCGGAAGTTCTCGACCACTTCGCGCAGTGCTGAACGGGCTTTTGGTTTCAGCTCTTCCGTTGCAATCAGATCTTCTGCCGCAAGCAGCATCGGCATGTTTTTTGCACGTGCATAATCATGCACCAGTCGCAGACTGGCTTCACCAAGACCGCGCTTTGGTGTGTTAACGATACGCTCAAAAGCCAGATCATCGGCGGGCTGGGCAACCACACGGAAATAGGCCATGGCATCACGGATTTCCTGACGCTCATAGAAGCGCGGGCCACCGATAACGCGGTAATTCAGGCCGAGTGTTACAAAGCGGTCTTCAAACTCGCGCATCTGGAACGAAGCACGTACCAGAATAGCCATATCATTAAGCAGATGTCCGCGGCGCTGTGCCTGTTCAATTTCTTCACCGACTGCGCGGGCTTCCTCTTCGGAATCCCAAGCCGCGTGAACATGCACTTTCTGGTCGTCGTCACTGGCTGCCTGTGGCAATAGTGTCTTGCCAAAGCGCCCTTCATTATGCGCGATCAGATAGGAAGCGGCACCGAGAATATGCGGTGTGGAGCGGTAATTGCGCTCAAGACGAATAATCGTCGCGCCCGGAAAATCTTTGTCAAAGCGTAGAATGTTGTCGACTTCCGCCCCGCGCCAGCCATAGATCGACTGATCATCATCGCCTACACAACAGATGTTAATCTGTTGTGTAGTTTTATTTGTGCTCACGCTGTCGCCGCTATCGCGGCTGCGCTCCGCAGGGGCGGCTGAAAAGTCAGCCGACGACCAGTCGGTCGCGTTGGGTGCATTGTTTGGTTGTGTTGGTGCTGAGTGGGCATTTGAGTTGCTAGGCCTTTGCGCAAGCAGCCGCAGCCACATATATTGGGCGGTATTGGTATCTTGATACTCATCCACCAGAATATAGCGGAATTTTGCGTGATATTCGCGCAGGATGTCCGGATATTTGCGGAAAATCCGGATCGGATGCAGCAAAAGATCACCGAAGTCACAGGCATTCAGTGTTTTCAATCGTTCCTGATAGGCATAATAAAGCTCACGCCCTTTGCCATTGGCAAAAGCACGCGCATCGCCTTCGGAAATTTCGGACGGTCCATAGCCCTTATTCTTCCAGCCATCGATCATCATCGAGAAAGAGCGCGGCGTCCAGCGTTTGTCGTCCAGTCCTTCAGCCTGAATAAGCTGCTTGAGCAGGCGGATCACATCATCCGTATCAAGAATAGTAAAGTCAGAGCGCAGTCCTGCCAGTTCGGCATGACGGCGCAAAATTTTGACGCCGATCGAGTGGAAAGTACCAAGCCAAGGCATGCCTTCAACGGCACCGCCGAGCAGATGGCCAATACGCTCTTTCATCTCGCGTGCAGCTTTGTTGGTAAAAGTCACTGCGAGAATCTGGCTCGGAAAAGCGAGATTTTGCCGGATGATATGGGCAATACGGGTAGTCAGTACACGGGTTTTGCCGGTGCCAGCACCAGCCAGAACCAGAACCGGTCCTTCAGTCGTTTCAACCGCCTGCCGCTGCTCGGGATTCAACCCTTGCAGATAGTCTGGTTCACCGCGCTGCTGGTTACGCGCCTGCATAGCCCGCGCAGCAATACCTGCCGATGGGCCAGCTTGCGGTTTAGGTGTGGCCGGTACATCCGGCTCCCCGAAGAAGGGAATATCATCTGGAAAATCTGACATGGTTCCGAATGTAATGATTCTTAAGCGAAACGCCATAGACCAGAACAAATAAAGTACCTGTATTTTATAGCATTTCCAGCAAAAGTGCGAAGCGGTTTTGCGTTGGATAATGCGTAAAAACAAACAGTTACAGCGGTTCCAACGCTTCAGTCTTAACTGGAACCGCTGTAAGCAGGTACTTTATTCAGGTCGTTTTGATAGAATGATGGATAGAAACGAGGCTATTCCATCTGTGTAATGCGGCGGTCTGTGAAGTTAAGGCGATGGGCAGCCAGTGCTTCCACCAGTGCACGCATTTCCGGTTCACGCAGCAGCAATTCATCCAGCTCGGTCATCTGGTTCATGGCTACGAGGCGCAAAATATCCTCACGGACAGAACCATCCGCACGGCGCGGCAAATGCGCAACCGGCTGAAGCAGCTCGACTTTATAGCCCTTCAGACGTGCACGCAGCGATTTCTCATCGGCATTCAGCGTTTCAACAAAAGCATAAATCCCCACACCTTTGGCTGGCAGGGAATAGAGGCTCAGGGAAACATCCTTCACACGCGGATCAGATTTCAACGCGGAAATAATCGCCGGACCTTCATTATCAATACGGTCGCCGGTGCCTTCGCCATCAGACCAATTGAAAATGGTGCGGGTGATAAAATTATAGGCTTTTTTGCCTGTAGCCAGCCAGATACGCGACGGTAAGGAGCGACGTGCCAGAATGCGTTTTTCCGTCGGGGTCATCAGGTCAGGTGCAAAATTGCGCTTCTGTTTGATGAGGTGACGGAAATCTTCATAGGCCATCAGACGGTAATAAGCGCCGCGACGGCGATGAACAGAAGCCAGCTGGAAGTCAATCACAGCGGCTTCGCCTTCCGGTGTCATCAGCCAGTTTTGCGGCTTTTGCAAATCATTATGGGTCACACCCATGCGGCGCATGTCACGCAGAATGCGATGTGCCGACAAATACCATTCGCGATGGGAAGGGCGTGCAAGATGCAATGGCGTGCCGTCAGTCCATGAACGATACAGGCCGTCTTTATCTGTCGCGAGTAGCTGCGGGGTGCCTTTGATGCCACGCACTTTCTTCAGGCCGCGGATTTCACGACGTGCCAGCCACCAGGCCAGCGGACTTGACCACCATGGAGCTGCGCTGACTACGCGGCGGATAATGCGGGTTTCCGGTTCGCCTTCAAAATAGCCGGCACGGGTTTCCGAGAAAACATCCCGCTTGAAAACAGCAGTCTCATAGAAAGCCGGAATGGTTTCCATGAGTTGGGCATCGGTCTCGGATGTTGAATAATTCATGATAATGTCACAGATATAAAGTCAATTGAGTGATGAGCTTTTGCTGCCCGAAGAGCAGAAAAACAAAATGATATTGGCTGTTATATGACACCTGTAAAGATTAGCGCGCGGCGGATCAAGTCATGTGATGGTCTTTGGCAATTTGTTTCAAGCTTGTGGACAGCGGTGCTCAGGCTTTTCAGATGTGAAATTACCTTGGTGCAGCAGGCTTTGTGCCGCTATGGTGCGCACTGAAATGTGATTCATGCCAGCTGCTATGCAGCTATTCTGATAATTGCTGGCTAGCAGCTTTGTTGATTAATGGCTGCAAGGCAGCATGTTTGGATATATGGCTGTAGAACAGCCGGAGTAAGACTTTGGGGCGTTTGTTCGTTGTTATTGGTGGTTTGCTGGTTCTGGTGCTGACATTAGCGCTGGTTGTACCGCCATTTATCGACTGGACAGGCTATCGTGACCGTTTTGAACAGGAAGCCAGCCGCATTTTAGGCAGCCCTGTACATGTGAACGGCACTGCCAAAGCTCGTCTTTTACCATTTCCTTCTGTGACATTTTCTGATGTGCGTGTTGAAGGCGAAGATGGCCGTGATGCGCTGACGATGGCTCAGTTCTCCATGGATGCGGAGCTGATGCCGTTTTTGCGCGGCGAAATTCTGATTTTTGATATGCGGATGGAAAAGCCGCATCTGTTTGCCGGTCTCGATGCTCAGGGGAAGCTGAACTGGACATTGCCTGAAAACAGCAATCTGGCCGGATCGAAAGTCCGCATTGAAAAACTGGCGTTGCGGGACGGGCAGATTACGCTGCAGGACGGTATGCGTGGCCGCCAGCAGGAATTGCAGAATATCAATGCGACACTGTCGGCTGACAGTCTGGCAGGGCCTTGGCGAATTAACGGTCGCTTGCAGGCCGATGGCCAGTCTTTCGGCTTTGAAATCAATACAGCTGAGAAAAAAGCGGATGGTCCGCTGCGCTTGCGCATTGGTTTGCAGCCGGTCAATCTGGCTTTGTCGCTGGAGACAGAAGGCGATGTCACCATTGCCGATGGCCAGCCGCTCTATAAGGGACAGTTCTCTTTTCTGACCTTGAGCGATGAAGAGCGCAAGAAACAAGGTAATACACCGGCTGTCACACTGGATAAGCTGCGGCTGACCGGAAAGTTTGAAGCGCAGAATAGCGGCTTCAATATTGAAGAATTCCGTATGGAGCAGGGCGAGGCTGATGCGCCCTATGTGATTAATGGCAAGGCGCAGCTTGATCTGGCGGATAATCCGCATTTTATGATCAGTGCGGATGGCCAGCAGGTTTATCTCGACGGGATGAAGCCTGATATCAGCGTGAAAGATGACAAGGCTGCATCATCGCAGCCGGTATTGTCTTTCCGTGAGAAAGTGGATTTTCTGCAGGTATTGCTGGAGCGCATTCCGGTGCCGGATATTCCGGGCAATATTGATCTGCGCTTGCCCGCAATTGTCGCCAGCGGCACAACGATCCGCTCGGTGATTATTCGTGCCGAGCCGGATAATGGCGCGTGGAATATCAGTCAGTTACAGGCTGATTTGCCGGGGCGTACTCAGATTGAAGCCAAGGGCAAATTACAGCTTGGTTCGGATTTCGGTTTTCAGGGAAACTTTCTGTTGGCTTCGCGCCAGCCTGCCGGATTTGCAGCATGGCTTTCCGGTGAGAATGGCAAACCTGCGCTAGCGCAGGTACCCGCGGCGGGTTTCTCCGGAAAAATCAATCTGAATAATGATGTTCAGAAGATCGATGATCTGGAAATTGTGCTGGGCGAAACAATACTGAATGGTAGTTTTGAACGCAGCGGTGGCGAAAAACGCGCGACGTCCTCGGTGCTGAATATTCAGGGCAAAGCGCTCGATGCCGGTACGATGCAGTTGCTGAGCGGGTTGTTTCTGCGGGAAGGTGATTTATCTGCGCTTGCCGGAGAGAACCTGACAGTCAATCTCAAGGCAGGACCGGTTAAATTTGCCGAGCTGGAAGCCGAGCAGCTTGATACCGCGTTTCGTTTGAGTAATGGTAAGCTGGATTTCGACCGCTTGCTGATCAGTGGTCTGGACGGCGCAACGATTACTGCGACCGGATCATTGCGTCCGTTTGATAATTCGGTGAATGCCAATCTTGATGCGACCATCCTGGCAGATGATCTCAGCCCTGTCTTACGTCAGCTCAATGCCAGCTTCCCGCGCGAGCCGCTGATCTCGGCACTTGCTGCGCGTGCTGTGTCCTATCCTGATTTATTTTCGGGTACGAAGCTCGACCTGCTGGTTAATGCGGTCAATTTGTTCGGCGATGGTGACAATGCAGAGCAGGCTGGTGAAGCGGATGCGAAGCAGCCAGCTGCAGAAGTTGAAAAAGCGCGTGGTAGCCGGGTTAAATCCGGCGGCAAAGCGGCGAATGCTGACAAGAGCGATATTGCCGAGTTTTCCTTTAGTCTGAATGGTCAAAGCGGTGCTCTGATGCTCTCCGTTGCGGGATCATCCAAGGGCACTTTGACCGGTGCCGAACCAATGCAGCTTTCTCTGACAGCCAATGCGAAGGCAGACTCCGGTGAGGCGGCTTTGGCATTACTTGGCTTGCCGGTTGTGCCATTGGGGATGATGGGTGAGGCGGAGCTGAATTTGCAGGCTCAGGGCGCGCCCGTTGCCGGTATGAAAACGGCACTGGAAATCAGCAGTGATGACGGCAATGCCCGTCTCGACGGTGTGATTACGCTGACCGGAGATGAGCTGACTGCCAGTGGTAAAGCCGCTCTGAAAAGTGACGATCTTGAGCCGTTTCTGGCGACCGCAGGTTATGCTTTGCCTTTCGGTCGTGGCTTTGGTGCCGGATTGCCAGTGGATATAACCAGTGATTTTCAGTTCGGAAAAAATATTGTCCGTTTGCCGAATTTGCAGGGCAAAATCGATGATGAGGCAGTGACTGCGCGGCTGGACGGCTCACTGAGTGATCAGGCTGTAGCGCAATTGCGTGGCGAGATTAAGCTGGACCGCTTTGATCTGGCTGCACTCTTCGCAGGCATGACCGGTCTGCCGCTCACAGATCTCTCAGCGATGAATGGCAAGAACTGGTCGCAAACTGCGTTTGGAAAAAGAAGCAACCTGCCGCTCGGACTGGATTTGAAAATGCTGGCCACAGAGGCAGCACTCACAGACACGCTGGCCTTAACGGACTTCTCTGCCCGTTTGGTTAAAAATGATCAGCAATTACAGGTCGCTGACCTTGGCGGCCAATGGGCTGACGGCAAATTATCGGGCAAGCTGGAACTCAATAATGCCAATGGAACAGTGCTGGTAAATGGCGATCTGCGCTTGTCCGGAGGTGATATGGCGGCACTCTATCAGCCTGAAAATATGCAGGCACCTGTGCGCGGTGAAAGCGATATCAAACTGGGCTTTACCGGCAGCGGTAAATCTATGGCTGATCTTGTTCATTCATTGGCGGGAGAAGGGGCGCTGACAATTGAAAATCCGGTGATTGCCGGACTGGATATTGCCGCAATGCCGGAAATGCTACGCCAATCCGATGAACTGACAGGATCTGGCAAAGCACCGCTTGAGCCGAAACAAGCAGAGGCCGAGCGTACCAAACTATCGCACGCTTTGACGCAAGGCGGGCAGATGAATGCCAATCCGGTGCAGGCGCCGCTGTCGCTTGCCGGTGGTATTCTCCGAGCGCCATCAGTTAAAATTGAGAGTGATCAGGCGGTATTACGTACAGATATTCAGTTTGACCTTAACCGTTTTGCTTGGGGTGGTTCCGGTGCATTGGATATGGTTCTGCCGCAGCATGAGCGCAATGATGTGGCAGCGCAGGTGCAGTTTGCTTTGTCCGGCTCCTGGAGCCAGCCGCAAATCCGTTTTGACTATCAGCCGATGGTACAGTTTTTAACGCAGCGCAGCCTGCTACGTGAGCAGCTGCGGGTAGAGGCGGCACAGGCGTTGATCATTGAGAAACAACGGCTGAAACGTGAGGCTGATTATTATACCGCTCGGGCAGAAGCACGGAAGCGTCAGCGTATCGAAGCCGAAGAAGCGGTGCGTAAACGGGCTGAGGAAGCCGCAGGTTCCGGTACAGTATTGCCGCAGGAACAGCCAAAGCAGCAAGGTGTGACGCCTGATTTCAAACCAAATCTGGATGAGTTCTTGCAGACGCTGCCGGAAACAACAATTCAGTAAGAGTTGGATTTACAGGCCGGTTTTGCTCAGTACCCAGTCTAGTGCATAAAGGCGCAGGCTGGAGGAGAGATTGTTTTCACGGTCGCGTTCATCATCAATCATCGCGATGAGTGAAGCGAGAGACTGGCCGTTTTGTGCTGCGATCTCTACGATAATATCGTAAAAAGCATCTTCCAGTGAGAAGCTGGTCGCATGACCGTGCAGGGTAATGGAATGCTTGCGCAGGCGTGCTTTGCTGCGAGCCGTTGTGCTGGCAAGGGGAGCGGTTTTTTCGCTCATTCTGTTTCAGTTTCTGATGAGCCGGGATTACGCGGTTCCAGCTTGTTCAATTCCAAAAATCTTTCGTCTTTCGCAGACTTATTTTTGTCGAAGGTTTTCTCTGCCTTGGTGCGCCCGAACAGAATGCGGTTAGCATTGGCTTCCATTTCTTTGGAAGCGCGGGCTTTGCGTTTTTTGAACTGTTTGAGATTGATAATGTCACTCATGACGATGCCTCTCAACAAGCAACAGAGATGCATTCCGGCGGTGGCCGAAATGCGGATATTTGATTATTTTTTGCGGAAAGCGTCAAGAGACACAACATCGGCTGAAGGCTTGGCAGCTTCTTCTTCCGTTTCTGCTGTCTCAGTGCTGTCATCTTTGGCGGCGGTTTTGCTGCGGTCAGCTTTTTTGGCCGGTTTCTTCGCAGGCTTGGCCGCAGTCTCGGTATCATCCGTTGCAATGCTCTCATCCTGCGGGCGCAGTTCAGAGACGATTTCGAGATTATCCGTGTCATTGTCGCCGGTTGGCAAGGCAACGGACACATCAAATTCCAGCTCGAAATTCACCGACGGATCATAGAAGCCGCGAATAGCCGAGAACGGGATGACCAGTTTTTCAGCGATTTCGCCAAAAGACAGACCAACTTCAAAAAGCTGCTCGGTGACCACCAGATCCCAATACTGGTGCTGCAGAACAATTGTCATCTGTTCAGGATATTTTTCCTTCAGACGAGATGAAATACGGACGCCCGGTGCTTCAGTCAGAAAGGTGATGAAGAAGTGATGATTGCCCGGCAGACCGGCCTTATTCACTTCCATAAGCACTTTGCGGATAACGCCGCGAAGCGCATCCTGAGCAAGAATATCGTAACGGATAAGATCCTGAACCATTAAATCCTTATCCCGCGGATTCGAGGAGTGTTGTCATAAATGTTGTCTAAGTCAGCATTGCCGCATGATCAATCGATAATCAATAACGGTTTGCCGCCAAAAACAGCATCGTCTGATGCATTGGTACAGCAGCTTTTGTCCTTTGTGTGAAAAAAGCGCTGTATCCCTGTCTCATTATCAATATACCGCTGTAATGAAAGGTGAAAGGGATTTTTATAATTATTACTTTTTCTAACGAAACCTCTCATTGTTTTACGTGTATTTTATCCCGAAAACCACCGCATATATTTCGGAACAGTTCCGGTGTTTTAACGTTTTAAGAGCTGCATTTGCCGGTTGACCATTTAAGGTTCCGTCACTATTTTCGCACTCCCTTCAGGCCGGAATAATGGCTGACACGCAGAGGCAGAGCGGTAATCTGTCTGCTATTCTGAAAGTTTATTGAAATGTCTGTTCATTTGATACGCACTGCGCTGGTGCTTGGCTTTATATCGGCAATCGGGCCGTTTGCTATTGATATGTATCTGCCCGCATTGCCTGCAATTGCCAAAGATTTGCATGCCAATGAGGCTGCGGTGCAGATGAGCCTGATGGTCTTTTTTCTGGCTACAGCGCTGATGCAGATGTTCTGCGGGCCGTTCTCCGATATTTATGGCCGTAAACTGCCACTCTATCTGGGGCTGGTTCTGTTTGCTGCCGGTAGTGTCGGTTCAGCATTGGCGACCAATATTGAGATGCTGATTTTCTTCCGCTTTGTGCAGGGGATTGGTGCCAGCGCCGGAATGGTTGTGCCGCGTGCTATTGTGCGCGACCTTTATACCGGAGCAGATGCTGCCCGACTGATGTCGATGCTGATGCTGGTTTTCTCGATCTCGCCAATTCTCGCGCCGCTGACCGGTAGCTTTATCATTGATGATTTCGGCTGGCGCGGTGTGTTCTGGGCGGTATTGCTGGCAGCTATTCTGGGGCTTGCTCTGGTGTGCTTCGCGCAGGAAGAAACGCGTCCGGTAGAAAAACGGATTTCCGGCGGGGTAGGGCGTGCTTTACGTGGCTATGCGCTTCTGATCCGCGACAGTAAATTTATCGGGCTGACCTGCATCGGTGGTTTTTGCATGGCTGCATTTTTTGTCTATCTCGCCAATTCGTCCTTTATCTTCATGGATAAATACGGTTTGAGCCCGCGCGAATATTCGCTGGTTTTCTCCGTGAATGCGATTTCGTTTTTCGGTGCTTCGCAGTTCAACGGTATGCTGGCCAGCCGTTATGGTCTGAACCGTCTGGTGGCCTATGCGATAACCGGATATCTGGTGACGATGATCACTATGGTATTGGCTGCGCTGCTGCTTTCGCAAAGCCTGTGGGTGATTATGACATTCCTGTTTATCGGTAATGCTTTTCTGGGGCTGGTTCTGCCCGGTACCAGCGTTTTGGCGCTGGATGATCATGGTGAGATTGCCGGTACAGCGGCGGCACTGCTCGGAACTTTGCAATTGCTGGTCGCGGCGGCAGCGATGGGGCTTAGCTCATTCATCATGAACGGCACTGTGCTGCCGATGCTGGTGGCTATTGCTTTGTGTGGTTTTTCCGGCTGGGTGCTGGCTTACCTGACAATTATGCGTCACGGTTTAAAGAAGCCTGCATCGCCCGAGACAATTATCCGATAATTTATCGGTACAAACAAAATAAGGCATCGGGGAAATCCGGTGCCTTTTTCATATGCAGATATAGAAGAGAGAAAGTGGAGGCTTCTGTTGCCAGGTGCCTCCGAACCCCGCCTTAAGGGGCTAACCCTAAGGACTTAGGTCGGGTTTCCCGCACCGCCATTAGGCAGCGAGAGCGTAACCCTGAGCTTTGTTGTCATTTGCAACTACTCAATTAGCCCGATAACGGTGGTACAATGCCGAGTGAAAGATCAACCTTTACGCCCTTGTCGATCCTATTTCGCCCCCGCCACAATACAGCCGTTTCAGTCTAAGCTGTATTCTGGTGGAGGCGCCGGGTACCGCCCCCGGGTCCAATAGGTTTATTACGTAGTCCATTTATCACCATAGCCGGTCAAGCCGACACTGGTTATATAGGAGGCTTCTGCCCGCTTGAAAAGAGGGCAAAGCGCTTTCGATGCTTTTGCTTACGAAAAATATGCGGTTTGGCGAATTTATAACTGCGCCATCATTTATCAAAAAAGACTGAAATAACAGTTTGATGCGTTTTCCGGCACTCTCACGATATAACGCATTGACAGCTTCTGCGTGCTGGTCAATTCTTTCATAATATACAGGTAATTAAATTAAATGGCGATTCATTAGCCATTGGAGCAATTACCCTGTTGAGATTTAACGGCCGTAAAAGCGGTCAGATTGAAGGAGAATGGTTTCATGACTGATTATCTAGCCGATGTGCGCCGTTACGATGCAGCTGCTGATGAGGCTGTTGTTGACAAGATCGTAAAGCATCTTGGTATCGCTCTGCGCAGCCGCGATGCGTCGCTGGTTGCAGCGTCTGATCCGAGCGAACTCGCAACTGTTCGCACCAGCTGGCTTGGCCGCAAACTCGGCGTTGAAGATGATGCCAAAGCTGAAGCAGTTATCGCCAGTGTGGTAGAAACCATGAAAGGCGACCATAACAAGCAACGCGTGACTTTCTATTATCTCTGCGCAAAGTCGCTCGGTAAGCTGGAAAGCCTCTGAGATTTTTTAAAAGCCCCGCCTAGAGCGGGGCTTTTTTATTGCTGTTCCGATCAACATGATGTGTTGTGGGCAGTGCAGGATTAATAGGTGATCTTTCTGCGCGGACGGGTTAAATAGTATCTATGCGTACATATCTTGATCTTCTTCAGCACGTCCTCGACAATGGCACAGATCGCGGTGACCGTACCGGTACCGGAACACGATCTGTTTTCGGCTATCAGATGCGTTTTGATCTCGCGCAGGGCTTTCCTGTTCTGACGACCAAAAAGCTGCATTTGCGCTCTATCATCCACGAATTGCTGTGGTTTTTGCGCGGTGACACCAATATTTCTTATCTTAAAGAGAATGGTGTGAGCATCTGGGACGAGTGGGCTGACGAGAATGGCGACCTTGGCCCTGTCTATGGTGCGCAGTGGCGTTCATGGCCTGCACCGGATGGCACGCATATCGATCAAATTGCGAATCTTATGAAGGATTTGCAGCAAAATCCTAATTCAAGACGTTTGATTGTTTCTGCATGGAACCCTGCGCTGGTCAATGAAATGGCCTTGCCGCCATGCCATTGTCTGTTCCAGTTCTATGTGGCTGACGGTAAATTATCTTGCCAGCTTTATCAGCGTTCGGCGGATATTTTCCTTGGCGTACCGTTTAATATCGCTTCTTATGCGCTGCTCACCATGATGATTGCGCAGGTTGCCGGTTTGAAGCTGGGTGAGTTTGTGCACACACTCGGTGATGCGCATCTTTATCATAACCATTTTGATCAGGCGAAACTGCAGCTGAGCCGCGAGCCTAAAGCGCTGCCGGTGATGGAAATCAATCCGGAAATCAAGGACCTGTTTGCGTTCCGCTTTGAGGATTTCAAGCTGGTTGGTTATGAAGCCGAGGCGTCAATCAAAGCACCGATTGCGGTATAAGATATGATTGTATCATTTGTTGTTGCTGTTTCAGAAAATGGTGTGATCGGGCGTGATAATGGCATGCCGTGGCGTCTTTCCACTGACTTGCAGCGCTTCAAGAAACTCACGCTCGGCAAGCCGGTGGTGATGGGGCGCAAGACATGGGAATCGCTTGGCCGCCCGTTGCCGAACCGCACCAATATTGTCATCACCCGTGATACGGATTATGCCGCAGAGGGCGCGTTGGTTGTACCGTCAATTGATGAGGCGCTGATGGCTGGTGAAAAAGCGGCACAAGCAGCCGGTGTTGATGAAATTTGCATCATCGGCGGCGCGCAGATTTATGCACAGGCGATGGATAAAGCCACGCATCTGCATGTGACGCATATTGAAGCGTCAATTGATGGCGATGCTTTTTTTGGTCCTGTTGATCCGCTCGTTTGGCAGATCACCAGCGAAGAGCATGTGCCTGCGGGTGAGAAAGACAATTATGCGACCCGCTATGTGGTTTATGAGCGCCGGTAAAGCATTTGCGAGCTAAAAACGGGCACCGGTTTTGCGCAGGATAAGGCATAAGAATACACAATCAGAGCGGATTTACTGTTTTTGCCATAAATGAAACCGCTCTAATTGCCTGATCATGGTCAGGAAATGCCTGTTTTTTACCATGCTGATCAACTAATTTGACTGAAAATTGCAAAAGCGTGATGAATCTTCGTGTCTTGCGTTGAAAGAGTGCTTTTGCGTACCTATAAACGGAACATACTGATTGATGAATAGAGGTGTTCCGCCTCTGACATCTGGCACGAGAGGTGAGGATGCCCTGGAGTAATCAAAATGGCGGCGGCCCATGGGGCGGCGGCGATAAAAATGGCGGATCCGGCAACGGCGGTTCCAATAATGGCGGCTCTAATCAGGGCGGACCATGGGGACAAGGCCCTAAAGGACCGCGCGGAGGCCCCGGCGGAACTCCTCCGGATCTGGAAGATATTCTGCGCAAAGGTCAGGATCGTCTGAAAAAGGTGATCCCGGGCGGTGGCGGCAATGGTGGCGGTCCGGCTATGTTCGTGATCGGTGCGGTTGCGCTGGCCGGTTTCTGGCTGTTTCAGGCCATGTATACTGTGCAGCCTGATGAGCTTGCTGTTGAGATGCGCTTCGGTGTGCCGAAGGAAGTCGTTTCTGAGCCGGGCCTGCATTTCCATCTCTGGCCGATTGAAACTTATGAAAAAGTCTCAACCGGTGAACGCCAGATCAATATTGGCGGTCAGGGCACCCGTGGTGCCACACAGGGTCTGATGCTGACCGGTGACCAGAACATTGTTAATGTTCAGTTCTCCGTGCTTTATCGTGTTTCCGATCCGCGTTCTTACCTGTTTAAGGTACAGGATCCTGACAATATGGTTCGTCAGGTTTCTGAAAGCGCGATCCGTGAAATCGTTGGCCGCCGTCCTGCACAGGACGTGTTCCGTGATAATCGTGCGGCCATTGCTGAATCGGTACGTGATATCGTTCAGGCAACATTGAACGGCTATGGCGCGGGTATCCAGATCACAGCACTTTCCATCGAAGATGCAGCGCCGCCGCGTGAAGTGGCCGATGCCTTTGATGAAGTACAGCGTGCTGAACAGGATGAAGACCGTTTCGTCGAAGAAGCAAACCAGTATTCTAACCAGAAGCTGGGTCAGGCTCGCGGTGAAGCTGCGCAGGTTCGTGAAGATGCTGCCGGTTATAAAACCCGTATGGTTCAGGAAGCAGAAGGTGAAAGCCAGCGCTTTAACTCTGTCCTGAGTATTTACAAGCAGTCTCCTGATGTTACCCGCGATCGTCTCTTCATTGAGACCATGGAGCAGGTGCTGAAAGACAGCAATAAAGTGATTATCGAAGGCGGCAATAATGTTATGCCATATTTGCCCCTGACTGAGCTGATGCGTCAGCAGAATAAAGCGGGAGGCAGCCAGTAATGGGTCAGAATCGTTTGCCTTTTATCGTTGGTGCGCTCGCTGTTGTCGCATTTTTGGTTTACTCCTCGGTTTTTGTGGTCAATGAACGCCAGCAAGCGATCGTCTCGCGCTTTGGTCAGATTGTTGATGTGAAAGCCGAGCCTGGTATTTATTTCAAGCTGCCATTTGCCTTTGCTGAGGCAGATAATGTGCAGCTGATTGATGACCGTATGCTGCGCTTTGATCTGGACGATATTCGCGTTCAGGTTTCCGGCGGTAAGTTCTATGATGTGGATGCGTTCCTCGTTTACCGCATTACCAATGCCCGTAAATTCCGTGAAACTGTTTCGGCAAATACAATGCTTGCTGAACAGCGTCTGCGTACTCGTCTCGATGCGGCTCTGCGTCAGGTTTACGGTCTGCGCGGCTTTGAATCGGCTCTGTCGGAAGAACGCGGCAGCATGATGCGTGAAGTGCGTGATCAGTTGCGTCCGGATGCGGAATCCCTTGGTCTGACCATTGAGGATGTGCGTATTCGCCGTACTGACCTGACTGCTGAAGTTTCCCAGCAGACTTTTGATCGTATGAAGGCCGAACGTCTTGCCGAAGCTGAACGTCTGCGTGCGCGTGGTCGTGAAGCAGCACAGCGTATCAAAGCTGTTGCTGATCGTCAGGTTGTGGAAATCGTTTCCGAAGCCAGCCGTGACTCTGAAGTCCTGCGCGGTGAGGGTGAAGCAGAACGTGGTCGTATTTTTGCGGAAGCCGCAAATCAGGATCCTGACTTCTATGCATTCTACCGTTCGATGAATGCCTATCGTCAGGCCTTGCAGGCTGAAGGCACAACCATGGTTCTGTCGCCGGATTCACAGTTCTTCCGCTTCTTTAAGGATGCAGCCGGTAAACTGACAACGCAGCCTGCGGGCGCCGGACAGACCGCTCAGTAAGGGTCGGATACGATTGTGAATGATCTGATAACAGCCATAGGATTGCTTCTCGTTTTAGAGGGGCTTCTCTATGGCGGCTTTCCGCACTTCGCCAGACGTATGGCCAGAGATGTGTCAGAAGCACCGGAAAATTATCTGCGTACAGCAGGTATGATTGCGCTGGTTCTGGGTGTCGGTGTGGTATGGCTGGTCAGAGGCTGATCTGCCGAAATTGAACAAAAAAGGCGTATGGTTTTCCATACGCCTTTTTATTTCCGGAGTGTGTTGTCTTTCATCTGATCGCTTAGTGAAGTGAAGGTGTTTGACCGTGACATGCTCTGGCCTTATTTTACTTCCAATCGGTTGTAAGCATCAAAAAATAACAGAAGCAGGCGGAGTCCCAGATGGTTCGCATTCAGAATAAAAGCACGGGTTTGTTTTCTATGCGAGCGGCTCTTGCTGCCTTGTCCGTAAGCACAGTGTTGCTGAGCTCTGTCAGCGGCTATGCGCAGGATAAACCTGCTGCAGAGGCACCACAGACATCGCCGGTGATTGCGGGCAAGCTCGCGCCTCTGGGGCAGTCTGTTGCGGGGCCTGCTTCCGTTGCTGATATGGCTGAGGGCTTGCTGGATGCGGTTGTGAATATCTCGACCTCGCAGACCGTGAAGGACGAGAATGGTGAGGAAAAGGCTGAGCCAGCACCGGAAGTGCCGGACGGTTCGCCGTTTCAGGAATTCTTTGATGATTTCTTCTCTGAAGAAAATCAGAAAGACGGCGGCAGTGCCGCACGTAAAATGCAGTCGCTTGGCTCTGGTTTTGTGATTGATGCCCAGAAGGGGCTCGTTGTCACCAACAACCACGTTATTGCGGATGCTGATGAGATTGAGGTGAATTTCACCGATGGCAAGAAGCTGAAAGCTGAATTGCTCGGCACAGATACCAAAACCGATATTGCATTGCTGAAAGTCGATCCGACCAAACACAAGCTGACGGATGTCAGTTTTGGTGATTCTGAAAAATCGCGCATTGGTGACTGGGTCATGGCGATCGGTAATCCGTTTGGTTTGGGCGGCACCGTAACCCTTGGGATTATCTCTGCACGTAACCGCGATATTCAGGCGGGGCCATATGATAATTTCATTCAGACCGATGCGGCCATTAACCGTGGTAATTCCGGCGGCCCGCTGTTTGATATGCATGGCAAGGTTATTGGTATCAATACGGCGATTATTTCGCCGACCGGCGGCTCTATCGGTATCGGTTTTGCTATTCCGTCCGAGCTTGCTGTGTCAGTTATCCAGCAGCTGGAAGAATTCGGTGAAACCCGCCGTGGCTGGCTGGGTGTGCGTATTCAGCCGGTAACGGATGATGTGGCGGAAAGCTTCGGCATGAAAGAAGCCAAAGGGGCTTTGGTTGCCGGTCTTATCGCCAATAGCGGTGTTGAGAATAAAGAGCTGATGGCCGGTGACGTTATTCTGAAATTCGACGGTAAAGATGTCGAGAATGCCCGCGAATTGCCGCGCGTGGTGGCAGAAAGTCCGGTGGGCAAAGAAGTGAGTGTTCTGGTGCTGCGCAAAGGCAAAGAGCAGACTGTAACGATCAAGCTCGGCCGTCTGGAAGATTACGAAAACAAAGACAAAGCCGCAGAGGCTAAAGATGGCGCTAAGGCTAAAGAAGCGGCGACAGTGACTGTTCTGGGCATGACGCTTGGAAAGCTCGATGATGCCCAGCGCAAGCAATATGAAATCTCTGAGGATGTTGAAGGCGTGCTGATTAGCGCGGTTGAAGCCAAATCCACTGCTGAAGAAAAGCGGGTGAAAGCCGGTGATGTGATTGTTGAATTCGCGCAGGAAACCGTGAAAGCGCCTGCCGATCTTCAGAAGAAGATTGAAAAACTGCGCCAGCAGGGACGCAAGAATGCATTGCTGATGCTGGCAGCACCAAGTGGTGAACTGCGCTTTGTGACCCTGCGTATCGATTGATCTTACATTACAGCGGTTCCAGTTAAGAATGAATCGTTGGAGCCGCTGTAACTGTTTGTTTTTTACGCATTATCCGACGCAAAACCGCTTCGCACTTTTTCTGGAAATGCTATAACAAGAATGCAGAAAAGGCCGGAGGATGTGCGCATCCTCCGGCCTCTTTATTTGTAAAAACTTGAATCAGATGAACGGATTAGGCGCCGGACTTACCATGTTGATTCAACCATTGCTGTTTGCTGATGGTATAAAGCACATGGCGTTTCAGCTGCGGATGGCTGTCCGGTACTTTCGGGTGGTCAAAGTCGCGCTTCGGATCATTGACCATGCCAATGCGTTGCATCACTGAAGTTGAACGGTGATTATTATGGACAGCGAAGGAGACAACCTCATCCTGTCCGCGTTCATTAAAAGCATAGGCGAGCGAGGCAAGCGCAGCCTCGGTCACATAGCCTTTGCCCCAATAACGCTTTGCCAAACGCCAGCCGATTTCCAGCACGCCTTTTGGCATGAATGGCTCCAGATCTGTTCTCATTAAACCGGTGAAGCCGACAACATCACCGGTTGCTTTGTCTTGCAAAGCATAGAAGCCGAAGCTGTCTTCTGTAATCATGGCCACGATGCGATCCATCAGTGCATCGGATTCTTCACGGCTGCGCAAAGCCGGAAAGAACTCCATCACTTCCGGATCCGAATTGATCTCATGGAAGAATGCACGGTCTTCTTCCTGCCAGTTGCGTAGCAGCAGGCGGGGCGTTTCAATGATGGTGCTCATTTAACAAAATCCGTTTTTCTGTAACCCTGAATGTAGAGCAGTGCTGTCAGGTCGCCATGATCAATGCGGATGCGTGCCTGTGCGGCAACCGCAGGCTTAGCGTGGAGGGCAACACCGCTACCCGCATGTTTGATCATCGGTAGATCATTGGCACCGTCACCGACTGCCATAGCCTGCTGAGCTGTAATACCGAGCGTGGCACAGATTTCATCAAGGCTGATTTTTTTGGCATCGGCACCGAGAATTGGTTCTTCAACAAGGCCGGTAAGATGTGTGCCGTCATCCAGCAGAAGATTGGCACGGTTTTCGTCAAAGCCGAGCATGGCGGCAATACGGGAGGTAAAGCTGGTGAACCCGCCGGAAACCAGAGCCGTATAGGCACCGTTTTTCTTCATGGTGGCGATCAGTTCACGCCCGCCCGGTGTGAGGGTGATGCGGTTGGCGATTACCTGATCAACGATGCTGACCGGCAGACCTTTGAGCAGGGCGACGCGTTCGCGCAAGGCTGGTTCAAAGGCGATTTCACCATTCATTGCGCGGGCAGTGATGCCGGCAATATGCTCGCGCAGGCCGACTTCTTCGGCCAGCTCATCGATGCACTCCTGTTGGATCATGGTGGAATCCATATCCGCAATCAGCAGTTTCTTGCGGCGGCTATCCTGTTCTTGAATAACCACATCCACAGGAGCATCACCCAGTGCCGCGCGGATATTTTCAGCCACCTGTGCGGCATCCGCACCGGTTTTCAGTGGCAGATCACAGGCAATACCGTCTGCAAGCCAGTAAAGGGCTTGCGTATCAGCAGCCTCGCAGGCTTTATGCGCCAGTTCAGGTGTCAGAACCGGATTAGCAGGATTGCAGATCAGTGTGGTAACAAGTGAGGCAGGCTGGGACATAAAACCGGTTCCGCTTTGTGCGTTTGGAGAATGTTTGAGTGATAGAGCAGAGAGACAGGCAAAAGGCAATTCTGATCGCGGGGCCGACTGCCAGCGGTAAATCAGCATTGGCACTGCGTCTCGCAAGGGATTGCGGCGGCTATATCATAAATAGTGATTCCATGCAGGTTTATGATGTGCTGGATCAGCTGACGGCGCGCCCGCAATCTGACGATCTGCAAATTGTTCCGCATTATCTTTACGGCCATGTTTCACCATTGCAACTTTATTCGACCGGTCGCTGGCTGGAAGAAGTAGAGGCACTGCTGGCCAGACCGGAATTGCAGGGGCGCATACCGGTTTTTACCGGTGGTACCGGTCTTTATTTCAAAGCGCTGCTCGGTGGTCTTTCAGACATGCCGCTGGTGAAAGACGAAGTGCGCGACTATTGGCGCAACCGTATGCTGGAAGAAGGCGCACCGCGCCTGCACGAGGAATTGCAACAGCGCGATCCGGCAATGGCAGAACGGCTGAAGGCGGGTGACAGTCAGCGGATTGTCCGCGCTCTGGAAGTAATCGACAGCACCGGACGCTCGCTTATCGAATGGCAGGAAGCTAAAGGTAAAGCACTGATTGATCCGCTATATGCGGAAAAACTGGTGTTGATGCCGGACAGGGCATGGCTGCGCCAACGCATTGCACAGCGTTTTGATCTGATGATGCAGGGCAATGCTGTACAGGAAGTGCAAGCTCTGCTTGCCCTACAGCCGGATGCGGCTTTGCCGGTGATGAAAGCCATCGGTGTACGTGAGATTGAAAGCTGGCTCAAAGGTGAAATATCACGCGAAAAGGCAATGGAACTGTCAGTGATCGCCACGCGCCAATATGCCAAACGGCAGATGACATGGTTCCGTAACCAGTTTGGTGACGAATGGCGGCGGCTGGAACGGGCTGAAGACTACGTCGGCTGATCCTTTTGGCCCGTTAACGTGGGTGAAACACTTAAGTTTTAATCTCGGTCAGAAATCTGTTGTTTTAGGACAGTGGGTCGGCGGGGGATAATGCGTTTTTTCAGAGCAGAACTGTTTTTCATCATTATGCTTGTGCTGCTGTGCGGCGCAGGCCTGATGTTGTTTATGCAGTATCGCCTGATCCATGATCTGGGAGAGACGTATAAATCGTCCGGCTTGTCAGATGCACCGCTGGGTATTGCGCTTATGTTGCTGGTTGCTGCCGGTATAACCGGTAGTCTGATGCTGCTGCCGCAAATCCGTATGCAGGTTAAAAACAGAGGCCAGCTGAAAATCATCACATGGATGATTTCCCGCAATACCAAAGATCTGGAGCAGATCAGCTTTACAGATTCTCTGACAGGTTTGCAGAGCAAGGCCTATTTTGATTCAGCGCTGCATGAATATTTGCTGCAATTTGCCAAAATCAAACATCCGGTCACGGTTGTAATGATTGGTGTTGAGCGTCTGCAGCAGCTCTGCGAGCAGCGCGGACGTGATGCGGCAGACCGTTTGCTGATGGAAGCGGCTTTATGTATCCGCAACTGTACCCGTTATCATGATGTGCTGGCGCATATGGGGGATGGAGAGTTCGCGCTGATCGTGCCGGATTTGGAAGCGGCTGATGCCAAAAAAATGTCGGCGAGAATCTGCAAGGCACTGGAAGAATGCGAATTGCGGATGGGACATGACAGTCATATCATCCGTGCAGTCTCTGCCGTGACCGAATGGAATGGCACAGAAAAAGCACCGGTATTATATAAAAAAGCCCGAGCAGCCTTGCAGAGCGCCATCGGCACATCTGTTTAATTATATTGATTTCAAGGTTTTGCTGATGTTCTCTATGAGAATGATTCATCGCGGAATGCAGTTTTTGCCTGATGATGTTTTTCGGCATAAATTTGCAAAGAAAATAACAAGATTACGTTTTTTGCCATTGACGTGAAAAAAACTGCTGTTTAATCTCCCCTTATGGCTAAGAAAATTATTCTCGTGGTGGGTAAGCGTATGGGCAGGATGGTGTAACCATCCGGCGAAAGCTCCCATGCGCGAAACACAGGCTCCCTCAGGGGGCCTTTTTTATTATCTAAACACAACGAATAAAGCTAAACAGTACGGGACTTCCGGTGAGATCAGGGAAGTAATCACCGGCACAGCAGACGGGACATCGAAAGACAATGAGTACAGATACAAGTGGCGCAGCTGCCGCAGCACAAAAAGAAACCGGCAAACGGGAAATGACCGGTGCCGAAATGGTTGTACAGGCTCTGATCGATCAGGGCGTGGAGCATATTTTCGGCTATCCGGGTGGTGCTGTGCTACCGATCTATGACGAGTTGTTCCAGCAGGAAACTGTCGAGCACATTCTGGTGCGTCACGAGCAGGGCGCTGGCCATGCGGCTGAAGGCTATGCGCGTTCCACCGGCAAGGTTGGTGTAATGCTGGTAACCTCCGGTCCGGGCGCGACCAATGCGGTAACGCCGTTGCAGGATGCGCTGCTGGATTCTATTCCGCTGGTTTGCATTACCGGTCAGGTTCCGACGTCGCTGATCGGCACCGATGCGTTTCAGGAAGCTGACACTGTCGGCATTACCCGTCCTTGCACCAAGCATAACTGGCTGGTTAAGGATGTGAATGATCTGGCGCGTATTTTGCATGAGGCTTTTCATGTTGCGCGTACCGGTCGTCCGGGCCCTGTTGTTATTGATATTCCGAAGAACATCCAGTTTGCCACCGGCATGTATACGCCACCGGCAACCAGCCCGCGTACCAGCTATAATCCGGTTCTGAACGGTGATCAGAATGCAATCCGCGCAGCAGTTGAACTGCTGGCCAATGCCAAGAAACCGGTTATCTATAGCGGTGGCGGTGTTATCAACTCCGGTCTGGAAGCCTCGAAACTGCTGCGTGAGCTGGTTGAGATCAGCGATTTCCCGATCACCTCGACACTGATGGGTTTGGGTGCTTATCCGGCATCGGGCAAAAACTGGTTGGGTATGCTGGGCATGCACGGCACGTTTGAAGCCAATATGACCATGCATGAATGTGATGTCATGCTGTGCGTTGGCGCGCGTTTCGATGACCGTATTACCGGCCGTCTGGATGCTTTTTCGCCGAATTCCAAGAAAATCCACATTGATATTGATCCGTCTTCAATCAACAAGACTGTTCGCGTGGATGTGCCGATTATCGGTGATGTTGCCCATGTTCTGGAAGATATGGTGCGCCAGTACCGTGCATCTTCCAAGCGTCCTGAAAAGGCCGATATGGCGGCATGGTGGAACCAGATTGATAAATGGCGTGCGCGCAATTCGCTGGCCTATAAGCACAACCGCGATGTGATTATGCCGCAATATGCGCTGGAGCGTCTGCAGGAACTGACCAAAGACCGCAAGACCTACATCACTACAGAAGTTGGTCAGCATCAGATGTGGGCTGCACAATTTATGAAATTCGAGGAGCCGCATCACTGGATGACCTCCGGTGGTCTGGGTACTATGGGTTATGGTTTGCCGGCAGCGCTGGGCGTGCAGATTGCCCATCCGGATGCATTGGTGATTGATATTGCCGGTGATGCTTCCATTCAGATGTGTATTCAGGAGATGTCGGCGGCCATTCAGCATAATGCGCCGATCAAGATTTTCATTCTGAACAACCAGTATATGGGGATGGTGCGCCAGTGGCAGCAGCTGCTGCATGGTAACCGTCTGTCGCATTCTTATACAGAAGCGATGCCGGACTTTGTTAAACTGGCTGAAGCCTATGGCGGCACAGGTATCCGTTGCTCCAAGCCGGATGAACTGGATGATGCAATCATGAAAATGATTGAAACAGACGGGCCGGTAATCTTTGACTGTCACGTTGCCAATCTGGCGAACTGCTTCCCGATGATCCCTTCAGGCAAGGCACATAATGAGATGCTGTTGCCGGATGAAGCGACTGATGAAGCTGTTGCCAATGCCATTGACGCTAAAGACCGTCACCTAGTCTAATACCGGAACAAGGATATTCATTATGAACGCACAAAATGCAGCTTCCGGTTCAGCTTACTTTCTGACCGAAGAAACCCAGCTAACAGAAACACATACACTATCGGTACTGGTGGATAACGAGCCGGGTGTTCTTGCCCGTGTTATTGGTCTGTTTTCCGGTCGCGGTTATAATATTGAAAGTCTGACAGTTTCTGAAACCGAACACGAAAAGCATCTGTCGCGTATTACCATTGTAACGCGCGGCACTGCCAATGTGCTGGATCAGATTCGTCACTCATTGGAACGTATTGTTCCGGTGCATCGCGTGGTTGATCTGACCTATCATGCCCAGCAGCTTGGTCATGAACGTCCGGTTGAACGTGAACTGGCGCTGATCAAAGTGGTTGGCAAAGGTGATGATCGTGCCGAAATGCTGCGTCTGGCCGATGCTTTCAAAGCCAAGGTTGTGGATGCAACAGTTGAGCATTTCATTTTTGAAATCACCGGCAAGGGTGCAAAGATTGATCAGTTCATTGCGATTATGAAGCCGCTTGGCCTGATTGAAGTGTGCCGTACCGGTGTTGCGGCTATGATCCGTGGTGCTGAAGGCATGTAAGTCCTTTTGCAAATTGCCTAAGCAATTGCTTCAAAGTAGCACCGCTGTTCTCAAAAGAGGCAGCGGTGTTGCTTTTTGTAAATAGATTGTTTCTTCAGATGTTGCTTTCTTACGATATATTCATGGCGCTGGTGGTGTTTGCGTTTGTCACATCCATCACGCCGGGGCCAAATAATCTGATGCTGCTGGCTTCCGGAGTGAACTTTGGTTTTCGCCGGACAATCCCGCATATGCTGGGAATTGGTGTCGGTTTTCTGACGCTGTTGCTGGGCGTGGGCTACGGGCTTGGTGCGGTTTTGGAAACAGCTCCGATGCTCTATCTGGCGCTGAAATTCGCCGGTGGTGCCTATATGCTCTATCTGGCATATAAAATTGCTACCTCAACCTCGGTCGGTTCAGTTACAGACAGCGCTGCCAAACCAATGAGCTTTATGCAGGCTTTGTTGTTTCAGTGGGTGAACCCGAAAGCTTGGGTGATGGCCGTCACTGCTATGGCGAGCTATACGGTGCATGATGCCTATACGCTTTCAGTACTGGTGATCGGCACTGTTTTTGCGATTATTAATCTGCCGAGTGTGTCGTCATGGGCGGCATTTGGCAGTCTGCTGCGCCAATGGCTAGAAGATCCGGTGCGGCTCAAATGGTTCAACCTGACCATGGCGCTGCTGCTGGTTGCCAGTCTGTGGCCGATGCTGAGGTGATAAAACTTGCTCTTTAGGCGCGAATCCGGTCAATCAGAACCATGATGGAATTTTCACCGGAACAGGACAACGCGCTGCAAGCTGTGGCGCAATGGTTGGCAAAAGGCGGCTCCCCGATTTTCCGCCTTTTTGGCTATGCGGGAACGGGTAAGACGACGCTTGCGCGCTATTTTGCTGAGCATGTGGATGGTGAGGTGCAGTTTGCGGCCTTTACCGGTAAAGCGGCGCAGGTCTTGCGCTCCAAAGGTGCGAGCAATGCCCGCACACTGCATTCGCTGATCTACCGCCCGAAAGGCGAAGAAGCGATTGAAGATGAGACGACGGGTAAAACTTCGATCTCTCCGACTTTTTCTCTTAACCGCCAGAGCCCTGTGGCGAAAGCAGCACTGATCGTTGTCGACGAATGTTCGATGGTCGATGAGCAGCTTGGCCGCGATCTGATGACATTCGGCACGCCTATTCTGGTGCTGGGTGATCCGGGGCAGTTGCCGCCGATCAGCGGTGGCGGCTTCTTCACCGAGCAGGAGCCGGATTATCTGCTGACAGAAATTCATCGTCAGGCGCAGGATAATCCGATTATCCGATTGGCGCTGGATGTGCGCGAAGGACGGGATATCCCTTATGGCGACTATGGTGCCGCGCGGGTGATCAGCAAAGCGGAAGTAACACAGGATCTGGTGCTCGATGCCGATCAGGTGCTGGTTGGCACCAACCGCACGCGTAAGCGTTATAATCAGCGCCTGCGTGAGCTCAAAGGTTTTACTGCAGATTATCCGCAATCCGGTGACAAGCTGGTTTGTCTGCGTAATGATCCGGCCAAAGGTCTGCTCAATGGTTCGCTCTGGAAGGTGATGACATCTTCCAAGGAGACCGTGAAGCCCGGTATTAATCTGCTGATCGCACCGGAAGATGAAGAGCCGGGCCGCGGTGTTGCCAAGATTAAACTGTTGAAGGCGCAGTTTGAAGATCCGGATGCGGAAATTCCGTGGCAGACTAAAAAGCGTTTTGACGATTTTGACTACGGCTATGCGCTGACGACACATAAAGCGCAGGGCTCGCAGTGGAATAATGTGGTATTATTTGATGAGAGCTATGCCTTCCGCGATACGCGTGAGCGCTGGCTCTATACAGCTATTACCCGTGCAGCAGAAAAACTAACAATCGTTCGCTAGAACGTATCCCGAAAGCGGGAGCGCTCTGGGCGGGACTAAAATGGATCAGGGAGTTTGATCATGGTTGCAACCTTGTCTGTTAATCTCAACGCTGTGGCTATGTTGCGTAATCGTCGCGATTTGCCATGGCCGAGTGTGACAGGCTTGGGGCGTGTTGCGCTTGATGCAGGTGCATCCGGCCTGACCGTGCATCCGCGTCCTGATCAGCGTCATATCCGTTTCTCCGATCTCGGCGATCTTCGTGCCTTGATTGACGATGAGTTTCCGCAGGCTGAGTTTAATATTGAAGGCTATCCGTCGGAAGAGTTTCTGGCGCTGGTTGAGCAGCATGAGCCGGAGCAGGTTACACTGGTACCGGATGATCCGGCACAGAATACCTCGGATCACGGTTGGGACTTTGCCAAACATAAGAACATGCTGAGTGAGGTGACCAAGCGTCTGAAATCCCGCGGCATGCGCGTTTCCATGTTTGCTGATCCGACACCGGATGGTCTTGAAATTGCGAAAGAGACCGGTGCTGATCGTGTGGAGTTTTTCACCGGTCCTTATGGCGGTGCCTATGCTGATCCTAAGGCGCAGGCACATGAGCTGGCCTTGCTGGAACGCGCGGCTTTGAAAGCTGTGGAGCTTGGTCTGGGCATTAATGCAGGGCATGATCTGACGGTCGCTAATCTGCCTGCTTTGGTGAAAGTCATGCCGACATTGAGCGAAGTTTCAATCGGGCATGGCCTGACGGCAGATGCACTGGAATATGGTATGCGCCAGTCGGTACAGCGTTTTATCAAAGCACTCGGCTAAAATCGTTTTTTGTGTTTTGATTCAATTTTATTTTATAAGTTACTGATTTTAAATAATTTTTGTAATCTTCTATCCTGGTGAGCCATCGCAAATACAGATGGCTCATCAGGGCAGATATGCATTTCTTTGCTATTGTCATTCAGAAAAATTGAGCATTTATATACTGCACTCCGGCCATTTCCTTCGCTTGTTTATAAGGCTAAGATCGAAGCACAGACCGGCGTATTGATAGCATCACATAGTTATAGGTTATGTATGAAGCAGTCGCAGCGTGAAGAGATTGCCCATCAGGATATTCCGGTCAGCCCCGATGAGGATCAAAATGATCCTCACAGCCATACGGGAAGCCTGAAGCTATTAATGATGGGCGCGCTTGGTGTCGTCTATGGCGATATCGGTACCAGCCCGATTTACGCTTTTCGCGAAGCGCTGCATGCCTCCGTCTCGGATGGTAATTTGCTCCGTGCTGAAATCCTTGGCGTGATCTCCCTGATTGTCTGGTCACTGGCGCTGATCGTTACCGTGAAATATGTGCTGTTCGTATTGCGTGCGGATAATAACGGCGAGGGCGGCATTCTCTCGCTCATGGCGCTGGTGCGCTCCAGCTTTGCCAACCGTCCGGATATTATTCTCGGTATCGGGATTATCGGTGCATCGCTGTTTTTCGGTGATGCGGTGATTACGCCGGCAATTTCTGTGCTTTCCGCGGTGGAAGGGCTGGAGATTGTTGCGCCGCATATGAAGCCCTATGTGGTGCCGATTACTATTACGATTTTGCTGATACTGTTTTTTGTGCAGCGGCATGGTACGGGGCGTATGGCCAGTATTTTCGGCCCCGTGATGTTGCTGTGGTTTCTGGCATTAGGGCTAACCGGTTTTATTCATATATTTGATGATCCGGGCATCCTTGCAGGGCTTAATCCCTATTATGCCTTTGCTTTTCTCAGCGGTAATCTGACAACCTCTTTCGCAACCATTGGTGCGATTTTTCTCGCGGTCACCGGTGCAGAAGCGCTTTATGCCGACCTCGGACATTTCGGGCGTAAGCCGATTGTACGTGCATGGCTGTGGATTGTGTTTCCAAGCCTGATCCTGAATTATTTCGGGCAGGGCGCATTTATCCTGACGCATAGTGCGGCAACCGGTGAGGCGGTGCAAAATCCGTTTTTCCAGATGATGCCACAATGGGCTTTGCTGCCGATGGTTCTGCTGGCAACGATTGCCACGGTGATTGCCAGTCAGGCGGTTTTGACGGGCACCTATTCGCTGGCACGGCAGGCAGTGCAGCTGAATATTCTGCCAAGACTTGAGGTTTTGCACACATCGGAGACGCTGCACGGGCAGATTTATATGCCGCGCATTAATCTGCTACTTGGTATTACAGTGATCCTGCTGGTGGTGACTTTCCAAAAATCCAGCAATCTGGCCGCGGCCTATGGTATTGCGGTAACCGGCAATATGCTGGTGACGACCACTTTGCTGTTTTTTGTGATGCGCCGTCTGTGGAAATGGAGCCTGCCGGTTGTGCTGGTGCCGATCATTGGATTTGCTGTGGTTGATCTGATGTTCTTCAGCGCCAATTTGGTGAAAGTCCATCAGGGCGGCTGGGCATCCATTGTGGTCGGAGCACTGGTCTTGCTGGTGATGTGGACATGGGTGCGCGGCAGCCGCCATCTGTTCGAGAAAACCCGTAAGACAGAAGTGCCGCTGGATTTGATTGTCAATCAGATGACACGCAAAGAGCCGGTGATTGTGGCAGGCACAGCGGTTTTTCTGACAGGTGATCCGGCCAGTGTGCCGACAGCGCTGATGCATAGCCTCAAGCATTATAAAGTTCTGCACGAGAACAATGTTATTCTGACTGTGGTGACGGCGCCGCGCCCATGGGTGTCTGCGGATGATCGTGCACGCATCTCGCAATATAGCGACCGCTTCATGCAAGTGACTTTGACCTTTGGTTATATGCAGTCACCGAATATTCCGCGTGCATTGGGAATTTGCCGCAGGCTTGGCTGGAAATATGATATTATGACCACATCCTTTTTCCTCTCGCGGCGTGTGTTACGAATATCGCCGCGCTCGCCAATGCCGCATTGGCAGGCAAAATTATTTATTACGCTTGCCCGCAGTGCTTCGGATGCCACGGAATATTTCCAGATTCCGACTGGTCGTGTGGTGGAGATTGGCACACAGGTCAATCTCTGATCAATTTGCTGCATAAAATTTCGCGGCGGATTAAAAATCCCTCTTGCATTGTTGAAATTGTAGCGGCATAGTCCGAACCGTAACGTACGGTACGCATGATGAGAATCTGTGAGGCACGTATGAAATAGGTTTAAAAGGAGCGTGGAAGCGTGCAGTTGCAGCAGCCTGATAATGTCGTGAGCAATGTCGGAAATGGCTTCGATCTGACAGATCGTCAGAAAGATGTGCTGAATGCTGCACTCGAGCTACTCGTTGAAGGCGGCGACAGTCTGACTATGGCTGGTGTTGCGCGACGGGCAAGCTGCTCCAAGGAAACGCTCTATAAGTGGTTCAGCGATCGTGATGGTTTGCTGACTGCAACAGTGCAGTGGCAGGCGTCGAAAGTGCGCGTTGTGCCGGTGGCGAAGGAAGGGCTGGATGAAGAGTCACTCTTTACCAGTCTGGAGCATTTTGCCCGTGACTGGTTGCTGGTTCTGTCCGGCAGCACATCGATTGCGCTGAACCGTTTGGCCGTGAGCCATGCGGGTTCCGGCAAGTCGGATCTCGGTGAGATCGTGCTGAATAATGGTCCGATCGCAATGGCGCGTCGTCTCAAGCCGGTTCTGGAAACCGGTCGCGATGCAGGCCTGCTGGACTTTGATGATATTGATGAAGCATTCGCTTCATTCTTTGGCCTTGTGGTGCGCGATATGCAGATCCGTCTGTTGCTCGGCGATCATCATGAAGTCAGTGATGCAGAAATTATTCGCGATGCCAGAACGGCAACGCGTCAGTTTTTTGCTCTTTACGGAAATAAAGCCGGTTCCTGAAAAACCGGATAAGAAACACCGGTTTTGTAAAAAGCCGGACATAGCATAGAAGGAAGGGAATATCCTATGCGCGTTTATTATGACAGCGATGCAGACGTAAATCTGATCAAAGGCAAGAATGTTGTTATCGTTGGTTACGGTAGCCAGGGTCGCGCGCACGCGCTGAACCTCAAAGATTCCGGTGCAAAGCATGTTCGTATTGCACTGCGTATGGATTCTGCCACTGTTAAAAAAGCTGAAGCTGACGGTTTTGAAGTTCTCAGCGTTGCAGATGCTGCTAAATGGGCAGACCTGATGATGATGGCAACCCCTGATGAACTTCAGGCTGACATCTATAAAGAACACATCCACAACAATCTGCGCGACGGCGCTGCTATTGCTTTTGCTCATGGTCTGAACGTTCATTTCGGCCTGATCGAAACCAAAAAGACTGTTGACGTTGTGATGATCGCGCCAAAGGGCCCGGGTCATACTGTACGCGGCGAATACCAGAAGGGCGGCGGCGTTCCTTGCCTGATCGCTATCCATCAGGATGCTTCCGGCAACGCACATGATCTCGCTCTGTCTTACGCTTCCGGCGTTGGCGGCGGTCGTTCGGGCGTTATCGAAACCACATTCAAAGAAGAGTGCGAAACCGATCTGTTCGGTGAGCAGGCAGTTCTCTGCGGCGGTCTGGTTGAGCTGATCCGCGCTGGCTTTGAAACACTGGTTGAAGGTGGTTATGCACCTGAAATGGCTTACTTCGAGTGCTTGCACGAAGTGAAGCTGATCGTTGACCTGATCTATGAAGGCGGTATCGCCAACATGAACTATTCGATCTCCAACACTGCTGAGTGGGGCGAATATGTAACTGGTCCGCGCATCATCACTGCAGAAACCAAAGCTGAAATGAAGCGCGTTCTGCACGACATTCAGACCGGTAAGTTCACATCCGACTGGATGCAGGAATACCGTGCCGGTGCTGCACGCTTCAAGGGTATCCGTCGTATGAACGACGATCACCAGATCGAAGAAGTTGGTGCCAAGCTGCGCGCCATGATGCCTTGGATCTCCAAGAACAAGCTGGTTGACAAGGCTCGCAACTAATCCGGTTGACAAAGCCCGCAAAGAAGCTGGCATTGTCTAATCGCTGAATATCAGGCCCGCACAAAGTTTTGTTTGTGCGGGCCTGACTATTTGTGGCAGTACTGCTGACGGGAGGAATGAGATATGAGTGAAATAACGATCCGGCAGTTGAAGTCCGATGACTTTGCTATTCTTCGGGATATTCGGTTGGAAGCGCTGCAACTGCATCCGGAAGCTTATAGTTCTGCTTATGAAGACTGGGTAAAATTCTCTGAAGCTGATTGGCGTGCAAAGTTAAATGCACCGGTTTTTGCTGCTTTCGACGGAAAGAAGGCGGTTGGTCTGATTGGTCTGTGGCCTCAGGACGGCGCACGGACATCGCATCGTGCGATCGTAGTAATGGTCTATGTGAAAAGCGAAATGCGCGGCCGGAATATTGGCCAGAAGCTGATGCAGGCTGTTGAGGCCTATGCGCGTGATAATGGCTTCAGCCAGCTCGAACTCAGTGTACTCGCTGAAAACAAATCTGCTTTGCAGCTTTATTTACGCGAAGGTTATACGGAATTCGGACGCCGGCCGAACTGGATATCACTGAATGGTGAAATGTATGACGAAGTGATGATGGTGCGTCCGGTTACGCTTAGAGCGGTTTGAGTTAATGTTGAATCGTTGAAACCGCTCTAGCTTTTGTTTTTACGCGTATTCCGAAAACCGCTTCGCACTTTTCGGAATGAGCTATAATGCATGATTATTAGTTTTTGGCGGTAATTTTTGTACGAATATGACTGAATTTATGCCCATCTCGCAACAATGCGAATAAAAGGTCAGTATTGCTGACATATTTTACTTGTTTTGTTGTGAAATACGCATAAGGTGATACCCAAAGGCACACAGCTTTTGGTTAAGTTTTATGGTCTATTCGGCTGCATCTTTTTGAATTGATGAGGAACTCCCCATGTTGGATTGGGAAAAAATATTCGCAACGCGCTCCTCGCGTATGAAAGCGTCTGAAATTCGTGAATTGTTGAAACTGCTTGAGCGTCCGGATATTATTTCTTTCGCTGGCGGTATTCCTGATCCGAAGCTGTTTCCGGCGGAAGAGTTTAAAGAAGCCTATGCTGACATTTTCGCATCCGGCAAATCCGATGCAGCACTGCAATATTCGGTAAGTGAAGGCTATAAGCCGCTGCGCGAATGGCTGCAGGGTGAAATGGCAAAGCTCGGTGTACCATGTGCACCGGAGAATATTTTCATCACTTCAGGCTCACAGCAGGCACTGGATTATCTGGGCAAACTGTTCCTGTCGCCAAATGATACGGCGCTGGTTGTTCGCCCGACCTATCTCGGTGCGTTACAGGCTTTCAATGCCTATGAGCCGACCTATGATGATCTGCAGCCAAACGGCAACCGCACACCGGCTTCCTATGAAGAAGCTGCTGCCAAGGCTGGCGGCAAGGTGAAATTTGCGTATTTCTCGGCAGATTTCAGCAATCCGACCGGCGAAACCATTGATCGTGAAGGCCGTGAAAAGCTGATTGATCTGGGCGATGAAATGGATATCGCGCTGATCGAAGATGCTGCCTATCAGTATCTGCGTTTTGACGGTACGCCGATCCCGCCGGTTCTGGCGCTGGAAATTGAGCGTAAAGGCTCGATTGAAAATACCCGCACCATCTATTCCGGCAGTTTCTCCAAGACACTGGCGCCGGGTCTGCGCGTTGGTTATGTTGTGGCCAACAGCACAGTTATTCGCAAGCTGGTACTGATGAAGCAGGCTGCTGATCTGCACTCTTCGACCATCAATCAGCTGGCTGTGCATCATGTTGCTGCCAATGGTTTTGATGCGCAGATTGCTAAGATCAAGGCTGTATATTCCCATCGCCGCAACAAAATGCTTGAAGCGCTGGATAAATATATGCCGAAATCGGCCACATGGACCAAGCCTGAGGGCGGTATGTTCATCTGGGTAACCCTGCCGGATTACATGAACGGCGCTGATCTGCTTGCCGCGGCTATTGAGACTGAAAAAGTCGCTTTTGTCCCGGGTAAAGCATTCCATGCTGATGGCAGCGGTGCCAATACAGTGCGTCTGGCCTATTCCTGTGCCAATGACGAGATGATTGAAGAAGGCATTAAGCGCCTTGGCAATTTGATCCGTGCGCATCAGAAATAATAATATCTGTTGAGACTGGAAAAGCCGGAGCCTTGCTCCGGCTTTTTTATGTCTTCAGAGCAGAGTTTCAGCTCAAGTATATCGCCGTTAAATGGATGTATTTAACGGCGATATGTTTTGGCACTTAACTTGCTGAATTTACGGCTTTCTTTATAAAAGATGCTTGGATTTAGCGGGCAATCCTGTAGCTTGGATATGCAATAATTTTACAGGCTTGAGTCCGGATAATGGTGAGCGGTTCAGGCGGAGAATGAGGGGAAACTCATGACTTTAATCAAAAAATACACTTTGGCGCTGGCCTGTGCATCGGTACTCGGTATGAGTGCAGGGGCTTATGCCGCAACACCGGCGAATACGCTGGTTGTGGCCATGGCCATTGACGACGTGATTTCTCTCGATCCGGCAGAAATTTTCGAAATCACCACATCAGAGATTCTGACAAACACCTATGAGCGCCTGATCACAACCGATCCGAAAGATCCGACCAAGATCATTCCGCAGGTTGCTGAAAGCTGGACGATCTCTGAAGACGGCAAGACCATTACATTTAAAATCAAGCAGGGTTTGAAATTTGCCTCCGGCAACCCGCTGACAGCGCATGATGCGGTTTATTCTCTGCACCGCGCGATCAAGCTTGATCTCAGCCCTGCATTCATCATCAGCCAGTTTGGTCTGAATAAAGACAATGTCGATAAGCTGGTGACCGCGCCGGATGATTATACTGTTGTGTTTTCAACGGAAGAAACATTCGCGCCAAGTTTTGTGCTGAATGGCTTGTCTTCCAGTGTTGCCTCTATCGTTGACAGCAAGCTGGTCGAGGAACATGCGGTTAAGGTAGAGAAAACCGACGCCAAGCCTTTTGATACGGATTTCGGCTATGACTGGCTGAAGCGCAATTATGCGGGTTCGGGTGTGTACAGCCTGAAAGAATGGCGTCCGAATGAAGTTATTCTGCTGGATCGCAATGAAAACTATAGCGGCACAAAACCGGCTGTTGAGCGTGCTATTTATCGTCATGTGAAAGAAAGCATGTCGCAGCGTCTGCTGTTGCAGGCCGGTGATATTGATGTTGCCCGTAATCTGGAGCCGGGTGATATTGAAGAACTTGCTAAAAGCAGCGATTTCAATGTGCTAAGTGCTCCTAAAGGCCGCACCTACTATCTGACAGCCAATCAGAATGTGCCAAACCTTGCCAAGCTGGAAGTGCGTCAGGCGATGAAATATCTCGTCGATTATGATGCGATTGAAAATACCCTGATTAAAGGTATTGGCCGCACGCATCAGTCTTTCTTGCCGCTTGGCATGTTCGGTGCGATTGATGATAAGCCGTTCAAGCTGGATGTTGATAAAGCCAAGCAATTGCTGGCTGACGCCGGTCTGCAAGATGGTTTCAGTGTGACGCTTGATGTGCGTAATACACAGCCAGGTGTTGGTATTGCTGAAAGCATTCAGCAGACTTTTGCCAAGGCTGGCATCAAAGTTGAGCTGTTGCAGGGCGATGGCAAGCTGACCACCACCAAAGTTCGCGCCCGTAAGCATGAGCTTTCACTGGGTATCTGGGGGCCGGATTACTGGGATCCGCATACCAATGCTTCGACATTCTCCTATAATCCCGATAACGGCGAAGATGTTGCTATGAAAACAACAGCATGGCGCAGTTCTTGGGATATTCCGGAAATGTCCAAGGAAACCATGGACGCGGCAAAAGAAACCGACACAGTGAAGCGCGAGCAGATGTATCACAAAATCCAGAAGGATTTTCAGGAAACCAGCCCGTTCGTCATGCTCTATCAGCAGATTGAAACCGCTGTTGCAGCTAAAAATGTGAAGAATTTCAACATGGTTGCTGATGCCAATTATATTACAGAAGTCAGCAAAGACTAATTTTTCAGTCTCCCATTAAATGTAATAACGCCCCTTCAGACATAGGTTTGAAGGGGCGCTGTTTTTTGCACTCAAAAAGGTGAGTTGCAGGTTTTCCGCACACCGGCAAAAGGCTGATAGCTATTGTCGGAAGCGCGGTAAGAGCGATACTGATTGCTGCACCATTGCATATGGTTGCTGTTGTCACTGACAGTTGGTGAGGCATCAGAGCCTATACGTTTTGTAGCACCGCGCTGTACCAGCGGATCACGGTTCTTATAATTGAGTACACCGTCCTCGGTGTAGTAGGAGCCGCTTTCTTTACACAAAGTCGAGCCATAGCAGTTGCGGGCTGCAGGATCGGTGCGGTTGCCACCAGTAATACCACCGATAATCAATATGCCGGTCGGATTGAGTGAGGGAAGACCACCGCTGATCTGATTGCCGCCTGCATAGGCAGAAGCGCCCGAAAACAGAGCGATGCTCAGCGTTAGAGCGGTTTTTAAAATGGATCTGGACATGGCAATATCCGTTCATAAAGCTATAAAACTGTATTTTAATATAACTATTAATTGCCGCCAATTTAAGGGGCGGGCACAGTGCCACAAAAATGTTACCGCTCATATCAGCGATTGCAATTCAGGCGATGCTGTTTAGGTTGGGGACAGCCGCTGATGAACGTAATGATGGTACCATAATGTCTGAGATGATTTCTGCGCAGGTTGCGCCGGTAAGTGATAATACCTCATCTGAAAAGCCTGTTTTATTTACGCTGGCGACATTCAATATTGAAAACCTGATGCGGCGGTTTGATTTTACAGGTTATCGCAATGAGAACCGTCAGGATCGTTCCTTGCAGCTCTTTGAGATCGATAGCGAGGCGCAGTACCGGTTGCTTGAGCAGGCGCGTATGGTGGCACATACGGATGATACCCGTCAGCTTTCGGCTTTATCGATTGCGCAGACCCGCGCGGATATTCTCTGCTTGCAGGAGGTTGACGACCTCGAAGCACTGAATGCCTTTGAATATGGCTATTTGTTCAAAATGGTCGGGCAGGGCTACAAGCATAAATATCTGATCGACGGCAATGACAGTCGTGGCATTGATGTCAGCGTGATGATGCGCGACACCACAAAAAGCGGACATGAGATTGAACTGGTCAAGCTGGAGAGCAATGCGCATCTGACCTATCAGGATTTAGGTGTCTATGATCCGGTACTGGCCAATGTCGGTATTGAGGCGCATGAGCGTGTGTTTAAGCGCGATTGTCTGATGCTTGATCTGCGGATTGGCGGCAAGCCGCTGACACTGTTTGTGACGCATTTTAAATCCATGGGTGGCGTGCGCTACGGGCAGGACCCGAAACTGACGACCTTGCCGGTGCGCATGGCTGAAGCCCGTGCAGTACGTATGATTATCGAAAAGCGCTTTGGTCGTGAAGAAGCCGCAAATGCCCCGTGGGTGATCTGTGGTGACTTCAATGATTATTATGAAAAGATAGCGATCAGTGGTGACCAGTGGGATGGTTATCAATTTACGCCAGTGCATGAGCCGGAAAACTGTCTTAATGTCTTTCTGGAAGACGGTTTTGCTGTGAATTTGGTAGAGCGGCGGCCTGAGTTGGATCGCTGGACACTCTATCATACGCGAGGGCCGCAGGAGCGCCATCTGTGTCAGCTGGATTATATCTGGGCATCACCTGCTCTGGCGCAGCGCAATGCGCACGTGGTGCCGGAGATTATCCGCAACGGGCAGCCTTATCGTACGGTATTTCCTGAGGGGCAGGATGTGGTGCGTTTTCCGCGAATTGGCTGGGACAGACCAAAGGCAAGTGATCATTGTCCTGTTGCTGTCACACTTGAGCTGTAAGGCAATGCGCGGTGTAACGGAGTGATAAAAATGCAGGATATAGCCGAGAATAAAATTTATCCGGTGCAGGACGTCAGGGTTCTGGTTGAAGCCGGTGAGCCGGATTATGTCGTGCATAACAGGCAGAAAATTGATGAGAACTGGCAGCAGGAGGTCGCTGCTAATTCTTCGCTCTATGATGGTGAGATTTATCTGGCGACACGTGCTGAACTGCGTAATGGAATTTTGACAGCCTCTTATCAGCGCACGTCTTTCCGCAGTTTGCTTTATTGGCGCAGAGATAAAAGCGCGGATAAGCCGTTTCATATTTTTGGCAGCGGTGTGATTGTTTCATCCGACAATAAATTGCTGCTCGGACAGATGGCCTCGCATAATGCTGTGGCCGGACGCATTTATTTTCCGGCCGGTTCCAATGATGATCAGGATATCGTTGACGGACAGGTCGATTTTGCCGGCAATGCCCGCCGCGAGGTGCTGGAAGAAACCGGCATTGATCTGGCCGATGCACAACGCACGGGCGGTTATAGTTTGGTGATGAGTGAGCGCAGTCTGGCGCTGTTTCGTTGCTATTACTTCGATCGGACGGCGGTGCAGCTAGAGGCGCAAGTCAGACAGTTTATTGCATCACAGGAAAAACCGGAATTGTCGGGCGTGCTTATGATCGGGCAGGGCGAGGCGCTGGATGAACGCAGCCCGCCTTATATCCGTGCGTTTACGGATTGGTATTTTACGCAATAATTTCAGTCTGTGTTGACTGCGATATTCTGCTTGTTGAAAAGCAGTTCATGAATCGTTTGAATGTTTTAGCAGGGAATGCAAATGTGTTGAATCAGATGCCATCTTTTTTAAAGGCGGCAGTGATCATCATAGGTCAGTGGGAAGGGCAGAGATTATGAGCAGCAAACGGATGCAGGGGCGTTTCTACGAAATCTACGATGTTTTCACAGAAAAGCCACTGGCGGGAAATCCGCTCGCTGTTGTTCATGATGCTGACGGGCTGGATGATGCCACGATGCTGGCTATTGCACGGGAGTTTAATCTCTCAGAAACCGTCTTTGTATCGCCTGCCGAGAATCCGATGCATTCGGCATCTATCCGGATTTTTACGCCGGAATATGAGCTGAGTTTTGCCGGTCATCCTACTGTCGGGACAGCAGTTGCTCTGGCCTATAAAAACAATGACGGACAGAAGCCTCAGACTGATTTGATTATGACCTTGGAAGAAAAGGTCGGTCCTGTACGGGTTGCTGTTCATTGTAACAGCAATGAGCAGTCATCTGCTTTTGCAGAGTTCGATCTTCCGCGATTACCGGAGCGGGTGAATATCACAGTTGAAAAAGAGCAGGTTGCTGCTGCTTTGCGTTTGAATACGCATGAAATCGGCTTTGAAAACCATGTGCCATCTGTATGGAGTGGCGGTAAGCCATTTGTACTGGTGCCGGTCAAGAATATGATTGCAGCTGCAAAGGTTGTGGTTGATCCGGTTTTTGTGGAAGATCACATGCAGGCTTTTGAAGGGCGCGCGATCCCGTTTTACATTTATACCCGTGAGACGCGGTTGTTTGAGAGCAGTTATCACGCGCGTATGTTCACATCAGGCAAGCATGTTTATGAAGATCCGGCCACAGGGTCAGCCGTTGCGGCTTTTGCCGGTGCTATCCATGATTTTGACAGGCCGGTGGACGGACTGACGCAGTTATGGATTGAGCAGGGGATACAGATGGGGCGACCATCGCGTATTCGTCTGGAGCTGGATGTCGCGGGGAAAAAGCTCACTGGCGCTCGCATTGGCGGTAGCGCGGTGAAGGTGGCAGAAGGCTATTTGCAAATTTAGAGAATGAAGCTACCGGAAATATTCGGTGGCTGGCCGCAGCTTTTCGACAGTCTGTATTTCGGAAATCTGGCTGTGAAACTGTTGATATCCATTGGTATTATCCGTTTGCTTAGTGATATGTCGGCTCTGGCTTCAGAGCCGGACATGTTTCTGCGTCCTGTTCATTCAGCAGATCCACCATTTGGTCAGTTTCAGTAATATTAAGGCCTATAACTTTGCTGCCATTATGCCTGGCTACAGTGCCGGTGAAGATGTCATAAACACACCATTGGCCATTGGGCAGTTTTTTCATATCGTAACGAATTCGCATTGCTTTATCTTCTCCAAGGATATTGCATTCACAGGTAAATGTATTTCGACAACAAAAGTTGCAAAATTAATTATTGTTAGAAATGTGAATTTTTTATGAGGCTGAAAAGGTCATGTCGTGGCAACCGGCAAGATTAAAAACTCAGACAAGTACTCGTAAGGTCATCATTGCTGTTAATGTCTTAAGAGATTATTCTCTTATATATCACTTTAAAATTCGGCTGTAATAGTTCGGCATAGTAAAGCGATGAGAGGGGCATTGAGCATCAGTAAGCGCTTGTTTTGAACGAATTAGGGCGCAAAATATTATTGTAAAGTATGATTGAAGAGCGATTTAAAAACTTTTGGTTTTATCGATCAGCAGCAGATGCAAAAGCTGCGCTCCCACCAAAGTAATTGCAAGGATGAGTAAGGAGCGGGTTGTGATTGCTTCATGGCCGCTGATGCCGGTAAAAATAATGAATACTGCAATAAGGGCATAAAGCGCGGGGAAAAGTGCGAGCGCATAAGGTCTCGGCGCTGTCCAGTTAACTTATCCTGAAAATCCCCATTGCATAGGTAATCTTTGCAGATGCCGGAGCTTATAATTCGCGATAAGCGCGATGAGGCCTGAGATTATAAAGATGGAAATTCCGGTGGCATACATAGTATGGTTTCCATAGTGAAGCTTACTTTAAGGTATGTTTCTCATCGTCTTTAAATGCGCTTGGATAAAGTCAGCTTTTCCGGCCGTATATGCTTTCCGGTTATTGTAATGCAGAGCTGCTAAATTCTCTTTCAACAGCTCATAGTCTTTTCGGATATGTTCATTGGCTCTGAGAAGATTGCGCAGATTCAGATAATCTGTCCAGTGTCGGCTGGTTAGTTCAAGAATATGGATACAATGGGTTCTTTTTCCATCGCGCAGACGTTCAAGTATCACGCCCATCTGTTCTGATCGGAAACCTAAATTGTTATAATTATTCTTACTCAGAATATCGGTGATAATCGCAATGTTACCTTTATTATCAACGCCAATGCCGATATCCAAAATTGGTTTTGATTTTAAGTCAGGAACTGACGTACTCCCGATATGCTCTATTGTAACAGGTATGCCGTCTAATACTTGTTACAGGGCAGCTTTTTCCTGTTCAAAAAGTGCTTTCCAGTCCGGATTATAATCCTCCAGTGCGACCTGATTAAGTGCAACACCAATATTCATATTTCCATCCTGTACCTATGTTGGATAGTCTGAATGATTGTCGCGTAGTTCATAGCAAAACGACGACCCGAAGGTCGCCGTTTGTAAGAGCTTAGTTGCGTGGCAACCGGTCTCTGATTTCTGTCAGACGGTCATAAATCCGGAAGGACAGAATGATGCCTTCACAGGCAACGCGCCAGAAAATTGTACCGGCAACGAGCATGAAAAGACCGCCAATAACTTGCTTGATCCCACCACCCATAAAGCTGAATGCTGAGAAGATAGTGATCAGCGAAGCAATGACAATTGCCGCAATGCCCAGCCAATAAACAATCTTGATCAGGGATGGCGTTAAAAATTTATCGAAACTCGTCATATCTTGAAAGTTCATCAGGGATTTCTCTGTCTATTGGTGGTTATTGAAAGGTTTTTTATTAAAAGTATCATTCATGTCAATAAGACTATATAACTGTATTTGAATTTAAATCTCCTGAGTATAGCGCTGGGGGCAGTTTTTGTTCAAACGTAATCACTTACTATATATCCATGATAATATTGCTGATGCGCGTAGATGTCTTTATCAAATTATACTCTTGGTCACAGATATAGTGGTACTGAGGAGTAAATTGCGTCCAGTAAAGTAGCGCAGTTTTACCCTGATGGTTATAGCGTACCTGCGGGTGTTAAGGCGGAGAAATCTATATAAAAGTCCCGTATTCCTGATGCTAAAAATTGCACAGCGATACAAGTCAGCAGGAAGCCCATGATCTTTGAAATCGCTTGTGTGCCGTGTTTTCCCAGCAGTTTTTCAATCCATTTGGATGCGGACAAAGTGATATAGGCAATTGATGCGACAATAGTGATGCCGATCAGAATATGGATATGCCCCATAATCATTTGTCCTGCCGGAATTTGTGAGCCTAAGCCCATCACCACAGCGATCGAGCCAGGGCCTGCAAGACTTGGCATGGCAAGTGGTGAGAAAGAATAATCCATATCGGCTTTTTTGATGTCAGAAGCGGATGAATCAACCTCTGAAGACGGATCGCTGCCTGAGAAAATCATCCGCAGCGCCAATATCAGGATGATAATACCACCAGCAACCCGAATGCCCGGCATAGAAATACCGAAGAGAGAAATAATACCTTTTCCGAGCAGCAGAAAAGTTGCGAGAATACTGAAAGCATAAACGCAGGCCTTGGCAGCTTGTTTGCGCTTATTCTCGGCAGACATACGGTTTGTTAGTGACATGTACAGCGGGATTGTTGTCAAAGGATTCATAATAGGCAAAAGCCCGATCACTACAATCGCTGTGTATTTAAAAAAATCTGCAATATAGGTCATTAAGCACTTCCTTTTAGAAATGCGTATGGGAAATTTCTCAACAAATGGCAAATCTTAATAATAATGCAGAGAATATATCGGTTTATTATTGGGAAGCTGATCAATTGAAGGGTTAACAGGACAGGCCTTCGCCAGTTTGCGTGTGAAGAGGGCTTGCCGCTTCGGGCATTAGTCAGAATGTTTATACAATCTGGATGCATATTTGACCGCGTGCTCAGGAGCAAAGCGGATATCGGTGGTAGATGCTAATTAAAAAGTGATTTCTCAATGCTGGAAGCAATATTTTAAGCGCTTGTTCAATGTTGTAGTTTTGAAAATACCACTAAGCTATTGAAAAAGCTTGGTGGGTGCGACAGGGATCGAACCTGTGACCCGCTGATTAAGAGTCATTATGAGACTGTTATAAATCAAATACTTAGCATTTGCGATTTATCCGACTTTTTCAATTTTAGATCAATCTTTTTCATATTTTCAGCATTAAACAGCTGTAGATTTTATTCTTTTATTTGTCCGCCGCGAATCCAGCGTGAAACGATTTCCAGCATAATATCGGAGATCCACATAGCGCATGCTCCGACAACAAAAGCTGTGGCATTTGTTGCAGCTATCGGCTATTCAGGAAGAGGCCAGTTAATGGCGCGGAGATAATGGAGTATAGGCATTGTTAAATATGCGGCCGCCAGCGCGCCACATATAGGCGATGCGATCATTTCCTTTGCTGTATACCGGCGGCGCGATAAGCCGCGCAGGATGCCGCCAGAAAGCCCTGCAACGAATACGCCTATCTTTATGCCGGCCGCGTCCAGAAAATCATTTACTGACATCGGCCACTCCTACTTTCTGCAAGCGCGATCTTTTGAGCACTGGATATTATGGGCAGCGACCTCATTCGCGAATGGCCGATCATTGCTAATGATAAAAGCACGGGTTTCCGCATTAGGGTGCAGCTTTTCGTAGCCGGCGCCGTCACTTGCACTCGTTGTTGCTGTACACCCCGTCGAGAGCATTGCACAAAGCACGGCTATCAAACTTACGAACTTTCTCATTGGTTTTTCCTCGGTTATCTGTTCGGTCGATTGTTCGCGTTTGAGAAGCGGATATTTCTCTCACACCACGATCTGACCAACCCTTTAGGTAAATCGATCCACCGATGAGCAGAAGAAGACCAACGAACACTAACGCTGGCCCATGCTTTTTCATAAATGCGATTAACAGCAGAGCCATCATCCTTGCTCCACTGTTTGGCGAGACTTCCACCATCCATAAGCGGCATAAATTGCGAGACAGATACCGATGAAACCAGAAACAGCGAGAAGCCCGGATGAAAGATTGTCTGCAAATTTTGCCCCCATACCGGAAAGATACGAGGCGGTTTCACCAATCTGATCACGAATTGACAGGACGATAGCAATTGCACCTCCTCCTTTGACAGCATTCTTGACCGCAGGAACTGACGAGACATCTTGCCGCCCTGGCTGTTCGCTTGGACTAAGAACGATTAGCCGCAATGCTTCTTGTGTCTTTGGGCCAACAACGCCGTCAACTTCAAGGTTTCGCTCCTGCTGGAATTCGAACACTGCCTTTTTTGTGGCTGGTCCAAAATCGCCGTCTACGGCAACAGAGTATCCGGCGCGCTGAAGCAATGTTTGAAGTTCTCGCACGCCAGCTCCTGATGATCCTGATCGTAGCATTCCGGATGCAGGAGACGAACTCGCCTTGCCGCCATAACGAGCATACGCATTGGCCATTTTAGTGTCGTATGCGTTCGCTTTGTAGCCGGGGCCATTGTAAACACGTGCAAACCCAGCCCAATCTAGGCGTTTCAACTCGTCGATCAGGCCAGAAAATTCGATGAAGCGGACCATTACTTCGATTTGGTTTTTCAGGCTGGACATAACAAATATGCGAAAATCATCAGTGGATGAAAAACCAAGCTTCTTCCAAAGCACCCCCATCACCTGCCCAACGCCCCAGCTGCAAGACATAATGGCTGCTGCTTGATCGATATCGCACATGCGCTGAAGCATGCGATATCTGTCCAATTGGTTTTTTGGGTTTTTAACAGCGCCTACTTTTGGAGATGCGAGACCCGCATCACGGGCTTGCTTTTGCTTTTTCGCGGGAACCAGACGGTCGAAATAATGCCCTTCAATGCGGATCAGCGGGACATCGCGACCATCGACTTTTGCAAATGCGATACCATTGCTTTCGACCTCAACTACAGCGGCAAGCGCTGGCGCAGAAATTCCGCGCAATTTCGCGATTTCGGAAATCATTAAATAGGTTTTGCTGTCAAACATGATCGGCTCCAGATAATTTCTGGAGCCGATCATAAATGTGACTGCGTTCGATCAACCGTCTTGAGATACTTAAATGCAAGACATGGACATTATTACCAAACTCGCGGAATGACGGGCAGCACAGCCTTGGCCATGATGCGAGAGCCGGTGTCATTCCAATGACTGCCTTCATTGGTAAAAGTTGCGCCTGCTTTTCCGCTGCCCTCGGTCGCAGCTTTCAAGTTGGCAAATATTGCAACCGCCGCATCACACCATCGCTGAGTTGCATGAATGCTGACTGAGTTTGGATGATTTGCCACAACATGATTATGCGCTTCTGCAAAGCGATCCAGTGGCGTCATCATGTGGCCGGTGTCTGAGGTGGCCTTAAATTTCAATTGGCCGTCATCATCAATGCCGTTGAAATTCCAAGAAATTGATGCTGTGAAGACAGCGATTTCCGGGAAAGGTAGGCTGAGCCGTGTGCAGCTGCCTTTCATGGAAAGTTCAAAACTCTCTTGCCAGATGAAACGCTCAGTCAGCCAAGCCCAATAACCTTCCGGATAGTCACCTGATACGCCAGCAGCGCCATCGTTATGGATCGGGTTTTCAAAAAGCATGAGATCGGGCTTAAAGCCCCAGACCTCATTATCCTGAAACCGCATCAGACCGGCAGCGGCAACGCTGGCATTATGACTGCCTCGGGCCGCATTGACGTAAGTAACCATATGCTCGCGCGGCGACCATTCCACACCCCAATACATGAAGCGAGCGCCACCACCTGTCCGACTGATGGTGATGGTACGGGCTGCCGAACGGTTAATAACTCGCATTTTAAGGCGCTTCTGATAAGTTGTATTGCCCTTGCTGGTCAGGCTTTGCGTGGCGGTTGCACCGGAAACTGTTGTTGGAACCAGAACATTACGCGCAACAGGTGCAGCCTCTGCCTGACTGAACACATAGCCATTGGCCTCAACCCAAGCTAATGCAGCCTCATCATAAACCTGCACCAAGCCATTACCGCCCGAAACTGCAACGGTTGCAGAACAACCCACACTATCTGTGCGGTAAATGAACCGTGCTGCCCACATGCCCTCAGGGATCGTGAAGGCCACAGATGCGGCGGCACCCTCACTATAGCGTGTCAGACCATGCCTATAAGCACCATCATCCCATTCGGTCAGATTGCTCGATGTAGCCCATGTTCCTGTCTCAGTGAAGAACGCAGGAGCATCATACCGTCGATACTGCTGGCCTTCCCAATTGAGCTTATCCCATACATGCGTTGCAAAGTTCATGCTGTGCATCAGCGGCGGGCGCAGTGATGCTTTGGGATGATCGGTGCAATGTTCTGTTGATCGTGCCGTGAGACTTGTGCCAGTGTTGACGACAGTGAGATCAGCATTGCGCTTTAACCACTTATCGCGGAATAGCGGGAGCTTGTGCGAAAGGTCTGACCCGCCGCCGTCTGCTTCAACGAAGTTATACCAAGCATTCGCATTAAACCCGCCTGACGGAGCAGGTGTAGAACCAGTCGGTAGAAGCTCTGGCTTTATCTGCTCAATGGCATTGAAGGGCTGGTACGTAGTAGCGACCTCACCCCGTTCCATCTGGGCGTTGCCATTGAGAACAATCTTATCAGTCGATGCAAGGTTAAGAGCCACATGCGTGATGCCAAGACCGACGGGCACCTGAAATATGCGTCCCGATCCAGAAGGAGGCGCGGCAAAAGTTATGTTATCTATAGCGTTAATCGGGCTGGTATCGCCGAAATACCCGCCTTGATAACCGGTATAAATACCTTCTCCCGATATGGTGTAGAATTCCCCTTCTTTCACTGCGATACGACCACTTGCAACAATGGCAGTGGCGTCGGCTAAGATCATAGTCTTACTCGCGGCTGAGTACCGTCTAGTCCATTGTATGACGGACGGATCAATCATATTGAGAGACCAGTCTTCTAGGATTTCATCCCCGCGCAGATAACCTGGTAGACGATCATCAGCAACACGTAGGAAGTACGGCGCATACTCGGTAATCGCCAAGCCTTCTTCGACTTGAATTGTAGAGTCATAGGTTGTGTCGTCTTGTCCGCCGTTCGTAATATTTACGACCAAATAGTGATATCCTGCAGGCGCAACTCTTACGCCACCGTCTAGAATTAGATTATTAGGGTCTACCTGCAAACAAGGTGCTGTATCACTCGCGGACTGAAACCATGCCCCTGTTGGCGCTGGTGACGTTTTTGCACCAGAGATTGCATAACTCTGCCCCGGTGTGACCGGAATGAACCCAGTGCAGCGCCAAGACCAGTCTTCAATAATTGCACCTGCCGCCGGGCTATAACGCCTGCCTCGGCGTATTTCTGCGGGGTTTACTAAGTTCTTTTTCGGGGTGAGTAGGCCATTTACCTTAGCAGCACTTGGGTATCGAGCCACCTCAACTGCCACTCCCGCATCATTGCGGTAACGAACATTATCATCACCGACCTCGATCTGAAACTGCGCGCCGGAAGCTATAGCGGCAAGACCTTCTGCAACACTTGCATAAACATCAGCATTTATAAATGCGGCGTCTTTAGCCGTATTGGCAATTTGAGCGGCAAGTTCGGCGGCAATTCGCTCCTGCTTAGAACGTTCCGCTTCACTGGTGGAAATGCCCGCTTGTTCGACCGCAATATCTTTAGCAGTAACGGAACCCTCTTTGGCACTAACAGCAGCAGCACGCGCCGCCTCTGCTTCCTCAACTGCGACCGCGATATCACCTTCGGCGATAGGTGCGTTGATGTATCCGGTCCCATCAGAATTGCCGACAAGAGCCTTGCCGCGTTCTGGTAGAGGCAGAGGTTTGATTTTATCAACATCAAAATCAAACTTTAGAGCCCGATTTGTTTCGCGCCGCTGCTCTTGCTGAATTAATCGATTGCGATCGAATTCATCGTCAGTAACTTTAGACGAAAAGCGGCCATCACGAACGATGGAGGATAATCGTTCAAGAATAGCCGCACCCACAATGACAATGATCTCACCAGCAGAGCGGCCATTATGAAACGCAATGCTGCCTCCTTGTGGATCCATCGCGCCAGAAAGAGTAAACAGCGAGCGATCAATTTCCGAATAAGCGCCATCGATAAAAAGCCGAATTGAAAGATCTTCATCCTGCTGGAAGGGGAAGGGCACTGAAAATACCTTCTGCCCTTGAGACGCTGTGTAGCGACGGAAACGCGGATCTTCTTCAATTGGAAGTGCAATGCTCATAGAATAATCCCCTGCGATTAGATCTTGCAATCATCGCAGGGGAACACTTTGGTCAACCATAAGAGTAGTGTGCGCTTGCTAAATTAATTTGTTGGAGAAACCAGCACTGGCTGAACTAGATCTACTCTATTCTGCACATTCACAGGAAGGCCACTGAAGCCACTGTATTCAATATAGCAGGGATCGTGACGAGAGCCGCAGCTTTCACCAAGCGCCACAGCAGGAGTACTCATATTCTGAAAGGCAATGATCGATAGTGCTCCAGCGATAATTGTCAGAACAAACTTTGTGTATTTATCCATATTAGAACCCTTCAATAAACCAGCCGAAATTTATTATGGACGCACATCGTAGCCTCGTTTACTCATGCAGCCGAACATCGCCTTCTCTGCAAGTATCGCTTCATCGAATGGGGCTCTGCCACCACCACCAAGACGTGTCTGAGCGACTTCACCTTGACACTCAGTTTTCGCAAGTTGAAATGGGGTTAAAATTGATGGCTTGGTATCGACGCGCAACCCTGAAGATCGTTCGTAATAGAATGTTTGTGGGCCGCATCCCGCTACAATTAAACCTATTGCTATAATACCAAAAAACTTACTTGTCATTTTTCCCCCTTGACAAATGATTCATCATGACTCGACCTAATAACGCTTTGTGAAAAAGGTAAAGCCCTGAATGCAAGCGGGCTTGATACTAGGAGCGCCCAACGCGCCTTGATGGTGCGTTGTTTATGGTCGGACGTAATGGGAGGGCTGTGCTCTGCCGGTCTCCTAGCCGGTCTAGCAAACCTGTTATTGCCTGGCCACGCTCTTTCTGTTCAACATCTATCGCTTCAATTATGGTAAAAGAACAGGCCTCTTCTTCCGGGGCCGCTTCATACCTGCGAGAGCAAGGCCGCCACCTTTAACCTCTGCTACCAGATCACCAACAAATGCAGTGGATCCATCAGCGAGTACGCGATCTTTTACTTCAGACCAGACTGCATTGGTTGCTTCAGCAGTCCATACCTTTTTATTGGCATAAGCATCACCAAGGCGCTCAGCTATACCAGGGTTGACGGCGAACAGTTCTCGATAGAAACCGTCCTCAGACATTGCTTGACGCTGTGCCCAACCTTCAACGCCTGCTTCTTTCAGCCCATTGCGTGCTAGAGCCATGGAGAGGGAGGACAAGACATCATCAGCAGCAGTACGCTCGGCCGGTGACACATGGATTGGCTCGCCATCATGATCGAGAAGCTTTCCAGCGGACATTTCCCTGCGAACCATGCCGATAGCCTGAATAGCGTTTCGGGCGCGGATCATGGGGTGCAGGCGTTTCGCATCAGCGTCGAGACTGGAAACTGCAACATACGCTTTTGAAACCTTATCAAGCTTCGCATAATAATCTGCAGCCCCAGCCTCATCACCGCTTTCTACCATTGCCTGCCAGCTTTTAACCTTTCCTTCGAGGGTGCCTTCACGCTGGCCGGCCATTTTCCAAAACATAGTAGATGACTGTGCTCCACGCGCCGCATCCTTAATGAAACGGCGGGAAATAGGGGCATCGTCCCAAGCAAAGCCTGGAGCATCAGGCTGGGCAAGATCATACAATGACAGAGCATTACGCCCCCATGATCCCAAGTGCGTTGTTATGAGATGATCGATGATCACCGGTGGTTCGTTGAAAATCCTACCAAGCTGTTTGGATATTGCGCTGGATCTTGATGTGTACTGCAGAAATGGCTCCATCCCCTTCAGATCATCGGGAACGATTGGTGATCCAGTGAAAAAGTTTGTATTCGACTTCAGCTCGAAATAGCTTTTTATCAGCGGATTACTTTCAAGAAGGTTCGGCGGGACCAAAACTTCATAAAGGCTATCGCCCCAACGGCTCATTGCGCGAGGATCTTTCTGCCCCCACATATCGTAGACCGCTTCCCCTAAATTGATCATAGCTGACATTTCAAAAGGCTTAGGTACAGCAATCCATTTATCACCGGCTTTAATCATCCAGTGCGTGGCGCGTGTCGTTTCTGAAATCTCATCATGATCTTCATGCCGACTGCTGAGAGCATATAGGGACATCGAGGCTACGGTTAACGCTGAGAGACGAGCCCAGGCTTTCCAGGCATCCGGTAAAGCACGAATGTCTTCTGCGTCCATAGCCAAACCAAGGAACTTTTTAGCTAATGGTGCAATCATATGACGAGCCATTTTGTCAGTCCCCTGAATTGTAGCATTCAAGAATGGGATTACCCGAGCCACAGCCCCCATGCCGGACCCACGCCGGTCAAAATCAATATAGTCCCTTGCGCGCCATGAAGCCTCGAGGAGTGCTTCATAATTATCTAATCCGCGTTTTTTGGCCTCTTCCTGGAATGTCCTGAATAGTCCGACACGGGTTGCAGTTTCAGAGATCTCCGCAGTTTGCATAATCCCGTGTAAAGATTTCAGGCGATTAGCCACCCATCCACGGCGGCGCAAACCATCAATGTCACGCTTAGCCATAACTGCAGAAAGAGATGCTGTTTCTGCACCGCCAGATATTCCATACAAACGACTATATGATTTAGCGACATCGCTTCCGATAATGTCATCGGCCGCGCCACGTATGGTCACACCGATCCTGTGGAATGGACGGCCATAATATATTGCAGCCATTGTCTGATCACGAACAAAGTTTGCGGCGATGAACTCTGGTGTCAGTGTAATACCAGCACGAAGAATACGTGCTGGTACTGCAACCATATTCACCCAGAAGTTATTCTCACTGCGGCTCATCATTGTGAGCGCACGATACATTTCATGACCGAATTTCCCATCAGCGAGACGCAATGCTTTCAAATCACCGCCATCACGGAAAAAGACAATAGGCTCTCCCTTTTCATTTATCATAGCGGGGCGGAAGACAGCAGCCTTTTCAGAGCCAACAGCGCTTTCCACCGCGTCACGTAACACAGTGATGTCTGCATCATTAAGCCCAGCATTTTTTGCTGCAGACTGGATTGCCTCGATCGGATCCACCATATTGGCGCGAAGCTCTTTTGTCGGAACGATTTCGGCAATGGCACCTCCGCCTGGGCCGGCGTTCAGAGCTAGTCTATGAAGGGATTTGACCACATCATTACGTGCAATTGACATGCTGGTTTCATAAGCATCAGCCGCAAGGCTTTCTAGCGGATTAATGACATCGCGCTTAGAACCCTTAAAACGCTTAACAAAGCCGCCCTTCATAGAGCCACCTCGGCCAGACTTTTTTCCGGATGCCTTGACTTCACTATCAGCCGAAAAATCCCGCAGACCTGGCACGTAATCCTTGATCAGATTGCCACGCTCAAAAGTCTCGAGATCAATCAAACCGGCATCATATTTCTTTTTCCAAAGTGCACGGTTGAATTCATGAACTTTGGCTGCAGCTGCAACAAAAGAAGGAAACTGCTTTTCAAGTTCGGCAACATTTGCTGTGTGATCTGCATGAGTGAGCTTATCTGGTGGATTTGGAATTTCGCCATTGCGATACCGCTCCCATTCACCGAGTGCACGCCTCGACCAAAGATAGGAACCAAAATCGGCGACACGCTCATTATCCCAGCCGGACAAAGCATTTGGCTTACCTGTTGCCTCAACAATAGCATCACGCAGGGAAGGGCTCTCAGGATTAACGCTCTTATATGGAGCTACACCATACATCACATCCATATGTCCAGCCGAATATGCACCGCGCGACATGCGCGCGAGCTTGTAAGGATCTGACGATGTATTGATATCCAGAACCTTGCCTGTATTGGAAAGATGAAGGTCTTTCAAATGTGAGACAGCGCGATTAATTGGGTTGAGATCATCAAGCGAAAAAGTATACATACGCTGCAAGACATCGGCGATTGTCCCGCCAAATCCGCCTTTCTTCAGCTCTTTACGTGCAGACTTAAACCAGCCGTCTTTTTTTGAAGAAACGATAGTGGATTTAACCGCAACCGTACTTGGAGCTGTCAGAAATGCATCCCAAGCCGCTGTTGCATCATTGATAGCCTTCGCCATTTCAGGCGCTTTTTCGTCGAGCAATTTTCCAAATTTATCAGAGATATCTGGCAAGCTTTTTTTCAAGTATTCACGATTGGTAATCCAAAGGCGAAAGAATTCAGCAAAACCTTCATAATCGCGACCGTCCGTAGGATCATAATCGAGCACAGAAAGCTCTTTAGAGTGCTGCTGGATAAAGTTTTTAATATCTGGAATATGCGCGTCAATGTGATGACCATATTCGTGAGTGAGCGTGTCAAAGTCTTCAAGCGATCGAACACGAACAACGCTATCGCGGGTATCGAATGTACCGAGAACGCGTTTGCCACCGGTGATCCGTCCTTGCCTTGTTGCTGTAATATTCAGCGCTGTTGCAAGAGCATCAGCTGTTTCGCGAATACGCTGCACATGTGTTGCAGCACTTTGCACTTGAGCCGCCACCTCGGTCGCTCTTGTGCGTTGAGATCGCAATCCAGCTGAAGGTGTAGCCATCATAAAATCGCCGACATCTTTTGTGGCTGCAGCGATAAGCGGCATATCGTGCTTGCCGGTTACATCAGCCGCTTTATCAACACGGGGCGGGGCTATCGATGGATCATCGATTGTTTTTACCGTATCGGCAATGAGCGCTGCCTCACGGAGCGGCTCGACCTGTCGCGATGAATTGAATTTTTCAATGCCACGTACGTCTGCCGCTTGATCAGATAGACGTTCACCGATCGTTGGCGGGACATCGGAAGAGACCTGACTAACCGTCTCGGGGCGTGCGCCACCCCCTAATTTTTCAACCTGCTCTACAGGCATTAAAAGACCGTTGCCAATGATACGCTCATCACCATTCGTATCGACCACACGGCGCATTGTCCCCGGTACGTTCTCTTGGTTTGTTGAAAGCGTTACACGCTGTCCATGGAGTTCTCCGGCAGGAAGACCATCAAGAGCACTATCATTTACAACGTATTCAATTGTAACCGGCGAAGTGGGAGAAGCTTTAGGCGCAGGAACCGGTTCAGCTGCTGGAACACTAGTCGGAGACGGGCGCGCTTCGATAATTGGGGCGACTGGATTTGGCTCTGGTGCAATTTGCGCCGCAACATTAGAAGTATCAGCAATAGGTGAGGGCGCATTATCATCAAGAGCATCGAAGAAATTCGCGCCTTTACCAGCTTCTGTTTCAGCATTTTTTGCCGCACGGCTCTGTTCGATTTTTTTACCAACACCATGCGTAATGCCGCCTGCAGCGCCACCAATACCAGCCCCGAGAAGAACGCTGATAGCATACCGCTTGGGGTCAAACTCTTCGGCATTTCCACCGGCGATATCGATCCCTTGGATGGCAGCATCTGTGACAGCGTTCACTGCGGCCGCATCAACAGCGCCGGCAAAAATTTTTGCCCACAAACCGGTGACAGCCATTTTGCTGCCGACCAGAATTTTTTCACCAAGACCGATAGGAATAAAATTTTCGATGCTGGCAGCGGTACCGGCAATCTGGCCGGCAAGTGCTGTAGACCCTTCGAGAAAGCCTTGCCATTCAGGATATGCTTCATAGTTTCGATCAAATCGCGCACGATCAGCTTGGCGCGAAGGAGTGGATGCATCATAGGTAGCACCAAGAATAGTGTTGGTGCGATTGCCAGCCTCAAAGTTTAATTTAAATCGATCGATGAGCCCAGGCTCAGCTGCCGCTGAAATTGTATCTTCAACGCCATCAAATTGGTCAAAGTAATTGGCCATAATTTACCTCATAAATTATGAGATAAGCCTAAGGAACTATGCGTTAGGTCAACTAAACAACCGATGTGTTAAAAACACGAGTGGCCAAAACGCACCATAAAGCGCTTGCCAGCCAACATATCTGTACCATTCGAATAATGACATTTTATCCCATGCCCAGTATGCAGCGCTTCCAACGTAGAGAAAGTAAATACTCAAATAGATTATCTGAATCCAGCGCCAAACTTTCAACTTTGCCTCTTCCTTAGTAGTCGATTCTTCTAGTGGGGAGTTTGGCGCATTATTGAAACAAGAAGAAGCGAATAAGTTTTCTCATTCAACCCATGCCGGTTCAGTACGTCCCAGTATTCTCTGTGCAGATCCAGAGCCAAATTTTTCATCGAATTCACCAGCTTTCTCAGGCTGTGATATTAATGCCTGGCGCTGCTTATAATTTGGTATAGGGAAAGCATCTGTAGCAATCGGAGCGCCTGAAGCATCAGCAGCATCGACCTCACTGATGACTTGTCCTTGCCGTTTATCAGATGCAGAAAAAGCCTGACCTTTTGACAAGCGGCGAAAATATCCGGCTCCTAATCCGGCCATTTCCTTACTCACCCCCTGTGAAGCAATCATCTGCGCTACGACCTGATCTGCATAACTGCCATAGGTTTGCTGGATCTGCTCGACAGTTGCCATCATTGCCTTGGATGCTAAAGACGGATCCGCTTGCGCAGAAATTGGCCGTGCAAGCGCTCGAGCTTCATCTGCAGTAAGCGGCGCCTGCTCAAAGTCTGAAACACCGAGCGCCTGCTGCGCCTGCAGACGAGCTGATACTAATGACTGCATTGATGAAGGATCCTGAGGATCTGCTGCATCGGCAGCAGCCTGAACGTCAGGGAAAGCCTTTTGCACGGATAAAGCAGGATCCGCAGCTCGTTCTTTAATAACAGCTGAAGCTTGTTTTTGAGCTGCGGTAAATACTTCCAGATCTTCCGCAAAACCTGGTGTGCCAGGTGTTGGTTGCATGCCTGATATTCTTGCAGCTATATCAGCGGCAGATTGTGTGTTCATTCCGTTGGTGGCGTCAAAAACGCGGCCGGCGTAATCGCGTTTTTCTTGCCATTTTCTGAGGCCATCTTCCCCTAAATATGCCTGCACGCGATCAGGCGTAAGGTTGGATGTACTTGGGTCTAGGCCTTTTCCTGTTGCTGAAACACTTGCAATATCATCATCAATTAGGGAACCGATTTTTGCAGCTTCCACTTTGTTTTGAGCTTGAGCTTTATTCTTTTGCTCAAGCGCATCCCGCCGCAACGTGTCGGACATCGCCTTCACTGTTGCATATGGTAAATCTGCCAAAGGGCCTTTGCTGTCCTTCCAATCGCTCAGCAACCCAAGAGAATATTGTTCTTTTTGCTCAGGAGTGGGAAGAGCATCAAATACACCTTGTATACGGCCACGGGCAGCTGTCATCGCAATCTCAATCTTTGCTTTTTCTCCCTGCGCAGGTGTGAGCGTGCCGGCATGAATTGCACCATCAATTGCTGCTTGTGCAGCAGTCACTTGCTGCTTAATGAGTTCGTCTCCTTTGGGTGATGCACCAAGCACTTGGGCTTGTCGCTCGATGTCCCTCTGTTGTGCCTCGAGTCCTGTAGCAAAGTCAGCTTCCTGTTGACGACGCAATTTTGCTTCATACTGCGCAAAGACACTTTGACGATAAGCTTCAGTACGCTGTGAAAATGATTTATCGAAGACCTCTCGCATTTGAGGATCATCGATATCCTTTAGATACGTCTCGTGTATTTTGTTTGCAGCATCCGCAAAACCCGTGGGATCATCCTGAAATTGCTGTTGGGCATTAAACAAGTCATTTGATAGACCTGCCTGCATACGCCACGCCCATCCGGACATAACAGCATTGTCAAAAGCCTCACTATAAACCGTACCATCACGGCGAAGCGCGAGCGGCTCCACTGAAAGCACAGGAGCCTGATAAGTATTAGCTTTGGCCTGAGCTTCAGCAGACGGAGCCTGCCCAAGCGCAGATATAAATTTTTTCCCGTACGACCCTACATCAGCGCCTAAAGCATCTGTGCGGTTGGTTTTACCAACTCCACCAGGACCTGCAAACCAAGCTTGCGCGGCTCCTTCAAGTCCAAACTGTTTAACATATCCACCAAATTTATGATCAAACACAGCATCCTGAATATCAGGCGAGCTCATAAATTCCTGAACTGAAACTTCACGGCCGAGAGCCGCTTTTGACCACGGGCCAATATTGGTTTCCATGATCTGGTATCGGCCGAGCGCACGTCCCATTTTATCATTTTTGGGACCAACAGCAGAATAATCTCCGCTGCCACGGCTTTCGATAGATGCAATTGCATCACGATAAGACGAATTGCCTTTAACAATGGACTCTCTATCCAGAGCACGAGCTTCAAGATAGCCGGTAGCCTGACGCTGAACATAAGGTTCTGCATCCTGGATAGCCTCGCGCTGACGTGCCTTATCTGCAAGTTTTGATAATGTGCCGGAAAGACTTCCGGCCGCATCAGCCAGAACACGCGATGCTTGCCCCGTATCAACAGCATAAGCCGGAAGATCGGTTGAAATTAAAGCATTACCAGAGAAGCGAGAAACTTCACCAGGGGAACGACGCTGCCTGTTTGCCATTATCCACGCTCCGCAACACTGATACCAAATTGTGCAACCGGAACAAGCGCGCCAAGAAGCGCGCCACCACGCTCAGATTTTGCGCGTTGCCTTAAACCCTGTGCTCGCATGCGATACAGTGAACGTCTGAAATCAGTATCCTGTTGATCAATAGAAATTTCTTGTGCGGCCTGCTGCTTTGCTCGTGCAGCACCATCAGCAGCAACCCCTTGTGTCAGATCAATGCCGGCCGCAGAATAAGCAACCTCATTCTGTCCGAGCACACGCGCGAGTTCTCGACGCATTTTATTTTGTCTTTGAACGCCAGCCAGCTGCTCTTGACCACCTTCGAGCTCAGCTTGAACAGCTTGCTGTTCGGAGGCTCGAGCTGATGCTGCGCCGGCACTAAGTCCGCCTAGCACCTGAAGGGCTGTTGAAAACCCTTGAAGCGCGGTCAATGCACCAGACCCTGCGGCGGTTGCACCACCGACAGCAGTGCCGGCTGCTCCTGCCGCAGCGCCAGCTGATGACATCCCTAAACCGGCAGCGACTTTTCCAATTGCAGCAATGGCTAATTCCAAAGCGACCTCCTATAGTGCTGCTTCCACAGTAATCGCACGGACGTTAAGTCTACCAGGACGCAGCTGAGAGACTGTCACAAATGGCGCATCAGAATATCCGCGCAGATTGCGGATTTTGATTGTTGTGGTGACACCCTGCGAAAGCTCCGGCACATCCGCGAGTAATCCATAACGATATAAGTCAACATCTTGTAACGGATTACCATTGACAGAAATCGCGACACTTGTCGTATCCAATAGAGAAAGATGGATGCTGTGGATCCGAGCCTTTCTCTTTAATATTGTATTCGGCCCAATATCTCTTGGAGGTGGAAGGGTAGAGATTACCGGTGGTTTCCATGTGCCGACCGTTGCTTTTGTGACTGCCATTGTCAGTTCAATAGTACCGCCTGAAACGCTGAATGGTCCGAATACGTTGCCATCGCCAACGACCCAAACAGAACGACCGTTAAAGCGAGCTAAGCCTGATATGACATTTTGCGGTGATCCGAACTGGAAATCTTGAGCTTCATCCAATAGAAGGCCGGTCTCGAAGCGCTCAAAATATCTTTGCCCATTGCGCTGAATGATAAACGACAAATCATTGCGACCGTTTTTACACGTCGCCTTAAACAGGCCATCAGTGGTCATGCGAGTGAAAGCAGTAACTTCCTGCTCCCGAAGAATTGTTGCCAAGCGAGCCTGTCCATCGCTCCTAATGATCGCATGAAGATTGCCATCCATTGAAGCATTCGAGCGACGCACAGCCATATCTGCAATGTCAGTAAATAAGTGTGATGCGAGCAGCGAGATATCAGTTGCTACAAAGTTACCTTCAACATCAGTATATCGAAGTTCACCGAGCGTAGCGCCATTTCGATGACACCAAATTGCCGCTCCTTCATTATCAACGACCGGCACACCACGCTTGATGCCGTATCTGGATGATTGGACGTGGTTCGGAGCATCAGTTTTTGAGATAGCACGTTCGGCAATCCAGTATTCTGCCTGACTGGTAAAAATCAGCAAGTTCAATGACGGTACTATAGCTTCAATACGTTCACCGCCAGCGCTATCCATAGGCACAAGAAACGGGCCATTTGCTTCAGTGAAACGCTCGTCAAAATTAAAATAGTCAGCACTCTTGGAAGCCATCCAAGCATTAGGCAGTGATTTAAATCCACCGACTAAAAGGCGCTGATTATAAAATGTCCCGCACTGCGGCCAGCCACGGCCGGCTGAAATAAGCGGCTCGCCTGGGGAAACACCCGGGCGTTCTTTTACAGATACGATAGCTGCATCTGCCTTATTAATAATGCGGCCAGATACAGCCCAGCCGTCACCTTCATTTCCTGCGCCAGAGAATGTTATCTTAACAATTTTTTTGTCTGTAAACTCAGCGACGACATTAAATCCTGCACTTACATTCGGCAGGTCAGCAATCGCAACTCTGATTGCATCTTGAAGTGTGGCTGCAGTATCAGAGAAGGTTATTGATTGTGTTTCCTGTCCTGAAACAGTCAACACAAAAATAGAAGTTCCACTTTCCAATCCTACAAATTCAATACGCCAGATCGCCGCCACGCCATTGGTATAATTCGCGCCATAGTCATAATTTGGGATTGCTTCATAGGGTAGATCATCTACAGCCCAGCCCGCATCCCCCAGTTTCAATCTTTTACTTTTCAAATTTTCATGAAATAGCAGCAACGTATCCAGACGCTGCGCATAGGTCATATCTGAGACTAAACCGGATATACCACTAATATTAAACGAAGCCACAGCACTTGATGCGGACCAAACCTGACAATTTTCACCTGCAAAAACCAGATCGAAAGAAGTACCGTTCGAAGCATCAAAGGGAATAATTTTCTCTGCATTATTCGCGAGAACACCGATATGCCGGAGACCGTCACGTTGACGAAAGCCGCCTTGTGGTGCAACAGCAATATTCTCAGCGTATTTTAATCCAGTGCTGAAGTATTTCAACGTGGTTCGCTCTTCCAGCAACGGATCATGTTCGCCGGAAGTAAAAGCTGTTTGCATTCTGCCTGGACGACCGACCATGATTACGATCTCCAGGCACGTTCGAGCGGATTACGATGCGTCGCAATACGACGGGGCGGATTTGCAAATCCATCCTCGTGAAGTGCGGCGCGGATCTGTCCACCACGAAAATTATCAGAAACAGAACCGTAAGCTTCCTGATAAAGGCTTTCCATAGTGTTGCGATCGGATGCGATCGCAAAAGCCATTCGCCCCGCAAGTGCTGAGATAGTGGCAGTACGGAATGTGGCCGTCCAGCGATGTGGATCCGGCCGGAATTTTACCATTGCGAATAACGGGTCATCATCCGCATTCACCTGACCATTTGTCAGAATGAAATCGTCATATCTGCGATCGGGACTTCTCAGATCATCTGTGAGATAGACGGGTAGGCCGGTATATGGACGAGGAACATCAAATACATATTTATAACCGGTCAATGGCTCTGCGTCGGTCAGCCGTGTCAGCTGCCGGACTTCGCGTGCAAAAGCAAAACCGGAGGGCTGCAGACCAAGATTAAAATCGACAACCTCCTCATAAAGTAGTGATGCCGATTGACCGCCGTTCAAATCTTCAGTCAAACTTTCGACAGGCTCTTCGCCGATGCGAGCACATGCAACATTAACAATGTCGAGAACGGTCAGCAGCGCCATATCAACCTCCTAAAAGAACCCCTGCGGGTGCGTGAAAACCCGCAAGGGCTGCGCACAGATGCCAGCGATTAAGCGACGTTCTGAGCAGCGATTGTAACCGCCGTGCTGGTCACGTTGGAAACAATGTAATTGCGACGGACAGGGGTGGTACCAAGAGCAAGCGTCATATCAATGTGATCGCCTTTCTTCACGCGCGTCTTGAGCGCGTTGAAATAGCCCGCTGTTTCAACCGCCGCCTGATCATCATTGGTGACATAGCTATGCTTGCTCAGATTGGATCCGGCAGCACCACTTGGATTGAACATGAAATCGTGGGTGCGAAACCCTTTTGCATCGTAAGCCATAAGGACTTTCCTCAATTGCTGTAAAACAAAAGAAGTCCGGCAGATCGCCGGACCTGCCTTGTTTAAACGACTGTGATTGGAGTGTTAGATGAGGTGGTAAAGCGCTTAATTCCTTTACCTTCCTGCAAAGTACTGGCAGCGCCTTTACAGGTCATGTTGACAGTCCACCAATTCTCATAGTTGTCCCACGCGGTGATGACGCTAAGATCATCATTGTTGCACCAGCCGTTGGCGGTCTTATGCCAGATAAACAGATCCTGCTTATTCGCACTTGGTACAGGATAAAGATCCAACGGATCCTCTTCGGGGAACAAGAACCAATTTACCCCGTTCCAGAAGCGCGTGTCTGTCGCTTTCACAAATGGGATGTCGCTGCCAACATGATCAGCCGAGTTGACAATTTTATTCGCAAGAAGCTGGTTGTATTGAAGGGGCGGAAGGCCACAATATACCTGCCCATCCCATTTAACCTTATCTTCCTGAAGCGCTGCACAAAGCATCAATGCATTGGCTGCGGAAAATGCACCGGATGAGAAATCAAGCCCAGCATCTGCAGAAGGCTTCTTCGCTGCCATTTGAGCATAGATTTCGATGTCGGTAGCAATTCCAAGGGCGTTGGCACCACTCTGGTAGATCACTTCTTTTTCATCGACAGACATACGATCAACATCGTATTCCTCAATGGTATCAAAAGCCTTCCACGTGGCCAACGGCACTTCGAATTTTTTACGCTCGCCATTGCCAGGCTGATTGCGTTCGCGGCGTTCAATCTTTTTGGCTTTGGTTTTACCGGCAAGCCAGAAAACGCCCTTTTCGTTATTTTCGATACGCATTGCCTGCGTAACGGTAGGGCGAAGGCGATTGCCTTCTTTCTGGTAGATGTGCATGGCACGATTGGCGTACTGAGTAGTATTCCAATTAGGAGAGTTCTGCGACATTTTAATCTCCGATGTTGAAGGAAAACACCGAGGAGGAGAGGCCGCAGAGGCTCGCGGGTCCGGTCAAAGCCGGAGAGGCCGCGAGGTATGCAGGTCCACCCTGTGCTGATCCTGACGATAGAACAGGGTAAGTTCAGTCAACTTAGCGAGATGGATATAAGCGATTATAGCCCTCATCATACCGTTTGCGAAGGCTCTCATCATAGCGCTGATTAGGATCTGTATGATCGCGGTTGCGGGGATCAATGCGCGGATCTTTATCAAGTTTTTTCAAATCTTCTGCAGTTAGGGCACCTTCAGCGCCGCCCTGACCTTCAACTCGAATACCATTTTCAGAGAGACGGCCTGAAAGAGCGCGGAGTAAAACGTTGCCGGCTGCTGTATCGGTCATCCCGAGCAGCATCGCATTCACGTCATTTTTCAATGCATCAGGAACATCTTTCAATTGGTTCATCAAACCTTTGGCAAATGTTTCTGAGGCGATAAGTGCTTCCTGAGTTGAGCGAGCATCCATGCCGGTTGCAGTTTGAAACGACTTCAATTCCGTGCCTGGATCAAAAGGCCGTGCAAGCACACCTTGCTCAACGAGGGGAGAATAAAGATCAGAAATAAAACCAGAGAATTGATCCTGGCTTAACCCGTGTTTGTGTGCGGCATTGCGAGCGGATGCGAATACGGGATCCTGACTGAGATCGCCAAAATATGGCTTCAGATTATCACCAGGCTCGAAAGCATACATATCCGCTTTCTCTGGCGCAGTCGGCAATTTTGATAGTTTTTCACGCATACCACCGAAGCGCGTGTTGAGATCATTATAACCACCAAGCAATTTACCAAGCGTTTCATCCGCATTGGAGCCGGCAAATTCAGATGGTAAACCTTGAGGGGCAGACCAGCCGTCACCACCGTCACCACCGCCACCACCGCCACCACCAAGATCAGCAGCATCGAAAACAGGCTTATATTTCAGAAGAAAATTTTTCATTTCACGCTTTCCCTTTAAGTTTCACGAGGCTGGATAGTCTCTTGGTTACCAAGCGCGATCTGCCTGGCAATCTCATATGCAACTGCATTCTGCCCCTCACGCATGGCACCAAAAACAGCCATGGATGTCGGGTCGAGGCCTAATGCTGCGAAAAACACTGTACGGCGTAATGTAGTATCAAAAAGCTTTTCAAGTGCCTTTCGACCGTCCGGAGTATCTGCAAAGCGTGCCCATGCTGCGGAGATAGCCTTGCTGTCCTCTGCATCTTTACTTTGGCGCACATCGAGTTTTTCACGCACAGATGGATCCATCTGCTCAAACCAGCCCCAGCCTTCTTTCGCCGCGCCTTCAACCATGCTTTGAAATGATTGTGCATTCATTATTGTGCTGCCCCCATTGCCGCGGCAGCAGCACCTGCTAATTCTGGACTGGAACCGATTGCACCGGCGGCCGCGGCCGCTGCTGCTGCCTCTCGCTCCTGTTTATCCATGGCGGTTCTTTCATCTGAGGTAACAATGTAGTTGGTCGGTACACCCAACTGGCGACCGATATCCGAAAGAGCATCTTCCAGTTTTGCAACACGGCTAGCACGCTGCTGCAGGATCATAATCACCATCTGAAGCCACTGGACAATTTTCTCTATGCGTTGGGCTTCCCGCGCCATGGCCAGTGGAGATTTAATTTTCACACGGATAAGGAGCTGGTCGATTGGTATCTCAGACTTGATAAGGCCGCGATTATAGGCAAGCTCAATCACCCGTTTAACTGCAGGTATTGTTACCTCTTTAATCAGGCGGCCATATGCACCAAGATGATCTGAGGCTAGACGTTTCACACGTTCAAGAATTTCTGTTGCCGATCGCACCGCACCGCCATCTGGAGGCAATGACTGATCCATCATTGTGGCCTTAACAGACATTCTCATGTCCTGAAGTACCATGTTAGATAGATCTAGTCGCGGATCTGGAAAACGATTGATAGAAGCACCAAGCGTGCCGCCATTGCGCGCAACTTTCCAGAATACACCAGGCTCAATCGGTGCAAGATCAGGATTAAAAACACCATCATCAACTGCCGTGTAAATACCAAGCATTGCTATTGCAGCAGCCTGAAGCTGAAGGCGCGCAGTGGTGTTCAGCGTTTTGATAGTCGGCATAGCGAGCATGACCGGACCACGGCCATAAGTTTCACCAGGAACACGAAAATAACGGGGGATCAGCCAAGGGCAAGTGCGGCTCTCGGTTTGATAGATGATTGTTTCCTGCTTTTGGCACCAGACCAGCATATTCCAGCGCTTTCGTTTCCGGTCATATACTGTATCGACATAAACTTCGATTTCATTTTCTGGATGCGTTCTATGAAGCTCTTTTAGCTTCTTGCCAAAGCTGCCTTCAGCCCACGTATCAAACAGCACACGGATGGACATTTTTCGTGTCCAAAAAATTGCTGCGATTTTGTTGTTCGGCCCCTGTTCAATGAGCAGCTCATCGATGGAAACCGAAATCGGTTCCCACATGAGCTCCGGATCATCTGTCGGGTTCATTAGAAGCGCACCGGTACCAGCTGAAAGATCAAGCGCCATTTCGTGAAACGCCATATCCCAATCACCGTCATCAAAGAAAGCCTGCGCGACTTTGCTGATTGGTTCAAGCGCGGCTTTCATCTGCTCGCGTTCTTTGGTGTCGATAACAATCGCACCTGGTTCAAGCTCGAAGTTTTCTTCACCGGCCGGCCAAAAATCCTGCTGTACTTTACCTGCAAAACGGAAGGCACTATCGATCGCGGTATGATCAAAGACCTGATCAACACGTTTTTCGCCTGTTCCGGTATCGCGTGTAGATTTTCGGAAGGGGATAGCAAACTGATAGGCTTCATCCATAAGAGGCTGAAAGCTGTCCCGCTCTTTTTTTGCCGCATTGCGGCGGGTTTTCAGTTTGCTGGTTTCGAACATTATGCCTGCCCGAATTTAGAGTTGCCGCCAGTAGTGTCGGTTAGGAATGTCAGCATACGGCTGCCTGTTTTACGTCCGGTTTTTCCAGCTGCAGCTTGATCTGTTTCAGCTTGCTGTGCAGCAAGATTGGCAAGCGTTTGGCGCTGCTGCGCTTCAGTTTGTTGCTTTTGCAGATCTGCTGCTTTGTTTGATCCGCCAAAAATTCCGCCCATGCCATATTTCTCCGCGCTCTGTTTTTTCGATGAAACAAAAGCCCAGAAGACACGCGATGCGTTTTCCGGCTTCGGAGGTGCAGAGCACCACAATCTCAGAGTAAGAGCTCGAGGCTAGCGTCAACCGTATCTGACTGATTAGGAAATGCATGTGTTTGGCGGCATCAGGGGTTACTATAAACCACCCCTCAGCACCGGTTTCGATTGGATATAAACCGAAAAGACCAATCAACTTATCATCAAAACGCAGTGTGAAGGTATCACCACCGGACCACATTTCCTTGACAACAGCCCAATGGAGTTGTGTTTTTGCACCTGCCAACTCGGCCATATCAAAAATAGTTGCAGGAGATATGACTTGATATTTCATCGCCGGCCAACCCTATGAGGATCAAACCCACCACGAGATCCGGAACTCCATGGCGAACCACCAGCTGATGGTTTCGAATTTGAAAATCTATTACCTTGCCGTGAGTGGTCTGCAGCACCACGAAGAACACCGGTACGCCCACGAAAACCAAGGATCAGATATTGAAGGCCATCTTGCACGTCTGACCACGGGTGCGTTTTTTCTGGCTGCTCCTCGAATTCCGTCGAGGCTGTTTCTTTTCGACGCTTAAACCGATATTTCCCATCAAAGCCCTCAAGTAGAAAAGGACATTTTTCGGGGCAAATGATCATTTCGCTATCGGGCTCATGATAGCCACGCAATTCAGTTTTCACGGCATCCATACGCATGCCGAGCTCATTTGAGCCACCTGCAGGAATGAGAACGGGCAAACTCAGGATCATGGCAATGGTTTCCATCGCCGCGAGCTGACCACCTTCACGATCGGCGCCGTACTCAGCTGCAGGGTCACACCAAATCCGAACATTGCTGGCACTCGAATAATCAGCTTCAAGTTTTCTTAGAAGCCCTTCCGCGAAGCGTGCAGCACCAACACCATGGCCGAGATAGAGTTCATCGATAACAGAAATACGTCCAGTGCCTTTTACTTGGCCAAATACGGCAGCTGGGTTGAGCGTATTCATTGAAATATCGATACCTATACCAAGCGTTAGCTTAGGCTCGAATGTAATCCGGAAGCGAGCAACATGGATAGTGCGATTGAATTTTTCATAGACAGGCTTGCCGTGACGAGAATAACCAAACTCGTTATCAACCATTCGTTTAACGAAATGCTCATCCTGGTTGCGGATAATACGGGAATAATAATCAACCTCGAGGTTGAATAAATTTTCTGCCTGCTCAGACTGGCCTGAAGGCTGGCGATATAACTTTCTATCTTCGGTTACTTTTTTGACGAAATCCTTATAGACCCAATTATCAACCGTCGGAGCATTCAGATCACCGATAACGAAGCGCTGGCGCTGACCTGAAAACACCTTATGCCCGAGCTGTTTACTAAGGTCTTCGAGCTCCTTAACTGTTAGCAAAATATTAGCCGAGGGATAACGGCCGACGCGCTGCTCGAGGTCGTCTAGAGCTCCCTCAGAATGCGTATCTGCTTCATTAAGCCAGCCACCGGAATATTCACGGCCTTTCATCAAAGTTTCGATCGAGTTTTCACCAAGGCCAGCAAATTCGGTAATAACCTCGATGCGGATCCCGTCCGATCCCATGAAGCGGAGCGTGTGTGTTACCGGTCGATCATTGCCCCCCGCCCATTTACAGCCTGGGAATGTTTTAGGAAACCATTGCTTCCAGCTCTCCAGAACTGTCTTTTCTGCTGATCGAAAGGTATCGCGGAGAACAATCCACCGGCACATGCGCGTTGGCTTACCATCTTCCGGATGCCAAGCTACAGGCGCAAGAGTAGCTGCGAGAATACGTCTGAACGCGCAAAGGGTCGTCTTTCCTCCACCCAATGGCCCCATAATGAAGGCGGTTAGAAACGTGGAGTTTAAGAATTCCTCACCTATGGGACCAGGCGGAGTGTAATTAAACGGATCGAAGTCACCAAAGATTTCAAGCTTAGAAACCAGTTCGCGGACTTCATCTTCGCTAAAAATTTTAATGTCGTCGCGACTGACAATATTGGCGATGTGATGTGACATCAGGAGACCTCACCAGATATGGCGCTGATCGGCGCGCGCGATAGCGCATGCGCGCCGAATAAAAATAAGCCGCTAAGCAGCAGAAGCCGAAGGCGATTGCTGCGCAGCGTCCGCTTTTCATTCCATTCCTCTAAAAATCGAAAAGACTTTTCCCCGACCCCTGGGGAGGCGAGAACGGGCGCGGTGCACCCATAACGCCACCCCCGAACCCCAAGGCGAGGCAAAACGCTCCCGGCGAAATTGTTAACCTTTAGTCTGAATTGCGAAAATAGGGATCGGTGCGCGTAAGCATACCCCTGATAGGGGGGGAGGGGGCCATCTTCGGGAAGGCCATGGCCGGAGGCCATGGCACTGCTGCCGGTGACGGCCGCCTGCTCAGTGCTGGCGTCGCACTGGGAAGAAAGGTCGATCGGTCGAAAATGGCCGGTCCCCTCAAAACACATGGTGTTATACAAATGATATTGTGTCATCTGCTTTTTATTGCATGTGATTGATTTCATTTGCTTTTACCTTCCGTCCGACTTCCTGCTGTCCGACTTTGATTTTCATCGTTAGCTAAGTCATTGATTTTATTGGAAGTCAGTTCAACGATAGGCCGACCGACAGTCAGTCCCTTTTGCGCTGCAATTTGCTTTGCCTGGTCGATCTGGTTGGTGCCGGAATTGATCACCAGCATTGGCAGACGCTCATCTTCAACCACAATGCGCACCGGTGCTTTGCCATGCAGGTATGGTGCCAGATCACGAGCGCAGGACATCTGCTCTTTCACGATATCGATCAGCGCTGGCACCGCGAGGCCAAATTTCTTCCCAATCGCTTTCTGTGTCCGCTCATGCTCGATGAAGAAGGCTTGAAGCGCCACAGGATCGGAAGACATGAATTCAGCCTGCAATTCCAGCGGATCCTTGAAGCCCTGCGCGTCATACCAAGCCTGAAAGTCTTTGGTTTTCTTATTTGTTGCGCCCTTTGGCCTGCCACGTCCACGCAGCGCAGCCTTCGCCGGATCTTCGCGCTCCAGCGACGAGGCCGCATCGGAGCGCCAATCATGCCCCGTATTCTGATCATTATCGATTATTTTATTCTCTGCCATTGTTCACGCTGTCTAATGACTGTCTAGTGATTGTCTAATGGTGATTGTTTAATTAAATCAGTTACTTACTTTTATATTTAGACACTTAGACAATTAGACATATTAATAATCTCATACGTATGCGTATGTACGTGTGTTATGAGAGATAACGCTGTCTGATTGTCTAAGTGTCTAATTTTATGACTAACTGTCTGTAATATTTGAATAATGTCCGTTAGACACTCATTAGACAGTTAGACAGTTTATTGCGGCTCACCACTCGTTATGCGTTAGGCTACAACAGGTCGAAAACTGTCAACCGCGAAGTTTTCAGCATGCAAAAGGGTTAGGGTCGGGCTTTCACCCTGAAAAATCGGACAAAATGGCGGGTCTATACCGCCATAGGTTGCATTCATCATCTACTTTGCCATCGCTCGAACTCATAAAGGGAAATGAAGGTGCACCGCACCTGACGGCCGGCGACAGTCACACGATTGTCCATGCGACCTCCACCAACATCGATTTTCTGTTTCACAACGGTTGGCTCACCGCGCTTGAATGCAAAGTTCCAGCTGCCCTGTGTTCCGCTCGAGAATGGCGTACCAGTCAGCGCTCGTGCGAGAATGCGGCTTTGGTTAGGAATAGCCAACATCGGCTGTCTTGCTGTCCCCATAAGACCGAGATCAATGGCCGCGAGTTTTTCTTTGGTGTCACTAAAACCCTGCGTTTCTTTACGTAATAGCTCGAGCTCCTGCGCTACAGTCTTGCGCTGACCACCGGTAAAGCCATCGATGACAGATGTGAGAATATATCCGAGACATTGCTCCCAAGTGGCGGCTTTGCCTTCCAGCTCAGGCAGATTGTCTGCTGCCAGCCATTCACCCCATTGTGAGAGATCACGATCAGGTAGGCCAAGTTCACGCATGCCTACATCACCAAGCATAGTGTGCGCAACAGCGAGGAATGTGCCAAAAGTTTTTTGACCACGGCTATCGTGACCATGCTCGCGCAATACATTGCTGTAATCATCCAGTCGATATTGGAGCTCGTCCCATCCATCTGTTAATACACGTAAAAGGCGAGGCCCTACGGTCTCAGCCGCAGGCAGCACCGGCGCTTTTGTACTGGTGGATTTGAGCGGTAGCAGCTGAATGATTGCGAGACGTGTTAATGAGGCAGGCGGCAGAGGCGGAGGATTAATACCTGAAAAGAAAAAGGTCGATTGCGCTTGGAATTCAACGCCTTTGTGATTTTGACCGCCGCGAATACGTACGGAGCCACTGGCAGCATCACGCGCCATTTTGATTACACGCTGCGCTTGCTCCTGCCCTTCATCACCTTCCATTTCGTCGATCGCGATCGGAACACTGTCATGCCCGACAAGCTGATATAGACCAGCCTCAGATGCGTTCGTTGTCGAGACCATCATCCGGCCGAGAATTGTTTTCAGCACACCGAATTTACCGGTGAGTTCAGATTTACCGGTGCCAGCATCACCAACAATAAAGAGGGAAGGCCGCCAATCCAAAGCGCCGCCAAGCATGGCAACGCCGATACTGCCAAGCAGCAGGATTGCATCAACGTCACCGCGATCCATATTCCACGTTCTGAGAATTTTCACGACAGATGCTGCCGGATTATCTTCTGGCGCTACCGGATCTGCCCATGGGGACATCGATCGTGGCCGCCGCACATAAAGATGATCACCATATTCACCGGTGTCTTCGATCGCGCCATCGATCCACATATGATCGCCGCAATGCAAAATCAGTTTGCCTTGGCCATCGCGCCATGCACCACGTCCGCGAACCATATCGGTTGAAGACCACGCGCCTCGCTCACGACATGCCGCAAACATTGCGCGTCTGACCATCTCGGACTTAAAACCGGTTACACGGCCGCCTTTATCATAGGCGGGGAAAGCCCAATCCAGCCACTCTTCATGGCCGGCAAACAGCTTTTGCAGGCGCTCAACACCAAGAGCGCCGTCACCTGTGTTAAAAACCTGCCCCATAGTATCGATGAAATAAAAGTGCTCGCCGTCATATCCGAGCGGACGCACAGGGCAGTTATATGGCAGATAGCCGGTAGTATCGACAAAACCATCATCGATCCAGCCACCAGGCTTAATACCATCAAGATCTTTGCCACGTTCCGGATACGCAGCAGTTTTTCGTTTTTCTGCGAGCTTCACACGGTTGACGGCTCCGCCTATCAATCCGCCTGTTTTCCGGATGCCCGCCTCGTTTTCCTGTTGCATCAAAAATATTTTTCCCCAGCTCCGGAAAACGGGTCAAAACCCGCCTTCCGGTTGACTTTTGACCGGACAGTTTCAGTTTTGCTTTTTGCCTTTTGATGATTTTTCAGCCGTCTGGCTGTCATCAGCAGTCAGTTCGGCTTTGGCAGCATCTGTTTCTGCTCCACCTGCAGCATCGTTTTCGCCAGCCGCTTCGGAAGCTTCATTTGCCACCGCCGGTGCCAGTTCAGCAGAATTCTCACCCGCTCCTGGAGCGGCCGGTGAAAGTTCTTCGCCCCTTCCGCCGTCTGCTGTAGCGTCCAGTTCAGGTGCTTCACCCTGTGCATTTGTATCTGCTGACGGCGTGCCGCCAACTTCCGATCCGTTTTCTGAAGCTGTTTTCGCATTGATTTCATCCTGATCGATTTTGCCTAAAGATAGGGAGCCAGATGCTACTGGCAGCGTGAAGCCAACAGGCTCCGCAGGCGGAATTACAGCTGCAGCTTGGCGCTTGGCAGCGTCCGCCTGATCTTTCAGAAATTGCTTTTGATAGTCATGCTGATCATTGAGCGAGGCTTCCGGCTCAAAAATACTATCCTCGAGGGCGAGGGGCGCAGGATCAGCCCGATTAGCTTCCCGCTCAGCCTTTTCAGCTGCCAGCTGCGCCTTGCGCATTTCCAATTCGGCACCGAGGCACGTACTGGTAAATGTGTTGAAGGCCACCTGATGCGCAAAAGTAAGCTGATCAAATTGCAGTTGCTTCAGTTCATCCTGCACGATCAGGCCAGCAATAATGCCATAGCGCCAAAGCTGCTCACCGATCGCGCCGGTATTCGCGGTATATTCCGCAAGCGCCATTACTTCGGTTTCCTCAGCCTCCGGATCTTGACTGCCGCCATACCAGTCAAAGCTGCTGCCATGCAGATCGGCATTGCCTTCAGTCAGAATTTCAAAGGCACGAAATGCCGCGACATGTGCAACAGCACCGCCATATTCCACGGCATTGATTTTGAGAATATCGGCCATTACCAGCCACTCCTTATTGCATCGTTGACGTCTTTTCCCCATTCAGCCGGCATCGAGATAACCTCGACCGGCTTCCTGAAGCTTTTGATGCGCGCGACTGCTCGTTCGAACAGCGCTTGCGCTTGGGGTTTTCCCCAATCGTTGTCTTTGAAAATGATCCAGCTCGAGACGGCCGGATGATCCGGAACGGTCAAAAGACCGGACAAACTACCTGCTGACCACATGCGCAGCTCTGGCTCTGAGATCGCGACAGATGCGCCATCCTCAATGCCCTCGACAATTCCGCATATGCCTTTAACGCCTTGTTCTGCAGCATCTTCGGCCGACAATCCGCTCGCGCCATTGGTCAGCCGAATGACAAGGCCGGAAGTTTCCGGAAACATGAGTTTGGACTTCTCCACATCAGCCTTGCCGGATCCGTCATTGCGCAAAAATGTATAATGGCAGGCACCAATCCGGCCGCCGCTATCAACCATTGCCGATATGAGGGCAGGGATATGAGGTCGCTGCGGATCCATCCAATATTCACAATCTGGGCGGTAGCGCAGTGACCGGCCGAGATTTGGAACCTTAGAAATATCAATGTTGCGGGACTTGAAATATGTCTCGACCGGTGTGTTCAGGATCTGACTACTGCAGCTGAAGAAGAACTTGCGAGCGCGAGATATGGAGGCTTCACGGCGCTTTGCTTCTTTTGCATCCGCTGCTTTTCTCCGAGTTGCAGCCTCCGCTGCCAGCTGCTCACGCCGATCGGCAGACATGCTTTTCAGGCCATACCGGTCTTCAACCCATTCAACAGCTGCAATGCGTGTTTCATCTGTCACTGCACCGGTCAGGCCGAAGGCCACCAGATCGATCGCATCGCCCTTGTCACCAGATACAAAGTCTTTCCATGCACCGCGACGATTGCCCTGCAGCCATACAGCCATCTGGTCAGGCTTGGATTTTGCGCGATATGGATTAGCAACATTCCAGAGGCCGGAGCGTCTATGCTTACGGTTGGCGCGCAAAAGCTGCTCGATAATATTCTCGAGATCATCCAGAACACGGTCTTTGGCGACAGAAAAACGGCTCATATTAAAGCTTTCCTGCGCTTACGCGGTTTTGATCTAATGATATTAGGCAGATGATTAGAGACGACATAACTTTGCCCCCCCCCCATCAGCTTCAGAGAACAGATCGTCCTTCTGAGACACAAGAATTCCGAGGCCAATCAGTTGGCGCGCAACATCAGCGCGTACAGCACGGCAATCAGGGTGTGAGAAATAGACATATCCACCTTGCTTCACAGCTACTGCTGTTTCAGAGGTTTGTCTGATAAGGATAAGGCTTTTTCCGATCATGCGATCGAGTAGAGCAAGAGCAATCTTGCCGAGTTTAATGCCGTCGCTCATATCAAACTCCTTCTGTGAAAAAATATTCAAGATCAGAAAGTGCAGCTTCAAAGGTTTGATCATCGCGACGGTCTTCCACCGCCCGCAGCAGCTTCGAAACGTTCTGCTTTGTGCAGCCGCACACATCGGCCGTCAGTGGCTGGCTTATGCCGCAGACAGTCACCAGCAGATAAATCTCGACAGAACGCCGATCGGTAGGACGAACCTTGCTCGCAGAAAGGGCGAAGCGGATCCCTTTAAGAGCAACGCCGGCTGCGCGGCGAATTGCGCGCATCTCAGACATCAGCAATCTCACTAAACATTTGCTCAGCAGCACGGCGCCGTTGATCAATAGTACGAAGAGCAAAGCGCAGAGCCCTGATATGGCGGTCAAAGCCGCGACCACTCGTGCACATGCGCCGATAGGTGCGGGTTGACAAATCAGCGGAAAGACAAAGATCAGAACGAGTTATGCCCATCTTAATGCGAGCACTTTCGATACGCTGCAAAGCAAGCCGCTGATCCGGTCTGTAAGGCGTCCGTTTCTTTTCCATGGCAGTCTTTCAAATTTTCGGTAGAGATTGACGCGCCGGTACTACGGACAAATCCGGCGCTTATGCCTTATTTTCAGGCGAGTTTTTCCCGCAAGGCGTAGCCTTCGAGCGGCCAGAGCTGGCGGATACAGTCTTCACGTGCAAATTTTCGGCCAAGTTCAGGATCAAAATTTTCTGGATCTGCAGGCGCGCTTTTGCCCACAAGAACAAAGCCATTTTTCATTTTCATTACACAAATGGTCATCGATGGAAGACATTCAGGGCTGATGTAATCTTCGCTTTCAATCTTTTCGATCATACTATCCAGCGTCACACGATTAGCCGTTTTTTGAACCCCTGCAGCAAGTTCATCACCTACTCTTAAACTTTCCATTTCACTCTCCTCATTGCCTGCCAACCATTTGGTAGGAGCTATTCCGCATCCAATTCAAGAGGCTGGTTGCGTTAATTCTTCTTCGTGAAGTTTTTGATTGTCTCGATATGCACGCAGATCATCGATCGTTGCTGGCATGACACCTGCAATCACTGAGATCCCGATAATGCCGCCTGTTACACGGTAGCAATCAATGGCTGATCCAGCCCATCCATGGGCTTGAGCTTCAGCATTGAGTTCATCCAGCAACATTTTATGGATTGCCGTGTTGTCTGAGATATTGTCCGGCCGTCTGGCGGCTGTGCTTAATGACAGGATGGTGCTCATTGATCTGCGCCTTCCTTACGATCATCACCTATGACTGTGACACCACGCGCAAAGGCAATTTGATCTAACGCGCGGAGTAACTTCCTGCGAATACGAGGCGAAAGCTCTCGTTGGCTGGATCTCGCCTTTGAAATCGTACTCTCTGAGACATCAGCTGCACGGCACATCTCTGCTTGAGCAATGCCAAGGCGATTACGCAACTGATCAATCTCTATGAATGATTTTTCCATTATGACGCAGACCATTTTTTCACATAGGACTTGAATTTTCATATGAACATGTGATTTGCTGCACATTGTCAAGCGGAGTATTGCGTTTTGAATGTGCTTGAGATGGCTGGTCTAATTGCGCCTATGAGTGATTTACGCGCACAACAGCTGGCATGGTTGGACAACATTATTTCGTCCAGCGGCTTAACATTGACTGATATTGCTAGGCGTGCCGGTTTAAACCCGTCCACGTTGTCGCGATTTCATGCCAATGATGATAGCGGCCACACACTTACCTCACGCTCAGTGAAGAAGATTGAAGATGCTACAGGTGTCCCTGCTTATGAGCAGCGCATACGCCCGAGCATGGCCTTCTTTAGTGAGGAAGAGGGGGAGCCTTATATTTTCAATGATAAGGCGCAGGACATCATGATACATGCTCTGCGTGCCGTGGCAGATCGCTCAAAAGCCGTTGAATTATGGACTTTAAAGACAACAGCTTTATCAGCTGCAGGCTTCGATCGTGGTGATGTGGTAGTTGTTGATAGAGATGAAAAAGTTCGCCCGGGCGATGCTGTCTGTGCTTTGAAGTTTGATCATCGGCGCGGGATTTCTGAGACTGTATTTAGGGTTTACAGGACGCCATATCTTTTAACTGCGCTGGCAGATGGGCAGCCTGGTCTGCCTGATATTGTTGATAATGAGAATGTTGTTATCAAGGGCGTTGTTGTAGGCGGCTGCCGATTACGTGGCTAGTTATTGCTAATATCATACGAAGAAAGCGCCCTATATGGGCGCTTTTTATTTGTCTCTAATTTGCGTAAATCGTCAAAATTCAAACGAATTTGCATATTGTTCGTCATAAATTTTCAAAGTTATTCACAGATTTTAATCATATTTGAATTCCTGTTTTCATCTAAAAATCTTCTCAAATTCACTTTTTTCATATTTTCATTTGATTTTCACATGAAAATTCATCAATGTTAGGCAACTGATTTGCAGTAGGAGGCAGGAAATGTCTTTAGCAGATAGAGTTGTCGGGATAAGCGAGCTCGCGCTTGCTCTCGGACGATCTGAACAATGGATAAAACGTCAATGGCTTAATCTTCATATGGAGGAAGGCATGCCTCGAAAGCTGCCTACCAACTGGGTTTGGCCGCGTAAGGCAATGGAAAACTGGATTGAACAGCAGGGCGCTGTGTTCTCGCAAGAAAGTATTGAGCACGTCACACCTCTCAATCCGGATCTAAAGATTATTACACTTACTGAAAATCAGATGCTGCGCGATCGGTACTCGAAAGCGAGGGCGGTATGATTTCCATATGTGAAAATCCGGCTGTTTTAAATCCAGTCAAGAATTTGCCACGCTCACAGCGGGAGGCGCTTAAGGCGATCGCCAGTTATAAGCGTCAAAATCGCATTACGTCCGGCTGCTGGCTGATTGGCTCGCAACGCTTTGAAGATAAAACAATCCGTAATCTCATGGCGGCCGAGCTGGTACGTGAAAGCAGGGCAGGGCTACAACTTACCGTTGGCGGCCAGCTCGCACGAGATAAGCTAATCGGAGGCAATCATGGATCATGATGATTTAATCAGAAGCTTGATTGCGAACTCAGATCCGGATGATCCGCTATCTGCCGCGCTCATTGATAATATTCGTGAACGTAAACGGATCTTCCGCGACATGCTCGGTAACTCCCGCTTTTTAAAAAATAACCGCCACTCATCAAATGATGAGACCGGATCCGGAGTGCTGCAATAATGCTGGAAGGCATTCTCATTGGAATAATCGCCTGCTGCATATTTGCAGGCATTGGCGGCTTGATGCTTTGTGCATTCATTATGCCACCAACCAAGTAATTCTGCGCTGAAAATCCCCCTTTTGCCTCAGCGTATGCACGCCCGTGTTTTCCCCCGAAGCCGGGTTATTTGATCCGGCGGTCTTTAGTATTGAGTGGCCGCCGGATCCTTTTCACAGGGATTTTAGTAATGAGTATCAAAATAAAACACATCGCCTGGCGCGATGGACGCCCCCGCTTTGAGCCTGGGCCAGCTTTGCGGCAACTTGGTTATAAGGGGCAGGATCTGCGCCATTCGGATGGCCAGTGGTTTACAGCTGGCGAAGCCTTGGATTGGTCGCAGAATTTCAGCAAGGAACGCGATCTTGAGGCCGCACGGCAGCGCATGGAGGCCAGAACGGAAAGAACGGAGCCAACAATAATAGCTCCGCTTAAACCTAAAGGCACATATCCCATATCGCGATTGATTGAGGATTGGCTTGCCAGTCCGCGTGTGCAGACGAAGCGACCGGCCACGATCAGAGACTACCGACAAAAATCACATACCATTGAAAACCACGATCCGGATTTATGGGCGGCAGAAGTCGCCTCACTGGATCAGACTATCTGCTATGGCCTGTATGAAGATCTATGGGAAAACCGAGGCGTAGCCACAGCGCGCGGTGTGCTGGTTGTGCTTGGCATGGCAATCAAATGGGGCATGCGTTCAGGGAAGGTGCGGGGGCTGAAATATAATCCTGCGCGTGATCTGGATATGCAGTCACCAAAGCCGCGTGCTCGCTTCCTTACGCGCCAAGAATTTGAAGCGCTCATTAATGCGGCAGAAGCTGCAGGTCGGGTTGATCTGGCCGATATGCTTTATTGCGGCGTGTGGACGGGGCAACGGCAGACTGATCGACTTGCTCTGCAGAACAGCGCACTGCGCAATGGCCGCTTTGCGCTCAAGCAGTCAAAGACCGGCATGGTGGTTAATCCGCCGATCGCATCCGCCTATCAGGAACGTTTGAACGCGGCCGCACGTCGGCGCGAGGCAAAAGAGATTGAAAGCCCGTTTGTTCATTTGAATGAAAACACATGGGAGCCATGGAACCAATGGACATACCGTAATGAGTTTTCAGCCGTGCGAGCTGCTGCAGCAAAGAAACTGCCAAGCGTTGCCACGGTCATGGAAAAGGACATGCGTGCAACCGCTATCACATGGATGGCACTGGCTGGAAACACGCTGCCGCAGATCTGCGCTGTGTCCGGCCACTCGCTCCAGGGCGCGCATCAAATCCTAAAGCATTACCTCGCTCTCCATCCAGACATGGCCGACACCGCGATCGGTAATCTCGTGTCTTGGTTTGATAGTGGGGCGAGTACCGAAATGGCAATTTAGCAATATCTTGGAGATTGAGGATGATAACCGATAAGGCCGTAAGAGCATTCAAGGACGTTTTCCATGGCGAACGCCCTATGAGTTATGATGAAATTATCAGGACAGGACTTGCAGCCGCCCTTCAGGCTCATTCCCCTGCTGAACCAGCACAACACGCTGACGATACGGCGGTCGATAACTTTGCGAGAACGATGAAAGCCAAACTTGCGCAGAAGCGAAAGGAAGGCCGCAGCGGGTGGCAAAGTATGAACGCGGACGATTTGACTGTTATTCTCCGCCAACACGTCGAAAAGGGCGACCCTGTAGACGTTGCAAACCTTTGTATGATGCTCTCTGAAAACGGCCAGCGTATTGCACCTGCTGAACCGGCACAGGGCGAGCAGTGGCAGTCTATTGAGTTAGTTGGCGATAAAGAGCGCTTAATTATCATCGGCAGCTATAACACTAAAGGTTTGTGGTGTGCAGAAGTGTGGCACACGCAGTATTTGCGTGACCAGCAAGCAAAATCTGCTGATGGCTTCTTTATGAATGCTCCGCACTTAGAATGGGTTCCGACGCATTTCATGGAACTCCCAACCGCCCCGACCACGGGGCAGGCAAATGAAGCTGACACGCAATGAACGAACATTCTTATCTATTATCGAGCGCGGAGACGAACGCAACAATTACAGCATTATAGAACTCTATGACTTAGCAAAGCGCGGTCTTGTGAAAATACATGAATGCGCAGACGGAGATTACGTCACCGTTACAGACGCAGGCCGCGCAGCCTTGGCGCAAGGAGGTAGGCAATGAACAATGAAACCGAAAGGTGCCCTGTCTGCCAAGGGCGCGGATATATCCATTGTGAATGCTGGCCAGCGGATTGCATTTGCGGATGGGGCAACGAGGACTGCGAATACTGCCATGGACATGGAGAGGTTGAAACTTGCAGCCATGACGAGTGGTTCGAGGTCGATGAATCCCTGAAAGGACAGCAGCATGACAAGTGAATTGACATGGTTCCGCCGTCTGAGGCGCGTTTTAAGTGACATGCCCGACACCGTTGAAGTGACTGTTCGCGCAACTGGAATGGTGTGCCTGCATGAACGCGGCGCAACGGACAGGTATTTTGAAGGCAAAGGTGACACCGATAATGTCCCTGAAATTTCGGCCTTCCGGATTAATAATATTCGCGGAGAGGAAGCGTCAATATGACAAGTGAATTGAAGCCGTGTCCGTTTTGTGGAGCGAATGCTGAAGCGCATGAATTCCAAGCGGGGGAATATGAAGTGTCTTGCTCGACAGAGGGCTGTGCGGTTAGGCCACGGACAACGCTAACTGACATGGAAACTGCGATTGCCGACTGGAACACCCGCGCCGTGCCAGACGTGCCGGAATTGGTGCGGTATAGACTTCACTGGTCTGATTTCGATACCGCACACATGGAAGTCGACAGCATGGAAGGCGAATATGTCCTTTATTCGCAAGCCGCTGAAATCATCGCAGCCAGTCACGCAGAAGCCCCTTGGCGTAATATGAAAAGTGCTCCAATCGATGGCACCATTATTAATGTGCTCGCACGATACCCTGAGGCTACAGCAGGCTATCCGCGTTATGCAGGGTTTAATAGCGATCGTGGTGTGTGGCTTGAATATAGTCGCTACGAACCAACTGAGGTTATCCCATGGGCATGGCGCCCACGTTTAAATTGGCCGAGTGAAGGATCGATAAAATAATGCTATCCGATCTGTCCGACTTTATGCTGTCGGAAAAATCGGATAAAAATCGGACGAAATTTGCTAAGTATTTGATTTTATGGTGGGTGCGACAGGGATCGAACCTGTGACCCGCTGATTAAGAGTCAGCTGCTCTACCGACTGAGCTACGCACCCACTTTTCTGAATTGTCATTCAGTAAGTGAGCGGTTCTATAAAGTGGTGCTGCTGCTCTGTCTAGTCATGAAATTATTTTTTTACAAAAAAATATGAAGCCGGCTGATTTTTATTCGTAAAATTTATCAGCCAACCACCCGTTTATGGAGTGTTTTCCCTGCACTAATAAAACTCGTTCTCCTTCTGATTTGTCCGGCAGTGCAGGGTGCATAATCTTGATGTGTGATAATCAACTGCACATATATCTTGCATTATGGCTATACGGGTATATCAGACTGCACAAAGAGTGCACTGTGGATCTGATTGTTAATAATATAAGCGGTATAAACAGACGGTACGTGTGATGCGTGATGTTTTTGTCATCAGAGTTTTATCTTTGCGCCATAATTCGGCACGGAAAAAGTGACATAGCGTCTGCTGTGATATTGGTTAAACAGTCTGTTAGGCAGTATTAATCTTTTAAGAAATTGATGGTGAAGCATTCTTGAGAGAAATCTTTGTGTTTCGCATGATCAGAGGGTTCAATGGACGGTTTTATCGGTGATCTCGGACAGTTTATTTCGGCTAATCAGGCTTGGGCCGGACCGATTGTCGGATTGATAGCATTCGGTGAATCGCTGGCTGTTGTCGGTATGCTGATTCCTGCAACGCCTATTATGCTGGCAATCGGCGGTTTGGTCGGGGCCGGTATTATTGATCCGATCCCTGTGATGATTGGTGCCGTTATCGGTGCTGTTATCGGCGATATTATTTCTTATTTTCTTGGCTGGTGGCTTGGTCGCCGTGTTATTCACCAATGGCCGCTCAATAAATATCGTTCTCATATTGCGCAGGCGCGTTTGCTGTTCCGCAAATATGGTTTTGCTGCTGTGTTCTTTGGTCGTTTCTTCGGACCTGTTCGGTGTACCGTGCCGCTTGTCGCCGGTATGATGTCGATGGATCAGAAGCGCTTCCAGACAGCGAACGTGACCTCCGCGCTGGTATGGGCGCCGGTCATGATTTTGCCGGGCTGGCTTGCCGGTAAAGGTGCAGGGATTTTTTCCCGTCTTGACGGTAGTGACTGGGTCTGGATGGCGGTTGCCATGACTGTTGTGGCAACGCTTGCCAGTATTATCGGTGTGCGCTTCATGCGCGCTCGTCCGAAACATGAGCGCAAACGCGGTGTAAAGAAGAACAAAGTTTCTGCCACACCTGCAGAATGAGCTGTTTTTAAACTGTAAACCGGCGGAAAATTGACTGTTTCGACGCTGCTCATTTCATAGTGTCCGTGATATATGAAATATTTGCCGGAATATCTTGATTAGAATTGCATTTATACTCATTATAAAGGCAATTGATTAGAGCGTTAATTTTAGTATGCTCTGAAATGAATATGCAGTATTAGAGCGCCCTTTGTGTGCTAAGTCTGGAACACGGCGCTCTCATGCTGTACAGAGAATTTTTTAACCGCGCATTTGCGCCTAACAGGGGTCTTTAAACACTCTTATGCCGGAAGATACTTCTGACGATTCGTCTATTACGGATTGTTGCCACACTCAGTCGGTAACAATCCGAAACAAGTTTACATTGCACGGTGATAGCCGACGAAACACGCCTTGGAGTAATCGGGCTGATGTTTCTCAACTTGTGCAAAAATCCTGCTACATACCAAAGCTGCATAGTATCGCGTCTGTTTGGACGAAGATGTTTGCACGCCCGTTTTCTGCAAAGGAGACCGGCCAGCGGGATAAAATCCTCCTGTTTTTCAAAGTGTTTTTTGCAAGCCCGCTTGGGATTCTGAAAAAGGATCAGCGAAACGGGCTATCTGGCTTTGTAGAGCCAGCGCTTAAATACTCTGCAACTAAGCATTTCCGGCACTTTGATTTCAAAAGTGACTGTGGTGCGGGGCTGAAACGGTTTTTTGTGACCGCTTCTCGTTCCGAACCAATGCTTGCGCGTTTGTCCGGCATAGAGCTGACATACAAGCGTATCCCGCAACAGAAATTCTAGGAAACGACAACCCATGGAATGGATTGCCGATCCCAACGCCTGGATAGGCTTGGTTACACTGATTATTCTTGAGATTGTTCTTGGTATCGACAATCTTGTATTTATTTCGATCCTTGCAGGCAAATTGCCGCCGAGCCAGCGTAATAAAGCGCGTTTGCTTGGTTTGACGCTTGCACTCCTGATGCGCCTTGGTTTGCTGGCCTCGATCTCCTGGATCGTGACACTAACCAAACCGCTGTTTACCGTTTTCTCTTTCGACTTCTCCGGCCGCGATATCATCATGATTGTTGGTGGTGTGTTCCTGCTTGCCAAAGGTACGATGGAGCTGCACGAACGTCTTGAAGGTAAAGGCGCCATAAAAGAGGGCAATCCGGTTCATGCGGTGTTCTGGCAGGTTATTGCTCAGATCGTGGTGCTGGATGCGGTGTTCTCGCTCGATAGCGTGATTACGGCTGTTGGTATGGTGCAGCATCTGCCGGTGATGATGATTGCCGTTGTGATCGCCATGGGCGTGATGATGCTGGCTTCCAAGCCGTTGATGTCATTCGTTGAGAAGCACCCGACCGTTGTTATCCTCTGTCTCGGCTTCCTGATGATGATCGGTTTCAGCCTTGTGATTGAAGGCTTCGGTTATCATGTGCCTAAGGGCTACCTCTATGCTGCTATCGGCTTCTCGATCCTGATCGAGGCTGCGAACCAGATTGGTCGTCACAACCGTGAAAAACGCGTGACTACAAATGATCTGCGAGAGCGCACCGCCGGTGCGGTGTTGCGTTTGCTTGGTGGTGGACGTGGCAGTGATATGGCTTTGTCCGAAACAGTGGACGTGATTGCCGAACATACAGCTGCTGCCGATGTCTTCCGTCCGGAAGAAAAAGAAATGATCCGTGGTGTACTGGATCTGGCTGATCGTCCGGTACGTTCGATTATGACCCCGCGTAACGAAGTGGAATGGCTGGATCTCGATGCGAGTGAGGAAGAATTGCGCAATGAGTTGCGTCAGTTCGCTCATTCCCGCGTTATTCTTGCCCGTGGTCAGGTGGATGAATTTGTTGGTGTTGCGCTGACGAAAGATCTGCTGCTTTATCTGGCGGATTCCAAGCCGATTGACTGGCAGGGGGCTATGAAGCAGCCGCTTGTGGTGCACGAGCACAGTAATGTGTTGCGCGTCATGGAGCAGCTGCGTGGTTCGCCTGTGCAGATGGCTGTTATCGTCGATGAACATGGTTCGTTTGAAGGTGTTGCAACGCCGACAGATATTCTTGAAGCGATTGCCGGTGAGTTCCCTGACGAAGACGGCGACACTCCGAGTGTGGAAACACTGGAAAACGGCGTCTGGATCGTCGACGGCTTCACGGATATTCGTCGCCTCAGTGGTGTTCTGGATACCGATCTGGTGGACGATGATGACCGTTATACAACATTGGCAGGCTATGTTCTCTGGCATCTCGGTCACATCCCGATCGGTGGTGAGAAATTCACGGCAAACGGCTTTGAATTCGAAGTGCTGACCATGGAACGCCGGAATATTGCCAAGGTTAAGATTACGGCTTCGACTGTCTACGATATTTAAAATTTGTCGTATTTTTCTCTGGAAGAATGTTCAATAAATGAAGAAACCGCGCTGATAGCAGCGCGGTTTTTTGTTTTAAGCGCTGTATTGTTCACTAATTCGTACCGCAATGTTTCATAAAAGAGTGAACATGAACCCTTGCAGTTCATGCAAAACGCTTTAAGTACAAAGGCGAATTGGCAGCTATCTATCCGTCTGCCTGCTTTTCTTTTGCTCATATTGACGGGAAGCAGTTTCGAACCTGCGGGAGCAGGGCAGAATGTTTTCGTGTCAAGATTATATAAGGATCAGCCTTATGGCTCCTAAGCTGTTTACAATCGTCACCAGCACCCGTCCGGGCCGCAAAGGCCCGATTATGGCGCAGTGGTTCCATGACTATGCAACCGCACATGGCGGTTTTGAAAATGAAATCGTTGATCTCGCTGATATGGGGTTGCCGTTCTTCAACGAACCTAATCATCCGCGTATGCAGAAATATGAACATGAGCACACCAAGAAATGGAGTGCAAAGATCAAAGAAGCAGATGCCTTTGTTTTCATGATGCCGGAATATAACAGCTTCCCGCCGGCAGAGTTTACCAATGCGCTCGACTATCTGTTCTATGAATGGAACTACAAGCCTGCTGCTATTTTCAGCTATGGCGGCGTTTCTGCCGGCACCCGTTCTGCACAGATCGCCCGCCTGCATCTGGCATCCATGCGCATGACACCGTTGCCGGAAGGCATTAATGTTCCTAATTTCGCAGCGCATATCAGTGATGAAGGCAAATTTGTTGCCAATGAGCTGATTGAAGCCAGCGCGAAAACTGTTCTCGATGAACTGAAAATCTGGAACGAAGGTCTTCAGGTTATCCGCAAAAAATAAGATTAAATCTTATTGATATTTATAGAAAAACCGCTGCAGTGATGCAGCGGTTTTCTTGTTTTTAGCACCAGTATTGATGGTTTTAAATCACATAAATTTAATCGGATTATTGACAAGTACACCCGATTGGCAGAAATTAACGAAATATTAAATTTGTTAACCTGACGATACAGGAGTGTTATTCATGCCTCTTTTTCAGTCTCTGAAGGGAATGATGAAACAACGCCGGCAAGCATTTCAGAAGTTTTGGCAGGAAATTTCTGCTGATGAGAAGACCATCGAGCGACGTCGTCAAAACCGGCTTGCTCCGAACCAATCTGAAAAATTCGGCTGCTGGCGCCATCGCGGTATCTGGTAAAATCTTCTGAAAATCCGGATTTTCGCCCCCGTTTCCGGAAATCATATTGCGCTTAACCCTTTGTTTCTAGCAAAATCTTGCTCATTCGTTTTTACTGCGATTATAGATTTCTGTTTTTATTTTGAAAATTAAATTATCTATTTAAATCAATGATTTAATGTTGATTTTAGTTGATCGTTGTCTGAGTATCGGAGCCATCAAGAGTTCCATCCCGTTTGCACTCAGCAAAGATTAAGCGCAGGTATTATATGAAAAAGCTTTTGTTGACGGCCGGCCTCGCGCTCGGTCTCACACTTCCCTTGACTGCCGCACAAGCAGACGAGCCGAAAGAAATCCTCAACGTCTCCTATGACATTGCCCGCGAACTTTATGAGCAGATCAACACTGCTTTTATTCCGGTATGGAAAGAGAAAAGCGGCGAAACCATCACAGTTAACCAGTCTCATGCGGGTTCTTCAAAACAGGCGCGTTCTATTCTGGAAGGGCTGGAAGCCGATATTGTGACCTTCAATCAGGTCACGGATGTGCAGGTTCTCCATGATAAAGGCAATCTGATCCCTGCGGACTGGCAGAGCCGCCTGCCAAACAATTCTTCGCCTTATTATTCGCTGCCTGCTTTCCTCGTGCGTGCAGGCAATCCGAAGCAGATCAAAAACTGGGATGATCTGGTGCGCGATGATGTACAGGTGATTTTCCCGAACCCGAAAACCTCCGGCAATGCGCGTTATACCTATCTGGCGGCAACTGCTTATGCGCGGGAAGCCTTTAACAAGGATGATGCCCAGGTTCGCGATTTTATTACCAAGCTGTTCAAAAATGTTCCAGTGTTTGATACCGGCGGACGCGGTGCGACCACAACCTTTACCGAGCGCGGTATCGGCGATGTTCTGGTGACATTTGAAGCCGAAGTGCTGGGTACCCAGAAGCTGCTTGGCAAAGACAAATATGAAGTCGTGGTGCCGCCAATCAGCCTGCTGTCTGAATTTCCGGTGACAATCGTTGATAAGGTTGTCGATAAGCGCGGCTCCCGTAAAATCGCTCAGGCTTATCTCGATTTCCTCTATGCACCTGAGGGTCAGGAAATCCTCGCCAGCAATTTCAACCGTGTGCATGACGCTGCAACCATTGAAAAGCACAAGGCTAATTTCCCTGAGGTGAAACTGGTACGTGTGGAAGATGAGTTTGGTGGCTGGGCAAATGTGACCAAAGAGCATTTCGCTGAAGGCGGTATTCTCGACCAGCTGTTCACGGGCAAATAACGTGACCTGAAAATGACAGCCGGTGCGCCCTTAAAAGCGCGCCGGTTTTCCCGTATCCCATACAGAGCAGACCGGTGATGAAAAGACCATTCTTTAAAGTCAGAAAAACAGTGATGCCGGGCTTTGGCATTACAATGGGCTGTACGCTGCTCTATCTGACAGTGATTGTGGCTCTGCCGCTCTTTGCTCTGATTATGAAAACAGCCAGTCTCGGATTTGCTGATTTCTGGGCGATTGTCAGCTCGCCGCGTGCTGTTGCGACATTCAAGCTGACCATACTTACCTCTGCTGCCGCAACTGTTTTTAATGCTCTGTTTGGTCTGCTGATGGCATGGGTGCTCGTGCGTTACGAGTTTCCGGGCAAGCGCCTGCTGGATGCTGCTGTGGATTTGCCTTTTGCATTGCCGACCGCTGTTGCCGGTCTGGCGCTGGTAACCGTTTTATCGAAGAACGGCTGGATCGGGCAATATACTGAACCGCTTGGCCTGTACCTGGCCTATACGCCTGCGGGCATCATAATCGCGATGGCTTTTACGAGTATTCCTTTTGTTATCCGCACGGTACAGCCGGTACTTGAGGATCTGAATCATGATGTGGAGGAGGCGGCGGAGACGCTTGGTGCCAATCCGTTGCAGGTTTTTGCTCATGTGATCTGGCCGATGATCCTGCCTGCATTTCTGGCTGGTAGTGCCTTGTCCTTTGCGCGTGGCTTGGGGGAGTTTGGCGCGATTGTTTTCATCTCTGCCAATCTGCCATTTAAAACCGAAGTGACTTCGCTGCTCGTTTTTGTGCGGCTGGACGAATATGAATATCCGGCAGCGGCGGCTCTGGCGATGGTGATGTTGCTGATGGCTTTTGCCATGCTGCTGATAACCAATCTGATGCAGGCACGGCAGCTGCGCTATGCGGAGCGAAACTGATATGGCGATTTTGGCTTTTCCTGCTTTAGCTTCTGAAAAAACTTCACCGCAGTTTCGACGCAGGCTTTGGGGGCGACGCTTCCTGATCGGGCTGGCCGTTGTGCTGTCACTGATCGTGCTTGGCATTCCGATGGCGGTGATCTTTTCTGCCGCTTTCGGCAGCGGTATGGGACGCTTTTGGGCAGAAATTACCAAGCCGGATACCATGCATGCGGTGTGGCTGACTGTGCTGACGGCGATTGTGGTTGTGCCGGTCAATATGGCCTTTGGTGTCTGCGTGGCATGGCTGGTGACGCGGTTCCGCTTTCCTGGACGGCGCTTACTGATCAGCTTTATCGAGATCCCGTTTTCCGTATCTCCGATCATTGCCGGTACAGCCTATCTGTTTCTCTATGGTGCGCAGGGGATGCTGGGGCCTTTGCTGGAGAGCTATGATATCAAGATCATGTTCACAATTCCGGCGATCTTTCTGGTCAGCCTGTTTGTAACCAGTCCTTTTGTTGCCCGTGAGCTGATCCCGCTGATGGAAATGCAGGGTGGCGAGGATGAAGAGGCGGCGCTGTCGCTTGGTGCCAGTGGTCTGCAAACCTTCTTCTATGTGACGTTGCCGAATATTAAATGGGCGCTGCTTTATGGTGCAGTGTTGTGTAATGCGCGCGTGATGGGCGAATATGGCGCGACATCGATTGTCTCCGGTGCCATTCGCGGTAAAACCAATACACTGCCTTTGCAGGTTGATCTGCTGTTTCAGGATCAGAATACGGTTGGTGCATTTGCCGCGGCTTCAACATTGGCCGTGCTGGCGCTGCTGACGCTGGTGCTGAAAGTCTGGCTGGAACGCAAGCAAGTAGATTAAAAATGATGAAGCCGCCTCTGAAATTGATTCAAAGGCGGCTTTTATCGTTTTGTAATTGTTTGTTTTATTGCTGCTGTGCTGCTGCTTTGCGCTGGGTCAGTATCATCACCAGTGCAATCAATATTGTACCGACAATGAAGACAAATGCAGCGGCGGCAATAGCCGGACTGATATTCTCGCGGATGGTGGAGAACATCTGCCGTGCCAGTGTGCGCTGGTTCGGACCTGCCACGAACAGGGTCAGCACGACTTCATCCAGCGAGGTTGCGAAAGCAAAGACAGCACCGGAAATAATGCCGGGTTTTGCCAGTGGCAGTGTCACTTTTTGCAGGATGACATAGGGTGGCGCACCAAGGCTGGCAGCGGCTTGTTCCACGCGCCGGTCAACGCTTTGCAGCACGGCCAGCACATTGATGACCACAAAGGGCACTGCTACAACCGTGTGGGCAATGATCACGCCGGTATAGGAATTGAGCAGATCATATCGTGCAAACATCAGCTGCATGCCCACGCCGAGCACCACAGCAGGCACGACCATCGGCAGCAAAAACACTGTTTTAATTGAGTTGAACAGGAAGGAATACTGGTTGCCGCGCAGTCCCAGTGCACCAATTGTTCCCAGCACTGTTGCCAGTGCTGTAGTGCCGACGGAGATGATCAGGCTGTTGATGATCGAACGCCGCCAAGCGTCCGCCTGCACCAGTTCCTGAAACCAGCGAGTGGAATAGCCTTCCATCGGATAGCCAAGCAAAGCGCCACTGGTGAAGGCCAGCGGCAGAATTGCCACCAGTGGTGCCAGCAGGAAAAACACCACCGCAGTGCCAAACAGAAGTTTGAGGAGTTTGAAGCCGTTCATGAACGTACCTCCTTCTCAGTCGAGAGGCGCATATAGATTGTGTAGAGCAGGATGGTTGCAATCAGCAGCACCATACCGAGCGCACCGGCCATACCCCAGTTTGCAGCGCCCATGGCGTAGAAGGCGATGACCGAGCTGATCAGCTGATCTTTAGCGCCGCCAATCAGAGCAGGGGTGATGTAATAGCCAAGCGCTGTCATGAAGACGAGCAGCGAGCCGGAAACCACACCGCGCATAATCAATGGCAACAGCACATGAAAGAAAGAACGCAGCGGATGTGCTCCGAGCGAGGCGGCGGCAGGCATCAGGTTCTTCGGAATACCGATGAGAACGCTGAATACCGGCAGTACCATGAATGGCAGCAGCACATGGGTCATGGCGATAATCACACCGGTGCGGTTGAAGATCAGTGCCAGTGGTTCACTGGTGATACCGATCGCAATCAGCGCATTATTAATCAGCCCCTGATCCTGCAACAGGATGAACCATGCGGCCGTACGCACCAGCAGCGAAGTCCAGAGCGGCAGTAAGACCGCGCCGAGCAGTAGCTGACGTTTCCAGCCTTCTACGGAGGCGGCAACCATAGCGAACGGAATACCGATCAGAATACAGGCAATGGTAACGCTGAGTGCGGTGATGAAAGTGCGCACCATAATGGTGACATTGGCAGAGGCATCCGCTGGCAGAGAGCGGATTTCGCCGGAAATATCGCGTTCCATATCAATGGCCGCCAGCAGATTGCGGTCAGTCATTGTGCCGGAGGCTGCACTGGCAATGGCCTGCCAGTAAGGCTGTTCGCCCCATTTTTTATCAATCGCAACCAGATCAACCTGATTATAATCAACCGGTTCCTCCAGCTTGGTCAGCTGATTGCGGGTTTTGCTCATTAATGTGCGAAAACCGGGTTGTGCACTGTTGAGACGGCGCACCAAATCGCCGTAAAGCTGAGCATCATCATTGTTGCGGATATCTTCCGCCAAAGCGGCTTTCATTTCCGGCGTTGGCGGTGTTTCCGGATTCCAGCTACTTGCCGCCTGCGCGGAGAGCGGCAGAGCTTTGGCCGCAACCGGATCGGATATTGCCTCTTTCATCATTGTTACCAGCGGGATGATGAAGAACACCAGCAGGAACAGGCCCAGCGGTGCGACGAGTGCGAAGGATTTTAAACGTTGTCGTTGTATTTCGCTCATGCCGCTGCCTTTGCAGGTTTGGCCTGAGCCGCAATCGGCCAGCAATCAGCAGGCGAGAAAGACAGCGTCACCGGATCACCGGCTTTCAGCGTATGGAAACTGCGGTCAGCTTTGGTGACAAGGCTTTGGCCTGCAAAATCCAGCGCCACACGCAGATGATCGCCGTGATAAACAATATCACTGACGGTGGCAGATAATTTATTGGAAGTACTGTCATCGGTATTCAGACGCACGCGTTCAGGCCGCAGCGACAGACGGATATCCTGACCAGCCAGCAGCGGTGCTTCTGCATCAACACGAATATCCTGACCATTGCTCAGGCGAATTTGGGTCTGGCCGTTGAGCGCACCGGAGACTTTGCCGTCAATCAGGTTGGTTTCACCGATAAATTCCGCAACAAATTGCGTCGCCGGATGGTCATAAATCTGGGATGGTGTGCCGATCTGTTCAATCTTGCCACGATTGAATACAGCGATACGGTCGCTCATGGTCAGCGCTTCAGACTGGTCATGAGTTACGAAAACAATGGTCAGGCCAAGACGGTGATGCAGTTCGCGGATATCGAGCTGCATCCGCTCGCGCAATTGCTTATCAAGCGCGCCAAGCGGCTCATCCATCAGCACCACTTCCGGCTCAAACACCAATGCGCGTGCCAAAGCGACACGCTGCTGCTGACCACCAGAGAGTTGAGAAGGCTTGCGCTCCAGCATGGTGCCGAGCTGCACCATATCCAGTGCACGCTTCACACGATTCTGCATTTCAGACTTGGAGAGCCCGCGCATTTTAAGCGGAAAAGCGACGTTTTCAGCAATGGTCATATGGGGAAACAACGCATAATTCTGAAACACAACGCCCATATTGCGCTTATGTGGCGGGAGCTGATCTATGCGTTTGCCATCAACACTGACCGTGCCGCCGGTAGGGCGTTCAAAACCGGCCAGCAGCATCAGCAATGTGGTTTTTCCTGAGCCGGAAGGGCCGAGCATACTGACAAACTCGCCTTTGCCGATTGTCAGATCCAGATTATCGACGACTGTCAGGGAGCCGAATGCTTTGCTCACCTTATCAAAATGAATGAATGGATTATTCACGCGTAAAACCTCAAATGGAGCGGATCACTGTTAAAATTGCTGTGGGCAAAACTGTTTTCGGGATTAAAACAGAACAGTGACTGCTGTTCTCTGCTGCGGGGCGGCAACAGGAAATGCGCTTGTAAATAGATGACCGCTCAATGGTCGGGGAACAGCACAGCTGCTATGCAACCGGCAAAATAAAGTTGCGGAGGCAGCCGCTCCGGCATTGATGCAACCTCACGGGGGAAAGGTATGAACATGCCGGAACGACTGTATAAACTGGCATGATTATGCCGGTCTAAGCCTCAGCTTACTGGGCAAGCCATGCGTTGAACCGCTGGTTCAGGCTTTCCGAGTTATCAGTCCAGAATTCCACACCGATAGCTGCGGCATCGGTCATATTAGCCGGAGTGGTCGGAAGATCCTTGCGGTATTTTTCATCAACGAATTTATCGGCTTCGATATTCGGCAGACCATAGGTGATATATTCAGGCAGCTTGGCCTGATTGTCTGCCTTGCTGGTAAAGGCGATGAAATCCATCGACTCTTTCGGGAAAGGCGTTCCTTTCATGATTGCCCAGCTATCTACGGCATAGATGCTGCCGGGCCAGACAAAACCGAAATTCTTGTTTTCCGTACGGTTCAGGGCGTTGATACGGCCGTTATAGACCGAAGCCATCACAACTTCACCGGAGGAGAGCAACTGCACCGGTTGTGCACCGGCTTCCCACCACACAATATGCGGTTTGATTTCATCGAGTTTTTTGAATGCGCGGTCCACACCTTCCGGTGTAGCCAGCACATCATAAACATCTTTGGCGGCAACGCCGTCTGCAATCAGAGCAAATTCTAGGGAGTATTTGGCGCTTTTACGCAGCGAGCGTTTGCCCGGGAATTTTTCAACATTCCAGAAGTCAGCCCATGATTGCGGCGCTTCTTTCATCGTGTCGCCATTATAGGCAATACCGGTTGACCAGACGATTGCGCCGACGCCGCAGTCATGCACTGCAGCCGGAATGAATTTGTCTTTGCCGCCGAGCTTTTCCCAGTCGATTGTTTCATAGATGCCGTCGGCGCAACCAAGTTCCAGCTCTTCGGCTTCAACCTGAACAACGTCCCAATTGGTTTCACCGGCTTTGACTTTAGCTTGCAGCACGCCGTAGCCGCCGTCCCAGCTTTCATCAAGCACCGGTTTGCCCAGTTCTTTGGCAAAAGGTTTGAAATAAATTTCGCGCTGACCGTCCTGATAACTTCCTCCCCAGGAGACGACAGTGAGGTCGCGTGCCTGAGCAGAACCGGCTGCGAGAGCCAGACCGCCAAGCATGGTGCAGGCAGTGAATGCAATATGCGTAAGCTTCATTGATTATTCCCCACAGTTTATTGTTATGAAATTTGTTGCAACAAGTTATTCATAGGAAATGCAGAGGGGCAAGTGCTGATTATGCGGTTCGCGTACAATTAATGTCGCATAAGTGATGAGCTAATTTAGCGCTGTTCTCATTTAAATCATGACCTTTTGTTACAGCTTCTGCGTGTTTCTCATTAATTTTTGAACCTTATCTGCGGTTGAAAATGGTTTCTGATATATGAAACCATGCGGGGAATGGTGTTTGTTTTCCAGCGCTTGAAATGCTTGTCTTCCGTAAACGTCAGTTTGCCGGGCTGTATGCTTCATCTGTTTAAGTTGATGCGATTTCGGAATGAATTTGTGCGCTGAAATGATGGTTTGCTGATTTTATTGCAGCTTCTGCACACAGGAATAAATTTAAAAAATACCTGATTTTAAATTGCGCTGTTGCACTTCCGGCGAAGAATTTTATTGTAATCCGTGCATGCGGTGGGGCAGGTGACGGGTCATATTTGACGGGACCAGCCGGTTCTTGTGTTATGCAAACCATCGCAGCAGGCCGGAATTTGCTAGAGACAGGTTTCCGGATTTCAGTTTGATTCGCATATGGAGAAGTGACATGGGCCAGATTGGTCGCAGCTGGACATTTTATAAAGGCAAATGGCATGAGGGCGATGTGCGCATTCTGGGCGCATCTTCGCAGGCAACCTGGCTTGGTTCCCTTGTCTTTGACGGTGCACGCGGTTTCGAAGGCGTGATCCCTGATCTTGATCTCCATAGTGCGCGTGTAAACCGCTCTGCGGTAGCGCTCGGCTTAAAGCCGACCTATACGCCGGAAGAAATCATGGAGCTGACCCGTCAGGGCATGGCGAAATTCGGCGAGAATGCTGCGGTCTATATCCGCCCGATGTATTGGGCGGAAGAGGGCGAAGCCAATGTGGTTCTGCCGGCGGCTGAAAGCACTGACTTTGCGCTGTGTCTGGAAGAAATTCCGTTAGGCGAGCCGACCGGCTTTACTATTACGACCACACGTTTCCGTCGTCCGACGATTGAAACCATGCCACTGGATGCAAAGGCTGCCTGCCTTTATCCCAACAATGCCCGCATGATCCGTGAAGCGCGTGCCAAAGGTTTCGGCAATGCGCTGGTTTGCGATATGTTGGGTAATGTGGCGGAACTGGCTTCTTCAAACGTTTTCATGGTGCGTGACGGTGAAGTGTTTACGCCTGCGCCAAATGGCACATTCCTCAATGGTATTACCCGTCAGCGTGTGATGGGGCTGCTGCGCGATAATGGCGTGACCGTGACTGAAACGACTTTGCGCGTGGAAGATTTCCGCGAAGCTGATGAGATTTTCTCAACAGGCAATCATTCCAAAGTTGTGCCGGTGATCGGCTTTGATGACAAGCAGCTGAGCTATGGTCCGGTTGCGCAAAAAGCCCGTAAGCTCTACTGGGATTGGGCACATTCATAAGAGTGCTGTTCACTGTGTTAATAAAAAGCCCGCGATTGTCGCGGGCTTTTTTGTTGTTATGATTTGATATCAATTTTGCGCTTTTTAGAGAATTCACTTTTCTCAAAAACCAGCACCACTATCAGGGAAATACCGAATGGTATCAGCAGATAGAGCAGGCGGAAGACAATCAGCGCTGCCAGCACATCTGCCGGATTAAGATTAGGCAGACCGGTGATGAACAGGAACTCCAGAACACCGAGGCCACCCGGTGCATTGGAAATCAAAGCTGCTGAGAAGGAAATCAGGAAAATACCCAACACAATCAGGAAACCCGGGTGACCGGCTTCCGGCAATGCGAAATAGATAATACCTGCCGCGCCGATTAGCTCCAGCGGTGCAATCAGAAGCTGCCATTTCACCACGGAAAGCCGCGGGTAGGATAGCTGGAACTTGGAGCCGATCCGTAGTGGGCGCAATTGCATCCAGCTGCCGAATACATAAAGCGCAACCAGTATCAGAATGACAATACCTGCAGCAATTGCGAGGCTTTCAGGAATATCACCATTAAAACGCTGCAGCAGCTCAGGTTCGATCAGCAGCACAATCGCGCTGAGGATCAGCGTGCCGAGCGCAAAGGTGAAAGAACAGAAACCGACGAGAACTGCAACTTCCGCACCGGACAGGCCTTTGGATGAATAGGCGCGATAACGGACAACAGCACCGGAAATCACCGATGCACCGATATTATGCGACAGTGCATAGGCGGTGAAGGAACAGAGGCTGATAAACAGCCATGAGATCTTTTTGTTCAAATGTTTTAGCGCAATACGGTCATAACCGGCCAAAGACATATAGGACAGCAAAGCGCAGCTTGCGCTTAGCAGCCATTGTTTCAGCGTAATTGCCGCAAGACTGTCAATTACATCTTCAAGAGAAATGCTGCGCAGTTCTTTATAAAGAAGCCATACGGATATGGTAACCGCACCGAGGCCGATTGCCGGCCAGATGTAATCTTTCCATTTCATCTATCAGATGACACCTTCTTGCTGTTGGTGTGGTCACTTATGTAATCGCCGGATTGCAGACCTTTAAAAGACCGGTTCTCTGTTGATTGATTCCACATCACATATTTGTAACAGGTATTCACATGTTGTCAGTTTTACTGTTTCGCACTTTTAACGATTTTTATGTCTTAATCATTAATTTATGGAACTTAAGGGTTCTTCAGGTGAAGTTTCTGTCAGTTTTTCCTGTTTTCCGGCATTATTCTCTGCAATTTTTTCAAGAATACCGCGTGCGATTTCCTCTTCAGCCAGAATAATGGTGCCGATCCCGAGATCACGCAGATAATCCGCCTCTACTACTGATTCAGCGCGGGCAATAATATGCAGGCCTGGATTCTTCTGGCTGGCCTGTGCAATGACGCGTGCTGTTTCAAAAGCATAGGGTAGTGCGAGGATAAGGCATTGCGCATCGGCGAGACCGGCGCGGTTCAGCGTTTCCTTTTCGGCCGCATTGCCGAGAATGACTTCAACACCGGTTTCACGCAGTTCAATCGCCGGTTTTTCTGCATTCTCGATCACCACGATCGGGCATTTTTCCGCGAGCAGTTTTTCCGCAACGCGTGAACCGACCTCACCGTAACCGGCAATAATCGTATGGCCGGTCAGGGATGTTGCATAGGCGCTGAAAGATTTGATGGTGTGATATTCATCATCCTCTTTTGTCAGCTCTGTGACATCCGGTGATTGTTTGGCGCCAAGTTTGCGCTCAATGAAAGGACGCAGTTTTTCAAAGCCGATAAACACCAACGGATTGAACAGAATAGATAGAATTGCGCCTGCCAGTACCAGATCCTGCGCTTCTTTCGGCATCAGTTTCAGCGAAACACCAAGGCCTGCGAGAATGAATGAGAATTCACCAATCTGCGCAAGGCTGGCAGAAATTGTCAGTGCAGTGCCTGTCGGATGTTTAAAGGCGCGAACGATGAAAAAGGCGGCAGCCGATTTACCGATCATAATGATCAGCAATGTTGCCAGCAGTGACAGCGGATTGTTGATCAGAACCATCGGGTCGAACAACATCCCGACAGAGACAAAGAACAACACCGCGAAAGCATCGCGTAGTGGCAGAGATTCTTCGGCAGCCTGATGACTGAGTTCTGATTCACTCATCACCATACCGGCGAAGAATGCACCGAGCGCCAGTGACACGCCGAACAGATTGGCAGCGCCAAAGGCCACACCAAGCGCAATGGCCAGCACACCAAGGCGGAACAATTCACGCGAACCGCTGGCGGAGATAACTTCGAGAACCCAAGGCACAACGCGCTTGCCAACCACCAGCATCAGAGCGATGAAAAGCGCAATCTTGATCAGAGTCAGCACAATGATGCCGGTAATGCCAAGCCCCAGATATGAGGCAATCGGATCGGACGGCACAGTGCCGGAATTGCCATGCAACAGACCGGCAATCGCTGGCATCAATACGAGTGTCAGCACCATCACCAGATCTTCAACGATCAGCCAGCCGACAGCGATACGGCCGCGATCCGTTTCCATCAGACGGCGTTCTTGCATGGCACGGAGAAGCACAACGGTGGATGCTGTGGAGAGCGCCAGACCAAAGGTAACAGAACCGGTGAGATCCCAGCCGATAATCAGTCCAAGACCTGTACCCAGCACGGTGGCAGCAAAAATCTGCGCCAAGGCTCCGGGAACGGCAATGGCTTTCACCGACAGCAGCTCTTTGACCGAGAAATGCAGGCCGACACCAAACATTAGCAGGATCACGCCAATTTCAGCCAGCTGAAGTGTCAGCTCCTGATCGGCCACAAAACCCGGCGTATAGGGGCCGCATAAAACGCCTGCCAGCAGATAACCGACCAGCGGGGAGATACGAAGACGATTGGCAATGGCTCCGAAGAGAAAGGCCAGACACAGACCGACAACAATCGTGGCGATGAGAGGTGTGTCGTGAGGCATGGCGGCTTGTCCTTATAAGGTATCTTTGTGCCGTTTGTCTCAACTGCAATATCGGCGGAATTATGCAGTTCAGAAAAAGGGCGGTAAGGGAGGAGTATCACGCGGCAATTAAACCGCGTGATACTGGAGCATTTTACAGTCAAGTTGCTTCAACTTGACGTCGTGATAATGCGACAACTAAAAAATCTAGAGCGAGTGCCATGATCTAATCTAGACGTAAACCGCTCTAGTTTGTGCCTGATTACTTAGCGGTAACAGTCGTATCTGTATCGCCGAGACCGCGCTTATGTGTGCGTTCCCACCATGTGCCGAGCAGCATCAGAATTGGTGCCGCAATGAAGATCGACGAAGTTGTTGCAATGAACACACCGAACAGCATCGGGATCGCGAAGTTCTCAACCGCGCTACCGCCCCAGATTGCCATCGGAAGAACGGCAAGGAAGGTACAAAGCGAGGTATAGATACAACGGGCGAAAACCTGATTGATACTCATATCAATGATTTCACGCAGCGGCTTGGACTTATACATACGCATGTTTTCGCGCATACGGTCATAGACCACCACTTTATCGTTGACGGAGTAACCGACCAGCGTCAGCACTGCGGCAATCGCCGTAAGGTTGAAGTCGAGCTGTGTGATAACAAAGAAGCCAACCAGCTTGGTCGTATCCAGTACCAGCGTGGCAATCGCACCAATAGCGAAATACCATTCAAACCGCCACCAGAGATAGATCAGCATAGCACCGGCAGCCAGTACCAGCGCGATAAAGCCGGAACGGGCAAGCTCGCCACTGACTTTTGGCCCTACGACTTCAGTACGCTCGATTTTCACATCTTTGTCGATGGCAACAACCGCATCACGGACTTTATTGACTGCAACAGTCTGCGCTTCTTCACCGCCGTCCTGACGCTGAACACGGATCAGAACGCTCTGATCGCTGCCTGCGTTTTGCAGAGCCACTTCACCAAGGCCAAGGCCGCCGAGCGAAGAACGAAGCTGTGCAAGATCAGCCGGTGTAGAGGTTGTGATTTCAACCTGAATACCACCGGTAAAGTCGAGACCGTAGTTCAGACCCGGTTTGAAGAACAGGAACAGCGAGGCAATAGAGAGAACCACCGATACGAGAATCCCGAAATAACGGGCTTTCATAAACTGGTAGTTGGTGTTTTCCGGCGCAACGCGAATCCAAGGTTCAATTTCGAGAACTTTGAGTTTACGGCGACGAACCGACCAGGCCATGATGATACGGACAACCGAAACAGCCGTGAACATGGAAATACCGGTGCCGAGCATCATGGTAATCGCAAAACCGCGAACAGGACCACTACCGAACATGAACAGCAGCAGGGTTGCGATCACAGAAGTGACGTTGGCGTCAACAATGGTCGAATAGGCGAAATTAAAGCCTTTATCGAGCGCAGCCATAGCGCCCATGCCTTTTTTGGTTTCTTCACGGATACGCTCATTGATGAGAATATTCGCGTCCACAGCAATACCAATACTGAGGATAATACCGGCGATACCGGGTAGTGTCAGTGTCGCGCCGATCAATGTCAGTGCCGCAAAAGTCAGCACGATATTGAGCAGCAGCGCGAAATTCGCGATCATACCCCATACGCCATAGAGCATGACGATGAAGACGGCGACGAGAATAAAGCCGAGAATACCGGTATAGACACCCATTTTAATGGCGTCGCCACCGAGATCGGGACCAACGGTACGTTCTTCAATAACAGTCAGCGGTGCAGGCAAGGCACCGGCACGCAGCAGGGCAGAAAGCACAACAGTGTCTTCTACTGTGAATGAGCCGCTGATCTGACCGGAACCACCGGTAATCGGTTCACGAATGGTTGGCGCTGAAAGCACTTTGTCATCGAGCACGATGGCGAAAGGACGATTAACGTTCTTTGTGGTGATTTCAGAGAACTGGCGGGCACCCTGACTGTCGAAACGGAAGGAGACGATCGGCTCATTGGAGCGCTGATCAAATCCGGCGCGGGCATCAGTCAGACGTTCACCGCTAAGTGCGACCTGATCTTCAATCGGATATTTGATATTCGGATCTTTTGAATCTTCCATAATGGTGACGCCCGGAGGCGGCGGGCTGTTCGGATCTGCATCCGCAACCATATGGAAGGCCATTTTAGCTGTAGAACCGAGCAGCTGACGCAGCTGTGTCGGATCTTGCAGACCCGGCAGCTGGACAACGATACGGTCACTGCCGACGCGCTGGATAGAAGGCTCGGATACACCGACCTGATCCACACGCTGACGAATGATCTCAAGGCTCTGTGTCAGTGCGCTGTCGAGACGATAGGTAAAGCCTGCATCGGTCAGAGCCAAACGGATCTGCTCGCCCGGTGTGGTCACATCAATATCATTGATCGGTGTACCAAAACCGCTGGTCGAGATTGGGTTGATCAGCGTTTTAAGGGCTGTCACTGCACGCTCACGCTGCGCTGTATCCGCGATATTTACCAGAACCGCATCACCGGCAAGGCGAATGGACTGTGGCTGGATACGCTCGGAGCGCAGCTTGCTGCGGGAATCATCAAGAAGAGAACGCAGACGGTCTTTTTTCAGACCAGCCGCATCGACTTCAAGAACAAGATAGGAGCCGCCGCGAAGATCAAGCCCGAGTGTGACCTGATTTTTCGGGAACCAGCCAGGCATATTGGCCAGTTGCTCTTTGGTAAAGAGATTGGGCAGGGCGATAAGCATCCCCGCCAGAATGATGAAGCTGTAAAGATATACAGCCCATTTGGGTGTACGCATGAGAAATATCCGGTCTGAGTGTTCGCTAAATCCGCATGTGAGTTCAGATGCGAAGAAAGTGCGACAGATGGAGTTTAAGGAAACCGGTGCCGAGACAAGGTTGCCTGAAGAATAGCTGCAAAAGCAGTATTAAAGGGAGTTAAGTGCGGGTGGTGCGCGCGCACGGACAATATGACGGCAGATTTGGGCTGCCGGATTGTTGCGCGAACGGGCAACAAATAATGCAGTAAAGGTTGCCAGAAGGGTAAACAGGGCCGGGAGAATGAATGTCCCGTTGCCGCTGAAAGGCAAAGTTTTATTGCTGAAGTACAGAACAGGGGTCAGAATAGCTCTGACCGGTGCACTCAGTGTGCCGTTTTGTGACCTGCCAGCCGGATCAGTTGTTTGAACATTCTGACGTTCCTGCAGAACAGCTGCAGTTTGGTAACTGAGAGAAGCGGGGTCATTGGCACCGATCAGCGCAGATTGTAATGCGAGCAAGCCGCTCAGAAACCACAGCAGGCCAAAAGAATAAAGCACAGAGCGAAGCGACAGCTTCCGCTGTTCTTCCCATGTCTTTTTCTTTATATCACTGCAAAGTCTGGATCTGAAAATTGTTCCGGCCCGTTCTCTGTGCTGATTTGCAAAATAAACTTTACGACTTCATTAACCATTCATCGCCGCAATCACAAGAAAAATAGCGGCTTTGTACATCATTGTTTACCTGTGAACCGCTGCTCCGGCGCTGATTAATGTTTGTTGTAAAAATTTTATGGAAAACTACAGGTCAGACAGCATTGGGCAGGCTATTTGTCAGCTGCTCTTATTTACGTCTATATTCTTTGTGAAGAGCGCTGTCACAGGCGGCATCTTCAGATGTAGTTTTTGCTGGACTGTCAGGCGCGAAAAAGCCAATGAGATGAATCACAAACAGCAGTTTATTGAGAGACAGATTTTGAAAAAGCTATCGGCATTTTCCTTACGGTTCGTGTTAAGTTTGTTCCTGCTGTTTGCAGGGCTGACTGCCGGAGAAATTGCGGATACCGGCTGGATGAGTGCGCAGGCACAAACGATACCGGAGAGTGCAGAAGCTCCTGCAACACTTAAAGCACCAGAGGCACCGCAAAACGCAGTCGTGCAGCCAAATCTGGTGACGCAGCAAAAAGCTGTCGTGGAGGATTTGCGCAAGCAGATCGAGGATATTGCCAAGTCACTCGACAAGTCGAAGAATAATGACGAGACGCTGGCCAATATTAAAGTTAAACTGGAAGCCATCTCTAAGAAATTGCTTGATGCGGGTATCGCATTTCGTCCGCGGTTAGGCGAAATCAATTCTCGTCTGGATCAGATCGGCCCGCCGCCAGCAGAGGGAAAACCCGCTGAAGCTGAAATTGTAGCTACTGAGCGCGCCCGTCTGGCAGCGGAAAAAGCCGAGATCAATACGGTTCTTGGTTTTACGGAAGATGCATCAGTTCAGACCAGTCAAATAATTGAAAAAATTGGCACTATGCGCCGTGATCTGTTCACGCAGACCCTGTCGCAGCGTGTGGATATTAACACGGCATTGGTTACAGAAGTGATCAATGCGGCCGGTTATGAAACCAAGACATTTTATTATCTTTTGAAATCCTGGTGGGATTTCACACTCTATCCAAATCTCTGGACATTACTGGGTGTGATCGCTGTTTCGGTCATTCCTGCATTGCTGATCCATCTTGGCGCAAGGCGCTGGCTTGCGGAATTGTATGAACGTGATCCGCTGGAAGAAAAACCAAGCTACCTCAGTCGCTTATCCGTAGCTTTCTGGTCCACGGTTATTCCGTCGCTGGCAATCGTAGTGTTTCTTGCGCTGGTTTATGTGCTGTTTGAGCGCTTTGATCTTTTGCGACCGGACGTGGCAAAACTGCTAGCGGCATTATTTACACTTTTCTGTGTGGTGCTGTTTATTTACCGGCTGGCCTGCGGTGTACTCAGTCCGGATATGCCGAGCTGGCGTCTTCTGCCGATTGCACCAAAACCGGCACGTATACTGATCTGGTTGCTGACCGCAGCGGCCATTACGCAGAGTATTGAATATTTTCTGGAAATCCTGAATGGCGTAATGTCATCCCCCTTGTCGCTGACCGTTGCGAAAAGTGTGATTGGCACGGCCACGGTTGGTGCTTTGCTGCTGGCAATCGCCTTCCTGAGGCCAATCCAGAACCCGAGGACGGGTGAGCTGCGCGCATGGCCGAATCTTACCAAGATTATTCTGATCGTGCTCGGATTGGTTCCGATTTTAGCGGCAATCTTCGGTTATATTGGTCTTGCACGTTTTGTAGCGCAGCAGATTGTGGTGACCGGTGCTTTCATCGTCACCATGTATCTGGGCTTCCTGACGGCGCGTGCAATTACGCATGAGAAGGCTTTTGCTAATACCAGTCTGGGGCGGAAGCTCCGCGATAAATTCAATGCCACTGAAGCAACGCTGGATCAGCTCGGGCTAGCAGCCGGTATTTTTATTAATCTGATTGTACTCTTCATTGGTGTGCCGCTGGTCCTGATGCAGTTCGGCTTCCAATGGTCGGAAATGCGTACAACCTTTGTGCGCATTATGACCGGTTTCCAGATCGGCACCTTTTCAATTTCATTGCTGAGTATAATCACCGGTATTCTGCTGTTTATTTTCGGCTACTTTCTGACCCGCTTGTTCCAGAACTGGCTGGACGGCAGTGTGATGGCACGGGGCCGCATTGATCCGGGGGTACGTAACTCCATTAAAACAGTGGTTGGTTACGTTGGTCTGGCGCTCTCAGGGCTACTTGGTATTTCTGCTGCCGGTATTAATCTTTCCAGTCTGGCACTCGTGGCCGGTGGTCTTTCGCTTGGTATCGGTTTCGGCTTGCAGAATATTGTCTCGAACTTTGTTTCGGGGCTTATCCTGCTGGCCGAGCGTCCGTTGAAAGTAGGCGACTGGGTGCAGACCGGAACCGTCAGCGGTTTCGTAAAAAAGATCAGTGTCCGCGCGACCGAGGTTGAGACTTTCCAGCGTGAAACGATCATCGTTCCGAACTCAACGCTGATTAATGATAATGTTGGTAACTGGACGCATCGCAATAAACTTGGCCGGTCTGATCTGCAAATTCTGATCGGTTATCGTACGGATGTGCGTAAAATTCAGGCGATGTTGTTTGAGATTGCCAAAGAGACGCCGCTGGTTTTGAAAAATCCGGAGCCGATGGTGTTCCTGATCAATATGACAGAACTCGTCAGCAGTAATATGATGATGCGTTTTGAAATTCGTATCTTCCTTGCGGATATTACCAGTGCTCTCGGTGTGCGTAATGAGCTGCAATTCACCATTGTTGAGCGTTTTGCAGAAGAAGGCATCAGCGTTATGCCTTTACCGTCACCGATTCTTTATCCGGAGCCACATGTGAATTCAGAAGAGGTTGCAGAGGGCTAGAATAATGGTGCTCCCGTAAAGTTGTTCTATTCTTTTCGGGATTAAGCTTTTATTAACCGGCCATTCAGTTGCGGTTCATCGGTAATGATTATAAATAAGGCCATGAAATGATGCACTGCAGACAAAAATGTGACTGATGACAGGCCATTTATGTGTATCAGAGTTCAGGGATTGAGGAGTGCTATGGTGAATATCAAAAAAACCGGATTTGGCAGCCTTGTAATGGTTGCAACTATTCTGGCCGGATCAGTGTCCGCCTTAGCTGCATCCGTTCTGAACAGTGACAGCACCGCGCAAACGCTTGTGGTCACAGAAGGTTCTACCAAGCAGCAGGTAACAGTGCAGCCGGGTGAAAAAGTAACGATCTGCCCGAGCGGTTGTTTCGTGACTTTTCCGAATGGTGACCGTGAGGCGCTGACCGGTAATGAAGCCATTACCATTCTGAATGGCGGCGGCACCCATAAGTAAGTGCTGAAAGCCTAAGAGATTAAATAAAAAGCCGCAATGGTCATCACCGTTGCGGCTTTTTTATTACGCAAAATTTTGCGGATCAGAGGCTGCGTCGCGGCGCTTTTCGGCTGTGTCGCAAACAGACCTTACAACGCATTGAACTGGCAGCATAGTAAGCGAAACCGGCTGCGGGCCTACCTTGGGAGGAGTGCTTGTAACGGGAGATTTGCGCCCTGCCACGTTGTTGCTGTGCCGGTTGAAGGCACTGAAATAACAGGCTGTTTCAGAGTGATGCAGTGCCGGACCGCTTTCCTCAGGAGACGCGGCATTGTCGGTTCAGAGGAATAGATTTCATGAAGACCCATGCCCGTGCGGTGGTTATTGGTGGCGGTGTGGTAGGCGTATCAACGCTCTATCATCTGGCGAAAAAAGGCTGGACAGATTCTGTGCTGATTGAGCGCAAAGAACTTACTTCCGGTTCGACATGGCATGCGGCAGGGCTTTTGCCATTGTTTAACCTGAGTTATTCGGTTGGGCAGATCCATAAATATTCCGTCAAATTCTATCAGGAACTGCAGGAAGAAACCGGCCTGAATGTCGGCTTCAGCAATTGCACCAATATTCGTTTGGCGCGTACCAAAGACCGCTGGGATGAATATATGTATTATGCCAGCGTTGCCGAAACCATTGGCGTGCCGGTTAAACTGCTGACGCCGGATGAGGTCAAAGAGGTTTGGCCGCTGGCAGAGACAGACGGTATTCTCGGGGCGATCCAGCATCCGGATGATGGCTATATTCAGCCTGCCGATTTGACACAGGCACTGGCCAAAGGCGCCCGTGATATGGGCGCTACAATTTATCGCTACACAGCTGTGACAGATATTGAGCAATTACCGGATGGTAAGTGGTTGGTCAAAACCGATAAGGGCGATATTACCGCCGATCATGTTGTATCAGCCTCGGGTAGCTTTGCTGCGAAAACCGGTAAGATGGTAGGTCTGACTGTGCCTGTGGTGCCGGTCGAACACCAGTATATTGTGACCGAACCGCATCCGGCGGTGATGGAGCGCAAGGCCAAAGGCCTGCCGGAAATGGGCGTGCTGCGCGAGAGCGACAGCTCATGGTATATGCGCGAGGAAAATGGCGGTTTGCTGCTCGGGCCTTACGAGATCGGCGCACCGGTTTGCTATCAGGACGGCCCTTCTGATGAAAGCGAATATGAGCTGTTTCAGGAAGACCTCGAACGCCTGATGCCTTATATCGAAACCGCGATTGCACGTGTTCCGGCCTTTGGTGAAGTGGGTATCAAGAAAGTCTATAACGGCGCGATTGCCTATACCCCGGATGGTAATCCGATTATTGGCCCGGCGCCGGGTCTGAAGAATTTTTGGCTCAACGAAGGCCATTCTTTTGGTGTGACTGCCGCCGGTGGTGCTGGCTGGCAGCTGGCAGAGTGGATTGTCGAGGGGGAACCGTCGATTGATATGATGGGTGTTGATCCGCGTCGTTTCGGCCCTTATGTCACGGAAGGTTATCTCAAAGAAAAAGCTGAAGAAGCCTATGCCGATGTGTTCTCTGTTCATTATCCTGATGAAGAACGCGGTGGTGCCCGTCCGCTGAAGCGCTCGCCGTCCTATGACCGCCAGAAGGCGCTGGGTGGTGTGTTCGGTTCTGTCTATGGCTGGGAACGTGCCAACTGGTTTGCGCCGGAGGGTTATGCCATTGATGTGGCTTCGCTCGACAAACCGGATGTGCTGCTTAATCAGAACCATCCTGATCCGGATGCCAATGGCAAAATACAGGAACTCTGGTCATTCCGCCGCTCGAATTATTTTGAGCATGTCGGCAATGAGGTGAAGAATGTCACCAATAATGTCGGCCTGCTGGATATGTCCGCTTTCGCCAAGATGGAAGTGACAGGCTCCGGTGCCCGCCAGTGGCTGGAAAGCATTCTGGCCAACCGTGTGCCGAAGAAGCAAGGCCGTGTGGCGCTGAGCCATTTGCTGACACCGCAGGGTGGCGTGCAGAGTGAGTTCACCGTTTATGAGTGGAAGCCCGGCACATTTTATCTGGTATCTGCCGGTGCCTATGAGAATATTGATCACGATTATCTCTATAAGCTTGCACCAAAGGATGGTTCGGTCACTCTGCGCCCGATCACGCAGAAATATGGTGTGCTGGTTCTTGCAGGGCCAAACAGCCGTAAAGTCTTGCAGAAGCTGACCCGCACCAGCCTGTCCAATGCGGATTTCCCTTGGCTGACAGGTAAGGAAATCAGTGTCGGCACCGCAACCGCCCATGCTCTGCGTGTTAACTTTGTCGGCGAACTGGGTTGGGAACTGCATCATCCGATTGAGCAGCAGAACACGATCTATGATCTGGTGATGGAAGCAGGGGCGGAGTTTGGTATTAAACCGTTTGGTATCCGCGCCATGTCTTCGATGGGGCTTGAAAAGTCCTATCGCCTGATCCCGCGTGAAATGTCCGTTGAATATAATGCTCTTGAATCCGGATTAGATCGTTTTGTTCATCCGAGTAAGGGCGAGTTTATCGGTCGTGACGCCGTGGTTGCTGCTCAGGAAAAAGGCTTGCGCTGGAATTTCGTGACACTTGAGGTTCATGGTGTTGATGATGCCGATGCCCGCGGCTCTGAAGCGATCCATAAGGACGGCAAGCTGGTTGGACGTGCAACCAATGGCGGTTTTGCATGGCGTCTCAACAAGAGCATTGCACTGGCTATGGTGAAGCCGGAATATTCCGCAGTCGGCACAGAGCTGGAAATCAGCATTCTGGGCAAAGACTATAAAGTAACGATTATTCCTGAATCGCCATTTGATCCGGAGAATGAGCGTCTGCGGGGATAAGTTTCAGGCACTGAAATAAAAACCACCGGCATTTCTCACGAAGTGCCGGTGGTTTTTATGTGCGGATTGATAGTAGCGGTATCAAAGACAGGCAAAGAAAAAGGCCGGTTCAACCGGCCTTTTATATGGAATTACGCAGCAATGAGTTGTTTTCTGTCGGCACGTTCCTGCTGGGGTGAGCGGCCATAAAGCTCGCGGTAGCATTTGGAGAAATGCGAGGCAGAGACAAAGCCGCAGGCAACGGCAACTTCAACCACCGGCATTGAGGATTGGATCAGCAAGTGACGGGCGCGGTCAAGGCGGATTTCCAGATAATAGCGGGCAGGGGAACGTCCCATTTCCTGACGGAACAAGCGCTCTATCTGGCGGCGCGACAGACCGACATTACCAGCAACATCCAGCAGTGACAGCGGCTCGGTAAGGCAGCCTTCCATCATTTCAATGATAGACAGCACTTTGGAATTCTGAACGCCCAGACGTGCACGCAGTGGCAGACGCTGACGGTCATGCGGTTTGCGTACACGGTCAGTCAGAGCCTGTTCGCAGATGCTGTTGACCAGATTTTCGTCGAAGTCATCGCCGATCAGTTTCAGCATCATATCCAATGCCGCAGTGCCGCCTGCACAGGTATAGAGATTACTGTCGACCTCAAACAGATCCGCATAGACCTCAGCCTTCGGAAAGGCTTCAGAAAAACCCGGCAGGTTCTCCCAATGGATCGCACAGCGTTTGCCGGACAGCAGCCCTGCGGTGGCCAGAATATGAGCACCGGTACACAGGCCACCGACGGAAATACCGCGATTATAGGATTCGCGCAGCCATGCCAGTGCGGACTTATTCTGGTAGCTCTCCACATTCACGCCGGAGCAGACAAAGACCATGCTGGGGCGGTTTTCACCGATCAGGTTACGGCGCTCATCATCCAGCGAAGTATTGGCGGAAAACTCAATGTCGCTGGAGGCCATAACCGGCTTGCCGTCTGCAGACGCTAAGCGCCAGCGATAGGCCTCATAGCCCAGCATACGATTGGCTATGCGCAACGGCTCAATCGCCGTGGCAAAGGCAATCATCGAAAAATTTGGTACCAGAAAAAAGACAATAGACCGCTTAAGCCGCGCTTTATCATTCATGGCCGTGTTCCCGCATATTCAGAGCTGTTTTGCCTGAGGCAAAATGCTCAATTATTTATTTTAAGCAGCACCGGACTGAGCAGAGAGAAAACGGATCTCATCCTGAAGGATAATCTCCCCGCAAAAGCGGCCTCTGTTGTTGTCGTCACTACTTTGTATCGTTGATATCTTGTTACGCCTTATCTCTGTCCCATACAGACGACGCAATCAGGATATCGGTATTGAGACATATTCTTCGCAGTTAGGGAAGTGCGGCCAAATGCCTGTCGCTAAATGGTATTTTGATATCGAAAAATGGCGCGCAAAAGCAGATTTTTTGTAATCTTAGAATGGCTATAAATTATAAATATGTCGCGAACGGTATATGATGTGTACCGGAAACGATTTTCTCCCGTCGCTACGCGCAGGAAAAGAGCTTCATCCTTCTCAAAATATGATTTTATTGTGCAACCATAGCGGGCCGTTATGCGTTCATAAGAATGAGACTGTTTTGTCTGTTGATGCGCATCTGTGCTGTCTGAGGTTTGAAATATTTCAGTAAAGCAGCTCAGGGTTGAAAACAGGACAGCCTTTCCGGTTATGTTTTTGGGAGATAAATTGATGAAGACTTCTGTATTTACCCCGCTTGTACTTGTTGTGTGTGCTTTTGCTCTTGCTGCCTGCGCGAATACTGTGCGCGGTGTGGGCAAAGACGTGAAAGATACCGGCCGCGCTGTGCAGCAGACAATTGAATAAATTGCTATTTTAATTAAAAATAAAACCCGCATTGCTTTAGCAATGCGGGTTTATTGCATAAAAATATTTTTGATGTTCAGCGTCTTACCATAGCTGCCATCACGGAGCCGACAGATGTCTGGCCGATGATCGTGCCTTTTTCACAGCAGATATTAATCTGCTCTGCCTGTTCCTCAACCAGTTTGCGCATGGCTTCTTCCAGCAGGCAATCAAAACGGATCACCGGCAGATTGCTGCTATCACCTTGTGGCGCTGACATGATTGTATCGACACGGATAACGCGCCCGCGATTAACCTCCTGCACAAAGCTTTCAATATAGGCATCGGCCGGACTGAGCACGATATCCTGCCCCGTGCCTTGTTGGATGATCTCGCCGTCACGCAGAATTGCAATCCGGTCACCAAGGCGCAGTGCCTCATCAAGATCATGCGTAATGAAAACGATGGTCTTTTTGATTTCTTTCTGTAAGTCGAGCAGCACAGTTTGCATATCGACACGAATGAGCGGATCGAGCGCGGAAAAGGCCTCATCCATCAGCAGGATCGGTGCATCATTAGTGAGCGCGCGGGCAAGGCCGACACGCTGCTGCATGCCGCCGGAAAGCTGGTTTGGATATTTGGCTTCAAAACCTTTGAGGCCAACACGCTCAATCCAGCGATGGGCTTCTTCCAGCTGTTTAGCGCGCGGCACGCCCTGAATTTCCAACCCGTAAACGGTATTTTCCAAAACTGTACGGTGCGGCAGCAGTGCGAATTTTTGAAACACCATCGCAGTCTTGTGCCGACGGAATTCCCGTAACTGTACGGGAGACATGGTGACAACATCTTCATCGCCGACCAGCAACTCTCCGCTGGTCGGGTCAATCAACCGGTTAATATGGCGGATGAGGGTGGATTTTCCGGAGCCGGACAGCCCCATCACCACCTGAATACCACCTGCCGGCATGTCGATATTAATATCGCGCAGCCCCAGAATATGGCCGTGTTTGTCGTTAAGCTCGGCTTTGGTCATGCCGTCTTTGACCAGTTGCACAAAGGCTTTCGGGTCATGACCAAAGATTTTGTAGAGATTGCGGATGGAGATACCAGCCGCAGGCTGTTCCGAAGCCGATGAAGCAGGATTATTGGCCATGGGTGATCTCCAGATGTTTCTGCAGTCTTGCGCCGTAAGCCTGACTGATGCGGTCGAAAATAATAGCGATGCCGACAATGGCCATGCCGTTGAAAATACCCAGCGTGAAATACTGGTTGGAAATCGCTTTAAGTACCGGTTGTCCGAGACCCTGCACACCAATCATCGAGGCAATGACGACCATGGCCAGCGCCATCATGATTGTCTGGTTGATTCCTGCCATAATGGTTGGCAGAGCCAGCGGCAGCTGCACATTTTTCAGTTTCTGCCATGGCGAGGAGCCAAAAGCATCGGCGGCTTCCAGAACATCGCGGTCAACCTGCCGGATGCCGAGATTGGTGAGGCGGATAATCGGCGGAATGGCATAGATCACCACAGCGATCAGCCCCGGAACACGACCGATACCAAGCAGCATCACCACCGGAATAAGATAAACGAAGCTCGGCATGGTCTGCATAATATCCAGCACAGGGCTGATAACGCTTTGCAGCCGGTTGGATTTAGCCATCAGAATGCCGGTCGGAATGCCGACCAGAATGGCAATGACAGTACAGACGAAAATCATCGAGATGGTTTTCATCGTATCTTCCCACATGCCGAGATAACCGATGATAAACAATGTGATGACGGAGCCGATGGTGATTTTGATGCTGCGGCTGGAGAACCATGCAATCGCAGCAATAAGCAACAGGATCACCGGCCATGGTGTGCCGGTCATAAAACGCTCAGCCTGAATCAGGAAATATTGCAGCGGATTGAAGAAGCCCTCAATGGCATCCCCGTAAGCACGGGTAAAATTGCGAAATGTCTCGTCAATCGCTTTTTTGAGATTGGTGAGCGTAGCATTGTCGAGATTGGGGAAGCGGTACAGCCAGTCCATAAAGCGTCTGTTCTCCTTTTATTTTCAGGCGGAACCAGCGCAATTATGTGCCGCTGAGCCATGAAAATATCTGCGTTTCTGCACTTCAATCGCCCCTGACAGCGGCAAAGCCGGTGATCGGGCAGGCATACGGTTCTGTGTGAATTTTGACAGGATATCCGGAGGCAATGCCTGTCCGGTATTGAGCACCGGACAGGTTGGATTGGCTGGTCAGATTGCGGCTTTTACTTTCTCCGCAACATCGGCAGGCACCCATTTTGTCCACATATCCTCCTGTGTTTTCAGGAAGTGAACGGCTGCCTGCTCACCGGTTGCCTGATTATCAGTCATCCATGCGAGCAGCTTGTTCAGCGTGTCGTTCGACCATGAACGGTTTTTCAGATAATCAAGAGCAGGGCCGGCACGGTCGGAGAACTTCTTGGTAACAAGTGTTTCCACGCGGTCTTTCGGCCAGCCGTTTTTCTTCGGATCAGGGCAATCAAGCACTGTATTGCAGCGCTTCCACTCGGCCTCATCAATGTCATGGCCGGTTTTCAGCATGACCATGTCATATTTGCCAAGCAGAGCGGTTGGTGCCCAATAAAAGGCGACAATTGGCTCATTACGCTCATTGGCTTTGGCAATAGCGCCGTCAAGACCGGCTGCCGATCCGGTATCAATCAGATTGAAACCGGCTTTTTCAAATTCAAATGCCTTGTAGAACTGACTGGTGACGACCGTTCCGCCCCAACCTGGCGCACCATTATAAATAGCACCTTTGGACGGGTTTTCCGGATCAGGGAAAAGATCGGGATGTTTCAACAGATCATCAAAGGTTTTCAGATCAGGATTTTTATCGGCAATATATTTCGGAATCCACCAGCCCTGTTCACCACCGTCAGGCAGAGATTCAGACAGGGCGATGATTTTGCCATCATCAAAACCTTGTTTGACAATATCCGGCAACAAATCGACCCAGCCTTCCGGCGCGATATCCGGCTGACCTTTTTCCACCATGGAGGTGATGGTTGGCACTGTATCGCCGACAACAATCTCGGCATTACAGCCATAGCCGGCGGTCAGAATGATTTTATCAAGATTGGAAAGCAGTTCGGCAGACTGCCAGTTCATATTGGAGATGGTGACATCACCGCATTCGGCAGCTTGTGCAGAGGCGGATATCAGGCCGGAAGCGCTGAAAATTCCGGCGGCAAGAATAGTTGAAGCAAGAAGCCTCTTCATGTTTATTCTCCTGTTCCCCGTGGTGCCGGTTATTTTCTGTGTCCGGTGGCACCGGTGCCGGAAACAGTTATTTTTCACTGCCTATATGCAATATTTTAAGGAGGAAACTGTGCGGTTCCTCAACGACGAACTGTAACGAATTAACGACATTTGTTTATTTGTTGCCGGAAAAGACGATTATTTCAGTGTTGAAGAATTCAATAATTGCGCTGTATTGGAGATTTTAAAGAAGACTGTTTTTGTCGGATTAATTTTGCTTTTGATTATTCTGAATTCTATGAAATTGATTCAAGGTTTGTTTTTATCTGTTTGAATTTTAATAATATTTTTGAATTTTAAATTGAAAATAGGGATATTTAATACTTGAATGCAGTTATGCGATCGCTTCCAGCGGAGACGTCGGGAAGATGGCTTGAAATGGGATTATGAAGCCTTGGGGAGAGGCAGGCAAGAGCAACAAGTAACGGCCTGAACGGGAGCGATATTTGCGACGGCAAAAACCGCGCTGTCGCTGAATAGCTTGCGCGGTAATTGCCAAAATACGCTTGGCTCATCTGCCTCACTCAACGCGGCAGATTAAATAACAACTCCGGTACGCAGTACCTGATCCGGAGTAGGAGACATCGCTGTCTCTTATCCACTCTTTTAAAGACACATCGTTACCGTTCGGTTATCAAGAGTTTAATGACTGGTAAATATTGAAGTTTTTTGGCTGTTTTTCACCTGCAATACAGATTATTTCTCATCAGAAATGCAATTAAAGATGAGAAAACCGGTTATTCTTGTTAAAACCTTCAGAAAATTCAGAAGGTTATTTATTAAAAGCCGGATTGATCCAAGTTAAGGAAAAGATGATGACGGAAAGCTGGCAGTTCTGGGCGCTGGTATCGGCGGCATTTGCGGCACTCACGGCAATTTTTGCCAAGCTGGGCATTGCCGGTATTAATTCGGATTTTGCGACCTTTATCCGTACATTGGTGATTATTGCGGCGCTGTGTTTGTTTTTGACAATCAGCGGGCAGTGGCAGAAGACTTCGGATATCTCCGCGAAAAGCTGGGTGTTTCTGGTCTTGTCAGGTCTTGCCACCGGCGCATCGTGGATTGCTTATTTCCGCGCACTTAAAATCGGTGATGCCGCACGCGTTGCACCGGTGGATAAATTATCAATCATTATGGTGGCAATTTTCGGCGTGCTTTTCCTTGGCGAAAAGCTCTCCGCGATCAACTGGGCAGGCGTTGTGCTGATCGCCGGTGGCGTTATTCTGCTTACCCTGAAGATTTAGAAACCGAGCCACAGACGCAGCGGATTGGTTGGTTCCATAAGCAGGCGCACTGTCAGCAAGACGCAGGTGATAATCAGCAATGGTTTAATCAGGCCTGCGCCAACACGCATAGCCAGATGCGCACCGGCAGTGGCACCGAACATCTGTGCTGCGCCCATCACCAGACCGATCTTCCAGTTGATTGCGCCAAAGGCCAGAAAGGTTAGGAAGCTGCCGAAATTGGAAGCAAAGTTCAGCAATTTGGTGTGTGCGGTTGCTTTAAGCAGGCCAAAGCCGGCCAGCGACACAAAGCATAACATGAAGAAAGAACCGGTGCCCGGGCCAAACAAGCCGTCATAAAAGCCGATCAGCGGGACAATAGTCATACCGAACAGAAATGGCTTGATCCGCTGTGTACGGCTGACATCGCCAACATTCGGCTTCAAAGCAAAATAGAGTGCGATGGCAATCAACAAAACCGGCAGCAGGCCATAGAGCATATCGCCCGGAATATAGGTGGCAAGTAGGGCACCGAGTACGGCGCCGAGACCGGACATAACTGCCATCGGCCATTGCTCTTTGATGTTCACATGGCCTTTGCGCGCATAGGAAATCGTGGCGGATGACGAGCCAAACAGGGATTGCAGCTTGTTGGTGCCCAGTGCTTCGACTGGCGGAATACCGGCCAGCATCAGCGTCGGAACGGTAATCATGCCGCCTCCGCCTGCAATAGCATCAATAAAACCGGCAATAAAACCGGCAAAGGCCAGCAGCAGAAGCATGGAATCAATGGAAGCAGACATGGGGAAACCGTTCAGAACTGTGCAGCGGGTTTGCAAAGTGAGGCAAAGCAGGCAGCAAACTAAAATGCAAAACAATCCATAAAGATTGCCGGTTTGCCGTGCAAGATGCAGCCGAGTGATAACCGCTTTGTTTTTTAAATCTGCGTTAGATCTAAAGAATTGCGGGCGAGGGCTTGTCATTTGGTCACAGTCTTGCCAACACTGCATTTCTTAAAAGAATGCATTTTTCGGGGACGAATGATGAGTGAAACGATTTTTGAGCGTATCAGCGCTTATTTGAGCAAAAAGACTGCTGTACAGCGCTTGTCGGAAGATCCGGCTCTGGTCTCTGAATTATTGTTGCTGGTGCGGCTGGTTTTTGCCGACGGGCAGAAAGATCCGGCTGAAATGAACGCGCTTTTGCATATCATGCAGCATGAGTTTGATATCAAGCCGGAAGAACTGCCGGAAGTGGCGGATTATCTGAAGACCTATGCCTATGAAACAACCAGCACGCAGGCTGCTGCTTTGTTTAATGAAATGGTGCCGGAGCGTCGTTATTCACTGGTCGGGCACCTTCTGACAATTGCAAAGGCGGATAATGAAATTCATCCGGCTGAAAGTGCTTTGATCTCGCGTGTGATCGAGCAGCTCAATGTTACTCCGGAAGAACTGTTTGAGCGTCGCCAGAATATTGGCCAGAATAACAATTAATCAAAATTGCTATGACAGATAGGATAAGAGCGCATCGTCGGATGTACTCTTTTTTATTTTAGAGCATAATTCCTTAAACTTGGATCAGTTTAAGGTGAAATTATGCTCTCATTTTAAAGTGCTAGAGCGACCTTTGTGTGCCAACTATGGCACACGGCGCTCTAGCCTGCATTCCAGCATGGAAAGAGATCATTCTTTTGCGGCGTTGCCAGATAAACCCCACGGGCTACGGCACGTGCCATTGTTGAGGCCGCGGAAGCGCAGAGATCGATAAATTCCTCAACGGTTGGCTCTATGCCGCTGGCACCTGTGGCGAGTGCAAAGATCAGATCGCCGTCAAAAGGTGTATGTGCAGGCCAGATGGCGCGTGAATAACCATCATGGGCGGTAATGGCGAGGCGCTTCGCCTGTGCTTTGGTGAGCACTGCATCGGTTGCGATTGTCCCAATGGTGGTATTCGCTTGTGGCGGCATAGCTGGAGCATCGCTGGCGCTATCACGGAATTTAATTCGCAGCTCAGTGGCGTCAGCGGGCAGTGGATGCGGATAGCCTAACCCACCAAATTCATTGTTCAGCTCAAATGGTGCAGCCCAGAAATGCTTGCCGCTGCCGACCGTCACCGAGCCAACTGCATTCACGGCGACCAGTGCGCCCATTGTGATGCCGTTCAGCAGAATGTGGGACGCGGAGCCAAGACCACCTTTAAAACCAGCGACCAATGCACCGGCTCCGGCACCACAACTGCCAAGGGCAAAGTCCTCCGCAGCACTGTCTGCGGCCTGATAGCCGAGCTCACGATAGGGCGGGTAGCGCCCCCAGTCTTTATTGCCGCCATTATGCATATCAAAAAGGATGGCAGAGGGCACAATGGGAATATGATGACCGGCTGCCTCAAAACCGATTTTACGCTCGCGCAGATAGGCTTGTACGCCGGAAGCAGCATCCAGTCCGAAAGCCGAACCACCGGAAAGCACAATCGCATTGATTGTCTGCACTGTATTATGCGGTTCCAGCAAATCGGTTTCCCGTGCACCGGGAGCGCCGCCTAAAACCTGAACGGCGGCGGTTGTGGCACAATCACAGAGAATGGCGGTGACACCGGTTTTGATATGATCATCCTGCGCATTACCGACGCGAAGTCCCGCGACATCGGTAATGAGATTGCGCTTGCCGGATCGATGCGAACCGGATGTTCCCTTAGCCGGTTGTGTCATTGCCATTCCTCCTCTGTAATTTTTATTCGACCGGCTCGAAGTCCTTACCGTTATAGCGCATCAGCCGGTACGGGTTTTGTTTTCGCAAGCCTGCCGGCGAAAAGCTGACAGCGCCAATGGCTGTGTCAAATTGTGTGCTGCGCAGGATTTCAGCCGGTTGTTTCGGTGGATTGGATTGATCCGCCAATGCCTGCGCTACAATTTGCACGGCGCTATAGGCTGGTAGCGCATAGCCATCAGCCAGCATGTCACCGGTATCTGTTTGTTTTTGTGCCAGCGCTGATATGGCTTTAACGGCACCCTCAGCCGAAGCTTGCATTGACATGTCCGGTAGGCCGCTCATTAGCAAACCGACTGGCAGAGGGTTTTGCGGATCGAAGCGCAACAGGCTTTCCGTACCGGCAATGGTCAATGGCCAGCCTGCTGCTGCAGCACTACGGGCAATTATTGCAGCATCATCCCCTTCACCGCCAAGCAGGATATGGTTGATACCGGCGCGTTTCAGTTGGGCGATTAAAGCATTTTGCGAGGTCTGGGCAGGGCGGTAAGTGTCGTTTAGGGCAGGCTCCAGACCACGGGCTTTCAATGCCTGCAGGATTGTTCGCGCAAAGTCACGTCCCTGCACAGTGCCATCTTCCAGCAGAGCGAAAGGTGTCTTCTGCCATTGAGGTGCGAGCTTATCCGCAAGAACATTAGCTGCGAGCTTGCGATCCGGAGTGAGGCGGAAAATACCTAAGTTCTGTCTGTTTTCCTGCTCCTGAAGGATCGGTTGGCGGCTGCCGAGGCTGAGGATGGCAATGCCGTCCTGTTCCAAAACCGGTGCAGCGCCTTCCAGCGATTCACTGCACAGATAGCCGATGACATATTTGATATTGGCCTGCCGGATTTTTTCTGCCGTGGCTGCATCCTGATCGGCTTTGCAAGCTTCCTGCATATAAACAAGGCTGACCGGATATTGATTTTGTAATTTTGCCGCCTCGGTTCCAAGCCGGATTTGCTGCGCCAAAACGGCATAAGGGCCTTCAAACGGGGCGACGACAGCGATCTTCTGCAGCTTATCATCAGTATTTGCCTGTCCGTAGGCATAACCCGTTGTCAGAACGCTCAGTCCTGTAAAAAGACAGCAAAATTTGGCGACCAGTCTCATGCGTTTATGTACAACCCTGATGAATAAAAGATCCTGCACCAGAGGTAGAATGTTCTGTATCCGCTTGCAATGGCATAAGTTTGCAGGAGAGGGCAGATAATCTGTCGTTAGAACAGTTCCTGTTTTGATTGAAGCATTGGAAATGCTCTAACTATTTATTGTGGTGTACATCTTGTTCCGAAATCCGCTTCGCAGTTTTCGGGATGTGCTTTAAAATGAGTATTATAGCATTTCCAGTAAAAGTGCGAAGCGGTTTTGCGTCGGATAATGCGTAAAAGCAAATAGTTACGGCGGTTCCAACGATTCAGTCTTAACTGGAACCGCTGTAAACTCAGGATTTAGTTTTTATGAGTTGCAAAATCTGACATCACTGTCATTTGATTGCCGAAATGAGACACATGATGCTGTAAAACGCGCACCGGACGTGTAAGGGTGTGCTAAATCTATACGCATTTATACAAACAGAGCGACGCAGATGAATATGGTGAAGTCTATCGTGACGACAAATCAGGCCGTGGATCCGTTGAGTTATCGCAATGCGATGAGCCAGTTTGCCGGTGCGGTTAATATTGTAACGACAGACGGACCTGCAGGGCGCCGTGCTCTGACGCTTTCTGCCGGTTGCTCGGTCTCAGACAATCCGGCAACGATTTTGATCTGCTTGCAGCGCATTCATACTGATAATTTGATGTTTATTGAAAACGGTGTCTTTGCTTTCAATGTACTTCATGCAGGGCAGAAAGATCTCGCGGAAGCTTTTGCCGGTCGCAATCAGCTGACAATGGGTGAGCGTTTTGCATTGGGTGAGTGGGATACGCTTCAGACCGGTTCACCGGTGCTGAAAAATGCACTGGCAAGCCTCGATTGCAAAATTATCTCCTGTCAGGATCATGCAACGCATCATGTGCTGTTCGGGGAAGTGCTGGCGCTACGCCAGATTTCGGCAGAGCAGTCACAGGCTGACGGTAATGAAGCGCTGGTTTATCTCAACCGCGCCTATCATCAGCTTAAAATCTGAAGCCTGTTAATTAACAAAGACATGGTTTGACAATGAAGCCCGTGCGCAGCACTCTGCGCGCGGGTATTTTTATTATAGGAATGCTCAAGGACTAAAAGGGGAGGCTGCAAAGGGAGATTGCAGTGGGAATTTTACGTAATTCATTGCGGCCTGCGGGCGTGATGGTTCTGGCTGCTGGTTTGTTCGCGTCCGGCATGGCCTATGGTCAGCCGTCTGTTTCACCGTTTAAGGATGACCTGTTTTCTGCGCAAACCGTGTTGAAAAGCGCGGATAGCGGCAATTATCTCATTCTTGATTATGATGAAATGCGCGACATCAACGGGCGCGATACGATTGTTGAAAAGCGCGTTCAGGATAAATATGTCTCGCTGAAAATACGTGCACAGCAGAAAGACCTGACTGTGCAGACTGCGGCCGGTATGGTCAAAACCTACCAGATTGGCAAGCTGACACCGCAGACCTCGATGATTGTGCTCTATCTGCATGGCAAGGGTGGCAGCCGTCATCAGGGCGTGAATGATTTTACCTTTGGCGGGAATTTCAACCGGCTGAAAAATCTGGTCACACAGACCGGTGGTGTTTATCTGGTGCCTGACTTTTCCGATTTTGCTGCTAAGGGCACTGCCGAAATTGCCGGATTGATTGCAGTTGCAAAACAAAACGCACCAAAGGCCAAAGTGTTTGTTACCTGTGGTTCAGCAGGGGGCGTCTTATGCTGGCAGCTGGCATCCGATGCAAATGCCTCAACGCAAATTGACGGGCTGGCACTGCTCGGCTCGCTCTGGGATGATGAGTTTCGCAAGAGTGCTGCGTTTAAGCGCAAAATACCGGTGTTCCTAAGTCATGGCAGCCGTGATCCGGTTTTTGCCATTGATAGTCAGGAAGCCTTTTATCGCTCGTTGCGGAAAGCCAAGGGCGGATATCCGGTGGTGATGCATCGTTATGAGACCGGCAATCACGGTACACCGATCCGTATGACTGACTGGCGGGTTGCATTGAACTGGCTGGCGAGTAAAGCGCCATGATGACGCAAAGGTAAAAGGCAACCCTAAGCGTTTTGTTTGTGGAGCATGAAGGATTGTTTACCAGTGTGACCGTGCTGCCACTCGACATTTCAGAAAAACCGAATAGTTTCGGCTCAGAAAATGTGAAGATTTCACAGAGTTATCATCTGTTTTATAAAAATGAGGCATGTAATGCGCACCAGCACGGGTAACGCAAAACGTTTGGTACTATTGGCAATGTTTGCTCCGCTGGTTGCCGCCTGTACAACCACATCAGGCACAACAACGACTGCGCCGACCACAGCCGCTGCACAGGCTCCGGCACCGGTTGCAGCACAGCTGCCAAGCTTCCCGCAGCTGGTACGCAGCAATGTGGCTCCTGAGCTGGCCAATCCGTGCATTACAGCGGCTGCAAACCGCTATTTCATTCCTGAGCGTGTGATCACTGCCGTTGACAGCCGCTCCGGCGGCGGCGGCAATACAGATGTAATCCTGAAAGTGGATTCACGCGATGCACGCTGCACCATCAGCGCCAATGGTACTGTGCGCTCGGTCGTTGATACCAGCCCGATGAGCGCAGATCAGCGCGCAGCCAATGAAGCTGCTGCAAAAGCTGCCAGTGCACCGGCTGCAGCGCCTGCGAAGAAAGCAGCTGCAAAGCAGAAAAAAGCCAGCTGATATTAAAGCTGAGAATTACAAAAAGCCGCTCTGTAACAGAGCGGCTTTTTTGTTTGAGGAAATGATTCCGGTTTTTCGTGTAAGGTATTGAAAAATTGGTTTTAAATATAAAAAAGGCCGCAGTCGTAAGACGTGCGGCCTGATTGGTTTTTATATGCGTAATACCAAGGCTTTAAGATGCTGACGCATCACGCCTTGAAAAATTTCAATCGCCACTCGGGCTTAACCAAAACACCATGAGTTATACTCATGGTGTTTTGGTATAAGATCAGCGTTTGAAGCCTTCACTCGCATTCATCAGATTGCGGGTGTAATCTTCTTTGAGATTGCCCTTGGCCAGATCATCTGCCTTCAGCTTCTCAACAATCGTACCGTTCTGCATCACAGCCAGTTCGTCACACATATGGGTGATAACGGCCAGATCGTGACTGACCATAACGAAGGTCAGCTTACGGTCGCGACGGATCTGCTCCAGCAGATTGAGCACTTCCGCCTGAACGGAAGCATCAAGCGCTGAGGTTGGCTCATCCAGCAGCAAAATGCTCGGCTCTACGATGAGAGCACGGGCAATTGCGATACGCTGGCGCTGACCACCGGAAAGCTGGTGCGGATAGCGGAAGCGGAAGCCGGAACCTAAGCCCACTTCATCCAATGCACGCACGATACGCTTTTCTGTATCCTTGATGCCGTGGATCGCCAATGGCTCCAGCAACAGGCGGTCTACAGTCTGGCGCGGATGCAGGGAACCGTAAGGGTCCTGAAACACCATCTGCACAGTATTGTAAAAAGCCTTGTCGCGTGGTGTCGGTACCGGCTTGCCGTTTATTTCTACCTTGCCGGAGAAGGTTGGTGCCAATCCAGCCACTGCGCGCAGCAGCGTGGATTTACCGGAACCGGATTCGCCGACCAGACCAAAGGAAGAGCCGCTTTCAACTGTGATTGAAGCATCTTTCAGGGCATGGAATTCATTGAACATCACATTGAGATTTTCAATGAAAAGAGCCGGTGTTTTTGTGCTGTTGCCGGTTGTCATGTGCGCCACTCCGCCTGACGTTGCAGGGTTGGCAGCGGATGACGGTCAGAACCGATCTTTGGCATGCAGTTCAATAGTCCCTGAGTATATGGATGTTTTGCATTGGCCAGATCGCTTGCAGCAATTTCCTCAACAATACGTCCGGCATACATCACGATAACGCGGTCGCAGAAAGAGGAAACCAGACGCAGGTCGTGGCTGATGAAAATCAGCCCCATACCGCGATCAGCTACCAGCTTGTCGAGAATGCCGAGCACTTCGAGCTGCACGGTCACGTCAAGAGCCGAGGTCGGCTCGTCAGCGATCAGCAGTTCTGGCTGGGCAATCAGCATCATCGCGATCATTACGCGCTGTCCCATACCGCCGGATACTTCATGCGGATAGAGATCAAACACGCGCTCAGGATCACGGATCTGCACCGCTTCCAGCATTTCCAGAGCCTTTTGACGGGCTTCGGATTTGTTGATGCGGGCATGAGCCGAAAGGGTCTCAATGATCTGGCGACCAATGGTCATCACCGGATTGAGCGAATATTTCGGATCCTGCAGAACCATGGCCACACGGCTGCCGCGTAAAGACCGGCGTTCTTTTGCGGAGATGCCGAGCAGATCAATGCCATCAAACTCTAGACGCTTGGCAGTGATTTTAGCATGGGGCGGTGTCAGCCCCATGATGGCACGGCCGGTCTGGGATTTACCCGAGCCGGATTCACCCACAATGCCGAGACGCTCGCGGCCAAGTGTGAAAGAGACGCCGCGAACGGCTTCAATCGCACCGGTGCGGGTAGGGAAGGATACCCGCAGATCGTCAACGTAAAGTAATTTGTCACTCATTGGTTGTTGCCTCGCGGATCAAGAGCGTCACGCAGGCCATCACCAAGCAGGTTGAAGCCAAGGCTGACAATGAGAATGGCCATACCCGGTACAGCGGCAACCCACCACTGGTCGAGAATGAAACGACGGCCGGAAGCAATCATTGCACCCCATTCAGGCAGCGGCGGCTGAGCACCAAGACCGAGGAAGCCCAGGCCAGCAGCAGTCAGAATAATACCGGCCATATCCAGCGTCACACGAACGATCAGCGAGGACAGGCAAAGCGGCATAATATGACGGATAACGATACGGGCAGGCGATGCCCCCATCAGTTTGACAGCCGAGATATAATCCGAATTGCGCAGGGTCAGTGTTTCCGCACGGGCAATACGGGCATAAGGCGGCCATGAGGTGATGGCGATAGCGATAACCGCGTTTTCAATGCCGGGTCCGAGAGCCGCAACAAAAGCGAGCGCCAGAATGAGCTTCGGAAACGCAAGGAAAATATCGGTAATACGCATGAGAAGCGCATCAACCCAGCCACCGGCATAACCGGCAACGGTGCCAACCAGAAGGCCGACCGGTGCGGACAGAATAGCAACCAGCAGAACAACATAGAGTGTCCAGCGGGAGCCGTAGATCAGGCGGGAGAGAATATCACGCCCCTGATCATCTGTACCCAGCAGGTAGCCCGGTGAACCCATTGGCAGCAGGCGTGAATTGGCCAGATCACCGGAAACCGGTGAATGTGGTGCAAGCCATGGTGCAAAAGCTGCAACAAAAACCAGCAGACCGATAATCGCCAGACCGAGTACCGCAAGTTTATTCGCGGTAAAACGGCGCCAGATCATATAGGAGCGGCCGAGTTTAGCCTGTGCACGGGATTGCGGACGCTCGGAGAGCAGCCATTCCCGCCATGTTTCTTTAGGAAGTGTCGTCTCACTCATCGTGCGCGCGTCCGTGGGTCGAGTGTCCGATAGAGCAGATCGGAAAGCAGATTAAGGGCAATAAACACAGAGCCGATGACAATGGTGCCGCCAAGAACAGCATTCATATCAGCGCTTTGCAGAGAATTGGTGATATAGAGGCCAAGTCCCGGCCATGAGAATACGGTCTCAGTCAGAACCGAGCCTTCAAGCATACCGGCATAGGATAGAGCAATCACGGTAACGAGCGGCACTGCAGCATTGCGCAGAGCATGACCCCAGATGATTTTTGTCTCACTCAGGCCTTTTGCACGGGCAGCAACGATGTATTCCTGATCCAGTTCATTCAGCATGAAAGAACGGGTCATGCGGCTGATATAGGCCATCGAGAAATAACCGAGCAGCGATGCAGGCAGAATAATATGCGAGAGAATATTGCCCAGTGCATCCCATTGACGCTGAATAATCGCATCGAGAATGTAAAGACCGGTGATTGAGGTAAAGGTATATTCATAGGCCACGTCAATACGACCCGGACCTGCAACCCAGCCAAGCTTTGCGTAGAAAATCAGCAGGCAGATCATACCGAGCCAGAAAATCGGCACAGAATAACCGAACAGGCCGACAACGCGTACCAGCTGATCAATAAAGCTGCCGCGCTTTACAGCTGCGAGCACGCCAAGCGGAATACCAATAACTGCACCGATCAGCGTACCGATGGTGGCCAGTTCCATGGTTGCCGGGAAAACGCGTTTGATATCTGTCATGACCGGATTAGAGGTCAGAACCGACATGCCGAAATCGCCGGACAGAGCCTTCTGGACATAAATAATAAACTGCTGCCAGACAGGTAAGTTAAATCCTAACTCTTCGCGGGTGCGCTCAATAACATGAGCCGGTGCGCGGTCACCGAGAATTGCAAGAACCGGATCAACCGGAATGACGCGACCGATAAAGAAGGTCACTGCGAGCAATCCGAGATAGGTTGTGATGACGACCAGCAAGAAGCTCCCGATGCCGAGAGCCCATTTGCTGATCCGGGCGTTTTTGCGCCCGGATGTTGTTACAGTAGTTACACTCATACCGTGTTATTTCTTCGATACGTTGTAGACAGAGTTGGTGGTGAAGGTCACGCCCAGCTTGTAGTTTTCAACATTGTTGCGGTAAGCGGCAACTTCGGTCTGCTGGAACAGCACGACAAACGGACCATCATCCAGCAGTTTCTTCTGCAGGTCGAGATACATCTGTGCACGCTTTTCTGTATCGCGTTCCAGAACTGCAGCTTTGGTTTCTTTTGTCAGCTCAGGAATATCCCATGCGTTACGCCATGCGAGTGTTTTAGCCGATGCATCATCTGCATTGTCAGGATTGCTGGCAAAAGTATCCGCATTGGTGTTCGGATCCCAATAATCTGTACCCCACTGACCGATATAGAGATCGTGCTTGCGGGCACGATATTTGGTCAGTGTCTGCTTGCCGTCACCCGGAATGATTTCCATTTTGACGCCGGCCTGAGCAAAGGTCTGCTGAATGGATTCAGCAATACCGGTTACCGGCTGGGAAGAGCGTACATCCATGGAAATGCTGAAGCCGTCTTTCAGACCGGCTTTTTCCAGCAGTTCTTTGGCCTTGGCTACATCGAGCTTGTAAGGTTTTTCATCGGATGCACCGAGCAGGCCTTTTGGCAGGAATGTCTGGTGCTGAACACCGATATGTTTCACCAGAGTTGATGAAATCGCATCGTAATCAACGAGATATTTCAGCGCTTCACGAACTTCAGGCTTGGCCAGAGTTTCGTTTTTCTGGTTGAGGCTGAAGTAATAAACAGTGCCTTTTGGCGAAGCTGACAGGGAAATGCCGTCTGTTTTTGTAACAGCATCAATGTCGCCCGGCTCAAGGTTACGTGCTACGTCGATATCGCCTTTTTCAAGCATCAGGCGCTGGGTGGCGCTTTCCTTGACATAGCGGTAGATCGCGCGTTTCAGCGGGGATTTGTCACCACGGTAATTATCATTGCGCTCAAGCACGATGATTTCATTGGCGCGCCAGTCGCGAACGATCATCGGACCGGAACCGGCATAGTTGGTTTTCAGCCAGCCATAGCCGTAATCATTGTCTTTGGCGTTTTCTTCAACCAGCTTCTTGTCAACAATGGATGCCACGTCAGCGGTAAGGCAGTTCAGCACAAAGCTTGGTGCATAGGACTGGTCAACAGTGATGACGAGAGTGTTGGCGTCTGTTGCTTTGACTTTTTCTTCAATATTGTCCGGTGTGAAGCCGAACTGTGTGAGGATGAAAGACGGGCTCTTGTCGATTTTAACAGCGCGGATCAGCGAGTAAGCAACATCTTCAGCAGTCAGCGGATTGCCGGAAGCAAATTTCTGACCTTCACGGATTTTGAAAGTATAGGTCAGGCCGTCTTCGGAAACTTCCCAGCTTTCCGCAGCATCGCCGATAACTTTCGAGGCATCATTCGGGTCAAGACGCAGCAGACGGTCATAGGTGTTGCCGAGAATTTCGCCGGTGGACAGCTCGAAAGATTCCGCCGGATCCAGCGTGATCATATCATCGAATGTCCAGCCCAGAACCAGCGTGTCAGCCGGTGTTGCCGCCTGCACAGCTGCGGCGCTGACAAATACGCCGAGAGCGGCGGTCGCAGCCAGATATCCAAAACGATTTAAAGATTTAATCCCAGCGGAATTTTTAATCATTATATACCCCATATTTCATCCCAAATGATTAGCCGTTTGACCGGCTTGCGATAGTTGATACACGTCTATCACACCGTGTTATTCCGGGTTTTATTTCACTTCTGCCGATATCAACCGGCAGAAATTTTATAATGTATCATATGTCCGAATGGCGGGACTCCGCAAGCAGGCCAACATTCGTCGTCAACTGTTTGTTTTCGTGCTTTTCATGCCATGCGGAACGCAGCACACGCAGCCAGTTGTCACGGCAGATTTTTGCCAGATCATCTTCGCCATAGCCTGCTTCACGCAGCGCCTGCACGAGGTTCTGTGTTCCGGCAGCATCCTTAATACCATCCGGTATCGGGCCGCCGTCATAATCGGAACCGAGAGCCACGCCGTCGATACCGACTTTGCCGACCAGATAATCAATATGGCGTACCATATCGCTGAACGGCGTAGCCGTATTGACCTGACCATCTGCCCGCAACATGGTGGTGACATAGTTGAGGCCGACCAGACCATTGCTTTCAGCAATTGCATCAAGCTGTTTGTCGGTAAGGTTGCGCGCGACCGGTGTCAGAGCATGGGCATTGGAATGGCTGCAAATGAGCGGCTGATTGCTCAGTTTAGCGGCATGCCAGAAACCTTTTTCAGTGATATGCGACAAGTCAATGAGAATGCCGAGGCTGTTACAGGCCTTGATCAGTTCGCGTCCGGCATCAGTCAGACCCGGAGCGGTATCAGGGCTCATCGGATAGGAGAAAGGTACGCCGTGGCCGAAAATATTGTGGCGGCTCCAGACAGGGCCCAGTGAACGCAAACCGGCCTGATAAAACAGTTCCAGTGCTTTCAGGTCTTTATCAAGCGCTTCACAGCCTTCCATATGCAGAACAGCTGCAAAGTCACCGTCAACCAGCGCATTGTCGATATCCTGACCGGTACGGCAGATTTTCCAGCCGCCTGCACGTTCAAGCTTATAGGCAATGTCGATAAATTCGCTGGCGATATCGAAAGAATAGGTACGGTCAATCGGTTCGGCCAGAGGTGTATCATAATGGCCGTTACTGTCCGGTTCGTCGAAAATGGTTTCTCCGGTAGCAGGGTTGGGAATGTAAATGGCGCACAGACCGCCAGCCAGACCGCCTTTACGGGAACGCGGCAAATCAATATGCCCCTGATCTGTTCCCTCGATAAATTCTTTTACCGGATCCTCGCCTTTATTGCGGCTCTCCCACAGACGAAGCAGCACATCATTATGGCCGTCAAAAACTGCTTGCATGATATAATTCCCAATTTCCTCAGCCTTACATAAAATCAGGGAGGCTGTTTAAGTCAAGCAGGGGCAGAGAAGCAGATTGTTGATGTCGTTTTGCGACATATGCGACAGATTGTGAAACTATCCAAAATGACGAAGACGAAGCTCAAAATGCTGGAAAAAGAGGCGAATGTTTCATTTTTCAAATAGCAATATGCAGAATATGCATAAACCTATGCTGAAAAAACAATCCATATTCAGAGTGAATGTCTTCATTCAAGCTTTTGTTTTTTATAATAAAATCAATGTATTTTAGCAAAATTTCTGAAATTATAAAAAAAGCGCCGTATTTTTAAAAATACGGCGCTTTGCATTTTTTTGACTAAGCTATCAAGAATCAGAAGCGGTAGTTCACACCGGCCTTGAGGGCGTGTGTCTTCAGATTGTTTTCGTAGCGGGTGTCATTCACACTGGTTTTAACACCATTGTGGCGCATGTAGTTGTATTCTGCTTTCACCGAGAACGGACCGGAAAGCTGCTGTTCAACACCGGCGCCGAGCTGTACACCACCAGCCCATTTGGAACCGGATGTTACATTGTCTTTTGGCTTGAACTTGGTGGTGCCATAACCAACGGTACCGTAAACAAGGGTTTTATCCATAGCGTAACCGGCTTTCACCTTGGCAACACCGCTCCAGGACTGCTGCAAACGTCCATTGTCCTGAATTTTGTGTTCGGCTTCACCGAAATTACCTTCGAGTTCACCACCATAGACGAAATTGCCGGACTGGAAGTTCTTACCGGCAACGATACCGCCCAAAGCCGAAGTACGGCTTGAGAAAGGGCTAGGGGTTTTGGACGATGTGGTACCAAGCTGCGCACCGACATAGTTGCCTTCCCAAGTTGCAGGGGCATCATAGCTTGATGAGCTGTCATTATAGCTATAGTCGTTATTGTTGAAGGCGTCCGCTGCCAGAGCAGGGGCCTGTGTCAATGCCAGCGCGAGTGCTGCTGTGCTGAAAAGTGTAATGTGACGCATAGTACGGCTCCGTCTTTACCTGAGAGGCAATATTTAAACTTGCTGGCGCCAATCTTCTCAGATGAGTCTTTCGGGACGTGCGCCTTTGAGCCGGTTATGACGGTTAATTGTGACCAATTTGGTTTATGTTTGCCATAATCGCGGGTCAGACACCTTATTGTTTTGTTTATCATTAACAGCGGGTTAACAGCATGGAATGCTGTGCTACAGTCAGATTAGCCCCAGTCCGCGCATGCTGACATGTCCGGCTTTGCCGATAATAATATGATCATGGACAGCAATATTCAGCGGCGATGCAATCGAGATAATAAGCTTGGTCATATCAATATCCGCCCGTGAGGGGTTGGCGTCACCGGAAGGGTGATTATGGAATAAGATAAGGGCTGTAGAGGATAATTCGAGTGCGCGTTTGATGACTTCGCGGGGATAAACAGGCGTATGGTCCACGGTGCCGATCTGTTGCACCTCATCGGCGATCAGCCGGTTTTTCTTATCAAGAAACAGAATGCGGAATTGCTCGCGATTTTCATAGGCCATAGAGGTCATGCAATAGGCGATGACCTTGCTCCATGAATCGAGAATATCCTTTTTCATGATTTCGCTTTTGCCTGACCGGCGGACACAGGCATTGAGCAATTTAATATCCTGTGCGACGGCTTCACCGCAGCCTGCAACTTCCCTTAGTAAGTGCGGCTCCGCGCCAAGAACAGCGGCAAAGCTGCCAAAACGGTTGAGCAAGGCTTTGGCCAATGGTTTGGTATCTGCCCGTGCAATCGTGCGAAACAGCAGCAATTCCAGTAACTCGTAATCAGCCAATACGTCATCGCCATGATTGACAAAACGCTCACGCAGACGCTGACGGTGGCCGCTATAATGCGGCTTGGCCTTTTTAGATGCGATGGCAGGCTTAGCAGTTTCTGGAGGTGCGAAAAAACTATCCGGCGGGCGGGGCGGGTGGTTCTCTGCCAGCCCTTTTAAAATCGAAAGGCGAGCAGGCAGCTGACGCACCGCACTCACCTCGTCAAAACTTTGCAAATGCTGTTTATCATCATCTGACAGATAGTGCTCTTCATCATCCGCAGGCGGAAATTGCTTGGCCATTCTGTAACTTGCCCCCGAATGCACAGATGGCTACCGCCTCTCGATGCGGTTTCCGTTTGCAAATTAAACGGAATTTTACAGAATGGTCTATGAAAAAATGCGATGAAGCGGGATTGCTGAACAATTTAAGTATTTGATTGTATTTCTTAAATTGATTTTACGCTGTCTTTTCATCGGGCGCAGGAATGAGACCCGGCCAGTAATAAACATCCGCAGTCGGGCGTGCACCAAAGATTGCCTGCCCAACGCGGACTATATCTGCGCCTTCTTCAATCGCGGCTTCAAAGTCGCCGGACATGCCCATAGAGAGTTTGGTGATGCCGGAATGGCGCTGTGCCGCCTGATCGCGCAAACTACGCAGCAGCCGGAAGCAAGGGCGCACTTTATCCAGATCAGAGCTGAACAAAGCAAGGGTCATCAGACCGCGCGGTCTCAAACGCGGATAATCCGGCAGACGCTCAATGAAAGGCAGCAGATCGTCGGGATGAAGGCCATATTTGCTCTCTTCACCGGATGTGTTGACCTGCACAAACACATCAAGATCTTTATTTTCATTCTCAAGCCGGCGGTTCAGTTCTTCCGCAAGGCGGATACTGTCGAGCGCATGAAACTCTGTGGCGAAGCGCGTGAGATATTTGACCTTATTGGTCTGAAGATGGCCGATAATGCTCCAGTTAATCGCCAGATCATCGAGTTTCTCACGTTTATCGCGGGCTTCCTGAAGTTTGTTCTCGCCGAAATCCGTTATCCCTGCAGCGAAGGCGTAACGCAGAATGTGCGCCGGTACTGTCTTGGTAACAGGCAGCAGACGTACATCTTCTGGCTTGCGGCCACTGCGTAAAGCCGCAGCTGCAATACGCTGCTGAACCAGCTGTAAATTCTCCGCAAAGCGAATTGCGGGTGTTTCACCAAAGCGGGCTATATCTTCAGGTGAAAGGCTGGAAAGCAACTGATCCATGGCACATATCTTTCATGCTGGTTGCCTTACATGCAGGCAAAATACGGCACAGAGCATACTACGGAGACGGTTGCTTTTAACCGGCCGCTTTTCATTTCACCGGCAGGCCATTTAAACTACTGGCACTTTGATGTTCTGAAAAGCCGTTTTGAGCTTTTTAACCGCAGATTCAAGCTCTGCCGGTGTATAGGCTGCAAAACCCATTAAGAAACCGGCTCTGCCTGTGCCGGATGCATGCAGCGGAGAGAGCCCCAGCAGTTCAACACCAACGCGTCTTGCAGCATCAATGGCTGCACGCTCAGATATTTCGCAGGTGAGCAGGCACGGCATTTGCAGACCGCCGATCGGCACACGCGGCTCGATAAACTCGCTCAGATGTGTCGTGACAAGCCTTGTGAGAACCTCAAGCCGCTCTGCATAGATATTGCGCATGGTGCGGATATGGGCACCGAAATGCCCGCCTTCCATAAAGCGGGCAAGGGTAAGCTGTGCAAGCGAAGCCGTGTGACCGTCCAGCAGGGTGCGCGCAGTAGTCATGGGTTTGACCAGTTGCGGCGGCAGCACGATGTAACCGATACGCAGACCCGGGAACAGAGACTTGGTGAAAGTACCGATATAGATGGTGCGGTCATGAGGATCGAGCCCCTGCACACAGGCTGTCGGTTTGCCGGTATAGCGAAACTCGCTGTCATAATCGTCTTCGATAATCCATGCCTGATGACGGGATGCCCATTCAATCAAGGCCAGACGCCTGTCCAGAGCCAGTGTTGCACCGGTCGGAAACTGATGGGACGGGGTGAGAAAGACAGCCTTGGCTCTGAACGGGTCTTCGAGAATATGCTCGGCAACAATGCCCTGCCAGTCGACGGCAACGGGGACAGGGATCAGACCAGCGGCATCAAAAGCTCTGCGGGCACCGTAATAGACCGGGTCTTCAATGAAAATACTGTCGCCTGCATCCAGCAACATATTGGCGCAGAGTGTTAGTGCCTGTTGCGAACTGGTCAGCACCAGCACACGGTCGGCGGTTGCACGAGCACCGCGTTCCAGATTGACATAGTCGGCAATCGCACGACGCAGCGGTTCTGTGCCTTGCGGATTGCCATGCAGCAGTGCCTGTGTGCCGGTTTCTTTGAGAACCTGCCGCTCTAACCGTTCCCAGAGCTGGATCGGAAAACTGCGGGTTTCCGGCAAACCCGGTGCAAAGGGGCGGGGAATCAGCTGTTCACGCACGCCGCCGCTACGAAACATATCATTGCCGCGCTTGCTTAAGTTGGGTGCCTGATTGCGTGCCAATGCATCCCGTTGAGAAAGCCTGCGCCCTGCAGAAAAATCAGTCATCTCAGCCACAAAACTACCGCTGCCGACGCGACGCTCAATAAAGCCTTCTGCATGAAGTTGGCTATAGGCGGCCTCAATCGTATCGCGTGAGACATCCAGCGATACGGCCAAAGCACGGGAGGCGGGAAGCGGCTTTCCCGGCATCAAAGCCCCGTTGACGATCAGTTGGCGGATAGCGCGCTGTATACGTGCATGAAGCGGCATTGCGGCATTCGCCGGATGGGCGATCCATGCTTTGACAGATTCAAGTTGGGAGTGCCTGAACAATTGGTCTGGTTCCGATGAGACAAGTGGAGGGAGATAACAGACCATTTGCGAGTTAAAAGTCAAGCGCATCATGACGAACCTGCAATCTGCCGCTTTACACAGAACCGGCAGAGCCGCAGCCATATTAGAAAGCCTGCCTTATGTCCCAGACTATTCCGCCACCGTCTCCGTTGCGTTTCAGCGATCTGCCCCATCCGATTGTTGCCGGGTTGATTTCTGTGATCGTCAATTACGGGGGAACTTTTATTCTCGTATTTCAGGCGGCAAAGATTGCCGGTCTCAGTCCTGAGCTGACTGCGTCATGGGTCTGGTCTGTGTCTATCGGTGTCGGTGTGACAGGGCTGATGCTGAGCTGGTATTTTCGTGAGCCGATCATCACTGCATGGTCAACACCGGCGGCGGCCTTTCTGGTTACAGCACTGGCCACAACACCTTATGCGGAAGCTGTCGGTGCTTATATTATCTCGGCTCTTGCTTTTGTCGTGCTGGGGCTTTCCGGCACCTTTGAAAAAGTAATCCGGCTTATTCCGGCGAGTATCGCTTCCGGTTTACTGGCCGGTATTTTGCTGCAATTCGGTATCGGTGCTTTTGGCGGTGCAACGATTGATCCACTGCTCGTTGGCGGGCTGATTGTCGCTTATGTGTTGCTCAAGCGCTTTACCGCCCGCTATGCGGTGGTTGGGATATTGGTGCTGGGGATTGGTTTTCTGCTGGTGCAGGGGCGGGTGGATTTCTCCAACTTGAGCCTCACGCTTGCGGCTCCGGTCTTTACAATGCCGGTCTTCTCGCTGAATGCATTGCTGAGTGTTGCCCTGCCGCTATTCCTCATCACTTTGACCGGCCAATATATGCCGGGAATGCTGGTGCTGCGCAATGACGGCTTTAAAACCAGTGCCAATCCGATTGTCACAGTCACCGGCCTCGGCTCGCTGATCATGGCGCCATTCGGCTCCCATGCTTTTAATATTGCGGCAATTACTGCTGCGATTGCCACTGGCCGTGAAGCACATGAAGATCCGCGCAAGCGCTGGATTGCCGGTATTGCTGCGGGCGTTTTTTATGTGCTTGTCGGTGTGTTTGGTGTCACGCTTGCCGCGGTCTTTATGGCTTTTCCGGCAACATTCATCACTACGCTGGCTGGTCTTGCTTTGCTCGGTACTATTGGCGGCAGTTTGGCAGGTGCGCTGGCTGATCCGAAAACCCGTGAAGCGGCATTGATCACCTTTCTGGCCTCCGCTGCCAATATTAATCTGTTGGGTATTGGCGGGGCATTTTGGGGGCTGGTGATTGGTCTGGTTGCCTATATTCTGCTCAACGGACAGTTACCTAAGCGGGATCGTGAGGCGCTGGTCGCTGCCAAAGAAGGAGTAAAGTAATGTCGTTCCCGTTATCAATGCAGACCTCGGTCATTTCTATCCAGAGTCAGGTTGTCTATGGTCATGTCGGCAACAGTGCTGCGGTGCTGCCGATGCAGGCGCGCGGGCTGAATGTTGCTGCCGTGCCGACGACATTGCTCTCCAACCATCCGGGTTATGAAACCATGCGCGGGCGTGTGCTGGAACCGGAGCTGGTGAGTGATCTGTTGCGCGGGGTAGAAGAGCGCGGACTAATCGGTACCAGCCGTTATATTGTTTCCGGTTATCTGGGATCGCGTGCCAATGGCGAGGTTGTGGCGGATTTTGTCAAACGGGCGCGCAAGATCAATCCTGATATCATCTATATTTGTGATCCGGTGATGGGCGATACGGGCTTAGGCGTATTCGTGGCCGATCAGGTGATGGAATGTATCATCAATGAGCTGGTGCCGCTGGCTGATCTTCTGACGCCTAACCAGTTTGAAGTCGGGCTGATTACCGGTAGTGAGATTTCATCTTTCGATATTTTGCAGGAAAAGGTGCGTCAGATACAGGCATTTAACAATGCACGACTGGTGGCAACGGGCTGTGTCTTTCCCGATACACCCTATGGCTCACTGGAGAATGTGGTGTTTGAAGGCGGGGAAGAGACAAGACTGACTTCATCGCGTGTGCCGATTGTACCGGTGGGAACCGGTGATCTGTTCACCGGCCTGCTGACCGCTAATCTGGCGCATGGCAGCACTTTGACCGAAGCTGCCCGCAATGCTGCGTCAACCGTGCTCAACGTTGTCGGGCGCACTGCTGAACAAGGCGAATATGAGATGCAGTTGGGCGGTGCTATTACCGCCCTGCTGCCTGCTTCAGACATTTAATGCAGGATCATGGCCGCGATATCGGGAGATATCGCGGCCATTTTATTATTTTGAAGTCGTTGTGTAGAAAATATCTTTTGGCGACAGAGTGAAGATCTCACATCCGTCTTTGGTGACGCCGATGGTATGCTCATATTGCGCTGTCAGCGAGCGGTCACGGGTGACTGCTGTCCAGCCATCTTTCAGCACTTTCACATCCGGCTTACCGAGATTGATCATCGGCTCAATAGTGAAGATCATGCCTTCACGCATTTCAATACCGTCTGTTGCTTTACCATAGTGCAGAATATTCGGTGCATCGTGGAAAAGCTGGCCGACGCCATGACCGCAGAAATCACGTACGGCAGAGCAGCGCTCTGATTCCACATAGGATTGAATGGCTGCACCGATTGCGCCGGTTTTTGCACCGGGCTTTACGGCTGCAATACCACGCAGCAGGCTTTCATAGGTGACTTCCATCAGGCGCTCTGCAGCACGCTTGATCTGGCCGACTGCATACATACGGCTTGAATCACCGTACCAACCATCCTGCAGGAAGGTGATGTCGATATTGACGATATCGCCTTCACGCAGCGGCTTGTCGTCCGGAATACCGTGACAAACAACATGGTTGATCGAGGTGCAGGAGCTTTTTGTATAGCCGCGATAGTTCAGCGTGGCAGGCACAACGCCACGATCCGCACCGAATTCAAAAACAAAACGGTCGATCTCATTGGTGGTAACGCCCGGTTTGACAATATCATTCAGTGCATCAAGACATTCGGACGTAATTGCGCAGACCTTGCGCATGGCTGCAAAACCTTCAGGCCCGTAAAGTTTGATCTGGCCTGTATATTTAATCGGGGCGCTGTCGGCGTTGACATAGGTTACCATCGGGTGATCCGTATATATGTTAGGACAGCAGCAATGCTGTGCCGGAAGTTGTTGCCTTGCGAATCCCGCAGGACAAAAATTTACAGGGTCAGAACGGGTACTGTCTGATCCGCGATAATTGATTCAGGACTTATTTGGCACCGAATTGCGTAAGCCTCAACCCCATGCTGCCGCGCATTCGCAAATGCGGCGGCATAAACAGGATCGAGATCGCCGCAGATCGATAAAGAATCGCAATCCTGACGCTGGATAACGAAAACCATAACGCCGCGATGACCGGCTTTGACCATCTCGCTGAGTTCAACGAGATGTTTGGCACCACGGGCGGTTACACTATCGGGAAACTCTGCCAGTTGTCCTGTGCGCTTAAAATGCACATTCTTAACCTCTACATAGGTCTGCTGACCGCTTTCTCCAAGCAGCAATAAATCAATGCGGGAATTCTGCCCGTATTTTTGTTCGCGTTTCAGTGTGCTGAAGCCGGAGAGTTGCGGAATCATGCCGGAGAGAATCGCTTCTTCGGCAATTTTATTCGGCAGACCGGTATTGATCCCAACAAGCGTATCGTCGGCACGCACAATTTGCAGCGTATGGGCATATTTACGAGTCGGACTGTCGGAGATGCTGAGCCATGCTTCAGAGCCTGGTGTGGTCAGTCCGCGCATAGAACCGGTATTGGGCACCGAGGCAGTAATAGATTCGCCACTATCAAGCCGGATATCAGCCAGAAAGCGTTTATAACGCTGCAACAGAGTGCCGCGAACAAGGGGAGAGGGAAAAAGCATGTTTCTGCATAGATCAGACTTTATCTGAATGCAAAACTGAAATTTTATTCTGGTAGGTTTGTTCCGGTATTGATGTTTCTCTTGAAGAGAAGTGGTACGCCCAAGGGGAATCGAACCCCTGTCTGCGCCGTGAAAGGGCGCTGTCCTAACCGCTAGACGATGGGCGCCTGCCGGTGAACGCTGTATAGCTAAGCCGTATTGAATACGCAATAGGGAAAATGCAAAAAAATACAAAATATGTGAAAAAAATCTGATGCTTATGAAAATATCTGTAAATGCGCGTGAATCGAAATACGCAGCATTTTTCGGTGCGGTTCAGGCATTCTTTTTATTGTTTTGTCGTATCGAAGAGGAGAGTTTTTATCTCAGTTTTTGAGATTTTCAATCTTCTGCACTGTGGAGAAGATGGTACGCCCAAGGGGAATCGAACCCCTGTCTGCGCCGTGAAAGGGCGCTGTCCTAACCGCTAGACGATGGGCGCCTGCTGGTGAACCGGCTTATAGCGACAGGATATTTATCGCGCAAGTGGGTAAAATAAGAAATTTGAAAAAAATGCAGATTTTTTTGTTCTGTACGCTCCTCTCTGTGCATAAACTATGGCTGAAGCCGTGTTTTGCGTTTGAAATGAGGTGTTTAGGGCTTCGAAAATTTTGAAAATGTTTTGACTGGGCAAATTTATCCCGAAAATAAATGCAAAACCACTCGGGTGAGAGAAAAATACCTCAAAAAATGATTCAGGCCGGAATCAAATGATTTGATCCGGCCTGCGAAAAAATGCTGTTTTGTGTTTTTGAGCGGCAAAAAATTATTTGCGACGGCAGCGCCAGTTCCAGTCACGCTCAGGGCCAACGTCAATATGTACCGATTCTGTATGACAATAGGTGCCGACACCGCCGCGACCCGGCCATGTGCGTACCTGTCGGGCAATTTCCCATTTGGATACGCCAGGGATTTGCAAGTCCGCTGCAGCACAAGACATATGTAAAGAGCGCTTGGCACCACTTACAGAGCGATTGTGTGACGGACTGCGATAACCGGAGGTGATGACAACCGGTTTGCGATAATGACTTTCAAGACGCTTGATCATTGAGACCAGCTGCGGCTTCAGGCAGGAAACCTGAACTTTATCATGCTGGGTACGCAGGCCGTTTGGTGCAAGACGTGCCATGCCACCGGCAGAGGCCAGTGTGACCGGTGCGCTGAAATCATCTTCATCAAGATCAATGTCGCTCTCGTCAAAGACTTTGTTGCTATGGCGAATCTCGATGCCACCATTCGCACGCACACCTGGCAGAGTATAATTATAGTCAGTGGTACGCTTCGGCGAAGTTGCGGAGGCGGTTACAGTGGCTTCCTGCTTGCTATTGCCGCGTGGGCTGTTCTTACCCGGTGAGAACAAACGGGCTGCAGCGCCTGCGCTCTGGCTTGTTCTGTCAATGGCCGGAGCCACCGGTACAGCTCTTGCATTATTTTCCGGCTTGGTGGTCTCAGTCTGAGCGGTGGTTTCCTGCACTTTCGGCTGGCTGGCCGGTGCTGCTTCAGCCTGTTCAGCGGCGGCGAGTGCTGCCGTTGGTTTATTTCGTGTGCCAAACAGCGCAGCCAGAGTGGAAGGTTGTTCAGCCGGTGCAACAGTCTCGGCAGGTTGAATGACCTGTGCGGTTGCGGCAAGAGCAGTATCTGCGGAGGCGACCTGTACAGGTTTTTCAGTCTGCGCTGCCGCAGGCTGCTTTGCGGCCTCAGGAGAGTTCGGAACAGGCGTGTTTGCTGCAAGCGTCGCTTTGGCTGTATCCGCGCCATTTGCAGTCTTGGTATTCGTTGCCGTTGCGTTATCAGCAGATTCGCTTGTTTCCGCCGCCGCGATGTCAGCAGCCGCATTCTCCAGCAGGTTCGTGCCCGAGCTTGTTGTGCATCCGCTGATGCTTAAAGCGAGAATGATAGCCGAGCCGCAAAAAAGCTGAGCGTTTTTTTCTCGTATACGTTTTATCGTATCGAACAAAGCAAACCCTTTATTATGCTGCGACTTGACGAAGTGCATCTGCGGAAACCGAGACCAAATAAGATGTTTCCTATGCAGCGTGTGGCACAAATGGCTGTAAAGGAAGCTGCATTTGTGCGAAATTCTAATGTATTTATAAGCGAAGTGACCAGTTTAGTCAGGAAAAAAGTGTTAATTCTTTATTAAATCCTGTGCAAGTTACGATTCGTAACAATTAGTTTCATTATAATAATAATTGTTACATTCCGTGTTCGCGGTGTGCGCTGAGAGTAAATAGCGAATAACTGCGTTTTTCAGGCTGTAAATGTAAGCTTCCTGTTGCCAATTGAGCCTAGACGTTTATTGTCCGATTATTCGGCTAAAGTTTCGATATGCAGGGAATGTCCTTTATGAGCGCACAACAGAATAATCACTCCGCAACGCTGCGTTTCGCACTGTTCGCTGTGGCTGCTCTGGCGCTCGCGGGTTGCACAAGCGGGCCATCTGCCGGTGTGCCGCAGGAAGGTGCGCTGCGTACCGGTGTTTATCCGAATTTCGGTATTATGCCGCGTGGTGAAACCAAGCAGCTGACTTTTGAAGAAAAAGACCAGATTGCCGGTACGCTCAGCAGCGCCAAAGCCCGTCAGGGTGCCGTGAGCGCCAGCGGATCAAGCCGAGCGGAGATCGAGGCGCAGAAGCGTCGTATGCAGGCCGAGGCGGATGCCACATTAAAGGCAATCGAAGCGGGTCAGTAAATTCCCGCTCATCGTGGCCTCCAATGACTGACAGGCGCTGCTATACGCCATAAATTTATTCGCATTTCAGTATTTTACAGATCGGGGTGTCGTTTCTGGCGCTCTGGATTCGGGTCAAACTGATCCGGACTTTTAACAGCCATGCAGATTTTAAAGATAATGATGCTGCATTGGCATTCTAATTAATGGAAGAGAGATATGTCGGAAGAATTCCATAAAATCCGCCGCCTGCCACCTTATGTCTTCGAACAGGTTAACCGCCTGAAGGCGAGTGCGCGAGCGGGCGGAGCCGACATTATCGATCTTGGCATGGGCAATCCGGATTTGCCAACGCCGCAGGGCATTATTGATAAGCTTTGCGAAGCCGTGCAGGATCCGCGCAGTCATCGCTATTCTTCATCCAAGGGGATTCCGGGTTTGCGCAAAGCGCAGGCCAATTATTATGCACGCCGTTTTGGTGTGAAGCTCAATCCGGATACACAGGTTGTTGCAACCCTTGGCTCTAAAGAAGGTTTTGCCAATATGGCGCAGGCGATTACTGCGCCGGGCGATATTGTTTTGTGTCCGGACCCGACCTATCCGATCCATACATTCGGCTTTATTATGTCCGGTGGTGTGATCCGCTCTATCAGTGCAGAGCCGGACGAAAGCTTTCTGGTATCATTGGAGCGCGGCGTTAAGCACTCGATTCCGAAGCCGATTGCATTGATTCTGAGTTTCCCGTCGAACCCGACTGCACGTGTGGCAACGCTGGATTTCTATAAGGACGTTGTAGCTTTTGCGCGTAAGCACAATATTATCATTCTGTCGGATTTGGCCTATTCGGAAATCTATTTCGACGAAAACAACCCGCCGCCATCGGTGTTGCAGGTTGAGGGCGCTATGGATGTGGCCGTTGAATTCACATCGATGTCCAAAACTTTCTCGATGGCTGGCTGGCGTATGGGCTTTGCGGTTGGCAATGAAAGACTGATTGCGGCGCTTACCCGTGTTAAATCTTATCTCGATTATGGTGCTTTCACGCCGGTACAGGTGGCTGCAACGGCTGCACTGAACGGTGACGGCAGCGATATTGAATATGTGCGCAATGTGTATAAGACGCGCCGCGATGTTCTGGTTGAGAGTTTTGGCCGAGCAGGATGGGAAATTCCGGCTCCGCAAGCGACAATGTTTGCGTGGGTTCCGATCCCTGAACGCTATCGCGCCATGGGTTCGCTCGATTTTTCCAAACTATTGATCGAAAAAGCGGATGTAGCTGTTGCGCCCGGCCTCGGTTTCGGTGAACATGGGGATGAATTTGTGCGCATCGCTTTGGTGGAGAACGAACATCGCATTCGTCAGGCCGCGCGTAATATCAAGCGTTTTTTAGGGAATGCTGACGGAGCTGCCTGAACAGGTGGTTTCAGGACAGACACCTGAACTGTGCAAATCAATTGAGGCGGGAACATACAGTTCCCGCTTTGTCTGAATAGTATATATTGCTGAGGCACAATAATGAGTAATGCATTGCGGATCGGTGTCGCCGGACTTGGCACCGTAGGAGCATCGGTTTTGCGCATCCTGCGCGATAAAGCCGAAATGATGACAAGGCAATGCGGACGCGAAATTGTAGTGACTGCGGTCAGCGCACGTGATCGTACGCGCGACCGTGGTGTTGACCTTGTCAAAATCGAATGGTTCGATGATCCTGTCGCGCTGGCTAAATCAGAAAACATTGACGTTTTCGTTGAGTTGATTGGCGGATCAGAGGGTACAGCCCGTGCCGCTGTTGAGGCTGCGCTTAATGCCGGTCGTCACGTGGTGACAGCCAATAAAGCGCTGCTGGCCTATCATGGTGTGGAACTGGCAAAAATCGCTGAAGCCAAAGGCGTGTTGCTGAATTTTGAAGCTGCGGTTGCCGGTGGTATTCCGGTGATCAAGGCAATGCGTGAATCGCTGACGGGTAATACAGTATCGCGCGTTTACGGCATTATGAACGGTACCTGTAACTATATCCTGACCCGCATGGGTGAGGAGGGCATTTCGTTCAAAGATTGTCTGAGCGATGCCCAGCGTCTGGGTTATGCGGAAGCTGATCCGACATTTGATATTGAAGGTAATGATACAGCGCACAAGCTGGCATTGCTGACGAGCATTGCTTTCGGTACGCAGATTGCTGCCGATGATATTTATCTGGAAGGTATCAGCAATATTTCGCTGGCGGATATCCGCGCTGCGGAAGAGCTGGGCTACAAAATCAAGTTGCTCGGCGTTGCTGTTAAAACCGAAACCGGTATTGAACAGCGCGTTCACCCGACACTGGTGCCGACATCGTCTGTGATTGCACAGGTACATGGCGTGACCAATGCGGTGGCGATTGAGACTGATTTGCTTGGTGAATTGCTGTTGTCCGGTCCTGGTGCCGGTGGCAATGCCACAGCCTCTGCGGTGATCGGTGATATTGCGGATATCGGCAAGAGCCGTCCGGGTTTCCAGCACGGACCGGTTTTCGGTACGCCTGCTAAAGATTTGAAGCCAACATCACGTGCAAAAATGCGTACTCATGCGGGCGGATATTTCATTCGTCTCAATGTTCATGATCGCGCAGGCGTTTTTGCAACCATTGCCAAGCGTATGGCTGAGAATGATATTTCTCTGGAATCCATTGTTCAGCGTGGCAGCGGTGCCAGCGTTGAAGATGCTGTGATTAAAACAGTGGTTCTGGTAACCCATGCGACCACTGAAACGGCTGTGAAGCAGGCTTTGAAGGCGATTACCGAGGATGGTGATCTCTATGACAAGCCGCAGATGATCCGCATTGAGCGTGCAGGTTAAAATGACCTTCGTGCATCAGGTCTGGTACAGGGTACTCTGAGCAGCATGTAATGAATAAGAAAAGCCGCCGGATTTTACGGCGGCTTTTTATTGCTGATATGTCTTGTCAGTAAAATATGTTTTTGATAAAAAGCACAGAGCGTTTTGTGACATCTGATAGATGTTGCACTCGCTCTGATTTTTTTATCTGGTCGCATTCTCGCGGACGTTAAATAAGAATATTTAACTGCGAAATGCTTTGAGTTCAAACGCAGCAAAGATAAGGAGGGCCGTAAGATGTTTTCTCTGCGACATCAGCATCATCACACTTTCGGTCCTGATTACGCCCTGCATCATTAATTCGTGCAGGGCCGATTAAGACCGTACAATCTGTCTTTTTCAGCCTTTCTTTAAAAGGTGCAGTTTCGCGACAGGCAAACTGTATCTGACTGAGCCATTCCGTAACCAGTTCTGTCTTTTCGCAGAATTTCTGATGTATACGGCTATGGTAAATTTTGAGCTGAACCTATGTCTTTATTGAATCTCCAAAATCTTTCTCTTGTCCTGTCTGTTGATCTGTTTCGCAATTTGAGCCTCGTAGTAGGTGAGGGCGAGCGGCTTGGTGTGGTTGCCGCTAATGGTCGGGGTAAATCCAGCCTTATGCGTGTGATCAGCGGTGAGCTTGAGCCGACTGATGGTATGGTGACACGCGCCCGTGGTTTGAAAACTGGTGTGGTGCCGCAATATGTGCCGCAGGACTGGCTGGATATCACATTATATAATGTCGTGCTGGGTGGTCTGGATGAAGATGCGCAGATGCATGAGAGCTGGCGCGTTGATATTATACTCGATGATTTGAGTGTTCCGCAGGATATGCGCGACCGTGCAATGCGGCATCTGAGCGGCGGCTGGCAGCGCCTTGCACTGCTGGCGCGAACACAGATTGCCGAGCCTGATTTGTTACTGCTGGACGAGCCGACCAACCATCTGGATTTAGAGAAAATCGCCTTGCTGGAAGGCTGGCTGAATGATCTGCCACGATCAACGGCAGTGATTATGTGTAGTCATGACCGTGCTTTTCTCGATGCCGTGACCAAGCGCACATTGTTTTTGCGGCCGGAAAATTCGCAGATTTATGCGCTGCCTTATAGCCGTGCCCGCCTTGCTTTGGATGAGGCCGATGCTGCTGATGCCCGCCAATATCAGAAAGATATGAAAACGGCACAACAATTGCGCAAACAGGCTGCAAAGCTCAATAATATCGGCATCAATTCGGGCAGTGATCTGCTGGTGGTGAAAACCAAGCAACTGAAAGACCGTGCGGAGAAACTCGAAGATGCAGCCAAGCCTGCGCATCTGGAGCGCTCTGCCGGTGTTATTAAGCTGGCAGGGCAGAGCAGTCATGCCCGTGCGCTGGTGGTGATTGACAATCTCGATGTGGTCACGCCGGATAGCCGCGTTTTGTATAAAACCGGCCGTTTATGGATCAATCCGGGGGATCGTATTGTTTTACTTGGTGCCAATGGTACGGGCAAAACACGCCTGCTGACTATGGTGCGTAATGTGATTACGGGTGTTGAGCTGGAAAGTGCTGCGCTTAAAGCCACGCCGTCTCTGGTGCTGGGCTATAGTGATCAGGCATTGTCCGAGCTGAATGATAAATTTACGCCTCTGGAAACCATTATTCGGCGCTTTGATATCGGTGACCAGAAAGCCCGTTCGCTTCTGGCTGGTGCCGGTATGAATATTGATATGCAGGGTAAGGCGGTTGCGCATTTGTCCGGCGGGCAGAAAGCGCGGCTTGCCATGCTGGTACTGCGTCTGACGCATCCGAATTTCTATATTCTCGATGAGCCGACCAACCATCTGGATATTGAGGGCCAAGAGGCACTGGAAGCCGAATTGCTCAATAGTGATGCCGCTTGTTTGCTGGTTTCTCACGATCGCAGTTTTGTGCGGAATACCGGCAATCGTTTCTGGCAGATTGTGAAGAACAAGCTGGTGGAAGTGGAAAGCCCTGAGCCGTTTTTTGAAGTAGCTGCACAGACCGCAGGCTGACATAAACGCGTTTCGTTAAACAGGATACCGGCAGTGAATTTTCACGAAAATACACTGCCGGTATCATTCGTTTTCAAATGTGATGGTTTTTCAACCGAGTATAATCGATTTACTTTCACTTGCCTTGCTTTGTCTCTTGCAGGGAGAGCCCGATTTTGACAAAAGATGGCGACCATGTCTGACAATCCCCTGTCATCATAATCGGCTACAGCAGTTTTGTATCCGTTGCGCAGAGATACCATACCGGATTGCAGGCATAACTTTCGATAACGAATTTAGGACTGTTTAAATGGCCAATTCTGCAGATCAGACCCCGCAGGGTCTCGACCGTATTCTGACACTTGAGCTGGTTCGCGTGACCGAGCGCGCCGCTGTGGCTGCTGCCCGTCTGCGTGGCCGCGGTGATGAAAAAGCTGCGGATCAGGTTGCTGTTGATGCAATGCGTAAAGAGCTGAACCGTCTGCCGATCTCCGGTACTGTTGTTATCGGCGAAGGTGAACGCGACGAAGCGCCGATGCTCTATATCGGTGAAGAAGTTGGTACTCGTAACGGTCCTGAAGTTGACATCGCGCTCGACCCGCTGGAAGGCACCACCATCTGTGCCAAAAACCTGCCAAACTCTCTGGCTGTTGTTGCGATTGCTGAAAAAGGCAACCTGCTTTACGCACCAGATGTTTACATGCAGAAAATTGCTGTTGGTCCGGGCTACCCGCGCGGCGTTGTGGATATTGATGCTTCCGCCACTGAAAACCTCCACGCTCTGGCCAAAGCCAAAGGCGTTAAGGTCAATGAAATCACTGCCTGCATCATGGATCGTCCGCGTCACGCACGCCTGATCGAAGAAGTACGCGCAACCGGCGCTGCTATTCGTCTGATCGGTGATGGTGACGTTGCCGGTGTTATGCACACCACCAATCCTGATGAAACCGGCATCGATATTTATATCGGTATCGGCGGCGCACCTGAAGGCGTTCTCGCAGCTGCTGCTCTGCGCTGCATTGGCGGTCAGATGCAGGGTCGTCTGCAGTTCAATTCAGATGAACAGATCGCCCGCGCTCTGAAGATGGGCATTACAGACCCGAACAAGGTCTACCTGATGGAAGAAATGGCGAAAGGTGACGTTCTGTTTGCAGCCACCGGTGTAACCGATGGTAACATGCTCTCCGGCGTTAAATTTGCCCGCGACTACATCCAGACCCACACCATCGTCATGCGTGCCCAGTCCCAGACTGTGCGTGAGATTAAGGCGCGTCATCAGGACCTGTCCAAGTTCTCGTAAAAATCGCCAGCTTGGTCTGCAAATGGCGTCTGTCTCGAAATCCGGTGCTCACGTACACACGGCAACGCACGTCCTATTGGACGTGCAAAGTATGCCGTGACTTTTAGATGCTGCATAATCTTATCTTTCATCTGTAAGATGAAAGGATTATGCAGAAGTACGCTCCGCTCCGGTTCCAAAACAGCCACCATTTTCGCCGCAACCTGACGGTTTTTAACCTCGGCGCTAGATTGCCTGCTACGGCAGAGTCCAGACAGTGGCACGACAATTAAATTCTGCTATAAGGCGACATTGAAAAATGTCGCCTTTTGCTTTTGTAATACACGAATATACTGAACAGGAGTTGCCCGCGTGGATATGAGTGAGCGTTTGTTTCTCGGAATACGTTCTTCTGCAACGGGCATGAAATGGGTTGATCGTTTAGGTCTGCGTGAAGCCAATACCGCCCTCGCTATCGCCCAGAATTACGGCATCCCTGATCTGGTTTCCCGCGTTATGGCCGGTCGTGGCGTTGGTCTTGAAGCCGCCGAAGAATTTCTCAATCCGAGCATCCGCTCCCTGATGCCTGATCCGCTTACTCTGACAGATATGAAACAGGCCGCGGTACGTATCGCCGATGCAATTCAGCGCCGTGAGAATGTAGCCATTTTCGGTGACTATGACGTCGATGGTGCCTGTTCTTCAGCACTCCTGTCACGTTTTCTCACTGCCTATGGCATTAAAAATCTGATCTACATTCCGGATCGTATCTTTGAAGGTTACGGCCCTAATCCCGACGCGATGCGCGAGCTGGTCACGAAGGGGGCTTCTCTGATCGTGACTGTGGATTGCGGCACCAACAGTGCTGTCTCAATCACGGCTGCAAAAGATGCCGGTGCCGATGTTGTGGTGCTGGATCACCACCAGCTTGGCGGTGCCTTGCCGGAAGATGCTGCGGCGATTGTTAACCCGAACCGCGAGGATGATATTTCAGGGCAGGGACATCTCTGTGCTGCCGGTGTTGTTTTTATGACCTTGGTGCAGGTGGCGCGGGAATTGCGCGAGCGGGGTATTAAAGCGCCCAATGGCACGCCGGATTTGCTGGGCTATCTTGATCTGGTAGGTTTGGCCACAGTTTGTGATGTGGTGCCGCTGATTGGCGTGAACCGCGCTTTTGTGGTCAAAGGTTTGCTTGCCGCCCGCAATCAGAGCAATGCAGGGCTGGCGGCTTTGGCGCGGGTTTCACGTATCGGTGAGCCGCTTAATAGTTTCCATTTCGGTTTTCTCATCGGCCCCCGCATCAATGCCGGCGGGCGTATCGGCAATGCTGCTTTGGGTAGCCGGTTGCTGACATTGGACGACCCTGTTGAAGCCAATACCATTGCAGAAGAGCTGGACAGGCTGAATGCCGAACGTCAGGCGATGGAAGCGATCATGCTGCAACAGGCAGAAGCTGAAGCTTTTGCTGAGCTTTCCGGTAAGTCAGGGCCAGCCGTGCTGGTCACCGCGAATGAAGAATGGCATCCGGGTATTGTCGGTCTGCTGGCCTCCCGTCTGAAGGATAAAGCCAAGCGGCCGGTCTTCGCCATTGCTTTCAATGCCAATGGTGTGGGCACCGGTTCCGGACGCTCAATCAGCGGTTTTGATCTTGGCAAGCTGGTGCGCAAAGCCGTTGAGCAGGGGCTGCTGGTTAAAGGCGGTGGCCATGCTATGGCGGCGGGTATCACGGTGGAGAAATCCAAACTTGGTGCTTTGCGGGCATTTTTTGAAGAACAGGCCGCCGAGCAGGTGGACGAGTTGCGCTCCGAGCAAAGTCTGGCGATTGACGGTGCTGTTTCTGCCACCGGTGCGACCGTTGCATTATATAATGCACTGGAAAAAGCAGGGCCTTATGGTGCCGGTCATGTGCAGCCATTGTTGGCATTGCCGAACCATACGATCGCCGATGTGCGTACTGTTGGTCGCGACCATGTTAAAGTCGCGCTGAAGGGGCTGGATGGCAAACGTGTGGACGGCATTGCCTTCCGTGCTGCTGATAGTGATCTGGGGCGTTTCCTGTTCGATCAGGCCGGTCATATGGTGCATATCGCCGGCCATTTATCGCTCAATCACTGGAATGGTTCAGTCTCAACCCAAATCCGTATTGTGGATGCTGCGAAAGTTGATCTCTCGCGCCAGTAAGATAGCTTACCAGCTATAGTCTGTTTTGATGTCAGCTCACCAGCTTCCGGTATTTTCCATGGATGCCCATGGTTCTTGTGGTGCGAGTTTTTCACCCTTTTGCAGGATCTCAATGGAAATGCCGTCCGGTGATTTAACAAAAGCCATGCGGCCGTCACGTGGCGGACGGTTGATGGTGACGCCTTTGTCTTTCAGGTTCTGGCAGAAGTCATAAATATTATCGACCTCATAGGCGAGATGCCCGAAATTGCGACCGCCGCTATAGGTTTCCGCATCCCAGTTATAGGTCAATTCCAGTTCCGGTGCGCGGTTGGTTTCGACATTTTCCTGATCCTGCGATGCGCTGAGGAAAATCAGGGTAAAGCGTCCTTGTTCGCTTTCCGTGCGGCGGGTTTCAACCAGTCCGAATTTATTGACATAAAAATCCAGGGCTTCATCGATATCGCGGATACGAACCATTGTGTGCAAATAGCGCATGTATTGCTCCTCTGTGACCTGATTCCTGTTTGTTGTAACAGGTCTTGGCTAAGAAACAGGTCAGAACGCAAATGGTTCATCACTATTTTGCGGTAACACTCATAAAGTCTGTGATCGAAACAGGAATAATGAAACTTTGCTCTTGCCGGATACGGTTAAGGAAGTGTTATCTTGGAGACGAGAATCAACCTGATTTGCCTTGCAGATGAAAGGAGGAGAGTGCCATGACCGACAAGTCTTTGTCCCGTGAGTTTGTGGACGGTGCCAACTCCGCTGATAGCGCAACGGATATTGTTGAAATTTCCGGGGTTATTAAATGGTTCGATGTAGCCAAGGGCTACGGCTTTGTCGTTCCTGATCAGGAGGGCTACGGCGATATTCTGGTTCACGTAACAATTCTGCGCCGAGACGGTTTCCAAACGGCACAGGAAGGCGCACGTGTTGTCTGTGAAATTCGCCGCGGTGAGCGCGGCTGGCAGTGTTTCCGTGTCGTTGCGCTTGATCTGTCGACTGTTGCGCATCCTTCGACTTTGCCGCCAGCACGGACCCATGTGGTTGTTACCCCGTCGAGCGGTCTGGAACGTGCCATTGTGAAGTGGTTTAACCGCACCAAAGGCTTTGGTTTCCTGAGCCGTGGTGAGGGGACTGAAGATATTTTTGTGCATATGGAAACGCTGCGCCGTTTCGGTATGATGGAATTGCGTCCGGGACAGGTGGTTCTGGTGCGTTTTGGTGATGGTGATAAAGGCCTGATGGCTGCGGAAATCCATCCGGATATTGGTTCGCCTTTTACAAATCCTCATTAAGAAAACCGGTCACTGACCGGTTTTTTCATATGTGCTATCATGTACTGCACCTCTAATTTCTCTAAACTCGTTTTGAAGTATGGTTTGCCCGATGAAACAGTGGTTTGCTTTTGTTGTTTTTATTGCAGCTCTTATAACCGGCAGTGTGTCTGTCTCCGCGCAGGAAGCGCCGATGCAGCTTGCTGTGGATGCGCAAGGATTAAAAATACAAACGGCTGCGGGTGAGAATAATTTTGCGCTGGAAATTGCCGATACTGATCAAAGTCGTAGCACAGGGCTGATGTATCGCACGGATTTTCCTGCTGATCGGGCAATGATTTTTGTTTTCGGTGAAGAGCGTCCCGTAATGATGTGGATGGCTAATACGCCGCTGCCACTGGATATGCTGTTTGTGCGTAAGGACGGCACCATCGCCCACATTGCTGAAAATACAAAGCCTTTTTCAAAAGATATTGTTTCTTCCGGTGCGCCGGTGGCTTTTGTCATCGAAGTGAACGCGGGCATTGCTGAGAAAGAAGGCATCAAGGCTGGCGATAAGGTGCAGCACCGGATAATATGCGGGCAATGTAAGTAATATGAGTCCTGCCTGAGGGTAGGGCGAGCTGGAATAAGATTGCGGAAGTGAACTATGGTCGTGAATGTGAATGAAGTCCGTTATTTCGAACATGACGGATTAAAACTGGCTTATCGTGATGAAGGACAAGGTGAGCCGATTTTGCTGATCCACGGTTTTGCTTCCTCCGGTATGGTCAACTGGCTTAATCCGGGCTGGATCAAAACACTGACCGATGCAGGTTATCGTGCTATTGCGATTGATAATCGTGGCCATGGCCGTTCCGATAAGCCGCATGACCGTGAACTTTACTACCCGTCATTAATGGCTGCTGATGCTGTTGCACTGCTGGATCATCTGAATATCGAAAAAGCTCATGTGATGGGGTATTCGATGGGCGCGCGCATCAGTGCATTTGCGGCGCTGGAACATCCGACACGCGTGCATAGTCTGGTATTTGGTGGTCTGGGGATAGGCATGGTTACCGGTGCCGGTGACTGGGATCCGATCTATGAAGCGCTGCTGGCGGAAGATGTGGACAGTGTTACCCATCCGCGCGGCCTGATGTTCCGTAAATTTGCCGATCAGACCAAGAGCGATCGTTTTGCACTGGCTGCCTGTGTTATTACCTCTAAAGAACTTATTCCGGCGCAGGCGATGGGCATGATCAGCCAGCCGGCATTGGTGGCTGTCGGTACAAAAGACGATATTGCGGGTGACGCGCAGGAGCTGGCTGATTTAATGCCAAATGCATCCGCCGTGGATATTCCTGATCGCGATCATATGTTGGCTGTCGGTGATAAAGTCTACAAGCAGGCGGTTCTGGAGTTTTTGAAAGAACATCCTATCGTTTGATGTTTGTCTGGTGAGGAAATTCCATACAAGGGCGACAGAGGTATTTTCATCTCTTGCAATGAGGGGTAGACTTCCCAGATAAAGGCTCAGGTGAAGGCGATGACGGTTTTTCTGTCTGCCGTGATTTGAGTTTGAAGATATCTGCGTTGAAAGAGATGCAAAGCAGGAGGCATGTTATGGCCGCACAAAATTCTCTGCCGGTAAGCAAGATCGTTGATCATATGGATCCGATCTGGCATTCGGTGCGTGCTGAAGCGGAAGCTGCGGCATTGAAAGAGCCTTTGCTGGCTGCATTTCTTTATTCCACCGTGCTTAATCAGGATAGTCTGGAAGATGTGGTCATGCATCGCATTTCCGAGCGTCTTGGTCATGCGGATGTTGCGGCTGATTTGCTGCGCCAGACCTTCGTTGCTATGCGCGATGCCTCGCCGGAATGGTCACAGACACTGCGTATTGATTTGCAGGCAGTTTATGACCGCGATCCGGCTGCAAGCCGTTTTCTTGACCCGCTGCTTTATATGAAGGGCTTTCACGCTATTCAGACCCACCGTCTAGCACATTGGCTGTGGAAGGACGGGCGTAAGGATTTCGCTTATTATCTGCAGAGCCGCTCTTCTTCAATCTTCCAGACGGATATTCATCCGGCTGCAAAGTTTGGCAGCGGTATCTTTCTCGATCATGCAACAGGGCTGGTTGTTGGTGAGACAGCGCAGATCAGCGATGATGTGTCGATCCTGCATGAGGTGACACTGGGCGGCACCGGTAAGGCTGGTGGTGACCGTCATCCGAAGATCGGTCGCGGCGTGCTGATCGGTGCCGGTGCAAAAATTCTCGGCAATATCACCGTTGGCGAATGCTCAAAAATTGCTGCCGGTTCTGTTGTTGTGAAAGCCGTACCGGATAATGTCACGGTTGCCGGTGTTCCGGCGAAAGTGATTGGTGGCTGCGAATGTGCAGAGCCGTCGCGTGCTATGGATCAGCTGATCAGCGCAGCCGAGTAATACACAGGCGACATGTTGCCCCTTTACTTATCGGGCGCAGAGGCGCATGAGACAGCCCGTAAAAATGAAACAGGAGAATCCGTTTGAAACCCGAAGAAATTAAGAAACTGGACGCCTATTTCAAGCGGACTTTTGACAATCAGGGCCTCGCTGTTAAGGCGCGTCCACGTAAGGATGACTCCTGCGAGGTTTTCCTTGATGATGAATTCCTTGGCCTGATCTATAAGGATGAAGACGAAGGCGAACTGTCTTACAACTTCTCCATGGCCATCCTGGATATCGATCTGGAAGGCTGATAGATTTTATTTGTATCTTTTGAAGATATAAATTTATCAGTAAAAATAAATATTTATGGCGGTTTGTGCGTGAAGAGATTCACATTTACAAGCCGCCATTTTTTATTTTCACCTGAAACTGGCTTGTCAAATGTTATTGTATAACATATCAATCTTGACGCTTTTTAAAATGCAGGCGGCGTCACAGCTGTCTGCAGTTTTTGCTATTCAGGAGATGTTATGGATCAACGATTACCCGTTACAGTGCTGTCCGGATTTTTAGGAGCCGGAAAAACCACCTTGCTCAATCATATTCTGAATAATCGTGAACAGGCGCGCGTTGCACTGATCGTTAATGATATGAGTGAAGTGAATATTGATGCTGCATTGCTGCGTGATGGTGGTGCCAATTTGTCCCGCACACAGGAGCAACTGGTTGAGCTGACCAATGGCTGTATCTGCTGCACATTGCGTGACGATCTTTTGCAAGAGGTGTCACAACTCGCCAAACAGGGGCGCTTTGATTATCTGCTGATTGAATCGACAGGTATTTCCGAACCTTTACCGGTGGCGTCGACCTTCGAGTTTCGGGATGAAGAGGGTTTCAGCTTGTCTGATATTGCACGGCTGGACACGATGGTAACGGTTGTGGACAGTGCTAATCTCTTGCGCGATTATGCTTCGCAGGACTTCCTGAAAGATCGCGGCGAAACAGCCGGAGAGGGCGATGAGCGCGGTTTGGTGGATTTGCTGGTTGAACAGATAGAATTTGCTGATGTCGTGGTGCTGAATAAGATCAGCGAAGTGTCTCTTGAGCAAAAGCAGGATATTTATAAAATTATCCGTGCGCTCAATCCGGATTGCGATGTGGTAGAAGCCGATTTCGGGCAGGTGCCGTTAGCGCGGATTATGAAGACCGGACGGTTCAGTTTTGAAAAGGCCGAGCAACATCCGCTATGGTTCAAAGAACTTTATGGTTTCAAAGATCATGTACCGGAGACAGAAGAATATGGCATCCGTTCGTTTGTTTATCGTGCACGTCGTCCGTTCGATCCGGCAAAGTTCCACGATTTTATTCAGGAGAGCTGGGCAGGGCTGATCCGCTCCAAAGGTTTTTTCTGGCTGGCGACACGTCCGCGCTATGTGGGGGAGTTAAGTCAGGCGGGTGCATTGTTGCGCACGGGCAAGCGCGGCCTGTGGTGGGCGTCAATTCCCAAGCAATATTGGCCGGAAGACGAGGGCTGGCGTCAGTCTATGCAGCCCTATCTTGATCCGTTCTGGGGTGATCGTCGGCAGGAACTGGTTTTTATAGGCACCGCAGCGCTGGACGAGGGGGCAATCTGTGCGGCCCTTGATGATTGTCTGGTCGAGGCTGATAATTTTGTGCCCGATGAATGGGCATCGCTTTATGATCCGTTTGAATCATGGGATCAGCGCGCAGCATAAGTTTATTATTGTAAAACAATATTCTACGCCTTTGTGTGAAGAATTAGATTCACACAAAGGCACTGTGTTTACTTCGGATCTAGTGCGTAGATTAACCCTGCGGTAGCCGGTTGTAATGCTTCGCTGATCGCAATAGGCAATAATTATCATTGCCGGTGGGAGACTCACCGCAAATGACTGATCTGCGGCTTTACGGTATTTTAAATGCGCATAGCATTTTATGGCTCTGACGACTTGAGAGAGGATTTTCTTTATTCGCTGTCATACAGTAGAAAATTTCGGTTTTTGTAAAAGATTCGCCTGCCATACATTAAGTGTGGTGGGCAATTTTTATTTCACACTTATGCACAGAAATCTGTTGACGAAATATGCAACCCAAGGTAGCTTTGTCCTTGTACTGAAAAGCATATTTTACCTATATATTTTAGATCAAAGCATAATATTTTTTTGAAATTAATTGCTTATGGAATAAGGGACGGGCAAGCTTCCTCTTTTATTATGGCCCGCCTGACGGTTCGCATATCGGACACTTTAACCCGGATCGATTTATGGTCCGGGTTTTTCTTGTATGTGCTATTGAATTGATTTTAATGGTATAATTTTGTTACTTAAAATATTTTTTGTATTTATATATGCTGAAGCGCTTTCTCGTTCGTCGGGCATCAACTGATATGTTTAACAAGAGGAACACGAGTGGTCTTGATTAATGCGGTTTATCTGATTGCTTGTTGTTGCATGTGACTATTGGGTGATTGATTATATAAGTAATTACAACTTTTAAGAGTGTTCTGCTTTTAAATAAAATTCTGAATGGACAGAAAAACACGACAATCGGTCTTGCATGCTTTGCTTTGCGGAGATAACAATAGGACATGATTAAGTTTACTTTTGCATCTCTTGTTTGGTGGTGGGCTCGCTTCTAGCGGCCAACGCAGACATTTGCATAAGTGTCATTCAGGTCGCTCAAGGTTTCACCGGGCGGCCATTTTCATATTTAGCCCAGAAATCTTGTAGCTCCTGATCGTAATTTACGAAAACAGAGCAGAAATGCTCTTTTGAAAAACAGGTGCGAAACCCGCCATTTGGCATTATAGGGATCGCAACAACAGGAGCGGGCGATTATGGCAAAGACTGCCGATCAGGATCAGCACGATTACAGAACGCAGGGCGGGGTCACCGTCGCGCGTCGCCGTCATGCGGTGGAATATAAAACGGCTATTGATAAGCGCATTGATGCGCTGGATACACGACGTGGCGCAGTTTTCTCTTCCAATTATGAATATCCGGGTCGTTATACGCGCTGGGATACCGCTATTATTGATCCGCCGCTGGTTATCACCTCCAAAGGCCGCTCAATGCGAATTGAAGCGCTGAACGCCCGTGGTGAAATATTGCTCGGTGGTATTCGCCCTGTTGTTGCAGCCTTGCAGGAAGTGACAATTAAAGCTGAGAGCGAACAGAAGCTTGAGCTGACTATTGCTGAGCCGACACGGCAATATATGGAAGAAGAACGTTCGCGTATGCCGTCGGTATTCACCGTACTGCGTGAGATTGTAGCGCTGTTCTTTTCCGAGGAAGACAGCAACCTCGGTCTTTATGGTGCTTTTGGTTATGATCTGGCCTTCCAGTTTGAGCCGATCACCTACAAGCTGAAGCGTCCTGAAGATCAGCGTGATCTGGTTCTGTTTATTCCGGATGAAATTCTTGTCGTTGACCATTATTCCGCTAAAGCGTGGGTCGACTCTTATGATTTTACCGTTGGTAATAAAAAAACCGATGGTTTGCCGCGTGAAACACCGGCAGATGAATTCAAAGCGGCTAAAACACTGGCAGCAAAAGGCGATCATCAAAAAGGCGAATATGCTGCTTTGGTTGAACGCGCCAAAGACAGCTTCAAATGCGGTGATCTTTTTGAGGTGGTACCGGGACAGATTTTCTATGAAAAATGCGAAAATCAGCCGTCAGCCATTTCCCGCAAGCTGAAAAGCATTAATCCGTCGCCATATTCTTTCTTCATCAATCTGGGTGATCAGGAATATCTGATCGGTGCTTCACCGGAAATGTTTGTGCGTGTGAATGGTCGTCGTATCGAAACCTGCCCGATCTCCGGCACCATCAAGCGTGGTGAGGATGCGATTTCAGATTCTGAGCAGATTCTGAAACTGCTTAATTCCAAAAAAGATGAATCCGAACTGACCATGTGTTCTGATGTGGATCGCAACGATAAAAGCCGTGTTTGTGAGCCGGAATCCGTGCGTGTGATCGGTCGCCGTCAGATCGAGATGTATTCCCGTCTGATCCATACGGTTGACCATATTGAAGGCCGCTTGCGTGATGGCATGGATGCTTTTGACGGCTTCCTCAGCCATGCATGGGCAGTAACTGTTACCGGTGCGCCAAAGCTCTGGGCAATGCGCTTTATTGAAGAGAATGAACGCAGCCCGCGTGCATGGTATGGCGGTGCGGTAGGCATGATGCATTTCAATGGCGATATGAATACCGGCCTGACACTGCGCACTATTCGCATTAAAGATGGTGTGGCGCAGGTGCGGGCAGGGGCAACCTTGCTCTATGATTCAAATCCGCAGGAAGAAGAAGCCGAAACCGAATTGAAGGCATCGGCAATGCTGACCGCGATCCGCGAGGCACATATCAAGCCGGAATTGCAGGAGAAGGCGCAGTCTATGAAAGCAGGAACCGGAACGTCTGTTTTGCTGGTCGACCACGAAGATTCCTTCGTGCATACGCTTGCCAATTATTTCCGCCAGACCGGTGCAAATGTTGCAACAGTACGCTCGCCGGTGAGTGATGAAATTTTTGATCGCTTCAAACCGGATCTGGTAGTGCTTTCACCGGGGCCTGGCACGCCGAAAGATTTCGACTGCACCAACACGATCCGTAAAGCGCGTGAGCGCGATCTGCCGGTCTTCGGCGTCTGTCTGGGCTTGCAGGCACTGACGGAAGCCTATGGCGGTTCGCTGAAGCAGCTGGAAATTCCGATGCATGGCAAGCCGTCACGCATCAAAATTCTGAAAAACGGCGTGGTCTTTGATGGTCTAGGTTCGGAAGTCACCGTTGGTCGCTACCATTCGCTCTATGCAGATAAAGCGACACTACCTGCAGATTTCACAATTACAGCGGAAACCGATGACGGTGTGATCATGGGGCTGGAGCATAAAAGCGAGCCGGTTGCGGCTGTGCAGTTCCATCCGGAATCAATCATGACGCTTGGCGGCAATGCCGGTATGCAGATGATTGAAAATGTGGTGTCAAAGCTCGTTAAAAAATAAGCATTGCTGATGCTTAAAGAAAAAGCCGCAGATGAAAATCTGCGGCTTTTTTTTGTTTTACGCATTATCCTGGACTGTCCAAGTTGATCCAACTTGACTGTGAAATGCTCTAGATCCAGACCTCATCACCGGTGAAACTCACTGTAATCCAGCGTTGTGGGCCTGCGCCGCCGATTTCTTCTGCGATTTCTTCGCGAATAGCATCGAGTGTCGCGATGGATGCAATCGGGAAGTTGGCCGGCAGGACAATGTGAATTTCGATGAAACGTGCTCGGCCGATCTTGGCAACATAGCTGGCATATTTTTTGAAGCCGTGTTTGACCTTCATCTCATTGAGAATTTTGCGTACCCGCAAATCCATGCGCTCCGGCGTCACCAGCAAAATTTCCTTGAAGGCGGAGACGACGGTTTTCATCGGTACAAAAATCAGACCGGCAGAGAGAACCATCAGAATGGCCGGATCAACATAGGTTGTCCATTCCTGATAGCTGGTACCCTGTAATGCCCATGCAATGCTGAATGCAATCAGAAGAGCCAGAGTAATCAAAGCGGTCATCAGCCAGCTTTGTGTATCAAGCGCGATGAAGTTGGATTTCAGGCGTTTGTTGATTTTCTGCTGATAGACCATCATCGCAAAACAGATGACGCAAACAATGACGGCATAGATAATCGCCCAGTCAAAACTCAAATCTGTGCCGCCCTGAAGCAGGGTGCTGATAGCATTGACGAAAGCATAGAGACAGAAAAGGATGAGGACGACGCCGTTAAACGCCAGTACCAGTGGTTCAATATGCCAGAAACCATGCTGGAAACGGCGTGTGCCTTCACTGGTCAGCAGGCGGGCAACAAACAGCGCAAGAATAGACATTGCGGCATCGGTGGAAGAGAACATGCCGTCAAAAATAACGGCGCTGGAGCCTGAGATCAGGCCGAAAACAATCCCGAATAGTCCGATAAAGATAGTTGCATATATTGATCGTCGTAAAATCAGTTGTTCAAAACGTGCAAGACGTTGCATTTAAAGATACTGCCTTTGTAGAAACAGCAGCCGCTAAGAAACTGCAGGGCACAGAGACTTATACCGTGAAGCACGGTTTATGGCTGCTTCTTAAACTTTTTTGCATTCTGATGGCGCCGATCCGCAGGAGGTTGTGCTGACAACCAAAACAGAGGGCGGAGTGTTAATTTAAAACTGCGCACTGAAGAATAGCGCTTCTATATAGTATTTTGATGAAAAATGGAAGCTGAGGCACTTTTCTCGTGCTTTCAGAGCTTTGCTTTACTGATTCGTTTGAGCTGTTTTGACAAAAGTTTTTGCAAATGATTTGCAGTACAAATGATTTTAAGCCTCTGAATTTGCTGATTTATTGTTTTAATATGCCTGACTGAAAATCAGTTGCAACTGGACAAGAAAAACAAGCGAAAATTGACAGGTTTGGTACTTTAGAGATTTGGAATTGGCGCGTTTTGCGCTAAAGACGGTTAGTGCTTCAGCAGATTGCTGAACTGAATTCATTTTCGATGATGGCGGCGCTGGATGACTGTTAAACAGTCTCCGCATAGGCCGCCGAATTTTATAAAACTGCAAAATTGTAAATCTCCGGCTGTACCGTCGTTTCTCATCAGAACGGCGCAATACCATGTCCGGAGATGTAAAAAGGTTTGGATATGGAAGCTAATCTGAGAATCCGGCGACTGGCTACGTGGACAATTCCCGTATCCATTTTCGTCATGGGGCTTAAATATCTGGCCTATCTGCTCACTGGTTCTGTTGCGCTTTATTCTGATGCATTGGAATCCATTGTGAATGTTATCGCCTCTGTCGGTGCATGGTGGGCGATCACTGTCAGCATTATGCCCGCGGACAATAATCACCCGCACGGACACCATAAAGCGGAATATCTTTCAGCTGTGGTTGAAGGTGTGCTGATTGTTGTTGCTGCTCTGTTGATTGTGCATGAAGCATGGGGCGCTTTACAGAACCCGCGCACAATGGATGAACCATGGCTGGGACTTGGTATCAACCTGATTGCCGGTGTGATTAATATGGTCTGGGCTGGCATTTTGATCCGCGCAGGGCGTGCTGCAAAATCTCCGGCATTGCTGGCCGACGGCAAGCATATCATGACTGACGTGGTGACCTCGGCCGGTGTGCTGGTTGGTCTGGTGGCGGCTATTGTCACCGGCTGGGCAATCCTTGATCCGCTGCTCGCTATCATCGTGGCAATCAACATTCTCTGGCAGGGCTGGCACGTTATCAATGCTTCCGTGCAAGGGTTGATGGATGTCGGGGTTGAGCCTGCCGAAGAAATGCAAATGCGCGATATTATTTCCACTAATGCAGAAGGTGCGCTGGAAGTTCATGACCTGAAAACGCGTATTGCCGGACGGGTCACTTTCATTGAATTCCATCTCGTCGTGGCGGCAGATATGACTGTTGGCGACTCGCATATTATCTGTGACCGCATCGAAGATGCGCTGCATGAAAAATATGAAAACTCGCAGGTTGTTATTCATGTCGAGCCGGAAGATGAAGCCAAGTTACCTTTAGGAACGGCTGCTGTGCCTTTTGCCTGATGCTTTTGCAAGTTATTGATATAAAATAATAAAATGCTGCCGCTCAATTCTGTGTGGCAGCATTTTTTATTGGCGGTAAAAAACACAGGTAATTTTATTTCGTTTTCGGGGAAGTCTCTTGCAACTTGTTGCCAAGGCGTATAGCATTTGCCCCATGAACAACGCGCATCAACATATCAGCTCTTTTATGAGCTTTGGAGCAGATCAGGGCTTTGCAGCCGCTGATACTTGCGCGCGTCCACTCTCGCTTCTACTTCTACTCGGCCTTAGCGGCGATCGCCGGGCTCGTTGATTGGAGCGTCCGGCGGTCGTACAGAGCCGTCAGACTCACGCTCCGGTCAAAGAATCCGTTTCGATTGTGCCCGATATTTCTGCATCCTCATTTCATAAATTGAGCAGACAGGGCGAGTATAAGTCAGCTGTTATCCGGTTATAACAGTTGCAGTGCTGATGAGAGTTCAAAATGACCAATATTGCTTCCGTTTCCAAGTCTTCCCGCAAAGGTATGCCGATTGCGGCAGAAAAGTATAACCCGTTCAGAACCACAATCTTGCAGGATCGCCAGTGGCCTTCAAAAATGATTGAAAAGGCTCCGATCTGGTGTTCTGTGGATTTGCGCGACGGTAATCAGGCGCTGATTGATCCGATGGGGCATGACCGCAAAGCCCGCATGTTCCAGTTGTTGCTGGATATGGGCTTTCCGGAAATCGAAATCGGCTTTCCTTCGGCTTCCCAGACAGATTTTGACTTCTGCCGCTGGTGCATTGAGCAGGGCAATGTGCCGGATGATGTGGATTTGCAGGTGCTGGTGCAGTGCCGTCCGGAGCTGATTACCCGTACATTTGAAGCACTGGAAGGTGCGAATACCCCGATTATCCATTTCTACAATTCCACCAGTGAATTGCAGCGTCGCGTGGTATTCGGCAAGGATGTTAAAGGCATTAAGCAGATTGCGACCGATGCTGCTAAAATGATTATGGATATGGCTGCGAAAGCCGGTGGCGGTTATCGTTTCCAGTATTCGCCGGAAAGCTTTACCGGTACCGAGCTGGAAGTTGCGCTGGAAATCTGTAATGCGGTGACCGAAATCGTTAAACCGACAGCAGAAAACAAGCTGATCCTCAATCTGCCTTCCACTGTGGAAATGAACACCCCGAATGTTTATGCCGACCAGATCGAATGGATGTGCCGCAATCTCGATAATCGTGAAAACCTGATTATCTCGCTGCATCCGCATAATGACCGCGGTACGGGCATTGCTGCAACGGAACTGGGGCTGATGGCTGGTGCCGACCGTGTTGAAGGCACATTGTTCGGTAATGGTGAGCGTACCGGTAACGTGGATATTGTAACGCTGGCGCTGAACATGTTCACGCAGGGGATTGATCCTGAGCTGGACTGCTCGGACATCAACCGCATGAAAGAAGTATACGAATATTCCAATCAGCTGGTGATTCCTGAGCGTCATCCATATGTCGGCGAACTGGTTTATACTGCTTTCTCCGGCTCCCATCAGGATGCGATCAATAAGGGTATGAAAGCCAAAAAAGGTGCCAACTCACCGGTATGGGAAGTGCCTTATCTGCCGATTGACCCGCAGGATGTCGGCCGCTCTTATGAAGCGATTATCCGTATTAACTCCCAGTCGGGTAAGGGCGGTATCGCTTATATCCTGCAGCAGGATTACGGTCTGAACATTCCGCGCAAAATGCAGGTAGAGTTCCGAGAAATCATTCAGCAGATTACGGATGATGAAGGTAAGGAACTGCAGGCAGAGCGTATTTATGAAGAGTTCAAGAAAGCCTATGTGAGCCAGCCGGGTTCGCGTCTGGAATTTGTTGATCACCACACTTTTGCAGATCCGGATAATAAAGCGGTCCGTATTATGCAGGCTGAGATCATTGATAATGGTGTGACCAAGACCATTGAAGGTCGCGGCACCGGACCGGTTGACGGCTTTATTGATGCCCTGTCAAAACATATCGGCATTGATATTTCGGTGGCAGACTATTCAGAACATTCGCTCCAGCGCGGTTCTGATGCTTCTGCGATCAGCTATGTGGAGCTTTCACATCCGAAAGGCGCGGTCTTCGGCGTCGGGGTCAACCATAATATTGTGACATCATCGCTTGCAGCGATTGTTTCTGCTGCGAACCGCCTGATCAAATAAGATCAGACTGAACAGAGATGAGATGAAAAGGCCTGAAACCATGCGGTTTCAGGCCTTTTTGCTATTATTCGGCCTTGCAGTATAAATGTTAGAGCGACCTTTGTGCGCCCAAGAGGGCACACGGCGCTTTAAAGCCATAAAATCGCCACGCATATGACTGCCTGTAAATTGAAAGATCAGACAAGAGCGCGGCATGAATAAAACCGAAGATGAGTTCATTGCATATCCGTCATTGCCTCAACCGGAGAAAGACTTATCCGGTGAGGAGCGGCTGAAAACTGCGATCAGACAAGCAAAAACCGCACAGGCGGATCGTCTGGACAGTATTTCGGATATAAGAGAAACCGATATTGCTCGGCTTGAATTGCTGTTGCAGGATTTACAACCGGTTTTTGATGTGGTGCCAGCGACAGACGAGCAATGGGATTTTTGTCTCAATAGGGGAATGCAGCCACGGCTTTGGCTGGATGCCAGTGCTTTTATTATGGTTGGTCGTGACCGCCGCAGTTACCGTTTCGTCCGTGATACGCGGTTGGGACGGATCATTCTGTCGGAAAATAAAGACATCAAGGTCATCTCTGATGCGGTGACACGCTATATTGCATCACGCATTTTGGAGCGTGAGCGGTTAATGGATGATCTGCCACTTCAGCCTGCCGAACAGGCAGGGCAGCAAGTGGCTGCATCTGAACCGGCGGTAGAACCGCGCGTAACAGCAGAATCAACAAACAATGCTTTGCCTGCTAAACTTCTATGGTTTGCAGGCGGTGCATTGCTCGGCTGTTTAGTGCTGATTACGGTCTTGCACCTTTACGGCGTTACTCTGCCGTTTCTGTGGAAAGTGATGCCGCACCAGAGCATAATTCCTTAAACTTGGATCAGTTTAAGGTGAAATTATGCTCTAATTTTAAAGTGTTAGAGCGACCTTTGTGTGCCAAGACTGGCACACGGCGCTCTAATTTGCGGTGCAGCTTTGCCAAGCATCAGTTCCTGATCTGCAAGCAAGGCCACTTCATTGCTTTCATTGGTAAAACCATATTGCTGCCAATGACATTTCCAGCTTTGCGGCTGCCTGAGAGCCTCAATAGAAAACATATTATAACGTGCCGGTGGCTTACGCCCTTCCTGACCAGGTGCATAGGGAGCCTGACTGGCCGATGGCACGCAGATTACCGGAACTGCACCATTAGGCGCAGCAATTTCATAATGCGTAGCCAGATGGGTGTGACCGTGGAGCACCAGCTCTGCACCGACTTCACGGATTACTTTCTGGAAGCGGGCAATACCAAACAGGCGCTTATAAGCGGGTGTTGCATTACGTATTGGCGGATGGTGAATCAGAATAACGCGGCACAAACCTTGCTCGCCGGTTTCCTGTAGGATTTTTTTAAGCCGTTCCGCCTGTGCCGGCAGAAAATCACCGCTGGCCATAAAAGGGCCGGTCGCACGCGCTGAGCTGACGCCGATAATAGCAACGCCGTCACGCACCCGTAAATAAGGGAATTGCGGTCGTTTTTCGTGATTGTCGATGCCGTCACCGCGCATCCACGGTTCCCACTTGCAGCAGCTTTTGTTCAGCGCACCCGGTACATAAGCATCATGATTGCCGGGCACAAAGGAAACGTCCTGCTGGTCACCCAGTTGCTTCAGCCATTCATAGCCGTTGTCAATTTCCAGATTAAGCGCGAGGTTTACCAGATCGCCGGTCACGGCAATATGGTCAGGCTTTTTACTTTTCAGATCTTTAATCAGGCTTTCAAGTACCCAGTCATGCATCGCACCTTTGCGGTGGCGCTTCCAGTTAATATAGCCGGTGATGCGTTTGGAGGCCAGTTCACGCAGGCGTACCTGCGGTAAAGGTGACAGATGAATGTCTGATATATGGGCAAGTCTGAACATTGGCGAAGATTTAGCCTTCATAGCAGCATAGTCAATGGAAAAGCATGCATGCAGAGAATGAAAATGCCTGTAGCTTGTTCATATAGTATCGACTCCTGTTGAAAACAAATCGGCCTGTATGGCAAGTTTGTTTTGCGTTTCAGAGCAATTTCCGGTCTGACTACAGGACTGCATTATCCGGAAAATTCGATGAAATTTAAAAGCTGGCTGTTCCATATTTATTTTTTGCTGCGCCGTCCTATGACTTTGGGTGTGCGTGCTGTTGTGCTGGACGAAGAGGCGCAAAGCGTTTTTCTCGTGCGCCATACCTATGTTAAAGGCTGGCATTTGCCGGGTGGTGGTGTGGAGCGCGGAGAAACATTTATGCAGGCGCTGATTAAGGAGCTGTGCGAGGAGGGGCATATTGAGCTGACAGCACCACCGCAACTCTTTGGCTTGTATAAAAATGCGCATGTTACAAACCGCGATCATGTCGCGCTTTATATTTGCCGTGCATTCAGACAGCTGAAACCACGTATGCCAGATCGGGAAATTGCGGAAGCCTGCTTTTTTCCGCTGAACGACTTGCCTGAGGGCGTGACACAGGCCACGATGCGCCGGTTGCAAGAAGTTGCCACCCAGACCTCGCCGGATGAATTATGGTGAGACGATTATAGCGATTGAGGAGAAGTGCCTGATGCCGGTCTATGTTCTTGATGGTCACAGCCCGCAATTTGATCACCGTGCCAGCAACTGGGTCGCTCCGGATGCCACGCTGATCGGTAAAGTACGGTTAGGCGAGAATGCAGGGATCTGGTTCGGCGTTATTGCCCGTGGCGATAATGAGCTGATTCACATCGGCAAGGACAGCAATGTGCAGGAGCATGTTGTTCTGCACACGGATATGGGCTTTCCGCTGACAATTGGTGAAGGCTGCACAATCGGGCATCGTGCGATGCTGCATGGCTGCACCATTGGTGAAAACAGCCTGATCGGTATTGGCGCGATTATTCTCAATGGCGCAAAAATTGGTAAGAACTCACTGGTCGGTGCCGGTGCACTGGTGACCGAGGGCAAAGAGTTTCCGGATAATTCACTGATTGTCGGTTCTCCGGCCAAGGTTGTCCGCGAACTTTCTACCGAGCAGATTGAGAAATTGCGCTTGTCAGCACAAAATTACGTGGCCAATGGTCGCCGTTATCAGCGCGGACTAGAAGTTGCTCCTTAAAATTAGTTACCCAGAGCATAATTCCTTAAACTTGGATCAGTTTAAGGTGAAATTATGCTCTAAATTTAAAGTGTTAGAGCGACCTTTGTGTGCCAACTATGGCACACGGCGCTCTAGTGCCGATGTCGGAATATCGCTCAGCAGCATCTGCGGCGCATTATGGATATCAACCCACTGGCCGGTATGACGGGCCGACTGACGCTTCAGATAGGTGTAATCGGTCTGATTCCAGTTTTTGACGCTGTCTTCCAAGTTGTCGAGAATGAAGTCGCCACGGTCTGTGCGGACTGTCAGCACGGCATGGCCTTCGCCATTGTTCTGGCGCACAACAGTGATCAGCAGGGTGTTGACCGGAAAACCGGCATTGATCAGCATACGGCGCTTGAGCAGAACATAATCCTCACAGTCACCATATTGGGTCGGGTAAGACCAAACCTCTTCCTTGCCCCACATTTCCATATCGGTGCGTGGCATAATAGCGGTGTTTACCTGTGCATTGACCTGAACGATCTTATTCCACAGACCCTGTGTAAGTTTCAGGGGGGCTTCGTTACGGCTGGTCTGGTTACATTCTTTTTTATACTGCTTGCAAAAATCGTAATGGCCAACAGGCTGGCTTGTGCGGCCACCGGTTTGCATCCACGGATTAGCGTTCTGTCCGGCCTGACTGGCCGTTGTACCAAATACGCTTCCGAACACTGTCATTGTAAGCAGCAGAGTTGCGGCGGCCAGCTTATGCTTTGCTGTTTTGCCATGCGCACTCTTTTTATGTGCTGTCTTGTTATACATTGTGACGCTCCTTGTTGAGAGCACCATGGCAGTCAGAAATTGATACTATCCAAAGGGATATGCATAAGACAAAGTAAACACGAAGGTGAGTTTTCGTAAACCTTAACTACCTGTGAAATCAGTGTTTTAACGAAAATTAGTACTTACTATACGCAAAATTCATGCAGGTTTCAGTTGTGTGAAAGCTTGAGGTTAACAGAGCGTTGTGCAGTTAACAGCGGGTTGAAATTGCTGAGATGTCCACAGGTGCTGGTTAACAGGCCATGTAAACTCTGCGCTTGCTGATAAGCTTATATTTACCTCACCACTTTGGCTTCAGAAAAATTTAAGAAAATTATTTTCAGCCTTTGCTAACTATAGAAAGCAATGCATTGCGGCTGTGGATTAAATTTTGCTGAAATTGCGGATGATTATGCAGTTTCTGCCTTTTTTAAGAGGTTGGGTCTTTATCAAAAAGGGCTGAGAATCGCTGAAATTGTGCTGATTTGCTTGTTCACAAGGCAAAATCCGCATTTCAGAAGCTATGGCCGCATAAAATGAAGAGCTGAAAGTGCTTATCTACGCTGAATGTTAACAGCGTAGAGCATGAGAAGAATACAGGTGGATTCATCTGATGCCCGCGTGAGTTCACCAGAGCGATATACGACAGCTAATTAATTGAAAATAGGACGCCGGAAGAGATGCGGTCTTAATTTCTCGGCAAATCGGTTTGCAGAACGAGAAATTCAATACCGATGCCGTCGTCGAAATGGCGCATAACTTTTGCCTGACTATTGCCGAGCGTTACGATACTGCGCAGAGGCGGGCGCAAAGCCGTTTCCACCGCTGCACCGGACAGAGACAGATCGAGAATTTTACAGGCATGCTGAGAGCCGTCGCTGAGCGTTAAAACCGCATCGGAACGTGCCGGTGTGTGACGGGTGTGACGTCTTTGCTCTGCATCTTTTTGATCGGCATGCTGGCTCAGCCATTTAATCTTTGTCAGCAGCTTCTTCTTCTGATGTTCGCTATGCTGCAATTGCAGGCTGAAATCATCGCGATGAATATTGATGATGGTGCCTTCGATACGTCCGAGATTCTCAATATAAGCGATAATATGTTCATCCGGCTGAAGCGCAGCCTCATCACCTGTCACGCCGAGATCGGCATTGTTGGCAGAGATACGCCATAATCTGCACGTATATTCACTGCCATCGGTACGCATAAAGCGACCATTCAGCGGTGTTTTTAAAGTCAGTCTGATCGTTGCACCGGATTGCTCCGCTGTCTTGGCAGGCGATGTTTCTGATGCGTGCGAAGATGCAGGTGTTTGTGCCGTCATATGACTGAAATGTGCCTCTGAATGATTCTGTAAGTACCAAAGCCGGTGCGAACAATGTCACCGGCTTTTTTAATATGCTATAGTAATTTTCACCATCAGGCCAGTAAAAGTTTATTTTATATTAGTTATACTTGATGGTGTTGGTTTTGGCACTGTTTTCTGCTGTTTATCCCTGCATATACTGTGATCAGATCAGTTTTTGTCTTTGCCGCCGGTGATCACCTTGAGATGTGCTGTTTTTGATGTTGTTTGAACAGCTTCGCTTTGTGGTGCAGCGGGATGAATACTTTTGATCAGATCGGCAACGGTCAGCGGGGCAGGGCTGCTAACAGGGGCAGACCGCACAGAATGCTGAGCGGTATCAGACGAACGGGCGGAAGGCATAAGCGCTTCAATCTGCGGCAGGAGCGCTCTGGCAAAAGCTGTATCGGCAACGGCACTGTCATATGAAAAGGCTTCGCCCGTTGATGTCAGGTTTGTGGCGACCAAGGGGACGTTTTCCTGCGTCGGATTTGTTTGCGCAACAGGTGATAATTCATGATGGCGATCGAGTAGAACCTGGAGAACAGATTTCATGCCTTTTGCTGCCTGAAGACTGTCGGCATGCGCAGGGGCTGCGGAAGTCAGTCCCATATAGTTGGAAATCAGCGGTTCACTACCCAGCCAGAGCGGCTGGTCAAGCGCAACCATACTGCCGATCCATGCCAGTGAACCGTCGCTCTCATGTAATGGTAATAGCAATGTTTCAAAATGACAGCTTTTTTCGTTCAGTGTCAGGCTGGTATGTTCCAGTCTTAACGGGCGATAGTCCATTCCTGAAAGATGAAGCTGTTCAGCAAGCCATGAGCGCACATCTTCATGCCAGAGGGAGAGAAAACGTGTATTGCGCAATTCTCGCCCATAGATTGTGCAGAGGCGTGTTCCTGCAAGTCTGAATTGCCATTGTCTGGCACGCGGAATACCGGCTAATTCGTCGTGAATGATATCTTCATTGTCGCTACGAAGGATAAAGATATTCGGAAGCTTGCCGCTCAAATCGCGCGGGCTGATGTCACGACGATCCGGCGCCGCGCGGGTGCCGCGCAACCTGTCCCAATAAGTGAGCAGATCTGCCGTCCAGTCATGTTTCATGAGGTGGCGCTTCCTCGATTATCCCAAAGATCAGACATTTTCAGCACTCGTCTGCAATGCCGGAACCCGTTTAACATATTGCGCGCGCTTGTCTTTCAGATTGAAACAATGCTTTCGCGAAACCATTAAAATTTAAAACGCTGCGTAAAAATCCATCACCGGTTGTGGTTTGAATGGCTGATTTTCAGTGTCTTTTGCTGGCAATAATATGCGCACATGATTGTAAACAAGCCATGATTATGGCCTGAACATCCACGAACAATAAAAAATATGGTTAACGCTTTGCTTTGATTGCATTAAGAAATTAATTATGTTTATATACATTTAGGCATAAGTTGCGGGCTTTTTATAGGGAATGGTCGGCTGCTTTCGATGCCTGAACTCCAGAATTTATATTCGGACCAATGTTGTCCGTTCACCGCCTGTCTGACAGGCGGTTTTTTCTTGTCTTGATTTGGCTGGGTTCGTACTTCAAAGATCATATAAGCAGTGCGCAGTCAGAGCGGTTCTCCTTTTTGCTGAGAATGCTTTATCTGTTGTGCTCGCTCTGGCAGATCGCAGTTATGATGAGGAAAATATGCAGCAACCGGTAAATGATTCCCGCAGCAATAATCATGGCGGGCAGGGCGGTTCTCAACCGGTCTTTAATATGCCGCCGGTCGTTGTCGCTCTTATCGGTCTGTGCGCAGCAGTTTATATCACACAAGCTTATCTGCTCAGTGACCAGCAATATATCTGGTTTTTGCTGAACTTTGCTTTCATCCCGCAGCGATTCAGTCTGGCTGGCGGTTTCTTTGATCCTTTTGCATGGCTGACCGCAGTCACTTATTCATTCATGCATGGTGGTTTTGCGCATCTTGCCGTTAACAGCGTGTGGTTTGCCGCTTTCGGATCGCCTCTCGCAGGGCGGATCGGCACGCGCAAATTTCTGTTCTTCTGGATTCTGACATCGATCATTGCTGCCTTTACCCATTACGCATTGTATCCGGACAGTAATATACCGCTTGTCGGGGCATCCGGCGCGATATCGGGAATGATGGGCGCTGCTGCACGATTTGGTTTTCAGCGGGTGACTTATTACAGCAGGACAGGGCGGGAAGTGCCTGCGTTTGGCGGACCGCTGCTTTCTGTTTCGCAAACATTGCAAAATAAAACCGTACTCACCTTTGTTGGCTTCTGGCTGATTATTAACGTGATTACCGGTGTTTATGGTGTTGCACCGGGAGAATTGTCCGGCATCGCTTGGGAGGCGCATATCGGTGGTTTTGTTGCAGGCTTTTTCGGCATTGCGCTTTTATTGCGTGGTCGCTCCTGAATATAGCGGAGCGATTTCAGCGTTGCTTGAATCACTGAGGCCGCTTTGTTCTTTGCCTCTATGCGCATTTATGTTTCTGCGTAAATTGTGCTATAGTGCCGGAGCGGTCTCCGGTACGTAGCCTGCATGTTCAGTATAATTATAATCATTCCGCATTTTTCGTGCCGGTAACTGATCAGATACACAGTCGCTCCTGCGACGGGGTGAGGTTGTGATTTGTTTTTGTCGGGAGGAAAGAATGACTGTACGCGCAATTCTGGAACAAAAAGGCAGCAGTGTCTTCACTGTGAAAATTGATGCAGATCTGGAAACAGCTGCAAAGCTGCTATCCCAACACCGTATCGGTGCTTTGCTGGTTGATGAAGGCAAAGGGAAATATGCAGGGATTCTTTCTGAGCGCGATATTGTGCGAGCTTGTGCCAATCATGGCGTACAGGCTTTACAATTGCCGGTATCTAAAGCCATGACGACGAAGGTTCTGCACTGTAATCCTCAGGATACTGTGCATTATGTGATGGAGATGATGACCCGTCACCGTTTTCGCCATCTGCCGGTGGTCAATGATTCAGGCGATCTTGTCGGGATTATTTCTATTGGTGACGTGGTTAAGCGTCGTATTGAGCAGGCAGAGCAGGAGACAGCCGAAATTATTCAATATATCGCGACGGCCTGATTTTTATTTGAAAATAAAAAGCCCTGCCTGTGTGATCCGGAGATCATGCAGGCAGGGCTTGTTTTTATCGCCGGTTATTATTTGCTGAGAAAACGTTGTGCAGCATAGAGAGAAATTGCTGCGGCATTCGAGACGTTCAGTGATTTGATCGCGCCCGGCATATCGAGTCGTGCCAATGCATTCACTGTCTCACGGGTTTTCTGACGCAGGCCTTTTCCTTCCGCACCCAGCACCAGGGCAACTTTATCACCCTTTAAGGTGTGTTCCATTTCCAGCGGGCCCTCTGAATCAAGACCAATGGTCATGTAGCCGAGTTCATGCAGCTCAAGAATCGCTTCTGCAAGATTACGAACTTCGATTTGATCAATCATTTCCAGTGCGCCGGAAGCTGATTTGGCCAATACACCTGATTCCTGCGGGCTATGACGTGATGTGGTGATCAGCGCATCGGCGCCGAAAGCAACTGCGGAGCGCAAAATAGCGCCGACATTATGCGGATCGGTAACCTGATCCAGAATCAAAAGCAGTTTGCCTTCTTTAAGATCCTGCAATTTGCGTGGCTTCAGGGCAGCGGTTTCAATCAAAACACCCTGATGCACGGCATCCGAGCCGGTTAAAGCATCAATATCGCGCGGCTCAACCATTTCTGGTGCGAGACGGGCAATCGTTGCTTCGTCTAATTCAAGACGGGCGAGGGCGTTTTTCGTCACCATCATACGGAAAATCTGGCGACGGGGATTCTCAAGCGCTGCTTTAACCGTATGCAGGCCATAAAGACGGGTGATTCCGTCGCCTGCGGGCGTACCTTTTACAGGCTTACGCTTATTGAACCGGTGATTTTGCGAATTTTGTTCGCTGCCACCGGTTTTTTGATCACGAAATTGGCGCCGCAGACGCGCATAATGCGAATCTTTTGGTGTGCCGGATGAGGAGCCGGATGAGTCCGGTGACGATTTTTTATCTTTCATAGGCTTTCTATAGCGATTTTTATGCTCTCAAGGTAGCGTCTTTCCTTATTCACAGGCCGGAAAGTTTCGGGATGCGGAAAAAACAGGCTGAAAAACCCTGATATTGTGGATTATTGATAAGTCTGTGAAAATTTTATGCATTTTTTTCAAAAAGAGCTGTTGACTTATCAGTGTGTTATCGGCATAACCCGCCTCGTTCACAGCGACAAACGAGCCAAGCGCTACGGGGTCACAGTGAACGGAATGCCTAGTCGCTCAGTTCCGGTGGTAATGAGTAACGTGGAGGAGTGCCCGAGTGGTTAAAGGGGGCGGACTGTAAATCCGCTGGCTTAGCCTACGTTGGTTCGAAACCAACCTCCTCCACCATTACCGGACGGTAACTTAGAGTGCGCGGGTATAGCTCAATGGTAGAGCAGCAGCCTTCCAAGCTGAATACGCGGGTTCGATTCCCGCTACCCGCTCCAGATTATTTCAGAGCGGTTTGGCGTGTAGTAACTTGGCGGGCTTTGAATTAAGCTAAGCCGGAAGCGAGTTGATAAAGTTTCGCGCTACTATGGTGTGGAGCTTTTGTTCTACTATATAATTTCCAGATCGAAAGATCAGGAATAAGTTATATGGCAATTAAAATTATTGCAGCGCATTTAAATTAGCGTTGTGGTGAAAGAGAGCGACAGCGATGGCAAAGAGCAAATTTGAACGTAATAAACCGCACGTCAATATCGGTACAATCGGTCACGTTGACCATGGTAAGACCTCGTTGACAGCTGCTATCACCAAATTCTTTGGTGACTTCCGCGCTTACGACCAGATCGATAACGCACCGGAAGAAAAAGCCCGCGGTATCACCATTTCGACTTCGCACGTTGAATACGAAACCGAAAACCGTCACTACGCACACGTAGACTGCCCAGGTCACGCTGACTATGTTAAGAACATGATCACCGGTGCGGCGCAGATGGACGGCGCGATCCTCGTAGTTAACGCTGCTGATGGTCCAATGCCACAGACCCGTGAGCACATCCTGCTCGCTCGTCAGGTTGGTGTTCCTGCGATCGTAGTATTCCTGAACAAAGTTGATCAGGTTGACGACGAAGAACTTCTGGAACTCGTTGAAATGGAAGTTCGTGAACTTCTGTCGAAATACGACTTCCCAGGTGATGACATTCCAGTAATCAAGGGCTCGGCTCTTGCTGCTCTGGAAGACAGCAACAAGACAATCGGTGAAGATGCAGTTCGCAAGCTGATGGAAGCAGTTGATGCTTACATCCCTACACCAGAACGTCCAGTTGACCAGCCGTTCCTGATGCCAATCGAAGACGTATTCTCGATCTCCGGTCGTGGTACAGTTGTTACCGGTCGTGTAGAGCGCGGTATCATCAAGGTTGGTGAAGAAGTTGAAATCGTTGGCATGAAAGCCACCGGCAAAACAACTGTTACCGGCGTTGAAATGTTCCGCAAGCTGCTCGATCAGGGCCAGGCTGGCGATAACATCGGTGCACTGGTACGTGGTGTTGGTCGTGAAGACGTTGAACGTGGTCAGGTTCTCTGCAAGCCAGGTTCCGTTAAGCCACACACCAAGTTCAAGGCAGAAGCTTATATTCTGACCAAAGACGAAGGTGGCCGTCATACACCATTCTTCACAAACTACCGTCCGCAGTTTTATTTCCGTACAACTGACGTAACCGGTATTGTGACCTTGCCAGAAGGCGTGGAAATGGTTATGCCGGGCGACAACGTAACTGTTGATGTTGCGCTGATCGTGCCAATCGCTATGGAAGAAAAGCTCCGTTTCGCGATCCGTGAAGGTGGCCGCACCGTTGGTGCAGGTATCGTCGCTTCGATCATCGAATAATAAAGATTTTACAAGGCTGGTCAGCCAGCCTTGTCTCTGCTCTAATGATTTAGAGTGAAAAGTTTAGGGGTATAGCTCAGTTGGTAGAGCGACGGTCTCCAAAACCGTAGGTCGCGGGTTCGAGCCCTGCTGCCCCTGCCATTTTAAGAAACGGTACTGTATTAATTTACAGTGCCGTTTTTTTATGCTTAGATTATTGGTGTATACATAATGCAGATGCTGACCTGATAATATCTGTCGGGCAGCTGTGCAGCCTGTAGCAGGGTAGGGGCATCAATATGCACTTTTGGTGCATGATATGCGGGAATTTATTATATCTTAGCATATGGGCTTGTGTTTTTGAGGAATCGGCACTATGTAGGGTCGATAAATAGCGGTGCGTGGGATTGAGCTTTCGTCCGGCGTGCCGTAATCTTGTGGGTTCTTTCTGATTAATGCATTCTTAATGACTTGTTTTGATTGGGAATAATTTTAATCAAGCGCAGAGTGGCAAATGGCGTCCAAAACAAATCCGATTACCTTTTTCCGTCAGGTTCGTGCTGAGACGGCTAAAGTAACGTGGCCGACCCGGCGTGAAACTGTAATTTCAACAATCATGGTTGTGATTATGGCTTTCTTGGCGGCGCTGTTTTTCTTTGTTGCTGATCAGTTGATGGCTTATGGCGTTGAATTGCTTCTGAGTCTCGGGCGTTAAGAGTGGCTTTGTTGGCGTTTCGGCTGGTGTGAGCTATACGGGAGAAGCATAATGACTGCGCGTTGGTATATCGTACACGCATATTCGAATTTCGAAAAAAAGGTTGCTGAAGCAATCGAAGAAAAGGCGAAGCAGAAAGGTCTGTTTCATCTTTTTGAAAAAATTCTCGTACCTACAGAAAAAATCGTGGAAGTGCGCCGCGGCCGTAAGGTTGACGCAGAGCGCAAGTTCTTCCCTGGTTACGTTCTTGTTCGTGCCAATCTGACAGATGACGTTTATCATCTGATCAAAAATACTCCACGGGTAACCGGCTTCCTTGGTTCTGAATCAAAGCCTGTTCCGATCAGTGACCGTGAAGTTCAGCAGATTCTGTCTCAGGTGCAGGATGGTGTTGAGCGTCCGCGTGCTTCTGTATCGTTCGAAGTGGGTGAATCTGTACGCGTTTCCGATGGTCCGTTTGCTTCGTTCAACGGTATCGTTCAGGAGGTTGATGAGGATCGTGCCCGTCTGAAGGTTGAGGTTTCGATCTTTGGTCGCGCTACCCCGGTTGATCTGGATTTTGGTCAGGTTGATAAACTCTGATCAATTCGGCCTTCGGGCTGAAAGGTCGCTCAGGCGACCAAATGGGTGGAAGGAACGCAGGCTTAGCCGCTCTGTTAACCGAACCACCCGCTGCAACGCTGTATTGCACAGCGTAAAAGAGTGTCTGTAAAGACATTTAACTTTGCCCTGAGGGGCAAGAATAAAGGCAGATAGTAATGGCTAAGAAAATTGCAGGCCAGCTTAAGCTTCAGGTAGCTGCTGGCGCCGCAAACCCATCGCCACCAATTGGTCCGGCTCTGGGTCAGCGCGGTATTAACATCATGGAATTCTGTAAGGCATTTAATGCTGCCACACAGGAACTTGAAAAAGGTTCGCCAATTCCTGTTGTCATCACCTATTATCAGGATAAGTCCTTCACATTCGTGATGAAGACTCCTCCTGTAACCTACTTCCTCAAGAAAGCTGCTAACCTGAAGTCCGGTTCGAAAGAGCCAGGTAAATCTTCAGTCGGCACGATTTCTCGTGACAAAGTGCGCGAAATTGCTGAAGCCAAAATGAAAGACCTGAATGCGTCTGACATCGAAGCTGCAATGCGCATGATCGAAGGTTCGGCCCGTTCGATGGGTCTGAAGGTGGAAGGCTGATACGATGGCGAAAATTTCAAAGCGTGTCGCTAAAATCCGTGAAGGCGTAGAGCCAATGAAACTTTACGATCTGGGCACCGCGCTCGGTCTCGTAAAGGAGCGTGCTGTTGCGAAATTCGACGAAACTATCGAAGTTTCGATGAATCTCGGCGTTGATCCACGTCATGCTGACCAGATGGTTCGCGGCGTTGTCAATCTGCCAAACGGCACAGGCCGTACTGTTCGCGTTGCTGTATTTGCCCGTGGTGACAAAGCTGAAGAAGCTAAGAAAGCCGGTGCGGATATCGTTGGTGCGGAAGATCTCTACGAAATCATCAATGGCGGCAACATCGATTTCGATCGTTGTATTGCTACACCAGACATGATGCCACTCGTTGGTCGTCTTGGTAAGGTTCTCGGCCCGCGCGGCATGATGCCAAACCCTAAAGTCGGTACTGTAACTGTTGATGTTGCTGGTGCTGTTAAGGCTTCCAAGGGCGGCGCTGTTGAATTCCGCGTCGAAAAAGCCGGTATCATCCATGCAGGTATTGGTAAGGCTTCTTTTGAAGTTAAGGCTCTGGAAGAAAACATCCGCGCTTTCGCAGATGCAGTTCTCAAAGCCAAGCCAGCCGGTGCCAAGGGTGAATACCTGAAGCGCGTTGCTGTTTCTTCAACCATGGGCGTTGGCGTCAAGGTTGAACCTGCAAGCGTTAAAATCGTCTGATTTGCATTTACAGAATAAATCTGTAAAAGCCTGATTCAAATGCTGTCCGAGTAAATGCAGTATGTGAATCTTTTAAAAGTTTCCGGGGCCTTTGGGCCCGGATCACCGGAAGTAAAATTCCGGTATCCTGTCCGAGATTGCAGGTGGCTCGCCTTAATTTTATGAGCCTGCATGAGACGTGGAATGACCTTATTTTTTACAGCTCTGCTGTGTTTAAGGTTTGAACCGTAGTTGCCTTGACCGGATCTGCTCTCGGGCGGTGAAGGGGAAGGGGACAGGAACCTCGTATGTTGGATGACACTTCTTACACGTTATCCGGCAAAGGCAACCCGGTAAGGATGCTCCTGTGCATTCTTGCCAACTGGAGAGAGACAGTGGAAAAAGCGGAAAAGCGCGAATTTGTCACTTGGCTGAACGGCACTTTCAAAGAGTCCGGCTCGGTCGTCGTGGCCCACTATAGCGGTCTCACAGTTGCACAGATGAGCGATCTTCGCGAAAAAATCCGTGCAGCAGGCGGCGCCGTTAAAGTCGCGAAGAACCGTCTTGCCAAAATCGCTCTTCAGGGCACGGAGTCCGAAGGCATTGCAAATCTGTTCACTGGACAGACTGTAATTGCTTATGCAGTTGATCCAATTGCAGCTCCAAAAGTAGCGGTAGAATTCGCTAAGACCAATGACAAGCTTGTCATTCTTGGTGGTTCTATGGGTGCGACAACTCTCGATGCAGAAGGTGTGAAAGCTCTTGCTTCCCTGCCGTCGCTCGACGAACTGCGCGCCAAGCTGGTTGGTATGGTTCAGACACCAGCCACCCGTCTCGCTGTGCTTACAAGCGCGCCAGCAGGTCAAATTGCTCGCGTTATCGGCGCACATGCCCGGAAGAACGAAGCGGCGTAAGGCCGTTCTCGCTGTTACAACAGTTCAAACCTTAATTAAAGGAATATACCATGGCTGATCTCGCAAAGATCGTTGAAGACCTGTCCGCTCTGACCGTTCTGGAAGCTGCAGAACTGTCCAAGCTTCTTGAAGAAAAGTGGGGCGTATCTGCTGCTGCTCCTGTAGCAGTTGCTGCTGCTGCCGGTGCTGCTGCACCAGCCGCTGAAGAAAAGACTGAATTTGACGTTATCCTCGCTGATGGCGGCGCAAACAAGATCAACGTGATCAAAGAAGTTCGCGCAATCACCGGTCTGGGCCTCAAAGAAGCTAAAGACCTCGTTGAAGGTGCACCTAAAGCTGTTAAAGAAGCTGCATCTAAAGACGAAGCTGAAAAAATCAAAGCTCAGCTCGAAGCAGCTGGCGCTAAGGTTGAACTCAAGTAATTTGAGTTATTCGGCGGGCCTAACACCCCGCCGTTTTCCGCTTGTAGCGGAAGTTTTTGGTAAGTGCCTGATTTTAGGTGACAAACAAAAGCAGATAGCATAATGAACTTAATATGTCTTTCATAGTTAATGGCAGATTATCAAGTTCAAACGGTTACAAACCCTTTTCCTGACAGAAGAGCAGCTGTCAGGAAACGGGTTTTGACCCGTTCATAGGACCGTCGTAAGACGGCAAGCAACAGGCCTTGGTATTCCCATGGCTCAGAACGCCGTAAGGCACAGAACGAGGAGCGACGATGGCTCAGACCCACTCTTTTAACGGTCGTAAGCGCGTACGCAAATTTTTCGGCAAGATTCCAGAAGTCGCCCAGATGCCGAACCTCATCGAGGTTCAGAAGGCATCCTATGACCAGTTCCTTATGGTCGATGAACCTAAGGGTGGACGTCCTGACGAAGGTTTGCAGGCTGTTTTTAAGTCGGTGTTTCCGATCTCGGATTTTTCCGGGGCATCTATGCTCGAATTCGTCAAATACGAATTCGACGCGCCAAAGTTCGATGTGGATGAGTGCCGCCAGCGTGATCTGACCTATTCAGCACCGCTGAAAGTGACGCTGCGTCTTATCGTTTTTGATATTGACGAAGATACCGGCGCCAAGTCGATCAAAGACATTAAAGAGCAAGATGTCTACATGGGCGATATGCCGCTCATGACAGACAACGGTACCTTTATTGTCAACGGTACGGAGCGTGTAATCGTTTCGCAGATGCATCGTTCACCTGGTGTATTCTTCGATCACGATAAAGGTAAAACGCATTCTTCGGGCAAGCTTTTGTTCGCAGCGCGCGTTATCCCGTATCGCGGTTCATGGCTTGATATCGAATTTGACGCCAAAGATATTGTTTACGCGCGTATTGATCGCCGTCGTAAGATTCCAACCACATCGCTGCTGATGGCGCTGGGTATGGATGGTGAAGAAATTCTTTCGACCTTCTATAACGCTGTCACCTATTCGCGTGACGGTGAAAATTGGCGTATCCCGTATTCGGTTGACCGCTTCAAAGGTATGAAAATCATCGGCGATATGCTCGATGCTGATACCGGTGAAGTTGTTGCTGAAAGCGGGCGTAAGCTGACTGCGCGTGCTGCCAAGCAGATCGCGGAGAAGGGTGTTAAAGCTATCCGTGCAACGGATGATGATCTGCTCGGTTCTTATCTGGCAGAGGATATCGTCAACTATGCAACCGGTGAGATCTATCTCGAAGCCGGTGATGAAATTGACGAGAAGACTCTGAAGGTTCTGCTCGAAACCGGTGGCAACGAGATCAATATTCTTGATATCGACCATGTGAATGTGGGTGCTTACATCCGCAATACGCTGGCTGCTGACAAGAATCAGTCCCGTCAGGATGCACTGTTCGACATCTACCGTGTGATGCGTCCGGGTGAGCCTCCGACAATGGATTCCGCAGAAGCGATGTTCGAATCGCTGCTGTTTGATTCAGAGCGCTATGATCTGTCGGCCGTTGGTCGTGTTAAGATGAATATGCGTCTTGACCTCGATGCGGAAGATACAGTCCGTGTTCTCCGCAAGGAAGACATTCTGGCTGTTATCAAGACACTCGTAGAGCTGCGTGACGGTAAAGGCGAAATCGACGATATCGATAACCTCGGTAACCGTCGTGTGCGTTCTGTCGGTGAGCTGATGGAAAATCAGTACCGCGTTGGTCTGCTGCGCATGGAGCGCGCGATCAAAGAGCGTATGTCTTCGATCGAAATCGATACAGTGATGCCGCAGGATCTGATCAACGCGAAGCCGGCTGCTGCCGCTGTGCGTGAATTCTTTGGTTCCTCGCAGCTGTCGCAGTTTATGGATCAGACCAACCCGCTGTCTGAAATTACCCATAAGCGCCGTCTGTCGGCTCTCGGACCCGGCGGTCTGACCCGTGAACGCGCAGGCTTTGAAGTCCGCGACGTTCATCCGACACATTACGGCCGTATCTGCCCGATTGAAACACCGGAAGGTCCGAACATCGGTCTGATCAACTCGCTCGCAACTTTTGCGCGCGTCAACAAATATGGTTTCATTGAAAGCCCTTACCGTAAGATTATCGACGGTAAGATCACCAATGAAGTCGTTTATCTCTCCGCTATGGAAGAAGCCAAGCACTATGTTGCACAGGCCAATGCTGAAGTGGGCGACAATGGTGAATTCGTTGAAGAATTCGTAATTTCGCGTCACTCGGGTGAAGTTCTGATGGCTCCGCGTGAAAACGTGGATCTGATGGACGTTTCGCCGAAGCAGCTGGTTTCTGTTGCTGCTGCGCTTATTCCGTTCCTGGAAAACGACGACGCCAACCGCGCTCTCATGGGCTCGAACATGCAGCGTCAGGCCGTGCCTCTGGTACGTGCAGAAGCGCCGTTTGTCGGTACCGGTATGGAGCCGATTGTTGCCCGTGACTCCGGTGCAGCTATTGGTGCACGCCGCGGTGGTATTGTTGATCAGGTGGATGCGACACGTATCGTTATCCGTGCGACCGAAGACCTCGATCCTTCGAAGTCCGGTGTTGATATTTACCGTCTGATGAAGTTCCAGCGCTCCAACCAGAGCACCTGCATTAACCAGCGTCCGCTTGTGCGCGTTGGCGACCGTGTAGGCAAGGGCGACATCATTGCTGATGGTCCGTCAACTGATCTCGGTGATCTGGCGCTTGGCCGTAACGTGCTCGTCGCGTTCATGCCTTGGAACGGCTACAACTACGAAGACTCCATCCTGCTTTCTGAAAAGATCGTTTCGGATGACGTGTTCACTTCGATCCATATCGAAGAATTCGAAGTTGCTGCCCGTGATACCAAGCTCGGACCTGAGGAAATCACACGCGATATCCCGAACGTTTCGGAAGAAGCGCTGAAGAACCTCGACGAAGCCGGTATTGTCTACATCGGTGCGGAAGTTCATCCTGGCGATATTCTCGTCGGTAAGATCACACCAAAGGGTGAAAGCCCGATGACGCCGGAAGAAAAGCTTCTGCGCGCTATCTTTGGTGAAAAGGCTTCTGACGTTCGTGACACCTCAATGCGTATGCCTCCGGGAACATACGGTACTGTTGTGGAAGTTCGCGTATTCAACCGCCACGGCGTTGAAAAAGACGAACGCGCAATGGCTATTGAGCGTGAAGAAATCGAACGTCTGGCAAAAGACCGCGACGACGAACAGTCTATTCTTGACCGTAACACCTATGGTCGTCTGGCAGATATGCTGGAAGGTAAGATGACTGCTGCGGGTCCTAAGGGTTTCAAGAAGGGCGTTGCCGTTACACGCGACATTCTGACTGAATACCCGCGTTCCCAGTGGTGGCAGTTTGCCGTTGAAGACGAGAAAAGCCAGAGCGAACTCGAAGCTCTGCGCAACCAGTACGACGCCTCCAAGAAGCTGCTTGAAACACGCTTCATGGATAAGGTCGAAAAGGTACAGCGCGGCGACGAAATGGCTCCGGGCGTCATGAAGATGGTTAAGGTCTTTGTTGCTGTTAAGCGCAAGATCCAGCCAGGCGACAAGATGGCCGGCCGTCACGGTAACAAGGGTGTGGTTTCCCGCATTCTGCCAGTAGAAGATATGCCGTTCCTTGAAGATGGTACCCATGCGGACATCGTGCTTAACCCTCTGGGTGTGCCGTCCCGTATGAACGTGGGCCAGATTCTTGAAACACATCTGGGCTGGGCATGTGCCGGTATGGGTAAGAAGATCGGGGAACTGATCGAGGTCTATAAAGAGACCGCAAATATCCAGCCGCTGCGTGACACTCTGGAACATATCTATCCTGACAATGACCGTAACGAACCGGTTCGCTCTTATGATGACGATTCCGTCCTCATGCTTGCAGATCAGGTGAAGCGCGGCGTGTCGATTGCAACACCGGTTTTTGACGGCGCCGTTGAAGCAGACATCAATGCGATGCTTGCTGATGCAGGTCTGGCAACTTCCGGTCAGTCGACACTCTATGACGGCCGTACAGGCGAACCTTTTGATCGTCAGGTGACAATGGGCTATATTTATATGCTCAAACTGCACCATCTGGTTGATGATAAGATCCACGCCCGTTCGATCGGACCTTACTCGCTCGTCACACAGCAGCCGCTGGGTGGTAAGGCGCAGTTCGGTGGTCAGCGCTTCGGTGAAATGGAAGTCTGGGCGCTTGAAGCCTATGGTGCAGCTTATACGCTGCAGGAAATGCTCACCATCAAGTCTGATGACGTGGCAGGCCGTACCAAGGTTTATGAAGCGATTGTACGCGGTGATGATACATTCGAAGCGGGTATTCCTGAGAGCTTTAACGTTCTTGTCAAGGAAATGCGTTCGCTTGGTTTGAATGTTGAACTCGACGATACACGCGACTTCGTAGCGCCGGCAGAGCTGCCTGACGCAGCAGAGTAAAAACAACAGGCGTGACGCGGTTTTCCGCGCCACGCCATTATTGCCATTATTTGGCAATATGTTTTGAAATTATGACGGTTTCAGACCCAGCGTCTGACTGTTGCGGTCAAAGGGCAATTGCCCGTCAGAGAGTGTCAAGGCGCCAAGATTGCGTGCCGGATACTGCTCTGCATATAGATTCAAACGCATGATGCTTTTGCTAAGAGTAGGCCAACTTTTTGTGAAGCATGATGCCCGAAGGAGAACGGCATGAACCAAGAGGTCATGAATCTTTTCAATCCTCAGGCTCCGGCGCAGACATTCGATTCCATCCGGATTTCGATTGCGTCCCCTGAGAAGATTCTATCCTGGTCATACGGCGAGATCAAAAAGCCAGAAACGATCAATTACCGTACGTTCAAGCCTGAACGCGATGGTCTTTTCTGCGCGCGTATCTTCGGCCCGATCAAGGACTATGAGTGCCTGTGCGGTAAGTACAAGCGCATGAAATACAAGGGCATTATCTGTGAGAAGTGCGGCGTTGAAGTAACGCTGTCACGCGTGCGTCGTGAGCGCATGGGCCATATCGAACTGGCTGCTCCTGTTGCCCATATCTGGTTCCTGAAATCGCTTCCTTCGCGTATCGGCACATTGCTTGATATGACGCTGAAGGATATCGAACGCGTTCTGTATTTCGAAAACTACATTGTTACCGAACCAGGTCTGACTTCCCTGAAAGAGCATCAGCTGCTTTCAGAAGAAGAATACATGATCGCTGTTGATGAATTTGGTGAAGACCAGTTCACAGCGCTGATCGGTGCGGAAGCGATTTATGATCTGTTGGCTTCGATGGAACTCGACAAGATTGCTGTGCAGCTGCGCACTGATCTGGCCGAAACCACATCGGAACTGAAGACCAAGAAACTGATGAAGCGTCTCAAAATCGTTGAGAACTTCATGGAATCCGGCAACCGCCCTGAGTGGATGATCATGAAGATCGTTCCGGTGATCCCGCCGGATCTGCGTCCGCTTGTACCGCTGGACGGCGGTCGTTTTGCGACTTCCGATCTGAACGACCTTTACCGTCGTGTGATCAACCGTAACAACCGTCTGAAGCGCCTGATGGAGCTTCGTGCGCCTGGCATCATTATCCGTAACGAAAAGCGTATGCTGCAGGAAGCTGTGGATGCTCTGTTCGATAACGGCCGTCGCGGTCGTACTATTACCGGTGCGAACAAGCGTCCGCTGAAGTCGCTTTCGGATATGCTGAAAGGTAAGCAGGGTCGTTTCCGTCAGAACCTCCTTGGTAAGCGCGTCGACTATTCCGGTCGTTCGGTTATCGTGACCGGTCCTGAGCTGAAACTGCACCAGTGCGGTCTGCCTAAGAAAATGGCTCTGGAACTGTTCAAGCCGTTTATCTATGCACGTCTTGACGCCAAAGGCTTCTCCTCGACTGTTAAGCAGGCGAAGAAGCTGGTTGAAAAAGAACGTCCGGAAGTTTGGGATATCCTTGATGAGGTTATCCGCGAGCATCCGGTTCTGCTCAACCGTGCGCCGACACTGCACAGACTGGGTATTCAGGCTTTCGAACCAACTCTGATTGAAGGTAAGGCAATCCAGCTGCACCCGCTCGTTTGTACTGCGTTTAACGCGGACTTCGACGGTGACCAGATGGCTGTTCACGTGCCGCTGTCGCTTGAAGCGCAGCTCGAAGCACGCGTTCTCATGATGTCGACCAACAACATCCTGCATCCGGCAAACGGTCTTCCGATCATCGTGCCGTCGCAGGATATGGTTCTCGGCCTCTACTACCTGTCGATCGTTGCTGAAAACGAACCTGGTCAGGGAATGACATTCGCCGATATGGGTGAATTGCAGCATGCGCTGGAAACCAAGATCGTTACGCTGCACACCAAGATCAAAGGCCGCTACAAGTCAGTTGATGCGGAAGGCAAGCCTGTGTCGAAAATCTTTGATACAACGCCTGGCCGTCTGATCCTCGGTGAGTTGCTGCCGAAGAACGCCAATGTTCCTTTCGATATCTGCAATCAGGAAATGACCAAGAAGAACATCTCCAAGATGATCGATCTGGTCTACCGTCATTGCGGTCAGAAAGAGACAGTGATCTTCTGTGACCGCGTGATGCAGCTTGGTTTTGCTCATGCTTGTCGCGCCGGTATTTCGTTTGGTAAGGATGACATGGTCATTCCTGATGCCAAGGCGAAAATCGTTGCTGATACAGAAGCTTTGGCCAAGGAATATGAACAGCAGTACAATGACGGTCTGATCACTCAGGGCGAAAAGTACAACAAAGTTGTTGATGCCTGGGGTAAAGCGACTGACAAGATCGCCGACGAAATGATGGCCCGTATTAAGGCTGTTGAATTCGACAAGGAAACCGGTCGTCAGAAGCAGATGAATTCCATCTACATGATGTCGCACTCCGGTGCCCGTGGTTCGCCTTCGCAGATGCGTCAGCTCGGCGGTATGCGCGGTCTGATGGCCAAGCCTTCGGGCGAGATTATCGAAACACCGATTATCTCGAACTTTAAAGAAGGTCTGACCGTGAACGAGTACTTCAACTCGACACACGGTGCCCGTAAGGGTCTGGCCGATACGGCTCTGAAAACCGCTAACTCCGGTTATCTGACACGCCGTCTCGTTGACGTTGCGCAGGATGCGATCATTTCTGAGCCAGATTGCGGTGCGACCGTTGGTCTGACGATGAACCCGATCGTTGATGCCGGTCAGATCGTTGCCTCGCTCGGCATGCGTATTCTGGGTCGCGTTGCTCTGGACGACATTACACATCCGGCATCGGGTGAAGTGATTGTTGCCTCCGGTGATATGATCGAAGAACGTCATGTTGAAGTGATCGAAAAGGCTGGTATCCAGACTGTTCGTATCCGTTCGGCTCTGACCTGTCTGACACGCTCCGGCGTGTGCGGTAAGTGCTATGGTCGTGACCTTGCACGCGGTACTCCGGTGAACAAAGGTGAAGCTGTCGGCGTTATCGCTGCTCAGTCGATCGGTGAGCCTGGTACCCAGCTGACCATGCGTACTTTCCACCTTGGTGGTACAGCGCAGGTTGTGGATAGTTCGTATCTTGAAGCTTCGTATGAAGGTACTGTTGCTCTGCGTAACCGCAATGTGGTTCGCAATGCTGACGGCAACCTCGTGGTGATGGGCCGTAATATGGCTGTTCTCATCATGGATGCTTCCGGTAAGGAACGTGCAAGCCATCGTGTAACCTATGGTTCGCGTCTGTTCGTCGATGACGGCGACGGCGTGAAGCGTGGTCAGCGTCTGGCTGAGTGGGATCCGTATACCCGTCCGATCATCACCGAAGTTGAAGGTGTGATTGAGTTCGAAGATATGGTTGACGGTCTGTCGGTTGCAGAAAATACCGATGAATCCACAGGTATCACCAAGCGCGTTGTTATTGACTGGCGTTCAACACCTCGCGGTGCGGATCTGAAGCCTGCTCTCGTTGTTAAAGACAAGAACGGCAAAGTTGCGAAACTGTCGAAGGGGGGGGAAGCCCGCTTCCAGCTCTCCGTTGAAACCATTCTCTCGGTTGAGCCAGGTGCAACGGTTCGCATCGGTGACGTGATTGCCCGTCTGCCGATGGAAAGCGCGAAGACCAAGGATATTACCGGTGGTCTGCCACGTGTTGCTGAACTGTTCGAAGCACGTCGTCCGAAAGATCATGCGATCATCGCTGAAGTTGATGGTACAATCCGTTTCGGCCGCGACTACAAGAACAAGCGCCGCATTATTATTGAACCAAACGACCATAATCTGGAGCCGGTTGAATATCTGATCCCTAAAGGCAAGCCTTTCCATCTTCAGGATGGCGATGCGATTGAAAAGGGTGACTATATTCTCGACGGCAATCCTGCGCCGCATGACATTCTGGCGATCAAGGGCGTGGAGGCACTCGCTTCTTACCTCGTGAACGAAATTCAGGAAGTCTATCGTCTGCAGGGTGTGACGATCAACGATAAGCATATCGAAGTGATCGTTCGTCAGATGCTGCAGAAAGTTGAAATCACGGAATCCGGTGACAGCACCTATATTCCTGGTGACAATGTTGACCGTATTGAACTTGACGAAATTAATGATCGTCTGGTTGAAGATGGTAAGAAACCTGCTGAAGGTCTGCCGGTTCTGCTCGGTATTACCAAAGCTTCGTTGCAGACACCTTCGTTCATCTCGGCTGCTTCCTTCCAGGAAACAACCCGCGTTCTGACCGAAGCTGCTGTTGCCGGTAAGATGGATACGCTGCAGGGTCTGAAGGAAAACGTGATTGTTGGTCGTCTGATCCCTGCCGGTACCGGCGGTATGATGAGCCAGATCCGTCGTATTGCGACAGCCCGTGATGATCTGATCATCGATGAGCGTCGCAAGACTTCCGGTGCGGATGCTGCAAATGCAATGCTGGTTGATATGACCAATAATGCTGCAGAATAATCTGCCTCTTATAAGATAAAGAAAAGGCCACCTTCGGGTGGCCTTTTTTGTTGCTCGGGCAGGGTAGTTTAAAGGCTTGTGATCGGAATAGTTTTAGCAAGCCAACTTGAGCGCAAAAAAAGAGCATTCCCAGTTTCACTGAAAATGCTCTTTGATCGTTAAAATGAGAGAGGGGATTATTCCTCGTCTTCATCCTCATCTTCTTCGCTGGAACCATCGAATTCAATCATGGCAACCTGACCGGAGAGGGCAGTATTATAACCGCTCAGATATGGCTCTTCTTCCGGCTGTTCTTTCAGGGTGCCGATTTCAGAAATCTCGGCTTCAGCAAAACCTTCACTAGCAAGAATTTCCAAAGCGGCCTGAATGACATCTTCTTCCGGTTCTGACTTAAACAGGATGTGGACATTGACGGGATCGCTCTCGCCCTCTTTCCAGGCATCTGCAATAATGAGAAAAACTTCATTCGAATCGGGATTTGTGTCTGACACGGGGTATTCCTTAATTTCCGGTTAAAGCTGCCCTGTATCAGGGCCTGAAACGGCTGAATCAGACTGTCTGCATAAAAGATAATCCGAGAAAAAGACAGTGGGATACGGATTCTGCCCAAGATTTATGTGTTTAGCATTACAAAACAGGCAAAAGCAGACCAAATGACCTCCAAACGGAGGGCTGAAACCGGTTTTTCCTGTCATAAATCAGAAAACTAAGCCACTGGTCTTGACGAAACGTACCTTTAAGCGTATCAGCACACCATCTGAGCCGATGTGAGGCTGGCTGTTCCGGAGTGTCTCGCTCTGGAGTTTGTCTCAAACAGGGTTCGTTTTACGATCTAATATGTAAATCTCGTTCGCATGAAGGTAACTTCCTCTGCTTTTGTTCGGGCATGCCAATGCAAACATTGGCTTAATGTCCGATTCTGTGTATTTGCATAGTGGTGAAACGTCCCTTTGGGGCAAAAGATATGAGTTAATTCAGTAGAGGAAGGTTCAATGCCTACCGTAAACCAGCTAATTCGCAAACCTCGCCAGGCGCAGGTTAAGCGTAATAAGGTTCCTGCTCTGCAGGCAAACCCACAGAAGCGCGGTGTATGTACCCGCGTTTACACAACAACCCCGAAAAAGCCGAACTCGGCGCTGCGTAAAGTAGCAAAGATTCGTCTGACCAACGGCTTTGAAGTCATCGGTTATATTCCGGGTGAGGGTCACAACCTTCAGGAGCACTCCGTTGTCATGATCCGCGGCGGCCGCGTCAAGGATTTGCCAGGTGTGCGTTATCACATCATTCGTGGTGTTCTCGATACCCAGGGTGTTAAAAACCGTAAGCAGCGTCGTTCGCTGTATGGTGCTAAGCGTCCTAAATAAGTAATTTTCCGGGGATACCGGCCACCTGATCCTCAGGTGAGTTGAGCCCGATGTAATTAAAGAGATCGACATGTCACGTCGTCATAGTGCTGAGAAGCGTGTAATCAATCCGGATCCGAAGTTTGGTGATCTGGTTGTTACAAAATTCATGAATGCAATCATGCTTCATGGTAAGAAATCTGTTGCAGAGTCCATCGTTTATGGTGCTCTGGATTCTGTTGAAGCGAAAGCTAAGCAGGATGGTCTGGTGATGTTCCATCAGGCGCTCGACAATGTTGCGCCTCACGTGGAAGTGCGCTCACGCCGTGTAGGTGGTGCGACTTATCAGGTTCCTGTTGATGTTCGCCCTGAGCGTCGTCAGGCTCTGGCGATCCGCTGGCTGATCAATGCAGCTCGCAATCGCAATGAAACAACGATGATTGATCGTTTGTCCGGCGAATTGCTTGATGCTGCAAACAACCGTGGTTCTGCCGTTAAGAAGCGTGAAGATACTCACCGTATGGCTGAAGCCAACCGCGCATTCTCGCATTACCGCTGGTAATCGTCGAACTCTATTCAAAGAGCAAATATTATGGCCCGCGAATATAAAATCGAAGACTACCGTAATTTCGGTATTATGGCGCACATCGATGCCGGTAAAACGACAACGACTGAGCGTATCCTGTTCTACACAGGTAAGAACCATAAGATCGGTGAGACCCACGACGGCGCCTCCACAATGGACTGGATGGAGCAGGAGCAGGAACGTGGTATTACCATTACCTCTGCTGCAACAACTACGTTCTGGGAAGGCCGTGATGGCAAGAAGCGTCGCTTCAACATCATCGATACTCCTGGTCACGTTGACTTCACGATTGAAGTTGAGCGTTCCCTTCGCGTTCTCGATGGTGCGATTGCACTTCTCGATGCGAACGCCGGTGTAGAGCCGCAGACTGAAACCGTATGGCGTCAGGCTGAGAAGTACCACGTACCGCGTATGGTTCTTGTCAATAAAATGGACAAGATCGGTGCGGATTTCTATCGCTGCGTAGAAATGATCAAAACCCGTCTGGGTGCAACTGCTCTCGTTATCCAGCTGCCAATCGGTGCTGAAAACGAATTCGGCGGTGTGATCGATCTCGTTGAGATGAAGGCACTGACATGGGATGGTACAATCGGCGCTCCGACGCAGGTTGGTGAAATTCCTGCTGACCTTCAGGCTAAAGCAGAAGAATATCGCGAAAAGCTGATCGAAACTGCTGTTGAAGTTGATGAAGCTGCAATGGAAGCTTACCTGGAAGGCACTCTGCCTACCAATGATGAGCTGCGTGCGCTGATCCGTAAGGGTACGATTGCTGTTCAGTTCCATCCTGTACTTTGCAGCACCGCGTTCAAGAACAAAGGCATTCAGCCTGTTCTGGATGCAGTTGTTGACTATCTGCCAGCTCCGAACGAAGTGCCTGCGATTAAAGGTATCGACGTAAAGACTGAAGAAGAAACAACTCGTGAATCAACGGATGATGCGCCGCTTTCGCTGCTCGCATTCAAGATCATGAACGATCCGTTTGTTGGCTCGCTGACATTCGCGCGTATCTACTCAGGTAAGCTGACCAAGGGTACTTCTCTCGAGAATACCGTTAAAGGTAAGCGTGAGCGTATCGGCCGTATGCTGCAGATGCACTCCAACTCCCGTGAAGATATCGAAGAAGCATTTGCTGGTGATATCGTTGCGCTGGCTGGCCTCAAGGAAACCACAACCGGTGACACGCTCTGCGATCCGCTGAAGCCTGTTATTCTAGAACGCATGGAATTCCCAGAGCCAGTTATCGAAATCGCGATTGAACCAAAGACTAAAGCTGACCAGGAAAAGATGGGTATCGCCCTGAACCGTCTGGCTGCTGAAGATCCTTCGTTCCGCGTTAAGTCCGATGAAGAATCCGGCCAGACAATTATTGCTGGTATGGGTGAACTTCACCTCGATATTCTCGTTGACCGTATGCGTCGTGAGTTCAAGGTTGAAGCTAACATTGGTCAGCCACAGGTTGCTTACCGTGAATCGATCACCCGCAAAGCGGAAATCGATTACACACATAAGAAGCAGTCCGGTGGTTCGGGTCAGTTCGCTCGCGTCAAGATTGTTTTCGAACCGCATGACGGCGATGACTTCATCTTCGAATCCAAGATCGTTGGTGGTGCTGTTCCTAAGGAATACATCCCAGGCGTTCAGAAGGGTATCGAAAGCGTCATGGGTGCGGGTCCTCTTGCAGGCTTCCCGATGCTCGGTGTGAAGGCAACTCTCATCGATGGTGCATACCATGATGTTGACTCCTCCGTATTGGCCTTCGAAATCGCTTCCCGTGCAGCATTCCGTGAGGGTGCACAGAAAGCCGGCGCTCAGTTGCTCGAACCGATCATGAAGGTCGAAGTCGTGACACCTGAGGATTACGTTGGTGACGTTATTGGCGATCTGAACTCCCGTCGTGGTCAGATTTCCGGTACGGAAGCCCGTGGTATCGCTACTGTAGTTAACGCAAATGTTCCACTGGCCAGCATGTTTGGTTATGTGAACAACCTGCGCTCGATGTCACAGGGCCGCGCCCAGTACACCATGCAGTTCGACCATTATGAGCCGGTTCCTGCAGCTGTAGCCGCAGAAATCCAGAAGAAGTTTGCGTAAGCCTTTTGGCTTACGCTCGTTAAAATAAGAATGCCTGAGCAGGCTAAATTAATGGAGAGCTCAGATGGCAAAGAGCAAATTTGAACGTAATAAACCGCACGTCAATATCGGTACAATCGGTCACGTTGACCATGGTAAGACCTCGTTGACAGCTGCTATCACCAAATTCTTTGGTGACTTCCGCGCTTACGACCAGATCGATAACGCACCGGAAGAAAAAGCCCGCGGTATCACCATTTCGACTTCGCACGTTGAATACGAAACCGAAAACCGTCACTACGCACACGTAGACTGCCCAGGTCACGCTGACTATGTTAAGAACATGATCACCGGTGCGGCGCAGATGGACGGCGCGATCCTCGTAGTTAACGCTGCTGATGGTCCAATGCCACAGACCCGTGAGCACATCCTGCTCGCTCGTCAGGTTGGTGTTCCTGCGATCGTAGTATTCCTGAACAAAGTTGATCAGGTTGACGACGAAGAACTTCTGGAACTCGTTGAAATGGAAGTTCGTGAACTTCTGTCGAAATACGACTTCCCAGGTGATGACATTCCAGTAATCAAGGGCTCGGCTCTTGCTGCTCTGGAAGACAGCAACAAGACAATCGGTGAAGATGCAGTTCGCAAGCTGATGGAAGCAGTTGATGCTTACATCCCTACACCAGAACGTCCAGTTGACCAGCCGTTCCTGATGCCAATCGAAGACGTATTCTCGATCTCCGGTCGTGGTACAGTTGTTACCGGTCGTGTAGAGCGCGGTATCATCAAGGTTGGTGAAGAAGTTGAAATCGTTGGCATGAAAGCCACCGGCAAAACAACTGTTACCGGCGTTGAAATGTTCCGCAAGCTGCTCGATCAGGGCCAGGCTGGCGATAACATCGGTGCACTGGTACGTGGTGTTGGTCGTGAAGACGTTGAACGTGGTCAGGTTCTCTGCAAGCCAGGTTCCGTTAAGCCACACACCAAGTTCAAGGCAGAAGCTTATATTCTGACTAAAGACGAAGGTGGCCGTCATACACCATTCTTCACAAACTACCGTCCGCAGTTTTATTTCCGTACAACTGACGTAACCGGTATTGTGACCTTGCCAGAAGGCGTGGAAATGGTTATGCCGGGCGACAACGTAACTGTTGATGTTGCGCTGATCGTGCCAATCGCTATGGAAGAAAAGCTCCGTTTCGCGATCCGTGAAGGTGGCCGCACTG
>NZ_QNRH01000004.1:480864-578933 GCF_003314995.1 Pseudochrobactrum asaccharolyticum
TATGCCGGGCGACAACGTAACTGTTGATGTTGCGCTGATCGTGCCAATCGCTATGGAAGAAAAGCTCCGTTTCGCGATCCGTGAAGGTGGCCGCACTGTTGGTGCAGGTATCGTCGCTTCGATCATCGAATAATAGATTTGTGCAGGGCGTTTGGTTAGGTGATCTTTGATTATCTGAATAGCCAAACGTCCCGCGTAAAAAGGAACAAATCAAATGAACGGTCAAAACATCCGCATTCGCCTTAAGGCGTTTGACCATCGGATCCTTGACGCTTCGACCCGCGAAATCGTGTCGACTGCCAAGCGTACCGGTGCCAATGTGCGCGGACCGATCCCTCTGCCAACACGGATCGAAAAGTTCACAGTAAACCGGTCGCCGCACATCGATAAGAAGAGCCGCGAGCAGTTCGAGATGCGCACTCATAAGCGTCTTCTCGATATCGTTGACCCAACCCCTCAGACAGTTGATGCTCTTATGAAGCTGGATCTGTCGGCTGGTGTTGATGTCGAGATCAAGCTGTAAGGCTTGAGGACGGAAGGAACGAACCGATGCGTTCAGGTGTTATTGCACAAAAGCTGGGCATGACCCGCGTTTATACAGACGCAGGCGAGCATGTACCGGTGACAGTACTCCGCATGGAGAACTGCCACGTGGTAGCTCAGCGCACAGTAGAGAAGAACGGCTACACAGCCGTACAGCTTGGCGTAGGATTGGCCAAGGTGAAAAACACGACCAAGGCTCTGCGCGGTCACTTCGCGAAGGCTGAAGTTGAACCGAAAGCGAAAGTAGCTGAGTTCCGCGTTTCAGAAGACAATCTTCTGGATGTAGGCGCAGAAATCACTGCTGAGCATTTTGTAGCCGGTCAAAAAGTTGACGTTACAGGTACAACAATCGGTAAAGGTTTTGCCGGTGTTATGAAACGTCACAACTTCGGCGGCGGCCGCGCAACTCATGGTAACTCGGTATCCCACCGTTCCCATGGTTCGACCGGTCAGCGTCAGGATCCAGGTAAAGTATTTAAAGGCAAGAAAATGGCCGGTCACATGGGTCAGACCCGTGTAACCACGCAGAATATCGAAGTCGTTTCTACCGACCTCGATCGCGGTCTGATCCTTGTTCGCGGTGCGGTTCCTGGTTCCAAGGGTGCATGGATCTATGTTCGCGATGCTGTAAAAGTATCGCTGCCAGAAAATGCTCCTAAGCCAGCTGGCCTGCGCCAAGCTAAAGGTGAAGCTGCTGCGGTTGCAGAACCTGCAGCGACTGAGGGAGCCGAATAATGGATCTCACAATTACAACACTTGAAGGCAAGGATGCCGGTAAAGTGCAGCTTTCCGAAGAAATCTTCGGTCTGGAGCCGCGCGATGACATCCTTCAGCGCGTTGTCCTTTGGCAGCTCGCTCGCCGTCAGCAGGGTACCCACCAGACTCTGACCCGTGGTGAAGTTGCACGTACCGGTGCAAAAATGTACAAGCAGAAAGGTACCGGCCGCGCCCGTCACCATTCCGCACGTGCACCACAGTTCCGTGGCGGTGGTAAGGCTCATGGTCCTGTATCCCGTAGCCATGCGCACGATCTTCCTAAGAAGGTTCGCGCTTTGGCTCTGCGTCATGCCCTTTCGGCTAAGGTTAAAGCCTCTGATCTGATCATCATTGATGATCTGGCAGCTGCAGAAGCCAAGACCAAGCTGCTGGTAAGCCAGTTTGCTAATCTCGGTCTGGAAAATGCACTGTTGATCGGCGGTTCGGAAATCGACGCCAACTTCAAGCTGGCTGCATCCAATATTCCAAATATTGATGTACTGCCGGTACAGGGCATCAACGTTTACGACATTCTTCGCCGTGGCAAGCTCGTCCTTTCCAAGGCAGCTGTCGAAGCCCTCGAGGAGCGTTTCAAATGACAGACCTTCGTCATTATGATGTGATCGTTAGCCCGGTCATTACCGAAAAGTCGACCATGGTTTCTGAATTTAACCAGATCGTCTTTAACGTAGCCCGCAAGGCCACGAAACCTGAGATCAAAGCTGCAGTAGAAGCGCTCTTCGGCGTGAAAGTTACAGCTGTGAACACCACTGTGCGTAAAGGCAAAGTGAAGCGTTTCCGCGGTATTGTTGGGCGCCAGAGCGATGTCAAGAAAGCGATCGTAACTTTGGCTGAAGGCCAGAGCATCGACGTTTCGACTGGTCTCTGAGAGGCCGTGGAGTAAAGACAATGGCACTCAAGCACTTTAACCCGATCACTCCTGGCCAGCGTCAGCTGGTCATTGTGGATCGTTCGGAGCTCTTCAAGGGCAAACCAGTCAAGGCTTTGACACAGGGTTTGACCAAAAAGGGCGGTCGTAATAACACTGGTCGTATCACTGTTCGCTATCAGGGCGGTGGTCACAAGCGTACGTATCGCTTCATTGATTTCAAGCGTACGAAACACGATGTGTCCGCTACTGTAGAGCGTTTGGAATACGATCCAAACCGTACCGCATTCATCGCGCTGATCCGCTACGAAGACGGTGAGCTGAGCTACATCATTGCACCACAGCGTCTTGCTGTTGGCGACAAGGTTATCTCCGGCGCACAGGTTGACGTTAAGCCAGGTAACGCGATGCCACTCGGTGCGATGCCGGTTGGTACAATCATCCACAACGTGGAAATGAAGCCAGGCAAGGGCGGTCAGATCGCTCGTTCCGCCGGTACCTATGCTCAGCTCGTTGGTCGTGACCAGGGTATGGCGATCCTTCGCCTGAACTCCGGTGAACAGCGTCTGGTGCACTCCGGTTGTCTCGCTACTGTTGGCGCTGTATCCAATCCGGATCACGGCAACACCAACGACGGTAAAGCCGGTCGTTCCGTATGGCGCGGTAAGCGTCCACACGTTCGCGGCGTTGCCATGAACCCGGTTGATCACCCACACGGTGGTGGTGAAGGTCGTACCTCGGGTGGTCGTCATCCTGTTACTCCGTGGGGCAAACCTACGAAGGGCAAGAAGACACGCTCGAACAAGGCGACGGACAAATTCATCATGCGTTCGCGTCATCAGCGTAAGAAATAAGAGAGGTAGTCTAAAGTGGCTCGTTCAGTTTGGAAAGGACCGTTTATTGACGGCTATCTTCTCAAGAAGGCTGAGAAGGTACGCTCCGGCGGTCGTAATGAGGTTATCAAGATCTGGAGCCGTCGCTCCACGATCCTGCCACAGTTTGTTGGCCTGACCTTTGGTGTATACAACGGTAATAAGCACATTCCTGTGTCTATCTCCGAAGAAATGGTCGGACACAAGTTCGGTGAATTCGCTCCAACCCGTACCTATTACGGTCACGGTGCGGACAAGAAAGCGAAGAGGAAGTAAGTATGGGCAAGGCCAAGGCTCCGCGCCAGCTTAAGGATAACGAGGCGAAAGCCGTCGCCCGCACGATTCGCGTTAGCCCGCAGAAACTTAACCTTGTCGCGGCTCTGATCCGCGGCAAGAAAGTCAACGCGGCTCTTGCTGATCTGTCGTTCTCGCGCAAGCGTATCGCAGAGACAGTTAAGAAGACGCTCGAATCGGCAATCGCCAACGCAGAAAACAATCACGACCTCGATGTTGATGCTTTGATCGTTGCGGAAGCTTCTGTTGGCAAGTCGATCGTCATGAAGCGCTTTCATGTACGTGGTCGCGGTAAAGCAAGCCGGATTGAACGTCCGTTTTCGCACCTGACCATCGTTGTCCGCGAAGTCGCCGAAAAAGGGGAGGCCGCATAATGGGCCAGAAGATTAATCCGATCGGTTTTCGTCTGGGCATCAACCGTACCTGGGATTCGCGTTGGTACGCGAATACCGGCGAATACGGTAAGCTCCTTCATGAAGATCTGAAGATCCGCAAATACCTGACTGAAGAACTCAAGCAGGCCGCGATCTCTAAAATCGTGATTGAACGTCCGCACAAGAAGTGCCGTGTGACCATTCACTCGGCTCGTCCGGGCATTATCATCGGTAAGAAGGGTGCAGATATCGAAAAGCTCCGTAAGAAGCTTTCCGACATGACCAACTCTGATGCAGTTCTCAACATTGTTGAAGTTCGCAAGCCAGAAGTTGATGCTACCCTGATTGCTCAGTCGATCACTCAGCAGCTGGAACGCCGTGTGGCATTCCGTCGCGCTATGAAGCGTGCTGTTCAGTCCGCAATGCGTCTCGGCGCAGAAGGCATCCGTATCAATTGTTCGGGTCGTCTTGGCGGTGCGGAAATCGCACGTATGGAATGGTACCGTGAAGGTCGCGTTCCGCTTCACACTCTGCGCGCTGATATTGACTACGGTACAGCTGAAGCACAGACCGCTTACGGTATCTGCGGCGTGAAAGTTTGGGTATTCAAAGGCGAAATCCTTGAGCATGACCCAATGGCTTCTGAACGTCGTGCGATTGAAGCCGACGCACAGGGTCCGCAGTCAAACCGCCGCCGCGAAAACGCTTAATTTTAAGCGTTTTCGGTTAGAATATTGGAGTAGAGAACAATGTTGCAGCCTAAGCGCACAAAGTTCCGTAAGCAGTTCAAGGGCCGTATTCACGGTGAATCCAAGGGCGGTACGGACCTTAACTTCGGTGCTTTCGGCCTGAAGGCAGTCGAGCCTGAACGCGTTACCGCACGTCAGATCGAAGCCGCTCGCCGTGCCATTACCCGTCACATGAAACGTGCCGGTCGTGTATGGATCCGGATCTTCCCGGATCTGCCAGTAACTTCTAAACCTACCGAAGTCCGTATGGGTAAAGGTAAGGGTTCAGTAGACTACTGGGCATGCCGCGTAGCACCAGGTCGTGTTATGTTTGAGCTTGACGGCGTATCAGAAGATGTGGCACGTGAAGCTCTCCGACTCGGAGCTGCGAAGCTGCCGATTAAGACGCGTTTTATTCAACGCATCGCTGAATAAGAGAGACAGCTATGAAAGCCGCAGACATCCGGGCCAAAAGCCTCGACCAGCTGACTGATCAGTTGGGTGGATTGAAGAAAGAGCAGTTTAACATGCGCTTTCAGAAAGCCACCGGTCAGTTAGAAAAAACCGCACGTGTGAAGCAGGTTCGCCGCGACATCGCACGTATCAAGACTATTGCCCGCCAGAAGGCGGCCGAAAGCAAGGCATAAGGAATCTAATAATGCCTAAACGCATTCTGCAGGGCGTTGTCGTTAGCGACAAGAACGACAAAACTGTCGTTGTTAAAGTGGAGCGCCGTTACGCGCATCCACTGCTTCAGAAGATTATTCGTCAGTCCAAGAAGTACAAAGCTCACGACGCGAACAACCAGTTCAAGGTTGGTGATCAGGTTTCCATTCAGGAATCTGCTCCGATTTCGAAAGACAAACGTTGGGTAGTTCTCGCGAACTAATTAACGGGCTAACATAAACACGCAGCTTAGGTAGGGCATGAGCCCTTAACCAGCTGAGAGATAAGAAGGCGGCCAGTCATGATTCAGATGCAAACAAACCTCGACGTGGCGGATAATTCCGGCGCACGTCGTGTCATGTGCATCAAGGTGCTGGGCGGCTCGAAACGGAAATACGCTTCCGTTGGTGACATCATTGTGGTGTCCATCAAGGAAGCGATTCCTCGTGGCCGCGTAAAAAAAGGTGACGTAATGAAGGCGGTTGTGGTTCGCACAGCCAAGGACATTCGTCGCGCAGATGGTAGCGTTATCCGTTTTGATAACAATGCCGCTGTTTTGATTGACAATAAAAAAGAGCCTATCGGCACTCGTATCTTCGGACCGGTTCCACGCGAACTTCGCGCTAAGAGCCACATGAAGATCATCTCGCTGGCTCCTGAAGTTCTGTAAGGGAAGTTCGACGATGCAAAAGATTCGCAAAGGCGACCGCGTTGTAGTGCTTGCCGGTAAGGACAAGGGCCGTACCGGTGAAGTGATCAAGGTCTTGCCAAAAGAAGATCAGGCTTTCGTAAGCGGTATCAATATTGTTAAGCGCCATCAGCGCCAGACACAGACACAGGAAGCCGGCATTATTTCCAAAGAAGCCGCAATCCATCTGTCAAACCTGGCGATTGCTGATCCTAAAGACGGTAAACCAACCCGCGTTGGTTTCGTTGAAAAGGACGGCAAGAAGGTACGCGTAGCAAAACGTTCCGGAGAGTCGATCGATGGCTGAAGCAAAGAGTGAACCACGCTTCAAGACGCTTTATAAGGATACAATCCGTAAAGCTCTTCTTGAAGAGTTCAAATACAGCAACGAAATGCAGATTCCACGCGTTTCTAAAGTTGTAATCAATATGGGCGTTGGCGAAGCCACAGCAGACTCCAAAAAGCCTGCACGTGCTGCTGAAGATCTGGGTCAGATCGCCGGTCAGAAAGCTGTCATTACCCGCGCACGTAATTCAATCGCGACCTTCAAACTCCGTGAAGATATGCCGATTGGTACGAAAGTCACTCTGCGTGGCGAGCGTATGTACGAATTTTTGGACCGTCTGGTTACGATTGCGCTGCCGCGCGTTCGCGACTTCCGTGGTCTGAATCCTAAAAGCTTTGACGGTCGTGGCAACTTCGCCATGGGTATCAAGGAACACATCGTGTTTCCAGAAATCAACTACGATAAAGTTGATCAGATCTGGGGCATGGACATCATCGTTTGCACGACTGCACCAACGGATGATGAAGCTCGCGCTCTTCTGCGCGCCTTCAACTTCCCGTTCCGCCAGTAACGGCAAGCGTAGCGAGGTAATCAAAAATGGCCAAGACTAGCGCAGTCGAAAACAACAAGCGCCGCGAAAAGTTGGTTAAGCGTCATGCTGCTAAGCGTGCACGTTTGAAGGCAATTGTTATGGATCAGTCCCTGCCTCTGGATGAGCGTTTCCGCGCTACAATCCAGCTGGCTGAGATGCCACGTAACTCCTCCAAAGTTCGCATTCGCAACCGTTGCGAAGTTTCCGGACGTCCACGCGGTTTCTACCGCAAGCTTCGTATGTCGCGTATTGCTTTGCGCCAGCTGGGTTCGCTCGGCCAGGTTCCAGGCATCGTAAAGTCGAGCTGGTAAGGGAGTTATTACATGACTATGTCAGATCCTATCGGCGATATGCTGACCCGCATCCGCAATGCGCTTGGACGTAAGAAGTCCAAGCTCACAACACCTGCTTCCAAGCTGCGTGCTCGCGTGCTGGATGTACTGCAGGCTGAAGGCTACATCCGCGGATACACACAGACCGACTTCGACAACGGTAAATCCGAAATCGAAATCGAACTGAAATATTACGAGGGTGCACCAGTCATCCGTGAATTGACCCGTGTTTCAAAGCCGGGCCGTCGCGTTTACGTTTCGGTAAAGTCGATTCCTCAAGTCGCTAACGGCCTGGGTATCTCCATCCTTTCCACCCCTAAGGGTGTGATGGCAGATCATCAGGCTCGTGAGCAAAACGTTGGTGGTGAGCTGCTCTGCCGCATCTTCTGATGTGGCTGAGTGGTGAACATAGAAACGGACAGGGTTAACAATGTCTCGTATCGGTAAAAAACCCGTGCCGGTTCCGGCAGGCGTGACCGCCAGCGTTGATGGTCAGACTGTTATTGCCAAAGGCACTAAAGGCGAACTTCAGTTCGTTGTAAGTCAAGAAGTAAGCGTTAAGATGGAAGAGGGCGCTGTTAGCGTTACTCCTTTGTCCCAGTCGAAAGACGCGCGCGCTAAATGGGGCATGGCCCGTACCATGATCAGCAACATCTTCACCGGTGTTAAAGACGGCTTCGAAAAGAAGCTTGAAATTTCCGGTGTTGGTTATCGTGCTGCTATGCAGGGCAAGAATCTTCAGCTTTCGCTGGGTTTCAGCCATGAAGTCATCTACGATGTTCCGGCCGGCATCACTGTTGCAACACCAAAGCCAACGGAAATCGTTGTCTCCGGTATTGACAAGCAGGTTGTAGGTCAAGTTGCTGCCGAGATCCGTGAATACCGTTCACCTGAGCCTTATAAAGGCAAGGGCGTTCGTTATGCCGGTGAAGTTATCGTCCGCAAGGCCGGTAAGAAGAAATAAGGAACACGTGTTATGGCATCGCCGAAACAAACTATTCAGCGCCGTGCTGCACGCGTTCGTCGTCAGCTCAAAGCTGTTTCGAATGGCCGCCTGCGCTTGAGCGTACATCGTACATCCAAGAATATCTATGCACAGATTATCGATGATGTACGTGGTCACACTGTTGCTGCTGCTTCCACCCTTGACGGTGACCTGAAAAAGGCCCTGAAAACCGGTGCAGACACTGCAGCTGCTGCTGCAGTTGGCAAGCTGGTTGCAGAACGTGCCGCTAAAGCCGGTGTAGCAGAAGTTGTCTTCGATCGTGGCGCATATATTTTCCACGGTCGTGTGAAAGCTCTTGCTGACGCAGCGCGTGAAGCTGGTCTCAGCTTCTAAAAAAATATGAAAAATGTCGTCAGGTGCTTGCATTTGACGACATTTTTTATGTATTACAGCCTCGTGGTTCACAAGTGACTCACAATAGACGCTGTAAGCTAAACTACTCATCATAGTTGCCTGATACGTTTTACGTTGATTGCATTGATGGTAAGGCGCTCTGGTATCGGTTCTGATTTATCAGAAATCCGAGCTATGGGTGCCTGTTTGTGCATTTTCAGACTTAATGTCTTGTTAATGTTTCAATTGTGCTTCCGGAAAAGAAAAAGGAATTAGGAAATGGCACAGGAAAAACGTAATCGCGATGACCGCGGTCGCGAAGAGCGCGATAGCGAATTCGTAGATAAACTGGTTCACATCAACCGCGTTGCTAAAGTTGTTAAGGGCGGTCGTCGCTTCGGCTTTGCTGCTCTGGTTGTTGTTGGCGATCAGAAAGGCCGCGTAGGCTTTGGTCATGGTAAAGCCCGCGAAGTGCCTGAAGCAATTCGTAAGGCAACTGAAGCTGCTAAGCGTGATATGATTTTTGTTCCGCTGCGTTCAGGCCGTACTCTGCATCACGATGTTCAGGGTCGTCATGGCGCCGGTAAAGTTCTCTTGCGTTCGGCTCCTGCCGGTAAGGGTATCATCGCTGGTGGTCCAATGCGTGCGGTTTTCGAAACGCTCGGCGTACAGGACGTTGTAGCCAAGTCCCTTGGCTCATCCAATCCGTACAACATGGTGCGTGCAACCTTTGATGCTCTGAAGCATCAGATGCACCCGAAAGATATCGCTGCACAGCGCGGTATCAAGTATTCCACACTGCAGGCTCGTCGTCATGACGTAGTTGCCGGTGAAGAATAACCATTGGGTGAGGGGCGTTAGCCCCGCAAGGACTTAAGGAACAAAGTTATGTCTTCGACTAAAGGCAAAACGGTTACCGTTGAACAGATTGGTAGCCCAATTCGTCGTCCGAAAGAACAGCGCGCTACGCTCGTTGGTCTCGGTCTTAACAAAATGCGCCGCCGCAGCACACTGGAAGATACACCTTCCGTTCGTGGTATGATTGCCAAGGTTGCGCACCTCGTCCGCGTTGTGGACGAAGCTTAATCAAGCGCAGGAGAATTATCATGAAACTTAATGATCTGCGTGAAAACCCAGGTGCAACCAAGGCCCGCAAACGCGTTGGTCGTGGTATCGGTTCCGGCTCCGGCAAAACCGGTGGTCGCGGTGTGAAGGGTCAGAAGTCCCGTTCCGGCGTGTCCATCAACGGTTTTGAAGGCGGTCAGATGCCAATCTACCGTCGCTTGCCTAAGCGCGGTTTTACCAACATCTTCGCTAAGAAGTTCAATGTTGTGTCGGTTGGTCGCATTCAGGAGGCTGTTGATGCGGGTAAGCTGGATGCAAAAGCATCTGTTACCGCTGAAGCACTTATCGCTGCCGGTGTTATCCGTCGCGCTCTGGATGGTTTCCGCGTTGTTTCCGATGGTGAAATCACAGCTAAGCTGGTGATTGAAGCCGCCGGTGCTTCTAAGGTTGCGATCGAAAAGATCGAAAAAGCAGGCGGTTCGGTAAAATTACCTGATGCTGCTTCTGCCGAATAAGGCCTCAGAAATACCTTCAAGACGGCGGCCTTAGTGCCGCCGTTTTCAACTTTATGCCTATTGATTTCATGTGCCTACTTGCGTCTTGATGTCTATGGGCATATCTGGGGAGGGGCGTCAGATTCTGACGTACGACAGACCGGAGTAATCTCATGGCATCGGCTGCTGAACAGCTTGCATCCAATTTGAATTTTTCAGCCTTCTCGAAGGCGACTGAGCTCAAGAAGCGTATATGGTTTACGCTCGGGGCTCTGCTTGTGTATCGTTTTGGTACATATATTCCTCTGCCGGGCATTAATCCTGACGCGCTGGCCCAGTCGTTCCAGCAGCACAGCCAGGGTGTGCTGGGGCTGTTCAATATGTTCGCCGGTGGTGCTGTTGCACGTATGGCGATCTTTGCGCTGGGGATTATGCCGTATATTTCGGCATCCATTATCGTACAGCTTATGACCTCTGTGGTGCCTTCTCTTGAAGCGCTGAAAAAAGAGGGCGAAGCCGGACGTAAGGTCATTAATCAGTATACGCGTTATGGTACAGTGCTTCTGGCGCTTGTGCAGGCCTATGCAATCTCTGTTGGGCTTGAATCAGGCAGCGGTATTGTCACCGAACCGGGACTATTCTTCCGTATCACTTCGGTCATTACGCTTGTTGGCGGTACAATGTTCCTGATGTGGCTCGGTGAGCAGATCACTGCACGTGGTATCGGTAACGGTATTTCGCTGATTATCTTTGCGGGTATCGTGGCGAACCTGCCTCAGGCGATCTCGGGTACGCTTGAACTCGGCCGTACAGGCGCGTTGTCCACAGCTTTGATTCTTGCTGTTATCGTACTGGCGATCGCTCTGATTGCTGTCATCGTTTTCGTAGAACGCGCACAGCGCCGTCTGCTGATCCAGTATCCGAAGCGTCAGGTCGGTAACCGTATGGCACAGGGCGAAACCTCGCACTTGCCGCTTAAGCTGAATACAGCTGGTGTTATTCCTCCGATCTTTGCATCTTCTCTGCTGCTGCTGCCTGCAACTGTTGCCGGTTTCGCAAACACAGAAAGCATGCCGGCATGGGGAAGCACGCTTCTGTCAGCTCTCGGTCACGGTCAGCCGATCTATATGTTCCTTTATGCAGCGCTGATGGCATTCTTCTGCTTCTTCTATACAGCGATTGTCTTTAATCCTAAGGACACTGCTGACCAGCTGAAGAAACATTCGGGCTTTATTCCGGGTATCCGTCCGGGCGAACGTACCGCAGAATATATTGATTATGTTCTGACACGTATCACTGTGATCGGCGCTATCTATATCGTGATGGTCTGTCTTATACCTGAGTTTCTGATTTCAGCAGCTGGTGTTCCTTTCTATCTCGGTGGTACGTCCCTGCTTATTGTTGTCAACGTAACACTTGATACAGTTGCTCAGATTCAGGGTCATCTCATTGCTCATCAATATGAAGGGCTTATCAAAAAATCCAAACTTCGTGGGGGAAGACGGGCGAGATGAGACTTATACTTTTAGGACCTCCGGGCGCAGGTAAGGGCACACAGGCAAAAATTCTCACCGAGAAATATGCTATCCCGCAGCTTTCGACCGGTGACATGCTCCGTGCAGCTGTTGCCGCACAGACTGAAGTTGGTAAACGCGCCAAAGCAGTTATGGATGCAGGTCAGTTAGTTTCCGATGAGATTGTTAATGCGATTGTTTCTGATCGCATCGACCAGCCGGATTGCGCGAACGGATTTATCCTTGATGGTTATCCGCGTACCGTACCTCAGGCACAGGCGCTGACAGGTATGCTGAAAGACAAGCATGCTGAGCTGGATGCGGTTATTGAGCTGAAAGTGGATGAGACTGCTCTGATCAAGCGTATGGAAAGCCGCGTTGCGGAAACCATCGCTGCAGGTGGTACTGTTCGTTCAGACGATAATCCGGAAGCTTTCCGCAAGCGTCTCGTCGAGTATCGTGAAAAAACCGCACCTTTGTCTGACTATTATACAGGCACCGGTGAATTGAAGCTGGTAGATGGCATGGCCGCTATGGCTGATGTGACAGCAGAAATTGAAAAGCTTCTGCTTCCTGCCTGATCAGTTTCTCTGGTTTGGATAAATACAAAAAGCCGGTCTGATGTTTCAGGCCGGCTTTTGTTTTTGACTGTCAGTTGCATTACGGTATTAATGAAACGGTAAGGATTTGCAGCGCTCTGGTGATAGAGGTTGACTTTTCCTTTCGATTCCGTCAAAGACAGCGACAATTCGCTTAATTCGATGAATGCGGCCGCACTCCGGTTGCGTTCATTTTTATGCTGTCTGTATCCGGTGGTTCGGTGCAGGCATAGAGAACAGATCCGGTTAGATAGAATAACTGGTGGATCTCTTGGATTTCGTACGTGTTATTCGTCATTCACTTGCATTTTTTGTGAGCAGCAACGGCAGATAGCGTACGGTAGAGCTCATTACAGCAATGAGCCGGTTTTCCGGTGCTGTAATATTTAAAACTACCGCATGATCAATAAAACAGCCCGCGTGGCTGCTATTGTGCGGTTCATACAGGAGAAAGCGCATGGCACGTATTGCTGGCGTAAACATTCCAACGAATAAGCGTGCAATCATTGCACTTCAGTATATTCACGGTATTGGCCCTAAATTTGCTGCTGAAATCATGGAAAAGGTCGGCATTGCGCTTGATCGCCGTGTAAACCAGCTGACAGATGCTGAAGTACTGCAGATCCGTGAAACTATTGACCGTGATTACCAGGTTGAAGGTGATCTGCGTCGTGAAGTTTCCATGAACATCAAGCGTCTGATGGATCTGGGCTGCTACCGCGGTCTGCGTCATCGTCGCTCCCTGCCGGTTCGCGGTCAGCGTACCCATACCAATGCTCGTACCCGTAAGGGTCCTGCAAAGGCAATCGCCGGTAAGAAGAAATAATCTGCTGGTGCCGGAACTGTTTTTTAAAACAGCTCCGGCATTTGCTCGTCTTCTCTCAAGCCTTAGCGTTTGGGCGAAAATGCAGTGCAGATTTTGCTTCATTTATGAAGCATCTTAAAGGTTTGGTTCCGTAAGGAGCCAATAAACAGATCCAGACATGAACAGGCCTTAAAACCTGAAACATGTCGGTGTAGCCGCTGGTACTACGGCGGTGTAGAGATCAATTGGAAGGACTAGTTATGGCTAAAGAAGCCGGTCGCGTTCGTCGTCGCGAACGTAAAAATATTTCCTCGGGTGTTGCACACGTTAATTCGTCATTCAACAACACACTGATCACCATCACAGACGCACAGGGCAATGCGATTGCCTGGTCGTCAGCTGGCGCACAGGGCTTCAAGGGTTCGCGTAAATCGACTCCTTTTGCTGCTCAGATCGCTGCTGAAGATTGCGCCAAGAAGGCTCAGGAACACGGCATGCGTTCGCTGGAAGTTGAAGTTTGCGGTCCGGGTTCCGGCCGTGAATCAGCACTTCGCGCTCTGCAGGCTGCCGGTTTCACAATCACTTCGATCCGTGATGTGACCCCGATCCCGCACAATGGTTGCCGTCCACGCAAGAAGCGTCGCGTCTAATCAGTTCATCGCCGCAAGGGCCCGAACATTTGTTCAGGTCTTTCGTGGTTTCCACTCTCTGTTGCCACGATTGGATAGTGGCAAAGCTAGATTAAAGGAAAGCACATGATTCAGAAAAACTGGCAGGAACTGATCAAGCCTAACAAGGTTGATTTTCTTACCCAGGGCTCGAAGAACAAGATCACTGTCGTGGCTGAACCGCTTGAACGCGGTTATGGTCTGACATTGGGTAACGCGCTGCGTCGCGTTCTTCTTTCTTCGCTGCGCGGTGCTGCGGTGACCGCTGTTCAGATTGACGGCGTTCTGCATGAATTCTCGTCGATCAACGGCGTGCGCGAAGACGTAACCGATATCGTACTGAATGTTAAAGAAATCGCTATCCGTATGGAAGGCGATGGACCTAAGCGCATGGTTGTCCGCAAGGAAGGACCAGGCGTCGTAACGGCTGGTGATATCCAGACGGTTGGTGATGTTGAAATCCTTAATCCGGATCACGTCATCTGCACCCTCGATGAGGGCGCTGAAATCCGCATGGAATTCACTGTCAATACGGGCAAGGGCTATGTGCCTGCTGACCGTAACCGCGCTGAAGATGCTCCGATCGGTCTTATTCCGGTTGACAGCCTCTATTCACCGGTACGTAAAGTTTCCTACAAAATCGAAAACACCCGTGAGGGACAGGTTCTCGATTATGACAAGCTGATCCTCAATGTTGAGACCAACGGCTCTGTCAGTGGTGAAGATGCAGTTGCTTATGCAGCTCGTATTCTTCAGGACCAGCTTGCGATCTTCGTCAACTTTGACGAGCCGCAGAAGGAAGCTCCGCAGGAACAGGTTGCAGAACTGGCATTCAATCCGGCTCTCCTCAAGAAAGTGGATGAACTGGAACTGTCTGTACGTTCGGCAAACTGCCTGAAGAACGACAACATCGTTTATATCGGCGATCTGATCCAAAAGACAGAAGCCGAAATGCTGCGGACTCCGAATTTCGGCCGCAAGTCGCTGAACGAAATCAAAGAAGTTCTGGCGTCGATGGGACTCCATCTTGGTATGGAAATCCCGACCTGGCCGCCGGAAAATATCGAAGATCTCGCTAAGCGCTACGAAGATCAATATTGAGACCGGTTGCGACCGGAAGATAGATTTTAAAGGAGAAGGCTCATGCGCCACGGAAAAACACTCCGTAAGCTGAACCGGACTGCAAGCCACCGTAAGGCAATGTTCGCCAACATGGCTGCTTCGCTGATTGAACACGAACAGATCGTAACAACTTTGCCTAAGGCAAAGGAAATCCGTCCGATCGTTGAGAAGCTCATCACTCTCGGCAAGCGCGGTGATCTGCATGCACGTCGTCAGGCCATTTCGGCTATCCGCGATGTACAGCTGGTTCAGAAACTGTTTGACGTTCTGGCAACCCGTTATGCTGACCGTCACGGCGGCTACATCCGTATCATGAAGGCAGGCTATCGCTTCGGTGATAACGCTCCTCTGGCAGTTGTTGAGTTCGTAGAACGCGACATCACTGCTAAAGGCGCTGCTGATCGTGCACGCGTTGAAGCAGAAGCTGCTGAAGCAGAAGCTGCATAATCTGTTTCAAACAGATTGTATAAATTAAGGGGCCTCACGGCCCCTTTTTTATTGGTTGGTTTATTTGGAGATTGAGAAGCCTGCTTTTTCCATACATGACAGGAAATCAATCTGTGTTTGTGCCCATTGCCTGATGTACTCAGCTTCCGTGTGCGTTTTGTACAGTTTTCGACCTAGAGTGAGTGCCTGCGTGCTTGCAGTTCTCCTCGTGTAATAAGTTGTATCGCCATATATCAGGCCGAGACCATATGTATTTTTCTCACAAATTTCATGTGTTTGTTTATATTGAGCGTGATTTTTGTATTTTTCATCCAGGCTTTGATTATGTTTTTTTATGGTAGGGATGTTTGAGCTGGAAATAATTATTATGCTTATTATGAGTGTTTTGAACATATTCTTACTTTTAGTTCCAAAAAAATATTTGTTTAAAATTTAACTTATTTCATTTTTTTCTGTTTGCAATTGCGTGAGTGTTCTTTGGTAATAAATTTAAAATATTGCGGCATCTTATGATTTTTTCATAAGCTTCTGTTTTGTTACAATTATTTAATTTTATGTTTGTGGATCAGCCTCTTTTCCGTCCTGTTTTGCAGCCTATATTCTTCTTAATCAGTCGGTTTCCGAAAAGTGGGATAAAAAATATGAGTGCACATCTGCAGAATGATCCGGCCAATGCGTCAGGGCGTCTTGGCAAAATTTACAAGGCCGGTCTGGCTATTTTACTGACCGGTGTTATTGCGGCAGGTACAATTTCTGTTTTTGCTCCGGCTGTGAGCACTCCTGCGGTTGCTGAAAAGCAGGTTCCGCAGTCCCATAGTGATATTCAGCTATCCTATGCACCTTTGGTGAAATCGACTTCCGGTGCGGTTGTGAATGTCTATGCCGGACGCAAAGTACAACAGCGCTCGCCATTTGCCGGTGATCCGTTTTTTGAACAGTTCTTCGGCGGCCAGATGCGCCCTAATAAGCCGCGCTTTGAGCAATCGCTCGGTTCCGGCGTGATCGTGGATGGTTCCGGCCTGATCGTAACCAATAATCACGTGATTGATGGTGCTGACGATATTAAGGTCGCGCTGGCTGACGGACGTGAATTCTCCTCTAAGCTGCTGCTGAATGATGTGACGACTGATCTGGCCATTCTCAAAATTGATGCCAAAGAACAGCTTCCGACTGTAAAGCTGGCCGACTCCGATAAGGTTGAGGTTGGTGATCTGGTGCTGGCTATCGGTAATCCGTTCGGTGTCGGACAGACCGTGACCAGTGGTATCGTTTCTGCCCAGTCGCGTACGCAGGTCGGTGTTTCGGACTTCGACTTCTTTATCCAGACGGATGCGGCGATCAATCCCGGTAACTCCGGCGGTGCGCTGATTGATATGCAGGGTAATCTGATCGGGATTAATACTGCGATCTATTCCCGTAGCGGCGGTTCCGTCGGTATTGGCTTTGCTATCCCGTCCAATATGGTTGCCGCGGTGGTCAAATCTGCGGAAAGCGGCAGTGACAAGTTTGAACGTCCTTATGTTGGCGCAACATTTCAGGCGATTACACCGGATATTGCTGCCGGTCTTGGTTTGAGACAGCCTTCTGGCGCCTTAATTACAGAGATTGTTGAAAAAGGCCCTGTTGCAGAGGCCGGCATCAAGGTCGGTGAGGTGATTACTGCCATCGATGGCGTCAAAGTCGATAATCCGGATGCGCTGGCCTATCGTGTGTCGACTGCCGGTATTGGCAAGACTGTACAGATGACTGTGCTGAATGACGGCAAATCCCGTGATGTTGCTGTTAAGCTTGCCCAGCCGCCAAAGGAAGTTCCGGCACGCGAAATTACGGGCCGTAACCCGCTGGCTGGTGCGCAGGTGCAGGACATCACGCCGGAGCTCGCCCGTAAAGCCCGTGTGGCACCGACAACACGTGGTGTTATGATCAGCGGCGTTAAAGATAATACACCGGCGCAGGCGATGAATTTGCGTGCAGGTGATATTGTGCGCGGCGTGAACGGTACGGCGATTGGCAATGTGGATGATCTGCAGACTGTTCTTTCTGCCGGACGCAATGCATTATGGCGTTTGGATATTGAGCGGGATGGTGTAATTTACCGTCAGTTTGTTCGCTGATTTTTATAACAACGGCTCCTCTGAAGCTGTTTGTGTATAACTGAAACGGGGAGGCCGGTTTGCGAAAGCAATCCGGCCTGTTGCTATGAGTGATTTATTTTCTTCTGCGCCGGATCCATTGGCTGATCGTAACCGTCCGCTGGCCGATCGTTTGCGCCCGCGATCTTTAAGCGAGGTTACAGGGCAGGAGCATCTGACCGGTGAGCAGGGAATACTCTCCCGTATGATTGCTGCAGGCAGTCTCGGCTCAATGATCTTCTGGGGGCCACCCGGAACCGGCAAGACGACCATTGCACGTTTGCTGGCTGGTCATACAGATTTAGCTTTTGAGCAAATCTCGGCAATTTTCTCCGGTGTTGCGGATCTCAAGAAGGTTTTTGAAACCGCACGGGCGCGGCGCATGTCCGGTCGCCAGACATTGCTGTTTGTCGATGAGATACATCGCTTCAACCGTGCGCAGCAGGATAGTTTTCTGCCGGTGATGGAAGACGGTACAGTCGTGTTGATTGGTGCGACGACTGAGAACCCATCTTTTGAACTCAATGCCGCTCTGTTGTCCCGTGCGCGGGTTCTGACCTTCAAACCACATGATGAGAACAGCATCACCACTTTGCTCGCCAGAGCCGAAGAGGTGGAGCAGAAGCCATTGCCGCTGGATGCGGATGCCCGTGCCAGTCTGGTGCGTATGGCAGACGGTGATGGCCGTGCGGCGCTGACACTGGCTGAGGAAGTCTGGCGTGCGGCAAGGCCGGAAGAAGTGTTTACCGCTGAACAATTGCAGGACATCGTTCAGCGTCGTGCGCCGGTCTATGACAAAGGGCAGGACGGGCATTACAATCTGATCTCGGCACTACATAAGTCTGTACGCGGATCAGACCCTGATGCAGCACTGTATTACTTAAGCCGCATGTTTGATGCGGGGGAAGACCCGCTCTATCTCGGGCGCCGTCTGGTACGAATGGCGGTGGAGGATATCGGCCTTGCCGATCCGCAGGCGCTTGTCATCTGTAATGCTGCCAAAGATGCCTATGATTATCTAGGCTCTCCGGAAGGGGAGCTGGCACTGGCGCAGGCCTGCGTCTATCTGGCGACCGCCCCGAAATCCAATGGCGTTTATATGGCCTATAAAGCCGCCAGACGCGCTGCCAAAGAAAATGGCTCCTTGCTGCCGCCGAAGCACATTCTCAACGCACCAACCAAGCTGATGCGTGATGAGGGCTACAACGAGGGCTACCGGTATGATCATGATGAACCGGATGCGTTTTCAGGGCAGAATTATTTCCCCGAAAAAATGGGGCGGCAGCAATATTACGATCCGCCGGAACGCGGTTTTGAACGGGATATTCGTAAGCGCCTTGATTATTGGGCGAAATTACGGATTGAGCGCAACCAGAAATAATCTCGTATAAATACAATAAAAACCGGTGGTTAGCCGGGTTTTATCATTTTTAGATTCAGAGCGCTTATGCTGTCGCTTTGGACGGGAACCGTGTGACATTGCTGTTTTCTTCAATATCATCGGTCAGCTCTGCCTGTTCAGCCATCAGGCCGCCTGCACGCAGCAGCGAGGCAAAGCGACCGCCCTTGGCTGCGAGTTCATTGAAGCTGCCGCTTTCAACGATGTGACCTTTATCAAGGAATAGCACCAGATCAGCATTGCGCACGGTGGAAAGACGGTGAGCAATGATAAAGGTTGTGCGGTCAGAACTCAGGTCATCAATAGCCTGCTTGACCATGCCTTCGGTTTCCACGTCGAGCGCGGAGGTTGCCTCATCGAGCACCAGAATAGGCGCATCTTTAAGGATCGCACGGGCAATCGCCAGACGCTGACGCTCACCGCCGGAAAGCTGTGAACCACGCTCACCGGCAACCGTGTCATAACCTTCGCTTTTCGCCAGAATAAACTCATGGGCAGCGGCAGCTTTTGCAGCAGCATGAACTTCTTCATTGGTCGCATCATCCGCACCGATACGGATATTATCCTCAATCGAGCGGTTGAACATACCGGCATCCTGAAACACCGTTGCCATAGCTTTACGCAGCGACGAGCGGCTGACATTGCGTGTGTCTGTACCGTCAATGGAAATCTGACCGGCAACAGGATCATATACGCGCTGCAACAGGTTGATCAGTGTGGTCTTACCGGCACCTGTCGGGCCGACAATAGCCACAGTCTGACCAGCCTTGGCTGTAAAGGAAATGTCGTAGATGCCCTGACCGGAATTGCGGAACTCATAGGTCACTTTGTCGAAGACAACTTCACCCTGCACGTTTTTCAGGTCATTGGCAGCTTCCGGTTCTTCATGGGTTGCCACAGCATCTTCCATAGCGAAGAATTCTTCAAGTTTCGCGCGGGAGGAGGCGGTCTGGTTGATGAAGTTGCTGATCTGGTCAAGACGACCGATCATCAGCTGCGCAAAGCCGATAAAGGTAATCACTTCACCAACGCGCAGCTGGCCTTTTGATACCAGATAGGCACCGATCAGCAGTACAATCACCATGGAAATGGTGGAGGCCATGCGGTTCAGGCCGCTGGCGAGAGCCCACCAGTTCAGCACCGGACGCTGGGTTTTTTCCAGAGTTGCTGCGTAGTCACGCAGCGCTGAGGCTTCCGCATTGATACGGTTATAGCTCTGCAGTACGGAAATATTGCTGATTGTATCGCTGATATGCTCAAAGACTTTGTGATGGTGGCGCTCAACGGCTGCCTGACCATCTTTGGTTTTCTGAATAACCAGCTGGCCGATCATCACATAAATTGCACCCAGCACCATCAGGACGAGCGTCAGGCGTGCATCCATGCTCAGCGCAGTCGGGATCAGCACAGCCAGCGCCACAACAGTGGTCAGGTGGTTGCGCATGAATTCCAGCCACAGCGTAAACAGCGTGTCGGTCGCACGGATCAGTGTGTGTAATGCGTTGGACGTGCCGCGCTGCTGATGCCAAGCTAAGGGCATGGTGATGATACCTTCATAGCTCTTGGTCAGAACACCAAGGCGGCGCTTATGTGCCAACCGGTCGGCACCACGGGCGACCAGCACCACGGCGATAATGTTGAACACGCCGAGAGCCGCCCAGAGAGCGAGTGTCGGAATGATCACGGTTTTTTGTGAAATCGCATCAATGACCCGACCAAAAAGGACAGGCTCAAAAATGGTGATCACGCCAAGCGCAATATTCGCCAGCACGATAAGTGCTGTCGCTGTTCTCTCCGCAGAGAGATATTGCAGGGATCTCCAGTAAATGCGCACAATAGACACGGGCCACTCCGGTATAATGCCTGACCGAATTATATCCGCCAGTCAGATTGCGGTCAGAAAAACAAATGTTTAGCGGCAGCGGGAACATGATCCTGATTGCCGGAAACTGCAATGAAAATTGGTGTCCATAAGTGGCAATTTAAGTGCGAAACTGACCATAAATTACAACTATTTGTAACCTACTGTGATAGTTTACAGTAACTGACTGATAAAGCTGAATTTTTGCTTGTGGTCAGGAAATTTAATTGCGTTTAACAATCGGTGAAAATCCTGTGTTTTTAAGCGTTTGTGGCGATAAATTCCTGCATTGAATCAAAAACTGTGTGTTTGTCGGTTTTACTTGCAGGCAGGACACGCTGTTACAGAAAAGATGTTCTGCACGGTTGTAATGTCATCTAATGTTTCCATTTGGCGACGAAATGCTCTAGGAGCTTATTTCAGATTATACAGGCTGTATGGCTGGCATCAGATTTTGCCGCTGTGATGTGCCTCTCGAATTTTAGCGGAATTAAATAAATATGGCTGGCGTAGAACTTAAAACTGTAGATGCAGACGAAACAGGCATGCGCCTTGATCGCTGGTTTAAAATCCATTTTCCGGGGCTTGGCTTCGGACATTTGCAGAAATTGCTGCGTTCCGGCCAGATCCGTGTCGATGGTGGCCGTGTGAAAGCGGACAGCCGCTTGCAGGTCGGTCAGTCTGTGCGTATTCCGCCGCTTGGCCTTGATGAAAAAGAAGATAATACGCCGCTGACCGGTAAGACTATCCGTAATCAGAATGATGGTGATGTTCTCAAGAAAATGCTGATTTTTGAGAATGAGAAAGTCTATGTGTTCAATAAGCCTTCCGGTCTGGCCGTGCAGGGTGGTTCCGGCGTGGTGCGCAGTGTCGATTCGATGCTGGAAGCATGGCGCAATAAAAAAGGCGAAAAACCGCGTCTGGTACATCGTCTTGACCGTGATACATCCGGTGTTCTGGTAGTGGCGAAAACCCGTGGTGCTGCACAGGCGCTGACCAAGGCATTCCGTGAGCGCGATACCAAGAAGACCTATTGGGCTCTGGTTAAAGGTGTGCCGCGCAAGCGTGAGAATAAAATCTCCACATGGCTGGTGAAAGACAGCACACCGGATGGCGACCGTATGCGCGTTTGCCAGCATGGTGAGCCGGATTCCGATCACGCGGTATCATTCTATCGTGTGCTGGAAACAGCCGGTCAGAACCTGTCATGGCTGGAGATGGAGCCTTACACCGGCCGTACCCACCAGTTGCGTGTGCATGCGCTGCATATCGGGCACCCGATCATTGGTGATCCGAAGTATTTTGAAGCTGATATCAACTGGGATTTCCCAGGCGGCGTTCAGAACCGTTTGCATCTTCATGCGCGTCGTATCCGTATTCCTAATCCGGGTGGCGGCATGATTGATGTTTCTGCACCAATTCCGCCGCATATGGTGCAGTCGTGGAACCTGCTTGGTTTCGACGCGGATGCTGAACAGGACTGAGAAAGCTAAGCTTCAATAACAGAGCCGGTAAACCGGCCGGATTGCGCTTGATACGGGGATGAAATGGGTAAGGTCGCAGGGAACGCAGTGCCGGTAACGGCGCAGGTGGCAACAGGGTATGAGCGCCGCGCAACCATTGATACAATGGGCGTGGCGCTGATGTTATTCATCTGTGTGAGTTGGGGGATGAATCAGGTTGCTATTAAAATCGGCAATCAGGGCTTCAATCCGATGTATATGGCGGCGGCGCGTTCTTTTGTTGGTGGCCTGCTGGTTTTTCTCTGGTGTCAGTATCGCGGCATCACCTTGTTTCAGCGTGATAAAACGCTGATACCAGGGCTGGCGATTGGTCTTCTGTTCGGTCTCGAATTTGTGCTGATTTTTGCCGGACTGGATTTTACCAGTGCGGGGCGTTCGACGCTGATGATCAATACAATGCCGTTCTGGGTGGCGATCGGGGCGCATTTTCTGCTCGGAGAGCGTATTCGCCCGCTGACGATTGTGGGGATGATTATCGCCTTTGGCGGCGTGGTGCTGGTTCTGTCCGATGAATTATCCATGCCGGGCGAGAATGCGATCTATGGCGATCTGCTTTGCCTTGTGGCCAGTATTTTCTGGGCAGCGACAACGCTGGTGATCAAGAAGACCACACTGAGTGACGCAGCACCGGAAAAGACATTGCTCTATCAGCTGGTTATTGCCGCTATCGTGCCGATTGCTTTTGGCCCGCTGATGGGCGACGTGGTGCGCAATCCGACGATACTGACTTATGTTGCCTTCATCTTTCAGGCGGCCTTTATTGTTGCCTTTACCTATCCACTGTGGTTCTGGATGATCCGCCGCTATCCGGCTTCGGCGCTTTCAAATTTCGCTCTGCTTATTCCGGCTTTCGGCGTTATTATGAGTGGCTTGGTGCTTGGCGAGCCGATGAGCTGGAAATTATTCGCGGCACTAGGTCTGATCGCGGGCGGATTATTCATTGCCAATTATGCGCAACGTATTGCAGTGCGAAAAGCTGCACAGCAATTTGATGCGCAAAATGCCGAGCTGGCAAAAACATTGCAGGAAAAAGCGACAACATGAAACTGGTGCTGTTTGATTGTGACGGAACGCTGGTCAATAGCGGCGGCGTGATTCACCGGTGTATGGCTGAGACTTTTGCCAATGCGGGTTTGCGTATTCCGGAACTCAATGAAACACAGGAAATAATCGGGCTGACGCTTAATCTGGCGATTTCTCAGGTCTCCGGCATTCCGATGGGTGCTGAGGTCGATCATCTGACCGAGCAATATAAGCTGCAATTTCGCAAAATCCGGCTGGAAGCGGATTTTGATGAACCTTTGTATGATGGTATTGCGGATTTAATTGACGGTTTGGCGCAGCAAGATGATATTTTGCTGGGTATGGTCACAGGCAAATCCCGTCGTGGTGTGGTCTCGGTGATGGAGCGCCATGGCTTTGAACCGCATTTTCTTGTATCACGTTGCGCAGATGATTGCCCGTCCAAGCCGCATCCGGCAATGGTGCTGGAATGTTGCCACGAGACGGGTTGCGATGTGTCGCAGACCTTTGTAATCGGTGACACGACTTACGATATGATGATGGCAGGCAGCGCCGGTGCCACCGCAATTGGTGTGAACTGGGGCTATCATAAGCCTGAGAGATTGAGTGAAGCGGGTGCCAGTGCGATTTTGCATCATCCGTCGGATTTGTTGGTTCAGCTTGCCCGCTGATTATGCGGAAGAGTTTTGAGCCGGAATATTTAGGAAATTTTATGCGCAATATTCTTGAAGATATCGAACAGGCGCGGCTCGATCATGAATCGATGCTGTCTGATCCTGATCCGGTTATCCGGGCACAGAAACAGATGCTGACACCGCTGCCAAAGCGTTTTTACAAGGATGTATCAGTAGGTGCCTATGAAGCGAGCGGCTTTGCCGTACTGTTAGACGGTAAGCTGGTGAATACGCCGCTGCGTAACAAACTGGTGGTGCCGACTGAGGCTGCCGCACAAATTTTGGCAGATGAATTCGCCCGTCAGGATACACATATTGATCCGAAGGATATGCCGGCTACGCGTCTGGTGAATACGGCAATTGATGGTGTGGCGGCAGAAATGCAGGCGGTGCAGGAAGAAATTCTGCGTTTCGCCGGTACTGATCTGCTGTGCTACCGTGCAGACAGTCCGAAGGAACTGGTTGAGCGTCAGCGCGAAAACTGGGATCCGCTGCTGGATTGGGCGGCAACACTTGGCGCTAATTTTGAAGTGACCGAAGGGCTGATGCATATCGCGCAGCCGCGTGAAGCACTGGCCGCCTTTGGTGCGCATCTGCGTATGGTGACAGACCCGATTGCACTCGCCACATTGCATGTGATGACAACGCTGTGCGGTTCGGCTGTAACCGGTCTGGCGCTGTTTAAAGGTGCCGTTGATCTGGATGCCGCATGGAAAGCTGCCCATGTCGATGAAGACTGGACAATTGAACAGTGGGGCGAGGATGAAGAGGCGCAGGCACGCCGTGCATGGCGCGAGAAGGAAATCCGCGCTGCTGTTATGATCGCCAAAGCGCTGTATAACACGCCTTGAAAACATTAAAAGAAAGCCGCTTCAGTATTTTCTGAAGCGGCTTTTTATTATGTGAAATATAAAATAACCAGTGCCTTACATGGATTGCCTGGTAATTAGATTCACTTGGAATTTTGCAATAAAAAACCCCGCTATTGGCGGGGTTCTTTTTCTGCTGGAAACTTAGCAGGAATAGTACATGTCGAATTCGATCGGATGCGGAGCCATTTCAAAGCGCATGACTTCCTGCATTTTCAGCTCAATGAAGCTGTCGATCTGATCGTCGCTGAACACATCGCCTGCTTTAAGGAAGGCGCGGTCTTTGTCGAGGCTCTGCAGCGCTTCACGCAAGCTACCGCAAACAGTCGGGATTTTTTTCAGTTCTTTAGCTGGCAGATCATAGAGATCTTTATCCATTGCCTGACCCGGATGGATCTTGTTCTTGATGCCGTCAAGACCGGCCATCAGGATAGCGGCAAAGCAGTAGTAAGGGTTTGCTGTCGGATCCGGGAAGCGGACTTCCAGACGTTTTGCTTTTGGCGAATTGCCAAGCGGAATGCGGCAGGAAGCTGAACGGTTACGGGCGGAATAGGCCAGCAGAACAGGTGCTTCATAGCCCGGAACCAGACGCTTATAGGAGTTGGTTGACGGGTTGCAGAAGGCATTCAGTGCTTTGGCATGTTTGATCACGCCGCCGATGAAGAACAGGCAGCTTTCCGACAGACCGGCATATTCGTTACCGGCGAAAGTTGGTTTGCCGTCTTTCCAGATGGAGACGTGAACATGCATACCCGAGCCGTTGTCGCCGAAGATCGGCTTAGGCATGAAGGTTGCAGTTTTGCCATAGGCGTTTGCAGTCTGGTGAACCACGTATTTGAAGAGCTGCATCTTGTCGGCATTGGCGACGAGTGTGTCGAATTTAACGCCGAGTTCATGCTGGGCAGCAGCAACTTCATGGTGATGCTTTTCAACAGTTACGCCCATTTCGGACAGTACTGTGAGCATTTCCGAGCGCATATCCTGACAGCTATCGATTGGAGGTACAGGGAAATAACCACCTTTTACGCGCGGGCGGTGGCCCATATTGCCGGTTTCGTAATCGGTGTCATCATTCGATGGCAGCTCATTGGAATCCAGCTTGAAGCCTGTGTTGTAAGGATCGTTCTTATATTTCACATCGTCGAAGATGAAGAATTCAGCTTCAGGGCCGATGAAAACAGTATCGCCGATACCGAGTGATTTCACATAGGCTTCTGCTTTTTTGGCAGTGCCGCGCGGATCGCGGTTGTAGGTCTCACCGGTAACCGGATCAAGAATGTCGCAGAGCAGAACCAGTGTGGAAGCTGCAAAGAACGGATCCATATGCGCAGAAGCCGGATCCGGCATCAGAACCATGTCGGATTCATTGATGGCTTTCCAGCCGCCGATGGAGGATGCGTCGAACATCACGCCGTCAGCAAACATTTCTTCATCAACCATACCCACATCCATAGTGACGTGGTGCAGCTTGCCTTTAGGATCGGTAAAGCGCAGGTCAACGAATTTAACGTCGTTGTCAGAGATCAGTTTCAGAATATCGTGAGCAGTCGTCATATGCGTGTTTCCTATTGAACGACGTTAAGCAGATTGTGTCTGGCCGGAAAACCGGCGAAATTTATAAGGTCAGAGCATTTTCATTTTATTTTCAAATATAGAAAATGCTCTATCTATTTGTTTCTACGCGTATCTTATCCGAAAACCGTTTCACACTTTTACGCGTACGCTTTAAATGGCGTCAGGACCGGTTTCACCGGTGCGGATACGGATCACTTCTTCAATATTGGAGATGAAGATTTTACCATCGCCGATACGGCCGGTTTGCGCGGCTTTGCGGATGGCTTCAACAGCGGCATCCACAGCATCATCAGCAAGCACGACTTCGATTTTTACCTTAGGCAGAAAATCAACAACATATTCCGCACCGCGGTAAAGCTCGGTATGGCCTTTCTGACGGCCAAAGCCTTTGGCTTCAAGAACAGTGATACCTTGCAGGCCGACGTCCTGAAGTGCTTCTTTGACTTCATCAAGTTTGAACGGCTTAATGATAGCTTCGATTTTTTTCATCAGAATGCTGCCTCCTGAGTTTTTACAGCGGTTCCAGTTAAGACTAAAGCGTTGGAACCGCTGTAACTGTTTGTTTTACGCATTATCCGACGCAAAACCGCTTCGCACTTTTGCTGGAAATGCTTTAATCCGATATTACACACGTGTTGAATGACTATAAGCATAAATCATGCCAAAGTGTTGATCTGGTGTGAAATAAAGTGAGAATTTTGTATTTTTAGCAGTGCTAGTCCGGTGCTCTTAATCGCTGCTGCTATTAAGTCATTGATACAATTGAATATGGCTCGTTTTAATAAAATGCGATCAATCCTAAATGTTCAAATATTTGTGTTTTAGATATGCTTATTTTTTAAACATTCATCTGGCGAAGCCGCATATGGTGTGAGATTAAGCGGGCAAGATTTTGTTTCTGATTAATATTTATTCAAGCTGCCTAAATATTAGGCAGTTGCCTTGAGATTGGCTTGTGAGGGGTAATCATGGAGCTGTTAACGCCGGATCAGATGTCTCGTGCTGATCAGCTGACGATTGCAGCTGGTACAGACAGTTATGCGCTGATGTGTAATGCGGGCGAGGCGGTTTATCAGCAAGCCAGCAGCTTTTGGCCGGATGCTCTGCGGATTGCCGTTCTCTGCGGGCATGGCAATAATGGCGGTGATGGTTATGTTGTCGCCCGACACTACCGGCAGGGTGGCAAGCATGTTTATTGCTTTAGTGATTTACCTCCGTACGATATTACTGATGCGTGGCAAGCACAGCATGCCTACACCACAGAGGGGGGTGAAATACTGCCTTTGTCGGTATTCGATCCAAAGCAATTTGATCTGGTGATTGATGCTTTTTACGGTGCCGGATTGTCACGCAATATTACGGGTGAGATTGCGGACTGTATTAATCAGCTCAATCAATCCGGTACGCCGGTTTGTGCAGTCGATTTGCCCAGCGGTATTTCAGGTGACAGCGGACAAATCATGGGAACAGCTGTTAAGGCCGACCTGACAGTCAGCTTTTTCCGCAAAAAGCCCGGCCATTTGTTGCAGCCGGGGCGGGAGCATTGCGGCTGGCTCAGCCTTTATAATATTGGCATTGAAACTTCCGTTTTGCAGGACATTCATCCGCAGCTTTATGAAAACGATACTGAACTATGGGAAAAGCTGCTGCCTTGGGCTGATGTGAACAGTCATAAATTCAGTCGCGGGCATGTGGCTGTGTTCTCAGGCGGGTTGACGGCTACAGGTGCAGCACGGCTGAGTGCGGCGGCGGCTGCGCGTGCAGGTGCAGGACTGGTAACTGTTATTGCGCCTGATGAAGCTCTGCCTGTACATGCTGCACAACTGACGAGTGTGATGTTGCGACCATTGCAGGATGATGCAACTGTGGTGGAGTTTTTCAAGCAACGTCAAGTGCGGGCAGCCGTTCTGGGCCCTGCATTTGGCGATTTACAACGCGCATCTGAGCTTACCTTGTCAATGTTGCAAAGTGGTGATCTTGGCGCGCTGGTGCTGGACGCGGACGGTTTGACTGCGTTTAAAGATCAGCCACAAAGATTATTTGATGCTGCAAAAACCTCTAAACCTTCACTGATCGTCACGCCGCATGAGGGGGAGTTTCACCGCTTGTTCGGCGCTGTTGTGAATATGCAGGCCGATAAAGTCACCCGTGCGAGACAGGCTTCCTCTCTGAGCAATGCTGTGGTGATTTACAAGGGCGCAGATACAGTGATTGCAGCACCGGATGGCCGTGCTGCGATTAACATCAATGGCAATGCATTGCTGGCTACGGCCGGTTCCGGCGATGTGCTGACCGGTATTATTGCCAGCTTGTCGGCGCAGGGAATGCCAGCATTTGAAGCGGCATGTGCCGCTGTCTGGATTCATGCGGAAACGGCGAATTATTATGCGGAAGCCGCACCAAAGGGCATGATTGCCGAGGATATGCCAGCATTGATACCTCAAATCTGGGCGCGTTTAGCTGATTAGCACCTGATTTTTTGGGGAGACTGCAGAGGTGTTGTCGACCCCGCTTCTATTCCTGCGTTTCTAATAAAAACGCCGCGTAAATTGTTACGCGGCGTTTTCGTATGCATGTATTGCGCTGCCTTTTATTCCGCAGCCAATGTTTTTCCGTCCGGACGGCGTTCCAGCAACTCTTTGAGGAAATGACCGGTATAGGAGCGCGGCTCGGCAACGATATCTTCCGGACGACCGACTGCAACGATTTCACCGCCACCGTCACCGCCTTCAGGTCCCAGATCCAGCACCCAGTCCGCGGTTTTGATGACCTCGAGATTGTGCTCAATCACGGCAACCGTATTGCCCTGATCAACCAGTTCGTGCAGCACTTCCAGAAGCTTGGCAACGTCGTGGAAATGCAAACCGGTTGTCGGCTCATCAAGAATATACAATGTCTTGCCGGTTGCGCGGCGGGAGAGTTCTTTGGCGAGCTTAACGCGCTGGGCTTCACCTCCGGAGAGGGTGGTCGCCTGCTGGCCGATTTTGATATAGCCGAGGCCGACACGATGCAGGGTTTCCATCTTGTCACGGATACTCGGTACAGCAGAGAAAAACTCCACGCCTTCTTCAACCGTCATATCAAGAACATCAGCGATGCTTTTGCCTTTAAACAGAACTTCCAATGTTTCGCGATTATAGCGTTTACCGTTACAGACATCGCAAGTCACATAAACATCCGGCAGGAAGTGCATTTCAATCTTGATAACACCGTCACCCTGACAGGCTTCGCAGCGTCCGCCTTTGACGTTGAAAGAGAAGCGTCCTGGCTGATAGCCGCGTGCTTTGGCTTCCGGCAGACCGGCGAACCAGTCGCGGATTGGTGTGAAGGCACCGGTATAAGTGGCCGGATTGGAACGCGGGGTGCGGCCAATCGGTGACTGATCAATATCAATCACTTTATCCAGTAGTTCCAGACCTTCAATCCGGTCATGTTCTGCCGGATGTTCGCGCGAACCCATAATCTTGCGCGATGCGGCTTTGAACAGGGTTTCAATCAGGAATGTGGACTTGCCACCGCCGGACACGCCGGTTACTGCGGTAAAGGTGCCGAGCGGAATTTCACCGGTTACGTTTTTAAGATTATTGGCACGGGCGCCGACAACTTTAATACGCTTGGATTTTGTGATCTTACGGCGTTCTGCAGGAACCATAACCTGCATTGCGCCGGAGAGATATTTGCCGGTGAGCGAGTTCGGGTTACTCATGATCTCCGCTGGTTTGCCTTCAGCAATAACCTGACCACCATGAATACCTGCCGCAGGGCCGATATCGACCACATAGTCTGCAGTGAGGATGGCATCTTCATCATGCTCAACCACGATCACAGTATTGCCGAGATCGCGCAGATGACGCAGCGTGTCGAGCAGGCGGGCATTGTCGCGCTGGTGCAAACCGATGGATGGTTCGTCAAGCACATAGAGTACGCCGGTGAGGCCGGAGCCGATCTGCGAGGCGAGACGAATACGCTGGCTTTCACCACCGGACAGTGTGCCGGAGTTACGCGACAGCGAGAGATAATCCAGCCCGACATCGTTGAGGAAGCGCAGGCGCTCACGGATTTCTTTCAGAATACGGGCAGCGATTTCATTCTGCTTATCATTGAACTGCTGATCAATCGTGCTGAACCATTGGTCAGCATTGCGGATCGACATTTCGGTCAGCTGGCCGATATGCATCTTGCCGACTTTAACGGCCAGTGCTTCCGGTTTCAGGCGATAGCCTGCGCAAGCCGGACAAGGGGTGGCCGACATATAGCGTTCGATCTCTTCACGCGACCAGTTGGAGTCGGTTTCTTTCCAGCGGCGCTGCAGATTAGGGATAACGCCTTCAAATGTCTTGGTGGTTTCGTAAGAACGTGAGCCGTCCTTATAGACAAAGGTAATTTCTTTGCCCTTCGTGCCATGAAGCACAGCCTTCTTAGCGTCTTCGCTCAGATCCTGCCATTTATCGGTCAGCTTGAAACCATAGGCTTTACCCAAGGCTTCCAATGTCTGATTGTAATATGGTGATGAGGACTTTGCCCAAGGCGCAATTGCACCGTCTTTCATGCGCAGAGTTTCATCCGGCACAATCAGGTTGGGATCAATTGCCTGTTGTGAACCCAGACCATCACAGGTCGGGCAGGCACCAAACGGGTTGTTAAAGGAGAACAGGCGCGGTTCGATCTCGGCAATTGTAAAACCGGAGACAGGGCAGGCGAATTTTTCCGAGAATAACACACGCTCATGGGTCTCGTTCTTGGATTTATTGACACTGTCTGCTGCTGTTGCTTCCGGGGGCAGCGGCTTGTCTGCAAATTCGGCAATCGCCAGACCTTCTGCGAGTTGCAAGCAGGTTTCCAGACTGTCGGCCAGACGCGAAGCGAGGTCAGGGCGCACCACAACGCGGTCAACCACAACATCAATGTCGTGCTTGTATTTTTTGTCCAGTGCCGGTGCATCGGCGATTTCATAGAATTCGCCGTCAATTTTGACGCGCTGGAAGCCTTTTTTCTGCAGTTCGGCCAGTTCTTTGCGGTATTCACCCTTACGGCCACGCACAATCGGCGCCATGATATAGAGCCGTGTGCCTTCTTCAAAAGCCATTACGCGGTCAACCATCTGGCTGACAGTCTGGCTCTCAATCGGCAGGCCGGTTGCAGGGGAGTAAGGAATACCGACACGCGCATAGAGCAGGCGCAGATAATCGTAAATCTCGGTGACAGTACCGACCGTTGAGCGCGGGTTGCGGCTGGTGGTTTTCTGTTCAATAGAAATGGCAGGAGACAGACCATCAATCTGGTCGACATCCGGCTTTTGCATCATTTCCAGAAACTGGCGCGCATAGGCTGAAAGACTCTCGACATAACGACGCTGACCTTCCGCATAGATTGTATCGAAAGCAAGCGACGACTTGCCCGAGCCGGACAGGCCGGTCATGACAATCAGCTTGTCACGGGGCAGGTCAATATCAATATTTTTCAGATTATGTTCGCGGGCGCCGCGAATGGAGATAAATTTTTGATCGCTCATCAGCATTGTGCCTGCGTTGGATGCATAACATTTGGCCGGTTAAATCAGACAAGCAGAGATTACTCTGTCCGCAGCCGAAACTCAGACATTTATATAGGTGGGCTCTGCTTAAACTCAATATTGGCCGGATTTACAGAAGAATGATGTGCACTGACCTGTAAGAGGACTCATGCAGACTACTCTTTGCTTTGATCTGATTTATAGAACAAAATATGAACCTAAGTCCAGTCAGATTCTGAAATACACGTCAGAGTGCGGGTGTTTCTCATCTAAGCTCATCAAATAATGGTGTAATATAATGTGAAAAGCTGTGAGTTGACGGTCGGGCTTGCGGAGAGCACACTGAAATTGTCTTCAGCTCCAGCGGAGGAAAGGGACTACAAGTCCCGACATGCTGAAGACGGGCATAAGCCAGACAGGAACTATTCTGTTCTGCGCGCAAACAGGAGGAATATAAGGATGAGTCCACCTGACCATGCATGACGATATTATATCGTCGGAAACTAATGTTTTTTCTGAAACTACCGGATTTTTATGAAAGCTATCTGAAAAATAGTTTGAATAGAATGGTCAATAACGCAACTTACCTGTCTGAATGCTTCGGCAACCGATGATGCAGTTACGGATTTGATGAAAGTGGTACGGTTCTGAAAATATGGCTGAATGCTATATCTGCGGTTTGGAACCAAACTGTCACAAATGAAAGTTGAAGTGTGGTTTTACTGAAAGAGCAACAATTTATCTCTACTGCAAATAAACTGCCTTCATGGCGGATATTTGAAATCTTGTCGGCGAATGACTACCGGCAAAATGGGATGAACCCCAATCAAAAGCCCTGCGCGCCAAAATAAGTGAGCGGCAGGGCATTTTTGTATGCGCGTAAATTAGAGCATAATTCTCTAAACTTGAATCAGTTTAAGATGAAATTATGCTCTCATTTTAAAGTGTTAGAGCGACCTTTGTGTGCCAAGTCTGGCACACGGCGCTCTAATTACGCTGGCGGATGTACCTCTGCCCTGATTTATCTTCTCCCCAAAATTCTGATGATGACATAACCTGCCGGTAACGGCGGGATGAAAGCAATTGCGCGGATAAATTTGCGGTGCTTATATGCCCGCGGCGGTATCGGGGAGCATGACGATATACCGCCACGGAGGGTTCTCGAAAATCAGGACAAAACGCTGTTTTGTCTGAAGCAGTTTCGTGCTGAGGTGGCTCCTGCCTTTTGCGAAGTTGTTTGATTGCAGAATATGGAAATTTTTAATGACAAGCACATCGCATAAACCGCGCGCACGTGATCTCGGTATTCCGTTTACAGGAACAACAGGTCCGAATAATGCCATTACCGATGTTGAAGGCGTGACCGTTGGTTATTCGACGATTATCGAGGGTGAGGGTAAGCTTGAAACCGGCAAGGGCCCTGCGCGAACTGGTGTCACGGCTATTTTGCCGCGCGGAAAGACTTTTAATCCGGTTTTTGCCGGCTGGACATCTTTCAATGGTAATGGCGAGATGACCGGTACAACATGGCTTGAGGAGAGCGGTTTCCTAGAAGGGCCGATAGCGATCACCAATACGCATAGTGTGGGTGTGGTACGGGATTCCGTGGTGTCTTGGCTGATTGATAATGATCTGACAGGGCCTCATTTCAAGGACCTGTACTGGTTATTGCCGGTGGTTGCGGAAACATGGGACGGTATTCTGAACGATATCAACGGTATGCATGTGAAGAAAGAGCATGTCTATGCCGCGCTGGATAATGCTGCGGGCGGCAAAATTGCCGAGGGGAATGTCGGCGGCGGCACCGGCATGAACCTGTTTCACTTTAAAGGTGGTACCGGTACTTCATCGCGCAAGTTGAATGAAGATGAAGGCGATTATACTGTTGGTGTGTTGGTGCAGGGCAATTTCGGCAGACGGCAGGATCTAATGATTGCCGGTGTGCCGGTTGGTGAGGAAATCACCGAGCTGATGCAGGATACCTCGTGGACGCGTGAGGAGAGCGGTTCGATTATTGTTGTCGTGGCAACGGACGCTCCGCTGCTGCCGCATCAGCTTAAGCGGCTGACCCGCCGTGTCTCTGTCGGGCTGGGTCGTGTCGGTGGTTTTGGCGCCAATGGCAGCGGGGATATTTTCATTGCCTTCTCAACGGCCAATCCTGATGCTTATAGCCGTGAAGCCAATAGCCAGTTGGAGATGGTTTCCAATCATAAAATGGACCCGCTTATTCATGCCACTGCCTTGGCTACAGAAGAAGCGATTATCAATACGATGATTGCGGCTGAAACAATGAAGGGGCGGGACGATAATATCTCTTACGCGCTTCCGCATGACCGGCTGGTTGAAGTGATGAAAAAATATAACAGGTTTAGGAAATAACGATTTCTGATTGAAGAGGCGGCTGAAAAGCCGCTTCTTTGTTGCGAACAGGGACGGTTCGCTTTATTCGATGCTATCGAGCGCCGTGTGCCAGACTTGTGACACACAAAGGTTGCTCTAACAGCAGTTTTTGCAGCAGAGATATCTATGAATATTCACGACACAGCCCTGAACGGCGATACAGCTTCAGATTTGCAGGACAAATTGGCCAAGCCTATGCCGGTTTCCGATATCAGTCAGGAACTGGATGATTATGCATCCATGAGTGATGAGGATATGGGCGGAGACGGTTGTCACCCGCTGTTCCGTAATGTGCCGTCCTCGGTGGGCTTCAACAAGTTGCGTAAGCGTTTGTTGCGCCAGACCCGTCAGGCGATGGATGATTTCGCCATGGTGCGTCCTGGGGATCGCTGGCTGGTGGCGCTTTCCGGCGGCAAGGATTCATACGGCCTCTTGGCGCTGCTGCTTGATCTGAAATGGCGCGGTGTGTTGCCGGTCGATCTGATTGCCTGCAATCTCGATCAGGGACAGCCGAATTTTCCGAAACATATTTTGCCGGATTACCTGACCAAAAATCAGATTACCCATCGTATTGAATATCAGGACACTTATTCGATCGTGACGGATAAGGTGCCGGAAACCCAGACTTATTGCGCGCTTTGTTCGCGTTTGCGCCGTGGCAACCTGTACCGTGTTGCACGAGAAGAGGGCTGTTCGGCGCTGGTGCTTGGCCACCACCGCGAAGATATTCTCGAGACCTTCTTCATGAACCTGTTCCACGGTGGCCGTCTGGCATCGATGCCGCCGAAACTGCTGAATGATGAGGGCGATTTGCTGGTCTTGCGCCCGTTGGCCTATGCAGCGGAAGATGATCTGGCAAAATTTGCCACAGCTATGGAATTCCCGATCATTCCTTGTGATCTGTGCGGCAGTCAGGACGGCTTGCAGCGTAATATGATGAAGGCCATGCTGACCGATATCGAAAAGCGTATGCCGGGTCGTAAAGATACGATGATCCGCGCACTGGCCAATGTGCGCCCGAGCCATTTGCTGGATCGTAAGATTTTTGATTTTGCGTCGCTGATGGCGCCGGAACTCACATCTCCCTCAGAAGAATAACGGAAGCAGACTATGTTTGATCATCACGAGATTAACTGGCTGGCTGATTTGCTCGGCTCGACCGCTGATACGGAAATTCTGCCGCGATTTCGCCGGCTGGACAGCAGTGAAATTCGCCAGAAAACCTCGGCTGCTGATCTGGTAACTGAGGCCGATGTCAATTCGGAGAAGGTTATTACAGCTGCTCTGCGTGAGCGTTTTGCTGATGCCGTGATCGTGGGTGAAGAGGCTTGCAGTGAAAATCCGGCTTTACTGAACGGATTGAGCACGGCTGATCTGGCTTTCACCATTGATCCGGTGGATGGTACGTTCAATTTCGCATCCGGTGTGCCGCTGTTTGGTGTCATGCTCTCGGTCAATATCAAGGGTGAAACCGTTGCCGGTATCATCTATGATCCGATGGGGCGTGACTGGCTGATCGGTGTTAAAGGGGCAGGCAGTTATGTCCGCCGTGCCGATGGCAGTGAACACAAAGTGCGCGTTGCTGATGCGCCGCCATTGAACCAAATGACTGGTTGTGTGTCGTGGCAATATTTGCCGGAGCCGGATCGTACGCTGGTTGCCGGTAATCAGGCGAAATTTCTCTCGCATCTCGGCTATCGCTGTGCAGCGCATGAATATCGCGTGATTGCCACCGGTTCTGCGCATTTCGCGGTTTATAACAAGCTGATGCCTTGGGATCATCTGCCGGGCAATCTGATCCATCAGGAAGCGGGTGGCTATACCGCACGGCTTGACGGTAGTGCCTATAAGCCGGGTCATGTGGATGGTGGTTTGATTATCGCACCGGATGCAGATAGCTGGCAGGCGATCAAGCAGGCGCTGTGGCAGAAGTAATATGAGACACTAAAAAGCCCGCTGAAGAGCGGGCTTTTTTATTCGTATCATTTCTCAATCACATGCTGTGGTGACGGAGAAACCGCACGGAACAGTTTGCCCTGTTCCGCAATCAGCACAAACACCATCGCGATAGCACCGACAATAAAATAGCCGAGCGCCATCGGCACGGTTGTACCATTGAAGGACTGACCTATCAGCATGCCGATGGCTGCACCGGTCAGTGACTGTACAAAGCCAAGAACAGAAGAAGCTGTACCTGCAACCTGACCAAGCGGCTCCATTGCCAAAGCATTGAAGTTACCGCCGATTGAGCCGAAGCAGAACATGATCAGTGCGAAGATCACGATATAGATCGGAAACGGTACGGGACCATCAAAAAATACCGAAAGCAGGAACAGCAACAGGCTGAGGCTGATAAATGTAATCAGCAGGGTTTGCGAAATACGACGCATACCGAAGCGACCGACCATCCGTGAGTTGAGGAAGGCCGACAGCGCCATGAATGCTGCAACCGCTGCAAATGCCAGCGGAAAGCCGCGACCCAGATCATAAATGTCGACATAAATCTGCTGGGCTGAGTTGATAAAACCGAACAGCGAGCCGAGCATAAAGGATGCAGCCAGCGTGTAGCAGAATGCCACGCGGTTACCGATCACGATGCCAAAACCATTGATAACGGACTTGGCTGTGAAAGGGCGGCGGTTTTCCGGTGCAAGGGTTTCCGGCATACGGGCATAAGCCCAGAAACCGATCGCACAGGCAAAAAAGGCCATGAAACCGAAAATCATATGCCATTCGGAGAAGAACAGAATGACTTCACCGGTCGCTGGTGCAATCACCGGCACAATCATGAAAACCATCATTGCCAGCGACATGATTTCCGCCATTGCACGACCGGAATAGCGGTCGCGGACAATAGAAACAGTCATCACGCGGGTTGCTGCAGCACCAATACCCTGCAGAAAGCGCAAGGCCAGCAACATATTGAATTCCGGCACCCAGACGCAGGCAAGGGCAGTGGTGATATAAATACCAATACCGATCAATAGCGGTTTTTTGCGGCCAAAACGATCACTGATTGGGCCGTAGAACAGCTGCGAGATTGCAAAGCCGAACAGATAAACTGTTACGACATATTGGTGGTGGTTTGGTGTGAGAACACCAAGGGAAGAGCCGATTTCGGACAGAGCGGGCAGCATGACATCAATTGCCAGAGCATTGATGGCCATCAGCGCCGCAATAAGGGCAATAAATTCTACTTTGGATAGTTTAAATCCGTCAGCAGCCTGTTTGCCGGATGCAGATGCTACACCTGCGGGGAGTTCACTTTTCATCTTTGACATGCCTTGTCCGGCCGGAAATGCGGTCGGATAAATCGATTGCGGATCAGGAACCGGCGGAATGATTATGGCAATATCTGCTGCGATATTGTCTGAGCCGGAGGCTGAAGCGATGTTCCGTACACAGGCAAAATGCCGGAGTGATAACGAAACAGGAATATTTGAACAGCGCACGGGCAGAAACAGCCCGCAATCAGCTGAACGGAACGGGGGCGAAAGCCGTGCAGCCTCAAAATAGCTGCAGGGGCGTTCGCAATCTTGTTGCCTGAAAAATCAGGGAGGCATTTATTCGCAGTTTTACGACGCACCCTTGTAAAGGCGGCGCTGCAGATAAATACTGTTTGAAAATGTTTGATCCGGACAAACTGTCCGCTGTATCCGTGGGCTGTAAACCCGGATTTTCTGCGAAGCAGTCTTATAAACCGGTATATTCCAACATATAGGGATTTGCGCAGAGCGCAATCTGGCCGGAATGATAAATTCTATTTAATAGTTTAAATGAAAAAAAACGGCAGAAACTCTGCCGTTTTTTAGTATCACGATTTTGTGACGTTCTGATCTTTGATCAGGCTGCTTTGGTAGCAATGCCTTTTTCAGTCAGCAGAGCCTGCAATTCACCGGCCTGAAACATTTCACGCACGATATCGCAGCCGCCGATGAACTCACCTTTTACGTAAAGCTGAGGAATAGTCGGCCAGTTGGAATATTCCTTGATGCCCTGACGCATTTCGTCGGACGCCAGAACATTGATACCTTTGTAGTCAACGCCGATATAGTCCAGAACCTGAACAACCTGACCGGAGAAACCGCATTGCGGGAAATCCGGTGTGCCTTTCAGAAAAAGTACAACATCGTTGTTTTTGACTTCATTATCGATAAGCGCAGTGATGCCGCTCATGGAAGGATCCTTTCATTACCGGCGGGACAAATTCCGCCGGTTTAGACTTGAAGTAAATTTGTCTTAGATTTTACTGCTTTATGAACGAAACGGAAGTGATTTTCCAGAACGCGAAGCAGTTTTCTTATTCCGGTGCGCGGGTCTGCAGAGCGAGTGCGTGCAAAACGCCGCCCATATTGCCGCCGAGCGCGTCATAAACCATCTGATGCTGCTGAACGCGGGTCTTACCGCGAAAGGCTTCCGCTACGACTTCGGCAGCGTAATGATCACCGTCTCCGGCAAGGTCGCGGATGCTGACAACAGCGCCGGGAATGCCTGCCTTGATCATGTCTTCAATATCACCAGGTGCCATAGCCATATTAAAATCCTCCGAGAGCATTTTTTCTGATCAGAGCGTATCGCGGTCAATGTGTTCAGCCGCGCCCGCTCTGTTTTTGTTTGAGCGCGTATCTTGTCCAAAATGGTTTTACCGTTTGGGGATACGTATTTAAATTGGAGCCTGCGTCTCGGTGTTTCAAGACGCAGGCTCCGTTATTAACGGGTACTAAAATTTAGTATTAGATTTCGCCGTTCATATAGTCAGGGAACCATGATTCATAGGCCTGATGCAACTGTTCAACAGATACAGGCTTTGCTGAACCGAGAATAACAGATTTACCGCCGGTACGACCGATCAAAGGTGTTGAAATACCGGCTTTTTCTGCGCGGCTCTGTACCTGCGACAGATTGCCTTCGGTCACTGTCAGGACATAGCGTCCCTGATCTTCACCGAAGAAAGAGAGAACCGGATTATGTGCCGCTGGTTCATTGATGGTTGCGCCGATTTCGCCTTTGATGGCCATTTCAGCAACTGCCTGCGCCAGACCACCCGATGAGCAATCGTGAACAGCTGTCACCAGACCATCTTCGATCAGACCGCGAACGAAGTCACCGGTCGCTTTTTCATGCGCCAGATCAACATGGGGAGCAGGGCCGTCGATGCGGTTGTGAACGTCACGCATATAGGCAGACTGTGCAATATGTGTGCCCCAGCCTTCCGGTGCGCCGGCGAGCAGAATGGCTTCGCCTTCACCCGCAAAACGGATGCGTGCCATTTTCGACCAGTCTTTGATCAGACCAACGCCGCCGATTGTCGGTGTTGGCAGAATGCCCTGACCATTGGTTTCGTTGTAGAGCGAGACGTTACCGGAAACGATCGGGAATTCCAGCACGCGGCAGGCTTCGCCGATACCCTTGATCGCATGAACCAGCTGACTCATGATCTCAGGACGCTCAGGATTGCCGAAATTGAGGTTGTCGGTTGAAGCAAGCGGTGTTGCACCGGTTGCTGTCAGGTTGCGCCAGCATTCGGCAACAGCCTGCTTGCCGCCTTCAAACGGATCTGCTTCTACATAACGCGGTGTTACATCGGACGAGAAAGCCAGAGCTTTGGTTTCATGGCCGTCAACGCGGATCACACCGGCATCGCCACCCGGCAATTGCAGGGAGTTCCCCTGAATCAGCGTGTCATATTGTTCATAGACCCAGCGGCGGGATGAACCATTGGCGGAGTTGAGCAGCTTGATCAGGCTGTCTGCAATATCGGCAGAAGGTACATCATCGGCAGCAAGCGCTTTTGGCGCAACAGCCGGTGTCCACGGACGATCATATTCCGGAGCCTCATCACCGAGTTCTTTAATCGGCAGATCGGCAACCTGTTCACCCTGATGGAAGACGCGGAAACGCAGGTCGTCAGTGGTTTTACCAACGATTGCAAAATCCAGGCCCCATTTTTTGAAGATCGCCTGTGCTTCTGCTTCTTGTTCAGGACGCAGCACCATCAGCATGCGTTCCTGACTTTCCGAGAGCATCATTTCATAGGCAGACATCTGCTCTTCGCGCACCGGTACAGTGTCGAGGTTCAGTTCAATGCCTAGATCGCCTTTGGCGCCCATTTCAACGGCGGAGCAGGTGAGACCGGCAGCGCCCATATCCTGAATGGCGATAACCGCACCGGAAGCCATCAGCTCAAGGCAGGCTTCAAGCAGGCATTTTTCAGTGAACGGATCACCAACCTGAACGGTCGGGCGCTTTTCATCGATCGATTCATCAAATTCAGCCGATGCCATTGTCGCACCGCCAACACCGTCACGACCGGTTTTAGCGCCGAGATAAACGACCGGCAGGCCAACACCTTCCGCTTTGGAATAGAAAATCGCATCGGATTTTGCGAGACCGGCTGCAAAAGCATTGACGAGGATGTTGCCGTTATAACGGGCGTCGAATTCCACTTCACCGCCAACAGTCGGCACGCCGAATGCATTGCCGTAACCGCCAACGCCGGAGACAACACCGGAAACGAGGTGGCGGGTTTTTGGATGCTCAGGTGCACCAAAACGCAGTGCATTCATGGCCGCAACAGGACGGGCGCCCATGGTGAACACGTCACGCAGGATGCCGCCAACGCCGGTTGCCGCGCCCTGATAAGGCTCGATGTAAGACGGGTGGTTGTGACTTTCCATTTTGAAAACAACGCAATCGCCGTCATCAATATCGACAACACCGGCATTTTCACCCGGACCCTGAATAACGCGCGGGCCGGTTGTTGGCAGCGTGCGCAGCCATTTTTTGGAGGATTTATACGAGCAATGCTCGTTCCACATTGCCGAGAAAATACCCAGCTCCGTAAAGCTTGGCTCACGACCGATCAGGTCAAGAATGCGCTGGTATTCATCGGGCTTGAGGCCGTGTGCGGCAATCAGTTCCGGTGTGATCGGGTAATCATTACGGATTGACTTTTTGCTGTCCATATCGGTGTCGCTGTCTTCTTTGATCTATGAGCCGGAGCTCGGATATGTGATTGGTGTGATGCTTATTTAAAATATTAGCAGCTTCGCTGACTTTGTTTTCGTTAGCAGCTTCGCTGGCCGGACGCCCAGCGCGCTGTATCGCGCTCGATGCGTTCCGCAAGCGGACTTTGCATTAACGGGCCGAAACGCTCCATACGTCCCGGATTGCCTTCTGCCTGCACAACCAGCAAAGGCCGGTCATTCGGGTTCTTTGCCGGAACTACGAGAATACGCGGGCGGCCGGTATAGGAAACCAGTTCCGGTGCAAGGGTATATTGACGAAACTCAGAATCGCCGGATTTAAACCAGCATTGCTTAGCACCAAGCGCCACGCGTTCCATGGTTGCCAAGGCTGTATGACTAACATTACCTGTTGCCGGAGGCGGTGCTTTTTTAGACGCGAGACATCCGCTTAAAGCAACTGCGGACAAAGCCATTACAATACCATGCGCCAATTTCATTAAAGACTAAGCTCCGCAGAGGAATGATATGAGAATTATAGTTGGGCAGAGCCTGACTGTCTTGAGCAGGCTCTGCGGATTGGTTTGATCAGCTTGCAGCTTTCGCTATCGCTTTTCTGGCGTCGTGCATTTCACCTAGTACGGATGCGATTTCCGGAATGCCCTGTGCATTGGTCTGATAGCCTTCAATCTTCGGGCAATCTTCCAGAATAGCTTCAAAGCTCGGGAAGCGACGCAGACTTTCCAGCAGATAACGGGTAGGTGCCAGCCATGCATCGGCCAGAGTAACCTGTTCACCAAGCGCATAAGGGCCTGAAGAAATACGGTCTTCAACGGTTTTCAGTGCATGACGTACGTGGTCGAAAATCTTGGCGGTTTTTTCAGCAGGAAACGGATTGGCAGGGCCAGCCAGCAAAACCGGAATGATCGACGGCAGCACATCCAGATCGAGCAGGCGCATGATGATGCGAATCTGTGCACGGTCTTTCGGATCGGCAGGCAGCATCGGTTTTTCAGGAAAACGCTCTTCCAGATATTCAGCAATAACGGAAGCTTCAAACAGGGTTTCGCCCGAGCCGGTGATCAGAACCGGAATACGGCGCATCGGTGAAATTTCCCGAAACTCTTCCGGCAGCGGTGGTCCCGCAGGTGCGTCGACCAGTTTTAGCGGCAGGTCTTTGACCTCAGCAATAATGCGGATAAAGGCGCAGTAAGGTGATAAAGGCTTATTATAGAGCTTCATAGTACTTCCTCCCGTTATGCTGTTGTCATGTCATGCAGAAAATGCCCGCGCAGCATTAATGCTGCAAGCGGGCAAGTTTCATTCTACGATGCAAGGCGATCCAGAGCGGATGCAAATAATGCACGGCCGTCAGTGCCGCCATGCGCCTGTTCGATCAGGTTTTCCGGATGCGGCATCATGCCAAGCACATTGCCTGCAGCATTGGTAATGCCTGCAATGTCATTCATCGAGCCATTCGGATTGGTGCCTTCCGCATAACGGAATACAACCTGACCATTGTCTTCAATGGACTTCAGAACATCGCTTTCCGCAAAATAGTTGCCGTCATGATGGGCAACAGGGCAGCGGATGATCTGGCCTTGTTCGTAACCGCGGGTGAAAATGCTCTGATTGTTGGCAACTTCGAGCTTCACTTCACGGCAGACAAACTTCAGCGAAGTGTTGCGCATCAGCGCACCCGGCAGCAAGCCAGCTTCAAGCAGAATCTGGAAGCCGTTGCAGACGCCAATCACGCGCACACCGGCTTCCGCTTTTTTGCGCAGAGCCTGCATAACCGGCATACGGGCAGCAATCGCGCCGCAGCGCAGATAGTCGCCATAGGAAAAGCCGCCCGGAATGACGATCAGGTCAACATCAGGAATTTCGGTATCGGTCTGCCACACGGTCTGCGGAGCCTTGCCACCGATTTTGGTCAGCGCGGCGATCATATCGCGGTCGCGGTTCAGACCCGGAAGAAGGATAACTGCTGATTTCATAATGCAGATTACTCTCTTTAAATCCAACGCATTTCAGGCAAAAGCGGTAAGGCATTCTGCCCTGAACTGCTGCAATATCTCTTTAAAATATGGCGCTTATTAACGCCAAAATAAAGAGATCAGGCGATGTCGAAGCTGTAATCTTCGATAACCGTATTGGCGAGAAGCTTTTCGCACATAGCTTTCAGCTCTGTTTCAGCCTGTGCTTTGTCTGTGGTCTCAAGAACAACATCAAAAACCTTGCCCTGACGGACAGAGTTGACGCCATCAAAGCCGAGGCTGCCGAGAGCGCCGACAATAGCTTTACCCTGAGGGTCAAGAACGCCGTTTTTCAGTGTGACGGTGACGCGTGCCTTAATCACTTTGTTATCCTGTATTTTAGAAGAGGAAATGTGCAGTATCCGGTTGAGATACTGCCTGAAACACACAGCCCGGAAAGCGGCAGACTTCCCGGGCTGAAATTGACTTACTTGACCAGTGTCGGGCCGGAAGGACGCGGCGGCTCGTTCTCGTTCATAATGCCGAGACGACGTGCCACTTCTTGATAGGCTTCAACCAGACCACCCATATCGCGGCGGAAACGGTCTTTATCCATTTTCTCATTGGTCGCAACGTCCCAGAGGCGAGCTGAGTCCGGCGAAATTTCATCGGCCAGAACCACGCGCATCATGTCGCCTTCGAACAGACGGCCGCATTCGATTTTGAAATCGACCAGCTGAATGCCGACGCCGAGGAACAGACCGGTGAGGAAGTCGTTGATACGAATGGCAAGTGCCATAATATCATCGAGCTCCGCAGGGCTGGCCCAGCCAAATGCAGTGATGTGCTCTTCAGAGACCATCGGGTCATCGAGCGCATCGGCTTTGTAATAAAATTCAATGATTGAACGCGGCAGAACGGTGCCTTCTTCAATCCCCAGACGCTTGGCAAGCGAGCCGGCAGCAACATTGCGCACGACAACTTCAAGCGGAATGATTTCGACTTCTTTAATCAGCTGCTCGCGCATGTTGACGCGGCGGATGAAGTGGGTCGGAATGCCGATCTTGTTCAACTGTGTAAAGATGTATTCGGAGATGCGATTGTTCAGCACTCCCTTGCCATCAATCACTTCATGCTTCTTAGCATTGAAAGCGGTGGCGTCATCTTTGAAAAACTGAATGAGAGTGCCTGGCTCCGGTCCTTCGTAAAGGATCTTGGCCTTGCCTTCGTAAATACGGCGGCGTCGATTCATGGGGTTTAGGAACCTCTGGGGTTTGCTGAGACCGTTTTGAGACGTCCCGTCTCATCCCGATGTTTCAGGAAGCGGCCACTGCAGCCGCAATGTCTGCGTTCCCTAGCGCAAATGATGCATTTAAACAATCATCCTTTATGCCGCGATGTTGTTTTTCAGCGATTGTTTTATGCTTTTTCTGTGCGTGGCCTCTGGTTGTGCCATTGTGTCAACCCTATATGCCTGATGTACTAATACACTTTGGTGTGATTTTGCTGCTGACAAAAGCTAAAACTGCAGCCATGATCGGCCAAAATAACTGTTATGTGAGGGATCTTATGAGCGGAATGGACGAACGTCGTAATACTTTCGAGAATAAATTTGCCCATGACGAAGATTTGCGTTTCCGTGCGATTGCACGACGCAACAAGTTGCTCGGTCTCTGGGCTGCAGAAAAACTCGGTAAAACCGGTGCAGACGCACAAGCTTATGCGACAGAAGTCGTGCGTGCAGACTTTGAAGAGGCCGGCGATGAAGACGTTATCCGTAAGGTTTCCGGTGATTTCAGCGCGGCATCTGTCAATGTGAGCGATGATGAACTGCGTCTGCAATTGCTGAATTTCCTTGAAGAAGCAGCAAAACAGGTCAGCGCTGAATAAGCAGCCTGCATAGAATCTTTGACAAGCCGCACGGAACATTCCGTGCGGTTTTTTATTTGGCAATGAACAGGAAGGCATGGACGTTGTTTTTATTGCGCTTTAAGATCGGGTTTCGGGAACGATCTGAAATATAAGACACATACAAGGTGCATTCATGACAACATCACTTTCTCTGGCTGAGCGTTTGCGCTCTGGCGAAACCATCCGCTCCGCGTGGAGTACAATTTCTGACCCGCTCTTGCTGGAAAGCATCAGCGCGCTGGGTTTTGATGCAATCACGCTGGATATGCAGCATGGTTCCCATACAGAGCAGGGGATTTGTCAGGGGATCGGTACCGTCAAAGCATCGGGAAAGCCAGTGATTGTGCGCATACCGGTCGGCCGGTTCGATACGGCCAGCCGCGCTCTGGATTTTGGTGCTCATGCCGTGATTGCACCGATGATTAATTCAGCAGAAGAGGCAAAAGCATTTGCCGGTGCTATGAAATATCCGCCGCTTGGTGAGCGCTCATGGGGGCCTCTGCGCGGCAGAGACGGATACGGTCAGCCCGGATCGAATGCTTATCTGACCGCTGCCAATCAGCAGACACTGAGCTTTGCCATGATTGAGACCCGAGCAGCCTATGAAGCTCTGGATGCGATTCTCGCTGTTGACGGTATTGATGGCGTGTTTGTCGGGCCTGCGGATTTCTCAATCGCATGGAGCAATGGTTTAGAAGCCAATCCACATTCGGAAGATATTGTCGAGCCGCTCACGCATATTGCCCGACGCGCCGCAGCGCATAATAAGCTGGCTGGTATTTATGCTCCCAACAGTGCTTTTGCCAAACGCTATCACGCCTTGGGCTATCGCTTTATTACCCTTGCATCTGATAGCGGCTATCTGGTTGCAGGTGCGGCAGCGATGCTGAAAGCGTGGGATGAGTGACGAGATAATAAAAAAGCCGTTCAGAGTATGAACGGCTTTTTTGTTTCAGAGTTTGGACAAAAACTGTGTGAAGACCATGGTGCCTTCCGGCCAAGGGCCGTGTCCGGATTCTGCATTGATATGTCCGGCTTCACCGGCATCAATCAGCAGTGAACCCCAAGCCGCTGCAATATCTTCCGCCGACTCAAATTTCGAGAACGGATCGTTGCGGCTGGCAATGGTAATGGCCGGAAAAGGCAGACGCTCACGCGGATAGGGGCCGAAAGTCATCAGGTGTTTCGGGCGGATGGTTTCATCCAGTACATCCGGCGGAGCAACGAAAAAGCCACCGACAACCTTGTCTTTAATATGCGGAATAGCATGCACAGCTGTTGGCACACCCAGCGAATGCGCGACCAGCACGACCGGCTTGGTGGCTTCCTCAACATGCTTGATGAGGGAGGCAACCCAGTCTTCGCGAACAGGTTTTGACCATTCAGCCTGCTGCACACGGCGGGCGGTGGAGAGTTTATGCTCCCAGCGTGTCTGCCAGTGGTCAGGGCCGGAATTGGTGTAACCGGGGATGATGAGGATATCTGCGTCTTTAACTTTCATATGCCTGATTTACTCTGCCTGAAGCGTTTATTCAATATTGGTTCTGCGCATCTCAGTTGTAGAGAAGGCGCAATTTTTGTTGTCTTTCATATTATTCTTCAGGGTGCTGATTTAAAGACCATGTGCAGACTGTTTATTCTCCGTGGACAGTTTTGTGTTTAATTCGGCCATTGTATCTTAAAATATGAACAGCGTGTTTGCAGCTCTATGTATTGCAACTTATCTGGCGACGCGCGATTTATAGGTTATCTGAAAGTAACCGCTACCCTGTTATTGCCGGCAAATTTGATGCGGCTACAGGAATAGGAATAAGAATTATGAGCAAATTACCGTTTGCAGTTACACGTCCTGCCTATGTTGAACGTGTCGGTCTGAAATCGCGTGATGCTGAAACGCTGGCGCAATACTACGAGGAAATTGTCGGCCTGCGTGAAATGGCACGTCGCGGCTCTTCGATTGTTCTTGGCGCAGGCGGACGGGAATTGCTGGAAATTGAACAATCTTCGGCACTGAAACAGGATGATCCGCGCAGTGCCGGTCTGTTTCATACCGCATTTTTGCTACCGGAACGTGCTGATCTGGCGCGCTGGATCAGACGCGCAATTGATAAACAGCTGCCGGTTGCCGGTGCATCCGACCATGCGGTGAGTGAAGCCGTTTACCTGACTGATCCGGATGGCAATGGTATTGAGATTTATACCGATCGTGCGCCGGATACATGGCAGTGGAACGGCGATCAGGTGCATATGGTAACTGATGCAATGGACGTGAATGGTCTTTTGCAGGAGCTTAACAATGCGCCGTCTGAATGGACAAAAGCACCGGAAGGCACAGTTGTCGGTCATGTGCATCTGCGTGTCGGGCAAATTCAGCCCGCGGATGACTGGTGGCATGATGAACTGGCATTCGACACAGTCGCAAAATACGGATCAAAAGCTGTGTTTCTGTCTTCCGGCGGCTATCATCACCACATTGCCAATAATATCTGGCAGAGTAATAGTGCTGGCAAACGTGATCTTGATCGCAGCGGTCTGTCTTTTGTGCAGATCAATGATACGCGGGACGTGAAAACCCGTGTTGTTGATGATCCGTGGGGGAATGAGATCCGCATCAATAAAGTATAAGACAAAAGCCCCGCCTGAAACTTCAGACGGGGCTTTTTTATTGGTTTAAAACGCGTAATCTTACTTAAACACGCATTTCTATTTTTGCATGTTAAACACGGGATTATTTCACTTGCGTGTTAAACACGCGGTTGAAAATCGTATCAACGTGTTTGGTATGATAGCCGAGGTCGAACTTCTCGCGGATCTGCTCTTCGGAGAGTGCTGCGCGGACTTCCGCATCGGCCAGCAGTTCTTCGAGGAAGTCTTTGCCCTGTTCCCATACCTTCATCGCATTGCGCTGAACTAGGCGGTAGGAATCTTCACGGGATACACCAGCCTGCGTGAGAGCCAGCAGCACGCGCTGCGAATGCACCAGACCACGGAACTTGTTCAGGTTGTTCATCATGTTTTCAGGATAAACAAGCAGCTTTTCGATCACGCCGGTCAGGCGGGCGAGGGCGAAGTCGAGCGTGATCGTTGCATCAGGGCCGATCATGCGCTCAACGGAGGAGTGCGAAATATCGCGCTCATGCCACAGAGCCACGTTTTCCATTGCAGGTAGCGCCATGGAGCGAACCATGCGGGCAAGACCGGTCAGGTTTTCTGTCAGCACAGGATTGCGCTTATGCGGCATTGCCGATGAACCCTTCTGACCCGGTGAGAAATACTCTTCCGCTTCCAGCACCTCTGTGCGCTGCAGATGACGAATTTCAACAGCCAGACGCTCAACCGAAGAAGCGATAACCGCCAGAACCGAGAAATACATCGCATGACGGTCGCGCGGGATAACCTGTGTGGAAACCGGTTCGGCTTTCATGCCGAGCGACTTGGCAACATGTTCTTCAACGCGCGGGTCAATATTGGCGAATGTGCCGACCGCACCGGAGATGGCGCAGGTTGCGATTTCTTCACGGGCTGCAACCAGACGGGCGCGGCAGCGTTCGAATTCTGCATAGGCCAGTGCCATTTTAACGCCGAAAGTGATCGGTTCAGCGTGGATACCATGGCTGCGGCCGATGGTGATGGTGTCTTTATGCTCGTAAGCGCGGGTTTTCAGCGCTGCCAGCAGTTTGTCGAGATCGGCGAGCAACAGATCGCTTGCGCGCATCAGCTGTACGTTGAAGCAGGTGTCGAGAACGTCCGACGAAGTCATGCCCTGATGGATGAAACGGCTGTCAGGACCAACAAATTCGGCCAGATGGGTGAGGAATGCGATGACGTCATGTTTGGTGACGGCTTCGATCTCATCAATACGGGCAACATCAAACTTAGCCGCGCCGCCTTTTTCCCAAATGGTTTTTGCGGATTCTTTCGGGATAACGCCGATTTCAGCCAGCGCATCACAGGCGTGAGCTTCAATCTCAAACCAGATGCGGAACTTGGTTTCCGGCGACCAGATGGCAACCATTTCAGGGCGGGAATAGCGCGGGATCATGTGCGTTTCCTAAAGTGTATTAGACGGGAGAACCGGTGAACCGGTCGTTTTAAAAATTTCAGGCGGATATTGCTATCCGCCTGTCAGAATTCAATTAAGCGCGGCCTTGTTCGGCAGCTTTGCGCAAGGCGTCTATATTGGTGCGGTAACCATCAACATTGCCTGCTTTGTAGATAGCGGTACCGGCGACGAAAGAGTTTGCACCTGCTTTGGCAAGGGAACCGATCGTCTCAACCGTCACGCCGCCGTCTACCTGAATATCAATTGGACGCTCACCGATCATGGCACGAACGGCTTTGATCTTTTCAATAATTGAAGGGATAAGCTTTTGTCCGCCAAAACCCGGATTGATTGTCATAACCAGAATGAGATCAATATCATCAAGGATATATTCAAGACAGGAGGCAGATGTTGCAGGATTGATTGCAACACCGGTTTTTTTGCCAAGACCTTTGATTGCTTGCAGTGAGCGATGCAGGTGGGGGCCTGCTTCTGCATGAACTGTGATCTGGTCTGAACCGGCTTTGGCAAATGCTTCCAGATAAGGGTCAGCGGGTGCAATCATCAGATGCGTATCAAAGAAAGCATCTGTATGCGGGCGGATTGCCTTTACCACGTCCGGACCGAAAGTGATGTTCGGTACGAAATGGCCGTCCATCACATCAATATGAATCCAGTCCGCACCGGCGGTCACAACATCTTTGATTTCCTGACCAAGCTTGGAAAAGTCAGAGGCGAGAATAGAAGGTGCAATGATAATCGGGCGGGACATGAGGAGATCCTTGTTTCTAAGCCTTGAGCGAGGCTCTGTTCCGTTTGCAGGCGGTTAGCATGTCCGGCGTCAGCATACAAGTTTACGTGAAGCCGCGCCTGTTAAAACAGCACAGATTAGCCCCAGCGTTTGTGGAACCACATCCATTGACCCGGATATTCGCGCACCCAGCCCTCAACTGTATCATTGAGCAATTGAGCTGTGGCGGCAATATCAACCTGACCGCTTGCATCGCGTGGTAATTCCATGCGTTCCGACAACTCCAGACGATAGCGACCGCCGGGCAGGCGGATACAACGGGCCGGATACACATCGCAATCATATTGACGGGCGAGTTTGGCCAAAAGCGGATTGGTCTTAACCGGCTGATTGAAGAATGTGCTTGGCACGCCTCGGGCGAATTTCTGGTCAACCAGCATGCCCACATTGTCATCCTGACCGAGCACCGCAGCGAGCGACCATGCAGCACCGGCTTTGGACGGCACCAGATGCCCCATATTGGTACGGCGGGCTTTCAGCACTTTGCGGGCGATAAACGGATTATTCGGCGGGCGGAAGAGAGCTGTAACATTGAGACCGAAAGTTGCCGCGCAAATCGGCAGCAATTCAAAATTACCGGTATGGGCGGTGAAGAAAATATGCGGCTTTTTCTCATCGAGCAGGCGACGGAAAATCTCTTCGCCCTCGACTTCGATCAGACCTTTTTCTTTCGCGTCCGGATCAAAGTCGAAGATCGCATCGAGAAACACATATTCAGCCAGCAGGCGCGCCATGCTGTCCCACATTTCCAGCGCGATTTCCTCAATCTCCTGAGGAGATTTTTCCGGATAGGCATTGGCGAGATTGCGTGTTGCCACTTTATGACGCGACGACAGCGGGCCGATTTTGCGGGCAACCCACGCGGAAAAACGGATAGCGGCTTTGGCAGGCAGTAAACGTAAAAATGCCAGCAGAATGAAGACTGCCTGCGCCCACAGCCAGTAATTGGCAATTTTCAGCTTCTGCCAATATTTGAACGCAAGGAGTTTCAGTTTGAACATCAAGAGAGCTTTCGCTTTAAAAAGTTACAGCGTCCTGTGCATCAAAACACAGGGCGCTGCAAGATAATCCGCATTGATAAACTGAAGATCAGTCAATTGTCAGAATGATTTTTCCGAAGACGTCACGGCTTTCCATGCGCTTCAAAACAGTGTCGATCTGATCAAAACCAACCACAGTATCAATCACCGGAGAGACCTGACCCTGCGCCATTTTCTGCATGGCATCGGCCATGTTTTCCATGCGGCAACCGAAGGAGCCGAGCAGTTTGAGCTGCTGCTGGAACAGCATCATCAGGTTCATGTTTGTTGAAACACCGGAGGTAGAACCGCAAGTGACCAGACGGCCGCCGCACTTCAGCGACAGCATCGAGCCAGCCCATGTATCCGCACCAACATGCTCGAATACCACGTCGACGCCTTTTTTCTTGGTGAGCTTACGCATTACGCCTTCAAAGCGGTCTTCGCGGTAGTTGATCACATGATCTGCACCGAGGGCTTTCGCTTTTTCGATTTTATCGTTGGAGCCGACAGTGGTGTAGACGGTGCAACCCATTCTCTTGGCCAGCTGAATAGCAGCGGTACCAATACCAGAGCCACCGGCCTGAATGAGGATGCTTTCACCCGGCTGCAGTTTGGCATTGTCGAAGAGCATGTGTTCTACGGTACCAAAAGTTACCGGAGCAACAGCCGCACCGATTGCATCAACACCCGGAGGTGCTGCGACCAGCAGACGTGCAGGCAGATTAACAGCTTCACAGGCGAAACCGTCAAGGTGGAAACCATGAACGCCGGAAACATGTTCGCAAAGATTGTCGCGGCCTTCGCGACAGGCTTTACACAGACCACAGGTGCGGGCGCCGTAGATCGACACCAGCTGACCCGGCAGCACATTGGATACGCCTTCACCGATTGCGGTGACGACGCCCGATGCTTCCGCGCCGATCACCAGCGGCATTTTGCGTTTGGCAAAAGCCATGCCGCGCCAGCCCCATACGTCGATATGGTTGAGGGCAACCGCTTTGATATTGACGGTAACTTCACCAAAGCCCGGCTTTTCAGGAGCCGGAATGTCGGTGATTTCCAAGCGGCGGTCATCGAGGAGCTGTAATGCGCGCATGTTTGAGTTCTATCCTTATTAAATTTGAGTGCCTGTACGGAGTTGCGCGCTTATTGATGCGCTGCAACCACGAGGCTGGCATTCTGACCGCCAAAGCCGAACGAGTTCGACAGAATGGCAGTGACATTGGCATCCCGTTTCACATTCGGCACCACGTCGAGCGCGATAGCCGGATCAGGATTGTCGTAATTGATGGTCGGCGGCAGTGTGCCTGTCTGAATGGTCAGCAGCGAGAACACGGCTTCAATTGCACCGGCAGCCGTCAGTGTATGACCGATCATCGACTTGTTGGAAGAGACCGGAATTGAGCTGATGCGTTCACCGAAGACGGAGGACAGAGTGTGATACTCCATCTTGTCGTTTTCTGGGGTTGAGGTACCATGCGCGTTGACATAGCTGATATCGTCAATGGTCAGACCGGCATCATCCAAGGCTGCGCGCACAGTAGCAATAGCCGGTGAAGCGTCAGGGCTTGAACGGGTGCGGTGGAAATCATCCGCTTTTTCGCCGCAGCCTTTGAGAATACCGAGAATTTTTGCGCCGCGGGCAATGGCGCTTTCCAGCGATTCCATTACCAGAGCGCCGGAACCTTCAGCCATCGCAAAACCGTCACGGTCTTTGCTGAAAGGCTTGGAAGCCTTGTGCGGCTGGTCATTCTGCGTGGAGAGAGCGGAGAGCAACGAGAAGCGGATCAGCGCTTCAGCGGAAACAGAACCGTCTGTACCAATGGCCAGAACACGGTCGCTTTCACCACGGCGAATAGCTTCAACGCCGGACTGAATAGCGGTCGCACCCGATGCGCAAGCGGTGGACATCGTCACCGGCAGGCCGCGTGTACCGAAAATATCTGCCAGACGCTCGGCGATGTAGCCAAACTGTGTGGTGTTGAATTCGTCCATACGTGGATTGTTGCGGCAGGCTTCGAGCAGCAGCTGATAGCTTGGTTCACCCTGATTTTTCACCAGTGCATCCAGAGCAAAGCGGCTTTTCCAATCGAGTTCAACCGGTGGCGCCGCCAGAAACAGCGGGCCGCCGAAGTCTGTGACCGACAGACCAGACTGGGCAATGGCTTCTTCACCGGCAAGACGTGCCAGTTTTTCAGACAGAGCAGATGCGCCGATTGTGCTTTCCGGCAGGAAATCTACTGTACCGGCAATGCGGGTCTTGAGATTTTCGGTCGGGAAGCGGTTGATTTCGTGAATACCGGACTGACCGCCGGTCAGGGCGTTCCAGTTATCTTCCTTGCCGGTTCCCAGCGGGGAAACAACACCGGCACCGGTAATGGCAACCAACGGGCGGCCGAGATGATCGGTAAATTTTGACATGGAGACCTCCGATCAGGCTTTTACAATAATGGCTGCACCCTCGGAGCGGGTGGCTCCGACAGTGAGTGCTGTGGCGCGGTCAAGCGCACCGCTGCGTGCTGTTTCATCACCGGAAAGCGGAGCAAAAGCTTCGCCTTTCCAGACGCTGAGCGCGGCGAGTGCGAGTGCCAGCGGGAACTGTGCTTCACGCATATGGCCGAACAGGCCGGATACGCCACGATAGCTGGCGCCTTTAGCGCTTAAAGCTGCCTTTTCTGCAGCTGTCGGCTGATGGGCACCGGATGCACCAGACACAACAAAACTGTTGTCTTCAATCAACGCGGAAACAGTTGCGGTAAGGTCTTCTTTGCCGCGACGGATTTGGCCGCTGGAGATAGATGCAATCTCACCATAGGCGCGGGCACCACGGGCTTTGGCATGTTCTGCTTCTTCGAGAACGAGGAAGATGCCGCCGGAACCGGTGATCATGCCACCGCCCTGCGAGCCTTCACGTGCCCAGACCGGAGCCCAGCCGTCAGACTTCAGGAAACCGCCGAGCTCATGGCCGAGCAACATGTCGAAATGTTCCGCATTGTATGAACCGCCAACGAGCGCATGGGTGCTCTGACCGGTACGGATGCGGGCCGCTGCAGTTTCCACAGCGGAGATGCCGGAGCCTTCTTCACCCATGAATGTGCGTGATGATCCGGTAACTTTATGAACAATCGAAATATTACCGGCAAGCAGATTGGAAAGCTGCGCCAGAAACAGCGTCGGACGCAGTTCTGTGGAAAGCTTTTCGTTGAGCATCAGACCCGGTTGATTGTTGCCGCGGCCTGCATCGAGAATTTGTGTGTCGACGCTGATATCGCGTTCGCCGCCACCGGCGCTCACAATCATATCCATCGTCGAGCAAAGCGCTTCATTTTCTTTGATACCGGCATCCTGCAGGGCAAGACCTGCCGCATAGGTGCCGAGACGCTGCCATGTTTCCATCTGGCGCTGGTCGGAGCGCTTCGGAATTTGCTGAGACCAGTCAACTTCGCCCAACGGGTGAACTGTGTAAGGAGCGAAATTCTCTGTATCGAGCTTCGGCTGCGTCCCTGCTGATGTGAGGGCAGACCAATGGGCATCCACACCTTCACCCAGAGAGGTGATGAGGCCGATGCCGGTGATGAGAACTTTTTTGCTGTGCATGAGCTGCTCGCTTGATTTCCGGTCGTAACTTACCCGAAGGCAGAATCTTACAGTGGTGTAATTATGACAGGGACAGATTTATCCCTGAAACATACTTATCAATGACAAAAGCCGCATCAAGCGGCGATCAATGTTTTGTGATTGTAATCACAATTATATAAGCCACTGCCTGTAAAAAGACGCGCGGCATGGTTTTTTACCACACTGCGCGTCAATTTAACTTAAATTAAGCCTGCTTGGCAGCGACGAGTTCGTCGATTTTGGCGCAGAGATTCTTGAGAACGAAGTAAGCTTCGGTATCAGCTTTGCCTTCGTTAACTTCCTGAGTCCACTGTTCCAGAGGAATTTTGATGCCGAAAGCTTTATCAATCGCGAAAACGATATCGAGGAAATCGAGGCTGTCGATGCCCAGATCGTCGATTGTGTGGCTTTCAGGAGTGATGGAAGCGCGGTCAATTTCGCTGGTTTCAGCAATAATATCAGCTACTTTGTCAAATGTTGAGGACAATTTGATAATCCTTGTATCAGGCCCGAACCAGCAGGCATCGTTGTTTAATCAGGGCGTGTCTAGCGTTTTTCGCTCAAAAGGGAAAGATATATTCCCCCTCTGAGTAAGACCCTGAGAATATGAAGCTCTCCGTCTTATACTATTTTGCAACAGCAAAAGATAAGCGCGATGAGCGATTTTACACAGAACCTGAGCTGATCCCGTATTTGAGACCGTCAGAATCTATTCTTAAAAACTGTTCTTACCGTCTCTGAAAGCAGTTTCAGAAAAACCGGTCAGGTGTCGAAACATCAGGCTTTAGGCTCAAATGCTCCGGTTGATTTTTCATATTGCGCAAATTTATGAAGAAATCAGTAAGAGTTTGGTAATGCGTAAAACAAATAATCAGAGCGGGCCGGTGATGCAGTCACCGGCGTATCCGCACTTTATTTATACATCACTACGAGAATCACAGATGATGTATAGCGCAGTTTTCATGCGGCATTACAGATAAGTATGGTGAAATATGGGTCTCGCGGCCACAATTACAATCATCTTCAGCATCATTATGCTTGGTTACATATTCGCTAAGCTTAAAATTCTGAGTGATACGACCGGCGACGGTCTCGCTGATTTTGTTTTTGTGGTGTCTACACCGCTGCTGCTATTCCGCACGATGCTGACAGCCGATTTTAGCACAGGAAACCCGTGGGCATTATGGCTGGTCTATTTTACCGGTGTGATTGTGGCCTGGACGGCTGCACATTGCGGTATCCGCCTGATGTTCGGCCGCGACCGGCGGGCAGGCGTGGTTGCCGGTGTGACCGGCGCTTTCTCTAATCTGGTCTTTCTTGGTATGCCGTTGATGCTTGGCGTCTACGGACAAGAGGGGCTGGTGATCATCTCGCTGATTATCTCCATTCATATGCCGCTGATGATGGCTGCATCCCTGATGTTGAATGAATGGGCATTGCGTAAAGACGGCGTTATCAGCGGGGAAACCGGTAAAGCTGATACGGTCATCAAGTTCTTCTCCGCCTTGCTGCGTAATCCGCTGGTGATTGGTATTCTTACCGGCTGGCTGGTGCGGCTCTCCGGCTTTTCCATCCCGCAATTGCCGATGCAGTTGATTTCGATGCTCGCCGATGTTTCGGGGCCTCTGGCTTTGTTCGCTATGGGAATGGGGCTGAAGAAATTCGGCATTTCCGGCAATGTTATCGCTGCTGGTGTCAATGCGTCTTTCAAACTGCTGCTGATGCCTGCCGTGGTCTTTGTGATGGCTTGGTTCCTCGGTCTGCCGCCATTGAGTGCTAAGGTGGCCATTACAGCTGCGGCACTGCCGTCCGGCGTCAATTCCTATTTGATTGCCACGCGATTCGGTGTCGGGCAGGGACTGTCTTCGACCTCGATGGTACTGGCAACGGCAGCCTCCGCTCTGACGCTGGCAATGTGGATTGCTCTGGCGCAGGCTGTCTGGGGCTGAGACAGCTGATGTAGGGCTATAATTCCACGCTTTCCCTTGACTTTGCCCCTGTGTCATCTCTTGAATGGAACGGGAAAACAAGCATGCAAATATGAGGAGATTTGCATGTATTGTCTTGAGGAGAGAGACTATGACGGCAAATACCAGCCGGTTTATCAAACAGGCTAATCTGATTGGCGGTCAGTGGGTTGCTGCAGACAGTGGTGCCACAATTGATGTGATTAATCCGGCGACCGGCAAAGTGCTGGGAACTGTTCCGAAATCCGGAAAAGCAGAGACTGCGCGCGCGATTGAAGCTGCTGCGCAGGCGTTTAAAACATGGCGCAAAACCACCGCCAATGAACGCGCGCAGAAAATGCGCAAATTGCATGATCTGATTTTGGCGCATCAGGATACGCTGGCTGAAATTCTGACAATGGAGCAGGGGAAATCGCTGACCGAGGCCAAAGGCGAGGTGGCAAGTTCCGCTGCCTATATTCTTTGGTATGCGGAGGAAGCAAGACGCGTTTATGGCGATGTTGTCCCGTCACCTTGGGCAGACCGGCGCATTATGGTGACGAAAGAGCCGGTGGGCGTTGTCGCTGCGATTACGCCGTGGAATTTTCCGTCCTCAATGCTGGCGCGTAAAATCGGCCCTGCTTTGGCATCGGGGTGTACGGTTGTGGTCAAACCGGCAACGCAAACGCCATATTCCGGTCTTGTCTGGGGTGTGTTGTGTGAAGAGGCGGGCATTCCTGCCGGTGTCGTCAATATTCTCACCGGCTCGGCCAGTGAAATCGGCGGTGAGCTGACCCGCAATCCGCAAATTGCCAAGCTGACATTCACTGGCTCAACAGCGGTGGGCAAGCTTCTGATGAAGCAGACGGCAGGCACAGTCAAAAAAGTTTCGATGGAGCTGGGCGGTAATGCACCATTCATTGTTTTTGATGATGCTGATCTGGATCGTGCTGTGGCGGGAGCGATTGCTGCAAAATTCCGCAATTCCGGTCAGACCTGCGTTTGCACTAACCGGTTCTTCGTTCAGTCCAAGATTTATGCCCGCTTTATTGAGAAATTCACAGCAGCCGTGGAGCAGCTTAAAATCGGCAACGGGCTGGAAGACGGTACACAGCAAGGCCCGCTGATTGATATGAGTGCGGTTGAAAAGGTTGAAGAATTCATCGCAGATGCCGTGAAAAAAGGCGGACGTGTTGTAACCGGTGGTCAGCGCCATGCACTGGGCGGTACTTATTTTGAACCGACTGTGATTGCTGATGCCAAGCCGCGTATGCGCTTCACCAAAGAAGAGATTTTCGGCCCTGTTGCACCGGTCTATAAATTCAAATCCGAAGACGATGTGATTGAGCAGGCCAATAATACGGAATATGGTCTCGCTTGTTATTTCTATACGCAGGACCTCGGCCGTGCTTTCCGTGTGATGGAAGGCTTGAAATATGGTCTGGTCGGCGTCAATGAGGGGCTGATTTCAACTGTGGAAGCACCGTTCGGTGGTTTGAAAGAATCGGGGCTTGGTAAAGAAGGCGGGCATCAGGGCATCGAGGATTATCTCGATACTAAATATGTCTGTATCGGCGGACTGGGGCTGTAAGTCAGGCCTGATCACAATTATCCGGATGGCATATAATATTGCTGCCATCCGTTTTCTGCCTGAAAGTTTTTGCAGCTATGGAAATTCTGATTGCCTGTCCTATGTTGCAATCTTGCATACCGGCTTGATTTGAAAATTGTTCAGTTGTGTTTGTTTTTAAAGATTTTTTCTAAAAGCCGGTTCGGTGTTTTTTCTGATTTTTGGGGTATATAGGCGTTTTTTGGCATTTTGTCATAATAGGTGCGGACTATAGGTTTATAGAGCCCGCATCATCAGGCCTTTTATGATAAAGCATTGCGGCTGACGTCTGACATGCCGGTTCATAAACCTGTGAAAAGGGATTTTTATGCGTTACGGAATTTATTTTACACCATCCGCTCATGATCCGCTGTTGCGCGTAGCCGCCAACTGGCTTGGACGCAATGCATTTAACGGTATGGTGGTACGCACGCCGGTCATCGGCTCTGTCAGCCCTGAAGAAGTGAGTGCGCTCACCGCAGAGCCGCGCCGCTACGGTTTCCATGCAACGCTGAAAGCACCGTTTCGTCTGCATGAGGATTACGAAGAGCATCATCTGCTTGCCAGCATGATGCATTTTGCTTCAGCCTATCAGTCCGTGCAATTGCCACGGCTTAAAGTCTCGCAGATCGGACCTTTCTTTGCGCTGGTGCCGTCCGAACCTTGTGCCGAGTTGCAGCAGCTGGCCAATGATGTGGTTGTGCATTTTGAGCGTTTCCGTGCGCCCCTGAATGAGCAGGAAATGGCCAAGCGCAAGCCGGAAAAGCTGGATGCAATCCATCGTGCCAATCTCGACCAGTGGGGCTACCCTTATGTGTTCGAGCAATTCCGCTTTCATATGACACTCACCGGCGCGGTGCCGGAGGAGAAACAGGCGCATGTGCGCACCGTGCTGGAAGAATTTTTTGCGCCGGTGCTGAGCGAGCCTGTTAAAATCACCAATCTGGCTCTGTTTACCGAAGCAGAATCAGGTGTACCATTCGAAGTCCATTCTCTGCACCCTCTTACAGGTAAGCCAGTAGGGCAGACTTCGGCAGGCAAACCTGTTACAGCTCAAAACATGAATTCAGTCGAAAAGCAGGCGGTAAAACTCGCCGCTGAGTAAGCATTTAATTTGTAAGAGAAAATATGTCCGCTTCCGATAAGACTATGCCAGCCGAAACAATCCTGACCAATGCACGGATTGTCCTTCCTGATGAAATTATCACCGGTACTGTGGTGATGCGTGAGGGAAAAATTGCTGCGATTGATCACACGATCTCAGCCTCTGGCAAAAATATGGAAGGCGACTATCTGATACCGGGGCTTGTGGAGCTGCATACGGACCATCTTGAAGGTCATTATGCACCCCGCCCGAAAGTACGCTGGAACCCGCTGGCGGCTATTCAGGCGCATGATGCGCAGATTGCCGCCTCGGGAATCACCACCGTGTTTGATGCTTTGCGCGTCGGGCATGACGGTGAGTGTGAAGTGGTTATTGATGACATGCTGCTGCTGGCTGATGCCTTGCAGGCGGCGCAAAGCCAAGGCCGGTTACGCTCGGAGCATTATCTGCATCTGCGCTGCGAAGTGTCGTCCAATGATTGTATCAGCGCCTTTGAACGCCTGCGCGGTGCGTCCGGTGTGCGTCTTGCATCGCTGATGGATCATGCGCCGGGCCAACGTCAGTTTCCGGATATGGAATCTTACCGCATCTATTTCATGCGTAAGAACAAAGTCAGCGAAGACGATTATCAGGCCTATTGTGATCGCCGTGTTGGTGAATCGCAGCGCAATTCAGCAACAAACCGCGCTTTAATTGCTGATTATTGCCATGCAAACGGCATTATGCTGGCCAGCCATGATGATGCAACACAGGCGCATGTGGATGAATCTGTGGCGCATGGTGTTTCTGTTGCTGAGTTTCCGACCACGGTAGAAGCTGCGGCAGCATCACACTCCAATGGTATCGGCGTGATGATGGGCGGGCCGAATGTGGTGCGTGGCGGTTCGCATTCCGGTAACGTTTCGGCGCTGGAGCTGGCTGAAAAAGGCTATCTCGATATTATCTCGTCGGATTATATCCCTTTCAGCATGTTGCAGGGGGCTTTCAACCTTGCGCATGTGGTCGAGCATATTGATCTGCCACAGGCTATCCGTATGGTCAGCACCAATCCGGCCAAAGCTGTGGGCATGACAGATCGCGGTTCAATTGCTGAAGGTCTGCGCGCTGATCTCGTGCGCGTGAATGTTATCGACGATGTGCCGGTGGTGCGCTCAGTCTGGCGTGAATCCAAAAGAGTAAGCTGATATCAGGGCTTTGACGGTCTGCAAATGGCGTTTCTTTGCGCTTCCGGTGCTCATGTACCAAATGTACATTCCGCTCCGGTTCCCAAGAACTACCATTTTCGCCTCGTCATAACCCAAATCTCAAGCTGCTCTGCAGAGCGCTTCGATCTTTGGGATGCTTGAATGGACGTGAATTATTCCGCCGCCTGTTCCGCACGGGCGGCGTTGTTTTCTTCCACCTCAGCAGCAGTTTCGCACATCACCTGATAGGCTTTGCGGATGATTTTGCTGTCCGCATCATTGCGTGTGGCATCCGTCGAGAGCACCTGCCGCCAGCGGCGTGAACCGGCCTGACCCTGAAATAGCCCGACCATATGCCGTGCAACATGAGCAAGGCGGCCACCATTAGCAATATGGCGATCTGCATAGTCGCACATCACATCCAGCACATCTTCCATCGGCATCGGTGCGGTTTCATCACCATAAACAAGACGATCCACCTCACGCAGCACCATGGGGGTGTGATAGGCGGTTCTGCCCATCATAACGCCGTCCGTGTGCTGCAAATGGAGCGCTGTTGCCTCCATGCTGGTAATGCCGCCGTTAATGCCGACAAAATGCTGCGCATAATCCTGTTTGAGGCGATAGACGCGATCATAGTCCAGTGGCGGTATATCGCGGTTCTCTTTCGGAGACAGTCCCTGCAACCACGCTTTGCGGGCATGTACCCAGAGTGCATCTGCACCTTCGGCAATCACCATCCGGCTGAGCTCTGAAAGTGCGACTTCCTGATCCTGATCATCAACGCCGATACGACATTTTACGGTGACCGGAATGTTTACCGCCTGCTTCATCGCGGCAACGCAATCTGCCACCAGTTGCGGTGTCAGCATCAGGCAGGCGCCGAAAGCACCGGATTGCACGCGGTCTGACGGACAACCGACATTGAGATTGATCTCATCATAGCCGAAAGATTCACCGATCTTCGCTGCTTCCGCCAGCTTAAGCGGATCAGAACCGCCAAGCTGCAAAGCGACCGGATGTTCCTGTTCAGAAAAGCCAAGCAAACGGTCGCGCTTGCCATGAATAGCGGCATCAGCCACCACCATTTCTGTGTAGAGCAGGGTATGGCGTGTCAGAAGACGATGCAGAAAACGGCAATGCCTGTCCGTCCAGTCGAGCATAGGCGCGATGGAAAAGGTTTTGGCGGCATAGAGTTTAGCTGGTGTGGTCACAATCATCTTCTTCATAGGTAAATTTAGGCGGGCATACTGCTTAATGGCTGTTCTGTCCAGTTTTAGAGCATTTCACAGTCAAGTTGGATCAACTTGGACAGTCCGTGATAATGCGACAAAGTAAAGAAACTGGAGCGGGCACTGCGATCCAACATGAACGTAAACCGCTCTAGTCGGTCAGGATCAGCTGGTCGCGCTGTACACTATAGGCGCTCAGGCTGTTCATAAAATTCATGCCCAGCAGGCTGCCATTGAGCTGACCTTCCTGCGAGACCAGAGCCCGCAGATCATAGCGGACGATATTACCGATTTTTATTTCCTGCAAAGGCACTGTCGCAGCCATAGTGCGGCCATTCGCGGTGCTGACCGGAATAGTATATTTGAGATTGTTGGTATCAATGCCCACTCTCTGCGCATCGGCCTGTGTCAGCACAATGGTTGAGGCACCGGTATCGACCATGAAGTTGACGCGCTGGTCATTGACCAGAGCATTGACTTCAAAATGCCCGTTTGCCGACTGGCTGATGCTCACAGTCTCTGAACCTTCGGCATTATTGCCGCTGATTGCAGTGCCCGGTATCAGACCAGCGGTCACGCGATTGGCAATGTTTTTCAGCTCATATTGATACTGATAGCCGGTGACGAGGCCGAGAACAATCACTGCCCAGATCGCAATATTGCGTACCATATGATTGAGCGGGATGCCGGAACCAAGCAGACCGGCCGCAACGACAACGCCGAAAATACTCATATAAGCCGCATCAGCAAAATCATCATTGGCAAGACCAAGCGTGGTGCCGCTCTCATCATTGATAACCAGCACAAGTATAAGAACAGCAATTGCTGCGATAACCAGCCAGAATAAACGGTTCATATAATCAGGGTTCCTGAAACTGTAGATAGTGGTGCCGAACAATTTTATGCACCCTATATGGAGGCTTTAGGCTACGGGCACAATAATTTCATTTTTCAGCACTTTGAAAAACTGTGAGCAGGGCGTATAGCAGGCACAAATGAATTTCTCCCAATACTGCTAATGACGGATTTGATAACGTGAGTAACAGCGGACTGCCATTTGATGATTTTCGTGAACTGATCAGCCAGCTTCCGTCGCAAAGCGAATTTGCCAGTGAAGCGGTTCGTGAGCGTGAAGCGCGTTTGAGCAAGCCGGTCGGCTCTCTCGGACGTCTGGAAGAGATTGCAGAATGGCTGGCTGCATGGAGCGGTAAAGCAAAACCGCAGATTATGCGCCCGCTGGTTGCGATTTTTGCCGGGAACCACGGTGTGCTGGCACAGGGTGTAACTTCGCAGCCGCAATCGCTGACGATGGATATGGTCAATAATTTTGCCGCCGGTGGTGCGCCGATTAACCAGATATGCATTACCAATGATCTGGGCCTGAAGGTTTTTGATCTGGCACTGGAGCATCCGACAGAAGACATTACCGTGACTGCGGCCATGGATGAGCGCACCTGCGCTGCTACTATGGCTTTTGGCATGGAAGCAATTGCCGGTGGCACAGATTTGCTCTGCATCGGTGAAATGGGTGTTGGCAATACAACAATTGCCGCTGCAATTTCTCTGGCGCTGTTTGGCGGTCAGGCTGAAGACTGGGTGTCACTGGCTGCCGGTGAAGATGCAAGTGTTTTGCCTGCAAAAATCGCTGCGGTGAAAAAAGCTGTTGCACTCAATGAAGGTAATCTGCGTGATCCGCTGGAAGTGCTGCGTCGTCTGGGCGGTCGTGAACTGGCTGCAATCACCGGTGCTATTCTGGCTGCACGTGCTGAGAAAATTCCGGTACTGATAGACGGTTATGTCGCCAGTGCCGCCGCAGCTATTCTGCTGGCGATTAACGGCGAAGCTCTGGACCATTGCCTGTTCTCGCATGTGTCGTCTGAACAGGGGCATCGTCTGCTGCTGGAGAAAATGGGTAAAGCACCATTGCTTGATCTGAATATCAGCCTTGGCTCCGGCGTCGGTGCGGCGCTCGCTGCAGGTTTGGTGAAAACAGCTGCCCAGTGCCATATCGCAACAGCGACTGCCGAAGACGCAGGCATGAATGGTCGTAGCGTTTCCTAAAAGCTGTGTTTTACAGAATAAAAATCCGGCCACGATTGTGAGCCGGATTTTTTGTTTTTAGGGAACAAATTTTTCTAATATGAAAAATAATTCAAAAATACTGCAACTAATTGCGATTGTATGAAGCTCAGCAAATTTTAATATGAGAGCATATTGAGAAAGCGAATTTTAAAGAACGGGCGGCACTATTTTTTTGAAAGTAATATTGGCTGAGCAATCAGAGAGGGGATATATTAAACGCTGGTATATCTGCTGTTTTTTACAATTCATATTCGGATATGTTTTATGTCGCCTGTAACATGAATGGCACTATCCTTAACCGTAAAGGATAGTGCCATTTTTGTAGCTATCAGTTGCCGTCTTTATCGAGGATCATGTAATCCAGCGGCAGCTCTGTGGTATATTTGATCTGTTCCATCGCGAAAGATGAGGACACATTGCGGATTTCGATTTTGCTGATCAGGCGTTTGTAAAACGCATCATAGGCAGCAATATCCGGCACAACCACACGCAGCAGATAATCAATATCGCCGCTCATGCGGTAGAATTCCACGACTTCCGGAAATTCCTGTACAACCTCGGCAAAACGCTTCAGCCATTCATGGCTGTGGGAACTGGTGCGTACAGAAACAAAGACAGTAACCCGTGCATTAATTCGAACCGGATCAAGAACTGCAACGCGGCGTTTGATAATGCCGTCTTCTTCCAGTTTCTGAATACGGCGCCAGCACGGGGTGGTGGACAGACCAACTTTCTTGGCAATATCTGCTACTGCCAGCGTTGCATCTTCCTGCAACAGACGGAGAATTTTTCTGTCTAGCCTGTCCATTTTGCCTCACAATCAGCGCCAAATGCGATATTTTTAAAACTGTATACCTTATGAAGGAGTGCAGTTGTAAATGCGAAGAATATAATGCTCGTGATATCCGTTAAGTTAGAAAATATTTTCATTATATCAAGAGGTGCCGGATTTTTTGACGAAGCACCGGCAAAAGCTCATTTTCAAACCACGGGTTACGGTTTAGCCAACCGCTATTGCGCCATGAGGGGTGCGGCAAAGGCAGGACGGCAGGCCCTTCATTCTGATTGCTCCCAATATAGCGTCGCCAGTTCATCACTGTCTCAGTCATATTGAGCGGCTTTTTCTGTCCCTGCAAATAATTCCGATAGGTCGGGTTGCGGTTGAGGTGATAGGTCTGGGCATGGCTTCCGATGGCGATTATCAACTCAATCTGCGGCATCAGCTCAAAAAGCCGGTCATGCCATGTCAGGCGGCATTCCCTGCGTGGCGGCAGATCACCACCGTGTTTGTCATAACCGGGAAAGCAGAACCCCATCGGGATAATGGCAAAGCGTTCGGCGTCGTAAAATTCTTCGCTCGTAACATCGAGCCATTGGCGCAGACGTGTGCCGGAGGGGTCATTAAACGGAATGCCGGTCTTATGGACGCGAATACCCGGAGCCTGACCGCAAATGGCAATTCTGGCGGTAGCAGAAGATATACAGACAGGATTTGGCTCATGATCCAGCTTTTTACCATTGAGCGGCTGATCACGGCAGATCGTGCATTTGTCAATTTGCTGCTGTAATTCCAATAGATCTGCTGACATCTTACCGTTGGCTCTGATTACGGTCATTATAGAGCATTTCCAGCAAAGGTGCGAAGCGGTTTTGCGTCGGATAATGCAGTGAAGACAAAGAGATAGGGCGGTTTCACTGGCTCAGTATGAACTGAAACAGCTCTAACGGGGCTGATTGTTTTTGCGCCATTTGGCCGGTCGTTCAAATTCACCAGCCCACAGGCCGCGTTTATTTTTACGCGCATCAGCTTCTTCGCGCTGATAAAGACCATAAGAAACAGCCCAGCCCGTTTCAACCATCGTCCGGTTGAGATCAGTCGTACCGGCGGAGCAATAAGCGAGAATGCGCTTGTATTGGTCACGTCCTTCAGACGTGCAGGTGACAGTCTCTCCGCCAATCAGCTTGCGCAATTCCGCAGTGGCACGGTCTCCGCACGCATAGGCTTTACCGTCAAGGGTACAGCTTTGCGCAGATTCCGGCGTATCCATACCTTTAAATCGAATACGTTGCCCCTGTATGGCAATGGTGTCACCGTCATAAATATGCAGGCTGCTGCCACGCCCGCTTAATTGTGCAGGGGCAGGCTGGGTACGATTATTGGTTGAGTTTTGAGGCCTGAAAGGACTGTCAGCTGAAAGCAGACCAGGCCAGTCGGGCATAAATGTTTGCAGGGCTGCATAAATGGCGAGCAGCAGTAATGCGGCGGCAATGCCGGAGCGACGCAAAAAGGAATAGGGCGTACGCTGCGGCCTGCGATATTGGCGGCGCGGTGTACGTGGTCTGTAAGGCTGAGGTCTGCGACCGGATGCTCGTGGTTTCATGAGGGGGACTATAAAGCGCTCTGCATTGAAGAAAAGAGGCTTGCCGGAAGAGAGGTCTGAATAATTAAACTATTTACCGGAGAGATGAGAATCGCTGTTGAAGAGTGATTCTTCTGAAAATCCCAATTTGTAGGGAAAGTGGCATTTATAATTATTTGCTTAACTATAATTGGCAACGCGCTGGCAACTATGGTGCTGTGAAAGCGCAATTAGCGCGGGATTCAAGGGGGCGTATTTATATATACGTACAAATTTGTGTTGTTTTGGTAACAGTATTTATCTTTCACACGAGGTATGGTTGAGCAGACGGACTTGGCCTATTTCCCGCCATAAATGCGGGGCACCGATAGACAGCAGACAAAGTTCAGTCGTTGCAGAGTGATAAACAGTCTTTGTCTTTCATTGAGGTCGGTAATTGCAGAATTGTAGTTTTTATCAAAGAAATCCGCAGCTTAAGGAGCAGCTCTGTACTGTTGCTGCAATTGCGGAACAGATTGAAACAACTCTGCTGAGCCTATCTGCTGCACGGGTCGTAATCTTGCCTGAAAAAGTGGCTAATTTTTCTCATCTCGTTAACTTGTCTTTAACCAAACTTGTTTTGGCGAACGATAATGAAAGAATGCTGTCGTGATCGGGTCGTTTAAGAAAATCGCTTATTCTGTCTGTGGTGTTGGTGTTGCGCTCACTGTTGTGTGCAGCAGTGCATTCGCATTCGATATTCCGGATAATGCGGATAAGAAGAGCAATCCGTTTGAAGTTTTCAAATTCGGTGTATCTGCCTTCAAAAGCGGACATAAAGATGAAGCTGTGAAAGCTCTGCGTTACGCAGCGGATCAGGGACATCCGGGCGCAAACTGGAAACTCGCGAGCATGTATGCTCAGGGGGACGGCGTTCCGGAAGATGATTACGCAGCCTACAAGATTTTTGAAAAGATTGTTCATGAGGGCGCCGAACCCGGTTCCGAGAATGAATCTTATGTTGCCGGTGCGCTGGTGCAGCTCGCCCGCTACATGAAACGCGGTATTCCTGACTCTCCTGTGCGCTCTAATCCCGATATGGCACGCGATCTTTATACGCTGGCTGCATCCAATTTCGGCGATCCGACTGCGCAATATGAGCTTGGCGCAATGCTGCTCAAGGGCGATGGTGTGGAGAAGAACACTACACAGGCTGCACGCTGGTTCCGTCTGTCTGCCAATAAAGGCAATGCCAATGCGCAGGCTATGCTCGGCAATATGCTGTTTCAGGCCGGTAAGACCGTTCGCGGACTGGCTATGTTGACCTCGGCCTTTGAGCGTTGCTCTGATAAGGATTGCGAGTGGATCCGTTCCATGCAGGAACAGGCATTCTCTGTAGCCGGTGAAGCTGACCGCCGTAACGCTATTGCTTTAATCGGCCAGCACTAAAACAATCTCTCACCGGTGAAGGTGAGAGTGGTTATGACTAGCCGCCGGATTTTATCACCCTGATTGATCAGGAGAGAAGGCGGGTTATAGTTCCGACTCCCATGCACAAGAAATCATTTTGCCACGATATGTTTTAGCAAAATGATTCAAGTTGCGACTCTAGGGGCTTATAATCTTTGAGATAATTTTGTTTTCAGCAGGCAAGCTGAATAACAACCGGCACATGGTCCGACGGTTTGTCCCATGCGCGTGTGTGCTTTTCAATTTCCGCACCTTCAAGCAGATTGGCTGCTTCCGGCGACAGCATCAAATGATCAATGCGGATGCCGTTATTCTTCTGCCATGCACCGGCCTGATAATCCCAGAATGAGAACATCTGCTCATCACTGACATTGCGGATTGAATCGTAGAAGCCGAGATTTTCCAGACGACGGAATGCCTGTTTGCTCTGGGGCAGGAACAGGGCATCATTCACCCAGTTTTCCGGATGTTTGGCATCAATCGGCTGCGGGATGATATTATAGTCACCGGCGAGCACCAGCGGCTCTTCCAGCTCCAGACGCTCCTTTGCCCAGTCTTCTAGGCGCTGCATCCAGCCGAGTTTATACGGGTATTTTTCTGTATCTACCGGATTGCCGTTTGGCAGATAGAGCGAAACCACGCGGATCACGCCTTTATCGGTGGTGAAGACCGCTTCAATAAAACGGGACTGCTCATCGCTGTCGTCACCCGGCAGCCCGCGATTGACCTCAACCGGTGAGACTTTGGAGAGAATGGCAACGCCGTTGAAGCCTTTCTGACCGTGAGTTTCCACATGGTAGCCGAGTGCTTCAATTTCCAGTCGCGGGAACAGGTCGTCTACGGATTTGATTTCCTGAAGGCAGGCGACATCGGGCTGGCATTCCTGCAACCAATGCAGCAGATTTTCGATACGTGCTTTGACACCGTTAATATTCCACGTAGCAATTTTCAAAGCTGTATCCCCGTATTGATTTGGTATAAAAAAGCTGCCGCAGTGCAGATCATGCGGCAGTTATAGGATGATAAGAAACCGGTCAGATCGCGAAGCTGACACCGCAGCCGCAGGATGAGGTTACATTCGGATTGTTGATCTGGAAGGATTGCCCCATCAGATCGTCGATAAAATCAATCACTGATCCGTCAATATAAGGCACTGAAATACTGTCGATCAGCACTTTGGCGCCGTCTTTTTCGATGATCAGATCATCGTCATTACTGTCATCGACGAGATCAAATTTATAGGAAAAGCCGGAGCAGCCGCCGCCTTCAACGGAAATACGCAGCGCGGATTTATCGGTTTGCTTCTGCAGAATTTTAACAATGCGCTTTGCAGCGGCATCGGATACGGAAATGTCCGTCATAATGGTCACCTTAAAATCTTGGGCGGTTCAAGTTCCGCACAGGATATGTTTTGATAGACCTTTAATATAGGTCAGAGGCGCTGAGGGTGCAATCACCCGATGCAGCACATCTAAGCTAAAGTTTTATCATGCACAGCGGATCAGACCTGTTATTTAGCGTCGTAATTGTGATAATGAAGTATGGTGTATTGATTGCGGAAGACATGAACTGCCTTTTGCAGGAATACTGATTTTAGAGCATTTTACAGTCAAGTTGGACCAACTTTGACAGTCCGTAATAATGCGACAAACGAAAGAAACCAGAGCGAGCGCCATGATCCGATCTGACGTAAACCGCTCTGGTGATGAAGCATCAGTTGATAATACTCAGGAATAACAGGAAAAATAATGGACACTATCGGTTTCGGCTATCGTGAACGCGCTCCTTATGCATGCGATCCGGCGCAAACGCGCGGACGCCTCGTGCATGAGACCGAGAGCCGAACACGCACGCCTTATCAGCGTGACCGCGACCGTATTATCCATTCGACTGCTTTCCGACGATTAAAGCACAAGACGCAGGTGTTTATCGCCCATGAAGGCGACCATTACCGTACAAGGCTGACCCACACGATTGAAGTGGCGCAGATCGCCCGTGCTTTGGCGCGTGCATTGCGGCTGGATGAAGATCTGGCAGAAGCCGTGGCACTGGTGCATGATTTCGGCCATACGCCGTTTGGTCATACGGGCGAAGATGCTCTGAATGAGAAAATGGCAGACTATGGCGGCTTTGATCATAATGCGCAGTCGCTGCGTATCGTGACCTTGCTGGAAAAGCGCTATGCGGAATTTGACGGACTCAACCTGTCATGGGAAACGCTGGAAGGGCTGGTTAAGCATAACGGCCCGCTGACCGGCCCGTATTCGGATGGTGAGCCGGTTCCGGGATCGATCCTCAAATATAATGAGCGTTTTGATCTGGAGCTTTCAGGTTTTGCCAGTCTTGAAGCGCAATGTGCGGCCATTGCCGATGATATTGCCTATAATGCGCATGACATTGATGACGGCTTGCGTTCCGGTCTGCTCACACTGGAGCAATTGGAGGAAGTGCCACTGACACGTGACATCCTGCAGGAAGTGCAGCGCCTTTATCCGAAGCTCGATCCGGTACGTCGTGGCCATGAGCTGATGCGCCGGCAGATCACACGCATGGTTGAGGATGTGATTTCTCATGCACAAGAGCAGATCAAGAAATTCAATCCGCAGAGTGTGGCTGATGTGCGCTCGGCCAGTGAGATGATGGTCGGCTTTTCTCCGGATATGGCGCTTGCCGAGAAAACTCTGAAGAAGTTTCTTTACCAAAATCTCTATTTCAACGCGCAGGTCGTGCCGATCCGCAAAAATGCAGATCAGGTCGTGAAAGACCTGTTTGACCGCTATATGGCTGATCCCGATGCGATGCCTGCGGATTGGCGGGCAGGGATCGCCGGTAACGAAACATCGGCCTTTGCGCGCCAGATTGCGGATTTCCTCGCAGGCATGACTGATAATTATGCCGTGCGTGAACACCGACGATTGTTTGACCATACGCCCGACTTGGCTTAAACGGGCTGCAAAATTGCCATTTCTGACTGTGTGATTTGCTAAGTACTATGCTTTTCAAACGCATGACGTTCAATTGATTGAATGTGAATTGCGGCTAGCTCCGCATTTATGTTCCGACAGGACAGATTATGAATATCTTTGCTGATTTCGACGTTAAAATTAAAAAGACACTGCAAGATCTTGGATTGAAAGATAAAGACGGCGGTGAACTGGATGTTTCCCGTGTTGGTGTTGAACCGCCGCGTGATGCCACACATGGTGATATTTCCACCAATGCGGCCATGGTGCTTTCCAAGGCTGTCGGTGCCAACCCGCGCGAGCTGGCTGCTAAAATTGCTGAAGCGCTGAAAGGTGATGCGGATGTTGCATCTGTTGATGTGGCAGGTCCGGGCTTTATCAATCTGCGTCTGAATGATGATTACTGGCAGCGTCAGCTTGGCGTTATGCTGGCAGAAGGCACCGATTACGGCCGTTCAAAAATGGGCGGTATGCGCAAGGTCAATGTGGAATATGTTTCCGCTAACCCGACCGGTCCTATGCATGTCGGTCATTGCCGTGGCGCGGTTGTCGGCGATGTGCTGGCCAACCTGCTGAAATTTGCCGGTTATGACGTAACCAAAGAATATTATATCAATGATGCCGGTGCGCAGATTGATGTTGTCGCTAAATCCGTGATGCTGCGTTACCGCGAAGCGCTGGGCGAAGATATTGGTGAAATTCCTGCCGGTCTCTATCCGGGCGATTATCTGGTGCCACTTGGTCAGGCATTGGCCAAGGAGTTTGGCTCATCGCTGCTGGAAAAGCCGGAAGAAGAAGTTCTGCCGCTGATTAAAGACCGTTCGATTGATGCCATGATGGCGCTGATCCGTGATGATCTGGCCTCCCTCAATGTGCATCATGACCTGTTCTTCTCCGAGCGCAGCCTGCATGCTGACCATGCCAAGCTGATCCGCACCGCGATCAACGATTTGACGCTCAAAGGCCACGTCTATAAAGGCAAGCTGCCGCCGCCAAAAGGCCAGCTGCCGGATGATTGGGAAGATCGTGAGCAGACATTGCTGCGCTCGACCGAAGTCGGCGATGATATGGATCGTGCGCTGGTTAAGTCTGACGGCAGCTTCACTTATTTTGCTGCGGACGTTGCATATTTCAAAAACAAGTTTGATCGCGGCTTTGAGGAAATGATCTATGTCCTCGGTGCGGATCACGGCGGCTATATTAAGCGTCTTGAAGCGGTGGCCAAGGCTGTTGCCGAAGGTAAGGCTGAGCTGACGGTGCTGATCTGCCAGATGGTCAAGCTGTTCCGCGATGGCGAGCCGGTGCGTATGTCCAAGCGTTCAGGCCAGTTCATCACACTGCGCGATGTGGTGGATGAAGTTGGTTCCGATGCTGTGCGTTTCATGATGCTTTACCGCAAAAATGATGCGTCGCTGGATTTCGATTTTGCCAAGGTGACCGAACAGTCCAAAGACAATCCGGTATTCTACGTGCAATATGCATCTGCGCGTGCAAACTCGGTTTTCCGTCAGGCGAAAGAGCAGCTTGGTCTGGAAAAAATCGAGCGTGAAGAGGCTGCCAAACACCTGTCTCTGCTCACTGATGAGAGCGAAGTGGCGCTGGTGCGTAAGCTCGCGGAATATCCGCGTCTGATCGAAACAGCGGCTATCCATCAGGAGCCGCACAGGCTCGCATTTTACCTCTATGACCTCGCCAGCGCGTTCCATTCTCAGTGGAATCGTGGCTCGGACAACGCGGACTTACGTTTTATTAAGGTTAACGATACAAACTTGTCACTTGCCAGGTTAGGGCTTGTGCAGGTTGTTTCTGATGTCTTGGTATCCGGATTGTCGATTATCGGCGCGGACGCTCCGACAGAAATGCGCTGAACAGGGTGAGGGCGGTTTAAAGATCGCCCCCGAATATTCAGAGAAAGACCGGCACGAATGGCGCATTTGCTGCGTTTTCGTGCCGTTTTTGCAGGAAACTACTGTCAATTTTTGCCCACATTGCCTTGCTATATTGCAATGATAAGGGAGACGTCGGCGGGCGCTCCAGTTGAAATTAGGAAAACGCCATGACTGACAGTAGCGTGACGGGCCGCAATCAGAATCACAGTGATGTTCGCGACGAATCGGCGCGGGATAATGATCCGCTGTTTGAATTGTCGCGCATTTTTGGCTTTGATGAACCGGCAGAACAAAAAAATATTTATACACCGCAGCCCGAACCGGAATTATCTGCCGAGATGAGCCTTGAGCGGGAATTGATGGCAGATTTTGATGCCGACTTTGCAGCGGACTTCGCCGCAGAGCCTGAGCAGGCAACGGGCAATTATCGTCCTGAGCCAGCGGCGAATAATTATCAAACTGAGCCAACGGCAAATAATTATCAATCTGAGCCGGTGGTGAGCAACTACCAGCCTGCGCAGCCGGATTATCGGCCAGCAGCGCCAGCTGTGGCTGAGAGCCGTCCTTATCAGCATAATGTTGAGCCGCATTTTAGCGGCTATGCACCTTTGCAGCGTGCCTATGCTCCGCAGACACCCGTTGCAGATGATTATGCTGTGCAGCAACCGGCAGTCGAGCCGGAAGCAACCCAATATTATGCAGAAACGGATTATGCACCGGCAGCACCTAAGGCTGCGCAGGATTCCTATTACGCGGCTTATTCCGACCTGCCACAGGCACCGGCATTCTCTGAGCCGGCTCAGGAAGATTATTTTTCCTCTTTCGAGGATGAACTGAGCCAGACTTTAGCGCCGGAGCCTGCGCCGCAGCCGGTCGCGGATACATCCGCTTTTGATTTCTCCGATATTGGCCGCGAGCCGCAGCAGGAATTTGTTGTGCCGTCCTACAGCGATGCTTTTGCACAAAGCAAAGCCTTTAGTGAGGCTGCTCAGCAAGCACCTGCCAGCTTCGAGGATGAGCTATCGTTCCTGTTGCAGGATCCTGCACCTGTCGCAGCACCGCTACAGCCAGCAGCACCTCGTTATGAAGAGCCTGCATACGCTCCGGCACCAACGGCCTATCAACCGGCCGCTTACAATGAGCCGGTTGCGCCAGAGACTGATTTTGCGCCGCTCTTCGATGCACCCGCGCCGGAAGTTGCACCTGTCACTACGGATTATGATCCTTATAAATCAGCCGCGCAGGAAAGCTATGCGAATGAACGTCCGGCTGCTTTGGAGCAGATTGATGATGAGTTTTTCGATGCACCTGATCTGAATAGCTTGCGAAACCGAGCTGCTGCACCACAGACCAACTGGGAGGCGGAGCAGGCGGAAGATACTGCTGTTAAATCCTTTGCTGATTTGTTTGGTGCCGGTTCTCAGAGTTCAGACTTTGCAGAGCCTGAAGCTGAAGCCAACTACCAGCCGGAACAGGTTGCTGCTTATGAAGAACCGCAGGGAGAAAGCTTTGACTTCGCCGACGATTTCTTCAATGCAGAACTAACCAATACTGTAGCAGAAGAACCGACTTATGAACCGGAACCGGTTGCGCCGCTGGCTCATAATGCTGTTCGCGGTTACTCATCATATACCTTCGGTGCAGCTACTCCGGCTGCAGCAGGTGCAGAAACCTTTGTAAATCCGTCTGTGGAACGCGCAGCGCCTGCGCCTTATGCTGCTCCGGCTCCGGTAGCTGCTACTCAGTCTTACGAGCAGCCTGCTGCAACAGATGACTTCTTTAGCAATGATGATTTTGACTTCTCTTTCGATGAAGAAATTCAACCGGAAAATGATTTTTCGATTTCGGATGAAGATGATCTGAAATTTGACTTGCCGGAAGAACCGGAGATTCCTGCTTATGAGCCGGTTCAGAGTTCTGTGCGTAAGGCCTTTACGCCTGCTCCGGAAATTGAAACGGTTGTGGTTTCTGAAAATAAAGTTGAGCAGACACAGGCATTGGATCTGCCGGATGTCAGCTATGGCGATGAAGCAAAAGTAACCGGTCTGAACAGTCTTGAATCTGAGTTTGCAGAAATCTTCAGCACAATCAGTGTGAATGAGGCTGCCGCACCGGACACAACCAGTGAAGCTGACAAGGCGTTTGAGAATATTCTGCAGGATAATTTCGCAGAATTCCATGCCGCCAAAAAAGCCGAACCGCAGGAAGCCGATCTTGGTTATGGCGCCTTGGCCGGTGCCGCAGCCGGTCTTGCCGGTGCCGCAGCTGCCGGTGCTGCCATGCGCGGTTCCGCACCTCAGGCTCGTGCTGATGCTGCGGGCAATGCCACACAGGATGATTATTATAATCACTGGGCGGCACAAGGTACGCAATCCGGAGCACTGGCCGGTTCGCAGCCTAATGATTTCGATACCTATAATCTGGGCGAAAACTTTGCCCGTGATGAAGACGAATATACTGAAGTACGACCACATGAAAAAACACAACAGCGTAAGCCGTTGTTCTGGGCGGGTGTTGCAGCAGCCGCATTGATCGTTGTGGGTGGCGGTTATTTCATGCTCAAATCCGGCGGTGTTGTCGGCGGTGAGCCGGAAGTACTGCGTGCTGACACTCAGCCTGTAAAAGTGCAGCCGGAAAACCCAGGCGGTGCTGTTGTTCCAAATCAGGATAAGGCGGTTTATGATCAGGTGTCCGGCACCAAGCCAGCGGCTCCTGAGCAGAAAACCCTCATTAATACCGAGGAAGAGCCGGTTGATGTTGGCTTGCTGGCAGGACAGGACGTAGAAGAAGATCGTCTGATGAATGAAGATGCAGGTAATAGCGGTAATGCTTTGCCGGCAGCGAATAATACTCAGCCGGCCGAGCGTGAACTCATTACGCCACGTACTGTGAAAACGATGGTTGTTCGTGCTGATGGTACGCTCGTACCGGGTGAAGCACCGGCTGCGCCAAGTGAACCTGCTGCGACTGATAATGGTCTTGATGAAGCTTCCCGTCTGATCAGCCAGAGCGCAGTACCTGAGCGTCTTGGTAGTGATAAGCCGGCAACTTCGGCACAGAGTGCTGCTGCGCCACGAGTTGTACAGACACAGACTTTCACAGCATCCGGTGAGCAGGCTAAACCAACTGCGGCTCCGGTTGTACCATCCCGCCCGGCTGAACAACCGGTCAATGTTGTTGGCAATGTCGAGCGTCCTGCACAAAATCAGACACTTCAGCAGGTTGCCAATGCCAATGTAACGACCTCTAATGCACCGGCAGGCACGTGGTTCATTCAGGTGGCCTCGCAGCCAAGTGCAGAACTGGCACAGAAAAACTATGCCAATCTGACATCGCGCTACGGCAATATTATCGGTGGCAAGGGTGTGGATATCAAAAAAGCGGATATTCCGGGCAAAGGTACTTATTACCGTGTTCGTATTCCGGGTGGTTCAAAAGCTGAAGCTGCAGCACTTTGCGATCGTCTGAAATCCGCCGGTGGCAGCTGCTTCCCGACGCTCTAATTTGATAAAAATGTAAAACGCTTTTGAAATGCGCTGTGTATGGTCAAAATACGCAGCGCATTTTCTCTTTATGGGGTATGCAGAGAGTATTATCTGATTTGACGCATTATCGCGGGCGTTAAATGAGCGCATTTAACTGCGAAATGGTTATACAAAAGGCGAGGAGCATTGCCGCAATGACATTTAAAGCCATGATTACCGGTTTCGAAGGCACAATGCTGACCGAAGCCGAACAGGAATTATTCCGCCGTATTCGTCCATGGGGCTTTATTCTGTTTGCCCGCAATGTGGAAAGTTTGGAGCAGTTGCGTGCACTGACCACGCAAATCCGCGAAGTCACCGGTCGTGAAGAGACCCTGATTTTTATCGATCAGGAAGGTGGTCGCGTGCAGCGTCTTCGTCCGCCGCTGGTGCCGAATTATCCGTCGGCTTCGCAGATTGGTACGCTTTATGAACAGGATGAAGAAAAGGGCATGCGCGCAGCATGGCTGCTTGGACGCCTGCATGCTTTTGATCTGATGAGCGTTGGCATTAATGCCAATTGTTTGCCGGTTCTGGATGTTCCGGTTGAAGGTTCTCACGAAGTGATTGGCTCACGCGCTTATTCACATGATCCGGAAACGGTTGCAGTGCTGGGTAATGCCGTAGCTGAAGGCCTGATGGCTGGTGGTGTCTTGCCGGTTATGAAACACATGCCGGGTCATGGCCGTGCTTTTGCTGATAGCCATAAAGAGCTGCCGAGCGTAGATGCGCCTTTGAGTGAACTCTGCGCCCGCGATTTTGTGCCGTTCTGCCAGCTGGACGATCTGCCAGCAGCGATGACTGCACATATTGTTTATAAAGCGCTTGATCCGGAACGTCCTGCAACGCTGTCACCGGTTGTGATCAATTGCGTTATCCGCGATATGCTGGATTATGATGGCTTGCTGATGAGCGATGATATTTCCATGAAAGCCCTGTCCGGCAATCTGGATGATATTGCCCGCGATATTATTGCAGCCGGTTGTGATGTGGTTTTACATTGCAGTGGTGTGCTGGAAGAAACTGTTGCGGTTGCTGCAGCGATCCCTGAATTGAAAGACGAAAGCTTGCGCCGTGCGGAACTGGCAGAAGTCTTTGCAGGAGAGGCCGACCTTAGCAATGAAGCGGCAATTCGTGCCGAGTTCGACGCGTTCTTTCCTGTAGAAGTTGCAACTGCTTAAGTCATAGGCAGACACTAAAATATTGGTTGGGCGATGAGTAGTGATACTGCAAAAAATACCGGCTCACAGGCACCAAAGGCAGATGTGCCTATGGATGATCTGTGGCAGGCAGAAGCAGCACTGATCATCCCGCCTGACAGTGCGGAAGATCTGACCCTGCATGTGGATGTGCAGGGTTTTGAAGGCCCGATGGATTTGCTGCTTCATCTGGCACGCAACCAGAAGGTTGATCTGACGCAGATTTCCGTGCTGGCTTTGGCCGAGCAATATCTGAAATTTATTGAGCTGGCGCGGGATCGTAAGTTGGAACTGGCAGCCGATTATCTGGTGATGGCGGCATGGCTGGCTTATCTCAAATCGCGCTTGCTTATCCCGAAGGTGAAAGACGAGGACGGCGAGACCGGTGAGCAACTGGCTTCTGTTTTGCAGTTCCGTCTGAAACGGCTTGAAGCCATGCGTGATGCAGCGGGCAAACTGGTCAATCGTGACCGGCTGGGACGCGATATTTTTGCCCGTGGTATGCCGGAAACGGTGCTGGTTGAAAAGACCAGCCTTTACAGCGGATCACTTTATGATTTGCTGACAGCCTATGCTTCGCAGCGTCAGAGGCAGGCGGTCTCCCATGTGCAGATTGCCAAACGGACTGTCTGGTCACTGAAAGAAGCGCGTGTATTGCTGGTGCGCATGGTCGGTGATTTGCAGGATTGGGTGGCATTGGATGCCTTTTTGCTGGATTATATTGCACGGCCTGAAGATCGGGCGAGCGCAATAGCCAGTTCCTTCGCCGCCAGTCTGGAACTGGTGCGGGAAGGGAAGATGCAATTACGCCAGAATGCAGCTTTTGAGCCGATTTTCGTGCGCGCCGCTGATCGCAAGGCAAATGATACGGCATCAGATGATTCAGGCAGTGAAACCAAGGATGAAGCGTGACTGAGAGTTTTACAGATTTCGCAACGGATGAAGATGGTGACGTTGCTGTTATACCTGCGCGTGAAGCCTTGGGCGATGTCGTGCGCATGGTGGAAGCAATTATATTTGCATCCTCCGAGCCGGTATCTGAGAAAATGCTGCTTGAGCGGCTGCCGGTTGAGGTCGATCTGCTGCCGGTGCTGAAACTGTTGCAGGGAGAATATCGTCTGCGCGGCGTTAATCTGGTGAAATCCGGTGATGGCTGGGCCTTTCGTACTGCTTCTGATCTGAGCTTTCTGATGAGCCGCGATCAGGTGAAGCAGAAGAAGCTATCGCGCGCGGCTCTCGAAGTGCTGGCAATCATCGCCTATCACCAGCCGGTAACGCGAGCCGAAATGGAAGATATCCGCGGCGTGGAAACATCGAAAGGCACATTGGATGTGCTGATGGAAACCGGCTGGGTAAAGTTGCGTGGCCGCAGACGTACACCGGGGCGTCCGGTGACCTATGGGACGACAGATAGTTTCCTCGATCATTTTGGTCTGGCAGAGATTCGCGATTTGCCGGGTATGGATGAATTGCGCGGGGCAGGGCTGCTATCCGCCCGTCTGCCGTCAAATTTCTCGGTGCCGATGCCGACTGTGCGTCCGGATGAGTTGCTGGCGGATGAAGACCCGCTAACCGCCGGTGATATTGAGGAGCTGGGGCTGTTTATGCCCAAAGTGGAAGATGACGATAGCAATTAAGGTTTTATAGCATTTGCGAGCCAAAAGTGAGAACCGGTTTTGCGTCGGATAATGCGTAAAAACAAATAGTTACAGCGGTTCCAACGATTCAGTCTTAACTGGAACCGCTGTAAACGCGTAAAATCCGTTAAAATCGTCATAATTCTGTGCTTCAAAACTTTTATGCAGCGGCGGCATTTATGGTGCGGACAGGCCGGAATAAGGCATCTGCTGGTTGTTTCTGTGCATGTCGGGTACTTATTTTTGTAACTATGCTGTAGAACAAAGAGAAATTTTGCCGGTTCTGTTTGAACAATGCTGTATTTGCGCTTAAATAGAGACTGAATTTGGATAATCCTGCTCCGGTATTAATGATCCGAGAGAGCATTTAGGGGATATGAGATGGGTAGTTTTTCGATCTGGCACTGGCTTATTGTTCTGGCGGTTGTGCTGCTGCTGTTTGGCCGTGGTAAAATCCCTGAACTGATGGGCGATGTGGCCAAGGGCATCAAAAACTTCAAACAGGGCATGAATGAGCCTGAAGAAACCGATGTTGCTTCTTCCAAGACCATCGACAATGAGACCGGTGAACAGGTCAAGCCGACTAAAAAAACGACTAAATCGTAATTACGGATCATTCTGCCGGATTGCGCCGCAAAGCGGTGCAATTGATTTTTAGCCAAAGTTCAGAGCTGAGCTTTGGCTAAAGGCGGACAGGTGATGAAATGGAACGCCGATGTTAGATATAGGCTGGTCGGAGCTTCTGGTAATTGCGGTTGTGATGATCGTTGTTGTCGGCCCAAAAGATCTTCCGAAAATGTTGCGTGCCTTTGGCAAGGCCACAGCGAAATTGCGCGCTACGGCAAGCGAATTTCGTACGCATTTCGATGAAGCCATGCGTGAAGCAGAGCTGGATGAGGTCAAGAAGACCATTGATGGCGTCAAGCAATATGATCCGCGCAAAACGGTAACGGATATTTTTGAGCCGGTACGTACTGCCGGTGATGATCTGCGCAACAGCCTGAATAATGCATCACCGAAGCCGGATGAAACGCCTGCGGTTCCCATGGACAGCCCGCTCGATCTTTCAGAAATGAAAGAAGAAGAGGTCAAAGCTGCGCCTGTGGCGCAACCGGCAACTACAAAAGCTGCTGCTGCACCCGTGGCAGCAGAGCCGGTGAAAAAAGCAACCAAGCCGAGAGTGGAAAAGGCAATAAGTGAGCCGGCAGAAAAACCTGCGGTGAAACCTGCGCCTAAGAAAACTGCTGCGGCAAAGCCTGCAGAACCTAAAAAAGCAGCGTCTAAACAAGCTGCAACGCCGCGTGCCAAGCCCGCTGCGAAAACGACAAAAAAGACAGGAACTGAACAGTGAGCAGTGATCAGGATGAAATAGACCAGAGCTCTGCGCCATTGCTTGAGCATCTGATTGAGCTACGCCGTCGCCTGATCTGGTCGATTGTAGCGTTTTTTCTGGCTTTTATATTGTGTTTTGCTTTTGCTAAACATCTCTTCAATATGTTGGTTCTGCCTTATCAGTGGGCGCTGGACTGGGCAGGGATGGATCGCAGCAAAGCCGCATTGATTTATACCGCACCGCAGGAGTTCTTTTTCACGCAGGTGAAAGTGGCGATGTTCGGCGGTCTGGTTTTGGCTTTCCCGATGATCGCCTCACAGATTTACAAGTTTGTGGCGCCCGGTCTTTATAAGCATGAGCGTATGGCGTTTCTGCCATTCCTGATCGCTTCCCCGCTGCTGTTTTTGCTTGGCGGTGCATTGGTTTATTTCTTCTTCACGCCGATGGTGATGTGGTTTTTCCTTGCCATGCAGCAAACCGGTGTGGATGGTGAAGTACAGATTTCGCTGTTGCCGAAGGTTTCGGAATATCTCAGCCTGATTATGACGCTGATTTTCGCTTTCGGTCTGGTGTTCCAGTTGCCGGTCATCACCTCGCTGATGGCAAAGGTCGGGCTGGTAACAGCGCAGGGACTGCGGGATAAACGCAAATATGCGATTGTGATTGCCTTTGTCGTGGCAGCCGTACTGACGCCGCCGGATCCGGCGAGCCAGATCGGTCTTGCTATACCGGCGATCCTGCTCTACGAAATTTCGATCTGGCTGGCACAGATGATTGAGAAAAAACGCACACAGACGGAAATTCGCAATAGTCTGACGCCCGAAGATGATAGTGAGCAGAAATCCTCCTGATTTTCTGATCTAATAATTAAAGATAAAAGGCAGCATAAGTGCTGCCTTTTCACGCATCACGCTGCGCGTAAATTTTACTGTGGCTGTGATATAAGATGGTGCCGTAATCGCGCATTGTGATTGCGGTGAATTGAAACCTAAAAATAACGGTACTTCCAATGCTGGACATTAAATGGATACGCGAAAACCCTGAAGCTCTTGATGCTGCCCTTAACAAGCGCGGAGCCTCTGCTGTGTCCTCCGATGTGTTGGCGCTGGACGAAGCCCGCCGTCAGCATATTGCCAAGGTGCAGGAAGCGCAGGAGCGCCGCAACGCCGCATCGAAAGAGATCGGCAAGGCAATGGGCGAAAAAGATATGGCCACGGCTGATCGTCTTAAGGCGGAAGTTGCCGAGCTGAAAACCTTCCTCACGGAAGCAGAAGAAGAAGAACGTCGTCTCGAAAAAGCGCTGAATGATGTTCTCTCGGGGCTGCCGAATGTGCCTTATGACAGTGTTCCTGTAGGCAAGGATGAGAATGATAATGTCGAGACACGCCGTGTCGGCAATATCCGCAATTATGGCTTTGAGCCAAAAGAACATTTTGAACTGGGCGAAGCGCTTGGTCTGATGGATTTTGAACGGGCAACACGCATGTCCGGTTCGCGCTTCACCGTGCTGAAAGGTGCGCTGGCGCGTTTGGAACGCGCTCTTGGTCAGTTCATGCTGGATCTGCATACCACGGAACATGGTTATTCTGAAACCATGGTGCCGCTGATGGTGCGTGATGATGCGGTTTATGGCACTGGTCAGTTGCCGAAGTTCTCGGAAGACCTGTTCCGCACAACCGATGGCCGCTGGCTGATCCCGACTGCAGAAGTACCGCTCACCAACCTCGTGAATGGTGAGATCGTGGATGCGGCTGAACTGCCGATGCGTGTGACTGCGCTGACACCTTGCTTCCGCTCTGAAGCCGGTTCTGCCGGTCGTGATACACGCGGTATGCTGCGTCAGCACCAGTTCTGGAAAGTGGAAATGGTATCGATTACCGATGCTGAAACCTCGGAAGCCGAGCTGGAACGTATGACCGGTTGCGCTGAAGAAGTTCTGAAGCGTCTTGGTCTGCCATTCCGCACCGTTACACTTTGCACCGGTGATATGGGCTTCGGCGCACAGAAAACCTACGATATTGAAGTATGGTTGCCGGGTCAGAATACATTCCGTGAAATTTCCAGCTGCTCGGTTTGCGGTGATTTTCAGGGACGCCGCATGAATACGCGCTACCGCGCTGCCGGTGAAAAATCGACCCGCTTTGTGCATACGCTCAACGGTTCCGGTGTTGCTGTCGGCCGTGCGCTGATTGCAGTGATGGAAAACTATCAGGAAGAAGATGGCAGCATCACCATTCCTGAGGTTCTGGTGCCTTATATGGGCGGCATGATCCGTATTGAAAAAGCCTGATATTCAGGTCTGAAATAAGAAAATGCCGGAGGTTCAAATCTCCGGCATTTTTTATTGCTGCAAATTATCTCTGAATTTACAATTTTGAACGATGATGCCGCTTAGAGCATAATTTCTTAAACTTGAATCAGTTTAAGGTGAAATTATGCTCTAATTTTAAAGTGTTAGAGCGACCTTTGTGTGCCAAGTCTGGCACACGGCGCTCTAATGATGGAAATTGCGGGTCAGAGCTAGAGGCATGAATATTCATATGCAGGCAAATACGGGACAATATCGCATGAGCAGCAAAGAGGGCTTTGCTTCTTTTGTGCTGCGTATGCGCAGCCGTGGTCTGCATGATCAGCGTCTGTTTGCTGCGATTGAGGCCACGCCCCGCCAGCATTTTCTCAATTCAGCCTATCAGGATTTTGCCTATAGCAACCGCGTTCTGCCTTTGCCTTGCGGCGAATCAATTGAAGGGCTTGATGATCAGGCGAGATTTTTATCTGCCTTAGCTATTGAGCCGGGGCATCGGGTGCTGGAAATCGGCACCGGTTCCGGTTTTACCGCAGCAGTGATGGCGCGGCTTGCCGCCCGTGTGACAACGATTGAGCGTTATAAGACATTGGCTGAGGCGGCGCGTAATCAATTTCAGGCGCATCAGATTGAAAATGTCGTTTGTAAACATGCAGATGGCCGCAATGCTACAGCTGGCGGCCCCTATGACCGCATTATCGTCTGGCTGTCCTCAGAGGCGATGCCACGGCAATATCTTGACCTTTTAGCAACGCATGGCGTGCTCATTACACCGGTCGGGCAGGGCGACGGCCAGCAGGTGATGTGCCGTATGGCCAAAGTTGGCAGCCGTTTTGAGCGGGAAGATCTGATGACAGTGCGTTATCAGCCTTTTATCGAAGGCCCAGCTGCTTTTCTCTGAAATCATTCAGTTACAGCGGTTCCAGTTAAGACTGAATCGTTGGAACCACTGTAACTATTTGTTTTTATGCATTATCCGACGCAAAACCGCTTCGCACTTTTGGCTCGCAAATGCTCTTTCATATCAGTAAACATTGTAACGCCATATTTTCAGGGCGGAATGACGTCATTATTGCGTGACGTTATCCATGAAATATGCCTGATTTAGTGGATATGGTATCTGTTTGATGAATCTTTTAATTTTTTTACAGCAATCTTAACCAGCGAGTAACATTAACGCGCTTTAATAAGTCTACTTAGAGTTTCGGGTATGGACGGGTTGAATATGCGTAAAACTGTTTTGCATCATACGTCCGAGCGTCTTCTGCGTCATAGCGCGGTCATCCTGCTTGCGGGATTGGTTGCTGGTTGTAGCGGAGATATGACACGCTTTACGGATGGCCTTACGACTGGATCGACGAATAATCAGCGTGCGGTTATGCAGTCACAGAATCAGTCTTATCAGCAGAATAACAATGCGGGTAATTATCCGGTTGCGCCTGCCACGCAGCGTATTGCCTCGGGCAATGTGCAGCGTAATGATTTGCCACCGGTAGGGGCCGCGGCACCAATGGCTGCTGCACAAAATAATGTGCAGAACACGGTTCAGTCCGTGCGTGATCAGGCTTCTCAGCAGGTTGCTATGGCAGGCAGCAATATGACCAATGCGGTCGCTGTTTCTGCAAATAGCGCGATGGTGCAGCCGGGTGAAACACTCTACGGCGTAGCACGTCGTCTGAATGTATCGCCGAATGATCTGATGGCTGCCAATAATATTACTGATCCGAATATGCTTCGGGCAGGTCAGTCTCTGACAGTTCCGGGTGTTAAAGCTGCCGGTGGTGCTATGGTTGCAGCTGCAACCAATAGCGGCGCCCAGACCCTTGGTCAGCTGAAATCAAACGGTACACAGGCTGTGGCTGATGCCAAACAAGCTGCGACCAATAAAGTGAATAATGCTGTTGCTTCTGCGACCGGTGGTTACACAGTACAGAGCGGTGATACGCTCCATGCGATTGCTCAGCGCAATGGTGTGACAGCTGCGGCTCTCAAGCAGGCCAATGGTATGTCTGACGGCACGATTCGCGTCGGCCAGTCACTGGTTATTCCTGCTTCTGCTGCGGCTGCGGCAACACAGGTTGCTGCTGTGGCGAAACCGGTACAGGCTGCCGTGGACACCACTGTTAAAACCGCATCGACACCTCCGGCTGCTGCCAAACAGGTGCCGGATGGCAGCGTGAAGCCTTATACACCGCCGCAGGCGAGCAATAAGGTGATCGAAGAAGCCGAGCAGGATGTGGCTATGGCACCATCCGCAACCGGTATTTCGCAGATGCGCTGGCCGGTACGCGGTAAGGTTCTGACCAGCTTTGGTCAGCGTGACGGCGGTGTTGTAAATGATGGTATCGACATTATGGTACCGGAAGGCACCGCGGTTAAAGCAGCTGAAAACGGCGTGGTTATCTATGCCGGTGATGGCCTGAAAGAATTCGGTCAGACAGTTCTGGTGCGTCATGAAAACGGTCTGGTTACGGTCTATGGCCATAACAGCAAGATCAATGTTGCACGCGGACAGAAGGTTCGTCGCGGCGAAGAGATTGCCCGCTCGGGTATGAGTGGCAACGCCAAATCACCGAAGCTGCATTTCGAAGTGCGCAAAAATTCAACGCCGGTTAATCCGTCGAAATATCTGGAAACCTGATTTTCAAAGCATGTTACAAGTTAATAAAAAAAGCCCGCTGTATGATGCAGCGGGCTTTTTTTGATTATGCTTTGAGAGAAATGCCGAGCCTGCCTGCCAGATCCTGCACATATTGCCAGGCAACACGGCCTGAACGGTTGCCGCGTGTGGTTGACCATTCCAGTGCTTCTGCATGAAGCTTTTCAACGGGATAGTTGAAGTTGTAATGCGCTGCATAGCCGTCGACCATGGCCAGATAATCATCCTGATTACATTTATGGAAGCCGAGCCACAGGCCGAAACGATCGGAGAGGGAGACTTTTTCTTCCGTCGCTTCAGAAGGATTGATCGCGCTGGAGCGCTCATTATCAATCATGTCGCGTGGCATCAGATGGCGGCGGTTGGATGTCGCATAAAAGATCACATTTTCCGGACGGCCTTCAACACCGCCTTCAAGTGCTGCTTTGAGCGACTTGTAGGATGTGTCGTCATGGTCGAAGGACAGATCATCGCAGAACAGAATGAAGCGATATTCGCTATCTTTGATGAGGTTCATCAATGCGGGCAGGCTGTCGATATCCTCACGATGAATTTCAATGAGTTTCAGTGGCTTGGATGCGGTTTTGTTGACAGATGCCTGTGCGGCCTTCACCAGCGAGGATTTGCCCATGCCGCGTGCGCCCCAGAGCAGCACATTATTGGCAGGCAGGCCCCGGGCAAAGCGCTCAGTATTTTCAACCAGCTGATCGCGGACATGGTCAACACCATGAATAAGCCCCAGATCAACGCGGTTGACCTTATGCACCGGTGACAGTTCCAAACGGGATGGCTCCCAGACAAAAGTATCAGCTTGGTCAGCCTGCAACGGCTTTGGTGACGGCGGTGCCATACGCTCCAAGACAGCCAGCAGCTGATCCAGTTTTGCGCTCAGTATTTGCTCGGTCGTGTTCATTCTTATGCCTGTATTTTCTATCCGGAGCATTCTTGTATTCTGTCGGGTGAGGGCGGCAGGATGCAAGAATACTCGGATATGTTCCCAAAAAGAGTTGTCCGTTACGGACGATGCAACTGTAGCAAGATTATTTTCTTTGAATAGTACCCACGGGTACGGTTGTGTAAAAATAATATAATTTCTGTCTGAACGGTGGCCGTGATGAAAAAAATGCTGGCCGGACTGGTAAAGTGGTTCAGGAATTTGCATCTATGGTTGCATAACGGCGTATAACCGTTGTAATGCGCAGTGAATAAATTTGATGTCAGCCGCGAAAATACGGGGCTTTGACTACATAATTCCCTAACCCGACACCGGTTTAAGGAATTCTGCAGTCGAGAAACATCAGACAGTTTTCAGTTTGACGAGGAGTCACTTTCATGTTTGTTACCCCTGCTTATGCTCAGGCCGCCGGTGGCGGTGCTTTCGGCCCTGATATGCTGATGAGCATTCTGCCTTTCATTCTTATTTTTGTGGTTATGTATTTCCTGATTATCCGCCCTCAGCGTACTCAGATGAAAAAGCGCGCAGAAATGCTCACTAATATCCGCCGCAACGATACAATCGTTACCGGTGGCGGCATTCTCGCTAAAGTAACCAAAGTGATTGATGATAACGAACTGGAAGCAGAAATTGCTGACGGCGTTAAAATCCGCGTTCTGCGTTCGACAATTGGTGATGTTCGCACCCGTGGCGAACCGGTTGCTGACAACAAAAACAAGTAAGCATTTTTGCTGATTGGTTTGAAAAGCGCGGTTTATCCGCGCTTTTTTCATTTTTATAATCCTGTTTTGTGCTGCAAAGCGGCATCATATTTTTTAAAATTATCTGCTTAAGCCCGCGTACCTGCTGAGATTCTTACGAATCACGTATAAGGTTAACCAAAGAGGTGGTGTGGGCAGGATTTTCCGTATTTTATTCAACGGTTGTTCTCATAACATTGCTGTAATTTCTGATCCCGACTGTTGCGCAACCTTGATGCGAAACAGCATAAATTTTGACGGATGGATTACCGATGCTCTATTTCCCGCGCTGGAAATCGGTTCTGATCTGGCTGGTCGTACTGGCCGGTTTTATCTTTGCTTTGCCGAATTTCTTCTCCGCACAGCAATTATCCAGCTTGCCTGCCGGTTTCCCAAAAGGACAGATCATCACTGGTCTTGATCTGACAGGCGGTACGCGTGTGGTGCTGGCATCACCGAAAGTGACTGCTGAAAATCTGGATAAAACCGCAGCGGTCATGACTGATCGTCTGGCAGAGCTGGGCTATGATAATGCCCGCATCACTGTGCAGAATAAAAATCAGATTCGTGCAGAGGTGCCGGAGGTCTATGATGCTCAGCTGGTGAAGGATCTTTTGAGCCTGACCGGTGAGATTAATTTCCGTCAGGCGAAAGAAATCACGACGCCGGATCCGCTGGCTGAAGGGCTGGTACCGCAGGATTCAGAGATCATCTATTCCTTCGATGAGCCACCGGTTGGTTATATCGTAAAAAAAGCACCTATTTTGACAGGTGCGGATATTGCAGATGCCGAAGTCGGTGTGAACAGTGATCAGGATTCAGTGATTACGATTTCACTGACCGAAGCTGCTACAAAAAAGCTGGCTGATTTTACCGGCAATAATGCGGGTGCAGTACTGGCGGTCATTATTGATAATCAGATTGTTTCTGCTCCGCGTATCCGCGAGGCGATTACAAGCGGTGATTTGCAGATTACCGGTGATTTTGATCTGGAAACATTGAGCAATCTTGGCGTTGTTATGCGTTCCGGTCCGCTGGCTGCACCGGTTGAAGTGCTGGAAGAGCGCAGCATTGCCTCGGCACTTGGCCAGAATTATACGAGCTATGGGCTGATCACCGCATTGAGCGCGCTGATCGTCGTTGCGCTGTTTATGGTGCTGTCCTATGGCCTGCTTGGTGTGATTTCTGTGATTGCACTCGGCGTTAATGTGATGCTGGTTGTAGCGGTAGTGTCGTTCTTCGGTGTTGCTGTAGGCTTGGCAACCATTGCCGGTCTGGTGCTGACAATCGGCATGGCGGTTGACAGCAATATCCTGCTGTTTGAGAAAATCCGTGAAGACCGGCGCAATGGTTATTCCGTTGTGCAGGCTATTGAATCCGGTTTTGCACGCGCCCGTGCCTGTGTGATCGATGCGAATTTGACCACATTGATTGCAGCTTTGGTACTGCTGATGTTCGGTAGCGGCCCGCTGCATGAATTTGCGATCATCGTGACGATCGGCGTTGTGACGACTTTGTTCACGACTTACACCTTCTCACGTTTGCTGATCTCGCTTTGGGTACGTCAGTCCAAACCGACAACCATTCCTGCGCGTCTGCTTAAGCTGGTGCCGACCAATACTAAAATCAGTTTTATGAAGCTGAGTGGTATTACCGGTGCCATTTCAGCTGTTGCCTGTGTTGCCGCGCTTGGCTTGTATTTCACGATGGGACTGAATTACGGCATCGATTTTGACGGTGGTTCTTCTGTTGAATTGCAGTCCCGTGATGGTGCCGTTGATCTGGAAGATATCAATCAGCGTCTGTCAGAGCTCAATATTGCCAATGCACGTGTTGTGCAGGGTAAGAATGAAAATCTGGCAGAGTTGCAAATCGGTACGCAGGATTCCGGCGATGATGCCGAGCAGACCGTTGTTGTGAAACTGCGTGATGAGTTCGAGCAGGATTATGAGTTCCGCCGCGTTGAAGTGGTTGGGTCGACTGTATCCGAACATCTGTCCCGCATTGGTAACGCTGCGCTTGGTCTGTCGCTGATTGGTGTTTTTGCCTATCTCTGGATACGTTTCCGCTGGCAGTTTGCTGTTGGTGCAGTTCTGGCGACTGTGCATGATATTATCATTATGATCGGCGTTTTTGCCCTGTTCCGTCTGGAATATAATCTGTGGAGCCTCGCGGCACTGCTGACCGTTCTTGGCTATTCGCTGAATGATACGGTGGTGGTCTATGACCGTGTGCGCGATAATCTGCGCCGCTATCCTCAAATGCGGGTGAGCATGCTGGTGGATGCTGCAATCAACCAGACGCTCTCACGCACGATCCTGACGTCATTGGTAACAGTGCTGGCGCTGATTCCGCTGTATATTTTCGGTGGTGCAGATATCGGTTCTTTCGCCATTATGATGGCGCTGGGGATTATCATCGCAACCTATTCATCGGTCTATATTGCGGGGCCGTTGCTGTGGTTGCTGGGTATTCGACCGTCTGACGTGATTGAACCTGTGGAAACCAAAACTGCAGGCTGAGACGTAAGCCATAAATAACAATAAGTTTTGCCCGCAACGCTTAAGCTGCGGGCAAAACTGTTTAAAGCTTGTGGCAAAATACCCATATTGCTGTAGAAGGGGCGCAACGTGACAAATTCTGTGCCTGATACTGAGCATTTCCAGCAAAAGTAGGAACCGGTTTTGCGTTAGGAAATGCGTAAAACAAATAGATAGAGCATTTCCATTGATTCAATTTAAACTGGAAATGCTATAGCTTGATCTGAATAAAGAGAGACATGATGAACACTGGTATTGAAATCCGCGAAGCGCATTTTCCGGGACGTGCCCCGATTGATGCCTATGGCAATGGCGGGTTTCGTTTTGCGGAAATGTCGCATCGTGGTTCATTATTATGCTTGCCGTCCGGCGTTCATGGCTGGGAGCCTGCACAACCACCGCTGCTGACTGTAAATGATCTGGAGCTCATCCTCGAACAGGCAAGCGATATTGAAATTCTGCTGGTTGGTACGGGAATGGATCTGCGTCGTATTCCGGAAGATGTGAAGGCGATTTTGCGCGAGCATCGCATCACCTCCGATCCGATGAGCACTGGTGCTGCTGTGCGCACTTATAATGTGCTGCTGGCGGAAGACCGTGCCGTCGCTGCTGCCTTGATCGCTGTGGAGTGAGTTGTGGCTGAAACTGAAAATAAGGTTGCACTGCCGGCAGCTGAAACTGATCATTACCAGCATTGTTTGCAATTTTTGCGCCAAAGTGATTTTGACCGCTATCTGGCGGTGCTATATGCGCCGGAAGACAAACGGCCTGCATTGGCAGCGCTTTATGCCTTTAATGCCGAAATCGCCCGTATCCGCGATGTGGTGCATGATGCATTGCCGGGTGAAGTGCGCCTGCAATGGTGGCGCGATCTCATCAATGGTACCGAGCATGGTGCTGTGACCGGTAATCCGGTGGCTGCTTTATTGCTGCAAGCCATTCAGGAATATCAGCTGCCGCGCAGTGTCTTCGATGCCTATTGTGAAGCGCGGATTTTCGATCTTTATAATGATGCAATGCCGAGCCGCAATGATCTGGAAGGCTATTGCGGTGAAACAGCCTGTGCGATTTTGCAGATGGCAGCCATGATATTGGATGCGGATGCGGCGAAATCTTCAGCTGAGCTGTCCGGTCATGCTGGTGTCGCGCAGGCGGTCAGCGGTTTGCTGCGTTTGCTGCCGTTGCATCGCCGCCGCGGGCAGGTCTATGTGCCGGAAGATATGTTGCAGGCTGTTGGCGTAAATGCGGAGCAGTTCATCAAAGGTGATGACAAGCAAGCCATGCAGCGTGTGGTGAGTGTTTTGAGCGCGCTGGCGCGGGAACATTATGCAGCCTTTGAAAAACAGCCGATGCCTGCCAGCCTGAAAGCGGCCTATTTGCCGGTGCGCTTGGTGCCTGTGGTACTGAACCGCGCAGAGAATAAGGCCGGACAGGTCGCAGAGCAGGGCATTGATCTGTCGCAGCTTCGACGCCAGTGGATTTACTTGAAATCCTCGCTCAAAGCATAATCAGAGCATTTCCGGTTTCGGTGTTTGACTGTGAAATATTCTAGAGCATGTTGCGTTTAATCGTACCCACTGCGCTCGCTCTATATTCTTTTAATTGTCGTATGTTCGCGGTAGCTCAAATGAATTCATTTGAGCGCGACATGCTCTAGTCGAGAAAGAGATAATCGTTTCATATTGGTGTTCCTTCTTCAGACCGTTTACGCTCATAAAAGTCGATACGCCCACGAACAGCAGCACTTGGATCATTCTTCAAGCTTGCAGCGATTTCATCTAATTTTGAGCCGATTTCAGGATGATTTCGAAAGGCGATCAGACCAGAGGCTGCACGTTTGCGAACAATGGCAGCGCGATCAAGTGCACCCGCTGCGATAAGAGAATAGGGGTCGATGTTTACTGTCACATCGCGTTTTAAAAAGACCTGTTCAATTCTGTAGCGTCCCATATAACGATCAATACAGACTTTTCGTCGCTCACGTGTTGGCCAAATAACTGTTTGTGAAAGCAGCGCATCTAGTGCCATCGTACGAATATGAGGCAGCTGCGCCTTATAAAACATTCGTTCAAGATGTTGATCGACTGCAGGATTGCGGCAAATTTCACGAAACTGATAACCTAATTGTGCTTGTCGGGTCGTGACTATATCGTCAATCAGCATCTCAAGAACATCAGGCCTCGTCAGCGTAACGTCAAGTGCTTCCTGTCCTTCTTGGGTCCAGCGTCCCCAATTCATGACGTGCGGCAGCAAAATCCGCAGAACCGGAACGATGACAACCGCTGGAGTCGCCGTCATCAAGCGGTTCAGCGTATTTTGTGCAGCTTGGCGAACTTGAGGTGCCCAGTCATTCAGGCGCCAGAACAGACCATAGACACAAGCGGGAGTTGTAAGTGGCTCATGAAGTTGATTCAGTGCTGCTTCGCGCACCAGACCATCTCCATGAAACATGAAAACGCTGGGTAGACCTGGTATTTGTTTTACAGCCTTAATCTCTGTAGTACGAAGTGCGTCTTGAAATGGCTCACCTTGCCATCGAGAATAGAGTGAAAATTCTACACGAATAAATCGCTCTGCATTGCGGATGTCATCAGGTTGTATCATAGAGCTGAGTAGGGATGTCCCGCGATTATAAGTGTTCCTGAAACTTTCAATATCCGCATTGCTAAGCGCGGTTTCACTGGTTTCTTCGTAAGTTTTTCTTTTGAAAAATTTCCAGATCATTGCTGCAACCTTATAAGCACCGTTCTGCTCTGTATTTCTATCGCTGTGAATTTATTAGAGCATAATTCCTTAAACTTGGATCAGTTTAAGGTAAAATTATGCTCTATTTTTAAAGTGTTAGAGCGACCTTTGTGTGCCAAATCTGGCACACGGCGCTCTAATGTATGAAAATTCAAGAAAAAGTAAGCTGAAATATAAATTCTCTGATTAATTGAATGGTAATTGTAATAATATGTCAATTATTGATTGGACTGAAATAATATAAAAAAAGCCGCCCTTTGAGGCGGCTTTTTTGATGTTATTGCTGTTCTTGCAACCAGATTTTGAAATCACTCAAAGCACGTGCACTCAGCGCTCGTTTTTTAGCCTGTGTTTTTTCTTTACCACGAAGACGCACGCCTTCCTGTTTTGGAACTGTAATTTCCGGAAACAGGCCGAAATTCACATTCATCGGCTGGAATGAGCGTTTGCCCGGTTCGTCATCGCTGACGAGATGGCCGCCGGTAATATGGTTGAGCAAGGCACCAAAGGCCGAAGTAACCGGAGGCGGAGCCAGAGTTTCGCCGCGCTGCTGTGCGGCTGCAAAGCGACCGGCAAGCAAGCCCATTGCGGAGGATTCCACATAGCCTTCACAACCGGTGATCTGGCCGGCAAAACGGATTTGCGGGCGGGACTTCAGGCGCAGATTGGTATCCAGCAGGATCGGCGAGTTGAGATAGGTATTGCGATGCAGACCGCCGAGGCGGGCAAATTCTGCATTTTCCAGCCCCGGAATCATGCGGAAGATCTGTGTCTGTACGCCATATTTCAGTTTGGTCTGGAAACCGACCATATTATAGAGCGTGCCGAGCGCATTATCCTGACGCAACTGCACAACTGCATAGGCCTTAACATCCGGATTATGGGCATTGGTCAGCCCCATCGGCTTCATCGGGCCGTGGCGCAATGTTTCAGGGCCACGCTCTGCCATAACTTCAATCGGCAGACAGCCGTCGAAATAAGGTGTGCCTTCCCATTCCTTGAATTCGGTCTTTTCACCGTCAATCAAGGCCTGAATAAAGGCTTCATACTGTTCTTTATCCATCGGGCAGTTGATATAGTCTTTGCCTGTGCCGCCCGGACCGACCTTGTCGTAGCGCGATTGGAACCAGCAAACATCCATATTGATGCTGTCGAAATGGATAATTGGCGCAATAGCATCAAAGAAGGCAAGAGAATCGGCTTCGGTTTCTTTTGCAATGGCTTCAGCCAGTTCTGCAGCTGTCAGAGGACCGGTGGCAATGATTGTGTTGCCCCAGTCTTCCGGCGGCAGACCTTCAATCACTTCACGCTGGATAGTGATGAGCGGATGGGCTTCAAGCTTTGCAGTGACGGCATCAGAAAAACCGTCACGGTCAACAGCGAGCGCACCGCCCGCCGGAACCTGATTGGCGTCGGCGCAAGCCATAATCAGCGAATTGGCCAGACGCATTTCTGCATGTAGCACGCCAACGGCATTGGTTTCAGCATCATCCGAACGGAAGGAGTTGGAGCAGACGAGTTCTGCCAGTCCTTGCGTCTTATGCGCATCTGTACCGCGTACAGGACGCATTTCGTGAATGATGACGGGAATACCGGCATTGGCAATCTGCCAGGCTGCTTCGCTGCCTGCCAAGCCGCCGCCGATAATGTGAACAGGTGAATAAGATGATGAACTGGACATGCTTTGTCCAATACCGCTTTTGCGGCTTTGCATCAATTGCCTGAATGTCTGATCACAGGCTTTTGCATGATGTGGAATGCATAAAAAAAATAGCTTCGTCGCAGGAGGGAGGGCGACGAAGCTATTTTTAGGGGAGGGACTGATATGGAGGTATCAGTCAGCGCAGGTTTCTGGATTCCAATAGGGAATGAAATCCGACCGCGCTATATGCCTGCTGAAAAACGGGAGGAACGACAGCAGGCAATTTACATGACCGGTACGGGAGGAGGAATACCGGCCACGAAGGGGAGGATGTTGTATTCTCAGGCGCCGGTGTCGGGAGGAAACTCCGGCGCAGCTATCTTGTAACTCAGCTCACTATCAGTTCCGGCGAATTCCTTAAGCTGACAGTTTTACCGAGCGGTCTTTTAATTACATGCCAGCAGTGTTGGACTTGCGGGCGATGTAAGGAATGTCGGAGCGGGAGATACCGAGATCACCGAGTTCACGGTTGGACAAACGGTTCAGTTCGGAAACTGTGTCACGGTAACGGCGCCAGTTGTTGAAAGAGCGAATGATGTTCATTTTTAAAACCCTCGATTGTGTTTAGTGGTGTTGTGTAATCTGTTGTCCTGTATATAGCCCGCGGCTTCAGAAATGAGGAGAGACAAGTTTGCATAGCTCCTCTGCGAGCCTTGCAAGCCTCATTTAAACGATTTAAATCGCGATTTTGTCGCTATTTGAACAAGATTTGGCTGTCGGGAAATTTTCGTTCGTTTAAGGGAAATTGCGCGCAATTTTTATGCGGATAAGCAATGTTCTTGTCACAAAAACATCACGCATGGGTTGTGTATGATTTTGCTGATTTCAAGAGCTATACGGGCAGAGCAGATGTTTTTGCTGAGAAAGGCTTTGCCGGATGATCACAGATGGTCATTGCGATATCTGAAAATCACTGCAATGCAGAAAATACAGCTTTTTACACCCGATTATTGAGTGCTTGAAAGCGTGCGGGTTTCGTGTGAACCTCTCTGACAGACATGAGAATGGCTTGTTTGCGGGGGAGGTCAGGTCGCTTGTTGAGTTTGCCTGTACTGATTGGCATGATTGCTGCCGGTATTATCGGCGGTGTGCTGGCCGTTCATTTTTTGGGCGGCAACAAGCAGAGTGTTTTAAACAGCGATACAGAGGTGATTGCGCATTTCCGGCAGGATTATCCGGAATGCGGGATCAGTGAAATTTATTTTACGCGGGATCGCCGCACAGCATTTTTTGATTTGCCGCAGCAGGGCACAGGCATTGTCCATGGGGTCGGCGCGAAGTTTCTGACACGTATCTTAAAGACTGACGATATTCAGGAAATCCGCAAACAGGACGAAACCAGACTGTTTGTGCGTATGCACGATTTTACATGGCCAGCGGCCAGTTTTTCTTTCGAAGACAAAAAGACCCGTGATGAGGTCTGTGACTGGCTGGCAAGAACGTAAAAATAAGAAGGGGAGTTGTCTTTATGAATGAACCGGCATTCTTCGATGTGACACTGCTGGCAGTGCCGCTTTATCTCCTTGCTATTATGATTGAGCTGGTTGTGGTGCGGTACTGGCACCGTAAAGGCGAGTTTGAAACCCGTGATGCGCTGACAAGCCTGTTGATGGGAACCGGCAATGTGGTTGCCGGTTTATTGCTTGGCTTTGTCTCGGTAACGGCCTTGTTGTGGGTATGGCAGTTCCGGTTTTTCGATTTAGGGCTGCATTGGTGGGTATTCGTTGCAGCTTTTATCTTCGATGATCTGCGCTATTACTGGTATCACCGCATCGCCCATCGGGTGCGCTGGGTCTGGGCAGAACATGTCAATCATCATTCCAGCCAGCACTATAATCTCACCACGGCTTTGCGTCAGTCATGGACAGGGCAGATTACCGGTATGTTTATTCTGCAAGTGCCGTTGGTGCTGTTGGGCTTTCATCCGGCGGTGATTGCCTTTGTCTATGGTTTTAACCTGATTTATCAGTTCTGGATTCATACCGAGGCAATCGGCAAAATGTGGAAGCCTATTGAGCTTATCTTCAATACGCCGTCGCATCACCGCGTGCATCATGCAACCAATCCGCGTTATCTGGATGCGAATTTTGCCGGTACGTTGATTATCTGGGACAGATTATTCGGCACATTCGTTGAGGAGCTGCCCGAGGATATGCCGCGTTATGGCATTGTGCGGAATATTGGCACATTCAATCCGGTGCGGGTGGCATTTCATGAATGGGTCGGCATGTTGAAAGATGTACTTTCACCGGGGCTGAGCCTGCGCCAAAGGCTGATGTATATGGCAGCGCCTCCGGGCTGGAGCCATGATGGCAGCCGCAAAACATCGGAAGATTTGAAAGCAGATTATGTGCGTCTGCATCCTGAAGAGGCAGGAAAACCGGGATTGCCTGATCTTCCTTCTTAATTTAACAGGATTATTAGGGCTGCGTATGTTCTATTGTATCAGCCACTTTTACTTGTAACGGCTTATACAGGAATGTCATTTGTCCTTATTTGTTTCGCTGGCACGACAGATTGATCAATGGCAGTCGCAAGGACTGCTTGATCAGGAAACCGCAGACAGACTGCGTTTTGATGTGAAAACCCGTCATAACGGCTTTGGTATGGGTGGTGTGCTCGCAGTGCTGGGCTCATTGCTGCTTGGCGCTGCGCTGATCCTGTTCATTGCAGCGAATTGGGATGTCATCCCCCGCATTTGGCGTGTGGCGCTGATCCTGTTTATTATGTGGGGCGGTTATCTCGGCGGTGCATGGTTACAACAGCGCAGCGAAAATAAATTGGCGGCGATCTTTGCGCCGTCGCTCTATCTGCTCTCGGCCATTACCTATGGTGCCGGTATCGCGTTGGTCGGGCAGATGTATCATATGTCCGGTGATATGACGACAGCAGCTCTGGCATGGGGCATTGGCGTGCTGATCGCAGGTGTTCTTCTGCGCGCACCAATCCTGACGGCCGCAGCATTGGGTATCGGCGGTTTTTATCTTTATACGGTTTTGAGCGAGCTTGGCGGACAGATTAATCTGGTTGCATCTTATCGCTGGGTTTTGCCGCTTTATATTGCCGCTTGTGCCGCAGCGATTATTTATACCAAGGCTGACAAAGCCATGCATTTGCTGGCGATGCTGACACTGGCATATTTTCTGGCTTTGTATTTTGATCTGGAAAGCGCGGTCACTTTGATACTGATGATCGTGCTTGGCACTATTCTGATTATCTGTCAGGGGCGCTGGCCGGCTTTTGAGCGCTATAGCTACGGCTTTGGTTCACAGCTTGCCGGTTATGGTTTAGCTGCATTGTTGCTGGCGCTGTTTATCTTTCAGGTTGAGCACAAAGGGGTGTTCAATAATTATGAGGCAGGGGCTGATGCTGTCTATTCGCTGGTTGCGATTGCTGTCTGTGTGTTCGCCCTGATTATTGCCGGTGAGAAAAGTGGTCAGTTGCGCTGGTTCGCTTATGCCGGTTTCTCGCTGCATGTGCTGTATCTGGCCACAGTGACAGTGGGCACGATGATCGGCACATCCGGTGTGTTCCTGATCGGTGGTATTCTGGTGATGGGGTTGGCTTATCTGGTTACCCGCATGGAAAAATATCTGCATGGCTCGGCTGTCAAAGCGATGTCCGTTCATGATGGGGAGCAGCAGCCATGAACCTTCTTAAAAAGCGCTGGCTTTATGTTGCGGCCATTATCGCGGCATTGTTGCAAACCAGTGTCATGCTGGCAGGCGTGCAGCAGCGGATCAGTATTTTGCGCAATGGTTCGGAAGTGGTGTTGCGGACGATGCCGGTTGATCCGCGTGATCTGATGCGCGGGGATTTTGTGACGCTGAGCTATGAGATTTCCCGTCTGCCTGCACGCCTCATCAGTGGTGAACTGCCGCACAAAAGCGGGCTGAACTACATTTATGTCGTGGTGGTCAAACAGGCCGATGGTGTGTGGACTGCAGACCGTGCGCAATACACCCGCCCTGATGCGCTGAAAGATAATGAAATGGTGCTGCGCGGTGAGGTGGAAGCGCCGTTCCAGATCTATGATGATAATTCCACCATTCCTGTTGTCTATGGCATAGAGCGCTATTATGTGCCGGAAGGTGAAGGGCTGGCAGTAGAACATGCCCAGCGGGACAGTGCGGTGGATATTGTTTTGTCGGTGAATGAGAAGGGCGTAGCAGCCATCCGCGCCTTGCGCATTGACGGCAAACAGGTTTTTGACGAACCACTGTTCTGAGAGCTTGCAGAGGGAAGAAGCGGTAAGATCTGTGCATGACAGATTTATCTCGAAAATATTCTGTTTTTTCCCTTTGCCCTCTGAAAATTGAATGCTATAGAGCGCCCACAACGCAAGCATTATTGCTTCGGTTGCGGATATGGCGAAATTGGTAGACGCACCAGATTTAGGTTCTGGCGGGAGACCGTGGGGGTTCGAGTCCCTCTATCCGCACCATTTTTACTCCCTTTGAATTGCTGTAACTCATTGAAATTGCTACTTTATTAGATGTAGCGATTTTTGCTGATTTGCGTTTTT
>NZ_QNRH01000005.1:0-68536 GCF_003314995.1 Pseudochrobactrum asaccharolyticum
AACCTTAAAATCTCGTAAACACTAAATCAATCTCTCAATCTTTTCAGTGCTTTAGCGATTAGCCAATCTCTCAATCAACCAATCTCAAGGGCGAAGCTCTCTGCCGCTAGCAGCGCCGCCGCCCTCGTTGTTGAGCTCATATAGACCTCACCAAGCCAAACTGTCAACACGACAAAACGAAAATAATGCAATTTTCTCAATCTTTCTTTCCACAGGGAAAACTTCAGATTTTAAGAAATTATTAACCATCAGCCAGAACCCGTTAATCCGGATTCGACTGCTTCCCCCCCTCCTCCCCGCTCTCAGCATTTGATACCTGTAAGCAGCTGCGCTACACATAGAGTGCAATAACTATATAAAGCAGGGAACACCGCTTACATGCTGACTAAAAAAGGGAAATACGGCCTCAAAGCCATGGTGCATCTGGCCGAAGCCCCGCAGGACAATCTTATTTCTGTGGGCGAGATTGCCAAAGCCCGCAATATACCGCGTAAATTTCTGGATAATATCCTGACGGATTTGCGTGTAGCCGGCTTTGTACAAAGCCGTAAAGGCAAAGGTGGCGGCTTTTGTTTAGCTAAGCCTGCCGATCAGATATCCATAGGCAATATTATTCGCAGCCTTGACGGCCCGCTGGCCCCCCTCCCCTGCGCAAGCAAGACCGGATATAAAGCCTGCGAGGATTGCATTGAAGAAGACTGCAAAATCCGGCGCATGATGCTTGAAGTGCGTGAAGCCATCGCCAATGTACTGGATAAGCGCACACTGGCAGATGGCTACAGCGATTATTGATCGTAATTATTGCAGACAGCTCTTGAGCGACGTCGCGAGATTACGGATCAGCTGCGGATAAAGCTCCGGCCCATCCTGAAGCTCAGCGCCAAGCGGGTCCAGAACACCCGTTTTGGCCTGCGTTCCCTCAAGAACAGTTTTAACCAGAGCAGATTCAAATTGCGGTTCGGAAAAGACGCAGGTTGCCCCCAGTGATTTTACCTTGGTCTGAATTTCACGGATACGCGCTGCCCCAGGTGCTTTTTCCGGATTTACTGTAATAGAGCCTGCCGATGCGAGGTCAAAACGGCGCTCAAAATACTGATAGGCATCGTGGAACACAATATATGGCTTGGTGCGTACCGGCTCGAGTTCTGCGGATACTTCTTTCTGCAACGCATCAATCTTATCGGCATAGGCAGCCGCATTGTCCTGATATTGCTTTGCATGTTCCGGATCAGCCTTACTCAAAGCCGCCGCGATCGGCTCCAGCATTAGTTTAGCATTTTGCGGGTCAAGCCAGATATGCATATCATCATGATGATGGTCATGTGCCTCAGCCTCCCCATCATGGCTGTGGCTATGCCCGTGATCGCCATGATCATGGGCTTCAAAATTACCGCCTTCACGAGCCGACAGGATTTCAAGCCCTTTCACCTGATCCAATTGCACGATTTCCGCTTTTGCACCGAGACTGCCCAAAGGCTTTGTCAGATAAGTTTCCATTTCCGGCCCTACCCAGAAAATGACCTTCGCCTTTTCCAGCGCACCCGCATCTGAAGGTTTCAGACTATAACCGTGCTCTGACGCTGCGCCTTTAACGATAAGCTCCGGCTCCCCTGCTCCCTGCATCACTGCGGAGACCAAGGAATGGATTGGTTTAATGGAAACGACGACATCACCTTTTTCCGCGGCAAAAACAGCCTGCGCTGAAACAGACAACAGAGCGGATGCAAGTAAAACCCGTATAACAGACATAAAACCTCACATAAACGAATTGAACGCCATCACGGTTGCAATGACAAAGGGCAGATACAATATGTTATAAAGTTACATTATTGCGTAATGCTATAACGTATGAGATAACCCGTGACAAGAGCACAAAATGCTTTTCTGAAATCCGAAAGCGAACAATGCATCATCCGACATCAGTTGCGCCTGCCGCACCGAAACCTGACATTCTTCTGCGTTTAGAAAATGTAGGTATTGAACGAAACGACCGCTGGCTGGTTCGCAATATTACGCTCGATCTGCATCGCGGTGAGATCGTGACCTTAATCGGCCCCAATGGCTCCGGTAAAAGCACCACGGCGAAACTGGCGCTCGGCATCCACAAACCGGATGAAGGATCGGTGAAGCGCGACAAGCACTTACGCATTGGTTATGTACCGCAAAAAATCACCATCGATCCCAGCCTTCCGCTCACTGTTGAGCGAATGATGTGTATGACCGCATCATTGAGCAAACAGGCAATTGATGAAGCACTCACTCTTGCTGGCATACCGCATCTGCTCAATGCACAGGTGGTACATTTATCCGGCGGTGAATTTCAGCGTGTGCTGCTTGCCCGTGCTTTTGGGTGTAAACCAGACTTATTGGTTCTGGATGAACCGCTGCAAGGCGTCGACTTTGCCGGTGAAGCAGAGCTTTATGAGACCATTGCCAAATTCCGTGACCATACCAGCTGCGGTGTGCTGATGATCTCCCATGATCTGCATATTGTAATGGCTGCAACAGATCGTGTGATCTGTCTCAACGGCCATATCTGCTGCAGCGGCACACCAGTTGATGTGGCTGCCAGTCCGGAATATGCCAGACTATTCGGCCTGCGCTCCCCACGCGGCGCAGAAATACCGCCATCTCTGGCCGTGTACACTCACCACCATGACCACACCCATCTGGCTGACGGGCGTGTGCAACATGCAGACGGCACAGTGACCGATCATTGTCACCACGATGACGGCCACCACCATCATGACAGCGAATACAATTCAGAAGCCGGCGGACATAAACATGCTTGATGACTTTTTCTTCCGCGCCATGCTTGCCGGTGTCGGCCTTGCTTTGATCACAGGGCCAATAGGTTGCTTCATAGTCTGGCGACGTATGGCCTATTTTGGTGACACCATGGCGCATTCCGCCCTGCTCGGTGTTGGCCTCGCCATGCTGTTTGATCTCAATATTATGATCTCTGTTTTTGTGATCGCCTTTACCATCGCCATGTTGCTGGTGGTTTTGCAAAAACGGCACACGCTCTCGGCAGATTCACTGCTCGGCATTCTTTCCCATGCTACTCTGGCTTTCGGCCTTGTGCTGGTTGCCTTCATGTCATGGATCCGCTTCGATCTGATGTCACTGCTCTTTGGCGACATTCTCGCGGTATCCGTTTCAGACCTCATCGCCATCTACGCCGGTGGCACACTGATATTGGCAGTGCTTATTAAACTATGGCGACCATTGCTTGCCGCAACGATTAGTGAAGACATTGCCCGTGCAGAAGGCCTGCAGCCGGAATTGCACCGCACACTCTTCATGATCCTACTGGCACTGCTCATTGCTATTGCAATGAAGATCGTCGGTATTTTGCTAATCACCGCCCTGCTGATCATTCCGGCAGCCACGGCACGACGCTTTGCTTTGTCGCCGGAGCAAATGGCCATTTATGCGGCTTTTATCGGCGTATGTTCCGTTATCGCTGGACTCTTTGGTTCACTGAATTATGACACGCCGTCCGGACCATCCATTGTCGTGGCATCTGTGATCTTTTTTGCTATAAGCATGTTACCATGGCAAAAACTCAAAACATCTCTGCCATCTGCACGTCATAAGGAGCCAACATCATGACCGGTCACACCCATTCCGGAACTGCATCCGCAGCAGCACGCGCTCCGAAACTGACACGCAATCAGAGCCTTGTTTTAGACTCTCTGGCGAAAGCAGAGTTTCCGCTGAGCGCCTATACAATTCTCGACCAGTTGCGTGAGGAAGGCTTTCGCGCGCCTCTGCAAGTCTATCGCGCCTTGGATAAATTGCTGGAATATGGCCTGATCCACCGCCTTGAAAGCCTGAATGCCTTTATCGCCTGTGCGCATCCGCATCATCAGGAACACGGCCATCTGCATGGTATTGCGGCTTTTGCGATTTGCGATAAGTGCGGCTTAGCCTCGGAATTTACAGAACCGGAAATTGAAGATTGTGTTCAGCACTGGACACAGAAGAACCATTTCCATCCGACGAAGACAACGCTGGAAATTCGCGGGCTTTGTGCAAGTTGCGCGCATAATTAAATTTCATGGATTACTCCCGCGCCTCTCATAATTGGCGCGGGAAAGATTGCCATAACCTCAGCTCTGAAGATGGGATGTATCCGGCAGCGGAATAATCCCCAGCGACATTGCTACCGCAACTGCGGAAGTGCGGTTTGCGCAACCGAGTTTTATCTTGGCATTTTGCAGATAGGTTACCACCGTCCAGCGGGCAATGCTGAGAATATCCGCAATTTCGCCATCGGTCTTGCCCCGTGCAGCCCATTTCAGACAATCAATTTCACGCGGCGTTAAAGAGACCAGCGACTGCACTTCTTTCTTTTGCGTTGAATGATCGCTGACCGCTGTGAGAACAGCCTCATGCACCTGCGTCGCCGCCTGCATAAACTCTTTCTCAAGCAAGCGGATCAGATCTGTTGCACTCATATCATGCTTACCGTTCTGATCTTTCAAACGATCAAACGCAAAAATCGTATGAGCATCGCCATATCCGTTCAGGCGTTGCGTGACCATAATATAGGTCTGGCCGAACTGATGCGCGCGCATATCATCAACAAAACCTTGCAATGCCGGTGTATTTTGCTTTGGCGGGTAAATTTCCGTAAGGCTGACGCTTTGCGCCGGCGCAGGACTTGACCATTTCTGATGGAACAGCGGATCAATATCAAAATAGCTTTTTACCGCATAATTAACGACCCAGTCTGACGGATAAGTCGAGACAACAGTTCTGACATCTTCCTGCCCCGGATACTCATCCGGATGCTTTGGCGTAATATGCGTGATATGTTTGCAGGACAGCCTTTTGCGCACTGCGCAATATGTCTCAAGTATTGATGAGCGATATTCTTTGCCAAAGAAACTGTTCTGAAAGTCAGGGAAATGGATGAATTCAAATTCCATGAAAAAATTCCGTTCTGAACACCTTTAAACGTCGGTGAAATGAAAACATAAAATATAAAGCACCATAAAAACGCGCAAATGTGAAAATGATTCGAAAGCGCCAAGCGCAAAAACTGTTTCTTGAATTAGTAGTAAGTCTTAAATAAAGCAAAAATTGTATTTTATCATGATGGCGCAAATCAGACATTCCCGATTCCAATAAACATTACTTACCGTCTGAAAATCCCTCCTTCTCTCTGGCTTCGCCTGCGAAATATATTTATAAAAATAAACATTAAAAATCATACAATTAATATAAATTCCTACAGCCATAAAATCAAAAAGGCCACGTAGAACTGAAGTATTTTATTAAAATGTTTTTATCACAATGCACAACCACCAAATAGTTACCCGCAATAATTAGCTCATTTACGACATTGTTTATTTTAGAAAAATGATATTTTCTAAAATTTCAAATCGCAATTCCAAAAACATTAGCGCTCGATAAAAATCAATTTATTCAAGACATTAAGTATATTGCGGCTTTTTTTGTTTTTCATTGCTTGCAAACTGTAACATTCAATTGATTGCGCTATAAAAACATGGTTCACTTGGCCAACACAAAAGATAAACGATAGCTGTCATGGTACTTTCATAAAAGCAGCATATCGGAAAAACACGAGGATGGCCTGAAGCAGGCATCCCGTAGATCGAAGGGGAGTATGTCAATGCTGAACAGAACAACGCGCTTGTTGTCCCTGACAACTGCAATCGCTTTTGCCGGAACCACATTATCGGTGGCTGCTCCGTCAGAAGAACTGATTGCTGCAGCCAAAGCAGAGGGTCAGCTTACCACAATTGCACTGCCACACGACTGGTGCGGCTATGGTGAGATCATCAAGAGCTTCAAGGACAAATACGGTATTCAGGTCAATGAACTGAATCCGGATGCCGGTTCCGGTGATGAAATCGAAGCCATTAAAGCCAACAAAGACAATAAAGGCCCGCAGGCGCCTGATGTGATCGATGTCGGCTTCACATTCGGTACAACGGCCAAAGCAGCCGGTCTGCTGCAGCCATATAAAGTATCAACATGGGATTCGATCCCTGATGATGCAAAAGATGCTGAAGGTTACTGGTACGGTGACTATTACGGCGTGCTGGCCTTTGAAGTGAATAAAGACATTATCAAAGACGCACCACAGGATTGGGCTGACCTGCTCAAACCAGAATTTGCGAATGCGGTTGCCCATTCCGGTGACCCGCGTGCTTCCACACAGGCAATTCTCAGCGTCTACGCTGCCGGTCTCTCCCTTGGCGGCAAGCCAGGTGAGGAAGCAGCCCAGAAAGGTCTGGAATTCTTCCGGGATGTGAACAAAGCAGGCAATTTCGTACCGGTTATCGGTAAAGCCGCCTCTTTGGCACAGGGTTCAACCCCGATCGTCATCCGCTGGGACTATAATGCTCTGGCCGACCGCGATACGCTGAACGGCAATCCGGAAGTTGAAGTGATCATTCCGAAGACCGGCGTTGTCGCCGGTGTTTACGTGCAGGGTATCAGCGCCTACGCACCGCATCCGAATGCCGCCAAACTCTGGATGGAACACCTCTATTCCGATGAAGGTCAGGTCGGTTACCTGAAGGGCTATTGCCATCCGATCCGCTTCAACGCCATGGCAAAAGAAGGTAAGATTCCTCAGGATCTGCTAGACAAGCTGCCACCGGCAGAAGCTTATCAGAAAGCCGTTTTCCCGACCTTGGAAGAGCTTGATAAATCTCAGGCCGCTATCACCAAGAACTGGGACAGCGTTGTCGGCGCAAATGTTCAGTAATCTGAACAACTAAACGCACAAATCCTGTTGCGGAATGATATCAATCATTCCGCAACACCATCTGTTTTTAAGCAGATCAAGTGCAGACAACTTTGGAAAACACCTTTTCCGCTAACGCGAAATTACCTCGTCAGCCGTGTTTTCAGCCTTTATCCTTTTCAATCTGCGGAAATCTTTCCGCCGCAGACCATAAAAAGCAAAAATAATATGAGCTTATCCAGCAATGGTATAACATCTGACACGCCTCCGGTGCGTCGCTCCAAGCGTCGCCTGCCTTTAGAGTGGCTGGGTGTTGCCCCTTTTTTCGCTTTCGCAATTTTGTTTCTGCTCTGGCCGACCATGTATCTGGTGGTTGGCGCATTTCAGGATGATCAGGGTAATTTCACCCTGCAAAATATTATCGGTCTGTTTGAACCCGGCATTATGAGTGCCTATTGGGTCTCGATCAAAATCAGCTTTGCCTCCGCTTTGGGTGGCGCTGTGATCGGTTCCTTCATGGCATGGGCAATTGTTTTGGGCAAACTGCCTCGTTTTCTGCGCCCGACCGTGCTCACTTTCTCCGGCGTAGCATCCAACTTTGCCGGTGTGCCACTGGCTTTTGCCTTTCTGGCCACTTTGGGACGCACCGGTTTTGTCACCATTTTGCTGCGGGAATGGTTCGGTTTTAATCTCTATGCCACCGGTTTTAACCTGCTCAGCTTCTTCGGCCTTACACTAACCTATCTGTTTTTCCAGATTCCGCTGATGGTGCTGATTCTCACCCCCGCTTTGGATGGGCTGAAAAAAGAATGGCGTGAAGCCTCATCCATTCTTGGTGCTACCACTTTTCAGTATTGGCGTATGGTCGCCTTTCCGATTCTCTGGCCAAGCCTGCTCGGCACCAGCCTGTTACTGTTTGCCAATGCCTTTGGTGCTATTGCCACAGCCTATGCGCTGACCGGCTCGTCTCTGAATATCGTACCGATTCTGCTTTATGCGCAGATTCGCGGCGATGTTCTGCACAATCAGAATCTCGGTTATGCATTGGCTCTGGGCATGATCCTGATTACCGGCATCTCCAATCTGCTTTATATCTGGCTGCGTATGCGTGCAGAACGGTGGCAGAAATGAAACTGAAATATTTCATTCCTAAAACCCTCGGCGCATGGATCGCCTTTCTCATCGGCGCGATCTATTTTGTCGTGCCTCTGATCGGCACCTTTGAATTCTCGCTGCGTATGCGCCGTGGTGAATATTCTTTTGACGCTTACCGCGTTGTGCTGACAGACCCGAATTTTCAGGCGACATTCGGTTATTCCATCCTGCTGGCAATCATGACGATTATTTTCGGCGTGCTTCTGGTGGTGCCAACTGCCTATTGGGTGCGGCTGCGCATGCCATATTTGCGCCCTGTCATTGAATTCATCACGCTGATGCCACTGGTTATTCCGGCTATTGTTATCGTATTCGGCTATTTGCGGATTTATAACTCATCCTCATGGCTGCCATTTACCGGCTCAACATGGGCAACGGACCTGCTGCTGATGTTCGGTTATGTGACACTGGCGCTGCCTTATATGTATCGCTCAATCGATACAGCCATGCGCACGATTGATGTTCGTACCCTGACCGAAGCCGCTGAAAGTCTTGGCGCAAGCTGGCCGACGATATTGTTCAAAGTGATTTTCCCGAATGTGCTTTCCGGTGTTATGAGCGGTGCGTTCATCACCTTTGCCATTGTTATTGGTGAATTTACACTGGCGTCGCTGCTCAACCGTCCGGCTTTCGGCCCTTATTTGCAGCTTGTCGGTGCAAACCGTGCCTATGAACCATCAGCGCTCGCGATTATTGCATTCGGCATCACATGGCTGAGCATGATCATGCTGCAGCTTGTCACCCGCTTCTCCAAATTTAAGACAGCAGGCAATTAAGTCATGGCTTTTCTCAATATTAAAAATCTCAAAAAAAGCTTCGGCGCGAATACTGTTGTTCATGATTTCAGTCTGGCTGTTGAAAAAGGCGAGTTCATTTCCTTTTTGGGACCATCCGGCTGCGGTAAAACCACCGTTTTGCGCATGATTGCGGGTTTCGAGACACCTGATCAGGGCGTGATCGAGATCAACGGTCAGGATGTTGTCGATCTCAAACCGAATAAACGCAATATCGGCATGGTGTTTCAGGCCTATGCGCTGTTCCCGAATATGACTGTCGCACAAAATGTTGCCTTTGGTCTGCGTGTTTCCGGCAAGCCAAAAGCCGAGATTGATGCGACCGTCAAAGAAATGCTGGAACTGATCCGCCTTGAACATCTGGCTGACCGCTTCCCTTATCAGATGTCCGGCGGGCAGCAGCAGCGTGTAGCGCTTGCCCGTGCATTGGCAACAAAACCACAGGTCTTGCTGCTGGATGAACCGCTTTCCGCATTGGATGCTAAAATCCGTATTTCGCTGCGTGAAGAAATTCGAGCAATTCAGCGCCAGCTTGGCATCACAACCGTATTTGTTACCCATGATCAGGAAGAAGCCCTGTCGATCTCTGATCGTATTGTAGTGATGCATGAAGGCAAGGCTGATCAGATCGGCACGCCGTTCGATATTTATAACCGGCCGGCCTCACGTTTTGTCGCGTCTTTCGTCGGCACGCTCAATATGCTCGAAGCACGGGTCACCGATCCGCAGCAGAATCAAGCTGATCTTGGCGGCGCAATCATCACCGTTCCACAATCCTTGGCCGCTTATAAACAAGGCGATATGGTCACGCTGGCATTGCGTCCGGAAGCGATCAGCCTTGATACCTCCCCTGCCCGCGACAGCAAAGCGGAAGTCATCGTGCAGGATGTGCATTTCTTAGGCTCTGTGATCCGCACCCGCGTGATGCTCGGCGGCAATCAGCTGTCTTTTGATAGCTTCAATAATCCTGCCGTGCGCCCGCCACAACATGGCGACAAAATCACCGTGCATTTCTCGGCACAGGATTTACTGGTACTTGGTAAATAACAAAAAAGCCCCGAACGTCACGTTCGGGGCTTTTTTATAAAACCATTCTTTTACAGGCCATCACCCCAAGGACCATGGAAATCACCTTGCTTGTCGATTCTTTTGAATCCATGGGCACCAAAGAAATCGCGTTGCGCCTGAATAAGATTTGCCGAACCGCGCTTTTGTCTGAAGCCGTCAAAATAGCTGATCGCCGAACTCAGAGCCGCAACAGGCACACCGGCACTCACAGCCGTAGCAACGACCTTGCGCAATTCCTGAGCAGCAGTGTTCATTGGCACCACAAATGCAGGCGCCAGTAACAGGTTCTCAACCTCACCAGCCGCAAAAGCTTCACCGATTTCATCAAGGAATTGCGAACGGATAATACAGCCGGCGCGCCAGATACGGGCGATTGTTGCCAGCGGCAAATTCCACTCATGCTCCTTGGAAGCGGCGGCCATTACCGCAAAGCCTTGTGCATAGGCAGCAATCTTCGCTGCAAGCAAAGCCTGCTCCAGTGAATCAATAAAGGCCTGATCCGCTTTGATCGCCCCTGCCTGTACAGGATCGCCGTAAGTTGCAGCCAACTTTTGTCGTAACTCAATCGCAGATGAAATCGAACGGGCGGCAACAGCCGCTTCCATACCCGTTGCCGGAACACCGAGGATCTGGCTTTCAATCGCCGCCCAGCGTCCGGTACCTTTCTGCCCTGCCGCATCCAGAATAATATCCGGCACCGGCTTGCCCGTTTCCGGATCCAGCGCCTTCAAAACCTCTGCCGTAATTTCAATCAGGTAAGAGTTCAGCGGCCCTTCATTCCATTTTGCAAAAATCGGGGCGATTTCTTCCGCCTTCAAACCGCAGGCATCACGTAGGATGCCGTATATTTCCGCGATCATCTGCATATCGGCATATTCAATGCCGTTATGGATAGTTTTAACAAAATGCCCCGCACCGTCCGGTCCCATACGGGCACTGCATGGCTCACCTTTATAACGGGCAGCGACTGCATCCAGTATCGGCTCGATTCGTGCATAAGCCTCTGCCGTGCCACCAACCATCATTGACGGGCCGTTACGGGCACCTTCCGCACCACCGGAAATTCCCATACCTACGAATGTCGGATCATTCTCACCAAGGGAGTTCAAACGGCGGATTGTATCGCGGTAATCGGAATTGCCGGAATCAATGATAATGTCGCCCTTCTCAAGAAAGGTCTTGAGTTTGGCCATTTCCGTATCAACCGGACTACCAGCTTTAATCAGCATAATAATCGGGCGCGGCTTCGCAATATTCTGGCTCAGCTGCTCCATACTCGCGCAGGGGATAATCCGCTCCTGTAACGCACCCGCATTGGCGTGGAACTTCTCCAGCACCTCTGCCTCACGGTCATAAACGGCAACACGATACCCTTTTTCAGCAATATTGAGTGCCAGATTGGAACCCATAACGCCAAGCCCGATCAGTCCGATATCCGCCAGTTGCATGCTGTTTTCCCTAAATATGAACCATTCCGGACAAAAGCCGGATCAAAAACGCTCGTTCTATATAGGTATGTTATTCAAAAGCGGTTTCAACTGAAAGCATAAAGCGGACAGCTGAAACCGTGTTGTTCTCAAAAAATAGTAATTTTAAACAGCAAGTGCCTGACGCTCAGTGATCAGCTTGCCGGTGGCAGTTAGCACACCGGATGCACCATCCAGATAGTTTTCTTCCAGCTCCAGCGCCAGAAAACGATGCCGCTCAACCGGCCCCGGCATTGCCAGAGCAGATGTTTTGGCAGCAACAAAACCAAACCGGCTGTAATAGTCAGGATCGCCCACCAGCAAAATCGCTTTGTGGCCAAGTGCCTGCGCGTTGCGGATAGCCTGACGCATTAACCCTGAGCCAACACCGCGCCCCGCATAGGCATCTTCAACCGCCAAAGGCCCCAACAACAAAGCAGGTACATCCTCACCTCCGGCTTTTTTGCCGGCAGAAATATGCCAAAGCCGAACAGTACCAATCATGGCACCGTTATCATCGCGGGCAACAAGCGCCGCTCCAAAGGCAGGCACACGTTTACGGCGCAGCTTTTCAGAAGATTTGCGCTTGCGTCCCTCTCCCATCACACGGTCGAGCAGAGCTTCACGCGCACTGCTGTCCGCAGGCGTTTCATGAGCAATCGAAAAAGAAGCCGGATTATGGGTCGGATTATGGGCCAGAGTATGGGTTTGCGTGACTGACAATTCAGCCGTGGTTCCGGCCGCAACAGAAGAAGCAGACATCAGCGTGAACCTTAAAGCATTTGCGTGTCAAAAATGCGTAGCAGTTTTGGCTCGGATAATGCGCTAAAACAAAACGTTAAGAGGTATTGTGTCCTCACACATATGTAAGAGGATAAACACAAAGCAAAAATGTTATGTGACAAAACCGGTGAAATCTCTTCACCGGTATCATTCGCAATACGAGACCCAATATGCGTCCCTGACGAGACGCATATCAGCTTCAGATCACATAAGAGCGCAGCGGTTCAAAACCGTTAAATGCAACAGCCGAATAGGTTGTTGTGTAAGCGCCTGTGCCTTCGATCAGCACTTCATCACCGATGGTCAGCGAGACCGGCAGCGGATAAGGTGTCTTTTCATAAAGCACATCTGCACTGTCACAGGTCGGGCCTGCCAGAACACAAGGTTCCATTACATCGCCGTCACGTGGTGTCACGATCTGATAACGGATCGCTTCATCCATAGTTTCTGCAAGGCCACCAAATTTACCGATATCGAGATAGACCCAACGGTTGTCATTGTCAGCTTTGCGAGAAACCAGAACCACTTCGGTTTTGATCACACCGGCATTACCAACCATACCCCGACCCGGCTCGATAATGGTTTCCGGCAGACGATTGCCGAAATGACGGCTGAGTGCGTCGAAAATCGCTTCGCCATAGGCCTGTGCAGTCGGAATATCCTTGAGGTAACGGGTCGGGAAACCACCGCCCATATTGACCATCTTCAGATTGATACCTTCTTTGGCCAGCAGGTCGAACACGCCCTTGGTGTCTGCCAGAGCGCGATCCCATGCAGTCAGATCCACCTGCTGTGAACCGACATGGAAGGAAACGCCATAGGCATCCAGACCAAGCTTGTGGGCGGCACGCAGCACATCAACAGCCATTTCCGGCACGCAACCGAATTTGCGCGACAACGGCCACTCAGCGCCTTCACCATCAGCAAGAATGCGGCAGAAAACGCGGGAACCAGGAGCCGCACGGGCAACCTTTTCCGCTTCTTCAACGCAATCAACAGCATAGAGGCGAATGCCATATTCATAGGCACGAGCAATATCGCGCTCTTTCTTGATGGTGTTGCCATAAGAAATGCGATCTGCTGTTGCACCGGCATTCAGTGCCATTTCAATTTCTGCAACCGATGCGGTGTCGAAGTTCGAGCCCATGGAGGCGAGCAGCGACAGGATCTGCGGTGCAGGATTTGCCTTTACAGCATAGAAAATGCGCGAGGCAGGCAAAGCCTTTTCAAAATGTTCATAATTTTCACGCACAACGTCGATGTCAACGACAAGGCAAGGGCCTTCCGGACGTCGGGTGGCGAGAAAGTCGATAATGCGCTGTGTAGCCATCCTGATCTCCTGAACTGCATTTAAGCAGTAAAAAAAGCCGCATCTTCATATCATTAGCGATGCGAAAGCCTGCCCCCGTGCGATGACGCACAAGGCTGAGCATGATTTCAAAGGACTGATGAGCAAATACCTGCGCTTTCACGCAACAAAAGTCATCAGAGGGACAAAATGCCTTGCGGCAAATATGAATCAGCCTCGCGCGTAACCAACCTTTGGAGATGTGGGAAACACGGAACAAATACATATGCAGATGGATCAACGCCCTGAATTTAGCGTTTCTCCGCTTTGTCTGCCTTGGCTTGGAATGGGGAAATCCCGGTTCCGCACTTAGGGCAATGAGGGTGTGCCTCTTTGAGTTCCCGACCTGTGGAGAGCCGGAAGACACCAGAAAGGCCCGCACCGTCGTTGCTTCAAGATGTCCTCGATCCGTGGTTGGCCATCAGATCGACTGGAGCGGTTAGGTCCAGGTTACCGTACCGGGTCATTCTCCATTAAGAATACCGGCGGACACCCACAGGCACGTGCGACTTTGGGCAAGGGCGATATAAGATGATTTATGTGTCCACACAATGACAAATTTGAGCCGATTTGATTTTTTTTGGTTAATAAATCACTTCTTTATTCAAAATACGGCGTAGTGCTTTATGAAGATCATTAAAATTGCTGTCACAGAAGCCGATTATGACGAATCACTTTGAAATTTCTGAGACATTTTGAATATTCAGGATCGCGATATATGGTGCGGTTTCGTCCCTGATCCGGGGCCGATTTGGAGGGAAGAGTTCATGGACACATTGACACGGATGCGTGCTTTTATTGATGTTGTGGAGGCTGAAGGCTTCTCCGCAGCAGCACGCAAAATCGGCCGTTCAAAAGCACTTCTTTCCAAATATGTCCGCGAGCTGGAAGATGATCTGGGCGTACGGCTGCTGAACCGCACAACACGGCAATTCTCGCTCACAGAGAGCGGCCACACTTATTACCACCGTGCGACGGAAATCCTGCGCGAGCTGGATGATCTGCAAGATTCCATCTCTGAAAGCAGCGGCGATGTACGCGGCAAAATCAAACTGACCGCGCCGCGCAGCTTTGCCGATGCTTCACTGGGCATGTCCCTGATTGATTTTTGCGCTGATCATCCTGAAATCTCCCTCGACATTCATCTGGATGACCGTTTTGTGGATCTGATTGAAGAAGGTTTCGATCTTGCCATCCGTATTACCCGTTTGCAGGATTCATCGCTGATCGCCAAAAGACTGACCGCTTTTCACACTGTTGTTTGTGCCTCACCGGATCTGATTGCACGGCTTGGCATGCCGGAAACACCGGAGCAGCTGCGGGATATGCCATGCATTGTCGACACCAACAGCCGCTCACGTAATAACTGGCAGTTCCGCAATCAGGACGGCTCGATGATGACCGTCGCCATTCGCGGCCCGCTGGAAGTAAACAGCCCGCTCACCACAATGGCTGCAACCGTCAAAGGTCTGGGTTTCAGCGTCTTGCCGCGCTTTGTCGCCGATAACGAACTGGCAAAGGGTACACTTGTACCGGTGCTGCGGGAGTTCATGCTCAATGACGGCGGTATTTACGCTGTTTATCCGCACCGCACGTACCTTCCTGCCAAAGTGCGCCTGCTGGTCGACTATCTTGCCAAATGGTTCAAAGATAATCCCTGCAAAGAACTGACCGGCGGCGAGGAATAAAACGCGATAGCGATAAACCAGCCGTAGTTTTGCCTCACTACTCACTCAATTTGCCACTTTGCGCATTAAAAGATTTTCGATTCATGACGAACAGTAACAACAGGCATTTTCTGAATCTGTCCGGACTGGCCTGCATAGTTGCAGGGCTTAGCGCTGTGCCAGCTGCAGCACATCCGCATGTTTTTGCTGAAGCACGTCTGGAAATCACTATCTCACCGGAGCGCATGGTTGAAAAACTGGCGCATGTCTGGCGTTTTGATGACTTGTTTTCATCCACTGTGCTGCTGGAATTTGACAAGAAAGGCACATTGAAACTCGATGCAGCAGAGCTCAATGAACTCAGCACAACCATCGACACATCAATTGCCGAATATAAATATTTTCAGACCGTTACGCAGGACGGCAAAGATATAACCATGAAAAAGCCCGAGCATCTGATTGCCGATCTGCCTGATAATCAGTTGATTGTGCTGTTTGAAAGCAAGCCTGACAAACCATTGAAACTGGAACCGGGTCACAAAGTCAGTTTCGGGGTCTATGATCCGACCTTTTACACTGCAATTGACTATCTGAAAGATGAAGATCTGGTGGTCACAGGTATGCCTGCCGGTTGCAGTTCTGCAGTCGTGCGCCCTGATCCAGATGAAGCACTGGCACAAAATCAGGACAGCCTGACCCAAGCGTTTTTTGACGAAGCAGCGGCCATGACCAATGATGTGTCCAAATTCTTCGCCACCCGTATAGAAATCACCTGTAAATAATCTCCCGGCGGCCACTTAATTGGTCGCGTATAAACCGAAATCGTTACGTTATATCATCAGAGGTACCGCAGTATGAATTTCATCAACAGGCAAACGCTTCATCTCTTCCCCGTAAAGCGTTCCGCTCTGCTCCTGACCATACTGCTTACCAGTCTTTTACTTGTCTCCGTTTCGCAGACATGGGCGCAATCTTCACTGGGCATCGGTGCCAGCGAAGTCTCACTGCAACCAACCGGCCCCTTTGCCCATCTGATCCTGTGGATCAATGCCGAGCAAAAACGCTTTTATCTGATGATGACCACGGCGCTCAAAGCCATGCGGGAAGACCCTTGGGCGGCATGGACATTGGTGAGCCTGTCGTTTCTCTATGGCATATTGCATGCCGCAGGCCCTGGTCACGGCAAAGCGGTGATTTCTTCCTATATGATTGCCAATGAAACTGCTTTGCGTCGTGGTATTTTCCTGTCGTTCATCTCATCCATATTGCAGGCAATCTCTGCCATTATTCTTGTCGGACTGGCATGGTTCGTTTTGCGCGGCACCGGCATCTCTATGGGCATGACAGGGCGCTATATGGAAATTGCCAGCTATGTGCTGGTGATCCTCTGCGGCATCTATATTCTCATCCGCAAATTCCGCACCAAACCACAGGTTGCTCCGGTTATACCGGCAGAGGTGGCAGCGCCGTCACCTGTCTGGCAAGGCTCACTCTCAGCATCCGCCACACAAAAACCGACCGCGCTCAACACATCCATGCGGCTCAAATATCAGCCTGCCAATGCCAAAGCAGCGACTTTCGATCATGAGTTTTCCGGCAGCGGTGCCAATTGCACTGCCTGCGGCCACAGCCACCTTGCAGACCCGTCCACGCTGAGCGGTGATTTCAACTGGAAAACCGCATGGGCTGCCATCATTGCAGTGGGCGTTCGTCCCTGCTCCGGCGCTATCATTGTGCTGACATTCTCGATGCTCAACGGCCTGATGCTCGGCGGCATTCTTTCCACATTTGCTATGGCAATCGGCACATTCATCACTGTGGCTGCGCTGGCAACTTTGGCTGTCACCGCCAAAAACACTGCATTGCGACTTGTTAAAAACCCGCTGATGTCAACGCGGCTGCAAACGGCAATCGAGGTCGCCGCCGCATTATTTATCATTCTCACCGGCGTATTATTGCTAACCGCCGCTCTGAGTTAAACACCGGTCAATGTTGGCGTTTTTTCTGTGCTTTTGCCCGCAGCCAAAACACAGCGAAAAACGCCATCACAAAGACTATGGCAATCAATGCAGCCAGCACATGACTATAGGGTCCGACTGCCAGCATGATAATCGGCATAAAGTAAAACAACGCACCGAACACCACCAGTATCAGTGCGGCAGCGATAGCGGAGTTGCGCGTTTCATTGTTATTTTGTTGCGGCGCTGTCATATGATCCTCCCCGATCCTGACTACGGCATAATTCCTTAAATCCTTATCAGTTTAAGGTAAAATTATGCTGTAAATAAAAAGCGTTAGAGCGAGTTTTGTGCACCCAAGAGGGTGCGCGGCGCTCTAATTACGAAACGCTTCCAGCTTTTGAATTTGCTGCCCGTCCGCATCAAAATTCTCCGGAGACAACCAGTTCTGATAGGCCTGCTTCAAAGCCGGCCACTCGCTGTCGATCATAGCATACCATGCTGTGTCGCGGTTCTTGCCCTTAACAATCAGATGCTGGCGGAAAATACCTTCAAACTGGAAACCGAAACGCTCTGCAGCACGCTTTGATGGCAGATTGTCATTGTTGCATTTCCATTCGTAACGGCGATAGCCAAGTTCATCGAAGATATATTGCATGAACAGATATTGCGCTTCTGTTGCTGCCGGTTTGCGGGAAATCAATGGCCCCCAATAGACATTGCCGATTTCAATACTGCCGTTCTCTGCATCAATACGCATCAGCGCCTGACGACCGGCGATTTTGCCTGTAGCCTTGTCAATAATCGCATAAAACAGAGTTGTCTGGCTGGCTGCGGATTTCTCCAGCCACGGACGCATATCTTCCAAGGTTGCGGGAACAGTATCAAACAACCATGTAAAGCGGCTGTCTGCATCCTCAACACTGGACGCCTCAAACAGACCTTGCCCGTGCTTATCCGCGTCAAGCGGTTCCAGCCGGACATAGCGCCCTTCAAGAACTTTGCGTTCCGGCAACGGACGTGGTGTCCACTCAGACAAATCCCGCATAATCATTCTCCTCATTCTCAGGGAGAAATGATCATATTTTATGACATTTGCAAACTGATTTCATTTTGCTGCAAGCGTGCAGCGCTGCGATCTATCGACACTGCTTTGATAAGCGCGAAAATCTGCTCACCCTTTTGCAGATTGAGATCTTGCACAGATTTACGTGAAATGCGTGACAGCAACTGCACATCACCCAATTGCAAATTGAGCTCCGCAAAAGGCCCGTCATCGGTCAAAATAGAATTAATCACCACCGGAAAAATATTACGGATACTGATATCAACCGGCGCATAGCGTGACAGCGACACATCACGGGAGCGGATGCGCAACCGCACCTTCATACCCGTTTGCAAAGCGTGATCTGTGAGCTGGAAGCAATGCCCGCCAATGGCGATCTCAGCCATTGCATAGGCATCATCGCTGCGGGTTACTTCGCCCAGTAGCAGCACGCTTGTCGTATCGCCTGTGCCATCAATCTGGCTGAAAATATCAAACACTGAACCGCTTTCCTTTACGCGTCCCCGCTCCAGCAGCACAAGCGTATCTGCCAGCCGTGCAACCTCGTCCACTTCATGACTGACAAAGACGATCGGCAAACCGCTCTCGTCACGCAGGCGCTCCAGATAAGGCAAAATCTCCTGACGCCGTGCATGATCCAGCGATGACAATGGCTCATCCAGCAAGAGCAGGCGCGGTGCTGATAGCAATGCCCGTCCGATGGCAACGCGCTGTTTTTCACCGCCGGACAACTGATGCGGCTTGCGCTGCAACAATGCACCGATGCCAAGCAGTTCGGTGATCTCTTCAAGCTTACGTTCCGGCTGGCGCTTGCCTGCCCATTGCGCATAGGTCAGATTGCGCAAAACACTAAGATGCGGAAACAAACGGGCATCCTGATAGACATAGCCGATATGGCGCTGTTCAGGTTTCAGATTAATATTCCGGGCACTGTCAAACAGCACCAAATTACCGATTGCTATGCGTCCGGCTTCAGGCCGCAGGGTTCCGGCAATCATCCGCAGCAAAGTGGTTTTACCGGCACCGGAAGCGCCGAACAGGGCTGTCACGCCAGTTTCTGCGCGGAAGGCCGCTTCAACACGAAAGCCGCCATTGCCACCTTTGACACTCAATTCAAGCGCATTGGAGGAGAATTTCGACATTATTTCCCTCCTCTGCTGAGACGGCGTTGCAGCCATTCAGACAACACCACAGCCAATACTGACAGCACCACGGAGACCAGAATAAGCTTCAGCGCAGCGGCATCACCGCTCGGGCTCTGCATCAGCGCATAAATCGCCAGCGACAACGTCTGTGTCTCACCCGGAATATTGGAAACGAAGGTAATTGTGGCACCGAATTCACCCAGCGCTTTGGCAAAACCCAGCACACTACCGGCGATAATACCGGGCATCAGCAACGGCAGTGTCACCGTCATAAAGGCTTTGATGCGCCCTGCACCGAGCGTGCGGGCAGCTTCTTCCAAGCCCTTGTCAATATTTTCAATCGCCAGCCGCATCGGACGGATCAGCAATGGCAAGGCCATCACACCAGCCGCAAGGGCTGCGCCGGTCCAGCGGAAAGCAAAGCTGAAACCGAACCATTCCAGCAACAGACTGCCGATTGCACCGCGTGCACCAAACAGCACCAGCAGGAAATAGCCGGTAACCACAGGCGGCAAGACCAAAGGCATGGTCAGCACCGCCTGCAACAGGCTTTTGCCGGGAAAATCATAGCGCGCCAATATCCACGCAAAACCAAAAGCAACCGGCAGTGCCCCGAGAATAGCAATGCCTGCTATTCTCAGTGACAAAGCGATGATTTCCATTTCCGGCGTAACCATCATCAAACCAATGCTTTATTTCGCATCGGCCGCAGGCACAAAGCCTTTATCGGCAATGATTGCCTGTCCGGCATCACTGCGCAGGAATGCCAAAAAGGCCTTCGCATTTTCGTCAGGTGTACCGACCAGCGCTGCCGGATACAGGATTGGCGCGTGGCTGGAAGCAGGGAAGCGGTAAACTTCTGTCAGTTCCGGCACCTGCGCGCGGTCAGACGCATAGACAATACCGGCATTCACTTCGCCACGGGAAACATATTGCAGTGCAACACGCACATTTTCCGCGAAAACAGCATTGGCAGAAACATCACCCCAGATGCCGAGCTTTTCCAAAGCAGCCTTGCCATATTTACCGGCAGGCACATTGGAAGGGTCGCCCATCGAGAAACGACCGGCTTTCAGAATTTCAGCAGCTTCCGCAGGTTTTGCATCCTTGGCACCGGCGATAACCAGTGCATTACCGGCAATCACAGCGCGGCTGTCATTATCGATCAGCTTGCGCTCCTGCACATAGTCCATCCAGTCGAGATCCGCTGAGATGAAAATACCGGCAGGCGCACCGGCTTCGATCTGCTTTGCCAGCACCGAAGAAGACGCATAGGACGCGGTCACTTCCGAACCGTTTTCGGCTTTAAATTTTTCTGCCGCCGTATCAATCACGTCTTTCATGCTGGCCGCAGCGAAAACAACAATTTTCTCTGCCGCAAAAGTTGGCAGGGCAGTACCGGCCAGCAGGCCAAGCGCAACAACAAATCTGATCATGACATCCCTCAATATTTTCAATCATTATATTTCTTCATGCATAACGTGTCCTATCCCATGCATCAAGCAATAAAAAAGGCCCTCCGGAGGGAGAGCCTTTGATAAAAAAATCTGAGCCGACGTGAAATCAGTCACCTATATGCTGCTTGGCACCACGCTCTTTCGCCAGCAATACCTGACGCTGGCGCTCGGCATAGCGGGCGCGGTCAGCATCGCTACGCTCATGGTAGCAGCTGTCGCAGGAAATACCTTCTTCGTAGAACTGAGACAATTTGCCTTCCGGAGTCACCGGATTGCGGCAGGCGCGGCACAGTTGCACATCACCTTCCACCAGTCCGTGACCAACGGAAACGCGCTCATCAAACACAAAGCATTCGCCTTCCCAGCGTGTATCCTCCGCCGGCATATCTTCGAGATATTTCAGAATACCGCCTTTGAGGTGGTAGACATCATCGAAGCCTAAGCCCTTCACGAAAGCGGTGGCCTTTTCGCAACGGATACCACCAGTACAGAACATGGCAATTTTCTTGCCTTCCAGATCACCGCGATGATCTTCAACCCATTGCGGAAACTCGCGGAATGTCTTGGTCTTCGGGTCAATCGCACCTTTGAAAGTGCCGATGGCATATTCATAGTCATTACGTGTATCGATAAGAATGGTATTCTCATCGTCAATCAGTGCATTCCAATCTTCCGGCTGCACATAGGCGCCGACGCTCTGCAACGGATCAATGCCTTCCACACCCATCGTCACGATCTCTTTCTTGAGACGGACTTTCATGCGGTTGAATGGCATCTGGCTAGCTGTCGAATATTTCAATTCAATATTCTGCTCGCGCAAGGCAGGAATGGCTTCAATAAAAGCAATCAGCGCGGCGATGCCGGACTGGGTTCCGGCAACAGTGCCGTTCAAACCTTCTGCAGCCAGCAGCAAAGTTCCTTTGATACCATTCTGGTCGCAAAGTTCAGTCAGCGGAGCCTGATAGGCTTCAAAATCCGGAAAACGCGCAAAACAATAAAGCGCAGCAACAGTGAAATGTGCTTCACACATAAATAGACCTCAATAGCTGGTCGCCTCGCAAAGGCGCTGCCGTGATATTCCGCCTGACAATTTCGAAACTTGTCAGACAGCCGAAAACAAACGAATTTGTCTTTGTGTGCTCTAAACCCGCTTTAAGCGGATTTCAAGATCATGACCGGATTTTGCCTGCACAAGAGATATCTATCCCCGCCCTGAACGGGCATGGCAAATTCACAGCGGTTTTGTTTCAGGAGATATGGCAATGTTCGATGCAGATATCAGAGAGCTGTTTCTCAAGGCAGGGCATGAGCATAATCTCGATGCCGCAGCACTCGCCGCCATTGCCCAAACAGAAAGCGGCGGGATAACTACAACCCGCATCAATGGCCGTGACGAACCCCTGATCCGTTTTGAAGGTCATTATTTTGACAAGCGTCTCAGCCCAGCAGATCAGGCGCAAGCGAGAGCGTTAAAACTCTCCTCCCCCAAAGCCGGAGCCATTCGCAACCCTGCGACACAGGCCGCACGCTGGAAACTCTTACAGCAAGCCACGCAAATTAACCGCGATGCAGCTTATGAATCCACGTCCTGGGGTATCGGGCAAGTGATGGGTGCTAATTGGCACTGGTTGGGCTACGCCTCAGTCAGCGACATGGTTGATACTGTGTGCAGTTCTGTCCAGCAGCAAATTGAACTGATGAGCCGTTTCCTCATCTACAGCAATCTACGCGACGCACTGAACAATCACGAGTGGCAGAAAATCGCCTATAATTATAACGGCCCGCTTTATGCGAAAAACCAATATGACCGCAAACTCGCGCAGGCCTATGCGCTTTATCAGCCATTGTTTCCGCCCTTCTCTCCCTCTGCCCTGTTAAGAGCATAGACAAATTCACACTCGCCCGTTAAATCGATTATAAAACAATCGTGAGGGTGAGATGTCGCAGAAAACTGAAAAGCTTATTCCTGTCATGACAGGGCAAACCGTCATTCCGGTTCTGTTGATCGACAAAGCAAAGGACGCCGTGCCACTTGCGCGCGCTTTGGCCAAAGGCGGCCTGCCTGCCATCGAAATCACCCTGCGCACAACAGCAGCGCTAGATGCAATTCGTGCCGTGGCAGAGGAAGTACCGGAAGCCATTGTCGGCGCAGGCACGATTCTCAATGCTTCACACTATGAACAGGCCGTGCGTGCCGGATCGCAGTTTATCGTCAGCCCCGGCGTGACCGATGCCATTCTCGATGCAGCAGACCAAAGCAGCATTCCCCTACTGCCTGGTTGCGCCACTGCCAGCGAAGTGATGAGCTTGCGCGAGCGCGGTTACACCCATGTCAAATTCTTCCCTGCTGAACAGGCAGGCGGCGCGCCTTATCTCAAAGCCCTGTCCTCCCCGCTTGCAGGCACATTTTTCTGCCCGACCGGCGGCATCAGCCTCAGCAATGCAATGAGCTACCTGCAGCTTCCGAATGTGCTGTGCATCGGCGGCTCATGGATTGCACCAAAAGAATTGGTAAATGATGGCAAGTGGGATGAAATTACTACACTTGCAGCAGCGGCGTCAGCGCTTAAAGGCTGAATTTACTTTTCAAATCAGAACATAAAAAAGGGGGCTTTCGCCCCCTTTTTGTTATCCCTCTACAGAGATCAGTTCACTTTAGAGAATTTAGCAATTGGAATGAAAGTCACCGCATTGCCTGTAAAGCGATGTGCATTATCGGCAGGAAGGTCTTTCTGGAAACCGGCTGTATAAACAACGGTTGGTGCCTGACGCATCGCATCATTACGCAGTACCGGATTGGATACTGGCACAACTTTGGCGACCGGTTCATTCGAAATTACCGCATCTGTTGCTGCATCAGCAGGCTGGAGAACAGCATTGGCTGCAGCTTTGGCATTCGCACGGTCTGAACGACCGGCTTTTGCCGTTGTGCGCACAGCTTCACCGCTTACAGCATTGCTCTCGGCGTTAGCAGCCGGATTGCGTCCGGATTTACCACCGCGTACATCCTGCGGCATGACCATAGCAACCTGCTGTTCCTGTGCCTGCGGGCGCGGAGCCGGAATTGCGGCCACATGTTCATTATTGCTCAGGAGATCCGCAATGACATCCTGTCCGGCATTTGCACGAGCCACTGACGGTTCAGCAACTGGCTCCGGACGGCTCGCAGGAATCGCAGCCGATGCGAGCACTGTATTGATTGCCTGACCAGCAGCCTGCGGGCGCTGTACCGGAACCGGCACATAACCGCTCAGCATGGCATTAGTATTCGTATTACCTGCATCTGCCGCAACCAGCGCAGCAATCTGGTCATTAGCCGGTTGTGCAGGAGCGGAAGGCGCACCCGAAGCACCGGCAAAAGCCTGCGCTTCCAGCGTATTCGGCGGCGGAGGTGTCATCGCCATCAGCACTTCCGCTTCCGTTTGCGGGCGCTTGGTTGGCAAAGGCACAGCAAACGCCATCGCTGCTTCTGCATCCGGTGTCATTTCAACTCCGGCAGCAGGACGCGGCGCATTCATTGGCAATGGCGCATTACGGGCCGGCAGAGCAGCAATCACAGTTTCCTGCTCTGGTTCAGGCTGCGTTGTGCGATTTGGTACGGCAGGAACCGGAGCCTGACGAGCGGGCACAGCTGCTGCAGGTGCATTGCGTGCAGGACGGGCATTCGCCACTGCACGGCCGGTGCTCTCACCATTATCTTCTTCTTCATCTGCACCACCGCCAAACAGCATACCAAACAAGGATTTGCTCTTCGGCTTGGCAGAAGCCATCTGGATCGTACCGCCGCTTGCCTTGCGCGCTTCATAAGCAGCAAGTGCCTGTTGATAACCCGGTAATGGCTTACCATCAGTTGGTACGTGAATTGTCTTACCATCCGGGAACACGGCCAGCAGCTCGCGGCGGCTCAGGCGCGGCCAATGGCGCACACTGCCCACATCAAGATGCACGAATGGCGAACCCGAAGTCGGATAATAGCCTACGCCACCAATCTGATAACGCAGCGCCGTATCACGCAATTTTTTCAGCGGCACACCCGGAATATAAAAGTCCATCGCTTTACCAAGCGTATGCTGACTGCTTTTGGCAACGCCGCGTGTGCGCGAGCGCAACATAGAGTTGGTCGCCGGAGAACGGTAAGCGGATACGACTGTAATATAATCACGGCCACCGGCGGTCTGATAAACCTGCCAAACCAGATCGAACAAACGCGGATCCATCTTGGTCGGCTCATTACGGCGCCAGTCACGCAGGAAGACATTCAGTTTCTTCAAACCATCCGGCAGATATTTGCCGTTTTTCTTGAAAGTAATTTCGGCACGTTCACCGGTATGCACAAAATGCAGCTTCAACGTACGGGTTTCGGCTGCAGCCTGTGACGGTGCGAAAGCTGTAACAGCCGTGAAAACAAGAGCCAGCTGCACGCTGAGTTTAACAACTCTGCTCGCCCAGCCTGCCAGTTTAGATGTTTTGCTGTTTTTCAATTTCGAATGCCTTACCGTTTACAGTCACGCTATTCAGACGAATATCGGATTTAATGGTTAATAGACACTTATTGAACAGACAATGAGTTTTCACCATGACGAAAAAAACCTATTTCGGAAGCACTTTCCATCATGGTAAAGAGTTAATGAACAGAAATTTCAATCTTAGCGTGCACTAATTTTAAAATGCACGCAAATCACCCGCGAAACATTAACCCCGCCATGAATGTTGCATATATGCACCATCCAGTTGAAAATGTTCATTTTTCATAAGCGCTCGATGAGCACGACTTATCTTGCCCTTGCTAAAAATTTCTTTTTAATATCCGAAAATTTACATAATATTTCAGAGATATAACCGGCCTTGGTCCGGAAATTTTCGCACAAATTTCCTCACTTTATTTCATATATGTAACGCAATGTGATGGGATAAATGTCGTAATTTCGGGAACCAAATCCGTTTTTCCGTCGCATCAAACGGAAAAAGCCCAAATCAACCTCTGCTCGGACACTGATTTGCGGGCTCACATTAACAAAAGCGGCAAACCCACACCTGCATTTTCACCCGCAATTTTCACACTGCTTAGACATATGAAATCTGCGCGGGAACGTCCTATATAGTCATCAGCAATGAAAAGAATCGTATGAGGTTGAACCGCTATGAATTTACGCAACCAAGCAGAACTTCTCCGTATGCCCGCTGATGCGCCGCAGGCACAGGCAGCAGCATCAACGGATCTGAGCAATCTGCCACGCTGGAACCTCACCGATCTTTACCCTGCACCGGACAGCCCTGAGCTCGCACGTGACCTTAAAATCTCTGCGGAGCAAGCCGTTGCCTTTGAGACAAAATGGAAAGGCAATCTGGAAGCCGAGGTTTCCAAAGCACAAGGCGGTGACTTCGCCAATGCTATCAAAGAATTCGAACAGCTCGAAGAACTGATGGGGCGCATCTATTCCTATACGGGCCTGCTCTATGCCGATGATACATCCAGTGCTGCCAACGCCAAGCTTTATGGTGACGTACAGCAGAAACTGACGGATGCGAGCAGCCATCTGATCTTCTTCTCACTGGAACTGAACCGTATTGATGATACCCTGCTTGATAAGGCCATCGCCGATAATCCGGCCATTGGTCATTACAAGCCATGGCTGGTCGATCTGCGTAAAGACAAGCCTTATCAGCTGGATGACAAGACCGAAGCATTGTTCCACGAAAAATCCGTCACCGGTTTTGGCGCATGGAACCGTCTGTTTGATGAAACGATGAGTGGTTTGCGCTTTACAATCGACAGTGAAGCGCTGCCGATTGAGCCGGTACTGTCCATGCTGCAGGATGCCGATGGCGCAACCCGTAAAAAAGCATCGGAAGCGCTTTCCAAAACCTTTGGCGAAAATCTGCGTCTCTTTACCCTGATCACCAATACGCTGGCCAAGGATAAGGAAATCTCCGATCGCTGGCGCGGCTTTGAAGATATTGCTGACAGCCGCCACCTTGCCAATCGCGTCGAACGCGAAGTTGTCGACGCACTGGCCAGTGCGGTCAATGCTGCTTATCCGCGTATTTCCCACCGCTATTATGCGCTGAAAGCCAAATGGCTTGGTCTTGAGCAGCTCGACAACTGGGATCGCAATGCACCGCTGCCGGAGAGTTCACAGGCGACGATCGGCTGGGATGAAGCCAAAGCGACTGTGCTTGATGCTTATGCAGGCTTCGCCCCGGAGATGGCCGATATCGCCCGCGATTTCTTTGACAAGAACTGGATTGATGCCCCAAGCCGTGCGGGTAAAGCACCGGGTGCTTTTGCACATCCGACCGTGCCTTCCGCACATCCTTATGTGCTGCTCAACTATCTCGGTAAGCCGCGCGATGTCATGACCCTCGCCCATGAGCTGGGTCATGGCGTGCATCAGGTTCTGGCGGCCAAACAAGGTGCGCTGATGGCATCCACACCGCTGACTTTGGCAGAAACTGCATCGGTTTTCGGTGAGATGCTCACCTTCCAGTCGCTGCTTGCAAAAGCCAAGGACAAGCGTGAGCGCAAAGCGATGCTGGCACAAAAAACCGAAGACATGATCAACACGGTTGTGCGCCAGATCGCATTCTATGAGTTTGAACGCAAAGTGCATACCGAGCGCAAAAACGGCGAGCTGACAGCCGAGCAGATTGGTGAAATCTGGATGGAAGTGCAGCGCTCAAGTCTTGGACCGGCAATCCGCCTCAATCCGGGCTATGAGAGCTTCTGGACATATATTCCGCATTTCATCCATTCACCGTTCTATGTCTATGCCTATGCATTCGGTGATTGCCTCGTTAACTCGCTCTATGCAGTGTACCAGAACAGCCCTGAAGGTTTTCAGGACAAATATTTCGATATGCTGAAAGCCGGTGGTACACGCCATCATAAAGAGCTGCTGGCACCATTTGGTCTCGATGCATCTGATCCGGCTTTCTGGCAGCAGGGTCTGTCGGTCATTGAAGGCATGATCGATGAGCTGGAAGCGATGGAAGACTGATCACAGTGATCCCGCACATCTCTGAAGGCACTATCCTGTTTCGTGATGATGTTGAACAGCACTCGCAGCTGTTCAACAATCCCGAGCAACTGATCATCATCGAGCAGGCTTCAGATTTTGAAGTGGGGTTTGCTGCGCTGGAAACCGCACGCCGTCAGGGAAAATGGCTTGCGGGCTATTTCAGCTATGAAGCAGGTTTCTTACTGGAGCCAAAACTGGCAGCGCTGTTGCCGGAGCAACGCCGTGTGCCGCTGATCTGCTTTGGCGTTTTCAGTGAGCCACCCGCGACTATATCTGCTGACACGCAACCCAAAGACACCAATGCCGGCCTCTCAAACTTCCATGCCGGTTGGTCACAGAGCGATTATCAGCAGCGCTTTGATCGCCTGCACCGTCATTTACGCGAAGGCGATTGCTATCAGGGCAACCTGACCTTTCCGATCACAGCACAGTATCATGGCGCGCCGGAAGCCCTGTTTAACAACCTCAGCAAGCGCCAGCCGGTGCGCTATAGTGCATTTGTTCATCTGACATCACAGGACAAGGCACCGCTTATCCTGTCGCGCTCACCGGAACTGTTTTTCGAAGTCGATAAAGACGGCTGGATTGAAACCCATCCGATGAAAGGCACCACACCACGCGGAGCAACACCACAAGAAGATGATGCCTTGCGTGATTTCCTGATCCATGACGAAAAAAGTCAGGCAGAGAACCGCATGATCGTAGATCTGCTGCGTAACGACATTTCTCTGATTAGCGAAGTCGGCAGCCTCTCAGTCCCTAAACTGTTCCATGTCGAACGTTATCCGACCGTGCATCAAATGGTTAGCCATGTGAGGGCCAAGCTGTTGCCCGATCTCACACTGCGACAGATTTTTGCAGCATTATTCCCCTGCGGTTCCATTACTGGTGCACCGAAAATCAGCGCGATGACAATCCTGCATGCGCTGGAACAACAAGCACGGGATATGTATTGCGGCTCCATCGGCTGGATCGCCCCATCAGGCGAAATGCGTTTCAACGTCGCCATCCGTACGCTGTCGCTTTATCCTAACGGAGAAGCCGTTCTCAATGTTGGTGGCGGCGTGGTCTATGATTCAACGGCCGAAGCTGAATATGCTGAATGTCTGCTGAAAGCCCGTTACGCGACCGGTGACAGTCCTGTTTCCGGCACCTGAAAGACGAGAGCGCATCCCGAAAAGTGTGAAGCGGTTTTCGGAAAAGATGCGCGTAAAACAAAGAGACAGAGCATTTCTAATGATTCAATTTAAACTGGAAATGCTCTGACATGCGAAAACCTGATTTTGGCCTGATCGAAACTTTACGCGTTGAGTCTGCCAATGGCTTTTTGCGTTTAGAGCAACATTTGCAGCGCCTGCAATCTTCGGCAAAAGAACTCGGCTTTATCTGCGATGCAGATGCTATCCGTACAAAATTACAAGCACATAGCACCGGCGATCAGGCCTTGCGTGTCCGGCTTTGCTTAACCGCAGACGGCAAAACGGAGATCATTACAGCCCCGTTCCAGCCCTTGAGCGCCGATACGCACTGGGTTGTGGCCATTGCGAAAACACGGCTCAACAGTGTTGATCCGTTGCTCCGTCATAAAACCACCCGCCGCGCAATTTACGAGGCCGCCCGGGCTGAGTTCACGCCAATGCAGGCGGATGAAGTCCTGCTTCTCAATGAAAAAGACGAGCTATGCGAGGGCACTATCACCTCGCTTTTCGTTGATATGGGTGATGGTCAATTACTGACGCCGCCTTTGCAATGCGGTTTGCTCAATGGCGTTCTGCGGCAGGAATTATTGCAAACCGGCACGGCCAAGACTGCAATCCTCACCCTGCAGGATTTGCAAAATGCCAAAAAGATTTTTGTCGGGAACGCTCTGCGCGGTATGATTCCAGCACGGCTTGCCGCACAAACCTGATCGCAACCGACGTTAAAATGCCATGCTTACAGCCCAGATTGCGCCTTGAAAAACACGTCCGAACACGACCAGTCACCAAGATGTGAGGTAAAAAAGCAACAGATACAAGGCTCTTGATGGTTAAGAAACCTATAATGCTCTTGTATTTAGCAGTAATTCCATACATCAAATTGGTATAAAAATTTTGCAGAATCCCGGGAGAGCTCGCTTATGAAAACATTCCGCACGGCCGCATCCCTTTGTTTGGCTGCCACCCTCGCCGCCTGTACAACTTATGGCCCGATCAATGATGGCGGCGGCAACAATGTTCCGACCCGTCCGGCCAATGCCGGTATTGATGGTGGCTGGGTAGATGCTAACGGCATTACGTCCAATTTCAACGGCGGCATTTTCGAAACCCGTACAACAGACACCAATGAAAAGCTGGCAGAAGGTAATTACCGTTACCTGTCACCACGTCTGGTAGAAATTGACATGCGTTCGATCGTTCGCGGCACCACGTCCAAAGTCAATTGTGCGCAGGTAACCCAGTCGCAGCTCAATTGCACCACCTCCACAGGTTCGCAATTCTCGCTGACACGCAAAGCCTGAACCACTGCGCTTTGAATTTGAGAGACGCCCGCAGCACGCTGCGGGCGTTTTGCATTCCGGTCTCTCAATATTGCCGCCACCAGAAATTGGGAGATGCAAAGAGCATTCGTCATATTATCGTGCTATTTTGAATGATCTGTCAGCGGAGAGAACCATGTCCGGACTGTTTAAAATCCTGTTTTGCAGCGCAAGCCTCGCCGTTTTGTCCCTGCCCGCCTATGCTGATTACACCCTGACCATCCTCCACACCAATGATACGCATTCACGTATTGAGGAGGTCAATAAATATGACGCGACCTGCTCAGCCAAAGAGAGTGCGGAACAACAATGTTTCGGCGGTATGGCACGGTTGAAGGCGGCCATTGATACAGAACGCGCCAAGACAGACAATGTGCTGGTGCTGGATGCCGGTGATCAGTTTCAAGGCTCGCTGTTTTTCACCACCTATAAAGGAACGGACAATGCCGAGTTCATGAATGCCATCGGCTATGATGCCATGGCGCTCGGCAATCACGAGTTCGATCTCGGGCAAGAAGGGCTGGTGCCTTTTCTGAATGATATCCGGATACCGGTTCTGTCAGCCAATATTGAAAGCACTGCCACCTCGCCTATACATGGCAAATTTGCGCCTTATCTGATTAAAACTGTTGGCGGTGAAAAAATCGGCATCATCGGCCTGACGACACCGGATACCGTGGCAATTGCCCGCCCCGGTAAAGATATGCGCTTTCTCGATGCCAAAGAGACACTGCAACGCACAATCCCTGAGCTGAAACAGCAGGGCGTCACCAAGATCATCGCCCTCACCCATCTGGGCTATGATGTGGATCAGCAACTGGCGGCAGAGCTGGATGATCTGGATGCTATTGTCGGCGGACACAGCCATACATTGCTTGGCGACAATGCACGTGCTTCCGGCCCTTACCCTACTCTGGTCAAAAATCCGTCCGGTAAAATGGTGCCCGTCGTTACGGCTTATGCCTATACGCAATATCTGGGCAGGCTGGTGCTGAATTTTGATGATGAGGGCAATCTCAAAACCGCCTCCGGCTCACCGCTGCGCCTTGATGCCTCGATCAAACCGGATGAACAATTGGCACAGCGCATTGCAGAAATGGCCAAGCCGATTGAAGAGCTGAAAAACCGGCGCGTTGCAGAAACCGCCAAGCTGATTGATGGTTCCGCTGTCAGCTGCCGCACGCAGCAATGCCCGATGGGCGATCTGGTGACCAATGCCATGCTGGATCGTGTCCGCGATCAGGGGATTACTGCCGCATTGATTAATGGCGGTGCGTTGCGCGCATCCATCAAGGCCGGTGAAGTCACAATGGGCGATGTGCTTGTCGTATTGCCATTCCAGAATACGGTAGCAACCTTCCAGATCAAAGGCAGTGATTTACGCGCAGCACTGGAAAACGGTGTCAGCCAGATCGAAAAAGGTAGCGGCCGTTATCCGCAGGTCTCCGGCATTAAATTTACAACCGATATCGCCAAACCTGCGGGGCAGCGCATCGGCACAGTTGAAATACAGAACGCCGATAAAAACTGGCAGTCTCTGGATGACAATAGGTTTTACGGCATTGCTGCAACCGATTATCTGCGCACCGGCGGCGACGGCTATACGATGATCGCTGAGAAAGCTGAAAAGGCTTATGATTACGGCCCCGCGCTGGATCAGGTTGTTGCGGAGTATTTACAGGCACATTCACCTTATTCCGGTGAAGTCCAACAACCCGCCAAACGACCGGAGTCGAAAGTTACAACAACCTATGTCATCAAAAAGGGTGACAGTTACTGGTCAATTGCCGAAGCGCTTTATGGTAACGGCATGAAATGGAAACAACTGTTTCAGCAGAACCGGCATTATAAACCCCGCCACCTGCCGGTTGGTGCAAGTTTGAAAACCGGCGCTCCTGCTTCACCTTAACAATTATAATTTGAGTTCTGTTCTCATATTATAGTTATATTCTGGCCATGCCGGACAGAATACTGTTATGATAGGTAAAATTTATTCGGCAGCTTTCGTTGATCCGGAATTCTGACAGTCTCCGGACAAGTCTGGCACCGGCACAACAGGAAGTTGCCTCATCAGGATAGAGACAAAAACATGCATGATGATGTGATGAGCCAATCCGCGATCGCCCAGCCGGTGCAAGCAAAACCTGTGCTTGAAAAAACGGGCGTTATGCTGATCAATCTGGGTACCCCTGATGGCACTGACCGCACATCTATGCGCCGCTATTTGCGTGAATTTCTGATGGACTCCCGCGTAATCGAATGGCCGAAAGCAATCTGGTATCCGATCCTGTTCGGCATTGTGCTCAATACACGCCCTAAAAAATCCGGTGCCCTTTATGATCGCATCTGGAATCGCGAGCGTAATGAATCGCCGTTGCGCACCTATACGCGCTCACAGAGTGATCAGCTCGGCACACGCCTGTCCGATCTCGGCAATGTGGTCGTGGACTGGGCTATGCGCTATGGTCAGCCATCGATTGAAGATGTGCTGACACGCCTGCGCGAACAGGGTTGTACCCGTATTGTCGCCTTCCCGCTCTATCCGCAATATTCCTCCTCAACGACCGGCAGCGTGATTGAAAAGCTCAATGATGCGCTGAACAAGCTGCGTTTTATGCCTGCTGTTCGCACCGTGCCGTCCTATCAGCATGAGCCGGTCTATATTGACGCGCTGGCACGTTCGATTGAGGAACATCTCGCCAAGCTCGATTTCGAGCCACAGGTGGTGGTAGCATCCTATCACGGTATTCCCCAAAGCTATGCACGCCGCGGTGATCCGTATCCGCAACAGTGTCTTGAAACCACACGTCTGCTACGCGCTCGCCTCGGCTGGGATGAGAACAAGCTGATCAGCACCTTCCAGTCTCGTTTTGGTCCTGAGGAATGGCTGCAGCCTTATACAGATAAAACCATCGAAGACATGCCGAAAAACGGCATTAAATCTGTCGCCGTTTTCAATCCGGGCTTTGTTGCAGATTGCCTTGAAACCGTGGATGAGATCGGTAACGAAGCCGCCGAAGCATTCCACGAAAACGGCGGTGAAAACTTCAGTCACATTCCGTGCCTCAACGATACTGACCTTGGTATGCGCGTTATCGAAGATCTCGTGCGCCGCGAATTGCAGGGCTGGGTCTGAGGCATTTTTAAAATACCGCCATTATATTTTCCGGCCGATTAAAAAGGAACCAGAATGGAATTCGGAGCAAATCTTGCCCTGTTGATTTTAGCCGCAGTGGTTATTCTTACACTGTATGCCGGTATTAAAATTGTGCCTCAGGGTTCCAATTTTACTGTTGAGCGTTTTGGCCGTTACACCCGCACTTTGTCGCCGGGTCTTAACATGATCGTCCCGTTTTTCGATCGCGTCGGCGCACGCCTCAACATGATGGAACAGGTGCTTGATGTACCGACACAGGAAGTGATTACCCGCGATAACGCCACCACATCGGTGGATGCAGTGGCTTTCTTTCAGGTGCTGAATGCAGCACAGGCGGCCTATCAGGTTTCTGATCTGCAATATGCAATCCTCAACCTGACCATGACCAATATTCGTACCGTTATGGGCTCGATGGATCTGGATGAGCTGCTTTCCAACCGCGACACCATCAATGACCGTCTGCTGCGCGTGCTGGATCAGGCAGCCCATCCTTGGGGCATCAAGATCACCCGCGTTGAAATTAAAGACATCAACCCGCCGAAAGATCTGATTGATTCCATGGCGCGCCAGATGAAAGCCGAGCGCGATAAACGTGCGCAGGTTCTGGAAGCAGAAGGTGACCGTAATGCGCAGATTCTGCGTGCGGAAGGTCTGAAACAGTCGCAGATTCTCGAAGCGGAAGGTAAGCGTGAAGCGGCCTATCGTGAGGCGGAAGCCCGCGAACGTCTGGCAGAAGCGGAAGCCAAAGCGACGACCATGGTATCCGAAGCGATTGCGCAGGGTGACGTGCAGGCTCTGAACTATTTCGTAGCGCAGAAATATACGGATGCGCTCGCTGAAATGGCATCAGCCAAAAACCACAAGGTTATCATGATGCCGCTTGAAGCCACATCGCTGATCGGCTCACTGGGCGGTATCGGCGCGATTGCCAAAGAGGTTTTCGGCAATTCCGGTACAGGCAGTGAACAGACTGCACCATCTGCGGCACCGCGCAAAGCACCGGCAAAAGCAGCCCCTGCCCGTAATGATGGCACAACCCGCAGCGGTTCTGCCGATTATGTCTCGGTTCCTAACCACATTATCGGTAATCGCGTACCACCGACAGGATCACGCTAATGCCGGACATGCTCGCAGCATTGGGTATCTGGAACTGGGTTATTCTCGGGCTGCTTCTGTTGTTTCTTGAACTGGTTACACCCGGTATTTTCCTGATCTGGATCGGCCTCGCCGCTCTGGCAACCAGCTTGTTTGCATTTACCGGCCTCAGCTTTATAGCAAGCTGGCAAATGCAATTGCTGCTTTTCATGATCTTGTCGGTGATCTTTGTCCTGATCGGGCGCAGATATTTCAATCCACGGGCACAAAACAGTGATGAGCCGCTTCTCAACCGCAGAGCCGATCAACTGATCGGCATGCGGACAACTTTGGAAGAGCCTATTGTCAACGGTCATGGCCGTGCCCGTTTTGATGACACATTGTGGCGGGTAACCGGCGCGGATTTGCCGGCCGGCACAACAATCATTGTCCGGAAATATCTCGACGGCTTATTGCAGGTTGAAGAAGTGAAATAAAAAAAGCGGCTGAAAAGCCGCTTTTTCTTTATCCGAAGCAGTGCCGGTTTACGCAACACCGGCACGCAACAGGTCGTGAAAATGTACCAGTCCGACAGGACGATTTTCTTCAACCACAATCACGGCACCAATCCGCGCTTCATTCAACAATGCCAGTGTAGCGCCCAGCAACTGATCAGGGCTGACGGTCTTCGGTGAGCGGGTCATAATATCATCGACCTTCAGTGTCGCCATCGGACGGTCAACATTCCGCGTCAGATCACCATCAGTAATAATGCCTGCGAGGGTGCCATCTTCATTCTCGACAATCACACAGCCAAAATGCTTATGCGAATGAATACGCATAGCCTCCGGCATCGGGGTGCCGGTTTTAACCAATGGCAGTTCATCACCACGATGCATAACATCTTTAACGTGAGACAGGCTCGCACCTAAAGAGCCGCCCGGATGGAACACGCGGAAATCACTGGCCGTAAAGCCGCGTCGTTCCAGCAGTGCCAGTGCCAGTGCATCACCAATAGCCAGCTGCATCAGTGTGGATGTGGTCGGTGCCACACCATGCGGGCAGGCTTCCGCCACTTTCGGCAGCAGCAGCAGCACATCAGATTCACGTCCAAGCGTGGAATGTTCACCGGAAGTCAGCGCAATCAGCGGTACTTTGAAACGGCGGGAATAGCTGACAATCCCTTTAAGTTCAGCGGTTTCACCGGACCAGGACAGCGCCAGAATAACATCATTGTTGCTGACCATACCGAGATCGCCGTGATTGGCTTCTGCGGCGTGAACAAAAAATGCAGGCGTGCCGGTTGAAGCAAAAGTTGCTGCCAGCTTGGAGCCGATATGACCGCTTTTGCCGATACCGGTAACAACCACACGCCCCTTCATCGAGGCAATCGCTGCGACGGCACGCTCAAACGGCTCTGAAAGACCGTTTTGTAACGCCTCTTCAAGCGCGCTCATACCCGCCTTTTCAACGGCAATGGTATTCAGGGCGGAGCGGATAGCTGGGCTGTGATTGCTCAATGGACTTCTCTCACTTTATTCATCCGGCAAATATTGCTTCTTCTATATAGAAACCGGAACTGCATTCTGCAAAACGAATTATGAGGTAAAACTTTACGCCTTGCCTGTCCAGCCTGTCCTTACACCGAAACCCGGCACATTCATACTCAAGCAAAAGCATGCTCTGAAGAGTGTGAAGAGGTTTTCGGGCTAAAATGCACGCAGAATAAAAAAGCAAAAGCTAAAAAACTGAATAGTCCCAACCGATTACACCAAAAGAAACCTTGTATTAACCATAAGCATTTACCGTCAGTCATTAAGCCTGCCCTGTGCAGGCATTTTCTGATTCCGATTCATTTCTGGCAGGACAATGAAAAAAACAGCCGATACGGGTCACTTTACCCCGCTCACGCTTCGCGGTCTGCACACAGCAGCCCTGCTTGCAGGCGTTGTGCTGTTTGCAATTTCCACCACATCACAGGCACAGACCGTAACGGCAGAACCTTTGCCGGATGTTGCTAATATTACTTATGACGCCAATGGCCGTATTATTGAGCAACCGACAGCCCCAACAGCTACCCCTGTCCTCAATACTGCAACCATTCCTTTGTCCGATGACATGGGTGGTTTACGCACAGGTCCGGCGGAGAGCGACAGAGCTACCCGCGAAGGCCGCGAGAACTTGCCGGAAGGCTCGGTTGACGGTCGCCCGCGCGCGCCTTTTGAAGCCGATCCGTTTGAGCCGCAGGGGCTTCGTGCCGGCAGCTTTATTCTGCGCCCGTCACTCGATCAGGGTATCCGCGCCACCAGCAATGCTGATAACAGCGCCTCAGGCAGTAGCGGTGTCTTATCTGAAACCGCATTGCGTCTTAATGCACGCTCAGACTGGGCAAGCCATTTAGCAACTTTGGACGCGACAGGCATTTTCGAGAAGAACCTGTCCGGTCAATATGTCTCTAATCCGCGCGGGCAGATTGATGCTGCATTGCGGTTGGATATGAGCGATGACACACGGCTGAATTTTGGTCTCGGCTATTCGATCAATCGTGAAGATGCATCCGATCCGAACGGCATCAGCGCAGCCCGCACGCGTCCTTTGGTACACAATTTATCTGCCCAGGCCGGCGTTGAGCGCGATATCGGTAAGATTTTTGCCCGTGCCGTCGCACGTGTCAATAATACCCGTTATGGCAATGCCAAACTTTTCAACGGCGATCAGCTGGATCAGAGCGACCGTAACAATACCTATGTCAGTATGACCCTGCGCGGCGGTTTTGAAGTCAGCGCGATTATCCGTCCATTTGCGGAAGTGGAAGTCGGTCGCCGCATTTATCAGAACGATAATGGTCTTGATCGAAATGCCACTCAGCTCGGTCTGCGCACCGGTTTACAGATCAATAGCGGCGAAAAACTCAATGGCGAGTTTTCTGTCGGTTATATTGGCGCACGAAGCGAAGATGACCGTCTGCGCGATACCGGAGGTCTGTCACTCGATGCAGCCATGAACTGGTCACCGCAGCGTGGCACAGATGTGCAGTTTGGCTTACGCACCTATCTCGACAGCAGTCCCGATATTGGCGGTAATTCATCTATCCTCTATCTGGCGAATATCAATGTCACCCGCATGATCCGTGCAGATCTCAGCCTCAATGCACGGCTGGATGCATCCGTCCGTGACAATCGCGACGGCAGCGGTACCGATTACGGTATGGGAGCAGAAGCTGGAGCAACCTACTGGTTCAACCGCTTCTTCGGTGTGGACGGTAAATTGCGCCATGAATTTATCAAGAGTGATGTGGCCAGCCGCGACTATCAAAGCAACAGCGTCTATCTCGGCGTAAAACTGCGCCGCTGATCACACCAAACACAATAAAAAAGCCGGTCAGTGACCGGCTTTTTTTATTTCATCATGACAATTTAATTGTCTTCAGCAATTCATCAATGCTGACTTCAACCAGCGGACGGATATCATGGCGCCACAGGGCAAAAGCCACATTCGCCTGAATAAAGCCTTCCTTGGAACCGCAGTCAAATGTACGGCCCTGATAATTAAAGCCGTAGAATTCCTGCTCTTTCGCCAGTTTCAGCATGGCATCAGTCAGCTGAATTTCATTACCGGCGCCTTTTTCCTGTTTGCTCAGCAGTTCAAAGATTTCCGGCTGCAGAATATAACGGCCATTGATATAAAGATTAGACGGCGCAGTGCCTTTGGCAGGCTTTTCAACCATCTGATTGATTTCAAAGCCATTGCCGATTGCATTGCCTTTACCGACAATACCATATTTATGCGCTTCTTCCGGATCACATTCCTGAACGGCAATCACATTACCGCCGGTCTGCTCATAAAGCTCAACCATTTCCTTGAGACAGCCTTTTTTCGACTGCATCACCATATCCGGTAACAGCAGTGCAAATGGCTCATTGCCAACGATTTCGCGGGCACACCATACGGCATGGCCTAATCCCAGCGGCACCTGCTGACGGGTAAAGCTGGTGGTGCCGGGTTGCGGCTGCAATTCCTGCATATGGTTCAGCTCATTGAGCTTACCGCGTTCCTGTAGTGTTGTATAAAGTTCAACCTGAGCATCAAAATAATCTTCGATAACCGCCTTATTACGGCCGGTCACAAAAATCAGATGTTCAATACCCGCTTCGCGCGCCTCATCAACCACATACTGAATGACCGGCTTATCGACGACAGTCAGCATTTCTTTCGGAACCGATTTTGTGGCTGGCAGGAAACGTGTCCCCAGTCCGGCGACAGGAAAAACTGCTTTGCGGATTTTTTTAACTGAACTCATGTCATTTCCCGTTTTTATCCGGTTTCACCCCGATGATAACATCAGGCTGACCGGTCGTATTTTTAAGATGGCGAAGCTGTAGAACAGTCGCCGCTCAAACCCGATTTATAAAAGGCATTACAACCAAACTATGAAAAAAGCCTGTATTATCTAAAGTTTACGGTCACATTTCATGTGCGATTATTAATGGATTTGACCGCAGCAATAGATACCCGATTGTCTTCATATCCGGTTCATGAGGAATGCAGTATTTCGAATAAGCAGGAATTACAGAGATATAGGGAATGCCTGTCCGGATTGTCCTTCACACAATCCGGACAGGATTTTTACCCGTTCTTAATTCTGAGATCGCATGGTAAACTAAATGCTAACTTCCGTGTGGCATAAAGAATGAACTTAGAGCGTATCCGGAAGAAATGTGAAGCACTTTTATTTCCGGTGTTCAGTTCACTATTGGTCGCATTCTCGTGCCCCCGACATATTTGAAGAATATTGTTTGTTTACGAAATGCCAAGGTTTTTATTCAGGGAGAAAAGCATGCTTCGAACCCATATTTTCAGTAGCCGCCTGTGGAAGACAGCCGCGACAACAGCTTCCGCTGTTGCCCTGTCGCTCATGCTCTCAACAGGATATGCTTCTGCAGACGCAAAATTCCGTCAATGGGTTTCCGGCTTCCGGCCTGTAGCACTCCAGAGCGGCATTGCTCCGGCCACATTTGACCGCGCTTTTGCCGGTGTGAATGAAATTGATCCGGAAGTGCTGCAAAAAGCCCGTTATCAGCCTGAATTCACCTCACCGGTCTGGGATTATATTGACAACCGCGTCAATGAACATTCCATCGGTACCGGTCAGGCCATGGCGCGTAAATATAGTAAAGCGCTCAATGCGATTGAAAAGCAATATGGGGTCGACAAAAACGTGCTGCTGGCCATCTGGTCGATGGAAACCGGCTATGGCGAAATGATGCAGCGTCCGGATGTGATGCGCGATGCGATCCGCTCGCTTGCAACACTGGCTTATGCTGACCAGCGCCGCGCAAAATATGCCCGTACACAGCTGATTGCCGCGATGAAAATCCTTCAGACCGGTGATATCGACCGCAGCCATCTCAGTGGCTCATGGGCGGGCGCTATGGGACATACTCAGTTTATCCCGACCAGCTATCAGGCCTATGCGGTTGATTTTGACGGCAACGGCAAACGCGACATCTGGAATTCCGTTCCCGATGCGCTGGCAACCGCCGCCAATCTTTTGCGTAAAAACGGTTGGCAGCCAGGCCGCACCTGGGGCTATGAAGTGGTTCTGCCAGCTTCCGGTAAGTTCCCATCGGGCAGTCTGAGCATTGCCGACTGGCGTCGTCTTGGCATTGTACGTGCCAATGGTCGTCCTTTCCCGAGCGATGCTGAAAAAGCCACGCTTAAAGTTATGGACGGACGCAGCGGCCCTGCCTTCCTGATGACCAAAAACTTCTTCGTCATCAAACGCTATAACAATGCCGATAAATACGCACTCGGCGTTGGTCTTCTGGCCGATCGCGTTGCCGGTTATCAGGGCCTGGTTCAGGACTGGAACCGTCCTTTCACCCCGATCACCATGAAAGAGCGTGAAGAACTGCAAGGCCATTTGCGTGCACTCGGCTATTATGACGGCAAGATTGACGGCAAAATCGGCTCCAGTTCACGTAAAGCGATTGAAGCTTTCCAGCAGCGCAACGGGCTGCAAACCGACGGCCACCCGAGTAAGGAAGTGCTGAGCGTCTTACGCCGCCGCTAAACGGATACAATCTTCAGGCCGGTTCATCCGGCCTGATTTTTTTGTGCAACGGAGATCCGTTTGCAGCATCATACTAAAAAGTGAAGAATGGATATGCACGGTCAGACAATTTTACCCAGAGCTTTTTCAGGTAAAACCTGCCGGATCGTTCTGGCTGTCTTATGTATTTTATCTGTTTTGCTAAGTATGCCGGAAATTGCACAAGCTCAGGAAACCACCATTCAGCTTGCCCAGCAGCAGCAGCCGCCACAACAAAAGCGGCGTACATTATTTGATATGCTGTTTGGCAATTCCCGTGAGCGACAGCCGCAGCAAAATACTGTTCGTCCACCTGCGCAGCAGCAGCAACAACAACGGCGCACCACAACTCCGGTTAAGAAAAAGCCGGTCGTCGCCAAACCAAAACCTGTGATCGCCGCGCCGCCACCCGCACCTGTTATTGTCAAAAACCCTGATGCCGCTAAAATTCTGGTCATCGGTGATTTTATTGCCGGCGGGCTGGCTGAAGGTTTAACGGAAACCTTTGCAGAAGCCGCTGATCTGCAAGTCATCAACCGCAGCAACGGCTCATCCGGTTTTGTCCGTCAGGATTATTATAACTGGAGTAAGGAACTGCCTGCTATTCTGGCAGAGCAAAAACCCACTGTCATCGTCATGATGATCGGTGCCAATGACCGCCAGACCTTAACCCAAAAAAGCATCAGTCTTGCACCCGATACGGATGAGTGGAAAAAACTTTATCAGGCGCGTGTGGACGAGTTTTTGCAGGTCTCAGCCAAATCCGGTATCCCTGTCATCTGGGTCGGGCAGCCTCCCTATCAATCCGCGGCACTTTCCCAGACCATGCTGTCTCTGAATACGATTTATAAACAAGCCGTAGAACAGACGCCTGCCAAAGACGGCACAGCGAAAGCGGTTTTCGTTGATGTCTGGGATGGCTTTGTTGATGATAAGGGCGGCTTCACCCAAACCGGTGTTGATGTGAATGGTCAGACGGTGCGCCTGCGCGGCAATGACGGGATTAATATGACAGCAGCGGGCAAACTGAAGCTTGCTTTTTATGTTGAGAAACCGCTGCGCCAATTATTGAAACCGGCACCATCCGAAACAGCCCCGACTGACAACAAAAGCAATGAGCCAATGGCCATGCCGGTTCAGAAAGAAATCACCCGCATCGGACCGATGAAGCTCAACGATCTTGATCAATCCAGTGATGATGTTTTGTTGGGCGATACAACCAGTACTGCAAAAACCTCCGCGCCCCGTGCAGAAAACAAACCTGCTCCGCTCGGACGCGCGGATAATTTTCACTGGCCAAGACCTTGAGCTTTTAACCAGCGTTTATGACGGAAGCAGGCTGGCACCCATCAATTGCAGATCAATAGCCCGCGCAGCCTGTCTGCCCTCACGGATAGCCCAGACAACCAGCGACTGACCACGGCGCACATCGCCCGCAGCATAGAGCTTCGGCACCGATGTGTGACAATCCGTTTCATTGGCCAGCACGCTCTCCCCGCCTCGGGCATCTTTCCTGAGTTTCAGCTTGTCACCTAATTCCGGCAAAACACCCTGCTTTGCAGGACCACTGAAACCAAGGGCAATGAATGCCAAATCAGCCTGCAAAATGAATTCAGAACCGGCAATCGGTTTGCGTCGTTCGTCCACTGCACTGCAAAGCACATGGGTCAGTTGGTCGTCTTCGCCGCCAAAGCCAAGTGTTGCTACCTGAAACTCACGCACAGCGCCTTCCGCCTGACTGGACGAAATACGGATCTTTGTCGCCCAATAAGGCCACACGCCGAGCTTATCTTCCCGTGCCGGTGGTTCAGGACGAATATCCAGCTGCGTTACCTGTACTGCGCCCTGCCGGAACGCTGTTCCCACACAGTCAGAGGCAGTATCACCACCGCCAACAACCACAACGCGTTTGCCGGCAGCCGAAATACTGTCTTCCAATGCCCATGCACGCGACTGTTCATCTTCCCCTGCAACTCGGCGGTTCTGTTGCACCAGATAAGGCATGGCATCATAAACACCGTTTAAATCAGATCCCGGCAAAGCCGGATCGCGTGGTGTTTCCGCACCGCCGCAATAGAGCACAGCATCATAATCTTTGAGCAATTGCTTGACCGTAATGTCCTTACCGATTTCCACAGCGCAATGGAACGTCACGCCTTCGACTTCCATCTGGGCGATACGTCGGTCAATCAGGTGCTTTTCCATTTTAAAATCAGGAATACCATAGCGCAGCAAACCACCCGCACGGCTTTCTCGCTCATAGACATCAACACCGTGACCAGCCCGTGCAAGCTGTTGTGCAGCGGCGAGACCTGCCGGACCCGAGCCGATAATCGCAACACGTTTGCCGGTCTTAACAGCCGCGATTTGCGGTTGTATCAACCCCAGTTCAAAAGCCTTGTCGGCCAGTGCCTGCTCAACGGTTTTGATCGCCACCGGCATATCTTCCAGATTGAGCGTGCAGGATTCTTCGCACGGCGCAGGGCAAATCCGCCCTGTAAATTCCGGAAAATTATTGGTGGAATGGAGATTGGCAATCGCCTCTTCCCACTGCCCCGCATAAACCAGATCATTCCAGTCCGGAATCTGATTATTCACCGGACAACCACTGTCACCGCTTTTATCGCCATGGCAAAATGGCACACCGCAATCCATGCAGCGTGCAGCCTGCTTCTGCACTTCGGGCTCACTCATCGGCAGAGTGAATTCACGAAAATGCCTGATACGATCTGATGCCGGCTGATATTGTGCAACCTGCCGGTCGATCTCCAGAAAACCTGTAACTTTACCCATTTTAAAAACCTGTTCTTTTCTGGAGTGCGGATTATTCTGCGGCAACCGGATTGCGCAAAAGTTCCATCTCTTCCAAAGCGCGGCGATATTCGACCGGCATGACTTTGACGAATTTCGGACGATACTGTTCCCAGTTATCAAGGATCATCCGTGCCCGTTGCGACCCCGTATAATGATGATGATTGGCCAGCAACTGTGCCAGACGCTCCTCATCATGACGGGTCATATTGCCGGAAACATCCACGCGGCCTTTATGCATCAGGTCACCGCCGTGATGATGCAGCTTTTCGAGAATGTCGTCCTCTTCGGGCACCGGCTCCAGTTCGACCATCGCCATATTGCAACGCTGGGCAAAATCACCGGCCTCATCCAGCACATAGGCCACACCGCCAGACATACCGGCCGCGAAATTGCGCCCTGTTTCGCCGATCACAACCACCACACCGCCGGTCATATATTCACAGCCGTGGTCGCCCACGCCTTCAACAACTGCAACAGCACCGGAATTACGCACGGCAAAACGCTCGCCCGCCTGTCCGCGAATATAACATTCGCCTTCAATCGCGCCGTAGAGCACAGTATTGCCCGCAATAATCGCCTCATCGGCTTTGAGCCGGCTGTCTTCACTCGGACGGATAATAATCCGCCCGCCGCTTAAGCCCTTGCCGATATAATCATTGCCTTCACCATGCAGTTCGAAACTGATGCCATGTGCCAGAAATGCCGCGAAGGACTGCCCTGCAGTACCATTGAAACGCACCTGAATCGTATCTTCCGGCAGACCTTTATGGCGGTAACGGCTGACCAGCGCACCGGACAGCATCGCCCCTGCCGAGCGATCGGTATTTTTAATGCTGCGGATAAGTGTAACCTTCTCACGATTTTCCAGCGCCGGTGCGGCAGCTGCAATCAGATCACGATCCAGCACATCATCAATCGGGTGCTGCTGTAATTGCGTATGGCGCAGCTGTGCCTCATCGCCAGCAATGGCGGCATAAGGGCGATAGAAGATACGGCTGAAATCCAGACCCTGCGCCTTCCAGTGATTAATTGCTGCCTGTTTCTCCAACAGGTCAGAACGACCGATAATCTGCTCAAGCTTGGTAAAGCCAAGTTCGGCCAGCAGCACGCGCACTTCTTCTGCCAGATAGAAGAAGAAGTTGATCACATGCTCCGGTGTACCTTTGAAACGCTGGCGCAGCACAGGGTCCTGTGTCGCCACGCCAACCGGACAGGTATTCAAATGGCATTTGCGCATCATGATGCAACCAGCAGCAATCAGCGGCGCAGTGGAGAAACCGAACTCATCCGCGCCAAGCAGCGCACCGATAATCACATCGCGCCCTGTGCGCAGACCGCCATCGACCTGCAGGGCAATACGCGAGCGCAAACCATTGAGCACCAATGTCTGATGCGTTTCCGCCAGACCGGTCTCCCAAGGCGAACCGGCATGTTTGAGCGAAGTCAACGGTGATGCACCGGTACCGCCGTCATAGCCGGAAACGGTGATATGATCGGCACGTGCCTTGGCAACACCGGCAGCAACCGTACCGACACCGACTTCCGACACCAGCTTGACCGAAATATCGGCTTGCGGATTGACATTCTTCAGGTCGAAAATCAGCTGCGCCAGATCTTCAATGGAATAAATATCATGATGCGGCGGTGGTGAAATCAAGCCGACACGTGGGGTGGAATGACGTGTCTTGGCAATTGTCGCATCCACTTTATGACCCGGCAACTGGCCGCCCTCGCCGGGCTTTGCACCCTGCGCCACCTTAATCTGGATCATATCAGCATTGACCAGATATTCCGTGGTCACGCCAAAACGCCCTGAGGCCACCTGCTTGATCGCCGAGCGCTGCGGATTTGGTGAACCGTCGCGCAGCGGATAGAGACGATCCGGCTCTTCACCACCCTCACCGGTATTAGACTTGGCACCTATCCGGTTCATAGCAACGGCCAGTGTTGTATGTGCCTCGCGCGAGATCGAACCGAAGGACATGGCTCCGGTGGAAAAGCGCTTGACGATTTCAGCCGCAGGCTCAACTTCTGCCAGATCAACCGGCCTCTTGCCGCGTTCACCAGCGCGCTTTAAGTGAAACAGGCTGCGGATAGTTTTGGCTGCCGCAGAACGGCTATTGAGCATTTCGGAATATTCGGCAAAGCTCTTCGGATTATCATTGCGCACCGCATGTTGCAGCTTGGCCACCGCATCCGGCGACCACATATGCGCCTCACCGCGAATACGATACGCATATTCACCACCCGCTGGCAAAGCACCGGTACCACCGATTTCTTTCACAAAGGCCGTGTTGTGCCGTAGCACAGTTTCCTGCGCCACTTCATTTAAGCCCACACCTTCAATCATCGAAGCTGTGCCGAAGAAATACCGGTCAACAAAATCCTGTTTTAAGCCGATGGCATCAAAAATCTGCGCACCGCAATAGGACTGATAGGTGGAGATGCCCATTTTCGACATCACCTTCAGCATGCCTTTGCCGATCGACTTGATGTAACGGCTGACAATCTCACTGCTATCAACTTCCGGCGGGAAGTCACCGCGCTGATGCATGTCGGTCAGTGTATCAAAAGCGAGATACGGATTGATCGCCTCGGCACCATAACCGGCAAGGCAGCAGAAATGATGGACTTCGCGCGGCTCACCGCTCTCAACCACCAGCCCCACAGAGGTACGCAGCCCTTTGCGGATTAGATGATGATGCACGGCAGCAGTCGCCAGCAAAGCCGGAATGGCAATACGATCTGCCCCGACTTGCCGGTCTGACAGGATAATGATGTTATAGCCGCCATGCACCGCCGCTTCCGCACGGTCGCACAGACGTGCCAATGTGCCATCCATACCTGCCGCACCTTCATTCACCGGATAGGTAATATCCAGTGTCTTGGTGTCAAAACGGTCTTCCGAATGGCCAATGGAGCGGATTTTTTCCAGATCAGCATTGGTCAGGATTGGCTGGCGTACTTCCATCCGCTTGCGCCGTGAAGTGCCCACCAGATCAAACAGGTTCGGACGCGGCCCGATAAAAGACACAAGGCTCATCACCAGTTCTTCACGGATCGGATCAATCGGCGGATTGGTGACCTGCGCAAAATTCTGCTTGAAATAGGTATAAAGCAGTTTGGCCTTGTCCGAGAGCGCAGAAATCGGTGTATCCGTCCCCATCGAACCAACCGCTTCCTGCCCCGTTGTCGCCATCGGTGCCATCAGCAATTTGGTGTCTTCCTGTGTGTAACCAAAGCTGCGCTGACGCTCGATCAGGCTGACATCACGGCGTAGTGCGCGTGGTTCCACCGGTGCCAAATCTTCCAGCACCAGCTGTGTGTTTTTCAGCCATTGGCGATATGGATGCGCGCTGGCGATCTGGGATTTCAGCTCGTCATCACTGACAATGCGTCCCTCTTCCAGATCAATCAGCAGCATACGCCCCGGCTGCAACCGCCATTTTTTGACAATGCGGCTTTCATCTACCGGCAGCACGCCAGCTTCCGAAGCCAGAATGATCCGGTCATCATCGGTCACCAGATAACGTGCCGGACGCAAACCGTTACGATCCAGTGTCGCGCCAATCTGACGGCCGTCGGTGAAAGCAACGGCGGCAGGACCATCCCAAGGCTCCATTAGAGCTGCATGATATTCGTAAAATGCCTTACGCTCATCTGCCATCAGCTTGTTATTACCCCAGGCTTCAGGGATCAGCATCATCATAGCATGGCTCAGACGATAACCGCCCTGCACCAGAAATTCGAGCGCATTGTCAAAACAAGCCGTGTCCGACTGGCCTTCATAGGAGATCGGCCAGAGCTTGGAAATGTCATTACCGAACAGCTCGCTATCAACCGAAGCCTGACGCGCAGCCATCCAGTTTACATTGCCACGCAACGTGTTGATCTCGCCATTATGCGCCACCATGCGATAAGGATGCGCCAATTTCCATGACGGGAAAGTATTGGTTGAAAAGCGCTGATGCACCAGTGCAATCGCACTCTCAAAGCGCGGATCGGCCAAGTCTTTGTAATAGGCACCAACCTGAAAGCTAAGAAACATGCCCTTATACACAACGGTGCGGGCAGACATGGAGACAATATAGAAACCGTTGTCACGACCTTCGGTTTCCTGAAAAATCCTGTTGGAGATCACCTTTCGCAGCACGAACAACCGGCGCTCGAAATCATCATCACTGGCAATATTCGGGTTGCGGCCAATAAAGACCTGACGATGCACCGGCTCGGTTGCGGCGATATCCGGCGCTTTGGACAGTGAACTATTATCCACCGGCACGGTGCGGAAACCGAGCAATGTCTGACCTTCTGCGGCAATCACTTCCGTAATCACCCGCTCCAGATGCGCACGCAATTTTACATCCTGCGGCATGAAAATCTGGCCGACAGCATAATGTCCGGCATCCGGCAGATGAATACCGGTTTTTGCCATTTCCTCTCGAAAAAAACGATCAGGAATTTGCACCAGAATACCGGCACCATCGCCCATCAGAGGATCGGCGCCCACGGCACCGCGGTGCGTCAGGTTTTCGAGCATCTGCAAACCGTCCAGCACAATCTGATGCGACGGTATGTTTTTCATCTGCGCAATAAAGCCGACACCGCAGGCATCATGCTCATGTCGCGGATCATAAAGCCCTTGTTTCTTGGGCTGAGTGCGAAGTGTTTTGGTGGTTTTGATCGATGTTGTGGTTTTGCCGCCTTGTTCTGTAAAATTATGAGCCTGAAATGCCCCAACAGAATGCGACTTGATCAACATCGAAACCTCCTTAGACCCGGTACAGGGCCATATGCCGGTTCAGGCGTGCGGCACCAACCCGTCCTCCGGACGGGATAAAGGCCAGAGCTGAAACGACAGAATTGTTAATGGAATGTGTGAAGTGGCCTGCCCGTAAAACACAGCAAAGGAAGCAGGCAGCATTCTGCAACAGATATGTCATGAACCAGCCTCCTTGATGCAAAGCGCACGATTGCCGTACTTGTTTAAACGGGATGCTTTTGCCGCCCAGCGGAAAAGCAGTGCATGAATGAGAGCAAAATCCGTCTAATAGCGGTTGTGACGAAGCTTGCTTAATAGGTCAGCATTGCTGCCATATCATTTTATTGCAGAATATTTTTCACTCTACAAGCACGAAATATTCAATTTTAAATCGGTTATTTGTAATTTTATTGCGCAAATAATTTCCGCTTATGAAAAAACAAGGATTTAGCTACGCCGAAGTTCCAACGGCGGAGCCAAACTGCGTCAATGTGACCACACACGGAATTGATGACATGTTTCATTCGTGTGCGACAAAAAATTCGCTATAACACCTGCAACATTCAAGCATACGGAGCCTGTTGATGTTTTTCGCTTCCGATAACTGGGCGGGTGCCCATCCTGACATTACCGCCAATATCGCTGCCAATGCCGGTGGCTTTGCTGCCTCCTATGGTGCCAGTGAAATCGACAAAAAGGTCGAACAGCGTTTCAACGAATTATTCGAGCGTGAAGTTGCGGTTTATTTTGTCGGCACAGGCACAGCCGCCAATTCTCTGGCACTGGCCAGCGTCAACCGTCCGGGCGGCGTCTCCCTCTGTCATCGTGAAGCCCATGTGATCGAAGATGAATGCGGCGCTCCTGAATATTTCACCGGCGGTGCGCGTCTGCATCCGGTTGACGGTGCTCTGGGCAAAATGGAACCGGCAAACCTGCGCAAAGAACTCAAGCGCTTCAATCCGGGTTTCATTCATGCCGGTCAGCCAATGGCTGTTACCATTACGCAAGCCACAGAAATCGGTACGCTTTACACATTGGATGAGATCGCGGCTATTTCCGCGATTTGCCGTGAACAGAATTTGCCGCTGCACCTCGATGGTGCCCGTTTCGCCAATGCTCTGGTAACACTCGGCGTAACACCGGCAGAAATGACCTGGAAACAGGGCGTGGATATTGTCTCTTTCGGTGGCACCAAAAACGGTTGCTGGTGTGCAGAAGCACTGGTGTTCATGAATCCTGATCAGGCCAAAGACCTGCCATTTATCCGCAAACGCGCGGCGCAGCTGTTCTCCAAAACCCGCTTCATTGCCGCACAGTTTGATGCTTATCTCAAGGATGACCTGTGGCTCACTCTTGCCCGTCATGCCAACGCGATGACCGGCAAACTGGCACAGACAATCAATGGTTCAGATAAGGTGAAACTGGCATGGCAGCCGCAGGCCAATGAACTATTTGCGATTTTGAAAAAATCCGACAGTGAAAAGCTGAAGGCTCAGGGCGCTGTTTTCTACGACTGGAACCCGCCGCATAGCGCTGACCCAATTGCCGAGGATGAGACCTTTGTCCGTCTCGTCACCAGCTTCGCCACCACGGAAGCTGAGATTGATCAGTTCTCCGTTCTGATCAAAGCGCTTTAAACAAAAAGGGCAGGAAATTTCCTGCCCTTTCTTCATTCAGACTATAGCAGCTTGTTAGGTGCTGCTGATCGCTTTCGCATCAACGGTTTTGGCATCAATGCTTTGCGGGGCATCACCGGATACAGCCGTGACATTAATCTTGCGCGGCTTCAATTCTTCCGGAATTTCACGCTTCAGATCAATATGCAGGAGGCCGTTTTTAAGGCTTGCACCGGCGACTTCAACATGGTCGGCCAGATGGAAGCGGCGCTCGAAAGCACGCGAGGCAATGCCGCGATACAGGAATTCTTTTTCCGTATCACTGTCATCCGCAACCTTGGTACCTTTAATGGTCAGCTGATTGCGATGGGCTTCGATTTCAATCTCATTCTGGTCAAAACCGGCCACAGCCATAGTAATACGATAGGAGCTTTCACCGGTGCGCTCGATATTATAAGGCGGATAAGCCTGCGCACTTTCCGGCTGGCCAAGGCTATCCAGCATGGTAAACAGACGGTCGAAACCAACGGTTGAACGGTAAAGCGGAGAAAAATCAAAATGACGCATAATATGCCCTCCTTCAGAGCGACGTTGCGTTAAAGTACAGACTGAAAAACTCCCGTTTTCGGCGAGCTTTTCTCGTTCATGCAGCCCCTTATCAGGCGGCTACACCAATGATCTGGTATTACAGAAAACACATTTCAAGGGGGCAATATCAGCATTTACAATTTGTTTTCTGCCCGTCATCATCCTGCTATATTTAACTAGAATTTCTGGAATACTATTTTTTCAGAACCGGCTTCATGAGTAAAAGCGCAATGACATCAATCTATTTTGAAACCGAGAATAACCCTGCACCGGCAGGCTTACAGGCAGGCTATTTCAAATCTGCTGATGGTTTTCAGCTGCGCTATGCCTTGTGCAAAACTACGGCAGAATCATCCCGCCAAGGAACTGTCATTCTGCTGCATGGCCGCAATGAAGCTTTCGAAAAATATTTTGAAACCATAGCCGATCTGAACAAACGCGGTTTCTGTGTTGCGACAATGGACTGGCGCGGTCAGGGCGGATCGTTCCGTATGCTCAAAGATGCGCAGCGTGGCTATGTCCGCAATTTCGCCGATTATCGCAGCGATTTTGAAATCTTTCTCAAAACCATCGTGATGCCGGACTGCCCGCCGCCATTCTATATTCTGGCGCATTCTACCGGCGCGTTGATTGCCTTGCAGTCGCATGAAATGCTGCAATCCCGCATCCAGCGTATGGTGCTGGCCTCTCCGTTTTTAGGTTTAGCGCGCAGCATTTTTTCTGACCGGCAATTGCGGCCGCTGGCAACCTTGCTGGCCTATGCCGGATTTGGCAGCCGCTATGCAGGCAAAGTTCCGTTACAATTGCCGCCGGAGAGCTTTGCCCGCAATCCGCTGACCCATGATCAGACACGCTATATCCGCAATGCCACGATTACGCGTGATCAGCCGCAGCTCGGTATTGCAGGCCCGACAATTCAATGGCTGGCACAGACGCTGCGTGCCATTCACAGCATCAATACAGCTAAATTTTACGAGAGTTTCTCGATCCCGACCCTGTTTCTGGTTCCGGGAGCAGATCGAGTTGTGGACGCTCGGGCAGCAATAAAGCTAGCAGAAAATCTGCGCACAGCTTCACTGATCACCATTGACGGCGCTTATCATGAATTGCTGCAGGAGAGCGACTTTTACCGCGAGCAGGTCTGGGCAGCTTTTGATGCTTTTATCCCCGGATCAGCCGCGCCGGAACAGCTGACTGAACCGGCGCTGACTGAACTATAGAACGGTCAGGAATTCAGCAGTTTCAAAGCCTTTTCATGCAATGCCGGTGTTGCAGCAGCAACAATATAGCCGCCCTTCTCAGCGGGGCCGCCATCAGCCTGTGTGATAACGCCGCCGGCCTGCTCAATCACCGGAATAAGCCCCATCACGTCATAAGGCTGCAAACCGCTTTCGATCACCAGATCAGCAAAGCCGGACGCCAGCATCGCATAGGCATAACAATCAACGCCATAACGCGACAAACGTACCTGCGCTTCCAGACGATCAAATGCCGCGCGCTGCCCGTCTTTGAATAGTGACGGCGAAGTTGTAAACACAGTCGCCTCGGCCAGATCTGTGGTCTGTCGGGTTTTCAGCTGCACCTGTCCGCCATTACCGGCATATTCAGGCCCGCTCCAGAATGCGCCGTCACCCACGGTATAGAACAATTCATTGGTAAACGGTTGAGACATCATCCCAATGCGGGCATCGCCATCAATCATCAGGCCAACCAGCGTGCCCCAGACCGGAAGTCCGGAGATAAAAGCACGGGTGCCATCGATCGGATCAATCACCCAGATATGGCTGCTGTCGAGCTTTTCGCCGCCAAATTCCTCACCCAGAATACCATGTTCAGGAAAGTGCTCATTGATCACTTTGCGGATGGCAACTTCAGCCTCACGGTCAGCTTCCGTTACCGGATCAAAACCAACCTCATACTTGTTATCAATCGCAAGTTTCTGCCGGAATCGCGGCAAGGTTTGTTCGGATGCTGCCAAAGCAACTTTTCTCAAAAACGACGAATCCACCACAGAAATTCACTCCATTTCACAGCCATAAATGTGCATTTCGACGAAATTCCGGCGATATTTCGCATCAAAATGTTTAATCCTTATTATCAGGATAAAAAATTTTAAGCAAAAATATCAAATAGTTATAATGATTGTAAGTTCAGAAAATTCAGAATTTTCATCAATTAGTCTTATTTGGCCGGATTCCGAATTGACCGCGCCCAGTCTACAAAATAAAATGGTTAACGGACAATATGTCTGTTTTCGCCCGCAAGGGCGTTTCCTCCCTAGATTTTGGACCGCACGTTTGTGCGGTCTTTTTTTATGCGGATTTTACTCTGCAGCCTGCTGATGTCGTAAAAATACATAGTCCGGCAAGGCTGTCAGATCGGCCATAAACTGTGCCAGATCACGATACAGAGTGGCAAAGGATGGCAGACGCTCCAGACTGGTTTCATTCACATAGAGCGCACGATTAATCTCAATCTGCAAAGCATGAAAATCGCGGTGCGGCCGCCCGTAATGTTCGGTGATATAACCACCGGCATAGGGCTTATTATGCGCAACGTGATAGCCCATATTTTGCAGTAATTCGATTGCCGCCCAGGACAAAGCATCAGAACAAGACCGGCCGAAACGATCACCGATAATAAAGTCCGGACGTGATGGCTGATTTGTCAGGCTGTTCGGCTCGCCCCACTCCACACCGCTTGGCATAGAGTGGCAGTCAATCAGCACAGCATAGCCGAATTGTGCCCGTGTATCGCTTAATAATTGTCCGAGCTGATGGTGATAAGGCTTGTAGATCGTCTCAATCCTGTCCATCGCTTCATTCAACGGCAAACGGGATTTGTAAATATCCTGCCCCTCGCCGACGATTTTAGCGACAGTACCAAGTCCACCAGCCACCCGCACGGAGCGGATATTGGCATAGGACGGCACCGGTTCGTTAAACATCTTCGGATCAAGCTCATAGGGCTCGCGGTTCACATCCAGATAGGCACGCGGAAAATGCGCCCGCAGCAATGGTGCGCCTAAGGGCACTGCTGAGGCGAATAATTCATCCACGTAGCAATCCTCCGACTGGCGGATATCATGCGCATCAAGGCGGGATTGTTGTAAAAACTCGGGCGGATAGTAATGCCCGCTATGGGGCGAATTGAAAACGAACGGAATGCGCTGTTGCGCCGGAGCGCAAACTTCAAAGGGAACCACTGTCTGAAAATCCCGTTGCAGGCTCATTATCCGTCTTTTATCCGCTTTCTGTTGTGCAGCGCTTTAGCCCTGCTGCTGTATCGGACAAGCCTAACTGATAATCAGGAAAAGCAAAGCCGGAATTGTCATATTTCTTCATAAAATCATAGTGAACAGTGGTTCCGTTATCACGACATAATAATTTTCAATGCAAGTCCGTGACATTTCTATGAAGCGCCCTATATCGGAAAGTTAAAGCGCTCTGCTCCGCAAAGCCTGCACATCTGAGACCTGCTCAGTCTGTCTTGCCCACACAATAAGGCGGAACAGATAATTATGAATGATTCATCCGATATTTACCAAAGCAGCGTCTTATAGGATCAGATTGAATCGCTTTTATTGCCATCTTATCACCGCAATATCGTGCAGGGGATAAAACATATCGTATATAAGAGCGTACAGATATTCGGACGGACCAATGAAAAGAATTCTGCTTGCTGAAGATGATAATGATATGCGCCGTTTTCTGGTGAAAGCACTGGAAAAAGCCGGCTATCATGTCACCCACTTTGACAACGGGGCCAGCGCCTATGAACGCCTGCGTGAAGAGCCGTTCTCTTTGCTGCTGACAGATATTGTTATGCCTGAAATGGACGGCATTGAACTGGCGCGCCGCGCGACCGAAATTGACCCTGATCTGAAGGTTATGTTCATCACCGGTTTTGCTGCTGTTGCACTCAATCCTGATTCACATGCGCCGCGTGAAGCCAAGGTTCTGTCCAAGCCATTTCACCTGCGTGATCTGGTCAATGAGATCGAAAAAATGCTGCTGGCTGCCTGATCACAGGTCAAACAGCTCAACCTGTTAAAAAACAACAGGTAAAACAAAGATTTTTCTCTTTATTCTTCAAAAGGGCATTGACGCGCGCGAACCAATATGGTGTATGCGCGTCATCGGATGGGCGTATAGCTCAGCGGGAGAGCACTACATTGACATTGTAGGGGTCACAGGTTCAATCCCTGTTACGCCCACCATCCAGATCCAGCCTTAAAATTTTAAAATATATCATTACCAAGTTCGTTGGTGATGTGCCGGATTTATACTGCTTCAAAATAATGATTTGCAGATACCGGCTAGAGCATAATTCCTTAAACTTGAATCAGTTTAAGGAAAAATTATGCTCTAATTTTAATGTGTTAGAGCGACCTTTGTGTGCCAAGTATGGCACACGGCGCTCTAGTAAAATAGCCTACTTATACTCTTTGCAATATTGCGGCGCTGCGGCTCCGCTCTGCTCACAACCGTTTTTAATTTCATCCATCATCAGACGGCAGCTATTTTCAGCATTGCATGGCGGATGGCTGCTGCCGGACATTTCCAGACAGCGGTCAACGAGCACTTTCGCCTTTGCTGCACCAACCGCTTGTGCGCATGTTCCCTTATCCAGATTTCCGCTCAATTTCTGTACAGCAGGCTTTTGTGCTGCGGCCGGTTGAGCAGGCTTTACAGCCTTATCTGCATCAGCCTGTTTATGCGGCACACAGGACAAATCCCCCTCTTCGCAATTCAACTGTACCCGCAGGTCAAGAATGCGCTGGCTGGTAAGTTCTGTAACGCAAGCCGCGATCAAAGACGGAGCAACAGAACCATCCTGATAAGGTGCTGTTCTGAATGCACATTCTTTGTCACGATAAACAATCCAAGCGCGCTGAGCGTCACGCAAATTGGTTTTATCCTTGGCACCGAGCTGCTTCATCAGAGTTTGATAATTCTTGTTCAAAAGCGCATCCGCACTTTTCATATCATCCCCCAGACAGGCGGTCATTTCAGACTGGGTTCGCGAAGTGCTACAATCTGCACCGCTTGCAGCCGCCTGCGCGACATTTCTGTCAACTGCGCCAAAAAATGCGGTGATGGCGAGACCAGCGATAAGAAAACCACGCTGTAAACAGACCTGAAACATCTTAATTCCCCCGATCAAAACTACCGGACACAATGAAAATGTAAAATTACTCCGCCATAATCCGTCTCGTCGGAGCCTGTTTTACAGTCCGGCACAGATATATTATTATACTGATCTGCATACTTCACAAGAGTATCAGTAAAACAGACGCAAAACGCAGTTAATGATCAGAACAATGGAATAAATAGCAGATGAATGCTGACACACTGATCCCGCAGACACATGAAATCTTCGTTCATATCCGCATCATTATCGGCATGATTTTAGGATTAAGTGTCGCGCGTCTGGTCAGCGGATCAACACGCTTTATCCAGCATCCGGGCAAAGATAAAATCTATCCGGTACATTTCGGCTGGGTCATCTGTATATTTTTATTTATTCTTCATTTCTGGTGGTTTGAATTTGCACTATCACAGATCAAGGTCTGGACATTCACACTCTATTTTCTGCTGATCTCTTATTCCATTATCTTTGTAATGCTGGCAGCAATGCTGTTTCCGGATCAGCTGACTGAGTATCAGGGGTTCAAAGATTATTTTCAGAGGCGGAAAAAGGGATTTTATATTCTTCTGCTCGCGCTGTTTACGATTGATAGTCTGGATACCCTGATCAAAGGCAAACAATATTACGACCATTACGGTATCTTATATCCGATACGCCAAACTCTCCTGATCGCCGGTGCCATAGGCGGGCTCATTTTCCGTTCCGAACGCTATGACACAATCTATGTCTTTGCGGCACTGGCATCACAAGTCGTGTGGATCATGGTGCTCTTTAATTTGCCGAGCTAAGCGAGGCCTTAAATTTGAGCGCCGGTCAGCCGGCTGCGCAAGACACCAAGCGCTTGTGCTTTTCGGATAATCGCGGCGCGGTAACGATATTCGATCTCAATCTTGGTATTAATTGCCCCATAAATCGCCGCATCCGAGTTCAAAAGATCTGTCAATGAGCGCTTGCCAAGCTGATACTGTTCAAAAAACAGATCGCGCGAGTCAATTGCCCGTTTGATTTGCTGCTCGATAACTTTTTTCTGCGATGCCGCACCCGAGGCATCTTCCACCGAGGCATCAAACAATGTTGAATTTGTCAGGCGGATCGAATCCACCCGATAACGTGCAGCACGCTCATTATCATTGGCCGCGGTTACACGAGCCCGTGTCGCACCGCCCTGATAAATATTGCCTTTAATTGAAAGCATAACATTCGAGCTGGTATCGCCTTTTGAAGGATCATAAGAATAAGAGCCGCCGACACTCACACTTGGATAATACGAGGCTTTCTCAGCATTCAGCTGATATTTTGTCGCTTCCACCTCCTGCAAGGCCGCAATAATACTCGGATGTCTGTCGAGCATGCTGCGCTTCAGCGAGCGGTCGATACTCTCCAGCAGCGGGTCGACCACTTTCAATCCCTGATAACTACCGCCGACTAAACTGATCAGAGTGGATCGTGCAGCCTGCTCAGTGGCAGTGGCGCCAATCAGATCCGATTCCGCCCCATCCACACGCACATTCGCCAGCACCAGATCAGCCTGATCGGATACACCACTGTCTGAACGCAGCTTGATAATATCTCTCATGCGCTGCAGCGAGGCCAGACTGTCCTCTGCGGATTCTTTCAGCATCTGCGCTCGCTGGGCGGCAACAAAGGCCATTGCCACTTCTGCCGCAACGCGCTCACTGGTAACATCAATTTCCGCTCTCGCCCGCACTTCACTGCTTTTGGCCGCTTTGATAATATTTTTTGAGCGTCCGAAATCATAGACAAGCTGTTCCGCATTCAAACCAACAGAGTTTGAAATCGTGCCGCTGGCTTTATCATTTTTAAAACTGCTGCCGACACCACCGCCAAAAGAGATTTGTGGATACTGAACAGACTGGGCGACCAGCACATTTGCCTTCTCGCGCCCTTCCATCGACTGCGCCGTCACAATATCCGGATGACGCCCGATTGCTTTCTGGATAGCCGCACCAACTGACAAGGCTTTCTGCGGCTGGATAACACGGCGCGGCATCAGCGGCAGCAATGTCGCCTTATCTGAAGGCACCTTGTCCTCGGCGCTTGCTAACTCAGCAGCCTTTTCCTCAGCGTTCTTTTCAGCGGGCTTTGCGCTCTCCGGCTTTTTCTCCGCAAGCTTATTATCTGAAGGTTTCTTCTCTGCAGATTTTACGTCCTCTTCCGGCAACATAGCCAGAGTTGTACTGCGGGAAGGCATTTGAAAGCTGCTGGTCTCAGCGGCGGTTGCTATTGCCGTCTTTTGGAATGACTGCCACGGCTTGGCCACAACCTGACGGACGGCAGGTGCAGACGGCGTATAATCTTCACTGAGCATGCCTCGCAGCACCCAGTCCTGATAGGCAGCCATATCTGTCGCGCGGCTCTCGTTCAGGAGAGCACCCGATATAAGCGTAAACGCCAGTACACCAAGGGCTGAGACAGGGATTTGCACAAGTCATTCCAATCAAATGTCATTGTCTAGAACTCCGACATTTGATTGTTATGGTTAATGTTTCGATAATATACGCCTGTGCGAATACAATGATGATAACCAAAAGTACGTTTATAAAAATGACTGGCAAAATATAATAAAAACTACTGATAAAATAAAACGGCCTGAAAAAATTTCAGGCCGTTCAAGTGCTTAATTATCTTTCGCGAAGCGCTTCGCCCATCTTGTTCAATGGCTTGATCAAGTATTCCAGAACTGTTTTTGTACCTGTTCTGAACTCGACTGATGCGACCATTCCCGGAATGATCGGATGCTCTATCCCGTCTGGTGTTTTCAGGGAAGAATTATCCGTTTTCACGTATACACGATAATAAATAATACGCTTATCAACCTCGTCCACCAGCGTATCCGGTGATATGCGCTCCACCTTGCCCCACAGACCACCATAGATCGAATAATCATAGGCAGTGAGCTTGACGGCCGCCACCATGCCCGGACGGATAAAGGCAATATCACGCGGGTTTACACGCGCTTCAACGACCAGCTGTTCTTCAATCGGCACGATTTCCATAATCGTACCACCGGGTGCAATAACGCCGCCCACAGTGGTCACATCGATGTCTTTAACAATACCCCGCACAGGTGCAGTGATAATCGTACGGGCAAGCTGATCCATACGCCCGACATTGAGCTTCACCTGCGAGTCCAGTTCTGCCATGGTCTTGGAGTAGCTTTCACGCGCAGTTACCTGAAACTGATTTTCCAGTTCTTTCATCTTACGGTCAAGTTCAACCACCTGCTGGCGAAGGCGGATAACTTCCACCTCACTCGCCGCACCCTTAGCCACCAACGGTTCCGTGAGTTTCAGTTCACGGGATGTCAGCGCAAAAGATTCCTTCAGGCTCGACAGATTGGCATTGAGTGTATCGCGCTGACTGTCAAACAAGCGTTGCTCGCGATCCATCAGGTCTTTTTCAGCTTTAACGCTTTCAGGAAAAACAAGATCTGTACCATTCATCTGAGAGCGCAACCGAGCGGCGGCAGCTTCCAGCGAGAGAATTTTAGAATCCAGCTCACCATAAGAAGCACGAAAACGCGTATCATCAAGCACGGCCAGCTTCTGTCCGCCCTCAACAATATCGCCTTCCTGCACCAGAAGTTCTGACAGGATACCTCCTTCAAGAGACTGGATCATTTGCGCGCGGGAAGACGGAATGATCTTGCCGTTACCGGCAGCAATTTCTTCCAGCGGTGCAAAATATGCCCAGAGCAGCAATGCACCGACTGCGATAAAGCTCATCCAGACCACGATAGATGGACGGCGGCTTTCCGGCAGCAAGCTGGGCTGGTGATAAAGTTCGGAGCCTTCAACTGTTTGCGACATTTAAGTTTACTCCGCTGACTTCAATTTCACGATTTGCGCTGTTTTCTGCGGCATGTCTGCCACAGCCGCACCTTGCAAACGTGCCAGCACAACGTCTTTCCTGTCATCAATGATAACGCGGCCGCGCTCCATCACGATAATTCTGTCCACCAGTTCAAGAATAGCCGGACGATGGGTGGCGATCACCACAGTACGCTCTTCCATCCATGGCTTGATCTCTTTGATAAACTGCTTTTCTGATGCCTCATCCATTGCGGATGTTGGTTCATCAAGCAGCACAATCGACGGGTCGCGCAGCAAGGTTCTGGCCAGCATAATCGCCTGTTTCTGACCACCGGACAGCCCCGAGCCGCCTTCCATAACGGTTGTTTCCAGCCCTTTGGACAGCGTGCGGACAATCTGACCGGCACCACTGATGGACAGTGCCTCGTCAAATTGCGCGCGCGATGCCAGAGGCGAACCGATCTGGATATTTTCCTGAATGGAACCGTGGAACAGACGGCTTTCCTGTGTCAGCAAACTCACTTTATTTCGCACATCATTGGTATCGATATGCTGGATATTAGCCTTATCCAGCACGATAGCGCCTTTTTGCGCGGGTAATGCAGCACCAAGCAGTTTCAGCAAAGTAGTTTTACCGGCCCCGTTGCGGCCGACAAGCGCCACTTTTTCACCGGCTTTAATACGGATACTGCCAATACGCAGATTGGCCGGTGCCTCCGGATCATAACCGAATTCAACTCCGGTCAACTCATATTCACCGGTAATATGTGCACGGCGCATACGCTCAGCACCTGTCGGGTGATCAATCGGTTTTTCCAGAAGATCATCCAGACCTTTTTTGGCGGTTTTTGCCGACTGCCAACGTGTGAAAATCTGAGCCAGCTGTGCGAATGGCGACAAGGCACGGCCAGTCAGCATACTACAACCGATCACGCCACCGGTGGTCATATCACCGGCCAGAACCATATAAACACCGGCAACAATGACCATAACATAGGCCAGCTGCTGAACCGACTGGATCCAGTAGACATACATCGAGATATATTGTTTTTGCTTGGTTGCCGTTACCGATGAAGCCTGCGAATAACGATCCCACAAACGGTGGAAACGGCGTTCCGCCTGTAAGGCTTTGATATCTTCAATACCCTCGATCGATTCCACAAGGATCGCATGGCGCAACGCGCTTTCCTGCGCTGTCGCGTTCGATAATTTGGACAGAGGAATTTGCAGCAACAAACCCGGAATGATGATCAGCGGCAAAGCAAGTGCCACCATAAGGATCAGCGGACCGCCGATCATCCAGATCACAAACAGGAAAACAATAGCGAATGGCATATCAATCGCTGCCGTCAGTGTGCTGGAGCCGAGAGACTCGCGGATTGTTTCCGTTTCACGCAACTGCGCGATGAAAGAACCAGTCGATTTCGGTCGCGCATCATTGCGGATATCCAGTGCACGCGCAAAGAACATACTCGAAATCGTTAAATCGACTTTTTTGCCGATCATATCGGCGAGCTTCATGCGCGATATTTTGAGCGAGTATTCCAGCAAAACCGCCATAATAACGCCGGATGCCAGCACCCACAGTGTCGGTACGGATTGCGCGGGAACCACGCGATCCCAGACCTGCATACCGAATAAAGCGCCGCCAAGCGCCAGCAGGTTTGCAATGAACGAGGCAATGGCAATTTCGAAATGCCGGCGCTTGTCAGCCAGCAACATCGACCAGAACCACGAACCTTTATAATTGGACAAATGCCGCGCAAGGCGCGCATCTTTGACCGCCTTTTTCGCGGAAACCAGCAGGAAAGTACCGGTTAAATACTTATCCGCATCCTCGCGGGCAATTTTCCATTCAATCGCCTCGGCCTGATCAACATTCACGCAGGTAATTTCTTCTTCGCCGACAGCTGCAATAATCGTTGCGCCACCTTCTTGCAGACCGGCAACAATCGGAAATGCGAAGACCGGCAAGGCATAAAGATTGGTCTTGCTGAAAACCGCAGTCAGCCCGAGCCGCTTGGCCGCCTGAACCACATTGTCTTCAAAAGTTTTAGCCGCGGACCAAACGAAGGCGCGGCTTATCATATCGTTCGACACGGGCATTCCGTGATGGTTAGCAATCACACCAAGTGCTGCCGCCCAAGCGGACGGGTTCTTTTCCTGAGCCATACACATCATCTTTCGGAACTAAGCATGCAGCCAGATTGGATCCGGTCTGGCCAACATGCGGAAAAACACAAAGGCCGGAACGGGCGCAATACGTGCACTGTACTGCGATACGTTCCGGATACGCTTACACAACACAATGAGGCGCCCCTGTGCGGGGGCGCCTCAAAAGATTAAATGTAGGTCGAAGTCTGCTGCAGCAAACGCTCCAGATCGAGATCACCCGTATTCACTGGTGCCGGTTCTGGTACGGCTACAGGCTGGGTTTCTGTGACCGGTTCGGTGGTTCCGGCAGCAGGTGCCTGTTCTTCCGGCAAGGCCGAGAGATCAATGCTTTCCTGCGGTGCAGGTTCTGTGAGCGCATCCTGAATAAGCTGCGTCACATCTGCCTCTTCTGCCGGTTGTTCAGCCTGTCCGGAAGTATCCGAACTTGCCTGTGCCAGATCAATCAGACCTGCCAGTACGGACTGATCATCATAGGCCTCGGCATCATAGCCACCCTCACCGTAGTTCTGGCCATCCTGCACATCGAGTTCTGCAAGCAGAGCAGATGTATCAAGCGACATCGGAGTGGCATGAGCCTGCGGCTCATTCCAGTCGTCAGCCTGCGGATCGCTATGAGCCGATCTGGCCGAGAAGCTGTGCATATCGCCACTATCCGGCATATCTGCACTGAAGCCCTGCGGTTCACCACCAGCCGGACGGATGATGGTGATCTTCCATGCATCAGAAGCCACACTCACGTTACCGGCAGCATCAGCAACCGTTACAGTAATTGTATGCGCTTCAACTGTCATGGCAGCGGTTGGCTTGAAGCTCCAGGTACCATCTGCCTCAACAATGGTTGTGCCCAGCAGCTTGCCATTGGCCATAATGGAGACTGTACCGCCGGCTTCGCCTTTACCCTTGAAGGTCGGGCGGGAGTCATCAGTTGTACCATTATTGCTGACCGGACCGGTTTCAAGACCAACGGCATCGATGATCTGGTCAATCTGCGGCTTGGCAGGTGCAGTCAGATCCACTTTCACCGTAAAGCTGGCTGCTGTGGTGCTGAGATTACCTGCCGCATCCATGGCTTTGAAGGTAACCACATGCGTGCCTTCTGTCAGTGCCTTGTCGGCTGCCGGTGTAAAGTTCCAGTTGCCGGAGGCATCTGCTTTCGCCGTTCCGATTTCAACACCGCCAACATAGACCCTCACTGTGCTGTTGGCTTCAGCCGTACCGTAGAAGGTCGGTCTTGTATCATTGGTAGAACTACCATCAACAAGATCGTCCAGCTTCGGCGCAACATCATCCACCACACGGGTGATCTTCGGTGTATCCGGTGCCGTTGTATCAACGGTGATATTAAAGGCCGCAGACTTCGGACCGATATTACCAGCCTTATCAACCGCTTCAGCCGTGAAGGTGTGTTTACCTTCCGCCAGATCTGTCGGGATCTGGAACGTCCACTTACCGGTCGTCGCATCTGCAACAGCAGTTCCGATGATTGTCTTGCCATCGGTTCCGTAGATCCGCACGGTGCTGCCATATTCCGCAGTCCCCTGCAGCAGAGGCTTAGTATCATCGGTAACGCCATCGCTCTTCACGCTACCCGTAACCGAACCAACATCATCGAGAGCATCGTTGATAGCAGGCGCAGCCGGAGGCTGCGTATCGACAGTAATAACATATCCAGGCTTAGTAAGATCCAGTGTTCCTAGGTTACCAACTTTATCCACGCCAAGTGTGCGGAACGTATGTGTACCGTCACTCAATGCATTAGTTGTATATACCCAGTTACCGCTGGCATCGGCCTTAGCCTCACCAATTTGCGATGAACCATTGTAGATACGCACAGTTGCAAAAGGCTCTGTGGTACCCTTCAGCTGCACTGTTTTATCATTAGTAATACCGCCGTTCTCAACCTTGCCTGCATACAGCCCTTCGTCGGCAACGACCTCTACAATCACAGGGATGTCAGGAGGCGTTAAATCAACCGTAACAGTAAATGGCTGCGAGACGGTACTCACCACCCCATCCAATGTATAAGTCGCGGTAAATACATGTGGGCCTTCCGTAAGACCGGTCACATTATAATTCCAACGACCACTATAGCTACTAGGATAGGCTGTACCAACCAAATTACCATCGACATAAAGCTGTACGGTTGCACCTGATACTCCGGCACCATATTTCGCATGGCCCGTTAGCGTGAAGCCTGTAGCATCTGTAGCGTAATTATTATAACCGAACTCACGTACTGTACCCACGAGATCAAGCATAAAATCAATAACCGGAGGCGGTGCCTTTTCAGTCGAATTTATAATATAGAAATCACGCTGCAATACATCAGAATGGTACTGATTACCCAAAGCGCTAGTATAGTTATACTCATAGAATTTGTTGCGATAATACATAATATTACCAGCTTCATCCAGAAGGCCGAATTGGTATGTATTCCACCCATTGTCATCTGCAAATGGAACTTTCAGAGTATATCTACCGGTCGCTGGGTCAACATCAGCGGTTGCAACAATTTGGCCATTGTACATAGCAACTGCTTTAACACCAAACTGGTCAACAGGTATACTACGAGTAATCTCAAAGTATCCCTTCGATATGTCCTGGTATGTATCCATGTAGAACTCAGTATTGCTCCCGGTACCGCCGTTTGGTGCAACTGTATCAACAGAGATTGACCATGAGTTAGAAGTCGCACTTTGGTTGCCAGCCTGATCCTCAGCCTTAGCAGTCAGCAAAACGGTTCCTTGCCCCAATTTGTTGGTTGTCAAGCTCCACTTATTATCGGCACCAACAATAACCGTACCTACCGCATTACCATTGGCGTAGACAGTTATCTTCGTACCTGCGACACCGGTTCCCGAAACAGTTGGCGTGTCATCATTAGTGAGCTTTCCTTGTCCGATTGCACCTGTATACAGGTCAACATCATCCCAAACTTGCAGGATTGTTGGTGCCGGTGGCGCCAGCAGATCAACAATGATCTTCCATGGTTCAGACAGCGGACTTTCCTGTCCGGCACGATCAATCTGCTTAACCGTATAGACATGGTCGCCTTCGGAAATATTCTGGCTCGGCGTCCAGTTCCAGCTGGTCGTATTACCCAATGTATAACGGGCAACTTCCACGCCATTGTCATAGATGATGACCGTTGAATACGCCTCCGCCGTCACATAGATCGTCGGTGTCGCATCATTTGTGTAACCGTCTTTTGGAACATCGCCCTGAATTGGATTCACATTGTCGTAAATCCGTGTGATTTCAGGGGCAACCGGCGGCACCGTATCCACATTCATAGTGAATGTAGACGTGCTACCACTGGTGTTACCGGCCGCATCTGTCGCCTTGAAGTTAAAGTTGTTTACCCCGTCTTTCAGATCAGTTGTTGGCTTCCAGGTCCATTTACCGTCAGGACCAACCAGAACTGTACCCACTTCAACATTGTTATGAATGATCGTCAAAGTCGAACCAGCCTCAGCCGTACCCTGGAAGGTTGGCTTCGTCTCGTTTGTCCAGCCATTACTGCTGATATTACCAACCACCGGCTGCGTACTATCATAGACAGAAGTAACGACAGGCGTTGATGGTGCAGAAGAATCCACAGTAATGACATACGGAGCCTTCGAATAGGTCTCGTTTCCGGCAGCATCCACCGACTTAACAACAAACTTGTGTTCACCATTACTGAGATACGATGTTTTATACGTCCAGACACCACTGGCTGGAACAACCAATGTGCCTAAAGTTGTGGTACCGTTTGGCCCGCCATAGAAGGTCAATGTTGTACCAGCCTCAGCCTTACCAGACAGTGTCGGATACGTATCATTGGTCAGACCGTTACTTGGGATATTGCCGACAATACCACCGGCAACCGCATCAATAACCTGCTCAATAACCGGTGCCACAGGAGGCACTGTATCAATGACCAGCTTAAAGCCTGTACCCATCGCCGGACCGGTATTACCGGCCAGATCCGTTGCACGCGCTTTAAAGTTATAGACACCATCCGGCAATTCTTTCCCAAGTGCCGGTGTAAACGACCAGCCACCCGAGCCATTTGCCGTTGTCGTACCGATTACACCATAAACATCATCAAAAATCTCAACGATGCTATAGGCTTCAGCCGTACCACGCAGGGTCGGTGTGGTATCCTTTGTGAAGGTACCGCTGCTCATGGTTCGGCCAAGTTCACTGTCATAAGCATCATCAATACGCGGCGACGAAGGCGCTATAGTATCAATGATGATTTCCAGCGTATTGGACGATCCTGTGGTGTTACCGGCAGGGTCTGTCGCCGTAGATGTAAACTTATGCGTACCATCACCCAACACGCGGGTTACCTGATAGCTCCAGTTACCATCTGCATCGACAGTCGTTGTGCCCAGATAGTTACCATTGTCATAGACAGCAATCGTGGTGCCTTTTTCACCCTTACCAACAATGAGTGGCAGATTATCATTGGTGGTCTGGCGGTTGCCGATATTACCGGTATGTCCCGGAACATCGTCAACCACATGGGTAATTTGCGGCACATCCGGTGCTCTCGTATCGACTACAATTGTGTAGCCTGCCGATGCAGGGCCTGTATTACCGGCAGCATCGGTTGCTGTTGCAGTAATCACATAGCTGCCATCCGGCAGACCTTCCGGCAGTTTCATAGACCATGCACCGCTGGAGTTGGCCTTAACGGTACCAACCAGCAAGCTACCCGCATAGATATTGATCGTGGCATTCGCCTCGCTCGTACCTTCCACACGCGGTGCCGGATCGTTGGTCAGACCACCTTCTGTGATCGTACCGGTATGATCCGGAACATTGTCCACGATGCGGGTAATCTTCGGCGCATCCGGTGCAATTGCATCCACCGTCAGCTTGAAGATACCCGAGTTGTTAATGCTGGTATTACCCGCAGGATCAGTCGCAGTCGCATAGAAATTATGCGTCTTGCTGTCGAGCGGTTCTGTCAGCTGGATTTGCCAGTTACCACTACCATCAGCGGTGGCCTGTCCAACCAGAATACCACCATCACGGTAAAGCTTGATCACATGATACGCATCCGTTGTTCCGCGGAACGACGGTAAGGTATCATCGGTCAGAGAACCGTTCGGCATCGCCGGATTGATAATACTACCCACATCGTCAGCCGCACTAACAATAACCGGTGAAGCTGGTGGCGTGATGTCGATTGTCACGATACGCGGGAACGATTGCGAACCTTCAAAACCAAGTTCATTCACTGCCGCTGCGGTCAGGCTGTGATAGCCTTCACTCAGCTTGACATTGGCGGTTTTGAAGTTGAACGACCACTTACCGTCAGCATCAGCCGTTGTGGAACCAAGCAACGCACCATTGTCATAAATACGAATGACAAGGTTTGGCTGCGCAGTACCGGTGAGCAGAGGATCCTGATCGTTTGTCACGCCGTTATTGGCCACCTGAATCAGTTCCGAGCCGTTATTATTAGCCAGGTTCTCAATTTTCGGCACTTCCGGCGGGATAGTCGAAATCACCACAGACCAGCTGTTAGAGGTCGCAGACACATTGCCTGCCTCATCCACAGAGGCGACCGTAAATGTATGCGAACCATCTGCCAGCAATGGCGCTGTATAAGCCCATGTTCCGTCTGCACGAACCGTGGTTTCTCCCAGCAACACTGTACCGTCATAGACACGGATTGTTGTACCGGCATCACCCTTACCGGCCAAAGTCGGTGTCGGATCGTTTGTCGGTGTACCGTTCGGAACATTGCCGATGCCCGGTGCCACATCGTCAAAGACCGCTGTGATTTCCGGTTTCGCCGGTGGTGTCAGATCAACAGTTACAACCCATGCAATGGATTCACCGCTCTCGTTACCAGCCTGATCGGTTGCCGTAACAGTAAAGCTATGTGCACCTTCCTTCAGATCAGTGGTTGGTGTGAACACCCATGTACCGTTCGGATTGGCAATAGTCTGACCAATCAGCGTGCCATTGTCGTAGATTTTGACAATGGAACCGCTTTCCGCACCCGAGCCGGAGAGACGTGGCTTGGTGTCATCAGTCGTTTTGCCATTTGCAACCGTGCCCTGAACCGCACCGACATCATCCAACACGTTGGTGATGGAAGGTGATGCTGGCGCCAGTGTATCCACCGTGATCTTGTACTCGTCAGACTTGGCAGACACGTTGCCTGCCGCATCCACACTCACAACCGTGAATGTATGAGGACCATTGCTCAGCGGATTGACCGGTGTGTAGCTCCATGCACCCGAAGCATCGGCATTGATTTCACCAATCAGCGTTGTACCGTCATAGATGCGGACAAGACCGTTTGGCTCAGCACCTGTACCTTTCAGAGTTGGTGTGGTGTCATTGGTAAAGCCGTCTTTTGCAATATTTCCGACGATCGGTTCCTGATCATCCGTAATTTGCGCAATAACCGGCTTGTTCGGTGCAACTGTATCCACTGTGACTTTAAAGCCATCAGAAGCGGCACTCACATTACCTGCGGCATCCGTTGTTTTTGCCGTAAATGTATAAGTACCGTCAGCAATTGCATCAGTTGCCTTCCAGCTCCACTGACCACCTGCATCCGCACGTACAGTCGCCACCAGAGTACCACCCTGATAGATGCTGACCATCGCATTCGGCTCAGCACCGGCACCCGACAGTTTCGGACGATTATCATTGATAATCGCACCGTCACCGAATTCACCGATCACCGGACCAACACCGTCATAACCAACCGTAAAGCGCGGGGCATCCGGTGCGGTTGTGTCGATTACGATATTATACGGGAACGAAGGCTGGCCTTCCACACCTGCACCATCAACCATTTTGGCTGTGAGTGCATGGTTTCCTTCCGTCAGATCGGTCGTTGGTGTGAATGTCCAGTTACCGTCGGCATCAGCTGTCGCCTTCCCGATGAACGAACCGTTATCGTATATGTTGATTGTCGCATTCGCGTCAGCAGTACCTTTGATTTCAGGACGCACGTCGTCAGTTGGCTTGCCATTGCCCACAACACCCGTGACAGTCCCGACATCATCACTGACTTCGGTGATGGACGGTGTGCCAGGCACAGCGGTCGAGACCACAATGGTGAATGGCTCAGACAGCGCACTTTCC
>NZ_QNRH01000005.1:68632-256352 GCF_003314995.1 Pseudochrobactrum asaccharolyticum
GTGACAGTCCCGACATCATCACTGACTTCGGTGATGGACGGTGTGCCAGGCACAGCGGTCGAGACCACAATGGTGAATGGCTCAGACAGCGCACTTTCCGTACCAACCGCATTCACAGACTGAACTGTGAAGGTGTGGGTACCGTCAGATACAAAGCCTGTATAGGTCCAGGTACCGGCTGCAGTCGCAACCGTCTCACCAAGCAAGGTGCCATTGACAAAGATCTTGACCACAGTCCCCGCATCCGCCTTACCGGACAGTGTCGGGGTGGTATCATTGGTGGTCTCACCCTTGCCCACAGGGCCGATACCAGGATTGGTATCATCCCAGATCTGGGTGATCTCAGGGGTTTTTGGTACAGACAGGTCAATATGGATCGTCCAGCCCGCAGACGGAACGCTCTCATTACCGGCCTTATCGGTCGAGGTCACAGTGAACACATGGGAACCTTCAGCCAGATCCGTGGCTGGTGTGAACGTCCAGGTACCATTGCTGTTGGCAATGGTCTCACCAATCAACACACCCTTGTCATAGATCTTAACCGTGGAACCGGCTTCCGCACTGCCGCCAGACAGGGTCGGGCGAAGATCATCCGTCGACTTGCCATCGGCAACATTGCCCGTAACCGCATTCACATCATCATAGACTGTTGTGATCGACGGTGCATTCGGTGCAGCGGTGTCAACAGTCACAGACCAGGTCGGGGAATATGGCCCCTCATTGCCTGCAGCATCAACCGCTTTAATACGGAAGTTATGAACGCCGTTCGACAGATCGCTCTCGGACTTGAACGTCCAGGCACCATCCGTCACCGCAACTTCACCAAGCAGTGTCGTACCGTCATAGATGCGAACAAGCGTCACACCGTCTTTGGCCGTACCAGACACAACAGGGCGTGCATCATTGGTCAGACCGCCCGAGGCGATATTACCAACATGCGGTTCAACCGCATCGGTAACCGCAGTAATCTCGGCATCGCTTGCTACAGGCGCTTTGGTATCAACGGTCAGCGAGAAGACTTCAGACGAGGTTCCTTCATTCCCCGCCGCATCAACGGTCGTGGCGATGAAGTCATGTTTGCCTTCCGACAGTGTCGGAACATCAAAGCTCCAGTTACCGTCCTTATCTGCCTGCACTGTGCCAAGCAGCTTGCCGTCACTATAGATACGGATAAGACCATTGGCCTCCGCACCATCACCATTGAGGCGTGGCGTCGTATCATTGGTGAACTCGCCATTCGTCAACAGACCGGTATTTGGCAGAACATCATCGCTCGCATTCAGGATCTTCGGCTTGAACGAAGCGTCAGGGCCCGTCAGGTCAACCTCAATGCTCCAAGGCATCGAAGCCGTTCCTTCATTACCGGCCGCATCCGTCGAGGTTGCCGTGAAGGTGTGAACACCCTCACTCAGATCAGTCGTTGGTGTGAAGCTCCATGTGCCGTTGGCATTGGCAATGGTCTGACCAAGCAATGTCGTACCGTCATAGATCTTGACGATCGAACCACCCTCGGCACCCGAACCCGAGATCGTAGGCTTCGTATCATCCGTGGTCTTGCCGGAGCCAACTGCACCCGTGACAGAGCCAACATCATCAAGAACCTGCGTGATCGTTGGTGCAACCGGTGCGGTTGTATCAACTGTCACTGTCCAGCTCGGTGAATATGGTCCCTCATTACCGGCTGCATCAACCGCTTTAACACGGAAGTTATGCACACCATTGGCAAGGTCGCTTTCAACCGCAAAGCTCCACACTCCGCCTGTCACCTTCACTTCGCCAAGAAGCGTAGTGCCGTCATAGAGACGAACCAGACTAATACCGGCTTCCGCAGTACCCGAGATAACCGGACGCGCATCATTGGTCAGACCGTTATGGGCGATATTGCCTGTATGCAGATCAACATCATCCATCACTTCCGTGATCTTCGCATCCGCACCGGTCGGTGCAGTCGTATCAACGGTCAGCGTGAAGGCTGCAGAGGATGCACCCTCATTACCCGCCGCATCAACAGTGGTGGCAATGAACGAATGGGCACCTTCTGTCAGGGTCGGAACATCAAATGTCCAGTTCCCCGAAGCATCAGCCTGAACCTGACCCAGCAGCTTGCCGCCCGAATAGATGCGGATGAAGCCGTTTGGTTCCGCATCAACACCATTGAGGCGTGGCGTGGTGTCATTGGTAAAGCCGTTATGCTCAACAAGACCTGTATCTGGCAGAACGTCATCGCTGGCGCTCTTGATCTCAGGCTTGAACTTCGCATCAGGGCCCGTCACGTCAACCTCAATGCTCCAAGGCATCGAGGCAGAGCTTTCATTGCCAGCCTGATCCGTCACAGTCGCGGTGAAGGTATGAACACCCTCAGCCAGATCTGTGGCTGGTGTAAAGCTCCATGTCCCGTTGGCATTGGCTGTGGTCTCACCCAGCAACACGCCCTTGTCATAGATCTTAACCGTCGCACCGCCTTCGGCTCCCGAACCCGAGATCGTAGGCTTCGTATCATCCGTGGTCTTGCCAGAGGCGACAGCACCCGTGACAGAACCCACATCATCCATCACCTGCGTGATTGCAGGCGCATTCGGTGCAAGCGTGTCAACCGTCACACTATAGGCTTCAGAGCGCACAGACACATTGCCTGCACCATCAACGCCCACAACCGTGAAGGTATGAACACCATTGCCCAGTGCATTGACCGGTGTATAGCTCCAGATACCCGAAGCATCGGCCTGAACTTCACCAAGCAGCGTTGCACCGTCATAGATGCGCACGGTGCCATTGGCTTCCGCACCCGAACCCGAGATTGTCGGTGTCGTATCATTGGTGAAGCCGCCCTTGACCACATTGCCCTCAACCGGTGCAACATCGTCTGTCACAGCTTCAATCTTCGGTGCAGCAGGCGCAACAGTATCAACCGTCACGCTAAACGGATTGGAAGCCGCACTCACATTGCCCGCAGCATCCGTCACAGTTGCCGTGAACGCATAGGTCGCATCACTCAGAGCCGCCGGGCTTCTCCAGCTCCACTGACCACCCGCATCCGCCTTAACAGTGCCGACAAGAACACCATCCTGATAGATGCTGACAACCGCATTGGCTTCCGCACCAGAACCCGACAGTTTTGGACGACCGTCATTGATGATCGCACCGTCACCAAACTCACCGGTGACAGGACCCACAGCATCATAGCCGGAGGTGAACTGCGGTGCTTCAGGCGCCGTGGTATCAACAGTGATCGTGTAAGGGAACGAAGGCTGACCTTCTGTACCCGCACCATCGACAACCTTCGCGGTGAAGGCATGACCGCCCTCACTCAGATCGGTCGCCGGTGTGAATGTCCACTTGCCATCGCCGTCGGCTTTGGCCTGACCCAGCAGCGCGCCATTGTCATAAATATTGACCGTGGCATTGGCATCTGCCGTACCGCTGATGGTCGGCTTGGTATCATCCGTGGTTTTGCCGTTATCAACCTTGCCGGTCACAGTCCCGACATCATCACTGACTTCGGTGATGGACGGTGTGCCAGGCACAGCGGTCGAGACCACAATGGTGAATGGCTCAGACAGCGCACTTTCCGTACCAACCGCATTCACAGACTGAACTGTGAAGGTGTGGGTACCGTCAGATACAAAGCCTGTATAGGTCCAGGTACCGGCTGCAGTCGCAACCGTCTCACCAAGCAAGGTGCCATTGACAAAGATCTTGACCACAGTCCCCGCATCCGCCTTACCGGACAGTGTCGGGGTGGTATCATTGGTGGTCTCACCCTTGCCCACAGGGCCGATACCAGGATTGGTATCATCCCAGATCTGGGTGATCTCAGGGGTTTTTGGTACAGACAGGTCAATATGGATCGTCCAGCCCGCAGACGGAACGCTCTCATTACCGGCCTTATCGGTCGAGGTCACAGTGAACACATGGGAACCTTCAGCCAGATCCGTGGCTGGTGTGAACGTCCAGGTACCATTGCTGTTGGCAATGGTCTCACCAATCAACACACCCTTGTCATAGATCTTAACCGTGGAACCGGCTTCCGCACTGCCGCCAGACAGGGTCGGGCGAAGATCATCCGTCGACTTGCCATCGGCAACATTGCCCGTAACCGCATTCACATCATCATAGACTGTTGTGATCGACGGTGCATTCGGTGCAGCGGTGTCAACAGTCACAGACCAGGTCGGGGAATATGGCCCCTCATTGCCTGCAGCATCAACCGCTTTAATACGGAAGTTATGAACGCCGTTCGACAGATCGCTCTCGGACTTGAACGTCCAGGCACCATCCGTCACCGCAACTTCACCAAGCAGTGTCGTACCGTCATAGATGCGAACAAGCGTCACACCGTCTTTGGCCGTACCAGACACAACAGGGCGTGCATCATTGGTCAGACCGCCCGAGGCGATATTACCAACATGCGGTTCAACCGCATCGGTAACCGCAGTAATCTCGGCATCGCTTGCTACAGGCGCTTTGGTATCAACGGTCAGCGAGAAGACTTCAGACGAGGTTCCTTCATTCCCCGCCGCATCAACGGTCGTGGCGATGAAGTCATGTTTGCCTTCCGACAGTGTCGGAACATCAAAGCTCCAGTTACCGTCCTTATCTGCCTGCACTGTGCCAAGCAGCTTGCCGTCACTATAGATACGGATAAGACCATTGGCCTCCGCACCATCACCATTGAGGCGTGGCGTCGTATCATTGGTGAACTCGCCATTCGTCAACAGACCGGTATTTGGCAGAACATCATCGCTCGCATTCAGGATCTTCGGCTTGAACGAAGCGTCAGGGCCCGTCAGGTCAACCTCAATGCTCCAAGGCATCGAAGCCGTTCCTTCATTACCGGCCGCATCCGTCGAGGTTGCCGTGAAGGTGTGAACACCCTCACTCAGATCAGTCGTTGGTGTGAAGCTCCATGTGCCGTTGGCATTGGCAATGGTCTGACCAAGCAATGTCGTACCGTCATAGATCTTGACGATCGAACCACCCTCGGCACCCGAACCCGAGATCGTAGGCTTCGTATCATCCGTGGTCTTGCCGGAGCCAACTGCACCCGTGACAGAGCCAACATCATCAAGAACCTGCGTGATCGTTGGTGCAACCGGTGCGGTTGTATCAACTGTCACTGTCCAGCTCGGTGAATATGGTCCCTCATTACCGGCTGCATCAACCGCTTTAACACGGAAGTTATGCACACCATTGGCAAGGTCGCTTTCAACCGCAAAGCTCCACACTCCGCCTGTCACCTTCACTTCGCCAAGAAGCGTAGTGCCGTCATAGAGACGAACCAGACTAATACCGGCTTCCGCAGTACCCGAGATAACCGGACGCGCATCATTGGTCAGACCGTTATGGGCGATATTGCCTGTATGCAGATCAACATCATCCATCACTTCCGTGATCTTCGCATCCGCACCGGTCGGTGCAGTCGTATCAACGGTCAGCGTGAAGGCTGCAGAGGATGCACCCTCATTACCCGCCGCATCAACAGTGGTGGCAATGAACGAATGGGCACCTTCTGTCAGGGTCGGAACATCAAATGTCCAGTTCCCCGAAGCATCAGCCTGAACCTGACCCAGCAGCTTGCCGCCCGAATAGATGCGGATGAAGCCGTTTGGTTCCGCATCAACACCATTGAGGCGTGGCGTGGTGTCATTGGTAAAGCCGTTATGCTCAACAAGACCTGTATCTGGCAGAACGTCATCGCTGGCGCTCTTGATCTCAGGCTTGAACTTCGCATCAGGGCCCGTCACGTCAACCTCAATGCTCCAAGGCATCGAGGCAGAGCTTTCATTGCCAGCCTGATCCGTCACAGTCGCGGTGAAGGTATGAACACCCTCAGCCAGATCTGTGGCTGGTGTAAAGCTCCATGTCCCGTTGGCATTGGCTGTGGTCTCACCCAGCAACACGCCCTTGTCATAGATCTTAACCGTCGCACCGCCTTCGGCTCCCGAACCCGAGATCGTAGGCTTCGTATCATCCGTGGTCTTGCCAGAGGCGACAGCACCCGTGACAGAACCCACATCATCCATCACCTGCGTGATTGCAGGCGCATTCGGTGCAAGCGTGTCAACCGTCACACTATAGGCTTCAGAGCGCACAGACACATTGCCTGCACCATCAACGCCCACAACCGTGAAGGTATGAACACCATTGCCCAGTGCATTGACCGGTGTATAGCTCCAGATACCCGAAGCATCGGTCGCTTTAACGGTAAAGTCGTGCGCACCCTGAGCCAGATTGCTCTTCAGCTCAAAGCTCCATGTACCGTCATCTTCGGCGACAACAGTACCGATCTTCTTGCCATTATCATAAATGGTAACAACAGAACCCGCTTCCGCCTCACCCGACAGGATCGGACGGCGTTCACTGGTGATCATATCGGCTGTGAGTTCTTCACCCGCTGCATTCACAATCTTCACAATGGAAGGCTGCTCCGGTGCAACAGTGTCAACAACCACGCTGAAGCTTGCAGACGGCACGCCTTCATTACCGGCCTTGTCTGTCGCAGTCACTGTGAAGACATGGGAGCCTTCAGCCAGATCAGTGGTTGGTGTGAAGCTCCATGTACCATTGGCATTGGCTGTGGTCTCGCCAATCAGCACGCCCTTGTCATAAATCTTAACCGTCGAACCGGCTTCAGCACTGCCACCTGACAGTGTCGGGCGACGATCATCCGTGGTCTTGCCGTCGCCGACATTACCCTGAAGATCACCCTGATCATCGCTCACCGCAGTGATCGATGGGGCATTCGGTGCTGTGGTGTCAACAGTCACAGACCAGGTCGGGGAATATGGTCCCTCATTGCCTGCCGCATCAACCGCTTTAATACGGAAGTTGTGCACGCCGTTCGACAGATCGCTGTCCGGTGTGAACGACCATGTACCGCCATTGACTTCAACTTCGCCCAGAAGCGTTGTGCCGTCATAGATGCGAACCAGTGTCACGCCGTCAATCGCCGTACCGGAGATGACCGGACGGGCATCATTGGTCAGGCCGTTATGCTCGATATTGCCGGTATGCGGCTCAGCCGCATCCAGAACCTGCGTAATCACAGCATCCGACGCTGTCGGAGCTTTGGTATCAATTGTCAGTGTAAAGGCATCGGAACTTGAGCCCTCATTACCTGCCGCATCAACGGTCTTGGCAACAAAGCTGTGGCTGCCGTCCGGACGGGTCGGAACATCAAAGCTCCAGTTCCCGTTCTCATCGGCCTGAACCTGCCCCAGAAGGGTTGTACCTTCATAGATGCGGATGAAGCCGTTTGCTTCTGCCCCCGTACCATTCAGACGTGGATTAGTATCATTGGTGGTCTCACCATTTTTGATCTCACCGGTCACCGGCAGAACATCATCGCTCGCGCTGCTGATCACTGGCTTGAACGAAGCATCAGGCGGGGTGATATCAACCACAACAACCCAAGGCATCGAGGCAGAGCTTTCATTGCCCGCAGCATCCGTTGCAGTCACAGTAAAGCTATGTGCACCCTCAATCAGGTCGGTATCCGGTGTGAAGGCCCATGTACCGCTGGCATTGGCTGTGGTCTGACCAATCAGCACGCCATTGTCATAGATTTTAACAATGGAGCCGCCCTCAGCGCCATTGCCCGACAGGGTCGGTTTGGTATCATCGGTGGTCTTGCCGGAGGCAACTGCTCCCTGCACAGAACCAACATCATCAAGAACCTGTGTGATCGCAGGCGCATTCGGTGCAAGCGTGTCAACTGTCACACTATAGGCGTCAGAGCGCACAGACACATTGCCCGCCGCATCAACACCCACAACCGTGAAGGAATGAACACCACTGCCAAGAGCATTCTCCGGTGTGAAGCTCCACTTACCATCTGCATCCGCTTTCACTTCACCAAGCAGTGTCGCACCGTCATAGATACGAACAGTGCCATTGGCTTCCGCACCCGAACCCGACAGAGTTGGTGTCGTGTCATTGGTAAAGCCGCCCTTGACCACATTGCCCTCAATCGGTGCAACATTGTCGGTGATCGCTTCGATCATTGGTGCAGCAGGTGCAACCGTATCAACACTGACTGTAAAGCCGGTGGAAGGCGCACTGACATTGCCGGCAGTGTCTGTCACTGTCGCAGTGAACACATAGGTTGCATCACTGAGAGCAGCATCGCTCTTCCAGTTCCACTGGCCACCCGCATCCGCTGTGATCAATGCTACCGCAACACCATCCTGATAGATGGTTACTTTGGCATTTGGCTCTGCACCCGAACCCGACAGTTTAGGGCGACCATCATTGATGATCGCGCCACTGTTGAACTCACCGATCACAGGACCCACAGCATCATAGCCGGTGGTGAACTGCGGTGCATCAGGGGCAACCGTATCAACGGTAATCACAAAGGCTTTCGATGCAGGGCTGACATTGCCGGCCGCATCCGTTGCGCTCACGCTGAAGCTGTGACCACCATCTGTCAGATCGGCATCCGGTGTGAATGTCCATGCGCCTGTGGCATCGGCTGTTACCGTACCGATCGCCTCACCAAAGTCATAGATCGTAACAATGCTGCCTGCTTCCGCCTTACCGGTCAGAACAGGACGCGCATCATCGGTTACACCATTCGCCTTAATCGCACCCGTGATCGAACCGACATCATCGGTAATCGCAGTGATCTCAGGGCGGTCAGGAGCAACCGTATCAACTGTAAATGTGAATGGCTCTGAAATCTCACTGGAATTACCAGCAGCATCTGTCGCCTTCACTGTAAATTTATGTTCGCCCTGACCAAGATTATTCTTAGGCTCGAAGCTCCATGTACCGTCATCTTCGGCAACAACCGTGCCGACCTTCTTGCCATTATCGTAAATGGTAACAACAGAGCCTGCTTCCGCTTCACCAGTCAGGGTCGGGCGGCGTTCACCGGAGACCATGCCCGCAGTGAGTTCATCACCGGTTGTATCAAAGACTTGCGAAATAACCGGCAGTTCAGGCGCAGTCGTGTCAACTGTGATAGTCCAGCTGGACGACGGCACACCTTCATTCCCGGCTTTATCCGTGGACGTAACCGTAAAGACGTGTTCACCCTCAACCAAATCTTCAGCTGGCGTGAAGCTCCATGTGCCATTGGCGTTTGCTGTGGTCTCGCCAATCAGCACGCCCTTGTCATAGATCTTAACGGTTGAGCCAGCTTCCGCACTGCCGCCGGATAGTTTTGGACGCACAGCGTCTGTCGTTTTACCATCAACCACATTGCCTTTAATCGAGCCGGTATCATCCACAATTTGTGCGATTACCGGTGCGTTTGGCGCAAGCGTGTCAACAGTGACAGACCAGATCGGAGAATAAGGGCCTTCATTGCCCGCCGCATCAACTGCTTTGATGCGGAAATTATGCGCACCGTTCAGCAGATCACTCTCTGGCGTAAACGACCAGAGGCCGCCCGTAACTTCAACTTCACCAAGCAGCGTTGTACCGTCATAGATACGCACAAGAGTGATGCCATCCACCGCCGTACCCGATACAACCGGACGCGCATCATTGGTCAGACCACCATGTACAACATTACCGGTATGCGGTTCTGCACTGTCTTGAACTTCAGTAATCACAGCATCCGAAGCAACCGGTGCCGTTGTATCAACAGTCAGTGTGAACGGATCGGAGCTTGAACCTTCATTGCCTGCCGCATCAACGGTTTTAGCCACAAAACTGTGGCTACCTTCGGAACGTGCCGGAACATCAAAGCTCCAGTTCCCGTTCTCATCAGCCTGAACCTGACCAAGAAGTTTATCACCTTCATAAATACGGATGAAACCACTTGGCTCTGCTCCCTTACCATTCAGACGCGGCGTGGTGTCATTGGTAAAGCCTTCATGCGTGACAAGGCCGACATTCGGCTGCACATCATCGCTGGCATTGATAATCACCGGAACAAAAGCAGCATCCGGAGCCGTTACGTCAACTTCAATCGTCCATGGTGTGGAGGAAGGGCCTTCATTACCGGCTTTGTCAGTCGAGGTTACAGTAAAAACATGTGTACCTTCCGCCAGATCGGTATCCGGTGTGAAGGCCCATGTGCCATTGGCATTGGCTGTGGTCTGGCCGATCAGTGTGCTGCCATCATAGATTTTAACGATCGAACCGCCTTCAGCGCCCGAGCCTGAAAGCGTTGGTTTAGTATCATCCGTGGTTTTACCGCTACCGATAATACCCGTAACCGAGCCGACATCATCTATGATCTGTGAAATTGACGGCGCATTTGGCGCGACCGTATCAACATTCAGCTCAAAAGCCGGAGACTCTGCACTCGTATTACCAGCCTTATCAACGGCTTTCATAGTTACACTATGTTTACCGTCCTGCAAATGAACCGCAGGCGTGAACGTCCATTTTCCATCAGTACCGACAACTGTTTTGCCGATTTCCTTGCCGTTATCATAGAAATAGATTGTCGTTCCTGCTTCTGCGCCCTCACCTGTAAATTCAGGTGTGGCATCATTGGTCCAGCCACCGGGTGTCAGGGCAACAGGATCACCCTCTTCTTTTTCATTGTCAAAAACGGCTTTAACCGCCGGTACCGGCGGTGCAACTGTATCGACGGTGAAGATGAATTCCGCGCTAGGCGTACTCTCGTTCTTCGCTTTATCCGTTGCCGTAAAGGTGATCTTATGCTCACCTTCAGCCAAGGCAGTTGTCGGGCGGAACGTCCAGTTACCCTGCGCATCCGCAATGGTTGTACCAAGAACTGTTGTGCCATCACGAACCGTAATCGTGGAGCCTGGTTCAGCCTTACCGCTCAGTGTCGGACGTGCATCATCAGTCACACCCTTTTCAGGGATTTTACCGGTGATAGAACCTTCATTATCCGTATAGGACAAAGCATCCGGTGCAGCCGGAGCTACCTTGTCAACATATTCAACGACTTTCGGCGGGCTGCTTTTACCATTCGAATCCGTCACCACCGCGGTAACATTACCTGTTTCCTGAGGCTTGAGCGACGACACCGAGAATTTGCCGTCAGCACCGGCAACAACAACACGGCTGCTGCCATCAGGGAAGGTAACAGTAACGCTGGAACCGGCCGCCGCGAGACCGGTTGCTGTGACTGTACCATCAGCATTGGCTTTGGTTGCCAGTTCAGGAGATTTCGGAGCCGGTTTTTCCGGTGTGCCTCCACCGCCGCCGCCACTGCCGCCACGCCCGCCGGTTGCAATCCCGATTGCAGCAGCACCCAGCGCCGCCAAAGCCAGCAGGTTATTGTCACCGCTGCCAGAATCTTGTGCAACACCTGAGAATTCAACTTCTGTGCCGGTTTCATCATCAACAGGAACGGTTGACTGAACAGCCTTTACCGGCCATTCGCTGCCGTCATATTTATAGACCAGCTCCAGCTTCTGCATATCCTGCGCAGTGAAAAAGCCACGAATGCGAATGACCTTGCCATTATCCTGATGGATTAACAGATCATTGCCTGCGCGGACATATTTAACAACGCTGGACGGATCTATCGCCACATAGACCGTATTACCGGATTTTGTAACAGCATGACCTTCGCCACGAACAGAATTGGACGACGATGAAACAGGCTTCTTGGCCATTCAGATAACTCCGGTTTAAAACCGGCAGGTAGGTTCAATGAGACCAGCGCATCAGATTTGTAAAGAAACCTTCCAAAACCAATGCATTCTTTGCCTTCATTCTTGCGACCTGCACAGAAAAAAGACCCACCAATAGCGATGGGAATACATAACCGGACTATATCCACATAAAAAACAGGTTGTATTTGACTCTAGATTCGCCAATTTTATTATTAGTCATTTCTAACCGATTATCTTCGAAAATGAGAGGATAAGGCGCGAATCTCTGTTTACTTTTTGTTAACTATTAGCCCCTTATAAGAATCGACTCTTATTTATGAAACTTCATAAACCATATGTTTTTAAGAGTTTTTTACGTTAATACACCGCAAATACTGATTGCGGCTGACAAAATTATTATAATTTTTAAAACAAATTTTCGAACGAAAGATTGCTCATATTGAGTATGTAGTTTCCTCTGACGACCACATACGTATTTTATCACATACGCATTTTGCACACTTATAAGTTGTAAAATTGACTCATATTATCAGAATATCAAAAACCTCTGCTTTTACGCCTGATCATTATCTTGACAGTCAAATTTATAACACCTTTCCAAGACTCACATTTATCCTGTAGTTTTTCAGCCCATATACAAAACAAAAAAAGCGCGGGTGTGTGCCCGCGCTTTGACAATCGTTTTGGCAGAAAGTGCTGCTACTACTCGTTATACTCTTTACGGAATGCCGATGGTGTCATACCCACCTCGCGTTTGAATGAAACAGAAAGATGCGCCGGATCAGCAAAACCGCAAGCGATCGCAATATGCGAGATCGGCAATTCCTGCTGCCTTAAAAGCTCACGTGCATTACGAATGCGCAACAGATAGAGGTAACGCGCAGGCGTACAATGCATGGACACCTTGAACCGGCGAATGAAATTCGTACGGCTTACACCTGCGATAACCGCCAGATCATTAATGCCAATATCGCTGGCCAGATTTTCCTGCATATATTCCAAAACACGGCGTAACTGGCTTGGTTTAAGACGGTCTACGGAATGCTTGTAGAGCGCCTCATTCGAACTATCGACATATTTACTCAGAAAATCCGCAGCCAATGCACGCGCCAGATAATCTGTCTGCAGCTGGTTTTTCTGCGCAGGTGACGACAATGTCCCGCTCAGCACACGCATCAGCATACTTAAGTTTGTATCACTCTTGGCAAAGATCGGCAGAGTATCAAACTGACGTTCACTCGAATGATAAAGTTCTGCTTTAACTTCTTCTACCAGTGACTGTTTCAAAAAAATATGAACAGCCTGTACCGGCGCTTCTACTTTGACTTCAATCGGCATATTAGCACCGGCAACACAAACATCATAAGGGGCTATGATGGAGTGTTCTTCCCGGCCGCCGAACCTTCTGCCGACATGCGTAATATTGAGAGCCATAGTAAACCACAGGCCGGACATGGCGCCGTAGGTGAATTGATTGGGTTGCTCCTCAGTCAAGGCAACACAAATATTTGAGGACATCGGAATACTGTCACTAGACTTGAGGACAGTAACATCTTTATTTTCCGCTATACTCGTTTGATCTACTGTAAAGCAATGATTGACTGAAGCCTGTTTAAAGGCTGATCCGTTATCATGTAACGGTACAGATAGATTAGAGGATTCACTGTAAAAGGCGGTATGCATTCAGGATCCTTTAATAAGGGGGCGAACTAACTTAAATTAGATCACGTTATATTCTTATATTCCAGACAAAATTATACAAAACCAATATAAAAATATATATGCATTGCAAGTGTGTATAAACTTGACAAGTTTTCCCTTAAAAAATGGAAATCATGTAATTTCTAATTTATTTATTTCTAAAATTAACATTTAGCAATATCACCTATTAATACATTGATTTAATTTAGTAAAATACGATTATAGAATTTAAAAACCCCAATGGAAAAGTCATCTTTTTGACCCGAATATAAAAAATTCAAGCCATTGAGTGCCGGCTTCATACGACCAAAGTACGAGATAAATTCGTCATAAAGGCAATAATTACTTAGTCTTACAGTTCGCTCCCCTGACAGCTTTCCCGCTAAACATTCACGTTTATATGCCTCTTAGAGAGAATCACTATTACATTTAGTCAGCGTATAAAATTGTGAAAAGCGGTCTCAATTAGGCAACGCACCTCAGGTTAAAATCAATTTTGTTAACCCGTAACCAACTAAAGATCGCAGACATGCCGCATATTATTTGGCTACAATCATGTACACACACTGGACTCTTAAAACTACACTACGATCATCCTGCACCAAGGCCTGCAACTCTTTGTATATACATGATTGCAGATACAAAAAGGGCCGCATTTGAGATAAACGCAGCCCTTTTCAAATTTTATAATACTGAATTACGCGCCGGCCATTACTGAATGCGCCTGCCCTGTTTTACTCAGATCAGGAATAACGACAATATCACTGCCATCACGCACATTATCATAAAGATGCATCACATCCTGATTGACCATGCGGATACAACCGGACGAAACAGACTTGCCGATTGTCCAATATTCCGGTGAACCGTGAATACGGTAAATGGTGTCTCTGCCGTCTTTATGAATGTAATGCGCACGGGCACCAAGCGGATTATTCAGACCAGGCCCCATGCCGCCATTGGCAATGCTATATGGCTGCAAGGCAGGGTTACGTGCAACCATTTCATCTGGTGGTGTCCAGCGTGGCCATTTACGCTTATAGGCGATTTTAGCGCGGCCGGACCAGGCATAACCGTCTTTACCAACGCCGATACCATAACGGGTAGCACGGCCACCTGGCTTGATATGATAAAGATACTTATTCGGAGTATCGACAACCACAGTGCCCGGCTTTTCATCGGTCATGTAATCGACTTCAGCACGCCAGAATTTTTCCGGAATCTTTGATACATCGACTTCAGGGATCTGATAGCCTTCATCCCAAACCGCATAATACATCGCTGGGGTGACGGGTTTGACTTTATTAGCCGCCAGCTCAGCAGCCGGGCGCTTTGTTTCACCGGTTGACACACAGCCGGTCAAAGCAAGCGCACTGGCCCCCAACAAAAAATGACGGCGGGAGAATGCAAAATCAGACATTTATAGCTCAATCTTAATTGGTATTGACCCTGAATTAGCATGCCTGTCCTTAAGTCAGTCTTAAGGGCAATCACAGGATCTATCGCTTCATTCATTTATCTTGACTGAACAAGCCGGTACAAATGCTCTGCACGCTTTTCATTCAGCAGTTCTCAAAAACCTGAATAGCCACATCTATGACAACAACATGGTAAAAACGGAATTAACGTGAGAAGAATTAGTTTTTGACCTGCGCTGTGGCATTTATAACAACACATACAGAGTCAAAATCATCATCTGAGCAGAAGCAACCCTTTACGGTTTCCTCAAAAGCACAAAGCCCTTTGCTTATAAAACAAAGGGCTTTGCCTGATTCATAAGGGTTTTATTGCTCAGCTCTTGCCGTAACCACCACCAGTCGGCGTGATGATGGTGAAGGCCTCACCGGCTTTCAGCACAACCTGATCGCAGCCCTTCAGCACTTCAACAGCCCCATCCTGACGACGCACTTCATTACGTCCCAGCTGACCGTCTTCGCCGCCTTCAAGGCCGAATGGCCGTATACGGCGATGGCCGGAGAGAATCGCAAATTCCAGTTCTTCCAGAGCGCGGATTGTACGATGCGTGCCATTACCGGCTGTCCACTTACCACGGCCGCCGGAGTTTTCACGGATATGGAAATCTTCCAGCATTACAGGGAAACGGGTTTCCAGAATTTCCGGATCGGTCAGACGCGAATTCGTCATATGGGTATGCACAGCATCGGCACCATTGAAACCAGGGCCTGCTGGCGCACCGGAACAGATAGTTTCATAATACTGATACTCATTATTACCGAAGGTCAGATTATTCATCGTACCCTGTGCTGCAGCCATAGCCTTGGTTGCACCGAACAGACAGTTGGTCACAGCCTGACTGACTTCCACATTGCCTGCTACAACAGCAGCCGGATAATGCGGTGACAGCATCGAGCCTTCCGGCACAATGATTTTAATCGGGCGCAGACAACCGGCATTCATCGGAATATCACCGTCCACCAGCACGCGGAAAACATAAAGCACGGCGGCACGGGTTACCGGCTGCGGAGCGTTGAAATTATCCGGACGCTGTTCTGATGTACCGGTGAAATCAACTGTCGCCTCACGCTTCACACGGTCAATCGTCACTTTGACTTCAATCTTACTGCCCTGATCAAGCTCATAGGTGAACTGACCATCCGGCAATTGATCCAGCACACGGCGCACACTTTCCGCAGCATTATCCTGCACATGCCCCATATAGGCTTTCACCACGTCCTCACCGAAATGCACAATCATCTTGCGCAGTTCTGCGACGCCTTTTTCATTGGCGGCAATCTGCGCTTTCAAATCGTTGACGTTCTGCGTGAGGTTACGCACCGGATATTTGGCACCGTTGAGTAGATCACCCAGTGCCTCTTCACGGAACTGCCCCTGATCAACCAGTTTGAAATTGTCGATATAGACACCTTCCTGCTCAATATTCACCGCCAGCGGTGACATCGAACCCGGTGCAATACCACCGATATCGGCGTGGTGGCCACGGCTGGCAACCCAGAAACGGATTTCTGTCTGCTCATCATCAAATACCGGTGTACACACGGTCAGATCCGGCAAATGCGTACCGCCATTATAAGGCGCATTGATCAGGAAAACATCGCCCGGTTTAATCACCGGATTTTCACGGATAGCTGTGGCGACAGAGGCATCCATCGACCCCAGATGCACTGGCATATGTGGCGCATTGGCAACCAGATTGCCTTCTGCATCAAAGACCGCGCAGGAGAAATCAAGGCGCTCTTTAATATTCACCGAATAGGCGGTGTTCTGCAGGGTCACACCCATCTGTTCTGCAATCGACATGAACAGATTGTTGAAAATCTCCAGCATAACCGGATCGGCTTCTGTGCCGATGGCAACGCGTTTCGGCAGCGCCTTAATGCGGGTCAGCACCACATGATCATGCTCGGTGAGACGTGCCTGCCAGCCATCTTCAATGATAATGGTCTGGTTTTTCTCAATGATAATCGCAGGACCGGTTACGGTCTGGCCGCGCTGCATGGTTTCACGCACCACAACAGCTGCATCATGGAACGCACCTTGTGAATAGAAACGTGTCTGACGGTCAGCCTGCGCTTCAGTTGCTTCACCAATATTGCCTGCTGCCTCGCCCTCACCGGCACCACCGCCGACGGTTTCCAGTTCAACAGCATCAATAACAAGCGCTTTATTTTCCGCAATGAAACCAAAACGGCGCTTATGCGCAGCTTCAAATTCAGCCCGCAGGCGCGAAGCCGCATCAACAGCCGGATAAGTTGCCTCAACGGAAAGCACAGTATCGGTGCCCGCATAACGGATATGCGCACGCAGATGCTTGGTAATAACCTGCTCTTCCACGCCCTGTGCGGTGAGTTCAGCCACACACTCAGTGGCCAATTCTGCACCAAGGCGCTGCAATTCTGCAGGCGCATCCGCATCAAGGTCAACACCCAATGCCTTCTGGCGCGTCGCGCGGATATCTGCCAAGCCCATACCATAGGCGGACAGCAGACCGGACATCGGATGCAACAGAATATTCTTCATGCCCAGCGCATCGGCTACCAGACAGGCGTGCTGACCACCCGCACCGCCAAAGCAGCTCAGGGCGTAACGGGTCACATCATAACCGCGCTGAACGGAGATTTTCTTGATCGCTTCAACCATATTGGCAACAGCAATACGGATGAAACCGTCTGCCACGCTTTCCGGTGAGCGGTCATCGCCGATTTCATCAGCCATCTGTGTAAACAGCGCACGAACACGTTCCACATCCAGCGGCTGATTCTGCTTTGGTCCGAAAATCGAAGGGAAATAATCCGGAATCAGTTTGCCGAGCATCACATTGGCATCGGTGACAGCCAGCGGGCCGCCATTGCGGTAACAGGCAGGCCCCGGATTGGCACCGGCGGAATCAGGACCAACGCGGAAACGACCTGCATCAAAATGCAGGATGGAACCGCCACCGGCAGCGACCGTATGGATCAGCATCATCGGTGCGCGAACACGCACACCAGCCACTTCGGTCTCAAAAGCGCGTTCGTATTCGCCGTCAAAATGCGCCACATCTGTCGATGTGCCGCCCATATCAAAGCCGATAACCTGACCGAAGCCAGCCGTTTCACCGGTACGTGCCAGACCAACCACACCACCAGCGGGGCCGGAGAGAATAGCGTCTTTGCCCTGAAACATATCCGCAGCCGTCAGACCACCGGAGGACATCATAAACATAACGCGGGCACCGGTGCGCTCTACGTCGAGTTCGCGGGAAACCTGCGCCACATAACGGCGCAAAACCGGCGACAAATAAGCGTCAACAACGGTTGTATCACCACGGCCAACCAGCTTAATCAGCGGCGAAACTTCATGGCTGACAGAAACCTGTTCAATGCCGATATCGCGGGCGATTTTGGCCACAGCAGCTTCATGGGCAGGGAATTTATAGGCGTGCATGAACACGATAGCGACGGCATTATAGCCCACAGCTTTCAGCGCACGCAGCGCAGTTTCTGCCTGAGCCAGATCGAGCGGCACTTCAGTGCTGCCATCGGCCAGCACGCGCTCATCAATCTCGACCACACGGTCGTAAAGCGCTTCCGGCTTGATGATTTCCGTTGCGAAAATATTCTTGCGTTCCTGATAGCCGATGCGCAGCGCATCACGAAAACCTTTGGTGGTCACCAGTGCCAGCTTTTCGCCCTTGCGCTCCAGCAGCGCATTGGTGGCAACGGTTGTGCCCATACGCACTTCGCCGATTGCACCGGTCGGAACCGGTTCACCGGTTTCAAGCCCCAGATGCAGGCGGATACCCTGAACAGCCGCATCCTTATAGGCAGAAGGATTCTCGGACAGCACTTTGCGGGCATGGAGCACGCCCTGCGGGTCACGGCCGATAACATCCGTAAATGTGCCGCCACGATCAATCCAGAAGTCCCAAGCCCCCGAAATGTCTTGTGTCGCTGCGCTCATTTTCGGCTCCCTCACAAAATTTATGCCGTTACGCGGAATGTTTATTGGAAAACATAGTTTCATTTTATTGACAAAATGTCGATAAGATGGTGACATAAAATACACAGGATTGGGAGACTGGCAATATGAGCAGCAAAAAATCGCCGCCAAAGGCAGAGCATAATGATGAGCCGTCAATGGCCGAAGTCAGCTTGCCCAAGCATTTGCGCCCTGTTCCGTCCATCGGTCCTATTGTCTCTTCCGCACATCTGGCAGAGGGCGGTTCCACCGCTTTATCCGAAGTTGAATATGGTTTGATTCTCGCGTCCCATGCATTCTCCCGCTGGATGGTACGCTGCATGGCTGCCGCAGGGTTGCCGGGTCTCTCCCCGATTGAAATTCTGATCCTGCACTCGATCCGCCATCGCGGACGTGAAAAGAAGCTTGCCGATATCTGTCTGGTTCTGGATATTGAAGACACGCATATTGCGACCTATGCCCTGCGCAAACTGGAAAATGCCGGTTTGCTGACCACCGGCAAGGCTGCAAAAGAAAAGACAGTCCGTATTACCGATAAAGGTGCTGAAGCCTGTGCGCGTTATGCGCAAATCCGTGAGCGTCTGCTGGTGGATTCCACAGCCAATGCCCGCCCGTCGGAAGAAACCCTGTCGGAAGTCGCGGCACTGCTGCGCTTTATGTCGGGTGCATTTAATCAGGCAGCCCGTTCTGCCATTACACTATAAGGATGACCGGAGTGAACGACGTGCAGCTTCGCCAAACAGCTGAAACCCAGCCTTTGCTGGAAGTCCAGGATCTCTCGGTAGAGTTCGGCACTGCCCGCGTGGTGGACGGATTGAGCTTTTCCGTTCGTTCCGGCCGCACAACCGCCATTGTCGGCGAGTCCGGCTCCGGTAAATCCATTACCTCTTTGTCGGTAATGCGCCTGGCAGATATGCTGGGTGCAAAATTCCCGACCGGTAAAATCCTGTTTACCGGCTCACAGGGACAGATGAACCTGCTGGATGCCGAACAGAAAACTATGCGCGGCATTCGCGGCAAAGAAATTGCCATGATCTTTCAGGAGCCGATGACCTCGCTCAATCCGGTTTTCACTATTGGTGACCAGATCGCCGAAGTGCTGATGCTTCATGAAAAAATGAGCAAGAAGGCAGCCCTGAAAGAAGGCCAGCGTCTGCTGGAAATGGTACGCCTGCCGGATGCACAGGGCATGCTCAGCCGCTTCCCGCATCAGCTTTCCGGTGGTATGCGCCAGCGCGTGATGATTGCGATGGCACTTGCCTGCCGCCCGAAGCTGCTGATTGCCGATGAGCCGACCACCGCCCTCGACGTAACCATTCAGGCGCAGATTCTGCATATTATCCGCGATCTCCAGAAAGAACTGGAAATGGCCGTGATCTTCATCACCCATGATATGGGCGTTGTCGCGGAAATGGCTGATGACGTGGTGGTGATGTGGAAGGGTAAAAAGGTAGAAGAAGGTGCAGTACGCGATATTTTCGCTAATCCGCAGCATCCTTATACCAAAGTTCTGCTCTCAGCCGTGCCGAAACTCGGCAGCATGGCCGGTGAAGATTTCCCGAAACGCATGCCGGTGACAATTCTGGAAGATAACAAACCGGTTCTGGTCGGTGAAACCCGCATTCAGAATACAGCCCGTCTTGATGAGGCGCCGCTCTTGTCAGTGCGTGATCTGTCGGTGCGCTTTAATATCAAGAAGAATATGTTTGGCCGCACAACTCATGTGTGTAATGCGGTTTCACAGGTCAGCTTCGATATTCATCCGGGTGAAACTTTGGCACTGGTTGGTGAATCCGGTTCCGGCAAATCCACGATTGGCCGCACAATCCAGCAATTGCAAAACCCGCTTTCCGGCGATATGCGCTTTAACGGCAAAGCTTTCTCGGAAATGAGCTCGGCTGAGCGCTTCCGCATGCGTCAGGAAGTGCAGTATATTTTTCAGGACCCGTTTGCGTCGCTTGATCCGCGCAAAACCATCCGCTTCTCGATTGCCGAGCCGATCCGCACCCACGGCCTCATTCTTGACGAAGCCGCGATCACCAAACGCGTTGATGAATTGCTGGAACGTGTGGGTCTGAGTTCAGCCGTTGCCGGACGTTATCCGCATGAGTTTTCCGGTGGTCAGCGCCAACGCGTCTGTATTGCCCGTGCGCTTGCCTCCAATCCGAAGCTGATCATCGCCGATGAAGCACTGTCCGCGCTCGACGTTTCCATTCAGGCACAGATCATCAATCTGTTTATGGACCTGCAGAAAGAACACGGCCTCGCTTATCTCTTCATCAGTCATGATATGGCCGTGGTTGAGAAAATGAGCCACCGCGTGGCCGTGCTTTATCTCGGTCAGATCATGGAGCTTGGCTCACGGCGTCAGGTGTTTGAAACACCGTCTCATGATTATACACGCCGCCTGCTCTCTGCCGTTCCTGTTGCCGATCCGCTGGCGCGGACCAACCGCGCGATGCTGGAAGGCGAAATTCCGAGCACGACACGCCGGATCGAGGATAAGCCGCAGATCTGGCAGCATGAAGAAATCGCCAAAGGGCATTTCATAGCCCGCAGCGCCTAAAACCGAATATCTGTTTCATTGTTTACAAAAGGGGAGTCGAGATTATGAAGCTTAAAGCATTCCTTACAGCGCTGACTGTCGGCACAGCATTGTCTGCTGTTGCCCTGTCATCCGCACCGGCATTCGCTGCCGGTAAAATGACCGTATCCTCACCGCAGGATCCGGGCAGCTGGGATCCGATTGACACATTTCTGGTCAACTGGGCATCTGTTGCCACCAATATTTATGACGGTCTGGTCTATCGCGGCCCTGATCTGAAAATCGTACCGGCGCTCGCAACCTCGTGGGAAGAACTGGACGAAGGCAAGCGCATTCGCTTCCACCTGCGTGAGAATGTTAAATTCCACAATGGCGAGCCTTTCAATGCGGAAGCTGTAAAATTCACCTTTGAGCGTCTGCTCGGTGATGAAGGTGCTAAAGGCCCGCAGCGTTCCAATTATGTTGCGATTGAAAAGATCGAAGTTATCGACGACAAGACAGTCGATTTCCACCTGAAAGACACTGATCCGGTTCTGATGACCAAGCTCGCCGGTTACGGCGCGATGATCGTGCCGCCAAAATATATTCAGGAAAAAGGCGATGATTTCTTCAATGCCAATCCTGTCGGCACCGGCCCGTTCAAGGTGACCAGCTATAAGCCGAAAGTCGGCATCCAGATGGAAGCTTTTGCTGACCATTGGGGCGGCGCACCAAAACTTTCTGAACTTGAATATCGTTTCATCACCGAACCGTCGACAGCTGTTGCTGAATTGCAGGCAGGCCGCGTTGATCTGGTGATCCCGCCGACAATTCCGATCGGTATGATCCCGACAATCGAAGCTGATCCTAATCTGGCGATTGTCACCACTGCCGGCCCGACAGTTTATTCACTGCGCTATAATACCCGCGATGGTATTACCGCTGATGAACGCGTGCGTAAGGCGTTGATCCTTGGCGTTGACCGCGACACCATCATCAAGTCCATTCTCGGTGGTCAGGCAGAACCGATTGCCAGCCTTCAGGGTGCCCTCTCCTTCGGTTATGATGCAGCCATGAAACCGCTGCCATATGATCCGGAAGGCGCGAAGAAGCTTCTCGCTGAAGCCGGTGTAAAACCGGGTGCAGCCGTACAGATCGATATTCGCGGTAATGATGCAACTTTCAACGAAGTTGTGCAGGCTGTTTCCAGCTATCTGCAGATCATTGGCATCAATGCAACGATCAAGCCATATGAAACCAACGTATTGCTGAACGACATCATTCCGCAGGGTAAAACCGGCGCGATGTTCCAGCAGTCATGGGGCGGCTGGACATTCGATTACGATAACACCGCTTATTCCATGTATCACGCCGGTGAAAAATGGAACCCGTATGACAATGATGCGAAAATGAATGAGCTGCTGGAATCCCAGCGCGCCATTACAGATCGTGCCAAGCGTGAAGTCATCCTCAAGGAAATCGCTAATTACGCTGCCGATCGTGCATTGGAAATGCCGCTTTACAATCTCAAAGCGATTTACGGCATCAACAAGCGCGTGAAGAATTTCGTACCGGCGCCAGACAGCCGTCTGCGTCTCACCGAAGTCAGCGTTGACTGATACAATAATAACCGCGCCGGTCATTTTTGCCGGCGCGGTATTTCCTTGATCTTATAAAGGATAAGAATTTTGGCCGGGTTTCTGATCAAACGAATTTTACAGGCGATCTTTGTCGTCATTGTCGTGACTTTGACCGTCGCTTTCGCAATCCGTATGACCGGTGATCCGGCGCTGATGCTCACTCAAGGTGCGGGCAGCGTAACCGAGGCCGATCTGGAGCGCATCCGTGAAGGTCTGGGTCTGAACCAGCCTTTCATCGTACAATATATGAATTTCATCAAAGGCCTGTTCACGCTGGATTTCGGACGCAGCTTCCTTGGCGGCACACCGGTTTCCCTGCTGATTAAAGATGCCCTGCCTGCCACTTTGCTGCTGGCTTTTGCATCCATGGCCGTTTCGATCATTATTTCGATCCCGCTCGGCATTAAGGCCGCGGTATCGCGCGGCAAATGGGCAGATCAGCTGATCCGTATCCTGTCGCTCGTCGGCCTGTCTTTCCCGAACTTCTGGCTCGCAACCATGCTGGTACTGCTGTTTGCTGTCGGCCTGCAATGGCTGCCGCCTAGTGGTATGGATGGTTTTGCCAGCTTCATCATGCCCGCTGTGACAATGGGGATTATCCTCACTGCTACCAATGTACGTCTGGTACGCACCTCCATGTTAGAGACCCTGCAGTCCCAGTATATTATGGTGGCACGCGCCAAGGGCCTGAGCGAAAACAAAGTGCTGTACAAACATGCGCTGCGCAATTGCGCCATTCCGCTGATCACCTATTTCGGCCTGCAATTCGGCGGGTTGCTCGGTGGTATTGTGGTGGTTGAACGCGTGTTCAACTGGCCCGGCATGGGCACACTGGCTTTCGATGCGGTTTCCGGTCGTGACTATCCGGTTCTGCAGGCAAGTATCACCGTGCTGTCGCTTATGATTATCGGTGTCAATCTTCTGGTCGATATTGCCTATGGTCTTGTCGATCCGCGTATCCGGACGGAGTAGAAAATGGCCGCGAAAACTTCCTCTTCCCTGCTGTTCTCCCGCCTGTTCAGCCTTGAGTTCATTCTCGGTGTCGGCCTGACAGCCATTATCTGTCTTGCCGTGCTGTTCTCCGGCCTGCTGTTTCCCGGCGGTGCGGACAAAATCGACCTGATGGCGCGTCTGACGCCGCCATTCACCAATATGTCCCATATTTTCGGCACCGATCCGCTCGGTCGCGATGTGCTGGCACGTGTGGTCACCGGTGGTAAAATCTCGCTGCTGGTCGGCTTTGTCTCCGTTGCCGGTGCCGTGGTTGTCGGCGTTATCATGGGGCTGATTGCCGGTTACTATCGTGGTTTCTGGGATATGGTCGTAATGCGCTTTGCCGATGTGCAGCTCGCACTGCCATTCATCCTGCTGGCCATTACCTTTATCGCCATTGTCGGCGGCGGCCTTATGAATACCATCATCCTGCTGATCGTTTCCCAATGGGTGCAATATGCCCGTCTGGTGCGCGCTTCGGTACTGGCGCTGCGTGAGCGTGAGTTCATCCTTTCCGCCCGTGCAATCGGTGTCAAAGACTGGCGCATTATTTTCCAGCATCTGCTGCCGAACCTGCTTGGTCCGGTGATCGTGCTGATGACGCTGAATGTCGCCAATAATATCCTGCTGGAATCCAGCCTGACGTTCTTGGGGCTTGGTGTTGATCCGACGATTCCGAGCTGGGGCGGTATGCTTGCCGATGGCCGTACTTACCTGCAAACCGCATGGTGGGTCAGTGTTTTCCCGGGCTTAGCAATCTTGCTGACAGTTCTTGGTCTTAATCTTCTGGGTGACTGGCTGCGTGACAGCCTTGATCCGACGGGGAGAACATCACGATGAGCATGATCTTTGAAAAAAGCTTTGAGCGCAGCCTCGATGCACTTGTTGCCCGCTTCTCCGATGCGTCGATGAAAGGCGCAACAGTTGAGGCATGGCTGTTCGATGATCTGCAAAGCCGCAAAGCTGCGGAGGCAAAGTTGCAGGCACTTGGCGTAGCCGCCAAACTGCATAGTGCCTATAAGCCTCTGGTGCATTTCTTTCTTGAAGATGCGGACTGCAGCAATATCACACAGATCAGCATTGCCTATCCGGCACATGATGCTTGTGCAGCCAACCGCTTTTTGCTGGAAACCTATCCGCTGACCAAACTGACCGGTGATGCGGTAGTCGAGTTCAAGCCATCGGGCAAACAGGACTTTAGCTATCAGGTGAGCCTGACAGATAAAAACGGCACCGTTACACAGCACGCGGTTTTCGCACCAAACCGTACCCATGAGGATGCGATTGGTGAAACACTATTGTCACCGACCGGCTGGCTGAAAGTCACCCATCAAGGCACGACCACATCTGAGCGCTTTGAGACAGATTTTGAACAGCTGTTCCATGCCGGTATTGCCGCTGTTGCCAATCATACATGGGGCAATACAGAGCCTTATTTTGAAGAACTGAATATTGCTGTATCCCTGCCCGTCAAAGACCAGAAGCTGGCTTATGCGGAAGAAGTGCTCAGCCTGACGGAAGCGCTGCACGAAGATTTCTATTTCTCACTGCTGGAAGTGTTTCAGAAGAAATCCGGTCGCCCGCTCGGTGACCGTGGCTTGCAACCGGGGCAGATCGTACCGGAAATCACCTATGCCGATGCGGCACCTTCAATCCGCATCAGTAACCGCGCTCTGTCCACACAGGACAGCACCGGTGAAAGCCAGACGCTTGCCACAGCACAGGCACCATTGTTTGCAGCACAGATTGCAATGGAACTGGAGCATATCGGCGGAGAGGCATTCAGCGCCCAATCCCGTTCCGGCCGCAGCGTTCTTGGCCGCTATATCAAAGGCACAGATGAGCCAATGATTATCAGCGGTGGCCAGCACGCCAATGAAACCACCGGCGTGGTCGGTGCTTTGCGTGCAGCCCATGAACTGAAATCCCGTAAAGGTGCGCATTTCACCATCTCCCCGCAGGAAAACCCTGACGGTTATGAGCTGCATCGTCGTCTGTGCGCGGATAATCCGTTTCACATGCACCATGCAGCGCGTTACACCGCTATGGGTGATGATCTCGAATATCGAAGCGGCGAGAAACTCTGGGAAAAAGCCATCCGCACGCAGGCTGAAGCGCTGACCGGCGCCAAGTTGCATGTGAATTTGCACGGCTACCCGTCCCATGAATGGACACGTCCGCTCTCCGGCTATGTGCCGCGCGGCTTTGGTATGTGGACATTGCCAAAAGGCTTCTTCCTTATCGTCCGTCATCACACCGAATGGGCGCAGCAATCCGAAGAACTGGTTGATCATGTCACCCGTCATCTCTCAGCTATTGATGGTCTGGTAGATTACAACAATGCGCAGATCGCTTTGTTTGAAAAACATGCAGGCGAAACCGGCTTCCGCATCATCAACGGCTTCCCTTGCCTGATCGGCGTCGATGACCGTCATACCGTGCCGCTGACATTGATCACCGAATATCCGGATGAAACAATTTACGGTGACGATTTCATCCGCGGACATACCGCGCAGATGGAAACAGTGCTCTCGGCCTATGAGGCGCTGCAAAAATTATCTGCAAAATGGCACATTGCCTGAATAAAAATCCCGCCCTTTTAACAAAAGCGGCGGGATTTTTTTAAGATCAACGGCAACAGGTAAAAATGTCTCATGTCACCCTGCTTTACATCAGTTTGCTGACAAAATAGGCTTTCCCTGCATCTGATATTTCAGCATAGGCTTTGAGTTCACTATCAGAATTAATCCATAGAAATACATTACAGTCCGGCCTTTTGCTTTCCTTATCAGGCGCACATCAATAACCGCATTTCCGGCCATCAACGGCACGGGAACAGCGTGTGTAAAGAGGAGAGACCATGCCTGAAACCCTGATTTCCGTTGATCTTTCGCAGTCCGCTTATGAAAATGAGAACCTGCATAATCGCTGGCATCCGGATATTCCGATCAATGTCTGGGTTGATCCCGGCGATGACTTTCTGGTCGAGACTGTCGACTGGACCGGCGGCGCTATCAAAAACAATGATTCAGCAGAAGATATCCGCGATGTTGATCTGACAACGGTGCATTTTCTCTCCGGCCCGATCGGTGTCAAAGGCGCCAAACCCGGCGATCTTCTCGTGGTGGATATTCTTGATGCAGGCACGCTCAAGGGACATGAATGGGGCTTTAACGGCTTCTTCTCCAAGACCAATGGCGGCGGCTTTCTGACCGACCATTTCCCGAGCGCCCAGAAATCCATCTGGCATTATGAAGGCATGTTCACCCGCTCACGCCATATTCCGGGTGTCAGCTTTGCCGGTATGATCCATCCGGGTCTGATCGGTACACTACCCGATCGCAAAATGCTGGAAATGTGGAACACGCGCGAGCTTGGCCTGATTGCAACAGAACCAAATCGTGTGCCACCTCTGGCCAATCCACCGCACGCCCGCACTGCGCATCTCGGTTCGATCAAGAAGGGTGAAACCTTCGACAAGATCGCCGCGGAAGGCGCACGTACTGTCCCGCCACGTGAACATGGCGGCAACTGCGATATTAAAGACCTGTCGCGCGGTTCGAAAATCTATTTCCCTGTCTATGTTGACGGTGCCGGTCTCTCTATGGGCGATCTCCACTTCAGTCAGGGCGACGGCGAAATCACCTTCTGCGGCGCCATTGAAATGGCAGGCGGCTGGCTGCATATCAAAGTCGATGTGATCAAAGACGGCATGGCAAAATACGGTATTCGCAATCCGGTCTTCAAACCATCGCCGATGGTGCCGAATTATAAAGACTATCTGATTTTCCAGGGCATTTCCGTGGATGAACAGGGCAACCAGCATTATCTGGATGCCAATGTCGCCTATCGTCAGGCCTGTCTCAATGCCATCGAATATATGAAGAAATTCGGCTATTCCGGTGCGCAGGCCTATTCGATCTTAGGCTCGGCTCCGGTGCAAGGGCATTTCTCCGGCGTGGTGGATATTCCGAACTCCTGTGCAACCTTGTGGCTGCCAACCGAAATCTTCGATTTCGATATCAGCCCGTCGGCAGCAGGACCGAAGAAGTTCCTCGACGGCTCCATTGATATGCCGATTGCCTATGATCTTTGAGGTGAAACATGCCGGTTTATGAATATGCCTGCGAAGAATGCGGGCCATTCACAGCTCTGCGTCCGATGTCGGAATATGATCAGCCCTGCGCCTGTCCGGATTGTGAAACGTCCTCAAAGCGTGTGATGCTGACAGCGCCTAATCTTGCATCGATGAATGCAAATAAGCGTAATGCAATGGCGGTGAATGAACGCAGTTCTCATGAACCGATCAGTTCAAAATCACTAGGACACGGGCCGAATTGCGGCTGCTGCGGATCAAAATCTAAAAAATCCAAAGCAAAAGTCTCGGCCAACGGCGCGAAAAGCTTTCCTTCCGCCCGTCCGTGGATGATCAGTCATTAAATCTGCAAATAAAAAAGGCGGGTCTCCCCCGCCTTTTTTACGCCCCCGCCAATGCTTTTATAAATTAGCACCGCGATTAAATTTCGTTTCCATCACAATATTGGATGTGGTGCGGACAATGCCCATCATCTCATTGATCTTGTTGATCTCGGCATTGAGCTTTTCCAGCGTATCTGTGCAGATATGAATGATCAGATCCCAGTCACCGGAAATAGAATGTACGGCCTGTACAGCGGTCAGCGTTTTCAGCTGCTTGATCACATCCGGAAAGTTCTTGTTATTCAGCGCCGCAAAAGTGAAGCACTGGATCGGTGAACGATTGACATTGGCACCGAGGCGCACGGAATAACCGTCAATAATCCCGTTGGTTTCCAGCCGCTGAATACGCTCCTGCAAAGCTGTGCGGGACACACCGAGCTGACGCGCCAGTGACGCCACAGATTCACGGGCGTTTTTCTGCATCAGCGCCAGTAACTGCTTATCCTTATCGGTCATTTGCATGGCTGTAATCCCGTATCATCAGCGCTCATCTTAACGATGAGCGCCCTTATAGCGGCCTTCCTGAAAGTAATCCATCATCCGCAGATAAGAGTAGACAGTTTCTGCAGCCAAAGGCCCGAAGACACCGCCGTTCCATGTCAGCCCATAAGGCTCAAACAAGCGGATACGATCACTATCCCCGCTGATCGCCTCAGCAACGACACGTCCGCCAATCGCAGTGGTATTCATACCATGTCCGCCAAAGGAACTGCATGTCCACAGACCATCTTCCACTTTGGTGATATGCGGCATCTTATGACGGGAGTAGCCCATCAGACCAGACCATGCCTTTTCGATTTTAACATCCTGCAATCCGGCAAACACGTCGCACATATCTTTGCGCAAAATCGCTGCCAGACGCGTTTCATCCTGCTCGTTCTTAGTCGTAATCCGTCCACCCCAGAGAATACGATCCCCTTCCACAACACGGTAATAGTCGGATGAGCGACGGTCATCACCAACCGCATCTATCGTACGGATGAAATCCTGCAGACGGTTACCCAGCTTTTCGGTCAGCACAACATAGGTAGCGATAGGCAAAAAGGCACGGCGCAGCTTGCCGAATTGCGCACCGCCATAACCACCACAGCATAGAACCACATCATCACACTGTACCGAGCCATGCTCGGTTTTCACGGTATAGCGCCCTGTAGCACCGGCCTGTGTGTTACGGGTGAAAGACTGCATGGCGCTGTCTTCAAAAATCCGGCCGCCTTTGGCACGGATCAGATCAGCCAGACCCAGCGCATAATTCAGCGGGTGAAAATGGAAACCGGTACTGTCACGCAGCGCCTGCTTATAGATCGGCGTATTCAGCTTCTGGCGGATTGCTGCTGTGTCGAGATATTCATATTCATAGTTGAAATGCTGCGCCATACGATCACGGTAACGCTGCATCTGCTCTGCCGCTTCATAGCGCACGACACTCAGCTTACCTTTGACAATATTGCAGTCCGGCAGATTATTCTGCTCAATATTTTCACGGACAATATCCACGCCTTCAACCGACATGGCGAACAGCTTTTTCGCGTCTTCAAAACCGCTGCGTTTTTCAATCGCGCCAAGACCTTCAGACCAGCCATTCAGACAAAAGCCGCCATTGCGTCCCGAAGCACCCCAGCTGACTTTGTTCTGTTCAATCACAATCACGGATTTATTGCGCTTCAGCAATTCCCATGCCGTCGTCAGACCGGCAAGTCCGCCACCGACAATACAAACATCAGCCTGCAGATTAGTTTGCAGGTTCTCATAGGCAGAAGCGGATGCGACCCGTGTGGCGCTGTAATAGGTAGCTGGATATGAACTCATAATAATACTGCTTCTTACAGAAAATTGTGCTGCACGGATGATACGGGGCGCGTTTCAAGCTGCACATTGCTGTGCAGGAATTCAGTCCGGAAGCTGTTCTGGGATAATGCCGGTTTCTGCAATCTGAAGGGAGCAGAAACCGACAGCATAGATGTGATGGTTATTTCAGCTTGGTGTAATCCACGCCGTACCACTTAACCGACAGTTCAGTCATGGTGCCGTCTGCTTTCAGCTGTTCAAAGACCTCTTTGATCTTTGCTGTAAATTCAGGATCACCCTTGTCTACGGCAACAGCCAATGGCTCATAAAAAGCAGGTTCATCATTCAGTGCGCGGATCGGATAACCGCGCTTCACTGCGTTTTCGACAGTCGGCATTGCAGAAACTGAGGCATCAAGACGAGTGCCGTCACCAAGACGCAGATCATCAAGCGGGCCAACGCTGTCGCCATAGGTTTTAATATCGCCTGGCTTCACATCATATTTGAACTCAGGCACGCCTACAGCATCAATCTTCAGCGTACCGTTGATGTAATCTTCGGTTGTTGTACCACCTTCAACGCCAATAACCTTGCCGTTCAGATCCGCGCGCTTCTCAGCCTTGGAATCCTTGTGTACGGTGAAAACATAAGGCGTGTAGTAATAAACAGTCGGGAAATCGAGAATGCGGGCACGACCGGTTGTCGGGGTCATGGAACCGACAGAAATATCCCAGCGGCCATTCCAGTGACCCGCAGTGATGATGCCCCATTCCGGTGTCACAAAGCGCGCTGTGGCTCCGAGACGTTTGGCAACTTCGGTTGCAACATCAATATCGAAACCAACCAGCTTGTCGTCTTTCATGAAAGACTGCGGCGGCCAATTTGCTGCCGTTGCAACAACCAGTTCTTTTTTGCTGGTAACGCGGTCCAGTGTTTCACCGGCAAATGCCGGCAGGCTTACGCTCAACGCCAGTGCGGCAACAGCAGCGGATAAAATTGCATTCTTCATGTGGGCTCCTCCCCTGAACATAGTGTTATTCAGATGACCTCACCGGAATAAACAGCCATGCGAAAACAATGGATAATTTTGGTCAGAACGGCTGACCGCCCGTATTCATCAGCGTTCCTGACGCTTCATGCGTTTTTCCAGCACAGCCTGACAGCGTTCGAGAATGATCGACAAAAACCAGTAGAGCAGTGCAGCGGTGATCAGCATTTCCAGATGGCGGAACTCTTCACGACCCTGCGTACGGGCGAGGAACATCAGCTCCCAGACACCGATAACCGAGACAAGGGATGAGTCTTTCAGCATCGCGATAAACTGGTTGCCTGTCGGCGGGATGATCAGCTTCATCGCCTGCGGCATGATCACTTTGCGCATTGTGGTGAAAGGGCGCAGCCCAAGCGCACGGGCAGCTTCCCACTGACCACGCGGAATGGACATAATACCACCGCGGAAAATCTCGGTCATATAAGCGCCGTAACACAGCGACAGAGCCAGTACACCGGCAGGCACTGCATCAATCACATAGCCGAGCTGCGGAATACCGAGATAAATCAGGTAGATCTGGATCAGCAGCGGTACACCGCGGAAAAACGAGGTGTAGAAAGAGGCAATCGCAACAGCGAAACCGTTTTGTGAAAGCTTGGCAATGGCACCGACAATCGCCAGCACAAACGCAATGGCAATAGAGATCGCCGAAATATAAACGGTCGTGACCACACCCTGCGTAATCAGAAACGGCAATTTCGACAGGATAAATGTGTAAGACAGATCAAAGCTGTAGAAAAAATACAGGGCACCAGAGAGCAAGGCCAGCCAGACAACTATGGTTTGTGCCTGCATCGGCAGTCTGCCGACGATGTTGATAACCAGTGTCAAAACCAACGAAGTGACGGCTGCAACCGCAATTATGCCAGTCTTGGTGTGCAACAATGCTGCAAGCCCTGTTGCGGCTTCATCAGGAGTGCCTGCCTGATGCCAGTTTCCCCAAACCATAAAAGCGAAGATAACAAGGGCGAATACGCCCAGAAACCACGGCTGCTGCGTGATTTTGTTCTTTTGAACTTTATCGTAATACATGCTGATCTGCTCCCTGCCTCTATGTCTCTTTCAAAAAAGCGCAGGCTTCCACCCGAACAATTGCCGGAAATGACATAAAAAGCAGACATAATCACCGAAATAACAGGCATAATGCGATTCAAAGCAGCGAATTTGACTGCGTAAGCGCTTTATCCACGCGATAAAAAGTGAAACCGCAGGGGCAATACAGCTGAAACACTGCTTACAGACCGGCAATTTCACATATTGTTTTTCTCGAATAGTTCGCAGCTTTAAACACCGTTTTCAGGACACAGCGTTGCCGGATAAGCGGCTTGATTTATCGATAGCCACATCATAAATTCAGCTCATGCAGCGATGCTCAGGATTTATTCTCGGGTATAGCGCATAATAATTTTAATCGTTCTCAGGGCGGGGTGTAATTCCCCACCGGCGGTAACAGGCACAAGCCTGAAGCCCGCGAGCGCTTAATTGAGATACATCGCAGGCACCAAACAAAAGTGCGCCTGCACGTATTCTGGTTATAGCGTGCTGAAAATGGTGTTTTTCGAGAACCGGAGCGGAGTGTACTTTTAGTACATGAGCACCGGAAGCAGAGAAAAACGACATTTGCAAGCCGCTAGAGCCTGAATATTCCAGTTAAGGTCAGCAGATTCGGTGCAACTCCGAAGCCGACGGTCATAGTCCGGATGAGAGAGAGCGGGGCTGAAATAGCATCATGCGCGGAGATTTTTGCCGCCATTATGGAATTTTCTTCCCGTACCATTTCCCAATCCCTGGGGTAACGGCTTACGAGACAGGAAGAAAAACGTTGAGCCCAATTGCCTCTGTTCAGACATTAAAACCGACCATCCGTGGTGCAGCACTCATGCTGGCCGCCTGTGCCGCCTATGCAGGCGTCAATGTTGCCACCCAATGGGCAGGCACCCGCACCGGTATCCCTTCTGTTGTCATTGCTTTCTGGCAATATGTCATCGCTCTGGTACTCACCCTGCCCTTGCTGATCCGCGAAGGCGCACGGGCACTGCGTACCAATCACCTTGGCCTGCACATAATCCGTGTTGGTCTGGCTGCTGCCGGTGTGCAGGTCTGGATTTTCGCCCTCACCCATGTGCCGATCTGGCAGGTGATTGCGCTTTCCATGACATCACCGTTCTTTGTCATTCTGTGCGCGCGCCTGTTCCTGCATGAAGCAGTGACGCAAACGCGCCTGCTCACCACCTTAGTCGGCTTTATCGGCGCATTGATTATTATCGCGCCGTGGTCAGACACCTATACAGTCTATTCACTGCTGCCTATTCTTGCGGCAGCGCTATGGGCTGGCTACTCGGTGATGACCAAATATCTGACCCGCTTTGAAACAACGGCCAGTATTTCGGTCTATATGCTGATCCTGCTCACCCCTATTAACGGTGCGCTATGGGCAGCATCGGGCGTTGGTTTTCCGGAAATTGCATCGCCGTCTGCTGAAATCTGGACAATCCTGCTGACAATTGGCGTTCTGACTGCGATGGCGCAATATTTCCAGATTGCCGCCTATTCGGCAGCCGATGCCGTCTATCTGCAGCCTTTTGATGATCTGAAACTACCGCTGAATGTTATTCTCGGCTGGATTGTCTTTGCCGCGACACCAAGCATTAATTTCTGGCCCGGTGCTCTGCTGATTGTCGGCGCATCGCTCTATCTGATGCGTCAGGACAGCGGCCGTTCAACGACGCGCTTACAGGCCGCAGAATAGGTCTAAACAAAACGGCGGGAAATCCCGCCGTTTTTAGTTTGAAATGATACGCGCTTAATGCCCTGCCGCTTCTTTGGGCACATCACCGGGCTTTTTCATCATTGTTGCAAAAAATGCCAGTGCAACAAACAAGCCGGTCAGGATCAGAAACACATCAATGAACGACATCAGTGTTGCCTGCTGACGCACCATGCCCGAAAGCTTGACCAGCGCAATATTGGCACCATCCATACCAGCTGCATTATATTTGGCAGTCAGGTTAGCAAGCATTTCCTGGGCTTCGTGATTGCCCCAGTTCAGGTGCTCGGACAATTGCGCATAATGCAGATCACCGCGACGCATCAGCATCGTGTTAATCACCGCCAGACCAATCGCACCGCCAAGATTACGCATAAGGTTAAACAGGCCGGAAGCATTTTTAATATGGGATGGATGCAATGTACCCAGCGCCAGATTATTAATTGGCACCATACACAGCATCATCGAACAGCCACGCAGAATTTGCGGCAGCAACAATTCGTAAAAATCCCAGTCCGTCGTCAGCCCCGTCATCACATAGGTACCGGCAGCAAAACCGATAAAGCCGATCATCATCATCAGGCGCGGGTCCATCCGCGTCGAGAGAAAACCGGCCAGCGGTGCGGTCATGAACATTGCCAGACCACTGACAAACAGCGCCTCACCGATCATCAGCGCATCATAGCCACGGATACTACCGAGATAGAGCGGATAGAGATAGGTCAGCCCGTAAAGCCCGACACCCATAATGAATGAGAAGCTGGAACCGAGCGCAAAGTTCATATTACTGAAAGCAGAGAGATCAACAATCGGTTCTTCAGCCGTAAACGCCCTGTAGAAAAACGTAACAGCACCGGCAACCAGCACGAAGGTCATGATGACAATATGGCTGTCCTCGAACCAGTCATTACGCGGCCCTTCTTCCAGCACATATTCCAGCGAGCCGAGAAATGCCGCCATACCGGCCAGTCCCCACCAGTCGAATTTAGCCAGCAGGGATTTATCGCCCTTGTCAAAGTCGATCAGGTTCCATGCCGCAATTGCTACCATAATCCCCGGCACCACATTGACCAGAAACAGCCAGTGCCATGAGAATGTATGGGACAGATAACCGCCGATTGTCGGCCCCACAGTCGGTGCCAGTGTTGCCACCAGACCAACGATCGGCGAAACAATCGAGCGCTTGGACGGCGGAAAAATTGTGAAGGCCGCTGCAAACACGCTCGGGATCATACCACCGCCGATAAAGCCCTGAATGGCGCGGTAGACAATCATCTGCTCGATATTGGTAGCAGTCGCACATAAAATACTGGCCAGTGTGAAACCAGCGGCAGAAATCGTGAACAACACGCGTGTGGAAAGCAGACGCCCGAGAAAACCTGAAAGCGGGATCATCACCACTTCGGCAATCAGATAGGAGGTCTGCACCCATGAGATTTCATCGGAGCTGGCACCCAGCCCCGCCTGAATTTCCGCAAGGGATGCCGACACAATCTGAATATCCAGAATAGCCATAAACATCCCGAACACCATTGCCAGAAAGGCAATGGCTTTACGCGGATCAATTTTTTCTTCAGCAGGATTTCCCTGCATTGTTGTTGAGGCAGCCATGGCTGTGCACGCTTATTCCGCTGCGTCAGATTTTGACGAAGCTGTGCGGATATCAACATCCACCACAACGCTCAGACCCGCACGTAGTTTGCCTGTGGCCAATGCGGCTTCAGGAATGGCGATCCGCACCGGTACGCGCTGCACCACCTTGGTGAAGTTGCCCGTCGCATTTTCCGGCGGCAGCAGTGAGAAGACAGAACCGGAAGCCGGTGAAAGAGAAGCCAGCTTGCCCTCAAATTTTTCACCACCCAGCGCATCAACGGTAAAATGCACAACCTGACCATCTTGCAGCTTTTTCAGCTGGGTTTCTTTGAAATTCGCGTCAATATAGAGCGCATTGACCGGCACCAGAGCGGCAATACGCTGCCCTGCACTCACCAGATCACCTTTTTTACCTGTCAGATTGCCGATCACACCATCAAACGGTGCGCGAAGCGTGGTGAAAGACAAATCGCGCTGCGCTTTATCGCGCGCCAGTTCAAGGCTACGGGTCTGGCTTTCAGCTTCCTGATATTGGGCTTTCAACACACCAATATTGGCTTCAGCCGCCGCGATCTGCGCCGCAGCATTGGCATCAGAAGCCTTTGCCTGTGCCAGCGATGTTGTCGCGCGATCCAGTTCCGACTGCGAGACAAAACGCGTATCGTGCAGTTTGGTAATCCGCTCCATCGTCGCCTGTGCATTGATGAGAACCGCTGCAGATGATTGCTGTGAAGCGCGCGCCTGCGTCAGCGCGGCTTCTGCGGCAACCGTCTGTGCTTCAATCCGAGCCAGCGTTTTCTGCTGGGTTTCCAGTGCCGCTTCTTTCTCGTTCAGCGCAATCTGATAATCGCCCTGATCAAGCTGAAAGATCGGATCACCCGCTTTGACATGGCTGTTGGCGCTCACCAGCACATCATCAATGTAACCGGTAACCTTCGGCGACATCGCCATGATATCCCCGTGGATATAGGCATCATCAGTTGAAACCATAAAGCGACCGGTTGTCCACCAGTCATAACCGTACCATGCACCACCGGCCAGCACCGCCAGCAACACCACACTCAGCACTTTGCGCTTGCGGGATGGTTTGGCCGGCAATGGCTTCACCGCTGCCGGTGCTGCAGTCTGTGCAGGCTGGGGCTGTGCCTGCTCACTATACGGCATTCCGTCTGATGCAGGATTATCATCATTTTGTGCCGCTCGCTTAAGATCGGCCGGCGCAGCACTCTGCACATTGTCATACTGATCTTCTGAAACAGAAGAAGATTGATTCGACTGGTTTGGCTTCGCAACAGGCTTCAGAGCGGACATAGCGGGGGCAACTTTCTGGATAAAAACAGGCCGTACTGCCAATAAACTTTATTGAATATTTTGTTCCGGTAAGGGGAAACTCAAAATGAACCACGGATCAGTCGGAGAATCTTTCTGCCACGCATTATGAGAAATGGCTTATATTCCCTTCAAAACCGTTCGGTTCGATGTTGACATAAAGCAAGAGAGACGGCATATCAATTGAAATCGTACTGATCGGTTCGAATTGGTAAATATTAACTTTGCGCGGCAAGTACACTACGGGCAGCGTCAGGAAAGCAAAGCAGGCATGACAGACATCAAACAGTCGCAGAATGGTCGCCATGGTGCCGGACAAGATCCGGTCAAGCGTCAGAAAATTCTGGACGGTGCGCAAAATGTATTTCTGCGCATGGGTTTTGATGCCGCCAGCATGAATGATATCACGCGGGAAGCCGGTGTTTCCAAGAGCACGATCTATGTCTATTTTGAGAGCAAAGATGAGCTGTTTGAAGCCTTGTGCGAACAGCACCGTAGTATCTTATTCACTCAAATCAATACAATCATCGGTGAAGGCCTCTCCTGTAAAGAAGGGCTTATTGCCTATGGCATTGCGCTCGTCCCCCTTGTGACCTCGGATATGGTGATCAGCGCTCAGCGCACAATCCTGGGCGTAACCGAGCGTAAACCGGAAATCGGCGTGCGTTTTTATGAGCGCGGCCCGCGGCGTGGTCTTTTGGTACTAAAAACCTATATTGAAACCCTTGTTGAACAAGGTGCTATCTGCGTTCCGGACGTGCAACATGCCGCTTATCAGCTGGCGGAACTGTTTCTGGCAGGCATTTATCGCCAGCGCTTGTTTGCCTATATGGAAGAGGCACCAACGCCGGAGCAAATTCGCTATAATGTGGAATCCGCAGTGAATATGTTTTTCGCCGCCTATGGTACAAAACCGGATACTCAAGCGACGGTATAAGCTCCCCCCTTTTCCGCATCCTGCAGGCTATCAGGTCAAATCCGGCGAGCACTTAGGCCAGCGTCTACTCAGGATTGTGATTGCAGCGGCACAGATTTGCGCTACTCTGTTCAAAAAAGCAGTTTACGTACAGGTCAACTAGAGCGCATTCCGAAAAGTGCGAAGCGGTTTTCGGTATAAAATGCGCGTAAAAACAAAAAACTAGAGCGGTTTTAATGGTTTAACATTGGCTAAAACCGCTCTAGAAACTGCATGCAGGGGAAAATCATGGCGCATTCTCATCCGGCAGATCAATCCGGCATTAGTCCGGCAGCAACATGGCTCTATATCCTGTTAGCCTGCGGGGCGATTGCAGGTGCTTTATTAGGCGCACATCTCAATCCGGAATGGCGCTGGCTGCATTATCTCACCAAGCCAACAGCCACAGCGCTGCTGCTCGTCCTCACTTTATCCGTCAACAATCCAGCATCCCGTCATTATCGCAATGCAATTGCGCTTGGTCTTGCTTTTGCAATCGGCGGTGATTTTTTTCTCATGCTGCCGCAGGATTATTTCATGGCGGGGCTGATCTGTTTTCTGCTGACGCACTGCGCTTACATCTATGCACTGCTGTCCGACCATGCTGCATTCAAACCATCTGTCTTTCTCGGCTTTGCAGTCATTGCTGTGCTGATTATCACCGGCCTGTGGAACAGCCTGCCCGATGGCATGCATATTCCGGTCGCCATCTACGCGCTGGCACTGGCCTTGATGGCAGCTTTTGCGCTGAACCGCGCTATGAACATGACCATTGCCGACCGTAATACAAAACAGGCTGCCAAGATCGCGGCCTTTGGCGGTATCTTCTTCGTCATCAGCGACAGTATTCTGGCTTACGGGCGGTTCCGCTATGATATCCCGCTCAATTCACTCTGGGTGCTTGGCACCTATTATGCAGCGCAATGGTGTTTTGCGCGTTCTGTTTTAAGGGACCCTCATGACTGAACAGCTCAGCACCACCTTTAACTCCTTACGCGAAGCATGGTTGCAACATCGCCCTGATGAGCGGCAGCGTCGTGAAGATTTGCTGCGCCTGCGTAGTGCTTTCAAAGCCAGCCTGCCGCAAATGACCGAGGCAATTTCCCGTGACTTTGGCCATCGCTCTGCCCATGAAAGCATGCTGGCAGAAGCCATGATCGTGTTGAAAGAAATTGACCACTGCCTGCACAAACTAAAGAAATGGATGAAACCGCAAAGGCGCAAAGCCGGCTGGCAATTCTGGCCTGCAAAAGCAGAAATCCGTTTTGTACCTTTAGGTGTCGTGGGTATTCTCTCGCCGTGGAATTATCCGGTTAATTTGTCGCTCACGCCGCTGATATCGGCAATAGCGGCGGGTAATCATGTCTTCCTGAAACCTTCAGAACATACGCCGCATACCAATGCTTATCTGACCCGTCTGCTCCATGATTGCTTCCCGCAAAACCGCGTCAGTATCATACAGGGTGGTGCAGATATTGCCGCAGCATTTTCCAGCCTGCCCTTTGATCATTTGTTTTTCACCGGTTCAACCGCAGTGGGTAAAAAAGTCATGGCAGCGGCAGCAAAAAACCTAACACCGGTGACATTAGAACTTGGCGGCAAGTCCCCTGCACTGATCGCACCTGATGCCGATTTAACAAAAACTGTCAGCCGTATTCTGACAGGCAAGCTCTTCAATGCCGGACAAACCTGTATAGCGCCGGACTATGTGCTGCTGCCGGAGAACCAGCTTGAAACCTTTATAGCAGAGTGCCAGAGCCAGACCGCTCAGCGCTATAATGAGGCGAACGGCCAAACGGATTACACGGCGATCATCAATGAGAGCCAGTATAAACGCCTTACCGGTCTAGCAGATGATGCCAGTATCCGCGGGCATAAAGTGATCCCGTTACTCTCTTTAAACGATACCCAAAAAGCCGAGAACCGCCATATCCTGCCGCCAATGCTGGTCATCAACCCGGATGATGACAGCGCAATTATGCAGGAAGAGATTTTCGGCCCGCTCTTACCGGTTAAAACCTATCGCTCCTATGATGAGGCACTCCGCTATATCATCACCCGCGACCGGCCGCTTGCTTTCTATATTTTCAGCAGCAGCAATGAGCCGGTTGAAAATGCCCTCTCAAATGTCGTGGCAGGCAGTGTGTGTATCAATGACACGCTCTATCAGTTTGCCTGTGCAAACCTGCCGTTCGGTGGTGTCGGCATGAGCGGTATGGGGCATTATCACGGTGAAGAAGGTTTCAAAACCTTCTCCAAAGTCATGCCGGTTTTGCGAAAATATAATCCTGCAGCAACCGATTATCTGCGCCCGCCCTATGGCCGTTTTGCCGATACGCTCATCCGTTTCTTAACAAAGTAACTAGAGTGCCGTGTGCCAGACTTGGCTCATAAAGGTCGCTCTAACACTCTAAACAAAAGCCCCGCCTGAGATATTCAGGCGGGGCTTTTATTGTTTGCGATCTGCGCCGTTTTACTTTGCAGGCTGAACCTGCATCATACCGGCAGCACCACGGCCGAAATATTGCGGACGATACATATCTTCCACATATGGCGCCGGATGGGCATAGGTGCCCGGTGTGACCGCACGCACGGTATAGGCAACCGTATATTCACGGGCATTACCACCGCTGCTGTTGAAAGCGGCCACAAAACGATCACTACGGAATTCACTATGGGCAACCGTGGTTCCGTCCAGCCAGCCGAAATTACTCAGATCCGCACTGTCTACGATACGCGGATTGTCAATTTCAAAACCGGCAGGCAGCAGATCGGTGATCAGAATACGCGATGCCCAATTATTTGCCTCAGTCACTTTCAGCACAACCACATAGCGCTCATTCTGCTGTGCATCAGAAACACTGACCTCAGCACCGTCCAGCGTGTAATAGCTGCGTGCAATGGTAAAGCCATCACCACCAGCAGGCGGTGCTTCCACCGGCGCTGCAACAGTTGTGATCACCGCCGTCACCGGCTTGGCACCGGTATTCGCGATTGTCACCGGCGCAACTTCAAGCTGCTCACCTGTCAGACGCTCTGACAATGCACCCTGACGATCTTCACCGTTCAGTTGCAGGGTCAGATTAGCATCTTCATCTTTCAGACCACGGGCAGCCAGCAACAGCCATGCCTGTTCCTGTGTGCTGGTATAGCGTGTTTCATTGCTCAAACCGCCAACCATTTTCACCAGTTGCGGCACGATGCTTGGTACCGGACGGCTTTCAGCAGCCAATGCGAGAATGGCGGCGCCGTCACGCAGGTTCGAACCATAATCCGAACGCGCCCACGAAATATTGCCTTTATCAGCAAGACGGAACGCCGATACGAAGGCTTTTTCCGAACGCTCACCATCGCCGTAAAGCGCGAGACTTGCACCGATCTGAGCACGTGCCAGCGGTGTGGCAAATTCTTCCAGACGGGTATCTGCATAGTAACGCAGATCAGCAATCGATGCACGGCGGTTACGTGACAGCACGTAGAAAGCATAAGCAATCGAATTGCCGTTATCCGTAATAGACACATCATAGGACAAGGCATTCTGAAGATTATCCAGTGCCAGTACCATAGCCTGCTGCGGCACGTCGAACTTCTGCTCACGAGCGCGGGTCAGGAAGTCTGTAACATAGGCATCAAGCCAGAGATCACCGCTATCCGGAGACCAGAGACCGAAGCTGCCGGAAGATGACTGATTGTTCAGCACCTTGTAGATGGCATCCTGAATACGCTTGTTCAGCTCTTCATCGCTGTCCTGCAACGGCATACCGGCCTGTTTCGCCAGTTCGTTCATATAGAGCAACGGCAAAGCGCGGCTGGCAGTCTGTTCGGTACAGCCATAAGGATAACGATCCAGCGATGTCAGCAGACCCGGAATATCAAAACCGGATGCATTGGAAACATTGATGCTGACCGATGCACCATCCATACGCTGACCGGCAAGCAGCTCTTTGTTGATCACAAGAGAACCGTTCACTGCCGCAAGGGTCACTTCCTTACGGGTGGTTTCCGGCAAGGATGATGCACGCACCGGCAGGATCAGATCCTGCGAAATGCTCAGCCCGCTTTCATGGGTCAGCTGGACGGTCAGAACTTCCGTCCCTGCACGTTCCGCTTGCAGCGGCAGGATCAGATGGGTCTTTTCACCCTGTCCCAGTGTGACAGATGATGGTGCCTGCCCCTGTGGTACAGAAACCAGACCGGAACTGGCAACGCTCACCCTATACTGACCGGCAGGGCCGTCTGTATTGGCAATATCAAGACGCAGCTGCGCCTGATCTTGCGGTGCCATGAATTTTGGCAGCGCAGCAGTGACAACCACCGGATCACGGATGATCACATCCGACTGTGCATTACCGACTGTGGTTTTTGTCCAGGCAACAGCGCTGACGCGGGCAGTACCGTTGAACTGCGGAATCTCAAAGTTGACACTCGCTTTGCCGTCCGCACCGACCTCAACAGGACCGGCAAAGAAAGCAACCAGCTTTTCGGTCGGAGGCGAACCTTCGACAGCCATCTGCGCGCCGTCACCACCGGTACGCAGGCGACCCATTGTGCCGAGCGAACCATCAATCAGACGACCATAAAGATCACGGATTTCAAGACCGAGCTGACGCTGACCGAAATACCAGCCGGCTGGATCAGCCGGTTTGTGATTGGTCAGGTTCAGAATGCCCACATCCACAGCCGAGATCATGACATAGGCCTGATCGCCGGATTTCAGACCACCGATTGAAACCGGAATGGCCAGAGCCTGACGCGGTTCTGTCTTTTCAGGTGTCTCAATCCGCACGGAGAGTTTGCGTTCTGCCGGATCAACCGCCAGCCAGCGAATACCAATGGCACGGGCAGGCATACGGCTTTCCTGTGCTTCACCCGGACGGTACAGGCTCGCTGTGATATAAGCACCGGCACCCCATTCGCCGCTGACCGGAATTTCAACTTCCGCACCTTCAGCAGGCACAGAGACTGTCTTGGTCATCAGCAGGCTGTCTGCACCGATTGTCACCAAAAGTTCACCGGCAAAGCGTGGAGAAACTTTCAAAATCGCGGTTTCACCGTCTTTGTAAGTCTCTTTATCAAGCGCGACTTCCAGACCATCCGGCGTTTCTGTCGAACGGGCTTCCACATACCAACCGGCATAAAATTCAAAACTGCTCTGCGGGCCGTCAGGATCAGAGGTTGCTATTTCAAGACGATAGCGTCCCCACTCTACCGGCACCTGAATGCTGCCTGCGGTCTGCTCATCAACAGAAACAGTGCCGTTAGCAACTTGTCTAGTATAGGTTACCGGCTCGTAGTTCCACGAGCTGCCGCTGCGATACCACTGATAGTTCCGCTCGACCTTAACCAGCGACCACTCCAAACCGTCTTCGGTAACGCGCTTACCATTGGCATCGCTGACGATCACCGAGAACTGGGCATTGCTGTTTTCACCCAGATTATCGCTGTTAAATTCCGGCTTGATACCGATCATATTGGTGTCGGATGCAACCGGCAGTGTCAGCTTGCGCTCAACCGCACGACCGCCGCCCTCACGCATACGCACAACAATATCCGCATTGAGACGCTGGGTTGTGGCAGGCAGATCATTCAGCACAACCGGAATTTCGGCTTTGCCCTGCTCATTCAGAACCGGCAGTGCATCCAGAGTGGTACGGGTATCTTCCGGCTGTTCTTCATCTGCAAGACCGAAAACATATTTCGGGAACAGATCCCATGAACGGGTCGGGCGAATATTCACTTCGCCTTCCAGTGTCAGGCCGGCAGCAGGCGCACCATAGAGATAACGGCCGTCTACTTTCACCACAGCCGCATCACCGGCACGGATTTCTTGTCCCTCTGAAGTCAGGTCGAACTCTGTGCGGTCCGGTACAAAATCCTCAACCAGAAACTGCTTTTCAGACAGCGGCGTGGCTTTCGGATCGCTTAAGATACGCAATGTCCATGTGCCGCGCATGGCGTTATCGGCCAGCGGCAGATCAACGGCATGTCCACCGGCAGCCTGTGATGTGCTGACAATCGCACGATCTTCCACGCCATCAGGGCGCAGGAAGGAGAAAGTCAGCGGCAGGTCAACGGCTTTTGCAGCGCTGTCACGAACCAGTGCGGCTGCATGAACAGTCTCACCGGTGCGGTAAATACCACGCTCTGTCCAGCCATAGACATCCAAAGCACCCGGTGCAGGACGTCCGGTTACACCACGATCGGACAAATCGAAGCCAGCGCGCTTCATATCGAGGAAGACATAATCTTCCTCTCCGTCTTTGCCTTTTGAACGCGCAGTCAGAATGGCCGGAGTCATCGCGGCGGTGCCGCGCATCAGACCGGCTGTAAAGGTCGCGCGACCGTCACCGTCGGTTGTTGCTGTGCCTAGCACTTCATTATTTGCGGCCAGCAATTGCAGCTCCACGCCTTCCATAGGCTTGGCAGTTGCCAGCGAGCGGGCAAAAACATTCAGACCGTCTTCACCGGCAAAAGTCGCAAGGCCGGTATCCGATACCAGAAACCATTGTGTCGCCTGTGAAGCCCAAAATTCCGACTTATCGCCTTCCGCCTTGGCGGTCATAATATAAATGCCGGGCTTACGCTTCGGCAGCGCTTCATCAACAGGGAAGGATGAAACGATTTCCTTGTTCAGATCACTCTCTACGTCGAGTTTGCCGGTATATACCTTCTCGCCAAGTGTGCTGACGATCTGCGATGTTGCGTAACCGTCGAGCTGACCGAAGAAGCTGATACCATCCATCGACTGGGTCAGAGCGCGCTCGCCCACACGATAAACTTCAAGATCAATGGTTTTCACATTGATGCTGACAAGCGGAATACCACGGCGCATGGTGCTTGGCAGCACAAAGGCATCACCGTTGAAACGCACGGTCGGCGCACGGTCGCGGACATAAATATTCAGTGCAACCGGTGCTTCAATCATCTCACCGATCGCAGCTGGCAGACCTGCGCGGACACCAACGCGGTAATTTTTACCGTGCTGCAAACCTTCAATACAAATCTGTTTGTCTTTGGCTTCCACACCTTTCGGGGTAGCATCATCAATGGTCACGAAAGACGCATAATCAATACCGCTTTTCATCAGCGGCTCTGACAGCTGAATACAAACGCGCGGGTTAGCGCTGTCGCTGTCAATCGTATGGTCAACCACACGGAAGCCTTTGCGCACACGCAAGTCTTCATAGGCGGCGTTCACGGCTGCGGAATTCTGCAAGGCAAGGCTGGCTTTATAGGCATCGAGAGCCGGACGGAAATTGTCACGCATCTCCAGTGCTTTTGCCAGATTGCTCAGCGCTTCTGCCCGTTCAGAAACGGTACGGCTGAACTGATACGCAAGAATGGCAGAATTGGCAGCGGCACGTCTGACATCCCAGCTTGCTCCCTCACTCTGTGATTCAACGAGCGCCGAACGGCTCAGCCCCATCCAGACGGCGCTGTTTTCTTTGGCGATTGGCACAATGCGTGCAAAATCAATCACAGCAGAAGATGTATTACCGGCTTCATAATTTCTTTGTGCGGCACGCAGCAGTTTTGCGACTTCGCCAGCAGGCTTTTCAGCAGTGGTCAGTTTATTGCGATAGGCGCGGGCTTCATCCAGCATGCTGGCCGGTACAAATGTCAGCGGCGGCGGTGCTGCAAGTTCGACCTCTACAGCAGCAGGGTCAAGAACTTTACCGGCAACAGCGCCCTCAATGGTATTCATTTGACCATAATCGGACTTCAGGAAGCACCATTTCGCCTTCACATTATAGGTAAAAGCGCGGCATTCCTGATCTTTGAGGCAAATATTTTCGCATTGTTCAAGACTGACATCTTTGACTGTGCGCAGATCAAAACCGGGATAATCACCATTTTGCGTGGTTGCGATCACCCTTGATCCGTCTTGGTTGGCCTGAGCCAGAACAGGTTGAACAGACAAGGCAAGCGCTGCAGACATAATAAAGCCCGCAAAGACATTACGCATCGACATCGGGATTCTCCGGTCAATTAAATTTGATTCAGCCATGAAACTTGTCAGCACGCTCTTGTCAAGACAGCCTTAAGAACAGGTAAGCACAACAAAAGCCTTCAGAAATATGTCATAAAATCCGCGAAACGTACCATAACCCTTATTTTTGGCCTGATTTTCCGGCTATATATGCCTGCACATATCGCTATTTTTATATACACTAATTTTTGGGTGACCCTCACAGTTTTTTACTCTAAGGAAGAAATAAGCCTGTCAGACGTCTGAATTGCTATTGCGGAATATTTCTATGGAATTGAAGTGGCTCGAAGATTTTCTCTGCCTCTCACAACATCTGAATTTTTCCCGTGCAGCGAATGAGCGGCATGTCACACAGTCCGCGCTTTCCCGCAGGATTAAACAGCTTGAGGCATGGGTCGGTGTACCCTTGGTCGACCGCTCAACCTATCCGATCCGTCTGACACTGGCAGGACAAAGCTTTCTCGCCCGCGCCCATGATGCTGTCGGGCTTCTCACCCATGCAAGAGATGAGCTGAGTGCGCGCTACACACCGATGATGGAAGTGCTGTCCTTTGCAACGCTCAACACCCTGTCTTTGACGTTCTTTCCGGCATTGATGGCGCAGATTGAAAAAAACGGTGATAATTTCCGCACCCGCTTTTCCGATCCGCACCCTTCATTCCTCGGCAATGTTTCCACTCTGCTCAACGGAAACTGCGACTTTCTGCTGACCTATGCACATCCGTTAGTCAGCCAGATGGATAATCTGAAGAACTTCCCCTATCTGTCCCTTGGATACGAGAAGGTCATTCCGGTCTGTGCCGCCGATGCTGCTGGTCAGCCAATGCACCGGCTGAAAAACGGAACGCTGCCAACGGAATATCTGCGTTATCGCGATACGACATTTTTCGCACAGGTTCTGGATCCGCTTGTCGAAACCCGCGGCCTGAATCTCAATATGGTCTATGAAAACGGCATGGCGGTCGGCCTGAAAGCCATGGCCGTATCCGGCCAAGGCGTAGCGTGGATTCCGCAAAGCCTGATGCCGGATGAATGGAAACGCGGCATTCTCGTCAGAGCTGGTCAGGAAGAATATGATCTGGATGTGGAAATCCGCGTCTATCGCTCGCAGCGTTTTCGCACGGATTATGCTGAGCGTTTCTGGCGGCGTGCAACAACGCTCGCCGCCAAAGATATTAACTGGTGGCAGAGCTGAACATTAGTTTCAGTGTTTTCAGGTTTTTTGTACCATCCAGTGCCAGAAGACTTTCATAAACACTGTCAGCATTGTTCAAGGTACCACAGCAATCCATGAACTTACCGAAGCGGTCAGCACCGGTAAACGGCTCCTGCAAACTACCAACGGCATAATTGCGGGATACTGTGCGCACCCGTCCGTTATGGAGTTTTACAGTCGCAATATGCGGCAGTTTATCCTGAGCAACCCGTTCTTCATCCGCGCTGTAACTCAGCATTGTCACGCGGGATAACAGCGGATCATCCGCATAGCGCTGCACTGCCTGCGGTGTGAAATCGGCAAGGCTCAAATGCCCTGCCCGCAATGCCCGTGCCACACAATAGTGCATGGAAAAACGCGCCTGCATTTCATCAACCGGTTGCGGATAGGTCAGATTACGGTAATTGGCGATGCCAACCAGCGCCTCGACACTTTCCACATCCTCTGCCGTGAAGTCGTGCTCACGCATCAGATCCAGTAAACCATCGACAATCAGATGGGTTGAACCGCAACACGGATGTTTCTTCGGCATAACCCCTGCAGTTTCAATGATATGTCCGGCAGCCTCGGCCATAGCGTCAGTTTTCCAGCCACGACGCTGATCACCGGCAAACAGACTATGAAACCCCTGTGCACCTTCCAGAATATCAGGCCGCGCTTGCATGCCCGCTTTGGCCAGCAATGCAGCCTCCACCGCATTTCGTGCCGCCATACCCGCATGAAACGGCTTGATCAGCGTACCAAACTGGCCTTTGGTGCCGGATGCATAGCTGACCGCAATAGTGATTGCCCGCGCTGTTGTCTCTTCATCCAGTCCCAGCATATGCGCAACAGCAACCGCTGTTCCGACACTGCCAATAGTCGAAGTGCCATGCCATCCGGCAGTATAATGCGCCTGCCCAACACCATCGCCAATCAGCGCCTGCGCCTGAAGTCCTGCCAGATAGGCATCAATCAGTTGCGCACCGGATATTTTGCCAAAATCCGCGACAGCCAGCATCGCCGGTACAATCACCGCTGAAGCATGGCTCATGCCCGGCAGGAAGTTGTCATCATAATCCAGCGCATGAGCGGCAGTACCATTCACCAGTGCTGCCACAATCGGGCTTGAGGTTTCACCGGTTACCAGCAGCGCCTCTCCCGCGCTGCCGGTCGGGGCAAAAGCCTCAAACACTGTTTTAGTGCTTACATCTTCACGACCGGCGACCATACAGGCCAGCGTGTCGATAATCGCATCACGCGCCAGCAGACGCGCTTTTGCACTGGTCACCGGCCTTGCACAAATCTGCGCAATGGCTCCGGCAACCGTCATTTCCTCCTCCCGCATTTCCCTCACCCCTGAAATGCGTTGAAGATCAGTTTCAGCAAGCGCCCGAATTTGTGTCGGTTGAGCTGGCGACCGGCAATATCGGTATCCACCCGATGCACAATCACCATATCCAGTGCCGGAATGGTAATACAGAAATGTCCACCTGCACCAAAGCCTGCATAAGTGCCCTTTGGTGTTACCACACCCGGGAAGAACACACCGTCCCGCTCCAGCCACCACATATAGCCATAGGCACCGCGTGCTCCGGCATCAGAATAAGGCATCACGCATTCCTGCGCCCAGCCTTTCGGCAGCACATCTTCACCGTTCCAGCGGCCATGACGTAAGTATAACTGGCTAAAACGTGCCAGATCGCGTGTCGACAGGCGGAACGGATAGGCTGCGTGACGGCTCTCGGTGAAGCGGTCATGCCAGCCATCCGGCTTATCACCGGTGAGCGAAAAATCTTCGAACTGCAGCGACTTGGCAATGCGCTCATCAAAAGCCTGATGCACAGTCTTACCGGTCAGCTGTTCAAAAATTGTACCCAGCGCATTAAAATCCCAGTTATTATAGCACCAGAAGGTGCCCGGTGCATGGGAATGACGCTTCTCCTTGATCATCCGCATCCACGGCGTTTCATACCCCGCCGCATGATAAATACCGGAGCGTGCCGTCAGCAGATCATAAACAGTTGCCTGCTTTTCAACTTCGCTCAAACCGTCATTATCGTCGATGCCGAGTTGTTCAAGCGTCAGGCTCAGATCAATCGTACCATCCGCCACATCCTGCCCCATCAAAGCAGCGAGAATGCTTTTGCGGATCGAATGGCAGAGATATTTATGGGTAATGTCACCATAGGTGTAGATGATCTTACCGCTCTGCACGATCATCAGAGCATCCGTTTCCTGTCCCTCAGCACAGGCTTCGACCGCCTGCAGCCCTGCTTCAGACCAACCGGACTGAGCAGGATTTTGCACCCGCTCCCATTCTGCCGCCGGATTGACTGCATGCTGATGACTCATAGCTGAGCTCCTTTGACTTCATTATGCGCAACGGCCTCAACACTGGCCTGCAAAAATTCCTGCGTATAAGGCGCACTGGCACGGGACTGGCGCAGATCATCTGCCGTCAGTTCTTCCAGAATAATGCCTTTATGCATCACACCGACCCGCTCACAAATATGCGCAACCACTGCCAGATCGTGACTGACCATCAGATAGGTCAGACCACGCTCACGGCGCAGGGTTTTAAGCAGATTGAGAATTTCCGCCTGAACAGAAACGTCCAGTGCCGAGGTCGGCTCATCCAGCAACAGCACTTCCGGCTCGATAATAAGCGCACGGGCAATCGCCACACGCTGACGCTGACCGCCTGATAATTCATGCGGATAGCGATACATGAAGCTTGGTCCCAGACCGACAGCCGTCAGCACATCGCGGATACGCTCTTCTTTGCGATCCATACCGTGAATGGTCAGGGATTCCGCCAGCACTTTATGCACCATCTTGCGCGGATGCAGCGAAGCATAAGGATCCTGAAACACCATCTGCACGCGGCGGAAGAACGATTTGTCCCGCTCGCCGGACAGCAATGTACCGTCAAAATTGAAATTGCCGGTATAATGCGGGATCAGGCCGGCCAATGCGCGCAGGATTGTGGACTTACCGCAACCGGATTCCCCAATCAGACCATAGGCCTCACCACGGGCAATATGAAAGCGGGCTTTCTTGACCACTGTCGAGCGCTTGCGCCCCTTACCGAAGCTGACAGACAGGTCGGAGACATCCACCAGCGGCGTCGTTTTTTCACTCATGATATCCGCCATTATTTCTGTCCTCCGCTGAGGGTCGCGCCTGACAGCCAGCTCGGATCACGCTCCGGCACTTTCAGCATATCCACCGGCTGGTCGAGACGCGGCAGGCTGGCAAGCAGAGCCTGCGTATAGGGATGCTGCGCTTTATGCAGTTCTTTGGCAGGCAGGTCTTCCATGATGCGACCGGCATACATCACCAGCACGCGATCGCAGAAATCCGCCACCAGATTGAGGTCGTGGCTAATGAACATCAGTCCGGTACCGGAACGGCTCACCAGCTCGTCCAGAACGGTCAGCACCTGACGGCGCACCGTGACGTCCAGCGCAGAGGTTGGCTCATCGGCGATGATCATATCCGGCTCAGGGATCAGCATCATCGCGATCATCACACGCTGTCCCATACCGCCGGAAATCTCATGCGGGAACAGGTTCATCACCCGCTCCGCGTCACGGATATGCACGGCTTCCAACATGGTCAGTGTGCGCTGACGGGCTTCCTGCTTATTCACCCGATGATGCAGCCGGTAGGCTTCCATAATCTGGTCGCCGATACGGATCAGCGGATTGAGCGAATATTTCGGATCTTGCAAAATCATCGAGATTTTATTGCCACGCACCGAGCGCATCTGACGCTCACTGGCACCCAGCAAATCCACATCACCGAATTGCAGCTTCTTGGCTTTGATCTGCGCCGCTTTCGGGGTCAGTTTGAGGATTGAACGGCCGGTCATGGATTTACCGGAACCGCTCTCACCTACAATACCGACTTTCTCGCGCCCGATGGAAAAGCTGATGCCACGCACCACATCGATTGAGCGGTCAACACCCGGAAAGGACACCCACAGATCTTCAACTTCTAGCAGAGGTTTGGTCATTTGATTTATCCGTTCCTCTTATCCGTTACGTGGGTCAAGTACGTCGCGCAGACCATCACCAAACAGGTTGAAGGCAAGGCTGGCGAGCAGAATGGCACAACCGGGCATGGCTGCGAGCCACCACGAGGTCATCATGAATTCACGGCCGCTGGAGAGCATCGCACCCCATTCAGGGCTTGGCGGCTGCGCACCAAGACCCAGGAAGCCAAGACCGGCAGCTGTGAGAATAATCGACGACATATTGAGCGTGATACGGATCACCACCGACGGGATACACATCGGCACAACGTGGTGCCAGATCACGCGCATCGTGGAGGCACCCTGCAAGCGGATGGCTGCCACATAGTCGGACGAGCGGATGGTCAGTGTTTCCGCACGTGCCAAACGGGCAATCGGCGGCCATGCAGCCAGCGAGATCGCGATCACGGCATTCTCAATGCCGGGCCCAAGCGCCGCAGCAAATGACAGCGCCAGAACAAGGCTTGGAAATGCGAGGAAAATATCAACAATACGCATCAGCGCTGTATCAACCCAGCCGCCCATATAACCGGCAGTCGTGCCGACAATCAGGCCGATTGGCGCGGCAATGATTGCCGTCAGCGTCACGATATAAAGCGTGATGCGCGAACCATAGACCAGACGGCTGAAAATATCACGGCCCAGCTCATCAGTGCCGAAATAATGCGCCCATGACGGCGGTTGCAGACGATTGGCCAGATTATTCGCACCGATATCATAAGGCGCGATATAAGGCGCAAAGATCGCCACAGCCACCAGCAGCAGAATAACGAACAGGCCGAAAACTGCGGATGTATTGGTCAGAAGCTTCAGCCAAGAGCGGCGCAATTGCTGCACATTGGCCTGAAGGGCGGAGGAAGGCACCGGCGCACGCAGCCATTCACGGAATGACGAAGCGTTAGGTGCGGAATTGGAAGTATCAGTCATAAGAGCACCTATCGTGTACGCGGATCAAAGACGCGGTAAAGCAGATCACTGATCAGGTTGATGACAACGAAGAGAATACCCACGATCAGCGTGCAGCCGACCACAGCATTCATATCACCGGCCATCAGAGCATTGGTGAGATAGCGGCCAAAACCCGGCCATGCGAACACGGTTTCTGTCAGCACGGCACCTTCGAGCAGGAACGCATAGGACAGCGCCACAACCGTCACCACCTGTACAGCGACATTGCGGAATGCATGTCCCCAAACAGTGCGCGACCATGACAGGCCTTTCACGCGGGCAGTGATGATATATTCCTGATTGAGCTGCTCGATCATGAAACCGCGGGTCATACGGCTGATATAGGCCATGGAGCCGAAAGCCAAAATGAGCGCAGGCATGATGATATGGCTGAAGGCATTACCGAATGCATCCCACTGCCCCTGCATCGCGCTATCAAGCAACAGGAAGCCGGTTGTCGGTTCAACAGAGAATTCATAGATGAAATCAATACGACCCGGGCCACCGATCCAACCGAGACCAGCATAAAACACCAGCAGAGCCATTAAGCCGAGCCAGAAGTTCGGTGTGGAATAACCGAGCAGACTGAGCATACGCACCAGATGATCCAGCGGCGAATTACGGTACATCGCCGAGAACACGCCGAGCGGAATACCAAAACCGGTACCAATGATAATCGCAACGGTTGCCAGCTCAATGGTGGCAGGGAATACGCGGGCGATATCTTCCAGCACCGGTCTGCCGGAGGTCAGCGCATTGCCGAAATCAAACATCACGGCATTTTTAATATAAAGCCCGTATTGCACGATCAGCGGCTGATCGAGGCCAAGTTTGCGATACATAGTATCATAGGCTTCCTGAGAGATATTATCTCCCAGCATCGCGATCACCGGATCAAGCGGCAAAAGACGGCTGATGAAAAAAGTCAGCGTGACCAGACCAAGCAGCGTAATCGCCACAGAAATGATCAGGCGTGCGGCGGCGGCGAGAAAGAGAAGCACGGGATGAGGATCATGATAGACCTCATTTTCAAACTCCGCATCTTCCAAAGTTTCGGGCGTCGTCATGGCAATGTTTCCGTCAATATCGGGAAAAGGAGAGTTTGCAGCACTCTGCTGCCAGCAAAAAACTGTTCACAAAACGGGGATATGCCGCAAACTCTGACTGAAAACCGGAACATAAATTCCGGAGTGCCCCTGCCGCAGCAATGTTTGCGGCAGGGGCATGAGCATCAGTTATTTAGAGGCTGTATCGTAATAGGTGCGGAAACCGTTCCACTCCCAATTGCTGATACCCTTGTTAATACCGGCAACATTATAGATCTGGAACATATAAGCCTGCGGGCCTTTTTCCATCATCTCTTTCTGAAGCGCATGATAAAGCTCGGCACGTTTGGCTTCATCTTTTTCAAACAAGGCAGCATCAACCTCCTTGTTCACAGCTTCATCAAAATAGCTCGCGCGCCAGCTCGGATACATGGTCTGCTTGGCCTCCATGCGGTTATCCGGATTGAAAATCTGGCGTGAAGCATTGCCGTGCGCATCCGGCACAGCAGTCGCCCAGCCCATCAGCGAGGTCTGGAATTCACGACCACGGATACGGCTGAACAGCTGGGCATTGGCCATACGTTCAATCTTGATTTTCACACCGGCTTTGGCCGCTGCATCCTGAATACTCTGGGCAATCGGGGCTGCATAAGGTGCTGTACCGATAAACATGGTGGTTTCAAAACCATCCGGATGACCGGCTTCGGCGAGAAGCGCCTTGGCTTTATCAACATCCAGAGTGAACGGCTGGCCTTCTTTTTCATCCAGCGCACCGAAAGCTCCAAGCTGTACAAAGCTTGCGCGTGGCACGCCGACATTGTGCATCACAGTCTTGGCCAGACCATCATAATCAATGAGATAGCGCATAGCGAGACGCACTTTTTCATTGTTGAAAATCGGGTCAGCATTGTTAAAGTTCCAGTAGAACAAGGTCGGCTTCAGAGCGCGGGAGACTGTAACTTTGTCCTGTGCTTCCAGATCTTTCAGGTCTTCCGGTGTCAGATCACGGGCGATATCAATATCGCCTTTTTCCAGCAGCAAACGCTGGGTACCGGCTTCCGACACATGGCGGATCAGAACCTGTTTCAGTTTTGGTGCTTCACCCCAATAATTATCACTGGCCTGCAACAGCACAACTTCCGCAGGGTTCCAGCGCATCAGCTTGTAAGGGCCCACACAGTCGGTACGGGTGGCAAGATATTTATTGCCCATATCACCTTCAACCTGATTGGCCATCAGCACTTTTTGATTAAGCATTGTGGCAACACGGTTGGCGGCAATTGCCGACAAGATGAGATTAACTGGATACGGCTTATCGAGCTTAAAGACGACAGTATGATCATCCGGCGCTGTAATCGCGGCATCAACATTCTCTTTGACAAAACCATATTCGGTCAGTGTCGCAGCATTACCGAAGCCCAGTTTTACAACGCGCTGCAACGACCATGCCAAATCACCGGCCGTGGCTTTTTCACCATTATCAAATTTCAGGTCATCGCGCAGATGAAAAGTAATCTGCAAACCGTCTTCCGACACGTCCCAGCTTTTGGCCATGCGCGGCAGAATTTTGGTTTCGTCTTTCGGGTCAAAATCAACCAGCGGGTCGCAGGTGTTCTGGATAATTTCATTGCTCACCACTTCGCCGATCTGTGCCGGATCGAAAGTGCTGATCGCATCAATATTCCATGCCATCACCAGCGCGTTTGGCGGTGAGGCAGCTTCCGATGCAAATGTTGCACCAGCGATAGCGGCAGTACCGGCAAGCAATGCTAATGCAGAGCTGCGGCTCAAAAATTTATTGGTCTTCATCTTTATCCCCTGTTTATCATTATTTGCGTTGATAAAGGACATGGCGGCAGATCACCGCCATGCCGATTGATTTTACTCAGCCATTTTACTCAGCAGGACGCGGCTGCAGTGGCGGGTTAACCTCCGGCGGGATCGGGCAGGTATAAGGCGTTTTCGCCATACGTGCCTGATGATCAGCCTTGGCAGCATTGCGAATGCTCTCATCCTGCATCACATCCAGCGCGGTTCCGGCCATAACTTTAGCCGCATAGACCATGCCTTTATGCGCGGCAGGCATTTTGCCCTGCGCAGTGATCTGCCATGAGTGACCAGGTGAGCCGATCGCATGAGTGGCAACACGTGCCTGCACAGTCGGCACCGCCCAGCTGACATCGCCCAGATCGGTAGAACCAATCATCGGCACGCCTGTCTGTTCGCGTGGCAGTACATAATCGCAAAGCGGTGCATTTTCAGCGAAAGGCTGACCAACACGCAGGTAATCGGTTTCAATATCTTCTGCAGACAATGTTGTTTGAATTTTCGCAGCAAAAGCACGGTCAGCATCATCAAACGGCACACCACCGAGACGCTCCATATTGGAGTGCATCGCGATTTCCAGCGGCGTATTGCCGAGCAGGTTAGACACCGCACTCATGATGGAAATATCGACAGTGGTTTCGGTCATCATTGCAGCGCCCTGCGCCACTTTTTTCACACGCTCATTGAGCGAGAACATGCCCGGCAGATCGGTTGCGCGGATTGCATAACGCACTTTGGCTTTTGCCTGCACCACATTCGGCGCAATACCACCGGCATTGAGATAGGCGTAATGCAGACGGCAATCTGCCGGAATATGCTCGCGCAGGTAATTACAGCCAACGCTCATCAGCTCAACCGCATCGAGTGCAGAACGGCCGAGATGAGGTGCGGCGGCAGCATGTGATGCACGGCCGGTAAATTCAAAATCCATACGGGTATTGGCCAGCGACTGGGCATCATCTACTTGCGTGAACGAAGCCGGATGCCACGAAATCGCAATATCCACATCGTCAAAAGCACCGGCGCGCACCATGAAAGCCTTGGCAGCACCGCCCTCTTCCGCAGGGCAACCGTAATAACGCACACGGCCTTTTTTACCGTTCTGCTCCAGCCAGTCTTTCACAGCCGTTGCTGCGAGAAGTGCTGCAGAACCCAGCATATTATGGCCGCAGCCATGACCGTGTCCTGTGCCCGGAATCGGACGCGGCTCAGCAATACCGGCTTCCTGGCTTAGACCCGGCAATGCATCATATTCACCGAGGATCGCGATAACAGGTCCGCCTTCACCGGCTTCACCGATCACGGCAGTCGGAATACCGGCTACATTTTCCGTAATTTTAAAACCCTGATCACGGAGCATCTGTGTATGCTCGGCGCAGGATTTATATTCCGTATAGGCAATTTCCGGCATACCCCAAACGCGGTCACTGAGTTCTTCAAACTCACGTTTTTTCGCATCAACCAGATCCCAGATCACCTCACCATTTTTCATGGTGTTCCTCCCGATTATCATGTCATTTGAATACGGTTTCAGGAGCGAGCCTCCACCCGCGCCTGAAACCGTGTTGTCTTTACAGGTTTTCGTCGATGAAACGTCCCAGCGCATCAAACACTGTGTGGCGGTTTTCAATGCGTGCAAAACCATGGCCTTCATGCGCAATACGCAGAATTTCCACCGGCTTGCCCAAGCCGCGCAGGCAGGAATAAACCATCTCGCTCTCGCAAGGCGTTACGCGCGGATCTTCGAGCCCGTGCACCACCATCAGCGGTGCCTGTACTTCGGCCATTTTGTGAATTGGCGAGAAGCGCTCTAGCGCATCTTTCATCGTGGCAACATCGCCGTATTCCACCTCACGCAGGACTTTGCGCCACGGGCCGGTGGTTTCCATCAGCGTCAGGAAATTGGCGATGCCGTAATATTCTACACCGAGTTTCCACAAATCAGGATATTCGGTGAGAGCAGCCAGCACCATGAAACCGCCATAGGAGCGGCCAAACACGCCGATACGGCTGTCATCAACATCCGCACGTTTGCCCACAGCCAGACGCACGGCTTTGAGATCAGCCACGCTGTCCATACGCAATTCGCGGTCGTCCAGATGCTGATAAGGACGGCCATAGCCGGTGCTGCCGCGAATATTCGGTGCAACCACCATGATGCCGCGTGCCAGCATATATTGAATATCGGCGCGGAAATCAGGCTTCCACTGAGCTTCAGGGCCGCCATGAACAATGATCATCACCGGATAGCCGCTTGCAGGCGCAGCAACTGTCGGCTGATAGACGAAGTAAGGAACATCCAGCCCGTCAAAGCTCGCAACACTGGTCACAGTCGGCTCAATAAAGTCCGGCAGAGTGGTTTTGGCCTTCGGTGCATCGGTCAGACGGCTATAGGTGCCTGTAGCCACCTCACAGCGCCAGATGTCACCGGAGGTTGCTGCACCTTCGGCAGGCATCACCAGTGCGGAACCATCCTGCGTCCATGCCACAGATGCAATTACACTAGGCATCGGGGTTGGCAGAGATTTCTGCACTTTGCCCTGACGATCAATGATAACGATCTCGCTCCAGCCCTGACGGTTGAGCACCAGCGCCACGCTCTGCTGATCCGGTGCAATGGCCAGTGCTTCCACGTCCTGTTTTTCAAAACCGGCAATTTCAACAAGTTCATTGCTGTCATGGGCTTTGAACATCACGCCGGAATAGTCACGCCCCTGATCGGAAATCAGCAGAATACCAGAACCGTCTTTGAGGAATTTCGCAGCCTGATAGGAAGCGCGTCCCTGATGCGGCAGCATATCTTCATAAGCGCCGCTTGCCAGATCAAGACGGCAGAAATTCTGATCCGTCATGGCGCGGGTACAGTCATTGACCAGCAGCGCCGCACCATCCGGTGTGAAAGCTGCCGGAGTGCGCCAGCCAGTGCCCTGATAAACACATTTGGCTTCACCTGTCGCAACTGTCATCACATAGAGATCCATATGGGTGCGGTCACGATAATTGGCGGAATAGGCAATCTGCGTGCCGTCCGGTGACCAGCAGCCCCAGCCATGCACCACGGTTACATCCGTAGTCAGCTTACGCGGCTCACCTTCCGCATTTTCAATCAGCCAGAACTGGTGACGCTCATCACCACCCCAATCGGTGCTGATCAGCAGGTCACGGCTTTTCGGGTTGAAAGACAGTGTGCCGACAGGTTCCCGCAGATTGGTCAGCTGCTTCGCTTCGCCACCGGCCAAAGGCTTGATCCAGACCTGTGCGGTGCCGCTTGCATCGCTCAAAAATGCCAGCAATTCGCCATCCGGTGAGATGGCCGGTTTTACGGCTTTGCGGATATCCGTATAGGAGGACATCTGAACTGCGGTAGGATCGGATTTCAGTGTATCAAACATGAAGCTGCCCGTTATTTTCAATTACAATGATGCGCTTTTCAAACGCTGACTGCTTTTGCCAGACGCGCAGAGGCGTCTGCAAGAGCTATGGCCATCGGACCGGTTGTCGACTGATGATTAGACAAAGTAACAATGGTGAAACTGGCTTCCGGCCATGCGGTTTTCAGCTTCCATGCTGTCACCATCGGGGTCACGGTATCATAACGCCCCTGTACAATTTCTGCCGGCAGATGGCGGATACGGTCGAGATTATCCAGCAATGCATTGGCAGGCATGAAGGCACCATTCATGCAATAATGCGTGAAAATGCGCGAAACAGCCAAAGCCGCATCACTCTGCAACAAGGTCGAGACATGCTCTGCGCTCGGCTCCAAAGTCTGAGTACGAGCAGAAAAACCGCGCAGGCTCTGCGCCGCTGCATGTTCCACCGCCGGATCACCGCAAGTCAGTCGTTTATAATAGGCTTTCAGCAGATCGCCGCGTTCATCCTCCGGCACAAATTCTGCAAATTCCTGCCAGTAATCAGGAAAAATCGTTCTGGAACCGTGGAACCACCAGTCACTGTCTTCGCGGTCACCAAGGAAAATCCCGTGAATGCGAAAACCGAGGCAGCGTTCCGGATGTGCCTGACCATAGGCCAGAGACAGGCAAGAGCCCCACGAACCGCCGGTCACCAGCCAACGCTCAATGCCGAAATGCTCACGGATGCGTTCAATATCTGAAATCAGATGCTGCGTGGTATTCTCGCGCAATTCTGCAATTGGTGTTGATTGTCCGGCACCGCGCTGATCGAAAGTAATGACACGATAGGTATCAAGATCGAAGCTGGCAACCTGCTTGGCCGATACACCGGCGCCTGGTCCGCCATGCAGAAACACAGCCGGAATACCATCCGGATTGCCGTAATCATAAACCGCAATTTCATGAATATCGCTGACTTTCAGACGAAAGCTGTCTCGTGCCTGACGCAGTTCTGCCACGGCCTGTCCTCCTGCTGCTGCTTGTTACAAACAGCACTCCATTGCCCACTCATACGTCTGAATTATTTTGCCTCTTTGTGGCATTTATTTTTTAATTTCAGACGTGAAATTTATAGGCGGCGAACAGCTTTCAAGGCCAATGCAATTTCTGACTACCCATACCAAAATGGAATAGTTTTATCATTCATCGCATCAAATTGCCGGAAATCGTCGTTTTTAACAGCGTTCCATCTTGGAAAAGCCTTTGATTTTTATGGGGAAATAAAAAACTCCGGCAGCGATGCCGGAGTTTCCAATCAGACTGAACCTTCTTCTTTAACGAAACAGGATCAGAGATTTTTCAAAGGTTGTCCACACACCCCAGATAATCGGGATACCCACAGCAGCCCATGCAAGAGCAGCTTTGGCATCCAGCCCGCCTGTGCCGATACCGAAGGAGCCACTCGGTCCTGTTGCTTCAGCTTTAACTGCGGCCTGAAGTTTGGCAACTTCCGCATCCGACATAAACCACTTATCGCCCAGCGGTTTGATGAAGAAATTCGCAATCAGACCCAGTGCCAGCATACCGGCCAGAATATACATTGTATAATCATAGACCTGCGCGCGTGGCACACCGGCAGCAATCTGGAACTCGCGGATATAATTCACCACGACCGGCCCGACGATCCCCGCCGTTGCCCAAGCCGTCAGCAAACGTCCGTGAATAGCCCCCACAAATTGCGTGCCGAAAATATCCGCCAGATAGGCAGGAACAGTCGCAAAGCCACCGCCATACATTGACAGGATAATACAGACCATCACCACAAACAGTGTGACCGAGCCCATATGCGCAGCAGTTGGCAACAGAGTGTAAAGAACGATGCCAAGGGCGAAGAAGGTGAAGTAAGTCGCCTTACGGCCAAGGCGGTCAGACAGAGAAGCCCAGAAAAAACGACCGCCAATATTAAACAGCGAGATCAGTCCGGTAAAACCGGCCGCAATCGCGGCAATTGCTGCCTTCTGTTCTGTGCTCAGTTCTGTGAAGGTCAGCCCTGCCTCACCGATCAGACGACCGCCGAAAATCTCCTGTAACATTGGCGATGCCATACCGATCACACCAATACCGGCAGAGACGTTCAAACACAGCACTGCCCAGATCAGCCAGAATTGCGGGGTTTTATGCGCATCACGCAAATGCACATGACGGCTGGTAATCATCGCTTTTTTAGCCTGCGGTGCTATCCAGCCTTCCGGTTTCCACCCGGCAGGCGGAATACGGTAGCCAAAGGCACCGCCCATCATGAAGACGAAATAACCGGCAGCCATTACCAGAAAAGTCTGCCAGACGCCGACTGTTTCCGGCGTTTTAAAATGCTCCATCAACAAATCAGCCAGCGGCGCACCGATCATCGCACCGCCACCAAAACCCATAATTGCCATTCCGGTCGCCATACCACGACGATCAGGGAACCATTTGATCAATGTTGAAACCGGTGAAATATAGCCAAGACCAAGACCGATACCACCAATGAAACCGGCACCAACCCACATCAGCCATAATTGGTGGGTCATCACGCCGATCGCGGCAATCACCATACCGCCGCACCAGCAAAGCGCTGACACGAAACCGGCTTTACGCGGCCCCACGCGCTCCAGCCAACCGCCCCAGATCGCGGCAGAACAGCCAAGCAACACAAAGAACAGCGTATAAATCCAGCCGAGATCAGCCACACGCCAGTTACAACTGGTGGTAAACAAGGCGGTCAGCAGGCTCATATCGGTACAGGCACCTGCCGCATCACCGGTCAGCGCACGGCTGAGCGGCAGCCAGAACACACTGAAACCATAAGCCATGCCGATACATAAATGGATTGCCAGCGCCGCCGGTGGCACCAGCCAGCGGTTAAAGCCGGGTTTGGCGATAATCCGCTCGCGGTCGAGTATCCCCGGCCCGCTCAAACCGCCCAGTGTCTGATCTGTAGCACTCATAACATAGTCCTCCCTTCTGCGGACGCGCCGCAGCCTGCCCTCTCCCGTGAGCATCCCTCAATTATCGTAATGAAGTGTATGTCTGCCTGAATCAAACAGCCGGACACAAAACTGTATCCGGCTGCGCTTTCTTACGCATTTGGGCGTTTAATCAGCGGTGCCGCTTTTATAACCAGAGGATGTAGTCCCTCTCCGCCTGCATCAATCAAATCGAATAATTGTGACCGCATACGCGGCTCCCAGAACATATTGATATGTTTGGCAACACCTGCCGCCTGATCAATCTGCGTCTGCGAACTAAAGAATGTGGCAATCTGCGATGCCATCATCGGAAGTCGGCTGCGATAAGTATGTTCACTCATAGCTTAACTCACCGTATCCAAAGCTGTTTCAATATGACGGCTGGCTTCGGAATGTTCGCGATATTCCTGCTGCCATTGTGTCGGGCCGTTGGATGCGCTGATCTGCACCGCAGTCACCTTATATTCCGGACAGTTGGTTGCCCAATCCGAGAAATCTGTGGTCACCACATTGGCCTGTGTGGTCGGGTGGTGGAAGGTCGTGTAGACCACACCCGGTGTCACACGATCTGTAACCAGCGCCCGCAAGGTTGTTTCACCGGCACGGCTGGCGATTTTCACCCAGTCACCATCACGCAAACCACGCACTTCCGCATCATGCGGATGGATTTCCAGACGATCTTCCGCATGCCATGCCACATTCTCGGTACGGCGGGTCTGTGCGCCCACATTATACTGCGACAAAATACGTCCAGTGGTCAGCAGCAGCGGGAAACGCGGGCCTGAGCGCTCGTCGGTCGCCACATATTCGGTGCGCATGAATTTACCTTTGCCGCGCACGAAATGATCAATATGCATCACCGGCGTGCCGAGCGGTGCTTTGGCATTACATGGCCACTGCACGGAACCTTCACGTTCCAGCAATTCATAGGACACATTGGCAAATGTCGGCGTGGTCATGGCAATTTCGTCCATGATCTGCGACGGATGCGTATAGTTCCAGTTCAGCCCCATCGCACGGGCAAGGTTCTGCGTCACCTCCCAGTCGGCATAGCCGTTGGTTGGTGTCATGACCTTGCGCACGCGGTTGATACGACGTTCCGCATTGGTGAATGTACCGTCCTTTTCAAGGAAGGTCGAACCCGGCAGGAAAACATGGGCGAAATTGGCAGTCTCATTGAGGAACAGGTCCTGCACCACCACACATTCCATAGCCTCCAGACCGGCAGCCACATGGCGGGTATCCGGATCGGACTGCAGAATATCCTCACCCTGAATATAGATACCCTTGAAGGTGCCTTCCACCGCCGCATCCAGCATATTCGGAATACGCAGACCCGGCTCATCCTGCAGGATCACACCCCAGATATTTTCATAAATCTCGCGGGTTGCAGGATCGGAAATATGACGATAGCCCGGCAGTTCATGCGGGAATGAGCCCATATCACAGGAGCCCTGCACGTTGTTCTGACCGCGCAGCGGGTTCACACCCACGCCCTTGCGGCCGATATTACCGGTGACCATAGCAAGATTAGCAATCGCCATCACGGTGGTGGAACCCTGACTATGCTCGGTTACACCAAGGCCATAATAGATTGCACCATTGCCGCCTGTTGCAAACAGACGGGCTGCGCCGCGCACTTCTTGCGCCGGAACACCGGTCAGCAGTTCCACAGCCTCTGGGCTATATTGCGGCTGGGAGACGAATTCCACCCAATCACGAAACTCTTCATTCTCGCAACGCTCGCGGATGAAAGCATCATCCTGCAGGCCTTCCGTCACAATCACATGCGCCAGCGCGGTCATGATTGCCACGTTTGTGCCCGGACGCAGTGCCAGATGATGTGCTGCCTCAATATGCGGTGAGCGCACCAGATCAATACGGCGCGGATCAATCACAATCAGCTTGGCACCTTGGCGCAAACGCTTACGCAGGCGCGAACCAAATACCGGATGGCCGTCGGTCGGATTGGCACCGATTACCATCACCACATCGGTATGTTCAACACTGTCAAAATCCTGCGTCCCCGCAGAGGTACCGAAAGTCTGGTTCAGACCATAGCCGGTCGGCGAGTGACAAACACGCGCACAGGTATCGACATTGTTATTGCCGAAACCGGCACGGATCAGTTTCTGCACAAGGAAGGTTTCTTCATTGGTGCAGCGTGACGAGGTAATACCACCGATGGAATTGCGCCCGTACTGGGTCTGCAAGCGTTTAAATTCGCTCGCCACACGACCATAGGCTTCTTCCCATGACACTTCGCGCCACGGATCGGTGATCTTTTCGCGGATCATCGGCTTGAGAATACGGTCTTTGTGATGGGCGTAACCATAAGCAAAGCGGCCTTTAACGCAGGAATGACCACGATTGGCCTTACCGTCTTTATACGGCACCATACGCACCAGTTCTTCGCCACGCATTTCCGCTTTGAAAGAACAACCGACACCGCAATAAGCACAGGTCGTGACTTTGGAATGTTCCGGCTGACCGATTTCGATCACCGATTTTTCTGTCAGCGTTGCTGTCGGGCAAGCCTGCACACAGGCACCACAGGACACACATTCCGAACCTAAGAAGCTCTCATGCATACCCGGTGAGACGCGGGAATTAAAACCACGCCCTTCAATAGTCAGCGCAAAAGTACCCTGCACTTCCTCACAGGCACGCACGCAGCGTGAGCAGACAATACATTTGGAAGGATCATAGGTGAAATACGGATTGCTCTCGTCTTTCGGCATCCATTTTGCATTCAGCGCACCGTCGTTGCGGCCTTGTTTGAACACGTGGTTCGCACCGTCCTGACCGTAGCGCACATCACGCAGACCTACAGCTCCGGCCATGTCCTGCAATTCGCAGTCGCCATTGGCGGCACAAGTCAGACAATCCAGCGGGTGATCGGAGATATAAAGCTCCATCACGCCTTTGCGCAAAGACTTCAGGCGACCGGTTTGGGTATGAACCACCTGACCTTCCATCACCGGTGTGGTGCAGGAAGACGGCGTACCGTTACGCCCTTCAATTTCTACGAGACACAGACGGCAGGAACCGAATGCATCCACCATATCGGTGGCGCAAAGCTTCGGAATGGCAATACCGGCTTCCATAGAAGCCCGCATGATCGAGGTGCCTTCCGGCACGGTCACCTGATTGCCGTCGATGGTCAGGGTCACCATTTTGTCCGAGCGTGAAGCAGGTGTGCCGTAATCGATTTCTTTAATTAAGCTCATCTTCTGTCACTCCTATTCCGCTGCCTGCACGAAAGTCTGGCTTTCAGGGCGCGGACGAAAATCCTCTTCAAAATGCGTCAGGGCACTCATCACCGGATAAGGGGCAAAGCCGCCAAGCGCACAAAGGGAACCGAACTTCATGGTCTGGCAAAGATCTGTCAGAACCTCGATCTGCGTATCGGTTTCTACACCGGCTGCAATTCTGTCGATCACTTCGACACCGCGTGTCGAGCCGATACGGCATGGAGTGCATTTCCCGCAGGATTCAATGGCACAGAATTCCATCGCGAACCGCGCCTGTTTCAGCATGTCTGCCCGATCATCAAAAACCACCAGACCAGCATGACCGATCAGACCGTCTTTGGCCGCAAAGGCTTCATAATCAAACGGCGTATCGAACAATGCGCGCGGGAAATAAGCACCCAATGGCCCGCCAACCTGAACCGCCTTAACCGGACGACCACTTGCGGTACCGCCGCCGATATCATCGACAATCTCGCCCAGCGTCAGACCGAAAGCGGTTTCAAACAACCCGCCATATTTAACATTACCGGCAATCTGCAACGGAATTGTACCACGGGAACGTCCCATACCAAAATCACGGTAATAGGCAGCGCCCTTGTCCATAATCACCGGAACAGAGGCCAGTGAAATCACGTTATTGATCACGGTCGGTTTGCCGAACAAGCCTTTATGGGCAGGCAATGGCGGCTTGGCACGCACCAGTCCGCGCTTACCTTCAAGGCTTTCCAGCAACGCGGTTTCTTCACCGCAGACATAGGCACCGGCACCGGTGCGCACTTCCATATCAAAGGCGAAACGCGAGCCAAGCACCGAGGCACCGAGAACGCCAGCTTTGCGGGCAATCTCGACAGCCTGTTCCATCATCGCAATCGCATGCGGATATTCCGAGCGCGTATAGAGATAGCCTTTGGTGGCACCCACTGCGATACCGGCAATCGCCATCCCTTCGATGAGAACGAAAGGGTCACCTTCCATAATCATACGGTCGGCAAAAGTACCGCTGTCCCCCTCATCCGCATTACAGACAATATATTTACGCGGGCTCTGGGTATCGTGAACCGTTTTCCATTTGATACCGGTCGGGAAACCGGCACCACCACGACCACGCAAGCCGGAATCCGTGACCTGAGCCACGATATCCGCAGGCTGCATCGCAACTGCATTTTGCAGGCCTTTCAGCCCATCATGAGCGCGGTAATCATCCAGCGACAAAGGATCGGTCACGCCGCAACGGGCAAAAGTCAGACGGGTTTGCTTTTTGAAAAACGGGATTTCTTCTGTCAGCCCCAGCGATAGCGGGTGTTCTTTGCCCTTAAGCAGGCCGCTGTCAAACAGCGAGGCCACATCAGCCACATCCACAGGACCATAGGCCATACGGCCTTTGTCGGTTGCCACTTCAACCAGCGGTTCCAGCCAGACCATACCGCGGGAGCCATTGCGCACCAGCTTGATATCCAGACCGCGCTTGACGGCTTCACCGGCAATCGCATTGGCAACCTGATCGGCACCAAGCGCCAGAGCGGCAGCATCACAAGGCACATAAATTGTTACACTCATGCCCGTGCCTCCGCGATCATTTGTTCTGCCTTGCCTTCATTCAGACGACCGATCAGCCGGTCACCCACTTGCGCCGCAGGCGCACAGGCACACAGACCAAGACAATAAACCGCCTCAAGTGTGATTTTACCGTCGCCGGTTGTTTCACCCCAGCCGATACCGAGCAGCTTTTGCACCGCCTCTGCCACGCGGTCGCCGTCCATAGACTGGCAAGCCTCAGCGCGACACAACCGGATCACATGGCGACCGGCAGGCGATGCGCGAAAATCGTGATAAAAAGTCATAACGCCATGCACTTCCGCGCGCGAAAGGTTCAGCGTCTCGGCAATCAGTGTCAGCGTTTCCGCCGGTACATAACCAAACTCTTCCTGTATGGCATGCAAAACAGGAAGCAACGGGCCTTCGACAGCCTTATACTCATTGATAATCTCTATCGTCCGCGCAGCAATGTCATTATTGACTGAACGCTTCTGAGGACTGCCTGTATTTCTCGTATAAACTGAATTCGAGCCTGACATACCGTCAAAGTCTCCCGCAATAGTCATGTTTTCTGTTCCCCACCTTAGAACAGATCAAAGCTATAGCTCGAATTCAATAGGGCAATCCCGTCGATCAATAGAAAAAATCTATCAAGATAGCGGCATCATAATACGGGACAGAGCACGTGCTTCATGCAAAAGCGCAGCGATCAGCGGCGTATGCGGTTCACGCTGCGCAGCAATCAGTCCGACACTATGGCTGGCCTGCGGTTCAACAATCGGAATTGAACGGATCGGCTCGCTAAAGCCCAGAATTTGGGAAAGATTCAATGGCATAATGCTTGCCCACTTACCCGTTCGGATATGGGAGAACAGCACAATCATCGAATTAGACTCCAATGTCGGCTGCACAGTTATACCCGCTTGCGCCAGATGCTGATTAATAATGCGACGGTTCTGCATATCGCTTGTCAGCAGGCATAGCGGCAGGCCACCCACTTCTGCCCATGTGACACTTTCACGCTCCGAAAACCGGCTCCCGACCGATGTAATCAACTGATAGCTCTCACGATAGATCGGCACCGCGGTAACTTTGCCAAGCGGCTCATTGTCCAGATAGCTGATTCCGGCATCAATATCGAAATTCTCGAGTGCCGCCAGCACTTCAACAGAAGTGCGGGAAATGACAGTAAAAGTCACATCCGGATGTTTTTCACGAAAAGGCGTTGTCAATTGTGAGACCATCGCCAGTGCAGTAGGAATTGCCGCAATACGGATATGCCCGCCAAGACCGAAACGTGCCGCCCGCATCTCTTCTTTCATCGTGCGTGCATCGCCGACAATGCGCCGCGCCCATTCCAAAACACGCTGGCCTTCCGGTGTCAGCCCCTGAAAGCGCGAACCGCGCTGTACCAGCATAACTCCCAGCATATCTTCAAGCTGACGAATACCGGCAGATAATGTCGGCTGGGTAATACCGCAATCTTCTGCTGCTTTGCCAAAGTGCTTTTCCCGTGCAAGCGCAATGAAATATTCCAGCTTGTCGATCATAGTGTTCCCCGTTATTTTCTGCTCTGTTATATGCAAGATTATAAGGACGACACAATCTGCCGTCTGAGATTATGCCTGACAAGACAGGCGGAGACAGCTTTTGGCCGATACCCAGCCCCGCAAAAAACCGCACCCGCACAAAAAGCTCATGATCCTGAGCGGCACCGCGATTGCCTTGGCTGTCACATGGGCCAGTCTCGAAATTCTCGACAAGGCTTTTCCGCCGCCACTGGAGGTTGTCCGCCAGACATCCAAAGAAGTGATGGATCGCGATGGTAATCTGTTGCGCGCCTTTGCTATTCCGTCCGGTCATTGGCGGCTTGCCACCACCCATAAAGATGTCGATCCGCAATTCATCGAAATGCTGATTGCCTATGAGGATCAGCGGTTCCGCGACCATGCCGGCATTGATCCGCGCGCTATGGGGCGTGCGGCGGTACAACTTGCCAGTCACGGGCGCATTATCTCCGGCGGCTCCACTCTGTCGATGCAGGTCGCCCGCCTGATTGAACCGCGCACAGAGCGCTCTTTTTTCGCCAAGTTCCGCCAGATGCTGCGCGCTGTGCAAATTGAACGGCGTTTGTCAAAAGAAGAAATTCTCGATGCCTATTTGACGCTTGCGCCTTTTGGTGGCAATCTTGAAGGGATCCGTGCTGCGAGCCTCGCCTATTTCGGCAAAGAACCGCGCAGGCTCACGACCTCGGAAGCAGCCCTGCTGATTGCCCTGCCGCAATTGCCGGAGCGCCGTCGCCCCGACCGCTACCCTGATAATGCGCGTGCCGCCCGTGATCGGGTGCTCAACCGCTTAGCCGTTGTCTCGCTGATCGGTAATGATGAGGCAGACCGCGCCGCACATCTGGCCATACCAAAACGCCGCTTGGCCATGCCCGCCCTTGCGCCGCATGTCAGCGAAACCGCTTTACGCAAAGATAGCCAAGCCAATGTGCATCATGTGACGCTCAAGCGCTCTGTGCAGCAGGCGCTGGAAACTGTGGCAATGGATTCCGCCAAGCGCCTTGGGCCTAAAATCTCCGTCGCCATGGTGATGGCCGATGCGATCACCGGTGATATTATTGGCGAAGTCGGCTCTTCGGATTATTTTGACTCCAGCCGCTCCGGCTGGATTGATATGACCAATGTTCAGCGCTCACCGGGCTCGGCACTCAAACCTTTTATCTTCGGTTTGGCTTTCGAAGACGGTCTGGTAATGCAGGAAACCATTATTGAAGACCGGCCAACCAATTTCTCCGGCTATCGCCCGCGCAATTTTGATATGAGCTATCAGGGCGATGTGACAGTGCGTGAGGCACTGCAACTCTCGCTTAATGTGCCATCTGTCCGTCTGCTCGACAGTGTCGGTGCAACACGTCTGATGGTGCGGATGCGCCGTGCAGAGGTCAAAACCACATTGCCACCGGGTGAAACGCCGGGGCTGGCCATTGGCCTTGGCGGGCTTGGCATCAGTCTTAAAGATCTGGTGCAGCTTTACACCGGCCTGTCCAATCGCGGCAAAGCCTCTATCATTTCCAATGGCGTCGACGACCGTACCAAAGACGGCACCAATACCATTACCGCAGAGCCGCTGCTGCAACCCGCTGCCGCATGGCAGGTTGCCGATGTGCTGGCAGGCGTCAAACCACCGCTTGGCTCGATGCAGCGCGGCCTCGCCTACAAAACCGGTACCAGCTATGGCTATCGCGATGCATGGTCGGTTGGTTTTGATGGACGTTATGTGCTGGGTGTCTGGGTCGGGCGTGCCGACAATGGCGCGGTTCCGGGTTTGAGCGGCTATGGCTCGGCGGCGCCGATCCTGTTTGAAGCTTTTTCCAAATCCGGTGTCGGTTTTACACCGCTCAGCCCCGCCCCCGTCGGCACCATGCGGCTGCGGCAGTCCGAGTTGCCCGTATCCCTGCGCCGCTTCACACCATATCTCGCACCGCTTGTCAGTGCATCGGTACGGGAATCCCCGCCGCAAATCCTGTTTCCACCGGAAGGTGCACGGGTTGAACTCTCCAACCAGCCTGACGGCAGCACCGCACCGCTGGCTTTGAAGATGCAGGGCGGCCGCGCACCGTTTATCTGGCTTGCCAATGGCAAACCGCTGGATAAAGCCTCACGCAAGCGTTCCGGCCTCTGGCAACCGGATGGTGCCGGCTATTCCACATTGACTGTGATTGATGCCGTTGGTCGTGCCGCCAGTGTGCGCGTATTCATCGATTAAAACCAAACTCGCATCCGCCTCTCATAACGCCCGCCATACACCACGCATAGCGGGCGTTTTTGTGCTGTTTTGAGCCATAAAAACCGATTCCGCACCTCTGCCACTTATTACGAAACGCACAATGCTAAATATAAACATATATTTATCTGCGATAGTTTTATTCGTAAATATCAAAAATTAAGCAAAAATATTCTAAAATTATCTTTTTCGTAGTCGAAACTTCCTTGTTATCAGACACCATTCTGTGAAGAATATGACCACACAATCCGCCTGCCTCCGTTTGAGAGCAAACAGGTGAGAGATTGGTGAGGCAAAACAGTGAAGCGAAGGATCGCTTCCTGACGAATTTATAAGGAAAACAGCAATGTCGTTGTTAGATATCGCCCGCGTCAAAACTTTAATTTCGCGCCGCACCGGCATGAAAATGATGCTGCTTTCCGCTGTTGCTATGAGCGTTGCATTTGCTGCACCTTTGTCAGTTCAGGCTGCTGATCAGTCGATCAAAGTCGGCATTATGGGCGGCGAAGATGAAGACATCTGGAAAGTTGCAATCGAACAGGCCGCAAAAGAAGGTCTCAAAATCGAAACTGTAATTTTCAATGACTACACCCAGCCGAATGAAGCGCTGGAGCGTAAAGAAATTGATGCCAACGCGTTTCAGCATGAGCCTTACCTGAATGAGCAGATCAAACAGCAAGGCTATAAGCTTTCTGTTGCCGGTTATACTGCCCTTTTCCCGATCGGCATCTATTCCCGTAAAGTTGAGAAGCTGGAAGATCTGAAAGACGGCGCTATTGTCGGCGTACCGAATGACCCTACCAATGAAGGCCGCGCCTTGCGTGTTCTCGAGAGCAAAGGTCTGATCAAGCTCAATCCGGATGCAGGTATTCTTGCAACCCCGATTGATATTGTTGAAAACCCGAAAAAGCTTGAAATCAAAGAACTGGATGCCGGTGTTGTCGGTCTTTCCATCGATGATCTCGATGCAGCTGTCGTCAACAACAACTGGGCAGCGAAATCCGGTCTGGATCCTGTGAAGGATGCCATCGGCTGGGAAGCTAAGGAAAACAATCCTTACCGTAACTTCATTGCGATCCGCACTGAAGACAAGGATGCAGCTTGGGTCAAGCCACTGATCGCAGCTTTCCAGAATGAGCCGGTGAAGGCAGAACTCGACCGCGCTTATAAAGGCACAGGTATTCCTGCCTGGGAATAAGAGCTGTTTTATCACGCTTAAACCGCGCATAGTAACGGTCCGGATTTATCCGGACCGTTTTGCACTCTGAGTATTGTCCTTTTTTGCACTTTGCTCCGATCATATTGCCTCAATTTAAAGAAAGAGCTCGAGGATAAAGTGAATACTTCAGCTCCAATAAAGAATACGCAGCAAAAGCTGTCTTCCGCATCCGGTCAGCCTCCCGTGACCGGTGATGAAGTTGTTAAACTCTCCAATATTAAACGCATGTTCGGCACGACACCTGCCGTCAATGATATTTCTCTCTCGGTCAAACGCGGCGAAATTCTCGGTATTATCGGCCGCAGCGGCGCCGGAAAATCCACTTTGATCCGCTGCCTTAACGGGCTGGAACAGCCGGACAGCGGCTCGGTCATCATTGAAGGTCAGGAAATCACCGGCCTTACCGAAAGTCAGCTGCAGCCGGTACGCCGTCGTATCGGCATGATTTTTCAGCATTTCAATCTCATGTCTGCCAAGACTGTCGCCCAGAATATTGCACTGCCGCTTAAAATTGCAGGCATTGCAAAATCCGAGCGCCAGAAAATCGTTGAGGAACTGCTGGAACTGGTCGGTCTGTCGGAACGTGCACAGCATTATCCGGCACAGCTTTCCGGTGGCCAGAAACAGCGCGTCGGCATTGCCCGCGCTCTGGCAGCCAAACCGAGCCTGCTCTTGTCTGATGAAGCAACATCCGCGCTTGATCCGGAAACCACCCAGTCCATTCTGGCGCTGCTGAAAGACATCAATCAGAAGCTCGGCCTGACCATTCTTCTAATTACCCATGAAATGGATGTGATCCGTAAAATTGCCGACCGTGTGATTGTTCTCGACCACGGACAGATTGCCGAGCAAGGCCCTGTCTGGGAAGTTTTTGCCCGCCCGCAGGCAGAGACAACCAGAAACCTGCTGAAAATGCTGACCCCTGCTTTGCCAGAGAGTATTGCCACGCATCTGACACAGGATCAGCGCTCTGCAGATGAAGCGATCATCCGCATCCGCATTTCCGGTGAAGCAGCCCGCAGACCGATCATCAATGATATCGCCTCTGCCTCCGGCCTCAATGCCCGCCTTGTTCATGGCGGTATTGATACAATTCAGGGAGAGCCGGTTGGCACATTATTCCTCGGTCTCCCCGCGCATGACCAGTCAGCTCTGCAAAAGGCTGTCGGTTTTCTGAAGACAATTTGTGATGAAACGGAGGTTGCCGGATATGTTTCAGTTCCTGACACCCGCAATGCTTGATCTGCTCTGGCGCTCCCTTGGCGAAACCCTGATCATGACCGGTTTCTCCAGCCTGTTCACATTGATTTTCGGTCTGCCGCTCGGCCTGTTGCTGATCCTGACAGATCGTAACGGCTTGCTGCAAAACTTAGCCGTCAATCGCGTTGTCGGCGCAGTGGTCAATGCCTTCCGGTCTGTGCCGTTTATCATCCTGCTGGTCGCGCTGATCCCCTTCACGCGCCTGATTATGGGCACTGCACTCGGCACCTGGGCATCCATTGTGCCGCTGTCGATTGCAGCCATTCCCTATTATGCCCGTATGGCGGAAGTATCACTGCGCGAAGTTGATCACGGTCTGATTGAAGCCGCCCGCTCCATGGGTGCGAGCCGCTGGACGATTATCAAGGAAGTGCTGATACCGGAATCCATGCCGGGTCTGATTGCAGGCTTCACCGTGACAATCGTCACCCTGATCGGTGCCTCTGCTATGGCCGGTGCAATCGGTGCAGGTGGTCTGGGCGACCTTGCTATCCGCTATGGCTATCAGCGCTTTAACTACCCGATTATGGCGGCTGTTGTGGCTGTATTGATTGTGATTGTCTGCCTGATCCAGTGGATCGGTGACCGTCTGGTACAAAAAGTCGATAAGCGTATCGTTAAGCGCTAAAGCATGTCTCCCAAAAGTGGACACCGGTTTTGGGATAAAAAACATGCGCAAAAACAAAGGCCGGTGAAAACCGGCCTTTTTGGTATCTCATAAAATTAGAGCGCCGTGTGCCAGACTTGGCACACAAAGGTCGCTCTAACACTTTAAAATTAGAGCATAATTTCATCTTAAACTAATTCAAGTTTAGAGAATTATGCTCTAAGTGCGCTTTTCGTGAACGCCGACTTCAACCGTATTGCCGTCGGGATCAAAGACCAGAGCCGCGAAATATCCCATTTCTTTAGGCCCCTGATAGGATGGTGCACCGCTGTCACGTCCGCCGGATTTCAATGCGGCCTGATAAAAGGCTTCAACCTGCTCCCGGCTCTTAGCGCTGAATTTGAGGTGCAAATGCTGCCCCGGTTTAAGCTCTGCCTCTTCAGCAGCGCCACCCTTTGCAGCAATCACCCGCAAAAACGGCAAGGGACTGCGGGCATTACCGCTGACAAAAAACAGGTTCTCCGCCGTCTGCAACACCCTAAGCTCCAGTGCAGACATGCTGCCGGAGTAAAATTGATAGGATGCCGGAATATTCCGGCTCTCAAAGCCGATATGGTCAAATAAAGACATAGCCAATAATATAGAGAGCTTCTGCCATAAGAAAAGAGCCGCCGGATACTGAATCCTGCGGCTCTTTAACTTGCTATGCTCAGTTTATTAAGAACTGAACCATTACCGCGTACGGCTCAGACCATCTTTGGCAGGCTTGTATTGCGGATCAAGCTGCACAGCACGGGCATAGGACGCCGCTGCACGCTTTTTATCGCCGCGGTGCTCATAGACCAGCGCCTGATTAGCCCAGCTCTCAGCAACCTTATCATCCAGCCCGATCGCCGTATTGAAATCATCAAAGGCATTATCATAATCGCCGAGTGCCGCATAGGAAATGCCGCGGCCATTATAGGGCTCCGGCGCATTCGATTGCAGAGAAGCAGCAGCCGAGAAATCCTCAATCGCCTGCTTGTGCTGACCGCGTGCCTGATAGATCAGACCACGATTGTGATAAGCGCGGCCATCCGTTGTATCCAGCTGGATTGCGCGGTTAAAATCTGTCATCGCCTCGTCCAGACGCCCTGCCTGACGATAGACATTACCACGGCCGATATAGGCGGCATCATATTGCGGATTGATCTGAATGGCGCGGCCATAGTCCTGCACCGCAGCAGCATCATTCTTCAGATAACGCTGAATGAGCGCGCGATTGGCATAGGCCTGATAATAATTCGGATCGAGCTGGATCGCCGTATCAAAATCCTTCATCGCCTCGCGATAGCGCCCTGCCTTACCATAGGCAGAGCCACGCACATTGTAGCTTTCAGGATTACGAGGGTTACTTTGAATAACAGTCGTCAGCGAGCCGATATTTTCGCTGGAGCCCTGCGCCAGATCAACCGGCGTCAGAATGGAGTTGGAAGTGCTCTGACAACCTGCAAGAGCCAATACAGCGCAGGACGCTGCGGCCAGCAGCATATTACGCCCAAACCGGCGCGGTTCTTGTCGCGTCAGACTTACACTTACCAAAGATGCCATTCATGCACTCCTCAAAAGCAGTTTACCAACGCTCTGAACAGAGGCGACAAACCGCATATTATATCTCAAGGCTGGCGCGGACGATGATCGCCTCTTACCCGACAGCTTTGCCCCGCCATACAGAAAAAAGGCGGAAGCGAATATTCACCCCACCTTAAAGCTGTTTTTCAGCGATGCAAATATATTGGCATGGTCAAGTTTTACAATAAAGCTACACATTTTACCAATTCCTGTGAACGGGTAACATGTTTTGTAAATGCTAATGACACATAAAGCAAAACGCACGATCCGGAGACCATGCGCTGCTTAATCAGTATATCTGATCAGAAACCATACAGCAGACAGCCGCAGGTTCAGTCTGATTAGCGAGCCGCTACGCGGCTTGCAATTAACTGGTCGCTAAGCGACCGGCTAATTAACGGGCCGCTACGCGGCCGCCGCCTACCAGACCTTCACGCTGTGCGCGCTTACGAGCCAGCTTGCGTGCACGGCGAACGGCTTCAGCCTTTTCGCGAGCGCGCTTTTCAGATGGCTTTTCATAATGGCCGCGCATTTTCATTTCGCGGAAAATACCTTCACGCTGCATCTTTTTCTTAAGAGCGCGGAGAGCCTGATCAACATTATTATCGCGTACGAGTACCTGCACGTGTAATCCCGTTCCGTTTCAGTTAGATTTTTCAGTTTAGCCTGAAGGCATCGGTGAGCCTCGAAGACAACTCAGTCTGGCAGTTCCGCTAGGGAGCCGTCTGATGGCTGGAAATCTTAAGACTTCGCAACGGCCTTCCGATGCAAATTCGAGTGCCGTTTAACAGTATCCGGCGCAATTGTCCACACGGAATCCGCAAGAGTGCCCCTGATCAGGCCTTATCAACCTCATTATTGCAGTTTTTATCGCAAAAATCACATTTTATTTAGATTTTTTGGCGTGCGGACAGGGTTGTTTTTCTTTCAAAGCAGTCAAAAATCCAAGCCATTTTGCCGGAGATTCTCTGTCATATTTTCATCATCAGGCCACGTAAAACGAAGTGAGTCCTTCCCTCGATTACAAGTAAGAAATCCTGACCGGCTTTTGCAGTAATTCTGCAAACAAAAACCACATGATACGCCATAACCCGTCGTAAAATGGCAAAGTCAGTGTCGGCATATGGTTTATCTTTCATGGAAACGGCGGAAAAAATCTTCCGCCCCCAAAAAGGGGACATTATGCGTAAGTTTTCAGTATTTGCAGTTGCCCGTGAAGCACTGCGCGGAAATAAAGGCTGGGAGCCACAATGGGCTTCACCGGAACCGCGTGCCAGCTATGATGTAATTATTGTCGGCGGCGGCGGCCACGGTCTGGGTGCAGCCTATTATCTGGCCAAAGAACACGGCATCACCAATATTGCAGTACTGGAAAAAGGCTGGATCGGCGGCGGCAATACCGGCCGCAACACCACTATCATCCGCTCCAACTATCTCTATGAAGAGAGCATGAATATCTATGAGCATTCGCTCAAGATGTGGGAGAACCTGTCACAGGATCTCAACTACAACGTCATGTTCTCACCGCGCGGTGTGCTGATGCTGTCGCATAATATCCATGACAAGCAGTCCTTCCAGCGTCACGTCAATGCCAACCGCCTCTATGGCATCGACAATGAATGGCTGACACCGGAGCAGGCCAAGGCCTATTGCCCGCCGCTGAATATTTCACAAAACTCCCGCTATCCGATCAATGGTGCCGCTTTGCAGCGCCGCGGCGGTGTTGCTCGTCACGATGCGGTTGCATGGGGTTATGCACGCGCGGCTTCCGACCGTGGCGTCCATATCATCCAGAATTGCGAAGTGCTGGGTATTCGCCGCAATACAGACGGCAGTGTCAGCGGTGTCGAAACCAATCGCGGCTTTATCGGCGCCAAGAAAATCGGCGTCTCCGCCTCCGGTCACTCCTCAGTCATCATGAATATGGCCGATGTACGTGTGCCGCTGCAAAGCTCCCCGCTGCAGGCACTGGTTTCCGAACCGATGAAGCCGATTGTACCATGTGTGGTCATGTCCAATGCGGTTCATGCCTATATTTCCCAGTCGGATAAAGGCGAGTTCGTCATCGGTGCCGGTACGGATCAGTATAATTCCTACTCCCAGACCGGCGGCTTGCAGATCATCACCCATACACTGGATGCGATCTGTGAGTTGTTCCCGATGTTCCGCCGCGTAAAAATGATGCGCCAATGGGGCGGGGTCACTGATAACACCATCGACCGCGCTCCGATCCAAAGCAAAACGCCCGTGCAAAACCTGTTCATCAATGCAGGCTGGGGCACCGGCGGTTTCAAAGCAACGCCGGGTTCCGCCCATTTGTTTGCGCACCTGATCGCCCGTGGTGAACCGCATGCGCTGGCTGCCGGCTTTACACTCGATCGCTTCCGCACCGGCCGTCTGATCGACGAAGCTGCCGCCGCCGCTGTTGCACACTGAATAAGGATAGCCAATCATGTTACTGATCCATTGTCCTTATTGCGGCGAAGACCGCTCGGAGCTGGAATTCCGTAATGCGCATGATGCGCATATTGCCCGCCCTACCAATATAACCGAGCTTTCGGACGAGGAATTCGTTGAGTTTCTCTATTGGCGCGACAATCCCAAAGGCGTGATTTTTGAACGCTGGCGGCATATTCATGGCTGCGGCCGCTTCTTCAATGCCGCGCGCGATACGGTGAGTGACCGGTTCCTTCTCACCTATAAAGCCGGAGAGCCGAAACCGGATCTCAGCCAAATCGTACAGACAAACAGTGTTGCGGCCAAGGAGAGTGGTAAATGAGCGGCTCAAAACGCATTACTGGCAAAGGCCGTCTGACACCGGCGAAAACTGCCCGCTTCACTTTTGACGGCAAAACCTATACGGCATTGGCAGGCGATACCGTCGCCTCGGCTCTGCTTGCCCATGATATTCACCTGATCGGACGCTCATTTAAATATCACCGTCCGCGCGGCTTTCTGTCCGCAGGGCCGGAAGAGCCGAATGCGCTGCTGGATATTTCCCGCGACAAAGCCCATCGCCAGCCGAACGTGCGTGCAACCGTGCAGGAAGTTTTCGACGGCATGCACTCAGAGTCGCAGAACCGCTGGCCGTCTTTGTCTTTCGATATCGGTGCGGTGAATGATCTGTTCTCACCTTTCTTTGGCGCAGGCTTCTACTATAAGACTTTCATGTGGCCGAGAAAGGCGTGGGAGAAGGTCTACGAGCCGATTATCCGCCGTGCAGCCGGTCTGGGCGTCACGCCAACAGAACCTGATCCTGACCGCTATGCAGGCCGCTATGAGCATTGTGATGTGCTGGTTGTCGGCGCAGGTGTGGCAGGCTTAAGTGCTGCGCTCGCTGCCGCACGCACCGGTGCCAAAGTTATCCTCTGCGACGAACAGCCGGAAGTTGGTGGTGCCCTGCATCATGAAAACGGCACCAAGATCAATGGTGACGACGGCTTTGTCTGGGCGCAGGTCACAGCGGCTGAACTCAATGCCATGCCGAATGTGCGTGTTCTCACCCGCACCACGGCTTTCGGCTATTATAACCATAATTTCGTAGCTCTGGCCGAGCGGGTCACCGACCATGTTGCATTGCCGGAGAAGAACACCGCGCGTGAACGACTGTGGCAGGTGCGTGCCAAACGCGTTATTCTCGCGAACGGTTCGATTGAACGGCATATGGTCTTTGCCAATAATGATCGTCCGGGAGTTATGCTGGCTTCGGCTGCCCGCACCTATCTCAATCATTTCGGTGTGGCTGTCGGCTCGCATGTCGGTGTCTTCACCGCCCATGACAGCGCCTATGAAGCCGCCTTTGATCTTAAAAATGCAGGCGTTGATATTCCGGTGATCGTTGATGCCCGCGCCCATCCGGGTGAAGCTGTGCTTACCGAGGCCCGCCGGTTGAATATTCCGGTTCTGACCAATCATTGTGTGCTGAGTGTTAGCGGCAAGCTGCGTGTCAAATCCATGACTGTTGCGACCAATGGCGCGAAGTCAGGCCGCAAATATACGATTGATGCGCTGATCACCTCCTCCGGCTGGACACCATCGGTGCATCTGTTCTCGCAATCGCGCGGCAAGCTGCGCTTTGACGATGCCAAACAGCGCTTTCTGCCGGATGTTTACGCGCAGGATTGCATCTGCGTCGGCACCTGTAACGGCACCGACGATCTGCAAGCGGCAATTGATGAGGCCGTTGCAGCAGGCACATCTGCCGGACTAGCAACCGGCGGCAAAACTTCCGCAACCACCACTGTCAGCGCAACAACAACCTATAGTTGGAGCGGCGGCATGGTCGGCACGACAGCCGGCGCAGGCCCTGACAGCAATGTGAAGGCGTTTATCGACTTCCAGCACGATGTCTGCGCCAAGGATATTCGTAATGCCGTGCGCGAAGGTATGCACTCTATCGAGCATATTAAACGCTTCACCACCAACGGCATGGCATCCGACCAAGGTAAAATGTCCAATATGCATGGACTGGCGATTGCCTCGGAAGCGCTCAACAAGCCAATCCCGCAGGTCGGTCTCACCACCTTCCGCCAACCGTATACGCCGGTGACGTTCGGCACGCTCATCAACTCGTCCCGCGATCATCTGTTTGATCCGGCACGTCAGACTGCACTGCATCAGTTTGAAGTCAAAAACGGTGCGGTTTATGAGGATGTCGGCAACTGGAAACGTGCATGGTACTATCCGAATGCCGGTGAAACCATGCATGACGCGGTGTCCCGCGAGTGCAAAACCGTGCGCGACGTCGCCGGCATCTTTGATGCTTCCACCTTGGGTAAAATTGAAGTTGTCGGCCCTGATGCGGCTGAGTTTCTCAATCTGATGTATACCAATGCCTGGGACACGCTGAAACCGGGTCGCTGCCGCTATGGCATCATGACCGGTGAAGACGGTTTTGTGATGGATGACGGTGTGGTTGGCCGTATGGCACATGATCGCTTCCACGTCACCACCACAACCGGTGGCGCACCGCGTGTGCTCAACCATATGGAAGATTATCTCCAGACTGAGTTCCCGCATCTCAATGTCTGGCTGACCTCCACCACCGAACAATGGGCAGTGATTGCCGTTCAGGGGCCAAAAGCACGTGAAATCATCGCGCCATTTGTTGAAGGCATTGATATTTCTAACGAAGCCTTCCCGCATATGAGTGTGGCAGAAGGTAAATTCTGCGGTGTGCCAACCCGCCTGTTCCGCATGTCCTTTACCGGCGAGTTAGGCTTTGAAATCAACGTCCCGGCCGATTACGGTCAGTCTGTGCTGGAAGCTGTCTGGGAACGTGCAAAAGCCATGGGCGCCTGCCTCTATGGCACTGAGACCATGCACATCTTACGTGCTGAAAAAGGCTACATCATTGTCGGTCAGGATACAGACGGCACTCAGACCCCGCATGATGCAGCGGTTGGCTGGGCTGTTTCCAAAAAGAAAACCGACTTTGTCGGTATTCGCGGTATGCGCCGTCCCGATCTGGTGGCGGAAGGCCGCAAACAGCTGGTCGGCCTGCTGACCAAAAATCCAAACACTGTGCTGGAAGAAGGCGCGCAGATTGTTGCCGATCCGAACCAGCCAAAACCGATGAAAATGCTCGGTCACGTCACCTCTTCCTACTGGTCGTCCAATCTTGGCCGTTCCATTGCCATGGCTGTGGTGCATGACGGATTTAATCTGCACGGCAAAACCTTGTTCGTGCCGATGCTGGATCGTGTGATTGAAGTAGAAGTAACCGGCCCCGTCTTTATTGACGAAAAGGGAGAGCGCCTGCATGTCTAAGTCCGAAGCAATCGCACAGCGCATCACAGTTCTGGGCAACAGCCGTGCTGGTAACGGTTCGGTGCAAATCACTCCGGCAGAACCGGCGGAGCGTATTTCGCTCCGCGCCCGTACCAATGACCTCGCCGACCTGTCCAAAGTCCTTGGCGTTACCCTCCCGCAAAAGCCGAAACACAGCGCTACCAAGGACAAACGCTCGGCATTGTGGCTCGGGCCTGACGAATGGCTGGTGATTGATACCGGCGGGCAGTCACCCTTTGCGGATTTGCAAGGCATTGAAACCCTGCACGCCGCAACAGATGTGTCGCACCGCAATATTGGTATCCTCATTTCCGGCGAAGGCGCAGAGGCAACCATCAATGCCGGTTGCCCGCAGGATCTGTCACTGTCGGTTTTTCCGGTTGGTGCGGCAACTCGCACGATTTTCGGCAAGGCCGAGATTGTGCTGTGGCGCCTGTCTGAAACCGAATTCCGGCTGGAATGCTGGCGCTCCTTTGCACCCTATGTTTTCGGACTATTGAGTGAAGGCGCACTGGACGCAGCCGTCTGACAATAATATCAGCGTCCTGAAACTGTCATAATTACACTTTAAGCACCGCGTCTTTCCTAAGGCGCGGTGTTTTTATTTGAGCAAAGATCAATAGCTTTAATGTGATTGTTCATTTACAGCGGAGCGCTCTAAAGCATCTTCTGCGCCGCATTACCCTGATTTATTTTGACAAGCACCGTTCATGACCATTCAAAAACGCCTCATCATCAATTTTACCGGTTATGAGGGTCTCCATCCCAAAGCTGTCCGTGTGCGCCATCGTAAGATTATGAGCGACTTCGACAAGCTATGGGGTACAAAAACTGCAATATCACCGATGATCGACACTGATCACGGCAGCGGTGTCATGCAGGTTCGTACTCAAGGTGAGAACTGGGAAACGCAAAGCGAATTCTGCCAGTTCGGAACAGCTGATATTTTTGACGATTATGCGGCACGTTCCCTGCCGCATCGTTTGTTTGCCGGTAGCCGCGCCTTTCTGAACATTCTCTTCACCGGCACTTTGTGGCGCTACGGCCGTACCAGCTGGCGCTTTGTGATGTTCTTCCTGTGGCCGTTTCTGATGGTGCTGGCTATGCTGGCCTTAACACTCGGCATCACTGCCGCACCGGTATTGGCAGGCTTTTCAGCTTTGCACATGCTCTGGTCACTGCCGCTGGCGCTTTGTATTTGCTACGGGTTGATACGCGCACTGGATGAAAAACTTTTCATCTCCTACCTGCTTGATGACTGGTCGGCAGCCTATGACCGGATTTATGACAACAGCCCTAAACTGCTGGAACGCAAACAAATCTTTGCACAGATGCTTGCAGAGAAATTGCGTGGCAGCGATGCGGATGAAGTTATCATCATGGGGCATAGCCTCGGCACAGTACCGGCAATTGAAGCGCTGGCCGAGGTCTGGCGCACCGAGCCGGAACTTCTGCGCAAGCAGCCGGTCTCTTTACTGGCTGCCGGTTCCTGCCTGTTGATGATTGCTCTGCACCCGCGTGCCAAAACCCTGCGGGAAGATGTGCGCGTGCTGCTGAATGACAGTCCGGTTTTCTGGGCAGAGTTTCAGGCTCTGACGGATATTATTCATTTTTATAATTCAGAACCTGCCAAGGCACTGAAAATTCAAACGAATAATCCCCCGCTGATCAGCCATATCCGGTTCAAACACATTCATTCCCCAGCCCGTTACAAACAGGCCAAGGGCAACTTCTTCAAAATGCATTTGCTGTTTATTTCCGGCAGCCAGAAGAAAAATGCCTATGATATCGGCATGTTCCTGCACGGGCCTTTTGCGCTTAAACCCCTGCTGACCGAGTATCCTGATCGGCCAGCACCGCTGGATACATTACACTAGAGCGGTTTACGTTCATGTTGGATCACAGTGCCCGCTCTAGATTCTTTAATTTGTCGCATTATCCCGACGTCAAGTTGATCCAACTTGACTGTGAAATGCTCTAAAACGGCGCGGCCACGTTTCTGGTCAGTACGCGGCGAAAATGGCGTTTTTCGAGAACCGAAACGGAGCGTACTAAAAGTACGTGAGTATCGGAAGTGTAGAAAAACGCCATTTGCAGCCCGTTCTGGCCTGAAACTTCATTCAACGGGCGGGACAACGGCAATGGTGAGCCACCGCGCGGTGAGCGCCGGTTTAACCATGCCTTCCACTTCCAGTGTCACATCATAATGATTGACCACACGACCCGAAGGGCGGATATCCGCATCAGCCAGTTTGAAACGGGCGCGGACACGGGTGCCGGTTTTAACCGGCGACATAAAACGCACACTGTCAAAACCGTAATTGATGCCCATGGTTGCGCCCTGTAGCATCGGCAGTGCTTCAAAAGCCAAAGTCGAGAGCAATGAAAGCGTCAGGAAACCATGCGCGATTGTGCCGCCGAATGGTGTTTCCGCAGCACGTGCCGGATCGACATGGATATATTGATGATCGTCCGTTGCATCCGCAAACTGGTTGATCATTTCCTGTGTCACCACCCGCCACTCGGAGCAGCCGATTTCTGTGCCGATCGCTTCACGCAGCTGATCCAGAGTGATCGCATCTTTCATTGCTATTGACCTTTATGATGGATTCGCACTTTCAGAGAAGGTTATTCTCTATCTCTTTCCAGCTGCTATAAACCGCTTTTGCACCTTTTTCCAAAAGCTTTTCCGTGTGTCCCGCATAAGTATGTCCGCCACCGGTATAACCGATTGCTGTCATACCCGCTGCAACCGCCCCTTCCACGCCGAAAGGTGAATCTTCAAACACCACGCAACGTGCCGGATCAGCACCGAACTTTTCTGCGGCAAACAGAAACAGATCCGGTGCCGGTTTACCGCGTTTGACCATTGTTGACGAATATAATGCACCGTCAAACGCATTGATCAGACCGGTCTTTTCCAGACTAAAGGCAATACGCTGCGGTGAAGAAGAAGAGGCCACGCAACTGCGGGTTTTCAGGCGCTCCAGCACACCGGCAATACCGTCACAAGGTTGCAAGGCTTCAGAAAACACACGATGTGTTTCCGGCCAGATATCATCCTGCGCTGCATCCGGCAGATAATGGCCGGTCAGGTCACCGATCAGGCGAATAATATCCGCCTGCTTCATTCCCACACCTTTGGCTACCGTGCCATCAGGAATTGGCATATTATGACGGGCATAAACATTATGAAAAGCCAGTGCTGCCAGTGGCTCGCTGTCAACCAACACACCGTCACAATCAAAGATCACGAGATCCCATTCAGGCTTTTTTACGCTATCCGGCACTCTAACTACTCCTGCTCTGTCATGCCGCACTGATGCAGCCTCTTATTGATTGATCTTTAATCTAGTCTTGATTACGTGTCATTATCAGGCGGGTCTCACTCCCGCAAAACACTATTTGCGGAGAAAAATCATGGCTACTAATGTCGCTCTCACCGGCTTAGCACGCGATATGAAAGCCCGGGCTGATACCGGCAAACCTATCCGCATCGGCCTGATCGGCTGCGGCGAAATGGGAACCGACATTGTTACCCGTGTTGCCCACATGCCGGGCATCGAGATTGGCGCCATTTCAGAAAACAATCCTGAACGCGCCCTCAAAGCCGCTGAAATTGCTTATGGTGAACAGGGTCATGCCCGCGCAGTTGGTACCGGCTCTGATCTGAGTCTTGCGCTCGAAGCCCGTAAAATTGCTGTTACTGATAATGCAGACCTCATTCTCAATGACGACCGGATTGATGTTGTAATTGATGCGACCGGCATTCCGGCAGTCGGTGCGGAAATCGGTCTGCGTGCGATGGAGCACGGCAAGCACCTCGTAATGATGAATGTTGAAGCTGATGTGACAATCGGCGCTTATCTGAAAAGTGAAGCGGAACGCCTTGGTGTGGTCTATTCGCTCGGTGCCGGTGATGAACCTTCCGCCTGTATGGAGCTGATCGAATTTGTTACCGCTATGGGGCACCCTATTGTCGCCGCCGGTAAAGGCAAGAACAATCCGCTCAATATTGATGCTATTCCGGATAACTACATCGAAGAAGCCACCCGCCGTAACATGAATGTGCGCCTGCTGGTGGAATTTGTGGACGGCTCCAAAACCATGGTGGAAATGGCAGCAATTGCCAATGCCACCGGCTTAGTGCCGGACAAAGCCGGTATGCATGGCCCTGCGGCCACACTGGATCAGCTCTCCTCAACACTCATCCCTGAAAAAGACGGCGGCGTGCTATCTCGTGTTGGTGTTGTCGATTATACGATCGGCAAAGGCGTTGCACCGGGTGTATTCGTCGTCGCCGACATGTCTCACCCGCGCATTACAGAGCGTATGGAAGATCTGAAAATGGGCAAAGGCCCTTATTTCACCTTCCATCGCCCGTATCATCTGACCTCGCTGGAAGTGCCGCTCACCTGCGCCCGCGCAGTGCTGTACGGCAAAGCGGATATGGTGCCGCTGAGCAAACCGACAGCGGAAGTTGCAGCCGTTGCCAAGAAAGATATGGCAGCGGGTGAAACACTCGATGCAATCGGTGAATATTGCTACCGTGCATGGATCATGACGGCCGGTGAAGCACGCAGCGCCAAAGCCATTCCATGCGGCATGCTAACCGGTGCAAAAGTGCTGAAACCAATCAAAAAGGGTGAACTCATCACCTATGACAATGCCGCTCTGCCAGCCGGTTCCCGCCTTGCAGAACTACGCGCCCGTCAGGACAAGCTGGTTTACGGCGTTTAAACGACAGTAACCTGCCCCTGAATTTGTTTTCAGGGGCAGGAACTCAGTCACTCTTATCATCATCAGTAATATAATAAGCGATCGGCGCTGTTATAATCTGAGCGGCCACATCTGAGATAATGCCCTTCTCTTTCGCTTCATCAGGCAGCAGAAATTTCCGGTCATTTTCACTTGAGAGCAAGGTGCTGATCTCAGCATCTGAATACCGGCTGCATTCTTTATAAACTTCTGTAAATTGTTCGATATAACCCTTCAGATCGCGGCCTGCTGTCATGAAATGGTCAGGCTGAAAAGCCCCCTGTTGAGGAGTAATAGAAGGCGGGTGCATAATAAAACGCCCGCCTCTACGGGACTGGCGGTCTTTGGCTCCACAAAATATCATCGTTGCAGAAGACATCACCGTCGACAGGTTCACTGTTGTAATCGGGATATGCGAGCTTTTGACAGCCCAATATCCCGCATAGCCACTATCCATATCCCCGCCATAGCTGCTGATATAGAGATAGATATTTTCCAGCTTTTTATAATTCGTGTTCAGACTATCGATGGCCTGTATCAGCTCACTGACGCTTTTCGTATTCACACCGGCAGTAAAATAAATCTTTGCCTCAGTGGCATTTTCAAGCACTTTCTCATCCTGAGGCATGGTGTTTTTCAGCTCAGCTTGCGCCGTCGTCCCCGTTATCAAGAACAGTGCTGTTACTTGCAAAACCCGCTGATATTTTTTCACATCCGCCTCATGTCACAAATGAAAATGTCCGGCATTGAAGCGCAGATCAGCAATCATCAAAATCCCAATTAATTAGGAGAAGCGGACAGTTTTTTGAAACCGGAATCTATCCGTGAACAAGCCGTTCCAAACCTTTAATGACACGAGTATTTCACATCATAACGGTCAAAATTCGATCTGAAATCAGCATTAAACACTTATAAAACAACAATAAAAAAGGCGGCTCAAAAGCCGCCTTTTCTTTTATCGTTCAAGAACACGATTTAGTCGAGTGCCTTGACGATATTTTCAACCATCTTCTTCGCATCAGCAAACAGCATCATGGTATTGTCACGGAAGAACAATTCATTCTCAACACCCGCATAGCCTGAGCCCATGCCGCGCTTGATAAACAGCACCGTTCCTGCCTTATCCACATCGAGGATTGGCATACCGAAGATCGGAGATTGCGGATCAGTCTTAGCCGCCGGATTGGTCACGTCATTCGCCCCGATCACGAAAGCCACATCGGCCTGTGCGAATTCAGAGTTGATATCTTCGAGCTCGAAGACCTCATCATAAGGCACATTGGCTTCTGCCAGCAGCACGTTCATATGCCCCGGCATACGGCCTGCCACCGGATGAATGGCATATTTGACCTCAACCCCCTCTTCCTTCAGCTTGTCAGCCATTTCACGCAGCGCATGCTGTGCCTGAGCCACCGCCATACCATAACCCGGTACGATGATAACCTTGGCAGCATTTTTCATGATGAAAGCCGCATCATCTGCCGAGCCCTGCTTGACCGGACGCTGCTCCACTTCACCCGCTGCACCAGCAGCAGATGTATCACCACCGAAACCACCAAGGATCACGGAGATAAACGAGCGGTTCATGCCCTTACACATAATATAAGACAGGATCGCACCGGAAGACCCAACCAGCGCACCGGTGATAATCAGCGCCAGATTGCCCAGCGTAAAGCCGATACCCGCCGCAGCCCAGCCGGAATAGGAGTTGAGCATTGACACAACCACCGGCATATCCGCGCCACCAATCGGAATAATAATCAGCACGCCGAACAACAGCGACAACACGACAATCGCCCAGAACACCAGATAGCTCTCGGTCATTGCCAGCGCCACAACCAGCACCACAATAGCAATCGCTAATACTGCATTGATCACATGGCGCGACGGCAGCATGATCGGCTTACCCGACATGCGTCCGTCCAGCTTGAGATAGGCAATAATAGATCCGGTAAAGGTAATCGCACCGATAGCCACACCGAGCGACATTTCCACCAGCGCCTGCGCATGGATAGTGCCAACTTCACCAATGCCGAAAGAATGCGGCGAATAGAGAGCCGCAGCGGCCACCATCACGGCTGCAAGACCAACCAGCGAGTGGAAAAAAGCCACCAGCTGCGGCATGGCTGTCATCGCAATGCGCTTGGCCACAACGGCACCGATACCGCCACCGATCACCAAACCTAATACAATCAGCGCTAGGCCTTTAAAGGACGGCTGTGCCAATACCAGCGTCGTGACAATGGCAATGCCCATACCGAGCATGCCGTAAAAATTGCCCTGACGGCTGGTCGTCGGATGAGAAAGCCCGCGCAATGCCAGAATAAACAGCACGCCGGAAACGAGATAAAAAAAGGCTGCCAGATTAACACTCATATCCAAGCCCCTCACTTATCTTTTTTCTTATACATGGCGAGCATGCGTTGTGTGACCAGAAAGCCGCCAAAGATATTGACGCTGGCCAGCACCAGAGCAACAAAGCCAAAACCTGTTGCCCAGCCGGACAGGGAAAGCCCGACGGCTAACAGTGCGCCGACAACAATCACCGAGGAAATCGCATTGGTCACCGCCATCAAAGGCGTGTGCAAAGCAGGTGTTACCGACCAGACGACGTAATAGCCGACAAAGATCGACAATACAAAGATCGCCAGCTGAAACACAAAAGGATCAATCACACCACCGCTGGCAACATGCACAGCATTACTGATTGAGTCTGAACTGCCCAGACTTTCCGCAGCAGCCCTCAGATTTTCAACGGCTTTATCGAGACCGCCCAGTGCCTCATTCAAAGAATCCGCACTCATGCCTCATCTCCTTTATTTCCGGCCTCTGTTCCGGTCTTCTTGCGCACAGTGGTTTTAACAGCCGGTTTTGCCGTCTCTTTTGCTGTTACCGGCTTCTTCGGCGCAGCTTTTTTCACCGGCGCTTTCTTTGGCGCAGGCTTGGCTGCGGCTTCTGCTTTCTTGACCGGTTCAGCTTTTTCCGCGACGACAGCCACATTGGCAAATGCCGGATGCACAATGGCTCCCTGATGGGTCAGTGCCGTTGCTTTAACGAGTTCATCCTCAAGATTAATGACAACCTGCTTGGTCTCTTTGTCGATCAACGTCTCAAGGAAAGCGAACAGATTGCGGGCGTAAAGCTGCGAAGCAGATGCAGCAATACGACCGGCTGTATTCATATGACCGACAATTTTCACACCGTCTTTTGTCGTCACCTGTCCGGCAACGGCACCTTCCACATTACCGCCGCGTTCAACCGCCAGATCAACCAGCACAGAGCCCGGTTTCATACTGGCAACCATCGCCGCACTGACCAGTTTTGGTGCAGCACGCCCCGGAATAAGCGCCGTCGTGATCACAATATCCTGCTTGGCAATATGGTCAGCCACGAGTGCCGCCTGCTTTGCCTGATAGTCTTTCGACATTTCCTTGGCATAGCCACCGGCGGTTTCAGCCGCTTTAAATTCTTCGTCCTCAACGGCCACAAATTTCGCACCGAGCGACGCAACCTGCTCTTTCGCTGCCGGACGCACGTCCGTCGCCGTAACCACAGCACCGAGACGTCGTGCAGTCGCAATTGCCTGCAGACCAGCAACACCCGCCCCCATGACAAAGACTTTGGCAGCTGGCACAGTCCCCGCAGCTGTCATCATCATCGGCATTGCGCGGTCATATTCTGACGCTGCATCAATCACCGCCTGATAACCGGCAAGGTTAGCCTGCGACGACAGCACATCCATAACCTGCGCACGGGTAATACGCGGCATGAACTCCATCGTAAAAGCTGTCAGGCCAGCCTGTGCGATCGCAGCAACACTATCCTCATGACCATAAGGATCAAGCATTGCGATCAGCACCGCACCGATCTTGTAATTTTTCAATTCGGTCTGTGAGGGGCGGCGTAATTTAAGAATAATATCTGCGGTTTTAATATCGGTGGTTTTACCAATCGTAGCACCGGCCTCAGCATAGGCCTGATCGGTAATGCGGGACTGCGTACCTGCAGCACTTTCGACAATGATCTTAAATCCGTAACTAATCAGCTTCTTCACGGTTTCCGGCGTCGCCGCCACCCGTGTTTCAACCGGATCAGTTTCAACAGGAATGAATATTACCTGAGACAAAACTGCCCTCACTTTCCTTATCCCCAATCAAGTCAAAATCTGCCCGGCTTCCTCACCAGGCACAATTTTAGACGAGCGCAGTAAATCACGGAAAAATCAGGCCGCAATAGTTAATATGCAAAAAATCTCTGATGTGATCGAAAATACGCATTTAAGTCAGCCTTACTGACCCGTGAGCACCCCATAATGCTTAAAAATTATACCGCCCTGAAGGCGGCATAATTAAACTTTGAATATATCCGGCTCTCTGTCCGACGAAGAACAGCGCAATCTCACATGAGAAAAACAGCGGCAGCCATAATCAATGCAAATAAGATAATCCCTGAGAACCAGCCAGCCGCAAAAAAAGCAAATGCCATTGAGGCCATGAGAGCGACAAGCACAGTTGTTCCCCACTTCACCAGAAAGGTAAAGCCGTGATAAGTCCGCTCATGCTCCGGATAGTCCATCTGCGCACCAAGCTCTGCCGGACCATGCTGAATTTCTGCCATATCTTTATTCCTCCCCAAAGATATCTTCCTTTACGGCCGTCTTCCGGTTCAGAAATCTTGTAAGAGCAATTGATCACAATTTTCCCATAATAGGCAAGCCCAGTTCACAGGCAATGTTGCGACAATCTGCTGCAATGCCTGTTGCTGTGCCGGATCAGACACCCAATCCCGTATATTTGGCCGTTGGCAGGATAGTCAGCGGCACATTGCCGGCGCGCATGTCAGCAAACATATTCCGGCGCTCATGGGGTTGTGACTTAAAGAACGGAAAACGTACTGCAACCGCATCGCGGATTGAGCTAACAGCAGCAGCCCCCAGTCCCACCTGAATACCATAGCCTTCATGATCGCGCGGATCGGCCAGCATTTGCGAACCGAAAATGCGCTTATAAAATGCCATATGCTCGGGCTTGACCGCCGCCAGACAAAAACTGGCATTGAAATATTCCGACGCCATCGCGGCAATACGCAAAGTCAGATAAGGAATTGCGGGAAATTCGGCGAGATAAGCTGGATCAGCCGCAAAACGTGTCGGGTCAACAAAGCTCATATTATTATCGAGCATCGGCCCCAGAATATCCGGAAATAATTTGGCACTGGTACCAATCCGGTGGTCTGCCGTAATATGATGCACGCGCAAAGTGCTAACCAGAATATTGTCGACATAGACGCCATAGACATAGGCCTGATGGTCGCGGTCAACCTCATCAATGATCGTGCCCAGAAAATTATCGTCCATGACATTGCGTGTCATATAGGAACGATAGCGCAAACGGCCGATCTCCTCGAGATCCTCCGCGTGTATAACCCGCCGGTATTCCACTCGATCCAGAAACTCCAGCATATGCCGGGCAAAATTCGATATGGATGGTGCTTTCGCAACCGGTTGAGAGACTGCCATAAATTATCGTCCGCCACCAATAAACTAAAGCTATGGTGCAGCCATTTCCCAATGCTTCTGTGCAGCCAGGCACATTGCATATGCTATCCGTTTTAAGAAGTGGCAATTCAAGCCAAATCTAAAATACAACATATTTTCAAAGCACTAACCTGCCCTCACAGTTCACTGCTTTGCAAAATATCAAACGTTGGAAACAGCAACATCCCTTTCGGGCCTCACCGTACATATTTGCCCGCTGACAGCAATTCGCAAATATGCTGGTAACCATTTCTCTTAATACGGGGAAAAAGCAAGTACCCGATGAGACGCAACTGATATTTTTTGCATTTACGTGCAAAGAATTTGTGTTTACGGAGATATATCTTTCAAAGCGCCGTTAAAATGATGACAATCCGTCGGTCTCAGCAGTGACTTTATAGCCCTTGGGCGTGATCGTCAGTGACTGTTCAAGCTGCGCATTAATCTCTGCTGCGCTCAGCGGCGTGCCTAACAAGAAGCCCTGAACCAGATCAGCACCACCGGTGCCACGGATCAGCTTCAGCTGCTCTTCAGTTTCCACGCCCTCAATCGTCACGCCGAAACCCAGCTCATGGGAAAGCTGCGTAACCCCGCGAAGCAACATGAAAGCACGGCGATCAGTCACGATATCGCGCACGAAAGAACGGTCAACTTTGACCTTAGTCAGTGGCAATGTGTTCAGATAGCTCAGGCTGGAATAACCGGTGCCGAAATCATCAAGCGCAATATTAATGCCAGAGTTTTTCAGCTTTTGCAGCATTTCACAGGTTTTCAAACGATCACTGATAATCGCGCTTTCCGTCACTTCTACTTCCAGCAAATAGGATGGCAATTGTGCTTTCTGCAAAGCATCTACCACCATGTCGACAATGCCGTTATTTTTCAGATCAATCGCTGAAAGATTGACTGAAACACCGATCTTATGTCCCCAGCTTGCACAATCCTCACAAGCGCGGCGCAACATGAATTGCGTCAGCTCGGTGATAATGCCCATTTCTTCAGCCAGCGGAATATAATCAGCAGGGCCGATTGGTCCCAGTTGCGGATGATGCCAGCGTGACAGTGCTTCCACCGCGACGATACGCAAAGAGTTAAGGCTGACAATCGGCTGATAAACAACCGTCAGACTGCCCGCATTCACCGCTTCGCGCAGATCATTTTTCAGCTTTTGCCGTGAGCGGTATTTAGTATCCATCGCTTCAACAAAAGCGACCCAGCGGTCATGTTCACTGCTTTTGGCTTCATAGAGAGCGAGATCCGCATTCACATGCAAACCGCGCAGATCCAGATTTTTTGTAACGTCAACCGCCACACCGGCGCTGATATCGAGATAAATCTGCTGTGAAGCAAATTCATAAACGCCGCACAGGAAGGAAATAACCTCATCCATCACGGTGTTGATATGCGCGCGGTTCTTTATCCCCTGAATGAACAGCACGAACTCGTCACCGCCAAAACGCGATGCCACAAAGCGCTGCGGATCAAGGCCTGCCATGCGTTCGGCAAACTGTCGCAACAATTCATCGCCGGCATGATGACCGTAAGTATCATTCACATGCTTGAAATGATTGAGATCGATGACAGCTAAGGCCACCAGATCATCCGGCTTATTACCGGTTGTCAGCGAGCGAACCAGCGTTTCAAAATAGAAGCGGTTCGGCAGTCCTGTCAGGCCATCATAGCGTGCCATATGCTGAATTTGTGCCTCGGCCTCAATGCGACCGGTCACATCGTCAAAAATCAGCACTGCCCCTTCTTCGCGACGCTGATTGCACATCACTTCGATGTAACGCTCATCGCCAAACTGAAAAACATCGCGCTGACGGCGTCCCTCAAGCAGGTCATCAATGCGCATACGCACATTATCCAGCTCTTCACGCGGAAACAGGCCATGTTTGCTGCAATAACGCAGCACAACCTCAAAAGACCGGTTAAGCAGGCTGATATTCTGCGAAATATTAAGCATATCCCGCACCTGCTTATTGACCACGGCTATCGCAGCGCGGCCATCCAGCATCACCAGTCCTTGCGGCATATTATTCAATGCACTGTCAAAACGGCTGACAACAGTACTCAGACGGCGCTCATTCATCACCGCTGCAAAGAGTGACTGGCGCAGGCCGTTGGCCATCTGAATATTGCTGAGAAAATACGGCACCAATAATGCGCCGATAATAATATGAAAAATACTATTGGTTAAAACAAAGCCCGCGAGAACGGGCAAAAGAGCACAGACTGACATCATGACCACCGCATTACGTGAAGCGTAATTGCGGCCGACAATCGAAACGACCGATGCCAGAAGCACAGCCAGACTGGCAAGTTCGGCGAAAGAATCACTGATGATGTAAGTGCTGTAAAAACACAGAAGCCCCAGCAACAGACAAATCGCGCAGGCACCGATCAGATAGTGCAGCTCCCAGCGGTTGATTTTATCATGCGATAATTTGCTGAAATCTTCCCTGTCGAAAAGATACATATCCAGCATACGGATGCTGGTGAACAGGGCAAACAAGCCCGCAAAGCCTAGGAAAACAGTGTCGTTGGTTTTTAAATAAATCACCGCGCAGGTCAGCAGATGCGCCGCCAACCCGAACCATAAAGTTTCACGATTGCCGTATAACGCTCTGACAAATGACAGGCGAACATCCACCGGAATATTGGTTTTAAATAACCACGTCATTTGTTACTGCTCCCCCTTGCGGGGAAGTATGCCCAAAATACTTTAAAAATTAGTATCAATTTTTTCTACTTTTAAGTGTTTTCACATTAAAATCAACGCCATAGGTTGTTAATGCTGTGACAGGCTTAGTATGAATTATAACTATAAAAATATATTTAAAAATTCTGCTATACGCAGCACCATGGCACTACAATGCAAATCAGCACGGCAGCAGTCGTTTTTTAGCCGGATTTCTCAGCTTTGCAAGCTGTGATTATCCTTAAACACGCGCTTCTGACACGCATATCAGACCCGATGCAATTATGCTTTCAAATCATTCCGGCCATTAGAAAATCAGTTTCCAATCTACCCGCTTTGCAGTAGAAAATGCAAAGCCTGAAAGCTGATGATCCGGCCTGCTTGCAATACCGGCCATAGTTTCAATCCGGCTCTTTCAATTGTCACCCTGTTCTGTGCCAATGATTGCCCTGCTGCCACGCGCAACCACGACAAGGCCTGTTTTATCATGCAGAAATCCCGCCCTTTGATTGCTGTCACCTCCGATATTCGTGATATTGACGGCAATAACTGGCATGCCACGCCATCCGAATATATTACGGCGCTTGCAGAAGTTGCCGAAGTTACGCCGCTGCTCGTTCCCAACCTGCGCGAGAAAATTGATCATGACGCACTTTTTGCTGCCGTCCATGGACTGCTGATCACCGGCTCTCGCTCCAATGTGCATCCGGAATATTACGGACAGGAAGCCACCGAGCAACATGGCCCGTTTGATCCGGATCGCGATGCAACCACTCTGCCGCTGATCCGTGCAGCAATAGAACGCGGTATTCCGGTTCTCGGCATCTGCCGCGGTCTGCAGGAAATGAATGTAGCGCTTGGCGGTTCACTGGCCAATGACATTCAGGAGCTGGACGGTAAAAATGACCATCGCGCACCGGTTTCCACCATCCGCGATGAACGCTATGCCATTTGCCATCCGGTTGAAGTCACTGAAAATTCCTGCCTCGCAGCCATTCTGGAAAGCAGCAGCATTAACACCAATTCGGTGCACCGTCAGGCGATTGATCGCCTGTCTGATAAGCTCTCTGCTGAGGCCGTTGCAGAAGACGGAACGGTTGAAGCTGTCACCGTGAAAACCGCTCAGGATTTTGCGCTGGCTGTGCAGTGGCATCCGGAATACTGGGTGCGAAGTGATGCTCCTTCGGCAAAAATCTTCCACGCTTTCGGTGATGCCGTCCGCAAACATGCCGGTATCACAAAATAAACAATGCAATCAACCTGATTTAAAAAAAGCCGCAGCTTCGTAGAACTGCGGCTTTTTTTATTATTCATTCATCAATTTGTTCAATTCGGCTTGCTGGTGGATTGGCGAATATGCAGTTCAGGTTTGATCAGCGGCTGATCACTGTGCATTTCAACACCGTTCAGCTGATCCAGCAGCGCGCGGGCAGCCTGACGTCCGACTTCGCGCTGGCCGTTCCACACTGTTGTCAGCGCCGGAGTGGCAATTGCCGCTTCTTCCAGATCATCATAACCGGTCACGGAGATATCTTCACCCGGCACCAGACCGGCACGGGCAATACCATTCATCAGGCCGATAGCGACCAGATCATTCCAGCACACTGCTGCAGTCGGCTTATCTTTCAGAGACAGGAATTGCGGCGCAACCTCAAAACCGCCCTGCTTGGTGCGCGGTCCCGGAATACGCCATTCCGGCTTCACAGTCAGACCGGCTTTTTCCATGGCGTTAACATAACCCTGATAGCGATCGCGACCGGTTGAGGTCTGATCTGTACCGCCGATCATTGCGATGCGGGTATGTCCTAGAGAAATCAGATGGTTGGTTGCGAGACTGATGCCATAGGCATCATCGCCACGAAACACCGGCACATCTGCGCCTTCAACATTACGGGCAATGAGAACAACCGGAAGACCGTTATTTTCTGCCAGCTCAATATCTTCGGCTGGTGTACCGATAGCCGGTGACATAATCACGCCATCCGCGCCAAGCTGCAAAAGCGTATCAACAAATGTACGCTGTTTCTCCAGCTGATCATAATGGTTGCTGAGAATGAATGTCTGGCGGGAACGGTCAAGTTCGGTTTCGATTGAGCGCAGAATTTCGGCAAAAAACGGGTTCATAATATCATGAACGACAACGCCGATAATTCCGGAACGGGATGTGCGAAGAGAGGCTGCGCGGCGGTTATAAATATAGCCGATCGTGCGGGCATATTCCTTAATACGGTCACGGGTCTGATCCGCCACCAAAGGACTGTCACGCAATGCCAGAGAAACCGTGGCCGTTGATACGCCAAGCGCATCAGCAATCGTTGAAAGTTTGATTTTCTGGGCCAAAAGCCAACCGCCCCTTATTGAACAAACATATCCGCTGTCACGATGTCCACCAACAGATCATTCTGCTATCTGCAGTGTTCATCCCATCTCTGCTTATCAAGCTCTAGATTATCCTTAAACAAATAGCGAGCCGGTTTTTTGCATCTTGTCTGGCAAATTATGCATTAAAGCCATTTCAGGTGAAAATACGAAGCGGTTTTACGAAGATAAAACACCCATTACTGCACAATTTGCACGCATTATTGATACTGAACAAACTTAATCAATGTCACTGTCATTATCGCTATGATTGTCAGCGGTATCATCCGCTGCCGGTTCATCAGACGTTGCTGTACGCAGCGGGCGACCGACCGAAGCTGCATTCAGATTATTTTCCATCCGCGCCAGTAATTTAAGCAGTACCTTGCGCTCTTTCTTTTCAAAGCCGCGCAGGCAATCTTTTTCAGTTTTGCGCACGAGTTTTTCAATTATGCGGATAACATCGTGCCCCTGCTCGGTCAGAAACACATGGGTCTGGCGTTGATCGCTGGCCGATGCCTGCTTGGTGACAAATCCCTGCGCCTGCAACCGGCTGATCGTTTTAGTTACTGTCGGCGGGCGCACGCCCAAACGCTGCGCCAGAACACCGGGCGGCAAACCATCTTCTTCAGCGAGCTTCAGTAAAACAGCATCCTGTCCGGCATAAAGCCCGTGTTCCAGCAGCCGTGTAGCCAGAACCGTCCGCATCATACGCGCACTATGTTGTAACGGCTGAAGAATACCGGCTTTCCCTGTCTTACTCATAGTTATCCCATCTGCGCATATTATCTCTGATATATAACTTAATGGAATGCACTAGCACTGACAAGCAACAGTCTTACGACAAAACAGAACAGGAGAATCCAGTCAAATATGCCTTAAAGGCGTATTTAGAATAGCCGACACTCTTCTCAGCCGTTATGCTGCTCCCCTAGCTGCACAATCAGAGGAGAAATATTTTGCCGGAGATCGCCCAGCATACAAATTCCGCCCTTTCTGAAACCACGACGCAACCCGCAAGCCTTTTATCGGGAGAGACAGTGCAGGAAACCGTACCGGAAAATCTCATCGCGGTACTGCCTCTGGGCGCGCATGAGCAGCATGGCCCTCATCTGCCGTTTGAAACAGATACGATAATTGCCGACGGCATTGCCGCGCGCCTAGCCGGTGCTCTTCCGGAACATATTACAGCCCGTTTCCTGACCACCGAACCGGTTGGCTATTCCATTGAGCATATGGATGTAGAAGGCAGCCGTACGCTGGCTTTTTCCGAAGCTGTGAACCGCTGGGTCGGCATTGGTGAAAATCTTTGTGCCGCCAATATCCGCAAACTGGTTATTCTCAATGCCCATGGCGGCAACTCCCCGCTTGCCACCATTGTCGCTACAGAATTGCGCGCACGTTTAGGCATGCTGGCTGTTGCAACCCACTGGACGCGGTTCGGCATTCCGGAAGAGCTGATCAGCCCCGAACAGAAACATCTGGATATTCACGCAGGCTATATTGAAACCTCAGTGATGCTGGCTTTAGCGCCGGAGCTTGTGCATATGGACAAGGCACAGAATTTCACCAATGTGCAGGGGCAGCTTATTGAAGATTATCAATATCTGCGTGCCTATGGCCCCCATGCTTTCGGCTGGATGATGAGTGATCTGAACAAACAGGGTGCCGCCGGCAATGCACTTCGCGCCAATGCGCAAGACGGTGAAAAGATCATCGCTCATGCTGTCAAAGGCCTTACTGGCTTAATGGAAGATGTGCATCGTTTCGACATCTCAGCCTTTGGCGAGGCTCCGGCACTTTGAAAAGTGCGAACAATCGCACTGAGGTGATTGCTCTATATAACCCGAGCAGTTTCAGGAAAAGTGGGAACCGGTTTTCCGTCCGAAACTGCGGCTAAAGAAATTAACAGAGCGTTTTTAACTGCCCGTTTCGAATTGAAACGCTCTGTACACTGTTCTATAGAATTACGGTTTCGCAGTTCTTATATGCACAAAGATTTCAACACAGACCGGCTTGGATTGAACATTTCCCCCGATCCGGTAAAAATTCTGACGATGAAGAGGCACTCACCCCATGAGCGATAGCCCAGCAGCAGATCAGGTTGCGTCCGCCGCAACCGAGTTCCCTAAAATTCCGGTAACAGTCCTGACCGGTTATCTCGGCTCCGGTAAAACCACCCTGCTCAACCGTATCCTCAGCGAGAACCACGGCAAACGTTATGCTGTGATTGTCAATGAATTCGGTGAAATCGGCATTGATAATGATCTCATTGTCGAATCCGACGAAGAAATCTACGAAATGAACAATGGCTGCATTTGCTGCACCGTACGCGGCGACCTGATCCGCGTGGTTGAAGGCCTGATGCGTCGTCCGGGTCGTTTTGATGCGATTATCGTTGAGACCACCGGTCTTGCTGATCCGGTGCCGGTTGCCCAGACATTCTTTATGGATGATGATGTACGCGCAAAGACCCAGCTTGATGCTGTGGTTGCCCTCGTCGATGCCAAGCATCTGCCGCTGCGCCTGAAAGACAGTCAGGAAGCTGAAGACCAGATCGCTTTTGCCGATGTAGTTCTGCTCAATAAAACCGATCTGGTGAATGCGCAGGAACTGGCAAATGTGGAAGCCACCATCCGCGCAATTAATCCGCATGCCATTATTCACCGTACCCAACGTGCAGAAATTGATCTGACCAAAGTGCTTGATCGCGGTGCGTTTGATCTGAAGCGTGCGCTCGATAATGATCCGCATTTCCTCGGCCATGATCATCCGGATCATGTTTGCGGCCCTGACTGCGATCATGATCACGGGCACGGGCACGACCACGGACACCATCATCACGGGCATGACCATCATGGTCATCATCACCACCATGATCACGATCATACCTGTGGCCCTGACTGTAACCATGATCACGATCATGGCCATGCTTCGGCCATTCACGATGTCACGGTTATGTCTGTCTCTTTGCGTACCGGTGAACTGGATGCCGCAAAATTCTTCCCGTGGATTCAGAATGTAACGCAGGTACAGGGCCCTGATATTCTCCGCCTTAAAGGCATTATTGCCTTTGCCGAAGACGATGACCGCTACGTCGTACAAGGTGTACATATGATCATCGAAGGTGATCACCAGCGCCCGTGGAAACCGGATGAAAAACGCGAAAGCCGTCTGGTGTTTATCGGTCGTAACCTGAATGAGCAGGCACTGCGTTCCGGCTTCGAGAAATGTAAATAACCATGCCGACGATTGCCCCTATTGATCTGGGAAGCCATTGCCTGAAAGCGGGCTTCCTCAATGATAATGCCTATTATGCACTGGCCGATGGTACACTCCATTGGCTGGACGAAGCCCATAAGACCGTCACCATGCATGATGGTTTGCTGTGCATCACACCAACGGCAGACAATAAAGCGCTGATCACCGGCGGTGAAGACGGCCGTATTTGTCAGACTGACGACAAGGGTAGTGTTCAGGAGCTGGCAGTTCTGCCACGCAAATGGATTACTGCTGTTGCCAGCGGCCCGCATGGCGCGGTGGCCTACGCATCCGGCCGTACTGCATGGGTGCGTGAAGCCAATGGCAAAACGGCAGAATTTGCCCATGAGCGCAGTGTTGAAGGTGTGGCTTTCGCCCCCAAAGGCCTGCGCCTTGCCATTGCCCGCTATAATGGTGCGACATTGCATTGGGCAGGCACCACCGGCAAACCGGTTGATCTGGAATGGAAAGGTGCCCATACCGGCGTCATTTTTTCACCGGATGGCCGTTTTCTGATCACCACAATGCAGGAAAATGCCCTGCATGGCTGGCGCCTGGAAGACAACCGCAATATGCGCATGACCGGCTATCCGGCCAAGGTCAAAGACTGGTCATGGAGCCCCAAAGGCAAATGGCTGGCGACCTCCGGCGCACCGGCGGCAATCGTCTGGCCGTTTGCAGGCAAAGATGGTCCGATGGGCAAAGCGCCGCTGGAGCTTGGCCTGCGCGGCGATACAATGGTTACAGCCGTCGCCTGCCATCCGGTCGAAGATATTGTAGCGGTCGGCTATCAGGACGGTATGGTGCTGTTGTGCCGCTTTGCCGATCAGAAAGAAGTGCTGCTGCGCCGTCCGGGCAAAGGTGCCATCAGCTCGATGGGCTGGGATAAAAGCGGCGAGCGCCTTGCTTATGGTTCAGAGAGCGGTGATTGCGGTCTCATCAATATCAAATGGTAATAAAAAAGGCGGTTTTGAAACCGCCTTTTTCTTTTAATTTATTTTGATTGATCCAATGCCTGCCCACTAAGCGTAGCAGGTTCCTGTGCATCAGGCAGCGGTTTGGATTTATCAGCCTTATCTTTGACCTTCGGCGTCACAGCCTGTGATATTGCAGGCGTACCATCAGGCCCCTGCCCCGAGAACCATGCGGTCACCAGTGACACATCACGCTCGCCGATCATATGTCCTGCCTTAACAACACGGGCATCAACCTTGGCACCGCTGCTACGCAGCAAATCCGACAAGGCCGGAGCAAAAGGCGCATACATTTTATCGTCAGCACCGGTCACCACCAGCACTTTAGCCTTGCTCAGATTAGCAACCGGCGTGTGATCCAACACCGGCATTGAACGCATCAATACGGCTTTCTTGACCAGATCCGGATGCAACATCATCGCCGCCGCCAGCAAATTCGCGCCATTGGAATAGCCGACAAAAGTCGTGCGGCTCAGATCAATCTGGTCGTCCTCAGACAGTTTCGTCAGAAACTGCACGAAAGCATCAGCCTCATGACGCACATCTTTCTGGTCGAATTTCACCGGTGTGATACGCGCATACCAGCGTGTGCGGCCTTCCTGCAGAACCCGTCCGCGAATGCCGAGCAATGTGGCACGCGGCCAAACCTTCTGTGCAAAAGGCACAAGGCTCCCCTCATCACCACCCGAACCATGCAGCAGCACAATCGTGTCGCCGCTGCCATTTTCCGGCTTGGTAAAGTGATAAACAAATTTTTGACTGCGGGAAATAACTTCTTTCGCCGCTTTGTCCGCATCTTTCGCTGCCTCATCAGCAGCTTTTTTCGGGTCATGCATGATCACCCCCGCGCCTGCAGCAGGCGTCATAATATCGGATTTCTTGATAAAAGCCGCATTGCCTGACGCATTGTCAGATTGCGGTCGCTCAACCTGCGCAACAGCAATCTGCGGCAAAGCCGAAGCCAATGTAGCCGCCAAAATGACAGAAGCGGAGAAATTAAAGAGTTTGTTTACCATAAGATAAATTTTGCCGGACAAATATTAAAATAATCTAACAAGTCGGTAAATTCATGCCGCAATACGACGAAAGACTTGTGCAACGGCTATGACAGTCACCTGCACGCAACCGGAACCACCCATTAATGCGCAATCGCGGCGAAAACATGCCATACATAATTATTTTAGTTTAATGGCAGATAATAAATAATTATGTACAATAAACCGATCGTCCCAACGAAAACGGAACCGCATGACATACAAACCAGCTCTGATTTTTCTGACATTTCTGGCGCAAGCTTTTTTTAGTCTGGTTCTCATCATTATCACGATCTGGGGAAGTCTTGCACTTTATTACCAGCTCTCGGAATCTCGACTGATCACCTATGCAGTGATCGCTTTATGGGTAGTGATTGCTCTGGTTGCCTTCAGCACAATCTGGTTCTCTGACCTGCAACATTATCGCAAACCCGCATTCATCGGCTTCGTCATTGTCTTCGCAGCCTTGCTGATATGGTGGCAGACGATCAAACCATCTCTGAACCGGGACTGGGCGCCGGAGGTTTCGCAAACCGTCACCGCTGAATATAATGACGACATGGTACGCCTCGATCACATCCGTGATTTTGACTGGCGCACAGAGCAGGATTACACGATCAACTGGAAAAGCGCTGACTATGATCTGAGCAAAATTCAGAGCGTCGATCTGTTTCTCTCTTACTGGTCAAGTCCGGCCATTGCCCACACTCTGGTCAGTTTCGGTTTTGAAGACGGGCGTCATGTCGTTTTCTCCGCTGAAATCCGCAAGAAACGAGGTCAGGCTTTCTCGGAAATCGGCGGTTTCTTCAAAGATTTTGAACTGGCGATGATCGCAGCAGAGGAAAGTGATATTGTCTATTTGCGCACCAATGTGCGTGGTGAGAGGGTTTATCGCTATCACGTTGATATTGCGCCGGAACAGGCACGCCAGCTTTTCAGACTATATACCGATACCGGCAACCGCCTGAGCAAAGAGGCAGGCTTCTATAATACGCTGACAGCCAATTGCACCACGGTCGTGTTTGATATGGCGCGTATTCTTGATCCGTCCATCGCCCTTGATTACCGCGTTTTGCTGTCGGGCTATCTGCCGGAATATATGTTTGAAAAACAACTGATTGTGACAGCGGAGGATAATACGCAATCGATGCGCCTCAACGCCGATATCAGTGAACAGGCAAAGGGCAGCCGGGAAGGCTATTCACAACGTATCCGCACAATGGCCATGCCTCTGCCTCAGGCGGCAGAATAAAAAAACCGGTGCCGCAGACATAAACCCGCGGCACCGGAAACAAATTAGTCGAGAGCAGCAGTAACGATGAACTCTACTTTGTAGCCGGATGTTGCCAGATGGGCAGAACCGGTTGCACGTGCCGGTGTGTTTGCTGGATCAACCCATGCTTCCCACACAGCGTTCATTTCTGCGAAATCTTTCATGTCATCGAGCCAGATGATGGTCTGAAGGATCTTGGATTTGTCTGTACCGGCAACGGCCAGCAGACGATCAACTTCTGCCAGAGCAGTTTTGCACTGTTCGGTTACGCTGGCATTTTCTGTACCAACCTGACCGGCCAGATAAACAGTGTTGCCATGCACAACTGCACCGCTCATGCGCTTGCCGGATTCGAAACGTTTAATGGACATAGTCTTTTCCTCTCATTTAAATTGGATGCGTGCTTTATAAGCGGCAAACAGCACAAAGACTATTTGCAACGGTCAAGAAAACGAAAAAACAGCACATATTTTTTCAGATTTTCAGAAACATCTGCAGAACAGCCGAATATTGTGCTGCATTCTTGACTCAAAACCCGCCTGCATTTATAAGCCGCCCCACGTTCAGGCATCATATGCAGGTCTTTAACAGACCGCGCCAGAACCAGCTCCTGTTAAAAAACAGACTTAAGAAGGGCCGCACACCGCGGTATTAAACAAATGAAGCGCACATATCAGCCATCTAAACTCGTCCGCAAGCGTCGTCACGGTTTCCGTACACGTATGGCAACACCAGGCGGTCGTAAAGTTATTGCAGCCCGCCGCGCACGCGGTCGTGGCAAGCTTTCTGCATAATGTTGCTCCGCGTGAAGCGGTGACACAACAAGCAAAAAAGCAGACCAAATCACTCCGCCTTCGCAAGAGAGCGGAGTTTTTGGCCGTTCGCACCGGAGAAAAACGTCGCGGTAAATATTTCCTGATGGAAGTCAAAACCCGCGATGAAGCGACCAGCAAACAGGCAAAAACCGGTGATACCCCGCGTATCGGTTTCACGGTTACAAAGAAGAACGGCAATGCCGTCATTCGCAACCGGATCCGCCGCCGCCTGAAAGCTGCCGCTGCCCTCAGCGAGGCCGTAATGGCTCCGCAAACCGATTATGTCATAGTTGCACGCAGGGAAGCACTAAATGCCCCCTTCAGTGCGCTGACCAGAGAACTCAACAGGCGGTTTAAATAGCTGCCTGTCAAAATAGGCCTGAATTATGATGTCTGAGCGTTCGCTTTTCTGAACAGCTCGTATTATAAGGCAGGCACTTAACTCTGACAGGTATGGGGCATAATCTGCACAACGCTCTGTCAGCCAGCATATTACAGGAAAAGGCAGCGCAGCCCCGCTGATGCCGCTCTACTTGTAATGAACTGACAGGAACCAGGACCCGTCAATGGAAAAAAATCGTAATTTCTTTCTCACCATTGGCCTGTCCATTCTGATTCTCACGCTCTGGCAGGTATTTTATCTGGGCCCGAAGACTGAGGCTCAGAAAGAACAGGCACGGATTGAAGCGCAGAATACTCAGAATGCGCAGACGCCGGCTGCAAGTGGTGATGCATCCGCCAATATTCCTCAGGGCACAGCGCCTCAGGCCGGTATTCCGGGTCAGGCCGCAGAAGCTCCGGCTGCTCAGCCTCTGACCCGCGAAGTTGCTCTGACCCAGAGCAAGCGTATCAGCATTGATACACCGCGCGTCAGCGGCTCCATCAACACAGTTGGTGCCCGTCTTGATGATCTTTTCCTGAAAGATTATCGCGAAACCGTTGATCCGACATCTCCTGAAATTGAACTACTGGCACCATCAGGCGTCAAAAAGGGCTATTTCGCTGAGCTCGGCTTCTCCGGCAATGATGCGATCGGTACTGTTCCGGGTCCTGCGACCGAGTGGAATATTGAAGGCAATGACAAGCTCACCCCTTCAACACCGGTAACACTGACCTATGCCAATGAAAAAGGCATCCAGTTCAAACGCGTGATCTCCGTTGACGAGAACTATATGTTCGCCGTTGAAGACACGATCACCAACCCGACAGATGCTGCTGTTTCTCTGAGCTCTTACGGTCGTGTAACCCGTTTTGAAAAGCCTGAACATGCCAGCGGCACTTATGTGCTGCACGAAGGTCTGATCGGCGTTGTCGGCGATCAGGGCTTGCAGGAAATCTCCTATTCCAAGATCGAAGACGAGAAAAACAAGCCGCTTGCCAAAGCAACCGGCGGCTGGGTCGGTATTACTGACAAGTATTGGGCTGCGACACTGATTCCGCCGCAGAACGAAAGCTACGAAGCACGTTTCTCTTACTTCACCGACGGCACACCGCGCTATCAGGCTGATTTCCTCAGCGCGCCGGTAACAATTGCTGCCGGTCAGAACACCGTCATTAAAAACCACGTTTTTGCCGGTGCCAAAGAAGTTGCCAAGATCAAAGAATATGAAGAAAAACTGGGCATCAAACAGTTCGAACTGCTGATCGACTGGGGCTGGTTCTACTTCATCACCAAGCCGATGTTCTACCTCATCGACTGGATCTATAAATTCTCCGGCAATTTCGGTGTCGCCATTCTTTTGGTAACCGTTCTGCTGAAGGGTCTGTTCTTCCCGCTGGCTAATAAATCATACAAGTCCATGGCGCGTATGAAGATGATGCAGCCTGCTATGCTGGAAATCCGTGAAAAATATGCGGATGACAAAGTTAAGCAGCAGCAGGAAATGATGCAGCTTTATAAACGTGAGAAGATCAATCCGCTGGCTGGTTGCTGGCCGGTACTGGTGCAGATTCCGGTATTCTTCGCGCTCTATAAGGTTCTCTATGTCACCATCGAAATGCGTCATGCGCCGTTCTTTGGCTGGATTCATGACCTTGCAGCACCGGATCCGACATCGCTGTTCAACCTGTTCGGCTTGCTGCCATGGGATGTTCCGTCGATCCTGATGGTTGGTGTATGGCCGCTGATCATGGGTATCACCATGTTCCTGCAGATGCGCATGAACCCGACCCCTCCGGATCCGACACAGGCTGCGATCTTCACATGGATGCCGATTATCTTCACATTCATGCTGGCTGCATTCCCTGCAGGTCTGGTTATCTACTGGGCATGGAACAACACATTGTCCATTCTCCAGCAGGGCATGATCATGAAGCGTCAGGGTGCCAAGATTGAACTTTTTGACAATCTGAAAGGCATGTTCAAAAAGAAAGAACCTGCGGCACCGGCCAAAGATGACAAGCCGACCAAGAAATAAATAAGAAGAAAAGCCCCCTCCTCGGGGGCTTTTTTGTATCTGGTGCGCATTGATGGTTGACAAAAGCCACTGAAAGCTCAATGCCATAAAGAACAGTGTTATCCCGTTATGACACCCAAGATAAGTTACAGGAAGAATTGAGTGACCGAAGCAGAACTGGCCGTCGCAAAAGAAGCAGAGAAATATGCAGCACTTGTTGCCGAGGGTAAGGCTCTCTTCAACAAGCGATGGATCTTTATCCGCGGCGTACCATCCATGAAGTTCCTGCCGCCGGAAGGCCCTGTGGAAATTGCTTTTGCCGGTCGCTCCAATGTCGGTAAATCCTCGCTGATCAATGCGATTGTCGGCCAAAATGGCCTGGCACGCACGTCCAATACGCCGGGTCGTACGCAGGAACTCAACTATTTTGTGCCGGATGGCTATTCCGGTGAGAATGGTGACCTGCCGCCATTGGCACTCGTGGATATGCCGGGCTACGGCTTTGCCGAAGCACCGAAATCCATGGTTGATGCATGGACACGTCTGGTCTTTGATTATCTGCGCGGTCGTACTACGCTTAAGCGTGTTTATGTGCTGATTGATTCCCGCCATGGCATCAAAAAGAATGATGCCGACGTGCTTGATCTTCTGGACAAAGCCGCAGTTTCCTATCAGATCATTCTCACAAAGATCGACAAGATCAAGGAAGCAGGCGTGCCGCGCCTGATGGAAGAAACGCAGAAAGCGATTGCACGCCGTCCGGCTGCCTTCCCGCAGATTCTCGCCACCTCCTCTGAGAAAGCAACCGGCTTTGATGCCGTGCGCGCGGCGATTGCTCTGCTGACCAAAGAATAGAACCACGCAAGGTGGTTTCTTTATCACTCACATAACCCTTCATGCCGTGGAGTGCTCCATGACCGCGACAAGCCCTGAAATTCAAGCACAACTTCTCTCAGCCGCGCTGCCTTTCATGCAGCGCTATGAGAATAAAACTGTCGTGGTCAAATATGGCGGTCATGCCATGGGCGATGCGGCACTCGGCAAAGCCTTTGCCCGCGATATCGCCCTGCTCAAGCAGTCCGGCATCAACCCGATTGTTGTGCATGGCGGCGGCCCGCAGATTGCGGCAATGCTGGGCAAACTTGGCATCGAGTCCCGTTTTGAAGGCGGTCTGCGTGTGACAGACGCCAAAACGGTTGAAGTGGTTGAGATGGTTCTCGCCGGTTCAATCAACAAAGAAATTGTGGCGATGATCAATGCCGAAGGCGAATGGGCAATTGGCCTATGCGGCAAAGACGGCAATATGGTTTTTGCTGAAAAAGCCCATAAGACCTATCGCGATCCGGATTCCAATATTGAGCGCGTGCTTGATCTGGGCTTTGTCGGTGAGCCGGTTGAAGTTGACCGTACCCTGCTCGATCTTCTGGCACGTTCGGCTGTTATTCCGGTGATTGCACCGGTTGCACCGGGTCGTGACGGCAATACCTATAATATCAATGCCGATACTTTTGCCGGTGCAATTGCCGGTGCGCTGACTGCAACCCGTTTGCTGTTCCTCACCGATGTGCCGGGCGTTCTGGATAAGGACAAAAATCTGATCAAGGAGTTGTCCGTTGCTGATGCACTGGCATTGATTGCAGACGGCACCATTTCCGGCGGTATGATCCCGAAAGTGGAAACCTGCATTGAAGCCATTAACCGTGGTGTGGAAGGCGTGGTTATCCTCAATGGTAAAACCCCCCATGCGGTTCTGCTGGAGCTATTCACGGAGCACGGTGCCGGCACGTTAATCGTGCCGTAACTAACAATGCACGTTGATCGTGCCATGAACGAAAGAGCACACTTATTGTGCCGTAAAATACAAAGCACACTAGTTGCGTCTTAATCAAAAAATCCCGCAATTTGCGGGATTTTTTATAAGTATTTCCAGCAAAAATGGAAACCGGTTTTGCGATGGATAATGCGAGATATAAATGTTTACTGCCATAACAACAAAAACAGAATGCCGGTGACGATCAATACACAACCGGCCACTTCCATACGGTTGATACGCTCTTTAAAAATGAACACTGCCGAGATGAACGTAAAAATCAGCTCAATCTGTCCGAGCGCACGCACATAAGCCACCTGCTGCATAGCCATCGCTGTAAACCAGCCCATTGATCCCAGCACGCTGGACAAACCAACGAGCGATGATGAACGCCATGATTTCAGCACCAGCACAATCTCGCTTTTGTCCTTAATCAGCATCCATACCAGCATAAAAACTGTCTGGAATGTCGTCACACAAGCAAGCGTCACAGCCGCCTGCATAATCGGGTTCGGCCCATCCAATGACAAAGCAGCGGAGCGATAGGCAACCGCCGAGATACCGAACACACCGCCCGAAGCAATACCGATCAGCGCCGTGCGGCTCACCAGCGCTTTAAACAAATTACCCCAGCTCAGCGGCATGCGCGCGACTGAAATCAACATCACACCCAGCACACCGACAATAATCGCCAGTACCGCACCGGTTGTCAGGCGCTCGCCCAGCAGGATCAGACCAAAGATAGCCGCCTGTACCGGCTCGGTTTTGGAATAGGCTGTCCCCACGGCAAAGTTGCGCAGCGTGAACAAATAAACCAGCATGATGGTGGCAAAAATCTGCGCAAGACCGCCGACAACACTCCAAAACAGGAACGCGCCATTGACCTGCGGTAATGCAAAGCCCGCAAAGAAATGCAGCCCCAGCACATACAGAATAGCAACCGGAAAACCATAACCAAAACGCACAAAGCTGGCACCTCTGGTGCCGAGTTTACCTTGCAGCTTCTTTTGCAGCGTCGTGCGCACATTCTGCATAAAAGCAGCGCCAATCGTAATCGGTATCCAGAGTTCCATGATAATGCTGAGCTTTTCTGTGTTGCGTAAATATATCAGGCTCTGTTTGCCCTGCTCTGCCAGTAAATACAAGCCACCGGCTTCAGTGCTTAAAGGTCACGCTAAATAAAGGCTGATCTTTCGCAAACTTCATGGCATAACACCTGCATGACCAATTTACCTGAACCACACCACTTCGCCCATGTCACAGACTGGGTGTTTGATATGGACAATACGCTCTATCCGCATGATACCAATCTGTTTTCACAGGTGGATGTGCGGATGACATCCTATGTTTCGGAACTGCTGCAGCTGCCCCGTGATGAGGCGCGTAAGGTTCAGAAGCAATTTTATCAGGACTATGGCACCACCCTGAAAGGGCTGATGGAATGCCACAATATTGATCCTGACGACTTCCTCGCCAAGGTGCATGATATTGACTACACGTGGCTCAAGCCGGACCCGCTGTTAGGCGAGGCCATTGCCCGCCTGCCCGGCCGCAAATTCATCTATACCAACGGCGATCGCAAACATGCGGAAAATGCTGCGGCACAGCTTGGTATTCTCGACCGTTTCGATGATATTTTCGATATTGTTGCCGCACAACTGGTGCCAAAACCGGAACGCGCGCCCTATGAGCTTTTCTACAAACAATGCGGCATCAATCCGCAAAAAGCAGCGATGTTTGAAGATCTGGCACGCAATCTGGTTGTGCCTAAAACCACCGGTATGCGCACGGTGCTGATTGTGCCGAATAATTTTGAACCGGATTTCAGCGAAATCTGGGAAAGCGATCCGGCCTTTACCGATCATGTGGATTTTGTCACCGACAATCTCACTGAATTCCTGACAGCCCTGCACCCTTAGATCGGCTCCAGTTAATACTGAATTGTTCAAGCCGATCTAATTGATTGTTTTTACGCATTATCCTACGTAAAACCGCTTCGCACTTTTACTGGAAATGCTTTACATGTCTCAATCCGTGAACGGAAAACGCCGTTTTACCTCACTGGAGGCGATGATTGATGCAGCCGCACACCGGCTGCTCGATCAGCTGCCTCGTCACGGCCTGTCCGGCGCACTGGTGGAGTTTCTGGTTTTCGGGCTGAAACAGGCATGGGCATGTCTGTTCGGCGGCGTCATGCTCGGACTGATCATCCTCAGCAAATTTCTCTGGGCAGATGGTTCTGCCCTGCCGCACCTCGTCACACGTTATGATTTTCTGTTTCTGTCAGCCGTTACAATTCAGCTGCTGATGTTGCTGTGCCGCTTGGAAACTTTACGTGAAGCCAAAGTCATTCTGATTTTCCATATTGTCGGAACAGCAATGGAAATCTTCAAAACCCATATGGGGTCGTGGATTTATCCGGAGGAAAATCTGTTTCGTATCGGCGGCGTGCCGCTGTTTTCCGGCTTTATGTATGCCGCAGTCGGTTCCTATATGGCGCGGATCAACCGGATTTTTGACATCAGACTGGCGAACTATCCGCCATTACCACTGACTTTTGCGCTCGCCACCGGCATTTATATCAATTTCTTCAGCCATCATTATTTACCGGATATGCGCTGGCTGCTCTTCGCAATCACCGCACTGATGTTCTGGCGTACTAGCATGCATTACCGTGTGTTCCGTTTTCGCCATCGTATGCCACTGCTGCTAGCGTTCTTCCTGACCTCGCTGTTTATCTGGATTGCCGAAAACATCGGCACATGGTCACGCGTCTGGCTCTATCCGGGGCAGCATGACCAATGGGTGCCGGTCTCGCTGTCAAAGCTCGGGGCATGGTATCTGCTGATGATTATCTCCGTGGTGCTGGTGACTATTATACATCCACCGAAAAAGCCGGACGATCAGCCATAAAAAACGCCGGTGCAGAGACTACACCGGCGTTTTTCTGAATTCATACCGAGCACAAATTACAGATTGTAATGGTCTTTCACTACCGCCCACGCTTCATCAGCCGTATCCACGTAATGGAACAGCTCCAGATCTTCCGGTGAGATCGTTCCCTGCTCGGAGAGATACGGAATATTGATCGCTTTCGTCCAAAACTCTTTGCCGAACAGCACCAGCGGCACACGTTCCATACGACCGGTCTGCATCAGGGTCAGCGTTTCAAACAGCTCATCCATGGTACCAAAACCACCCGGGAAAACTGCAAAAGCCTTGGCACGGAACAGGAAGTGCATCTTGCGCAATGCGAAATAGTGGAAGTTGAAGCACAGTTCCGGTGTGACATAGGCATTCGGCGCCTGCTCATGCGGTAGCACAATGTTCAGACCAATAGACGGCGCACCGATATCGGCCGCACCACGGTTGCCCGCTTCCATCACACCTGGGCCGCCACCGGTGACGACAACGAATTCGCGGTAATAGGTAGAGGCTGAATATTCCGAGCAGCGGCGGGCAAATTCACGCGCTTCCTCATAATAAACAGAATTGGCTTCGAGGTTCTTTTTCTGAACTTCGTTTTTCGCAGCCCATGCCTCGCCACCTGGTTCCGGAATACGCGCACCGCCAAACAGCACCACGGTTGATTTAATGCCACGCTCTTCCATAACCATTTCTGGCTTCAGCAATTCAAGCTGCAGGCGGATCGGACGCAATTCACGCTTGGTCATAAATTCCGTATCACTGAATGCCAGTTTGTAGGCAGGTGCACGGGTCTGCGGTGTATCCGGCACCGCCGCCACACGTTTAACAGTTTCACCGGAATTGCTGAAAGGTGTCCAGCCGTCTTTCTCAAGCGGATTCATGCAATCTTATCCTATCGTCGCTGAACCATAAGCAAAGATACCAAGCCGCCGGTTCGTTCTTTTGTTTATTTGAGGCATATAGTGCAAAAGCGGCATTGCCAAGATTGACCCTGCATTGAGCATAGCCTAATCATTTGCCGAAAATATTTCGTAATTTACATATTTCGTCGTTATTTTCGTCTGAACGCCGAAATAAAACTGATTTAACCGCGTTTCAACGCCTCAGGAGCAGTAATATGTCCCAGCCTGATCTGTCAGCTCTCGAAAAAATTATCACAAAAGCTTTTGATGAGCGCGACACAGTATCGGTATCAACCACCGGAGAAATCCGTGATGCCGTCGCACAGTCCCTCTTGCTGCTTGATCAGGGTAAAGTACGTGTTGCCGAAAAACAGCCTGACGGCAACTGGACGGTCAATCAGTGGCTGAAAAAAGCCGTGCTGCTTTCATTCCGTCTTAACCCGATGGAAATCATCAAAGGCGGTCCGGGTGAATCTGTCTGGTGGGACAAAGTCGCTTCCAAATTTGACGGCTGGTCTGCCGATGAATTTACACAAGCTGGTTTCCGCGCTGTGCCAAACTGCGTCGTGCGTCACTCCGCTTATATTGCACCAAACGCCATTCTGATGCCGTCTTTTGTCAATCTCGGCGCTTATGTCGGTGAAGGCACTATGGTTGATACATGGGCAACCGTCGGCTCCTGCGCACAGATCGGTAAGAACGTGCATCTGTCCGGCGGCGTTGGCATCGGCGGCGTGCTTGAGCCGTTGCAGGCCGAGCCAACCATCATCGAAGATAATTGCTTTATCGGCGCCCGCTCAGAAGTTGTCGAAGGCTGCATTATCCGCGAAGGTTCCGTACTGGGTATGGGTGTCTATATCGGCAAATCCACCAAGATCGTGGATCGTGCAACCGGTGAAGTCTTCTATGGCGAAGTGCCGCCTTACTCGGTTGTTGTTGCCGGTACCATGCCGGGCAAAAATGTACCGGGAGAAAACTGGGGCCCGAGCCTTTATTGCGCGGTGATCGTCAAGCGTGTTGATGAAAAGACCCGCTCGAAAACTTCGATTAATGATCTTCTGCGCGACTAGAGCATGTTGCATTTAACCGTACCCACTGCGCTCGCTCTAGATTCTTTTAATTATCGCATGTTCGCGAACGCTAAATGAATACATTTAGCCGCGACATGCTTTAAGATTATTGATTACTACAAACAGAAAAAGCGACAGGCCAAAACCTGTCGCTTTTTTATTTTCAGACACAGTCGTTCTTAGCGACGTGTGCTTGAAGGCGAATGATCGCCGAAGCCATGAGCCGAACCATCTGTATAAGTATTCGGCTGGGTGTTTTTCAGTGTGAAATTAGCAGCAACCGGAGTTGTGTCATTGCCATAAAGATTATCCGGAATACCAACATTTGGATTTTCCGCCATAGCAACACCGGCAGTCATAGCAAGAGCGGCAACAGTCAAAGCAAGTTTTTTCATTTCAATTTTCCTTTTAATCGCCGGTCATTCTGATCAGGACACTTGGGAGGTCTGTCTTGGTACGTTTCAGAATGATCGGCTGTTCATCTTCAAAAAATATTCAGTAAAATGACCGGCGTTATCAGCCGTTGTAGCTTGATGGTGAGTTGTCACCAAAACCGTGAGCCGAACCGTCTGTATAGGTATTCGGTGCAGTGCTCTTCACAACGGAATTTGTAACCACCGGTGTCTGATCACTGCCATAGAGGTCAGCTGGAATGCCTACATTCGGATTATCTGCAAGAGCCACACCGGCAGTCATAGCAAGAGCAGCAACAGTCAAAGCAATCTTTTTCATTTTCATATTCCTTGTTCAACTTATGTGAACGTGCTTGGGAGGAGCGCCGTTCCGATGACCATGAGATATGTCTGATTGTTTATGATTTCAACTCACATAAATTTTACGAAAATTACAAATTTAGAACACATTTCCACAAATGTTTAAATCTTTAATTTAAATTGATAAACAATTACAGTAATTTAACTGAAAATATTTTACAATTCCCTGAAAAATCGTCATTTATCGTTCGTAATTAGCAAACGATCTGTATCCTTTATAGTTCACAAATTGAAGACAATGACGCTTTTCTCACAGAAATATTACCAATCGGAAGATGCTGTTATCGACACCCAAAACACATTATCGTGAGAAGTTGAGGGGCTGAACGGAAATTCCGGATGCGCGGCTCTGCGGCATCTGCTAAGCCTTGACTATGATGACCACATTTGACCCCGCAGAAAATCTCGCTGCTCTGATCCGCTGCCCGTCTGTAACACCGGCAGAAGGCGGAGCCCTTACCGCTCTTCAATCAATGCTGGAGCCGCTCGGCTTCCATATTGACCGCCCTGTCTTCACCGCAGAGGGAACACCGGATGTAGAGAATCTCTACGCCCGCCTTAACGGTACAGGCCCGCATCTGATGTTTGCCGGCCATACTGATGTGGTGCCGACCGGTGACCTGTCGCTCTGGAAGCATCCGCCCTTTGGCGCAGTGATCGACAATGGCGAGCTCTATGGTCGTGGCGCAGTGGACATGAAAGGCGGCATTGCCTGCTTTGTTGCGGCAACGGCGCGTTACTTAAAAAAACACCCTGATCGCAAACCTAATATCTCATTTCTGATTACCGGCGATGAAGAAGGCCCTGCCATTAACGGCACAGTCAAAGTACTGGAATGGGCAGATGCCAAGGGTGAAAAATGGGACGCTTCGCTGGTCGGCGAGCCAACCAATCCTGATCGTCTGGGTGAAGCCATCAAAATCGGCCGCCGCGGCTCGGTCACCGGCACTGTTATTGTTCATGGCACTCAGGGGCATGTCGCCTATCCGCACAATGCCGATAATCCGGTGCGCGGTATTATGGCACTGCTCAACAACCTGCTGATCCCGGCTTATGACCAAGGCACTGAGAATTTTCAGGCCACCAATCTGGAAATCACCTCGATTGATGTTGGCAATCCGGCCACCAATGTTATTCCGGCCAAGGCAACCGCTTCATTCAACATACGCTTTAATGACACATGGGCTGCAGACACCCTGCAACAGGAAGTGTCACGCCGCTTGCAGGCAGCAGCAACGGACAGCCCGTTCAGACAGGGCAAATCTGAACCGGTCAATTACGAGCTGATCTGGAGTGAAGATCCGAGCCATGTTTTCCTGACCCGCAATGACAAGCTGATTAACGCCCTTAACGGCGCTATTAAAGCAATTACCGGCAAACAGGCTTCGCTTTCAACATCCGGCGGCACATCCGATGCCCGCTTCATCAAAGATTATTGTCCGGTTGTGGAATTCGGCCTTGTCGGCCAGACCATGCATATGGCCAATGAGCGGACATCATTGCGGGATCTTGAAAATCTCACCGCTATTTATGAAAAATTCCTTGAGGATTTTTTCGCCTGATTCATAAGGTCTTCAGGTGCCGGTAACAATACAGGCACCTGAAATTCATTTGTTGCGCAGGGTACCTATGCCTAGTTTTGAAGAGATTCAGTATTATTTCTCCGCAGTCTGGCGCACGATGACCGGCCACCCGGAAGCGCTGAATAATTTGAATACCGACGCCGATGGTTTCTGGCGGTCATTTTATGCCATTCTCATTTCCCTGCCACCGATGCTGATCGGCTGGGTCGAGATCGCAGCCCGCCTGACCGACGGCGATGAGACTGCTCTGCGGCTCATCAATACAGTCAAACTTGCAACGATTGACATGATTGTCTGGCTGCTGCCTTTGCTGATTATCGGCTTTCTCAGCCGCAGTCTCGGGCTGGAGCGCCGTTTCTCAACCTATGTCGTGGCAACCAACTGGGCTACGGCTTTGTTCGCGTGGATTTACGCCCCGCTGTCATTTCTCAACCTGCTGCAGCCGGATTTGTCCCCTGTATTTGCAGGGATAGGCTTCGGCCTGTTTCTGGCCACTTTAGCCCTGAGCTACAGGCTCACCCGTGCGGCTCTGCAACGACCGCATAGTTTTGCAGCACCATTTTTTATCTCGGTGATATTAGGCAGCATCATGCTGACAATTATCCTGCAGGGACTGACAGGACTAATTCCCGCCTCATAAAATCAGCGGATAATCCGCGCCAATCATATAAAGCCCGTGCGCAGGTGCCACGACACCACAGGCTTTGCGATCACGTGCCTCAAGCGCTGCCACCAGATCACCTGTCGTCCAGCGGCCTGTGCCAACCTCGGAGATACTACCGACCAGCGAGCGTACCTGATTATGCAGGAAAGACCGCGCGGAGGCACGAACCTCAACCAATTCGCCATGGCGCTGCACATTCAGCACATCCAGCGTTTTCACAGGGCTTTTGGACTGACACTGCACGGAGCGGAAAGTCGTGAAGTCATGCAGGCCGACCAGCAATTGCGCGGCCTCCTGCATTGCATCTGTATCCAGCTTCTTCGCCACCCACCATGCGCGGTTGGCTTCCAGCGCCAGAGGTGTACGACGATTGATGATCCGATAGATATAATGCCGTCCCAACGCGCTGAAACGCGCATCAAAATGATCCGGCACTTTTTCAACATTCAGCAGAAAGACACCGTCTTTAGCCAGTGCCAGATAGGCATTCACCGCATCACGGACTTTGGAAGCCGCCCAGTCTTTTGTCAGATCAACATGCGCGGTCTGCTGAAAAGCATGAACACCGGCATCGGTGCGCCCCGCCGCGCCGAGAGAATTGCTGTCACCGCAAAACTTGAAAATAGCAGACTCAATCGCGCCTTGCACACTCGGCGCATTATCCTGCCGCTGCCATCCGGCATAGGATGAACCATCATATTCAACTGTCAGACGATAACGCGGCACTCAACTCTCTCCGAATGCAGAAGCATAAATCAATTTGCCCTGTATGGTCGTACAAGGCTTGCGCTCTGTGAGATATTTCAATTGCAGATATTGTGCAGGATAAGGACTTTCAAGCTGTGCAGCATCCGCAACAGCATAGCCAAAGCGGCCATAATAGGCGGGCTCGCCCAAAACAATGCTCAGGCTCTCGCCCTGCTGCACCAGCAAACGATGTGCCTCTTCCATCATCGCATGGCCAATCCCTGCCCGCTGGTGCGCAGGTAAAACTGCCAGCGGCGCCAATGCCACAGCGGCAAGACGATCGTAATCCTGCTCAATCCGTAAACGGGAAAACAGAATATGCCCGATGATTGTGCCTTCCACTTCCGCAACCACTTCCAGCACAATATCCTTGTCTGAAACCAGCTTGCGCACCAAGGCAACCTCATCATTCCCGTTGAAAGCGGCAGCAATCACACCATCAATCTGAGAGCGGTCTTGCTCACGGACAGGACGGATATCAAACCGCTTTACGGGAGAGTGGCTCATGGCAGAATTGCACCAAGGGTCAGCTTAACGCCATTGCAGAATTCTGCAGCACTCACCGGCTTACCACCGGCTTTCTGCACCAGTGTCAGTGCAACCGCACCGTCACCGCAGGCAATCACCAGCTGGCCGTCCAGCACTTCACCGGCCTGTGTTTCTCTGGCTGCACCTGCACCATCAGCGATCACCGAGCGCAGTACTTTTACGCGCTCGAGCTGACCATTGATTTCCATCTCGCACCAGGCACCCGGAAACGGGCTCAGACCACGGATACGGTTATGTACGGCCTGCGCCGGTTGCGACCAGTCGATACGCGCTTCAGACTTCTCAATCTTGGAGGCATAAGTCACGCCATCTTCCGATTGCGGATTGAGCTTCAGACTGTCACGCTCCAGTGCAGCCATGGCACGCACCATCAGATCAGCACCGGTAATGCTCAAACGGTCGTGCAACTCGCCGCAAGTCATATTCGGAGTAATAGTGATTTTCTCGACCATGGCGACAGGGCCGGTATCCAGCCCCTCATCCATTTTCATAATCATCATGCCGCTCTCGGCATCACCAGCCATAATCGCGCGCTGAATTGGTGCCGCACCACGCCAGCGTGGCAGCAGGGACGCATGCCCATTATAGCAGCCCAAAGCAGGCGCATCGAGAATGGCCTTTGGCAGCAACATGCCATAGGCAACAACAACCGCGACATCCGCATTGAGATCACGGAAAATCTGCTGCTCTTCTTCACCTTTCAGGCTTTTCGGCGTGAAAACAGGAATACCGAATTCTTCGGCCTTTTCATGAACCGGAGATTTGGTCAACTCTAAGCCACGGCGTCCGGCAGGACGCGGCGGCTGGGTGTAGACAGCAACAATCTCATAGCCCTGTCCGATCAGCGCTGTCATCACCGGCACAGAAAATTCCGGTGTGCCCATAAACACAATACGTAATGACATAGACTATCCTAACGAAAATACTGGCCTAACTAGAATACGGCCTAAATAACTTCTCTGATCTGACCGGAATTCAATCCGTGCTTCAGAGTTTCGGAGCCGATGCAGGCACATGGGTTTTGGCCAGCTTTTTGAACTTCTTGATCACCATATCCCGCTTCAGCTTGGAAATATGATCAATGAACAGCACGCCGTCCAGATGATCAATCTCATGCTGCAGACACGTGGCCATCAGACCTTCCGCTTTGATTTCCTGCGGTTTGCCTTCAATATCCTGATAGGTCACACGAACAGTCGCAGGGCGTTCCACTTCCGCATAATAATCAGGGATCGACAAACAACCCTCTTCATAAGAGCTCGGCTCATCAGAACGCTCAACAATCACCGGATTGATAAAGACATGCGGTGCAGGCACTTCGCCTTCTTTTGCCAGATCAATCACAACCATGCGGATTGGCTCTGCCACCTGAATTGCAGCCAGACCAATACCCGGCGCATCATACATTGTGGCAAACATATCATCGGAAAATTTGCGCAGATCCGCATCAAAGCGTTCAACCGGTTTTGAAACCTGACGTAAAACCGGATCAGGAAGAAAAATAATCGGCTTAATGGTCATAAGATTTATCCGCTGTTGCAATTGCCGGTGTCGCAATTCATTGAAAATATCGAACACCCGCAAGGCAGGCCTGATCTGAATGATGTCCGATCTAATCTCTCAGCACTCCGCCGTCAATAAATTACATGATCACATCAAAATTCTGTTCACGTTTTATTCTTATATTTACCGCGAATCATGTAATCTTTGTCCATGGAAACATTTTCTGCCTCTGAAACACCGCCATCGCTAATGGATGCGCTCAATGCAATTCCCGCACAGACGCTTCTGATTGCAGGCGGTTTTGTGCTGCTTGTGCTCGTTCTGCTGATCTGGCTTTCCGGCCGCAACAGCAGGGCGATGATCCATGCACAATTCCAGTCGGAAGAGCGTGCGCGGGAGGCCGAAATGCAGATGCATTCAATCCTGAAAAGTCAGGCGGAAATGCAGGGGCGCATGCAGACAATGGCTGAACTCTTCGGCTCGCGGCAGGCAGAACTCAACAAATCCATCCGTGACCGGCTGGACGGGATGACCAGTCATCTTGGCCGCAGTATCAATGAGCAAACCCGCTCGACCCATGAAAACCTGAGCAAGCTGCAAGAGCGGCTGGCGGTGATTGATACCGCGCAGAATAATATTCAGTCGCTTGCCGGTCAGGTCGTGCAATTACAGGCTATTCTCGCCAATAAACAGACGCGCGGGGCTTTCGGTCAGTCGCGAATGGAAGCGATTATTGCTGACGGTTTGCCAATGGGCGCCTATGAGTTTCAAGCCACGCTTTCTAACGGCATGCGGCCTGATTGTCTTGTGCGGATGCCCAATGGCACAGCCTCACTGGTGATCGATGCCAAATTCCCGCTGGAAAGCTGGAATGCGCTAAAAGCCTCAGAAACGCCGGAGGCCAAACGTCATTATGAACAGTTGTTTCGCCGCGATATGGAAGTGCATATCCGTGATATTGCCGCTAAATATTTTATCAGCGGTGAAACACAGGACACAGCTTTTCTGTTTGTGCCATCAGAATCGATCTTTGCGGAAATTCATGAGAATTTTGAGGTTATCATCCAGCGGGCGCACCGCTCACGGGTGGTTATTGTCTCACCTTCCCTGCTGATGCTTTCCATTCAGGTGATCCAGTCGGTACTCAAAGATGCACGAATGCGGGAACAGGCCCATCTTATTCAGGGGGAAGTCGTGCGCCTGATGGATGATGTTGCGCGCCTTGATGAACGGGTACGCAAGTTACAAACCCACTTCTCCCAAGCCAACCGCGATATTGACGATATCCTGATCTCATCCTCTAAAGTCACACGCCGTGGCGCAAAGATCGAAGCGCTGGAACTGGGGGATAATCCGGATAATCACGAGCAGAAGAAGGCTGCCGAACAACAGACACTGCAGCAAAATGGCAGCACACCTGCGCCACGTTTTCTATAATCAGCGGCATTTTAAACCTTTGTAATTCTCCGTTTAAAGCGGGACGCAACACTCAAAAAACTTATTTTACTCAATAAAATTAACCAATTAGCCTATATTCGCCACGGCAATTAAATACGAAACAGGGCAAGTGCAACCGGCTATGTCTTTATCATGCAGTATCCAGCTCAGATATAATTGCAGAATCTCCGTGTTAAATGATGCCCGCAACACCTTGCCCGACAAATAAAAAAGCCGGATACACTCTGCATCCGGCTTTAAATTTACAATAAAAATCAGCACCTTATGTCTTTATATATGACATAAAGGCCAGAGCCTGATCAGCCCTTCATTGCCTCGCGAATACGCGCAACCAGCGCATCGGTTTCCGGAAAGCCGTTTTCGGCTTTACGATCCCAAACAATCTGATCATTCAGACGGATGATATAATTACCGTCACCACCCGGAATAAGTGCGATCTCACCGACTTCATCACCGAATGCCTGCAACAGTTCCTGTGCTGCCCAGGCAGCGCGAAGCATCCAGTTACACTGGATGCAATATTCAATGGTAATACGTGGTTTAGTGGTCATATTGCAAATCCTGTATTCAGGTAGAATGATCCCCGTTAATACTGAATGTTGGAACCATTCTACCTTCTATTTGACCGCATTATCCTACGCATCGAAGCGGGTAAGAAATCAGTCCGGTGAACTGATTTCCCGCGCAGGCGGTTCCCACTTTTGCTGGAAATGCTCTACAACAAACCCGCCAAAAGGCGGGTCTGTAAAAACTGTCATTTTAAAGTGATTATTCATCACCCATTTTAAGCGCCTGAATGAAAGCTTCCTGAGGAATTTCCACCTTACCGAACTGACGCATGCGCTTTTTACCTTCCTTCTGTTTATCCAGAAGTTTGCGCTTACGCGAAATATCGCCGCCGTAACATTTTGCGGTCACGTCTTTACGCAGAGCAGAAATGGTCTCACGCGCTACGATACGTCCGCCGATTGCCGCCTGAATCGGAATTTTAAACATATGCTGCGGGATCAGGTCTTTCAACTTTTCACACATCACACGGCCGCGCTTTTCAGCGGCAGAGCGGTGCACCAGCATCGAAAGCGCATCAACCGGCTCGTCATTGACGAGGATCGACATTTTCACCAGATCGCCTTCTTTATATTCCGACAAATTATAGTCGAAAGAAGCATAACCTTTAGAAATCGACTTCAGACGATCGTAGAAATCGAACACCACTTCATTGAGCGGCAGTTCATAAGTCACCATCGCACGCGGGCCGACATAGGACAGATCTACCTGAATACCACGGCGCTCCTGACAAAGTTTCAGGATCGAGCCCAGATATTCATCCGGCGTCAGAATGGTCGCTTTAATCCATGGCTCTTCAATCGAAGTGATTTTCACCACATCCGGCATATCCGCCGGATTGTGTAGTTCTTTCACTGAACCATCGAGCATGTTCATGCGATAGACAACCGATGGTGCGGTTGCAATCAGATCAAGATTGAATTCGCGCTCAAGGCGTTCCTGAATGATTTCAAGATGCAGCAGCCCCAGGAAGCCACAACGGAAACCAAAGCCCAGCGCTGCCGATGTTTCCATCTCAAAGGAGAAGCTGGCATCATTGAGACGCAGCTTGCCCATAGCAGCACGCAGATCTTCAAAATCAGCCGCATCAACAGGGAACAGACCACAGAACACAACCGGTTGCGCCGGTTTAAAGCCTGTCAGCATATTCGCTGTCGGACGTTTATCCTCAGTGATCGTATCACCAACGCGGGTATCCGCGACTTCTTTAATCGAAGCGGTGATAAAACCAAGTTCGCCCGGACCCAGATCTTCAACAGCCACCATTTTCGGTGTGAAAACGCCGACGCGCTCTACCGGATATTTGGCACCGGTACCCATCATGCGGATGGTCTGGCCTTTTTTCAGCACACCATCAATGATGCGCACCAGAACGATCACGCCGAGATAGGTATCATACCAGCTGTCCACCAGCATGGCTTTGAGCGGCGCATTACGGTCACCCTCTTTCGGTGCCGGCAGACGCGTAACAATCGCTTCCAGCACATCAGGAATGCCCAGACCGCTTTTCGCGGAAATTTCCACAGCGTCTGATGCATCGATACCGATCACATCTTCAACCTGTTCTTTCACGCGCTCAGGATCCGCCGCAGGAAGGTCAATCTTGTTCAGCACAACAACCAGTTCGTGATTGTTGTCGATTGCCTGATAAACATTGGCCAGTGTCTGTGCTTCCACGCCCTGTGAGGCATCCACAACCAGCAGCGAGCCTTCACAGGCCGCCAGCGAGCGGGAGACTTCATAGGCAAAGTCAACGTGCCCCGGTGTGTCGATCAGGTTGAGAACATAGTCCTCACCATTTTTCGCACGGTAATTCAGACGCACGGTCTGCGCCTTGATCGTGATGCCGCGCTCGCGCTCGATTTCCATCGAGTCGAGCACCTGCTCTTTCATCTCACGATTATCAAGGCCACCGGTCTGCTGAATCAGACGGTCGGCAAGGGTCGACTTCCCATGATCAATATGGGCGACGATGGAAAAATTCCGGATATGGTCAAGTGGTGTGCTCATGCGCGCGATTTAGCAGCAGATTTGCGCAAAGGCAAAGGGGTTTCATGCAAATCGGGGCAAATCAGTGCTGAAAGTTCAATCTTTCGGGGTATGGAGCATTATGTCCCCTTTGCGAAACGGCAAAAAACCATTAAAGCGATGCCAAAAGCTGGTAATGCGCCTCTGCGCGCCATAGCAGCATTGAGTAATTTACAGCTCTCAAAGCACAAGCTGATGAGCCGTATTATGCCGCAATAGGACCGGCGCAGGAGACAGGTCATGGAAACGCTTAATCACCGCACAACACCAAAGCTGGTTACAGTCTTCGGCGGATCGGGTTTTGTCGGGCGTCATGTGGTTGATGCGCTGGCGCGTCGCGGCTATCGCGTCCGTGTTGCCGTGCGCAAACCGGAAGTTGCCTATTACATGCAGCCGCTTGGCAATATCGGTCAGATCCAGCTGGTACAGGCCAACATCCGCCATCGCTGGTCGATTGAACGCGCTGTCAAAGGTGCGGACTATGTGGTCAATCTGGTTGGTATTCTGTCAGAAAGCGGCAAACAGCGCTTCAACACCGTGCATGCGATTGGCGCGAAACACGTCGCTGAAGTTGTAGCCGCTGCCGGTCTGCCATTGCTGCATATGTCTGCACTCGGCGCTGATCTAAAAAGTGCATCGGAATATGCCCGTACCAAAGCCGAAGCTGAACGTCAGGTTCTGAGCATTAAACCGGATGCGGTTATCCTGCGTCCAAGCGTTATTTTCGGCCCTGAAGATCAGTTCTTCAATAAATTCTCCAGCATGTCCCGCTTCTCACCGTTTATGCCATTAATCGGCGGCGGCAAAACACAGTTCCAGCCGGTCTATGTCGGCGATGTGGCTGAAGTGGTTGCCCGCGCTGTTGAAGGCAAATTGCAGGCAGGTAAAGCCTATGAACTCGGTGGTGCAGAAGTGCTAACACTGCGTCGTTGCATGGAGCTGTCGCTGGAAGTGATCAACCGCAAACGCATCTTTATCAATCTGCCTTGGTGGGTTGCGAGCTTGCAGGGTAAAATTCTCGGCCTGCTGCCAAATCCGCCACTGACCAGCGATCATGTTAAACTGCTGAAAAGCAATAATGTGGTTTCACAGGAAGCAGCTGATGCTGATCTGACACTGGAAGGTCTGGGCATCAAACCTCAGGCTGTGGATGCAATCCTGCCGTCTTACCTCTGGCGCTTCCGTGTGCTGGGTCAATATGACAAGGCAAGTCTGGCACGCTAATCAGTGCCAACATCTTTAAAAGTTCAAGGGGCCTCACGGCCCCTTTTCTGTTTATGCTTTTACCACGGTTCCAGACCGAGCAGTTTTTCGCCCAAAGGGGTCAGTTGCGCTGTTTTCGCATGATGTTTTTCCCATTCACGCGGATCACCGGGAAATGCATCACGTTTGGGATGATCACGCTCGCGCCACAAGCGGATTCTTTCCTCGCGCTCATCAGAATTATCAAATTCCGTCGGATGCATTGAAATATATTGCGCCATGCGTACACGATCATCCGAATGGTTAGGGCGCACACCATGTGCGAGCAGGGAATTGAAAATCAGCATATCCCCCGCTTCCATTTCAATATTCACCACACGCTGTCCGGTCATATCCGGATGCATCGGATCACGGTCAGCGGGCTGGGTTTTCTCCCATTGCTCAAAATCGCGAAACAAATCCGGCACGCACTGAAAACCGCCGACATCGCCATCCTGCTTTTTCAGGCTCAGCACACCCTGCACACCTACCGGCAGCGGTCGAACGGATGTATCAACATCCCAATGGATAAAGCCGTGCGCATTGCCTTTGACTTTTTTCGGCGGGTTGAGATTGGCACGGTCAATTGTGACCCAGAGATCCTCCCGGTCCCAAATATCGACAAATGCATTATAAACGCGCGGCTCCATGCGGTTGTCCCACAGCGCCTGATGATTATAAATCTCGAGCATACCGGTATTGTTCAGTTCTTTCATGATATGGTCACGGCGCTGCGGTGCATACCATGTCGATGCATCCGCCGGATCTTTCTCATCAAAGCGCCACAAAACATCCACCAACTGCTCGACATTGTCATGCGGGACAGCCTGACGCACAATTACATAACCATTAGTGATCCAATGCTGCCAGTCGTCCGCAGACAAGACACGCAAAGGCAGGGTTTTCTGAATATCTTTAAGCGGCACAGCCGCAGCCACAGTCGGATGTGCATCTCTTTTGAGTACTGGTTGCATGATCTGTCTCCTCCCGAATTGATCAATCATGCATCCAGCCTAACAAGCACTATTATAGCATGTTGTCGGCATGTGGCCTTTTCTGATACTATTTTGGCGTATTATTCAAACCGAGCGCCATATGAAGCCTTATTTAGAAAGACGAGTGCCGGAGCCCGCCTCATCACTCAGCCTGCTGGATCGGCGGCTGGATGATGCTATTCCGTTTCAATGGCATCACCATCCCGAATATGAGCTGACACTCACCCTCAACTCGCGCGGGCAGCGCTTTATCGGCGATCATATCGGCGATTATGCTGATGGCGATCTGGTGCTGATCGGCCCGAACCTGCCGCATAGCTGGTCATCGCGCAGTAAATATAATTCGGATCAGCCACACAGGGCTTTGGTGATCTGGTTCACGCCGGAGCAGATACAAGCGCTGTCAAAAACTTTTGTCGAATTTCACGCTATAGAATCCATGCTCACCCGCGCTGCGCATGGCCTGCAATTTTCTTCCGCCTGCGCTATTGCATTGCGCCCCGTAATCAAAACACTGTTCACCCTGCCGCCGACCGCACGTTTATTATCACTGCTCGGCATATTGAACAGATTGGCAGAAGATGATGACAAGCAGATTCTGAGCAGCAAGCCGGCTCAAGGCCACGATCAGCCGGAAGGCCGCGAACGCATGGGCTGGGAGCGGATTGATCGTGTGCTATCACATAACCATCAGCATTATATGCATCGGCTGACATTGGATGATCTTGCAGGCATTGCGGCACTCAGCATATCCGGCCTGCACCGTTTGTTCCGCAAACAAACCGGTACAACCATTTCCGCTTATATCATCCGGTTGCGTATTGGCGATGCCAGCGCGAGACTGGTCGCGACACAACAACCTGTCGCCTATATCGCAGCGGCAACAGGTTATGAATCACTGGCCAATTTCAACCGCCAGTTCAGGCGGTCAAGAGGCATGCCGCCGCGCGCCTATCGCGACCTGTTTCAGGCACATTGATTCTTAAGTAATTATCAGCCCCAGACCAGCAATGCTGCCATACCGGCAGAGCCGACGATCAGGCGCCACCATGCAAAAAGTGCAAAACCATGGCGGGATACATAATCCAGCAGATAACGAACAACGATTACACCCGAGATAAAGGCCGCAACAAAACCAATACCGATCTGCGCCATATCATTGCTGGAGAGCAGTGCATGGTTTTTATAAAGATCATAGGCAAAAGCACCGGCCATTGTCGGCATGGCCAGAAAGAACGAGAATTCCGCAGCAGAACGCTTATCCGACCCCATCAGCAAAGCGCCGACAATTGTCGAGCCGGAGCGCGATACGCCCGGAATCATCGCCAGACACTGAACGGCACCAATGGCAAAGCACATTTTCAGCGGATATTGCGTTACATCATTATAACGCGGACGCAGTGGCAGACGATCCACCCACAGCAGAATGAACCCACCAACTATCAGCATGGAGCAAACCAGCATCGGCGTCTCAAACAAAACTTCCTTGATATAGCTATGGGCAAAGGCACCGATCACCGCTGCCGGCAAAAACGCCAGCAGAATACCGGCGGCAAAACGTCTGGCACCGGCATCCCTTGGCAAATCCGTAAGCAATTTCCATAAACGTCCGAAATAAACGCTCAAGATTGCCAGAATAGCACCCAATTGAATCAGCACTTCAAAAGTACGTCCGGTAGATTCGAAACCTAAAAAATGCCCTGCCAGCAAAAGGTGGCCTGTAGACGAGACCGGCAGGAACTCTGTCAGACCTTCCAGAAGACCGAGAATCGCAGCCTCGAATATTGCCCATGCGTCCATAATGCCGAATACCTTTGTCTGCCGTCTGCGTTCGTTTCATATTTATTGTCAAAACTGACAAGTCCTAAATATCTGATTTATACAGACAACCTGTCAGCAAGCTGAAAATGAGCAGAAAAACAATCTCACTGCCTTAAATTCAGCCTGTTGAAATGTTTTTACTCACAATGCAATGCATAATTATGTAACGCAGCCGTCCTAACCAATTATTTATAAGAAGCACGTATAATTGCCGAAAATGCTTTGCAGCCGTATTTTTATTGCGCCTGCGACCAAAGCCTACTATCGCCTGCTGCTCAGATTTAAGCCTCTGCGAATTGAGCCCCGTTCACTTTGCTCTTTCACAGATCAGCTGCAAACTGGCAGATCATTCAGTCTGCTTACTCCCGACTATGGCCGGGCGGGTAACAGCCACATCTGAAAGTACTATCGAACCACATGCTCACGCTGTTTCACCACCCGATGTCCACAACCTCCCGCTATGTCCGCCTTATTCTCAATGAATATGACGTGGAAGCGGAAATGATTGAGGAACGTCCGTGGTCACGCAGAAAAGAGTTTCTGGCGCTGAATCCGGCTGGCACTTTGCCGGTTCTGCTGGCTGAAAATGACTGGCCGGTTGTCGGTGCAACCGTAATTGCCGAATATATGGACGAAACACGCGGCGCATTGAAACGCAACCGTCGTCTGCTGCCGGAAACCCCGATGGAGCGCGCCGAAGTGCGCCGCCTTGTCGACTGGTTTCTGATCAAATTTGAAAATGAAGTTACCCGTCACCTTGCCCGTGAGCGCGTATTCAAATTGCAAATGTCACAGGAAATGGGCTCATCAGCACCGGATTCCACCGCAATCCGTGCCGCACGCGCCAATATCCGCCAGCATCTGCGCTATACAGACTGGCTGGCAGCAACCCGCAACTGGCTGGCCGGTGATACACCAAGCTATGCCGATATGGCGGCGGCTGCCGGTATTTCCATTCTCGATTATCTAGGTGAAATTGAATGGGCTGAACATCGTGCTACCCGCGAGTGGTATGCACGTATGAAATCCCGTCCTTCTTTCCGTCCGCTTCTCGCTGATCGTGTACGCGGCATATTCCCGGCATCTCATTATGGCGACCTCGATTTCTGATCGTACACCAAAGAAACCACTGCCGAAAAGCGATGAGCCGCCTGCTGTCCGTCTGAAACGCTTCCTAACAGAAGAAGCGGCTGCGGTCGGTTTTGATGTGGTAGCCATTACCACACCGGATGCTATTCCCGAGGCACCGCAGCGGCTGCGCTATTTTCTGGATCACGGCCGCCATGGCTCAATGGAATGGCTGGAGGAGACGGCTGACCGTCGCTCCAATCCTTCCGAATTGTGGCATGAAGTGCGCTCTATCGTCATGCTGGCGATGAATTACGGCCCCGACCATGACCCGCGCACGCTGCAAGATAAAAAAGACTGCGGCGCGATCTCGGTTTATGCACAGAACCGCGACTATCACGACATTATCAAAGGCAAACTCAAACATATGGCCAGCCGCTTTGCAGCGCGTACCGGCCATGAGGTAAAAGTCTTTGTCGATACGGCGCCGGTGATGGAAAAGCCGCTGGCGGTCTCTGCCGGTATGGGATGGCAGGGTAAGCACACCAATATGGTCAGCCGTGAATATGGCTCATGGCTGTTTCTCGGCTCCATCTTTACCACCGCTGATCTGGAACCGGATCATGCCGGTAAAGACAGTTGCGGCAGATGCCGTGCATGCCTCGATGCCTGCCCGACCAATGCTTTCCCTGCTCCCTATCAGATTGATGCACGACGTTGCATTTCTTATCTCACTATTGAGAATAAAGGGCCGATCCCGCACGAGTTCCGCAGCATGATGGGCAACCGTATCTATGGTTGTGACGATTGCCTGTCTGCCTGTCCGTGGAATAAATTCGCTCAGGTGTCCCGCGAAGCTAAATTACAGGCACGTGAAGAGCTGAAAGAACCATCGCTGGAACAGCTCTTGCAGCTGGATGATCCGGCTTTCAGGACACTCTTCAGCGGTTCGCCGGTCAAACGCATTGGTCGCGACCGCTTCATCCGTAATGTACTGATTGCCGCCGGCAATTCGGATAATCCTGCTTATATTCCGATCATTGAGCAATTACTAGACGATCCGGTGCCGGTCACGCGCGGTGCGGCCGTCTGGGCATTATCGCGTCTTGCATCGGAAGCGGAGTTTTTACGCCATAAAAATCAGCATCTTCCCCTTGAACAAGAGGCGGAAGTGATTGAAGAATGGCTGCATGCTGCAACGCAGAGCGAGAAAGACCAATAATGCATATTTTTCTGTTTGGTACCGGCTATTCCGCGCACTATTTTGTGGAAGCACTGCGACAAAATCCGGCTGCAAATATCCGCTCAGTCACAGGCACAATCCGCCGTCCGGAACAGGCGGAAGCTTTACGCAATATCGGTATCAATCCGGTGTTTTTTGATGCCGAACAGGGCTTGAATGCACAATTGCTCGACGAGCTAAGTCAGGCAACGCACATCGTCTCCTCGGTTGCACCATTGACAGGCAGCGCTGAGGACACAGATCCGATTTTGCGCCTTATGCCGGAAGGCTTACTGCATTACGCGCCGCAAGCGCGCTTTATCAGCTATCTTTCAACCATCGGTGTTTATGGCGACTATCGGGGCGCATGGGTCGATGAAAGTTCAGAACTGAAACCGCTTTCCGCACGTTCTGCTGCCCGTGTGACGGCTGAAAAAGAATGGCTGGCACAGGTTGAGAATACAGACATCGCCTGTGCTATCTTGCGGATTTCCGGTATTTACGGCCCGTCATTTCAGGGACAGGCACGCAACGCACTGGCCAGTATCAAACAAGGACGCGCGCATCGCCTGATTAAGAAAGATCATGTTTTCAACCGCATCCATGTTGAAGATATCGGTGGTGCATTGGCACATCTCAGCGTGAATAATCTCGGCGGCATCTATAATCTAGCCGATGACGAGCCGGCAGCGGCACATGAAATCATTGCCTATGCCGCAGGCTTGCTGGGGGTTACGCCACCGCCAGCGATTGATTATGAAACCGCAGAATTGTCCCCGATGGCACGCTCCTTTTATCAGGAGTGTAAACGCGCTTCCAATGCAGCACTGAAAGCAACCGGCTATCAATTGCGCTATCCGAACTATCGCGCAGGACTGCAAAAACTGCATCAAAGCGGCGAAGGCGTCTGAACGCAGACCACCTGTGATATTTTTACGCTTGCCAGCCAGAGCAACGCAGTTGATGCTATGCTTATATAAGTTGAATAACCGGAAACCTGTTCTCATGTCATTCCGTCCCCGCTCCTTCTCAGCGATGCTGTTGAGACTAACACTGGCAGCAGCCCTTTCAGCCAGTGCATTATTTTCGGCACAAGCTGATCAGCCTGCCAAACAGGCTTTCGGCTCAGTGAAACTACCCTCTGTTACCGCACCTGAATCCTATGGCTTCTATTCCAAAGGCTGCATCAGCGGTGCTGTCGCACTCCCTGTTGATGGCCCGAACTGGCAGGTGATGCGCCTTTCGCGCAACCGCAACTGGGGTCATCCGAACCTGATTGCTCTGCTGGATAAATTGTCCCGTGATGCCGCCAAGACTGGCTGGAACGGCCTGCTGGTTGGCGATATTTCGCAGCCACGCGGCGGTCCGATGCTCACCGGCCATGCTTCGCATCAGGTTGGTCTTGATGCCGATATCTGGCTGTCACCAATGCCAAACCGCCGCTACACCAATCAGGAGCGTGAGGATGTGAGCGCGATTACGATGCTCAAACCGAATTCGCTGCTTGTTGATGATAATAAATGGACACCGTCACGCACCGCGCTGCTCAAACATGCTGCGAGCTATCCGGAAGTGGAACGGCTTTTTGTTCATCCGGGCATTAAAAAGAAATTATGTGAAACCGTCACCGGTGATCGTCGCTGGCTGGCAAAAGTGCGCCCTTACTGGGGACATCATTATCACTTCCACGTCCGTCTGCGTTGTCAGGCCGGATCGCCGGATTGCAAACCACAGGAACCGACCGGCAAAGATGATGGTTGCGGCAAGCCGCTGGACTGGTGGTTTACCGATGAGCCGTGGAAACCGGCAAAACCTGCAAAGCCTGGTGAAAAACCAAAGCCACCGAAAGTCATGATGGTTTCACAACTGCCGCAGGCTTGTGCATCTTTGCTCAATGCACCTGTTCCGGCCTCTGTAAAAGAAGTGACCTATGGTCTGGCGAATGGCAGAACAGCATCTGCCGTCCAGCCCGACATTGCACCGGCTTTTGTACCACCGACACCACCTGCATCTATCCCGCTGCCTGCGGAAAAACCATAGTGTTTTGATTGGCGGAACTATGCGCTTTTCTTCCGCCAATCCATCCGATATACAATTAAAACGATTTAGTGTGGTTTCACACGGAACTGCATCAGAAAATAACCAGAGTGAGAAGCAGTATTAACAATGCCAAATATCGATCCGAACTTTGTTTTTCCTGTCCTTATCGGTGACATCGGCGGTACCAATGCCCGTTTTGCCATTCTGGTAGATTCATACGCAGAGCCAAAAGAATTTCCAATTCTCCTCACACAAGATTTTGAAACTCTGGAAGATGCCATTCAGTCAGTTGTGCTGGATCATACTTCCATTCAGCCACGTTCGGCCGTTATCGCAATTGCCGGTCCGGTAGAGGGTGATGAAATTCCTCTGACCAATTGTCATTGGGTGGTCAAACCCCGTCAGATGATGGAACGCTTCAACCTGCAAGACATCACTGTCCTCAATGATTTTGAAGCGCAGGCTCTCGCTGTTGTATCGCTTGATGAGAAGCATCTGGAAAATATCGGCGGTGAAACCAGTCACCCGAATGGCAAGCGTGTTGTGCTGGGGCCTGGCACCGGCCTTGGTGTTGCAGGTCTGATCCGCTCGCGCCAGACATGGGTGCCGGTTCCGGGTGAAGGCGGCCATGTCGATTTCGGCCCGCGCTCGGAGCGTGATCTGCAAATCTTCCCGTTTATTGAAAAGATTGACGGCCGTGTTTCTGCCGAACAACTTCTGTGCGGACGCGGCTTGCAACATATTTATCAGGCGATCTGTCAGGCAGACGCAATTAGCCCTTCCCTTGTCACACCGGCAGAAATCACCGATGCGGCTCTGGATAAAAGCAATGCACAGGCCATTGAGACATTAGAGCTTTTCGCGATTTATCTCGGCCGTCTTGCGGGTGATCTCGCTCTGATTTTCATGGCGCAGGGCGGTGTTTATCTGTCCGGCGGCATACCGCAGCGTATTCTTTCTGCCCTGCGTACCGGCAGTTTCCGCGCAGCATTTGAAGATAAAGCGCCGCATCAGTCTATTCTCAAATCCATCCCTATTTATGTCATCACCCATCCGCGGGCAGCTATTGCAGGCCTTGCAGCCTATGCCCGCACACCATCGCGCTTTGATATTCATACCGATGGCCGTCGCTGGCGTTGACTTTTTAAGGATATAGCGGAAAATCCTGAACGGAATTGACCATGCCTTCACTGAGGGCATGGTCAAATGCTTTCTACGGCTTTATAGAAAACCATGACCGGCAGGTGCAACACGTCCTGATAGTCAATTCCGATAACCAGCAGCAGGATTTTCCCTGACCGTGAGTTTATTTAAAAAGAAGAAGAAAATCGATCCCGCTGAAACCACACAGATGATCCGTCGTGTGCTTTCTGAAAATTTTTCCGCTCATAAATTTTCTTATCTTAAAGCCATTGCCGGCTCCCTGATGATTTCCGGTGCTACGGTTTTTGTCGGCTATATTATGCGCGATGTCATCAATGACATTTTCTACAAGCAACGCGCAGACCTGATTATCTATATTGCCGGTTCTATCCTGCTTGCCTTTATTTTACGCGGGTTAGGCAGTTTTATTCAGGCGGTACAGCTTGCAAAAATCGGTAACAACCTGGCAGCTATTTATCAGAAACGCGTTTTCGCCCACTTGATGAAGCTGGGACTGAATTTCTATAATGACCATCGCTCCGGTCATCTCGCCGCACAAATCAACCAGAATATCGGTGGTATGCGTGACCTGATGAACATGACGATCACATCCGTTGCCCGCGATGCGGTAATGCTGATCGGCTTGCTTGGTATTATGATTTATCAAGAGCCTTATCTGTCACTCTTTTCATTGCTGATTGCCCCTCCGCTGATTCTGACTGTGACCTATGTGTCGCGCCGTATCCGCACTGTAACCCGCGAAGTCGTGCATCTGAATTCGCATTTACTTGGCGCGATGCAGGAAACCACACAAGGTATTGCTATTGTCAAAGCCTTCACAATGGAAGATCAGCTGCGTGGTAAAATCAACAAACTGATTGAACAGGCTGAAGCCCGCTCGAATAAGATCGCCAGTGTTTCAGAACGTGTTACGCCGATTTCAGAAATTCTCGCCGGTATCGCGATTGCCTCTGTGATTGCCTATGCTGGTTATCGCGCCATTGCTGAACAGCAACCGCCGGGAACCATGTTCGCTTTCATCACCTCGATGATGCTGGCCTATGATCCTGCACGCCGTCTTGCCCGCCTGCAGGTCAGCCTGGAACGTGCATTGGTCAATGCACGGATGATTTATGAAATTCTGGATCTCAAACCAGCACAGTCCGATCGTGCTGATGCCACAGACTTGCAGGTTAAAGAAGGCACTGTACAATTTGATGATGTGCATTTTGCCTATCATCCGAAAGACAGTCCTGAATATCAGCAGGTTCTCAATGGCATCAGCTTTATCGCTAAAGCCGGTGAAACCACTGCGATTGTCGGAGCATCGGGTGCTGGCAAATCCACTCTGATTACCCTGCTCCAGCGTTTCTATGATGTTGATAGCGGACGAATCTTTATTGATGATCAGGATATTGCCGGTGTGACGGTCAATTCACTGCGCCGCTCCGTAGCTTATGTATCACAGCAGCCTTATCTGTTTGAAGGTACGATTGCGGATAATATCCGCTATGGCCGTCCAGATGCGACACAGGACGAAATTGTTGAAGCCGCGAAACTGGCCAATGCGCATGAATTTATCATTCGTCAGCCGCTCGGTTACAACAGCCCCGTCGGCGAAAACGGTGTCACCCTCTCCGGTGGTCAGCGCCAGCGTTTGTCTATTGCGCGCGCTATTGTGCGTAAAGCACCGATTTTGCTGTTAGATGAGGCGACATCCGCGCTCGACAATGATTCTGAAAAGCGTGTGCAACAGGCGCTGGAAACTATCATGAAAGATCACACAACCATTGTGATCGCTCACCGTCTTTCCACTGTGGTCAACGCCGATAAAATCATTGTCATGGAAGCCGGTAATATTGTGGAAGAAGGCCGCCATGCGGATCTCATCACAATCGAAAACGGCGTTTATGCCCGTTTTTACAAGCTGCAATCCGCCCCGCAAAGTGAAACTCTGATCGGATAAGTAATGGCTGCATCTGTCTCAAGCCCTCAGAACTCCCCTGCTCCGATGCGTCTTGTTGTTACCGGCGCCTCAGGCCGTATGGGAAAAGCACTTATTCGCGGAATTGCCGATAATCCGGCAACTGTACTGTCCGGCGCCATTGTTCGTGAAGGTTCTCCGCTGATCGGGCAAGATGCCGGTGAGATGGCAGGTACGGGTAAAAACGGCGTACTGCTTTCTGCCGATCCGCTACCGGTTTTTGCAGAAGCCGAAGGTGTGCTGGATTTCACTACGCCGGCCACGACACTGATCTATGCAGCCTTGGCCGCACAAGCACGTATCGTTCATGTCATCGGCACCACCGGATGCTCCGAAGAAGATGAAGAAAAAATCCGTGCCGCTGCCCGCCATGCAACCATTATCAAGTCCGGCAATATGAGCCTGGGTGTTAATCTGCTTTCGGCTTTGGTGGAACAGGCGGCCCGAGCTTTGCCGCCTTCTGCTTTCGACATTGAAATCCTTGAAATGCACCATAAGCATAAGGTGGACGCACCTTCCGGCACAGCACTGCTGCTTGGTGAAGCAGCCGCTGAGGGGCGCAATATCAATCTCAGCGATCACAGTGTTCGTGTCCGCGACGGCCATACCGGCGCACGCGAAGACGGCACAATCGGTTTTGCAACTTTGCGCGGCGGCTCTGTCATCGGCGAACATTCAGTGATGTTTGCAGGCGTATCCGAAAGGATCACCCTCACCCATCAGGCACAGGATCGTTCCGTATTCGCAGAAGGTGCTGTTGCAGCCGGTCTCTGGGCGCGCGGTAAAAAGCCTGGTCTTTATTCCATGCGCGATGTACTCGGCCTCTGATCCCTCTTATAGCATTTCCGGCAAAAGTGGGAACCGGTTTTGCATCGGATAATGCGTAAAAACAAATAGTTACAACGGTTTCAACGATTCAGCCTTAACTGGAACCGCTGTAAAATTTGTTTCCTGTACTGAACCACGATCTTATTCATAACCATTTCATAGTCCTTTCAGGATGTGTCTAACCGGAGATAATCTCATGTCCCGTACCCTTGTTCTTGTCCGTCACGGTCAAAGCGAATGGAATCTCAAAAACCTGTTTACCGGCTGGCGTGATCCATCGCTTACCGAACAGGGCCATGCAGAAGCCAAAGCGGCCGGTCAGCGCCTGAAAGACGCCGGCCTGCAGTTTGATATTGCCTATACATCAGACCTCTCACGCGCGCAGATTACCTGCCAGCATATTCTTGATCAGCTTGGTCAGTCTGATCTGCAGACCATCCGCAATGTAGCCTTGAATGAGCGTGACTATGGCGATCTCTCAGGGCTCAACAAAGATGATGCCCGTGCCAAATGGGGCGAAGAGCAGGTTCACATCTGGCGCCGTTCCTACGACGTGCCACCTCCGGGCGGTGAAAGCCTGCGCGATACCGGCGCACGCGTGTGGCCATACTATCTGCACACCATTCAGCCACATGTATTGCGTGGTGAAAAAGTTCTGGTTGCCGCTCACGGCAACTCGCTGCGCGCGCTGATCATGGCTCTCGAAGGTCTGACCAGCGACGAAATCATCGCTCAGGAACTGAATACCGGTGTGCCGATTGTCTATGAACTCAATGCCGACAGCACAATTGCATCGAAAAAAGTTCTGACTGCATAATATTAAGCGTTCAGCTGCACTCATTCCAAGCCGGATACATCTCTGTGTCCGGCTTTTTTCTTTGCTTCATGTGGAAAACAACACACGCGTAAGCTGTTGAAATGATTTTATTTTCCATCCTGAGACGAAAAAACAAAAAAACTTCAAAAAAATACAAATTTTCTGCAATTTTCGATGAAATGCCGTTGACATGAATCACTCTGCCCTTTAAACGGTCACTCAACGCCCAGATGGCGGAATTGGTAGACGCACCAGCTTCAGGTGCTGGCGCTCGCAAGGGCGTGGAGGTTCGAGTCCTCTTCTGGGCACCATATAAAGACTGACTACCAAGGTCTTTAACAAAAACACCCGCGCAAGCGGGTTTTTTTGTATCTTCAGTTTAACACATCATTATATCTCCCTTTTCCCCGTTTTCAGGATATGCGTATGGATACCGTCGCTATTGATAATCGCAGTGAATTTGCACTCTGGGCTATTCAGCGCGCACAGGAAATCGTCACCCAACAGGGGGCGGCACTTGCGATGGCTGCACGTGATATGAACGAAGCAGAACTGGCAAAAACCGCCTCCGAACTCGGCTCTGCTATTTCAGATGCTCTGCTCGATGTGTTTGACGGCCTGATGCTGACTGAAGAATAAGCGTATATACAAGCCATCATATTCAAGAATATGTCACTGCAACCCTGATTATTGGATTTTCTTTTAAGAAAGAGCAGTCTAATATTAGAGAATAATCTGAAAACAATCATGGAAAACGTTCTGTGCAGGAACCTGTTCCTGCGTTTTTAGGCATGCCACCTTTCTCTTTCAGCAGAAATCTGGAACATATCTTGAATATTCAGAAAACACCTCATCCGTTTGAAGTTCCTGCCAATGAAGCTGAGCGCCTCGTCTCCGTTCGCAGCCTCCTGCCATCAGATCTGACTATTTCGGATGAGCTGAATATACTGACAACACTGGTTCAGGATGTTTTTCATGCAGCCTCCTGCTCCGTCACCATTATCGATGAAGACTGGCAGCGCATTGCCGCCACTTCCGGCATCAAGGCCGCAGACTGTCCGCGTGAAAAATCCGGCTGTACCCATGTCGTCTTTTCCGGTCAGCCATTAATTGTGCCGGATATGCGGCTCCATCCGGCTTTCCGCCAGCAGGACTATGTAACGGGTGAACCGGGCTTCCGCTTCTATGCCGGTTTCCCGCTGGCGATTGATGAAGGGCTGACATTAGGTGCGCTCTGCGTCATCGACACCAAGCCACGCGATTTCGACTCTCATCAATGTGCCGAAATGCGCAGCTTTGCCCAACTGGCCAGCGCGCTGCTCAGCCTGCAGCGCAAAAATACCATGCTGCAAAGCGATAAAGTTACGCTGCGAAAAAACGCGCTCACCGATCCCTTGACGCAGCTTTATAACCGTCGCGCCCTGAAAGAGCATGTCGCGCCGTTTTTACGTCAGCATACCGAGAGCAAACAATCAGCCGGTATTCTGCTGCTCGATATGGATAATTTCAAAACCATCAACGACACTTACGGTCACCCCGCCGGTGACCGCCTGCTGAAACAAGCCGCAGACAGAATACGTTCTGTCCTTGGAGCGGATGATATTCCTGTGCGCATCGGCGGTGATGAGTTTTGTGTCATTCTCCCCGCTGTCCAGAATGATACGGATTTGCAAATCATCGCTGACCGTATGGTTGAGGCTTTCCGGATGCCTTTTAAAATCAGCGGACACGATGTTTATTCCGCTGCCAGCATCGGAACATTACTGACACCGGAAGACGGTACAACCAGCGAACAACTATCGCGTCATGCCGATAAAGCGCTGTATATGGCTAAGGCACGCGGCCGCAATTGTGCTGTCCGTTTTGACAAGTCGATGCTCTGAAAACCACGAATATCGGCCTTGATGTTGCTCCGCAGCCATCGAAACCCTATATATACGGTTACGGCCGGTATTTTTAATAACCGGCCAGGTTTCAGACCTGCATAAAGACCGCCGCAATAAGGAAACGACGCTTGCGTAAAACATTGCATGACAGGAAACTTCCCCAGACTGTTCTGAAAGCGATACGCAACCGGCGCGGCTACCGCCCTCTGGCAGATAATAATCCCAGCGGCGATACAGTCATTGCCTCCTATAATGTGCATAAATGTATCGGCATCGATAAGAAATTTGATCCCGAACGCACTGCTCAGGTCATTTCCGAGCTCAATGCGGATATCATCGCCATTCAGGAAGCTGACAAACGCTTTGGCGAGCGCAAAGGTCTGCTCAACCTGCAAAATCTTGAGCGTGACAGCGGTCTGGTACCTGTACCGATCCAAACCATGTCTCCGGATGGTCATGGCTGGCACGGTAACCTCCTGCTGTTCCGGCAGGGGCTGGTGCGCGACATTCACCAGCTGAAATTGCCCGGTGTTGAACCACGCGGCGCAGTCGTTGCCGATATCGATCTGGAAGACGGCCCATTACGCATTATCGCCGCGCATTTCGGCCTGCTGAAACATTCCCGTTCACGGCAGGCAGAAACCCTGCTCTCGATGATCCGTGAGGATAATGAGCGCCCGACGATTCTGATTGGCGACCTCAATGAATGGCGCGTTGGCAAAGGCTCTTCTCTGGCCAATTTGCAACCGGTGTTCAATCTGACAGCAGGTGCTGTACCGAGTTTTCCGTCCCGCTTCCCTGTTCTGGCACTCGACCGCATTCTCAGCCGTCCGCAGCAGCTTGTGACCTCCGTAGAGGTTCACAACACGCCGCTGGCACGCCTCGCCTCAGATCACCTGCCGATCAAAGCACATCTTGATCTCAAGGCGTTGGAAAGCCGTGAAGCCGAACAAGACGAGCCGCTCTCCGCCTACAGATAAGGAGATCCCAGCCAGACAATTCGCTCCAGTAGGCGGCGAGAAAACGGCCGCTTTTTCAACTCGGCCAGTTTGACGCTCGTGCCGGTTGCCACATATTGATCAATGCGCTTTGAAAGTGCCGCAGCCGTTTTAGCGTCATAGACTTCCAGATCAATCTCGAAATTCAGTCGCAAGGAACGCGGATCGAGATTACTGGATCCGACATAAGCCCAGACATCATCCACACTCATCAGTTTTGAATGATTGAAAGCACCTTTTGCCCGCCAGATACGACAACCGTCTTTGAGCAACTGATCAAACTGCGCCGTCATTGCCATATCAACCAGCACCAGATTATTCTGCGCTGGCACCACAATATCAACGGTCACACCACGCCGTGCTGCTGTCACCAGCGCACTGACCAGCTCGCGATCCGGCAGCAGATAAGGTGTCATAATGCGGATATGCTTTTCCGCCACGGAAAAAGCGCCCATCATGATTTTATGATTGGTTTCAAGGCTCTTATCCGGCCCTGAAGGCACAGCACGTACCAACAGCCCTTCACCCGGATGGAAGGCAGGCGGCGTTACCGCCCATGCAATACCACTCAGATGCTCATCCGTCGTGAAGCGCCAGTCTTCGGATGCAGTGTTAAAAATATCGGTGACAACCGGCCCTGTCAGGCGAAAATGCGTATCCTGCGCTGCATGGTCCTGAGCGAATTCTTTTGTAAATCCCGCACGGATATTCATGCCGCCTGTAAAGGCAATTTCACCGTCAATAATCAGGATTTTACGGTGGGTACGCAAATTTGCATAAGGCAGTCGCAAGCCCATAATCAGCTGGCCGTTAAAAACTTCCGCACGCACGGTTTTGGAACGCAGCAACCCGACAATGCTCGGCGTTGAGTAACGCGCACCAACCGCGTCGACCAGTACCCGCACTTCCACACCACGGATTACCGCCTTGCCAAGCGCATCGGCAAATTTCTTACCGATCTCGTCATTATCAAAAATATAGGTTTCCAGCAAAATACTGCGTTTGGCCTGACCAATCGCTTCCAGCATTGCGGCATAGGCAATATCGCCACTTTGCAGAACCTCGATACTGTTACCCGAGGTCAGATTACAACGACTGACGACATCACCCAGCCGTTTCATGGCGATAAAATTATTACCGCTGACATCACGCACCTGATCCGGTGAAGCATCATAATGTGACAGATGATAAAGCTCGATATCGGTCATACCATCACGCTGAACGGTCAGCGAAGACCGCCGCATGCGGTTCACACCGGCAATGGCATAGACCAGCGCCCCGATAAACGGGGAAAGCATGATAACGCCGACCCAGCCCAGTGCTGAACGCACCTCTTCTTTGGTCATGGTGGCGTGAATAGCTGCAACCGCGCCGATAATCAGCGACGATCCGAGCACGATATGCGGCCAGTAGACCGGCCAGTATGAAATCAGCGTGTCAAACATGCGCGCAAATTATCAGCAATCATGAGGCTTTGGCAAAAGAATTTCATCATGATCATGCACTCTGTGAAGAACACAATAAACACGCTCTGCACACATCGGCAACGGCCATCATTCCCGCAACACAAGCAGATTTAAAACAGCATTATTTGAATATAGAAAGCCAATATCACATTATAATCATTTGAATTTTGCAATAAATTTAATATGATCATCTTTTAATAGAAGCATATTACTTCACCAACAGGATAACAAACATGTCTTTATCATCAGGTATTAAAACCCCTGCACAAGCCATCAGCTCCCTGACCAACAAATGGGGCTGGTTCATTGTTCTGGGTATTCTCATGCTGATGCTCGGCGGCATTGCTTTCGGTAATCTGCTTTTTGCAACCGTTGCATCAGTTTATTATGTCGGCATTACCATCCTGATTGCCGGTATTGTTCAGATCATCCACGCATTCAGTGTACAGACATGGAAAAGCTTCTTCTTCTGGATGATCAGCGGTGCGCTTTACGCTGCTGCCGGTGTTCTGACCTTTCTTAACCCGTTCCTTGCTTCCAGCATTATCACAATCTTCATCGCCGCCGCCCTGCTCGGCTCCGGTGTTTTCCGCATGTGGGTCGCTTTCCAGAGCCGCAGCGTTAAAGGCTGGGGCTGGATGTTCGTTGGTGGCCTGATCACGGCTCTGGCCGGTATTGTTATTGCCATCGGCTGGCCGGTAAACAGCCTGTGGATCCTCGGCATGTTCCTTGCCATTGATCTCGTGTTCCAGGGCTGGGCAATGATTGCACTGGGCTTTGGTCTCAAGACCATGCGCGGCTGATAAAATCTTTTCTGAAAAGGGCGTTTTCTGCTTTAAACGGCAGAAAACACCCTTTTGCATTTCAGGTCGACGAAACAGCCTGAGGCTGCTAAAGCATGTCGCACCTATTCAATCAATATTATCCGAGCTCTTTATGCCTGAACAAACGACCCCCGCCTCGCATCGTCGCACATTCGCGATCATTGCGCATCCGGACGCCGGTAAAACCACGCTGACTGAAAAGCTGCTGCTTTTCGGTGGTGCTATTCAGCTTGCCGGTGAAGTTAAGGCCAAAAAAGACCGCATCCAGACCCGTTCCGACTGGATGAATATCGAGCGTGATCGCGGTATTTCCGTTGTCACCTCGGTGATGACCTTTGAATATAAAGACTGCATCTTCAACCTGCTGGATACACCGGGTCACGAAGACTTTGCCGATGACACCTATCGCACGCTGACAGCCGTTGACAGTGCCGTCATGGTTATTGATGCCGCCAAAGGTATTGAGCCACGGACGTTGAAACTGTTTGAAGTCTGCCGTATGCGTGACATTCCGATTGTCACTTTCATCAATAAGATGGACCGTGAAGCCCGCGACCCGTTTGAAATTCTCGACGAGATCGAAGAAAAGCTGGCGCTGGATACAGCACCGATTACATGGCCGATCGGCTCCGGCAAGAGCTTTGCCGGCACTTATGATCTGCACAACAACACCATCCGCCGTCAGGATGCGGAAGAGCAGCCGACACCGGTCAGCGGCCCTGATGATGCGCTGGCTGCCGGTCTGTTGCCGGAAAATGAACGTGAAAACTTCATTGAAAGCGTGGAAATGGCGCGCGGCGTCTGCCGTGAGTTTGACCTGCAATCTTTCCGTGAAGGTCATCTGACACCGGTCTATTTCGGCTCTGCGCTGAAGAAATTCGGTGTGCGCGACCTGATTGAAGCATTCTGTGATTTCGGCCCGAGCCCGCGTGCACAGGAAGCCGATACCCGCCGCGTCGAAGCTGATGAAGAAAAAATGACCGGCTTCGTGTTCAAAATTCAGGCGAATATGGACCCGAACCATCGTGACCGTATTGCCTTCCTGCGTGTTTGCTCCGGTAAATTGTCCCGCGGCATGAAAGCCAAGCTGGTACGTACCGGCAAACCAATGAGCCTTTCTGCCCCGCAATTCTTCTTTGCCCGCTCCCGTCAAATTGCTGATGAGGCATATGCTGGTGACGTGGTTGGTATTCCGAACCACGGTACTTTGCGCATCGGCGACACACTGACAGAGGGTGAAGACCTGCTGTTCCGCGGTGTACCGAACTTCGCGCCGGAAATCCTGCGCCGTGTTCGTCTTGACGATGCGATGAAGGCCAAGAAACTGCGCGAAGCACTGCAGCAAATGGCTGAAGAAGGCGTGGTACAGCTGTTCCTGCCGGATGACGGCTCTCCGGCGATTGTCGGCGTGGTTGGTGCGCTGCAGATCGACGTTCTGACCGAGCGCCTCAAGATCGAATATTCGCTGCCGGTTGGCTTTGAAATGTCGCGCTTCAGCCTGTGCCGCTGGATTTCTTCCGATGATCCGGCAGAACTGAACCGCTTCATCACGACCCATCGTGCTGATATTGCGCATGATCTGGATAATGACCCGGTTTATCTGACACCGAATGCATTCTCGCTGAACTATGAAGCAGAACGCTGGAAGGCCATTAAGTTTGCCGCGATCAAAGATTATCAGGTTCGCGACATCAAGAAATAAATGAGTTCCGCGCAACCGGGTTCTGTTGTCATCTTCTGCGGATGATCTGACAGAACCGGTTACGCGGCAGCCCCTCGGCGGCTGAACTTTTATCTCAGGAATGCACGGTCTCGCCGTGCAGATTAATATCAAGGCCTTCAATTTCTGTGGCCTTGGATACACGCAGCCCCATAAAGATCCGGATGGCCGTCACAATCAGTGCTGTCATCAGGGCTGTGTAAAGCATGGTTACCACTACGCCATAAAGCTGCTTGAGAACTGTCGCGCCTTCTGAGAGCGGATTGATCGCAGCATCAGCAAACAGGCCGGTCAGCAATGCCCCGATAATACCGCCGACGCCATGCACACCAAACGCATCCAGACTATCGTCATAGCCAAGCCAGTGCTTGAGTTTCACAGCTGCAAAATAGCAACCCGCACCGGATGCCACACCGATCATCAATGCACCTGACGGATTAACAAAGCCCGCTGCAGGCGTAACACCCACCAGCCCTGCCACGGCACCGGAGATAATCCCCAGCACACTCGGACGCTTGTTGATCAACCATTCCACCACCATCCAGCTCAGCGCTGCGGCTGCGGCAGCAACCTGCGTATTCACCATAGCCACGGCAGCGATACTATTGGCACCACCGGCAGAACCCGCATTGAATCCGAACCAGCCAACCCAGAGCAGTGATGCACCAATCAGCGAATAAACCAGATTATGCGGCGCCATATTGACCTGTCCGTAGCCGTCACGCTTACCCAGCATCAGCGCCACCACCAGACCGGCAATACCGGAATTGATATGCACCACCGTACCACCGGCAAAATCCAGCACGCCGTCACCGCCAAGAAAACCACCGCCCCACACCCAATGCGCCACCGGTACATAGACAATGAACAACCATAAAATAGTGAAAACCAGCAGGGCTGAGAATTTCATGCGCTCGGCAAAAGCACCCACTATCAGCGCAGGCGTGATGATCGCAAAAGTCATCTGAAACGTAATAAACACATATTCAGGGATTGTGCCGGTAAGCGAGGCAGGCGTTACACCGGCAAAAAACGCTTTCGATAATCCGCCGATAAAAGCATTGGCAGAACCGCCATCGCTAAATGCCAGCGAATAGCCTGCAACCATCCAGAGTACCGATGCAAGACAGGCAATCGCAAAACTCTGCATCGTTGTCGCCAGCACATTTTTGCCGCGCACCATACCGCCATAGAACAGCGCCACCCCCGGTATAGTCATCAGCAAAACCAGCAATGTGGATGTCAGCATCCACGCGGTGTCACCGGTATCAGCAACCGCATCCGGTGCCTGAGCATGAGCCTGTGCCGCCATAGCAACAGACCAAAGCACCAAGGCACAGCCTGTCATTTTTATCTTGTTACATATTGATAATCTGGGTTCTCCGAAAATAAGCATCAAAATCTCCCTGTCTGCCGGAGGTTTCGCAAAAGGCGTAACTCCTTTGGCTCAAGGAAAACAAAGCAATTTTCATGCCAAAAACTGAAAAATCAGACCGCATCTATAGTCTGCAAATTACAAGACACTGATTTTGTGAGAAAATAATTTCAGATTATAAAATATTTTTTGAGCGCTCAGGTTGCACCCAAATAGCGAACATATGCCTTGATAGAGGGTGCAAAAAACAAAACGCCTAAAAATAAAGCAGCACACTATAGTGCGCCTTATTTTTAGGCAGCTGAAGTTTCGTGAAATTTTATCAACTTAAAGCGTCTGCGATCTTCTCAGCCAAACGCTGTGCAACTTCATCTTTATTCAGCAGCGGCCATTCATCCACGCCGTCACGGCTGACTACCAGCACCTGATTATGGTCGCCGCCCATCACACTGGAACCATCCTCGGCAAAGCTCACATTGTTAGCGACAATCCAGTCCGCGGCTTTTTTATCCAGCTTTTTACGGGCATTATCGACCACATTCTGCGTCTCGGCCGCAAAACCAACCACGAAATGCGGGCGTTGTGCATGATGACCAATCGTTGCGAGAATGTCAGGGTTTTCCACCATTTGCAAAGACGGCGCCGCTTCACCTGCTTGTTTTTTGATCTTCTGATCCGCCGCATTGGCTGTGCGCCAGTCGGCAACGGCCGCAACCATCACAGCGGCATCTGCAGGTAATTGCGCCTCGACGGCATCACGCATCTGCCGCGCCGTCTCCACATGAATGGTTGTAACGCCCTGCGGATCGGGAATCGTCACAGGGCCCGCCACCAGCCGCACATCCGCACCAAGTCGCGCCAGAGCCGCAGCAATCGCATGTCCCTGCTTGCCGGACGAGCGATTAGCAATATAACGCACCGGATCAATCGGCTCATGGGTCGGGCCCGATGTGATGATGATCTTCTTTCCAGCCAGCGGCAGATACTGAAGCGGCAAAAGCAATTGTTCAATCTTAGCGACGATCTGCAAAGGCTCACTCATGCGCCCTGTGCCTGCCTCACCTTTCTCAGCCATTTCTCCGCGCTCAGGGCCGATAAAATGCACACCATCCTGATGCAGAAGCTTCACATTGCGTTGTGTTGCCGGATTATTCCACATGGCCGGATTCATCGCTGGCGCTATCAATACCGGAATTTTCCGTGCCAGCAAAATCGCCGCCGCCAGATCACCGCCAAGCCCTGCCACCATCTGCGCCATACGATCAGCGGTCGCAGGCGCAACCACAATCAGGTCAACATCGCGCGCCAGCCTGATATGACCGACATCCTGCTCATCCTCACGCGAGAATAAATCCGTGTAGACATGGTCGGCAGCCAATGCTCCAACCGATAAAGGTGTAATAAAAGCCTGCGCGGCCTCTGTCATCACCGGTCGCACCTGAGCACCACGCTCTTTCAAACGGCGGATCAGATCGAGCACTTTATAGGCAGCAATGCCGCCACCGATAATCAGCAGAATACGCTTGCCTTTAAGGCTTTGTGCAACGGGAACAGATGCAGGCGGCAAAGGCACAGGCGCTTGTGTTTCGCCCGACAGCAAAACCCGCACCTCCTCTTCCATCGAGCGGCCATTGGCTGCTGCCTGACGGCGTAGTGCTTCTTTTACATCTTCATCAAGGTTGCGGATCGTGATGCTGGCCATAGGAAGCCTCCAACAAAAAAAGCGATATTCCTTTCAGAATATCGCTTTTAAACTCAAAATTGCAATCATTTATGCAATCAATGCAATCAAAAGAGCAATTTTGCCGTCAGGATCACCATACAGGCAGCGATCACAATCAGTGCCACGCGACCTGTACGCGTATGACGCGCCTCTGCCTTGCCGATTGCAGCAGCAGTAGCCTCATCGAAACGCAGACCATTGGCAGCCATATTATCCAGCTCTCCGGACAGCCGCTCCAGACGCTTGGTCAGCTCCGGTGTCTGACGCATGAAATGCAGCAACGCCATGCCGCTTTCTTTAACATCCCCGACAATACCGACAGGACCCAGATTTTTACGAATCCAGCCACCAACGACCGGCTCAGCCGATTTCCACATATTGAAATTCGGGTCGAGTGTGCGCGACACACCTTCCACGACAACCATGGTTTTTTGCAGCATGATCAGTTCAGCGCGAGTTTCCATGTCGAACAGTTCGGTTACTTCAAACAGCAAGGTCAGCAGCTTTGCCATGGAAATGGTTTCAGCGGGCTGACCATGGATCGGCTCGCCAATCGCACGGATTGCCTGCGCAAAGCTCGCCACATCATGATGATGCGGTACATAGCCTGCCTCAAAATGCACCTCGGCGACACGGCGATAATCGCGCGTGATAAAACCGTAAAGAATTTCTGCCAGAAAACGGCGCTGTTGCTTGTTCAGGCGGCCGGTAATACCGAAATCCACGGCAACAATTGTGCCCTTAGGGTCAACAAACAGATTGCCCGGATGCATATCCGCATGGAAAAAACCATCGCGCAGCGTATGACGCAGGAAGGACTGGATCAGTGTGCGCGCCAGTTTTTGCAGATCAAAACCGGCAGCGCGTAAGCCCTCAACATCCGACATTTTAATGCCGTCGATCCATTCCATGGTTAGCACATCGCGACCGGTGCGCTCCCAATCCACGGCAGGTACACGAAAACCCTCGTCTTCCTTGATATTCTCGGCAATTTCAGACAGAGCCGCCGCTTCCAGACGCAAATCCATCTCAATACGTGTCGTTTGCGCCAGCGTTTCTGCAACCATCACAGGACGCAAACGGCGCGTAACCGGCACAAAACGCTCCTGCAATTTTGCCACCATGAAGAAGCCTTCAAGATCCTGCGCAAAACGCAGGCGGACACCCGGACGAATAACTTTTACTGCAACCTTGCGCTTGCCGTCCACAATAGCGGGATGCACCTGCGCCATCGAGGCCGCCGCAATCGGCGGATCAAATTGCGTGAAGAGATTATCGACAGTGCGACCAAGCGAGCCTTCAACCGTGCGCCGTGCAGCCTCTTCCGGAAAGAAGTCCATACGATCCTGCAACAGTTGCAGGTCATCGGCGACTTCCTTGCCGACAAAATCAGGACGGGTGGCCAGAAACTGCCCAAGCTTGACATAAGACGGCCCCAGCCGGTTCATCGCCCGTGACATACGCTCTGAACGGGCGGTATCGCGAGAACGCTTGCGGGACAGTGCACCTGCAACGCGGTGGGCAAAAGCAGGCAAACCACTCAGGCCTTCTGCCGGCAATGCGCTGATCACACCTTCGCGGGTCATGACCCAACCGGCATGGATCAGTCGGAAACTAGCAGCAATGCGGCCCATAACTCACTCACTTTACAGAGCGCATTCCGGAAATTATGTATCAGCTTCCGGAATTAAAATGCGCGGGAAATAATAATCAGATTTTCCAGCCGGCCAGTTAAATCTTCCAACCAGAATGCAGGCTGGCAATACCGCCGGTAAAGTTGCGCCATGTCACACGCGAGAAACCAGCCGCAGTGATCATATTGGCAAAATCCTGCTGTTTCGGGAATTTACGGATCGATTCAACCAGATATTTATAAGAATCCGCATCACCGGTGATCATCTTGCCGATAGCCGGAATGGCATGGAACGACCACTGATCATAAATTTTATCCAGCAGCGGCATTTCCACTTCGGAAAATTCGAGACAGAGGAAACGACCACCCGGTTTCAGAACGCGGAAAGCCTCTTCCAGCGCCCAGTCAATATGCGGCACATTACGGATACCGAAAGCAATCGTATAGGCGTCAAAGGAATTATCGTCGAAAGGCAGCTTCTCAGCATTTGCCTCAACAAAATCCACATTATTCAGCAGGCCTTTTTTGGCCGCACGTTCCTGCCCGACAGCCAGCATGGAGCCGTTAATATCAAGCACGGTTGTATGCGCCTGACGATCCGAAGCCTCAACAATACGGAAAGCAATATCACCGGTACCACCAGCCACATCAAGCGAGCGCCAGTTCTGGATATGTGACGGGATTTTCGGCGGCGCCAGCCAGGCAACCATTGCATCTTTCCACGCGCGGTGCAGACCGGCGGACATCAGATCATTCATCACATCGTAGCGCTTGGCCACACTGTGAAAAACCTCATTCACCAACCCCTGCTTGGACTCTTCATCGACCTTCTGAAAGCCGAAAGAATTTTCCATGCCGCCATGGGCACCGACACGGCTCTGGTCTGCGCCCTGATCTGCCGGAGAGTTTTCGTGTTGCTGGCTCATAATTTATCCTGTCCTGCCTGCCCAACTTACCCGTTGGAACCAAAGCATTGCATAGAGACCCGAAACTGCAAATTTCAAGCTATGCCTGATGAAACATCTGCCTAGTAGCATATAAAGGCTGAGCACGATGTTACAAGCAAATACGGCAAAGTTTGATATGACTTAACAAAATTTGCGTCGCAAAGCGCCAGCAATAATGATTCTTTTAGCGTATAAAACCCGTCACAGTTTCGTGTAGCTCTGCACATTCACCGCCAAAGCCGGACTTTCAGGCCAGAGAATTGTATAAAACGGGGCAAAAAGACACCTCTCTGCTTTTCCCTACCGGTATTTTGGCTTATTGCGGTCTGGAAAATTCATCGGCTTCGGCTAATAATGTGAAAAATAAATTTTTGAAAGCAGCGGTATATTATGAGCATCACGGTCGTTGATCATCCGCTTGTCCAGCACAAGCTCACCATCATGCGCATGAAAGAAACTTCAACCGCCAGCTTCCGGCGGTTGCTGAAAGAGATTTCCCTTCTGCTCTGCTATGAAGTGACCCGCGATCTCGATCTGACAACCACCATGATCGAGACCCCGATGCAGCCAATGGAATCGCCGATCCTTGACGGCAAGAAACTGGTTTTTGCATCCATCCTGCGTGCAGGTAACGGTCTTCTGGAAGGTATGCTGGATCTGGTACCGGCAGCACGCGTTGCCCATATCGGTCTCTACCGCGACCACAAAACCATGCAGCCGGTAGAATATTATTTCAAAGCACCGGAAGATATCGTCAATCGTCTGATTATCGTTGTTGATCCGATGCTGGCGACCGGCAACTCCGCTGTTGAAGCAATCACCATGCTGAAAAAGCGCGGTGCGAGCAATATCCGCTTCCTCTGCCTGCTGGCAGCACCGGAAGGCATCAAACATTTTGCTGAAGCACATCCGGATGTACCGATGTACACAGCAGCAATTGATGAGAAGCTGAATGAAGACGGTTATATTGTTCCGGGTCTCGGTGATGCCGGTGACCGTATGTACGGCACCAAATAATCAATAAAGCGACCGTATGTACGGTTGCAAATAATTGAGGCGATTTCATCGTCACTCCTTAAAATCAAGGCCCCGGAAATAGCTTTCCGGGGCCTTGATTTTTAAAGTGACCGGCAGTTTTATGCGCCGAAACCACCGTCAATCGTATGCATCGCGCCGGTTATGCCACGGGCTTCCTTGCTTGCCAGATAGGCAGCAAGACCGGCAACTTCATCGGCTGTGCCATGCTGTTTCAATGCCATCACGCTATGCATCAGTTCTGTCATCGGGCCATCGGCTGGGTTCATATCCGTATCTGTCGGGCCTGGCTGAATAATATTCACTGTGATTGAACGATGCCCGAAGTCACGTGCCAAACCGCGCGCCATACCCTGCAAGGCTGATTTGGTCATGCCATAGGCAGCGAGCCCCGTAAAAGGAACGCGATCTGCATTCACAGAACCAATGACCAGAATACGACCGCCGTCAGGCATGGTGCGTGCAGCTTCCACCGCAGCAAAATAAGGTGCCTTGATATTCAGGTCGATCATCCGTTCAACCTCGGCTGCATCCAGCTCAAGGGGATCACCAAACATAACAACACCGGCATTAACCACCAGTACATCAACAGGCCCCGCATCACGCACAGTTTGCACCAGAGCCTGCAAGTCCGTAGCGTCCGAATGAATAGCCTCAGCACCGGTTTTATCTGCCAGCGTCTTAGCGGCATCAACTGAGGCCGCATAGGTGAATTTCACGGCAGCACCTTCACTTGCAAAGCGCTTGACAATTGCTGCGCCAATGCCACGGCTACCGCCAATCACCAGTATATTTTTGTTTTTAAAATCAGACATCTCAGCCTCATGATTAATAACGAGACCTGATAGATAAATCTGAAAATCTGCTTTTCAATAAAATTATATAGTGATCACTATAATTTTATAAATCACAAAGTGACCGTCTCATAGATCACCGGATAAGCCTGCGGCTTGGCCTCACAGATCCCCATTGCCTGTTGCACCATTTGCACGGCCGTATCAGCTTTATCCTGCGTCTGCGCATGAATGACTGCCAGTACGTCACCGGCCTTCACTCCGCTGCCAAGCGGCAGAATATCAGTCACACCAACAGCCGGATCAATCTGATCCTGCGGGCGCATACGCCCCCCGCCCAAGGCCACCACACTCATGCCGATTGCACGGGTATCAATAGTACTGATGTATCCGTCAACGGCAGCACGCACCGGAATTTGTACATTAGATACGGGTAAGTAGTGCGCTGCCTTCTCAACAAAATCCGCAGGCCCGCCAAGTCCAGCCACCATAAGGCCGAATTTTTCTGCGGCACGGCCATTCTTTAACACCGCTCCGGTTTGTGCCAGACCATCGTCAATATTTTTAGCCAGTCCTGCCGTCACCAGCATGTGGGCGGCAAGATTAAGCACCACTTCGGCCAAGCGTGGCTGTTGTATTGCCCCTGTCAAAAAATCAACGGCATTTTGCACTTCCACGGCATTACCAGCGCAATCAGCAAGCGGTTCGTTCATATCGGTAATCAGTGCACTGGTCGGCAGACCAGCGCCATTGGCAACCTGCACCAGACTTTGTGCCAGTGCTTTGGCATCATCGTAGGTCGGCATGAACGCACCGCTGCCGGTCTTCACATCCAGCACCAGACCACCAATACCGGAAGCCAGTTTTTTCGAGAGAATAGATGCCGTAATCAGCGGAATAGATTCCACTGTCGCTGTCACATCACGCACCGCATAGAAGCGCTTATCCGCCGGAGCGAGATCACCTGTCGGGCCAATAATGGCGCAGCCGCAATCGCGCACCACTTTGTCAAACAAAGCCTTATCCGGATAACTCTGATAGCCGGGGATCGCATCCATCTTGTCCAGCGTACCACCGGTATGGCCAAGCCCACGACCGGAAATCATCGGCACATAGGCACCACAAGCAGCAACAATCGGTGCCAGCATCAACGAAACATTATCGCCCACACCACCCGTAGAATGTTTATCCACCACAGGCCCGTCGAGGTCACGCCATTCCAGCACATCACCGGAATATTGCATCGCTGTTGTCAGCGCTACCGCCTCATCGCGGTTCATCCCGTTAAAATAAACCGCCATACCAAAGGCAGCAATCTGCCCTTCGCTCACGCTGCCATCGGTTATACCGCGCACAAATGCCGTGATCGCTTCAGCGCTTAAAACCTGACGGTCACGTTTTGTCCGAATAATCTCCTGCGGCAGCATGGCATCCCTCCCAGAATACTCTGTCTGTTTATTTTAGACGTATTTAGCCGATGTCGCCGACCAGTATTTTGATGATTTTTTGCAGCTTCTGCCCGCCCAGCGGCGCCATGGTTTTGGTCTCATCATGGGATAATTCATCACCGCTCATACCCGCACCATAATTGGTAATAACCGAGCAGGCAGCAACACGCAGCCCCAGAAAACGCGACAGGATCACTTCCGGCACCGTAGACATGCCCACAGCATCGGCACCGAGAATACGTGCCATGCGAATTTCCGCCGGTGTCTCAAAAGACGGGCCGGAGAACCACATATAGACGCCCTCATGCAGGGTCTCACCAGCCTTTTGTGCCGCATCGCGGAAGGCCTGTTTCAGCTCTCCGTCATAGGCTGCGGTCATACCGGTAAACCGCGCTTCCGTATGTTCACCGATCAGCGGGTTCATGCCGGAATAATTGATATGATCATCAATCAGCATCACGCTGCCCGGTGCCATATGCTGCACGACAGAACCGGCAGCATTGGTCAGGATCAGCATTTCAAGACCGAGCGCTTTCAGTGTTTGCAGCACTGGACGCATGGCACTTGCATTGCCCTGCTCGTAATAATGCGCACGACCTGCCAGCACCATCACCAGTTTGCCGGAAAGGCGACCGACAACCACCTCGCCAGCATGGCCGCTGACACCGCTTTTAGGAAAATCCGGCAGATCTGAATAGCGGATATGCACCGGATCATCGAGTTCACCAACCAGCCCGCCAAGACCAGACCCCAGCACAATTGCTGTTTTCAGTGTTTCACCGGCAAAAGCCTCATTCAGACGGGCACGTAAAATCAGAGCAGCTTCAGTCATGGCTTTAACCGATCACATCAGTCTGGAAGCTGAAAGGCAGCAATTCGCGCATGGTCACAGTTTGCACAACACCGGAACTGTCACACAAATGCAGCGGCACATCGGCACCGGCAAATTCTGCCAGACGCTGGCGGCAACCGCCACATGGCGAACACTTTTCCAGTTTTTCAGCCATTACCAAAATTTCGGCGATCTCACCGCCGCCATCCATCACATAATGCGACAGCATGGTGGTCTCCGCACACCAGCCTTCCGGGAAGGAAATGACCTCAATATTACAGCCGGAATAAATCCGCCCGTCTTTGGTGCGCAAGGCAGCACCAACCGGAAATTTCGAGTAAGGGGCATGACATTTCTGCATTGCAGCGAAAGCTGCATCAAATAAATCCTGAGCCATATCAGCCCCTCCTCAATTTTCACATTTGGTTTCAATGCCTGAATTAAAAAGCAGCAGGCCGTGACGAAAATGGTGATTTCCGAGTACCGGAGCGCAGCGTACTTAGTGGTACGTGAGCACCGGAACACAGGAAATTGCTATTTGCAGGCCGGTCTGGTGTCTTTTGAAACAGGCATTTAGCGTTCTTTCACGTAAGGAATCCCACCGGCTTTTGGCGGGGTCGCCTTACCGATAAATCCGGCCAGCAGAATGACTGTCAGAATATATGGCAGTGCCTGCATGAACTGCACTGGCACATCGCCGATCAGCGGCAGAGACTGCCCTTGCAGACGGATTGCCGAGGCATCAAGAAAGCCGAACAGCAGACAAGCAAACATTGCCTGTACCGGACGCCATTTCGCGAAAATCAATGCAGCCAGCGCGATATAACCTTTACCGGCGGTCATATCTTTGACGAAACCAGCGCCCTGCGCTGTTGCCAGATAGGCACCGGCCAGTCCGCAAAGCAGACCGCAGATCATCACCGCGCGGTAACGCAGCCATGGCACCGAAATACCGGCAGTATCAACTGCAGCCGGATTTTCACCCACGGCACGCAAACGCAGGCCAAAGCGTGTCCGATACAGCACCCACCATGTCAGCGGCACCATTAAAAAGGCCAGATAAACCAAGATGGAATGACCGGAGATCAGTTCGGCATAAAGATAGCCGATAACCGGCACATCCTTAACCGCTTCTGCTCCCGGAAAATCAATCGCGGTGAAGCGTGCGCTGTTTGGCAAAGACGGCGTGCGGCCGCCCTGTCCGAACCATGCTTGGCCGAGAATAATTGTTGTACCGGCAGCAATGAAGTTGATCGCCAGACCGGAAACAATCTGATTGCCCCGATGGGTAATCGAAGCAAAACCATGCACCAGTGACAACAGCATGGCTACCAGCAAAGCAGCACCAAGACCGGCAATGGCAGAACCGCTAATGGCTGCAACTGTACCGGCAGCAAAGGCACCAGCCAGCATTTTACCCTCAAGACCGATATCAACGATCCCTGCGCGCTCGGAATAAAGCCCTGCAAGACAAGCAAACAGCAAAGGCGCAGACAGACGCAGTGTTGAATCGAGCAGCTGAATAAGCGTTACATAGATTTCCATAAGGCTCACTCCCCTGCTTTCACGGCTGTTGCGGTATTACGGGAAGCCAGACGCATAAACAGACGCTGGAACGCCGGACGGAACATATGCTCCAGCGCACCGGCAAACAGGATCACCAGACCCTGGATAATCACGATCATATCACGGGAAATATTCGGCATATCAAAAGCGATTTCCGCCCCGCCCTGATAGAGCATACCGAACAGAATAGCCGCCGGAATAATCCCGACCGGATGCGAACGCCCCATCAGTGCCACAGCAATACCGACAAAACCAGCACCGGCAACCAGATCAAGCTGCAAACGATATTGTGCGCCCATCACCGGATTCAGTGCCATCATGCCGGCCAAAGCGCCGGAGATCAGCATGGTAATGATAATTGTGCGCGACGGATTAATCCCCGCATATTCAGCGGCACGCGGGCTGTGCCCCATCGTGCGGATTTCATAACCGATTTTCGTACGCCAGATCAGCAGCCACACCAGATAACAGGCCAGCAGAGCCAGCAAAAAGCTGATATTCAACGGCGCTGAGCGGATTTCCATACCAAACAGGCTCATCAGCCAATCAAGCTTCGGCAACTGACCGCCTTCCGCAAATCCGCGGCTTTCAGGTGCCATCACACCAAGCGGCTTGATGAAATTGATAATCAGATAGACCATCAGACTGGCAGCAATGAAATTGAACATAATCGTGGTGATCACGATATGCGAACCACGTTTTGCCAGCAGCCATGCCGGTATCAGCGCCCAGAGCGCACCAAACAGTGCACCACCGAGTAAAGCCGCAAACATGGTAATCCACCACGGCATCGAGGCGTCAAGCCACAGACAGACCAGCGCCACGCCAAGGCCGCCGATATAGGCTTGCCCCTCACCGCCAATGTTAAACAGCCCGCAATGAAACGCCACCGCAACGGCAAGACCGGCGAAGATAAAGTTCGTGGCATAGAACAGAGTATAGCCGATCCCTTCACCGGAACCGAAAGCCCCCTTGACCATCAGCAATGCGGCATCCAGCGGGTTTTCACCAACCAGCAACACCACAAGACCGGCCATCAGAAAGGCGACGACCAGATTAAGCGTCGGGATCAGACCATAATCTACCCAGCGCGGTAATTTGGCAAAAGGCTGACTCATGGCAGCATTCCGATCACAGTTTCGGTAGTTTGGATTTGTGCATATTCGCCCTGCAGCACAGCGAGTGTCAGCGCATGCACATCGTCAGCGCTCCATACCCGTCCGTTCAGGTCTGTGCGCTCTGTGCTGGCCACAGCGTCTTGCGGAATAATCACTTCAAAACCAAGATTAGCCGCCATGCGAACGGTTGCATCAACGGAATTTTCCAGCAACACACCACCGATCACCAGCGAGCGGATCTGCAATTCATCAAGCACATCCATCAGATCGGTACCGATAAAAGCACTGTTGGTGCGTTTATCAACCACTGGTTCGCCGATCTGCGGCTCTACCTCGGCTTTGAAGTCATTGCCTTCCGTGCCTGCGCGATAAGGCGACTGCGGATCGGTTGAATCATGGCGGATATGTACAACAGGCAAACGGCGTTCGCGCCATGCTTCCAGCAAACGCTGCAGATTGGCTTCTGTTTGCGGCTGTCCGCGACGCCCCCATTTGGGATCATCAATAGCCTTTTGCATATCTATGATGAGCAATGCCGGTGTTGAGCTGATCATGAATGCAGGCCCTTTTCGCTTGTCTTTTTATGTGTCTGTTCGTCGTCCTGAATACCGGCCATCAGCAGACCGATCTCCCCTTCACCGGCTTCTGGCCCGCGCTCACCAACCACACGTCCGGCGAACATCACCAGAATACGGTCGGACAGCGAGCGGATTTCATCCAGCTCAACAGAAATCAGCAAGACTGCCTTACCGGCATCACGCATTTCAATGATACGTTTATGAATAAATTCGATCGCTCCGACATCCACGCCGCGTGTTGGCTGAGCAACAATCAGCACATCGGGATTACGTTCCATCTCACGCGCCAGCACGATTTTCTGCTGGTTACCGCCGGAGAAATTGGCGGTTTTCAAACGCGGATCGGCAGGACGGATATCATATTGCGCGATCTTACCCTTAGCGTCCTGCATAATCGCTTCGATATTCAGGAACGGGCCTTTGAGATAGCGCGGATCATCATGATAGCCGAGAATAGAGTTTTCATATTCTTCATAGGCCAGCACCAGCCCCATATGATGACGATCTTCCGGCACATGGGCGAGACCACGGCGGCGCAATTCTGCCGGATGGGCACTACCGGTCACATTGACCGGCAAATTATTGAGCATCACCACGCCGCTTTCCGCCTTGCGGATACCGGCAATCACTTCGATCAGTTCTGACTGACCATTACCGGCAACACCGGCAATACCAACAATCTCACCGGCACGGACATCAAACGAGACCGTGTCCACCACAGTGGTTTTCTGCGCATTGCGCACCACCAGATTTTTAACCTGCAAGAGAGGTTCACCCGGTTTCGCCGTTTCTTTATTCACACGCAGCAAAACACGACGGCCAACCATCAACTCGGCCAGTTCTTCAACACTTGCATCAGCCGTTTTACGGGTGGCAACCATTGTACCCTGACGCATAACCGAAACATTATCTGTCACAGCCATAATCTCGCGCAGCTTATGCGTGATCAGCACAACAGTTTTGCCCTGATCTTTGAGCTGACGCAAAATGCGAAACAAATGATCCGCTTCAGACGGTGTCAGCACACCGGTCGGTTCATCAAGGATCAGAATTTCAGCGCCGCGATAAAGCGCTTTCAGAATTTCCACACGCTGCTGCAGACCAACAGCCAGATCGCCGACAACAGCATCCGGGTCAACATCGAGCGCATATTCTTTTTCAAGCGCTTTCAGCTGTTCACGGGCTTTGGCAATACCGGCCGACAACAGAGGCGCACCTTCTGCGCCGAGCATGACATTTTCCAGAACCGTAAAATTGTCCACCAGCATAAAATGCTGATGCACCATACCAATGCCCGCAGCGATGGCTGCATCCGGATTGCTGATCTGCACAACACGGTCATTGACCTTAATTGTACCTTTATCGGGCTGATAAAATCCGTAAATGATCGACATCAGCGTCGATTTTCCGGCGCCGTTTTCACCGATAATTCCGTGGATGGTTCCTTTTTCGATCCGCAGATCAATTGCACGATTGGCGTGCACAGCGCCGAAACGCTTATCAATTCCGGTCAATTCAAGTGCAGGCTGCGCCATCATCCCATCCGTTAATCAGCTACGGCGCGTTGCCGGAGCGTTTATATCAAATGCATCATTACAAAATATCAAACGGAAACATTTGACTTAAAAATTTCTTTAACTGATTCCGCTGTCCAGTTATCAATATATGCTATTGCACAAAGCTGTGTGTAAACCACCATTAAGCCACATTTCACCCCTCATAATAGCGTGAAATATCATTATCCTACATTATATGAGAGCGCTGGGCGCGCATTTGAACGCCCAAAAGACACTCCACCACTTTTAAAGCAGAACATAATTTTATCTTGAACTGACTTTAATTTCAGGAATTATGCTCTGCTATCCACATCTCTCTGAACAGCAGGATCCCACCCATGTCAGAAAATCTGTCTGAGCGGCTCACCGAATTAGAAATTCGTCATGCTGAACAGGAAAAAACCATTGAAGAGCTGTCCGGCGAAATAGCCGAGCAATGGAAGCTGATTACCGCATTGAATAAAAAACTCAGTGCCCTCACCGATCGCTTTCTGGAACTGGAAGAACAAACAGCGCCTGAAATTACCGTGACCAAGCCACCGCACTGGTGAAATCGTTTTAGTTTCAAATATGAAAAAGGGCAGTGTCACCACTGCCCTTTTTCATTATTCAGCCTTTACAATTAGTAAGGGCATTTATTGTCTGTGGTATAATCATGAACCTTGATTTTACCGGAAATGATATCAGCCTTGGCGGCTTCAACTGCAGTCTTCATTTCAGGTGTAATCAGCTTGGCGTTGTTTTCGTCCATCGCATAGCTCACGCCGTCGTCTTTCAGACCCATCTGGACAATACCGGCTGTGAATTTGTCAGCAGCAACATCCTCGAAGGCTTTGTAAACAGCGGTATCTACGCCCTTCACCATCGAAGTCAGAACATGACCCGGATGCAGGCCGTTCTGATTGGAGTCAACACCGATGCCGAGCTTGCCTGCATCAGCTGCGGCCTGAAGCACACCAATACCGGTACCGCCGGCAGCATGATAGATCACGTCAGAACCCTGATCCATCTGGGCTTTGGCAATTTCACTGCCTTTAGCCGGATCGTTCCACGCAGCCGGTGTATCACCGGTCCAGTTATTCAGAACTTTCGTGCCTTTTTTGCCTTCAATCGCACCAATTGCATAACCGCAATAGAAGCGACGGATCAGCGGTACATCCATACCACCGACAAAGCTGACGGTGCCGGTTTTGGACGCCATAGCAGCCAGAAGACCAACGAGATAACCGCCTTCTTCTTCTTTAAAGACAACGGAACGAACATTCGGACCTTCAACAACAGCGTCGATGATCACGAATTTTGTATCCGGAAATTCTTTGGATACTTTTTCAATCGCGGACACTGCCGAGAAACCGGCGATTACAACAGGTGAGTTACCATCCTGCGCAAATTTACGCAGAGCCTGTTCGCGCTGAGCATCATTCTGAATTTCAAATTCACGATAATTGGTGCCGTGATCAGCCTTATATTTGGCAGCGCCGTTATAGGCGGCTTCATTGAAAGACTTATCGAATTTGCCACCGAAGTCATAGACAACAGCAGGTTTCAGCTCTGCTGCATAAGCAGCTGAAACACTCAGAGTTGCGGCCAACAGGCCCATAACGATACGCTTCATTACCACTCACCCTCCGAAAGCGCAGTAAATCTGCGCGTAACAATACCCGCCGGCTATGCGAAATTTTCCGCTTTGACCGCCCGTTCAATTTTCAATTCGGCTCAATCTTGCATGAGCCGGATTTTTTTTCATCTTAAATTTATATGCTTACACAAATTTCGACACGAAATTGTAATCTGCCGGTTCTCAAATCACGCAGGAAACGCCTGTGCCGCGTAAGCCGCAATAACCCTGCGGGTTCTTGGCCAGATATTGCTGATGATAGCCTTCTGCATAAAAGAGTTCTCCGGCAGGCAAAATTTCAGTCGTGATATTGCCAAGACCACGCGCTGACAAAGCCTCCTGATAAGCTTGCTTGCTGGCCTCAGCAGTTTTCATATCCTCATCAGAATAGACATAGATTCCCGAGCGATATGTTGTGCCGATATCATTGCCCTGACGCATGCCCTGTGTCGGATCATGCTCTTCCCAGAACATCTGCAACAACCGCTCAAAAGACACTTCCGCGGGATCATAAACCACCAGCACAACTTCATTATGGCCCGTGAGACCCGTGCAGGTTTCTTCATAGGTCGGGTTTGGCGTCAAACCACCACTATAACCAGCAGCGGTGACATAAACACCCGGCACCTGCCAGAACAGGCGCTCAACGCCCCAGAAGCACCCCATGCCGAACAGAACTTTCTGCAAATTTTGCGGCCAAGGACCATGCAATGAATGACCGGAAACAAAATGCGCCTCGGAAGTCGCAATCGCTTGCTCACGGCCAGTCAGCGCTTCATCACTTGTTGGCAGTCGTAACTTATGCTCGGGATATTGTCTGAACATCATCATTCCAATCCGGTAATTCTATGGATACCGGTCGTCTGCAAATTTACTTAGTGTGAGATTTGCGACCGATATTACCCATTATAAAAAATAATATGCTTAAAACCAAAAACAATAACCATCCGGGCATATTCAACACCGGAATAAACCAGTGATCCCAAACAGAAACATTTAAATTCCGTTTTATGAAAGCCGAAAATGCCGCCAGATACTCAGGCAGGTAGTCCTGTAAATTTTGCAGGAAAGGCATAAAGACCAGCCGGCTTTGGGCAACAGAGCGGGCAATATCGAAAACGCCAAATAATAAACCGATACCCAGTGACCAGATGGCCAGAAAATTCAAAAACACACGCATGGTCACTTATGTTCCGTTTATTGAAAACGCCACATCCGAATATGCCGCTTTTAAAAGAATATACTCATAATGCGATCAAATCCATGGCAGCATCGCTCTTTTTGCCCCTCCTATGCGGGAAAATCCCAGTGCGAAATCAGAAACTTGCACCATGCTATTTCACTCAAGATTCGCAGAAAATCTTTATAAGCATACAAAACCGCGTGCCATAACACCCTTAAGTGGGGGTTCACAGGCGTATTGCCGGCAAATATCTTCACTCATCCACAAAATAATAAAATCATTTAAATTCAGATAGATAGATTTAAATTCATACTGTTTTTCATATCGAATAACGTGATAAAAGCCCCAGAAAATCAACTGATTTTACAGAAATGAGAAATAACTATTGATCATGCGCTTATAATAGCTATATTCCGCGCCGAAACAGACGTTTAACAGCTAACCACTGTTTGCAGATACGATGTTTTGATTGATATCATTTACAAATATCAGTCTTGAGTGGAGAGGTGGCCGAGTGGTTGAAGGCGCACGCCTGGAAAGTGTGTATACGGGGAACCGTATCGCGGGTTCGAATCCCGCTCTCTCCGCCATTTTACTAATATAAGCCATTGAAATCATTGATTTTCCACTTATTCCATTATAAAATGGTACAAAAGGTGGTACAAAAGGTGGTACAAAATCGTTGAAGCGCTTCTCTCCTGACCTTCCCCATTTATACGTCCGAGGAAAGAACTTTGTCTTTCGTCTCGTCATCCCCGCACATCTGCGAGGTCTAGCCGGAAAAGCAGAATTTAAAGTCTCTTTAAAAACAAAAGATCATTTAACCGCCTTACGAAAATATGGTGAAGTCGAGCCTTATTATCAAAATCTCATGGAAAAGCTTCGTGCCGGTGAAACGCTAACCAGCGCCACTGACCTGAGCTATGAAGAAATCGTTAAAATTGCAGAGATGCAGGGTCGGACATACACCCCTCTTGACCAACTCCTCCAAAACCCAACTGAGTTTATACAAACTCATACTAACTGGACAAAAGCAGGCAAACCAAAAGGCCGCGAACTTCAGAGTTATTTTGGTACAGCTACACCCACCATCAAACTATCCGACCTTGTCACGTTTTATGAAACGGATCAAATACACCTATTGAGTCCATTGAGTGATAGAGAACGCTCTAAAAAGATAAATCCCCTTCAAAATGCGGTGAAACAGTTAACCGCATTTTTAGGCAAGGATATTGAGCTGGAATCTTTAACGCGCCAACAAACTCGTGATTTTCATAAAAGTTTAAAAGCTAAGATCGCATCGCAGGAAATTAAGGCGAACACTGCAAGTAAATATATCACGCATATGCGCGTCTTAATCAAAACCTATAAGCTCGCTCACGATGACGAGAGTGAAACAGTTTTTGATGGTTTGAATTTTATAGCTGAAGATAATGCACGCCCACCATTCTCTATAGATTTCTTGAATGAACGCTGGTTCAAAGAAGATGTATTCGCAACACTGAACCCATGCGCTAAAGCCCTATTGTTTGCAGTGATTGATACAGGCTGCTCATTTAAAGAACTATGCGGCCTTAATCCTGATCATGAGATCAAATTAAGCGCTACGGTTCCCCATATCATCATTCAAGAAAATCAGAACCGACAACTAAAGACTGCACACCGCAAGCGTATAATCCCACTCGTCGGTTATTCTTTGAGGTCTTTCCAAGACTTCCCACATGGCTTCACCAAATATGCTACTGGTAATGGCCCATCCAATGCGTCTGGACTGATAAATAAATTCATGAAGAACAATGGACTTTTGGAAACTGACGAACATGCCATCTACAGTCTGCGGCATACGTTTAAAGATCGCATGCGAAGACATCGCATACCGGAAGAATTACAGCATTATCTCATGGGGCACAAAGATCATGGTATGGGGTCTCGTTATGGACATGGTTATCCCCTTGAAGAAATCGTGACATATATGCAACATGTCAGCAAAGATTGGAAATATTTGTCCTTGAACGACAAGTAAGATGCGCACGCAAGATAAATACTTTTGTTAGCAACTCACTGCAGGTCAATCACCCTCATCACGTATTTATCGTGATGAAGACCTGAGTCAGTAGTGCATAACAGAAGGGACTTAGATGCATTGATCAATGCATGATAAATACAAGCACATCGACCTCGAGAGTTTGAAAGCAAAACTGCAGGAAGTCGGGGACGTACTTCGAGCCAATAATGACCATAAAGGCTTTAGTCTAATCACTGCAGAATGGAACGCAGTGAAAGCCTATGAAAACTCTATGGCAGCACCGTGGGATTAACACGCCTCCCGTAATTCAAGCGTATTCTTTGCCTTTGCATACAATTCAAAGGCAACGCATTAAACTGCGAAAATCGATAAATAAAGATGCAAAGGCCTCTTACCTCTGCATTCATTCTCAATCACAGAATGATAAATAAGAGTAGATGGCTCGGTAATGAACAATAATGTAAGTGACCTACACAACTGTAGCGCTTAACAGTTCCTTATCCACCACAAATCAACATCCAGCAACTTAAATAGGCTCTCTTAGCTCTGCTTCGAGGCCAATGAATAGTATTGCCAAAAGCACAAGAAAAGGAATTTAAAACGTGCATAACAACAATGAAAATGTGCGTAACGCTGAAGTTACACACGTTCTAAACTTAATAAATGCTTATCAAGGTTATCAGTACAGTGCTACTTCGATAGACACCACATGCATATATGAGTTTACAGGCCATTTACAGCCAACGAGTTGGAACTCAACAAACATACAGTTTTCTATTGGTAAGAAAAATAATCATCTACATCATCAAATATGCCGATCACTGGTTGGCAATAATTACAAAAAGTTATTCAAACATCGCGTGCAACCAATGATGATATGTTTTTATGATCAAGAAGGCAGTCGATATGGGGTTAGTTCTAAGCAATGTGAATTCCCTCACATCCACGGGTTATTGATTATACACCCCTCTACAAAAGAGAATTTTATGAAAATAGTAGAGGTAGACAACAACAATCGATTACGCCTGAAAACAAAAAATTCAAACTTCAGACAAGTAACTTTCGGTCCTGTTTACGGCGATATAGAAGGAATAAAAAAATTCATAGATTACTGTTATAAAAGCAACAGGATTAAAGCCAGAAGGGGTGAAAACATCTTTACAGATGGAGTTTATCCTGAAAACGCCTCATGGGATAAATACTTCGATAATATACCTAATGCTGAATTATACAAATATCATTAATTCCGCCATCAGAGAGAGATGAGATGTAAAAAAGACATCCCATTTTAAGGCACCACATAAGTTTTGTTTGCCGCGCATCTTCATTAGTTACACTTTAAGACACCTCTATTTTCCTTTATTCAAAAATCAGAAGTGCTGACATTTTCATTCATTGTGAATCTCGAATGTCAAACGACTAACAAATCGTTTGACATTTTCCATATATCCATTATTCTAGATATATGGAAAATGAAACAGCAATCACGGCACTAGCAGCCTTAGCACAGACCACACGACTGGAAACCTTCCGGCTACTGGTCAAACACGAACCGAACGGTTTACCGGCAGGTGAACTGGCAAGTGCATTGGATGTACCTCAAAACACGATGTCAGCCCACCTGTCCACGCTGTCCCGTGCAGGATTGATCAAAGGGGAACGTCAGAGCCGGTCGATCATCTACCGCGCTGATCTTGATGCATTTCGGGAACTGACGCTTTTCATGATCAAGGATTGTTGTGGCGGCAGTGAAGAACTCTGCACTCCCCTTATCCAGAGTCTTACGCCCTGCTGTACGTCAAAGGAGCAGCCGGATCATCCAGTCTGAATCCTCCTGCATAACAATCTGAAATTCTCTGATTATCACATTTAATTAAGGCTGGTTTCGTTCCATGGCATGAAACCGGCCAAGGAAAAGTCATGTCTGTGTTTGAACGATATCTAACACTCTGGGTTGCCCTATGTATCATCATAGGGATTGCCTTGGGGCATTTGTTTCCCGCAGCCTTCCATATGGTCGGGGCAGCCGAGATCGCTAAAGTCAATATACCCGTTGCCATCCTCATCTGGCTGATGATCATTCCCATGCTGCTTAAAATCGACTTCTCAGCGATGCGTCAAGTCGGCCAGCATTGGCGTGGCATCAGCGTGACACTCTTCGTCAACTGGGCGGTTAAACCCTTCTCTATGGCCTTGCTGGGCTGGCTATTCATCGGCTGGCTGTTCCGGCCATATCTCCCGCAAGACCAAATTGACTCTTACATAGCGGGTCTGATTATTCTTGCTGCAGCACCATGCACAGCAATGGTCTTTGTCTGGTCAAACCTGATTAAGGGTGAACCACATTTCACATTGTCTCAGGTGGCGCTGAATGACGCAATCATGGTCATTGCCTTTGCGCCGATTGTCGGGCTGCTCTTAGGTTTGTCTGCAATCACCGTACCGTGGAATACACTGATTTTCTCAGTGGTTTTGTACATCATCTTTCCCGTCATCATCGCACAACTGATACGACATAGCCTGCTCTCTAAGAATGATGGCCAGTCCTTAAACAAACTGCTGAAAGCATTACAGCCACTATCGCTGGTCGCACTTCTTGCTACGCTTGTTTTGCTCTTTGGTTTTCAGGGAGAACAGATCATCGCCCAGCCTCTGATCATCGCCATGCTTGCTGTACCGATCCTGATCCAAGTCTATTTCAACTCCGGTCTGGCCTATATCCTGAACCGGATGTCCGGCGAACAACATTGTATTGCTGGCCCGTCTGCAATGATCGGCGCTTCAAATTTCTTCGAATTAGCCGTTGCCGCCGCGATCAGCCTTTTCGGTTTCAGCTCCGGTGCCGCCCTTGCAACTGTTGTCGGCGTATTGGTGGAAGTCCCAGTTATGCTCTCCGTTGTCTGGATCGTGAACCGGTCTAAAGGCTGGTACGAACAAGGCAATAATCAAACCAAAACAGGTGATATCTGATGTCCGTTACAATCTATCACAACCCTAAATGCGGAACTTCACGCAACACACTCGCTATGATCCGCGCCAGCGGTGAAGAGCCTGTCATCATTGAATATCTGCAAACACCGCTATCCAAAGAACAGTTGTCAGAACTTGTTGCTGCCATGAAAATTTCCGTGCGGGATTTGCTGCGGGAAAAAGGCACGCCTTTTGCCGAACTGGATTTAGCCAATACGAAATGGTCAGACGATCAGTTGCTGGATTTCATTGTGCAACATCCGATTCTGATGAACAGACCGGTTGTGGCCACACCTCGTGGCACAGCCCTTTGTCGCCCGTCAGAACGTGTTCTTGATCTTCTGGAAAATCCCGCTGTCAACTTTACCAAAGAAGACGGGGAGCAGATCACCTATGAGCAAAAGGACAGATAATCGTGACACTGCCCAATCTTGACCTGCAGGCGTATCGTGCGCCCGATTACGATAAGCTCCAAGCACCTTTACTGACACATAAGCCTCGTATCCTGCTTCTATACGGGTCGCTTAGAGAACGTTCTTACAGCCGCTTTTTAACACTGGAAGCACAGCGCCTGCTGGAATTTATGGGGGCAGAAACACGAATATATCATGCTGACGGCCTGCCATTGCCAGATGACAGCACTGCTGATCACAGTAAGGTTCAGGAGTTGCGGGAAGCAATGGTATGGTCAGAAGGGCAAGTCTGGACCAGCCCTGAACGCCACGGCGCTATGAGTGCGGTCATGAAATCACAAATTGATTGGATACCTTTAGCGGGCGGCTCTGTACGCCCGACGCAAGGCCGCACACTGGCGCTGATGCAGGTTTCCGGCGGCTCGCAGTCTTTCAATGCTTTGAACCAAATGCGTGTACTCGGTCGATGGATGCGCATGATTACAATCCCCAACCAATCATCAGTCGCCAAAGCATGGCAGGAGTTTGATGAAGCCGGACGCATGAAACCCTCTTCATTTTATGAAAGGGTTGTCGATGTTATGGAAGAACTCATCAAATTCACTATCCTGACACGGGGCATTTCTGACCACTTGACCGACCGTTACAGTGAACGGAAGGAAGCCACAGAGAAACTGGAAACCCATGTTTCGTTGAAATCCATATGACCGATCATCGCCTTCCTGCTTATGCAATCCTGAGCCTTGGCCTCACACAAATCATTGGCTACGGCACACTCTACTATTCATTCAGTGTGCTGGCTCCGTCTATTGCGGATGGCTATCAGGCAACTACGGAATGGGTTTATGGGATATTGTCCATAGCCCTGCTAGCAGGTGGTGTGCTGGCACCTTGGCTGGGCAAACTCATTGATCGCTTAGGTGCCGCACAAATTATGACAGTCGGCTCTGCGTTTGCAGCCCTTGCTCTCATACTTTGCGCAACATCCCCCAATTCGCTGGCGTTCATTGTAACGCTTACAGTCGTGGAGATTGCAGCCAATCTTGTACAATACGGAGCCGCCTTTGCACTGCTTGTGCAGATCAAACCAGTGGTTGCCCAGCGCAGCATTGTCTATCTGACACTGATAGCCGGTTTTGCATCCACCATCTTCTGGCCACTCACATCATTACTACTGCAATGGCTGACATGGCAGCAAATCTATCTGGTCTTTGCCGGTCTCCATCTGGTGATATGCCTGCCGCTGCATTATTCCCTGACACGCACTAGTAAAACAATTCATGACCAACGTAAGAATGACGGCAAAGAAATATCTTCTGTAGCTGGCACACTGCCTTTGGCATCAAGACGTAAAGGCTTCGTGGTACTGCTAACAGCATTTTCCCTGCAGGCACTGATATCCTCTGCAATCCTTGTCCATATGATCCCGCTACTGGCCATATTGGGCTTGGCAAAATCAGCAGCCTTTATTGGCGCAGTGTTCGGGCCATCGCAAGTCGCCAGCCGCCTGATCAATATGATGGCAGGGAAAGCCCTATCCCCCGTGAACTTAGCCGTCATCGCAGCCTCGTTCATTACCTTATCCGTTATGATATTGATGATCGGCGCGCCTTATATCCCTGCGGCGATATTATTCGCCTGCTTGTTTGGTTTCGGCAATGGTTTGTTCAGCATTATAAGCGGTTCCCTCCCGTTATATTTATTTGGAAGCGCCGGATATGGTGCGATGCAGGGAAAACTGATGTCTGCGAGATTGGTGCTATCTGCCATAGCGCCATTTGCCATGGCTTTCGCATTAAAGAATACGAGTGTTTACATCACTCTGGCGATAATCATCGTCGTATCGATAGCGGGAGGCGGTCTGTACTTCATAATAAAGCAAGGCTTACAGACCAGAGCTTTGAATTGAGCCTACTACGCGCTTAGTTTGTAAGCTAAGCCACATAACATAGCACATTTCCAATTATTTATATTTTCGCCCCGCCTTCATTGGCTGTGGTGGCAAAGCATCCTTGTCGGGAACATCAAAAAGCTCACTGACTGTCACTTGCAGTGCATCAGCTAATGCTTCCAGCGTCGAAATCGTGACATTCTCCGTGCCCCGCTCAACTCTTCCAACATATGACCTGTCAACATTTGACTCCAAGGCTAGCCGCTCCTGAGAGAAGCCCTTAGCCACACGAAGTTTCCGTAAATTCCAACCAATAATCTGTCTTGCGTTCATAGAACGATTAACAGTATAGACGGCTTGACAATCGACGGACTGATGGGCACATATTAAATTTGAACACACGTTAATGAATTCAGTAGGTTCAAATAACGATGTCGGGGGCAAATGAAGTGCAGAACGAAGCGATCACAAGTATCGGGTCAGTCAGCCAATCAGCTGCAACCCGTCAGAAACATACACAACACGGCTAAGGTCAGAAAACAGAGGTCGCTTCGATGGCATACCCCATTCAAATGATAGAACCAGTTACCCACAAAACAGCAGTCGGTTTTAAAGGAGTATCTTGGACCTGCCTATTCTTTGGTCCATTCCCCGCATTGTTTCGCGGTCATTTCGTTGGCTTCTTAGTCGTCCTACTTGCCGTTCTATGCACTTTCGGCTTAGCCAGCATTGTGTTCATGTTTGTTTACAACAACTGGCATTACAATTGGCTTGTATCAAAAGGTTTTAACCCAGCGGGCGCCGCAATGGGCATGGGAATGATGGCCAATCAGAACATGATCAATGTTCATGTCGTCGAAAAACAATAATAAGTCGCTATAAACTAATAATTTCACAATAATTAAATTAGATAAATTTAATTTATTCAAAATTACATGTGCCATTTAAACAACACAACTAAAATTATAAATACAAATGCAAAAATTAACTATTAATTAACCGTAAAATAACTAAATCACATAAACTACGAACAATATGACTTACAGGGATAAACATGAAAATCTTAGTCATCGCGGCAACCGCACTTTCAATTTCCACCACTTTGGCTGTAGCTGCGGACGCTATCGTAGCGCCAGTTATTGAACCAGCGGCTATTACCACAGATTCACCTCGTTGGTTTATTGATGCAGGTGTCGGCGGCGCATGGTCTAATGCAAGTGCACTCCACTTCATCAATCCAATTGGTACAGCTTTTACTGAAAATGCAGTATCAGGCGACCGCATCCACCTCAACGATACCGATAAAAAAGATAGCTCCGTCGCAGCAGTATTTAGCGTAGGCTATATGCTTGCCCCTAACTACTACGTTAAAGGTTCGTATCGTTATTTCGGTCAACACGACTATAGCGGAAATGCGACCTTCGGTGGCGATGACTACGATCAAGACCTTCGCGTTCGCGCACATGGCGTATTCGTAGGCGCAGGTTATATCCATGACCTCACAGACCGTTTTTACCTAGATGCATTCGGTGAAATCGGCGCGTCTTTCATGAAAGCCTCTGCCAAACAGGGCGAAAACCTTTATCCTGACGATTTCGCTTCATTCCCATCTAAAAGCCAGACAAACTTTGCTGGCGGCCTCGGTCTTGGCGTTGGTTATAAAGTTACAGAAAACGTAGACTTCACCGTTACAGGCACTTACCACTGGCTCGGCAAAGCTGAAACAAACAAGACACTTAACGTTCAATATATGAATGACGGTGAAATGCTGAAAGCCAAAAACATTGGCGTAGCAGGTGTTACTGCTGGTATTCGCGTAAAATTCTAATCACTTAAATGGGCAGTTATACTGCCCATTTTCACATCATGCTTTGACATGAAAACCTATTCGCAAAATCACAAGAGAACATCATGCATAAACTGCTATTGATAAGTGCAGCAACATTAATTGTCTCAAGCAATGCATTCGCGGCAGACATGGGGGTTGCCTTTGAATGGGGCCCAACAAAAAAATGTTTTGATTCAAAGTCTCCGCCAATCAAACTATCGAATGTTCCACAAGGCACAGCAAAACTTTTGATCAAAATGATTGATCAAAATGCATCGAGCTTTGATCATGGCGGGGGCAGCGTAGCCTTCAAAGGGCAGGCACAACTTCCTTATGGCGCCTTTAAATACAAAGGTCCATGCCCGCCATCAGGAACACACTTCTATAAAATTACCGTCAAGGCTGTAGATGCATCAGGAAAAACCCTAAGCAGCGGTTCCGCAACACAGCCATTCTCTAAAAAATAATCGCTTTTTGCTCTCCCCGCATAAAGCGGGGTTTGCTACACTTCACAAACCAATCATCAGTGATCACTTGGCTCAGGTGACGTAAATATGAAGGCTTTTAAGTTTTCTTCTTCGCCTTGCTAATTACTTTCCGGATACGAATTCGTAGAGGTTTTCCCTCAACCTGTTCAATATCGAATGCATTTGTCTTTCGCACCAAATCACTAAGTTTGCGAAAACCATAATTCCGTGGATCAAAGTCAGACGCTAGATTGGCAAGCTGAGTGCCAACAGCCCCTAGCTGCACCCAACCATCTTCAGATTCCATCTGTCCAATAACTTTCTTGATTATTGGAATGGCGGCACTTGGCGGCTGAAGTGCGTTTGGCGTGCTACCTGTTTCGTTACCATTAGATATGGTCGGCGTAAGCAAGTTTTCTGTATAGATAAACCTACGGCACGCTTGGCGAAAACTCTCCGGTGTTTTTTGCTCCCCAAAACCGAAAACGTCCACCCCTTGTTCTCTGATACGTGCAGCAAGCCGTGTGAAATCACTATCAGACGACACTAAACAGAAACCATCAAAGCGCCCACTATGCAGCAAATCCATTGCATCAATAACCAAAGTAATATCTGAGGCGTTCTTACCCGTTGTATATGCAAACTGTTGCTGCGGAATGATCGCGTGCCTTGCAAGAACTTCAATCCATGACTTAGAACGTGCGCTTACGAAGTCACCGTATATACGTCTAACACTGGCTTCCCCGATCTTTGCAATCTCTTCGAAGAGACCATCGACAATTTTTGCCGATGCATTGTCAGCATCAATAAGAACTGCAAGACGTGGGGAGCGACCTTCAACTGTCATAATACATCCGTTTCATAATTCGACGCAGTTTTTTGAGCTTGCAAACGTTTAAAGTGATGCCTGCGCCCCATTCTTCAGCCGCGAAAGGGTTGATCTGGAACATCCGGTGGCCTGAATGATGCTATTCCAACTTTGGCCGCTTTCAAGCATTTTCAATATAGCCTCATTACGGGATTTATTCTCCGGACGCCCTTTATAAAGCCCCTGCTCTTTAGCCTTAGCTATTCCTTGTTTTTGCCGTCTGCGACGATCCTCATAATCTTTACGGGCAATGGCCGCAATCATGTCCAGCATCATGTTATTGATGGCTTCTGACATACGCGAAGTAAATTCATCCGTACTCGAAGATGCCATTCCCCATGATGTCGGCAAATCAAGAGCAACAACTTTAACCTGTCTGTCACGGATTTCAGATTTCAAACGCTCCCAGTCCTTCGCATTCAAACGACTTAAACGATCCACCTGCTCTATCAGCAAAATATCACCTGCCTGACAATCAGATAGCAGACGGAACAGTTCCGGACGGTTAAGCGATGCACCACTTTCATTTTCAATATATGTGGCTGCAATCTTCAGGCCTTTATCACTAGCGAACTGAAACAAATCATCTTTCGCCCTGCTGGCATCTTGTTCTTTCGTCGATGCACGAAGGTAAGCTCTCACAAACATACGAACCACCATAAAGTTCCATTTACATGGTTCCATTATAAATGGTTCGTTTTAAGTTATCAAATGATATTTATGGAACCAAGAACAGCATAGTTCGCTTAAGGCATACTTCCACAACCCAAGCTCATCATCATTTTCTAATGACGTAAACAATGGAGGAATGCTTAAGGATTATGCGATATATGGCGATACATGCTACTCATTCAATCACTGAATTATTCATCTTGATTTCGAAGATTGGAAGGTCTGCCCATTCAGCTCTTTGGTAGAAGCTGAAGGCCAGACTGCCATTCTTAGAATCATCCTCTTCAAATGAAGCCTCTATAAAGTGTTTACTCTCGTCTACCTCCGCATACGTGACGCATCGCAATGCTTCCGATGAGAATAACCACGCTACTCCAGCCTCAAAATTTGCACAAAACACGTCAACGCCTTCAACATTTGCGATAAAGTGTCCCTCAGCGCTAGTTTTCTGCTGTCGTTCAATTCGAAGCTCTGAACGTCCTTTTGCATCACTGTACATAAAACGTTGAAAAGACTTCGCTTCAGCGGCAATTGAAACAATTAGAACAGGGTTCGGCCCAACTTCGGCTATATAAGGTACAGCTTTTTGCCAAAACGCTTTATCTTCAAGGTTCTCAGAAATTTCGATCGAAATGCGAGGCCTCATTGTGAATAACCTCCATATGCGATTAGCTGCAATTGAAGAAACGTTAGAGCTTAGTACATTTCCGAAGTTAATGCTCTCTTGCTCCATTGCAGGGGTAACGAATTGCCCTTTTTTAACATTATCTAAACGGGCAGTAAAAATGTTATCTGGATTTAGCAATGTCTCTGTATCAATTGTAAATTTTGAAAAAAATTGAATATTTGCCGGTAATTGCAATAATTTACTCTCAACATTATCACGCAAAATATTAATTTTACTTTGATCTACGGCGATAGATTTAAGCCGCTGAGCACGAGCTTCACTTATCAACTGTTCAATCTTTTTCAACTCCTCGGCGAGGTGTATAACAGCGCTTGCTGGAGACTGTTTAGTTGTTAAGTTTGCAACGAAATTGATAAAGTTATCATTTGGGCTTTCTAACAATGTCCGTAAATTTTTAATTTCATGCAATATACTACGTAAAGAACCGTCCTCATCAGGTAGGAGGGCCACTTTGGAAGCAAGAGCATTAATACTTTCGCCTAACACTGCATCAGGTTCTTGTGGAAGCCAAGCTACCAACATAGCAACAATCGCAGGCCTTAGTTCTTCACGCCCATGAATTGTTGAAGGGGTAAAAACTCTCCCGCTAACGACAGTACGCTCTGTCATACTATCAAGCCTTGATACTAGCTTATCTAATTCTGCTCCATAAGTGCCATCCTGAAAGCGATATCCGGCCATCTCAATTCGTAACACATCTAACAAAAGATGACGGAAATTTACTTCTCGATACGACGGACGCATGGCTTCGCCATCAAGCACTTTACGCTCTAAAAGGAGTTGAGCTGTTTGAGTTGCGAGGTCTGACTTTACTTTTTTATTGATCGACCAAAATAAAAATGTTGCCGCAGTTAGATTTAATACATCATCATATGATTGATGCACTACATTAGAAAACACTGTAGCAGGGCTTGGCTCTGGATCATATTCATAACCCAGTGCGGCGGCTTTCTTGCTTGCATCGACCCAATTTAATGTCATGACATCCGGCAAAAGTAGACGATGCCAACGCAATTCAGATCGACTATCCAAGTTGTAACTTAGTTCCTGTCTCCATTTCACCAAAGCATCACGGAAATAGTCAGCACCCAACCGGTCATCATTCCACACGGCAACAGCAAGACAATAAGCTGTATTTTGGAGGTGTCTCCATAATACAGGCCAGCTCTCCTTATAGCGAACCCATGTATCACTCTTCTCACCTGCGGGATCACCCTCCCAGTCAAACAACCAAACGATGCTATGCAGCCAACTTTCACTGGAACCAACCAGTACGGGCAAAACGCTTTCGTAGCTCTTAGCAGTTGAGCCTGAAAGACCTCTGCCCACAGATGACGAGAGGCTACTGATAGTTTGTAGCGAATGCTTAGTGACCCATGCTTCAAGTCGATGAACAAATGCTGGAAACATGTCCGCAATGCTTATAAGTGTGTTTTGAGAAAATTTTTGTCCGTCGCGACGAGGAAGAATTCTAGATGGAGCATATGAAAGCGATCTTATGTAGTAATCGTTATCTTCCAGTTTATTAGCGGCTCTTTCAAACAACCTTATGTATTGCTTATTCCATTCTTGATGAGGAGGAGACCAAGCATCACCAGCAATTTCTGCTAAGTTAAACGGTGACCCATCCGTTGTTTTTGAGGCACCGAGATGCAATAGAAAGCGATGATATCGCGTCATCTCTCTTAGGGCGCTATCAAAGGCCACTGGTGCGTCCCTATCAATTTGCACACCGACCTTATCAGCCAATTCTTCAATAATTTGTTCAGGTCGCGGAAGATCAAACATCACCCTTTACCCTTTTAAATTTAAAAGCTGCTCTAAGAATAATTTTTTCGAACCTTGTAAGAGGTACGCCACCTCGCCGCAGACACCACTCATATTTTCCTTTTCTAGGAAAATCCAATTTTGGAACAAACAAAAGCAATGGGCCATTGTGTACAGGCCATCCATGGAAGTCAGAGGCTTTCTCCGCCTCATGAATACAACGGTTTCTCCATCGTCTAGCTACCCAACGAACCCAGACCATACGTACATCTATCAAGGCCCTGCTGTGAGCATGCTTAGATGATATCTCGACAACCTGAGGCTTCCCATAGTCATATCCAAAAATAACATTCGGCTGGCTGCCATCAAAATCATGCCCAAGTAATGTCTCTGAAGCATTAGAGTATAAAGCACGCCTCAAACGCTGCTGCATGTCCATTGGCATTACAACATTTGCTGTAAACAATTCCCTCAACTGCTCACGTTTTGACTGCTGAACGAACCCAAATGTCACAGATATAAAATGTGCAAAAGAGGCGAGGTTTATAAGCAACCACGTCAAGTGAACTGTCAGCAAAATTAATTTAAATATAGGAATATTCGATCCCCAGCCCAGTTTATGAATTAAAAATTGCACAGGCCATAGTAATTGAATGCAGAGTACTGATAGGAGCGCAAGACTGCTTGATACAATCTCAAATGCATGCGATTCATGATAATAGACTTTAACGTCGGTTTCGGAGTTTTGCCCTTGGGCGATTAACGTTACCAATGCCAGTGCTAATGATAAAATACCCAGTGCTCCAACTTGAGCTGTAATAAAATAACTCCCCACATTTAAAAGTAATGTTCTAACATATTCAGTAGAAGCAATTGCTAACCATGAAGGCGGTGTACATGACATCAACCAAGTAAATATATTCTCAAAAGTACGTATTTCAACAAAGCCAGGCCAATCTGGACGAGTACAATTAATGTAAGGGGCGGATAATATTTCGCTTAACACAACCGCTGTATTAATCGTCACATAAATTGCCAAAAATCTCCAGAAATTATGAATTTTCAAAAAATATCTTAGCAAACGCCTGTACAGACTATAACGTGCTCCACGAGCAGCAGAGTTAGCTTTAAAATGCTCTTTGACTTCTCGTCGTACAACTCTATTAATGCTACCGGTCCATCCGCCATAGCTCCAGTCGCTCATAGTTATTACTGCCCTTGGATAGGTTATTGCTGCACCAGTAAGTGAATTATATAGATTACAAGGATAATTTATAAACTGTTACTATAAGCCCCACTAACAAACAAACTTACAACCACGATTTGATCGATGCTGATAAGGAGCACATATAGAAAATATATGCTTAAGCTTTAGAGATATTCATTTATATTTTTCGATACTCGTTATTTTCAGCTCCCAAATAGCTCTTTGCAAGTTGATCAGAAAGCATCTCTCATGTTCGAACGCGATTTCCAACATTAAGCCCATGTGTTGCTGCTCTAATTCTAGGCCCGAACCTACTTTCAAATTCAATTTCTAAAAGATCATAGAACTGATCTAAACGCTTTATCAGAGCCCTCGTTGAGAAATTAAACTGGCGCTGCAACTCAACAAGCCCCTCTTGAAACGAACGTGTGACGTTAATATTTAGGCCAACTCGATTTTTACCAACCATCCCCCTGCCCCATTGCTCCCAACGGGCAGCCAATTCAAATGTCATACTGTCTTCTGTAAACCCTCTCTCTTCACCATGATGAAACCGAGCATTGCGTTCAAAACGATGCTTCCCTTGATCTGCAAGCATTTGTTCAAGCACATAGAGAGTGGCCGTATTCACACCCCTTTTTTTAAACTGGTCGAAAGAGCATTTTCTCGCCTCAAGTTCACACTCATATATAACGTTAGTAAAAATCAAAGCACAATCTACCACTGAAGTATAACGCATGAGAAAAACATCTGCGGCGATTGTCAGCCACTCATACCGCGAAATTGCAAAATCTTTAAAACTATTAGGTAATTTTTCTGGCCAAAGTAAATCTCCAACGAGGTTCAGAGACTCTACCCTCCTGACCAAGAGTTTCAAAGCACAGTTAGTCTCAAGTGCATACTTCACATCCGGATACTGCGCCATTTCTTCATAACTATCGAAGCTTAAAGATACGATACTAAGCTGGTAGACACGACCAATAAAATTGTGATCATCTGAAGAAAGGACATGCCTAACCAATGGTTTCTTACGCATACGTCTAGGCAGTGTTGTCATTTTCCGTACAGGGTTGTGTAAATCATCCATAGCCTCTAATACCTGTAAGTAAGAACGTCAGCAAATTCGGATTTTGCATTAGTAAATTTTGATATAAGCACATCGCTGAGAGATTATATGAAAATTAAATCTATAATGATTTCCGACCTTGTAGTAAATCGATCTAATGATCGTCATGGTGAGCTTGAAAATGAAACTGCTGCCATTGCCTGGCTTTTCAATCAACGCGAAACCCATATGCGCAACCTTACTAAGGATATTGTTGAAAAAGGCGGGATTTTTGAGATGCCCCTTGTGGCACCAGAAGGTGAAAAATACGTCGTCTTTGATGGTAATAGACGTGTTACATCCCTCAAGCTTCTAGCCTCACCTCGAAAGGCTCCCAACTCCGATTTGCAATCCTTTTTTATCGATCAGCGCGCACGGTGGACCGGTCATTTTCCAGATACCATTCAATGCCAGGTGGAAGCAAACCGTGAGCGCATAGATGCAATCCTGTTCCGCAGACACACTGGCACACAAAATGGCGTCGGTCAGTCAACTTGGGACGATCGTATGAAGGCAACCTTTATAGAACGCACGGGGCAAAGTAATGGCATTAGCGTAGCGGATGAAATCGAAAAGCGTTTGAAAGAAGCAGACATGCTTCCAGGCTCAAAAAAGATTCCTCGTTCAACTATGAACCGATTGCTGTCTTCTGAACCCTTCAGAAATAGGCTTGGCTTCAGTGTCACCAAAGGTCGCTTCGAATACACTCACAATGAAGATGTCAGCTTATCTGCTATGGCACGAGTAGCCAATGACTTAGCGAACAAAAAACTCGTTCTAGGTGATATTTGGGACGTAGATGGTAAACGCAAATATTTGGATGATCTTGAACGCGAAGGTGTATTACCTAATGCTGCGCATACCTTTTCTCGTCATTCACCTCGTCATTCTGCAGTTAGTGCAAAACGAAACAAATCTGTCACCGTTGCACGCCAAATCAAACGGACAACACTAATTCCTCAAACTGATTATGGTTTAATTTGGCCTGGTCGGCTACAAAGACATCATCATATCTGGAATGAACTTCAGTTTAACCTTCAGCTTACAGAACACCCAAATGCAATTTCAGTTCTTTTCCGGGTCTTGCTAGAACTATCAATTGAGAACTACATTGGACAATCCGGCGTAATAATAAATGACGGTGATAAACTTGCAGCGCGGTTGATCAAGGTCGGTAAGCACCTTCGAACTGCAGGTAAAATAGATGACAAACAAGTCGGCATACTTACAAAATTCCAACAGTCAGATCAGCTCGTCTCTGCAGACACCCTAAACCGTTATGTTCATTCACCTAATTTTGCCCCCTCACCGGAACACCTCGCTTCCATGTGGGACAGTATGGCGAGTGTTATTTGTCTTTGTCTTCAAGCGTAACTAGTAAAGGCCTTCGAAGCCAAAAAAGCTCACTCCAAATTCAAATTTTAGTTTATAAATATAAATAGGTGGAGAAATAATATATTATAAAAATATTTCTCCACTTGCATATTAAGATGCGATAATTAATCTAATATGACATATCATTAAATGCTTTCATCGTATCAAAAGCGGTTCTTTACCTAACAGAAGAACCGTAACTTATATGTATACACCTTCCAAAAAACATCATACTTCAATGCATTTTTGGTACAAATAAAATACAGTAAACATAAAAAACATAATTTAATCAATGATTTAAATATATTTAATAGACAGCATAAATCCCACCCTCTCCGTCATTCACAATGCTTAATCTTCAAATTTTTATGATTTATTTAAAAATGCTGCTCAAGAGTAAAACTTCACTAGAGCAGCGTTTATCATCCATAAATATAATTGTTATTATACGTTCAAACGGAGAGCAGCGGCTCGACGGTGCCCCTCCATACCTTCTGTAGCACTTTGTCGTATAGCAGGTGGAGCAACTGCTAAAACACCTGCAATATCAAGCCATTGATGTGTACATATTTTGACATAAGACCCCACCCATAAGCCACCAGTGTAGCGCCCTGCGGCCATAGTAGGGAGTGTATGATTTGTCCCGCAACATTTATCAGAATAGACGACGCTCGCCTTTTCCCCAATAAATAATGAACCATAATTTCTCAGTTTTTTAGCCATTTCCTGAGGGAAACGTGTATGGACCTGTAAATGTTCTGCAGCGATATAATCTGAATAAGCGATCATCGTCTCTTCATCAGCACAAATAGTGATCTCACCATAATCACGCCAAGCAACTCCCGCCACATCTGCAGTAGGTAAGGTTAACAATTGGTTATCCACTTCCGCTAAAACAGCTTCAGCTAACGCCCTATCGGTTGTAATTAACCCTACACGCGTTCTCACATCATGTTCAGCTTGTGCGAGCATATCTGTAGCAATCATTGAAGCATTGCCTGTTTCATCGGCAACAACAAAAATCTCACTAGGTCCGGCCAATTGATCAATACCGACCTGGCCAAAAACCTGACGTTTAGCTTCATTCACAAACGCATTACCCGGTCCAACAATTTTATCTACAGCTGGAATTGTCTCTGTACCACAAGCCATAGCAGCAATTGCTTGTGCGCCACCGACACGGAAAATACGATCCGCACCGGAAAGATGACAGCCGGCAATCATTGCTGCGTGTGCATTTGGTGGCAAACATGCAATTACTTGATCACAACCAGCTACCTTCGCTGGTACAATTGTCATAACCGGCGCGGAAAGAATAGGATAACGCCCCCCCGGCACATAGGCACCAACAACCTCAATAGGAATAACACGGTGTCCGAGATGCAAGCCAGGTAAGGTTTCCACTTCAAGTGGCAAGATTGTTTTTAGCTGCGCCTCGGCAAAAGTTTTAACCTGAGCAATTGCAAATTCAGTGTCAGAGCGCGTTTGAAGATCAAGGTCTGCAACTGCCTTTAATCGCTCTTCCATACTGACTTCGAACTGGTCAGGTACGGTTTTATCAAATTTTTTCGAATATTCACGCACAGCATCATCACCACGCGCTTTAACATTCGAAATAATATCTTTGACGGCTGTCTCAACCGATATCGTGTCTGAAATCGCGTCTCGGGACGGCTCCTTGATACGGATTATTTTATCTTTAAGAGCTTTAAGTCGCGCTGTCATGTTCATGCCTTTCTGATCTCACCGAATAGTACGAAAGGTCAGCATCATTCACAGCTCAGTTATATACAATTGCCACTCACCCCACCGTCTACTATTCTCACCAAAACTCGACAGATAGTCTGTGAGGTGGGAGAAAGAGAATGCCAAAAATCGGTATCAAACTAAGAGAGCTACGCCGACGTCGTGACCTAAGCGTCCGTGAACTGGCAATACGTTCAGGCATTTCGCATTCTACAATATCTTTAATTGAACGGGATCGCATGAGCCCCTCCATCGACACGCTAAGTGCTGTCCTCGATGCATTAGGCACAACACTTCCGGGGTTCTTTTCTGACTTACAATCAGGACTACCCTATACTCCGTTTTACAATGCTGCAGACCTACCGGAAATCGGAAAAACTGATACCGTTTCATATCGCGTTATTGGGCTCAACCACCCCAATCGGCAATTATTAATGCTTCATGAAACTTATGCTATAGGCGCCAGCTCAGGAAAAGTTTTTACCCATACCGCTCAAGAAGCAGGAATGATTATAAAAGGAGCTGTAGAAGTAACAGTCGGAGGTCAAAAAAAGACACTGTGCCAAGGTGATGCATATTATTTCGACAGCCGTTTGCCTCATAGTTTTCGCAATGTTCACAATGAAAAGAGTGAAATTTTCAGTGCCATTACCCCCCCTACATACTAAACGGCATATATGGTGAGTAAACTCACCATATATGCCGAAGGTACTTCCATTCCTGCAGTTCTATGATTTGCTGTTAGCAACAAAAGAATAAATATAAGGGGGAAGTCATGAAAATACTCAAAGCATCATTACTCGCTTGCACCATAGCATTTTTTGGAATCAGCAATGCTATAGCACGTGATCTAACAGTAGTTTCCTGGGGTGGGAATTTTCAGGATGCCCAGCGCGTAATTCATTTTAAGCCCTATGCTGAGATGAGCGGAAAACCACTACTTGATGAAAGAGGAGGGTGGTTACGGTGTATTGCAAGCTAAAGTCAAAGCTGGCGTTCCAAACTGGGATGTTGTTGAGGTCGAGTCAGAAGAACTCGCCCTTGGCTGCGCTGATGGTATTTATGAAAAAATTGACTGGGAAAAACTCGGCGGCAAAGAAAAATACCTCCCTGCTGCCGTCAGTGAATGTGGTGTTGGCAATATCGTCTGGTCGACTGGCCTTTCATATGACGGTGCGAAGCTGAAACAGGCACCACAATCATGGGCAGATTTCTGGGATACAGAAAACTTCCCAGGTAAGCGCGGTTTCCGTAAGGGGCCTAAATATGCACTTGAATTCGCACTGATGGCTGACGGTGTACCAGCAGAAGAAGTTTATACGGTTCTCTCTACACCTGAAGGCGTCGACAGGGCATTCAAAAAACTTGATACTTTAAAGTCCGATATTATTTGGTGGGAAGCAGGTGCACAACCGCTGCAGCTTCTGACCTCCGGCGAAGTAGTCATGACCACAGCCTATAATGGTCGCATCAGTGGGCTTAACCGTTCAGAAGGCAAACAACTCGGCTTTATGTTCCCCGGCAGTATTTATGCGATCGACAGCTGGGTTATTCTTAAAGATAGCCCGCATAAAGAAGCGGCTATGGATTTCATTGCCTATGCTAGTAAAGCTGAAAATCAGGCTAAGCTGCCAGAATATATCGCTTATGGACTGCCTCACGTTGATGCAGGTGAGCTAGTGCCGGAACAATATCGCTCCGAACTCCCGACAACTCCAGATAATCTGAATGGTGCTGTTGCACTCGATGTAAACTTCTGGACTGATCACTCAGAAGAACTAACACAAAGATTTAATGCCTGGTTAGCGCAATAATTCCCACCCGCTACCCCGCGTGAAAAAAGGGCGCTATTTTATAGCGCCCTTTTTTCACATATTCGGTGGCTTTACAGAAGAATTATACGACACGCTTATAACCCTCATGTCCACGAAGGATAGCTCTGCGGAAAATCACAAGCACTGTAGGATGCTAGCAGCTTTAGTCAGGATATTTTCAACGATGATGTCATATGGTGCCCAAATATACTTCACAGCTTTGCACGAATTTTCGTCCAAATAAATCGGTACAAAATATGGTACAAAATAAATTACAACTATTTTATTTTATAATTACAAATCAATTAGTTATATAATAAAAACCATGAACAAGAATCCCGCTCTATCCGCCAGTTTTATTTATTCAAATATTTACTCAATAAAAAACGATAATTTGAAAAATTCCTTAGGTTTATTTAGGATACCCTATCTTATTTAATAGCGCAGATGCTTCCTATTCTTTTAGCTCGAACGTTAATCGCAGCACTAACATCTATCCAACTAAGGTATTAAGAATAAGAAAAAATCTTTACTACGGGCTTACAGAACTGGCTAATATCTAAATTTTTACCAACCATTCGTAAGACAGCCCCCTATTCTCTAAATGAGGAAGAGATGAACTCTCGCTCATCTTGTAACATAGAGACGTCCTTCTCCAACCAGTCATCTGTCGCCAAAACATCCGGAAGTTTGCTGAAGCCGGAGGCATGAAGCGCTCTTCACTCTATGAATAGTACCTCGACATCATGGAAGAACTTATCAAATTCACCGGCCTGATATGAGGCATTTCTAACCATCTGATTGATCGTTACAGTGAAAGGAAGAAACGACGGAGAAAATGAAAACCCGTGTTTCGTTGAAATTCATATGACCGCCTGTGTGAGGTATAAGAATAACTGCACATTAAAACAAATTACATCACAATAATGGGCGTTACTTTAAATATGATAAAAATAATCATGATATTATTTACAGGATCAGGCACAGATTTCGCAGCATAGCTGTCGTTGTTACAAGTTTTTATATGGCACATTATCATCTGCGGGTTGGCGGTTTCAGGCCAGCCCCGGCAAATTGAGACAATCCATCTTTTGGAGAGTTTTTCATCGTCGTATTGCTGATGCAGATTTTTAAACAGGCCGTGATTGCTATGTACAAACATGCCTGAATATTCTTTTCACGGAAAAGCATAAAGCTCTGCGCAAGCAGGGTTTCGTACTAATGATGACGACGGAAAATCTCTCTGATTGCTGCCATTATCAAAAAAAGCGATCATCGTAATGATAAGACGTGCAAAAATAGTGGGGCAATTTTTGCTGTTAATTTTACTCGCAATTGTTATATCCGCCATCGCTTATTGGTGCGAAGCGCTATTGCCATTGAGTATTGTCCATTAGCAAATCTGGCATCTGAAAATAGATAATATGATACGGCTTCATAATGATCATATGGAGAAAACCTGCTTAAAATATTCAGTATATAGTTATGCTTCCGCGCATTCTTTTAAATGTTGCTGCGGCGAAACGCCATAAAACCGGCTATACTCACGTGTGAATTGTGACCGGCTTTGATAGCCCACTGCGTATCCCACATTGCCAATATTCTGTCGTTCAATTTGTATCAGGCGCCGTGCTTCATGCAGCCGGAACTGTTTTTGATACTGCATTGGTGTGAGACCGGTAATCGCTTTAAAATGATGATGCAGTGAGGATTCACTCATGCCTACCTGATGAGCAAGTTCAGGTATCCGCAATGGTTCAACATAATTTTTGCGCAACCAGTCGATCACTTTACTGACGCCGTTTGCAGAACTGTCCGCTATCGCTAATTGCAGCAAGCGGCAGCTGTATGGGCTGGATAACAGCCTGTAGATGACTTCCTGCTCGATCAGAGGTGCCATAAATTTAATATCATCGGGCGTATCAAGAAGACGCAGCAGGCGAAGTGCGGCATCAAGTAATTCAGAATCCACACGATCAACAATAACGCTGCAAGCCTCGTGCGTTACCACAGGGCGTGGCGGAACATCCATTTTTGCAAGCACCTCGCGTAGACGCTCCGGTGAAATTGTCATACCAAAACCGATGCACGGCTGTTCCTCGCTGGCTTCAATAATCCGAAATGCAACAGGAATATCAAAGGATACAAACAAGTAATCCCCGACGCCAAATTTTTGAGTTCTTCCGCCCAGTTCAATCGTCATAACACCTTGTAGTATCATACAGAAAATAGGCGTTTGCGGGCATTGAATGGACGTCAGAGGCGATATGTGGCGTCCGAGTTCAAGATTGCTATTCGCCGTGGCGGTTCTTCCCGCATTTTGTGCATAACGATCAATAATTTCGGTAAGTTCAGTCAGTGCGCCTGTTGTCGTCATTCATAACCAGTCCTGTTAATGGCCTGCAGAATATAATAGCGATTGTGCTGATCTTTTTGAATGCACTTACAGGATCAGGCACAATTCTTGCAGGATTGTGCCGATTGGCAATTGTTGCTGCCAACCGGCTTGATAGAAAATGAAGTGGCTGCTCTTAACTTGCTTCGGTCACATGCATGCTGCTTTCACCATGCTTGATCAGTGGCCGACCGGAGAGCTTGCGCAGACCAACATAAAATACGGGTGTCAAAAACAAGCCGAATATGGTCACCCCTATCATACCGGCGAGCACAGTCACGCCTGTAACGGAGCGTATTTCAGCACCGGCACCGCTCGAAAATACGAGTGGTACGGTTCCGGCAATAAATGCGATCGATGTCATGATAATGGGACGTAACCGCAACCGGCAGGCTTCAAGGGCTGCCTCGACAATGTCGTAGCCTTCAAACTCCAGTTCGCGTGCAAATTCGACAATCAGGATCGCATTTTTACAGGCAAGTCCCATGAGGACGACCAGACCTACCTGAACAAATGTATTATTGTCACCTCCGAGCAATTTGACGCCAAACAAGGCAGAAAGCATACACATCGGAACAATCAGGATAACCGCCAGCGGCAAAGTCCATGATTCATAAAGCGCTGCAAGAACGAGAAAAGCGAGCAGGATTGCAACCGGAAATACAATCAGTGCTGCTTTGCCTTGTGTGGATTCCTGATAACTCAAATCACTCCATTCAAAATCGAAACCCGCTGGCAGTGCCGTTTTCGCCGTTTCCGTAATTCTGTCCATAGCCTCTGCCGAGGACAAAAGTCTGGCATTTGCTTCGCCAGAAAAGTCTGCTGCAGGATAACCATTGTAACGCAACACCGGATCAGGCCCGTAAGTTTGGCTGATCTTTACCATCGAGCCAATCGGCACCATTTCACCTTGCGCATTGCGTGTCTGCAAATTGCGAATGTCTTCAATACGTTGACGGTAATCTCCGTCGGCTTGGGCATAGACGCGCCATGTGCGCCCAAAAAGATTAAAGTCGTTGATATATGCAGAGCCGAGATAAACCTGAAGCGTTTGGAACAGATCTGTCAGTGCCACATTTTGCGCTTTGGCTTTCACGCGATCAACTTCAACATCAAGCTGCGGCACATTAGACTGATAGCTGGAGAACGGAAAACCCATCGCAGGGTCTTTCATAAGTGCGCCTTGCAATGCCCCTGTTGCTTGTTGCAGTGCACCATAGCCAACGCCGCTGCGATCCTGAACAAAGAGCGAATAACCGGCACCCGTGCCCAGTCCGATAATCGGCGGCGGATTGAGAACAAAGGCCATTCCTTCTTTGATTTTATTCATTTCTCCTTGCAGCGCAGCCATGATTTCCTGAGCGCTGCGCTTCCTCTCGTTAAAAGGTTTGAGGATCACATAGGCTACGGCATAATTGGGTGTATTCGTCTGCTGTATCGGGTTGAAACCGGCAAATGTCGTCACATGAGCCACGCCTTCAACCGTCAGAATGGTTTTTGCTAAATCTTTGACGACCGCGTCAGAACGGCTGATTGAACTACCTTCCGGCAATTTTACAACACCAACCAGATAGAGTTTATCTTGTGTCGGGATAAAGCCCCGCGGCACCGAACTAAAAATAAAGCCCGTGGCTGCAAGGAGTAATGCATAGACCAAAAACGCCATACCTCGACGTTTCAGTATGCGTGATACTGCACCGTGATACTTCTGAGAACTGGCATCAAAGAAACGGTTAAACGGACGAAAAACCCAGGAAAATGTACGGTCGATCCCCCGTGAAAATGCATCCTTGGGCGCATCATGTGCACGTAGTAATATAGCCGCGAGTGCCGGCGAAAGTGTCAGGGAATTGATCGCTGAAATCACTGTCGAGATAGCGATTGTAACCGCAAATTGCTTGTAAAATGTTCCGGTTACGCCGGTCAGAAATGCCATAGGCACGAATACCGCACACAGAACCAGTGCAATCGCGACAATCGGACCAGAAACCTCCTTCATCGCCTGATGCGATGCCGCTAATGGCGAGAGACCTTCTTCAATATTACGCTCGACATTTTCGACAACAACGATCGCATCGTCAACCACAATACCAATCGCCAGTACGAGGCCAAACAGGGTCAGAGTATTGATTGAAAAACCAAGAATATAGAGCACTGCAAAAGTGCCGACCACGGATACAGGAACCGCGATCAAAGGAATAATCGAGGCACGCCATGTTTGCAGGAAGAGGATGACAACCAGCACAACAAGAAGGATTGCCTCAGCCAGTGTCTTCACCACTGCATTGATGGATTCAGTAACGAAGATCGACGAGTCATAGTCCGCACGATAGGTCATACCGGGAGGAAAGCTCTGCTTTAACTCCTCCATTTTCTCGATGACAGCATTGCGCACCTCGAGCAGGTTGGCACCGGGCGCTTGAAATATGCCAAGGATGGTCGTCGCATTGCCATCAAGTGTCGTGCGTAATGTATAATTGCTGGCGCCGAGTTCGATGCGGGCCACATCAATGAGACGAACGATCTCGCCGTTTGCACCGGTCTTCAAAACAATATTGCCAAATTCCTCAGGGGTATTCAGACGACCTTGCGCATTGATAGCAAGCAGAAAGTCACTACCGTTCTCAAGGGGTTCAGCACCAAGCTGGCCGGCGGATACCTGTAAATTCTGATCCTGAATCGCCTGTACGACATCACCGGCAGTCATACCACGCGAAGCCACTTTATTCGGATCAAGCCACACACGCATCGCATAGTCGCCGCTGCCGAAAAAGCGGACTTCGCCGACGCCCGGAATACGTGCGAGCTGATCCTTGATTTTAATATTGGCATAGTTACGCAAATACAGGCCGTCATAACGACCGTCTGAAACAGGCGTAACCATCAGTGCAAAATTAGGTGACTGTTTTTGCGTGGTGACACCAAGCGCAACCACGGCAGAGGGCAGGCGTGACTGGGCTTGAGCAACCCGGTTCTGGACATCGACCTGTGCTTTATTCGGATCTGTGCCAGGTTCAAATGTAATCGTCATTTGCAGCACGCCATCAGATCCTGCGACTGATTTCATGTACATCATACCTTCAACACCATTGATTTGCTCTTCCAATGGTGCCGAGACGGTTTCTGCAATGACTTTGGGATTAGCGCCGGGATAGGTCGCTGTTATAAGTACGGTCGGCGGTACGACATCCGGATATTCATCAATAGGCAAAAGAGGAATGGTTATCAGTCCGACCAGAAAAATAACAATGGACAGAACGGCTGCAAAGATCGGGCGATCAATAAAAAATCTGGAAAAATTCATTGAAAACCCTCCTTACTGCGCCGCAGCAGAAGCTGGCATACCCATGACAACTTTGCTGGCATTGACGGGTATTCCGGAAGAAAAAATCTTTTGCACACCACTGACGATGACATTGTCATTCTGCGACAAACCAGCCTGTACAATACGTAAACCGTTAAAAAAGCCGCTGAGGACAACGTCTTTACGTACGGCGTCATTGTTCGCGCCGATGACGTAGACATATTTGCGATCCTGATCGGTCAGGATGGCCTTGTCATCAACCAGCATAGCGTCGAATTCTGCACTGCCCTCAAGCTGGACGCGTGCATACAAACCCGGCACCAAAATCCGGTCCGGATTAGGCACCACCGCACGCAATGTGATTGTGCCCGTTGCGGGATCAACCTGATTGTTGATGAAATCGACAGTTCCGGCATAGGGGAAAGTTGTATCGCTCGCTAAGGCAATACGCACCGGATTAGCTGTGTTTTGACGCTCGCCTGTGCGCGAGAGTGCCAGATAACGCAGATAGGTTTGCTCATCAGGCTGGAAATAGATGTATACTGGGTTCTGAGAGACAACATTAGTCAGCACACTCTGATCAGCCTGAGCCAGATTGCCGACAGTCAGCATAGCGCGCCCGATCCGGCCTGAGATCGGCGATCGGACTTCTGTAAAGCTTAGATTAAGTTTCGCGATCTCAAGATCTGCTTCATCCGCACGTACTTCCGCCTCCCTCTGGTTTAGGGCTGCGCGTCGTGTATCGAGTTCCCCACGCGGAATTGCATTTGTGACGATCAGAGCCCGTGCGCGTTCCTCTTGCACACGCGCCAGCTGTGCGGCCGCGCGCGTACGTTCAAGCTTTGCAAAGGCACTGTCATAGGCCGCTTGATAAGGACGGCGATCAATAACAAAGAGAAGATCTCCTTGTTTGACCTCATCGCCGTCTTTAAACGCGATGCGTTCAATATAACCGCTAACCCTAGTCCGAACTTCAACGGCATCGGTGCTGGCAATACGCCCGCTGAATTCATCCCATTGGCGGATAGATTTAACCAGTACCGGAGCTGCATTGACGTTGACCGGCGGGACAGCCGCTGCTGTCTGTGCATTGTCATCACTGCAGGCTGTAAGAATAATGGCCGCCAAAGCAGCCATAACAAAGGACAATCGTGAGCGTAAGAGCGCCCGACATTGCTGGAGGTAAGGCACGAACACTTCCTTAAATTGAAAAATCTACTCAATCAGAATGTGCACAATGCCACGAGAATTGACATGAGAGTTACATTGATCCCGCGAAAACCGTGCCTGATCCTGCAAGTCAAACATTCAATTTTTAAGCTCAGGGAAATTTTAATAAAACCGTCATGCATCAGACTCTTGGCCTGAACATCGGATTAAGGCTATCGCTTTAGCTGATGATTTGTGCTGTCGGATTTCAGGTTTTTTGGGTTGAGTTGGAGCTTTCAGGCTTCTCCTCCCCTCGTCTGTATTCAGTTGTTGTTTATTGTTATCGCGGACAGACTGTAAACGCCGATAGCCCTGTCTCTTGTGGGCAGGGTTATTTTAAAATCTTATATAATTATTATTTGTGATTTTGGTTGCGGGGGCAGGATTTGAACCTGCGGCCTTCAGGTTATGAGCCTGACGAGCTACCGGGCTGCTCCACCCCGCGTCAAGTATTGTCGAGCCTTGCTGCCCGGGAGCGAAGTCAGGCGTAGCCTGATGAGGTGAGGCCGTATAGAAATCGATTGATTATCGATTTCAGGCCGAACGGG
>NZ_QNRH01000006.1 GCF_003314995.1 Pseudochrobactrum asaccharolyticum
CCTTTAGTGTTTGTCATGGCTATGATTGCTATTATCGTACGAAAGTCGCGCTGTCTGCGAAGGATGAACTACATATTCAGAACCTCTTGAAAAAGACCAATCGAAGTGCCGATGATGTACGAAAAGCATTATGTGCTGTCATTGAACTATTTGAATAGGTTATTATGAAATTGGCGGAGAGGGTGGGATTCGAACCCACGATGGAGTTGCCCCCACGCCGCATTTCGAGTGCGGTACTTTCAACCACTCAGCCACCTCTCCGCTGTATCGTTATATGAAGTGCAAAGCTAAAAGCCTGTATTCATATCAATTCATGCGATTTGCCGAATGTATGTGCGCTCATAACGCGGACTGTGAAATTAGACAAGAGCTAATCGCTCATAAATCACCATATTTTCGCAGATATTATGGATTACCAGCTTAAAAATCTTGACGGATCGCTGTTTTTGTCACTATATGCGGCCACGTCGTAGAGGTGAGAATCCTCTTTGGCTTTTGTTGTGTGTTTGTCAAAGCTTAAACTGCTGTTTTCGTTAAGATAAATATTTAAACTGTCACGACTGACAAGAAGACGGCCCCTGTAAAGCGGGAGAGCCGGAAACGAACAACCGAAAGGAAAACAAATGTTCGCAGTCATCAAAACCGGTGGTAAGCAGTATCGCGTTGCCGCCAATGATGTGATTAAAGTTGAAAAAGTTGCCGGTGAAGCCGGTGATGTTGTAGAATTTGCAGAAGTTCTGATCGTTGGCGAAGGTGAAAACGCTACTGTCGGTGCTCCACGCGTTGAAGGTGCTGTTGTAACTGCAGAAGTTGTTGAACAGGGCCGTGCGAAAAAAGTTATCGCGTTCAAGAAGCGTCGTCGCCAGAACTCCAAGCGTACCCGCGGTCATCGTCAGGAACTGACGACAATCCGTATTTCGGAAATCCTCACCGGTGGCGCAAAGCCATCTGCGAAAGCTAAAGCTGCGCCTAAAAAGGCTGCACCTAAAGCTGAAGCTGCTGAGTAATTAACGAGTTTAAAGGAGAATACCGATGGCACATAAGAAAGCTGGCGGTTCATCGCGTAACGGTCGCGATTCAGAGTCGAAACGCCTTGGCGTTAAAAAGTTCGGTAGCGAAGCTGTTATCGCAGGCAACATCATTGTTCGCCAGCGCGGCACTAAATGGCATCCGGGTGCAAACGTAGGTATGGGCACAGACCATACTCTGTTTGCAAAAGCTGACGGCGTTGTGTCTTTCAAGACCAAAGCAAACGGCCGAACCTTTGTATCCGTAAACCCGATGGCAGAAGCTGCGGAGTAACCGGTGCTCCATACATATACCGGTGTTCCTGTTGAACCCGATATATGAAGCCCGCTTAACGGACAAAATATTGAAGGGGAGACGGGTAACCGTCTCCCCTTTTATTTTTCCCGGAGGAAGGCCGTCAGGTCTGAAAGCAAGAATGACAAAATTGCAGAGCGGAACAGAACTAAACAGTGATAGTAAGCAGGCCATGCCAGTGGCCGATGATGAGCTCAGAGGCGCAGGCCTGACAGGCGATTATGGTGCCGATGTTGTTTTGCGGGATTCTCCCGTGCAGCTGACAGAGCGCCTCGTGCTACGTTTGCCGCATGAAGAAGATATCGATGCCCTTGCTGTTCTGGCGGACAATGTGAATGTAGCGCGCATGTTGGCGCGTCTGCCTTATCCCTATTCCCGTGACCATGCGGTTGATTTTATCAAGCTCGCAGCATCGGGCGCCATAGGCCAGTTCGCCTATGCGATTACCTTAGCCGAGACCGGCGAATTTATTGGTAGCATCACTTTGCACGATCATAAATATGGTTCGGGCTATGAAATCGGCTATTGGCTGGGTGAACCCTATTGGGGCAAAGGCTATGCCACAGAAGCCACAACTGCTCTGATTGATCTGTCATTTCGTGAGTTATCATTGGAGCAGATTTATATCAGCGCCCAGAGCCGCAATGAAGGCTCAAAGCGGGTGATCGAAAAATGTGGCTTCAGACATACCGGCTCAGCCGTCGGGCACTCCGTTATTGACGGTGATGTGCCGGTTGAATGCTATATCATGACCCGCCAGCAATGGCTGGAAATGCGTGGTGCAGGGCAATAAGGCTCTGCACTGCTGCGGATTTATGAAGGCTGTGGTTTGTTTTGCGCGTATGCAGGGCAAACTATAGTTTGTCTCTGGACTAAGCGGCGGTTTTCAAGTCCGGTTTTTTGCTGTATTGGCTCAGTTTAAATATCTCAGTTAAAATTGCGGTCGCATATCTCCGCAATTTATTACCTCTTAATATCGGACTATCCGAAAGCCGGTTTATGCCGGAAAAGGCAAGCACATGAAATTCCTCGACCAGACAAAAATTTATATCCGCTCCGGAAATGGCGGTGCTGGCGCGGTTTCGTTCCGTCGCGAAAAGTTTCTTGAATTCGGCGGTCCCGATGGCGGTGACGGCGGTCGCGGCGGTGACGTCTGGGCTGTGGTCGTGGATGGTCTGAATACCCTGATTGACTATCGCTACCAGCAGCATTTCCGGGCGAAAACCGGTATGCACGGCATGGGTCGTAACATGACCGGCGGTAAGGGCGATGACGTCATTCTCAAAGTGCCAGTTGGTACGCAGATTTTTGAAGAAGACAATGAAACGCTGATCTGCGATCTGACCACTGTCGGTCAGCGCTACCGTCTTGCCAAAGGCGGCAATGGCGGTTTCGGTAACCTGCATTTCAAAACCTCGACCAATCAGGCACCGCGTCGTGCCAATCCGGGTCTTGATGGTATTGAGCGCACCTTGTGGCTGCGTCTGAAGCTGATTGCGGATGCCGGTCTCGTTGGTCTGCCAAATGCCGGTAAATCGACTTTCCTTGCCAGTGTGACTGCTGCCAAGCCGAAGATCGCTGACTATCCTTTCACCACGCTGCATCCAAATCTTGGTGTTGCCCGTGTGGATGCGCGTGAATTTGTGATCGCTGATATCCCAGGACTGATCGAAGGTGCGAGCGAAGGTATTGGTCTTGGTGACCGTTTCCTCGGCCATGTGGAGCGTACCCGCGTGCTGCTGCATCTGGTTTCGGCACAGGAAGAAGATGTGGGACATGCCTATAAGGTTATTCGCGGCGAGCTGGAAGCTTATGGTCACGGTCTGACTGATAAGATCGAGATCGTCGCGCTGTCACAGGCCGATACGCTTGATCCGGACGCCCGCAAAGACAAGATGAAGGCGCTGAAAAAAGCGTGTGGTTGTGAACCGTTGTTGCTGTCGGCTGTGAGCCGTGAGGGTATTGAGACAACATTGCGCGAACTGGCACGTATTATTGATCAGAGCCGTGCAGAAGAAGCCGATCTCGAAGCCGCTAAAGCGGATGGTAAAGCCAAGTCAGATTTCAGAGATAAGTGAGCAGATCATGACGATCGGAGCGCTGAAGAATTATCGTCGTATTGTTATCAAAATCGGCTCGGCGCTTCTCGTTGATCGCGCTCAGGGACTGAAGCAAAACTGGCTGATCAGTCTTGCTGCCGATATTGCTGCTTTGCAGGCGCAGGGCGTTGAAGTGCTGGTTGTGTCTTCCGGTGCGGTTGCACTGGGACGCACGGTTCTGGGGCTGCCTTCGGGCACCCTGAAGCTTGAGGAAAGTCAGGCATCAGCCGCCGCCGGACAGATCGCATTGGCGAAAGCCTATGCCGATGTGCTGGGTGCCCATCAGATCATGGCGGGGCAGGTGCTGCTCACATTGTCTGATACGGAAGAGCGCCGCCGCTATCTCAATGCCCGCGCAACGATTGAAACGCTGCTGAAGCTCAAGGCCGTGCCGGTTATCAATGAAAATGATACGGTTGCGACTAACGAAATCCGTTATGGCGATAATGACCGCTTAGCTGCCCGTGTTGCCACAATGATCGGCGCTGATCTGCTTATTCTGCTGTCTGATATTGACGGCCTTTATACTGCGCCGCCGCATAAAGACCCGAATGCATTGTTTCTGCCGGTGGTGGAAGCGATTACACCGGATATTGAAGCTATGGCCGGTGCTGCCGCTTCTGAATTGTCGCGCGGTGGCATGAAGACCAAACTGGATGCCGGTAAAATTGCCAATGCGGCCGGAACTGCGATGATCATTACCTCCGGCACGCGGATGAACCCGCTGGCGGCCATTGATCGCGGCGAGCGCTCAACTTTGTTCAAAGCCTCTAATGCGCCGGTCAATGCATGGAAGGTCTGGATTTCCGGCCATCTCGATGCTGCCGGGCAATTGGTGATTGATGATGGTGCTTTGCAGGCGCTGAAATCCGGTAAATCGCTGTTGCCTGCCGGTGTGCGTGAAGTGCGCGGCGATTTCCAACGTGGCGATACGGTTTCCATTCTTAACTCGGAAGGCCGTGAGGTTGCCCGTGGTCTGGCCGGTTATGATGCTGCCGATGCAGTGAAGATTGCCGGTCATAAGAGCGGTGAGATTGAAGAGATACTGGGTTATTTCGCGCGTTCTTCTATGGTGCACCGCAATGATCTAGTGATCCGCGGCAACCGTACGCAAGGTGCTGTGAGTGCTGAGGGGGAAATGTGCGATGCAGGATAATCTGGCTGTTGCTGATCTGATGGCAGAACTTGGCCGCAAAGCACGCGCTGCGGCAGGCCCGCTGGCGATTGCCACCGCTGAGCGCAAACATGCCGCTTTGATTGCTATGGCTGATGCCTTGCTGCGTCGTAAAGAACTGATCCTCAATGCCAATGTGCTGGATGTTGCCGCAGCGGAAGCGGCAGGTACAGCAGCCTCATTCATTGATCGTCTGAAACTGGATGAAGTGCGTATCCGTGCGATGGCTGATGGTATTCGTGCGATTGCAGCCCTGAGAGATCCGGTCGGTGAAGTGATGACCGAATGGGATCGCCCGAATGGTTTGCATATTGAGCGTGTCCGTACGCCACTTGGTGTGATCGGCGTGATTTACGAAAGCCGTCCGAATGTGACTGCCGATGCCGGTGCGCTGTGTCTGAAAGCCGGCAATGCGGTGATCCTGCGCGGCGGCTCAGACTCGGCTCATTCATCCCGTGAAATTCATGCAGCTTTGGCCGAAGGTCTGAAAGCTGCGGGTCTGCCGGAAACCGCTATCCAGATGGTGCCGGTAACAGATCGTGCAGCGGTCGGTGAAATGCTCAAGGGGCTGAACGGTGCAATTGATGTGATTGTGCCGCGTGGCGGCAAGAGCCTTGTTGCCCGTGTGCAGGAAGAGGCGCGGGTGCCGGTCTTCGCGCATCTCGAAGGTCTGTGCCATGTTTATATCGATGGCAGTGCTGATCTGGAAATGGCAAAGAAGATCGTTCTCAATGCCAAAATGCGCCGCACTGGTATTTGTGGTGCAACCGAGACTTTGCTGGTTGACCGTAAAGTCGCGGAAACCCATCTGGTGCCTGTATTGAACGAGCTGGCAAAAGCCGGTTGTGCGATCCGTGGTGATGCAGAAGTTTGTGCATTATATCCGCAAGCTGAACAGGCAACTGCGGAAGACTGGGCAACGGAATATCTGGATGCGATCATTTCCGTCGCATTGGTTGACGGCATTGATGGTGCGCTGGCACATATCAATCGCTATTCCTCGCATCATACCGAGGCTGTAATCGCCGAAGATGCTGCGGTTGTTGAGCGGTTCTTTAACGAGATTGATTCAGCTATTTTGCTGCATAATGCTTCGACACAATTTGCTGACGGCGGTGAATTCGGTATGGGCGCAGAAATCGGTATTGCAACAGGCAAAATGCATGCGCGCGGGCCGGTTGGTGTGGAACAGCTCACTTCGTTCAAGTATCGCGTTCGCGGTAACGGACAGACACGGGTTTAATCAGCGTCATGTCCAAATCCGTGAAAGATCCAGTTGACAAGACTGCTTTACCGCAAGCATTTCAGGATGTTGCGCAAGGCTATCTGCATATGCCGGTTGCACCGGTTGGTGCTAAAATCGGTCTGTTCGGCGGTTCTTTCAATCCGCCTCATGCAGGCCATGTTCTGGTGGCAGAATTGGCACTGGAGCGGTTGGGGCTGGATCAGCTCTGGTGGATGGTGACGCCCGGAAACCCGCTGAAAGATGCCAGTGAACTGGCACCTTTGTCCAGTCGCATTGCGTTAAGTGAAGACCTCATTTCCGATAAGCGCATTCATGTGACGGCATTTGAAGCCAGCTATCAGGTGCGCTATACGGCAGATACACTTGCGCTGGTGCGTCAACATAATCCGGATAAGCATCTGGTTTGGGTTATGGGCGCGGATAATCTGATGAATTTTCATCATTGGCAGGAATGGGATGAGATTGCCCGTACCTATCCGATTGCAGTGATTAACCGGCCGGGCTCTAATATGGCGGCTGAGGATTCAGTTATGGCACAGCAATTCAGTGCTGCGCGTTTGCCGGAAGCTGATGCTGCAAAGCTTGCTACACAGCAGGCACCGGCATGGGTTTTTATTCATGGTCCGCAATCGGAACTGTCATCCACGCAACTGCGTGAGCAACAGGCGGGATCATAGTCTAGAGCATTAAAGCGAGTTTTGTGTGCCAAGTCTGGCACACGGCGCTCTAAGTACAAGCTGCAATAGCGGTCAGAAAATTTACAGGGGTTCGTGTCTTGAAACAGACACAGGACTCTGCCACTTTTATAGTTACACGGGGCGTTATTACCGTGTGGCGTTGTTCTTTACGGAAAGGTACTCATTGAGAACAGCAATTGACAAGAAGGGTGTTACCACGCCTTCACCAGCTGAGGTCAGCGGCGAAGCCACTGTGTCTCAAGCTTTAGAGGTTCTGCTTGCAAGCCTTGATGACTCCAAGGCAGAAGATATCATTTCCATTGATCTGCGCGGGAAATCCGCTCTGGGCGATTATATGGTAATCGCTTCCGGTCGCTCACAGCGCCATGTCGGTGCGGTGGCTGATCATATGCTGCGTGCGCTGAAAGAAATCGGTGTGCGTGATATTCAGATCGAAGGTCTTGAATCAGCAGACTGGGTTCTGGTCGATACGGGCGATATCATCGTTCATATTTTCCATCCGGAAATCCGTGAGTTTTATAATATCGAAAAAATCTGGCTCACACCGGAAGCGGATGAATTTAATCCGCGTAAAAAGTCAGTGCACTAATTTGCACGATGATTTGTAAGATCGGGCATGCCGGATTGTGACGGCATGCTGCTGATACAATATGCAACTGCCTGACAGATTATGGCAGGCAGAGGTTTTTTGATTATGCGTGTTACAGTTTATGCGGTCGGAAAAATGAAAGCCGGTCCCGAGCGGGAGTTGGCTGAGCGTTATTTTGACCGTTTTGCCAAAGCCGGAACGGCTTTGGGGTTTGAATTTACCGGTGTTAGTGAGATTACGGAAAGCAGAGGCGGTAATGCGGATCAGCGCAAAGTCGATGAAGCATCGCGTGTCTATGAAGCACTGGATAATGGCGCAGCGCTGATCCTGCTGGACGAGCGCGGTAAAGAGCTTGGCTCTGAGGCTTTTGCCGAGCAGATGGGCAAAATCCGTGACGGCGGCAAAAGACAGTTGATTTTAGCGCTTGGCGGGCCCGATGGTCATGATCCGCAATTACGTGCGCGTGCCGATCTGGTGCTGGCAATGGGCAAAATGACATGGCCGCATCAGCTGGCACGTATTCTGATTGCTGAGCAATTATACCGGGCGGTGACCATTCTCTCCGGCCATCCTTATCATCGGGTGTGATCAGAGCGTAATTTTGAAGTGTGAGAGTGGTCTTTAGAGCGCCGTGTGCCAGACTTGGCGCACAAAGGTCGCTCTAACACTAAAATGAGAGCATAATTTCATCTTAAATTGATTCAAGTTTAGAGAATTATGCTCTAGTGTACCAAATTTGGCGCGCGGCACTCAAAAGCATTTACAGACGGATTTTGATACGGATAATCTTTGTTATAGATTCACCGCTATAATTGAGTGGTCGCAACGGATCAGTATTTGAATTTTGATGAATAACAGCAGCAGTTCTTTCCGGCTTGGTCTGATGAACCGTATTTGTGCCGCTCCGGCCAGATGCGCTTTGTCTGCCGGTATGCTGATGCTGCTATCAGGTGTAGCTGCTGCACAAGAGGCGGCGCCGGTGCCGCTGGAACAGCAGCACAAAACGGTTTCAGGCAGTCTCGATGCGATTAACAGCGAGATTGCTCTTTCAAAAGAAAAATTGCAGCAGCTTGAGACAAGTGTATCCGAGCTGAAAAAAGATCAGGCAACGATTACGGCTGCGCTGATCCAGTCTGCCAAGACGGACAAGAAACTTTCCGAAGATATTGAAGCCGCAGGTCAGAAACTGATTGCGCTGAGTGAGCAGGAAGACGGTATACGTCTGTCATTGCGCTCACGTCGTAAAGTGCTGGCGGAAGTGCTGGCGGCTCTGCAACGCATGGGGCTTAATCCGCCACCGGCTATTCTGGTACGCCCTGATGATGCGCTGGCTTCCGTGCGCTCGGCCGTTTTGCTTGGCGCTGTGGTGCCGGAAATGCGAGCGCAGACTTTGGAGCTGATGGCGGATTTGAAAGAGATGCAGCGTCTGCAGGCCTCGATCAAAGACGAGCAGGAACGGCTGACGGCCAGCCGCACGGCGCAAGCAGAAGAGCGGCAGAAACAAGAACTGTTGCTTGAAGAAAAGCAGAAGCTTTACAGCCAGTCTGAGGACGAGCTGAAGGCTGAACGGCTTCATGCGGAAGAGCTGGCGAAAAAAGCCACCAGCCTTAAAGACCTGATTGCTTCATTGCAGGCGCGTATGGATAAAGTGCGTACTGCCGCCGATGCAGCGCGCGAAGCGGAAGAACAAAGACTGGCCGAGGGGCAGGAGCGCGCTGCCCAGCCTGGTGAAAACTCACTGCTGTCGCGTGCGGATTTTGAGTCTCTGCGCGGGCAGCTGGTTTTGCCTGCCAGCGGAAAAATCACAAAAAAGTTTGGTCAGAAGGATGACTTTGGTCGTCCGCAGGCCGGACAAATGCTGCAAACTCCGCAAAACGCCACGATTACGTCACCTTCTGATGGCGTTGTGCTTTATGCTGGGGCATTTCGTTCCTATGGACAGCTGTTAATCCTTGATGTTGGCAGCGGATATCATATCGTCATGGCGGGATTAAGCAGAATCAATGTGCAACAAGGCCGGTTTGTACTGGCCGGTGAGCCGGTCGGGGCTATGGGAGATAAGCTTTTAACCAGTGTTGCGTCACTGGGGAGTGGTAATTCTTCACCGATGCTTTACATAGAATTTCGAAAAGATGGGAAATCCGTCGATCCGACCCCGTGGTGGACCGAGCGGCATTCCGGAAGGACACAAGATGATACGTAAAATGTCGCTTCTTTTCGCAGGTGCCTTAATGGGGGCTTCGGCGATGGTTGCTGTGCAGGGAGCACCGGCTGCGATTGCCAATGCTGCTGGCAACGATACTTATAAAGAACTCGCGATTTTCGGCGATATTTTTGAGCGTGTGCGCCAGCAATATGTGACGCCGCCTGAAGATAAGAAGCTGATCGAAACCGCGATCAATGGCATGCTGACCTCGCTGGATCCGCATTCGTCTTATCTCAATCCGGAAGCGGCGCAGGATATGCGCGTTCAGACCAAGGGTGAGTTCGGCGGCCTCGGTATTGAAGTCACCATGGAAAATGATTTGGTGAAGGTTATTGCACCGATTGATGATACACCTGCATCCAAAGCCGGTGTTCTGGCCGGCGATCTGATCAGCCAGATCAATGGTACGGAAGTCCGTGGACTGACCCTGAATGACGCCGTTGATAAAATGCGCGGACCGGTGGATGAAGCCATTGAACTGACTTTGATCCGTCAGGGTGCGGACAAGCCGATCAAGCTGTCGATCAAACGTGCAATCATCAAGGTCAAAGCTGTCCGTTACCGCGTTGAGAATGATGTCGGTTATCTGCGTGTGATTTCCTTCACCGAGAAAACTTCTGACGATCTGACCAAAGCGATCAAGGATATCCAGTCCCAGATTCCGGAAAACAAGCTGAAAGGCTATGTGCTCGATCTGCGTCTCAATCCGGGCGGTCTGCTTGATCAGGCTGTTGCTGTGTCGGATGCTTTCCTTGATAAGGGCGAAGTTGTCTCTACCCGTGGCCGTGATCCGCAGGATGTTACCCGTTTTGATGCCCGTTCAGGCGATCTGACCAAAGGCAAGCCGGTGATCGTGCTGATCAATGGCGGTTCTGCCAGTGCGTCTGAAATTGTGGCCGGTGCGTTACAGGATCATCGCCGTGCAACGGTACTGGGAACGCAGTCCTTCGGTAAAGGCTCTGTGCAGACCATTATCCCGCTGGGGGAAAACGGTTCGCTGCGTCTGACCACTGCGCTGTATTACACCCCGTCAGGCAAGTCCATTCAGGGCAAGGGCATTACACCGGATATCAAGGTGGAACAGCCATTGCCGGATGAGCTGAAAGGCCGTGATGTTACGACCAAGGGTGAAGCCGGTCTGAAAGGCCATATCAAGGGTGCGGATGAGGATGATACCGGTTCCGGTTCATCAGCCTATGTGCCGTTGGAGCCAAAAGACGATATCCAGCTGGGCGAAGCGATGAAGCTGCTGCGCGGCGAAATGGCCAATGCTGCCTTCCCGCCGGATCCTAAAAAAGATCTGCCGAAACCTGATAAAAAATAAGCTTGTACACTTCAGAAAAACGCGGGGCAGTCCCCGCGTTTTTTGTCTGTCGTTTTAATACATAAACTGAAGAGAACAGAATGTCTGAAAAGCGTGATCCTGCATCGCTACCTTATCGTCCTTGCGTCGGTATTATGGTTTTGAACCGTGAAGGCAAAGTCTGGGCTGGCCGCCGTATCGTTGAGCCGAATGGCGAGATGGAAGGCGCAACACAACTCTGGCAAATGCCGCAGGGCGGTATTGATAAAGGCGAGGATCCGGCAACGGCATCTTTGCGCGAGCTTTATGAAGAAACCGGTATGCGTACTGTCAGCCTGTTGGCTGAAGCACCGGACTGGATCAATTATGACCTGCCGGAGCATCTGATCGGAATTGCCCTGAAAGGCAAATATCGTGGCCAAACACAGCGCTGGTTTGCCTATCGCTTTGAAGGTGATGAAAGCGAGATCGCAATTAACCCGCCTCCGGGTGGCCATGATGCTGAATTTGATATGTGGGCATGGAAGCCGATGTTGGAACTGCCGGAACTGATCGTACCGTTCAAACGCACGGTCTATGATGAAGTCGTGAAGGCCTTTAAACATCTGGCCTGAGCCGGATCCGAATTATTGAAAACGCCGCTTTATAAGCGGCGTTTTGTTTTTAAAGGTCGTGGCGCATATTGTTAGCTGGTGCGTTAAGCTGAAATTCCAGCCCTTGTGGCCGGTAATGCAGTTCCGCTGTGCCGCCCAGACTGGCCGCTAATGTGCGTTCAATCAGACGTGAACCAAATCCCCGTCTTTCGGGTTTAGTTACCACGGGGCCGTCTCTCTCTGCCCAGATAAACAGGAAGCGGTCATTTTCGAAATGCCAGCTGATTTCAATATAGCCGTCAGGCGTTGAAAGAGCACCATATTTGACGGCATTGGTGCCCAGTTCATGAAGTGCCATGACCATGGACAGCGATTGTCTGGAGCCCAGAATGGCAGATGTGCCGTGAATACGGATACGTTTTTCATCTGCACCGGCATGGACGGACAGGCTATTGGCAACAATCTCCGCCAGATCAGCACTGGAGGATTTTGTACCATGCGTCAGGACATCCTGCGCTTTGCTGAGTGCCATAATACGCGCTTCAAAAGCCGCTCTCGCACCTTCAGCGCTGGTTGTGTTGCGCAAGGTCTGATTGGCAATACCCTGAATAATTGCCAGAATGTTTTTACTGCGATGCACGAGCTCTGCTGTCAGCATTGCCTGCTGTTCTTCAGCCAGTTTGCGTGCGGTAATATCCTGCACAATACCGCGCATACGGATGGTTTTGCCTTCATCATCCGGAATCAGTTCAGTGGAGAGGGCAACCCAGCGCTCTTCCTGATTATCCAACCGCTGAATGCGATATTCGCTGTGCCCGGAACGGGGCAGGGCAAAAGATACTGAAGTGCCAGGCTGTTTGTTTTCTGCCGGAGACATCAGCTTTTCAAACAGTTCGATGGTAATCGTTCTGTCCGGTGCAATGCCAAAAATCTGCCGGATTTGATTGGTGACAGTGATCGCGCGATTGACAAGATTGATATCAAACGCGCCGATGCCGCCTGCTTCCTGAGATTGGCGCAGCATTTCTTCCTGTTCGCGCAGACGCTCCTGCTGATCACGGACAATCGTGCGGTCGATCAGGATTTTCAGAAAACCCTGGATGTGCCCGTTCTGATCATAGAGCGGTAACAGCTGTCCGCTTGCCCAGAAGCGGCTGCCGTCTTTGCGTAAATGCCAGCGTTCAACGGCATCCTGCCGGTGGTGTAATGCAGTCACGCGCCGCATGTCAGGAATATTTTTTTCCCGTTCTTCCGGTGTGAACAGGATATCAACTGAGGATTTGAGGATTTCCTCTTCAGTCCAGCCGAAGAGTTTTTGCGCACCGGCATTCCAGCTGGTGACTTGCCCGTTCAGTGCTGTGGTGATGATGGCATAGTCCAGTGCGTTATCAATAATGAGCTGATTGAGTCGTTGTTTTTGCTGCTGCTGATAAAGCTGGCTTTGCATGTCGATATGGGCGCTGGCAAGCTTTGCCAGTCTGCGCAAATCTTTAAGCTGGGACGCCGTCAGGCTGCGCGGCTTCGTATCCAGTATCAGCAGTGTGCCGAAAATCGTATCGTCACGCCCTGTCAGCTTGATTCCGGCGTAAAAGCGATAGGATGTTGTGCCTTGCACAAAAGGCTCTGTGGCAAAGACCGGTGTCGTACTCGCATCACTGATGATGAAAATGTCATCAGCCAATAAAGTCTGCCGGCAAAAACTGTGTCCGGCCGGTGGTGCACTAAGATCAAGCCCGTGAACTGCTTTAAAAATCTGCTGTTCCTGTGAAATCAGATTGATCGCGGCAGCGGGGACATCAAAAATACCAGCTGCCAAAGCCACCAGATTATCGAGCACAGGATCATTCTCGCGGTTTATTGTGGTAAATCGCGGCAGCATTGCCTGAAATAAAGAAGAGCTTTCCGACAGTCCGTTTAAATTATCGGCTGAGGTATCCCATATGGTTTCCACCCGTTTATCCTATCAGAACCGGCGCTCAATTAACTGATGAATGAGCCGCATTTCAGTAAGCATCACGCTCTGCTGATACTATTGCTGTTTTTAGAGAGGAAAATAAGGCTTTTGTTAAATTATTATTAATTTGTGAAAGTAGTGCCGGTATTGCTGCATTCATATTTGGAGAGCAGGATCGGCAAAACCGGCATTTCTGTTTGAGGAAACTACACGGCAAGCCTGTCATATTTATTGATTTAATCATGCATCCATATAGCTTTTAATGCGTTATCCTGTTGGTGGCTCGTGGAAAATTGCACGATGCAATGAGGGCGGGCAGTAATTCATATCGGAGATCATAATGGGTGCAGAGAGTTTACTGGTTTTTCTGATCGTAGGTCTCGTTGCCGGCTGGCTTGCAGGGCAGGTTGTGCGCGGCGGCGGTTTCGGTATTCTTGGTAATATTGTTGTCGGTGTGATCGGTGCGTTTTGGCAGGGTGGTTATTGCCGCGTCTGGGATTTGCAATCGGGGGCGGCGTGATTGCCGCAATTGTGAACGCCTTTATCGGTGCGGTCATCCTGCTGGTCATTCTACGGCTTGTAAAACGAGCGTGATCTTTTAAAATCTGCCTATTGCGACCTGCCGGAACAATCCGGCAGGTTTTTTATAGAAAAATGCCTGCCAGAGCTGTGCACGTCCGGATTGGATGATAGTCTCGCTCTGGCTCTTTGTTTGGTTGCATTGTCACGGGCTATGTTCAGGTTGAACATGCTTGGCTGTGCAATGCTCTGAGTGAGTTGTGATGACACCACCCGTCCGTTTGCTCTCCGGTTTGGTTCTGACTGCTATTGCCGGATTTATTGATGCGCTCGCCTTTATTGAACTGGGCGGGTATTTCGCTTCTTTTATGAGCGGGAACACAACACAATTGGGCCTGGCGATGAGCGGGCCTGACGGGCGAGCAACGCAATTGCTGGGCGGGCAAAATCTGCTGATGCCGCTGGTGCTGATCGGATTATTTTTCGGCGGTGCCTTTTTCGCCTCTTTTATCAGTGTACGCGAGACACGCTGGTATTCAGGGCGGGTGGTCGTTTTGATTATTGTGCTGCTGTTGAGCGCACTCTTCCTCAATCAGATTCCGCAACTAACACCAATGCCGGTGGCATTGCTTGCTGCGGCAATGGGCGCGCAAAATGCCGTGTTCAAACCTTTTGGCGCTGCGCGTCTTGGCACAACCTTTGTAACCGGTACAATTTATAACGCAGCAAATGATCTGGCGAAAGGACTGCGTGGTTATGCACCGCGCCGCCGCTGGTTACAGCATGTCTATGTCTGGCTCTCATTGGTTTTTGGTGCTGCCAGCGGTGCCATCCTCTATAACTTAATCGGTCTTTGGTCGTTGTTATTGCCGGTCAGTGTTCTGTTTGTGATTTTGTGTATTGTCCGCTTGAGAAAGCCGGAATTCATCAGCTGAATAGGTGGCGTTCCTGCTCCACTAACCCCGAGACAAAGTCCGCAACAATATGAATACGCCGCAAAGTCCGCGCGCTCTCATGATAGGAGAGCCAGTAGGAGCGCTTGATGCGTTTATGCGGCAGAATCTCAATCAGCTCACTATGTTCACGGGCGATAAAGCCGTGCAGGATACCAATGCCAGCAGCGGCTTTAACCGCTTCAGTCTGCCCCAGAGCGCTGGAAACCTCAAAAGCCGGTTTCCAGTCACGACTGATTTCACGGGCATAATCCAATGTCGGATTGGCGACCAGATCTTCCACATAGCCGATCAGCCGGTGTTGGTTTAGATCTTCGACATTTTGCGGAGTGCCATAGCGCTCCAGATAATCTTTATGCGCATATAGCCCGAGATTATAGCCGGTGAGTTTGCGAGCAATCAGCCTGCCGGTTTCTGGCCGCTCGACGCTGATGGCAATATCCACCTCGCGTCTTGAGAGCGAGAAGGAGCGGGGAACCGGTACCAGCTGTATTGTCAGATCAGGATAAAGCGCGGAAAACCGTGCAAGTCTGGGGCTTAGAAAATTAACCCCGAAACCATCGGGCGCGCCGATACGGATTGTTCCTGCCAGTGCAATATCAGCACCGGCCAGATGGGCGTGGGCAGTGAGCATTTCCGCTTCCATGCGCTCTGCGGAATGCAAAAATTCCTCTCCGGCCTGCGTGAGTTCAGAACCATTGGTGCGGCGGTTCAGCAGGGTTGTATGCAGGCTGTCTTCCAGAGCTGTCAGTCTGCGCGATACTGTTGTGTGGTTGAGGCCGAGCTTTTTGGCAGCGCCGAGAATTTGTCCGGAGCGGGCTACAGCGAGAAATATGCGAATATCATCCCAGTTCATGGTGGTAACTTATATATATTTTTGCACAACGGATACGCTTTTCATCGACTTGAAAACTATTTTTTGCAGGGCGATGATAGGCGATAGGTTAAAACTCTGGGAGAGCGGACAGGATGAAACAGGTCGGGCATTTTATCGGCGGCAAACATGTCGCGGGAACAAGCGGTCGTCAGACAGAATTCTACCAGCCGATGGATGGTGCGGTACTGGGGCAGGTTGCTCTGGCGACCAAAGACGAAGTACGTGCAGCGGTCGAAAACGCCAAAGCAGCGCAACCGGCATGGGCGGCGACCAATCCGCAGCGTCGTGCACGTGTGTTGCGCAAATTTTTGGAGCTGGTTGAAGCTGAATATGACAGCCTTGCAGAATTGCTGGCGCGTGAACATGGCAAGACCATTCCGGACGCCAAAGGTGACATTCAGCGCGGTCTGGAAGTGATTGAATTCTGCCTTGGTGCGCCGCATCTGCTGAAAGGCGAGTTCACCGATGCCGCCGGTACCGGCATTGATGTTTATTCCATGCGTCAGCCGCTCGGCGTTGTTGCCGGTATTACCCCGTTCAATTTTCCGGCGATGATCCCGCTTTGGAAGGCTGGTCCTGCGATTGCCGCAGGCAATGCCTTTATTCTCAAACCTTCCGAGCGCGATCCGGGTGTGCCGATGCGCTTTGCGGAACTGTTTATGGAAGCTGGTCTGCCTGCTGGTATTTTCAACGTGGTCAATGGCGATAAAGATGCGGTTGATGCGCTGCTCGATGATCCGGATGTGAAAGCAATCGGCTTTGTCGGCTCGACCCCGATTGCGCAATATATTTATGCGCGCGGTTGCGCCAATGGTAAGCGCGTTCAGTGCTTCGGCGGCGCCAAGAACCATATGATCATCATGCCGGATGCGGATATGGATCAGACTGTGGATGCGCTGATCGGTGCCGGTTACGGTTCTGCCGGTGAACGTTGCATGGCAATTTCTGTTGCCATTCCGGTTGGTCATGACACTGCAGAACGTCTGATGGAAAAACTCATTCCGCGTGTCGAAGCGCTGAAAGTTGGCCCTTCAACCGATGGTTCCGCTGATTACGGCCCGCTGGTCACAAAGCAGGCACTGGAGCGCGTGCGCGGTTATGTTGATCTCGGTGTTGAAGAAGGCGCGAAGCTGGTTGTGGATGGCCGTAACTTCAAAATGCAGGGCTATGAAAATGGCTTCTATCTCGGCGGTTGTCTGTTCGATCATGTCACCCGCGATATGCGCATCTATAAAGAAGAAATCTTCGGCCCTGTACTGAGCGTTGTACGCGCCGCGAATTATGAAGAAGCTCTGTCGCTGCCAAATGATCATGAATATGGCAATGGTGTTGCGATCTTCACCCGTGACGGCGATGCGGCACGTGACTTTGCATCGCGTGTTCAGGTTGGCATGGTTGGCGTGAATGTGCCAATCCCTGTTCCGATCGCCTATTACACATTCGGTGGCTGGAAAGGCTCCGGCTTCGGTGATCTCAATCAGCATGGTCCGGATGCATTCCGCTTCTACACCAAGACCAAGACAGTGACATCACGCTGGCCGTCAGGTGTGAAAGATGGCGCAGAGTTCGTCATTCCGACAATGAACTAACGCCTGACTGTTCTTGTTTGCATGTCCTCACCACTGTGTGGTTGCGGGCATGCGGCAGGTGTTAAGGACGGTGCGGAGTTCGTTATCCCGATAATGAACTGATTATTTCAGCCCTGACGGGCTGTAAATGGCACTTTTCTGCGCTTCCGGTACTCACGTACTTTAGTACGCTCCGTTCCGGTTCTCGCAAAGCACCATTTTCGCCACGTCATAGCCGAAATAAAGTCCCGCATTGTTCTGCGGACAGGGAAGTTGGTATAAACCCCGTCTTAAGGGCGGGGTTTTTCATTGCTTCAAATAATGAGCGGAGCAAAAACTATTTCACTCTCTTCCCTAAAAACATAGCTCGTTGTGTTGCCGCGTAAAGTATGAGGTGTATTGTCAGCGCACTTTCTTTTTCATCGGAGTGACTGAGATGACTGAACTTTCAAATAAACGCATTGTTCTCGCTTCACGCCCGTCCGGTCGCCCGAGCGCGGAGAATTTCCGTCTGGAAACCGCGCCGGTTGCCGAACCTGCTGATGGTCAGGTGCTGTTGAAATTGCATTATCTCTCACTTGATCCCTATATGCGCGGACGGATGAGCGATGCAAAATCCTATGCTGCACCAGTCGCCGTGGGTGATGTTATGGAAGGGGGCACAGTAGGTGAGGTGATCGCCAGCCGTCATAAAGATTTTGCTGTCGGGGATATGGTTCTGTCGCATTCCGGTTGGCAGACATATGCGGTGGCCGATGCCTCAGCTTTGCGCAAACTTGATCCGGATACAGCACCACTAACCACTGCTTTGGGTGTTCTGGGTATGCCCGGATTTACTGCTTATGCAGGGCTGCTAACGATCGGTCAGCCCAAAGCAGGAGAGACTGTAGTGGTTGCCGCTGCCAGCGGGCCTGTTGGTTCTGCCGTCGGGCAGATAGCAAAATTGCAGGGTGCGCGCACGGTGGGTATCGCTGGCGGTGTAGATAAATGCCGTGCTTTGATCGAAGAATTTGGCTTTGACATTGCGCTTGATCATTACCGTCCTGATTTCGCAGAAGCTCTCAAACAGGCTTGTCCGTCGGGCATTGATGTTTATTTCGAGAATGTCGGCGGCAAGGTGTTTGATGCGGTGTTTCCGTTGCTCAATCAATTTGCTCGTGTGCCGGTTTGTGGTCTTGTTGCGCAATATAACAGTAGCGGTGCCTTTGATGGACCGGATCGCCTGCCTATATTGATGCGCGATATTTTATCTAAAAGTCTGACTATTCGTGGGTTTATTCAGCGCGATTTCAGTGAGCAGCGCCCTGCGTTTTATCAGGCGATGGCGCAGTGGATTAAGGACGGGAAAGTCTGCTACCGTGAAGATATTGCTGACGGGCTGGAAAGCGCACCTGAAGCATTCATCGGCATGCTGGAAGGTAAAAATTTTGGCAAACTGATTGTCAGATTAGGCTGAGTGCTCAGCCGAGGTATGAATTGGAATTTGTGGTGTTAGTAAAATTTATAGTAAAATTGACTTTACTAACGACAATGCCAGAGGTTCTATAAGGCCACATCTTATATTCATGCCGGATACATTGTTATGACTGCTTTTGAGCCGACCAGCACCAGTGCCGTAATTGTCATTTCCAGCCATGTGGTGCGTGGCTCCATCGGTAATCGGGCAGCAGTTTTTGCACTGGAGCGGCTGGGGCATCCGGTATGGGCTGTGCCGACAGTGATCCTGCCGTGGCATCCGGGGCACGGACCAGCCGGACGGATTATCCCTGATGATGCACAATTTTCAACATTGATTGCCGATCTGGAGCGTGCGCCGTGGCTTGGGGAAGTCAGCGCAGTGCTGACCGGCTTTATGAGCAATGCCGCTCAGGTCAAAGCTGTGGCGCAACTGATCGCAACCATGAAGGCCAGCAACCCGCAGCTGCAATATATCTGCGATCCGGTTATCGGTGATACAAAAGGTCTGTATGTGGCGGAAAGCACGGCAGTTGCCATTCGCGATCTGCTGTTGCCGCTGGCGGATATTGCAACGCCCAACCGGTACGAACTGGGCTGGCTGACGGGGACTGAACCAGCTGATAATCAGCAATTGATGGAAGCTGCATTGCGGGCAGGGCCCGATACAATGCTGGTGACCTCCGCTTTTGCGATGATGCGCGATAGTATCAGTAATGTGTTGGTGACGCGGACACAGGCACTGATGGCGGAGCATCGCATCGTGCAGGGGCCTGGCAACGGAATGGGTGATCTGACATCCGCATTGTTTCTCGCCCGCAAGATGAGCGGCATGAATGACGAAAAAGCACTGCAAATGACCACGGCTGCGGTGTTTGAAATTCTCGCGCGTGCTGCCAAGCGTGGTGCCGATGAGCTGATGCTGGAGGCTGATGCGGCGAGTCTCGAGCGGCCGATGGCCATGGTGCAATTGCGCCGCCTTGCCCATCCTAATCACGGAATGAGCGCCTGACCGGCGCTCATTTTCGTTGAGATGTTATAAAACGCTAAAAATTTTGTAGATAATATTAATTTTGATAGATTGTTTTTCCGATGCGGAAATAAGCGAAAATCATCCGTTTTTTGATGAAAACGGGTGATTTTCACATTATTTGGCATAAGAATCGTGCAAAAATGCACCGGAAATTTACACGCAGAATGCTGAGCGGTGCAGATTTAAGCGTAATCTTTGATTGATCTTGGCGAAATATGGGTTTATCGAAAAATCATGGTAGATCTTCCAGACACACTCCTCGCCGGTTACCGCAACTTTATGGCATCGGATTTTGCCGATGAAAGAATGCGTTATAAGGAACTTGCAGATCAGGGGCAGACACCAGAGACAATGGTGATTGCCTGCTGTGATTCCCGAGCAGCACCGGAAATCATTTTCAATACCCGTCCGGGTGAAATTTTTGTTCTGCGCAATGTCGCAAACCTGATCCCGCCTTATGAGCCGGATGGCGAATATCACGCCGCTTCCGCTGCTTTGGAATTTGCGGTCCAGAGCCTCAAGGTTAAGCATATTGTTGTGCTTGGTCATGGCCGATGCGGTGGTATCAAAGCAGCGCTGGACACTGAAAGCAGCCCGCTTTCGCCAGGTGACTTTATCGGTAAATGGATGAGCCTGCTGGCACCAGCCGCAGAAACAATCACATCCAATTCGCTGATGACCCAGACCGAACGCCAGACAGCATTAGAGCGTATTTCAATCCGCTATTCGCTGAATAATCTGCGCAGTTTCCCATGTGTTGATATTCTGGAGAAAAAGGGACGTCTCTCTCTGCATGGTGCATGGTTCGATATTTCGACCGGCGAATTGTGGGTGATGGATTCGCAGACAGGCGATTTTATCCGTCCTGATACGGATGAAATGCCGGTGCAAGCTGAAAGTAGCGAAGCACCTGTTGAGTGAAATAAAATCAGGAATATAAAAAACCGGCTTTTCAGCCGGTTTTTTATTCGTTTGTTGCGGCTTATTATTTGCCGTCGATTGCCTGACCCATAATGGCAATGGCCTGCTGGTATACGGTAGCCGCATTCCAACCCTGAATGGCGCCATAGTTTGGCTGACCCTGCTGGTAGCCTGCGCCTGCGCGCCAGCCATGTGCTTTCAGGAAGTTGGCTGTTGAAGCCAGTGCGTCAGCGCGGGAATTGACCATGTCGATATGGCCGTTGCCATCGCCATCTGCACCATATTTGATAACGCTGGATGGCAGGAACTGTGTCTGGCCGATTTCACCGTGCATAGCGCCGACTGCATTCGGGCTGAGATCACCGCGCTGAATTAGCTGCAGGGCTGCATAAAGTTCATTGGTGAAGAATTCGGAACGACGGCAGTCATAAGCCAGTGTAGCTACAGCCGACAGAGTATGCTGCTTGCCGAGATAGTTACCGAAGCCGGTTTCCATACCCCAGATTGCCAGCAGAGGACCCGCAGGCACGCCGTAGCGCTGTTCAATCTTGGCAAACAAAGCAGCATTTTGCTTTTTCATGCTTTTGCCGCGGCTGATGATTGTGGTTGAACCACGCTTCTTCATGAAGTCATCGAGAGACAGTTTGAAGCTTTTCTGATTGCGGTCAGCATTAATGGTTGCTGTGGCATATTTTACATTGTCGAGAGCTGACAAAGCGTTGCCTTTAATGCCGCGGCCTGCTGCTTCTTTTTTGAATTCCTGCACCCATGCAGGGAAGCCGGCGCCGGTATTGCCGCATTGTGCTGCCTGCGCAATGCCGGACAGAGCCATTACACCGATTGTACCGCCTATAACGGCCATTGTCAGGTTGCGGATAGAAGATTTGATAGTCTTTGACTGCATGAAGCTGCCTCGTTAGAACTTTTATCAGGGGCTTTATAGATTTATATGATTAACAGGGATTTACAGAAAACTATAGTTTTGATGCTGTTCTGCCTGAATTCATATTTAATTCAAGGCGATGTCTGCTGAATGTGTTGTGAATGAGACACAAAATGGTGGCGATTGCGTTTAAGTTCGACTGCGTTTTTCAGGTCACACTTATAATGCGCTGAAAAACTGATTCCTATGGCAGTGATTTTAGCTGGGGTCCGTATTGTGCTTTTTACGTGCAAAAGCTTGACTCATAAACCGCAGATCATGTAAAGAACGCGCGATAATTCCGCTATGAGTATAAGTTCTCAGGCAGCCGACCGGGACCCGTATGGTATAAAGAGATCCCGGAGGTCAACATCCGACAGCGCAATGCGCCCTCGGGTGCTGTTTTGCTTTGAACATAGTTTCGGTTTTAAACCGTTGCTTTATAGGATTACGGAATGAACCTGCACTCAGATCCGGCCGATCTGAACAGAGATTAGGAAATTTAGATGTTTGATTCACTTCAGGAGCGTCTTGGCTCCATTCTGAACGGTCTGACCGGACGCGGCGCTCTCTCCGAGGCTGACGTTGCCGGCGCGTTGCGTGAAGTGCGCCGTGCGCTGATTGAAGCGGACGTGTCGCTGGAAGTGGTTCGTTCATTCACTGACCGTGTACGTGAAAAAGCGGTTGGTGCGGAGATTCTCAAGAGTATCAAGCCGGGTCAGATGGTCGTTAAGATCGTTCATGACGAGCTGGTTGAAATGCTCGGCACCGAAGGTGTGACCGTTGATCTGAACGCACCGGCGCCGGTTGTCATTATGATGGTTGGTTTGCAGGGTTCGGGTAAAACCACGACTACAGGTAAACTGGCCAAGCGCCTGACAGATCGTCAGAAGAAAAAAGTTCTGATGGCATCGCTGGATACACGCCGTCCTGCCGCGCAGGAACAGTTGCGCCAGCTCGGAACGCAGGTCAGCGTTGATACATTGCCGATTATCGCCGGTCAGTCACCGGTAGAGATTGCCGCGCGCGCCGTACAGGCTGCCAAGCTCGGCGGTCATGATGTGGTGATTCTCGACACTGCTGGTCGTACACATATCGACGAGCCGCTGATGGTGGAAATGGCGGATATCCGCAAAGCCGCCAATCCGCATGAAATTCTGCTGGTCGCTGACAGCCTCACCGGTCAGGACGCTGTTAATCTGGCGCGTAACTTTGATGAGCGCGTTGGTATCACCGGTATCGTTCTCACCCGTATGGATGGTGACGGTCGTGGCGGTGCTGCACTTTCGATGCGCGCAGTGACCGGCAAGCCGATTAAGGCAATTGCTACCGGCGAAAAAATGGATGCGCTGGAGGAGTTTTATCCGAAGCGTATCGCTGACCGTATTCTCGGCATGGGCGATATTGTTTCGCTCGTTGAAAAAGCGGCTGAAACCATTGATGCTGAAAAAGCAGCGGCAATGGCAAAAAAAATGCAGGCCGGCAAGTTCGATATGAACGATCTCGCTGACCAGCTGAAACAGATGAAAAAGCTGGGTGGCATGGGCGGTATCATGGGAATGATGCCGGGCATGGCAGGCATGAAAGACAAGGCAGCTGCTGCCGGTCTCGATGATAAATTGTTTGATCGTCAGCTCGCAATTATCGGTTCCATGACCAAAGCTGAACGCGCTAATCCTGCTGTGCTGAAGCACAGCCGCAAGCAGCGTATTGCCAAAGGTTCCGGCACCAGTGCCGCTGATATTAACAAGTTGCTGAAAATGCACATGCAAATGGCTGATATGATGAAAGCCATGGGCAAGGGCAAAGGCGGCATGATGAAACAGATGATGGGCGGTCTTGCCAATAAGATGGGACTTGGCGGTCTCGGTGGCATGGGTGGCCTTGGCGGCGGTATGCCAGATCTGTCGAATATGGATCCGAAACAGCTGGAAGCTCTGCAGAAACAGGCAGAAGCAGCCGGTTTTGGCAAAAGCGGCGGTCTTCCGGGATTGGGCGGCGGTATGGGCTTGCCAGGTCTTGGTGGTCCGAAACTTCCGGGTCTTGGCGGCGGTCTGCCTAATCTGCCTAAGAAAAAGTGAGCATCATGAGCGAAGAACAGACAATCCCTGCCGAACTGCTCGCCCTGCGCGGATCAATTGATAATATTGATGCGGCGCTGATCCATATGCTTGCTGAGCGTTTTCGCTGCACCAAAGCTGTTGGTGTTCTGAAAGCCGAGCGCGGACTTGCCGCTGCTGATCCGGCTCGTGAGAAACGTCAGGTTGAACGTCTGCGTAATCTTGCGCAGGACGCCAGCCTTGATCCTGATTTTGCTGAGAAATTCCTGAACTTCATTGTGAAGGAAGTGATCCGGCATCATGAGCATACCGCTGCAAATCACACCGGACAGTAATGTTCGTTTTTGCGGTGTAAAAAACCATTACGTCCGTATTAACGGTCGTATTTCAGAAATTGTTGCTGAATAAGTGACACGACATAAACTCTAAGGAAAACACTATGTCCCTGAAAATCCGTCTGGCACGTGCCGGTTCCAAGAAGCGCCCTTACTACCACATCGTTGTTGCTGACGTTCGCGCACCACGCGACGGTCGTTTCATCGAAAAGCTGGGTTCATGGAATGCAACCTTGACTAAAGAAGAAGATCGCGTTTCCCTGAATGCAGAACGCATTCAGTATTGGATCGGTCACGGCGCACAGCCAACAGACCGCGTTCTGCGCTTCCTCGCACAGGCTGGTCTTGCCAAGCGCGACGTACCAAGCAACCCAACCAAAGGTCTCCCAGGCAAAAAAGCTCAGGAACGTCTGGCAATGGCTAAGCAGGCTGAAGAAGAAGCAGCTGCAAAGGCTGCAGAAGCCGCTGAAGCAGCAGCTGCTGCCGCTGCTGCGCCTGCTGAAGAAGCTCCTGCTGCAGAATAATTCTGAAGCATTCGCATTTACTGCGTAATTAAAAATACCGTGCCTCTGTAAAGCGGCACGGTATTTTTTTGTCTAGAAATGCCTGCTTGAGGGGCTGTGCTTGATTTGTATTTTGCGCATTTATTAAGTGTGTATTTTCAAATGGGATTTTGCGTATTATTGATTGATGAAGAGCATGCGTTATGCGTGGTGAAGATGAGGAGATACCTATGACCGGTCAAACATCTGCTGCGGCCACAGCTCCGCTGAAATTACGTCCGCTTCTGACACTCGTTTTATTGATGTTTATGCCGCTGCTGGCAGCCTGTGGTTTCAATACCATTCCGACCAATGAGGAAAAGGCCAAAGCTGCGTGGAGCGAAGTGCTCAACCAGTATCAGCGCCGCACCGATTTGATTCCTAATCTGGTGGAAACAGTCAAAGGCTATGCGTCCCATGAACAGGAAACGCTGACAGCGGTGATTGAAGCCCGCTCAAAGGCTACCCAGACACAGATTTCGCCGGAAATGCTGAATAATCCGGAGATGTTCAAACAGTTTCAGGAAAATCAGGCCAATCTGAGTAGCGCTCTGTCGCGACTGATGGTTGTGGTTGAGAAATATCCTGATCTGAAAGCTAATCAGAACTTCCTTGCTCTGCAATCGCAGCTGGAAGGCACAGAGAACCGGATTGCTGTGGCACGCCGTGATTATATCGAGGCCGTACGCGTTTATAATACCGGCCTGAAGACCATGCCGACGATGCTGTGGAAGACATTGTGGTTCTGGAATAATGAGCCGATGCCGACTTTCACTATTGATCCGGCCTCGCAGGCCGCTCCTAAGGTACAGTTTAACTGATAAAGGCGGGCAGGAGTAATCCTGCCCGTTCTGCTTTCGCTGACAATTTAGGAACACGGTATGATTTCTGCCCGTATCACAGGCAATCACATCATTCCGGAACATTCTGTTTTCCGGTCTGTATTGAAGATGCTTTTTGTGGTCATGCTGATGGCATTGGCGAGTGTTGCTCATGCACAAAGCACGGATAAGCCGGCAATTGCTTTGACGGATCGTGTGGTGGATGCGGCTAGCGTTTTGTCTTTTGCACAACAGCAGGAACTGATTGCCAAGCTCAGCGCTTATGAAAAAGAATCCTCGGATCAGATTGTGGTGGCAACGGTTCCAAGCCTCAATGGCATGGATATTGAGACCTATGCCAACCGGCTCTATCGCGCATGGGCAATCGGGCAGAAAACCGAAAACAACGGCATATTGCTGCTGGTTGCGCCTAATGAGCGTAAAGTGCGTATTGAGGTCGGCTACGGGCTGGAGGGCACCGTAACCGATGCTCTGTCAGCGATTATTATTCAGAATGCGATCATCCCTGAATTTCGCAATGGCGATTACGGTGCAGGTATTATCAAAGGTACCGACGATATTTTACAAGTATTGCGCGGCGAAGGAGCGGAGTTACAGGCACGCGCCAAGCGTAACCAAAAGGAAGCTGCCGACCAGACGGATTGGGTTGAAGTTATCTTTCTGATTTTCTGGATTAGTATTTTCTTCGGCGGTTTTGGTTTTACGATACTGGCTCCTGTCTTTGGTCGCAAAATCGGCCCCGGCCGTTATGAATGGCTGGGGGTAACAATTGCTCTTGGCGGCGGCGGCGGCGGTGGTGGTGGTGGCGGATCATCGGGCGGGGGCGGCTTCGGCGGCGGATTTGGTGGTGGCTTTGGCGGCGGGTCGTCAGGCGGTGGCGGCTTTTCCGGTGGCGGTGGTTCATCGGGCGGCGGCGGTGCATCGGGCAGCTGGTAGGGGAATGAATGGATGACACAATATCAGCGAAACCGGATTTCTCCTGAAGATCGTCAGCGTATCGGTGCAGCAATCCGCAATGCGGAAGCGCAAACCGGGGGTGAGATTTATGCCGTGCTGGCGCAACGCAGCGATGATTATTTTTACGTTTCCGGTTTTATTGCCTGCTGCGGCATGCTCGTAACCGCAGTTATCGCGGCCTTTGTGGCACATTATTACTGGTTTGATTTATCACTGCCGAAATTCGCATTAGCAATTCTTGCTGCCTTTATTTGTCTGATCGTACTGCTGGCGCTTGTGCCGGCCTTGCGGATGGTGCTGGTGCCGCATCGCGTGCGTTACCGGCGGGCACACCTCAATGCTGTGCAGCAATTCGTAGCGCGCAATGTGCATTTGACCAGCAAGCGTACCGGTATTTTATTGTTTGTTTCTCTGGCTGAACGCTATGCGGAAGTGGTGGCTGATGCGGGGATTAATGCCCGTGTGGATCAGCAGGAATGGAACGCTATTGTTGCCACGCTGAGTAGTCACGCAGCACAGGGCACAGTGTCGGAGGGCTTTATTGAAGCGATTGATAAAGCCGGCAAATTGCTGGCTCAACATTTCCCAAAAGAAGCGGGCGATGAAAACGAGCTGGAAGACCATCTGGTGGAATTGTAATTCATTTCACTTTTGCTTGTTTTGCAGAGAAAAATAACAAATTAGCGGTTTTTTTGTCACAATTTGATTGCTACTTTTAAAATCAGAGCAGGCCGAAGGGAATTCAGGCAGTAGCGGTCTGTATAATGAGGAGTTCACCAGTGAGTGCCGATACAGACCAGAATGCGCAGGCCAAATTCGTTGTCGATCATCAGATGATTTCTGATCCTGTGGCTTCTCAATTTGCAAAACTTTTATTTGAATGGGCACCTTTGGAGGATATCGCGGCCTATGATGCCGGCGATATGGAAGAGGCTGCCAAACTGGCGCTGAAAGCGCTGGGTTCCTATCAGGCTGATAAGCCTGTCATCAGCGTTGATAATGACAGTATTCTGCGCCGTCGCGGGCGGCCGCTGACCGTGGTGACACTGATCAACCGCAATATGCCGTTTCTGCTCGATTCCACCATGGGTGAGATTCTGGAGCGTTCCGGCATGGTCTATATGGTCGTGCATCCGGTGCTGAATGTGGCTTTCAACAGCAGCACCTATGAAGTGCATGGCGAAGTGACTGCCGGTCAGACGATTGCAGGAACAGAACAGGTCAGTGTTATTCAGCTGCATCTGCCGCAACTCGATGAGACTGCCCGTGCTGCGCTGGAACAGGCGCTGGGGCAGGTTCTGGCGCAGGTCTATGCGGCTGTCAGCGACTGGAAACCGATGCTGGCACGCCTCGACGAGGTGATTGCCTCTTATAGTGCGGTCAAAGGCTTGTCGGATACGGCAGAGGGGCGTGAAGCCGTTGCACTGCTCAAATGGCTGCGCGACGGTAATTTCACTTTCCTCGGCATGCGTGAGTTCCGCTACGAGGCGGATAAAGGCACGCTCGTGCAGGCAGACAAGCCGTCTCTCGGTATTCTGCGCGATGAGGCTCTGCGCGTTCTGCGTCAGGATCAGGACAATGCGTCGATCACGCAGGAGTTGCAGGGCTTTCTCAAAGGCTCTGAAAGTCTGCTGATTACCAAGGGCAACAGCCGCTCATTGGTGCATCGCCGTGAATATATCGACTATATCGGTATCAAGCTGTTTGATGCCGAGGGTCGGGTGACCGGTGAAATGCGTCTGGTCGGCTTGTTCACTTCGACCGCTTATACATCTTTCCTGAGCACGATCCCTTATCTGCGCGGCAAAGCGGAAGCTGTGATTGCCCGACTTGGTTTTAATGCGGCTGACCATTCCGGCAAGGCGCTGGTGCGCGTGCTGGAGGATTATCCGCGCGATGATATGTTCCAGATTGATGTGGATGCGCTGACTGATCATGCAGAGCTGATTGTGGCGCTGGATGAACGTCCGCGTGTGCGTGTCTTGCCGCGTATTGACCGGTTCAGCCGCTTTGTCAGCGTGCTGGTTTATCTGCCGCGCGACCGCTATGACTCGGTGGTACGTGAGGCGATCAGCAATTACCTGATGGATGTCTATCACGGGGAATCCGTCGAGTTCCATCCGGTCTTCCTTGATAAAGGCGTGACCCGCGTTCAGTTCATAATCCGCCGCCACGATGGCAGCGTTGCGGAAATGGCGCGTGAAGCACTGGAAAAGCAGATCCGCACCTTTGTTCGCACATGGGAAGACGGTGTGCGTGACGCAGCAGATGAAAGCTCGCAGACTTTTGCGCCGCGTGTCATCAGTCTGGCTTCCGGTTTCCCTGAATCCTATCGGGAGACTTTCAATGAATCCGAAGCACTGATTGATGCGGTGCGTATTGAAGCGCTGACAGAGCAAAATCCACTGCATGTGGATTTCTACCGCTATGACACTCAGGAGCCGCAGGCAGCTTTTCTGAAACTCTATCATTTCGGTGAGGCGCTGGCGCTGTCGCAACGCGTGCCGCTGCTGGAAAATATGGGCTTCCGTGTTATCAGCGAACAGACCTTCACTTTACCGGTGCAGACTGCAACAGGCGGAAAAAACACTGTCCACGTTCACGATATGCTGATTGTCAGTGCATCGGAAAAGCCTGTCGATCTCAGTGATGACGGTGATCTGCTGGATGATGTATTCCGCACCGTATGGAGCGGTCAGGCGGATAATGACGGCTATAACGGTTTGGCACAAAGCGGACGTCTGACCGCGCGTCAGATTATGATCCTGCGTATGTATGGCCGTTATCTGCAGCAGGCCGGTATTACCTATTCGCAGGATTTCATTGCTGCGGCGCTTAATCGTTATCCGGATATTGCCGCGCATCTCTACACCTTGTTTGATCTGCGCTTTAATCCGGCACTGGCCAAACAGGCGGATACAGAGGCGAAAGAACGCGCAATTGCTGAAGCCATTGAAACGGCTTTACAGGCGGTGCCAAGCATTGATGATGACCAGATTTTGCGTCGTTACCGCAATCTGGTTGAAGCTTCTCTGCGCACCAATGCCTATATGCATGACCTTGAGGGCAATGCGCCGGTGACTTTGGCGGTGAAGCTTAATCCGCGTGCCGTAGATGGGCTGCCGGAACCACGACCTTATCGTGAAATCTTCGTTTACGGCCCTGAAGTGGAAGGTGTTCACCTCCGCTTCGGTGCCGTGGCGCGTGGTGGTTTGCGTTGGTCTGATCGTGCACAGGATTACCGCACGGAAGTGCTGGGTCTGGTGAAGGCACAGCAGGTGAAGAATGCGGTGATTGTGCCGGGTGGCGCCAAGGGCGGTTTCTATCCGAAGCGTTTGCCGGTTGGCAGCGATCGCAATGCGGTGTTTGAAGCCGGACGCGCTGCTTACATTACCTTCATTTCCACCATGGTTTCGATCACCGATAATATTATTGAAGGCAAGATTGTGCCGCCGGTTGATGTTATCCGCCAGGACAGCGATGATCCGTATTTCGTGGTCGCAGCAGATAAGGGCACAGCCACTTTCTCTGATACGGCGAATGCAATCAGTCAGGCGCAGCATTTCTGGCTGGATGATGCTTTCGCTTCCGGTGGTTCTGCCGGTTATGATCATAAGAAAATGGCCATTACTGCCCGTGGCGCATGGGAAGCGGTGAAACGTCATTTCCGTGAAATGGATATTGATATTCAAACCACACCTTTCACAGTTGCCGGTGTGGGCGATATGTCCGGTGACGTGTTTGGTAACGGCATGTTGCTGTCACCAAAAATCAAACTTGTGGCCGCATTTGACCATCGCGATATTTTCATCGATCCGATGCCGGATATTGATGCCGGTTTCACGGAGCGTCAGCGCCTGTTCAATGTGCCACGTTCCAGCTGGCAGGATTATGACCGTTCAAAAATCTCTGCGGGTGGCGGTGTGTTCAGCCGTTCGCAGAAGGTTATTACGCTGTCTGAAGCCGCAGCTGAGGCCATTGGTCTGGGTAAACTGACCGCAACACCGAATGAAGTAATCGGTGCCATCCTGCGCTCGCAGGTTGATCTGTTGTGGTTTGGCGGTATCGGCACTTATATTCGTGCAGCCGGTGAAAGTGATGCACAGGTTGGTGATCGTGCCAATGATGCGATCCGTATTACCGGTCGCGAGGTACGCGCCAAGGTGATCGGTGAGGGTGCCAATCTGGGGGCCACCCAGCGTGGCCGTATCGAATACAGCCTCAATGGCGGTCGTTGTAATACCGATGCGATTGACAATTCGGCTGGTGTGAATTCGTCGGACGTTGAGGTCAATATCAAGATTGCCCTGACACCAAGCCTGCAGGATGGTCGCCTGACCCGTGAGGCACGCGATGTGCTGCTGGCACAGATGACCGATGAAGTGGCCGCACTGGTGCTGCATAATAATTATGAGCAGCCGCTGGCTCTGTCGCTGGTTGAAAAACGCGGTGCATCCGAACTGCCATATCTGATGCGGATGATGTCGTCTCTGGAGCGCCGCAAGCTGCTGGATCGCAAAGTAGAATATCTGCCGGATGATCAGGTGCTGGCAGACCGCCAGAAACGTGGCGAGGCTCTGACCCGTCCTGAGCTGGCCGTGCTGTTGGCCTATGGTAAAATGGTCTTGTGCGATGATCTGATTGCGAGCAATCTGCCCGATGATACCTATCTGCATTCGCGCCTATTCGGCTACTTCCCGCAGGAAATGCAGGAGCGTTTTGCCAAGGATATTACCCATCATCGTTTGCATCGTGAAATCATTGCAACGCTCTTGTCCAATGATGCGATTAATCGTTGTGGGCCAAGTTTTGTCAGCCGTCTGAATGATCTGACTGCTGAAGCGCCGGCAGAAATTCTGCGGTCTTATGTAGCTGTGGCCGATGGTTTTGAAACCGAGCAGCTTTATCAGGCGATCAATGCGCTGGATAATAAGATCTCCGGTAAAGTGCAGAATGAGTTCTATGCGCTGGTGGGCGAAATGCTATTTTCAACCACCGCATGGGTGCTGCGTAATAACCGCTTTGATGCAACATTGAGTGAAATGGTCAGCGCGGTGAAGCGGACACGGATGGCGCTGGAACCGAAGCTTGAAGAGCTGATGCCTGATTTTATCTCCGATATGATCACTGCGGATACGGCAAAATATATTGCCAAGGGTGCGGGAGAAGCGCTGGCGCGCAAACTTGCCCGTCTGCAATCGGCTAAGCTGATGGCAGATATCGCGCTGATTGCCTATCAGGGCAAGGCAGAGCTGATGACAGCTGCAACCGCTTACTTCAAAATTGTCGATGCTTTCCGCATTGCCAATATTGAGAAAGCTGCATCTGTTGTACCGGTGACGGATTATTATGATGGTCTGGCATTGTCGCGCGCCACAGACACAATCACACAGGCAACCCGTGCTGTGACGATGGAAGCGCTCACCAAATTCAAAGGTGAGGCTGATCCGGTACAGAGCTGGCTGACCCGCGATGCCGAGCGGATTGACGGTGTGCGCCAACGTATGATTGCGCTGACGGAGGGCGGGGATTTGAGTGTTTCCCGTCTCGCAGTGGCAGCCGGTTTTATGGCTGATCTTGCGGGCTGATTATCGCCAGAGTGATGACATAACAGAAAGGGCTGGTGTTAAACTGGCCCTTTTGTTTTAAATAAGCGCACTGATTGATATGAGGGCAGTGATTTGAGCATCACACATCCGTCTGCAGAGCGACCGGCACAGGGCAGCATGTGGAACAAAGGCATATGGGGTTGGATGTTTTTCGACTGGGCGGCTCAGCCGTTTTTTACTGTCGTCACCACCTTCATTTTCGGCCCTTATTTTATCTCCCGTATGTCGGATGATCCGGTGGCAGGGCAGGCGGCATGGGGCTACGGCGTGGCTTTTGCGGGCATCGTCATCGCAATCCTGTCTCCGGCACTGGGCTCGATTGCTGATAAAACCGGTGCGCGAAAGCCGTGGATCGGTTTCTTTGCCATTATCAAAATCATCAGCCTGTCTTTGCTATGGTATGCCGAGCCGGGATCAAGCTATGTCTGGGTATTGCTGGCCTTCATCTGCGCTTCCGTTGCCGCAGAATTCTCCATTGTTTTCAATGATTCTATGATGCCGAGACTGATCCCTGCTTCGCATATCGGGCAGGTTTCCAATTTCGCATGGGGGCTTGGTTATCTTGCCGGAATGATTGTGCTGATCTTTGTGGTGACGTGTCTGGCAGCTTCACCGGAAACCGGCAAAACGCTGATCGGTATCGACCCGTTCTGGCATCTGGATGCTTTGAAAGGTGAGGATGCCCGTATCACAGGGCCGATTGCGGCGCTGTGGTATCTGATTTTCATTCTGCCGATGTTTATCTTTACCCCTGATCAGAAAAAAGGCATGGGTCTGAAAGCTGCCATTGGTGAAGGTCTGGCAGAGCTGAAAGAAACCCTGCATGAAGTGCGCAAAAAGGCGGCTCTGTTCCGTTTTCTGATCGCACGGATGATCTATCAGGATGGCGTCAATGCACTGCTGGCACTGGGCGGCGGTTTTGCTGCGGCCATGTTCGGCTGGTCGATCACCGAGATTGGTCTGTTTGGTATTATTCTCAATGTCGTGGCAATTTTCGGCTGCTGGTTTGCCAGCTATGTCGATAGCTGGTTCGGCTCAAAATGGGTGGTTGTGGTCTCTTTGGTGCTGTTGCTGATCGCCACCTTAGGCATTGTGTCCACGGGGCCGGATTACACGCTTTACGGTCTGGTGCATTTCCCGCCGGACAGTAATACAGGACTGTTTTCCTCCGGCGGGGAAAAAGCCTATCTGGCTTTCGGGATGTTGATCGGCATTGCCTTCGGGCCGGTACAGGCGGCTTCCCGCTCGTGGTTTGCCCGCAGTGTCGAACCGCATGAGGCAGGGCGATATTTCGGTATTTATGCGCTGGCCGGACGCGCAACCAGCTTTTTGGCACCGTTTCTGGTGGCGAGCATGACAGCAGCCAGCGGCTCACCACGCCTTGGTATTGCCGTGCTGGTGCTGTTCTTCGTGGCTGGTTTATATCTGGCGGTCAGAACACCTTATCCGGCTAAAAATCCTGTTTAACGCAAATAAAAAAGGCGGCTGAAAAGCCGCCTTTTTCGTTCGGATATATAGCTTAGTGGCGGAAGTGGCGCATGCCGGTAAAGACCATAGCAATGCCGGCTTCATCAGCAGCTTTAATCACTTCATCATCGCGCATTGAGCCGCCTGGCTGGATAACCGCTGTGGCACCGGCTTCAACAGCCGAGATCAGGCCGTCAGCAAACGGGAAGAATGCATCGGAGGCAACAACTGAGCCTTTGGTCAGTGGTTCACCGCCAGCTACTGCTGCTGCATCTTCTGCCTTGCGTGCTGCAATACGGGAAGAGTCGATGCGGCTCATCTGGCCTGCGCCGACACCAACAGTTGCGCCGTCTTTAACATAGACAATCGCATTGGACTTGACGTGTTTGGCAACACGGAAAGCAAATTTCAGGTCGATCATTTCCTGTTCGGTTGGTGCACGCTTGGTCACGACTTTAAGGTCGAGATCATCAACATTGCCATTGTCACGGTTCTGGATCAGCAGACCACCGGCAACGGTTTTAGCCGCAATGCCCGGTGCGCGGACATCCGGCAGACCGCCGGTTACCAGCAGACGCAGGTTCTTCTTCGCAGCAACAATGGCCTGTGCTTCCGGTGTTGCATCCGGTGCGATAATCACTTCAGTGAAAATCTTGACGATTTCCTCAGCAGCTTCCGCATCCAGTGTACGGTTGAGAGCGACAATGCCGCCGAAGGCTGAAACTGTATCGCAGGCATAGGCCTTGAGATAAGCCTCTTTCAGCGATGTGCCTTCAGCCACACCGCACGGATTGGCATGCTTGATAATCGCAACGGCTGCGACCTTCGCCGGATCAAATTCTGCCACCAATTCATAAGCTGCATCGGTGTCATTGATATTGTTATAGGAGAGCTGCTTACCCTGAAGCTGGGTGGCGGTAGCCACGCCGGCGCGGGTTTCACCGGTCAGGTAGAAACCGGCCTGCTGGTGCGGGTTTTCACCATAACGCATCACGGAATGCAGTTTACCGGCGAGTGCGCGGTGCAATGGTGCTTCTTCTTTTGTGGTTTCAGCAAACCAGCCCGAAATTGCAGCATCATAAGCAGCGGTACGGGCAAAAGCCTTACCGGCCATGCGCTGACGGAAGGCATAAGGCAGGGAACCATTGCCGGCTTCCAGCTCAGCGACAACGCTGTCATAATCGTTAGGATCGGTGACGATGGTCACATAGGCATGGTTTTTGGCCGAAGCGCGGATCATTGCAGGGCCGCCGATATCGATATTCTCAACGGTGGTGTCGTAATCACCGCCCTGATAGCGCACTTCTTCAAACGGATAGAGATTGATCACAACCAGATCAATGCCGGTAATATTATGGGCTTCCATCGCCGCCACATGTTCCGGATCATTACGCACGGCGAGCAGACCGCCGTGAACGCTCGGATGCAATGTTTTGACGCGGCCATCCATGATTTCAGGGAAATTGGTGATTTCCGAGACGTCGCGCACAGGAATACCCGCTGCTGCGATGGATTTGGCGGTGCCGCCGGTGGACAGAAGCTCAACGCCCTTTGCGTGCAATGCGCGGGCAAAGTCTACCAGACCGGTTTTATCCGATACGGAAAGCAGTGCGCGGCGCACAGGGAAAAGATCAGGAGCGGGAATATGTTTGGAGCTGACAGCCATGACGGTCTCTTTGTGCTTTATGTCAGGAAAATGCGAAGCGCTGCTGGCATCCAGGCCAGCGGCAGGCATTCCGGTTAAAGTGGGACCAGAGCCACCTACCACAGCAGGTGACGGAATCCTATTCCAAATCAGCAGATTTGAACATCTGTCACACATATTGACCAAGGCCGGTGCGGGTAAAGCGCCAGCTGACGTGATCACTCTCTGTCGCAGAGAAGGTCAGCACGATCTGGCGTGAGCGTACGGGGCCACGGAAACCGGCGAAGAAAATGGAATCTTCGAGCTGTGGCATGACATCGGCACAGGAAAATGCCCAACTGTCATCGTGATCGGCAGTCAGATGCACCACGCCGTCTTCATCCATACGGATATAAACCTGCGGATGGATATGAAAACGTACAGTCACCAGATCGGAATGCGGTTTGTTTTTACCATTACGCGTGGTTTTCAGATGCGACTTGATAAACCGGTCAACACCTTCAATCAGGCTGCCATTATGCGACAGCACAACCTGACGTTCATGGGTATAGCCGAACAGCCGGACATAACCGTCATGGCTGGCGACGAAGCCCTGTTCACCCATGCCCTCCAGCCGTTCACGCCGGACGCTGGTCGGGCCTGCGATAATCGGTGTACCTAGAACGCTGGAAATGCTGGAATTGAGGCTGAAACGGCACGAGGATGTGTCGTTGATCGTGGCCGTTGAATGAGCCGCAGTCGTGCGGCCAAGCGGGCGAAATTCCGGCGGGCCGAAACGATCGATACCGGAATTGACAATATAGCGCTGACGGCCGGAGGACATTTCAAACGCCAGACAACCGGCATGGGCATCGCGCGAGGCGGTCACCGGTGGCGGCAGGCCGGTATCGGCAATAATAGTGGTGGAACCCATGCAGAGGCGCTCATAGCCGGAATGCGGCGCATGGGTCAGCGGTGCGCCGTCGGTCTCGTCATGACGCAACACAGAAATCAGCCGTTCCGGCAAGGTCGGGCCGACACCGTTGAACAGAGCCAGACTGCCGTCCTGATGACGGAAAAAGCGCAAAGCAGGCAGCATGCGCTCAACGGTTTCAATCAGCGCTCTCGGCGGATTTTCATTGCCATTGCTATAGGTCTGGCGCAATGGCAGCAGATCGGCCAGCAGTTCCAGAACTGATACGGGATTGCGCGAAATATGGCCGCCATCGGCCAGTATCTGCCGGTTCAGCTCATATTCGAGATGACGACGGGCAGAGCGCGCCATGGATTGAGAGACGGGCAGAGCAAGGCTGGCAAAGGCCAGCGCAATACGGGCACGTAACTTATCTTCACCATCATCCATCACGCCGGTCATCGTGCGCAGGTATCGCACCTGCATTGCCAGCGAGCGCATGAATTTGCGATAGGTGGCAAGATCAGAGGTGGCCAGAATAATATTGGAATGCTGCAACCAGGCGATAATGCGCTGTGCGGTAATTTCCGGCGACCAGGCAATGCCCTCAATACGTTTGCCATGCATGCGGATCCAGTCTTCGACCAGAGCGCGGGCATTGACCATTGCCAGTTCTGTTCCGGCGGCGCGCATATTGCGCAGCCAGCCGAAGGAATGCAGTGCGGATTCCCATGCATCAGTCGGTGGTTCAATGGCAAATGGGGAGATGCCGCCGGTTTCGACCAGACGACCGGCCAGTGCATAGCGACCGTGATAAAATTCCTGTGCCAGCTGAGGATCGGCAACCCGCAAATCCGGCGGTGCAATCAGCACGCGCTCAGGTGTAAAGCCGGAAAAACGCCAGCGAAACATCGGGCCGCGGCGCACACGTCTGCTGAAACGCCGCCAGCTTTGGGCGACAGCAAGTGTCCACAGGTGCGGGGTTTCGCTCAACGCGACATTCACGGCAGGGTACTCCTTAGAGCATGTCGCACTCAAATAAATTCATTTGAGCTACCGCGAACATGCGACAATTAAAAAAATCCGGAGCGAACACAGCGGGTATGATTAAACGCGGCAGGCTCCGGAGCATCTCAAAGCCGGAAGAATGCCCGGTGATGATATGCTGCTTATTAATGCGCTATGATCTATCATTCCACGGCAATAGTGAACTCTTTGTTAACCAAGAGCTGCGGAATGATGTGGATCAGCACGTTTTTTACGAAACAGATAGATTTTTAGGCGTTTCTCAAGACTGACGACGGAAGCGAGCAGCAAAGAAACCATCAAGACCGGCCATCTTTGGCTCATCATGAGGCAAATCAGCAGGTGTTGAACGCAGGAAGCCCTGATCTGTGATCAGCTGTTCCATTCCCTTCAGCTCTTCGGGCTTGAATGGTTCAGCTTTCAACACGCCTTCCGCCAGAATGGCCTGTGCCATGTCTTCGCCTTCTTCGCGATTGAGCGAGCAATTGGAGAAGACGATAATGCCGTCCGGTTTCACCAGAGAAATTGCATGACGAAGCAGTTTGGCCTGTACCTGTGCCAAGCGGACAATGTCGTCCGGTGTTTTTGTCCAGAGCACATCAGGGTGGCGGCGTACTGTGCCGGTGGATGAGCAAGGCGCATCGAGCAGAATGGCGTCAAACAGCTCATCCGTCTGATAGTCAAGAATATTGGTTGCAATCAGTTCTGCGTCCAGTTGCAGACGATCAAGATTGCTTTTCAGGCGCTTCAGGCGGTTCTTATTAATATCAAATGCGGTGACTTTGGCACCGGCCATAATCAGCTGTGCGGTCTTGCCGCCGGGGGCAGCGCAAAGATCGGCAACGCGCTTGCCTTTAATATCGCCGAGTAATGTAGCGGGCAGGCTTGCAGCAGCATCCTGCACCCACCATTCACCTTCTGCAAAACCTTCCAGTGCGGTGAGGGCACCTTCAAAAGAACCGAGGCGCACGGAGCCGTTTGGCAATAATGTACCGCCGAGCTTTGCAGCCCATTCTGCCGGATTGCTTTTAACCGTCAGATCGATGGAAGGTTCATAGGCCTGCATTGCCAGAATAGCTTCGGCCTGTTTCTGGCCATAGGTTTTGGTCAGGCTTTCAATATACCAGTCAGGGCCGTTGGAGATTTTCAACTCGATAGCGCGCTCTTTATTACGGGTAAGGCGGCGCAGCACGGCATTGACAAGGCTGGCATATTTGCGGTTGCGCGGGTCGATATTGGCAGAGGTCACAGCCAGATCAACCGCTGCATGATCCGGTACATCGAGATAGAGGATCTGTGCCGCACCGACATGCAGCAATTGCTGCAAGGCAGTCGCATTGGCAGGCAGCGGACGATCAAGAAGCTTGCACAATGCAGTTTCAATGGTGTTACGGTTTCGCAAAGCTGTGCCGAGAATGGCGCGTACCAGTGAACGGTCGCGATCATCCAGTTCCATATATTGCGGGTGGCCGTGATGGGCATCAGTGAGACCATCCAGCGAGGTGTTTTTAGCAACCACGGCATTGAGCAGTTTGGCCGCGCACTGGCGGACATTCAGTCCCGGATGCTCTGCTTCAAGTTTCGCGCGATACTCGGTTTCAGACAGTCCCAGCGTGTGGTCTGCTTTGGGTGCAGCCGGTGTCTGACCTTGGCCCTGCTTTTGAAACGGCTTCTTATGCGGATGGAAGCCGGTGCGTTTAGCGGCAGGTTTGTTATCGCTCAAGACCATGGTCCTTTATAGGGTTTTTCCGGCTCGTCATCCGGTGCAGAGTCGCTGCCTGCGGCTTGTCCCCACGGATTATTCCGTGTCGGGGTGCTGCGCGGGCGGCTCTGTGATTGGTTCGTTGTCGGGCTATATGCACCAGACTGACGGTTCTGAAAACCATTATCTGTATTATCATAGACAGAATTAATGCCCATTTCCTGCGCAATACCCTCCAGAGCAGCAATACGGTTTGCCGTATCCGGATGGGTCGAGAACAGATTATCCGCACCACGACCGCTTAAAGGGTTGATAATAAACATATGAGCAGTTGCCGGATTGTGCTCAGCTTCTTCATTCACAGTTTCATGGGCGCCGCGCGCAATCTTGTTCAAGGCAGAGGCCAGCCATAGCGGGTTGCCACAGATTTCCGCGCCGCGCCGGTCGGCAGCATATTCGCGGGTACGGCTAACGGCCATTTGCACAATCATGGCCGCAAAAGGGGCAACCAGCATAGCGACAATGGTGCCGATTGTGCTCAGCAAATTGTTGTTTTCACGATTGCCGCCGAAGAACATTGCAAAATTACCGAGCATGGAAATCGCACCGGCAAGGGTTGCGGTGATTGTCATGGTCAGTGTGTCGCGGTTTTGTACGTGCGCCAGTTCATGTGCCATCACGGCAGCAACTTCCTGTTTGTTCAGGCGTTGCAACAGGCCGGTTGTGGCGGCAACGGCAGCGTTTTCAGGGTTGCGGCCGGTCGCAAAAGCATTGGGCTGGTCTTCATGGATAATATAGATGCGTGGCTGCGGCAGACCGGCACGGTCTGACAATTCGCGTACGATACGGTAATATTCCGGCGCAGTATTTTCATCCGCTTCCTGCGCATTATACATACGCAGCACCATCTTGTCGGAATTCCAGTAGCTGAAGAAGTTCATGGCGACCGCAACGGCCAGAGCGATCATCATGCCGCCAGAGCCGCCAATCAGATAACCGATACTCATAAACATGGCTGTCATGAAGGCAATCAGCATGAACGTGCGCATCATGTTCATTCAGTATCTCCGTTCCGGTTGGTAAATAAGGTCATTTTCATGTGATGATAAAATGGGGATGGCACACTATATCTTCAATACGACAAGGGCTATGATAGCAGTCTAGTTTCTTTAGTTTGTCGCATTATCACGACGTTAAATGTGTAAATGCTCAAGCCCATTCTTATATATGCCGCAGATCGACAGGATGAAAACCATGAATAATGAAACAGCATCAGTGAATAGTAATGTGGTTTCATTGGCAGATTATCAGAAATCTGATGCTCCTGCACCGCGCAAAAAATTTGAAGACCTGCCGCCTGCTGCCCAACGCGCTTTGCTGGAAGCTGAAGCACGCCGTGAAGCTGAACAGCAAGCAGAGACTGCAAAAGAAATTGGTGGTCGCGGCGGCAAAGATCCGGCACGTTATGGTGATTGGGAAATCAAAGGCCGCACGATCGATTTTTGAGTGTTTGCGGTGACCGAAACAACGCAATCTTTGATGTTTCGTCTTGCTGTTCCTTCTGAACGACAGACATTGGAAGATTTGAAACGCCGTTCCTCGCTGACGCAGGAAGCGCATCGTGCATTTCTTCTTGCCCATCCGGAAGCGATTGATCTGAAAGAAGATTATATCACTGCACAGGCTGCATGGGTGGCTATGCGGGGCAGGGAGATTGCTGGGTTTATTGTGCTTTTAGATAAAAGTGCTGGCCTGTATGAAATAGAAGACCTGTTTGTTGAGCCGGAATTTATGGGTGCCGGTATCGGGCGTTTTCTTGTGACCGAGGCGATGCAGATTGCGGCGACAGCTGGTGCTGTATCTGTTGAGGCTGTTGCTTCTGCTGAAAGCCGCGGTTTTTATCTGCGCTGTGGATTTGCGGAACTGGAGAATATGCCGGTTGAATTCGGGACAGCTATTCGGATGAGCAAAAGCTGCTGAGACTGTACATATAAGTTTTTTATGATTCACGTGAAATGACGGGCATGCGGGCGTAATAAATATCCCATTCATCCTCGCCGGTTTTATGAAATCCGTGCCTCTCATAGAAACGGGCAGCATCGCTTTGCTGCAAAACACTGAGTGTGATGGTCTTTTGTGCCTGATCAGCCTGTGTCATCAGGCTTGAGAGAGCGAGACTGCCTAAGCCATGCCCCTGAAATTGTGGTGCAATGTAAAAATGCTCGAGAAGCCAGTCATCCTCGTGCGGGCCAAGCGCCACGCAACCGGCCAGCTGATCTTTCACGGTAATTAAACGGGTATGTTGCGGGCGAAAACTGTTTTGAAACCGCTCTAATTCTTTGTTTTTACGCGCATCTTGTTCCGAAAACCGCTTCACACTTTTCGGGATGCGCTCCAATGCTCGTTGCGGATCAAAGCGACCGATGCGTTCCAGATTTTCGCGCATTGTCAGAATCCGTAAAGCAAACAGTCTGTCAAAATCGCTTTGATGTGCTTGGCTGAAATGAAAATGCATAGTGCGGTTCCGATAGATGAATGATGGCTGAGCTCATCGTTCTATATAAAAAAAGGCCGGTTATACCGGCCTTTTCTATACTTACTTGCGATTTTGACGATGTTCGATCAGATCATCAACCACGGCCGGATCGGCCAGTGTTGATGTATCGCCGAGTGCGCCGAAATCATCTTCCGCAATCTTGCGCAAGATACGGCGCATGATCTTGCCGGAACGCGTCTTTGGCAGACCCGGTGCAAACTGGATCATATCCGGTGTTGCAATCGGTCCGATCTCCGTGCGCACATGTTTGGTCAGTTCTTTGCGCAGCGCATCTTCATCATGGTCTTCCTCGCCGGTCATCAGCGTGACATAGCAATAGATGCCCTGACCTTTGATCGGGTGCGGATAACCAACAACAGCGGCTTCTGACACGGAGTGGTGTGAAACCAGAGCCGATTCAATTTCAGCAGTACCGAGGCGGTGACCGGAAATATTCAGCACGTCATCAACGCGGCCGGTAATCCAGTAATAACCGTCTTCATCACGGCGGCAGCCGTCACCGGTGAAATATTTGCCCTTATAGGTGGTGAAATAAGCCTCGATAAAGCGGCGGTGATCACCATAGAGCGTACGCATCTGACCCGGCCATGAGTCGGTGATGCAGAGATTACCATCTGCGGCACCATCAAGCACGACACCTTCCGCATCAACCAGCTGTGGCTTGATACCGAAGAACGGACGGGTAGCCGAACCCGGCTTCAGATCGGTTGCACCCGGCAGTGGTGTAATAAGAATGCCACCGGTTTCAGTCTGCCACCATGTATCAACAATCGGGCAGGCCTGATCGCCGACTACATTATAATACCATTCCCACGCTTCCGGATTGATCGGCTCACCGACCGAACCGAGCAGGCGCAGCGATTTGCGCGAGTTGCGGGTCACGAAATCATCGCCGGCACCCATCAGTGCGCGGATCGCAGTTGGCGCGGTATAGAAAATATTGACCTGATGCTTGTCGACCACTTCCCAGAAACGTCCCTGATCAGGGAAGTTCGGCACACCTTCAAACATCAGTGTGGTCGCACCATTGGCGAGCGGGCCATAGACGATATAGGAATGACCGGTGACCCAGCCCACATCCGCCGTACACCAGTAAATATCGCCTTCGTGATAGTCGAAGACATATTGATGCGTCATCGAGGCATAAACAAGATAACCGCCGGTGGTATGCAGCACGCCTTTCGGCTTGCCGGTGGAGCCGGACGTATAAAGAATGAAGAGCGGGTCTTCAGCCTTCATTGGCTCCGGTTCGCAGACTGCATCGACGCTTGCAACTTCCTGATGGTACCAAAGATCGCGACCGCGGCCCCAATGGATTTTACCGCCGGTACGGCGCACAACCAGCACTTTGTTGACGAATACATATTGCTTGGCGGCAATATCAATCGCGGTATCGGTATTCTCTTTCAGCGGAATTGGTTTGCCGCCGCGGATACCTTCATCCGAAGTGATGACGAATGTGGATTCACAGTCAACGATACGGCCAGCCAGTGCTTCCGGCGAGAAGCCTGCAAAGACGATCGAATGGACGGCGCCGATGCGCGCACAAGCCAGCATGGCATAGGCGGCTTCCGGAATCATCGGCAGATAAATGGTAACGCGGTCACCTTTGCGGACGCCGTGTTTTTTCATCACATTGGCGAGACGGCAGACATTTTCATGCAGCTCGCGATAGGAGATTTTCTTGTCGATATAAGGGTTGTCACCTTCCCAGATAATCGCGGTCTGATCGCCGCGCTTTTCAAGGTGACGGTCAATACAGTTGTAAGAGACGTTGGTAACACCGTCTTCATACCAGCGGATGGAGACATTATCCTCAAAAGAGGTGTCTTTTACCTTGGTGTAAGGGGTAAACCAGTCAATGCGTTTACCGTGCTTGCCCCAGAAGGCTTCAGGGTCGCTGATACTTTCATTATACCATGAAAGATAGGTTTCATTGTCGATCAGCGCGCGCGCCTTCGCCTCCGGTAAAACCGGATAATTCTTGTCGGACATAGTTCCTCCTCGCACCGACGGCCCTCCTTGCCGGTACCTCGTATCAAAAGCCGCATCATTGTTAATGGCTGCGGTTCACATGTAAATCAGGCAAAAGTCTGATGCCGCTCGTGGCTGCAATTCAGAAATAAGCTGACCCGTCTCCCGTATTGACATACGGCAGATTATCTCCGGCATAAATGTCTGAGATTACGCCGGAGTTTATAATTGTTATGCAGTGACGCAAGACAAATATTTGCGACATGTTGGTTTTGCGCGAGAATAAAGTGCACAACCCCGTAGGATAATATACCTGTTTTGTCAGGCCTGTGTCAGCGCTTGTGTTAATGGGGGGCGGCTGCCGAAAATTGCCGAGCCGACACGCACTTGGGTAGCGCCAAAAGAAATAGCAGTTTCAAAATCGCCGGACATGCCCATCGAGAGTTCTTTTACACCGGCTTCATTCGCCAGTTTGCGTAGCAATGCAAAATGTGGTCCCGGATTTTCATCCACCGGCGGAATGCACATCAGGCCGGCAATCTCGAGATCATGAACATCACGGCAGCGGGCAACAAAGGCAACGGCGTCCAGCGGATCAATACCGGCCTTTTGCTCTTCACTGCCGGTATTAACCTGCACAAAGAGTTTCAGCTTGCGGTTTTGTTTTTTTGTCTCGGCAGCAATCGTGGCAGCGATTTTCTCGCGGTCAACGGTCTGGATCACATCGAACAAAGCCACGGCTTCCGCTGTCTTGTTGGATTGCAGCGGGCCGATCAGATGCAGCTCAATGCCGGAGAATTTCTCACGCAATTCAGGCCATTTGCCTTCTGCTTCCTGCACACGGTTTTCACCGAAAATCCGCTGACCGGCTTCCAGTGCCGGTGTAATTTCATCAGCATTAAAGGTTTTGGAAACAGCTACCAGCTGTACCGAGTCTGTTGCCCGTTGCGCTTCCTGTTCACTTTGCGCAATGGCATTGCGAACGGTTTTGAGGTTGTCCTCAATGGTGCTGGCGGGGCTGCTGACGGGTACATTCATGGTATAAAACTCCTTTTTCTGCCGCTTCACTATGGGATAAGGTTGACGCTTTGCCCAATCCATGATGAAGGTCTCACACCATATTCCATTCTCTTTGCATGAGTAAATACAGCCATGGCATCTGAACGATATAATCCGCGCGTAAGCGAAGCCCATTGGCAGAAGATCTGGGACGAAAACAAGATCTTCGAAACGTCCAATGATGATCCACGCGAAAAATATTACGTGCTGGAAATGTTTCCTTATCCATCTGGCCGCATTCACATCGGTCATGTGCGTAACTATGCAATGGGTGACGTGATTGCCCGTTACAAGCGCGCACGCGGTTTTAACGTTCTGCATCCGATGGGCTGGGATGCTTTCGGTATGCCTGCAGAAAATGCGGCGATGCAGAATAAGGTTCACCCGAAAGAATGGACCTATCAGAATATCGCAACCATGAAAGGTCAGCTCAAAACTATGGGGCTGTCACTGGACTGGTCACGTGAATTTGCGACCTGTGACGTGGATTATTACCACCGTCAGCAGATGCTGTTCCTTGATATGTTTGAAAAAGGTCTGGTGACCCGTAAGACATCCAAGGTCAACTGGGATCCGGTCGATAATACTGTTCTGGCCAATGAGCAGGTTGTGGACGGTCGCGGCTGGCGCTCCGGTGCGCTGGTTGAACAGCGTGAACTGACCCAGTGGTTCTTTAAGATTACCGATTTCAGCGATGATCTGCTGGCCGGTCTGGATACGCTTGACCAGTGGCCGGACAAAGTGCGTCTGATGCAGAAAAACTGGATCGGTAAATCGGAAGGTTTGCAGCTGCGTTTTGCACTGGCTGAACGGGAAGGCGAGATCGAAGTTTATACCACCCGTCCGGATACGCTGTTTGGCGCATCTTTTGTGGCGATTGCTGCCGATCATCCGCTGGCAAGACAGCTGGCTGAGAGCAATGAAGGTCTGGCGGCTTTTGCTGCTGAGTGCCGTCAGCATGGTACATCCGTCGCAACACTCGAAACCATTGAGAAAAAAGGTTTCGATACGGGCTTACGCGTACAGCATCCGTTTGATCCGTCCTGGACATTGCCGGTCTATGTCGCCAATTTCGTTCTGATGGAATATGGTACAGGCGCGGTATTCGGTTGTCCTGCGCATGATCAGCGCGATCTGGATTTCGCGAATAAATACAAGCTGACAGTTACACCGGTGGTGCTGCCAAACGGTGCGGATGCAGCTAGCTTTGCAATTACTGATACGGCCTATAGCGACGAAGGCACGCTGTTTAATTCGCGTTTCCTCGATGGTATGACACCGGAAGCTGCTTTTAATGAAGTGGCAGATCGTCTGGAAAAGACCGATCTCTATGGTAAGCCGCAGGCATTCCGTAAGACACAATATCGTCTGCGCGACTGGGGCATTTCCCGTCAGCGTTACTGGGGCTGCCCGATTCCGATGATTCATTGCGAATCTTGCGGAACTGTTCCTGTGCCGCGCAATGATTTGCCGGTTCAGCTGCCGGATGATGTGGAGTTTGACCGTCCGGGCAATCCGCTCGACCGTCATGACGGCTGGCGCCATGTTAACTGCCCGAAATGCGGTGGCAAAGCCCGCCGCGAAACCGATACGATGGATACATTCGTGGATTCATCATGGTATTTCGCACGCTTTACTGCACCATGGGAAAATGAACCGACAGATATTAAAGCCGTTGATGAATGGCTGCCGGTTGATCAGTATATCGGTGGTGTGGAACATGCGATCCTGCATCTGCTTTATTCGCGCTTCTTTACCCGCGCGATGAAGGTTGCCGGTCACCTGAAGGTGGAAGAGCCGTTTAAGGGGCTGTTCACACAGGGCATGGTGGTACACGAGACCTATAAACATAATGGTCAGTGGGTATCGCCGCTGGAAATCCGTATTGAAGACAAGAACGGTGTGCGTTCGGCAACCATGCTGGATTCCGGTGAAACGGTAGAAATTGGCTCGATTGAAAAAATGTCGAAGTCTAAGAAAAATGTTGTCGATCCGGATGATATTATTGCGTCTTACGGTGCAGATACTGCGCGCTGGTTCACTTTGTCGGACAGCCCGCCGGAGCGTGATATTGTCTGGACAGAAGCCGGTGCCGAAGGTGCGCATCGCTTTGTGCAGCGCGTCTGGCGTTTGATCTCTGAAGCCGGTGAAAATCTGAAGGGTGTTGCCCCTAAAGCGGCTCATGAAGGTGATGCCGCACAGATTTCCAAAGCTGCCCATAAGACAGTAAAAGCTGTTGGTGATGATATCGAGAAAATCGTCTTCAACCGTGCGATTGCCCGTCTTTATGAGCTGCTCAATGTGCTGGGCGCACCTTTGCAGGCAATTGCTGCCGGTACAGCCGATGATGTGACCAAAGCTGCAACCCGTGAAGCAACAGATATGTTCATTGCAATGATTGCACCGATGATGCCGCATCTGGCTGAACAGTGTAATGCTGCAATTGGCGGTGAGGGACTGGTTTCCACACGCAGCTGGCCTGTTGTCGATGAAGCCTTGCTGGTTGAAAATGACATTACCTTGCCGGTGCAGATCAATGGTAAAAAGCGCGGTGACATTACAATTGCGCGTGATGCAGATCAGGCAACAGTGCAGACGGCAGTTTTGGCACTTGACTTTGTGCAGGCTGCATTGAACGGTAATGCACCGAAAAAGCTCGTTGTTGTACCGCAGAGGATTGTGAATGTCGTTGTCTGATCGCTCAATTAAAGACAAATCTCCGATCCGCAAAAAGCGGCTGGCAATACTGACAGGACTCGTCCTGTCAGCCTTTGTGGCTGGCTGTACAGTACAGCCGCTTTATTCGTCAGGTGGCAGCACCAGCGTTGGCGGTGTGCCTTCGAGCGTCAAGACCAAACTGGCTTCCGTTAAAGTGGATGACGTGGATTCCATTCCTGCTCAGGCGGTGCGTAATCGCCTGATCTTCGGCCTGTCGGGCGGAGCAGGGGAGCCGTCACAGCCGATGTATCATCTGGCGCTTGGTTTCTCCACATCGACAGAATCTGCTGTTGAGGTGGATGTCGGTGATAAGACGGAAGGTCGTGCCTCTGCCGGTACGGTTCGCATGATCTCGAATTACGCTCTGCGTGACCGCGATGGTAAGGTCGTGGCAACAGGTCGTCGTCAGGTTAGTGCATCCTATGACCGTCCGCGTCAGGAATTTGCAAACCTGCGTGCCCATCGCGATGCTCAGCAGCGTGCGGCGGAAGAGTTGGCGCAGTATCTGGTACTTTCGCTAGCTCAGGATATGCAGAAACTTCCATAAAAAACGCCTGATCGGCCTGCAAATGGCAATTTTCTGCGCTCCGGTGCTCACGTACTATAAGTACGCTCCGCTCCGTTTCTCGAAAATCACCATTTTCGTCACGATCATCCGCTTTTTAAAGCATTTCCAGCAAAAGTGCGAAGCGGTTTTACGTGGGATAATGCGTAAAAACAAAGAATTAGAGCGGCTTCACGATCCAATGAAAACCGGAACCGCTCTAAGACATTGCGACATTGTTTTGAATATTAAAAAGCCCGCTGAAAAGCGGGCTTTTTTATTTATGCGATGACTGCCTGATTAAGCAATCGACTGACCGGTTTTTGCCCAGTCTGCCAGAAATGCTTCAAGACCCTTGTCTGTCAGCGGATGCTTGACGAGAGCTTTCAGCGTGGCTGGTGGTGCAGTGATAACGTCAGCGCCGATCAGTGCAGCTTCTTTAACGTGATTAACAGTACGTACCGAAGCAGCCAGAATCTGGGTTTCAAACGCGAAGTTATCGAAAATGGTGCGGATTTCACCAATCAGATCCATACCGTTCAGGCCGATATCATCGAGACGGCCGATGAATGGTGATACATAAGTTGCACCGGCTTTTGCAGCCAGCAGTGCCTGATTGGCGGAGAAGCACAGGGTCACATTGGTCTCATGGCCATCGGAAGTCAGTGCTTTACAGGCTTTCAGACCATCCAGTGTCAGTGGCAGCTTGATGCAGATATTGTCGGCGATTTTCGCCAGAACAGCTGCTTCTTTCATCATGCCGGCATAGTCAGTTGCTGTAACTTCTGCAGAAACAGGACCTTTGACGATCGAGCAAATTTCTTTCGTCACTTCAAGAATGTTGCCACCGGACTTCAGGATCAACGATGGATTGGTGGTAACGCCGTCAACCAGTCCCAGATCATTGAGTTCACGGATGTCTTTAACATCGGCGGTATCCACAAAGAATTTCATTTCAGCTTATCCTCCGTAATGGGTTTGCTGTACAGACGGGATTATACCCGACAAAGATAGGTCTGTTTACCGTATATTTCTATAAATCGGAACTGTCTTTGATAAATAAGCATGTGCACAGCAATAATTGAATTCGCAGGCCGTTTGCGCTTAAGTGCGCCTGCTCCTCAAATACCGGAAATGATCAGGATACTCTTTTGAACGGGAAAACAGAGATAAAGACGCGCCGTGTTGTTCCGGTTCTCGTACCGATGCCAGCGGAGCGTCCCTACAGCTATCTGGTTCCTGATGATATGGACGTTCAGGCTGGTTCAATTGTGCGCGTGCCACTGGGGCCGCGTGAGGTTGCCGGTATTGTCACCGACGATGCCAGCGATCAGGTTGATCCTAAAAAGCTGAAATCTATCCTGCATGTGTTTGACTGCCCGCTTATAAGCCGCGATATGCTGCGCTTTATCCGCTGGACGGCTGATTATACGCTGTCGCCTCCGGGTATGGTGGCGCGCATGGTGTTGCGTGCACCAGCTGCTTTTGATCCCGAGCCTTTTATTCCGGGCTTGCGCTATATCGGCGGCAAGGTCGAACGACTGACTGCCGCGCGTGAGAAAGTGCTGGAGGTTGCCAATAATGGTCTGAGTTGGACCAAGTCCGGCCTTGCCCATGCGGCAGGGGTTTCCGGCAGTGTGGTTGAAGGGCTTAAAGCGCAGGGACTGTTCGAAGAGGTGATGATCCCGCCGCCGCCGGTGGTCGGTGAACCTGATCCGTTTTACGGGCAGGCGGATCTGTCTGAAGATCAGCAGGCCGCAGCACAATGTCTGGTCGAGGCGGTAGAAGAAGATGCCTATTCGGTCTCGCTGCTGCATGGTGTAACCGGCTCCGGTAAGACAGAAGTCTATTTTGAAGCGGTGGCGCGTGCGGTTGAGCTGGGCAAACAGGTTTTGATCCTGCTGCCGGAAATTGCGCTGACCCAACAATTTCTCGATCGTTTTGAAAGCCGCTTTGGTACACGTCCGGCGGAGTGGCATTCCGATCTGGCACCACGCCAAAGAGAGCGTGTCTGGCGACAGATTGCAGAAGGCACAGTCAAGGTTGTTGCGGGTGCACGCTCCGCATTGTTTTTGCCCTTTGCCAATCCGGGGCTGATCATTGTCGATGAAGAGCATGACCCTGCCTATAAGCAGGAAGACCGCGTCTTTTATAATGCGCGTGATATGGCAGTGGTGCGCGGCTCTATCGGCAAATTTGCGGTTATTTTGGCATCTGCCACGCCGTCCATTGAGAGTCTGGTCAATGCTAATCAGGGGCGTTACCGCTATGTGCCGTTGCAGGGGCGTTATGCCGATGCAGCTTTGCCGGATTTGAAGCCCCTTGATATGCGCCGTTCGCCGCCTGTGGCAGGGCGGTTTTTGTCGCCTGCTTTAACAGAGGCCGTCGGGCAGGTTTTGCAACGTAAAGAACAGGCTTTGCTGTTTCTCAACCGTCGTGGCTATGCGCCACTAACTTTGTGCCGTGTCTGCGGGCATCGTTTTCAATGTCCGGACTGTTCAAGCTGGCTGGTTGAGCACCGTTTCCGTGGCCAGTTGATGTGCCATCAATGCGGTTATCACGAGAAAAGTCCGGATGCCTGCCCGTCCTGTGGCGCACTGGATCATCTGGTGGCTTGCGGGCCGGGCGTAGAGCGTATTGCGGAAGAAGCAGCGGCAACTTTTCCGGATGCACGTATTATCGTCCTGTCGTCTGATATGGCTGGTGGCGTGACGCGCTTGCGCATGGAGATGGAGGCGATTGCCAAAGGGGAGGCCGATATTGTGATTGGTACGCAGCTGGTCGCCAAAGGGCATAACTTCCCGCTGATTACGCTTGTCGGGGTGATTGATGCTGATCTCGGCCTTGCCAATGGTGATCCGCGTGCCGCTGAGCGCACATTCCAGCTGCTCAATCAGGTGACAGGCCGCGCAGGACGCACGGGGCGTAAAAGTGTCGGTTTGATTCAGACCTATCAGCCGGATCATCCGGTACTGAAAGCCATTATCGCCGGTGATGCGCAGGCTTTCTATGAGCGTGAAATTGACGAGCGCCAGCGCGGAATGCTGCCGCCATTCGGACGACTGGCAGCGCTGATTATCTCAGCCGACAGCAGGGCAGAGGCAGAGAGCCATGCACGTGCATTGCGGCGTGCAGCGCCGAGAGACGGTGATATTGAAGTGCTTGGGCCCGCGGAAGCGCCATTGGCGGTGATTCGCGGCAGACATCGTTTCCGCTTGCTAGTGCAGGGCTCAAAGCGTTCGGATATCCAGTCCTATCTGCGGGCTTTGCTGCAGGCTGCGCCTAAAGCACGCGGCTCCTTACGTGTTCAGGTTGATATCGACCCGCAAAGCTTTCTGTAATCGCAGTTTTATGATTGGCTAAAGGAATGGTTCTGTTGTTGTAAGCGGCTCCGGTGCGTGTTGTCGCAGATAATTTTGCTTTTCATGGTTGCAACTCAGGAATATAGCTCATTCAATGTGTTATGTCTGATGATATTCAAAAACGCATATCCGCAATTTAAAGAGGTGCAGCGTGGCATTTTATCTACCTACAAGTCAGGGCGAATGGCTGGCATGGTCTGTGGCTGTTATTACCTTGCTTTTCGGGCTTTTGCTGATGTTTGCACCGGGGATTTCGCTGAAAATCCTGCGTCTGAGTGCGCCTGATCTTCGCCCGCATGCCTTGTCATCTGTGCGGGCAACAATGGCTGGTCCCTATATCGGGCTTGGTGTTGCATGCCTGCTGTTTGCGCAGCCGTTTTTGTGGATGGCGCTGGGCTGTGTCTGGGGCTTTGTGCTTTTCGGCCGTTTGATTTCGATGATGTCGGATAAAACCAACAGTTTTTATAACTGGATTGCAGCCCTGATTGAGTTGATGCTGGCTGCGGGTCCGCTGCTTTTTGCGTTTGGTTTTGTCGCCTGACTTTTGTTGCCGGTCAGGATTTCGCAGAATCTGTCAGCGGGCGCTGTAATATTTATGCTCCCTGACAGTCTGTGGGAATCAGTTGTGACTGAATTATCTTCTTCGATAAAAATCTGAGTTATGAGCATAATTTTGCCGGAATTCGGCAAATGGTTAGCGAAATGCCTGTTTGCGTCATCCGGCACCTTCATGACAAGAATATTGCCGGATTATTTAATCTAACATATTGTTATAACTTGATATTTTTACATATTCTTATTTTTGTCAGGTTGACGTTCCCGTCAGCTTTGTCGCACTTTCTCCGTGAGAAGCATCAAAATAGCACTGTAAAGCGCATGAAACGGCGGGATTCGCGTGTTGCGAGTCCTGATTGTCTATGCTAGACGGCTTTCGAATTTCAATGCAGTCAGGCGGGCCGTCCGCAGGGCACAGATGGCGGTGCAAATCGGCACTTCATCGGGGGGTATTGAAAAACATCAATAAAATCGCTGTTTTTTGCACGGATAAACTGTGCGGTCAAAACAGGGTTTCAACCAAGAGAGTTGGGTTTCGTGACAGGATCGTCTTCGCTCATTTCCGGTGTTGCTCAGCGCTATGCTGGATCTCTGTTTGATCTGGCGCTTGAGGCTAAATCCGTTGCTCAGGTGGAGAAAGATCTTGGCCGTATTGAGGCTATGATCAATGAGAGCGAAGATCTTCGCCGCCTGATCAATAGCCCGGTCTTCTCCACTGAAGATCAGCTCCAGGCAATTTCCGCAGTGGCTGACAAAGCCGGTATTTCCGGTCTGGTCGGCAATTTTCTGCGCGTTGTAGCCGGTAACCGCCGGCTGTTCGTACTGCCAGGTATGATCAAAGCATTTTATCTGATCGCCGCTGAAAGCCGCGGTGAAGTTGCAGCTGATGTAACTTCCGTGCGTGAGCTGACGCAGGCGCAGCAAACTGAATTGAAGGCGACGCTGAAGAGTGTGGCCGGCAAGGACGTGACAATCAATGTCACTGTCGATCCGTCGATTCTTGGCGGTCTCATTGTGAAGCTGGGATCGCGTCAGATTGACACTTCCCTTCGCACTAAACTTTCTTCTCTTAAGCTTGCACTGAAAGAGGTCGGCTGATGGACATCCGCGCTGCGGAAATTTCCGCAATTCTGAAAGAGCAAATCAAGAATTTTGGCCAGGAGGCAGAAGTCTCCGAAGTTGGTCAGGTTCTTTCCGTTGGTGACGGTATCGCCCGTGTATACGGTCTGGACAATGTTCAGGCCGGTGAAATGGTCGAATTTCCGGGTGGCATCCGCGGTATGGCGCTCAACCTTGAAAGCGACAACGTTGGTGTTGTTATTTTCGGTTCTGACCGTGACATTAAAGAAGGCGACACCGTTAAACGGACCGGCGCCATCGTTGACGTTCCAGTCGGTCCTGGCCTGCTCGGCCGCGTGGTTGATGCTCTTGGTAACCCGATCGACGGCAAAGGCCCGATCGTTGGTGTAGAGCGTCGCCGTGTAGACGTTAAAGCTCCTGGTATCATTCCGCGTAAATCGGTTCACGAACCGATGTCGACAGGTCTGAAATCCATTGATGCTCTTATCCCTGTTGGTCGTGGTCAGCGCGAGCTGGTCATCGGTGACCGTCAGACAGGTAAGACCGCAATCATTCTCGATACCTTCCTTAACCAGAAGCCTATCCACGATAACGGTCCTGACAAAGATAAGCTGTATTGCATTTACGTTGCTATCGGTCAGAAGCGTTCGACTGTTGCTCAGTTCGTTAAAGTGCTCGAAGAGCGCGGCGCTCTGGAATATTCGGTTGTTATTGCTGCAACCGCTTCCGATGCTGCTCCTCTGCAGTATCTGGCTCCGTTCACAGGCTGTGCAATCGGTGAATATTTCCGCGATAACGGCCAGCACGCTCTGATCGGTTATGATGACCTTTCCAAGCAGGCTGTTGCTTATCGTCAGATGTCCCTGCTGCTGCGTCGTCCTCCGGGCCGTGAAGCGTACCCAGGTGACGTATTCTATCTTCACTCCCGTCTTCTCGAGCGTTCGGCTAAGCTGAATGACGAACTCGGTGCAGGTTCTTTGACCGCTCTGCCGGTTATTGAAACTCAGGGTGGTGACGTTTCCGCGTTTATTCCGACCAACGTGATTTCGATTACAGACGGTCAGATCTTCCTTGAAACCAACCTTTTCCACCAGGGTATTCGTCCTGCTGTTAACGTTGGTCTGTCGGTTTCCCGCGTTGGTTCTGCCGCTCAGATTAAAGCGATGAAACAGGTTGCCGGTTCGATTAAGGGTGAGCTCGCTCAGTATCGTGAAATGGCTGCGTTTGCGCAGTTCGGTTCCGATCTGGATGCTGCAACCCAGCGTCTACTCAACCGCGGTGCACGTTTGACTGAACTGCTCAAGCAGCCACAGTTCTCGCCGCTGAAGACCGAAGAGCAGGTTGCTGTGATCTTCGCCGGTGTTAACGGTTACCTCGATAAGCTGGCTGTTAATCAGGTCGGTAAATTTGAAGCCGGTCTTCTGGCATCGCTGCGCAACGAGCACAAAGATGTGCTGGATGCGATCCGCGATCAGAAGGCAATCAGCGACGAAATCAAGGGCAAACTCAAGGCAGCTATCGACGCTTTCGCCAAGAACTTTGCTTGATTAACTCTGACGGGATGAACGGATGCCTTCACTAAAGGATCTGAGAAACCGTATCGCCTCGGTTAAGGCGACGCAGAAAATTACCAAGGCGATGCAAATGGTCGCCGCGGCAAAACTGCGTCGTGCCCAGGAAGCAGCCGAAGCGGCACGGCCGTATTCTCAGCGGATGAGTGCAGTTCTGGCCAATATTGCCCAGAATGTAAGCGGTGATGATGCACCGAAACTGATGGCGGGTACCGGTAAAGACGATGTGCATTTGCTCATCGTCGCAACCGCGGAACGTGGTCTGTGCGGTGGTTTCAACTCGCAGATCGCACGTCTCGCCCGTGAACATGCCCGCCAGTTGCTGGCACAGGGTAAGACAGTAAAAATCATTACTGTCGGTAAAAAAGGTGCGGATATTCTGCGTCGCGACTTTGGTGGACAGATCATTGATCATGTCGACCTGCGTGAAGTGAAGCAGATTGGTTTCACCAATGCCGACCAGATCGGTCGCAAACTGATCGCGCTTTTCAACAAAGGCGAGTTCGACGTTGCGACACTGTTCTACTCGCAGTTCAAGTCGGTGATCAATCAGGTTCCGACAGCTCAGCAGCTTATTCCGGCTTCAGCCGGTGATGCTGGGGAAGCGGTTTCTGCAGGTGGTGCGATCTACGAATATGAGCCGGATGCGGCTGCTATTCTCGATGATCTTCTGCCGCGCAACATTTCTGTCCAGATTTTCAGCGCTTTGCTTGAAAATGTGGCCGGTGAAATGGGCGCAAAGATGAGCGCGATGGATAACGCAACGCGTAACGCTGGTGACATGATCAACAAGCTGTCGATCACATATAACCGTCAGCGTCAGGCTCAGATCACCACAGAACTGATTGAAATTATTGCGGGCGCGGAAGCGCTCTAATCGGAAGGTAAGGATCGATGGCTAAAGCAGCGACACCGAAAACTACCAAGACCACGGCAAAGGCTAAGTCCGGCGCGGCTGCATCAGGTGCAGTCGGCCGTATCAAGCAGGTCATCGGCGCTGTCGTCGACGTCCAGTTTGATGATCATCTGCCTCTGATCCTGAACGCGTTGGAAACCGACAACCTCGGTAACCGTCTCGTTCTGGAAGTTGCTCAGCATCTTGGCGAAAATACAGTACGTACCATTGCTATGGACTCGACCGAAGGTCTGGTTCGTGGTCAGGAAGTACGTGATACCGGCGATGCGATCCGCGTTCCGGTAGGCCCTGAAACACTCGGCCGTATCATGAACGTAATCGGTGAACCAGTTGATGAAGCTGGCCCGATTGTGACTGCTGCGACCCGCGGTATTCACCAGCCGGCACCTGAATATATCGAACAGTCACCTGAATCGGAGATTCTGGTAACCGGTATTAAGGTTGTGGATCTTCTCGCCCCTTACGCTAAAGGTGGTAAGATTGGTCTGTTCGGTGGTGCGGGCGTTGGTAAAACCGTTCTCATCATGGAACTCATCAACAACGTGGCTAAAGCCCACGGTGGTTACTCGGTATTCGCCGGTGTTGGTGAGCGTACCCGTGAAGGTAACGATCTCTATCACGAAATGATCGAATCCGGCGTTAACAAGCTGGGTGGCGGCGAAGGCTCGAAAGCAGCCCTCGTATACGGTCAGATGAACGAGCCGCCAGGTGCGCGTGCCCGTGTTGCTCTCTCCGGTCTGACGATCGCTGAAAGCTTCCGTGATGACGGTCAGGACGTGTTGTTCTTCGTGGATAACATTTTCCGCTTCACACAGGCTGGTTCGGAAGTGTCCGCGCTTCTCGGCCGTATTCCTTCCGCTGTGGGCTATCAGCCGACACTGGCAACGGATATGGGTCAGATGCAGGAACGCATCACCACCACAACCAAAGGCTCGATCACTTCGGTGCAGGCAATTTACGTTCCTGCTGATGACTTGACTGACCCTGCGCCTGCGACATCCTTTGCGCACTTGGATGCGACTACGGTTCTTAACCGTTCGATCGCTGAAAAGGGTATTTATCCTGCGGTTGATCCGCTTGACTCAACATCCCGTATGCTTGACCCGATGATCGTTGGTGAAGAGCATTACGAAGTTGCCCGTCAGGTTCAGTCAATTCTGCAGCGCTACAAGTCGCTTCAGGACATCATCGCCATCCTTGGTATGGACGAATTGTCTGAAGAAGATAAGTTGACAGTGACACGTGCCCGTAAAATCGAGCGCTTCCTGTCCCAGCCATTCTTCGTGGCTGAAATCTTCACCGGTTCGCCAGGTAAGCTGGTTGATCTTCAGGATACAATCAAAGGCTTTAAAGGCCTTTGCGCTGGCGATTACGATCACCTGCCTGAAGCAGCTTTCTACATGGTCGGTTCGATTGAAGAAGCGATTGAAAAAGCACAGAAGCTGGCAGAAGCTGCTTAATGTGATTGGTCAGGCAGACTTTGGTCTGCCTGACTGTTCTCTCAACAGTTTGCAGGCATAGCCTCACTTTTGAGATATAATTTCGCAGCGTATTTCCGTTTATTGTGATTGACCGCTGAACTATTGAATTCAACGCCGGAACGCCGCGAATGCGGACAGGTTCAGGGATTTTGAGTGAGAAACATGGCTGGAACCTTCAAATTTGAACTGGTATCACCGGAACGTCTTCTGCTTTCTGCTGAAGTCAGCGAAGTGGTAATTCCTGGCAGCGAAGGCTACCTGACTGTTCTGGCCGGTCACGCTCCTTTGATGACCACTATCATTCCTGGTAAGGTTACTGTGAAGACTGCGGATGGTAAAAGCGATGCTTATATCGTCTTCGGCGGCTTTGCTGATATCACACCGGAAGGTTGCTCTTTGCTGGCAGAATCCGCACTTCATATTGATGAAATCAAGCGTGAAGATATTGCGGCTCGTATTGAGCATGCTCGTAAGCTTGTTGATGATGCATCCTCTGCGGAACACCGCACCAAGGCAGAAATGTTCTTGCATCAGCTGACAACTCTGGAAGGCGCAATTCTGCCTGCATAAGTCAGAGACGCATCCGATATTTAAAAAAACCGCGATAGAAATATCGCGGTTTTTTTATGCCTGAAATACAAGCTTCTTGGCGACTAGTTTTGCTCAATGGAGACGCCTTGCTCGTCGATTTTGAGCTCAACACCCTTCGGCTTGGATTCTTCTCTGTAGGTATAGATAGAAAAGCCGGCAATAATCACGAGCAATGCGCCGAGCAGAATATAAAGGCTGTTCTTATTCATAGAACCTCCGTGTTCATATTCAGGTGTAGGCAGCCTGTGTGACAGGCTGCCTGATAACTGATGAAGTTGCTTAGCGGCGAGCCAGCAGTGCAAGTACCAAACCGATACCTGCTACGACCGCTGCGGTTGCCAGCGGATTTTCACGGGCGGTCTCGGATACAGCCTGAGCCTGATGCCGGACTTCACGGGCAGCGACACGGCCACGTTTACGTAATGTTTCGTAGGTATCTGACGCACTGTCACGCGCATCATCGTAAAGTGCAGATCCTTGCTCGGATAATTTTTTGGTTACTGAAGCCAGTTCTTTTTTCAGTTCCGCAATCTGATCTTCAAATGTCTTTTCTGCATCATTACGCAGTTTGCTAGCCATGCTGATCTCCTTATTGCATCTTTTTCGACCGGAAGATGGTGTCTCCGGTCAGATTTTCAAAGAGATAACGCTGCAGATGGGAATAAGTTCCCGCTTCGCGATAAGTGTGCGTAATGATTATTCAGGCGCAGTTTCAATCAGCTTGTAATCGTGTCGAGCAGGGATCAATAACGACGCCATTATCAAAACGATTGGTCAGCATACCGCTGACCTCAACCTGATCACCGGCTTTCAGGGCGCTGTTGTCATATTCAAGGCAAATGACCTGTAGTTTTTGATCGGGGCAGAGTTCAGTGACGGCGATAGGGTCATTCTGATGTACGGCTTTGACCTTGGCACGCAGTGTGATTTCCGGCCATTGCTCTGATGATTTGTCCCATTTTTCTGAAAGAGCACCAATCGTCTTGCAACTGGTGACGACAGGGCCTTGGTAATCACTGTCCGGCGTCTCAGAAAAGCCGGTGGTAACAGAGAGAAACAGAATACAAGTGGCAGAAAAAGCTTTGCTGTAAAAAAGCGGATTTACAGCGGTTCCAGTAGGACTGAATCGTAGGAACCGCTGTAACTTTTTGTTTTTACGCATTATCCGACGCAAAACCGCTTCACACTTTTGCTGGAAATGCTCTAAAATCATAATACTGCCTATAAACCTTTTCTGCGAGAAACAGGCTTATCGGCATGAAATACGGCACTTATGGGGTGAGTGTACGCAAATGTGCGATCAGCTGCTTGGCGCTTTCAACCGCTGAATTTTCATCGCGGCTGACAATGGCTTCAATCATACGGGTATGCGCAGCGGCAGAATCTGCAAGACTTTCATCGCGGCGTAAGCGGAACCAGAACCGGCGGCTGTGGCTCTGTAAAGGAGCGGCCAGACGGGTGGCGTAAGGATTGAGTGAGGCGCTGCCGAGAACTTCGTCGAAAGCTTTGTCTGCATCAAGAAACAGCGGAATGTCCTGCGTGGTTGCTGCTTGTTTCATCATAACCGCGGCTTCACGCAGTTTATCATGCTCATAGGTACCGGAATAACGAGCAGCATCACGACAAAGAATCTGTTCAACACCTTCGCGCGCATCAAGAACCTTGGTAAAGTCTTTCGGATCAAGCGCGGTAATAGCAATACCGGAGCGCGGACGGACTTCCATCAGTCCTTCCCATGCCAGCCGCTGAATGGCTTCACGAACGGGTGTGCGCCCCATACCGGTCAGTTCAATCAGAACCCGCTCATTGGTGACACTGCCCGGTTGCAGAGACAGGGTGACAATATGGCGTTCAAGCAGGCGATATGCCTGATCAGAGAGGCTGAGTGCAGAAGCGGCCGGAGAAGTATCCAGCTGTACATCATTGTTCGTAAGTGGCCCTGACATAAAGGCTGTGTCCTTATTATTGATAGGCAGTGCATGCCGGTATGGCTGATGCCTGCTTTTGTTTCTGCGGAGCCGATATTGCGTTGATGCAATATTCAGGGTGTCTAATATTCGATGATATTTGCCCGAGAGATACTACAGCTAAGGCCTTTTCTCAATATCTGCCCATCAATGAACGCTTGTGCGATGGTTCTCGCCCCCGATTATTGCTGTGCAGAATTCAGTTGACTTCCAATTCCTATTTAGATATATCAGTAGTATATCAATTGGGAGTTATGATATGTGGTCAGGTATTTTTCCGGCAGTTACAACAAAATTTACTGAAAATGATGCGCTGGATCACAAAGAAATGGAGCGTTGCTTCGGCCTGCAGATTGATGCGGGCGTCGATGGCTTTGTGGTTGGCGGCTCACTCGGTGAAGGCCCGATGCTTTCTGCTGAAGAAAAGCTGGATGTTTTTAAAACAGCTCGTTCAGTTGCGGGTAAGCGTCCGGTGCTGATGACTGTGTTTGAAGCGGGCACGCGTGAAGGTGCGGCGGCCGCAAAAGCTGCGGCAAAAGCCGGTGCCGACGGCCTGATGGTTGTGCCAAGCCCGATCTATTTTACCAATCCTCAGGAAACCGTCACGACCCTCAAAGCAATGGCTTCTGCCGGTGGTCTGCCTGTGATGATCTATTCCAACCGCATGGCCTACCGTGTGGATGTGACCGGCGAGTGCCTTGAAGAGCTGGCGAAAGACGATCTGTTCGTTGCGATCAAGGAATCGTCAGATGATATCCGCCGCACGATTGATATCGTTAATCAGTTCGGCGATCGCTTTGATTTGTTTACCGGCGTTGACAATCTGGCATTTGAAGCGCTGACAACTGGTGCAATCGGCTGGGTAGCCGGTGTTGTTACATCGCTGCCGCGTGAGACGGTGGTGCTGTATCAGCTCATCAAGCAGAAGCGCTATGATGAGGCATTGTCGCTCTATCGCTGGATGCGTCCGCTGCTTGATCTCGATGTTTCGACCTATCTGGTACAGAATCTCAAGCTGATTGAAGTGCATGCCATCCAGTCGAATGACCGCGTTCGTCTGCCGCGTCTGCCACTGAGCGGCGAGCGTCTGGCACAGGTTGAAAAGATTGTAAAACAGGCACTGGCAACACGGCCTGAGCTGCCAAAAATCTGATGCGAAACAACCCCGGTTAATTCAGTTTAACCGGGGTTTTTCCGTAGCAAGAACCGTTTTTACGGCGTAAGGTCTGCATAATCAGAATTATAAACAGGGCAGGCAGGAGGGCACATGGCGTCGGTTGATAACGTCAATGTGGATGGGAATCAGAAACATTCTGAAGTGATTATTATCGGGGCAGGTATTGTCGGGATTGCTGCAGCAGCGGTGCTGAGCGAAGCCGGACATTCTGTGCTGGTGCTGGATCGCACGGGGATTTGTGAGGAGACAAGTTCCGGTAATGCGGCAGCTCTGGCTTTTTCAGAAATATTGCCGCTTGCTTCAAAGGGCGTGATGAAGAAAGTGCCGGGCTGGCTGCTGGACCCTCTGGGGCCTTTTGCTATCCGTCCTTCTTATGTCGTTAAATTGCTGCCATGGCTTTATCGTTTCTGGCGTGCCAGCAGCGCATCTGCACTTCGCAACAGCACGCAGGTGCAGGGGCAAATGATGCAGCTGGCAGAAAAGGAAATGTTGGCACTGGCAGAGCGCGCCGGTATTACGGATATGATCCATCATGAAGGCAATCTTGAGCTTTATGAAAGTGAAGCCGAACTGCAGGCGGCAATGTCCGGTTGGGAAGCCAAAAAGCAGGCCGGTATTGATTTCAAGGTGGTGCGCGGCACAGAGCTGGCGGCCTTGCAGCCCGGATTAGATGCACGTTTTGTGGTCGGTTGCTTTGTACCAAAATGGAAGAACGTTTCTGATCCGAAACTCTATGGCAAAGCGCTTTGGGCCTATGCGGAAAAACTGGGCGCGCGCTATCAGCAGGCCACAGTTTCAGCGATTACTCAGCGGCCAACTGGCGCGGAAGTGACACTTGCCAATGGTGAAGTGCTGCATGGCAGAAAACTGATTATTGCAGCGGGTGCGTGGTCTCATCATTTAAGTGCGCAGCTTGGCGATGCTGTGCCGCTGGAGACAGAACGCGGCTATAATACGACTTTACCGGTTGGTGCCGGTGATATCCGTCGTCAGCTGACATTCCCCGGGCATGCCTTTGTGATTACGCCGCTGACAACAGGTGTGCGTGTCGGTGGTGCCGTGGAACTGGGCGGGCTGATCCTGCCGCCCAATTATGCGCGCTCAGAAGCTATGCTGAAAAAGGCGAAGCAGTTCCTGCCGCAACTGAAAACGGAAGGCGGGCGGCAATGGATGGGTTACCGTCCTTCGACGCCGGATACATTACCGGTGATCGGCTATTCCTCGACCTCGAATGATATCATTTATGCTTTCGGACACGGCCATCTGGGGCTTACCCAGTCTGCAGCGACTGCGCGACTTGTGACCCAGCTTTTAAATCATGAAACAACAGCGCTGCCTGTCAGTGCTTTCAGTCCAAAACGGTTTTGAGAAACATCATGGCAAAACATTCGTTCTTTTGTGTTGACGGTCATACTTGCGGTAATCCTGTTCGGCTTGTGGCCGGAGGCGGGCCGAACCTGCACGGCTCCAATATGATGGAAAAGCGCGCGCATTTTCTTGCCGAATATGACTGGATCCGCACCGGTCTGATGTTTGAGCCGCGCGGTCACGACATGATGTCCGGTTCTATTCTTTATCCGCCGACACGCGATGATTGTGATGTGGCAGTATTGTTTATCGAGACATCCGGCTGTCTCCCGATGTGCGGGCATGGTACAATCGGTACAGTCACAATGGCTATTGAGCAGGGGCTGATTACTCCAAAAGTACCGGGCAAAATCAATCTCGATACACCGGCGGGTAAAGTTGCAATCGAATATGAGCAGAACGGGCAATATGTGGAAAGCGTGCGGCTGACCAATGTGCCGGCATTCCTGTACGCTGAAGGATTAGAGGTCGAGTGTCCTGATCTCGGCTTGCTCAAAGTTGATGTCAGCTATGGCGGTAATTTCTACGCAATTGTTGAGGCGCAAGAAAATTACACGGATCTGGCCGATTATTCGGTGCTTGATCTGATTGGCTGGAGCCCTGTTTTACGCCAGCGACTCAATGAGATGTATCGTTTTCAGCATCCGGAACTCGCCGATATTAATCGCCTCAGCCATATTTTGTGGACAGGAAAACCGACGAAATCCGAAGCTCATGCACGTAATGCCGTGTTCTACGGAGAAAAAGCGATTGATCGTTCACCATGCGGCACCGGAACTTCTGCCCGTATGGCGCAACTGGCGGCTCGCGGAGAACTGAAGGCCGGAGATAGTTTTGTTCACGAATCCGTGATCGGATCACTGTTTCACGGGCGGGTAGAGGCTGATGTTCAAGTAGCTGATAAGAAAGGCATAATTCCTTCTATTGCCGGTTGGGCACGCATGACAGGTTATAATACAATTTTCATTGATGACCGCGATCCTTTTGCGCATGGTTTTGTAGTCCGTTAAAGACGTCGCAAACAGAATATTGTTCAATCATCAAAACAATGCAGAACGGCGATTGACCGGTAATAAATTATGAGTAATCTTAAATTTCAGGAGCAGAGCAGGGGGCGAGTAATACTATATTACTAGTCGTATTTTCTATAGTTTCTGTGTAGTCGGGCAATTCGGTTTTTCCGGATTTGGTCATATTCGGCCAAGGGGAGCGGAAGCCTTGTCTGCTATCACAGACGCTATCGGGGGACGATTCTCTGCAATGCCATATGACTAAGCTGCGCTGTCTCACCGACATGCAGTAAGCCTATAAATTCTGGACGGTACTGCGGCAGCTTTTGCCTGCCGGATTGTGCAGTGGAGTAAACGATCTGAAATATAAGGGAAGTGCCCGTTAGCGGCGAAAATAATTCAGATCAGAAAAGGGTGACTTTGCAATGGAATATTTTATCCAGCAAGTGATCAACGGGCTGACGCTCGGGTCAATCTACGGATTGATCGCCATCGGCTATACCATGGTTTATGGTATTATCGGCATGATCAATTTTTCTCATGGTGATGTTTTTATGCTCGGCGCCTTCATGGCGCTTATTGTTTTTTTGATACTGACAACCTTTGTCGGTGCAGTGCCTGTGGTGCTGGCAATCCTGCTGATGATGATCGTCGCCATGATCCTGACCAGTATGTGGAGCTGGACCATTGAGCGGGTTGCTTACAGACCGTTGCGCGGCTCTTTCCGCCTTGCACCGCTGATCACTGCGATTGGTATGTCTATTGCATTGTCCAACTTTGTTCAGGTGACACAGGGCCCGCGCAACAAGCCGATCCCTGCGCTGATCAATGATTCCTACTCGCTGTTTGGCACGGATATTATTATCTCACTCAAGCAGATTGTTATCATTGCCGTCACGGTCGTTCTGCTGACGATCTTCTGGTATATTGTTAACCGGACCTCTCTGGGGCGCGCACAGCGTGCCTGTGAGCAGGATCGTAAAATGGCGTCGCTGCTCGGCATTAATGTCGACCGCACCATTTCCCTGACCTTTGTTATGGGGGCAGCATTGGCTGCGGTGGCCGGTACGCTTTACCTCACTTATTACGGCGTTATTTCCTTTGCCGACGGCTTTATTCCGGGCGTTAAGGCATTTACCGCAGCGGTTCTCGGCGGCATCGGCTCTCTGCCGGGTGCTATGATCGGCGGCTTGCTGATCGGCCTGATCGAAGCGCTCTGGTCTGCCTATTTCTCGATCGATTATAAAGATGTTGCTGCATTCTCAATCCTTGCGATTGTGCTGATTTTCATGCCTTCCGGCATTCTCGGCCGTCCAGAAGTTGAAAAGGTGTAACATGGCCAATACTTTTCAGACTTCTTCTGTGGCGAAGCCAAAAGCAGCACCATCGGATTTTGCAGCTGGTATTCGCGAAGGTATCATTGCAGCAATTCTCGCTTTTGGTCTGTTTGTTCTGATTGTCGGTTTTAAAACCGAGCAGAATATCAATAATGAACTGGTGCTGGTTCAGCGCTGGGGCTTGTTGTTCATCCTTGTTGCTTTGTCCGGTATTGGCCGCTTTCTGCATCGCGCTTTCCTGGTGCCTTATATGGCCAAGCGGAGTAAAGCCGAGAAACATGTGTCTGCAGGCGGTGATGTTTCTTTCTTCCGCAAGAACTTCTCGAAACTCGCAATCCTGTTTCTGTTTATCTATCCGGTGCTGATTGTCGCGACACTCGGCTTTCAGGGGTCGCTGAAATGGGTCGATAACTTCGGTATTCAGATTCTGATCTATATTATGCTGGCATGGGGGCTGAATATCGTTGTCGGTCTCGCCGGTCTGCTCGATCTGGGTTATGTGGCCTTCTATGCGGTGGGTGCTTATTCCTACGCTTTGCTGTCCTCTTATTTCGGTTTGTCTTTCTGGACGCTGCTGCCGGTCGCCGGTATTCTTGCTGCCTTCTGGGGGATCATTCTTGGCTTTCCGGTACTGCGTCTGCGCGGTGACTATCTGGCGATTGTGACACTGGCTTTCGGGGAAATTATCAGGCTTGTGCTGATAAACTGGACGGCCGTAACAAAAGGCACATTCGGTGTGTCGGGTATCGCAAAAGCGACATTCTTCGGCATTCCTTTCAAGGCCGGTCCGGATGGTTTTGCGGCAACTTTCGGCCTGCAATTCTCCGCTGCCCATTATAAAATCTTCCTCTATTACATCATTCTTCTTCTTGCTCTGCTGACTGCATGGGTCACAATCCGTCTGCGCCGTATGCCGATCGGCCGTGCGTGGGAAGCGCTGCGTGAAGATGAAATCGCCTGCCGTGCACTGGGTATCAACACGACAACGACCAAGCTGACCGCTTTCGCGACCGGTGCGATGTTCGGTGGTTTTGCCGGTGCCTTCTTCGGTGCGCGTCAGGGCTTCGTCAGTCCGGAATCATTCGTGTTCCTTGAATCCGCAGTTATTCTTGCTGTTGTGGTGCTGGGTGGCATGGGGTCACTGATCGGGATTGCGATTGCCGCGATTGTCATGATCGGCGGTACGGAAATTCTGCGTGAACTTTCCTTCCTCAAAGCTATCTTCGGACAGAGCTTTACACCTGAACTCTATCGTATGCTGATCTTCGGTCTGGCAATGGTTGTAGTGATGGTCTGGAAACCGCGCGGTTTCGTCGGACATCGTGAACCAAGTGCCTTCCTGAACGAGCGTAAGCTGGTATCCGGTTCCTTTACCAAGGAAGGACATGGCTGATGGCGGGGACAACAGTAATGGCAAATTCTCCACTTGCTGAAAAAACAAAAAGCGCCGAAACCATTCTGAAGGTCGAGCATTTATCCATGCGCTTCGGTGGTCTGGTTGCGATCAATGACTTGAGTTTTGAGGTCAAACGTGGCGAGATCACAGCGGTGATCGGACCAAACGGAGCCGGAAAAACCACAGTGTTCAACTGCCTGACCGGTTTTTACAAGCCGACAGGCGGCATGGTGACCATGCATCATACCAATGGCGATAAGTTCCTGCTGGAACGGATGCCGGATTTCATGATCACCAAAAAAGCCAAGGTTGCCCGCACATTTCAGAACATTCGCCTGTTCACAGGTCTGACTGTTTTGGAAAATCTGCTGGTGGCACAGCATAATCCGCTGATGGTTTCTTCCGGCTTTACCTTCCTCGGCCTGTTGGGTTTCCCTGCCTATAAAAAGGCAGCGAAGGATGCGATTGAAAAGGCGCGCATCTGGCTTGAGAAAATCAATCTGACCCATCGTGCGGATGATCCGGCCGGTGATCTGCCTTATGGTGATCAGCGTCGTCTGGAAATTGCACGCGCTATGTGCACCGATCCGGAAATGCTCTGTCTTGATGAACCTGCGGCCGGTCTTAACCCGCGTGAATCGGCTGAACTGAACAAGCTGCTGCTCGATATTTGTAAGGATACAGGCACATCTATTCTGCTGATCGAGCATGATATGTCCGTGGTTATGGAAATTTCCGATCATGTGATCGTGCTTGAATATGGTACAAAGATCTCTGACGGAGCTCCGCATTTTGTGCAGAATGATCCGAAAGTTATCGCAGCCTATCTCGGCGTGGATGATGATGAGGTTACAGACCTCATTGACGGAGCCGACGGTGAAATCGGGAGTGTTGATCAGCTGGTGACCCAGCTTGCAGATGTTGAGCCGTCCGAGGCTGTATCCGTAGATCGTCTGGCCGGTGGTCTGGATGCGCCGCGCAACGGTGCTGCTGATAATCTGACGCTGATCAAAGGCATTGGCAGTGTGAATGAAACCAAGCTCAATGCCCATGGTATCTATCACTTTGATCAGATTGCCGTATGGACAGATGCCGATATCAAACAGGCAGAAACTTATCTGAGCTTTGATGGCCGTATTAGCCGTGAAGACTGGGTCGGTCAGGCGAAAAAACTGTCACAAGGTGAAGCAACCGAGTTTTCAACACGTGTTGAATCCGGAAAAGTACCTTCGAGCCATGAAACACCGGCTGAAAAGGCTTCAAGCAAAAAATCTGAGGGGGGTAAATGATGCAGGCTCAAAACCCGCTTCTGGTTATTGATAAGGTTGAAACTTATTACGGCAATATCTGTGCGCTGAAAGGCGTGGATGTGACCGTGCAATCCGGTGAAATCGTTACGCTGATTGGTGCCAATGGTGCTGGCAAATCAACATTGATGATGACGATTTTCGGCTCGCCGCGCGCGCGTACCGGCCGCATTATTTTCGACGGCAAAGACATTACAACAATGCCGCCGCATGAGATTGCGAAACTGCGTATTGCGCAGTCTCCGGAAGGTCGCCGTATTTTCCCGCGTATGAGCGTGATGGAAAATCTGCAGATGGGTGCGAGCCTTGATAATCAGAAATATTTTGATGAAGATGTGAAGCTGATGTTTGATCTGTTTCCGCGTCTGAAAGAGCGCATCAATCAGCGCGGCGGCACGCTGTCGGGCGGTGAGCAGCAGATGCTGGCGATCGCCCGTGCATTGATGGCGCGGCCAAAATTACTGATGCTGGATGAGCCGTCATTGGGGCTGGCACCGCTGATCGTTAAACAGATATTCGAGGCGATCAAAGAGCTGAACCGCACAACAGGTCTGACAGTATTTTTGGTTGAACAGAATGCTTTCGGTGCGCTGAAACTCGCCCATCGCGGTTATGTGATGGTCAATGGTGTGATCACCATGAGCGGCAGCGGACAGGAACTTCTGGCTAATCCGGAAGTACGTGCAGCTTATCTGGAGGGCGGCCGCCATTAATGAGATCAGATCAGGCACAGTCTGATCACGTTCATATCGCGGTTGGTTATGCAGATTAACGCAGTCTCAGAAGGGCGGAGGCGAAAACAGGTGTCAATCCGGCAAAAATAATTGCCGCCGTGGTGTTGTCCCTTCTGAGCTGTAATAACCGGAATTATCGCATTGATATCCGGTGAATTCGGGAGATTTATTATGCAAGGCATTCTCTATGAAGAGCCGTCATTCTGGTTGTTTTTGCTGATCACCTGTATTCTTGGTGGTTGGGCAGCATGGATGACTGGACGCGCCTGCGCCCAGACATGGCGTCCTTACGCTATGTTTTTGCTCTATCTTCTGCCTTTAACGGCAATGGTACGCTTCATCCATTATGCGATGTTCGAAGGCACATTGCTGTCATTGCATTATTATCTGGTGGATCTGGTCGTACTGGCTGTTATCGGCACGCTTGGCTATCGTTTTACCAAGGTCAAGAAGATGGTTCGTCAATATAGCTGGCTCTATGAGCAAACGTCACTATTTTCCTATAAATCCAAATAAATCAGGGTTTTAACTCAATAATAACAGCATTCCCGATCCGTATTTTAAATTCGGGAATGCGTCTTGAAATTACAAGATCTGTTTTACGGGAACAAAGCAGATCTTGTGATAACTGCAGGAGCATAACTCCTGCACAGACTGCCCGGGAAACCGGTTTCTGCTTAATGATTGCATAAAAAATGACCGGCGGATTATCGGTAACTGCCTTTGGCGTGAACGCTAATTCTCCGGATTTAATAAACATAGGAAGCTGCTCTCTGGCAGACAGTTTCCGGCAAAATCATTGTAATGGGAGCAGTTATTATGAAAAAAGCATTATTATACAGCGTTGCACTTTCCTCGCTCGTCGCTTTCAGCGGCGCAGCCTTTGCGGATATCGTGGTGGGTATCGGGGCACCGCTCACCGGTCCGAATGCCGTTTACGGTCTTCAGATTCAGAAGGGCGCAGAAGCTGCTGCAGAACTCATCAATGCCGAAGGCGGGCTGAACGGCGAGAAAATCACCTTCACTCTTGGCGATGACGTATCCGATCCGAAACAGGGGATTTCGGTTGCGAATAAATTCGCGGCTGACGGCGTGAAATTCGTCATCGGCCACTTCAACTCCGGTGTCTGTATTCCGGTTTCAACAGTCTATGCCGAAAATGGCATTGTTCAGATATCACCGGGTTGCACCAATCCGGTTTATACCGAGCAGGGGCTGTGGAACACATTCCGTACTTGTGGCCGTGATGACCAGCAGGGTGTAGTTGCCGGTCAATATATCGCCGATCATTTCAAAGATGCCAAAGTCGCGGTTCTCCACGACAAGACCCCTTACGGACAGGGGCTGGCTGATGAAACCAAGAAAACCCTTAATGCTGCTGGCGTCAAAGAAACCGTTTATGAAGGCGTGAATGTCGGTGAAAAAGACTTTTCCGCTCTGATCGCCAAGCTGAAACAGGAAGGCATCAGCGTCATTTACTGGGGCGGTATGCATGCGGAAGCCGGTCTGATTATCCGTCAGCTCGGAGATCAGGGTTTGAAAGCACAGTTCATCTCCGGTGACGGTATCGTTTCGAATGAACTGGCTTCGATTGCCGGTAATGCGGTGGAAGGGACGCTGAATACATTCGGTCCTGACCCGCGCAACAATCCGGCCAATGCTGATCTGGTCAAGAAGTTCCGCGATGCCGGTTTCGAGCCTGAAGCTTATACGCTTTATTCTTACGCAGCCATGCAGTCGCTGGCAGGAGCTGCCAAGGCTGCCGGCAGCAATGATCCGGAAGCTGTTGCCAAAGAACTGAAGAAGGGAAACTTTAAAACCGTTCTCGGCGATCTGGCTTATGATGAAAAGGGCGATCCGAAATTGCCGGGTTACGTCATGTATAAATGGCAAAAAGGCGCTGACGGTAAGTTCACTTACATTCAGCAGTAAACTGCCGCGAGCAGGCTGGTGCAGAGCAGATGTGAGACCGGAGTGATCCGGTCTCACTTGAGCGAAATGGTGGCGCTGACAGAGCGACCTGTTCGCATAAAATGCTTGTATGGCTCAGAGGAATTCTGTCGGAATAGCTGATTCCGACGGGAAAAATACCGGATACAAACACTGTCGTATCCGGTCATATTAATGGGAGTAGGAAATATGAAAAAGTCTCTGTTCTGCGGTGTTGCCCTGTCAGCAATGCTTGCCTTTAGCGGTTCGTCATGGGCAGACATTCTGGTCGGTGTCGGCGCACCTTTAACAGGCGGCAGTGCTGCCTATGGTGCACAGATTAAAAACGGCGCGGAAGCAGCTGTAGAAGTGGTGAACGCAGCAGGCGGTTTGAACGGTGAAAAGATCGTTCTGGTTTATGGTGACGACGTTTCGGATCCAAAACAGGGCATGTCGGTTGCCAACAAGTTTGCCGCTGACGGTGTGCAGTTTGTTATCGGTCACTTCAATTCGGGTGTGAGTATTCCTGCTTCTGAAGTCTATGCTGAAAATGGTATTCTGGCGATTGCGCCCGGTACAACCAATCCGGTTTATACGGAGCGCGGTCTGTGGAATACATTCCGCACCTGCCGCCGTGACGATAACCAGGGTATCGCTGCCGCAAAATATATCGTCGACAACTTTAAAGACGGAAAAATTGCGATTGTGCATGACAAGACACCTTATGGGCAAGGTCTTGCCGACGGCACCAAAAAAGCAATGAATGATCTTGGCCTGAAAGAAACCGCCTATGAGGGCGTGAATGTCGGTGAGAAGGATTACTCCGCACTGATTGCCAAGCTCAAGCGCGATGGAATTACCGTTATTTATTGGGGTGGTCTGCATCCGGAAGCCGGTCTGATTATCCGTCAGATGGGTGATCAGGGTCTGAAAGCACAGTTCATTTCCGGCGATGGTATCGTGTCGAACGAACTGGCTTCGATTGCCGGTGATGCGGTGGCCGGTGTACTCAACACCTTCGGCCCTGATCCGCGTGAAGATCCGGCCAATGCTGAACTGATCAAGCAGTTCCGCGACAAGGGTTTTGAGCCGGAAGCCTATACTTTCTACACCTATGCCGCCGTTCAGTCGCTGGCTGCCGCTGCAAATGCTGCCGGTAGCAATGATCCGATGACTGTTGCTCAGGCCATGAAAGAAAAAGGCCCGTTCAAGACAGCCCTCGGTGATCTCTCTTATGATGAAAAGGGCGATCCGAATCTTTCCCCTTATGTCATGTTTGAGTGGCGTAAAGGCGACGACGGTAAGTATAACTACTTCCAGAAAAAATAATTCCAGAAGTCAGAGTATTTCTAAGAATTTAGAAAAATATTCTCTTTCATAGACATGGCTCTGATACTTTGGAATGATGTTTATAACAATGCCCGGCACCACAGCATAATTTTTTAAACTTCAATCAGTTTAAGATGAAATTATGCTGTAAATGTAAAGTGCTAGAGCGACCCTTGTGCGCCCAATAGGGCGCACGACGCCCTAGTGTCGGGCATTGTTATTTTCCGTCGTATTTTCACTGTTCTTTCACAAAAAAAACTTTCAGTATGCAGCGATCTTCCACTGCTCTTCACGGGAACGATGAGTGGTGGTTCATCTAAGCATGTCACAGTTAAACGGGCGCATTATGCGTCTGTGAACATACGCAATGAAAAGAATTCAGAGCGAGGCTATGAATGCGATCCCGCACATGGCGCTCTGGTGTTTTGCAGTGAGGGAGATCTGCTTTGCCTATCCATAAAATTCTTGTCGCTAACCGCTCTGAAATTGCTATCCGCGTCTTCCGCGCTGCAAATGAGCTTGGCATGAAAACCGTGGCGATCTGGGCAGAGGAAGATAAACTCGCATTACATCGTTTTAAAGCGGATGAGAGTTATCAGGTCGGGCGCGGTCCCCATCTGCAGCGTGATCTGGGGCCGATTGAAAGCTATCTCTCAATTGAGGAAGTGATCCGCGTCGCCAAGCTGTCCGGTGCCGATGCCATTCATCCGGGTTATGGTCTGCTCTCGGAAAGCCCTGAATTTGCCGATGCCTGTGCCGAGAACGGTATTATCTTTATTGGTCCGAAAGGCGACACAATGCGCCGCCTCGGCAATAAAGTGGCAGCACGCAATCTCGCTGTTGAGGTTGGCGTGCCGGTGGTGCCTGCCAGTGATCCGCTGCCGGATGATATGGATGAGGTGCGCAAAATCGCCGATAGTATTGGCTATCCTTTGATGCTTAAAGCGTCATGGGGTGGCGGCGGTCGCGGTATGCGCGCTATTCGCGAGGCCAAAGATTTAGCGCGCGAAGTGACTGAGGCCAAACGTGAAGCGAAGGCCGCCTTTGGCAAGGATGAAGTCTATCTCGAAAAACTCGTCGAAAAAGCACGCCATGTGGAAGTGCAAATTCTCGGTGATACTCATGGCAATGCCGTGCATTTGTTTGAGCGGGATTGCTCTGTACAGCGCCGCAATCAGAAAGTGGTTGAGCGCGCACCGGCACCATATCTCAATGATGCACAGCGTCAGGAACTGGCCGATTATGCGCTGAAGATCGCCCGCGCTACTCAATATATCGGGGCGGGGACTGTTGAGTTCCTGATGGATGTTTCCTCGGGTAAGTTCTACTTCATCGAGGTCAACCCGCGTATTCAAGTGGAGCATACGGTGACAGAAGAAGTCACCGGTATTGATATCGTCAAAGCGCAAATTCGTATTTTGGAAGGCGCTGCAATCGGCACGCCGGAATCCGGTGTGCCTGAGCAGAGCAAAATTGTGCTGCGTGGACATGCGCTGCAATGCCGTATCACCACGGAAGATCCGGAGCAGAACTTCATTCCGGATTACGGAAGGATTACCGCTTATCGCGGAGCAACCGGCTTTGGCATTCGTCTGGACGGTGGCACAGCCTATTCCGGTGCCTTCATCACTCGCTATTATGACCCGTTGCTGGAGAAGGTAACAGCATGGGCATCGACACCGGAAGAAGTGATCCTGCGTATGCATCGTGCACTGCGCGAATTCCGTATCCGTGGTGTATCGACCAATCTGACCTTTCTGGAAGCGATTATTACGCATCCGAAATTCCGCAGCAATGACTATACGACACGCTTTATTGACACAACGCCGGAACTGTTTGAGCATGTGAAACGGCAGGATCGTGCAACCAAGCTCCTGACCTATATTGCTGATGTGACTGTTAATGGTCATCCAGAAACCAAAGGACGTGCAATGCCCGCAGCCAATGCGGCAGCTCCGAAAGTGCCTTATGTACCAGACGGTGAAATTCAGAGCGGCACACGTCAGAAACTGGCAGAGCTCGGGCCACAGAAATTTACGCAATGGATGCGTGAGCAAAAGCGGGTGCTGGTGACCGATACAACTATGCGGGACGGACATCAGTCACTGCTCGCCACACGTATGCGTACCTATGATATTGCGCAAATTGCCGAAACCTATGCCCGTTTGCTGCCGAACTTGTTCTCGCTGGAATGCTGGGGCGGTGCGACCTTTGATGTGGCGATGCGCTTTCTCACCGAAGATCCGTGGGAGAGGTTGAGCAAGGTGCGTGATGGCGCGCCGAACCTGCTGTTGCAAATGCTGCTGCGCGGTGCCAATGGCGTGGGTTATAAGAGCTATCCCGATAATGTGGTGACGCAATTTGTTCGTGAAGCTGCACGCGGCGGCATTGATCTGTTCCGCGTGTTTGACAGTCTCAACTGGGTTGAGAATATGCGCGTGTCGATGGATGCGGTGCTGAGCGAGGGCAAACTCTGCGAGGCGGCGATTTGCTATACCGGCGATCTGATGAATGCGGCGCGCTCGCAATATGACCTCAATTACTATTTGAAACTGGCGCGTGAGGTGGAAAAAGCCGGCGCGCATATTATCGCCATTAAAGATATGGCAGGGCTTTTGAAGCCGCAGGCTGCCCGCACATTATTTACAGCTTTGCGGCAGGAAACCGATCTGCCGATCCATTTCCATACCCATGATACATCCGGTATTGCGGCGGCAACGGTGCTGGCGGCTGTGGAGAGCGGCGTCGATGCGGTGGATGCGGCAATGGATGCTTTGTCCGGTAATACCTCACAGCCATGTCTCGGCTCGATTGTCGAAGCGCTGGCGGGCAGTGAACGCGATCCGCAACTTGATCCGGCTTCGATCCGCCGGATTTCCTTCTATTGGGAAGCGGCACGCAATCAATATGCAGCCTTTGAAAGCGACCTGAAAGGCCCTGCCTCGGAGGTTTATCTGCATGAAATGCCGGGCGGTCAGTTCACCAATCTGAAAGAACAGGCACGTTCACTGGGGCTGGAAAGCCGCTGGCATGAGGTGGCACAGGCCTATGCCGATGTGAACCTGATGTTCGGCGATATTGTCAAAGTCACGCCGTCTTCCAAAGTAGTGGGTGATATGGCGCTGATGATGGTCAGTCAGGATTTGACGACAGGCGATGTGACCAATCCGGCGAAGGATATTGCCTTTCCCGATTCCGTTGTCTCGATGATGCGCGGCGATCTTGGCCAGCCACCGGCAGGCTGGCCGAAAGATTTGCAGGCCAAAGTGCTGAAAGGCGAAAAGCCGTTCACAACCCGTCCGGGTGCGTTGTTGCAACCGGCTGATCTTACAGTAGAGCGCAAAGAGCTTGAAGCTAAGCTGGAGCGTAAAGTCAGTGATCAGGAGTTCGCATCCTATCTGATGTATCCGAAAGTCTTCACTGATTTTGCCGGTGCGCAAACCCTTTATGGGCCGACAAGCGTGCTGCCGACGCCGGTTTATTTCTACGGATTGGCACAGGAGCAGGAGGTCTTTGTTGAGATTGAGCGCGGCAAGACGTTGGTTATCCGCAATCAGGCTTTGGGCGATGTTGATGATCAGGGCATGGTCACGGTGTTCTTTGAGCTGAATGGTCAGCCGCGCCGTATCAAAGTGCCGGATCGCACACGCGGTGCCGGTAAAGGGGCAAAGCGTAAAGTGGAGCTGAACAATGAAGCACATATCGGTGCGCCGATGCCTGGCATTGTTTCAACTGTTGCGGTTGTCAGCGGGCAGAGCGTGAAGGCTGGCGATGTATTGCTTTCCATTGAAGCTATGAAGATGGAGACAGCAATCCATGCCGAGCGCGATGGCGTGCTGGCAGAGGTGCTGGTGCGTGCCGGTGATCAGATTGATGCGAAAGACCTGCTGATTATCTACGCATAGATTTCAGAGCGGCAGAGCATTTAGAGCGCGTTTCGATCTGATTGAATCAGATCGGCGCTCTAACACTCTGATTTGACGCGCATCTTGTCCGAAAACCGTTTCACACTTTTCGGGATGCGCTCTAAACTCTGCCGCTTTAATTCTGCTCTGTGAAGCTGATCAGGCGTGCCAGTTCAACGGCATTACGAGCATCCATTTTTTCCATAATATGGGCGCGATGCACTTCAATTGTGCGCACTGTAATATCCAGCTTGTCAGCAATCTGTTTGTTGAGCAGCCCTTCTAAGATCATCGACAGCACTTCATTCTCACGCGGGGAAAGCTGTGCGCGCTTGCGCCGTAATTCGTCACGCTGACGGTCGGAGGCTGCACGTTCTTTGGCTTTGTGCAGGGCATCCAAGACACGATCGACCAGATTATTGTCGTTGAACGGCTTTTCGAGAAAATCCGCAGCCCCCTGTTTTAGGCATTCTACGGCGAGCGGAATATCTCCGTGACCGGTAAGAAAAATCACCGGCTGCCGGGCTTGCAGGCTGATCAGCCGGTCAAAAACCTCAAGGCCGGACATGCCGTCCATCCGCATATCCAGAAGGATGCAGCCTTGTAAATCCGGCGTCCAGTCTTTCAGGAAATCCTCACCGGACGGCCATGTAACAACGCCCACACCGCGCGAGCGAAACAGCCATGACAGGCTGTCGCGGATTGCCTCATCATCATCAACAATATGAACGGTCATGATCGTGTTTCCTGAGATATCAGCGGCAGGGAAAGGCAAAAACTTGCGCCTTGTTTGTCCGGTGTTGCCAGTAACCAGAGACGGCCTTTATGGGATTCGAGAATAGAGCGGCAGATCGGCAATCCCATGCCCATCCCTTCGGATTTTGAGGAAATGAAAGGCGTGAAAATCTCATTCTCCATGCCTTCAGGAATACCATGCCCGTGATCAGTGATAGTGACAACGGCCTCATTGTGGCTGGCTTCAAGCACAATATGCAAGACCTGCCGGTTACGGGGCAGTCCTGCCGCGGCCTCACGGGCATTGCGCATCAGATTGAGCAAAACCTGCTGGATCAGCACGGCATCGGCACGTACCGGCACCGGTGCATCCGGCAGTTTCATATCAATGCGCCCGCCGCCTCTGGTCATATCCGTACTGATAAAGCTGGTGGCATCCTGCAGGATTTTGCGCAGATCACGGTGTTCCGGTGTGACTGAGCGTTTGCGCACAAAATCATGGACACGATGCACAATCGTACCGGCACGCTGTGCCTGATCGGAGAGTTTCTGCAGGGCGTTGGTCAGATCTTCCGGCTGCACAGTGCCGGATTTCAGCAGGTTGAGGCTACCGGTGGCATAGCTGGTAATTGCGGCCAGCGGCTGGTTCAGTTCATGCGCCAGCGTCGAGGCCATTTCGCCCATGGTAATCAGGCGGGCATTGTGCTGGAGTTTCTCCGCCTCGGTTTGGCGGGCTTCATCCAATCTTTTGCGCTCGGTCACATCAACGAGCGACCCCATCCAGCCGATATGAATACCATCTGCATCAATCAGCGGTGCTTCATAGACCTGAATATCAATCAGTTTGCCGTCAGGGCGTATAAACCGTGTTTCAAATTCATGAGGGGCAATACCGGTGCTGCGCATATCATTCTGGCGCTGAATGCCTTCCGAGATAATTTCCGGCGCCCAGTAGGGATGCGGGGGCATCATGCCGATCAGCTGTTTTTCGTCATAACCGACCATGCGGCAGAATTCAGGATTCACATAGATGATCCGGCCGTTACGGTCACGGGCACGCATGCCGATGGTCAGGGAGTTTTCCATCGCCTGCCGGAATGCATATTCGGTGCGCAGCGCATGTTCTGCTGCGGCTCTGCGCCGGTTCTGGCGATAGGCCATCCAGAGATTGATAATCACCAGAATGGTCAGGCCGATAATCGCCGCAGAGATCACGATCGGGCCGATGGCCGGTCGGCTCTGATAAGGGGTAACGGTAATATACGTCCCGTTAAGCGGCGGGTCGAAGGAGATCGTATGCCGAGCCTGATCATTGGTCGGCATGATACTCGATTTGGAAATCAGCGGATCGCCGCCGGAATCCGTAAGCGATACCTGATATTTTCCGGCGACCCACCACGGCACATTGCGCGACAGCAACCTGTCCAGCGAGATAATCACCCAGAGCGTACCGGCAGAGCGGTTATTATTATAGACTGGTGCCACCATATCAACGACCCAGCCTTCGCTGGTATGGCGCGGCGGTGAGTAAACCGGCTTACCGAATAACCGGCTGTGCTCCGCCAGTGACGGTTTATAATCGGCAATAACATTAAGTCCGGGCGGTGCGCTTTCCAGCAGATTGCCATCCGGCGCAAACCAGCTGATATCAATCAGCTCGGGGTGGATCGCAATCAGATGCTGGGCTTTGGTGCGCAGATTATCTGTTTGCTGTGCATCGCGTTCAATATCGACGCCGAGATCACGCAATTCGGTTTCAAATGTCTGCAACTGAAAGCGCAGATATTGCTCAACCCATAAAGCGTCGGTTGTCAGTTTTTTCTCAGTTTCAGACTGGTTGTCACGCGAGGTCATCCAGATCAGCGCAACGATCAGGGTCACAATCAGCAGTATCGCGAGCAGGGGAATAATCAACGTATAATCACGCACAGCTATACGAAAGCCTGACCGGCTTTTGCGGCTGTCTTGCGGATTTTTTACTGCGCGCTGAAATCTCATGTGATCGTTTGAGTATCCTTATACCAAAACCGTATGAGTGTGACTCATGGGGTTTTGGTTAAGCCCGAGTGGCGATTGAACTTTTTCAAGGCGTGATGCGTTAGCACCTTGGTATTAATGATATTTATAAGCATAACCAGTTTTATGCATTTATGCCTGTGGTAAACCACAATAGAAATACTGTGGGTTTCCACAATAGAATTACGGCTCCACTCCTTTTAAGGATTTTATCTGGATTTTTACTCCGTGGGGGAGTTTATGCAGGCTTGGGAGGGCCGCTCAATGAAATTTCTGACAACTGCCGGTCTTGCTGCAATGCTCGCATTTGGTGTGAGCTCAACCGCGCTTGCGCAGGCTATAACCATTAAATTCAGTCATGTTGTGGCACCGGATACACCAAAGGGCAAAGGCGCAGAGAAGTTCAAGGAACTGGCTGAAGCCTATACTGAAGGTAAAGTGAAGGTTGAGGTCTATCCGAACTCCCAGCTTTACAAAGATAAAGAAGAGCTGGAAGCCTTGCAGCTTGGTGCCGTGCAGATGCTGGCACCGTCACTGGCAAAATTCGGCCCGCTCGGTGTGCGTGAATTTGAAGTGTTCGATCTGCCTTTCATCATGAAAGACTATGATGATCTGCGCAAAATCACTGATGGTCCGGTTGGTCGTGCGCTCCTCGACAAACTGGATGCCAAAGGAATTATCGGTCTTGCCTATTGGGATAACGGCTTCAAAGTGATGTCGGCAAACAGCCCTATGCATGTACCGGATGATTTTCTTGGTCTTAAAATGCGTATTCAGTCTTCCAAAATTCTGGAAGCGCAGATGAAAGCGCTGGGGGCAGTGCCACAGGTTCTGGCCTTCTCTGAAGTGTATCAGGCTTTGCAGACCGGTGTTGTTGATGGCACAGAAAACCCGCCATCCAATATGTATACCCAGAAAATGCATGAAGTGCAGAAACATGCCACGGTCTCGAACCATGGCTATCTGGGCTATGCGGTGATCGTCAATAAAGCCTTCTGGGAAGGTCTGCCGGAAGATGTGCGTGGTCAGCTTGATAAAGCGATGGCGGAATCAACCGCCTATGCCAACGAAATTGCCCAGAAAGAGAATGACGATTCACTGGCTGCGATGAAAGCGGCAGGGACAACGACATTCTACGATCTGACACCGGAAGAACGTGCAGAATGGGTTGAGGCACTCAAGCCTGTTCATACGGAAATGGCTGACCGTGTGGGCGCAGACCTGATCAAACAGGTTTATGAAGCCGTCGGAATGAAAGACTAATCCTTTCAGGATTCCGCTGCAAAGTCCCCCTTTGTTGCAGCGGGCTTGCCTGCCCTGATGTTGGTGCTCAGGGCAGGCACATATTCCGCTTTATCTTTTTCTTCACTGTTGCGCGCATTGCCTGTCTTTGCGAGGGATGTTTTGTGCGCAAATTTTGACTAACAAAAGCACCATGAAACGGTGCTGTCTCATCTGAGGAGCATCCCATGGTGTTGCGTATCCTCGACCGCTTCGAAGAAATATTGCTGTCTTTTTTGATTGCATCAGCCGTTGTGCTGATCTTTGTGGCGGTTGCTCACCGTTATTCTATTGGCGTTGCCGCAGATTTCTTGTCATGGGCGCGCGCTAATAATTATCCTGAACTGCAGGCCTATGCCCGCAGTTTTTATCGCTGGCTGGCATCCATCAATCTGACCTGGGCGCAGGAAGCCTGTATCTATCTGTTTGTCTGGATGGCGAAATTCGGTGCTGCTTACGGCGTGCGCATCGGCATCCATGTCGGCGTGGATGTACTGGTTGAACGCATGTCACCGAGAAATCAGCGCCTGATGATTATCATCGCCTTTCTGGCCTGTATTTTATTCACGGCAATTGTTGCGTGGATCGGCGCGGATTTCGTCTGGCATATTTCCAAAACCGGCCAGATTTCCGCTGATCTCGAAATGCCGATGTGGATTGTCTATCTGGCGGTTCCGCTTGGTTCGGCGCTGATGTGCTTCCGCTTTGTACAGGCAATGTGGCTCTATCTGACAACCGGTACAATCGTTCACCATGATCACGGTCATGTGGATGGTATGGAAGAAGCGGAGGAATTCCGATGACCGCTCTGATCATCTTTTTAATTCTTGCGCTGCTGCTGGTCACCGGTATGCCGGTTTCTATCGCGCTGGGTCTGACAGTTTTTACCTTTCTGTTTTCCTTCACCTCCATCCCGATGGATTCAATCGCGCTGAAGCTGTTCACCGGTATTGAAAAATTCGAGATCATGGCGATCCCGTTTTTCATTCTTGCCGGTAACTTCCTCACCCATGGCGGGGTGGCCAAACGGATGATCCGGTTTGCGACCTCTATGGTTGGCCACTGGTATGGTGGTATGGGGCTGGCCGCTGTGGCTGCCTGTTCGCTGTTTGCGGCGATTTCCGGTTCCTCACCGGCAACGGTTATGGCCGTGGGCTCAATCCTGATACCGGCCATGGTCAAGCAGGGCTATCCGCCGCAATTCGGTACCGGTGTTATCGCAACTTCCGGCGGGCTTGGTATTCTCATTCCGCCGTCGATTGTGATGGTGATGTATGCGGTGGCAACATCCGGCATGGTGGTGACAGGACCGGACGGTGCGCCGGTGATGTCGGCCTCGATCGGTACGCTGTTTATGGCCGGTGTGGTGCCGGGCCTGATGCTGGCAACGATGCTGGGCGGTACAACCATCTGGCGCGCATGGAAAAACGGTTATCCGCGGATGCAGCGTGCTGCATGGGGAGAGCGTTGGCAGGCATTCCGTGAATCCGTCTGGGGTTTGATGCTGATAGTCATCATTATGGGCGGGATTTACGGCGGTATCTTCACGCCGACCGAAGCGGCAGCCGTTTCTGCGGTCTATGCTTTCGTGATTGCGGTCTTTGTTTATAAAGATATCAAGCTGCATGAAGTGCCGCGGGTGCTGCTGTCATCGGCGGCGATGAGCGCCATGCTGCTCTATATTATCACCAATGCGGTGATGTTCGCCTTCATTCTGACTTCGGAACAAATTCCGCAGCAGATGAGTGCATGGATTGTTGAGCAGGGCTTCGGTGTTATCGGCTTCTTGCTGATGGTGAATATCATTCTGCTGCTGATCGGTATGGTGATGGAACCATCGGCTGTGGTTCTGATTATGGCGCCGATCCTCTATCCGATTGCGGTGAAACTCGGTGTTGATCCGGTGCATTTCGGTGTGATGATGATCGTTAATATGGAGATCGGGCTGTGTACACCGCCGGTGGGGCTCAATCTCTATGTGGCCTCATCCATCTCGAAAATGGGGTTGACGGCAGTCACGATCTCAACCTTGCCATGGATTATTACGACGCTGGTATTCCTGGGGCTGATTACTTATGTGCCGCAGATCACGCTTTGGCTGCCGCATATGCTGGGTATGAAATAGCAGGTTTGAGCTTTCAATCCTTGAAACAGGCGGCCATTGTGCCGCCTGCTTTGTTGTAAAAATCCTGTGACGCGACAGCTGTACACTTGCGTTGATTTCTGATGCGTGTGAAATGCTCAGAAAAGCAGGGCATATTTGCCTGAACTCATGTCTGAACCTGATGGAGCGGTTTTGTGAGCGGAGATGCAGGGATCAGTACAGGACAGGTATCCGGTAGCGATGCCGGTCTGAAATATTACCGCTGGGCAGTGGCTGGTGCCTTTTTTGCCAATGGTTTTGTAACCGGCAGCTGGGCGTTGCATATTCCGCTGATGATGAGCCGTCTCGGCGTGTCCGAAGGTGTCTTCGGCTTGCTCATTTTGGTTTTCGGCCTTGGTGCTTTAGCGGCGATGGGACTATGCGGGCCTTTATTGGCACGCTATGGCTCGGATCGGGTGACCAAAGCTTTTGCTGTCGGCGTGGCGTTCTGGCTGATTTTAGTTTCACTCACCAGCAATCTTTATCTCGCAGTACCGGCGCTGTTTTTGCTGGGAGCATTTTTCGGTGGCATGGATGTGGCGATGAATGCCAATGCCGTTGCGGTTGAAAAAACGCTCGGCCGCGCGCTGATGTCTTCCTCCCATGGTTTCTGGAGCCTTGGCGGTTTTGCCGGCAGTGCGCTGGGCGGGCTGTTTCTGCGCTATCAGGGTGCGATCAGCCATGCGGTTCTGGTGAGTGTCATTGCGGGCATCATCATGCTGATTGCCCTGCCCAGGATGGTGATTGACCGTCAACCGCAGAGCAGCGAGAAAATCCGCTTCCGCCTGCCGGATCAGCCGGTGATCTATCTGATTGGTATGATGGCGCTGTTTGCCATGGTGCCTGAAGGGGCGGTGCTGGATTGGGCGGCGGTCTATATTCAGCAGGCTTTCGAGGCTGATCTGACCACGGCCGGTTATGGCTATGCAGCTTTTTCCGCGACGATGGCGCTGGTTCGTTTCCTTGGTGATGGTGTGCGCAACCGGTTTGGCGCCGTGCGTACCTTCCGCGTGTCGATCATTATTGCCGCACTGGGCTTGTTTGTCAGCGGATTTGCACCACATGCGTGGATAGCAATTCTGGCTTTTGCGATTGCCGGACTTGGTGTGGCGAATATTGTTCCGATTATTTTTTCTGCAGCAGGTAATCAGAGCGGTATTCATGCCGGTACAGCGCTCAGTCTTGTCACATTGATGGGCTATTCAGGTATTCTGGTGGCACCGTCACTGATCGGCTTTATCGGCGGGCATGTCGGTTTCGGACCGGTTTATATGGTACTGGCCTTGATGCTGATCGTGGTATTCATGCTTTCATCGCTTGCAAGTGCCGCAGATCATAAAAGAGAATAGAGTTTTTGAAAGAGCTGCTGTAAGACTGTCACAATTGCGGTTCACAAGCTGTTCCGTCACGGTTACGAAATTGTGCTGAACCGATCTGTTTCACTATAAAGAATGTACGACTATGGCTTCTGATAATCTCCACTATTACGCTCATCCCTTTGCCCGCCGCACATCTGTCGGGGTCAATGTCGGCGGCGTGATTGTTGGTGGCGATGCGCCGGTGGTGGTACAATCCATGACCAATACGGACACGGCAGATATTGACGGCACTGTTGCGCAGGTCGCAGCTTTGCATCATGCCGGTTCCGAACTGGTGCGTATTACGGTCGATCGTGATGAATCCGCTGCAGCTGTTCCGAAAATCCGTGAACGCCTTGAGCGCCTTGGCCTCAATGTACCGCTGATCGGTGACTTCCATTATATCGGCCATAAGCTGCTGTCAGACCATCCGGCTTGTGCGGAAGCGCTGGCAAAGTATCGTATCAATCCGGGCAATGTCGGCTTCAAAGATAAAAAAGACAAGCAGTTTGCCGAAATCATTGAAATGGCAATCCGCTATAACAAGCCGGTACGTATCGGTGTGAACTGGGGTTCGCTGGATCAGGAATTGCTGACCACTTTGATGGATCGCAATCAGGCCGAAGGTGCACCGCTGACCGCGCAGGAAGTGATGCGCGAGGCGATTATCCAGTCGGCACTGATCTCTGCTGATCTGGCTGAAGAGATCGGTCTACCGCGTGACAAAATTATTCTTTCCGCCAAAGTCAGTCAGGTGCAGGATCTGATTGCTGTCTATGCAGAGCTTGCCAAGCGTTGTGACCATGCGCTGCATCTGGGTCTTACCGAAGCCGGTATGGGCACCAAGGGTATTGTGGCTTCTTCCGCTGCCATGGGCATTCTGTTGCAGCAGGGTATCGGCGATACAATCCGTATTTCTCTGACACCGGAGCCGAATGGTGACCGTACCCGCGAGGTGCAGGTCTCGCAGGAACTGCTGCAGGTGATGGGATTCCGTCAGTTTATCCCGATTGTTGCGGCATGCCCGGGTTGTGGCCGCACCACTTCAACAGTGTTTCAGGAACTGGCGCAGACCATTCAGAACGATATCCGCACCAATATGCCGATCTGGCGTGAAAAGTATCCGGGTGTTGAAGGTCTGTCTGTTGCGGTGATGGGCTGTATCGTCAATGGTCCGGGCGAATCGAAACACGCAGATATCGGTATTTCTTTACCGGGCACCGGTGAAACACCATCCGCACCGGTTTTTGTCGATGGCAAGAAAGTCGCCACACTGCGCGGCCCTGCCATTGCCGAAGATTTCCAGAAAATGGTGGCTGATTATATTGAAAACCGCTACGGGCTTGGCGCGAAAAAGCCGGAAGCCGCAGAATAAGAATAATAAAAAAGCTCTCATATTTTATGAGAGCTTTTTAATGTGTTTTTATTGAATTCAGTTCTCTCGCCATGCGATGAAATGCGCGGCTTCTCTGAGAACCTGCCCCTTTTCACCAAAAGGTGCGAGTAGGTCTTCTGCCTGTGCAACGAGCCCCGCCAGTTGCTTCTTCGTCCAGTCAATGCCGTGGAGTGAAACAAGCGTAGCTTTGCCTGCGGCAGCATCTTTGCCTGTGGCTTTACCCATAGTGGCTGCATCGGCAGTGACATCCAGCAGATCATCCGCAAGCTGGAAAGCCAGACCAATGGCCGAACCGAATTCAGCAAGGCGCTCGCGCTCTTCTGTGCTGGCATTGCCGATAATTGCACCGGCTTCACAGGCGAAGCGGATCAGTGCGCCGGTTTTCATCGCTTGCAAAGTGATGATTTCAGCTTCATCAGGACTGGCTGTTTCGGCCATCAGATCAAGCGCCTGACCGCCAACCATGCCGCCGACGCCGGAGGCGCGTGACAAAGCCAGTACCAGATCAAGACGGGTTTTTACCGGTAGTTCGGTAGCATCATCAGCAATAATATCGAAAGCATAGGTCAGAAGGCCGTCACCGGCGAGAATCGCTGCGGCTTCATCATAGGCCTTATGTACTGTCGGCTGGCCGCGACGCATATCATCATCGTCCATGGCCGGCAGATCATCATGAACCAGCGAATAGCAATGGATACATTCCAGCGCTGCGGCAACGCGCATGGCAGCTTGCGGGTCAGCATCATAAAGACGCGCAGCTTCCGTGACCAGAAAAGGACGCAAACGCTTGCCACCATTGAGAGCACCATGACGGATAGCAGCCATCAGGCGGGGCGGGCGGATAACCTCACCGGCACGCGAGCGCTCATCCAGCAGCGTGATCAGTAATTGTTCAACAGATGCGGCATGGATTGCCAGCCGCTGACCGAAACCGGAAATGTCATGATCGTTTTTCATGGGTCTAGGGCATGAACCATTCGTCTGCAATAATCAACTCCTGTCGGGTTGGTGCAATATGAAATTTCTGTATCAGAAGCGGTGCAGAACAAGTGCGAAATGCTTTTTATTAATAAAAAGTTTCTGAAAACTGATATGTCTTGCAGAGCTCGCTTTTCAATTTGCCGAAATTGTGCAGTAACGGGACAGAAAATAACGGAGTGATGACGCGCACAATGACAAAACTTGTCATTCATAAGGAGGACGGCACCAGCTATCTGGCTGATCCTGTTCGCGCGCGTCCGTGGTGGCGATGGCTGAAGCGCGGCCTCGCTTTGCTGGTGCTCGCGCCTTTCGCACTGTTGCTGCTCTATAAGCTGCCTTTTGTGCATCCGGTATCGACCTTGATGATCAAAGATCTGGTGACGCTGAAAGGCTATGAGCGCCAATGGGTGCCGCTGGAGGATATTGCTCCGGTGCTGGTCAATTCGGTCATGATGTCCGAGGACGGGCAGTTTTGCAGTCATAATGGTATTGACTGGAATCAGTTGAAGCTGGTGCTCAGCAGCGATGGCGAGCCAAGCCGCGGCGCTTCGACCATTCCGATGCAGACGGTGAAGAATCTCTTCCTCTGGAACGGGCGCTCCTATGTGCGCAAAGCGCTGGAATTTCCGCTGGCTCAAGGCGCTTCATTGATTCTTTCCAAACGCCGGATGATGGAGATTTATCTCAATATCGTCGAATGGGGAGACGGGATTTATGGCGTTGAGGCCGCTGCCCAGCATTATTTCAAACGCCCTGCATCCAAGCTGACTGCACGGCAGGCGGCTTATCTGGCCGTTACGCTGCCGAATCCGATTCTCCGTGATGCGTCCAAACCCAGCCGCGGAATGGTGCGAATTTCCCGCATTGTTGAGAACAGAGCCCGTCAAAGCGGTGCTTATGTCGGCTGCGTGCAGTAAAATTCAGAAAAACTGCCACAAAACTGCGAAATCTTTTGTCCTTAGCGCATAAATGGTGCTATAGAGCGGCGACTGAAATACATTTCTAAGCAGGTTTTAAGCCGGTAAATCAGGATTTGCATAAAAAAAATGTGAGTCCTGCTGGTCAAAAGACGTTTGAGCGTGTATAGGCAGCAAAACTTTCCGGAACAATGTCCGATGTGACAGCCTCGCTTTGAGGCACCGGACATTCGATTGACTAATCACTGGAGCAGAATCAATGGCTGTACCTAAACGAAAAACTTCCCCTTCGAAGCGCGGCATGCGTCGTTCGGCTGATGCGCTGAAGGCTCCGACATATGTTGAAGACAAGAACTCCGGCGAACTGCGTCGCCCGCACCATATCGATCTGAAGAGCGGTATGTATCGCGGCCGTCAGGTTCTGGAGCCAAAGGAAGCGTAATTTCGCTTTTTCTTGGAGCTATTAAAAAGGCCGGCTTTTTAGCCGGTCTTTTTTGTTTGCAGCTTGTACTGCATGGCAGGTTATTCCGGCAATGTATGACCTGCTGAGTGATTAATCTCTGAAACAGGCGATTTTCTTCCCATACGGCTAAATTTTAGCGCTGTACCGCCCTGATAGTGATGCGGGTTATGCGAAAAATTCAGAACCTTGATCGCAATTAGTGCCAGCATCATTTGTAAGTGGCGCTATAGTGAGGAAAAGTCGGGTCCTTATACGGTGACCAGACAAACTGGGAAGTGAGGAAGGGTCCTGTCATGAGCAAAGAAACATCAGTCGTTATTGCCAGCGCTGCACGCACGCCGGTTGGCTCATTCAATGGCGCTTTTGCCAATGTGCCTGCCCATGAGTTGGGTGCAACTGCAATCAAGGCTGCGCTGGAGCGCGCCGGTGTTGCCGCTGCTGATGTTGATGAAGTGATCTTTGGTCAGGTGCTGACAGCAGGACAAGGGCAGAATCCGGTGCGTCAGGCTGCAATCGCTGCGGGTTGCCCGATTGAAACAACCGGCTTTGCCGTCAACCAGCTCTGCGGTTCTGGCTTGCGCTCGGTAGCGCTCGGGCTGCAGCAGATTGCCAATGGCGATGCCTCGGTAATTGTTGCCGGTGGTCAGGAATCAATGTCGATGGCGCCGCATTGCGCGCATTTGCGCTCAGGCACCAAAATGGGCGACATGACCATGATCGATACCATGATGAAGGACGGTCTGACCGATGCCTTCCACGGCTATCCTATGGGCGTGACAGCGGAGAATATTGCGGATCGCTGGCAGCTGAGCCGCGAGGATCAGGATAATTTTGCCCTTGCTTCGCAGAACAAGGCAGAGGCCGCACAGGTTGCTGGTCGTTTTAAAGACGAGATCGTGCCTGTGGTCATTAAAACCCGTAAGGGTGAGGTGGTTGTGAGTGAGGATGAATATATCCGCCACGGCACCACGATTGAGGCTTTGCAGAAACTGCGTCCGGCTTTTGCCAAAGAAGGCACAGTGACTGCCGGTAATGCCTCCGGCATTAATGATGGTGCCGCTGCAACTGTTCTGATGAGTGAAGCGGAGGCGGAACGTCGTGGTATCAAGCCATTGGCGCGTATCGTTTCCTGGGCAACGGCAGGTGTTGATCCGGCTGTGATGGGCACAGGGCCGATTCCTGCCTCACGCAAGGCGCTGGAGAAAGCTGGCTGGACAGTGAGGGATCTGGAACTGGTTGAAGCCAATGAGGCTTTTGCTGCGCAGGCCTGCTGTGTCACCCGTGAGCTGGGGCTTGATCCGGCTATCGTCAATGTGAATGGTGGTGCCATTGCAATTGGTCACCCGATCGGTGCCTCCGGTGCCCGTGTTCTGACCACGCTGCTTTATGAAATGCAGCGCCGCGATGCGAAAAAAGGTCTGGCGACCTTGTGTATTGGTGGTGGTATGGGCGTAGCGCTCTGCGTTGAACGCGATTGAGATAAGTTCTGCTGCATAAGTTAACGCCAGAAAGCGAATATACATAACAAGGCCGCGAAAAAATTAACCTTTTCGCGGCCTTTTGCTGTCTGCTTAGACTATATTACAGTGATCTTATACTGTATGTAGTGATTGCACGATTTTTATATCTATATTTTGTGAGAACAAGGCAGGAACTTAGCTCTATCAGCGATTCGTCGCCGATTCGTTCAGGGTTTGGCCGGAATCTTAATCTCTTCTGTGATTGGTGCTGCAATGCAGCCCGGATTATTAAGAAAACCTTCATCTCTCTTAACAGGGCTTGATCGTTGAAATTGGTATTTTAGAAGTAAAACCAATATGACCGGTGACAGTTGAGTTAAAAGTTAATTTTATCGGGGTTTCCTGCGCTCTCTGCAAACTGGCCTTCTGTATATTGTGCCTATTTTTCTTCAAGGCACATGATGTGGTTTGAACAAAATAAGAACTTTGTAAAACCTTTGATTCGTAGCTGCTTTGTTCCTTTGGTGTTCTGATTGTTAAAACAGGCCGTTTTTGGGGTGTAATTCAGAGGCTTATTGAACAGGAAAATGCAGAAGAGGTCGGTAAAACTGTCAGGAAATGCAAAGTCTTCGTCGTTTCTTGGAGTTTTCTGAAGATTTGCCATAAAAGAAGTCATAAAGCTGGTGTTGTTGCCCTTTTAGTCAGGGACAGATAATGCTACCTGCTATGCGCAAGCTGCTAAAAATAAAAAGGCAGCAGAAAATGGGTTTGCCCGATTAGTCTGATTATGCTGTTTATTCTGCATAACCAAAACGGGCATTCTGTGTGACGCCTTCATGAGACGGGGAATATCAATTCCGCATGAATGACCAGAAGAAATCATTGACGCCTCCGGCTCAGGCGGCGTCTCTGCAGCATCCTCAAGGGGCACCGCTTATTGTCAGCGGTCGCGATGTGACGGCCGTACTCGGGCCGACCAATACGGGTAAGACTCATCTGGCGCTGGAGCGTATGCTCGCCCATGAGAGCGGAATTATCGGTTTGCCGCTGCGCCTGCTGGCGCGTGAAGTTTACAATAAACTGGTTGCCAAGGTTGGTCCGCAAAAAGTGGCGCTGGTGACCGGTGAAGAAAAAATCATTCCTGCAGGCGCAAAATATTCAGTTTGTACTGTTGAGGCACTGCCGCGCCAGACCAATGCCGCCTTTGTCGCGATTGATGAAGTGCAGCTGGCAGCCGATCTTGAGCGCGGGCATATTTTCACAGATCGCCTTTTGCATTTGCGCGGGAAGCACGAAACCCTGTTGCTCGGCGCGGCAACGATGCGGCCTATTCTTGAGAAGATGCTGCGCGGTATCAATATTATTACCCGTCCGCGTCTTTCAAATCTGGCCTATGCAGGCTCTAAGAAAATTACCCGTCTGCCACGGCGCAGTGCGATTGTCGCTTTCTCTGCGGATGAAGTATATGCGATTGCCGAGCTGATCCGCCGCCAAAGGGGCGGGGCGGCTGTGGTCATGGGCGCGTTGAGCCCGCGTACCCGCAATGCACAGGTTGAGCTTTACCAGTCGGGCGATGTCGATTTTCTTGTGGCTACCGATGCGATCGGCATGGGGCTGAACCTCGATGTCGATCATGTTGCTTTTGCGCAGGCGCGTAAATTTGACGGTTTTCAATACCGCAATCTGAATGCGGGTGAACTCGGTCAGATCGCCGGTCGTGCAGGCCGGCATCTGCGTGATGGAACATTCGGTGTGACCGGTCAGGTTGATCCGTTTGATAAGGAACTTGTGGAACGGATAGAATCGCATAGTTTTGATGCGGTGAAAGTGTTGCAATGGCGCACAGCTCAGTTTGATTTTTCATCTGTGCGCGCTTTGAAGCAGTCTCTCGACCGTTCTGCCCCATTGGAAGGGTTGACACGGGCACTGCCTGCGGTTGACATGCAGGCGCTTGAAAATCTGGCGCGTGATGAAACGATCATGCAGCTTGCGGATACATCCAAGCGTGTGGAAATTTTGTGGGATGCCTGTGCGCTTCCCGATTACAGAAGGATTGCACCGGCACAACATGCCGATATTATTGCTGCAATCTATAAGGATATCATCCGCAAAGGTTTTGTGGATGAAGACTATATGAGCGAGCAGGTGCGCCGGTCCGACAGGACTGACGGTGAGATCGACACTCTATCTCATCGTATTGCACAAATTCGCACATGGACATATGTGTCGCATCGGCCGGGCTGGTTGGCAGATCCGACACATTGGCAAGAAAAGACGCGCGAAATTGAGGACAGATTGTCCGATGCGTTGCATGAACGGTTGACGAAACGCTTTGTAGACCGCCGGACAAGCGTGCTTATGAAGCGCCTGAGAGAGAATGCCATGCTAGAAGCAGAAATTAGCCCGACAGGGGATGTCCTAGTCGAAGACCACAATGTCGGGCAGTTGGAAGGGTTCCGATTTACCGCCGATGTCAAGGCCGAAGGGCCAGACGCGAAAGCGGTAAAGGGGGCAGCACAAAAAGCGCTGGCCGCTGAATATGACCGTCGTGCAGAGCGTTTCTCTGCTGCGGCCAACGGCGATTTTGCCCTTGGTTCAGATGGTATTCTGCGTTGGGTCGGTGCGCCGGTTGCAACTCTGGTTGCCGGTGACAGCGTGATGCGTCCACGTAGCGTGCTTTTGGCTGATGAACAGCTGACAGGCGCATCCCGTGAGAAAGTACAGAGCCGTATTGACCGCTTTGTCGCGCATCATATTGAGACTGTTCTCAAGCCATTGCACGATCTGACTGAGGCTGATGCCCTGACCGGCATGACCCGTGGTCTGGCTTTCCGTCTGGTTGAGAGCTTCGGTGTTATCCAGCGTCGTGACATTGCTGAAGAAATCCGTGGTCTTGATCAGGATTCCCGTGCAGCACTGCGCCGCTTCGGTGTGCGTTTCGGCGCTTACCACGTTTTCATTCCTGCATTGCTGAAGCCGGCTCCGGCTGGTCTGATGACCCTGTTGTGGGCTTTGAGCAATGATGGCCGTGAACGCGCCGGTTATGGCGATGTGGTTCATGTTCTGGCCGCCGGTCGTACATCGGTTGTGGTTGAGGCGGATTTTGATCCGGTATTCTATACACTTGCCGGTTATCGTGTGCTTGGCCGCCGTGCAGTACGTTTTGATATTCTGGAACGTTTGGCCGATCTGATCCGTCCGGCTCTGGCCTGGCGTCCGGGTGCAGGTCTGCGCGCTGAAGGTGCCTATGACGGCGCACGCTTTATGGTGACGCCATCCATGATGTCGATTCTCGGTGCGACACCGGAAGACATGGAAGAAGTGCTGAAGAGCCTTGGCTATCGTCATGAAGCACTGGAAGCACCGGCCGTTGCTGCCAAGCTTGCGGAGCTGGATGCCTTTGCTGAAGCTGATGCTGCCAAGCAGGCAGGTGAAGCTGTTGCAGAGCCTGCGGGCGAAGCTGCTGCTGAGGTTGATGAACAGCCTGCAACAGAAGAAGCACCTGTTGCTGAAGCTGCTGCTCCGGAAGCCACTGCTGAAGCCGTGGCAGAAACATCCGATGCCGCTGCTGCTGAAGAGCCTGTAAAAATGGTTCTGCTGTGGCGTCCGGGTCGTCATGACAATCGTCCGCGTGAACAGAACCGTAACCGCCCGCGTCCGCAGGGTAATCGTCGTGCGCCAGCCAAAGATGGTGCACCGGCCGGTGATGCTAAAGACAATGCCGGTGACAATCAGTCCCGTGAGCAGTCCCGTGATGGGCGCAGCAAGCGTTTTGAAAAAGCTGCGCGTGTTGATTTCCGTAATGGTGAGCAGAAGTCCGGTCGCAATGAGCATCAGGGCAAGCCTCGTCACGCCAAGCGCGATCATGGCCAAGATCAGAAACGTGTTGAGCGTAATGAACGCCCAGTGCAGATCGATCCGGATTCACCATTCGCCAAGCTGCTTGCTCTGAAAGAGCAGCTGAAGAAGTAAGTCTATGAATACGGGTGTTCAAAAACAGCGCATTGATAAATGGTTGTTTTTCACTCGTGTCGTTAAATCACGCTCGCTCGCGGCAAAATTGGCTGCGGGCGGGCGTGTTCGTATTAACCGCGATAAAATTGATCAGGCATCATACGGCCTTAAAATTGGTGATGTGGTGACGATAACGCTGGATCGTCGCATTCTGATTTATAAAGTCAAAGATCTGGGTGAACGTCGCGGTTCATTTCCTGAAGCGCAATTGCTCTATGAAGATCTGACGCCGCCGCCTGAACCGGCAGAAAAGCAGGCAATGGCTGTCGCTGAAAAGCGGGATGCGGGTTCCGGCCGTCCGACAAAGCGCGACAGACGTATAACGGAACGGCTGAAACAGGGCGGTTCCGGTTTTGACGGAATTTGAAGTTTCGCGTGCTTGTAAAGCGCTTCATGTGAGTCGTTTTCAAAGCTGAATTATAGTTCAGCTTTGAAATTTGTGATTTTGACCGATCAATTTTTTGTGTGATCTTCGCAAATGACCGGAATGAGCAATGTTCGGGCGGAAGGATTATGCTGTATTAAAGACAGGCGGAGATGCCGTTTTTCAGAAAATACAGTGTCGCAGAATGTGGTTCTTTTTTGCGGCGGAGCGTCGCGGCAGGGGCAAAACCCTCTTGCAAGCTGTGGCTAAAGTCGTTACCTGACAAACAGATTTTCCGCCGTCTTCTGCTCTGTGCACTGACTGCGAAAATCATACCAGCTTGCTGATCTGATGACGGTGCGGACATCATCCGCCGGTTGCTCTGAAGCACAAGCCGCCCCGATTGTAATATGAGCCGCATAGTTCTGTGTGGTAGTTCAAAACTCTAGGAGTTCGACAATGACTTATGTCGTGACCGATAACTGCATTCGCTGCAAATATACGGATTGCGTGGAGGTCTGTCCTGTCGATTGTTTCTATGAGGGCGAGAACATGCTCGTCATCAACCCTGATGAGTGCATTGATTGCGGCGTGTGTGAACCAGAATGTCCTGCGGAAGCTATTCGTCCTGATACAGAGCCGGGTCTGGATAAGTGGATTGAGCTGAATTCTGAATATTCTGCGAAATGGCCGAACCTGACTGTCAAGAAAGATCAGATGGCTGAAGCTACCGAGATGGATGGTGTCGCTAACAAGCTTGAACAGTTCTTCTCGGCAGAGCCTGGCGAAGGCGATTAATCGCTGCGCCAAATCCTCTGAATAACGCTAAACGCGTCCTGCCTGTTAACGAATTGTTAGCACAATTCACCTGCGTGCGCGGTTTGTGCCGTCATTTTGTTGATTCTTCCTGTTTTTTGTGTTACTGTCCACGATAATGTCGATGAGCAGGCGTCATTTCGTGGCGGCTACAGGTATTCACTGAAAGGCTGATATTAATTACAGGCTGAAATAGTGCCGGAGCAACTTTGTTTCTAAATTTTGCTCCTGCCGTTTAACCTGTGATTTTTTATGCTTAAGTTTTACCTCAGCATCCCTTTTACATTCTGTTTCGGCACTTGTTTTAATCAGCTGTCATGCTTGTTCCGTTTTCTCACGGGACGGTTAGCAGGACTGATTGTATCACCGCGTGTAAACCGGCGCTTCAGCGCCGGACACTACAGGGAGTATTGAAGCGTATGTCATCCCAGCAGAAAAAGACCACAGTCCGTCAGGGTTTCAAAGCGGGTGAGTCTATTGTGTATCCGTCACATGGTGTGGGGCAGATCGTTGCAATCGAAGAGCAGGAAGTGGCAGGCATGAAGCTTGAACTTTTTGTTATTGATTTCGATAAAGACAAAATGCGCCTGAAAGTACCGGTGGCGAAAGCAGCTACCATTGGTATGCGCAAATTGTCTGAAGGTGATTTTGTAGAACGTGCATTGAAAGTTTTGCAGGGTCGTGCCCGTATCAAGCGCACTATGTGGTCGCGCCGGGCGCAGGAATATGATGCAAAAATCAATTCCGGTGACCTGATTTTTATTGCCGAAGTTGTACGTGACCTTTTCCGCGCTGATAACCAGCCGGAGCAATCCTATTCTGAACGTCAGCTTTATGAAGCAGCTCTTGATCGCATGGCGCGTGAAGTTGCAGCCGTTAACAAGCTGTCTGATACAGAATCAGTTCGTCTGATTGAAGCTAATCTGGCAAAAGGTCCGAAGCGCGGTACCAAAGCTGATGAAGCTGAAGCAGAGGATGATGAAGCAGAAGCCGCATAATTTAAGGTTTCACTGATTCTCATCAGTCTTTTCAAGAACGCCGTTCTGCTTATGCAGTACGGCGTTCTTGTTTTTATAGCCGAGCTTTTCTCCGTGAGCGCTCAAAGACACCACAGAGCAAGCACTGCAAGGTTTCGTGGTGCAGTTGCTATTATTTTCAAGCTCTCTGTTCAATAAAAACGTAATTTTATTGAAAACTGAAGGAACCAGACTTCACTCCATGCGTTTTGCTCCTAACGGATAACGTGATCTTTCGTACAGGTTACGTTGTGTTTTCGTTTTGGAGAGTAATATGAAGCCTGTAGCGTCCTCTGCCTCATCCGAAGTCACAACACGTACTGCCGCTTTTGTATCTTCCGGAAATCTTATTCGCAGTGCCATGTCTGCGCCCTATCTTGAACGGGAGCAGGAACAGGCACTTGTGTTGCGCTGGAAAGAGCAGGGCGATCAGGTTGCACTGGATGCAATTACTTCGGCGCATATGCGGCTGGTGATTTCAACGGCTGCGCGTTTCCGCAAGTTTGATCTGCCGATCGCTGATCTCATTCAGGAAGGCACTGTCGGATTGATGGAGGCAGCCTTCCGCTTCGAACCGGAACGGGAAGTCCGCTTTTCAACCTATGCGATCTGGTGGATCAGAGCGGCAATACAGGACTATATTCTGCGTAATTGGTCGATTGTTCGCGGCGGTACCAGTTCCACGCAAAAGGCTTTGTTCTTCAATCTGCGGCGTCTGCGTGCCAAACTGGCGCAAAGCAATGAGACCATTTCCAAGAAAGAATTATACAGCCGGATTTCCGAGCAGCTCGGCGTTTCTGAGAAAGACGTGGAGATGATGGATTCCAGATTGTCTGGTCCCGACAGTTCTCTGAGCATGACTGTGTCTCCTGATGATAGCGGCAGTGCTGAAAAAATCGACTTTCTGGTGGATGATCATCCGTTGCAGGATGAAGTTGTGGGCAATATGATTGACGGTGAGCGACGCGTCAGCTGGCTTAAACAGGCTCTGTCCGTGTTGAATGAGCGGGAATTACATATTATTCGCGAACGCCGCCTTAATGATGATGCTGTGACACTGGAAATGCTCGGGGACAAACTCGGAATTTCCAAGGAGCGTGTGCGCCAGATTGAAAGCCGTGCTTTGGAAAAGCTACGCGCAGCCTTGCTTTCACAAAATGGTGTTGCTGCCTATCACGCCTGATTGGTACAGATATCTTAAAAGAAAAGCCCCTCTTTTCAGAGGGGCTTTTGTTATTCGCTGATGATTTTAACGCGGTCGCCCGCGGATACTGTGCCGCCGCTTGGCAGCGCGTTCAACAGGCGGAAGAGTTCCAGCTTGCGGTCAGTGCCCTGCATCCGGTTGGCTAACGAGCCAAGTGTGTCACCGGCTTTGACAGTAATAACGCGGATACGGAGCGGCTTGGCGGCAGCCTGTTCAGCCGGCGTCAACACGCGGAAACTCTCTGTCGTCGAGCGGGTGGTTGCACTCAATGCATTGCTGTTCTTTGGCGCAGCTATGAGGAAGCGATAGACTTTCTGGCCTGAGGCAATAACCACAATCTCAAACTGCCATTTATCAGCATTGGCACGTGCTGTTGCTGCAGGTAGTCCATTAATGGTGGTTGTCTGAACCGACTGATCATCCAGACCTGTCACCCAGCCGCTGCGCAGATAGCTGGCCAGATCGCTGCCCTGCGGGAGTGCTGCACCGTCGAAACGGATGGCGAGTTCGCCGGGGCCGCTTGCCATAACAGCATTTGCGGAGTTATCGATTGAGAAGCCCTGCGGTACGCTGAAAGTCACGCCGAGTTTCGGATGAATAAAGGTACGTTCGCGGACAAAGCCTTCCTGAGGTGTGTCGCCATAGAGCAGTCCGTCAATACCATTGAGGAAGGGCGGACGGTCTGTGGTGCCAACACCCGGTGCGCCGATACGGCGTGCATGGCCGACAGCCAGATCAACACGCTGCGGCGTTGCCGGATGGCTTGCCAGAAAATCGAGGCTGGCATCGGTTGCGCCCGATACGGAACGGAAACCGGTATAGGCTTCCATCGACTGCAGGAAGCGCGCTGACGCAAACGGATCATAGCCCGCAGCGCCAATCATTTTAATGCCGATTGCATCCGCCTGCAGTTCCTGATTGCGCGAGAACTGGGCAAGGCGCAGCTTGCTGCGGATCGCAGCTTCGCGGCCGGCAGCTTCATCCTGCAGAACCTCAGAGGCAACGCGTTTGGCAATAATGGATTCGGCTTCTTTTGCTTGACGCAGAATGCCGTGATTGGCGGTGACGTGACCCATTTCATGGGCAATCACAGCCGCAACTTCCGAAGAATCATTGGCAAGCGCCAGCAGACCGCGGGTGACATAGAGATAGCCGCCGGGCAGGGCAAAAGCGTTGATGTTCGGGCTGTTGAGAATTGTAATACGATAGGTCTGATCCGGATTATCAGAAACCGTTGTCAGATTGCCGACGATCTTCGCCACCATACGCTCAAGCTTGGCATCTTTATATTCACCGCCATAGGTGGCGAGAATGCGCGGATGTTGCTGTGCGCCGAGCTGTGCCAGCTTGTCATTCTTGCTGACATTGGCAACAGTGACCGGATTGGAAGACGGGCCGATAATATCAGGATCACTGAAATCCACAGAACGGCAGGCAGACAAAAGCGCGACCAGAGCGATCGCTGCTGTTCGTTTGATAACTGGAGAAATGGAGGGCTTTTCCGCTGCGGAAAACCGTGTCGCCCTTAAAAACATATCCAGTGTCGTGTCCTCAGTTCTGTCAATAACGTAAAAGCGTTTATCTGATGTAATATAGGCAATGGCTGTTTCAAGAAAAGTGAAATGCGATGAGCACCATTTCACAAATTGTCAGACATTGCATTATTGCAGGAGATAAAGCCGCTCTGCCTTTAAACTATGGCAATATCACGTCTTTCGGCTGAATGACCAGACTGTCACGGGGCTGTTACGACGATTTATGCTCTGTGGTGCCCATATAGTCACGGATAGCCTGAGGACCAGAGGCAGAGAGCATAATATTGGCATCGCCCTGTTCTTTTATTTCGCCGTCCTTGAGGAAAAACACGGTTGAGCTGAAACGCAACGCATCTTCCGGCGTGTGGGTTACCATCAAAATGGTAATGCCGGTCTCTCTTTGCAGCGCGGCAATCAGATCGAGCATTTGCTGGCGCAGGGCGGGGCCTAACGAGGCAAAGGCCTCATCGAGCAGCAGGACAGGCTTATCGCGCACCAATGCGCGTGCAATCGCAACACGCTGTCTTTCTCCGCCGGATAGTTCCTCCGGCTTGCGATGCTCTTTGCCGGTCAGTTCAACACGGTCAATAGCCGTGCGGATCGCTGCCTTGTCTTGTTCGGTGAGTTTTAAAGCGGGAGAGCGACCCAGCCCGATATTGGAGAAAACATCGAGATGGGCAAACAGATTATTCTCTTGAAACACCATGGTCACAGGACGGTCTGACGGTGGCGCAGTATCAATCGCTTCGCCACCGATCAGGATATGACCGGATTTCGGCGTTTCAAAACCGGCAATCAGATTGAGCATGGTTGATTTGCCCGAACCGCTCGGGCCCACAATAACACCGGTTTCACCTGCCGCTAATTGCAAGTTGAACAGCATTTCGGTCTGACCGAAGGAAAAGCGGACATTGTCCAGCGTGAGTGCAGCATTGTGTCGTGTCATGCGATGTTCCGTCCGGCAGAGGCGGTTGATTTGTTTTGCTTGCCGGTTTTATCAGTGATCAGCATCAGGGTAAAACAAATGGCAGCAAGGATCAGTGCCAGACCTGCAGCGTCACTGGTGCGATAGCTGCCCATGCGTTGCAGCAACAGATATGGCAGGGTCTGTACCGCATCGCTGCCGAACAGCGCGATCGTACCGAGGTCGCCCATAGACAGCGCCATGGCGAAGATAAAGCTTAAAACGAGCGGCCGCCGGATCACCGGCCAGTCAATCAGGCGCAACCGGTTTAATCCGCTGATGCCGAGAGCGGTGCAGAGCCGGTTATTACGGGCGGCTGCGCTGTCCCATGCAGGACGCAGCAGACGCACCGCAAACGGCATCGCCATCACGCCATTGACGGCAATGACCATAAATGGTGCTAGTGTGAACACATCAGTGAACTGACGTAACAGGATGAACCAGCCGGCACCGATGACAATCGGCGGGATGATCAGGACGAGGCTGGAACCACTATCAAGTGCAGCAGTGAAAAAGCTGCGCAGTCGGCGCGGGGCTTTGAGATTTTGCGTAGCATTATATTCGCGAGCGGCCACCAGCGTGAGCGACAGCACAACGCAAACGGCAGCAGCACCAAAAGCTAACAGCAGCGAGGTAATAATGGCTTGCTGCACGACGGTTTCATTGATCAGACGCCAGAGATCAGAACCCAGACCGGACAGGACCATGCCGAGCACTGGCAGTGCGAGAAAAAGCGCGGCACAGGCAATAATGACACCTGATAGTGCTCTCGCTGCTTTACTGTGACGGATATAATTGCGGCTGACTGTTGTCAGCGACAGGCCTTCTTCTGTCGGTTTGCCGGTCAGGCGTAGCAGACATAAAACACCGATAGTGAGCAGGAGTTGTGTCAAGGTGAGGGCGACGGCTCGGGCCAGATCAAAATCAAAATGCAGTGCCTGATAAATGGCGACTTCCAGTGTGGTTGCACGCGGACCACCGCCCAATGTCAGCACAATGGTGAAGGAACTGGCGCAGAGCATGAAAATCAGCCCGGCAATACCGCTTAAATTGCGGGCGATCACCGGCCATTCAATCAGCCGGAAACGGGCGAAGCTGCCCATGCCCAATTGTGCCGAGAGCTTCCAGTAGTCTTGCGGAATGGATTCAAGGCTGGCAAGCAGCAGGCGAACAGCCAGCGGCATGTTGAAAAACACATGTGCCAGCAAGATACCTGTCAGGCCGTAGATATCCGGTATCAGCGGCATTCCCAAGGCTGTGCTGCCCTGAGCAATGAAGCCATTGCGTCCGTAAATGCTGGTGATGCCAAAGACGGCCACCAGTGAGGGGAGTGTCAACGGAATTGCGAAAAAGCGCAGCAGCAATGACCGTCCGCGAAAACTGGCATTGGCTTGGAGTGCGCGGGCAACAGGCAAGGCAAATAACACGGACAGCAACACCGAGAGCAAAGCCTGCAGCAAAGTGAAACGGGTAATGTTCCATAAATAGCTGTCGAAAGCGGCCAGCGCATCGCTGTCTGATTGCAGTCCCTGAATGCCAAGTGACAGCAAAGCGCCGCCGGTCAGAACCAGCAGAAGCATTAGTGCTACAAAGCCTGAGGTAGTTTTAAAACGGGATATCTGCATTATTTTCCGTATACACTCTGCCGGAAAGATTCCGGCAGAGCTGTTTTGCTTTTATGCGTATTTATTTGAAAACCGCGTCGTTCTTTTCAGAGCAGACCTTAGCGGCTCATGGCATTCAGCCACTCATCCACCCATGATTTGCGGTTTTGCGCAACTGTTTCAGGGGCAATCAGCAGGCTCTTATCCGGTTTTGGCAGAGCATCAAAGGCGGCTTTGAGCGGTTCCGAGGTGTTATAGGCCGGATACATCCAGTTGGTTTCCGGAATCACATCCTGAAAACCGGGTGTTGTCATGAATTGCAGGAACTGAGCGCTAAGCGGATTTTGTGCGCCCGTCACAGTCTGACCAGCCAGTTCAATCTGCAGATAGTTGCCTTCTGTAAAAGTCACGGCTTTGTAGCGCTCGGTCTTGTCCGAAATCATGTGATAGGCGGCCGATGTTGTGTACGACAGCACCATCGGCGCTTCGCCTTTGGTGAACAGGCCATAGCCTTCTGACCAGCCCGGCGTGACTGTGAGTACGCGTTTGCTGAGCTTCTGCCATTGCTCGGGAGCCTTGTCGCCATAGATGTCTTTCACCCAGAGCATCATGCCGAGACCCGGTGTCGACGTGCGCGGATCCATCAGAATGATTTTCTGTGAGGCGTCACCGTCAATCAGCTCTGCCATGGATTTTGGCGGTGTTTTCAGTTTCTCGCTGTCATAGATCACTGCAAAATAGCTGTAATCATAAGGCAGGAACACCTCATCCTGAAAATTGTCCGGAACATTGCTCTTTGCATCTTTCAACCCGTGCGGAGCAAACAGGCCGGAGGCTTTGGCATCGCTGATCAGGTTGGTATCGAGACCCAGCACAATATCAGCTTTGGTGGATTTGCCTTCGAGCTTCAGGCGGTTGAGTAGTGCCACACCATCAGCAACGGCGACAAAATTCAGAGTGCAGCCACAGATTTTTTCAAAGTTTTCTTTGACTTTAGGACCCGGACCCCATTCAGCAGTAAAACTGTCATAGGTATAGATTGTCAGGTCTTTCGCCTGTGCTGCACTACCCAAAGTCAGAGCAGAGAGAAAAGTACCGGTGAGAATAAGATTTCGGATAAGCATGAGATAACAGCCGCGCGGGCTCTCCTCTGGTGTTGGTGTTTCCAAGGATTGAGCGCCGGAAGCCGGACAGCATCTAATCCCTCCGCCGGTACAAACCGGATCAGGTTCAGCGGGTTAGCCGGAGACCGGCCTCTCAGCCTTTTGCAAGCAGAAGGCACCCCGTTAGAGCAGGCAGACAATAGGATAAAACAGCGACGCGGAGCAAGAAGAATGTAGGCTTCCGGTCTGAGAAGCAGCATGATATGCAGCAGCATGTCAAAATTTCTCATTCTTCTTGGCGGCGATCTGACCGTCACCCCACGCTTGAAACAGCAGATTGCCGGTGCGCGTGTTCTGGCGGCCGACAGCGGTATGCGCCATGCGGCCGGTCTTGGTGTCGTGCCGGAATTATGGCTCGGCGATTTTGATTCCACGGATGCTGCATTGGCTGATCAATATGCCCATGTGGAGCGACAGGTCTTTCCGGTTGCGAAGAATATGACCGATGGTGAATTAGCGCTGCATGAAGCCTATGAGCGCGGTGCGACTGAAGTGATTTTGGCAGGCGCATTTGGCGGTGAACGGACAGACCATACATTTCTGCATCTGAGCATGGCGGTGGCGCAGGCGCATAAGGGACGTAAGATTTTTCTGTCCAGCGGTCATGAGGAAGCAACACCGTTGCTCTATGGAAAAACGGAGTTTGACCTGCCGGAAGATACGCTGTTTAGTATTTTAGGCTTTGAAACATTAACCGGATTATCAATTTTCGGGGCAGAATGGCCGCTTGATGCTGTTACCGTGCCATTTGGCTCTTCTTTAACGCTCTCAAATAGAGTAAAAGAAACATTAACGGTGACTTTGGAGACTGGGACTGCAATTCTGGTGGCATCACCTGTCAGTGCTTTGATCTAATGTGACTAAACATAAAAACCTGTAAATTGTTTTGATGGTTGCTGTCTTCTTTTTGCTATAAAATGCAGGAGATTATGGCAAGTGAGTAGCCTCAACGGGAGTAACTTTAAATGAAATCACGTCTTTCTATGATCGCAGTCACTGTAGTGCTCGCGTTCTCGACTGTTGCCTGTACAACAGGTGAACAGCGCACCGCGGGTTACGGTGTAGGCGGCGCAGCAATCGGCGCTCTCGCTGGTGGCGCAATCGGCGGTAACGGCCGTGGCGCTCTGACCGGTGCAGCCATCGGTGCAGTTGCCGGTACTCTGCTCGGTGCAGCACAGACCCGTAACGGCGTTCAGTATTGCCGCTACCGCGACAATTACGGCCGCGTTTACGAAGCGCCTTGTAACTAATTGCTACAAGTCAGATTTAAAGAAAACAGGCCGTTTTGCGGCCTGTTTTTTTTATGTCTGTATATGACTGCATATTGGCGCAAAGAGGAAATTTGCCGCGAGGGTTCCTGTTTGCGCCAATATGCAGTAATGAGCAGTAACGATCTTCTACCTCTTTTTTAAAAGCGTATATATTCATGGCTCCTCCTCTCCTCCGACTTGACCAGATCAGCCTGACTTTTGGCGGTACGCCGCTGCTTGAAGATGCGGGGCTGTCGATCAGCGAAGGAGAGCGCATTGCGCTGGTCGGGCGTAACGGTTCGGGCAAATCTACCCTTTTGAAAATCGCAGCCGGTATGGTTGAACCGACCGGCGGTGAGATTTTCCGGCATCCTTCGGCAACGATCCGCTATCTGGCACAGGCTCCTGATATGGATGGTTTTGCCAATGTGCGTGATTATGTTGAGGCAGGTCTCGGGCCGACAGACGACCCGTATCGTGTGGCCTATCTTCTGGAAAATCTTGGCCTGACCGGTGATGAAACACCGCAGCAGCTTTCCGGCGGTGAAGCGCGCCGTGCAGCACTGGCGCGGGTGATTGCCCCGCAGCCGGATGTGCTGCTGCTGGATGAGCCGACCAACCATCTCGATCTGGCAACCATTGAGTGGCTGGAGCAGGAATTGCGTCAGATCCGCTCGGCGATTGTGCTGATTTCCCATGACCGTCGTTTTCTGGAAAATGTCAGTCGTTCGACTATCTGGCTGGATCGCGGTGTCACGCGCCGTATCGAGCAGGGTTTCGCGCATTTTGAAGAATGGCGCGATAAAGTTCTGGAAGAAGAAGAGCGTGATCACCAGAAGCTCGGACGCCAGATTGTGCGCGAAGAACATTGGCTGCGCTATGGCGTGACCGCGCGGCGCAAGCGTAATATGCGCCGTCTTGGTGAACTGCACTCCATGCGCAACGAGTTTCGCACCCATCGCCATGCGCAGGGCGTTGCAACGCTGCAGGCCAGCGATGTGAAAGAATCCGGCAAGCTTGTGATTGAAGCGGATAAAATCAGCAAGGCCTATGATGAGCGCGTGCTGGTGAAAGATTTTTCCATCCGCGTTAATCGCGGTGATCGTATCGGTCTTGTCGGGCCTAATGGCGCCGGTAAAACCACCTTGCTGTCGATGCTGACCGGTAAAATTGAGCCGGATTCCGGCACAATCCGTCTTGGTGTTAATCTGGACTTTGCCGAACTTGATCAGAAACGTGAGCTCAATCCGGATGAAACCCTGTCGCATTACCTGACAGACGGGCGCGGTGAATCTCTGGTGGTCAATGGCGAGCAGCGCCATGTCGTTTCCTATATGAAGGACTTCCTGTTTCAGCCGGAACAGGCACGTACGCCGATCCGCGAATTATCGGGCGGTGAGCGTGCACGTCTGATGCTGGCGCGGGTTCTGTCACGTCCTGCCAATCTGCTGATCCTCGATGAGCCGACCAATGATCTGGATATGGAAACGCTTGATCTGTTGCAGGAACTCGTGGCCGGATTTGCAGGCACAGTTATTCTGGTCAGCCATGACCGTGATTTTCTCGACCGGACAGTCTCATCGGTGATCGCACCGGAAGGTGACGGACGCTGGCTGCAATATGCTGGTGGTTATGCGGATATGATGGCACAGCGCAAAGAAACAGCACTGGCGCGCCGTCAGGTGAAATCTGCTGCGCCTGCACGCAGTGATGAGGCGGAAGCCGCGCCGGCACCTAAGCGCGAAGAAAAACGCAAGCTGTCTTACAAACAGAAATTTGCGCTGGAAACATTGCCGGCAAAAATGGAAAAGCTGAGTGCTGAAATTGCGGCACTTGAGGTGAAAATGGCTGATCCGGCGCTTTATACCAAAGATCCTGATCAGTTTGCCAAGATTGCTGCCGAGATTGAAAAGAAGCGCAATGAAGTTGAAGCCCATGAAGAAGAATGGCTTGAACTGGAAATGCTGCGTGAGGAAATCGAAGGCTGATTTTTCCTCCGCTTTGAAATAGTAAAAGCCTGCCTGAATGATGTTTCAGGCAGGCTTTTTGTTTTTATGCGCTGGCGTTATTCAGAGCATCCAGTGCGTCCTGATCCAGTGTCAGGCGTGTGGCTTTGATCAGTTCTTCCAGCTGGTCAATTTTGGTGGCGCTGGAGATCGGCGCAGTAACGGATGGCTGTGCCATCAGCCATGCAACTGCGATCTGTGCGACTGTCACGCTATAGCGCTCTGCGACCTGATCCATTGCGGCGAGGATTTTCAAACCGCGCTCGTTGAGATAGCTGGCACCAACTCGCGCCCCGCGCGGGCTGATGGTCAGATCTTCTTCCTTGCGGTATTTCCCGGTCAGGAAGCCTGCCGCCAGCGTATAATAAGGGATGACGCTCACCTTATTGGCGCTCACAACCGGTTCCAGCGTGGTTTCATAGACATTGCGGTCGTAGAGATTATACAGCGGCTGCAATGAATCATAACGCGGCAGATTATGTTTCGCGGAGGTGTCTAGGGCCGCTTGCAGGCGCTCACCGGTGATATTGGAAGCGCCGATTGCGCGTACCTTACCGGCTTTGATCAGATCCTGAAATGTGCCGAGCACATCTTCAAACGGCGTATTCGGATCATCATAATGCGACTGATAGAGATCAATATAATCTGTCTGCAGACGCTTGAGTGAGGCATCAACGCATTCGCGGATATGGGCAGGTGCCATGGTAAAGCCTTCGCCCATATCGGCGCCGACCTTGGTAGCAATGATCATCTTGTCACGGCTGCCGCGGCTTTTGAGCCAGTTACCGATAACGGTTTCCGACTCACCGCCCTTGTGCCCTTCTACCCAGCGGGAATAGACATTGGCCGTATCGATAAATGTCAGTTCTGCATCGAGCAGACGATCAAGCAAGGCGAAAGATGTGGTTTCATCGGCTGTCCAGCCGAAGACATTGCCGCCGAAACAAAAAGGTGAAACCTTCAGTTCTGACTGTCCGAGTTGTTTTAGGCGCATTCCGTTTCCTCCGCTGGATATGCTGTATTCGTGTGTGGCGGATTATGACCAAAAAGATGCGCAGGGAAAGTAAAAGCGGGGCAAAGCGCCTGAATGACACAGTTTTGTGTTTATGGCGTTGAGATATTGCCAAGGTTGAGCAGCAGTGAGCGCAACATATCGCCATTGCCGTTGAGCAGGCTATTCTCTAGCTCCGCATGGATTTCTCTCCAGACAGGAACAGCTTTTGCCAGCAGGTCTGAGCCTTTTGGCGTCAGCAAAAGCAAACGGCTGCGCCGGTCTGAGGTGTCGGCAATAATCTCAACCAGTGAATTTTTCTGAAGCGGTTTGAGTGCAGCCGTTAAAGTGGTGCGATCCATTGCCAGTAAACGGGCAACCGGTGCAATAGATGGTGGTTCCGGCCGGTTCAAAGCCATCAGCAAAGAGAACTGACCATTCGTCAGCCCGTAAGGCCGCAAAGCATCATCAAAATAACGGGCTAAGGCGCGGGCAGCACGCTGCGTATGCAGGCAGAGGCAGGTATCGCGGACTTCCAGCGTGGTCGAAAACGGGACATTTATTGACATTTTATAATTATGTTGATATCAACTTATTAAGTCAACGGAAGAATAACGTTGCCCACAAGGAGGAGAGTGGAAATGGGATATGTTGAAGGTTTTGTTGCTTCAGTGCCGCAGGGCAGCAAAGAGGCTTATCGTAAACATGCTTCTGAAGCTGCCGTTTTGTTCAAGGAATTCGGCGCGATCCGTATTGTCGAGTGCTGGGGCGATGATGTTCCGGACGGCAAAGTGACGGATTTCCGTCGCGCTGTGCAGGCCAAAGACGGCGAGATTGTTGTTTTCAGCTGGATTGAGTTTCCGTCAAAAACAGTCCGGGATTCCGCATGGAAAAAACTGATGGAAGATCCGCGTATGCAGGCGATTGGTGAGGCGATGCCTTTTGACGGTAAGCGGATGATCTATGGTGGCTTTGAGAAGCTGCTGGAAGTGTGACCATTGATAAGGCAATAAAAAAAGGGAGCTGAGCGCTCCCTTTTTTATGTGCTGACAGATCAGCTCATGCCAAGCGCGTCCATATAGAGCTGGATCATCGCTTCTTCTTCCTGACGCTCATGCGCTTCTTTCTTACGCAGGCGGATAATGGTGCGCACAGCTTTGGTGTCAAAGCCGGAGCCTTTCAGCTCAGCAAAAACCTCTTTGATATCATCAGAGATGGTCTTTTTCTCTTCTTCAAGACGTTCAACACGTTCAATAAATGCACGCAGCTGGCCGACTGCAATGGACTGGGCGCTGTCGCCGGTAATATCGTCGCTCAATATCATTCTCCGATTATAGACAAGACCATATGAACCGCTGGGCGAGTCGCAGGCCTTAAAACAGGTGGTCTTGGTTGCCTCACATGCGCGGCATGGTCAAGCAATGGATTCAAGAATCTTGAAATCTTAACTAGCAGCCAAGCGGTAAGATACTGGTTAAAATATGGGTCAGTGATCTGATTTTCGGGAAGAAAAAGCATCCAGTTGCGCCGGACTGGCCGGTGTCTGGTGTTTTTCGCGCCATTCTTCATAAGGCATGCCATAAATCTCGGCGCGGGCTTCATCTTTCGTCAGTTCTGTACCATCAGCATTGGCGGCTTCCTGAAACCAGTTGGACAGGCAGTTGCGGCAAAAACCGGTCAGGTTCATCATATCAATATTCTGAACATCGGTGCGGTTGCGCAAATGCTCAACCAGCCTGCGAAACGCTGCGGCTTCATAGGTCTGACGTTGTGCGTCGGTGATGTTTGTCATGAAATGTCCTCTCGATAGCGGTTCAGTTCACAGTGTTGATTTGAAACCGCTTCACACTTTCGGAATATGCTCTTCTCAGGCCGGATGCACTGCGCCGGTTCGGGAGCCGTGATGGCAAATATCGTGCATACCCGTTATAGTATTAATATGTGCCAGCATCGGGGCAAGACGTTCTGCCCATGCCTGCACACCTTCCGGCGTCGCAATCAGATCCTGCCGCACCTCGATCAGTACGTTGGCATAGCCTTTTGTGGTGCAATGGCGGAACAAGGTGTCATTACGCAACGCGCCGTCATAGGGCTCATTATCGCCGACTGTTAAGCTGCCGTCCTCGCGCAACATCGATAGCAGTGGTGTAATCGCACGATCGTCCTTATCCCAGAGCAGGGCAATCTGCCATGGGCGCGGGGTGGTTTTCCAGACCGGTGTATAGGAATGGATTGAGACGACAAAGGGTGCTTGGCCGCTGCTTTCGAGCATCCGGTTGCAGGCCGTATCGACGGCAGTATGATAAGGGCGATAAAACTGGTTCAGCCGGTTTTCACGTTCCTGCCCGCTCATCGGGTAATTGGCCGGAATGATCGCGCCGTCTGATAATTGCATGATCAGGGTCGGATCATCTTCACCGCGGTTCGGGTCGATCAGCAGGCGTGAGAAACCGCCAAGCACTGCGGGACTGTTGAGCTTTTCTGCCATTTTTCGCGTCAGCATTTCCACGCCGATATCATAGGCAATATGGCGCTCAAATACCCGCGGCTCCAGACCCAGCGTACCGTAATTTTCCGGCACTGCACGGCTGGCATGATCGGCAATCAGCAGCAAACCTTGTGCATAATCACCGTCGAGAACTTCAAAAGGGGAGAAGGCTGTCATCTCAGTTCCGCTGTAGTTCTTTGTTTGGTCGCATCGTCACGGACAGTTCAGGTTGATTGAACTCGGGCTGTGAAATGCTCCGGGATCGGATGGCTAAGCTATAAAGAGATTGCAAGGAATTGCGAGCCATTTGTGACAAATCGCAAGGCGAGGCATTCGGGAGGGCTGGCATCCTCTCTCATGCTGGGCTATAGGAAGAATAACAATTAAATCGATTTGATTTTATTGTTATTCCTGAAAGTGACTGAATTCGTAAAACAGGGAGATGAATTGCAGACAGCGGTTGAAGCGGCTGAAACCAGACAGGATTGCAGAGGTGGCGGGTGCAGTTGATGCAGCTCTGCCGGACTATTTTGCAAATTGTTCTGATTTACAGCGGAAAACTGTTCGCAGGCTCTTGAGTCTATCTGCAACTTGCGTGAATTATGCGGTTTTATGGCATCGCATTTTCGCTTTTTTGCAGATACGGTGCCACAACCCGGTTGTTTACAGTGTTGTGTTCATTTGTTTTATCCGCAAAGGCTTAAGGCAGGGAACATAGTTTGGTGATAATGGTCAGACATTACACCTTGCTGTCATATTTAAGCAGTACCGTGCGCTGAAAGGTCCTGGCGGATGCGTCTTCATTCTACCCTGTCATATGTTTTGGCACTTGCTTCGGTTACATTTATCTCGGTGGCGTTTTCTGCGCCGGAAGCCCGCGCTGATTTCCGTGTATGTAACTCGACGCAAAATCTAGTTGGTGTTGCAATCGGCTATCGGGCCAAGAGCGGATGGGTAACGGAAGGCTGGTGGCAAATTAACGGATCGAGCTGCAAAACCCTGATCGAAGGCCCGCTCGCCTCCCGTTATTACTATGTCTATGCGGAAGATTCCGAAAGCGGCGGCCGCTGGGATGGTAAGGTCAATATGTGCGTGGCCGAAAACGAATTCAAAATTAATGGCGTGAATGACTGTTTTGCCCGCGGTTTTCAACGCACCGGTTTTCAGGAATATGATACGGGCGAACAATCGAGCTGGATGGTGCAGCTCACTGACGATGCACCGTCCGGCAATGCCACAGTGACAGGAACCAATCATCAATGAGACGTGCGCGTAAGGTAAAAATTCTCGCAACACTTGGTCCCGCATCTTCGGAAGAAGCGGTTATTGAGAAATTGTTTGAGGCCGGTGCGGATGTTTTCCGTATCAATATGAGCCATGCAGATCATGATCTGATGCGCGAGCTGGTGCGCCGCATCCGTAATGTGGAGCGCAAACTTGGCCGCCCGATCGGTATTCTGGCAGATTTGCAGGGGCCGAAGCTGCGCGTTGGCAAATTCAAAGACGGCAAGGTTGAGCTGACACCGGGGCAGACCTTCACACTGGACGATAATGAAACACCGGGCGACGAAACCCGCGTATTCCTGCCGCATCCGGAAATTTTGCAGGCTGTGCAGGCCGGTGACCGTCTGCTGATCGATGACGGCCGCTTAGCTTTGCAGGCCGAAGCAACCGACGGTAAATCCATTCGTTGTAAAGTGATCTCCGGCACTAAAATTTCTGACCGCAAAGGCGTGAGCCTGCCGGATACAACTTTGCCGGTTGGTGCGTTGACGGAAAAAGATCGCCGCGATCTTGATGCAGTTCTACTGGAAGATATTGACTGGGTGGCGCTGTCCTTCATTCAGCGTCCGGAAGATCTGGCGGAAGTGCGTAAGATTGCGCGTGGCCGTGTTGCCCTGATGTCGAAGATTGAAAAGCCGCAGGCGGTTACCCGTCTCGATGAGATCATCGAATTGTCGGATGCGCTGATGGTCGCCCGTGGTGATCTGGGTGTGGAAATGCCGCTGGAAAGCGTTCCGGGCATCCAGAAGCAGATCGTCCGTGCCTGCCGTAAAGCTGGTAAGCCGGTTGTGGTTGCAACCCAGATGCTGGAATCAATGATTTCGGCGCCGGTGCCAACCCGTGCGGAAGTCTCTGACGTGGCGACAGCCGTGTTTGACGGTGCGGATGCGGTGATGCTGTCTGCGGAATCGGCTGCCGGTGATTATCCGGTGGAAGCGGTTGCGACCATGGCGCGTATTGCAGAAAAAGTGGAACGCGATCCAAACTATCCGTCGATCGTCAATAATCAGCGTTCAGAACCGGAAGCAACCGGTGCGGATGCGGTGTCTCTGGCAGCCCGTCAGATTGCCACCACGCTGAACCTCTCGGCTATCATCTGCTATACCTCTTCGGGCACGACCGGCCTCAGAGCGTCGCGTGAGCGCCCGCTGACGCCGATCATTGCCCTGTCGCCGGTTGTGGAGACTGCGCGCCGCCTGTCGCTCGTCTGGGGGCTGCATTGCGTCGTCACAGAAGATGCGCATGATCTGGACGATGTGGTCAATCGCGCTTGTAATATTGCCTATCGTGAGGAATTCGCCAAACCGGGTGATCGCGTGATCATTACTGTTGGCGTGCCGCTCAGAACACCGGGCAACACCAATATGCTGCGCATTGCCTATATTGGCATGGATGGTCTGACAGGGATCTGACCCTATTTCAGGTGAAATTAAAAAGCCCGCTGATCACAGCGGGCTTTTTGTATGTTAGATCAGAGCGCTGTATCGCTGTCAGCTTCGGTCAGTTTCAGCATTTCATCCTGAGCTTCTTTCATCATCGGATAAACGCTCAGAGCCTGATGATAGAGCCGCAGCGCACCTTTGCGGTTGCCGGTCTCCCGCAACAGGGTTGCATAATTGATGAGCACGTCGAAATTGCGCGGTTCTAAAATCATTGCCTGCCGGATATCGCGCAATGCCGGTGCCAGTTCATTGCGGCGCAGATGCAGGCGGGCGCGTAGCTGCCACACGGTGGCATTGTCAGGACGCTGCGCCATCACCTCGTCGATATAATCCTGTGCTTCGGCCTCGCGCGACTGATTGAGCGCGGTCTCTGCCCAGCGCAGCATCAGATCCAGACTGTCGCTGCCGGTGCGCACAAAGCTCTGACGCAAACGGCTGGCGATGGCATGGGACTTCTCCGGTGTTGAAGCTTTGCGCAAATCCGTGAAAAGCTGATCCTGTTCTTTCCGGCGCACCTCGGAGAGCGATCCGCCGGTTTCCACATCAGGATTTTTCGGCTTCTCTTTGGCCTTAGGTGCAGTCGTGCTGATCGGTGCTGTTTTCGCCGCATCGGGTATTGTCACAGCCGGTGGCATCGGCTGCACTTGCGGCGCGGTCTTGGTCGTAGCACTGATATCCTCAGCCATAGCAAAGCCCGCTGCTCCTGTAATTAACAGGGCTGGGATCAGGGAACCGGTGAGGGGACTGCGTGTTTTCATCATAGTGCTATCATAAAGCAGAAACCGGCTGATTAAAGGCATAAAAACAGCGCCGGTAAATTAATACCGGCGCTGTTAAAATTCTTACAACTGACTGTCTGAAACAACATTAAAGCTGTTTCTTTCAGCTCATTAACCCCAAGATTAACCTTGGCGGGCTTTAAAGCGAGGAGCAGTTTTGTTGATGATGTATACGCGGCCCTTACGACGAACCAGCTGGCAGTCACGATGACGGCCTTTGAGCGCTTTAAGCGAATTCTTGATCTTCATGTTACTCACCAATGTGTTTGGCCCTGAAAGGGCGTATTCCTGGAACGTGTCTCATTTCATTAGAAACGCGCGCTCGTTCCAGCTCTTTGTTTCTATACATGCCTTGTTCCCAAAAACGGTTCCCGCTTTCGCGAGCATGTTTCAGAGCGAGCCAAAGAGCACGTTTGAATGGTTGAGGTGAAATAGTCAATGAATGGGCCAATTGTCAACTGCTGATGCGCAAAGAACCCATGAAACCGTGTTATTTTCCGCTTTTAATGCGTGTGACATGCCCCATCTTGCGCCCCGGACGTGCCTCTGCCTTGCCATAGAGATGCAGCACCGCATCCGATTCTGCGAGAATCGCCGGAACTTTAAGCACATCATCACCGATTAGGTTTTCCATCACACAGTCACTATGGCGTTTCGGGTCACCGAGCGGCAGACCTGCAATGGCACGAATATGCTGCTCGAATTGCGAAACCGCACAGGCAGCTTCTGTCCAATGGCCGGAATTATGCACGCGCGGTGCAAATTCATTGGCGACAACAGAGCCGTCCGGCAGAACGAAAAATTCAAAGCCCAATACGCCGACATAATCCAGCGCGTGCAACAAATTATAGGTGGCGCGTGCGCAGGCAACAGCGGTGTCGGTGCTGATTTCGGCAGGAATGGTTGATGTGTCGAGAATACCGTCTTTATGGACATTTTCGGCAATGTCATAAATGCGGACATTACCGGCTTTATCACGTGCTGCGATCACGGAAACTTCGCGGGTAAATTCCACGAAACCTTCGAGAATGGCCGGTGCATTCTTGATTGCAGCAATCGCTTGCGTCGCAGCTTCATTATCGAGGCTGTTGAGGCGTACCTGACCTTTGCCGTCATAACCGAAACGGCGGGTTTTCAGAATGCCGCGTTCATTCAGCGCGCCAAGTGCTGCGATCAGATCCTCTACATCATCGACCACACGCCAAGGCGCGGTGGCAATATCGCTTTCATTGAGGAACTGCTTTTCAGCAACGCGGTCCTGCGAGATTTCCAGTGCCAGCGGCGGCGGGGAAACAATGGTTTTAGTTGCCAGAAACTGTGCGGCTTCCACCGGCACATTTTCAAACTCATAGGTGATGACATCGCAGGCTTCTGCCAGTTCCTGCAATGCTGCGCGGTCATCATAGGCGGCAATGATCTGACGGTTGGCAACTTGTGCGGCAGGGCAATCAGCCTGCGGCTCCAGAATGATGGTTTTGAAGCTCAGGCGTGCTGCGGCCATGGCCAGCATACGGCCAAGCTGACCACCGCCGATAATTCCGATTGTTGATCCTGCTTGCAACATGGTTCAGACCTCATCTTTCGGGGCGGGTGCCACAGCGTCGGTTTGTTTCTGGCGGTGAGCGTCCAGACGGTCTGCCAGCGGCTTGTCATGCAGTGCCAGAACGGCAGCAGCGAGCAGGGCGGCATTGCTGGCACCGGCATTGCCGATTGCGAGGGTGCCGACAGGGATACCGGCAGGCATCTGCACGATGGATAACAGGGAATCCTGACCTGACAGTGCCTTGGACTGTACCGGCACGCCAAAGACCGGCAGCGGGGTCATCGAAGCGACCATGCCCGGCAGATGGGCAGCTCCGCCTGCACCGGCGATAATGACGTGGAAACCCTGATCTCGTGCAGATTTGGCAAAGTCGACCATGCGGTCCGGTGTGCGATGGGCTGAAATAATACGGGCATCATAAGCAACCCCCAGCGCATCCAGAACTTGTGCCGCATTGCGCATGGTCGGCCAGTCGGACTGGCTACCCATAATGATGGCGACTTTCGGGGAAGTTGGAGTGTTATCTGCCATGAAATGTCCTGTCAGCTGCGAGGGTTGAAAAACAGAAGGCGGGCAGGCTTTGTGAAAAGTCTGCGATATGTATTTGCGATGATATCAGGAGTGCCGGTTTTAAGCCTTGTCAGGCAATGATATCCGGAATGATCTTATCTTCCAGCTTGCTCAGCTGATCTTTGATTGCGAGCTTTTTCTTTTTCATGCGCTGGATGCTGAGCTGATTACAGCCGGTCTGCATCATGGCATTGATGGCAAGGTCAAAATCCGTGTGTTCCTGACGCAACCGTGCAACGGAGAGGCGAATTTCGGCTTGTTCCTGATCGGCCATGGCATATTCCATCTGATCTTATCTGCGCGGAAGATTATAACTGCAAAATCCCGTATCTGCCATGTGCTGATACAGGACATGGTTTTTATCAGAGTACTGCAAGTTAGTATAATCCGCCTCTTTTTCAGCTTTGCCCTAGCACAAATTTGGCAAAGTTGAAATGTGCCAATTATGAATTCGACATTAATGAAATCTCATGCAAAACTGTCATTGTTTTGTCACAGTCTGGTTGAACGTTGAGGGGGTCGTAAAGACAGACGAAACCATCAGGACGCTGGATTTGCTGACAAGATGATAGTGATGCGTAATATATATAGGAGAAGCAATAATGGCACTTGAATCCCATCTTGCCTCGCTGGAAAAGAAGCATGATGCACTGGAAAAAGAAATTTCCGACGCCGCAGCATTGCCAGCTACCGATACGCTGACGATCGCCGATCTCAAACGAAAAAAGCTTCATCTGAAGGAACAGATTGAAAAGCTTAAAACGCAGGTTACCCGACATTAAACACTAAAACTGTGACATCAGTTCACTACAGAACCGCCGGCAGGGCAGGCTCTGAGCGATGAGGTGCAGGCCGGATATCAGGCCCGCACCGGGATATTTTTAGTATTTCAGCTGCACTATTTTTTGAGGCTGACGAGTGTAATGATCAGCGAGATAAGTGCCAGTCCTGCAGCTGTCAGCAATGTGACAGTAAAGGCTGAGCCGACAGAACTGACTGTGGCATGAACCAGATCCGGTTGCCCGAGTGATGAAATAAATATTGTCGCCATGACCGATGCGCCAGTCATAAAACCTAAGTTGCGCGATAATCCCATTAGACCTGATATGATGCCGCGCTGGTCCTCCGGAGCGGCATTGATGATGGCTGTGTTATTACCTGTCAGAAACAGCTGAAAACACGGTGTCAGCATAATAAGCGATACGATATAACCGGTTACTCCGATATGCACCGGCAGATAGGCCATGCAGATGAGTGCCACAGTCATGGCGCCCAGGCCGGTTGAGAGAATGCGTTTTGCTCCGAACTGGTCCGTGAGACGGCCAGCCGGAACACCTGCCAAAGCTGCAACTACCGGCCCCACGGCAACAACCAGTCCTGTTTGGGCTTCTCCCAGCAGTAAACCGAAAGACAAAAACAGCGGACCGACGACCAGCATGGCCATCATGACTGAACTGATGAGCCAATTGGTGAGCAGAGAAGCGCTGATTGCAGGGTTGCGTAAAACGGATAAGGGAACCAGTGGTGACGGCGCTCTGATCTCAACGATGATAAAGAAGATGAGCGCCAGCAGTGCGACGGGGATTATGAGCGGTAACCTCAAACCTATGACATTTTGTTGTCCGTTGGATATCAATGCATAAAGAAACAGTACGATAGCGAGTAAGAATGCACCCGATAAATCCAGTGTTTGGCTGGTTTTAGTTACAGGCGCGGATGTCGGTATCGCTCTGATTGCCAAAACCAATATAATAAATCCGCTAACAGCCAGCAGAATAAAGGCCGAGCGCCAGCCAAAGCCGGAGATAAGAAGGCCGCCAAGGGCAGGGCCGAGCGCTGTACCGACTGCGGACATAGAGGCAAGCAATCCCATGGCAGAGCCTGTGCGCTCAGAGGAGATCATTCCTCTTAATATTGAGACCGGCAATGCCATAAGGATGGCGCCACCGATACCCTGTATGGCACGGGCTATGATGAGTGTTGTGAGATTTGGGGCTGTGGCGCACAATAGTGAGCTGCCGGTAAAAATGGTCAGTCCGGACAGCAGGATGAAGCGATGGCCGAACAGATCGGCGCAGCGACCTGCCAGCACAATCGTGATGGTGACGGAAAGCAGATAAATCAGCACAACCCATTGCACTGCGGAAACAGGTGCTTCCATCGCTCTGCTTAAGGCGGGCAATGCAACTGAGGTGATACTGACAGCCATGGAGGCGAGCAACATTGCTCCCGAAAGAGCAATGATTGCAAGACGAGGTGGATTGGTTTGAGGGGCGAAACACACAGTGGTTCCTCTTGTAGCAAGTTTGAGTCGCTGCTACATTGCCACTTTAAGTCAACTTGAGGTCAAGTATGAAGCTTCTTGATATCGGGGTTCTTGCCGAGCGCAGTGGCGTGCCGCCTTCAACATTACGCTATTACGAGGAAATCGGGCTGATTGACTCTTTCTCGCGCCACGGATTACGGCGGCAATATGCGCCGGAAGTGTTGCAGCAACTGGCACTGATTTCACTGGGGAAGATGGCGGGTTTTCCGCTGAGTGAGATGAAGGGCATGTTCGGCAAGGACGGCACTGCTGATTTGCCACGTCCGGCACTACATCAGCGGGCAGATCAGCTGGATTTACAAATCCGCCAGCTGACGACGCTCAGCAAGGCGTTGCGCCATGTCGCGGAGTGTCCGGCAGAAACGCATCTGGCTTGCCCGACCTTTCAAAGGCTGATGAAAGCTGCCCTCAATGCGCGTAAAGACAAACGTTAAACAGCTCAAATGAAGACTGAAATGTCGGGTCGCTGTCGTTGGCGCGCATTCTCTTGGCGCTGCTCCGCCGGTTAAAGCTGTCAGGTTCCAGCCTTAACCGTATCGGCAGCAATATCCTCATTCGCTTTTTCTTCCTGCGCAACTTCCGAGCGCGGATCAAGCAACACGCTTTCCTGTGTTGCCGGACGTTCCGCCGCCATGCTCTGGAACTGTTCTTTTTCCGATGGCAAAGGTGATGCGCGTTTGCGCGAGCGCAGCATGGCGTAACCAGCAATGGTCAGATGTGACACAGCCGTGACCAGAAACAGCGCCGAAGGCCATAGAGTGTTCATTGTTTCTGCTGCAATCAGCGGGCCGAGCATAGTGCCAAAACCATAAAGCAGCAGCAAACCACCGGAAACCTTGACGAAAGTCTCAGGTGTCGCATGGTCATTGGCATGAGCGACTGCCACCGGATAGATCGCATAGGCAAGCGAACCGTAAAGCGCGGTCATTATCAGAATAAGTGTGCCATTGTTTGGTGCGATAGCAAAAATCAGAAAACCGATCAGGGCGGCAGAACCGGCGACGCTGGCCATGACATAGCGGCGGTCGATACGGTCCGAAAAGCGTCCGACAGGAATCTGCATCAGTGCACCGCCAGCAATGGTGAAGCTGACCATCAGCGCGATTGTGGTTTTATCAATGCCGCTCATCGAGCCGAAAACCGCACCGAGTGTGCCCCATGCACCATTGGCAATACCGATCAGGATAACGCTGACAAAGGCAACGGGTGAATTGGCATAGAGCTTTTTGAGATCAAGCTGCACTTCGGTCAGCGGGCGAGGTGATGAAGCCTTGGAGGCAGCGGTTGGTAACAGTGCGAGACAGAAGAAAATTGCGGCGATCATAAACAGCGAGTTGCCTGCAACGTCGCCGGTAATCACCAGCATCTGGCCGGTCATCACTGCCCCGTAGTTGACCATCATGTAGAGGCCGAAAATTTTGCCGCGTGTTTCATTGGTGGCCTTTTCATTGAGCCAGCTTTCAATGACCATGAAAATACCGGCCATTGCAAAGCCGGTGATTGCCCGCAGGAAGACCCAGATTGTGGCGTCGACCATCAGACCGGTGAGCAGAACAACAATGGCCGCAGTCGAGGCGAAAAAACCGAAAGCCCGTACATGGCCTGCACGGCGCACCAGACGCGGCGCAAAAATACAGCCTGCAACAAAACCGCCCGCCCATGTTGTCCCGATCAGACCCAGTGCTGTAACCGAGAACCCTTCTGCATTTCCGCGTAAAGGCAATAAAAGCCCGTGCAAGCCGGAGCCGATCAGCAGAAAAGCGGTGCCTAACAGTAATGCGAAAATCTGGACATAGGAACGGAACACGCAGAATCCTTTATTTCATCGCAGGTTGTTTGATCGTTTCTGATCTTGAAACCTGTTCGCCTGAAACTGCAAGACGAAATCGCCGCATCAGGCAGATTGAGTACAGCCATGCTGACCTATCGTTTGAAAGAGTGCAAGGCTTTGTATTGATGAGATATTGTGTCATGTAAAATAAAAAGAACCTCTGCCTGTTTAAGCAGAGGTTCTGAAACTATGGTGCATCCGGAAATAGCTGGAGCCTACAAGCGAAACAGTGCCTCAGCGGCTGCGCGACTGAGATTCCTGTCTTTGCGGTCGGTTTCCAAGCGGCGGATTTCCGCTTTAAGCATGGCAATGCGATTGTCGATTTCCGCAGCTGAAAGCAGGGTCACATCCTCACCGATATGGTGAATATAGGTTGTTGTCTCCTGCGCATTATCATCAAAGAACATGGCGTTTTCCTCACTTCCTGCTGCAGCCAATTCACGGCAGCTTTCAATATGGTTCGCAATATTCGTGTCATATCGGCCTTTAAATAAGGGGCAGATATGCCACATAAGTTTTCAGCATCTCATAAACCCGCATTATTAGCGATATAGATTTTTATACATTGCATCTTTTCACTTTATTATGGCTAGATCAGGGAAAGCGCTTTGCGCGGATTAAAGATTTTAAGGAGCGGATATGACAACAGAACTTGCTTCCCAGATGATGGCAATTGCGATTGAACAGGCTGGTGCACCATCGGTGCTGAAACCTGTAAAACGCTCAGTACCGCATCCGGCGAAAGGTGAAATTCTGATCCGTGTGAAAGCGGCCGGTGTGAACCGTCCGGATGTCTTGCAAAGACAGGGACATTATCCGCCGCCTGCCGGTGCCTCCGATTTGCCGGGGCTGGAAGTAGCCGGTGATGTCGTGGTGGTTGGTGAAGGTGTTGAGCGCTACAAGGTCGGTGATGCGGTTACCGCACTACTGGCTGGTGGTGGCTATGCCGAATATGTCACGGTTCATGAGGGGAATGCCCTGCCGCTGCCATCGGGCTATGGCTATGTGGAAGCCGCCGCTCTGCCGGAAACATTATTCACTGTCTGGCACAATGTGGTGCAGCGCGGCCAATTACAGGCTGGTGAGACCTTGCTGATTCATGGCGGCAGTTCCGGTATCGGGACGACGGCGATCCAGCTTGGCAAAGCACTGGGCGCTAAAGTGATTATCACCGCCGGTTCCGCTGAAAAATGCTCTGCCTGTCTGGAAATCGGCGCCGATGTTGCCATTAATTATCGCGAGCAGGACTTTGTCGAGCAGGTTAAAGCCGCGACCAACAATAAGGGCGCGGATGTTATTCTCGACATGGTTGGCGGTGATTATGTTGACCGTAACTATGATGCAGCGGCGGTCGAAGGCCGGATTGTTCAGATTGCATTTCTTGGCGGTGCCAAGGCAAAGGCCAATTTTGCCAAGCTGATGACCAAGCGCCTGACCCATACGGGTTCAACACTGCGTGCACGCGATGTTGCGTTCAAAGCGCAAATTGCTGCTGAATTAGAATCAAAGGTCTGGCCGCTGCTCGCCAGCCGTACCATCACGCCGGTGATGGATATGATTTATCCTTTGAAAGATGCCTGGCGCGCCCATGAACGGATGGAAGAGGGCAATCATATCGGCAAAATTGTACTCGATGTCGCCTAAAGCAGTACGAATGCGCTGAATTCCTGTGCAGGGTTTTCTTGCTCATCGCGCAAAATTTGGTTATAGAGGGAACGAATTCCCGGAAATTGTGGTTTACCCCACGTCCCGCGCTACCGGAGCGGGCGAACGAGAGGATTATATCTTATGGCCACTCAGCTTCTTATGCCTAAGGCAACAGCCGTATGGCTTGTCGATAATACTGCTCTGTCTTTTGACCAGATTGCAACATTCTGCAAACTGCATGTGCTTGAAGTGAAAGCAATTGCGGATGGTGAAGCAGCCCAAGGTATTAAAGGTCTTGATCCGGTTATCACCGGTCAGCTGTCCCGTGAAGAAATCGCACGTGCTGAAAAAGACATTAACTATCGTCTGAAACTGTCCGAACCAAAAGTGCGCGTACCGGAAGCTAAGCGTAAAGGCCCGCGCTATACGCCTTTGTCCAAGCGTCAGGATCGTCCGAATGCGATTCTCTGGATGGTACGTAACCATCCGGAACTGAAAGATGCGCAGATTTCGCGTCTTGTCGGCACCACCAAGTCGACCATTGAACAGATTCGTGACCGTACGCATTGGAACTCGGCTAACCTGCAGCCAATGGATCCGGTGACACTGGGGCTCTGCTCGCAGATTGATCTGGACATCGAAGTCGATCGTGCAGCACGTAACCGTCCTATTGAACCGGAATCCGGTGATACATTGCTGCCGGCATCCGCAACTGAAAATCTGGACTTTAACCAGCCGGATGATTCGGAAGAGCTGGATGCGGATAAAGTTTTCGCTAAGCTCTCTTCCATGAAGAGCGCACCGGAAGACGAAGAAGACGATCTGTAAGATTTCTTCATATTGATAATTAAAAAAAGCCGCCGGAGAACATCCGGCGGCTTTTTTTATTAGAGCATTTCCAGCAAAAGTGCGAAGCGGTTTTGCGTCGGATAATGCGTCAAAACAAATGGTTACAGCGGTTCCAACGATTCAGTCTTAACTGGAACCGCTTTAAGCTGCTGGCTTTGTCGCTTCAGAGCAAGTGCCGATACCACGCTGATGAAGACAGTCGCGGATTTCATTGAGCGTCAGCGGGTCTTCAATCGTTGCGGGCATTTTCCACGGTTCATGATCAGCGATCTTTTGCATGGTGGAGCGCAGAATTTTGCCGGAGCGGGTTTTCGGTAATTTGTGAACAGTCAGAACGGTACGCAGTGCCGCCACAGGACCGATCTGATCGCGTACCCGTTCAACGCATTCGGTTTCAATTTCGCTATGAGGCTGTGTCACACCGGCTTTGAGTACAATAAAACCGCAAGGGATTTGACCTTTCAGCTTATCAGCAATACCGATAACCGCACATTCCGCCACTTGGGGGTGGCCGGCAATGACCTCTTCCATTGAGCCGGTGGACAGGCGATGCCCTGCCACATTGATGATATCATCCGTACGGCTCATGATGAAAATATAGCCGTCTTCATCCATGTAACCGGCATCGGCGGATTTATAATAGCCCTTGAACTCATCCAGATAGGCTTCATGAAAGCGCTGGTCAGCCTGCCATAAAGTCGGCAGACAGCCGGGTGGCATCGGCAGTTTGATCACGATATTGCCAAGCTCACCGGTTTTCGCCGGATGACCGGCATCATCAAGCACCTGCACATCATAGCCTGGCATCGGCACACAAGTAGAGCCGTGTTTGACCGGTAATACACCAAGGCCGCGCGGGTTACCGGCAATCGGCCAGCCGGTTTCAGTTTGCCACCAATGGTCGATCACCGGACGGTTGAGCATTTGTTCTGCCCATTCGAGCGTATTCGGGTCTGCACGTTCTCCGGCGAGATAGAGTGCTTCAAGGCTGGAGAGATCATATTGATGCAGGAGTTTGCCATCAGGGTCTTCGCGTTTGATTGCGCGTAGCGCAGTCGGCGCGGTGAACAGCACTTTAACTTTGTGATCGGCAACCACACGCCAGAATGTACCGGCATCGGGTGTGCCGACCGGTTTTCCCTCAAACAGTACCGTTGTCGCGCCGATCAGCAACGGCGCATAGACAATATAGGAATGGCCGACGACCCAGCCGATATCGGAGGCTGTCCAGAAAATATCGCCGGGATGGATGTCATAAAGTGCGCCCATCGACCAGGCGAGCGCAACCATATAACCGCCATTATCGCGTACCACGCCTTTGGGCTTGCCGGTGGTGCCGGAGGTATAGAGAATATAGAGCGGATCAGTGGCTTTTACAGGTGTGCAAGGTATGTCGCGTCCTGCCGCCTGTTCACAAAGCTCTGCAAAATCATGATCACGACCTGCGATTAGCTCGCATACACATTGTTCGCGCTGGTGGATCAGGCAATGCTGTACCTGATGTTTCGCGGTGGCAATGGCCTTATCTAGCAGCGGTTTATAGCTGACAATCTTATTCGCTTCCAAGCCACAGGAGCTGGCAATGATCAAAGCAGGGGTGGCGTCATCAATACGTGCCGCCAGTTCGTCAGCGGAAAAACCGCCAAAAACCACAGAATGGATTGCACCAAGGCGGGCGCAGGCCATCATTGCAAACAGCGCCTGCGGCACCATCGGCATATAAATCAGAACGCGGTCACCTTTTTGAATACCGAAATCCTGCATCACCGCGCTGAGACGCATGACCTGTTCAAGGGTTTCATTATAGGTGAAACGGTTTTTTTGACCACTGACAGGACTGTCATAGAGAATAGCCGGAACATCACCGCGACCGGCCTCAACATGGCGGTCGAGCATGTTGTAGCAGGTGTTGCATTCAGAATCTGCAAACCATCGTCCGTAAGGTCCTTGTGCAGGATCGAAGATTTTTGTGGCCGGTTTATGCCAGTCGATGAGTGCGAATGCTTTGCCCCAGAAAGTTTGGGGATCATTTTTCCATGCCTGATAAATTTCGGGATAAGCCGAAGTCATGTATTCCTCCCATTGTATACAAGACATGCTTTGTTGAAAGCACATCTGTATCTCCTCGGCGCAGGGCAATTTTCTCCGGCTTTTGCTCGTTATAGAAAAAGGCTGACTGCGCGGTCTCCTCAGGAGGTATTAATCCATACTGTTCAGGCTGCGTCCATTCGACTAAAGAGGGGGCAGATGTTGAGGAATGAGATTGCTCAATGAAGGGTGAATAACAGATCAGGGGTTGCGTAATGGCAAAAATAGCACCGGTATTATTGCTGATCCTGATGGGATTGCATCTGCTTAAGCCATTGGGATTACCGGGTTTAAAACGGCGCAGTGATTTTTGGAAAATCGCCGTTGCGGCAATTGCCGTGATGATGCTGACCGTCTTGTTGCAGGCGCATACCGGTTATTAAATTGATATAAAAAAAGCCCGCGTTTAACGCGGGCTTTTTAATTTAATAAGAAAGCTGATTAAGCATTCTTTTCCTGTGCTTCAGTCCATGCACCGGTCGCGGCAAGGCCGTTCATGCGAGCGCGATGGGTGAAGGCAGCCTGTGCTGCAGGAACGTTTTCATCTTTGCCGCCCCATGCCTTGATGGCAGCAGCCTGCAGAGCGCGGCCGTAGGAGAAGGTCAGGTTCCAAGGCATATCATAACCGGCATTCATCGCGGAGAGATGCGCAGTTGCTTCGACATCCGACTGGCCGCCGGAGAGGAATGCAATACCCGGAACAGACGAAGGAACATTGGCTTTGAGAACGCGAACTGTCAGCTCAGCAACTTGTTCAACGGAAGCCTTACGAGCATTCTTACCATCGATAACCATGTTCGGCTTGAGGATCATACCTTCGAGCTTAACGCGGGCATCATAAAGTTCGTTGAAAACAGTTTTTAGAACCAGATCGGTCACTTCGTAGCAGCGTTCAATCGAATGGTCGCCCGGTACGCCATCCATAAGAATTTCCGGCTCAACGATTGGCACGATGCCGGCTTCCTGACACAAAGCTGCATAGCGAGCCAGTGCCTGTGCATTCTGACGAACTGCGCCCCATGTTGGCAGGGTGTCGGAGATTGCAACAACGCCGCGCCATTTAGCAAAACGTGCGCCAAGTTCGTAATATTCATTCAGGCGTTCACGCAGGCCATCGAGACCTTCGGTGATGGTTTCGCCGTTGAAGCCTGCGAGGTTCTTGGCACCGGCATCAACCTTGATACCAGGGATCGAGCCGGCTGCTTTGATGAGGTCTGCAAGACGAGTGCCGTCACGGGCGCTCTGGCGCAGGGTTTCATCATAGAGAATAACGCCGGAGATGTAGTTCTTCATCGCATCATCTGCGCGGAACAGCATTTCGCGGTAATCGCGGCGTGCATCTTCTGTCGAAGTCAGATTGATGCTGTCGAAACGCTTCTTAATTGTGCCGGAGCTTTCATCGGCGGCAAGAATGCCTTTGCCTTTTGCTACCATGGCAATTGCAATATCTTCGAGACGTTCGCTCATAAAAAACTCCGTATAAAGAAGGGCGTTAGAATTTAGTACCCTGCCGATAGCAGATGTGCCTGATAAAACAAATACTAGGCTCTACATCTGAAACGATTGAAATAATTTTAACCGATTTAGAGCGGACAAGTTTTCTTAAAGCTGGTTAAAATTGCTGGATAGATTGCCGAATACATTGAATATATTCAAGACTTGTCAACAGCGGACAGATTGCGTTTGATACGGACATCAGCTGAAAGCAGGCAAAGGGGCAAGAGCGTGTTGAACGGACAAGTGACAAAAACCACTATCAAACAGGCGGTTTTACGCAGTTTATTTGTGCTCGGACTGGCGGGAAGTGTTTTAAATCCGTCGCTGTCTCAGGCACAAAGTATCAATGCGGGCGGGCGTGAAGCTGTAGCTGAGAACCCGTTTAAAGTGCAGGAAGTTGCCGCCTTCAATACGCCGTGGGCAATTGCTTTTTTGCCTGATCAGCGGCTGCTGGTAACTGAAAAAGCCGGTCATATTTTCCTGACGGATCAGAAGGGCAAAAAGACCGAGGTGGCGAATGTGCCGCCTGTGTCTTTTGAAGGGCAAAACGGCTTGCTGGATATTGCCGTCTCGCCGGATTTTGCCACTGACAAGCTGGTCTATTTTACCTATGCGGAGCCGGAGCGCAGCGGCAAGGATGTTCTTAGTTCGCTTACTTTCGCACGGGCAAAATTGAGCGAAAAAGATGGCAAAGCCTCGCTCGACGATCTGACTGTGCTGTGGCGGCAAATGCCGAAAAGCAAATGGGGACAGCCGGGTGGTATTATCGCCTTTTCGCCGGACGGAAAATATTTGTTCCTGACATCGGGCGACCGCATGAACCCGAAAACCGCACAAGATCCGAAACTGGCATTGGGTAAGGTTTTGCGCTTCAATCGGGATGGTTCTGTGCCGCAGGATAATCCGCGTTCAGACCTCGCGGGGCAGGATGCAGATAATGCGCGGGCGTTGACATGGACAACCGGCCACCGCAACCCGTACGGACTGGCTTTTGCGGCTGATGGCAAATTATGGCTGCATGAAATGGGCCCCAAAGGCGGCGATGAGCTGAACCTGATTAAACAGGGGCTCAATTATGGCTGGCCGGTGGTGTCGAATGGCACACAATATAGCGGTGAAGCGATCCCGCACCATGAGACAAGACCGGAATTTGAGCCGCCGGTGATCTATTGGACGCCGGTGATTGCGCCTGCAGGGCTGGCTTTTTACGAGGGCGGGCTGTTTAAAGACTGGAAGGGCTCCGCTCTGATCGGCGGGCTTGCTTCCATGGCGCTGATCCGTGTGGCATTCAAAGACAATGGCGATGCGGATGAGGCCGAGCGCTATGATATGGGCAACCGTATCCGCGATGTGGCGGTCGCCAAAGACGGTTCTGTCTATGTGATTGAAGATGATATTCCGGGACGCTTGTTACGCCTGACACCGAAATGAGTGATCATTAAAAAAGCCCGCTGAAATCAGCGGGCTTTTTTAATGTTAGTGATTTTTCAGCACATCGACACCCGGAAGCGGCTTGCCTTCCATCCATTCAAGGAAAGCGCCGCCAGCGGTCGAAATATAGCTGAAATCATCGCTGACTTTAGCATGGTTGAGTGCTGCAACTGTGTCGCCGCCACCGGCAACAGAAACCAGCTTGCCCTGTTTGGTGCGCTCAGCTGCATGTTTGGCAGCGGATACTGTTGCCGCATCAAAAGGATGCAGTTCAAAAGCACCGAGCGGGCCGTTCCATACCAGAGTGGAAGCGTCGCTGATCGCTGCATTGATACGGTCAACTGAGAGCGGACCCACATCCAGCATCATGCCGTCATGCGGGATTGCATCCACACCATAGGTCTGATGCGGTGCATCTGCCGCGAAATGCCAGGCTACAACCGCATCAACCGGCAGGATAATCGCGCAATTGGCGCTCTCAGCCTTTGCCATGATCGCGCGGGCTGTATCGGCCAGATCATGTTCGCAAAGCGATTTACCGACATCATGTCCCTGTGCTGCAAGGAAAGTATTAGCCATGCCGCCGCCGATCACCAGAGCATCAACCTTTTCAACGAGGTTGGAGAGCAGGTCGATCTTGGTGGAAACTTTGGCACCACCGACAATGGCGATCACCGGACGTACCGGCTGGCCGAGGCCTTTTTCCAGTGCGGTCAGTTCGGCTTCCATGGTGAGACCGGCATAGGCCGGCAGAATATGTGCCAGACCTTCGGTGGAAGCATGAGCACGGTGTGCAGCCGAGAAAGCATCATTGACATAGATATCGCCGTTGGCTGCGAGCGCCTTGACGAAATCGGCGTCATTCTTTTCTTCGCCCTTATGAAAACGGGTGTTTTCGAGGAGCAGAACATCACCGTCGTTCATCGCGTTGACAGCGGCAGCGGCTGCATCGCCGATGCAGTCTTTGGCGAAAGCGACATGGTGCTTAACAGCATGTGCCAGAGCCGGAACGATCTGTTCTAACGAGAATTCAGCTTGTATCTCGCCTTTCGGACGACCGAAATGCGCGAGCAGAATAACCTTCGCGCCACGTTCGCGTAACTTATTGATAGTCGGGATGATGCGGTCGATACGGGTCGTGTCCGAGACTTTGCCATCCTGCATCGGTACGTTCAGATCAACGCGAACGAGGACGCGCTTGGATGCAACATCGGCATCTTTGAGAGTGCGAAAATTCATGAAAATTCTCCGGTCGGATTGTGACGGATAAATAAAAAGCCGCGCGTCCGATGTGGTCACGCGGCCTAAAATTCTGTTTTACGAAGAACAGATTAGATCAGCTTGCCAAGCGCAACAGCAGTATCGCTCATGCGGTTTGAGAAGCCCCATTCATTGTCGTACCAGGTCAGGATACGCACCATGGTGCCTTCCATAACTTTGGTCTGATCCATGTGGAAGACGGATGAATGCGGGTTGTGGTTGAAGTCGATCGAAACCAGCGGCTCATCGGTAAATCCAAGAATGCCTTTGAGGCGGCCATTGGCAGCTTCGCGGATTGCATTGTTGATTTCTTCAACGGATGTTGCGCGCTTTGCTTCGAATGTCAGGTCAACAACGGAAACATTCGGAGTTGGTACGCGGATAGCAACGCCGTCGAGCTTGCCTTTAAGTTCCGGCAGAACCAGACCAACAGCTTTAGCAGCACCGGTTGAAGTCGGGATCATCGACAGGGCAGCAGCGCGGGCGCGATACAGATCCTTGTGCATGGTATCCAGCGTCGGCTGGTCACCGGTATAGGAGTGGATCGTGGTCATGAAGCCTTTTTCAATGCCGATTGCGTCATTGAGAACCTGAGCCACCGGTGCAAGGCAGTTGGTGGTGCAGGAGGCGTTGGAAATAACCAGATGATCTTTGCTCAGCTTGTCGTGGTTGACGCCGTAAACAACAGTCAGGTCAGCATTGTCAGCAGGAGCGGAAACGATAACGCGCTTTGCACCGGCTTCCAGATGCAGGGCGGCTTTATCACGTGCAGTGAAGATGCCTGTGCATTCCAGAGCAATATCCACACCTTCAGCTGCCCAAGGCAGTTCGGCAGGATTACGCACAGCGTGAACTTTCATAGCACCGCGGCCAACATCAATGCTGTCGCCTTTAACGGTTACTTCAGCCGGAAAACGGCCGTGAACGCTGTCATAGCGCAGCAGATGCGCATTGGTTTCAACCGGACCCAGATCGTTGATTGCTACAACTTCGATATCGGTACGACCCGATTCGATGATGGCGCGCAGGACGTTACGGCCGATACGACCAAAACCGTTGATAGCGACGCGAACTGCCATATTAGAACTCCCGAAACTGTTCGATGTTTTGCAGCCTGTTTTTACAGGCTGAGAGAAAAAAGGACTGAACAGTTAACCCGTCCAGTCCTGATAAATTAGGCCAGCTTGGCTTCTGCAGCAGCAACAACAGCTTCTGCGGTGATGCCGAAATGCTTGTACAGATCATTGATCGGACCGGAAGCGCCGAAGCCCTTCATGCCGATGAATGTGCCGTTTTCGCCGATGAAGCGTTCCCAGCCCATGGAGATTGCAGCTTCAACCGCAATGCGAACCGGTGCAGTACCGATCAGAGCTTTCTGATAGGCTGCTGTCTGGTTTTCAAACAGCTCAAAGCAAGGAACGGAAACAACGCGTGTCGGAATGCCTTTGGCTTCCAGCAGGCCGCGAGCGTTCAGCGCGATTTCAACTTCCGAACCTGTCGCGAAAATGGTGACCTTTGCATCATCCGATGCAGTGGCCAGCTCATAAGCACCATAGGCGCAGAGATTGTCATCATCATGCTGGGTACGCACGGTCGGCAGGTTCTGACGGGTCAGGGCCAGTGTCGACGGTGTTTTGGTGGAATTCAGTGCGAGCTGCCAGCATTCAGCGGTTTCAACCGCATCTGCCGGACGGAACACGAAATGGTTCGGAATAGCGCGCAGGGATGCCAGATGTTCAACCGGCTGGTGGGTCGGACCATCTTCGCCGAGACCGATGGAGTCATGGGTCATGACATAAGCAACGCGGATACCCATCAGCGAGGACAGGCGCATAGCCGGACGTGCATAGTCAGCAAAGCACAGGAATGTACCAGAGTAAGGGATAACACCGCCATGCAGCGCCATACCGTTCATGGCAGCGGACATGCCGAGCTCACGAATACCGTAATGGATGAAACGGCCGTGATAGTTATCCGGTGTAACAGGCTTGGTCTGTGAGGTCAGCGTGTTGTTGGAACCGGTGAGGTCAGCGGAGCCGCCGATGGTTTCTGGTACAACGCCATTGATAACTTCCAGAGCCATTTCCGAAGATTTACGGGTGGCAACCTTAGGTTTGTCTTCCGAAAGCTTCTTCTTGTAGTCGATGATTGCCTGATCAAAGCCGCCTGGCAGATCGCCGCGCATACGGCGTTCAAATTCTGCACGAACGGATGCATCAGCAGCAGCGAGACGCTTTTCCCATTCAACGCGCTTCTTGGCACCGTTCAGACCGGCCAGACGCCATGCGTCGAGAACATCCTGCGGGACAACAAATGGTTCAGCTTCCCAGCCGAGAGCTTTGCGGGTTGCCGCAATTTCTTCTGCGCCAAGCGGCGAGCCGTGTGCTTTGCTGCTGCCGGCTTTGTTCGGCGAGCCAAAACCAATGGTGGTTTTGCAGGCGATCATGGTTGGCTTGTCAGAGGCTTTGGCAAATTCGATTGCTTTTGCAATCGCATCCTGATCGTGACCGTCAACTTTGACTGTGTTCCAGCCGGATGCTTCAAAACGTGCGCACTGGTTGGTCGAGTCGGTCAGCGAGATCGGGCCGTCGATGGAAATGTTGTTGTCATCCCAGAGAACGATCAGGCGGTTCAGTTTGAGGTGACCGGCCATGGAAATTGCTTCCTGGCTGATACCTTCCATCAGGCAGCCGTCACCAACCAGAACATAGGTGTGGTGGTTGACGAGATCATCACCGAATTCTGCATTCAGAATGCGTTCTGCCAGTGCCATACCAACGCCGTTGGCAATACCCTGACCGAGCGGGCCGGTTGTGGTTTCGATACCGGCAGCATGACCATATTCCGGATGACCGGCGGTACGGGCGCCGAGCTGGCGGAAGTTTTTGATTTCATCAAGGGAGATGTCTTCATAACCGGTCAGATACATCAGGGAATAAAGCAGCATCGAGCCATGGCCTGCGGACAGGACAAAACGGTCACGGTCAGGCCATGTGGTGTTCTGCGGATCATGGGACATGAAACGGGTATAAAGAGTGGTCGCAATATCAGCTGCGCCCATTGGCAGGCCCGGATGGCCCGAATTTGCTTTTTCTACTGCGTCCACAGACAGGAAGCGGATCGCGTTGGCCATCTGGTTCTGTTTATCGGAATTACTCATGGTTTCGGCTGTCTTTCCTGTGGTGCCTGCTCATGCGTTGAAGTTGGTATTAGCTTCAGACATCAGCAGATTTGTGAGCATTAGACCATAACTTGCAGTAAAAGGGTAAAAACGCCTCGTCTGCAAGGGTTGGCGACACATAACATTTGCATGAAGAGAGTCAACAAAGCGCTGGCATTCTGCACGCATATCAAAGCCTTTCGGGCCTGCATGCGACACAGTGTGCGCTCTTAAAACGGTTAAGTTGCGGCAAATACCTCTCTGAGCCTGTGTGGATTATCGTGTATGAGTTAACGGCTTTGTGTGACATTTGTTGCTTCACAGCATTGTGCTTATTAAAGTGATGCAAAATCTGCCGCTTCCGGCATGACGATTCGGCCTTATTTTCAAAAGAAGCCGTTATCGGCAAAGGGAAACAATATGGCTTCGGAAATTACGCTGAGACAGGCAATCGAACAACTGGAAAAAGCAATGACAACTCTTGAACAGGCTGTGGAATTACGGCTTGAGAAAGAGGGCGACTTTTCGGAGGCGGAAGAGGAAGTGCAGCGCATGAATGCTGACCGTTCCAAACTGGCGCAGGAACTTGATTTGTCTGAGGCGCGGGCGGAGCGGCTGGAGACAGCCAATCGTGAAGTATCACGGCGGCTGGTGACAGCAATGGAAACAATCCGCACGGTTTTAGATCGTTGAGATTGTTGAGACGCTTGTCTGACAAAATTTAGCGGCTATTTATTGTTCTACAGCCTGCGTGAGGCACAATAACAAGAAACGGCGATACGGAGGTTCCATGGCTACAGTAACAGTGACGATCGATGGCAAAGCCTATCGTATGGCCTGTGACGAAGGACAGGAAGAGCATCTCTCCGGTCTTGCAGACCGTCTTGATCAATATGTCATGCATCTCAAAGGCTCCTTCGGTGAAATCGGTGATCAGCGTCTGACGGTGATGGCCGGTATTATGGTGATGGATGAGCTGGTTGAGCTGCAAAAGCGTATGCAGGGACTGGAAAATGAAGCGGAAACGCTGCGCCGCTCCCGTGATGATGCATTATCACGCGCCGATAAAAGCGACAGCGCACTGACCGAAGCCGTGGCGCGCGCTGCCCAGCAGATCGAAGGACTGGCCCGCAAGATCGCCCCGCGCGGCAATTGAGCCGTTTGTACTGATTTCATTAAACTTATTTGAAAGCTGAGCCGCTTACGGACGAAATCTGCGCTCAGAAAAAAATCTCTGTGCGCACGAATGCCCTCTGGCGCAACGCCTTGTAAATCTCTATATTGAGAACAGGCGAACTGCACATCCCGACAGAAGACACTTATACCTCGGGGCCTTACTGATCTTTAGGGAGCTGTCCCTGGAGAGGCTCCTGGGCTTCTTCACACGGCGCCCACCTACGTTGTAGGCACCCAGAGGATCAACCTCTTCATCGTTTGTCGTGGTCGCCACTTTTTCTCTTTGCTCTAAAGTTTGCAATTTGCCCGCTTATTCTGTTTTATCAGGCAGAATAATGACAGGGGGCAGATGTGCATATTGATGATCTGAAATTACACAAAGCAGAGATCCGCAAATCTGTATTGCAGGCACGCAATGCGCTCCCTGAAGCTTTGCGCCATGCTGCTGCTCAGTCTGTTATCCGGCATTTCTCAAACGGAATGACTCTGCCCGCAAAATCCTGTGTCTCCGGCTTCTGGCCGATCCGCTCGGAAATTGATCCGCGCCCGCTGATGCGAGAGCTTGAAGCGCAGGGGATGACGCTGTGTGTGCCTGCCATTCTGGATGCGCAGACCATTGAATTTCGAGCCATGTCTTTTGGTGATGCGCTGGTTGAAACCGGCTTTGGTACGATGGGGCCGCCTGCTGATGCACCTGTTGTTGACCCCGATATTATGCTGATACCGCTGGCGGCTTTTGACCGTGCAGGCAACCGGATCGGCTATGGTGCTGGCTATTATGACCGCGCAATTGCCGCTTTACACCAGAAAAATAAGCATCCTGTGCTGATAGGTGTTGCGTTTGATGCGCAACGGGTAGATCACATAGCCCATGAGCCACATGATGTGGCATTGGATTATATTCTGACAGAAACCGGACTTATTGCGGCATCGCCACAGGGATAGTTGCGTGATACTTGCGGGGATCAGAGCATTTTCGAGCCAGAAGTTGAAACCGGCTTTGCGTTAGGAAATGCATACAAACAAGAAGCAGGTTTGAAGGATCTATGCGTTTTCTTTTCTTGGGTGATATGGTTGGCCGTACCGGCCGCACAGCAGTTTTCGAAAAATTACCGGGTTTGATTTCTGATCTGAAATTGGATTTCGTGGTCGTCAATGGCGAGAATGCTGCCGGTGGCTTTGGTGTTACCGAAGATATTTTCCATGAAACCATTCGTGCCGGTGCCGATGTTATGACAACCGGCAATCATGTCTGGGATCAGCGCGAGGCGCTGGAATTTTCCCGCCGCGAAGATCGCTTTCTGCGTCCGGCCAATTTCCCGAAAGGCACTGCGGGCAAAGGCTCCGGTCTCTATATTGCTAAAAACGGTGCGCGGGTTCTCGTTGCCAATATTATGGGACGTGTTTTCATGCATCCCGATCTGGATGATCCGTTTAAAGCCGGTGAGGATATTCTCGGTGCTTGCCCGCTTGGTGAGCAGGCCGATGCGGTGATTTTTGACTTCCATGCGGAAGCCACCAGTGAAAAGCAGTGCTTTGGTCATTTTGTCGACGGCCGCGCCAGTCTGGTTGTGGGGACGCATACCCATGTACCGACAGCAGATTGCCAGATTTTGAGCAATGGCACAGCCTATATGTCCGATGCCGGTATGTGCGGTGATTATGATTCATCGCTTGGCATGGATAAAGAAGAGCCGCTGAACCGCTTCCTCTCGAAAGTGCCTAAAGGTCGTTTTGAAGTTGCCAGCGGGCCAGCCACCATTTGCGGTGTTGGTGTGGAAATTTCTGACCGCACAGGTCTGGCAGAAAAAGCCGCACCATTGCGCATCGGGCCACGGCTGGAAGAAACGATCCCTTCCTTCTGGCGCTGATTTTCAGACAACAGATTATGTATAATCAGACCCGCATATCTTTAATGATATGCGGGTTTTTTATGCCGAGGCAGCGAAATATTTCAGTAAGAAATAAAATGTTGGGGTTCTGTTTTATTGAAAACCCGACATTCTTTTCCCATGTGCTGATCTCATGATTTCGTGAGTTTACGAAATGTTGTTTTTAAATTTGCAGATCTATCAATAATTCTTCGACGCAAAGGGCGCCTGAATGGAATTTTTCGCTGAGTATTTTGGTTTTTTAAACAGTCCCGCGGGATGGGCTGCCCTGATCACATTGCTGATTATGGAAATTGTTCTCGGTATTGATAATCTGATCTTCATTTCCATTCTCACCAATAAATTGCCTGAGCATCAGCAGGCGAAAGCGCGTCGTATTGGTATCGGTGCTGCTTTGATCCTGCGCCTCGGACTGCTTTTCACGGTTTCCATTATCGTACAGATGAAAGATCCGGTAATTGAAGCCTTCGGCCAGAGTTTCTCATGGCGTGATATTATTCTGATTGTCGGTGGTCTGTTCCTTGTGTGGAAGGCGACCAAAGAAATTCACCACACGGTTGACCCGAATGACAGTATTGAAGCAGGTGCGGGTAAAGTCGCTATGCTGAGCATGGGTGCTGCAATTACGCAGATTCTGTTGCTTGATCTGGTGTTCTCGGTCGACAGTATTATTACTGCGGTTGGTATGACCGATGAGATCGTCATTATGGTGATCGCGGTTGTTGGTGCTGTTACAGTGATGTTGCTTGCTGCTGATCCGCTGTCACGCTTTATCGGTAAGAACCCGACAATCGTTATGCTGGCGCTGGGCTTCCTGCTGATGATCGGCATGACATTGATCGCTGACGGTTTCGGCTTCCACGTACCAAAGGGTTATATCTATGCGGCTATGGGCTTCTCGGCGCTGGTCGAAATCCTGAATATGATGGCACGCCGTCGCAGAAAATCTGCTGAATAATCTGACGTAAAATATCTATGAAAAAGCCCCGTTGCAGCGATCTGCAACGGGGCTTTTATTTTGCCTTATAACCAAAACTCTATGAGTATGACTCATTGAGTTTTGGTTAAGCCAGAGTGGCGATTGAACTTTTTCAAGGCGTGATGCGTCAGCATCTAGAGCGCCTTGGTATTATGGGGCAATTTTTATTTACGGAAAGAAGCTTTCAGGATCGAAGCGCCGAGAGCGGATTTGATCAGCGCGCCGATGATGAATGGCGCAACGCCAACAATCAGAGCTTTTTCAGCGCCGATTGTCAGGCTCAGCCATGCAGCGCCGAGGCCCAGAGCCAGGATATTGGCTGTCAGGAAGGTTACGAAAGCTTTTGGCAGGCTGCTGCCGTTCCAGCCGCGTTCAGCCATATAGCCTGTGAGGGCTGCGATAACTGGGAATGCAAACAGGTATCCGGCTGTCGGGCCAGCGAAAGCTGCCAGAGTGCCGTTGCCGCCTGCCAGAACCGGCATGCCCATTGCTGCTTCACCGAGCCATGCAAGCACGGTCAGTGCGCCAAGGCGCCAGCCGTAGAGTGCGCCGATCAGCGGCACAACCAGTGTCTGCAGAGTGATTGGCACCGGCAGCATTGGTACAGTGATCTGGGAGGTAAGCGCGAGAATCATGGTGCCGGAAATTACGGCAAACAATTTCATGGCCACGCTGCGGTTGTCGAGGTTGAGCGGGCTGAAAGCCGGTTTGCGAACTGCATGTGCGAGAGACATGAGAAGCTCCTTAAAGCATTTCGGTGTCAAACGATGTTATTTGACGGCCACGATAATGCGGCAAAATAAAATGAGAGTACGTGACGCAGGGAAATTAAAAGATACGCCGCACTCTGGTGAAATTATAGATAGTTTGCATAAGGCATCTATCACAGAAATCATTAAGTGAATTTATGCGGCTTGGCCAGCCAGAATGACAGGAAAATTGTTTATAGTTTGATGCTGCCGGAGTGGATTATATCATCTCAGCTGGCGAATAAATAATCCGTCTGACATTGCTGGTCTGCAGTATCGGGGTTTATTGGTTTTTATAGATAATTTGAAAGTGCGGAAATTAACCGACAATGGCAAAAGCATCGCGTACTTTGCCGGAAGGGCTGGTCACCGGTTTGCGTCCGATCCATTGCACATGGCGGGTCAGGATATTCGCAGCCTGTTCGATATCGCCGTCACGTAGTGCGGCAAGAATAGCCAGATGATCGTGATCGGTACGCGCTTCCCATTCTGCACGCCATGAGACGAACAGAAAACGTGCGCTGGCATCATGCAGATCATCAATGGTGGCCAGCAGACGCGGCATGGCGCATGGGGTGATCAGCAGGCGGTGGAATTTGCGGTTAGCTGCTTCCCATGAGCGAACATCGCGGGAATTATCACCGGCATGGGTGGCTTCTTCTGCCTCATCCAGAATGGCGCGGGTCAGATGTGGTGCTGCATGGCGCAGAGCCAGCACTTCCAAAGCCGCACGCATTTCCGCAACTTCACGGATTTCTGCGAGAGAGAAGGAAGCGACACGTACACCACGGCGCGGCTCGGAAACGGCAAGACCTTGCGCTTCCAGGCGGCGGAAAGCTTCACGCACCGGCACATGGCTGGTGCCGAATTCATCGGCAATATGGTCCTGACGCAGTTTTGCACCCGGTTCCAACTCACCCGCAATGATGCGTTGCGACAGAATTTTGCTGATCTGTGCGGCAATCGTATCGTTCTTTTTTTTCTGGGTGGCTGGTTGTTCGGTCACGTCAATTATTATCCGGTTTAACGGGCGGGTTCAGAACTTGCCCGTGGATAGAGCATTTTGGTATTCAAATTGATCATTAGAAGCAGGTTTAAGCATTACCGATAAACGCAATGCACCTGTTTGCATTGATACGGTGCATATCAGACTGTGTCCAGTTGCAGCCGCAGGATGCATTGCAAAAATCTGACATTGTTTGTCAAAATACGGTATTATAGCCGCATTCTGACAAGTGCGCTGTGGTGTGGCTGGACGTGGCGCGCCATTTTCCTTATAAAGCGCTCATTCCGCAGGGATGATTGCGGATGCCTCGCTCTTGCTGCGCCGCATACACAATCCCTTGCCAAATTTAAAGCAGTTCGGGACAAATGTGAGAACCGTTTTTCGTTCGGAACTGCGTCAATATAAAGTGTTAGAGCGGTCTTTATTCACGCTTGATAAAACCGCTCCGAAACCTGAACAGGGGTGCTATGGCAGGCCATTCACAGTTTAAAAATATTATGCACCGCAAAGGCAGACAGGATGCCGTGCGGTCGAAAATGTTCTCCAAGCTCGGACGCGAAATTACTGTTGCGGCCAAGCAGGGATTGCCTGATCCGACAATGAATGCGCGTCTGCGTCTGGCTATTCAGAATGCTAAAGCGCAGTCCATGCCGAAGGACAACATCGAGCGCGCGATCAAAAAAGCTGCCGGTGCTGATTCCGAGAACTATGATGAAGTACGCTATGAAGGCTACGGCCCGGGTGGTGTGGCTGTTATCGTTGAGGCGCTGACAGACAACCGCAACCGTACTGCATCCAATGTGCGTGCAGCTTTCACCAAATCCGGCGGTGCGCTGGGTGAAACCGGTTCTGTGGGCTTCATGTTCTCCCGCGTTGGTGAAATCGTCTACAAGCTGACTGTCGGCGATGCTGATGCCGTTATGGAAGCAGCAATTGAAGCCGGTGCAGAAGACGTACTGTCAGATGAAGAAGGCCATGTGATCCTCTGTGCTTTCGAAGATCTCGGTGAAGTGTCCAAGGCGCTTGAAGCTGCACTTGGTGAAGCTGAATCCATCAAGGCCGTCTGGAAACCGCAGACTTCTGCTCCGGTTGATGAAGAAAAGGCACAGTCCGTTCTGCGCCTGATTTCGACACTGGAAGATGATGATGATGTACAGAACGTCTATGCCAACTTCGAAGTCAGTGAAGAAGTGATGGCGAAGTTGAGCGTATAATTCAGCCTCTTTGCTATTTTTAAAACCTCCGGCAGCTCCGTTGCCGGAGGTTTTTCTTTTTGTGCCATAGAAACGTCCTGTTGACCTTGGCAGCTAAAATCCGGACACTAAATTGATAGAGCATATCCGGAGCGGGCTGGAGCATTTCGCCGTCAGATTGGATCAACTTGATACTTCTAATTTCATCAAGTCGGCCAGCAGGACAGTGATTTTGATGCGACAACTCAAAGAAATGAGAGCGAGTGCTGTGATCCGATACAGACGTAAATCGCTCTGGTAGCGGACACCGTTCCGCAAACACGGAGACGGGAGAGTGATTTATGCACAGACCGATTGCTGTATTTGATGCCGGTATCGGTAGCTATGCTGTGGTTGCTGAAATTCGCAGCCGCTTACCCCAGCAGGATATTATTTATTTCGCTGATCGCGCCAGTTTTCCTTATGGCGGTAAAAATCGCGCTGAGCTGATCGGGGTTATGCGCCGTACCATCGAGTATCTGGCAGGCTTTGATCCGTCAGCCATTGTGATTGCGTCCAACGCGCCGTCAATCATGGTGCTGGAGGAACTTAGTCAGGATATTCATTTGCCCTTGTTCGGGGTTTATCCGCCTTTGCGCGAGGCATGGGGGCTCTCCAGAAGCGGCCGTGTCGGGATTATGGGCGTCCAGTCGCTGGTTGAAAGTCCGATGATCAGTGAGTTCGTGGCAGAGAACAGCGCCTATAGCGAGCGTGTCGCCCTGATCAATGCGTCACCGATGGTGGAGCTGGTGGAATCAGGTGAATTCCTGTTTGCGCCGGAGCGGACACAGGAGGCCGTTGATGCTTTTCTCACAGAGGTATTCGCTAAATATCCGGATATAGATGTGCTGACATTATCCAGCACTCATCTGCCATGGCTGCGCCGGTTCTTTGAACATGCGCGACCGCAGTGCCATTTTCTTGATCCTGCCAAAGATATGGTCTCAAGGATCGGGCAGGGCACAAAAGGGCAGGGGAGGATACGTGCTTTGGTCACAGAGGATGAACGCTACGATCTGGCGACGTTCCGTAAGATGCTAAGTGCGATCGGAGTCGATATTCCGCTGGAGCCGGTGCGGCCTTATTGAGGTCTGGCATAAGCTCATAAAAAAAGCTCCGCAGTGCGGAGCTTTTTAATTTCATCAAGAAGTCTGGAATTAGATACCCAGATTGCCGAAGCGATTCTTGAACTTGGTAACGCGGCCACCGCGATCCATCAGCTGCTGGTTGCCGCCGGTCCATGCTGGATGGCTCAAAGGATCGATATCGAGGTTCATCGTATCGCCTTCTTTGCCCCATGTGGAGCGTGTTGAATACTCGGTACCATCAGTCATAACAACTTTGATGGTGTGGTAATCCGGATGAATGTCTGCTTTCATAGTCAGCTTCCTGAAAGGTTTATGGCATTTAGCCACGCTCCGGTCACCACCGGAACTGCGGCAGATACGCCCACTTGTCTCATTGAAGCTGCAGACAATACGGCTACGGCTTCCAAAAGGGTTGGGGAGCCTATACATCAGGCAGCAGCTAATAACAAGGGCGCATTGTAGCAAGCAAGCAGAATGACAGCGACGATTTCACAAAACAAAGCAGATTTTGGCGCGGAAAATGGTAAAAAACCACGCCGGTCTCTGAAACCACTGGCGCGAATCTTTCCTTACATCCGGCGCTACCCTCGTTCTGTTGCCTGCGCTTTGCTTGCACTGGTCACTGCTGCGGTGACGACTCTGATCCTGCCGGTGGCTGTGCGTAGCCTGCTGGACAACGGTTTGAGCATTGCGGACAGCGGTTTTATTGATACATCTTTTGCTGCAATGATGCTGCTGGCAGCGGTGCTGGCTGTGGCTTCGGCGTCACGCTATTATTTTGTGATTACGCTTGGAGAACGCATTGTTGCCGATCTGCGGCGCGATGTTTTCGCCCATGTAACCCGCTTGTCACCGGCTTTTTTTGATCAGGTGCAGTCCGGTGAGATTGTTTCTCGTCTCACAGCGGATACAACACAGGTAAAATCGGCTGTCGGTGCGACGGCTTCTATTGCTTTGCGCAATCTGATTCTGGTGATTGGCGCAGTGGTGATGATGGTGGTCACCAGCCCTAAATTATCCGCACTGGTATTGGCTGCAATTCCGCTGGTGGTTTTGCCATTGGTGGCCTTTGGCCGCTCCGTGCGCCGTCGCTCACGCCGGGCGCAGGATGAGCTCGCACTGGCAACGGCCTATGCCGGTGAAAAAATTGCCGCAGTGCGCACCGTACAGGCTTTCACCCATGAGGCACCGGCCATTGCCCATTATTCAAGTGCGGTTGATCATGCCTATGATGCCGCGCAGCAATCGATTCTCTCTCGTTCTATTCTCACGGCTTTTGCGATTTTCATTGTCTTTGCCAGTGTGGTGGCGGTGTTGTGGTTCGGTTCCCATGATGTGATGAGCGGGCGGATGTCTGCCGGTACATTAGGGCAGTTTCTGATTTATGCGGTGGTGGCAGCCGGTTCTCTGGGAGCACTGTCGGAAGTCTGGGCAGAACTGGCACAGGCTGCCGGTGCGGCAGAGCGACTGGTGGAATTGCTGAATGAAAAATCAGCGGTAGTATCGCCGCTTAATCCTGTGGCCTTGTCCAAGGCTGAGGGACGTGTTGAATTTTCCCATGTGGAATTCGCCTATCCGACCCGTCCGGATGCACAAGCGCTGCATGATGTGAGCTTTGTGATTGAGCGCGGTAAAACAGTTGCAATTGTCGGCGCATCAGGTGCCGGTAAATCAACGCTGATTGCTCTGCTGTTGCGTTATTACGATCCGCTTGAGGGTAAAATCCTGCTGGATGGCACAGATTTGCGTCAATTATCGCTGGATGATCTGCGCGGTAATATTGCACTGGTGTCACAGGATGTGACGATTTTTGCTGCCAGTATCCGTGAGAATATTGCCTTCGGGCGACCGGATGCGAGTGACGCAGATATTGAAGCCGCTGCAAAAGCCGCGCAGGCGCATGAGTTTATCATCGCGCTGGAGGGCGGTTATAATGCGCCGGTTGGTGAGCGTGGTGTCATGCTTTCCGGCGGCCAGCGTCAGCGTATTGCCATTGCCCGTGCAATCCTGCGCGATGCGCCGGTATTGTTGCTGGATGAAGCGACCTCGGCACTGGATGCCCAGAGTGAAATGCTGGTGCAGAAGGCGCTTGAGCATTTGATGCAGGGGCGCACAACGCTGGTGATTGCGCATCGATTGGCGACCGTTCTGAAGGCTGATCATATTCTGGTTATGGATCAGGGGCGTATTGTTGAGCAGGGCACCCATGCAAGTTTAAGCCAGTCCGGCGGGATTTATGCCCGCCTTGCTAAATTGCAATTTCATCAAACGCATTGAAATGAAAAAGCCCCGCTTTAGAGCGCGTTTCGATCTGATTGAATCAGATCGGCGCTCTAACATTCTGATTTGACGCGCATCTTGTCCGAAAACCGTTTCACACTTTTCGGGATGCGCTCTAAACGGGGCTTTTTATTATCTCTCGGTCAGTTTCAACTCGATGCGCCGGTTGCGGCTGCGGGCGTCGGAACTGTCATCAGCTTCCAGTGGCTGATACTCGCCAAAACCTGCGGCAACCAGACGGTTTGCCGGTACACCATTGGCAATCAGGAATTTAACCACTGCTGTTGCGCGCGCAGAGGAGAGTTCCCAGTTGTCGCGATAGCGACCTGTACCGGACAGCGGCACATTATCTGTGTGGCCGTCAACGCGCAGCACCCAGTTGATATCGTCCGGTATTTCCTTATTCAGCTCAACCACTGCATCGGCGAGCTTTTTCATTTCGACCAGACCCTGCGGGTTGATATCTGCCGAGCCGGTCGGGAACAGAACTTCCGACTGGAATACGAAGCGGTCACCGACAATCCGGATATTCTCACGATCCGAGAGAATTTCACGCAGACGCCCGAAGAAGTCGGAACGATAGCGGTTCAGTTCCTGTACGCGCTGGGCAAGTGCCACATTCAGCCTTTTGCCGAGATCGGCAATCTTGGTATTGGATTCGCGGTCACGCGCTTCGGAAGCATTGAGCGCGTCTTCCAGCGCACCGATCTGACGGCGCAGAGCTGCGATCTGCTGATTGAGCAACTCCACCTGAGACAGAGCGCGGGCGCTGACCTGCTTTTCCGCATCCAGCGAGGCGGAGAGTTCACCGGCGCGTTGCTCTGCAGCTGCTCCAGAACCACTGGAGGACAGCAGGCTTTGCAGACGGGATTTTTCATTCTCCGCAGCATTGAGCGAGGCCTGAAGATTGGCAAGTGTATCTTCGAGATCCTGTCCTTTGCCGCGTTCCAGCGACAGTAATTCGGTCAGCTCGCTGATCTGGTTGTTGAGCCGGTTCAGTACTGAATCCTTGTTGTTGACCTCTTGGCTAAGCAGAAACTGCATCAGCACAAAAACGGAAAGCAGGAACATAATCGCCAGCAGCAATGTGGAGAGCGCATCCACAAAGCCCGGCCAGTAATCGACATGGCGTTCACTGCGACGGTTACGGGATAAGGCCATGTTTTCCGCCTTACTGTTCGCGCTTGGAAGCGGAGAGGATAGTGTTCAGCTTTTCGACGGCCTGACGCAGGGCTTTTTGTTCTTCTGCCTGACGTTCCACCCAGTCATTCATGCTCTGCTGGTCATGACGCATGGTTTTGACCAGTGCCTGCACACCTTCTGCCAGATTGGCGAGGGCTGCTGTGGTGCGCTGGCTGGTGCCGCTGCCATCCTGCATATTCTGAAGACGGTCGGAGAACTGGCGGATTTCTTCCAGCGTTGCATTGCCGTTTTCAACTGACACAGGGAGATCGGAGTTGAGATCGGTAACCGATGACAGCCAGTTTTCCAGTTCCGTGTAAAAACGGTTCTGCGCACGGCCGGATTGCAGGTCGAGAAAGCCGAGAATCAGCGAGCCGGACAGGCCGAACAGCGAGGACGAGAAGGCGGTGCCCATACCGCTGAGCGGGGCTTGCAGCCCGCTTTTGAGCGAATCCAGCACTGTGCCGGTATCATTGGATTTTGGATCAAGCGACTGAATAGTCTGGCCGATGGAGCCGATGGTTTCCAGCAAACCCCAGAATGTCCCTAACAGGCCGAGAAACACCAGCAGCCCGATCAGATAGCGGGAGATGTCGCGGCTTTCATCAAGGCGGGTGGCAATAGAATCAAGAATAGAGCGCATGGATGTGGCTGAGAGTGCCATCGATTGACGACGGCCGATCATTGCCCGCATTGGTGCCAGCAGAACCGGATCAGAAACGCTGTCGTCGCCGTCACGGAAGGAGTTGACCCAGCGGATTTCCGGTACAAGCCGCAAAACCTGCGTGAAAGTCAGCAGGATACCCACCAGCAGGACGCCGAGAATCAAACCATTGAGACCCGGATTGGTAACAAAAAATGTCTGAATCTGACGCATTAGAACCAGAGCCAGAAATGCCACCAAGGCCAGAAATATGATCATGATCATCATGACCATCCGCGGGCTGGAAAGCCGGTTCGGATCGTATTCAGTTCCCATGCTAATATCCCGCTTTGCCATACTGTTCTCTCGCTGAAGCCTGATGTGTTCGCTGTTCTGACCGGACATTGCATCCGTTCGTAGCTGCTATGGGACAGGACGCTACTGCAAAAATTTCAAAACGGAAACTTTTATTCCTGCCTCTTCCCATTGTTCATAGCTATTGCGGTGAAAACGAGAACAACCAATAAAAAAAATCCCCCGCTTGTCTGAGACAGGCGGGGGATTGATTACTTTAGTTTGCTAATACTACTCAAACCGGTTTTTTGAGGGTACGCAGCAGCTGCCCCTGAATAACTTCATTACCGGCAACAATGTTCTTCAGCTCATACATATCCTGCTGGCCGTTTTTGTCGGAAACAAAACCGCCGGCTTCGCGCACCATCAGAATACCGGCTGCCATATCCCACGGAGCCAGCGGTTCGTCCCAATAGCCGTCCACGCGGCCTGCGGCGACAGAGGCGAGTTCCAGAGATGCGGCACCAAATGCACGCATACCGGCAGCTTCACCCATCACATTGCGCAGTTCGATAAGGTAATGACCATGTTTGCCGCGACCCAGATGCGGCATGCCATGTGTGATTACGGCATCGGAAAGTTTGGAACGGGCTGCAACGCGCAGACGACGGTCATTAAGGAATGCGCCGCCGCCACGTTCGGCAGTGAAAAGCTCATCCGTTGCCGGATTATAAATCACACCGGCAACAACCTGTCCCTGACGTTCCAGAGCGATGGATACCGCAAAAACCGGAATACCATGCAGAAAGTTGGTGGTGCCGTCGAGCGGGTCAACGACCCAGCGGTGCTGGCTGTCAGCGCCTTCAACGGCGCCGCGTTCTTCCATCAGAAAGCTATAGTCAGGACGCGCACGGCGCAATTCACTGAAAATAATATCTTCTGCTTTTTTGTCGGCCTGACTGACATAGTCGCCCGGGCCTTTGAGCGAAACCTGCAGGTTCTGTACTTCGCCGAAATCACGCGCCAGTGAACGTCCGGCCTTCATCGCGGCCTGAACCATAACATTGAGAATTGCTGAGCGCGCCATATTTTACGTCCTGTTTGTGCATGCGAGCGGGCGGAGTGCATCTTCACCGCGATAAAGCTCTATGCGTTGGAATTTAAACAACAGAGCATCGAACCGAAAAAAGTACATACGGTTTTCGGATTATTTGATGCTCACTTATATAATATCAGAGCGTTCTTTGTGCGTGCAAATGGACGCACGGTGCTCTGCTATCATCCGCAGCGCCAAGTCCACGAATGAATAAAATTAGATATTATTAAAAGCGCCGGTCAGCCGGTAGCGGAGACCGGCGCTCTGTTTGTATACGCGGTTGATTAAGCGCGGGATACGTAAGTCAGTTCGTTGGTGTCAACGATGACGCGTTCACCGGATTCGATGAAAGGCGGTACGAGAATACGGATGCCGTTTTCCAGAATCGCAGGCTTGTAGGAAGAAGCCGCTGTCTGGCCTTTAACAACCGGATCAGCTTCTGTGATTGCCAGTGTAACCTGATCCGGTAGGCGGATACCGATCGGACGTTCTTCGTGCATTTCCACGGTGACCATCATGCCGTCCTGCAGGAATGCAGCGCGCTCGCCAACGAAATCTTTGTTCAGCTCAAGCTGTTCATAGGTTTCGGTATCCATGAAAATCAGCGCTTCGCCCTGTTCATAAAGGAAAGAGAAATCCTTCTGCTCAAGACGGATACGCTCAACGGTTTCAGCCGAACGGAAACGTTCATTCAGCTTGGTACCGTCGATGAGGTTTTTCAGTTCAACCTGATTATAGGCGCCGCCTTTACCAGGCTTTACCGCATTACATTTAACTGCTGCCCACAGACCGCCATTGTGCTCAATGACGTTGCCTGGACGGATTTCGTTACCGTTGATCTTCATATTCGCTAAATCCGGAATTAGTGTGAAATTTTCTCTGAACTGCCCTGTGAAATTGTGCTGCGCTTCATATCTCAACCGGTACGGGTTTGATCAATGCTGCTGCAGTGTGCGTCAGAGGGCTTGTCAGCCATATCAATCGGGTTTTCCAAGACCATAAATCTGCTATTTTGGCAAGTCTGATACAGGTTTCAGGCTGCACTATGTTAGCGAAACACTGATTTTCACAGGTCAGCGCAGATTATTGGCACGGGAAATGGCCTGTTGAATTTCTTCATCGGTCAGACCATCCATGAAAGAATCGAGATCTTTGGCATAGAGTTTCGAGCGTCGCGCCTGAATATACCATGCGGCGGCTTCAATGGAATTACCGTCTGTACCGATGCCGTCGCGATAGAGGCGAGCCACACGCGCCATCGCTGCAACATTGCCGCCGCGGGCTGCAGTCAGCATCCAGCGGAAACCGGCATCATAATTGCGTTCCCCGCCGCGCCCTTCCACCAGCCATGTTCCGAGATCGAGCTGTGCTGTATCATAATTTTTACGTGCGGCGAGCAGAAGATATTCCCGGGCCTCGGCCTCGTCGCGTTTTACATTAGTTGTGCCGTTGGCCAGAATCTGGCTGACCGCATATTGCCCGTCGGCCAGCCCGGCATCCGCAGCTTTCTGGAACCATGGGGCGGCTTCATCAACGCCTTTCATGCCCGGAGAGCGCATCATCAGCATCTGACCATAGTTGAACTGCGCCATGGCATTGCCTGCCTCAGCGGCTTTTTTCATCAGGACTTCGGCCTTTTTAGCATCTTTGGCCACGTAGATGCCCTGAAGCAGCATGGCCGCATAGCGGAACTGCGCTTCATTCTCGCCCTTTTCTGCAGCCAGTCCATACCAATGGGCAGCTTGTTTTTGATCGGCTTTGACCCCAAGGCCGCGGGCATAAATCTCAGCCACCAGTGTTTGCGCCGCCGGATCACCTGCTTTTGCCCGTTCCATACCTAGATTGAATGCCGTCAGATACAGGCCGCGCTGAAACGCACCAAATGCTGGATCGGCAACTTTACCGCCGAACCGGTTTTCGTTGAAAGCTGGCATTGCATCGGTTGATGCTGGTTGTTGCAGCATATCCGGCTGGTTTTTGGCCCATGAACCGGCCAGTTCAGGAATGGTAAAGCCGGTGGAGACTGACGGCACATCCAGCGGCTTTTCATCATGCTGAGACTGTTTTTCCGTCTCTGGTTTTGAAGCCCCTGTCTCTGTTTTTGCAGATGCAGGTTTTGTCTTGTCCTGAGCCATGGCTGGCAGGGAACCGGATAAAGCTGCCAGCATAAACCAGGCTGCACAGGTGCTGTTCAACAGAACGGATTTTTTCAGCATTATTTTACTCTTAATAACGACGGAGATGCGGGAGGCTCTCCGCCAATGTTATTCTTCAGTGTCGGCGGCGCTCATTTCATCGAGCTGGCGATTGGCATCTGCAACGATCTGTGCCGGATTGTCTGCAGAGAAAACAGCAGCACCCAATGCAATAAATTCTGCTCTTGTGGCGAAGCAAGCTGCCAGATCGTCAATCTTTGAACCGGCTTGTACAATCGCCGGAATCTCGACCATGGCTGCCCACCATTCGGCAAGAGACAGGTTGCGCGGGTGAGCTTCCGCTTTGCTGTCTGCGCCGATTTTGCCGAAGAACATATAGTCCGGCTGTAATTCACCGACTTCGAGGGCGGCATGACGTTCTTTAACATTGCCGGTGCCGACAATCAGCTTCGGAGTATAGCGTTCAATAGCATCTGCAATATCTGCCAGCGGACCTTCAATATGAACACCATCAGCGCCGACACGACCGGCAGTGCGGGTATCGTTCAGAATGATGGCCGCAGCACCGGCAGCCTGCACTTTACTCACAGCTGCTGCTGCGAAGGTCTGAAAAGATGCTTCATCCGTCTTGCCGTTATCAAGAATAACACTGGCAATATCACCAGCTGCCAGCGCTTTATCCAGCGTGGCGAGCAGCGTGTCAGATGCGTGTCCTTCCGAGGAAGGTGACGGAACCACCAGAACTAAGCGCGGACGGTTTTCAGGGAATTTCATTGGATAAAGCCTCGTTGAGGGGGGCGCAATAGCCCATAAAAGTGGCAAACTTCGGGAAACTGCAATTATTTACAGTGCAATATACCGGTCATTGCCTTCTGTTTAGAGCATAATTGCTAAAAGATAACAGGGTTTTTGCATGTAATAAGGCAAAACCATGAAGCCTTCGTTGTTTTTATGTTTTTCAGCCTGAGCGGCAAGTCTCAGATAGGCCGGTAACATCGGTAACATATTGTAACTGCCGGTTTTGTTTTCTTCTGGAAAATAATGTGATGGGGGTAAACGGTCGTCCAGCCGCTTTCGTGTCCCATTTGAGTCTTATTGTTGATAGCAGACAAAAACGTCTGCGGTTGTTGATAGCAGACGGAAAATGTCTGCGGATGTGATTTCAGCGAAGAAGCTGGGAATACGCAAGCAAGTCAGACAAAAGGCAGGCTGGCAGATGACAGGACAGATGATGGGATCAATGGTGAAAATGCGCGATACACGTCTTGATGTTTTCAGGGCGCTGGCATTGCTGAGCATTTTTATCAATCACGTTCCGGGCACGATCTATGAGAAATTCACGCATCGCGAATTCGGTTTTTCCGATTCTGCGGAAGCATTTGTGCTGATTTCCGGTCTTGCTGTTGCACTTGCCTATAGTTCCAAATTTGTTGAAGGCAATCGCCTGCTGCTGTCTCTGAAAATGGCACGCCGCTCGATGACGCTTTATATGGCGCAGATGATGACAACACTCATCACGCTGGCGATTTTCGGTTTTACCGCGATTTATATGAAGCGGCCGGAAATGCTGGAAATGATCAACATTAAAACCGTGATGGAGCAACCGGCGCAGGCTTTTGTCGGTCTGGTCACACTTGGCCACCAGCTTGGCTATAATAATATTCTGTCGCTCTATCTGGTGCTGATGCTGTTTGCGCCGCTGATGCTGTATCTGTCGCGGATCAGTATTTCACTGATGCTGACGATCTCCGGTTCGATCTGGTTTTTGTCCGGTTATTATCACATTGCACCGGTGAACTACCCGACGCAGGGCGTATGGTTCCTGAACCCGCTGTCATGGCAGTTCCTGTTTGCCATTGGTATCGGTGCGATGACCTACGTGAAGCAGGGCGGTCGTTTTGACCAGAACCGTCCGCTGATGATTGCGGCGATTTCTTATCTGGTTTTCTCCTTGTTGTGGCTGCGCGTTCCACATCCGAACTGGGATATTTCTTTCGGCCTGCCAGCGGTACTGACCGGCTTTGACAAGACCTATCTCTCGGCCACCCGCTTGCTGCATGTGCTGGCGATTGCTTATGTGATTGCAGGTATTCCTGCATTGTCGGCAAAAGCCCGTCTGGATATGAAGCATCCGCTGGCAATTCTGGGTAAACATTCGTTGCCGGTCTTTATTGCCGGTACCATTCTGGCGATGATCGGTCAGGCACTGCGCTATGTTTATCCGGTGAGCCTGTCCTTCGATACACTGCTGATCGCGAGTGGTATTATGGCTCAGTTTGCGCTGGTCTATTATCTGGAATGGCTGCCGCGTATCGGCTGGAAAGGCAAAGCGGTTGCGAAAGCCTCTGTGCCTGATGTTACGCCGCCGGATATGCGGCCTGCGGAAGGGCGCAATAAATCCCGTCCGATACCGGTTAAACCTTATTCAGTGACTGCGCATTAACCAAATATTAAAGTTAACGAATGAATATAAGGCTATCCGGTTTTGCCGGACTCTTACCGAGTGGACTTGGTCCCTCTGTATGACGCCTCCCTGTTAAACTTCTGAGAGCCGCTTTCGCGGCTCTTTTTTTATGTTCAGAGTTACGGGATGTCTTCTCTTTGTGGATAAATCTGTACCGGCAGCGCGTCGCAACTTTTCATGCTTGTACTGAAAATATTGATCGATTCTTTGTAACCAATTGAAGAATCTGCATTTATTTCGATTTAAGACATTATTCTCTCTGGCAAGCACAAAATCACAATTTATCTTTCTTTAACCATATTGTTGCGCGAGCGTGTATGAGCGTGCATTTTGCTTGGATAGGCTGTGGCCTGACGGTGTTTTCCAGTCACGCTTTGTGATGCAAACAAGTCAAGTGCAGCCTGAATGTTAAGGGATTCGCCGGTTTTTCGTGAAAAAAGCGTAAAAAACAGCGGAATCACTGAAATAGGGAATGCTTGTCAGAAATTTCAGATGCCGGTTTCTAAACCGCATTTGCCAGTGAGCAGAACAAGATGATGGAACAGACACATCGTAGCGAAAATACGGGCAGAGATAATATGATCCGCCTGTCGGAACGTATGGTCTTTTCAGACAGTTTCAAACCACTCTACAGTGAAGGTATGGCTTTGGTTGAAGAAGCCGCGGCCTATCTGGATGAAGAGGGCAAAGACGCTGCGCGCTCGCTGTCGCATCAGGCTGCAACTCTTTATGCAGCAGAATCTATGCGTCTGACGTCACGACTGATGCATATTGCATCCTGGTTACTGTTGCTGCGTGCCAGCCGTTCCGGTGATATGTCACGGGATATGGTCGCGCGTGAAAAAGCTAAAGTCAGTCTGGAAACCCTTTCTGCCGGTGAGAGCGCCAAAGGCTGGCAGGAACTGCCGGAAACTTTCCGCGATATGATTGCCCGCTCATTGCATTTGCAGGATCGCGTGCGCTGCATGGATGGCGACAGCTATCACAAGCAGATCCGTGAACTGGTTGAATGTAAAGGCAATGCGGTCTCAGATCAGATCGTTTTGCTTCGTACAGCTTTCGGCGGTAATTAATCTAATATCAAGGCGGATAAAACCGCCTTTTTTCTCAATGTTTCCATTTTGTTCACATTTTGATTGTTGAGTGCACCTTACACAAGGTAAGGTCAGCACATGAAACAGACGATTCGCATTATTGGTATTGATCCGGGATTACGCCGCACCGGTTGGGGCGTGATTGAGTCTGTCGGTAATTCCCTGCATTTTGTTGGTGCGGGTACTGTGACATCCAATGATAAGCTGGATCTGGCCTCCCGTTTGTGTCAGTTGCATGAGGGCTTAACTGCTGTTCTGCATCAAATGATGCCGGATGAGGCCGCTGTCGAGCATACCTTCGTCAATAAAGATGCGACAGCGACCCTGAAATTGGGGCAGGCGCGTGGTATTGCGCTGCTGGTGCCGGCGCAGGCGGGATTGCGTGTGGCTGAATATGCGCCGAATGCCGTGAAGAAATCGGTCATCGGTGTTGGCCATGGTGAAAAACAGCAGATTCATATGATGGTTAAAGTGCTGATGCCGCGTGCGAGCTTTGATACCAGCGATGCCGCCGATGCGCTGGCCATCGCGATTTGTCATGCCCATAACCGGCACAGCCTGTATAATCTGGCAGAATTGAAGAAGAGCGGGAGGATTGCAGCCATATCATGATCGGGAAGCTGAAAGGTGTCGTCGATGAAATCGCTGACGATCACGTCATTCTTGACGTGCATGGTGTCGGCTATGTGGCTTTTTGCTCTGCACGCACTCTGGGCAATTTGCCGTCACAGGGCGAAGCGGCAATTTTGCTGATTGAAACCTATGTCCGTGAGGATGTGCTGCGGCTCTACGGTTTCGGCACAGCGCTGGAGCGTGAATGGTTTCGTCTGTTGCAGAATGTACAGGGCGTGGGTGCCAAAGTGGCATTGGCGGTACTGGGCACATTAACACCGTCAGAACTCGCAAATGCTATTGCTTTACGCGATATTGCGATGGTGTCACGCGCGCCGGGTGTCGGTAAAAAAGTGGCAGAACGTATTGTTACCGAGCTGAAGAACAAAGCCCCTGCCTTTGCCGGTGATGCGGGCGCCAATATCGGATTGAAACAGGAAATCGGTGAGGGTGTTGCCTCGACCGCTGTCAGTGATGCGGTTTCCGCTTTGAGCAATCTCGGCTATTCACGTGATCAGGCCGCCAATGCGGTGGCAAGTGCATTGCGCGAGGCTGGTGAGGATGCGGATTCCGCCAAGCTGATCCGGCTTGGTCTGAAAGAACTGGCGCGATAAGATCGCGCCCCGAAATAATTGAAAATGCGGGTGTGAGCAATGAGTGATGAAGATCGTCTGATTTCTGCGCAAAAGCGCGGGGAAGATACGGACGTGGCTTTGCGTCCGCAAAGTCTGGATGACTTTGTCGGTCAGGCAGCGGCGCGTGCCAATCTGAAGGTCTTTATTGAAGCTGCGAAAACCCGTGGTGAAGCGCTCGATCATGTGTTGTTTGTCGGCCCTCCGGGATTGGGTAAAACCACGCTTGCGCAGATTATGTCGAAAGAGCTCGGAGTTAATTTCCGCTCGACCTCAGGGCCGGTAATCGCTAAAGCCGGTGATCTGGCGGCATTGCTTACTAATCTTGAAGACCGTGATGTGCTGTTTATCGATGAAATTCACCGTCTGAGCCCTGCGGTGGAAGAAATTCTCTATCCGGCAATGGAAGATTTTCAGCTTGATCTGATTATTGGTGAGGGGCCGGCAGCACGCTCCGTTAAAATCGATCTGGCGCGGTTTACGCTGGTTGCGGCCACTACGCGCCTTGGTCTTTTGACGACGCCTTTGCGTGATCGTTTTGGGATTCCGGTGCGGCTGAATTTCTATACGGTCGATGAGCTGGAATATATTGTGCGGCGCGGTGCGCGTTTGATGCAGCTGAATATTTCGGAAGATGGTGCCCGCGAGGTCGCTCGACGTGCCCGCGGTACGCCGCGTATTGCCGGGCGTTTGTTGCGGCGTGTGCGTGACTTTGCCTTGGTAGCAAAGGCAGATGTTGTTGATGCGAAGATTGCCGATGAAGCGCTGATCCGGCTGGAAGTGGATAATATCGGCCTTGATCAGCTGGATCGTCGTTATCTTAATATGATTGCACGTAATTTCGGTGGTGGGCCGGTCGGCATTGAGACCATTGCGGCCGGATTGTCGGAGCCTCGCGATGCGATTGAAGATATTATTGAACCCTATCTGATCCAGCAGGGGTTTTTGCAGCGTACACCACGTGGTCGTGTGCTGACCGCAGTCGCATGGCAGCATTTGGGGCTGACGGCGCCGACTGATCTGGCTGCGCGCCAGATCACGCTGTTTGAGGATGAAGCCTGATGTCCGATAATTTGAGTGCGAATGAGTCTGAAGTGATCAATGGCACTTTGACTGCTGAAGGTCATCGTTTGCTGGCACGGGTCTATTACGCCGATACCGATTTTTCCGGTGTGGTTTATCATGCCCGTTATCTGGAGTTTCTCGAGCGTGGCCGCACAGATTTTCTGCGTTTAAAAGGTGTGCACCACACCGCGCTGGAAGAGGGGCAACTGGGCGAGCCGATTGTCTGGATTGTGCGGCGCATGGAGATTGATTTCCGTCTGCCTGCCCGTATCGATGATATGCTGGTGATTGAAACTTCAGTCACAGAAGCTTCCGGCGCACGGGTAACTATGCAGCAGCGCATTCAGCGACAAAACGGTGATGTGCTGATTGAAGCGCGGGTCGAAGCTGCCCTGATCAATAAGCAGGGACGCCCGCGTCGTATGCCTGCGGCCTGGAAAGAGTTGTTTACCGCTTAGAGCGCATCCCGAAAAGTGTGAAACGGTTTTCGGACAAGATGCGCGTCAAATCAGAATGTTAGAGCGGTTTACGTTCAGACTGGATCATGGCGCTCGCTCTGGTTTCTTTAGCTTGTCGCCTTACTCGGACTGTCCAAGTTGATCCAGCTTGACTGTAAAATGCTCCAGAAACGATACGAGCGGTTATTGCGCTGTAAACCGCCTGAAACCCAGCCTTTTGCGATCATAAAAATGATTGACCTCGCGAGAAAATACGGGCAATTGCGGCGAATCCTAACTTATCTTTAACCATAATAGTTCATCTTTAGGGCAAGACGGAGTGGTGACGGCATGAATCTGCCTGTCGCCTTCCTTTCACCAAAATTAACCGTAAAAAGCATTGTGACCGGTCATGCACAATCATTGTGTCCGGCAACAGCAGATACGGCACAAAGCAATTCGGCGGGCCGTGCACGCAACAATGCATCCGGACCGCTCAAGGTAACAACAGATCAAAACGGCTGCGCGGGAAGCGCAAAGAACCGTTTTGCTTTTGCCGCCCGGTGATGAGCCGGGCGTTTGGATTCGAGGACAGGTGACAAATGGAAGCTCTACCCATTGCAGCACACACAAGTGATGTCAGTCTCTGGGGACTGTTCATGCAGGCTAACTGGGTTGTCAAACTGGTCATGCTGGGTTTGCTGGCAGCCTCAATCTGGACATGGGCAATCATCGTAGACAAAACACTGGCCTATCGCCGTGCGACAAGTGCCATTGACCGTTTTGAGCAGGTGTTCTGGTCCGGCCAGTCTCTGGAAGAACTCTACCGCAATCTCGGTGAACGCCGTACCACCGGTATGAGCGCCATTTTCATGGCAGCTATGCGCGAGTGGAAAAAGTCTTTTGAAAAGGGCGCACGTTCTCCGATTGCATTGCAGATGCGTATTGAAAAAGCGATGGATGTGGCGCTGGCGCGTGAAAACGACAAGCTGGAATCCCGTCTCGGCTTTTTGGCGACGATTGGTACTTCGGCACCGTTTATCGGTTTGTTTGGTACGGTTGTCGGTATTATGACCTCCTTTATGGCGATTGCGGCTTCCAAAAATACCAGTCTTGCCGTTGTGGCACCGGGTATTGCGGAAGCGCTTCTGGCAACGGCGATCGGTCTTCTGGCCGCTATACCTGCCGTTATTGCCTATAACAAGCTGACAGCGGATGCGGGGAAAATCACCTCGAGGATGGAAGGTTTTGCCGATGAGTTTTCGGCCATACTGTCGCGACAAATTGATGAGAAGCTGACGCCGCGCGGATAATTTATCCGGTTTCGTTCACAGCAGGCGTTTACAATTCAGGCCGGTTATCAGGTCATAAGATGAAGGCCGGAAGGTTCTAAAGATGGGTATGTCATTAGGAAGTCAGGGCGGAGGCGGTCGTCGCAGACGCGGCGGCAAAAAGGCTCCGATGAGCGAAATCAACATCACGCCTTTCGTGGACGTGATGCTGGTGCTGCTGATTATCTTCATGGTCTCCGCACCATTGCTCACCTCCGGTGTGCCGATTGATCTGCCGGATACGCAGGCCAAGGCGCTCAATGCCGATACCCAGCCGATCACCGTTTCTGTGAATGATAAGGGGCAGGTCTATCTGCAGGAAACCGAGATCGACATTACAGAAGTGGTGCCGAAACTCGAAGCCATTGCCAAGACCGGTTATGAAGAGCGCGTTTTTGTACGCGGCGATAAAAATGCAGATTACGGCACTGTGATGAAAGTCATGTCCCGCATCTCTGCCGCCGGTTTTAAGAATATCGGTCTTGTGACCCTCCAGGAGCAGGATAGCTGACGCCATCATGAAGGCAGGTCTGACTACCTCAACACTCATCCATGTGGTTATTATCGGCTGGGGACTGGTGTCCTTCTCTTCGCCGAAGCCTTTTGACATGACCGATACCGAATCTTTCCCTGTCGATATTGTGCCGATTGAAGATATTGCACAGGCACAGCAGGGCGATAAGAAGGCACCTAAGGCTGAGAAAGCCGCACCGAAACCAACGACGAAGCCAAAAACGGTTGAACAGGCTGAAAATGCCGGTGACAGCGATCTTGATCTGAAGACCCCGCCGATGCCGAATGAAAAGCCGAAGCCGGTTGAAACGGCGGAAGCGGCGAAGCCTGCGGAAAAACCGGCTGAAAAGCCGGAGCCGGTACAGGAAAACAAGCCGGAACCAAAACCTGAGCCTGTGAAGCCGCCGGAACCGGTGAAACCGCCGGAGCCAAAAGCTGAGCCGAAACCGGAGCCTGAGCCAAAGGCTGAAGTAAAGCCTGATCCGGTTGCAGAAGCGATTGAACAGCAGCCTGAGCAGGAAGTGAAACTGCCTGATCGTGTACCGGCACCGGATGTCAAACCGAAGCCGCAGCCAACGGAAACAGCGAAGGCTGAGGACAAGAAAAAAGACGAGAAGAAGCCGGAGAAACCAAGCACAACCGCGCAGAACACTTCGAAAGATAAAGATGCAAAGGCCGATGAGGTTGCAGCACTTTTGAACCGTGAGAAAGCAGCAGGCGGCGGTGCCAAACGCTCAACCGATAAGGAAGCATTCGGCGCGAAGAAAACCACCGGCGGAACCAAGCTCAGCCAGACGGAAATGGACGCTTTGAAAGGTCAGATCAGTGACAAATGGAGTATTCCTTCCGGTGTTGCCGATGCCTCGGATCTGCGGATTACCGTCAAGATGCAGCTCAATGAAGATGGTTCGATTAAAGGAACGCCGGAAGTCTCTTATACGGGCGGTGATTCTGTGATTGGCCGTGCGGCAGCAGACAGTGCGCGACGCGCGGTGATGCGTGCAGCACCTTACAATCTGCCGCGTGATAAATACGATACATGGTCGACGGTTATTGTGAATTTTGACCCGAGCGAAATGTTCTAAACGGAATACGGACCGGCGCAGCAAAGCGCCGGTTTGCCGAGATTAAAATGTGAGAATTCTCACGACATAAAAACATGTGAGACACCTCACAGAACCAAAAAATGATCAGGACAAACGAGGTCCACGCCATCATGAAGACACTGTTTAAAACCTTATTTTCAGTACTTGCGACGGTCGCAGTCGTAAGCACGGCTGCGGTGCTGCCAGCCCGCGCCGTCGTGGAAGTAAATATTAACAAGGGTAATGTTGACCCGCTGCCGATTGCTCTGACCGACTTCCTGTCCGGCGATCAGCTCGGTGCGGAAATTACCTCGATCATCGCTGCGGATCTTGAGCGTTCCAGCCTTTTTGCGCCGATCGACAAAAAAGCATTCATCGAGAAAATCAGCAATCCGGATGTCGCACCGCGTTTTGAAGACTGGAAAGTCATCAATGCACAGGCACTGGTTACCGGTCGTATCACCAAACAGCCGGATGGCCGTCTGAAAGCGGAATTCCGTCTGTGGGATACATTTGCCGGTCAGCAGCTTGCCGGCCAGCAATTCTTTACAACGCCGGAAAACAAACGTCGTGTTGCCCATATTATTGCCGATGCGATTTATGAGCGCCTGACCGGTGAAAAAGGTTATTTCGATACCCGCATCGTGTTTGTTGATGAATCCGGCAGTGCGCAGAAACGCGTAAAACGTCTGGCCATTATGGATCAGGACGGTGCGAATGTGCGTTATCTGTCGAATGGTAAAGATCTGGTGCTGACGCCGCGCTTTTCACCAAGCCGTCAGGAAATCACCTATATGTCCTTTGCCGGTGATCGCCCGCGCGTTTACTTGCTGCAGCTGGAAACAGGTCAGCAGGAACTGGTCGGTAACTTCCCGGGTATGACTATTGCACCGCGCTTCTCACCGGATGGTCAGAAAGTGGTCATGAGCCTGCTGCAGGATGATGGCAGCGCCAATATTTACACTATGGATTTACGCTCCCGTACCACAACCCGTCTGACCAACAGTCAGGCCATTGATACCTCGGCTTCTTATTCGCCGGATGGTTCCAAGATTGTGTTTGAATCGGATCGTGGCGGCCGCCAGCAGATTTACGTCATGGGTGCCGATGGCTCCAACCCGCAGCGTATTTCATTCGGTAACGGCAGCTATTCCACACCGGTCTGGTCACCGCGCGGCGATCTGATTGCTTTCACCAAACAGTCCGGCGGTCAGTTCTCGATCGGCGTGATGAAAACCGATGGTTCGGGCGAGCGTCTGCTGACAAGCGGCTTCCACAATGAAGGTCCGACATGGGCGCCAAACGGCCGTGTTCTGATGTTCTTCCGTGAAAGTGCTGCTGGTGCCCGTCTGTTTACGATTGATCTGACAGGCCGTAATGAACGCCAGATCCAGACACCGAATTCGGCTTCCGATCCGGCATGGTCGCCATTGCTGAATTAAGTTTCAACTAAGCTCTGTGTGCTGAATAAGACACAGAGCTTATTTTCTAAGGGCATGTGGTAGTGTCAAATAAGCTTTTTGTGATTAAAGCCGTGTTTCTGCCGCAATGCTTTCTCATTTGCCGGTAAATGCTCTTGTCAGAGATAATTTCGGTCTTCGATCCGTTGATGCCGATACGAATTTTTGACAGAGAAACTTGAGTTTTTTCGCCGTTTAAGTAACAATTAACCATGTTGTTTGAGTGGTTTTTAACCTCAATATGATTAATCATCCGGTTAGTCATACATCATGTAAACGCATTATTCTTAAGGAGTACGGGCCATGCGCCGTTCCCAGTCGATTGCCCGCAGCCCGTTTGCTGTTGCCCTGTTCCTGTCGCTCGCTGTTGCCGGTTGCGCCAACAAGAAAAACCTGCCGAACAATGCAGGTGATCTTGGTCTCAATGGTGGCATGGGCGCTAACGGTGCTGTTGCCGGTTCTGCTCAGGATTTCACCGTGAATGTCGGTGACCGTGTATTCTTCGATCTCGATTCTTCCGTAATCCGTGCTGATGCGCAGCAGACCCTGAACCGTCAGGCTCAGTGGCTCGCTCGCTATTCGAACTACGGTATTACCGTTGAAGGTCACTCGGATGAACGCGGTACACGCGAGTACAACCTGGCACTTGGCCAGCGTCGTGCTGCTGCTGCCCGTGATTATCTGGCTTCGCGCGGCGTGCCGGTTAACCGTATGCGTACAGTTTCCTACGGTAAAGAACGTCCGGTTGCAGTTTGCGACAATATTTCCTGCTGGTCCCAGAACCGTCGCGCTGTGACTGTTCTGAACGGTGCCGGTAGCTAATCGAGCGAAAAATAAGTGACTTTTCGCGATGTGCAGTAATTTCGCGATAAAAAAGACACAGAGTTATGAGAAAAGCGGCCTTAGGGTCGCTTTTTTCGGTTTGTACATAAAAGCCAAAATTTGGCCGTACTCAATTGCACCATTTCAACTGAGATTATAAAGATTGAGCAGGTGCAATAATCAGGTGCATCTGTAAGAGTTATGATGATCCTTGAGATTACAAATCGGGCGCATGAGGTTTGCGAATGAAGAAAGCGATAAAGAAACTGGCTCTGACTGTCAGTTTGCTGCCGCTGTTTGGTATGGCATTTGGCGGAACAACAGCCTTTGCTCAGGCCAATGATCAGCGGGTAATCCAGTTACAGGAACAGGTGCGTAACCTGACCGGTAAGCTGGAAGAAATGAACTTCCAGATTTTGCAGATGCAGGAGCAGATGCGTAAAATTCAGGAAGATAATGAATTCCGCTTTGAAGAGCTGGAAAAAAAGAAAAAAGCTGATGCCGGTTCTGATGCATCAATCAATACAGCAGCGGCAGATTCTGCCGCTGTAGGCTCTGCTGACGAAACAGGTGATAAAGAACCGCGCCGCACGGCTGCCGCTGATGCAGGCAATGATAATGTTGCGCAGGATAATACAGATTTGCAGCCTGCACAGGATGCGACTGCTGATAATTCCGCCGATTCCGTTGCTACTGGCCAGCAAACTCAGATTACTGTCGCCTCGCAGGCTCCGCGTGCGCTCGGCTCGATCCGGTTTGATGCCAGTGGCAATGTAATCGGCGGCAGCCTGACTGAAGAACCGGCACAGCCTGTTGCGCTGCCGCAGACCGATAATCCGAATGAGCTGTATAATGCGGCTTATCAGTATATTCTCGCCGGTGATTACCGTTCCGCAGAGGCCGGATTTCGTGCCCATATTGACCGCTATCCGGCTGATCCGATGACATCTGATGCCCGTTACTGGCTGGGTGAGGCTTTGTACGGGCAGGAGCGCTATGCGGAATCGGCAACGGTCTTTATCGATATGCAGCGCGATTATCCGGATTCCAAGCGCGGTGCCGAGAATATGCTGAAACTCGGCATGGCAATGGCCAAGCTCAATGACCGCGAAGTTGCCTGTGCAACATTTGCAAAAGTCGGCAGCCGTTTTCCGTCAGCTGCTCCGGCCGTTCTGAAGCGCGTTGATGAAGAGCGTAAACTCAACCATTGCTGACCGGTTTTGCCTGTTGCTTGTTGCGCTGATCTGGAATTTACAGCGGTTCCAGTTAAGACTGAATCGTTGGAACCGCTGTAACTGTTTGTTTTTACGCATTATCCGACGCAAAACCGCTTCGCACTTTTGCTGGAAATGCTATAATCGGATGTTTCAATTAAGGAATACTGGACAGGCCGGATAGGAATGTGCAAACAATAATCTCTGACATGAAACATCCCACGCGTGATCTGCCTCTCACCATTCTGCAACGAATGTCGGCAGGTTTTGATGCGGTGTTTAACGGGTATGAGCATTCCGCAGTCGTTGTAGCTGTGTCCGGCGGCAGCGATTCTCTGGCGCTGTTATTGCTGACTAAAGACTATCTGGAAAAACACTTCCCTACATGTCAGCTGATTGCAGTGACCGTTGATCATCAGTTGCGCGCTGAATCTGCAGATGAAGCGCAGGCTGTTGCAGCTCTTTGCAAGCAACTGGGTATCAGCCATCAAATTTTATGTTGGTCAGGAGATAAACCCTCGAGCGGACTTGCCTCTGCTGCCCGTAATGCGCGCTACGATCTGTTGATGCAAGCAGCACAACAGGCGCAGGCCTTCATAATCCTGACAGGTCATACAGCAGATGATCAGGTTGAAACTTATCTGATGCGACGTGAGCGTGAAGGGGCGCTGACAGGATTGGTAGGTGAGGGAAGGGGGCTCGCCGCCATGGCTGGCCAAACCTTGTTGCACAATCAGGTGATGCTATGCCGTCCGCTTTTATCGGTGTGGCGGGAAGAATTACGTGATCTTTTACGCGTGAAAAACATTGGCTGGGTTGATGATCCGAGCAATGATAATCAGGCCTATGAGCGCCCGCGCATCCGCCAACAGGCAAAGATGATGGATAGGCTTGCATTGCTCGCGGCTGCACAACTGGCCGGTGTGCAGCGCCGTGCGGATAATCAGCGTGTTGCGGCTCTGCTGAGCAATGAGACCGGAGCAATGCGGTTGCAGGCCGGTGATAGCTTGTTTTTGCCATCCGGTTGGAGTGCTCAGGATGATGCAATCGCTCCTTTAGCCCTGAGTTATTTGCTGACGGCGATTGGCGGACAGGTTTTTTTAGCCGCGATTCAAGACTGTGCTTCATTGAATGATTGGCTGGCGGAGCCTTTGCCTGCGGGTAAGCAGCGGAAAACACTTCATCATTGCATTATTGAAAAATCTCGACAGGGAATCACAATCTGGCGTGAAAGACGCAATTTGCCCGCAATCCCCCTGCAAAAGGGTGAGCATGTATTATGGGACGGGCGTTATGAAATCCGCAATGATGGGACAGAGCCTGTCACCATCGCAGCGCTGAGTGAAAAGCAGCTATTGGCTTATTTACGCGCGCAAGGGTTTGAAAGAGGAGGGGGAGATCATAAAGTGTTTGACAGGACTGCTTTGCTGTCCGCACCGGCGATGTTTCGTGACGGGGATGTGATCGGGCTTCCTGCCTTGTCGGATCTTGTGCCGCAAGCGCCTTTTGTGATCGTTAAACGCACGCTTGCATGTTTTGACAGGGTGCTTTCCGGTTATGATTTCGCGGTAGCTGCCTCTGTAAAAGCGCTTTTAACCATGCCTTTCAACCATAATTACAGGTAAATTCTGCAAAGAATGCAGAAGAATCACTTATGAGGCTTTACATTGCCTTGGCAAGGCCGTGCATCGAACCTATGTTAGGTTTAAATATTTTTCCGGAACGCACCAAACGGCGCATGAACCGGAAGGACGATTGGTAATCGATTGGACCCGAGATGAATCCAAATTATCGCAACTTCGCCCTCTGGGCGATCATTGCTCTCCTGCTGGTTGCACTATTTAACCTGTTTCAGAGTCCGGCGCAGCGTGCGTCGTCTCGTGAAATTCCGTATTCCCAGTTTATTGAAGATGTATCGGGCGGTCGGGTGAAATCCGTCACCATTACCGGTCCGCGCATTGTCGGTAACTACGCGGATAATAATGCAACATTCCAGACCTACTCCCCTTCAGATGCCAATCTGATTAGCCGTCTTGAAGAGAAGAATGTTGCAATTACTGCGAAGCCTGAAAGCGATGGTTCGGGATCGCTGTTCGGTATTCTTCTGTCATGGCTGCCTATGATTCTGATTCTCGGCGTTTGGATTTTCTTCATGCGTCAGATGCAGGGCGGTTCACGCGGTGCAATGGGCTTCGGTAAATCTAAGGCGAAACTTCTGACTGAGGCGCATGGTCGTGTGACTTTTCAGGATGTTGCCGGTGTAGACGAAGCCAAAGAAGATCTGGAAGAAATCGTTGAATTCCTGCGCGATCCGCAGAAATTCCAGCGTCTTGGTGGTAAAATTCCACGCGGTGTTCTGCTCGTGGGCCCTCCGGGAACCGGTAAAACTTTGCTGGCACGCTCTGTTGCCGGTGAAGCTAATGTACCGTTCTTTACAATTTCCGGTTCGGATTTCGTTGAAATGTTTGTCGGTGTTGGTGCAAGCCGCGTCCGCGATATGTTTGAACAGGCGAAGAAAAACTCTCCTTGCATTATCTTCATCGACGAAATCGATGCGGTCGGTCGTCACCGTGGTGCCGGTCTTGGCGGTGGTAATGATGAGCGCGAACAGACATTGAACCAGTTGCTGGTTGAGATGGATGGTTTTGAAGCCAATGAGAATATCATTCTGATTGCTGCAACGAACCGTCCGGATGTGCTCGATCCTGCTCTGCTGCGTCCGGGTCGTTTCGACCGTCAGGTTGTTGTGCCTAATCCGGATGTAAGCGGTCGTGAACAGATTCTGAAAGTGCATGTACGTAATGTACCGCTGGCACCGAATGTGGATTTGAAAGTTCTGGCTCGTGGTACCCCTGGTTTCTCCGGTGCGGATCTGATGAACCTCGTCAACGAAGCGGCTCTGATGACTGCCCGTCGTAACAAACGCCTTGTTACTATGCAGGAATTTGAAGACGCTAAAGACAAGATCATGATGGGTGCGGAACGTCGTTCTTCGGCGATGACGCAGGCAGAAAAAGAGCTGACCGCTTATCATGAATCCGGCCATGCGATTGTGGCAATGAATGTTGCCGCTGCTGATCCGGTGCATAAAGCGACAATCATTCCGCGTGGTCGTGCGCTCGGTATGGTGATGCAGCTGCCGGAAGGCGACAAATATTCCATGAGCTATAAATGGATGGTGTCGCGCCTTGCAATCATGATGGGTGGCCGTATTGCCGAAGAGCTGAAATTCGGTAAGGAAAACATCACTTCCGGTGCGTCTTCCGATATTGAACAGGCAACCAAACTTGCCCGTGCAATGGTGACCCGCTGGGGCTTCTCTGAAAAGCTCGGCTATGTGGCCTATGGCGAAAATCAGGAAGAAGTGTTCCTTGGTCATTCTGTTTCGCGCACGCAGAACGTGTCTGAATCAACGGCACAGCTGATTGATGCGGAAGTCCGTGAGCTTATTGATAATGCCTATGCGGAAGCCCGTCAGATTCTGACAGATAAGCATGATGCCTGGGTGGCGATTGCTGAAGGCCTGCTGGAATATGAAACTCTGAGCGGTGAGGAGATCAAACAGCTGATCGCCGGTCAGAAACCAAACCGCGATACCGGTGATGATTCACCTTCGTCGCGCGGATCGGGTGTTCCTAAAGCCGGTGCATCACGCAAAAAGCCTGATGCAGAGCCGGAAGCCGGTCAGGATATGAAGCCTGAGCCACAGGCATAATTATTCTGTATATTATGAGTTGAAAGAACCGGACTTTATGTCCGGTTTTTTCTTTTTGACCAGTTTGTTAGCCGAGGCTGTCCGGAAATCATGTTCGTGGTAACTGTGTTGTAAAGCCGCTATTTGAAAACTGGATTTGTTTACCAGATGATTAGTTTCATCACCGGAATATTTGACAAAAGATAGCAAAAAGCTGCATTGCTATTTTCAAATTTACGCCGGTTTTGCGTTTGTGCTGATGAGAGCAGAAAATGGCGGCGTTCTGTAAAGAAAAGGCTTGAACATGTCCCGTAAATATTTTGGTACTGACGGTATCCGCGGTAAGGCTAATTCTTTTCCGATGACGCCGGATATCGCCATGCGGGTTGGTATGGCTGTTGGCTTGTCGTTTCGTGACGGCGGGCAGGGGCAGCGCGTGGTGATCGGTAAGGATACCCGCCGTTCAGGCTATATGCTGGAAAATGCACTGGTTGCCGGTTTTACTTCAATGGGGATGGAAGTGTTCCTGCTGGGGCCGATTCCGACACCGGCCGTTGCTATGTTATGCCGCTCTCTGCGTGCAGATATTGGTGTGATGATTTCGGCTTCGCATAATCCTTATTACGATAATGGGATTAAGCTTTTTGGCCCTGATGGTTATAAATTGTCAGATGCGCTGGAATTGCAGATTGAAAAGCTGATTGATGATGACATGAGCGCTCATATGAGCAGCCATGGTGAAATCGGTCGTGCCAAGCGCGTTGACGGTGATATTTATCGCTATATTGAATTTGCCAAGCGTACAATGCCACGTCATTTGTCGCTCAATGGTCTGCGTATTGTCGTCGATTGCGCTAATGGTGCAGCCTATAAAGTAGCGCCTGCTGCTTTGTGGGAACTGGGCGCAGAAGTCATCACCATTAATAATACGCCGAATGGTACGAATATTAATGAGGATTGCGGCTCAACCCATCCGGAAGGCCTGATCCGTAAAGTGCATGAAACCCGTGCTGATGTCGGTATTGCGCTTGATGGGGATGCTGACCGTGTGCTGATGGTCGACGAAAACGGCACGATCATTGACGGTGATCAGCTGATGGCTGTGATTGCGGAAAGCTGGTCAAAGAGCGGACGTCTCATTGGCGGCGGTATTGTTGCGACCATCATGTCGAACCTTGGACTGGAGCGCTTCCTTGGTGATCAGGGGCTGACACTTGCCCGCACCAAAGTTGGTGATCGCTATGTTGTTGAGCATATGCGTGAGAACGGTTTCAATGTCGGTGGTGAACAGTCCGGCCATATTGTGTTGTCAGAATTTGGCACAACCGGCGACGGCCTGATTTCAGCGCTGCAAATTCTGGCAGTGATGCAGGAGCAGCAGCGCCCGCTGAGCGAAGTTTGCCGTAAATTTAAACCGGTACCGCAGATTCTTAAAAATGTGCGTGTTTCCGGCGGCAAACTGCTTGAGAATAAATCCGTTATGCAGGCCATTGAAGAGGGGAAAAATGCTCTCAATGGCAGCGGTCGTGTGGTCATCCGTCCATCCGGTACTGAGCCGTTGATCCGCGTTATGGCGGAAGGTGATGATGGTCGACTGGTTGAAACCGTTGTCGATGACATTATTACAGCGATTAAAACGGCTGCGAAATAAAGGCTAGAACAATAAAAATATTTGATAAAAAGGGCGCATTACTGCGCCCTTTTTCTATATCATTATGTATGAAAATGTTAATAAATATGATGAATAAACAAGGTTAAGTAGCATTTAACCTTTCGGATTTATGGTGTGATCCAGAATAGTCGTCCCGGTGATAATGGCCGTGGAATTGCGATAGGACATGCTATGACTACATTCAAAAATTTGCTTATCGCCGGTGTTGCGGGTCTTGCAGTTGCGGGTTCTGTTTCTTCGGTTTTCGCGGCGGATATCGTGGATATTCCGGAACCAATCATTCCCGAAGTGGTGGTGGCTCCGGCACCGGTAGGCGGCTGGTATCTGCGCGGTGATATCGGTTACTCAGCACCGAAGTTCAAAGGTACAGATTACACGACCGTTGGTGTTGGCTGCGATAAATGCGGCGGCGGTAAAGTAGGTGTACTTGATGATCATTTTCTGGACGGCAAGCTGAAAGGCTCGCTCTTACTCGGTGGTGGTGTCGGTTATCAGGTTACTGATTATTTCCGTACTGATCTGACGCTCGACTATATGACCCGTTCGAAGTTTACCAGCGATCGTGATGAAAGCCGTATGACTGCACTTTCTTTGCTGGCAAACGCATATGTTGATCTTGGGAATTTCAATGGTTTCACGCCTTATGTTGGTGCCGGTATCGGTGGTACACGCGTAAAATGGTCTGATGTCGTTGATACACAAAATGGCGGCGTTTTGCAGGGCAATGCTGACTGGCGCTTTACCTGGGCATTAATGGCCGGTGCTTCATATGACTTGACCGACAGTTTGAAACTGGACGCTGGTTACCGTTTCCGTCGTGTAGATGGCGGCAAGATGTTTGATGGTGCTGGTCAGGTTGGTGCCGGTTATGACAAGAAATTCGACATTCATGATGTGCGTGTTGGTTTGCGTTACCAGTTTGGCGGATATGCACGGCCGGTTGCTTACAATGATATGAGTACACCTGTTTACAAATAAAATATCTGTGCTGCGCCTCTACAGGCGCAGCGCAATTCATACTGATTTTTACTTGATAAATTTCGGCCTGATGGGCGTGAAATAACATTACAGGACGCAGATGATGAGAAAATCTTCATTCATGTCATTGCAGAGCGCAGCACTTACCGTTGCAGCTTTCACATTTGCCGGTGGTATGGCTCAGGCTGCGGATCTTGATCAGGTTCTTTATGCGACACCTGCCGATCAGGATGTTTTCAAGCCGGTAGAAATCGGCTCCGGCTGGTATTTGCGCGGTGATATTGCTTATGTGCCGTCAAGCCATGCCAAACTGCGCCTCAAAGGCTATGATTGGCTCGGCACCGAACGCGGTGAGGTAAAGGCAACGGCTGCTTATAGCGGTGGTGTCGGCTATCAGTTCACCAATAATATCCGAGGCGATATTACAGCCGGTTACCGCAAGTTGAAGGCAAGCGGTGAGCCGGTTGAAGCAGACGTCTGGGAAGTTATGGCGAATGCTTATTATGATATTGGCAATTTCTCCGGTGTGACGCCTTATGTCGGTGCCGGTCTGGGTATGGCCAATGTTGACTATAAAGTGGGCTATAAAATTCCGGGTACGAATGACGATGCATTTGGCGGACGAAATACAACACGTCTGCAGTGGGCATTGATGGCTGGTGCTGCGATTGATGTGACCGAGAATATCAAATTTGATCTTGGCTACCGCTATGCACGTATCTCATCGGGCGACGCAGCAGATGCCGCATCCTTCACATTCTCGGATAAAGGTTTGGAATCGCACCAGATTCGCGCCGGTATCCGCATGACCACCTGGTAGTCAGACCAGAATTTACAGTTCTAAAAAATGCCGCACTCAGATGAGTGCGGCATTTTTATTTTAGCAAGCGGCCAGCTGAGCCAGATGTGTGCCCATATCGGTGGCTTCGCCTGCAGCATTAGTGGTGTCGAAATAATCATGCCAGCCGGTAGCTGCAATTGCTTCCAGCAAGATTGTAACGGCCGCGTTGTCATTGAATTTCCAGATAGCGAAAAACTGCTGCTGCGCCGGATGCAGCTGTGACGGATCGGTTTGGCCGAAAGCCAGCGGTTCAATGCCAAATTCAGACAGGCTGCTCATGCCAGCGCCAATGGTGGCGAAGAAAGCCTGTTTTTCTTCTTTTGACAAAGCAATCCATGTGGCTTTAGGGCTGTATAGTTCTGCAAGATAATGGGTCATATCAGTCTCACGTCGTGGGAGGATTATTTATTGATTGTCCGCAAAGCGCGTTTGCAGATGCGGGCGGTAGAAGGTGAAGTGCTTTCCTGAAGCCAGCGGTCGCAAAGCGTGCGTACCCAATCGGGTGTGGTCTTGGACGCATCGTTGAGCCAGTTGGCGACAGAATCCTGCACATAGATTTCCGGATCGCTGCGCAATGTCTCAAGAATAGGGGCTGCCAGTTCAGGCTGAGTTTTCAGCAGGTTGAAATGGGCGCACCATACGCCGCGCGGGCGGACTGCCTCACAGGCATAGCGCCGGATTTTGTAGGACGTATCATTTGTCCATGGCTGCAACAGGCTGAAACTCAATTCCGGTTGCGCAATTAAATCGCCGCGCATGGCCAGCCACGCCCATTCGCGCACACCAAAATGATGATCATCAGCAAGCGGGCGGATCAGTTCCAGCTTTTCTGCTAAGGCAAGATGCTGTTGCTGGGCGATAAAATAACAGGCCCAGCCACGGATTGTATCGGAGGGATGGCTATTCAAGTCACTCAGCCTGATCGTGCCGTGCGTGTGCAATAGCTCTGCAGCTTGCGCCATGCGCGCAGTTATGCCTGCTGAGGAACCATCGAGTTGTTGATGCAGCTCTGCGGGTATATCGGGAAAGGCAGTGCGCATCAGCTGCGCAAAATCAATGGCCAGACATTCGGTCAGCACAGTGGTTTCAGCCGCACCGCTATTCAGCTCGACCAGTCGCTCCGGTGTGATGTCGCTCATACGTCGTACAGATTTAACGGGCGTTTTTGCCATTGTTGATATCTTTCTGTGCCGTGGTCCAGATTTTGGTGAGCAGGGTGCTGAGAAGTTGTTTTTCTTGGTTGTCCAGCGGTGCCATCAGTGAGGCAATCCATTGTGTGTGATCGCTCACCAGCGATGCAGCCGTTTCAGAGCCTTTGTCTGTCAGGGTGATCAGAATTGAGCGGCGATCCGTCTGGCTGTGATTCCTCAGGATGAATCCATCACGCTCCAAACCGTCGAGCAGGCCTGTCAGAGTGGCGCGGGTGATGCCTGCACGTTCCGCTAAAAGATGCGGTGCCAGACCTGTGGGCTCACTTTGCAGCAAAAACAGAAGTACAAAACGGCTCTCGGAGAGCTGATAAGGTGCCAGCCGTTGAGCACAACTCAGATCGATCATTTTCGCCGCGCTCAGCAGTTCAAAGCACAGGCGCATATTCTGATAATGGCTGTTTTCCGGTGTTTCCGCACCCAAAAGGGCGTGATGTTTCATTTCTAAAATATCCATACGGCAACATATAGTATGGCACCTAATTAAATGTCAAGATTGATACTCATGATGTAATTTTGTCGCAGATGATAAATTCTGTGGCGGTTTTGTTTCTGACCCACTTGCGTGCAGCCAGGCTTTTATATAGCTTCGTCAGTGGGCCACTTCTCCCCAACGGGAAGCGTGCTATCTGAAAGGGTAGATACAAAATGACGATTTTTCCAAAGCCAGACATCCGTCCGGCTAATGCACAATTTTCTTCAGGTCCTTGCACCAAGCGTCCAGGCTGGACATTGGAAGCGCTGTCAGATGCACCGCTCGGACGGTCGCACCGCGCTAAACTCGGCAAGACAAAGCTTAAACAAGCAATTGACCTGACCCGTGAAATTCTTCAGGTTCCAGCAGATTACCGCATCGGCATTGTGCCGGCATCGGATACCGGTGCCGTTGAAATGGCTTTGTGGTCCATGCTTGGTGAGCGCGGCGTTGATATGGTCGCGTGGGAGAGCTTCGGTGCCGGTTGGGTCACCGATGTTGTAAAACAGCTTCAGCTCAAAGATGTCCGCACATTTGATGCGCCTTATGGTGAAATCGTTGATTTCGCTCAGGTGGATTTTGACCGTGATGTGATTTTCACATGGAACGGCACCACATCCGGCGTTCGTGTGCCGAATGCAGATTTTATACCAGTAGATCGCAAGGGGCTGACCATTTGCGATGCAACGTCTTCTGCTTTTGCGCAGGATATGGATTACAGCAAACTCGATGTCGTTACTTTCTCATGGCAGAAGGTGCTCGGCGGCGAGGGTGCGCATGGTATGCTGATCCTTTCGCCGCGCGCAGTTGAACGCCTTGAAAGCTATAAGCCTGCATGGCCGCTGCCGAAAATCTTCCGCATGACCAAAGGCGGCAAGCTGATTGAAGGTATCTTCACCGGCGAAACTATCAATACACCTTCAATGCTCTGTGTTGAGGATTATCTGGATGCGTTGAACTGGGCGCAGTCAATCGGTGGTCTTCAGGGCTTGATGGCACGTGCGAATAACAACTTTGCTGTGCTTAACGATTTCGTTGAAAAGAGTGACTGGCTTGCCAATCTGGCCGTGGTGCCGGAAACCCGCTCTAATACCTCTGTTTGCTTGTCGATCAAAGATGCACAGGTTGCAGCTTTGCCGGCGGATGCACAGGCTGCTTTTGCGAAAGCGATTGTGGCTCTGCTGGAAAAAGAAGGCGTTGCCTTTGATATCGGTGCCTATCGTGATGCTCCGTCGGGGCTGCGTATCTGGACCGGTGCAACCGTAGAGGCATCAGACTTGCAGGCATTGCTGCCATGGCTCGACTGGGCTTTCCAGACGCAAAAAGCGCAGCTTTCCTAAGATCACCTATACGGCCGAAAGGCTATGAAAATCTTTAATATCAGCTGCAACTGTGTTGGGACGGTTGCGGCACACCACCCTTATATTCTGCTATCACACAATTACGGAGGCCGTTATGGCACCTCGCGTTCTCGTTTCGGATAAATTGTCACCAACCGCAGTGCAGATCTTCAAAGATCGCGGCGTTGAGGTGGATTATCTGCCGGATCTCGGTAAAGACAAAGAAAAACTGCTCGAGCTGATCGGTCAGTATGATGGTCTGGCGATCCGCTCGGCAACCAAAGCGACTGAAAAACTGATTGCTGCTGCAACCAATCTGAAAGTGATTGGTCGCGCCGGTATCGGTGTGGACAATGTGGATATTCCGGCTGCTTCGCGCCGCGGTATCATTGTTATGAATACGCCTTTCGGTAATTCGATCACCACTGCGGAACACGCCATTGCTCTGATGTTTGCAGTTGCCCGCCAGCTGCCGGAGGCTGACCAGTCAACCCGCGCCGGTAAGTGGGAAAAGAACCGCTTCATGGGTGTGGAAATTACCGGCAAGACACTCGGTGTGATCGGTTGCGGTAATATCGGTTCGATTGTTGCGACCCGCGCTATCGGCCTCAAGATGAATGTTGTGGCCTTTGACCCGTTCCTCTCGGAAGGCCGTGCCGAAGAACTGGGTGTTGAGAAAGTCGAACTCGACGATCTGCTGGCTCGTGCAGATTTCATCAGCCTGCATACGCCGATGACTGATAAGACCCGCAACATCATCAACGCGGAAAATCTTGCCAAGATGAAAGACGGTGTGCGCATCATCAATTGCGCTCGTGGTAGTTTGATCGTTGAGAAAGATCTGGTTGCGGCACTGAAATCCGGCAAAGTTGCCGGTGCCGGTATCGACGTGTTTGAAGTTGAGCCAGCAACTGAATCTGAATTGTTCGACTTGCCGAATGTGGTTTGCACTCCGCATCTGGGTGCATCGACTTCGGAAGCACAGGAAAATGTTGCCATTCAGGTTGCCGAGCAGATGGCTGACTATCTGATCAAAGGCGCTGTTACCAATGCGATCAACATGCCGTCGATCACTGCGGAAGAAGCGCCGCGCCTCAAGCCGTTTGTGAAACTGGCTGAAGTGCTTGGTGCCTTTATCGGTCAGGTGACGGATGAACCTATTCAGGAAGTTGAAATCCTGTTTGACGGCTCCACCGCTGCCATGAATACCCGCGCATTGATGAGCGCTGCGCTTGCCGGTCTGATCCGTCCGCAGGTCTCCGATGTGAATATGGTATCGGCACCGGTTATGGTGAAAGAACGCGGTATTATCGTCTCGGAAGTGAAGCGTGATAAATCCGGCGTTTTCGACGGCTATATCAAGATCACTGTGCGCACCACGACCCGTACCCGCTCGATTGCCGGTACCTGCTTCTCCGATGGCAAGCCGCGCTTCATCCAGATCAAGGGTATTAATCTGGATGCGGAAGTTGGTCAGCACATGCTTTACACCACCAATAATGACACGCCGGGCATGATCGGCTGGTTGGGTACGGTTTGCGGCCAGCATGGCGTGAATATTGCGAACTTCTCGCTCGGTCGTGAGCGGATGGGCGGCGATGCGATTGCGCTGCTCTATCTTGATGAGCGTATTCCGGATGCTGTTCTGGATGTGCTGCGCGCCAATGAAGCCATTGTGCAGGCCCGCCCGCTGGTTTTTGATGTCGCTGCGGATTGATTACGTCGCAGCGTCTGCTTATCTAAATTAAATATGCATCCCGGAAAGTGTTGTGCTTTTCGGGATGTACTTTATCAACGGACGGAATATCAATGTGGTATGCCGCCAGTGTATAAAGGCAATGAATATGTCTGAGAATACAATACCGTTGAGCGCCGACTGGCGTTTGATGCAGCCGTCAGATCTGGCGGAAGTCTATGATATGAGTTGTGTGGTGCATCCGGATTTTCCGGAAGATGCAGCCATTTATAAAGATCGTCTGGAAGTGTTTGCAGCAGGCGCATTTGTGTTGCAGGGCAACAAACAATTGCTCGGCTATAGTTTCAGCCATCCGTGGATGCGGTTTTCCGCACCGGCACTGAACACGCTGTTACAAAAGGCACCGGAAGCCGCTGATAGTTTCTATATGCATGACGTAGCACTGCTGCCGCAAGCGCGTGCTTTTGGTGCTGCTCGCAAACTTGTTTCCATTTTGGTGGCGACTGCGCAGGCGCATGGTTTCGACTCACTGTCGCTCGTCGCGGTGAACGGATCGCAGCCTTATTGGGAAAAACAGGGATTCTCCGTGCAGGATGTGCCGCAATTGCGCGAAAAACTGCTCAGCTATTCGGAAGATGCGCGGTTTATGATGCGTAATCTGGTAAAATAAGCCAGTTTTTACAGGATGAGGTGCGATTTCCGGCAATCGGGAGTCGCACTTTTTGTTGTGACGCTGTATAGAAGCTCACGTTCTGTAAAAAATACGGGCTTGCATAAGCACGCGTTTTAGAAAGAGCGGGCCTAAAGCGGCATGTGTCACAGGCTCGATTCAAATTCCAAACACACTGTACATTCTGTACTGAGGAGTTTTCTTCATGGCTAATGTGATCGTCGTCGGCTCGCAATGGGGCGACGAAGGTAAAGGTAAGATCGTTGACTGGTTGTCGGAGCGCGCGGATGTTATCGTGCGTTATCAGGGCGGCCACAATGCCGGTCATACTCTGGTGATTGATGGTGTGAGCTATAAGCTTGCGCTGCTCCCTTCAGGCCTCGTACGCGGCAAACTTTCCGTAATCGGTAATGGCGTTGTCGTCGATCCGCATCATTTCGTGACAGAAGTTGAAAAGCTGCGCGCTCAGGGTGTTGAAGTTACCCCTGAAGTTCTGCGCATTGCTGAAAATGCTCCTCTGATCCTGTCTCTGCACCGTGAGCTGGATGCGATCCGTGAAGATGGTTCTGCCGGTCTGAAAATCGGCACCACGAAGCGCGGTATCGGCCCTGCTTATGAAGATAAGGTTGGTCGTCGTGCCATCCGTGTGATCGATCTGGCTGAGCCGGAAAGCCTGCGTCCGAAAATCGAACGCCTGCTGACCCATCACAATGCGCTGCGTCGCGGTATGGGCCTTGCTGAGATTTCCGTCGACAGCATCCATAATGAATTGACAGAAGTTGCCGACAAGATCCTGCCTTATGTGGATCAGGTCTGGAAAATTCTTGATGACAAGCGCAAAGCCGGTGCCCGTATTCTGTTCGAAGGTGCGCAGGGCGCGCTGCTCGATAACGACCACGGTACATATCCGTTTGTTACTTCGTCCAACACTGTTGCCGGTCAGGCCGCAGCCGGTTCGGGTCTTGGCCCGACAGCAATCGGTTATGTGCTCGGTATTACCAAAGCTTACACCACCCGTGTTGGTGAAGGCCCGTTCCCTTGCGAACTGGATGATGCAATCGGTGAACATCTCTCGACTGTTGGTCGTGAAGTTGGTGTTAACACCGGTCGTTCACGCCGTTGCGGCTGGTTCGATGCGGTTCTGGTAAAGCAGACTGTGCGTACTTCCGGTATTACCGGTATTGCTCTGACCAAGCTGGACGTTCTTGATGGTCTGGACGAAATCAAAGTTTGCGTGGCCTATGAGCTGGACGGCAAGCGTATTGATTATCTGCCGGCCTCGATGGATGCACAGGCACGCGTCAAGCCGATCTATGAAACACTGGAAGGCTGGAAAGATACCACTGCCGGTGCCCGTTCATGGAACGAACTGCCTGCACAAGCTGTGAAATATGTTCGTTATATTGAAGAGCTGATCGGCACACCGGTTTCCATGCTCTCCACCAGCCCTGAGCGTGACGATACTATTCTGGTAACCGATCCGTTTCAGGACTAAAACCAGCTGAATAAGCATGATTTTAGAAGGCGGGATTTCGATCCCGCCTTTTTTGCGTTCACAGCCTCTTGATTGCTAAGGCAGACTGCTCCATCTTGGAGCGGGGACGTTTTCAGGGTGATGCGGGACTTTTTAACGGTATTTTATCGTTTGTGACCGTCTGTAAGGTGTTGAATTCCACAGTAAACTTTGCATTCGTAAAGAGTTATGTTTAATAAAACATTCAGATTTCATCTGATTTTCTCATGAATAGGCTGATATGGCGCTGTACCTTAGCGCTCGGAGAGGCAGATTCAGTCGCCAGTAACGGATTTGGAAGAGTATGGCAGATTTTGCAGCGGTACTGAAAAAGACAATTGATGCTCAGGAAAATCCTGATCAGGCGCTTCGTCAGCGTGTCTATGCGAAGGCCCGTTCCACGATCGAGCAAAAGCTTGCGGCTGCCAGTGCGCCGGAGCAGGTGGCACAACGCCAGCGCCAGATTCTTGAAGCAGCCATCGAAGAAACCGAAGCTGAGTATCGTGCAGCCGAACGCGCTGCCGAAGAGGCTGCCAAGCCGGAGCAGGTTGCTGATCCGCTTGAAGATTTTCTCAAGGCCGTGCAGGAAGCAGGCGTTGTTGAAGAACAGAACGAACAGTCTTCTGTTTTGCCAGAGACATCCTATGATGAGACGCTGCATGGCGGCTCTCAGGATGAGTGGCAGAATGAACGCACAGAAGGTGCAGAATTTGACGAGCGCGCTTCTTACAAAAATCATGATTATGATGAAGAGCCGCGCCGTGGCCGCTCAAAAGGTCTGATTGCCGGTCTCATTGCAGTGCTGCTGCTTGGCGGTGCCGGTTATGCGGGCTGGACTTATCAGGATCAGATCAAGGATTATGTATCCTCACTGACCAGTGGCTCTACGGATAGCGGTGAAGGTACTGATGAGGGTGAAGATACCGGCGAAGGTGAAACTGCGCCGGATGCAACAAACCCGTCAACGAACACACCGGCGACTACAACACCACCGGCAACGACAAATGACGGCGGTAATGCAACTGCACCTGCGGCCGATCCTAAACCTGAAGGTGAGCAGAAGCTGACCCAACGCTTGCTGCCGGATGGCAGTGAAGTGGACGAAGGTTCTTCCGGAGATAAACCGACAATCGGTGAGGGGACTTCCAATGCACCGGTCACAGGCACAGCGCCTGCTGCCAATGGTGCAAATACCGGCGCGGTAACGACACAGGGGCAGGCAGTTCCTGTTGGCCAGCAGGCTTTCTTCTATGAAGAACAGCGCGGTGGTGAAACTTCGGCTGCGATCAAGGGCAATGTTGTCTGGTCTGTCGTGCAGGATTCACCGGGCGACGGTGTGCCTGATGAACCAGCCATTCGTGCCGATGTGAACTTCCCGGATAAGAAGATCAATCTGCGTATGACCATGCGTCGTAATGCTGATCAGTCGATCCCTGCAAGCCATCTGATCGAGATGATTTATACCGTGCCGGAAGATTTCGACGGCGGTGTGATTGAGAATGTTCAGCGTGTCACTTTCAAGGATTCTGAGCAGTCTGCGGGTAATCCGCTGGCAGCGATCCCGATGAAAATCGCGGATAACTTCTTCCTCGTAGCGCTGAATGATGCGCGTACAGCAGTTGATATGAACCTGACACTGATGCGCCGTCAGCAATGGATTGATATTCCGATCACCTATCGTAATGGTCGCCGCGCTTTGCTGAGCATCGAAAAAGGTGTGCCGGGCGATAAGGTCTTTGATGAAGTGCTCAAGTCCTGGGGTAGTTCCGCACCGGCAGCGAATTAATCCTACCTGGATTTCAATAAAAAACCGCCCTGTGCATGATGTGCGGGGCGGTTTTTTCTATCGGATTACCGGATTGTTTATGCAGCCTGTGCAGAGGCCATAACAGCCTCCTGAACCTTTTCAAAAGCACGGACTTCGATCTGGCGTACACGCTCACGGCTGATGCCGAATTCCGTGGACAGGTCTTCGAGTGTAATCGGCTCTTCGCTTAAGCGGCGGGCTTCGAAAATGCGGCGCTCACGGTCATTGAGCTGTGACATTGCATTTTCAAGCATACTGCGACGGCTGTTGAGTTCATCCTCGTCGATCAGCACCTGTTCCTGTGATGCACTGTCATCAACCAGCCAGTCCTGCCATTCGCCGCTTTCACCTTCCGATGCACGGATCGGTGCGTTGAGCGAAGCATCGCCGCTCATACGGCGGTTCATGGACACGACTTCTTCTTCCGAGACGCGCAGGCGGGTCGCGATTTCTTTGACCTGTTCAGGGCGCAGATCACCGTCATCCAGTGCCTGAATCTTGTTTTTGGCCTTACGCAGGTTAAAGAACAGACGTTTCTGGTTGGCGGTGGTGCCCATTTTAACAAGGCTCCACGACCGCAGGACATATTCCTGAATCGAGGCTTTGATCCACCACATTGCATAGGTCGCAAGACGGAAACCGCGCTCTGGCTCAAAGCGCTTGACTGCCTGCATCAGGCCGACATTGCCCTCAGAGATAACTTCCCCGATCGGCAGGCCGTAGCCGCGATAGCCCATAGCAATTTTAGCCACAAGACGCAGGTGGCTGGTAACAAGTTTATGTGCTGCTTCCGGATCAGCATGCTCGCTATAGCGTTTGGCAAGCATATATTCTTCCTGAGGCTGAAGCATCGGGAAACGGCGGATTTCATCGAGATATCGTGTCAGACCACCATCACCTGCGGTGATAGCTGGTAAAGTTGCACGGGCCATAAAGCACCCTCCTTTTTGTGACAGGTTCCCATTGAGGCGAACCCGCGTCTGTATGATAACCATTTCAGACAGTTCGTCGCATAAAGTGAGTATATAGGAAGAATTTAGGCGAAAACACGGTCAAAGTGACAAAACACGAGAATTTTATCAGAATGACTACATAATTATAATAATGAACGCCTATTTTGTTAACTTATTGAAAAATAAATATAATATTATATGAAAAGTAACAGGAATAAAAAATAATCGGGAGAAGGATGTGCTCCGCTCCCGATTATTACAGTAATTTAATGAAGTGCTATGCTGTCAGCAGGCTTGCAATTTGGCTCTAGTCCTTCAGCCCGCCGTTGCGGAATGCCTCAACCAGATTCTGCATATCTTCTGGCATCTCTGCGGTAAATTCCATAAATTCACCGGTCATCGGATGCTCAAAGGCCAGCAAACGGGCATGGAGTGCCTGCCGCTGAAAATTCTGCACGGTTGTTTTCAGCTCATCTGTCAGGCGGTTGGCTTTGGTTTTATAGGCACCGCCATAATCATTGTCGCCGATCAGCGGGTGGCCGATATGCGCCATATGAACACGGATCTGATGGGTGCGTCCGGTTTCCAGACGGCACTCAACCAGTGACGCAAGTGCTGTCGCGTCGCTGTTTTCGCCAAAGCGTTCTTCAAGCGTATAATGCGTGATTGCATAACGGGCATCTTCGCGGTCTTCACGTACCACTGCTTGTTTGGTGCGATCCCGATGCGAGCGACCCAGATGGGCATCAATCGTACCTGCGGGACGCTCCGGCATGCCCCAAACCAGAGCCAGATAGGCGCGCTCAAGTGCACCGGTACGGCCGTGGTCGGCGAATTGTGCGCTCAGGTTCTGGTGTGCCTTGTCATGTTTGGCAATAACCAGCACGCCGGAGGTGTCTTTATCCAGACGATGGACAATGCCCGGACGCTTAACGCCGCCGATACCGGACAGGCTGTCACCGCAATGGTGTATTAAAGCGTTAACCAAAGTTCCAGTCCAGTTGCCATTTCCCGGATGAACAACCAGTCCGGCAGGCTTGTTGACCACAATTATGTCATTATCTTCATAAAGGAGATCAAGCGGAATATCTTCCGGCTGTGGATCAGCTGGTTCGGCTTCGGGAATGTGTAGCGCAATCGTTGAACCTTCGCGCAATTTGTGCTTAGGCTCGCTCACAGTCCGGTTGTCTACCAGTACATGGCCGGCACTTATGAGTGATTGGATGCGATTTCGTGAAAGATCAGGCGTGAGTTGAGAAGCAAGCCACTGATCCAGCCGCTTTCCTGCGGCATCTGCGTCGGCAATTAGCTCTTTCAATCGTCTCTTCCCTTCGTTATCACGCCTCGCGATATCAGTAATCGGAGACCTTAATGCAGGATCATTATTATCAAGAGCACCCGGAGCAGCAACAATATGCTGCACAAGCTTATCAGGAGCCACCGCTCGATCCGGCTATGGAACGTGTGCGCCGTAAAATGATTCGACTGCTGATTATATCAATTGGCATTATGGTGATAGGTCTTATCGCGGTGCTGAGCGCCGTCGTCTATAAAATCAATCAGGCTCCCGATACAGCAGAAAGTGAAACAGCTCAATCTGATATTCCGGGACAGACCGCTAAGAAAGATGCTCAGAATACAGAGGATAAGGCTGCAGAGCTGCCGCCAATGGTTGAATCTCAGCTGGAACTGGCACCGGGTACACGTCTTCTGTCGCAGAGCCTGTCCGGCAATCTCGTGTCGCTGGAAACTTTACTGCCGGATGGCGGTACTGAAATCATGATTTATGATTATCGCCAGTCCCGTTTTGTCGGACGTATGCGCCTCGGCAATCTGGAATAGCACTAGGCTCAATTTAAAAGCTCCGCTCCGGTGACAGCCGGTGCGGAGCTTTTGTTTGTTTATAGCATATTAGTGCTGGATAAACGCTGACAGAGTTTCAGTCTGGCCGGAACGGGGCTTTGCCTGTCCGCTAATCATTTATAAATTGCAGGCACAAAGATTCTTTAAGTCGGACTGCGGTTTGACCTGTGTCAGAAGTTTTGCCAAGGTGCATTCAATTGATATTGAAATGCTCTGAATTCTTAAGTGGTCGCATATTTGCGGGTGTTAAATGAGACCATTTAAACGCGTAATATGTACCGGCGTGTTTCACCCACGTTTGCGACTGGTCTTTGTGCTTCAGGCACAAAGCCGGTTCTATGGGGATTTTAATAATGAAAAATGATTATGAAAAACAGCTTCGTGATGCGGGTGTGCGGATTACGCGTCCCAGACGTGTCATTCTCGATATCCTGTCTCAGACGGAAGGGCATCCGGATGCTCTGGAAATTTTCCGTCGTGCAGTTGAGGTTGATAGCAGTATTTCATTATCGACCGTCTATCGGACAATGAAATTGCTGGAAGAGCAGGGCGCTATTCATCGCCATGCTTTTGACGGTGGCCCGTCCCGTTTCGAGCAGGCCGGTAATCAGCATCATGATCACCTGATTGATATGGAAACCGGTGATGTGATCGAGTTTCACTCTGAAATGATTGAGAAATTGCAAGAAGAAATCGCCCGCTCGCTGGGGTATGAAATCATTCATCACCGCTTTGAGCTCTATGGCCGTAAAATTAAAAAGCAATAGAATTAATATATCAGAATTTATTTTTAAATAATTTGGTTTTGTGTGAAACCATTTCAAATGACGGGCGTTGTAGTGATTGTGAAAGGCTAACAATCTGCCCCCTCACAGTTCAGCCTTTCACGCACCGCGGGTATGCCCCCTAATCCCACGGTCTGCGCGCTTCAGGAATTCAGTTTTCGGAGCGCGCTATTTTTTTGTCTGAATGGCTGAGTTTATTGAGCGCGTCAGAACAAGCGCTTTAAAAATGTTTTAAAAATCGAAATTCCGGTGCGGTATACGCAGATAATATTCCACGCTGTCTGATTTAATTGAATAATGGGCAGTGCCGCTGACCGCCTGCGGAACAATGCGCAGCAAAACAGCGCTGCCGAAGCGGGATGTATCAGGTTGCGGCTTGTGCAATGCCGGAATATCCGGCGGATGGTCTGTACTGTCCGGCGGGCAGGTTTGCTCTTTCCAGTGGATGATCAGATCCATCTCGCCTTCACCATCAGGCTCCAGTTCCGCAGCGATAGTCAGCCTGCCATGTTCGCAGGCGAGTGCTCCATAGGAGGCGGAATTGACGATCAGCTCATGGAAAGCAAGCCCGACATGCAAGGCTGCACCCGGAAACAGATAGGCATCCTGACCGGTGATAGTGAGACGCGGATCTTTCGGGTGAATATATTTCTCTAATTGGGAAAACAGCAAGTCGCGAAAGGCGGCACCATGCCAGTTTGAATCGGTGACCAGATCTTGAGAATGTGAGAGCGAATGAAGACGTCCGCGAAATTTTTGCAAAAACTGGTCAACAGAGCCGGAAAAACGGGCTGTTTGCATGGCGATGCTTTGAATGATAGCCAGCAGATTTTTGGAGCGGTGGCTGACTTCCCGCAACAGAATTTTTAAAACCTGCTCACGGTGTTTCAGCTCGCTGATTTCGACAGCGGTCGTGACCACGCCGATGATGTTACCTTCTTCATCCCTGTCGCCATCGATAAAGAATTCATACCAACGCGGGTTTTTCTTATCGGGAAAAGACAGTTCCAGCCGCTGGGCATCACCTGTCGCAAGCAGTTGGTTTTTGGCGGTGATCAATTGGCTGGCAATGTCTTTCGGCATCAGCTCATTTTCGCTGATGTCGGGGCGCCATGGCAAATGCCAGAAATCAGGCAGGTTCTCTGCCCAACTGTAAATCAGATTTGGGGTTTGGTAAAAAACAGAAACATTGCTGTTCCGGATGGCTCGCAACAGGGAGCGTAAGCGGATTTGGCCGGTGCTGCTATATCCTGACACGGGAGATGTGTGAGCCATAAGATAGACTTTCTGTACTTCAGATCTGGCTTGAATTGCTAATTGTTGAGGCATGCCAGAAGACAGACACGGGACGCAGCGCCGGCGTCCCGATTGGCTTATTAAGTTGAATGTGTCTCATTTATGCTTTCCTGATGAAACCGGCGATCAACGACAAGAGCAGCAAGCCAAGGAAGATATAGAACAGGATTTGCGCAATACCAGCCGATGCACCGGCAATTCCGCCGAAACCGAGCGCACCGGCGATAATGGCCACGATCAGAAAGACAACTGCATAATACAACATGATAACCTCCTCATTTTCAGATTGTGTTTTGTGGAAACAAAACCGGATATATTCAGGTTATTGCATGTTATAGAAACGTATCGTGGCGCGTTTAGTTCCTGTCATTGCGCATTTATGGCGATCTTTTTATGCGTGCGCGGGTGCACTTTCCTCAAAAAACAGCGCCTGACTGATCAGAGCCTTGACCATGTCCGGATTGAACGGTTTGGTGACGAGGAAAGTCGGTTCTGATCTTTCGCCTGTGAGCAGACGCTCCGGAAATGCCGTGATAAAGATCACCGGAATAGCATCGGTTTTCAGGATATCATTGACCGCATCAATACCGGAGCTACCGTCTGCGAGCTGAATATCCGCCAAAACCATGGCCGGTTTTTCTGCATTATAAAGCGTCAGAGCTTCCTGATGCGTGCGGGCAATGCCGACAACCTCATGCCCCAGTGTTTCCACCATCTGCTCAATATCCATGGCGATCAGTGGTTCATCTTCAATAATCATAATGCGGGTGGCGACATGGCGGGAAATCTGCTCGGAGGCTTCCGAGAGCAGGGCAGAGAAGCCTGCTTCATCTTCCTGCAGGATTTCTGCGGCTTCTTTATCGTTGAAGCCTTCGACAGAAACCAGAAGGAAAGCCTGACGTGAACGTGGTGTCAGCATAGCCAGATTTTGCGATGCGCGCTTTTCCCATGGGTGTTGCTGGCCATGATCCGGTATTTCAATGGTCGTGCGGTCGAAAATACTGGAATAAAGCCGGTAGAGCGCTATCTTATCAGATGAACTGTCCGGAAAGACTGAAATGTCATCAATAAGCGCTTCAAGGATTGCTGCAACATATGCATCTCCTGCTGATTGTGAGCCGGTAACGGCACGTGAGAAACGGCGGAGGTAAGGCAGATGCGGTGCAATACGCGTAGACAATGACATTGAATGCTCCATTTATATCGGCAGTCAGCAGACTGCCTGTTTATGGTTCTAACGGCTGACTATAAAAATTGTTCCTGCGTTTGGGAACTATTTATTCACCCCTGCATTATGACTTGGATATGGCATCTCAATCGGCTGAATTTCGGAAACCGTAAAAATGCTTTGATCTGAGCCCCTGTGAAAGTCAGGGCAATAACCGGAATACGACTGAGATGACCAATAAGAACAAAACGCTTCAGGACCAAGATAACGCTATGACCTCATTTTCGCGCGAGGATTACGCGCAAAACAGCCAGCATTCGGGCAGTTCAAATAAGGGGGATGAACTGGGCGCAAATTCGGAGATCGGTACAAAACTCCGTGCGCTTTATTCCAGTATTCAGGACGAGACGATTCCTGACCGTTTTCTTGATCTTTTGGAGAAACTTGATCAGGCCGAACGTAAATCTGCTTCTCATTCAAGGAATTAAGAGGAATGGCGGAGGAGAGAGACGAATTCAAGCGGCTGATGCTTGCAGCCTTACCGGGCCTGCGAGCCTTTGCCGTGTCGCTGTCAGGTCAGCAGGATAAAGCTGATGATCTGGTGCAGGATACGATTATGAAAGCCTGGGGCAAACGTGACAGCTTTGAGATGGGCACCAATATCAAAGCCTGGCTGTTTACGATTTTGCGTAATGAATTTTACAGTCAGATGCGCAAGCGCGGCCGTGAGATACAGGATTCTGACGGTTTTTATACAGAGCGTCTGGCAGTGCATCCGTCTCAATATGGTTCGCTGGACTTGCAAGATTTCCGCAAAGCTTTGAATGAGCTGCCGGATGATCAGCGTGAAGCCATTATTCTGATCGGCGCTTCCGGCTTTTCCTATGAGGAAGCGGCAGAAATTTGTGAGTGCGCTGTCGGCACAATCAAAAGCCGTGTCAGCCGTGCGCGTGTCCGCTTGCAGGAACTACTCGATATTAAAGGCAATTCTGATTACGGGCCGGACGAAGCGTCATCACAAGTGACAATGCGCTCTTTTTAAGCGGAGTTCAGACTATTTGAAGATAATCGCAGTGCTGAATGGTGAAAGCGGTACTTTGCGCACGCTGGATATCGCGGCGTTTATCGCAGATGCGAAAGCTGCATTCACCGCAGAGGGTCATGAGTTACACTGCGACGTCACCGACGGGGAGCATATTCTTAGCGTTCTCGAAGCGGCCGCGCAAAACCCTGATTATGATGTTTTGCTGGCCGGTGGCGGTGATGGTACAATCTCTGCAGCAGCTGCACTGGCATGGCACAATGATAAAATATTAGGCGTCTTGCCCGCAGGGACAATGAACCTGTTCGCACGCTCCCTGAATATGCCGCAAAATATCAGTGTCAGTATTCACGCTTTGGTACGTGCCACTGTTCAGGCGGTTGATATCGGTACCTGTAACGGACAGGTCTTTGTGCATCAGGTGGCGATTGGCTTGCATCCGCTGCTTATCCGTATTCGCGAGAAATATAATTATTCTTCCCGCTTCGGTAAAATCTGGGCGAATTTTCGCGCTATGGTGCAATTGATCAGGCATGTGCCCCGCGTAAAGACGGAGGCCGTTATTGACGGCCGCACAATCAAAGGCGTGTATTCCGCTCTGGCGATTTCCAATAACCCCTATGGCGACGGCGTTTTGCCGGTTGCACCGGATGTACAGACAGGGCGGCTGGGGTTTTATCTGGCGAAGCCCTTGCCGGTGAGCGGAATGATCCGGTTGTTCTGGGATATTCTGCGCGGCAAGTGGCGCAGTAATCTCGCGATCGCGGAAGATCATGCCCGTTCTGTGCAGCTAAAAACTGTGACGCATAAAACACATCAATATATGTCTGTTGACGGGGAATTGCTGCCTTTGCCCGCTACTCTGGAAATACAAATCCATCCGGCTGCACTGAAGGTGCTGATGCCGGAAGATGTGGGGCAGATGCTTAAAGATCTCTGAAAAAAACACCGCGCAGAAATATCTGCGCGGTGTTTTAGAGCGTTTCACAGTCAAGTTGGATCAACTTGGACAACCCGGGATAATGCGACAATTAAAAAATTTGAGACGCGAGCGCAGTGGGTACGATTAAACGCGATACGCTCTGGTCTTATAGCGTAGCCGCGCCGGTATCGTCAGAGCTGGCGCCGAGCTTTTCCAGAGCAAGCTCGATTTCTCGCAAATCTTTATTCAGCCCGTCATCGGGATCCATGCCGCCTTCAGTCGCCGCACGCTGAATATCACGCGCGTCTTCCTGAAGTTTCATAAGCGCATCGATTTTGTCTTGCCTGGTCTGAGACGTATTTTTGAGGATGTCGTCAAGCTGAGCTTTTGTTGAGCTGGTCATTGATGGTCTCCTTAGGGTTGTGGCTGAGCTGAACTCTGCGGAGGGGAGGCGGGCAGTGTTTAGCTGCCCTGATCCTTCTTCGGGGGGCTATCGGTTTTTTTATCCTTTGACAGCAGGCTGACTGCAAGCAATCCGGCAACCGGCAATGCTAAAGTCAGAAGCGGCTTTTTAAGCAGTGTCGGCACAGCTGCAACGGCAGCGGCTGTCAGAGCCGCATTCGTGTCGATGGCAGCGCGTCGCTCTTCAAGCCGGCGCTTTTCTGCATTATCCATGACGCGGTTGATGATAAAGGCAAGGATGGCCAGTACCACACAACCGGCAGTAATGATTAGTGCCGCGATAATCAGGCCGAAATGCATCATCAGTGCGAAAAACAATGCCATTAACAGGAAGAATGTGCCTGTGAGCAGGGCAACCGCCATAATCGTATAAAGTATGGCGCTGCGCTTGGCGCGCTGTGTTGCCGCTTGCACTTCGCTGCCGATAATAGCTGAGATAACCGGTGTGAAGAGTTTCAGCATGTTAGCGCCGTGTCAGAGCAGCGACGAGATAGCCGAAGGCTGCAGCCAGTGCGAGCGATGTCACCGGACGCTCCTGCACATAATCTGTAACCTGCTGTTCAACCGAGCAGGCGCTGCTTTTGAGTGAGTTCAAAGCATCTTCGCCCTGTTCATAAGCATCATTATAGGCATCGGATGCGTCTTGTCTGACCTGATTGATCTTACGTGATCCCATATCTGTCAGTGTGGCGGCAATCGCAGCAATATCTTCTTTAAGCTGGGCAATCTGCGCCTGCAATTCTGCAGTGCTTTCGTCCTGAACGTCATTTACGATTTTAGTTTCACGAGCCATTGATGCCTCCGGTAAATGGAATGAGCAAATTATCGGGTTTCGTTTGAATTCAAGAATATAACGTAGCTTTAAGCTAATGGTTCCACGGTTTCATTGCCAGAGGGCTTCCGGAAAACAGTTGCCCGCCAAGACTATAATCGGCAATCAGGGTTAATTGCGTTTTTGTGATGCAAAATTCAGAGCATAATAAAACAGCAGCCCGCACGCTAAGCGCAGACTGCCGCTAAATGGGAGAGTTGTGAGAAATAGAGTGTCAGGCAATCATCAAAATGAGAGCCGCAATAAACAGGCATGCGGCGGTCACATAAAAACCGGTGCGTAAAACTGCGGTTTCCTGCCGTTCCGGTTCAAAAGAACCTGCCATTGCAGTGCGGGCGGCAGCTTCAATGGTCTGCATATCTTTGTGCATCATCTACTGTCTCCGTAATCATTATGACATTGTCAGAAGTCTATAATGGTATGCACCACCATATACGGCTTTAATGCGACAGCTATATGATTGTTCCTTGGCGCGATCTTAATATTTGACGATACAGAGCCGGATATGCAAACCTGTATATAATTGTCATGTTATGGATTGGCGATTGCGGCTATAATCTTATCTGCGACAGCGACTCACCAAAGCTGCGGATCGGAAAAAGCAGCTTACCGGCACAGGAAAATGTTTTTTCGTATAAAATAATTCCTTTGTTTTAGTGAATAAGTTCCCGATTTGGGGCAAATAACAGCAGAATGACGGGTTTTTATAAAACATGACTTGCGGCGTCATGTTTGATGGTTGTATTGCAGGTACTGAAAAGGCAGTTGCCGGATTGTTTCAGTAAAACCGTGTAAGCGCGGAGCAGGCTTGTCCTGCATAAGCTGAGAATCTTAAAGGCCGGACTGTCCCTGATAATGAAATGCAGTGAGGTCTAAGCGGTGGTTAAGACGGTGTCCAAGGCAGCAACATCATTCAAGGCAGGATTGTCAGTATTTGTTCTCACGGCCTGTCTGGCGGGCGGGAATATGCTGAGTTCTGCAGTACCGGCTATGGCACAGGAAGCGCAACCGCAGCAATCCGCCCCGCAAGCCCAGCAGGAAACACCGGCCGTTGCTACACCGGCACCGGTTGCACCATCTGCAACAACACCTTCTACTACTGAACCGGCTGCAATGCAGCCGTCATCCGGTGCGACTGCGCCGGTACAGCCATCACCGAGCCAGAGCGCAGGCGAGCAGGGAACTCCGGCTACACAACCGGTGCAAACTGCACCGGAAGGTCAGACAACAGGTGCTGCTGCACCGAACACACCGGCCAATAATCCGGCTCAGCCTGAAGCAACCACACCGGTACGCACTGCGGATAATGGCTTGCAGATCCCGCATGATCTTTCCCCTTGGGGTATGTTCATGGCCGCGGACTGGGTTGTGAAGGCTGTGATGATCGGTCTGGCCATTGCCTCTCTGGCAACATGGACAGTGTGGTTGGCCAAAACTCTTGAAATTGCCGGTGCACGCAGCCGTGCGCGTCGCGCCCTGAAAGAAGTATCCCACGCAGAAAATCTGGCGTCTGCAGTACAGGCTCTGGAAAAGACCCGTGGCCCTGGTGCGCATCTCGTTCGTGCTGCACAGGAAGAGGTTTCGCAATCCGCATCGGCCGCTGCTTTTGTCGGCGGTGAAGGTCTGAAAGAGCGTGTTGCATCACGACTCAGCCGTATTGAAGCCGGTGCTGGTCGCCGTCTTGCTAAAGGCACCGGTATTCTCGCAACCATCGGTTCTGTAGCGCCGTTTGTCGGTCTGTTCGGTACTGTATGGGGAATTATGAACTCCTTTATTGGTATTTCCGAAGCGCAGACTACCAATCTGGCCGTTGTGGCGCCGGGTATTGCGGAAGCCCTGCTGGCCACCGCGATCGGTCTGGTTGCAGCTATTCCTGCGGTTATTATTTATAATATTTTCGCCCGTTCGGTCACATCCTACCGTCATCTGCTGGCCGATGTCGGCGCTGGTGTTGAGCGTCTGGTTAGCCGTGATCTGGATATTCGTGCAGCCCGTGAAATTGTGCAGAAACAAGCAGCCCGTGTTAATCCGGCGCAGTCTGCACCAGTGGCAAAAGCAGCGGAGTAAGCGATATGGGCAGCCGTTTGCGTGAAGATGCCGGTGACGAACTGCAGGAAAGCCATGAAATCAACGTGACGCCGTTTATCGACGTGATGTTGGTGCTTCTGATTATCTTCATGGTGGCAGCACCTCTGGCAACCGTTGATATTAATGTTGACCTGCCTGCTGCCAGTGCAACACCGCAGCCACGTCCTGATAAGCCGGTTTATCTGACCCTGAAAGATGATCTCAGCATCAGCCTTGGCAATGATGCTGTGCCCCGCGATGCTTTGGCTGTTTCGCTGGATCGTTTGTCAGAAGGCAATAAAGAGACCCGCATTTTCCTGCGCGCGGACAAGATGGTCGGTTATGGCGAGCTGATGAATGTCATGAATCTGCTGCGTGAAGCAGGCTATCTGAAAATCGCGCTGGTTGGTCTCGAAACACTTGGCGCAACGGACGGCACTGCCACGCCTGTGACAGCACCGCCTGCCGGACAGAGCGCAGGGGAGTGAGACGTGAAGGAATTGCCGATCGATCACCCGCCGGTGAAGGGAATGAAAAACGGATCGACTGTTGAACAGTCCGGCGGTGCCTGGAAAGACATGACACGCTGGCTTGGTGCCGGTGCGATTGTTTTGATGGCGCATGCGGCAGGGGCTTATGCTTTGCATGCGTCTGTTCCGGAACTGGTGCCGGATGGTGAGCCGCCGGCGGCAATTATGATGGAGCTTGATCCGGTAGCTCAGGCACCGGAAGTGGAAGAAGATTCTGTTGCACCATCTGCGGAAGCCTCACAAAATCCTGATGAAGCCGAAGTTGAACCGGAGCAGCCGGTTGAGCAGGTCGAGGAAGTGACACCTGAGGAGCCTGTTGAGGAACAGCAGGAAGTTGCTGAAGCCGAGCCGGTGGAAGAAGTGACACCGGAAGTGCCGGAAGCACCAAAACCTGAAGTGGTTCTGCCGAAGAAGGTTGAAAAGCCGAAAAAGGTAGAGAAAAAAGAACCAAAACCTGAGAAGCCGAAGGAAAAGCCAAAACCTAAGGAAAAGGCTAAGAAAACACAGAAGGCCGAGCAAACACAGGCTGCTTCTGCACCGCAGATCAATGCGCAGAATTCCTCACGTGTTGCAGCCAATGCCAATCGTCAGAGCTCGGCATCTGCCGGCGTCAGCTCTGCTAAATGGCAGTCGAAGCTTTATGCGCATCTTAATCGTAAGAAGCGCTCTGCCCAGCGCGCTATCGGACGGAATAACAAGGGTATTGTTAATCTGACCTTTGTGATTGATCCGGCAGGCAATGTACTGTCAGCCCGTGCAAATTCCGGTAATCCGGTCATGGATCAGGCTGTTGTGGAAATGGTGAAAAAGGCTTCGCCGGTTCCTGCACCGCCACCGGCTATTGCAGAGGCACGCAAGTCTATTAGTGTTCCGATTAAATTCGACTGATGCTAGAGCGACCTTTGTGTGCCATGTCTGGCACACGGCGCTTTAAGATGTAAAAAAGCCCCGCATGATCATCATGCGGGGCTTTTTTAATTCTGTTTTACAGAGGGCTTATTTTTGGCCGGTTGAACCAAAGCCACCGGCACCGCGTACGGTTTCGCTGACCTGATCGCGTTCTTCGACTTCAACCTGTGTCACCGGCGCGATAACAGCCTGCGCAATGCGCATGCCGCGCTCAATGCGGAAATCATCATCGCCGAGATTGATCAGCAGCACTTTGACCTCACCGCGGTAATCGCTGTCGATTGTACCCGGTGTATTGAGGCAGGTAATGCCGTTTTTGAAAGCAAGGCCGGAACGTGGACGGATCTGCGCTTCGTAACCTTCTTCCAGTTCAAAAATCAGGCCGGTTGGCACCAGAGTACGACGACCCGGCAGCAGAACGATCTGGCGGTCTTCCGGCACGGCTGCACGTAAATCCATGCCAGCGGAACCCGAGGTTTCATAGGCTGGCAGATCCAGACCTTCAGCATGTTCAAGACGCACAATTCCGAGCTTCGGACGGCGGGAAGATGAAGAGGAATTGGCAGTCATGATAAACCCTTTTCAGCAATATATGATTTAAAATGAGCACTAAACATATTGGGACGCTTTTTGAAAGAGAGCAGTCCGCGTCAAAGGAATTTAATTGTTCAGATCATCATTCTGAAAAATCACTAGAGCATGTCTGGCTCAAATGTATTCATTTAGCGTTTGTGAACATGCGACACTTAAAAGAATTGAGACGCGAGCGCAGTGGGTACGATTAAACGCAACACGCTCTAGAGTGCTGAAAACCTCAAAATAGCGGGATTTCCGTACTGTCTTTAATCTCTTCCATTACAAAAGAAGCCGAGACATCGGATAGCGGTACGCGGGTGATCAGCTTCTGATAAAGCCGGTCATAGGCTTTCATATCTTCAATTCGGGCGCGTATAATATAATCGAGATCACCGCTCATCCGATAGACCCCGACAACCTCCGTCAGGGAGGTGACAGCTGCACGGAATTGCTCCAGCCATTTCGGATCGTGGTTGCTGGTGCGCACCAGCATGAAGACAGTGAGGCCAAGGCCGAGCTTATCAGCATCCACAAGCGCGACGCGGGCTTTGAGGATCCCGTCATCCTCCAGACGCTTTACCCGTCGCCAGCAGGAATTACGCGACAGATGAATGCGCGCTGAAAGAGCATCAACAGAGAGTGTGGCATCTTTCTGCAGTTCCTGAAGAATGCGGCGGTCAATTTCATCTATATTTTGGCTCATCATGGGATAATTGTCCCGTAAAATTCCAATATCAAGAATATTTTGAGATAAAGTGCACAAAAAGCGGTGTTATTCTTTTTGACAGGTGCAGATGACTGCATTTTAAAAATCATAACGGGGAAATATTATGCAAACCAGAATCTCCCGCCTGTTTACTGACCATCCCGCATCGGTGGATGAGACTTATTTCCAGCATATGGCTTTTGCGGGCAAGTTTGCGCTCATGCTTTTTGCAGCCGCATTGGCTGCAATGATCCATGCAATTTTGCCATTTTTGTTTGAAAAGACTGCCAGCACGATTGTCGGTAAGCTCTATGCGAAAACGCATAAGCGCGGCACAGAGTAGTCAATTATTAACCATATCGGGTGGAAGATCATCTTTGTGAGCGGCAGGAATGCTCTGCCGGTTATGATTTTTCACTGACCTGTCAGAGTGTCGTTCATGTGTCGCTGGGCTGCGTATTTCGGATCAGATCTGTATCTTGAGGATATTATCACTTCGCCTTGCCATTCGCTGATAGCGCAGAGCCATCACGCGCATGAGGCGAAAACCGCGACCAATGGCGATGGCTTTGGCGTGGCATGGTATGGTACGCGGGATGAACCGGGGCTGTATCGCGATCTGCTGCCCGCATGGTCTGACCAGAATTTGCGCAGTCTTGCACGCCAGATTAATTCACGGTTGTTTCTCGCTCATGTGCGTGCCTCCACAGGCGGAGAGACCAGCCGCACCAATTGCCATCCGTTTGTGTATCAGCGCTGGAGCTTTATGCATAACGGCCAGATCGGCAGTTTTGACCGGTTGCGCCGCCCGCTGGAAAGCCTGCTGCCGGATGCGTTATACAGCCATAAATCCGGTTCAACGGATTCAGAATTATTCTTTTTGCTAATGCTGCATTTCGGGCTGGATGATGATCCGCGCCATGCTCTGATGCGCACGGTTGAAACAATTTATGAAGCGGCGGATGCGGCGAAAGTACCGCCGTTTATCCGGTTGACCGCAGCGTTTTCTGACGGACAGTCGCTCTATTCTGTGCGCTATGCCAGCGATATTTATGCGCCGACGCTCTATACAGCTAAAATGGCATCTGCCTCAGGGATTTGTGTTGTATCCGAGCCGCTGGATGGTGTGGCTGAAAACTGGATGGCAGTACCGCGCAATAGTTTTGTGACGATTGATAAGCCAACCCATATTTGCATCGAGCCGTTTATGGATGATCAGTCTGTGGTTAAACCTGCCCCAACGCTGGCAGTTGTGGCAGGCTAATACCGATCAGGCATTACCGATCAGAATACCGGCTGCGAGCACCAATGCGCCGCCGAGAACGACCTGAAATGCTGCGCGCATGAACGGCGTTTCCATAAAGCGGTTCTGAATATAAGCAATCGCCCAGAGTTCGATGAACACGATGATGACGGCAATGCCGGTCGCTGTCCAGAAATCGGAGATCAGGTAAGGCAGGGCATGACCAAGGCCGCCAAGCGTGGTCATAATACCGCTGGCAAGACCTCGCTTGACCGGTGAGCCACGGCCTGAGAGCTTGCCGTCATCATGGGCAGCTTCTGTGAAGCCCATAGAAATACCGGCACCCACGGAAGCCGAAAGACCGACAAGAAATGTCTGCCATGTATCTTGGGTGGCAAAGGCGGCGGCAAAAATCGGTGCCAGCGTGGAGACTGAACCATCCATCAGTCCGGCGAGACCTGGCTGAATATAGGTCAGGATCAGCTGTTTACGCTCACCGGCACGTTCTTCATCCTGAACATTATCCGGTGTCAGCTTCTCCTCCAGATGATGGGCACGCTGTTCATGGTGCTTTTCTTCCAACGCCAGATCGCCCAGCAATTTACGGGTTGGTGCATCGGAAACACGTTTGGCGGCTTGTTCATAGAAGCGCGCCGCCTGTTCCTCCATCTGCGCTGCCATATTGCGCACTTTGTCGATACCGAGCGGGCGCACCAGCCAGTCGGGTTTGCGTTCATAATAACCGCGCACATGCTCGCGGCGGATCAGCGGAATATTGTCACCAAAACGCTGCTGGTGCAGTTCAATCAGGCGCGCACGGTGGTTATGTTCCTCTTCGGCCATCGCCTCAAAGATTTTCGCTGATTGCGGGTAAGCCTCGCGCAATCCGTCTGCATAGCTGAGATAGATGCGGGCATCGTCTTCTTCAGAGGAGATGGCCAGCGCCAATATTTCCTGCTCTGAGAGACTGTCAAAAGACCGGCGCGATGAAGAGAAGAGGGAAGAGAACATGAGAGTTCCTTTTTAGAATTACTCTAAACTGAATAATTTAGAATAATTCTAAAATCAAGTGATTTGTGCTTACGTGATATTCGCTTATTTTGTGAGAATACGCTGCATCAGCACCAGATCAAGCCAGCGGTCAAATTTGCGACCAACCTGTGGGAGCAGTCCTGTTTGGATGAAACCATGCTTTTCATGCAAGCGCAGCGATGCTGTATTCTGCGCTTCAATCGCACCCAGCAATACATGAATATTATTGGCGGCAGCATGCTCCAGCAAAGCCCGCATCAACTGGTCACCGGCTCCTTTGCCGCGGGCATGGCCTGCGATGTAGATCGATAATTCTGCTGTGTGTTTATAACATTCGAAAGCACGGAAGGCACCATAGCTGGCATAGCCGAGAAGCTGATCATCTTCGGTCAGAACCAGTACCGGAAAACCGGAATTTTGGCGTGACAACAGCCAATCCGCACGGTTTTTCAGGTCAACCGGCTGGCTGATAAAAACTGCCGTCGTATTGGCAATTGCATCATTATAAATATCAAGAATTGCAGGCAGATGGGGCGTGTCGGCGTGCTGTATGCTCAGCATGATCTGCTTTCATAAAAAATGGCGGACAAGAAAATCTTATCCGCCACTTTTATGCCGCTTATGAAAAGCGTCAAGAATTTATTTGCTGTTACTTATTGTTGGCAGCATTGTGGCTGTGCATTATCGTGGCCATCAAGCGTTACGCTTGATTACGAGATGCTTTGAACTGCAAGCGGCGGGCATGAAGAACCGGCTCGGTATAACCATTTGGTTGTTCACGACCTTTAAATACCAGCTCACAGGCAGCCTGAAATGCAATAGATGCATTGAAGTCTTTTGCCATTGGCAAATAGGCTGCATCATCCGCATTCTGGGCATCTACAACCGCGGCCATGCGTTTCATGGTTTCCATCACCTGCGCTTCGCTGACAATGCCATGATGCAGCCAGTTAGCGATGTGCTGGGCGGAGATACGCAGGGTTGCGCGATCTTCCATCAGGCCGACATTGTTGATGTCCGGCACTTTGGAGCAGCCAACGCCCTGATCAATCCAGCGCACCACATAGCCCAGAATACCCTGCGCATTATTATCGATCTCTGCCTGTACGTCTGCTGGTGCCCAATTGGTGTCACGGGCGACAGGAACTGTCAGGATATCTTCAAGCTTGGCTTTTGTGCGCGATTTGAGCTGGTTTTGAACCGCAGCCACATCGATCTTATGGTAATGGGTAGCATGAAGCGTTGCGGCTGTTGGTGAAGGCACCCATGCGGTATTGGCACCGGCTTTCGGATGGGCGATTTTCTGTTCGAGCATTGCAGCCATCAAATCCGGCATGGCCCACATGCCCTTACCGATCTGTGCATGGCCGGTCAGGCCACAGGCAAGGCCGGTATCCACGTTCCAGTTTTCATAGGCCGCAATCCATGCAGCCTGTTTCATATCGCCTTTACGGATAACAGGGCCTGCTTCCATCGAGGTGTGAATTTCATCACCGGTGCGATCAAGGAAGCCGGTATTGATGAAGAAGACACGTTCTTTGGCTGCGCGGATGGCTTCTTTGAGGTTCACCGTCATGCGGCGTTCTTCATCCATAATACCCATTTTCAGCGTATTGGTTTTTAAGCCGGCCAATGCTTCAGCACGGGCGAAAATATCAGAAGCAAAAGCAACTTCTTCCGGACCATGCATTTTCGGTTTTACAATATAGACCGAGCCGGTGCGGGAGTTGAGATGTGTGCCTTTGAGCTTGCCATCCTGTGTGCCGATATCGTGCAGGGCGATAACAGCGGTGAAGGCTGCATCGAGAATACCTTCCGGAATCTCATTGCCTTCGCTGTCCAGAATAGCCGGATTGGTCATCAGGTGGCCGACATTGCGGATCAGCAGAATTGAGCGGCCAGGTAAGGTGAGGGCAGAGCCATCCGCTGCGGTATAGCTGCGGTCCGCATTGAGTTTGCGGGTGATGGTTTTGCCACCCTTGTCAAAACTCTCTGACAGGGTACCTTTGAACAGGCCGAGAATATTGCGGTAAGCGAGAACCTTATCGGCTGCGTCAACAGCAGCAACAGAATCTTCACAATCCTGAATGGTGCTGAGGGCAGATTCCAGTGTGATGTCAGCAATATGTGCCGGATCGTTTTTACCGATGACATGGTTTGCATCGCAACGGATCTCGATATGCAGGCCGTTGTTTTTTAAAAGCACGAGGGTAGGCGCAGATGTATCACCCTGATAACCAGCAAAGCTCTGGCCGTCTTTCAGGCTGGCAGATTTGCCATTGCTGAGGGATAGTGTGAGCTGGCCACCGGCAATTTTGAAACCGGTAACGTCATTCCAGTGACCTTCTGTCAGCGGGGTTGCTTCATCAAGGAACGCTTTAGCCCAGGCGATAACTTTTTCGCCGCGAACCGGATTGTATGCTTTGCCTTTTTCTGCACCATTGTCTTCGCTGATCGCATCGGTGCCATAAAGTGCGTCATAGAGCGAGCCCCAGCGCGCATTGGCAGCATTCAGAGCATAACGGGCATTCATCACCGGAACAACGAGCTGCGGGCCTGCAAGGCTGGTAATTTCAGAATCAACATTGGCCGTTGAAACCTGAAAATCTTCTCCTTCCGGCATGAGATAGCCGATTTCGCGCAAATAGGCCTGATAATCTGCCATCGAGTAATTGCGGTTGGCTTTGTACCACGCGTCGAGTTTAGCCTGCAGGTCATCACGCTTGGCAAGCAAAGCCTTGTTGTGCGGTGCAAGGTCTTTGACCATAGCGGCGAGACCGTTCCAGAAATCACCGGCAGCTATGCCTGTATCCGGCAGAACTTCCTTTTCAAGAAAACTGCTCAGTTCCTGATCAACCTGCAAACCTGCATGTTCAATACGACCACTCATCACTCGGCTCCCTGTCTGATTTCGGTGTTAACCGGCTTCTCTTTTGCAGCTTAGTCTGAAGCAGATGCAAAAGGGAAGCGCAGTTATGGCTTTGTTTTGTCAAAGCTGTCAAATTATGTTTACATAATTGTCTACAATATTGAAAGCGCATATTTGCATAAATGAGACATGAATGCATTTCGAGGTGGCAATGTTTGTGTTTTTGCGTTTTGAAAGCTGATTTGATTACATATTTATTTAAAACAGAGTGCGAATAGAAATTGACTGATAAACAGTCTGGCTTCACAATACTGACATGTCCTGCTTACATATTATGACCGGTAAAAGCATTCGTTTTTCACGTATCATTCTGTCAGGTACATTGAAGAGTGAAGCACCTCAGGAAATATAGCTGGCAGAGACGCAGTGAAATACATGCAGGGTGAACCGGAACGGTCACCTTTCTCTTGAAGCTGCATTCCGCAATCAGGCAACGACTGTTTGCGGAGTGTTCAAAGGAGGTGTTTCTTGAATATTGCAGCTTTTGCCGGCAAGTTGCCGGCATTGGTACTGAATGCGGATTTTCGCCCGCTCAGTTATTATCCTTTATCGCTGTGGTCGTGGCAGGATGCGATCAAAGCTGTGTTTCTCAATCGTGTAAATATTGTTGCGGAATATGATACGGAGGTCAGTTCTCCGAGCTTTGCAATGCGATTACCCAGCGTTATCAGTCTGAAAACCTATATAGCGCCGCCGACCTATCCGGCTTTCACCCGCTTTAATGTGTTCTTACGTGATCGCTTTGAGTGTCAGTATTGCGGTGCGCATCATGATCTGACTTTCGATCATGTGATACCGCGTTGCAGCGGTGGTGAGACGACGTGGGAAAATGTGGTGGCAGCCTGTTCGCCTTGTAATTTGCGCAAGGGCGGCATGATGCCGGCTAAAGCCCAAATGTGGCCGCGACAAAAACCCTATATGCCCAGTGTTTTTGATTTGCATAAGAATGGCAGGCGGTTTCCGCCAAACCATTTGCATGAAAGCTGGATGGATTATTTGTATTGGGATGTGGAACTGGAGCCGTAAACAACAGCTCCGGTTCTTTTTTATTGTCTTATTTGCGGGTTTTCAGCGAAGCGCCGTAAAAAGCGATAATGGCCAAAATCAGCGATGCAACACCGTTCCAGCCGGCAAAGGAAATGCCGAGGAAACGACCGGCAGCTACATCACAAGCTGCAGGCTTCACGGCATTGAGATCGCCGAGCAGATTGCCCGCGCTGGTGGTAATGGAAACCGCGCCTGTAGCGCAATCGGCAGGACCTGCCCAGAATTTCCATTCCACGCCTGAATGATAGACAGAAAGAATAAGGCCATAGGTCATCAGCAATCCGGCGACAAACAGGAAAAGGCGTGTGAGTTTTTCTGATTTGCCGAGTGCGGCCAGCAGAGCGCTGATGAGCATCAGAGGAACGCCGACATAATAGGGAATACGTTCTTCAAGGCATAGTTTGCACGGCAGATATCCGCCAATATACTGAAATGCTAGGGCTGTGCCCACAACACCGGCCATGCTAACCGCAAGAAAGCCTGAAACAAAGGTGTGTTGCTTGCGGATTTGAGAAGATGTACCGGCTGAAGACACGGGAAAATCCTTGTTACATAAATCAATTTGAAATCAGCACAGCCATGTTCATGTGGCATAAACATGGCTGATTTTGTGGTTTCTTATGCGTGAAGATATTTGACGACCATAAATAACAGAATCAAAATGACGGCAACGGTTGCTGCAATCAGGCCGAGGCGTTTTTCGATGAAGTTGCGGATCGGTTCGCCAAAACGCTGCAACAACCACGCCAACAAGAAAAAACGTGCGCCACGGGTGATGATGGCTGAGAGAATAAACAGCCAGATATTCACCCCTGCAGCACCGGACAGGATGGTGACAACTTTCATCGGCGGCAGGTGCGACAGGCCGGAGGTGATGAGCAGCAGCAGAATCATGTCTGCGCTGGTGCTGCCGCGCATGGCTTCAAAAGTATCAAGCTTGCCGTAAAAGTGCAGAACCGGTTTTGCAACAGCTTCATAGGCATAATGACCGATATACCAGCCGAGAATGCCGCCGAGCACCGACATTACAGTGGCAATTATCGCGTAATGCCAGACTTTTTTCGGACGGGCGATACCCATTGGCACAAACAGAACATCAGCCGGAATCAGAAAGACGGAGCTTTCAAGAAAAGCAATGACGGCCAGCCAGGCAGCCGCGGATTTGCGGGCTGCAAGGGAAATGGTCCAGTCATAGAGTTTGCGCAGCATGGGAATCTCTGTCGGTTATCAGCAGGGAGGGCACAGGCAACAGCCATGTGAAATTTTGCTGTCGTATGTAAAGCGAAAACCTGTGCAGGGCAATGCGCGATGACACTCTAAGCAATGCCTGAGGCCTCGGAAATTGCGGTCTGCTGCTGGTTGTTTTAACGCCTGAATGAATTTTGTTGAAATAATATTGAAACAAATGAGATTTCCCAGTTGACGACAGGGCTGTTCTCACTATATTTCGGCGCACCAGGGCAGCGCTTTGAATGCAAAGTGCCTGCAAATGTGCGGGTGTGGTGGAACTGGTAGACGCGCCGGACTCAAAATCCGGTTCCGAAAGGAGTGTCGGTTCGATTCCGACCACCCGCACCACTTTTATCTTTATACAATATAGATTTTATCTTTACTTCAAAGAGTGAACATTTCCCTTGAGGGAAGCAGAGTCTTCGCATGACGGTTGAATAATCTTCTGTATGGTGGATAGTATATTGAAAGCTTATCTGATTAATCTGGATCGCTCACAAGACCGTTTGCAGCGTATGTTTCAGCAGTTTGAGAAGGCTGGTCTGGCATTTGAGCGCGTTGCGGCAGTTGACGGTAAGGTTTTGAGTGACGATGAGGTTGCCAGAATTAAGCGTAATGCCGGTTGGAAAGAGCCGCTAACGCGTAGTGAGCTTGGTTGTTTTCTGAGCCATCGCAAATGTCTGGAGCAGATTGTTCAAAGTGGCGAGCAATATGGGGCTATTTTTGAAGATGATGTGCGATTTTCGGGCAATGCCAAACAATTCTTTCAATCGGATACATGGATTCCATCTGACGCGGATCTGATTAAACTGGAAACCCATGGTCGTAAGGTATTGATGGATAAACCTGTGACGATTGTTGCGGGGCAATATTCAATTGCGAGGCTTCGCAGCCAGAATATTTTATCTGCCGGTTATATTATTTCTGCGAAATGTGCGGCATCGCTGCTGGCGCGTATGAATGATGCCGCAGCACCGATGGATCATCTCTTATTTACACCTGCTTGTGGTTTCTTCAATGAAATGAAGCTTTATCAGGTTAGTCCCGTGATTTGTGATCAGGCCGGTCTTGAAAGCACATTAAGCGGTGAGCGGGCAAAAGAGCATCAAAGCCTGCCAGTCTGGAAGAAGGTCATCAGAGAAATTATCCGGCCTTTTTTGCGACTGAAAACAGCCATCTGGGGGATGTATATTAACAGGTTTACATCGCAGCGCTGGGGGCCGGTCGAGCCGTTGGTTGAATAAATCAGACTGGTAACAGGTGAAGTTTACATTTGTAACTTCTCGCTTAAAAAATCCAGAAAGACTCTGACCTTTGGTGCGAGATACTGGCGGGAGGGGTAGAAGGCATAGACACCTGTTTCTATCTGCTGCCAGTCGTCCAATGCCGTGACCAGTCTGCCTGCTGTAATATCCTGTTTTACGTAGCTTACGGGTATCAGGCTGAGACCGAAACCTGCGCATAAGGCATCTCGAACCGCAAAACTGGATGAGACCAGATAACGGCCGGTTACCGCAATGCGCTCGGTCTGTTCTCCTTTGCGAAACTCCCATTCATGAACATGATCAGACAGACTGTAGCGGATGCAGTTATGCTGCCGAAGATCAGCAGGTACCTGCGGTGTGCCATATGTCTCAAAATAGGATGGGGCAGCGCAGAGCACATGATGCAATGTACTGACTCTGCGGCTGATCAGACTTGAATTTTTTAAGCTGTCACTACCTTTAATGGCGATATCATAACCCTCCCGCACGATGTCGATCAGCCGGTCATCGAGATTGAGATCGAGTGTGATTTCAGGATATCGTTCCAGAAATTCCGGAATAAAACGCGACAGGCTGATAATAGTCATGGTCAGAGGTGCGGTGACACGCAGCAGGCCGGATGGCTGATTATGATGCGATGTTAATGAGCGGTCTGCTTCTTCAAGCTGATCGAGCACCGGTGTGACTTGTTGGAAATATAACGTGCCTGCTTCTGTAAGGCTCATGCGTCTGGTCGTGCGGTTGAACAACCGGACTTTCAGATGGGCTTCAAGCTCGCTGATACTTTTACCGACGGCCGCTGCCGTCAATCCGGTCGCGCGGGCAGTTTCTGCAAAGCTCCCCAATTCAACTGTCTTGCGAAACAGGCGTAATGCACTGAGCTGATCCATAAAGAATTGCCTGATTATAAACTTTTATTTGGTAATATATTGTCAATATCATGCATTATCATTGTTTGATATTGTAATTATGTTGTCCTGTACCGGCATTATGAAACGAGCGGAGACAGGACATGACATCTATGCGGACAGATTTGCTGCTGACAGCACTGGCACCGGCAATCTGGGGCAGTACCTATATTGTAACCACACAGATGTTGCCTGCAGACTATCCGATGACTGTGGCGATGCTGCGTGCGTTGCCTGCAGGATTATTGCTGTTATTCTTTGTCCGGCAATTACCGCACGGAATTTGGTGGCTGCGTGTGTTTATCCTCGGTGCACTGAATTTCTCGTTTTTCTGGGCGATGCTGTTTGTTGCCGCTTACCGGTTGCCAGGCGGCGTTGCCGCTACTGTAGGCTCTGTGCAGCCGTTGATCGTGGTTTTCCTCGCCAGTGCGGTGTTAGGCACCCGTTTGCGTGCCATGGCAGTGATCGCGGCACTGATGGGGATTGCCGGTGTAGCCTTACTGGTTCTCAAGCCAAATGGTGTGCTGGATCAGACAGGAGTTCTGGCTGCACTGGCCGGTGCTTTTTCGATGGCAGCAGGGACTGTGCTGAGCCGCTACTGGCAGCCGCCGGTTGCTCCGCTGACATTTACTGCATGGCAGCTGACAGCCGGTGGATTGTTGCTGGTGCCAGTCGCTTTTTGGTCGGAGCCTGCTTTGCCGCAACTGACCCTGACAAACTGGCTTGGCTTTATCTATCTCGGCCTGATCGGTGGTGCGCTGACCTATCTGCTCTGGTTCCGCGGACTGGCGCGTCTTGAACCTTCTGTTGCTGCATCCCTTGGTTTTCTGAGCCCGCTGACAGCCGTTATTCTTGGCTGGGCTTTGCTCAACCAGCAACTCAACGATCTGCAAATGGCGGGTATGCTGATCGTACTGATCAGTGTCTGGCTTGGTCAGCGGGTACAGACCCGCTGAGCAGCTTTTAACGTGCGGATGGTTTAAGACGCGCTTTGATGTTCCGCATCATCATGCGCAGCCTGTCGTAACGGTTCAGTTGGCGGGTGATCTGATTGACGGAAGACTGGCTCTGCTCCGTCAGTCCCAGAATGAGCGTGCCGAAGTTTGCACGCTCATGAAATAAGCGCGACATAACCGGATGATCGGGAATGGCACAGGAATCGGTGATACGCAGCACCGGATTGCTGAGGTGCTTTTTCAGCACCTCAATCATCAGTAAGACGCCCGGAGAATAGGCTCTCAGAGTCTCATCATAGGCCGTTTTCCATGTCCATGCCTGATCACCACTGATAAAGACGACAAGACTGGCGATGGTTTTATCATCGAGTTTCAAAGCATGGATCTGTACAAGCTGTTTGCTTGCGAAAGCGTGCACCGCTTGACGTGCAAAATCTGCATCCCGTTGTCTGGTCAGAAAAGCGGTACCGCCTGCACCTTTCCAGCCCGAGGCTTCTAAGGACAGAAAATCTTCAAGCGCCGGTATAATTGCAGCCTTATCCGTTGCAATCTGGTGTTCCAGTTTGCCGGTTTCCGACAGACGTCGCCAAAGTCTGCGATACTCGCGGTGATGATTTTTACCGATCGCATTGGTCAGATAGGTTTCGGCATTTGTGCCATTCAGGAGTACCGGACGCATCTGCTGACGGATGATCTGTAAAGGCAGGTTTTTACGCTGTGCCAGATCGCTCAGTGCTTGTGCAAAAACGCCATCAAGACTGATATCTGGAAGCACGAGTGTATCTGGCAGTCCATGCTCGGACAGTTCAGCCAAAGCTTTTTCCAGAGTGTCCGGCATTGTGCGAGCACTGATGAGCGGCGTGCCCTGTGTGGCGTATAGATTGCTCCAGCAATAAATCGTTTTACGCAAGCCCAGACCCGCTCTGGTGACCTGAAACGGCATCAGGAAGTCAGGTGCGGTGCTGCCCGTTGTGATCAGCCCGCAATTATCTGTTGCGAAATGCTCCAGTGCAGGACGCAGGAAATCGGGATGATTGAAGATGTTTTGCTCTGCCGGAGGGGCGACTTGCAGGGTTCTCAGATAGTCTATGGCTTCCGCTTTGCGATAAAGATGCAGCATGGTTAATCCTTATCCTGATGTTTTGGCAGAAGGTGCGAAAACAAACATTGTGATCCCGAGATATTTACGCACTGCATAGGAAAGTGCTGCGGCTTCTGTTGCCATGGCACAGACTGTTGCAATGGCCGCGCCGCTTAATCCCAATAGCGGGATCAGCGTCAGATTGAGACTGACATTCACAATCAGGGCTAAGGCGTAGAGCAAGGCGCATATATTTTGATTGCCGGACATGGAGAGCAGGCTTTCGCAAGGGCCGACGCTGGCACGGGCTATCACACCGAAGATCAAAATGAACAGCAGCGGATAGCCTTGTGTGAATTCATGGCCGAACAGCGCTAGTAACGGCCAGCCTCCTGCCAGCAGCAATAATCCGAGCAATAAGCTTGGCCAGAATGTCCAGCGGGCAGAATTGCGTGCAAAATTCTGAAAAGCTTCTTTGTCGCCGCTATGCAGTAATTGTGAATAACGCTGGGCGACACTGGATTTGACCGCAAAATAAACGAAATGTGCCAGTGCCAGTACTTTGGTGACGGCAAAATACAGAGCTACACTATTCGGCTCCATCATCCGGCCAACCATAAGCACATCAATATTGATGAGCAGAAAGAAAAAGCCTTCGATAAGGAAGATCGGCAGAGAGACCTTTATCCATTCCCGCAGATGGTAGTGTGAGGCACCTTTGGGCAGGACCTTGGATATGCGATTGCGTAAAAAAATCTGCTGTCCGATTACCGTGAAGCCTGTGCCGGCAAAGGCGGCAATCAGTGCTGTTGTGGCCCGGGCTTCCCAGCCGGTGAGCAGAAGCACAACAAAGATCAGCAGCATCATCAGTGGCCGCAAAACATAGCCGGGGCTGAGCGCAGACAGAATCCAGCCTTGTGAGCGGGCAGTGCCGTCTGAAATATTGCCAAGTGCAATGGCCGGAATACAAAATACGCCAATCAGGAAGGCCGGCCAGTAATAGGGCTCGAATTCTGCACTCAGAATTTTGAGCACTGCAATGGCGATCAGTGTAATTGCACTTGCACTGATAAGCGCAAAGACGGGGCCGGTACGCAAAATACCACGCGCATCATTGGTCTGATTTTTCTGTAAATATTGCGGTACATAGCGGATGATTGTGGTGTGAAAGCCAAAACAGGCAAGATCACCGAGGATCAGTGTCACTGTCCAGACAAGGACATAGATACCAAACTCAAAACTGCCCATCAGGCGGGCAAGCACGACCTGACTGAGCAAAGCCAGTGCTGCACCGGCAATGCGGATTGCAAAGGCAATCAGTGATGAGCGCTTGGCCTGTGCCTGTTCATCATCACCGGAGAATAAGCTCTCAGCACGCAGAAGAAACGGGCGCAATTGCTCTGCAAGTCTTGCAGGCAGTATTTTTTCAGCCAGTGATGTGATCTGAAATTTTGCAGGCAATGTCTCTCTCGGAAAAGCTTTGATATGCAGCTGTTGTTGCACAGAATAGTTTAAAAGTCAGTCTATGCGCTTATATCAAGGCGGCTCAAGATGCTGACGCATCACGCCTTGAAGAAGTTCAATCGCCACTCGGGCTTAACCAAAAGAAAACACCGCCTGTGATGAACAGGCGGTGTTTTTTATTCGTTGATCTTATCGTTTAAACGAAAGCGCCGTGGCAATGTTTGAACTTCTTGCCGGAGCCGCAAGGGCAGGCTTCGTTACGGGCAACACGTCCCCATGTGGACGGATCAGCCGGATCGCGGTTCTCAGGATCAACAAAGCGGTCACTGTCTGCAAGACGCGCACCGTCAGAACCTTCACCAAAATCATCTTCACCGGTGGTGCCGTCAATATGGTGACCGTGCATTTCCGGCAGTTCCGGCTGTGGTTCTTCACGCATGATTTCCACGCGCATCAGCTGCGATGTCACAACTTCACGCAGGTTGGAAAGCATGGCCTGAAACAGCTCAAAGCCTTCTGTCTTATATTCGTTCAGCGGATCACGCTGCGCATAGCCGCGGAAACCGACAACGGAGCGCAGATGGTCGAGATTGACCAGATGCTCGCGCCACAGATTGTCCAGCGACTGCAGAATAACGGATTTCTGCACATAGGCCATGATCTGCGGACCAAAGCGCTCAGCGCGTTCAGCAGCAGCCTTGTCGGCAGCTTCCTTGATACGCTCTTCGATCTGTTCTTCCGCAATACCTTCCTCGGCAGCCCACGCATCCACAGGCAGGTCAAGATTGAGGACTTTGATTACCTCTTCCTTGAGTTCCGGAATGCGCCACTGTTCTGCATAGGCATTTTCAGGAATATGCGCGCGAACCATATCCTCAATGACTTCATGACGCATTTCATCGACCGTTTCGGTCAGATCTTCAGCATCCATCATTTCCAGACGCTGGTCGAAGATCACCTTACGCTGATCATTCATCACGTCGTCATATTTGAGCAGGTTTTTGCGGATTTCAAAGTTGCGGGCTTCGACCTTTTTCTGAGCCTTTTCCAGCGCTTTGTTGATCCACGGATGCACAATGGCTTCGTCCTCTTTGAGGCCGAGCTTCTGCAACATGCTGTCCATGCGGTCAGAGCCGAAAATGCGCATCAGGTCATCCTGCAGCGACAGGAAGAATTTCGATTTGCCCGGATCGCCCTGACGACCGGAACGACCACGCAGCTGGTTGTCGATACGGCGGCTTTCGTGACGCTCTGTTGCCAGAACATAAAGACCACCGGCAGCCAGTGCCTGTTCTTTTTTCTTAGCGATATCGGCTTTCAGCTCTTTAATTTTGGCATCACGCTCAGGACCGGCAGGTACATCAGCCAGCTCTACTTGGATGCGCATTTCCAGATTGCCACCGAGCTGAATGTCAGTACCGCGACCGGCCATATTGGTTGCAATGGTAATTGCACCCGGCACACCGGCCTGCGCTACGATATAGGCTTCCTGCTCGTGATAACGGGCATTCAGAACCTGAATATCCTTCACGCCGTCTTTTTTCAGGCGTTCTGCGAGCAGTTCGGATTTTTCAATGGATGTTGTACCAACCAGAACCGGCTGACCCTTTTCATGGGCTTCACGGATATCGCGGATGATCGCTTTATATTTTTCATCAACCGTGCGGTAAACTTCGTCATCGGAGTCAATACGGGCAACCGGCAGATTGGTTGGAATAATCGCAACATCGAGGCCGTAAATATTACCGAATTCTTCCGCTTCCGTTGCCGCAGTACCGGTCATACCGGCCAGTTTGTTATACATACGGAAATAGTTCTGGAAGGTGATCGAAGCCAGTGTCTGATTTTCCGGCTGGATCGTTACTTTTTCTTTGGCTTCCAGCGCCTGATGCAGGCCTTCGGAATAACGGCGACCCGGCATCATACGGCCGGTAAATTCGTCGATGATGACCAGTTCGTCATTGCGGACGATATAGTCTTTGTCGAGCTGGAACAGCTTGTGCGCGCGCAAAGCATTGTTGAGGTGGTGAACAACAGCCACGTTCTCAACATCATACAGGCTTTCGCCTTTCAGATAGCCAGCAGCATCCAGCAGTTTTTCGATCTTTTCAGTACCGACTTCGGTGAAGATTGCAGTTTTCTGCTTCTCATCGACTTCGTAATCTTCCGCTACGAGCTGCGGAATAAAGGTGTCGATCAGCGAGTAGAATTCTGAACGGTCTTCCAACGGGCCGGAAATGATCAGCGGTGTACGGGCTTCGTCGATGAGGATCGAATCAACTTCGTCGACGATGGCGTAGTTATGTTCGCGCTGCACCATCTGGGCACGCTCATATTTCATATTATCGCGCAGATAATCGAAGCCGAGTTCGTTATTCGTTGCGTAGGTAATATCGCAGGCATAGGCCTCGCGGCGCTGATCGTCATCAAGACCATGAGCAATCACACCGACAGTCAGACCGAGGAAGTTGTACAGCACGCCCATGGTCTGCGCATCACGGGTGGCAAGATAGTCGTTGACGGTAACGACATGCACACCCTTGCCTTCGATCGCATTGAGGTAAACCGGCAGGGTCGCCATCAGGGTTTTGCCTTCACCGGTGCGCATTTCCGCGATGGAGCGGTCATGCAGCACCATGCCACCGATCAGCTGCACATCAAACGGGCGCATGCCGAGGGCGCGTTTTGCTGCTTCACGCACGGTCGCAAAAGCATCAGGAAGAATATCATCCAGCGTCTTGCCGTTTTTGAGCAAAGCGCGGAACTCATCAGTTTTCGCCTTCAGTTGATCATCGCTCAGAGCTTCATATTGTTTCTCAAGCGCAGTAATAGCTGCTGCGCGAGGACGAAGACCTTTGATGCGACGCTCATTGGATGAGCCGAAAATCATACGGGCGAGACCGCCAAAGCTGACCATTGCTGGTCCTTTCTTAAATCTTCAGCCAATTGTCGCCGCCTGAGCGGCGCTCTGACATCGGCTTTATTTGTTTATGCGAGACTTATGGCAAGAAAACACGCTGTCGAAAAGACATTTCGCGTAATTTCTCTCTGGCAGCTCTCTGGACGCAAAGCCGATGGACAGATAAGAGGGGTGGGCGGCGATGTCAATGATTTGACACTGGTGATAGGCCTCTGCGATGCGATTATATATGCATAATAAAGAGGATTATCGCTGCTGATACCGATATATTGTGCAGAAAATTGCCATATCGCCTAAAAACTCTTCTGCTTTACACTATATAAACTGAAGCAGCAAAATTCTGCCTTATTCTTGGGACGGTACTTCGTCCCCGAAGGAGAAATCACTGATGACCCGTACCCGTAAAGTCCTGATTCAACTGGCAACCGGTTTGCTTTTGTCGACTGCTGCAACCGGTGCCTATGCACAGGACGCCGCTGCAAAGACTGAAGCAGCGAAACCGGCAGAAAAAGCTGATCCTGCAAAAGTTCTTGCTACTGTAAACGGCGTTAAGCTGACACAGGGTGAAGTTGATCAGGCGTCCAGCGATCTCGACCCGCAATTCTCCCGTCTGCCGGATGATCAGCGTCGTCTCGCTGCACTGGCCGCTCTGGTTGATATCAAAGTGCTGGCTGCTGCCGCTAAAGGTGATAAGCTGGACGAAAGCGCAGATTTCAAGCAGCGCATTGAATTCCTTAAAGACCGCGCTTTGCACAATGAATATTTCCAGACTGCAATCGTTGACAAGATTTCGGATGAAGAAGTCCGTGGTCGTTACGACAAGGAAATCGCAGCAATGCCTGCGAAGAATGAAGTGCGCGCCCGTCATATTCTCGTAAAAACTGAAGACGAAGCCAAAGCGATTATCAAAAAGCTTGAAGGCGGCGCCAAGTTCGAAGATCTGGCCAAGGAAAGCTCAACCGACGGTTCTGCTTCGCAGGGCGGTGATCTTGGCTATTTCGGTGAAGGCATGATGGTGCCTGAATTTGAAAAAGCGGCTTTTGCGCTGGAAGTCGGCGGTTACACCAAAGAACCTGTTAAGTCGCAGTTCGGCTATCATATCATCAAGCTGGAAGATAAGCGCCAGCAGCAGCCGCCGGCATTTGATGAAGTGAAAGATCAGGTTCGCTCGATCCTCATTCGTGAAAAATATATCGAAATGGTCAAGAAGCTGCGCGACGGTTCGAAAATCACTTATGAAGACGAAGCCGTTGCCAAAGCAATGAAAGAAGCCGCAGACGCACAGGATGCAGCTGCAAAAACGGCTGAATAAGACCTCTCATTTTATAAAATCAATCATGCCAATTTGGTAAGTTTGATATATAAATTGATAAAATTGATCACCTGCTCTGATTATTTCGGGCAGGTGATTGCATTTTTAGCCCAACCATAATTTATTGACTGCGATCTGAGTGAAATGGCGGGTGATTTGTGGTGCTTATTGCATTTTCACAAACCCGATGATGCGCTGTTTCATATCCGGTTAAGCCCGCTCCTGTTCAGTTGCATTTTGGCGCAAATATATTTCGATTTGCCGGAATGCTTTTATTCTTTGAGGCACGCATGTCTTCGACAGTTTCTCCGCTCGCACCAAAACATTATCCTGCCATGCCGGTGATTACCGGTGTGCGAATGGCCACAGCCGAAGCGGGGATCAAATATAAGAACCGGACAGATGTGCTGATGATGGTGTTTGATACACCGGCATCGGTTGCCGGTGTTTTCACCCGTTCCAAATGCCCGTCAGCGCCGGTTGATTTTTGCCGCGAGAGCCTGAAGCACGGCACAGCCAAAGCGGTGATCGTGAATTCCGGTAATGCCAATGCTTTTACCGGTAAGAAAGGTCGTGAGACGACGACTGCAACAGCCAAGGCTGCTTGTGAAGCGCTGGGCTGTGAAACCCATGAAATCTTTCTTGCTTCAACCGGTGTGATCGGCGAACCGCTGGATGCCGGTAAATTTTCGCATTTGTTTGGTGACATGAACGCGCGTGCCGATAATAACGGCTGGCTGGAAGCTGCCAAAGCGATCATGACCACGGATACTTATCCGAAAGTGGCAACAGAAACTGTGCTGCTTGGCGGTGTGCCGGTGACCATTAACGGAATTGCCAAGGGCGCCGGTATGATTGCGCCGGATATGGCGACAATGCTGTCCTTTGTGGTGACGGATGCACCGATTGCTTCCGATGTGTTGCAGGGACTGCTGTCCAAAGCGGTGGATTCCAGCTTCAATGCGGTGACTGTGGACAGTGATACTTCTACTTCAGACACGCTGATGCTGTTTGCTACCGGTACGGCCGCTGAGCGCGGTGCGGTTGCAGTAACTGCATTGGATGACGAACGACTGGCAGAATTTGACCGTGCTTTGCGCAAGCTTTTGAAAAATCTGGCACTGCAGGTTGTGCGCGATGGCGAAGGCGCACGCAAAATGCTGGAAATCACTGTTAAAGGTGCGGTTTCTGACATTTCTGCCAAGCGCATCGGTCTGTCGATTGCCAATTCCCCGCTTGTGAAAACCGCTGCTGCCGGTGAAGATGCTAACTGGGGACGTGTGGTCATGGCTGTTGGCAAGGCCGGTGAGCCTGCCGACCGTGATCGTCTGGCGATCAGCTTCGGAGATATCCGTGTGGCGGTCGATGGTGAGCGCGATGCGGCTTATTCGGAAGCAGCTGCTTCTGATTATATGAAGGGTGAGGACATTCTCATCACGGTTGAACTTGGTATGGGTGAGGGCACAGCGACTGTCTGGACCTGTGACCTGACCAAGGAATATGTGGCTATTAACGGTGATTACCGGTCGTGATGTCAAAAATTCGTCAGTATGAAGAGCTTGGTTTTCGTGCATGGCCTGCAGCGCAGGTCACGCATCTGGGTGACTGGGCTGTTCAACTGACGCCTTATTATCCGTCGAAGCGCGGTAATTCCGTCAATCTGCTTAATCCGTCCGATGATGCGGATCTGGCACAGCGGGTCGAGGCCTGTGAGGCGCTGTTTACCGAGCAGGGCAAACAGCCGGTATTCCGGCTGACCCCGCTGGCACCACCTGCTTTGGCGGATTATCTGAGTGCGCGCGGTTATACGACTGCGGGCGGATCATCGGTTATGGCCTGTGATTTGCGCGATAATGCCTTTTTGAAAGTGCCACAGCCACGTCTGCCATTGCGGCTTGTGCATTTTCGTGAGGGACAGGAGATTGGCTACAGCCGGATATCCGGTGATTTCCATAACCGGCCTGAGCCGCAGATTGAAGGGCTGGCTCAGGTGCTGAGCTCCATTCAGCCGCAGAAATATGTCATTGCCGGATTTTCCGGTGCTGAACCTGCGGCAACTCTGCTTTGTGTGAGTGAGAACGGCTATACCGGTCTGCTGGATTTGTGTATTGGTGAGACGTTCAGACGGCGTGGCTTTGCAAAAGCGCTGGTGCTGAATGAGATGGCGCAGGCCTTATCCCGCGGAGATCACCGGTTCTGGTTGCAGGTAGAAACAGCCAATCATGCAGCACGGGCTTTGTATCAGGGATTAGGCTTCTCCACTGTCTATGATTATATTTATTATTGCAGATAGGTAGAGTTTGATGACTGAGGGCAAAAAGATTGTGCTGGTGGCAGCCTGTGCGCTGATTGATACGGATGGCCGTATTTTGCTGGCACAACGGCCTGAGGGCAAAAATCTGGCCGGTCTTTGGGAGTTTCCGGGCGGCAAGGTTGAGAGCGGCGAAACGCCGGAAGATGCGCTGATCCGTGAATTGCAGGAAGAGCTGGGTATTACCACCAAACATGCCTGCCTCGCACCGCTGACCTTTGCCAGCTATGCTTATGAGAAATTTCATTTGCTGATGCCGTTGTATATCTGCCGTCGCTATGAGGGGATTGCTCGTTCGATGGAAGGGCAGGCACTGAAATGGGTGAAACCAAAAGACCTGCGTGCTTATCCGATGCCGCCTGCCGATGAACCGCTGATCCCCTTCCTGATGGATCTTCTGTAATATCCGGACAGAACCTTTATAATTGCGGGCAGTTTTTGCATTTTTCAGGCAATTTTTACGTTCACGTTAATTGATGATTCACCGTCATAGCGCATGGTAGCTTTATCGCGCCGGAGTATGACGATGAGTAGTAACCGCAGTGAGTATCAGTCTGAATTTCTGACAGACTTTTTTAAAGATGATGAAGATGCAAAAGCTGGCTTTATGCCGGTTGCAAAAAGCGGCTTTGTCCGCTGCGTGCTGCTGTTCGGCTCTGCTGTTTTGGCATTGACGCTGGTCATTGTGCCGGTACTGAGCCAGAAGGCCAATAAACAGACTGCGCAGTCGCTGTTTCCTGCCGGTGTGGATATGATGTCCACAGGCTCTATTCAGCGCGGCAATCCGGATAAATCCTATATTGAGCGCAAGAGCCTGCTGCAGTCCTCACCGGAATCAGTATGTGTGATTACCCGTGACGGCACCCAGCAGGGCGACTGCTGATTAGTTTTAAGGCTTTTTTTCTGCCGCAAGCAGGGCTTCCGCCAGTGAAGCTTTGGCAGAACCCGGTTTCAGCGGCTGCTGCTGTGAAGCATGGGGTGCCCAGCCGGACATCCAGATGAATGAGAATGTCGCACGGATACGCCCGTCCGGATCACTGAAGCGCTCTGCATAAATCTCGGCAGCCCGCATAAAGAGGCGGCGGCCAACCGGCTTACGCGAACGGCCGGTCAAAATATTGCTCATCCCCATCGCGCGGATATCCGCCATCAGTGCAAACATGTTGTCATAACGCACGGTAACGGTTTCGATATCCGTCACAGGCAAAGCATAACCGGCGCGCTGCAACAGGGCGCCGCCATCGCGGACATCCGCAAAAGGCGCCACGCGCGGGCTGACCCCGCCGGTCAATTCAGACTCTGCCTGCAACAGCGATTCACGCAATTCGCCGAGTGTGCCCGCACCCGCCATACAACCGAGAAACAAACCGTCAGGTTTCAGCGCCTGTTTGATCTGCATCATCAGACCCGGTGTGTCATTGGTAAATTGCAGTGACAGCAGTGAGATAATCAAATCTGCGCTGTGTGGTTCAAGCGGCAGATATTCTGTGCTGTCTTTTGATTGATATTCAACGGTCTCAATTACCTCTGCCTTGCCGGATTGTTGCAAAGACAGGCTCAGAGAGGACGTATAGGGATTGAGAAGTACAGCTCGGGTAAATTGGCGCTCAACAGTTGAAAGCCGGTCTTCCAGATCCTGCACAGTGCGCTCCAGCAGGAAATCCGCACCACTGATATTGCGGCGTAATGCCCGTTTCAGGCGCATTTGCAGCAATGCATTGTCGAAGATGGTGTTTGGTGAGGTCTCTGTTGCTGACATTTTCTCGCATCCCGCTATCAGGCACCGCTCAAAATCAGAGATTTCTCTGGACTGGAGTGATGCATCTGGCATGGTGCTGTAAATGCGTTCAATCGGGGGCGAATGCAATGGGGGAATTACTGCTTTCTCATGAAACTGTTGTGAGACAGGGGAGTTGGGCGCGTTTTCTGGATTATGCAGGCGCTGGTTTGAAAGCGCTGCCGGACCGGATTTTTCCTGCGCTTTGTGAGGGATGCGACAGCCCTGTTTCACAAAACGGCACATTGTGCGGGACTTGCTGGAGTTCGGTGCGCTTTCTGGAAGCACCACTTTGTCCTGTGATGGGAACACCTTTTACGCATGATTTTGGCGCGCATTTTTTGTCGGCAGAGGCGATTGCCAATCCGCCGTCTTTCCGGCGTTTACGTTCTGTTGCTTGTCATGACGGCTCGGCACGCCATGCCGGTATATCGCTGAAATATTATGACCGGCTTGATCTGGCGCCGTGGATGGCACGCTGGATGCAACGGGCAGGGCAGGAATTGCTTGAGGATTGCGATGTGATTATTCCGGTGCCGCTGCATCGCAAGCGCCTGTGGAAGCGCCGCTATAATCAGGCCGCAGAACTGGCACGGGTTTTGGCGAAGCTCAGCGGTAAGACCTATGATCCTTCTGCATTGCAACGCATTAAAGATACACGCCAGCAGGCAGAACTCAGCCAGTCCGAGCGGTTGCGCAATGTTGCGGGAGCCTTTCGCGTGCCGGAGGCAGGGCGAAGCAATGTGCAGGGGCGTAGCGTGCTGTTGATTGATGATGTTTACACCACCGGCGCGACGGTGAAGGCCGCATCCCGTGCTGTGCTGAAAGCAGGGGCTGGCAGCGTGGATGTGCTGACTTTCGGGCGTGTGCTGCCTGAAGGGATGCGATAATTATGCTGCTGCCTTAACGACAAAGCGACAGCAAGTGCTTGGATGATGATGCAGGCATGGTTATATAGATAAGAAAATCAGGAGACTCTTGAAGATGAATGTTGAAATTTATACCCGTGACGGCTGTGGCTACTGTGTTCGCGCGAAAAAGCTGCTCGATGAACGTGCGCCGGGCTACACGGAATTTAATGCGACTGTTGATCCGAAATATCGTGAAGAAATGATGACCCGTTCCGGTGGTACAACATTCCCGCAGATTTTCATCGGTGATGTACATGTCGGCGGTTGTGACGATCTTCATGCGCTGGATCGTGCAGGCAAGCTGGTTACGCTGCTGGAAACCGGTAAAGCAGATTAAGTTGTAAGGCATAAAGGGGAGAATAATGTCGATGGTTAAAGTTGCAGCTGTGCAGATGCGTTCAAACGGCGATATGTCTGCCAATATTACAGCGCTTGAGCGTATGGTAGGTGAGGCTGCCGCCCAAGGTGCGCAATATGTGCAGACACCTGAAAATACCGGCATTATTCAGAATGACCGTGCGCTTTACCGTGCCAGCCTTCATGCGGAGCAGGATGATCCTGTGGTGAAGGCAGCAGCAGCATTGGCAAAACGTCACGGCATTTATCTCCATATCGGTTCAACGCCGATTAAGCTGGACAATGGTCTGATTGCCAACCGCGCTTTTGTTTTTGCACCGGATGGTCCGAAAATCACGACATATGACAAGATTCATATGTTTGATGTGGATCTGGATAATGGCGAGAGCTGGCGTGAATCCGATACGATTTCTGCCGGTGATCGCGCAGTGGTCACGGAACTGCCGTTTATGAAGCTCGGACTGGCAATCTGCTATGACATTCGCTTCCCGCAGCTGTTTCAGGCGCAGGCAAATGCCGGTGCTAATGTAATTTCTGCGCCAGCTGCTTTTACCCGTCAGACCGGTGAAGCGCATTGGCATATTTTACAGCGGGCACGGGCGATTGAAAACGGTGCCTTCCTGATTTCTGCGGCACAGGGTGGTTTGCACAACGGTAATCGCCAGACTTACGGTCATTCGATCATTGTATCGCCTTGGGGTAAAGTGCTGGCAGAGGCCGATCATGATGATCCGGCTGTGATTTATGCCGAGATTGACGTGGCAGACAGCACAGCTGCACGCAACAAAATCCCGAACCTGAAAAATGCGCGGGAATTTAAACTGGAAACCATTGGAGGCGGAACAGACAAGGCATGATGCGTTTTTCTCTGCACTGTGATCAGTCTCATGAGTTTGAGGGCTGGTTTCGCAATAATGAGGATTTCGATAGCCAGACCGCACGCGGTCTGGTGCAATGCCCCGTTTGTCATTCACCAAAAGTCAGTAAGGCGCTGATGGCGCCTTCTGTTACGACAGGCCGAACCAAAGAGAAGATTGCTGCGACGATGGGCGAAGCCCAGCGTAAATTACTGGATGAAATGCGTGAGATCAGTCGTAAGGTGAAAGAGAATGCCGATTATGTCGGTGATCGCTTTGCCGAAGAAGCGCGCAAAATTCATCACGGTGAAACGGAAGAGCGCGGTATCTATGGCGAGGCTACGAAGGAAGAGATTACATCGCTTGTAGAAGACGGTGTGGAGATTATGCCACTGCCAGTGCTTCCTGAGGATTATAATTAAACCGCACTGGTTCAATAGCTGAAGATTACAACTGATCCGCAGGAAACGGATCAGTTGTCTCTGGTGTCATTAACGACGCTGTGCCAGAACCATATAATTCACGTCGAGATCGCGTGAGCGGTTCCATGTATCATTGAGCGGATTATAACTGACGCCGGTTTTTTCCAGCACGGTCAGACCGGCAGCCTGCAACGGTTTTTCCAGTTCCTCAGGACGTACCAGTTTTTCATATTGATGGGTGCCTTTCGGCAGCCAGCGCAGCACATATTCAGCGCCGATAATCGCCAGTCCCCATGCTTTGAGCGTGCGGTTGATGGTGGCCACAAACATCAGTCCCTGAGGTTTGACCATTTTTGCCGTGGCCGACATGAACAGATCAACATCAGAGACGTGTTCAACCACTTCCATATTCAGCACGATATCGAATTGTTCACCGGCATCAGCCAGTGCTTCTGCGGTGGTGGCGCGATAATCGATCTCAATGCCCATCTCGGTGGCATGAATTTTGGCCACTTCAATATTGGTGGTTGAAGCATCTGCGCCGATAACTGTCGCGCCAAGGCGTGCCATCGGTTCACACAGCAGGCCGCCGCCGCAACCAATATCCAGAATACGCAGACCTTCCAGCGGTTTAGCCGCTAGCGGGTCACGGTTGAAGTGTTTACAAATCTGCTCTTTGAGATATTCCAGGCGGGTCGGATTGAATTTATGGAGCGGGCGGAATTTGCCCTGCGGATTCCACCACTCGCTGGCAATGCGCGAGAAATGCGCAACTTCAGCAGGATCAATCGTCGTGCGGCCGGATACGGCTTCCTGTGGCTGCTCTGAGCCGGAATGAGCACTTGTATCTGTCTGTTTGGACGTTTCGGACATAACTATCTCCATTTGCCCTTCATGGACTTGTCTGTTCATAGACGAAAGTCAAGCATCTTTTCGCCGGATGAGCTTGCGAAGTGATCATAATTTCGGTATGTCAGCATCACTTACTTGTTGGGTGTACCTCTCAGTACGTTGGCAGGTTCCCGTTGGTTCTCATTTTCATTCAGGATATGTCGACATAATGGCGCGCATTGTGATGAAGTTCGGCGGCACTTCTGTGGCCGATATTGACCGGATCCGGAATGTGGCGCGTCACGTTAAACGTGAAGTCGATTCCGGAAATGAAGTTGCAGTTGTGGTTTCGGCTATGGCCGGTAAAACCAATGAACTGGTAGGCTGGACGCGTGAAGCATCTCCGATGCATGATGCACGCGAATATGATGCGATTGTTGCCTCCGGTGAGCAGGTAACAGCCGGTCTTTTGGCGATTGTGCTGCAGTCGATGGGCGTGAATGCACGTTCGTGGCAGGGCTGGCAGATCCCGATCAAGACCGACATGACGCATGGCGCTGCCCGTATTACCGATATTGACGGCTCTTTCCTGATCAAGCGTTTCACTGAAGGTCAGGTTGCGGTTATTGCCGGTTTTCAGGGTATCAGCCCGGAAAACCGCATTTCGACGCTGGGTCGCGGCGGTTCTGATACATCGGCTGTGGCAATCGCTGCGGCGGTTAAAGCAGACCGTTGTGATATCTATACGGATGTGGACGGGGTTTACACCACTGACCCGCGTGTAGAACCTAAAGCCCGCCGCATGGCAAAAATTTCTTTCGAAGAGATGCTGGAAATGGCTTCTCTTGGTGCCAAAGTCCTGCAGGTTCGTTCTGTTGAATTGGCTATGGTGCATAAAGTCCGTACATTTGTACGTTCAAGCTTTGAAGATCCGCATGCGCCGGGCATGGGTGATCCGCTCAACCCTCCCGGAACGCTGATTTGCGATGAGGATGAAATCGTGGAACAACAGGTCGTAACAGGTATCGCTTTCGCCCGAGACGAAGCTCAGATTTCATTGCGCCGTGTGGCTGACCGCCCGGGCGTCTCTGCAGCGATTTTTGTCCCGCTGGCTGAAGAACATATCAATGTTGATATGATCGTGCAGAATGTTTCTGAAGACGGTTCAAAAACCGATATGACATTCACCGTACCATCCGGTGATATGGATAAAGCGGTTCATGCGCTGGATAAAGTGAAAGCAGAAATCGGCTGTGACTCGATCCAGTCCGAAACCGGCCTGGCTAAAATCTCGGTGATCGGCACCGGTATGCGCTCGCATGCAGGCGTTGCTGCCACAGCGTTTAAAGCGCTGGCAGAAAAAGGCATTAATATTCGTGCAATCACCACATCCGAGATTAAGATCTCGATCCTGATTGACAGCGCTTATACAGAACTCGCGGTACGAACCCTGCATTCTGTTTACGGGCTGGATAAGCACTGAAAAAACTGAATCTATAAAGTTTCAGAAAAAGGCAGTGCTTCGCAGCGCTGCCTTTTTTGTTTAGAATGTTGAGCAAGCTGGGATGTCAGGGGATTAAAAATTCTGCAATGGGGTGTATTAGCGGAAAATCAGCTTTAAGCTATGCGTCTGCTGCATAGCTCGTTCTGAGTGGGTTTTGAAAAACAGTCCGGCTGCCACAAAAATATAAACCGGAATTGTTTTGAGACATTTTTGTTGATCACTATAATTTAGCCGGTTTGCGCCCCATTTTGGACACTTACTCAGCCTTATGAGCTGCATTACAGAAAGATTTGATGAATACGCCCTAGACGATTATGAGAAAAATGCTCACAAGCAAATCAAAGTGAGCTATGCACACAGCGGTGTGATTCGTGATCTGTCCGGTCTTGTATTATAAAAGCTGAAATAATGCCGGACGTGATTTGATCTTAGGCGTGAGGCATCTGGAGGAGCATTGAGACCCTATGCGTGAGCTGACAGCCGGACCCCGGATTTTGCTCAAGCGTCTTCGCGCCTTAATGGCGGAAGCGCTGGAACCGCAGGAACGCCTTGATCATATTGTGCGCGAGATCGCGCAAAATATGGTGGCGGAGGTCTGTTCTTTCTATGTGCTGCGCTCAGATGAAATTCTTGAACTCTATGCAACCGAAGGTCTGAACCCGCAGGCTGTGCATCTGGCGCAACTGCGTCTGGGGCAGGGGCTTGTCGGTACGATTGCTGCCACAGCACGTCCGCTTAATCTGACGGATGCACAGAGCCATCCGGCTTTCACCTATCTGCCGGAAACCGGCGAAGAAGTGTATAATTCCTTCCTTGGTGTTCCGGTGCTTCGTGCCGGGCGCACGATGGGGGTTCTGGTTGTGCAGAACCGTACCAAGCGCGCCTATCGCGAAGATGAACTGGAAGCGCTGGAAACGACAGCGATGGTGCTGGCGGAAATGGTGGCCTCCGGTAATCTGACCCGTTTAGCGCGTCCGGGTGTGGAACTGACCAATGGTCGTTCTGTCAGCTTCAACGGCCATGCCTATAATGAAGGCGTTGGTCTTGGCCATGTAGTGCTGCACGAACCGCGTATTGTGGTGACCAACCTCTTCAACGAAGATATTGAGCATGAAATCTCCCGCCTTGATGAGGCGATGGGTTTTCTGCGTCTGTCGATTGACGATATGCTGTCGCGTCGTGATGTGGCGATGGAAGGCGAGCACCGTGATGTGCTGGAAGCCTACCGGATGTTCGCTCATGACCGCGGCTGGATGCGGCGTTTAGAAGAAGCAATCCGTAACGGCCTGACAGCGGAAGCTGCGGTTGAAAAAGTCCAGAGTGATACGCGCGCTCGGATGATGCATCTGAGCGATCCTTATATGCGTGAGCGGCTCAGTGATTTTGATGATCTTGCCAACCGTCTGATGCGCCAGTTGATGGGCTATGACCCGAAAACGGCTGCGGAAATGATGGCTAAGGATTCCATCATCGTCGCCCGTTCTATGGGTGCTGCGGAATTGCTGGATTATCCGCGTGAGCGTGTGCGCGGTCTGGTACTGGAAGACGGCGCTACGACCAGCCATGTGGTGATTGTCGCGCGTGCTATGGGTATTCCCGTCGTGGGGCAGGCCAAAGGTGTGGTGGCGCTGGCAGAAAATAATGATGCCATCATTATTGATGGTGAGGATGGTCGCGTGCATCTGCGTCCGCAAACTGATGTTGAAGCGGCCTATGCGGAGAAGGTGCGGTTCCGTGCTAAGCGGCAGGCGCTTTACCGCGAATTGCGGGATAAACCTGCAGTTACCAAAGATGGTAAGTCCATTGCATTGCTGATGAATGGCGGTCTGATCGTTGATCTGCCGCAGCTCAAAGAATCCGGTGCCGATGGTGTCGGCCTGTTTCGCACAGAGCTGCAATTTATGGTGGCTTCGACATTTCCGCGCTCCGGCCAGCAGGAAAAACTCTATCGTGCCGTGCTGGAAGCGGCCGGTGATAAGCCCGTAACCTTCCGCACGCTGGATATCGGCGGCGATAAGGTGCTGCCATATTTCCGCTCCAACGCGCATGAGGAAAATCCGGCGATGGGCTGGCGGGCGATCCGTTTGGCGCTTGACCGGCCAGGTCTGATGCGTACGCAGCTGCGGGCATTGCTCAAGGCTGCCGGCGGACGGGAATTGCGGATTATGCTGCCAATGGTGACGGAAGTCGCCGAGGTGCGTGCAACCCGTGAGATCATTGAGCGCGAAGTAAATTATCTGACCCGCTTTGATCATCAGCCGCCATGCAGCCTGAAAATCGGTGCGATGATCGAAGTGCCGTCGCTGCTCTGGCAGCTGGATGAGCTGATGAATGAGGTGGATTTTGCCTCTGTGGGCTCGAATGACCTGTTCCAGTTCATCATGGCGGTTGATCGTGGCAATGCGCAGATAGCAGATCGTTTCGATCAGTTGTCTCCGGCATTCCTGCGTGTGCTGTTGCAGATTGCCGATGCGGGCAAACGCCATAACAAGCCGGTGACATTATGCGGTGAAATGGCAGGCAAGCCGTTGACGGCGATGATGCTGATCGGTTTGGGCTTCCGTTCGATCTCGATGTCTGCAGCGGCTATCGGGCCGGTGAAAAACATGCTGTTATCACTGGATGCGGGTGCTTTGAACAAGATGCTGGCAGAACTGGTGTACAGGCCAGATGCCAATGGCTCAATCCGCGAGAATTTAGTACGCTTTGCCAATGAGCAGCAAATTCCGCTGTAAAATCCCGTTTTTTATACGTTAGAGTGCCGTGTGCCAGACTTGGCACACAAAGGCCACTCTAACACCTTAAAATTATGCTCTAAAATTTCGCAATCAAATGTTTCCGTTTGATTGCGAAATGCTTTATGGGTGCAAGCCGTTATGTATTCCTGAACCTGCAGATAGTTTCAGGCTCGTTTATTTAAAAAATAGGATTACCGGATGGTTGCGCTGCCGCAGGACAGAATGGATCAGTTGCTCAAGCATTTTATGATGCTTGAAGCGCAGATGGCCAATAATCCTTCACCGGAAACCTATGTTAAACTGGCCTCTGAATATTCAGAACTGCAAGATGTGGCATTGAAAATTCGCGAATTGCAGGCTGCTCAGCAGGAGCTGAGAGATTTGATCTCGATGCGCGATGATGCTTCCGGTGATGCGGAAATGCGCGCATTGGCGGAAATGGAAATTCCGGAGACGGAAGATAAAGTCGAAGCGCTGGAAGCGGAAGTGCAGATTTTGCTGCTGCCGAAAGATGCCGCTGACGAGAAAAACGCTATTCTGGAAATTCGTGCCGGTACTGGTGGTTCTGAAGCCGCGTTGTTTGGCGGTGATCTTTTCCGTATGTATGAGCGCTATGCGGCCGATAAAGGCTGGCGCGTTGAAGTTGTCTCAGCCAGTGAAGGCGATGCGGGTGGTTTTAAGGAAATCATCGCGACGATTTCCGGCAGAGGCGTGTTTTCCAAACTGAAATTTGAATCCGGTGTGCATCGTGTGCAGCGCGTACCGGAAACAGAAGGCAGCGGACGCATTCATACCTCCGCAGCAACGGTGGCTGTACTGCCGGAAGCGGAAGATATTGATATTGAAATCCGCAATGAAGATATTCGTATTGATACGATGCGTGCATCGGGTGCTGGTGGTCAGCACGTGAATACTACGGACTCGGCGGTGCGTATTACCCATATTCCGACAGGGATTATGGTGGTGCAGGCAGAAAAGTCCCAGCACCAGAACCGTGCCCGCGCCATGCAGATTTTGCGTGCCCGTCTCTATGATATGGAGCGCCAGCGTGCGGAAAGTGAACGCTCTGAAGCACGCCGCAGTCAGGTGGGGTCCGGTGACCGGTCTGAACGTATCCGCACTTATAACTTTCCGCAGGGGCGGGTGACAGATCATCGTATTAATCTTACGCTCTACAAGCTTGATCGTGTGATGATGGGTGAGCTGGACGAATTGGTGGATGCGCTGATTTCCGATCATCAGACCGCATTGCTGGCGGAATTGGGTGATAACTGAGTTGTCATGACAAATCAGGAAAATATGATGAATACGCTTGGTCAGCTTCTGGCTCACGTGCGGCTGGAACTGCGACAGGCTGAGATTGATAGCGCTGAACTGGATGCGCGCTTGCTGGTGCAGCATTATACCGGCGCAACCCTGACCGATTTTGTGACACGATCAGATGTGGCGCTTGAGCAGGCAGATGTTGAAAATGTATTGGTAGCTCTTCAGCGACGGCTGACCGGTGAGCCGGTACATCGAATCATTGGTGAGCGTGAATTTTACGGCCTGAATTTCAAGCTGAATGCCGATACGCTGGAGCCGCGCCCCGATACGGAAGCTCTGATCGGACTGGTTTTACCATTTTTACAGCAGCAAGTTGCTGAGAAATCCTTCGTGGATTTGATTGATATGGGCACCGGTACCGGCGCGATTGCGGTCACATTATTGTACGAAGTTCAGCAGGCGCGTGGTGTGGCCGTTGATATCGCGGCAGGTGCGCTGCAAGCGGCGCGGATCAATGCGAAAGCGGCGGGAGTTTCTTCGCGCCTTGCTGTCCTGCAGAGCGACTGGTTTGAAGCTGTGCGTGGAAAATACGACCTGATTGTCTCGAATCCGCCATATATTCCTGCGAAAATCGTCCTTGAGCTGGATAAAGGGGTTAAGGATTTTGACCCGCGCCGTGCTTTGGATGGCGGCGAAGACGGCTTGAACTTTTACCGTTCACTGGCAGCCCGAAGTGCAGATTATCTGCATGATCAAGGTATGATTGCGATCGAAATCGGTGCAGGACAAGCACCGGATATTGAGGCGATTTTTGCAGAGCATGGTTTCAGACTGACCGGTGAAGCCGAAGATTTGGGTGGTCATAAACGCGCATTGTCATTTCAGCGTTGACTTTAATGTTCAATATGCTCAAAAAAGACTTGGAATTTACGGCAAACATGTCTAATTTCCTGTCACCGCTGCTGCGTCGCGGTCCTTAAAGATGGATGAAAGACGCAGTAACAATTCGGACGAACGCATAATTTCATCTTTGAAACGGTAGCGGTTTAAAGACTTATGCGCTAGTATGTCGGACAGAGTTGTCAGCCTGAAGCTATATGTTTGAAATTCGATCTTTCTGAAAACGTATCCATTGGTGCGAAATTATAAGAGCGATTCAAATATTGTACTCAGCTTCTGTCCGGTGGTTTTTTAACCAACCTCCTTTATGGAGTTGCTGACACGGCAGCACAAAACTTAAAAAAATTATACGCTGAAAGTGCGGGGCGCGCTTTTTGTCATTGTAGTTATGAAATCCATCAGCCCTTTCAGCTGAAATGATTTCTTCGCCCCTAATCTGAAAAGAGATGAGTATGAGGCCAGGACAGCAGAACAGGCGCATGCGTGGACGGGGGAATAATAACCGTAAGGGCCCTAATCCTCTTTCACGTAATTACGAAAGTAACGGACCTGATGTAAAAATCAGGGGCAATGCGCAGCATATTGCCGAAAAATATATGACTTTGGCTCGTGATGCGCAGGCAACCGGCGACCGGGTTATTGCAGAAAATTATTTGCAGCACGCAGAGCATTATAATCGTATCATTCTGGCTGCTCAGGCTCAAAATCCTGCGCCGGTACAGCGCGATGAAGGCTTTGATGATGACTATGATGATGAAGATACAATGGATCAGGGTCATTCCGGCCAGTCTGTATCGCATCAGGAAGTCTATGACGGCAGCGGCCCGCAGCCTGTTATCGAAGGTACACCTGCAGAAGTAATGTATGGTGAGGAAAATTCCCGTTCCTCCGGCCGTAATAACCGTCAGCAGAATAATCGTCAGGATCGCGGTGATCGTAATGATCGCAACGACCGTAACGAGCGTAATAATGACCGCAACAACGACCGTCAGGGTCGTATGCAGCGTCCGCGCCGTCATCAGCGTCCTGAATATGGTGCTGATCAGGGGCAGGAAATTGCGGTTGCACCGCAGGTTCCTTATGAACAGTCTGCAGAACAGCCTGTTGTGACCTCAACATTTGCGGAACCGGTTGTTGCCGATGTGAGTGAAGTTGCTGAAGCACCTGTTACCCGTCGTCGTCCGCGTGCTGCTGCACCTCTTGTGCAGGAAAGCGATGCTGCCCCGGCTGTGGAAGTGACACCGGAAGCAAGTGCTGATGCTGTTGCTGCTGATGAAGCACCGGCACCGCGTACCCGCCGTGTATTGCGTCCGCGCCGCACGACCCGTACTGCGAAAGCAGATGCGGACACACAGGATCAGGATACAGCTTTGGCTGAAACAGAATAATCTGTTGTGATCCGTATGATTTTAAAACCGGCGGTCTACCGCCGGTTTTTTTATGCCGGCAGAGTAAGGCCAAGCCTGTCGTCGTCAAAGTTTAAAGCATGTCGCGCTCAAATGTATTCATTTGAGCTACCGAGAACATGCGATAACTCCTGTTGAGATAATAATTTTCACAGTTCTGTCTCTCCCCCTTGCAGGCCGGGGGCTATCGCCCCATATCATTTTCAGACAGGATGCCGGAGCATTCCGTTCCTTCATCCAAAATCTGTCCTATATGGTTCCTGCCTTTAAGGGGGAGCCGTCACCCATGATCTTCCGATGCCGTAACGGGTCGGAGGGCGCAAAGGAGACACTATGAATATTGAGAAATACAGCGAACGCGTACAGGGTTTTATCCAGTCTGCGCAGAGCTTTGCGTTAAATTCTGATAATCAGCAATTCGCCCCCGAACATCTGCTTAAAGTTTTGGTGGATGATGAAGAAGGTCTGGCTTCCGGCCTGATCGAACGGGCTGGCGGCCGTATTGCGGATATTAAACTCGGGCTTCAGAGCGCCCTTGCTGCACTGCCGAAAGTAACCGGCGGTAACGGACAGCTTTATCTGGCGCAGCCGCTTGCAAAAATTCTGACCACTGCGGAAGAACTGGCGACCAAAGCCGGTGACAGTTATGTCACGGTTGAGCGTTTGCTCACCGCTTTCACAATGGAAAAAAGCGCCAAAACTTATGAAATTCTGTCCAAGGCGGGGGTAACGCCGAAGGCCTTGAATGAGGTGATTAATCAGATGCGTAAAGGCCGAACTGCCGACAGTGCTTCTGCCGAAGCCAATTTCGAAGCCCTGAAAAAATATGCCCGTGATCTGACTGAGGATGCACGTTCCGGCAAGCTTGATCCGGTGATCGGCCGTGATGATGAAATCCGCCGTACCATTCAGGTTCTGTCGCGCCGTACCAAAAATAATCCGGTGCTGATCGGTGAGCCGGGCGTGGGTAAAACCGCGATCGCCGAAGGTCTGGCGCTGCGTATCGTCAATGGTGATGTGCCTGAATCGCTGAAAGACAAGCGTCTGATGGCGCTCGACATGGGTGCGCTGATTGCCGGTGCAAAGTATCGCGGTGAATTTGAAGAACGCCTGAAAGCTGTGCTGACGGAAGTTGAAGCTGCTGCCGGTGAAATCATTCTGTTCATCGACGAAATGCACACTTTGGTTGGTGCCGGTAAGTCTGACGGTGCGATGGATGCATCGAACCTGCTCAAACCTGCGCTTGCCCGTGGTGAGTTGCACTGTGTCGGCGCAACGACATTGGAAGAATACCGCAAATATGTTGAGAAAGATGCGGCGCTTGCCCGTCGTTTTCAGCCGGTCTTTGTCAATGAGCCAACCATTGAAGATACGATCTCGATCCTGCGCGGTTTGAAAGAAAAATACGAACAGCATCACAAAGTGCGTATTTCGGACTCAGCTCTGGTCTCAGCGGCAAGTTTGTCGAACCGTTACATTACAGATCGTTTCCTGCCGGATAAAGCGATTGACCTTGTGGATGAAGCGGCCGCGCGTCTACGTATGCAGGTGGATTCCAAACCGGAAGAGCTGGATGAGATGGATCGTCGTGTCATGCAGCTTAAAATCGAGCGTGAAGCGCTGAAGCTGGAAACCGATACGGCATCGAAAGATCGCTTAAAGCGTCTTGAAAAAGAGCTGGCCGATCTGGAAGAGGAATCCGCTGAGCTGACTGCCAAATGGCAGGCAGAAAAGCAGAAACTCGGCCATGCTGCAGATCTGAAAAAGCAACTCGACGATGCACGTAATGCTTTGGCGACTGCCCAGCGGAATGGTGAATTCCAGAAAGCCGGTGAACTGGCCTATGGTACGATCCCGCAGCTGGAAAAACAGCTGAGCGATGCGGAAGCACAGGAAAATACCGGCACTATGCTGGAAGAAACTGTGTCGCCGGATCATATTGCACAGATCATCTCCCGCTGGACAGGTATTCCGGTTGACCGGATGCTGGAAGGCGAACGGGAAAAACTGCTGCGTATGGAAGACGAACTCGGCAAACGCGTGATTGGTCAGGGCGAAGCAGTGCAGGCGGTGTCGCGTGCGGTGCGCCGTGCCCGTGCAGGTCTGCAGGATCCGAACCGTCCGATCGGCTCGTTTATCTTCTTGGGACCAACCGGCGTTGGTAAAACAGAACTGACCAAAGCTTTGGCCACATTCCTGTTTTCCGATGAAACAGCCATGGTGCGGATTGATATGTCCGAATTCATGGAGAAACACTCGGTTTCCCGTCTGATCGGTGCCCCTCCGGGCTATGTCGGATATGAAGAAGGTGGTGTGCTGACTGAGGCTGTGCGTCGTCGTCCGTATCAGGTGATCCTGTTCGACGAGATTGAAAAAGCGCATCCGGATGTCTTTAACGTGTTGTTGCAGGTACTGGATGATGGTCGCCTGACCGATGGTCAGGGGCGTACGGTTGATTTCCGTAATACGCTGATCATTATGACTTCCAATCTCGGTGCGGAATATCTTGTTGCACTGAATGAGGATCAGGATGTGGACAGTGTCCGTGAAGAAGTGATGGGCGTTGTGCGTTCATCCTTCCGTCCGGAATTCCTCAACCGTGTCGATGAGATCATTCTGTTCCATCGTCTGCGCCGCTCGGAAATGGGTGCGATTGTGGATATTCAGCTGGGCAGACTGCAAAATCTGCTGAGTGATCGTAAGATTACGCTGGATGTTGAGGATGATGCCCGTAACTGGCTGGCCGATAAGGGCTATGATCCTGCTTATGGTGCCCGTCCTCTGAAGCGGGTGATCCAGAAGCAGGTACAGGATCCGCTTGCCGAGAAAATTCTCGGTGGTGAAATCCTTGACGGCTCGCTGGTGGATATTTCTGCCGGTTCAGATCGACTGGTGTTTCAGCCAAAGCCAAAACACTGATTGCTGATATAAAATCAGTCGTAAGCATTTGAAACAAGGCGGCGTTGTCGAAAGACAGCGCCGCCTTTTCTTTGCATGAAAAAATATCTGCGCGGGAGCATCTTCTTCATGTGTAGTTAATTTATTAACCATAAAAATGGCCTGATCTGTGATTACAGCATAACCGCTCAGGAGACCTGCCTGAGCGAACAGTGATTTGGACTTTAAAAGGTGTGGTATGCATAAAATGCGGGGAATAGTTTGGAAGACTTATCTCGGTCTGTCAGTAACAGCACTGACAAGTCTGACAGTTACGACCGCTTATGCTGCTAACTCAGGTGAGGAACAGCCTGTTTTGATGGCGCAGCTTTATGATCCGGGAGAAGTGATTTTTCAGGATAATAATGTGCGGGTCTATATTGACGCTTCAGGACGGCAAGTGACCATGAATCATCAGGGGAAAATTCTGCGTATTCAGGAACAGCCGGGTGGATATCCGCAACGCTCACCGCAACAACCGAATAATAATGATAACTGGACATTGAATGGTCCTGTTGACGGTGGTGCGCCCTATGACGGTTTCGCCAACGTGCCGGATAATGCCGGCGTGGATTATTTCCCTGCGCCACCGCGTGGTTCGGCTGTTAATAATGCTGCAATTGATCGCTCAGCATTGCCGGATGTCGGTACTGCACCTGCACAAGATAATAATGATTACCGCCCTGCAATTGAAGATCCCTATGGTCAGTCTACTGGCTCCGGCGGCATACAGGGAACGCCGACACCATCTGTAACCATGCCGCAAGGGCAGGGTGCCAAAACCAAGATGGCATCTTATCAGATTTTGCTTGATCGTACCGGTACATCTCCGGGTGTGATTGACGGTAAAGCAGGCGGTAATGTCGATAAGGCAGCAGCCGCCTATCTTGAAATGACGGGCACGACCCTGAACCCTGCAGATGAAGCGCAAATTAATATGCTGCTGGAATCAACAGGTGGTCCTGCTTTCACAGAATATACGATTACCAATGCGGATATCGGTCGTTTTTATCTGGCATCGGTACCGAATGATTATGCTGAGAAAGCGAAATTACCGGAAATGGCTTATGTTTCACCCCGTGAGATGTTAGCGGAGAAATTCCACATTGATGAAAACTATCTGCAGGAAATCAATCCGGGTGTTAATTTTCGCCAACCGGATCAGGTGATCCGTGTACCTAATCTGGGCAAGCAGAAGCGTCCGCAGGTTGCTAGAATTATTGCGGATAAAGCCCGTAAACAGGTTCGTGGTTATGATGAGAGCGGTAAGCTGGTTGTCGCCTATCCTTCGACCATTGGTTCCGCAGATAATCCTTCGCCATCGGGTATTGTAACGGTTGAGCGCATCGCGACCAATCCGAACTACACCTATAATCCGAAGATCAATTTCAAACAGGGTAATAATGACAAGGTCCTGATTGTTCCGCCGGGCCCGAACGGACCGGTGGGCACGGTATGGATTGCTCTGTCAAAGCCGACTTATGGTATTCACGGAACACCGGATCCGTCGCGTATTGGCAAAACCGCCAGCCATGGCTGTATTCGGTTGGCGAACTGGGATGCAGAAGAATTGGCTAAGCTGGTCAAGCGTGGTGTGACGGTGGAGTTCACAGAATAAAGAAAAGCGGCTTTTACAGCCGCTTTTTATGAGATGGAATTTGGTAGGCGGGATTTTATTTTATCCGCTTTTAGCCTGAGATGAATTCGCTACTTTGGCCGGCGTATCGCCTTTACCATCCAATAGCTGATCAATGCGATTGCGTTCGCGCATAAACACTTCAAGCTGTTTACCGTTCAGGGATTGGCTTTGCGGCATACGAATACGCATCGGATCTACTTTTGCGCCATTCACAATGACTTCGTAATGCAGATGCGGGCCCGTAGAAAGACCAGTTGAACCGACATAGCCAATCAACTGTCCCTGACGCACACGTGTTCCCGGCGTGATCCCCGAAGCAATGGCATTTTGGTGGTTATAACTGGTCTGATAACCATTGGCATGACGAATAATGGTTTGATTGCCATAACCATTTGCCCAGCCGGCCTTTTCAACCACACCATTACCCGCTGCCAGAATAGGGGAGCCGCGCGGCGCGCGCCAGTCAACACCGGTATGCATACGCACATAACCAAGGATCGGATGGCGACGACCACCGAAAGGCGAACCAAACACACCGTTTGGAACTGGTTTTCTGATCAGGAATTGCTGAGCGCTGCGACCGTTTTCATCGAAAAACTCAACGTTACCTTCCGGTGACTGGTAGCGATAGAATTTCCGCGTAGCGCCGCCCATATTGGCACTGACATAGAGCAGTTGCGACTCTTCATTGGCACTGTCAGAATCTTCCGGCAATGAGAAGAAGGCTTCGATTGAATCGGATCTGCTGATTTTAGATTGCAAGTCGACATCATTGGCCAGCATTTTTACAAGCTGGCGTGCCATATCATTGGTCATGCCATACGCAAATGCTGCTTTATAGACAGCATCATAAACAGAAGGCAGTTCACCACGGATTGTTGGTGGCGGCGCTGAATCATCAAATGCTGTCTGTAGCAGCGGCGTCATTTCCGGTTCGTCAGACGGAACATATTGTTTCTGATCATCAAGAGCGACCGTTACAATATGTGTTGTGCCATTATAAAGAGTAACGCGGACAATATGGTCCTCTTTTTCGGAGGACATAACCCCAACGCGCAGAACACTGCCGGCTTTCAGCCTTGGTGAATTCATCAGCTTGGAAAGGGCTTCTGCAATATTATCCGCGTCCTCGCCTTCATAGCCGCTTTTGTTCAGAGCATCGATGATCTTTGAATCAGAGCGGAACGGAATGATGTCTTCAGAAAAACCGCTATTGGTTTCGTCTTCCATCAGTCGGTTGCTGATACTGACATTTTCCTGCGTGATACGAACGCCGAGCGGTTGTGTCAGCGTAAAGGAGGAGTCGCTGTTGCCAAAACGCAGCGGATCAACATAGTGCAGGGATGCAATCTGTACGTCACCATCAGTCAGTAATTGGCCGGTGCTGCGAACGACCTTTTCAACTTCGTCGCTGCTGAGCTCAGATTCGGAATCGTAATTTGCTGCATTCAGCGGAAAATCGATAGTGCGCAGGCTGATTTCGCTTTCAACCTTAGCGCCATAAATTTGTGCGGCTTCGGTTGGTTGCGCTTGTGCTTTCGCCCCGTCAGAGAAAACGGTCATGGCATCAAAAGCCGGATATTGGCGCCCTGCCGGATGGTCAGCAGCCAATGTCATGCGAACATATTCAAATGGCTTGGTACGAATAATCTCGCGTTCGCCAATCTTCTGCATGGTTGAAACTTCCATGCGACGGCGATCACGGCTCTTTTGCTTAGTAATTGTTGCTAAGACCCGATTGCCTTTGGAGCTGTCCTGAGCATCACCCTTTGAGGGCATCTCTTCTTTTGTCGCAAGCTCTGGAGGTGTCGCAAGTTGCTGACGACCGTCAAGAGCGGCGAATAGAGCGACACCGATTAACAGAGATGCGGTAATACCTGTAAGAAATGTACCGGCAAGCCATCGGGCAGAGACCTCGCGCCGGTCCGGAGGGCCACGCCTTCCGTCAGTGATGAGCGGCGGCTCATCCCCGGGTTCACTGGTGTTGGTCAAAATCTGCTGATTCATACCGGGCAGTACCATTCCTTATTATATGTGCTCCGCGCCGGTCAGGCAGCGGAAAGTCCTGCGAAATTTTAATTGCCTCAGGTGAGAGGCAAGTTTTGCCTGCCCGTGTCTGCATAGTCAATGAAAAGACTGCAAACAAATGGATTATATGAAATCATTCCACGATTATTCGCTCTTAACCCGCATATAGAATGACGCGCATGCGATCGCCGCTTTGTGTGCTTATCGTCGGAATAGGGCGTGTTTGTGATCAATAGATAATTTGTTGCGATAATTCCTTTATATATGGGTGCCCTGCTAAGCAGCATATGGCTGGTTTTTTACCGAGAGGGAACTTTCGCGATTTATTTGCCTCAAAATTAGTGCCGATTCTTCAAACGCGGCTTTACGATTCTGGTTTTCCGAGTCGATCGGGCGGTTTGGGGTGGCGTTTTTGATATATGAGGGGTGGATTTGTGTTTTTTGTTATAAAAATTCCATAAAAGGTGTTTGTGCGTGTTGACAGTTTGGCTTGGTGGGGTCTATATGAGCTCAACAACGAGGGCGGCGGCGCTGCTAGCGGCAGAGAGCTTCGCCCTTGAGATTGGTTGACTGAGAGATTGGCTAATCGCTAAAGCACTGAAAAGATTGAGAGATTGATTTAGTGTTTACGAGATTTTAAGGTT
>NZ_QNRH01000007.1 GCF_003314995.1 Pseudochrobactrum asaccharolyticum
AACCTTAAAATCTCGTAAACACTAAATCAATCTCTCAATCTTTTCAGTGCTTTAGCGATTAGCCAATCTCTCAATCAACCAATCTCAAGGGCGAAACTCTCTGCCGCTAGCAGCGCCGCCGCCCTCGTTGTTGAGCTCATATAGACCCCACCAAGCCAAACTGTCAACACGCACAAACACCTTTTATGGAATTTTTATAACAAAAAACACAAATCCACAGCCCCAGACCCGTTTTCACACCAATCACAATACATCCACACACCCAATTACAACCAAAACACCACAAAACCACCCCTCATATATCAAAAACACAACCTCAAACCGCCGTTTCGACTCGCAAAACCAGAATCGTAAAGCCGATTTCCAAGAATCGGCACTAATTTTGAATCAAACAGATACTGACAGGCACCTCTTTGAGAGTGTCCACTCAATGCTCAATCGCACCATATATATAGAGAGAGTGTGTGTGCTTCGATCAAGCTGCAGCTTCGACAGCCAATCCGGCGGCTTTCCATTCCGGAAATCCGTCCTGTAAACGACGAATGCGATAACCCTTGCTGCGCAGTACTGCCACGGCCTCAAAAGACAGAACACAATAGGCACCACGGCAATAGGCAACAATCTCTGTGTCTTTCGGTAATTCACTCAGGCGCTTTTCCAGCGCATCCAACGGAATATTGAGCGCACCCGGCAAATGCCCCAGCGCAAATTCCTCATCCGGCCGCACGTCAAGCAAAGTCACGTCGCCATCACGCATAGCGCTGATCAGTTCCTGACGGGATACCGGCTCCAGCCTGTCCAGATTATCGAAATAGTCGGAAACAACTTCACGAACTTCAGCTTTATTCCGTTCAGCAAAATAGCGCAGAGCCGAGAGCAATGGCAAAACGGGCCCGTCGCCCAGACGATATAAGACCCGCTTGCCGTCGCGGCGCGTATTTACAAAGCCACCACGACGCAATTGCTGCAAATGCGCGGATGTATTGGCAACGGACAGGCCAGTGAGCTCTGCCAGCCTTTCGACCGCACGCTCGCCCTGCGAAATATGCTCAAGCAAATCCAGACGGTGTGCATGCCCAAGCACCCGTGCCAGTTCAGCCAGTTGTTCCAGTAAATATGTTTTCGCCTTAGTCATTGACCGTCTCTCTACCATGCTTTAAACGATCAAACAAATCTTTGAATGTTTGAAGTATGCCAACATCATGAGGGGAAATTCATGGCGGCTGCAACAGTAAAAGGGCAGGTTTTTCTGCTGGCAACAGCACAGGCGCTGTTTCAGACAGCATCCGTCATGGTCATGACCATTGGCGGCCTTGCTGGCGGTCAGATTGCCTCGCGACCGGAACTGGCCACCATGCCGGTTGCCGCCATGTTTCTGGGTACGGCTATCACTATGCTGCCTGCCTCGCTGTGGATGGCACGCATTGGCCGGAAAACCGGTTTCATCGCCGGAGCCTTGCTTGGTACCAGCGGCGGCTTACTTGCAGCATTCGGACTATGGCAATCATCATTACTATTGCTGTCGTTCGGTACGTTTCTGGTCGGCTCTTATCAGGCATTTGCGCAATTCTATCGCTTTGCAGCAGGTGAGATTGCAGATGATGCCTATCGCTCCAGAGCAATTTCTCTGGTTCTGGGCGGCGGTGTTGTAGCAGCTCTCGCAGGCCCCCTCCTTGCCCAAGCCGGTGGCAAACTCATGGTTCCGCCTTATATGGCTTCGTTCCTGTTGCTTGCTTTGGTGTCGCTGATCGCTGCCGGTATACTCAGCCGCTTACACAGTCCTGCTCGATCTGCAGCGACGACCACGGTTCAAAGCGGGCGAACATGGCGTGAGATTGTAACGCAACCCGCCTATCTGGTTGCACTCTTTGCTGCGGCCACCGGTTACGGTATTATGATTTTGGCGATGACTGCCACGCCGATAGCCATGGGGCATCATCAGCATGAGCCATCCGCGTCGACAATGGTTATCCAGCTGCATGTGCTGGGTATGTTTCTGCCTTCATTCTTTACCGGTTCACTCATCGCCCGTTTTGGCGTCATGCGTATTATGATGACAGGTCTGGCGCTGTTCGGTGCTCATGTGGCACTGGCGCTGACCGGTACCGGCTTTGTCTCTTTCGCCAGTGCCTTGATCATGCTCGGTATCGGCTGGAATTTTCTGTATATCGGCGGCACAACCCTGCTGACAACAACCTATACATCCGCAGAAAAAGGACGCGCGCAGGCTACCAATGATCTGACGATTTTTATTGTCGGCCTGACCTGTTCATTCAGTGCCGGTGGTCTGTTGCAATATTTCGGCTGGCAGAAACTGAATATGCTGCTGATCCCGTGGATTATTATCGCAGTCTTTGTGTTGCTGCGTTTTTCCAGCCATTATAAAAGAACTGTAACATCTCATTCCATCAGCTAACTGCTTATAAGAATTGTCCCGCAGGGTCTGCGGGACAATTCATTTCTATCTCAATCAAACCGGAATTTTGCTCAGTTTCAGCACTGATGGCCGGTCATGTTCAACAAAGACCGTATTCACAGCGATCTGCTTACGATGACTGGTGCCTTCCGGCTCGCCGGTATTCGGATTCACATCATATTTCGGGAAATTGGACGATGAAATATCCAGCCGGATGCAATGTCCTTGTTTGAACATATTCGCGGTCGCGAAAGGTGAGATCGTAATCTTAAAGACCTCACCATCTGCAACCGGCTCCGGCTTGTCAAAGCCCTTGCGATAACGCACGCGGAAAATGCCGTCAGTTATATTCAGCGCATAACCACGCGGATAATCCGCAGAAGGCGGATAGACATCAACCAGCTTGGCAGTGAAATCCGTATCCGGTGCATCCGTGCTGACCCAAAGCTCAATTTCAACCGGCCCTGCAATTGCGGTATCCTGCTCCAGAGGTGCAGTCTCGAAACTCAAGACATCATGACGCGCCGTCAACGGCAGACCCGGACGAGTGCAGCCGTAAAACTGCTCGGCTTCGACTTGATTGAAGCCGCCGCCGGTGAAAATCGGCTCACCGGATGTGAGAGAACCGCCGATAGTCGGCACCGGATTGGCCGGATTAAAATCATAGCTGATGCTGGCCGTAGCCTGTTCCGGCAGTTTCTCACTCAAGGACATATCTTTTTGCAGATAAAGATTGAGCGGTTTAGCATCCGGCAGCGGCCAGTCGGCGCCTTCAATCCAGCGACCGCCATGATTGAGATGTCCGGCCTCGGTTTTATTGCCCTGTCCCGTTCCCATCAGGAAAATATGCACACGACCGGCCTGCTGATGCGTAAGCTCATCTTTAAGATACCGTGCGAACCATTTCTCACGATAGGCCAGCCAGTCTTCATCAACCTGCCCGTCAAAGACCGCATCAGCACCGAAATCCACATCGCCAAAGATCGTGCGGGAGCGGTTGCCATGCGTCCATGGCCCCATAATCAGGCTCAGCGGACGTTCAGCATCACCTTTCAGCGCCGTGAAATTCTCAAGTGTGGTCGTGACATAGGCATCATACCAGCTCGACATGAAAATCGTCGGTACTTTCGGAAAGGTTTCATAATATCCGGCAGCATAAATGCCGACCTTTTTCCAGAAATCATTGAAGGTGCCGCTCTGCCACTGTTCAAGCAGATAGTCTTCATATTCCGCATTCCAGCGTACCGGCGAGCGCCCTTTCGTCCACGGCATTTGCGCGAACCAATAGGCCAGATCCTCATCAGCCACGGCAGCCGCCGTGCGCTCATCCGTGCCTTCCTGCGCACGGTGATAGGCCCATGTTGCCTGTTTCAGCTCAAAAGCACCGCCCTGACGGATACCGCAGGTGAATGCATTGGAAAAACCGCCGGAATCCACGGCCATTGCGCTCAAGCCCGGAGGATTGAGGCAGGCCAACGCCATCTGGGTATGGGCATCATAAGACAGCCCCATCGTCCCGATGCGGCTGTTATTCCACGGCTGCGCTTCAACCCACACCATTGTGTCATAACCATCCTCCCCTTCGGAGAGGTATTTGGTAAAATGACCTTCGCTGTCATAGCGCCCGCGGCAATCCTGCCAGATCACAATGTAACCCTTGCGCACCAGATGAATGGCAAGCTCGGGGCGTGACATGGAAACAGGGTTCTTCAGCGACAATTCTGTGCGCGGTGTGCCTGCTTTATTATATGGAGTGCGCTCCAGAATAACCGGCAATGCCGTTTCAACCGGAACACCATCCACTGCGGGACGATAAATATCTGTCGCCAGATGGATACCGTCGCGCATGGCAATCATCACATTACGATGAACGATCACATCACCGGCTACCTCGGTCGCCGGCGTCAATTTATTGGCAATAAAATTCATTTTGCTTTCCGGACATCCTGACCGATGGTGCGTTCTGCAAGGTTTGGCGTGAAATCGATGCCGTCACGCGAAGCCCAGTAAATTTTCTGGAAATAGAGCGGAACAATCGCCTGGTCTTTCATGGCGATACGGGTGGCTTCCTGCAGTTTTTTCATGCGTTCAGCCTGATCGAATTCTTCCATCGCGGATTTAAGCGCGGTATCAAATTCCGGATTGGCATAGCGCATCCGGTTAAAACCGCCGGTGCCTGCATCTTTATTATAGCTCTGCAACAGTGAGCGCAGATTGGCTTCCGAATTTGGTGTGGACGCACCCAGCGAGAAAATAAACGCGCCGAATTCACCCTTTGTCGCAGCCGCCGCATAGACGTTATAAGGCTGGGTTTTAACACCGTTTACTTTCAGGCCGCCACGCGCCAGCATCTGCCCCATGGCCTGTGCAATATCGCCATCACCAGGGAAACGGTTGTTTGAAGAATAGAGCGTAATGCCGAAACCCTCAGGGAATCCGGCATCAGCAAGCAGTTTCTTGGCGCCTGCAACATCTGCAGGCTGCGGCTGCAAATCCTCCGCATAACCACCCAGTACCGAAGGTACGACCTGTGCTGACGGCACACCGGAACCATTGAGTATACGATCAACCATGAGTTTGCGATCAACCATCATGGAAACTGCCTGACGCACACGTGCATCACGGAAAGGGTTCGGGTTCAATGGCTTACCGGACAAATCATCCACGCCCGGCGCTGTATCATCACGCATGCTCAGAGCCAGATAGACCAGACGACCGGAATCAATCGGGAAAACCTTGAAGCCTTTTTGCCCCTCAAGACGCACGATATCCGACGGCGATACCGCATCAATCAGATCAACCGAGCCTGACAACAGTGCAGCCGTACGCGCGGCATCATTGGCGATGAAGCGATATTCCACCGTGTCATAATCCGGCTTTTCGCCCCAATAGCCTTCATAGGCTTTCAGTTTCAGAGATTCCGCCGGTTTCCATTCGACAAACTGATAAGCACCGGTGCCGATCGCCGCTTTACCGGAATTGAAATCTTCCAGCGTGGCATTTTCAGCAGCCGCTTTCGAGATAATGAAAACGCGGCCGATCTGCTCCATCAGCGCCGGATTAGGTGCTTTGGTAGTGACGCGGATTTTGTGGTCGTCGATCTTCTCAATCTTAGCAACCGAGCTCACCACATCGGTGAAAGGTGCAGGGCTGTTCGGCACCTTATCCGTACGGTTGAGGGAAAAGATCACATCTTCAGCGGTAAACGGCGTGCCATTATGGAATGTCACACCTTCACGCAGCGTAATTTCCCATGTCAGCGGATCAATATTCTTCCACTCTGTCGCCAGACTCGGATGCATCTGCAGATTGGCATCGGTCGACAGCATTGTGTCGAACATATTATCCGCAGTCATCTGATTATTGCCGGTACGCGAAAATTGCGGATCAATCGCCGACGGCTCATTCGCACGGCCAATGACGATATTATCGGCGAAAGCAGTCAAAGCTGAACTGGCCAGAAGTGCGGTAACGATTACGGCTTTGCTTAAATTTTTGACGAGTTTCATGACAATTTCTCCCCTTTGTCATCGGTATTTGCAAAATCAGGACGGTTTTCGAGATCGTTGAGGTGGCAGGCGCTTTCATGCTGACCATCCACAACGCGCAATTGCGGGCGCTCCAGCTTGCATCGCTCAAAAGCGTGCGGGCAGCGCGGATGAAAATGACAGCCGGAAGGCGGGCTCATCGGTGAAGGAATTTCGCCTTTGATCGGATTATAAGCACGATGGCGGCGATCAATACGCGGCACTTCCGAGAGCAGCGCAGCGGTATAAGGATGGTTAGGCCGGTCGAAAATCTCTGCAGCCGAGCCGCTTTCAACAATACGCCCCAGATACATAACCACAACACGATCGGCGATATGGCTGACCACACTCAGATCATGGCTGATAAACAGGTAAGTCAGATCAAGGCTTTTACGCAGATCCATGAACAGGTTGATAACCTGCGCCTGAATTGAAATATCCAGCGCTGCTATACTCTCGTCACAGATCAGAAATTCCGGTTTTACCGCCAATGCGCGTGCAATGCCGATACGCTGGCGCTGCCCACCGGAAAACTGGTGCGGATAGCGATTGGCCATCGACGGATCAAGACCAACTGTTTCCAGCAGTTTTTCAACCAGAGCCTGTTTTTCACTGCGTTTGATCAGACCATGAGCAACCGGCGCTTCGCCGATAATATCCACAACACGCTTACGCGGATTGAGGGAGGACATCGGGTCCTGAAAAATGATCTGTGTATTGAGACGCGCCTGTTTGGCAGCTTTGCCGCGTAGCTGATTGCGCGGCTGATCTTCAATCAGCACTTCGCCTTCTGTTGCAGGCAGCATTCCGGCAATCACACGACCGAGTGTGGATTTTCCGCAACCGGATTCACCGACCAGACCAACCACTTCACCCTTGCGGATTTTCAGATCAACGCCGTCAAGCGCATGCACAACACGCCGGACCGATTTAGCACCCAGCATCGAGGCGAGTTTTTCAGCAAAATCCGGCTCGGTTGAAAAGCGTTTGGAAACATTCCGTGCTTCAGCAATATATTCAGACATCAATGTCCCTCCGCGCTGATTGCAGATGCGGCGGCACCGGCAAGCGGGTTGAAACAACGCCAGCGATGACCGGCAGTACCGGACGTTTCCGCCGGTTCTTCGAGACAGCGATCCGTGGCAAAATCACAGCGCGTGCGGAATGCGCACCCTTCCGGCCGTTTCAGCGGATGCGGTGCCGCCCCACGAATTTGCGTCAGGCGTGCTCCGCGCGCATTGGCGGCTGGTGCGGAACCAATCAGACCTGCGGTATAAGGATGTTGCGGGCGATCCAGCACATCATCGACTTTGCCCTGCTCAACAATACGTCCGGCATACATCACTGCCACATTATCCGCGAGACCGGCCACAACGCCCAGATCATGACTGATCCAGATCAGCCCCATGCCCAGTTCACGGCACAGGGTCTGCACCTCCGCAAGAATCTGGCTTTGAATCGTCACATCCAGTGCGGTTGTCGGTTCATCGGCAATAATCAGATCGGGCTTGTGCAGAAGTGCAATGGCAATTGCCACGCGCTGACGCATACCGCCGGAAAACTCATGCGGATAGCTCTGAATACGCAGTTCCGGCTGTGAGATGCCCACCATGCTTAACGCTTCAATCGAACGGCGCAAGGCTTCCGCCTCACTGACATTTTCATGGGCGCGCACGGTCTCAACCATATGGGTTTTGACAGACAACACCGGATTGAGCGTCATCATCGGATCCTGAAAGATCATCGCGATGCGATTACCGCGCAGACTGCGCAAACGCTTTTCCGATGCATTGAGCAGTTCTTCACCTTTGAAAGTGATCGACCCGCCGACATTGCGCCCCGGTTTATCCACCAGACCAATGATCGAAAAACCGGTAATGGATTTACCCGAACCGGACTCGCCGACCAGACCTAAAATCTCACCGCGTTTTACCGTCAGGCTCACGCCGTCAACCGACTTGATTGTGCCTGCCGGTGTGAAGAAATGCGTTTGCAAATCGCGCACATCCAGCACGGTTTCAGGCTTATTGGTTTCAGTTTTCTGTTGTGAACTCATTTGGCCAACCTCGGATTCAGGACTTCACGCAGGCGGTCGCCGACAATATTGATCGAGAAAACCAGTGTCAGCAGCAGCAATCCCGGAAACACGCTGATCCAGTACAGCCCCGCGAGCAGCACTTGATAACCATTGGAAATCAGCAGCCCCAGCGACGGCTCGGTAATCGGCAAACCGATCCCCAGAAAGCTCAGTGTCGCTTCTGCCGCGATTGCGCTGGCAATCTGGATTGTGCCGATTACGATCAGCGGTGGCAGACAATTCGGCAGCAAATGGCCGAACAGAATACGGATACGGCTCAGACCAAGACAGCGTGCCGCTTCCACATAATCTTTATTCACCTCGACCAGCGCGGCGGCGCGGGCAGCACGGGCAAAATAAGCCCATTGCACGAAAACCAGCGCCATAATCACTTTCCATGTGCCCTGCCCCAGCACTGCCAGAATGAGCAGCGCCACCAGAATGGTCGGGAAACCCAGCATCAGATCAACAAGGCGCATCAGAAACGCATCAAGACGACCACCGCTATAGGCCGCGAGCAAGCCAAGTGCGGAACCGATAAACATGGCGAGGAAACCGGCCGTCAGACCGACACCGAGACTGGTCCGCAAACCGTAGAGCATCGCCGAGAGCATATCGCGACCCTGCGCATCGGTACCCAGCCAATAGGTCATGCCGTTCATGCTTTCCGACAAAGGCGGCAGCTTGGCATCGAACATATCGATCTGCATCAGATCATAAGGATTTTGCGGCGCAAGCAATGGTGCGAAAATTGCAGCCAGCACCAGCAAGACACAGAAAATCAGGCCGATTGTCGCTTTCGGGCTGTGTAGAATTCCGGACACAGCCGTTGAGACCATGCCTTCACCAAAGAGACGTTGTGTGAGAGTGGTCATCAGCGTTTGCTCCGGATACGTGGATCAAGAAGCGAATAGAGGACATCAACCACGAGATTGATGACGATAAACATCGAGACGACCACGAGAATATAGGCCACGACAATCGGGCGATCGAGAATATTGATACTGTCGATAATCAGCTTGCCGACACCCGGCCAGGCAAAGATCGTTTCGGTCACCACGGCAAAAGCAATCAGCGAGCCGAATTCAATGCCGATTACTGTGATGATCGGGATGAGAATATTCTTCAAAACATGCACGAAAATAACGCGCGATGGTGCCAGTCCTCTGGCGCGCGCGAATTTCACGAAATCCAGCGGCATGGTTTCCTGAACACCGGTACGAGTCAGGCGGATCACCAGCGAAATTTTAGCCAGCGACAGATTAATCGCAGGCAGGATCAGATGCTGAATACCGTTCCAGGTCGCCAGACTGGTTTCAATACCGAGAATTGTGCCGGTCTGACCGCGCCCTGTCGAAGGCAGCCAGCCAAGATAGACCGAGAAAATCATGATCAACATCATGCCCTGCCAGAAATTCGGCAGGCTGAACCCGAGGATAGAGCCGGTCATGATGGTTTCATCCGTAGCGCTTCCGGCTTTCAGACCGGAGAGCAGGCCGAGCGGAATACCAATGACAATGGCAAGAACCAGCGCACAGAAAGCCAGTTCCAGCGTGGCAGGCAGGCGCTGCAAAATAACGCTGATGGATGGCTGGTTATAGACAAAAGACGTACCCAGATCGCCTTGCAACGCATTGGCGAGAAAATGCCAGTATTGCACGATCAGCGGCTTATCCAGACCAAGAGCCTGTGTCACCTGTAAACGTTCTGCCATCGTGGCATCGGCAGGCAGCAGGATTTCCAGCGGATCACCGATCGCATAAACACCGGCAAAAACGATAACGGAAGTTACAAACAGGACAAGCAGCGCCTGAAACAACCGGCGGATAATAAACGCTGTCATCTCTTATGGACCCGAACATACATAATTTAGAACTCCTCCATCACGCTTCCCCGCGCATATGTTTATTTGGAAACATTCCAAACTTGCCATAGCAGGAAAATACTTGCAATATTATGAGATATAGTGCCAAATCTATGCGTTAAACGCATAGACAAAATCTCCTCTCAAAACCGCCTTTTCCAGCGAAAATGTGAGACAGCATGATCAAAATCATAGACTTAGAAGCCTATCGCGCGGTTATGAGTACCGGCTCGACCCAAGGGGCAGCGGAGCTTTTAGGCATCTCACAATCGGCCGTCAGCCGGCGGATAAACCAGCTTGAAGAAGAATTGGGTATCCAGCTTTTCATCCGTGAAGGCGCGAGAATCGTCCCGTCCCGCTTAAATGAACTGTTGGAAACCCATGTGGCGGATGTTCTGGAGCGCGTGCATATTCTTGACGATGCCGCGAATAAAATCCGTTCAGGCCGCTATGAAAATGCTTTGCTGCGCATTGCCGTGCCGCCGGGCATTTGCCGTAAGATCATGCCGAAGATCATTGCGGGTTTTCTCGATAAATACCCGCAGACCCGATTTGAAATCCTGCACGGCACCTATGATGTTATCAGTCGTATGCTGGATGAAAAACAGGCAGAAATCGGCTTTCTCCGCCTGCCGTTCCGTGACAGCAATTTCATGTATTCGGATGTGATTATTGCACGCTCCGTTTGCGTAATGGCCAAAGACCATCCGCTGACGAAACATAAAATTATCCGCCCTGAAAATCTCCGCGATGAACCACTGGTACTGCTTGGGCGCAGACGCTCACCGCGCCATGATCTCGATCTGGTCTTTTCATCCCACGGTGTCCGGCCGAAAATCCGGCTTGAAGCTCATTCGGTCAGTTCAGCCTGTGGGTTTTCTGCGGAAGGGATCGGCGTCTCTATCGTCAATTCCCTGCTGGTGCAGGACTGTATGGATCTGGATACGGAGGTCCGGCTGTTTCTTCCCGATGTGCCGCATCATTTTGCATTTGTTTATCCGGATAAGCCACGGCTCCCTGAGCTTGGCGCGGAATTCATCACTTATGCTACCGGATATTTGCAGGCACTGGAGCCGTTTCCGGCATAATCGTAAGTAATGCAGCTATAGCGATAAATTTTTATCACTACCCTCATGAGCCATCAGTAAAAAATTCAAAATATCCAGCAATTTCTTGCCATGATACAATTATACAACATATTGATTTTTATGAATTAAACTCCCTATTTTTGCGTTTTTATTGCGGACTGCATCGCTAACTGTCTTCAGGTGAAATTCTGGAGAAAACAATGTCACTCAAAACTATTTTAATCAGTTCCTCTGCAACTTTTCTTATTAGTTCCGGTGCGTATGCGGCCGATGCGGTTGTTTCACCCGAACCTGAAGCCGTTGAATATGTCCGCGTTTGCGATGCCTATGGTGCAGGCTATTTTTATATTCCGGGCACAGAAACCTGCCTGAAAATCGGTGGTTATGTGCGCTATGATCTGACCGGCGGCAATGATGTCTATGGCCGTGGTTTTGATGCGAGTAGTGGTAAAGCTCTTGCAAAGAGCAACAAGCGCGACACCTATGAAGGCCTCGCGCGTTTCAGCCTGAAATTCAGCACTACCTCTGAAACCGAGCTTGGTACACTGAAAACCTATTCCGACCTTCGTTTCCAATGGAAAGACGGCGCTGATGCCAAATCCACCGGCACATTGCGCGCTGGCTATATCCAACTTGGCGGTCTGAAGGTTGGTCTGGATGACTCTGCATTTATCACTTTCCCTGGTTACCTCGGCAATGTCATGAATGATGACGTGATCCTCGCCGGTAGCGGCCGCACCGGTCAGATCAGCTATACTTTCACAGGGGATAACGGTCTGTCCGCAATCCTGTCACTGGAACAGGGCGGCAAAGACGATGTTGACGACGTACCGGCTGGCTGGACAGGCAAACAATGGGGCGCGGTCATCAAAGATTACACGCCGCATGTCGTTGGTGGCCTGCGTTACGCACAGGGTTGGGGTTCTCTGACTGCCGTTGCCGCCTATGATGCCTATAACAAGGAATGGGCCGGTAAAATCCGCGGTGATCTGAATGTAACCGACAGCTTCTCCGTCTGGGCAATGGGTGGTTACAAGTCTAACAAAGACAATTACATCGACGTATTAGGCGATGATAATCAGGTTATCGGTCAGGTTCGTGCCATCAGCAGCTTCTACGGCACATGGGGCGGTGACTGGGCCGTTTGGGGTGGTGCAGCCTATAAGCTCAACCCGCAGACTGTCATAAATGCTCAGATGGCCTATGATGCTTCCAAAACCTTCGCAGCAACCGCAAATATTGCTTATGAGCTGGTGCCGGGCTTCACAATCACACCGGAAGTTTCTTACACCAAATGGAAGGATACAAAATCCATCCAGAACGGCAAAGATGCTGTTCAGGGTATGATCCGCTTCCAGCGCAGCTTCTGATAAGCAACAAATAGCCGGTCTGTTTCGAGGAGTTGCAGATCATTGATACTGATGCTTCAATGATCTGCCTTACATAACGTAGAAGGACTGCGTTATTATAAAATGACACTCTGACTTCCGGTCATTAAAAGGCAGACGGCGGGCGCAATCCCGCCGTTTTTTACCCTTGAGACGGCGCAAAACGGGCGACCAGCGCATGGCTGTCGCCGCTATAGGTCAGCCGCACATAGGTGACAGGCTGTCCGGCATTCCAAGTCTGGCGCTCAATCACCAGACAGGCTGCTCCTGCCGGAATACCCAGAATTGCCGCCACATTGTCATCCGCAGCCACCGCGCGGATTGCGTGTTGCGCATTGCTCCACGGTACGCAGGCCACCAGCCAAGGACTTGGTGATTGTTTGGAAAAATCCGTTTGAGCGGCATCCGGCACAGCCAGCAGATTGATGATGCGCTCTTCCAGTGCAAAGACCCGTTTGCCGGCATAGTGACGACAGGTCAGTTCAATCAGTGGTGTATTGCGCTCAATCTCGAGTTTCTTACCATCTGCCGCTGTACTTTTGCGGCTCACGGATTTCTGCAATTCGTAGCGATAAGGCAAGCCCAACTGCTCAACTTCATCACGGATATCATGAATTTCCAGCACCGCTGCCTGTGACTGCGGCTTGGAAACAAAACTGCCGGAACGGCGTTTACGCTCGATCATTCCGGCTTTTGCCAATTGTGTCAGCGCTTTATTGACGGTCATACGCGAGCAGGAATATTGCTCCGTCAGCTCGTGCTCAAACGGGATGCGATAACCGGGCTGCCATTCGCCGGAGAGAATCCGGCTTTCAATATCATCCAGAATCCGCTGATGCAGAGATGACGCCTGTTCGCTGTCTCCGGATGATAATGTCTGCATTACCCGCTTAAGCCCGTTCTTTAATTCAACCCGTCAGTCTTCCAAAAGTGCACCTAAAACCGCACGGAATCCTGCTTCTGCTTGTTCATGCAGGTGATGACGGCCATTTTCAACCTGTTTTATGCCTCGTACCCAGACATGTGCCGGTTTGGCGCGGTTGGCAAAAATCAAACCATCCAGCATCATATCCCCTTTGGCATGAGGAAGACGGCTCACATCCAGCGCCACAAAATCAGCCGATGCACCGGTTTTAAGCCCCTGCCCGCGCACGCCCATCGCGATATGGCCACCTTCAAGCGCACCGTCAAACAGCGCACGACCGGTTGAACCTTCCGCAACCGCCATCACATTACGGGCGCGATGTTGCAAACGCTGCGAATATTCGAGCTGGCGCAATTCATCACCCAAGCCGATCAGCACATTGGAATCTGAACCGATACCGAATTTGCCGCCTGCCTGCGTGAACACTCCGGCATTGAACGTGCCATCACCGAGATTGGCCTCAGTCACAGGGCACAGACCGGCGATTGCACCGGCTTTTGCCATGCCTGTGGTCTCGTCATCGGTCATGTGGGTGGCATGGATCAGGCACCAGCGATCACTCAGATTGGCATTGTCCAACAGCCATTCAACAGGTCGCTTGCCGGACCATGTAATGCAGTCTTCAACTTCTTTAACCTGCTCGGCCACATGAATATGCACCGGTGTTTCCGGCAGCATCTGCGTGACGATTTTCAACTCATCCGGCGTCACCGCCCGCAAGCTGTGTGGCGCAACACCCAGAACCGCGCCATCCATAGCTTTGAGCGCAGAGCTACAACCATCCAACAGGCGCTGATATTGATCTATACTATTGATAAACCGGCGCTGACCTTCATTCGGGGCAGCACCGCCAAATGTGGAGTGAGCGTAGAAAACCGGCAATAAAGTCAGGCCGATACCGCTTTTATTGGCCGCTGATGCAATACGTTTGCCCATCTCGGCCACATCCGCATAAGGCGTACCGTTACGGTCGTGATGCAAATAATGGAACTCACCTACGCGGGTGAAGCCATTTTCCAGCATGTCCACATAGAGCCGCAGAGCTACGGCTTCCGCCTGTTCCGGCGACATGGTCAGGGCAAAGCGATACATCACATCGCGCCAGCTCCAGAAACTATCTGCCGAAGGCCCGCGCTTTTCTGCCAGTCCGGCCATACCATATTGGAACGCATGGCTGTGCAGATTTGGCATCCCCGCGATGATCACCGCATGGCACTCATCACCCGATTGCGCCTGCACGCCGCTTTCAATGGTTGTGAATTTTCCGGCTTCAACCGTCAGGCGGACATTCTCAGCCCAGCCGCTTTCCAGCTCTGTATTCAATAGAGCCTGTTGCGCATGGATAACATGTTTTTGCTGAAGCACGGTTCTCTCCTCCTGAAAATATCCGGCTAAAAATTTCCTTTGCCATTTTTTAATATGTATATACATTATAGCCGGAGAGGGGAAGCGGGAAAACACTCATGACAAAAGATACACGCCACCAGAGCGGCCATATTTTCACCCATGCACGCGTTGCTACACTGCGTGAAAATACGGATGGACTCGGCCTGATTGATGATGCGGCAATCGTGGTTGAGCAGGGCAGAATTGCCTATGTCGGCCCGCAGGCTGAAATGCCTGCGCTCTATGCGGACTATCCGGCAACCAATTGCGAAAACCGTCTGATCACCCCCGGTCTGATCGACTGCCATACGCATCTGATTCACGCGGGCAACCGCGCCCATGAATTTGAGCTGCGCCTCGAAGGCGCATCCTATGAAGAAGTCGCCAAAGCTGGTGGCGGCATTGTTTCTTCCGTAAAGGCACTGCGTGCGGCCAGTGAGGATGATCTGGTACGCGAAAGCCTGCCGCGCCTCGATGCCCTGATTGCTGAAGGCGCAACGACCGTTGAGGTTAAATCCGGTTACGGTCTCGATACGGAAAATGAAATCAAATCGCTGAAAGCAGCCAGACGTCTGGCACAGGAACGTGATGTTGCAATACGCACCACTTTCCTCGGTGCTCATGCGCTGCCGCCGGAAATGAACGGCGACAAGTCAGCCTATATTGATGTGATTATCAATGAGATGCTGCCTGCAATTGCCGCTGAAAAACTCGCCGATGCCGTCGATGGTTTCTGTGAAGGGATCGCCTTCCTGCCGGATGAAATTGCCCGTGTTTTTGATGCTGCAAAGACGCATGACCTGCCGGTCAAACTCCATGCCGATCAGCTGTCTAATCTGCATGGTGCCAAATTAGCCGCCTCTTATAATGCGCTTTCCGCTGATCATGTGGAATATACTGACGCGCAAGGTGCGCAGGCGATGGCCAAATCCGGTACCGTCGCAGTGCTGTTGCCCGGAGCCTATTATTTCATCCGCGAAACCCAAAAACCGCCGGTTGAAGCCTTCCGTCAGGCGGGCACAAAAATGGCATTGGCTACCGATAATAATCCCGGTACATCCCCGCTGACCTCCCTGCTTTTGACCATGAATATGGGCGCAACCCTGTTCCGCCTCACTGTCGATGAATGCATCGCCGGTGTGACCCGTGAAGCTGCCCGTGCCCTCGGCATTCTGGCTGAAACCGGCACGATTGAAGTCGGCAAACATGCCGATCTGGCGATCTGGGATGTGCAGCGCCCTGCAGAGCTTGTCTATCGCATTGGCTTTAACCCGCTCTGGAAGCGGGTTTTCCGCGGCAACTGAAAATTTATCCGAACACTCACACGTCATTCACATACACCTGAAGAAAGTATCCTCCATGAGCATTATTCTTAAACCAGGTTCCGTCCCGCTTGCCACGCTCGAAGATATTTACCGCAACGGCACCATTGCCCGTCTTGATCCGTCTTTTCATGCGGGCATTGCCAAATCCGCCGCCCGCATTGCGGAAATCGCCGCCGGTGATGCGCCGGTCTATGGCATCAATACCGGCTTCGGCAAACTGGCTTCCATCCGTATCGCCCCTGAAGATGTGGCCACACTCCAGCGCAATCTGATCCTGTCCCATTGCTGCGGTGTAGGCGCGCCTCTGGCTGAAAACATTGTGCGCCTCGTCATGTCGCTCAAGCTGATTTCGCTTGGTCGCGGTGCATCCGGCGTACGTCCTGAGATCATTGCGCTCATCGAAGCCATGCTTGAAAAAGGTGTCATTCCGGTTATTCCGGAAAAAGGTTCCGTCGGTGCGTCCGGTGATCTGGCACCGCTGGCACATATGGCTGCGGCCATGATCGGCGAAGGTGAGGTTTTCTATCAGGGTGCACGCGTTTCCGCTGCTTCCGCATTGAGCAAAGCCGGTCTGACACCGGTTGTTCTGGCCGCCAAAGAAGGGCTCGCCCTGATCAACGGCACGCAGACCTCCACCGCACTGGCACTGGCCGGCTTGTTCCGTGCTCATACAGCCTTGCAGGCAGCTCTGATTACCGGCGCTCTGTCTACCGATGCTGCCATGGGCTCCACCGCACCGTTCCACGCAGATATTCATAGCTTGCGCGGTCATAAAGGCCAGATCGATACCGGTGCAGCTCTGCGCAAACTGCTTGAAGGCTCGATTATCCGCAACAGCCATCTGGAAGGCGACCAGCGCGTGCAGGATCCGTATTGCATCCGCTGCCAGCCACAGGTCGATGGTGCCTGTCTTGATCTGCTGCGTCAGGTCGCAGTTACGCTTGAAATTGAAGCCAATGCGGTTACCGATAATCCGCTGGTGCTTTCCGATGATACAGTGGTCTCCGGCGGTAACTTCCATGCAGAACCGGTTGCTTTTGCAGCTGACCAGATTGCGCTGGCAATTTGTGAAATCGGTGCCATTGCCCAGCGCCGCATTGCACTGCTGGTTGACCCTGCCCTCTCCTTCGGTCTGCCAGCGTTTCTGGCGAAAAAGCCGGGTCTCAATTCCGGCCTGATGATTGCCGAAGTCACTTCCGCCGCTCTGATGTCGGAAAACAAGCAGATGTCCCATCCGGCCTCGGTCGATTCAACCCCGACTTCTGCCAATCAGGAAGACCATGTTTCGATGGCCTGCCACGGCGCCCGCCGTCTGCTGCAAATGACCGACAATCTCAATGCAATTATCGGCATTGAAGCCCTGACCGGTGCCCTCGGCGTGGAACTGCGTGGCCCTCTGGAAACCAGCCCTGAGCTGAAAGCGGCAATCGCCGTGCTGCGCACCAAAGTGCCGACCCTCGAAGTTGACCGTTATATGGCTGATGATCTGGCTGCCGCTGCAGAAATCGTTGCTGACGGCTCGCTGAACGCAGCGATCACAAGCGGTATTCTCCCTGAAGTATTCCCGTCATGATGACTAATATTAGAAATACTTCAGTTTTTTTAGCCGCATTGTCCTTACGCAAAACCGGTTCCCACTTTTGCGGGAAATGCTCGGGTCTGGAGGCATAAATGGTCGTTGACGTTCATCAGGGAACCTCGCCGGTCATTCTCGGCCTGCCCCATACCGGCACGGAAGTGCCGGAGGATATTTGGGCACGCCTTAATGACAATGGCCGGATTCTTGCCGATACGGACTGGCATATTCACAAGCTCTATGACGGGCTGCTGGATAATGTGACGACAGTGCGCGCCACTTTCCACCGCTATTGCATTGATGCCAATCGTGATCCGGCGGGTGTGAGCCTCTATCCGGGGCAGAACACAACGACACTGATACCGGAAACGGATTTTGATGGTCTGGCAATCTGGAAAGACGGTGAGCAACCGGCTGAGGCTGATATTGCAGATCGCATCAGCCGGTTTCACAAGCCTTATCATGAAGCGCTGGCGGCTGAAATCGAGCGTGTGAAGGTCATTCACGGCATAGCCATTCTCTATGACTGCCACTCGATCCGCTCCCATATTCCGTTTCTGTTTGAAGGCACTCTGCCGGATTTCAACATCGGAACGGATAATGGCAAGACCTGTTCGCCCGTCATTGAAGCAGCAGTCTTCGGCGTAGCGAAACAGGCTGAAGGTTACACGTCCATCCTCAACGGCCGTTTCAAAGGCGGCTGGACAACGCGCCATTACGGCCAGCCGGAAACCGGTGTGCATGCCATTCAGATGGAACTCGCGCAATCAACGCATTTGGCAACAGAAGCCGTGCCATTTGCCTATGACGAAGCCAAGGCGGCCGGATTGCGCAGCCATCTCAAAAACATTTTGCAGCAGCTTGAAGCCGCCGCTGCCAATCTCAAATCTAAATAAGGGAACATTCAATGAATAATCCGCGTCACAATGAACGTGAAATCCGTCCTGCAACCGGCACGGAAATCACCGCCAAAAGCTGGCTCACCGAAGCGCCGATGCGCATGTTGATGAACAATCTGCATCCCGATGTTGCCGAGCGCCCGCATGAGCTGGTGGTCTATGGCGGTATCGGTCGTGCTGCCCGTACATGGGCAGATTTTGACAAGATTGTTGCCAGCCTGAAAGATCTGGAAGGCGATGAAACATTGCTGGTACAGTCCGGCAAGCCGGTCGGTATTTTCCGCACGCATAAAGATGCGCCGCGCGTTCTGATCGCCAATTCCAATCTGGTGCCACATTGGGCAAACTGGGATCATTTCAACGAACTGGATAAAAAGGGACTGGCGATGTATGGCCAGATGACCGCCGGTTCGTGGATTTATATCGGTGCACAAGGCATCGTGCAGGGTACCTATGAAACCTTTGTCGAAGCGGGTCGTCAGCATTTCGGCGGCAATCTCAAAGGCAAATGGATTCTCACCGGCGGCTTAGGCGGTATGGGCGGCGCACAGCCGCTGGCGGCTGTGATGGCCGGTGCCTGCTGTCTTGCAGTTGAGTGCGATGAAACCCGCGCGGATTTCCGCCTGCGTACCCGCTACGTCGATGAAAAAACCCACAGCCTTGATGAAGCGCTGGCACGTATTGATGCATGGACAAAAGCCGGTGAAGCCAAATCGATTGCGCTGATCGGCAATGCGGCAGACATTTTCCCTGAGCTGGTGAAGCGCGGCGTCAAGCCGGATATCGTTACCGACCAGACTTCCGCGCATGATCCGGTACACGGCTATCTGCCGATTGGCTGGAGCGTTGCTGAATGGCGTGCAAAACAGGAAAGCGACCCGAAAGGCGTTGCAAAGGCAGCGCGTGCCTCGATGAAAATTCAGGTCGCCGCGATGGTTGATTTCTTGAATATGGGCATTCCGACCCTCGATTACGGCAATAATATCCGCCAAATGGCGCTGGAAGAAGGTCTGGAAGACGCATTTGCCTTCCCGGGCTTTGTGCCTGCCTATATCCGTCCGCTGTTCTGCCGTGGTATCGGCCCGTTCCGCTGGGCAGCACTCTCCGGTGATCCTGAAGATATTTACAAGACTGATGCCAAGGTCAAGGAGCTGCTGCCGGATAATAAGCACCTGCACAACTGGCTGGATATGGCACGTGAACGCATCGAGTTTCAGGGGCTGCCTGCCCGTATTTGCTGGGTTGGCCTTGGTGACCGCCACCGTCTCGGCCTCGCCTTCAACGAAATGGTCAAAAACGGCGAGCTGAAAGCACCGGTTGTGATCGGCCGCGACCATCTGGATTCCGGTTCTGTGGCTTCGCCAAACCGTGAAACAGAAGCGATGCAGGACGGCTCTGATGCCGTATCCGACTGGCCGCTGCTCAATGCTCTGCTCAACACCGCATCCGGTGCCACATGGGTATCGCTGCATCACGGCGGCGGCGTTGGCATGGGCTTCAGCCAGCATGCAGGCATGGTGATCTGTGCTGACGGCACCGATGATGCCGCCCGTCGTCTTGAGCGCGTGTTGTGGAATGACCCTGCCACCGGTGTGATGCGTCATGCCGATGCCGGTTATGACATTGCCGTCAATTGCGCCAAGGAACAGGGGCTGCGTCTGCCGGGCATTCTCGGCAACTAATGATCTGAATACAAAGGCAGCCCGTGAGGAGGCTGCCTTTATCTTTCACATTTCCGGCTTTGGGAGAGGCCGTAACAGACAAGGGCAAAACAGCATCTGAGATTACGGAATCTCCTTCTGCATGAACAACAATAATCAGGGGTCATCATGTCAGATATAACTGTTGGCAGCAGCGGCGGTTCCCGCGGCTCAGCCGCATTCAAACTGATCTTTTTCAGTTTTCTCGGTATCTTTTTCTTCTTTGTTCCGGTCACGATCGGTGGCAAATCCACTATCCTGCTCGACCATGCAGCGACAGCCATTGCTGTGCAATTGCGCCCTGTAGCGCTCACCTTTGTCTGCCTGCTGATTGCCTATGGCGCACTCAGCCCGTTTGTCCGCGGCACATGGAACAAAAACCTGACCGAAAGCATTTTCTCCGTGCTGCGCGTGCTGGGTCTGGTACTCACCGGCATGTATCTCGCCGGTGTCGGGCCGGAACTGCTTTTCACACCGGATATGCTGCCGTTTCTCTTTGATAAGCTTGTCCTCTCCGTCGGTCTGATCGTGCCGATCGGCGCTTTGGCGCTGGCGTTCCTGATCGGTTATGGCTTATTGGAATTTACCGGTGTCATCGTACAGCCGGTAATGCGTCCGATCTGGCGTACACCAGGCTGGTCTGCCATTGATGCGGTGGCTTCTTTTGTCGGTAGCTACTCGCTGGCGCTGCTGATTACCGACCGCGTATATCGTGAAGGCAAATATACCGCACGCGAAGCAGCAATTATTGCCACCGGTTTCTCGACTGTTTCAGCAACTTTCATGATTATCGTCGCCAAAACGCTTAATCTGATGGAAGCGTGGAATCTGTATTTTTGGACCACGCTTGTTATTACTTTCATTGTCTCCGCAATTGCTGCCCGCCTTTGGCCTCTGGCACAAATGGATCATCCGGAAACTCGTGACACGCCACTGCCGGAAGGTAAATCCCGCTTGGCAACCGCGATCAATGTCGGCCTTGAACAGGCTGAAAAAGCGCCGCATATTCTGCCGATGCTGCGTGCAACCTTTATTGATGGTCTGCGCATGGCTTCCATGATCCTGCCAAGCATTATGGCCGTTGGTCTGCTGGGCCTGCTCGCCTCGAAATATACCCCCCTCTTCGACGTGCTGGGGCTGGCGCTTTATCCTTTCACATGGCTGGCACAATTGTCAGAACCAATGCTGGCAGCGAAATCCATGGCCTCGGGACTGGCTGAAATGTTCCTGCCTGCCATCCTGCTGAAAGATGCCGATGTGGCGCTCAAATTCGTGGCCGCAGTGGTTTCCGTCTCGCAGGTACTGTTTCTCTCGGCATCCATTCCTTGTGTGCTGGCAACTTCAATCCCGCTCAAATTCCGTGATTTGATTGTGATCTGGTATATCCGCACCGCGCTCAGCATTCTGCTGACAGCGCCGGTGGCGCTCTGGGCGGTTTCAAACGGCTGGTTACAATAAATGCAGCTTCTCAAAAATCATCAGCACCGCCGGATGCCGTGGAAAAACGGCGGCGGTGTTACCGTGGAAATAGCGATCTTTCCAGAAAATGCGTCAGTCGATAATTTCGACTGGCGTATCAGCACCGCCACTGTGGCCAGTGACGGGCCGTTTTCGGTTTTTACCGGCATTGACCGCACTTTATCCGTACTGGAAGGCGACGGGATTATCCTGTCCGTTGAAGGTCTGGCAGATCAGGAACTGAAAGGTGAAACATCACCCTTCTCCTTCCCTGCCGACAGCCCGACCAGTGCGAAACTGCTCGGCTCCGCAATCACAGATCTGAATGTGATGACACGGCGCGGGCGCTTTGTGCATCAGGTCAGCCGTTATGAGGTGACAGAGCCTGTCAGCCTGTCCCTGAACGGAGCAACTGTGCTGGTCTTCTGCAGCAAAGGTACTGTGCAAGCCGGAGATACACAGCTTGAGGCCAATGATTGTCTGCGGTTTGAACGGTGCAGTAATACAGAGCTTCAGCTTTCCGGCAATGGCACAGTCTTTGTGATTGTTCTCAATCCGGCCTGATCTTCCAGCCATGCTTTGCAAGCCGCAAGCATGGCGCTCACCGGTTGATCGCAGGACAATAGCAATGTTGCCGGTTCGCCTTGCGGGTTTTCAAAACTAGCCAGTTGCGAAGTGAGTAAAGATGCGGGCATGAAATGCCCGTGTCTTGCCTGCATTCTCGCAGCAATAATGTCAGGATCGCAGTTCAGACAGATGAAATATAACGGCTCGCCGGTCTGCTCACGTAACAAATCCCGATAGGATTTTTTGAGCGCTGAGCAGCTCGCCACCGCGCCCTCTGTCCTGCTTGAAAGAGCCGCTGCAATAGCTTGCAGCCAAGGCAGGCGATCAGCATCATTCAGCGGCTGACCGGCCTGCATTTTCGCAATATTGCTTTGCAGATGCAGATCATCCCCCTCAATAAAGGCCAATGTCAGAGCCTGCGCCAGAGCTGAAGCCAGTGTTGATTTGCCGGAACCGGAAACGCCCATCACTATAATCCGCACCGGTTCCGCCTCTCTGCTCAAATACTTATATTAAGGCAGGAAATCATTGGTAAAATAACTCGAAAAGTCCGGTTTTTCCTGCAACACCGCACCTTCTTTATCATAGAGAATGCCTGCCTTAAACAGGAACTCTCCCAAAGCCAGCATGGTTTCCGGCCGCAATTTACCGATTGTACCATCGCTATCGCGCAGGAAATGCCCGTCATTCAGAGCTTTCAGCGAGGCGTGAATGAGCTTGTCATCGGTCAGCACATCCTGATTGCCGCGAATGAGAATATCGGCTGCCTCATCGGCATGATCGGCTGCAAAAGCAAATCCGCGCTGGGTGGCACTCAAAAATGCCTTTGCTGTTTCCGGATTGTCTTTGAGGTATTTACCCGAAGAAACCAGCAGCGTGGTATGCTGATCCGGTATACCGTAATCCGAGTAGCGGAATGCCCGCTGCTTCACACCTTCCAGCTCGTTTTTCACCCCTTCCCATGTGGCGATTTCCAGCGTGAAATCCACGGCACCATTGGCCAGCGCCTCGTAGGCGGAAGTGCCGAGTGTCACAATTTCAAACTCGCCCTTGCCGCCATCCGCACGGATCAGGGTTTCAATCAGCTTGCGCTCCCAATTGGAGCCGAAACCGGCATAGGTTTTGCCGTCGAGGTCTTTCGGCGACTGAATATCCTGCCGGTCATCCATAAACACCAGACGACCGGTTTCGTGCTGCACCACAGCATAGGTGCCGACAAGATCAGCCCCCGCTGAACGCTGTGCAAACAGACCGGTGGAACCAACAATACCGAAATCAGCCGCACCATTAGCGACCAGCAATCCGGCTGATGTGTCGGAATAAGGCAGGATCGTCACGTCCAGTCCGGCTTCTTTGTAAAAGCCCTGATCACGGGCAATAAACATGCCGATATGGTTGGTATTCACCGTCCAGTCGAGTGCGACAGTCACTTTCGCCGGCTCTTTGGCGAAAGCAGAGAGTGGTAAAACGCTCATTGCGCCGGACAAAGCCAGTGCGGATAACAGGCGACGACGATTCAAAATTGCCATGATTGCTTCCTTATGAATTCAAGAGGAGATCTAGTATTCCGGCTTCAAGCGCTGCGGCTTTTTCCAAGGCGGTTTTGCGCATAGAGTCCCGTCTCGGACGCGGCAGATCGACAGTCACCTCATGCACAACCCTGCTCGGACGTGCTGACAGCACATAAATCCGGTCGGAAAGATAAACCGCCTCGCGCACATCATGGGTGATCAGCAAAGCCGTCCAGCGATGGCTTTGCCACATGCTCTCCAGCCAGTGCTGCATTGAAGCGCGGGTCAGGGCATCAAGCGCACCAAATGGTTCATCCAGCAGCAGCATTTTACGTTGCTGAACGACTGTGCGCAGCAAAGCCGCACGCTGGCGCATACCGCCCGATAATTCCGCCGGATAGGCCTGTTCAAAACCGGCAAGGCCGAATTCCTCAAATAACGGTTCGGCTAATTTGCGGGCATCCTTGCGGCTCATGCCCTGCACTTCCAGCCCCAGCGTGGCATTATCAATCATCCGCCGCCACGGCATCAAAGCATCGCGCTGCGGCATGAAAGCAAAAGCATTGCTTGCCTTCCCTAAGGGCGCACCATCAAACAGAATTGAGCCCTTTTGCGGCTGTTCTGCACCGGTCAGCAGATTGAAAATTGTGGTTTTTCCCGCACCTGACGGCCCCAGAACCGAGACAAACTCGCCCTCCGCCACATGCAGGGAAATATCCCGTAGCACCTCCAGCGAGCCGAAGGATTTGGCGACAGATTGCAATTGCAGACGTGTCATTATTCTGCACCCCGCTCTGTTTTCAGCCACGGGGCAACCCATTTTTGTATCAGATAAGTCAGGCCAAACAGGCTCAATGTCAGCGTCGCGCTGATAAACACTGCGGCCAGCACCAGATCAGGCCGAAAGTTGTTTTTGGCATTGAGGATATAAATGCCTAAGCCTTTGAAAGCACCGGCATATTCAGCAAAAATTGCGCCAACGACTGCATAAGTGATTGAAATGCGTAAGCCTGCGAAAAAATATGGCAAAGCTGAAGGAATGCGCGCTAACCGGAAAATCGTCCAGCGACCAGCGCCCATCGACGACAGCAAATGTTCAATCTCTTTATCCGTTGAGGCATAGCCCTGCACCAGCGCTACCAGCATCGGGAAAAAGGTAACGAGAGAGACCAGCAGAATTTTCGGTAGCAGACCAAAGCCGAACCACAGTACAATCAGCGGTGCAATAGCGATCAGCGGCAGGGTCTGGCTGATGATGAAAACCGGAAACAGCGCCCGCCGCAGCCAGATATAGCGGTCAATCAGGACGGAGAGCAAACAGGCCGTGACCACCGAACAGCTGAACCCAATCAGCGTGGCACGGATTGTCGGCACAGTATTGTCCCATAAAGCCTGACGATGCAGCACAATTTGCTGCAAAATCCGGCTCGGTGCCGGCAATACGGACGGTGCAATGCCGGACAGCGCAACATAGCTTTCCCAGAACAGAAAGACTGCACCGACAGACAGGATTGCCGGAAGAACTCTGGACAAATGAGCCGATGATTTGCGTACAGATTGCGTGCAATCTGCCTCAGCCGCTTGATAAACAGACATGTTTCAGTTCCACAGATAAGAATAAAATCAGATTTGCTGTGAAATGAATCAGGTCAGCCGGAAACACGCCGCCGAAAATGCAGTGACAAAAGAAGTGGAAATTTGTGCGCCAGAAAACATGGTCCGCCTCGCTCCGCTAGAATTACCCAGATCAGCTTTAGAGTCCGCCAGTTTGACACTAGCATCTCAGCCCCGGCACTACGGAGCCCCCCTGTGGATGCGCGAGATTAAGCACATATTGCAGCACTTTGAAAGAGCAATAAATAAAAATGGCGCATGTGATTGCTCACATGCGCCGTTTCATGAGATTTGTCAGAACAGATTATTTCTTCACTTCAGCAGCCACTGTATCCAGTGCCTTGGCAAAAGCGCCGACCATTTCATCAACCTGTTTTTCATTGATGATCAGCGGCGGGCAGAATGCAACCGTATCCAGCATGTTGCGGCAGATAACGCCGTTGTTGAGCAGTGCATTATTTGCCATCAGACCGAGATTACCGGCTTTTTCAAGCGGTTCTTTGGTCTGCTTGTCGGCAACCAGTTCAACCGCTGCGATCAGGCCTTTACCACGCACTTCACCCACCAGCGGATGATCTGCCAGTTCACGCAGACGTTTCTGCATATGCGCACCGACTTCACGGGCATTCGCAACCAGATTATTTTCTTCAATAATCTTGATGTTTTCATTGGCTACAGCAGCGGCCACCGGATGTGCACCGCCGGTATAACCATGACCGAATGTGCCGATCTTGTTGCTTTCATCAGCCAGCGGTTCAAACACCTTGTCATTCACAACCAGCGCCGAAATCGGCAGGTAGGAGGAAGACAGCTGCTTGGAGAATACCATAATATCCGGCTGCATTTTGAAGGTTTCTGTACCGAACATATTGCCGGTACGGCCGAAACCGCAGATCACTTCATCCGCAATCAGCAGAATGTCGTATTTCTTCAGAACAGCCTGGATTTTTGCCCAATAGCTGTCCGGCGGCACTACAACACCACCGGCACCCATGATCGGCTCACCGATGAATGCAGCAATGGTTTCAGGGCCTTCGGCAAGGATCATCGCTTCCAGATCAGCGGCCATACGGTCTGTGAACTGCTCTTCTGTTTCACCCGGCAGCGCTTCGCGCCAATAATGCGGGCAGGATGTGTGCAGAATATTGGCAATCGGCAGATCGAAGGACAGTTGGTTTGCCGGCAGGCCGGTGAGGCTTGCAGCAGCAATGGTCACACCGTGATAACCGCGCTTACGGCTGATGATCTTTTTACGCTGCGGCTGACCGAGCGCATTGGAACGGTACCACAGCATTTTGATTGCGGTATCATTGGCCTCGGAGCCGGAATTGGTGAAGAAGGCTTTGCTCATTGGCACCGGCGCCATCGTCACCAGCTTTTCTGCCAGATCGATCACCGGACCATGCGATTTATGGCCGAAATTGTGGTAATAAGGCAGTTTCTGCATCTGCTTGGTGGCAGCATCGACAAGACGCTGTTCCGAGAAGCCGACACCTACGCTCCACAGACCGGCCAGACCTTCAATATAGCGCTTGCCGTTATTGTCCTCGACATAGATCCCGTCACCTTTTTCAAGGATCATCGGTCCGATTTCCTGATGACGACGCGCATTCGTGTAAGAATGAAGGTGATACTGAATATCACGCGCTTCAGGTGAATTCGGCTGCTTATCCATAGTTCCCTACCTGGTTTTACTCCAGAACGGCCTGATCTCCCGAACAGGATACCGTTCATCGCTTTGCTCGGCGCAGCTTTTCACACAAAAACATTGCTGTTTCCGGCTCAAAACTACTCTGAAATTTCTCCGCTGAAGCGATGATCTGAAATAAAATCCCGCCTCCCATTTGATGCATCATGTTTTTAATATAATAGTTTGTCAAGCATAGTCATGATGCCAAATTATTGTTGCGATATGGCTGATAAACAGCGTAATCAATACATTGCCGGAAGAATATTCACGGTTATGATACTGCATATTATTCAGGATAATACGGCCGTAAAAGAGCCGGTTATAAAGTGAAACGATAAAAACAAACAGTTCACTCACTGCGGGGGAAACATCTTGCATGAATGGCATTTCAGAACTTCAGACGCTTGAACATCATAATCTCGGCGAAATCGTCTATCGCAAATTATCGCAGGCGCTGATGCGCGGGCAATTCGCACCCGATACCCGACTGACTATCCGTGAGCTTGCCGCTTCGCTCGGCACCAGTGTTACACCTGTCCGCGATGCCTTATTAAGGCTCATTCAGGATGAAGCACTGACCCAGAAAACCCCGCGTGATATTCGCGTGCCGGTGCTGGATCAGCAAAAATATGAGGAAATCCGCGCTATCCGCGTACGTCTTGAAGGGCTTGCGGCCAGACAAGCCGCCGCCCTCGCCGATAAAAAAGACATTGCCAAACTCTGGAAGCTGGTCAAAGACAATGACAAAGCCATGGAGAAACAACTCTGGGGTGACGCTTTGGCAATGAACCATATTTTCCACTCTGCTCTGGTGGAAGTGGCCGCTATGCCGGTTCTTAACTCCATTATCAACCGTCTCTGGCTGCAAATGGGACCTCTGATTGCCGATGCCTATAAGCATGGCGGACGAGCCATGATTGATGATCACTATAAAATTGTTGTAGCAATTGAGAGACGTGATGCCGATGCCGCCGAAGCGGCGATTGCCCATGATATTCTCACCGCCAGTGATTTGATTATCAGCCGCATACATTCCTACGCGCTCAGCGCGTAGGAGATAAAATCAGCAAAATCCTGACAATTCATCCGCTTTTTATGCACATTCAGGCGTTTTAAGATTACAAATCGTTAAGCTTGGTAAAAAAACGCCTTTCGTGCTTTTTTTCAGCGCCAAGCTGTGACAAGACTGCAAACACGGCATGACAGTGGTGTTTGCATTGCTGTTTTTTATTTTTCAGGGATTTTGCCATTTCATGACTGTGCTGTTTCTGCGCCTGGCAACATTATCAGCGATGCTACCGGCTCTTGCCGCCTGCGTGGCCGTCGGCCCCGATTATCAAACGCCGTCAACCGTTTTACCCTTGTCCTGGAGCGGGCAGAAAGCTGCTCCCGCCAAACCGGCGCAGCTCGCACAATGGTGGAAGCGGTTCAATGATCCGGTGCTCGATAATCTGATCGAACAGGCGGTTGCGAACAATAATGATGTGGCGAATGCCAAAGCCAAAATCCGTGAAGCCCGTGCCTCTGTTCAGCAGGCAGGCGGTGCGCTTTATCCGACATTGGACGGTAAAGGCAGCGCCCAGCGCTCCAAAGCCAGCGGTGGCGGTGAAAGCACCAGTCTCAGTACAGGTTTAAATACCAGCTGGGAGATTGATCTGTTCGGTGCCAATCACCGCGCAATCGAGGCTGCCCGTTATGGCCTTGATGCCGAGCAGGAAAATATGCATGCGATACTGGTCACAATGATCGGCGATATCGCCAGCAATTATGCTGATTTGCGCGGTTTGCAGGCACGGATTGCACTGACAGAGCGCACGGTTGCCTCGCAGCGCAAAACTGCCGAACTGACCCGCGCACGGTTTAATGCCGGTGATATTTCTGAAGTCGATCTCGCTAATGCGGAAGGCCAGACCAGCAGTACGGAAGCACAAATTCCGGAGCTGAAAACCGCCTATGCCAAGAGCCTGCATCGCCTGTCAGTCCTCACCGGACAAGCACCGACGGCTCTGACACCTCTGCTTGCCAAGACTAAAGCTGTGCCAAATGTACCGGCGATTGTAACTGCCGGCATTCCGGCAGATCTGTTGCTCAACCGGCCGGATTTGCGTGTGGCTGAGCGCGGCTATGCCCGTGCAACAGCGACAATCGGGCAAAGACAGGCAGCGCTTTATCCGAGCATCAGCCTTACCGGTAATATCAGTACCGCCGGTGCGCAAATCGGTGATCTGGGCAAAAGTTCATCAATCAGCTGGGGTATCGGCCCGAGCCTGAGCGTGCCGATCTTCAAAGGTGGTCAGCTCAACGCAGCGGTTGATATAGCAAAAGCCAGCCGTGATCAGGCCTTTATCAATTATCGCAAGACAATTCTGACCGCTTTGGAAGAAGTCGAAAACGCCAGCGTTTCGCTCAATCAGCGGCGTATTCAATATGCCAAGACGCAAAAAGCTGTGCAGTCCTTCCGTCGCGCCACCAATTTGTCGCGCGATCTCTACACAAACGGCTCCAGCAGCTTTCTTGATTTACTGACAGCTGAGCGCTCGCTTTATTCCAATGAAGGCAGCCTGATCCAGCTCAAAGTCAGCCTGATGCAGGATTATATCAACCTGCACAAAGCCCTTGGCGGCGGCTGGAACGGAACCATCAATGCGGACAAGCCTGAAATTCAGGACGGTTACACCGGCCCGCATTTGATTAAAGCATTTCCAGCAAAAGTGTGAAGCGGTTTTGTGTTGGATAATGCGGCAATAAAGAAACAGAACGGTTCTGATCATTCAATCTGAACTGAACCGCTCTGCAAAAGACAACACCCTGACACCGCAAGTGCAGGCTCACGAGGTATAGATGAACGGTCGTCCGAAAAAGAAACGCGGTTTTGCTAAAAAATGGCTCTTCTGGCTGCTTGTAATCGCAGGGCTGGCTGCTGTTCTCTATTATTTCACTGCTGATTATTTCAAAACCGAAGCGCCGCAGGTGATGACCGCAACCGTGCGCAAGGGCGATATTGAAACCACAGTGCTGGCCACAGGCATTCTGAAACCGGCACGGCTGGTAGCAGTTGGTGCACAGGCCTCCGGTCGTGTTCTGAGCCTGAGTGTAAAAGCCGGTCAGCAGGTTAAAAAAGACGACCTGATCGCCCAGATTGATGCCACCACCCAGCAGAATGAGCTGCGCAAAGCCAAGGCGGACGAAGTTCGCAATCAGGCTGACCGCACTGATAAAATTGCCAAGACGGAATTGGCAAAGCAGGATCTGACGCGTCAGCAGCAAATGATTTCGCGCAATGCGATTTCCCGTGCCGATTATGACAAGGCTGTCAGCGCCGTTAAATCTGCTGAAGCGCAGATTGCTTTAAGTGATGCACAGATTGTCGCCTCGAAAATTGCTGTTGAAACAGCCGAAGCCAATCTCGGATATACGCAAATCCGCGCTCCGATTGACGGCACCATTCTGGCAACCGTTGTGCAGGAAGGCCAGACGCTCAATGCTGTGCAATCCGCACCAACCATCGCCATTATCGGTCAGCTCGACACGATGACCGTTGAGGCTGATATTTCCGAAGCTGATGTGATCAATGTCAAAGAAGGTCAGGATCTCTACTTCACAATTCCGGGACAGAGCGACAAGCGCTATACCGCGAAATTAGAGACATTGGAGCCTGCACCGCAATCAATCGTCAGCGACAAAAGCTTTGGCACCAGCAGTTCTGCCAGCAGCAGCACGGCAACAGCTTCAGCGATCTATTACAAGGGCATTTTCGATATTGCCAATCCGGACGGCGTATTGAAAACCTATATGACCGCCGAAATTCATATCATTCTCGGCAATGCAAAAGACGTGCTTCTGGTGCCCTCGACTGCCTTGTCCGAGCCGGACAAAAAAGGCCAGATCACTGTCAGCGTGATGGATAAAAACGGCGCGATCACCCAAAAACCCGTTGAAACCGGCCTCAATGACAAGGTGATGGTGGAAATCCGCTCCGGCCTGTCTGAAGGTGAAAAAGTCGTGACCGGTGATAATGCAGGCGGCCCTGCAGTTCCGCGCAGCAATCGCGGCCGTTCCATAAGGTTCTGATGATGGGTAAGCCACTGATTACCCTTGAGCATCTCTATCGGCATTATCCGTCAGGCGATGGTTTTACCACCGTGTTGAAAGATGTGAACCTGACAATCGGCCATGGAGAAATGGTGGCGATTGTTGGTGCATCCGGCTCCGGCAAATCCACACTGATGAATATTCTGGGCTGTCTCGACCGCCCGAGCGAGGGCAAATATTTCATCTCCGGTCGCGAAACATCGGATCTTGATGCGGATGAGCTTGCACAATTACGGCGTGAGCATTTCGGCTTTATTTTTCAGCGCTATCATCTGCTCAACGAGTTGTCTGCCGTCGGCAATGTCGAGATTCCTGCGATCTATGCAGGTCACAGCCGTGAAGAGCGACAGGAACAGGCCGTCCATATCCTTGACCGCCTCGGCATGGGAGAGCGTACTCACCACCGTCCGGGGCAGCTTTCAGGCGGGCAGCAGCAGCGCGTTTCTATTGCCCGCGCTTTGATCAACAATGCCGATGTTATTCTGGCTGACGAGCCAACCGGCGCTCTGGACACCCACAGCGGCGAAGAAGTTCTGAAAATTCTTGAAGAACTGCACCGCGAAGGCAAAACCATCATCATCGTCACCCACGATCGCAATGTGGCTGCGCGCGCTGAACGTATTATTGAGATCAGCGATGGTGAAATTATATCAGACACCACCCGCGCACCAGTTGAGCCAGCGCCTGAAAAACCTGCCAGCGATATTGCCAGCGGCGGGTTGAAAACCAATGGTAATCAGTCCTCTGTCGGCACCTTGATTGACCGTTTCAGCGAAGCTTTCCTGATGGCGCTGCGGTCAATGAATGCGCATCGCCTGCGCACATTTTTGACCATGCTCGGCATTATTATCGGTATTGCTTCGGTTGTTTGTGTGGTGGCACTCGGAAAAGGCTCGCAAAAACAGGTTCTTGACCAGATCAGCAGTCTTGGCACCAATACGTTGGAAATTTTTCCCGGCCGTGGTTTCGGCGACAGAATGTCAGCCCGCATCACAACACTGACGATTGATGATGCGAACCAGCTCGCCAAGCAGCCTTATATTATGGCGGCAACGCCGACCGTTTCCACCTCGACAACAGCCCGTTTTCAGGGAATTGAGGCCAATGCGCTCGTCAATGGTGTGAGCGATCAGTATTTTGTCACCCGTGGCAGCAAATTGGCAGAAGGCCGCTTTTTCGACGAGCAAAGCATTCACGATATTGCGCTTGAAGCGGTGATTGATGCCAATACCCGCAAAACCTTGTTTGCCAATTTTGAAGGCAGTCCGGTCGGACAGATCATTATTCTAAAAAATGTGCCGGTGCGCATTGTCGGTATTATTCAGCCGGAACAAGGTGGCTTTGGTTCCAGCGAAAATCTGTCGATCTATTTGCCTTATACGTCGGTGCAAATCCGTATGACAGGCTCACGCGTGCTGCGCAGCCTGACACTGCGCATTAATGACGACACCTCGCCGGAACTGGCCGAGAAAGCCGTCACCGCGTTTCTGATCCAGCGTCATGGTGAGCAGGATTTCACCATTCTGAACACGGATGATATCCGCAAGACCATCACCAGCACCACACAAGCGCTGACACTGCTGGTCTCCGCTATTGCGCTGATTTCACTGCTGGTCGGCGGTATCGGCGTAATGAATATTATGCTGGTTTCGGTATCAGAGCGGATCAATGAAATCGGTGTGCGTATGGCTGTAGGGGCAAGACGCAGCGATATTTTGCAGCAATTTTTGATCGAGGCCGTGCTTGTCTGCCTGATCGGCGGCTTGCTAGGCATCGCACTGGCGATGAGCTTCGGTTGGATCTTCAAAATGTTCAACACACCATTTGAGCTGATCTATTCGCCGTTCTCGATAATCGCAGCCTTTATTTGCTCAAGCCTGATCGGTATTTGTTTCGGCTTCCTGCCGGCACGCAATGCCTCCAAACTCGATCCGGTGGCAGCGCTCGCACGTGATTAAATCCTGATAAAAATGAGCTGCATGATGTTTTATATTAAATCATTATGCAGCAATTTTGCTTTTGAAAAGGCTCTTTGTCTGGTAACGCTCTCAAGATCAAAGGCTTCTTTTGCAGCAGCAGAAGTCGGGATTTGACGGCTCAAAACTTCAAAGAGTACTCAATGTCACTGATCGATATCGTATTTATCGTTATACCACTCGTCATTGCTATGGTGATCGCACTCCTTGTGAGCATAAAAATGCTGCGCCGCGAATATTATTGGGCTGTCACACCTTTCGCTGCTATCGCGATGATAACACTGCTGCTTACAGCCTGATTTTCTGAGCAGCACCTGATGCTCACTTTGATTTATGCGCTCGGATTGTGGTATTTTTCACTTCCCCTTCCCCCGTCAACACCACCGGATACCTGCTATACTGAGGATGGCGATATTGCGCTGTCACAAAAGTCCATTGAAGACTGGACATTGCTGCGTGCCAAATGCTCGTGCTTCATTGCTTTGAAGGGTTCAGATCAAAGCGAATTTTCAATTGTTGTGGTCAAGGCTTATGCCAAACAGAAGCAACCGCGTTTGTCCGCGATACTTTCTGTTGAGCAATCCTTTCCGGAACATGCAGGCGAATTACCGGTTCTTATCAATGGTCAAACCATCAACGCAAAAGCCAAACCAATGGCCGGTACTTCAACGGTAGAAGTGAACAGCTCCGCAGACTGGATTGTAGCCATAGCTGAAGCCAAAACACTACAAATTGGCGACTATCAATTTACATCCGCTCAGTCTCAGATCGCAATGCAGGAGCTAAAATCCTGCTATGCGGGCCTGCAAGGCAAATAAAAAGGCAACAGACTTACATCTGCTGCCTTTGAAAACTTCTGATTAATCAACGGCCTGCAAAACACAGCACCACAGATAATTACTGCTTGGTCAGCATTTCATACTGGCTGCAATGGACAGCAACAGTAGAACCCGTTGCAACTGTAATCTCTTCCAATGATACAGTCTGCGCGCCGTCATAGCTGTTGCCTTTGACACCTTCTGCTTCAAACTTCTCACTCTCTGCAGCATCGGAGGCTGCAGGCAGCATTGCAATGATTTTCTCATAAGCAGCAACGGTTTCCGCCGGAACATGACCATTTTCCGCACAATATTTAATCAGACCCAGCTGATTGCGCGCAGAATTATAAACCTGATCACTTTCCGCATCAGCGAAAGAAACAGAGGATAAAACCGGCAGCTGGATCAGTGCCACTGCAACAACAGATAGAAATTTCATATTCATGAGAAAATCCTGTTTATAGGAAGAATAATGGAATGATCATGCGTATCAAGAACTGGTCTTACTGACCGCTTTTCTGTTTGGCGATCATGCGTCCCAAAGTCTCCTGAGATTTATACTGCTTACAGACTGCTGCCACATCAACATTATTAGCTTCTGCGAGCTCTTCAAGAGGCTGCTCATCCCCCTGCAAATAGGAAATACCGTCACGCCCCTTTTGTTCATGCAGATCAGCCTCGTCTGAATCCGGCATTTCGCCGTAAATCTCATCAATTCCGATCTGGAAAAACTCTTCGGAATCCTTATCCAGCAGGCCTTTGTCGCTGCAAAAGGCGATAATGCCTAGATCATTACGCTTTTCGAGATAAGAAGGATCGATACTGTCCTGTGCCTGTGCGGCACTGCCGGTCATGGCGGCGAATAATGAAAAAGTAAAAGCTGCAGAAAGATAGTAGCGGCGCATGATGTTCCCCGTTTCGTATGTATAATCACAAACATCGGGGAAACCTGCTATTTTCAAAGTCTCTCCCGCTACCGTTTGTATTCTCATTCCCTTCGGATAATACAATCGGATCTTGCTGCGCAATGAGCTTTCCCGTGACAAAAGTCAATGCGGTTTCACACTCTTTAGCTCACATCAGATGGCCGCGATCATGCCCGCACCGGCCAACAGCACAACAATAATCCACGGCTGGACCTTCCAGACTGTCAGCAACAAAAAGCCGGTAAGTGCCAGCGCAAAATCCTGCGCACTTAAAACCGCCCCTGTCCACACCGGATCATATAAGGCAGCGCCGAGAATACCGACAACGGCAGCGTTCGCACCCCGCATAGCAGCCTGTGCAGTCGGGCGTAATCGTAACTGATCCCAGAACGGCAACATACCGTAAACCAATAATAATCCGGGCAAAAATATTGCTGTCAGTGCAATCAGCGCGCCTGCTATTCCGTTGGGTTCCGGCTGCATGAGCGCACCGAGATAGGCTGCAAAGGTAAAAAGCGGCCCCGGTACGGCCTGTGCCAGCCCGTAACCGGCCAGAAATGTCTCACTGCTCACCCATTGCGGCACTACAACTTCGGCCTGTAACAGCGGTAAAACTACATGGCCACCGCCAAAAACCAGCGTACCGGCACGATAAAACGCATCAAAAAGTATAAAACCTTGCTGACCGGTCACTATAGCCAGCAGCGGCAGCACACCGAACAAAGCCGCGAACAACAGCAATGCTATCACAGCATGATGGCGTTTTACCGGAAACTGCAACTGACCGCTCAGCGCTGCGCCCTCATTACGGCACAACCAAAGACCCAGCAATGCTCCGCCAAGAATTGCAACCAGTTGTGCGATTGTACCGCCAACAAATACCAACACACCAATCGCCAGCAATGCAATCACCGCACGCGGCTTATCCGGCGTCAGACTACGCGCCATCCCCCAAACCGCCTGTGCAACAATCGCTACCGCTACAAGTTTCAACCCGTGCAACAATCCTTGCACAGCGGTGCCGGTCATTGAGGCAGCGCCCAAAGCCAGCAGAACAAGCACCAGTGCAGACGGTAAGGTAAAAGCTAGTGATGCTGCTAATCCGCCCAAAAGTCCGTTGCCGCGCAGCACACCCAGCGCAAATGCTACCTGACTGGATGCTGGTCCGGGTAAAAACTGACAAAGTGCCACAAGATCAGCATAACCGGCTTCACTGATCCACTTTCGGCGAACAACCAGTTCGTCTCTGTAATATCCCAAATGCGCAACAGGCCCGCCGAAGGATGTCAGACCCAGTTTAAGAAAAACACGAAACACTTCCGCGCAGGAACCCTGACTCTCCCCTGCCTCAGCACGTCTTTCATATTGTTCCTGCACCATAGTCTGCCCGTAAAGCTCCGCTCTGCTATCTGAATAATGATATTATAGTTTTCCGGCTCATAACCAGTCTCAATGTCAGCCACATCACATCTACTTCAGGCTGTAATCTTTCCATAGTCCGCAGTGAAAAAGGTCAGTCATTATTCCGGTTGGTTTACACATCATTTACACAGTCATTTCACAGAATCTGAACAAAACTATTGTTGATTGGAAGGTGGTCAGAGCTGCGAATATAAACGACATTGATAATAAAATGCGATGCAACACAATCTGCCTGCCTGCAATCAAATCAAATGAGCCGTTCAATGTTTTCCCCGATTGTTACAGAATTCTGGCGCTTGTCTTCCCTGCGAGGGTATAAGCTTTACAGCGATGCTGCGTTTTCAATTTATGCCAATCCGAAGCTGGATGAAGACGAGAGCGGTACAATTCTGACGACAGAAGATAAAACCGCTGTCAGCCTCCATCCGCAACTCGCTGACCGTCTTGATTTGCACTCTGAGCCGATCTCGGATGCAATTTTCCGGCAAAAACTCGCCGAACATAAGATCACTTTGCATGGAGCAGATTACCTGTTCTACTTTCCTGTCCATATAGCGGCCGCTCTTAATCCGGCAGAGCCATCCCGCAATGTCCGCCGGTTAACCACAGATGATGAAGCCGCTTTTGCGGCATTTTGCGCCGCCTCTTCAGAAGACGATCTGGATGCCGCCTATGTGGAACTGGATCACTGGCTGGTCTTCGGCGCGTTTGACGGAAACTGCCTCGTATGTGCTGCCAGCATGTATCCGTGGCAGGAATCCAAAATCGCGGATATGGGTGTGCTGACACTGCCCGCTTATCGGGGTAAAGGCTATGCCCGCGATACCGTCCATGCGATCAGCAAACATGCCTCATCGCTGGGTTATGAACCGCAATATCGCTGCCAGCTGGACAATCAGGCTTCTGTTTCTCTGGCAAAATCTGCCGGTCTGGTTCTGTTTGGCACATGGGATAATATGCTGCCTGCCGTGGACACTGAGAATAGCTGATGAGTGATATACGGGAAATCACCGCTGAATTTCCGGATTTACCGGAGCCGATGCAACAACAAGCGCCAGGGCGCATTGCCAAGCGCAATGTCGTCGGCATGTCCGGCGGTACAGTCTACAGACTTTGCGACACAGCCGGTAAGCCTGATCTCTATCTCAAACAGGGCGGCGGATCCGTTGCCACGGATATTACAGATGAAATGGTACGGCTGAACTGGCTGGAACAGTATATTTCTGTACCGCAAGTCATCGCTTTTACAGCGCAGTCAGATCAGGCATGGCTGCTGATGTCAGCGCTAACCGGCCGTACCGCTTATCAGCGTCTCACGGAAGAGCCGGAGGCGCGTCCGCAAATCGTCGATGCGCTTGCGGGATTTTTACGCCAAATTCACACTATTCCGGCTCAATCCTGCCCTTTTAACAGTGATCATCACTTGCGTCTTGCACGCGCGCACCAGCGCCTGCAAGCAGGCCTTGTTGATACGGATGATTTCGGTACCCTTTATGAAGGGCAGACTGCGCAGCAGGTTTGGGATGATATAACCGCTCTGTTGCCACTGGAAACCAAAACTGTAGTTACCCATGGTGATTTCTCGCTGGATAATATTTTGATGGATGGCAACACAGTCACCGGCTGCATTGATACCGGTCGCGTTGGTCTTGCAGATCCATATCAGGATCTTGCCATCCTATGGGATTGTCTCGGGGAATTCAGCCCCGCCCTTCAGGACAGGCTGTTTCCGGCCTATGGTATCACAGCGCCCGATCAGAAGAAATTGCGCTTTCACCTCGGGCTGGATGAGTTTTTTTGAACGCGGCGACAGTCTATTTATTTCACGAAGGTCACTGCTTCAATACAAATCGCGATGCCAATTTAATTGGCACCGCCTTTATTGCTTCTCTCTTTTAGCTCATGAATTTCATTATTTGCAGTTATTACGAGGTCCACCTGTTTATCAACTAATTGCGCAACCATATCAAAATCACGATTGAGTACAGCGTCCTTTAATTCTGTGTAGATTTCTATTGAATACAGAGTGCGCAGCGCCTGTGATTTTTTCACCGAATTTGCAAATTCCTGCCACTCTACAGTCGGCATTAATATTCTTAACCCGCGGCCTTGTCTGCGGATATGTTCAGTCGTCAGCGTATAAAAACGTTTCAGCCATGGTGCACGATGTGCCGCGAGAAGCGCTCCGTCAAAGGCATCATGAGACTGCGCCCAGGCAATAAAGTCATCAATCCTGCATGTTTCCTGAACCGGGGATAATTGCCGCTCAAAACAATAATGCATTGCAACGATGTCTGCTTCCCAGTTTTTATCGCCGTACAGCATCGCCTCTTTCAAAAGATGCTGTTTAACCAGCTTTCTTGCCCGATACAGTTCCGTCAGCTCATCAATGGAAACCGGCGAGACAATATAACCTTTATTGGGTTGTAAGATTACCAGATGGTCGCTCTCAAGGCGTGTTAAAGCCTCACGCAGCGGTGTTGAACCGACATTGTATTGCTTTTGTACCCAGGTCATTTTCAGGGGAGTATCAGGCGGGATTTTTACATTCAAAATATCGTTTTTTAACAATTCATAGGCGCAATCAACTTTTGATAACTTGTCGTTTTGCAAAATATTCCCCTTCATAAAATTCCATTCGTATCTAAGCATATAAAAAGTAATATTTGCTTTACATACGACACCGGATCCTGCCCGCATCGCCCCCTCTGCCGGCACTTAATCATTCCCTTAGCTTACAGTCTTATCAGCGATTTTGATGCCCCGATAAATCATTCTGTCTGCAATTATATGAAAACCAGACACAGAGACAATTATATAGCTTTGAGTCTCTGAACAGACAGAAAACCACGACAGAAGAACAATAAAAAACATGCGGCGTCCTCCCGTCACGATCTGTGCTGAAATCAAAACAAATCTGCAAGCAATCTTCACACTCTTCTGATCTCAACAACGAGTTGAAATTTATCATCGACGGACGTAAGGACAGCGTTTCCCGTCTCTGAGTGAACGCTCGCGGGAGTTTATGAAAGTGCAGGAATAAAATGGACGCGGTTCAGATCGAACGGAGCAGCGAAAGCAAACAAACACTTACAGCTGTCGGACTGACACTGGCAGCAATGATCAGCATTCAGCTTGGGGCAGCAATATCCAAGCCGATTATGCAGCAATTAGGAACATTCGGCACCACATTTGTCCGCCTTTCCTTTGCGGCAATCATTCTTCTGATCTGGATACGTCCGTCTTTCCGCAGCTATAACCGCTCGCAATGGCTTTCCGCCTTTTCATTGGGCGCCTCCATGGCCTTCATGACCATGTGTTTCTTTGCTGCCATTGAGACCATTCCGCTCGGCCTTGCTGTTGCAATTGAGTTCATGGGGCCTTTGCTGGTCGCCACACTCTATGGCAGCGGCAAATTTCGCCTCATCTGCCCGATGATTGCCGCAGCAGGGATTATCTGTCTCACCTCCGGCAGCAGCCTCTGGGGCAATGATATGACCGGTATGCTGTTTGCCTTTTGTGCGGCAATCGGCTGGGGTGCCTATATTATCCTGACCAAACGTGCAGGTGAAAAATTCCACGGGCTTGAAGGTCTGGCGGTTTCCATGATGTTTGCCGCTCTTGTGGCATTACCGGTGGGCACCGGTCAGCTCTATACCAATTTCAGCACTGAAGCCTTTATTATGGCCGGTTTGCTGGCATTGCTGACCCCGCTTATTCCCTATGCCTTTGAATTTATGGCGCTGCGCAATCTAAAACCATCGGCTTTTGGTATTCTCGTCAGCCTTGAACCGGCCATCGGTGCCACTGTCGGTTTCCTCATGCTGCATCAGGCATTGTCCATTGTGCAGATTGCCGGAATTGCTTTGGTGATTACGGCCAGTGTGATCAGCACACGCTGACAAGTTGATCTCTTCCTTTGACGCATTGGCCTGACAAAAAATGCAGGCCAATGTTTCACGGGAATCATTTTGCATCACGCAACTTCCCTTCAGACATCAGCCGTATAGTACACTTCCGATATTATTTTCTCCTGAAAGATTTTTACCTCAATTCAGGTGTTTTCATCTTTATACTTTTTAAGAAATGTTCTTCACAATGCAAATATTTGAATTTAAATATGATTATATTAAAAATAATTATTAAAATTAAACATCTAGTCATTTTGTATTATTGACGTATTGCAGCGATTGAAAAACATAAATTAAACTGTATTTCTGCAACTCATTAAATTCATCATTAAAAATATTATTACATTTTCTTAAGAGATGAGTTTAACCGCATTTTCTTCAGAAAATGCGGAAGCATAAATCAGCATTCAATCAATATTATCAATTATGATATTTCGAAGGGGGAAGTATGCGTTCGCCATACTTTATGCTATCTGCACCTGTGCTGGCTTTGTTGCTTGTCGGTTGTCAGTCAACAAAACCGATTGCCATGTCTGTTAATGCCACGCCGACTGCATCCGGTATCAAAAACGGCGATATGCTTGCCCCGCAGCGTGCATCCGGACAGGATATTCCGCAGCTGCGCGGACAGGAAATGGTTACCATCCGCACTTATGAGAATATTAAAAAGCCTGATGTGCAATTCGCCACGCTCACCGAAATAGAGGGCGTTACCTGCGAGATTGAAAGCGATGGCTATAAAGCCACCGTTAAAACACCGGCAGAAGTACGGGTACCGAACTACGGCTACGCATCAAGGCTGATTTCTGCCCGCTGCAATGCGCCCGGTTATAAACCCGGTTTTGAGAGCGTCAAAGCCTATAACAAAACCGGTGAGCAGCGCATGAACAGTGCCAGCGGCGGCGGTCTGGCCGGCGTTGTCCTTGTTGCTATGATCCATGCTGCAACAGACGAAAAGAAGCATGAATTCGCCTATCCGCCGCTGAAAGTGACGATGACAAAGCCTGTCGTAGCCTCTGCAAAACAGGTTGCCCGCAAATAACACGAAAGCAGTGTACAGCGCTCACTCTGTTAATTGTAAAGCTGCCCGCTTTCTCACCTGACAAAAACCTCGGGTGAGAAAGCAAAGCCCGGCAGTCAATAGTGTTTACAAATAGCGCTCCAGCAACTGTCCGGGCCAGCCTTCAACATCAAAGGTTGAAAGCCGCGTATAGCCGCAGCGCTCATAAAAACGGACTAAAGAGCCGTCACCGCCGCCATAGCAGTCAACGCGCATATAGTTCAGCTCAGCTGCACGTGTTTGCTCATCAGCAAAACCCATTAACCGCCGCCCGATCCCGCGAACACGCGGATCACGCGAAGCAATCAGCAATAATACATAATTTTCCGGTCGCGTTGCTGCCGCCACATAAGGCATGGCATCACCCAGCACGATCGACCCGCAAATACCCAGTTCCGCATCTTCAGCAACCCATGCGCCGGGCAAAGAGCAGGCATCGGTAATGCGCTGTACCCGCTCTGGTGAAACAGACCATGGTTCATTGCCCCACTGCCCTTCATTGCCGATGCTGACAAACCAGGCGATCACTTCATCAAAAATACGCAAAACCGCAGGTGCATCAGCAGCACTCGCGCGTCTGATCGTCAGCTCATCTGTTATTAAATGCATATCCCGAAACTCTCCCATTCACCGGTCTCTCCTCTGAACCGGCTGTAAACTTCATCATCGTGTGATGCTCAGGACATCACCCTTGCTGTTCCGGACACGCGGATAGAACCGCCCTGCGGTGTGAGAATATCCGCATGCAGTCTGGAAAGCATGCCCATATCTTCGCCCTGTATAATGTCGATTGCGCCATGATGCGACCAGTTCAGATCGCGTAGATAGCCTGCAAGTGCTGCGGTTGCTGCACCTGTTGCAGGGTCTTCATAAACACCGCCCGCTGCAAAAATATTGCGTGTATGGAACAATTGCGGGGTCTGCGCATAGCTCAGCACAATGGTGACCCAGCCGTTTTTCAGCATCAAGGCACGGCCGCTGTCAAAATCATAGTGCATGGCACTCAAAGTCTCGCGTGCATTCAGCGTCAGCGAAAGATGGTCAGCACCACCATGGATCAAAGCAGGCGGCAGATCCGGATTAAGATCACGCTCAGTCAGCCCAAGCAAATCCAGCGCCTCTGTCATCTGCGCCGGAGGCGCCACTTTGCTGAAAGTCGGCGGGGATTGCAGAGCAGCCTTCAGGACATCGCCTTGACTGCTCCCCTCCACCGTAATCCGGCTTTGATTGAGAATGAGCGGGAAAATGCCGTCGCCCTCGCGCATTGCCAGCGCAGCGCCAAGGGCAATCGTGGCATGGCCGCAGAACGGAACTTCAAATGCCGGTGCAAAATAGCGGGTACGCCAGCCATCTTCTGTGCGTGCCGCAAAAACAGTTTCAGAAAAGCCGACTTCTGCCGCCACCTGCTGCATAATCTGCGCTTCCGGCAATGTTTCAGCAATCACCACACCGGCAGGATTGCCACCGCTGTTGCCTTCTGAAAATGCTGCGATCCGTAAAATATTCAATTGCTTGCTCCCCCTACCCTTCCCGCGATCAGGAAGCCTGAATTGCTACCTAAATTCAGCTTCTTCACCAAGACAAATAAACTCTTCTTGAAAAGAAGAGACCGCACTGAAACCTTATGCTTCTGTCAGCCAGCCGTGACTGCGAAAAATATCCTGATAAATCGCGCGCACAACATTTTGCTTACGGGCATTATAATCCGTTGCATTGGTCACGCCGTCTTTTGCCAGCAATTTGGCTTGTGCATAGCGTTGCCTGTCAGCGGGATGGTCGCGCAACCAGTCTCTGAACAGAATATGCCGGATATGCTCCGGACAGGCCGGTCCGAAAACATGCAAATTCACCCGCGGGTTCTCGTGGCGCAACATACGATGCTGATACCATGAGCGCTCTCTGATCTGCAGCCGGTAGCCAAGCGCTTCGAGTGCGGGAACATAGCTATCCTCATTCTCCGGATCAGTCACGATCAGATCAATATCAATCACAGGCTTTGCCGCGAGATCCGGTACAGCTGTGGAGCCGACATGCTCAATATGCAAAGCCCTTTGTGCCAAAACCTGTTCAATCTCAGCTTTTTTGGCAGCAAATATCTCAACCCATTGCGGTTTACAGGTCTCCACCTGAATATCCTCAGATGTTGGCTTGCCAGCGACCCATGGGTTTTCATGCGGGTCGCCATCTTCAAAGTGCATAATCCCTGCACGCTCTGGCCAGCCTGATGAATACTGCGTCATAGCTCTGCCTTCAAAGAACCAAACGGGATAATTTCAACGGCATCCTCATGATAAGGATTGCCCTGCCAGTCGCCGAACCAATGATTCACGTGAAGCTTTGTCTGTGCGACCAGCGCCGCGATCTGTTCCTGCGACGGAAATGCAATGCGGGATTTCGAGGAATATACCCGACCGTCCGCGATCACCTCATAATAAGTGCCATATTCGACAACCATTGCCTGCGGGTCAAAACTATAATCATTCCATGAGTTTATGGTTCCGAACTCCGGATGCTCAATCGTCCGTCCGGACTCCTGCGGGTTCCATTCCTGCCATTCTTTGATTTTAGGATTGCGGCTGTCGAAAATGAACTGACCACCCACTTCCAGATGCCTTTCGATAGTTTTGAGCAAAGCGAGCTGCGCTTCCGCAGTCAAAAACACCTGAAAAGCATGACCGCTCAGCACAATAAGATCAAATTTTTCGTTCAGATTGAGAGTTGCCGCATCACTTAGCACCCATGTGACCTGATCGCCGCCCTCACGTTGTTTTGCAATATCCAGCATTGGCTGTGCCGGATCAGCACCGACAACACGCTTCGTACCGTCCATAGCAATGCGTGCCGCCAGCAATCCGGTGCCGCAACCGATATCCAGCACCGAACGGGCATTGTCAGCCAGCTTCAGCAAAAACGCACAAGCCGGACTCCACTCATTTTCAAGATCATAAAACTGTGCCAGTTCCGGATCATTATACAGCTTGTCTGTCTTCATAGAATTTTACTCTTATCCTCATTCCGCTTTGCTGTTCAGCGCGGCATGATCCTGCATACTGAGCATTGCCTCTCCCTGCAAACGATCATCATCGGTCACAGAGGTCAATTTGCCCAAGCGCTTGCCCAGCCAGAGCTTCAGATCATCCATAGCGGTAAACATAACCGGCACAAAAACCAGACTGAGGACTGTAGAGGTCATCAGTCCGCCGATCACCGCAATTGCCATTGGCGCACGAAAGCCCGCATCACCGCCAATTCCGATTGCGGCCGGAACCATTCCCGCCACCATAGCAATCGTCGTCATGATAATCGGGCGTGCACGCGTCATACCGGCTTTGACCAGTGCATCATGGCGGTTCAGCCCCTGATGCCGGCATTCAATCGCATAATCCACCAGCAGAATAGAGTTTTTACAAACAATACCCATCAGCATCAGAATGCCGATAACCGACGGTAAATCCAGTGATGCGCCATAGAGCAGCAAGCCAAGCGCTGCCCCACCGATGGAAAGCGGCAAAGCAATCAGGATTGTCACAGGTTGCAAAAAATCCTTAAACAACAAGACCAGCACGGCTGCCACCATCAAAATTCCGGTCAGCAGCGCCACGCCGAAATTATTGAACATTTCTTCCATATATTCGGCATCACCATATTCAATCTGGCTCACACCGTCCGGCAGGTTTTTATAGGCATCAAGCTGAGCAATCGCTTCCAAAGCTGTGCCCAATGTCGCACCATTATTGAGATTGGCCTCCACTTCGATCAGTCTTTTACGATCAAGACGCTCCACACGACTTTCCGCTGCTCCGAAAGTGATATCCGCCACTGCCGACAATGGCACCGGAACACCTGCAGCAGTACTCACCTTGAGTTGACGCAGCAGATCCAGATCGCTGCGGGCAGAGCTTTCCATCAAAACACGGATCGGGATTTGCCGGTCACCGAGATTGAACTGCGCTGAATTGGAATCCGTTTCTCCCAGCGTTGCAATACGCACGACCAGACCAATGGATGCCGGAGAAACGCCAAGATGTGCTGCCTCATCGAGACGCGGTTTGACATGCAATTCCGGCGCAGGCAGCGGTTCGGAGGAGACAACGCTGGCCAGCTCCGGCAATGTCCGCATTTGCGCCTCCAGCGCCCGTGCGGCACGAATAAGAGCCTCTCCGTCATTGCCGACCAGCGCAACGGAGACTTCCTTGCCGCTATCATTGGTAAAAGTGAACTGAATATCCGGTATAGCTGCGATAACCGGACGTATTGATGCCTCAAATTCTTTCTGGCTCATGCCCCGTTCATCACGTGGTTTCAGATTAATCAGCAAAGAAAAATCACTGACACTGTCCGAAGCTGTGGCCAGCACATCCTTGACCCCGGGGCGTTTCAGCAGTTGAGCTGTAATCATATCGGCAATACGGGTTGTTTCTTCCAGTCTGGTGCCAGGTGTCAGCGTGACTTTAACCTGCGAGACATCCGTATCACTTTGCGGCATATAACCGGATGGTAGCAAGGACAGCAGATAAACCGAGCCGGCAAAAATCATTGCCACAAATGCAAAAGTTGTCTTGCGATGATGCAGTGTCCAATTCAGCAGCTTCAGATAGAACAGGTTCAAACCTGCAGGTTCTGTCTCTTTATGGGCAGCTTTATGCGGTTGCAGCAGATAGGCTGCCATCAGCGGTGTCAGTAAACGGGCAACTGCAAGCGAAATCAGCACGGCAATCGCCACAGTTAGTCCGAACTGGCGGAAATACTGGCCGATTGCGCCACCGATAAAGCTGACCGGCGCAAAAATAGCGACAATGGTCAGTGTGGTGGCCACAACGGCCAACCCGATAGCATCGGATGCCTCAAGAGCGGCAATATAAGGCCGTCGCCCCATTTGCACATGCCGTTCGATATTCTCGATCTCAACAATCGCATCATCAACGAGAATACCGATGACCAGTGTCAATGCCAGCAGGCTGATACTGTTGAGTGTGAAATCGAGCCAGTACATTGCAGCAAAGGTCGGTAGAATAGACAGGGGCATGGCCACAGCCGCAATGAATGTTGCCCGCCAGTTCCGCAAAAACAGGAACACCACAACAATGGTCAGCAATGCGCCTTCGACCAGAGCCGAAATTGCATTATTATAGCTCTGCAATGTATAGCCGACGGTTGAGCTGATCTCTTTGATCTCTGTGCCCGGATATTGCTGCCGCAGCACTTCCAGATGCGCCTTAACCCGTTCTGCAACAACAGTATCGCTGTGCCCCTTGGCACGTGATACGGAGAAACCAACCACGGGTTTACCATCCAGACGCGAAAAACTGCGCGCTTCAGAGGCCGTATCTTTCAGCTCCGCAATCTCACGCAGCGGTATCCAGCGATTGCCCGGCAGAGCAATTGTCAAACGTGACAATTCCTCAATTGTTTTAGCGCTCGCAAGGGTGCGCAAAGATTGTTCTCTGTCACCGATATTGCCGCGCCCGCTCGGAACATTGACATTAAGCTCGCGTAAAACGCTGTTTACCTGATCGGCAGAAACACCCAGCGCCAATAACCGCTGCGGTTTCAGTGCAATGCGGATCTCGCGGCTAACACCGCCCAGCCTTTGCACTTTCTGCACGCCGGTCACAGTCAGCAATTCACGGCTGATCGTGTCATCCACAAACCACGACATATCCATATCGGATTTTTGCGGCGCAGAGATCATATAATACAGGATTGCGCCGCCCTCGACATCAATACGGGTGACCACTGGCTCCTGTATCGTTTGCGGCAAGTCTGAGCGGATTTGTGCGACCGCTTCACGCACATCATTGGTTGCGCGATCCGGATCAATGCCGATGCGGAACTCAATTACCGTATTTGATGTACCGTCAGCAAGTGTGGAGCGGATATGCTTGACGCCGGCAATACCGGACACAGCCCCCTCAATACGACGAGTAATCTGCGTTTCCATCTCCGAAGGGGCGGCGCTGGCCTGCGTGACCGTGACATTGACCACCGGAAAAGACACATTCGGATTGGCATTGATCGGTAATTTGCTGAATGCCATCCAGCCGGTCAGTGTCATAACGATAAAAAGCACAAGAACCGGCACCGGCTTGCGGATTGCCCAAGCAGAAATATTACTGGTCATCGGATATCTTTCACAGGGTCAGGTCGGGTGCAGCACTGACGGTTTCGCCATCGCGCAGCAACGGCCCTGCTCTTTCAATAATCTGATCTCCCGCCTGCAAACCGGAGCGGATTTCAACCTCCCCGTTTTTATGCCGCCCCAGTTCGACTTTGCGTTTTACCGCCTTACCATTGCTGATAATGAAAACCGTCGTCTCTCCGGCGAGGTTTGTGTCACGTAAAACGGCAGAATCCCTGACCAGAATGGCGTGATTTTGCGCAAACACGACTTCCGCTTTGCCAAATGCACCAGAGAGCAGCGTCGGTTGCTTGTCGCTCAACGTAATAAAAACCGTACCTAAACGGGTCTGACGATCAATTTTCGGAGAAACCAGTCGGACATGTCCCCCGACTTCCTTACCATCCGGCAAATGCAGGTGTACCCTTTGTCCGGCCTTCAGAAAGCGCAATTCGCTTTCCGGTACTTCTGCTGCAAATTCGATCTCGCTGTCACGGATCAGGTTCACAAGCGGCGTGTTACCGGCCAGAGCACCGGCACGGGCATAGCGTTCTGAAACAAGCCCGCTCACCGGAGCAATGAGTATTGCCCGTTCGCGCTCGCTTTTGGCATCAGCCAGTTGCGCTTCAGCCTGTGCCAGCTCGGCCTTGGCTACATCAATACTTTGTTCAGCAAGATGTAATGCCGCTAATTTATCATCATAGGATTGCTCGCTGACAGCGCCGTTGCCACGTAAACGCTTTGTGCGGTTCAGATTGGATTGTGCCTGTTCGCGGCTTACTTCTTGTTGCACGAGGGCTGCGCGCGCACGGGCAACCCGCCCCTCATTCTCGCGCAAACGAATATCCAGTTTCAGCGTATCAAGCCGCACCAGCACCTGCCCTGCACGGACATAATCACCGACCTCAATTTCTACTGCCGCAATCCGCTGATCTTGTAAGCTTGTACCAACAGCAATTTCTTCACGCGGGACAAACAGCCCGTTAAAAGCCAGTTTCCACTCAACTGCTTTTTGCTGAGCGATGATGGTTGAAACAGTGCGCACAGGCGCGAGTGCTTCAGCACAGGCTCCCGCAGGTAACAGCAGAATTGGTGTGGCAAATGCGAGGTGAGGAAGAAACCTCATTCATCGATATCCTTTATGCTGGACACGGGACAAAAATCGTTCCGGAGCACAACACAAACAATATGATTGTTAAGGATCAGCAGAGAGAATACGTACAGATCGCGCAAAAAATCTGTAGTTTTAATCTTTTGATGCAGAGGAGAATTATTGTTTTATGAACAAAATATACCTTTTAATATATTGATTTTATTCAGTAATTTTATTTTTCCGTGCGAGTTCATAGCGGATCAAAAATATGGCTGCGCCAAGAACCATCAGAGCCAGAGTAAACCAGGTCAGCGCATAAGCTAAATGATTATCCGGAAATTTGATCACAGTCAGCCCGCCTTCCGGACGATCCGCACGGTTTTGATCAGCATTTGCATCAATAAAATAGGCCGGTACATTGGTGAGATCTGCCCGCTTGGCAAAAACCTCAATATCGCGGGCATGCCAGATATTTTTTTCCGGATTATTCTGGCGCAAGAAGAAGCCTTTAGGCTCGGTCAATCTCAAAAGGCCGGTCACCGATGTTTCACCCTCGATCTGCCCGCTGGCACGGCTTTCCGGCGTACGTTTTGCTGAAGTGACATAGCCGCGGTTGATGTAAATTGTCTCTCCGCTGTCACGCTGAAACGGCGTTACAATCCAGTAGCCGGAGCCTCTTTCTGTCAAAGCCGCAACGGCAACTTCTTTATCATTGAGATAATGACCGCTAACGCTGACAGCGCGATATTCTAATGCTTTGTTATCAGCCTGTTGCCAGCTGTTCAGATCGGGTGCTGCAATAGGGGCAGCATGAATGTTTTGCTCGACCCGTGTAATCAGATCATGTTTCCAGCCAAGACGCTGAACCTGCCAGCTGCCCAGAGCGGTTAATCCACTGATGAGCAGGCCGGCGATCACAGCGACCAGCACAATTCTGCCGCGTCTTGTTTTCACAGATGGTGCCTGATTATCAGTCATAATTATGTTTATCTCCATTGATCTGAAAGCGTGTCTTTAGCCTCCAAACTTCTTTTATCCAACAATTATCTGTCTAGCACACAGCCATTTGAATAGGTGTCGATCATCAGCATATTTCAATGCTTTGTCTGTGAGAGTGCCCTTAGAACGGGTTGCACAGAATATTGGCCAATTTCTGCCTTTTGGCTGAGTTTTCGCAAATACCCGCCAGCCGAGTGAATTGTATCGGATCGCTCAAGCAGCGCCGCAACAGTCACAGCAGCATTGATTTCTCCCATGCTTTCACATGCTTGCTGCCAGGCAGACAGAGTTATTCCAAGCATTGAGCGTATATGCCCTGCCGTAGTCACTAAATCTTTCCAGTTTTGAATACCATGAACCGCATAGTTTTCAATTTGCGGACAATAGTTCAAAATTTCATTGAGATGAGGCGTTTTGATCTGAGTTTTGGCTGTTGTTTGTTTGTCCGCAATTTGAATTTCTGATTTTTCCGTTTTTACGGGTTTTGTTTTATCAAAAGATTCTATGTTTGAATTCTGAATGTGGTGCTCATTTTCACGCTCATTGCCGCTCATTTGTGGCTCTGAAACATTTGAAAGATAAAGATTTTCCACCTGACGGCGTAAATTGCTCAGTGCTTGTTCACGGATCGTCAGATTTGTCAGTGTTCCGTTGCGCTCTACGCGGCCGGAGAGTGCTTGTAACTGGTCATAAAGCGCTTCCCAGTCCCCTTCCCTGTTTTCATTGAGTGCAGAGAGAATGGTTTTGGAAATATCACGTAGATGAATGGTAATGTTGAAACGCAATTGTTGCCGGATACGGTTCTCTTCGCGGATTTTTTCAGCCTGCGTTTCAATCTCTGCTGCTCTGAATGTCAGCGGAGCAAGATCAAAGCCAAAGGCCATTGCGATTTCACCATTGCTATCACGGCGAACGAAACGCTTTCCGTTCGGGCTATCACGACGGAGAATGAATCCGATCTCGACCAGCGTGGCAATGTGACGGCGAATAGTTGGCGCAGACATACCACGCAAACGCATTGATAATTCATGATTGGATGGAAACACAATCAGCGGAACATTGCCGTCGAGCATCTTATCTGGATAAAAGCTCAACAAGGCTTCAAGCACGGCAATGCTACGCGACGATAGCTGATAAGCTTCACGGGCTTCTGTTAAAGCACGCAAGAGTTTCCAGCGATCGACGGAGACAGTTGTCTGTTCTGAAGTATTTTCAGTTTGTAGAGAGTTCTGCCGCAAATTTTGTTTTTGTTGACGAAGTTTTTCGTAACTCAAAAAATGCGCAGCATTCATCATTCGTCCGCCAAATGGGGACGTCGCAAAATGCTCAGTCATTTGTTACCTCATAGAGGCAAGCAAAAACACTGCCGGAACTATGCCGACTCTTGACTTTTGGTCTCGAAAGTGATTCTCTCTAATTGCTACATCGAAAGAGGGCTTCCGGTTCGGTAACGTTCAGGGGGCCTTTTTTCTTGCCGTTTTTTCCTATCTGTTAAAACTGGTTCTGTTGTTTTGGGCTCTCAATCATTGAAATGCCCGTATCTCTGGTTCTTCCTTTAGTTCTGTAATCATGGTTCAAAGCGTTTCTGTTGAAACACCTGAATACTCTTGGATACGCATACTAAACGTGGGGCAAAAGACGGGGATAGATTTATCCGTTTTTCTCTTGCCGGTATTTTTCATAAAGCTCTGCCATCTCACGAGCGAGATATTCAGCGAAATCTTCCGCATCATGACGTTGCAAATCAAATTGCGCCCTGCCCTGCTGCAGACGTAAGAGCCCGAGGCTTTCTCCATTTGCAGTTTGTAACTTCTGCTCAGCAGGCTTTGATGCTTCTGCTTTTTCGACATGGGTTAATTTCTGCAACAAATGCTGAAAACGTAAATCAGTTTCTGCATCGGTAAACTCATGCTCGGTAATAATCCGTTGTGCTTGCTTCAACAGCACTTTATCGCGAAGTGTATCTGCCAGTTGCATCCAACGAGGACGGCCGACTTTAGGCGCAGGACCAATGGCCCGGATAATCTGCTCCGGAATGGCTGCTGCGACTTGGAGGAACCGTGTCATTTCAGCTTTATGTAAAGACAGCGCATCCTGTACTACAGAGCGTTCAAAGCCGCGTTCAATCAAAGCTTGCGCAAATAATGCGCGTTCAATGAAAGAAAGATCACGGCGCTCGCTGTTTTCTTTACCTTGCGCAAGAACGAGTTCTGCATCGCTTAACGGCTTGATAAGCGCTTTGACCGGCATACCAAGGCGGGCTGCTGCACGCATACGACGGTGGCCATAGGCTGCCTGAAACCGCCCGGCTTTATCCGGATGTGGACGTACCAGAATAGGGACTTGCTGACCATGCTGATGGAGGCTCTGGATGAGCGTCAGAAACTCTGGATCATCTGTTTCCTGACGGGTCAGACGATCTTCGACAAAAGATCCGTCAATCAGCGAGGCATCAAGTTCAACAACCTGATCACCCTTTGCTAGACTATCAGATAGCTGTTTGGCAGATTCCAGCTCACGGGACATATCGGCAAGCGACAGTCCCATAGCTTTAACGGCGCCGGAGCGGCTGGCCGCTGTACGCATCGGATTATCGGCGGGTCTTTCAACAGCCGGTGTTACTGTCTCGGTTGACTGCACCGGCGCTGGTGTCTCATTGCTTGTGACTTCCGGCGTAACCGGCAAAGGTGCACCGAATAGTGCTTTCAGTTGATTTTTACGGCTTGAGCTGTTCATACTTTAGCTCCCTTCCCCGTACGGTTCCATGCGGAGTGGATCAAAGCTTCAATTTCACCGTTGACAGCTGTCAACGATTCCATGGCCCGGTCATAAGTGACACGGCTGAAGTTTTCCCGCCCGACTTCATAAAGTGTTTGCTTGGTCAAACCCGCATCAGAAACAGCGGTGGATTTTACCATAGGCGCTGTAAGGACGCGATCGCCGAACTGGGCACGCAGGAAGCCTGCAATCTGTGCCTGAGGACCGTCATTCGGTTCATAGCGGGTAATGAGATAGCGCAGGAAGTCGAAATTGAGTGTGCCGCCGGCTTCACGTACAACCGAAAGCAAATCCGATGTCATGAAAAGAAACTGGCTCATTGAGGCAACGTCGAGCATCTGCGGATGTACGGTAACGATCACCGATGTTGCCGCGCAAAGTGCAGACAAGGTCAAAAAGCCGAGTTGCGGCGGACAATCGATAACCACTACATCATAATCATCCGCTACAGATTGCAGGGCAGCCTGTACACGGGTGAAGAACATGTCTGTTGCAGGGCCGCGACGCTCGGCAAGAACGCGTGGTGTGGTATGCTCGAATTCCTGCAATTCCAGATTGCCTGGCACGAGGTCCAGACCATCAAAATAGGTTTTGCGGATAATGTCACGCAACCGGCGTTGCGCTTCATCATAACGGATCGCACCATAAAGCGTGTCATTGCCGGTGAGGTCGAGTTCCGGCTGGTAACCGAACAAGGCAGACATCGATGCCTGCGGATCGAGATCAACGGCAAGAACGCGCAGACCTGACAAAGCGAGATGCTGTGCCAGATGGGTTGTTGTTGTTGTTTTGCCCGAGCCGCCTTTGAAATTCGTTACGGCAAGGATTTGCAAATGCTCACCACGTTGCGCATCGCGCCAAGGCAGGTAATTGCGGTTCTTGGCATTTTGCTCAGTCAGTAAATGACGCAGAGCATTAATGTCTTCGAGTGTATAGAGACGACGACCGGCCGTGCCGGTTTCAGGCTGCGGGCCTTCGCCGGCAATAGAGAGCTGGCGTAGATAGCTGTCTGAAACGCCGATCAGCTTTGCAGCTTCACTGCTGCTGAATTTACGAAGAACCTTGTTGGAGGCGGGCGCAAACAAACGTTCACGCATTGCCTGCAACTGGGCAGACAAAAGCTCAGCATCAGCAGCGATCGCCCGATCGGCTGCCAATGGCGCTTCATTCACTGTATTTGTCACTGCCATATGCTGCTGAGCATCAGCAACGATATCTGCCCAATTTGTCGTCAATTTCTCTAGCCCTTATATGCAGCGGTTACGGTCTTACGCATTCCGTCGCTTATTCTGCGCCTAACATGCTACGATTCGGAGAAAATTACTAATCTGTTAACGCAAGTGTTTAAATCAACACTGGAAAACGCAAATAACAGCAGTAAGGCCGAGTAACGGAAATGCGAAGATTATGCGTAAATTGTCGTTACAGGATCAGGATTCTTGTGCTGAAAGTCAAACGATTTATGGTTAACAAAACTTAACCTTTATGTAACCGGTTTGTTATTGCCGAAATAAACTTGTCCGAAAGCTCGGTCGTCTTCGGCTGTCAAGTTTCACAGCTGTTTCTGGTTCGAAACAATCTGCAGATTATAACGGTCCTATAAAGTTGCGACAGGGTAATGAATCGCTCTCTTGTCTGTCTGAGTGCTGTCATCAAGCAGAGGGGTTCGTCAGTGCCTGCCGTTGCCGCTTTTTAATATTCTGTGCCCGTTGCCTTCGATGAAGGCGAAGGGTTCTGGTCAGGGTAAATTCAAGGGAGGGCGAAGGCAGGTCACTCAGGTTGACAGCTGTCAACGATAGGAAAATTTCAGAAACTTAAATCTTCGGCTTTGTCCGCAATCTGCACGCGTCCGGCAGTGACGTCCGTGAGCATTCGCAATACATTCTCTTTGTGTGCAACCGGAATTTCGAGGCGAAGATCTGCACCGGTATTATGAAATGCTTCAGAGCTGATGGTGAGATGTTCAGTCGCTGCAAGTCGGGCTTTGATCAAAGCCAATTCAGAGAAATGCGTACGGATATAAATTGTTTCTGTCGGGATAAGCTCAATCAGTTTCGCTGCACGCAGGCAGAGAGCAGCAGTTCCGCCATAGGCGCGGATCAGTCCGCCGCTGCCAAGCAATGTACCACCGAACCAGCGCGTGACGAGCACTACGACATTGTCGAGTTCCAGACCGTCGATCGCTTGCAGGATTGGTTTACCGGCAGTGCCGCTTGGTTCGCCGTCATCATTGAAACGGTAGTTCTGTCCGATGCGCCACGCCCAGCAATTGTGATTGGCATCACTGTAAGATTCACGGGAGATAAATTCTTTAGCAGCATCTTCATCCGCAACAGGAAGGGCAATGGCCAGAAAGCGGCTCCTTTTAATTTCCTGCTCAAATACCTCTCTCTGGCTTAGGGTAAACATGGCGTCTCATTTTCTGCGGATGACTACTGCTGGAATATGGCAGTATTTTATAACTGCCTGAGGTTATGTTCATTCTGATAGCAGATAAAGCAGGCAGAGCAAAATGTGCCACAGTAATGTCTCTGCCAAAGGTTTCTCATCGCAAATTTGCAGGGCTTTGACGCGGTTGGTTTTATTGCTGACTGGCGGGATGGCGTTGCTGAAAATTCTCAAGTTCTTGTTGAGAGGGCAGGGCACCGGAAAAGATCGCCACATAGGAAGGAACGCGAAGCAATCGCGTTGCAGTATCTTCCTGTGTATTCATGCTGATGTAACCGATCTGGGTCAGATAGAGCGCACGGGAGCGAACATCGGCGACCAGTGGTTCACTGCCGTGGCGGACAAACATCAGCTTAATTGCTTCCATACGGAGCATGTCGGCTTCTTTGAGAGCTTGTGCAACAGCGGGAGATTGCACACCCCAACTGCGGATAGCGTGTTCGAGTATGCTATCGAAGAGCTTGTTATCAAGCCAGCAGTCAAAAAGATTGAGCGTTGCATCTGCAAGACTGGCAGCCGGTGCCTGAGCCTGACGAAGCAGAGAGCTGGTGTTTTTCTCCTGCCACAACAGAAGAAGCGCATCGAGCAAAGCTTCGCGATCTTTAAAGAACCAATAGAAGCTGGTGCGGGAAAGTTTCAGCATTTTGGCCAGAGAAAGAATACGGACATTGTCGATTCCACCTTCAATAAGTAATTGATAGGCAGCCTCAAGCCAGAGCTCTTTGGAGCCGCGCCAACCACTTTCTTGTTCTCCGGTCACTGCAATCATGCACTTATCTTTCAAATATAGTATTATTAATCAATAGCTTGTAATCTATCGGCACATTAAGAATATCGTACCTGCGATAAAATGTACACTGCTGTATATAAAATTGACAGTACTGTACATTTTGCATAGGCTTTCTCAAAAATAAGGGGAACGACTATGCAGAATGATCCGCTTTTGCAGCCTTACCAGCTGAAACATTTAACCTTGCGTAACCGGATTATCACGACATCCCATGAGCCTGCCTATCCGGAAGACGGCATGCCGAAAGATGCGTATCGGGCTTATCATGTCGAACGCGCCAAAGCTGGCGTGGCACTGACTATGACGGCAGGCTCGGCAACTGTGTCCCGAGACAGTCCGCCGGTGTTTAATAATGTGCTCGCTTATAAAGATGAAGTTGTGCCGTGGATGAAGGCCTTGGCTGAAGAATGTCATGAACATGGCGCTGCTGTGATGATCCAGTTGACCCATCTCGGGCGCCGTACGCGCTGGGATAAAGGGGACTGGTTGACAGCTGTCACCTCGTCACATGAGCGGGAAAGAGCCCATCGGGCATTCCCGAAACGACTTGAAGACTGGGACATTGAGCGGATTATCAAAGACTTCGGTGATGCGGCTGAACGCATGCAGGCCGCTGGTCTCGATGGTATTGAGCTGCAGGCCTATGGCCATTTGTTACAGCAATTCTGGTCACCGGCAACCAATGATCTGACCAATGCCTATGGTGGCTCTCTGGATAACCGGTTGCGCTTTACCTTTGATGTTCTGAGTGAAATCCGCAAACGCGTCGGACAGGAATTTATTGTCGGGATACGTTATACCGGCGATGAAATGATGGAAGACGGCCACGGAGTGGAGGAGGGAATTGAAATCTCCCGCCGTCTCAAAGACTGCGGTATGATTGATTTTCTCAATGTGGTACGCGGTCATATTGATACCGATCCGGCGATGACCGACCTTATCCCAATTCAGGGCATGGCAGGGTCGCCGCATCTGGATTTTGCCGGAGAAATCCGCGCCGCAACGAACTTTCCGACATTCCATGCCGCCAAAATTCCGGATGTGGCAACGGCACGTCATGCAATTGCTTCGGGCAAACTGGACATGGTGGGGATGACCCGCGCCCATATGACTGATCCGCATATTGTGCGCAAAATCATCGAGGGCAGAGAAGATGATATCCGTCCATGCGTAGGCGCAAACTATTGTCTCGATCGGATTTATCAGGGCGGTGCGGCCTATTGCATTCATAATCCGGCGACCGGCCGTGAACTGACTATGCCGCATATGATCAGTAAAACACAGGATAAGAAGAAAATTGTCATTGTCGGCGCAGGGCCTGCGGGGATGGAAGCGGCACGCGTTGCCGGAGAACGTGGCCATCAGGTCGTGGTTTTTGAAGCAGCGGATAGTGCAGGCGGGCAAATTCGTCTGACTGCGCAATCACCGCGCCGGCGTGAAATGATCAGTATTATCGACTGGCGTATGGCGCAATGTGAGAGGCTGGGTGTCGAATTCCGCTTCAATACATGGGCAGAGCAGGCCGATATTGACGTAGAAAATCCGGATGTGGTGATTATCGCCACCGGTGGGTTTCCACATACGGAAATTTTAAACGAAGGTAATGATCTGGTTGTTTCTGCCTGGGATATTCTGTCGGGAGACGCCAAAGCAGGGCAAAATGTGCTGATTTATGATGATGCAGGCGATCATTCAGCCTTGCAGGCAGCGGAGATGCTGGTCAAAGCCGGTGCCAAGGTCGAAATTATGACGCCGGATCGCAGTTTTTCGCCGGAAATCATGGCAATGAACCTTGTACCCTATATGCGTTCGTTACAAAAAGACGGGGTCACTTTTACGGTGACTTATCGTCTGGATAAGGTTACGCGCAATGGCAATCGCCTGACAGCGCATATTGGCAGTGATTATGGCGGTGTAGATAAGCAGCAGGATCACGATCAGATTGTGGTCAATCACGGCACAAGGCCACTGGATGATCTCTATTTTGAGCTGAAGCCACAGTCGAAAAATCTTGGCGCGGTGGATTATGATGATCTAATTGCCGGGCGTGTGCAACAACTCGCTACCAACGGGCAGGGGAAGTATCAGCTCTTTCGTATTGGTGATGCCGTCGCGGCACGCAATACCCACGCTGCGATCTATGATGCTCTGCGCCTTGTAAAGGATCTTTGATATTAAAAACCCCCTGCCCTTCTCAGAGGAGGGCAGGGGGGTATAGCATTTCCAGCAAAAGCGGGAATCGCCTCCGCAGGGAAATCAGTTCGCTGGACTGATTTCTTTTCCTGCTGCGATGCGTCGGATAATGCGTAAAAACAAATAGTTACAGCGGTTCCAACGAGGCAGTCTTAACTGGAACCGCTGTAAGTTGAGTGATTAGCTCTTTTGTGCTGCTAAAGCCTGCTCGCGCATCGCGCTGAGACTCATTTTCGGCGTAATCGCTTCCTGATCAATACGGATTTCAATCAGCGCCGGTTTGCCGGATGCAACAGAACGTTCGAAAGCTGGAAAAAATTCATCTGTGTTTTCAACGACTTCACCATGTAAGCCATAGGCTTGTGCCAAAGCTGCAAAATCAGGATTGGCAAGCGCAGTACCGGAAACACGACCCGGATAGGTGCGTTCCTGATGCATACGAATGGTTCCATACATGCCGTTATTCACGACGATGAAGACCACACGGGCATCATATTGCATGGCAGTTGCCAGTTCCTGACCATTCATCATGAAGCAACCGTCACCGGCAAAAGCAATGACAGTACGGTCACGATCAGTCAGTTTAGCTGCAATGGCTGCCGGTACACCATAGCCCATAGAGCCGTTGGTGGCGCCGAGCTGCGTGCGGAAGGTTTTATACTGATAGAAACGATGCGGCCATGCAGTGTAATTACCGGCACCGGTGGTCATGATTGTGTTCTCAGGCAGATTTGCCCGCATCCACTGCATGATTTCGCCCATCTGCACATTGCCCGGAATTGGCGCATGTTGCAGATTATCATTGTAATTCTTATTCAGCTCTGCCGTCCAAGAGGCCCATTTATCAGAGCCGATTTTGCCAAGTGCCCGTAATTGTTTGGCAAAAGCTGCCATTGTCGCATTGATTGGCAGTGTCGGATAATAAACGCGGCCAAGCTCTTCAGCACCGCTATGGACATGGATCAGTTTCTGATCCGGCACAGGAATATTGACCATTGTATAACCGGCGCTGGTCATTTCACCAATGCGTGCACCGATCACCAGTAACAGGTCGCTGTCTTTAATGCTCTGGATGAGTTTCGGATTAGCCGAAGTCCCCAACTCACCGGCATAATTGCTCAAGGCATTGTTAAAGAGGTCCTGACAGCGGAAAGAAGTGGCGACAGGCAGATTATTGGCTGTACAGAAGGCCTCCATATCGGCGACCGCCTGTTTATCCCAACCACTGCCACCGAGCATGACAACAGGGCGTTCTGCCTGTTTCACCAGCTCAGTCAGTTCCTGTAATTGTTCTGCACCGGCTGAAATTTCGATCTTTTTATGCGCTGGTACATCAGAGACACTGGCATGATCTGTCAGCATATCTTCCGGCAGAGCAACGACAACAGGGCCCGGACGGCCATTCACCGCACGGTGGAATGCCTGTGAAACCAGTTCCGGAATACGGGCAACATCATCAATTTGTACAACCCATTTGGCCATCTGGCCAAACATCCGGCGGTAATCGACTTCCTGAAAAGCTTCGCGCTCAACCTGATCGCTGGCAACCTGTCCGATGAACAGGATCATCGGTGTCGAATCCTGAAACGCAGTGTGAATGCCGACAGAGGCATTGGTGGCACCCGGGCCACGGGTTACAAAGGCGATCCCTGGCTTGCCGGTTAGTTTGGCATAGGCCTCAGCCATATAAGTTGCGCCGCCCTCCTGACGGCAGACAATCAGCTCAATATCTTCTTTTGCATCATGCAATGCATCGAGAGCTGCCAAATAGCTTTCACCTGGCACACAGAACGCTCTTTCCACGCCATTGATGCGCAAAGCATCAATCAGGATCTCTCCGCCCGTCCGGTGATTGTTTTTATGATTCATAGCCGACATTTCCTCAATAATGTTCGCCTGCAGTGACTGTAACCGCACAGATGTCGCCCCGGCCCCTCCCGGATCATCTTATTTGCAGCTAACTGCTGTCTTAACCCGTCTCCCAACGGATATAAGATCACAGAAATACAGTTTGAAAATTGAGCTTAGTCAACAAGCAGCAGAATGATTTGTGATGAATACTGATCACATTGTGCTGTCAGAGCATCATACGCAGCAAAAGCCGGAACAGAACGGCTGATTTATCGGTTGTTCTCTGTGATTAACGGATTTTGACACGTGCATGCAGGCGCAATGCCAGAACGGCGGCAAGCAACGAGAACCAGACCTGACCACGGGGAGCAAAGAATGGTGATTCCAGATTGGCATAGAGCATCATGAACACCCAGATGCGCAGATACATGGTTGCAAGCGCCGGATCGTTGCCGTTCTTCTGTGAGCGGTTATAATCCAGCAATGGTGAAAACAGCATCCAGATTGCAAACAGAATAACACCGATTGCCCCTGATGAGAGCGCCAGATTGATATAGCCGTTATGGGCATGGCCGGCTCTGGCTGCCCATGTCTCAATATCGTAGCCGCCATTCACCAGATTTGACATATTCCAGAATGTATCAAATCCGAAGCCAATCCACGGATGTGCACACAATTGCTCAAACGCAAATTTCCAGATATCCGTTCGTCCGGTAAAACTCGGGTCGGAAATCGCGCTGTTGACAAAATCATAGAGCGAGGGGTTGAGAACTGTTCCGACCGTCAGGGCAGCCATAAGAACGATGGGAATGAAAAACGCTAATAATTGCAGCGGTAAAATACGGACAGTGCGAATAAGCTGCGCCACCAGCAATGCGATCAATACCAGTCCGATTGAGGTTTTATTATTGGAATAGATCAGAAAGATGGTTGCCAGAATGATATTAATCGCGGGTATCAGAAAATCCTCTTTGCGTAGCAGATAGAGGTTATAAATAATCAGCACGATCATGGCGGGACCGGCGATGTTTTTATGAGCAAAATGCCCGCGCCACGAGCCTGCATTCACCAGTTCCAGCACTTCTGCCATATTATGAATGGATATTTCCGGCATGAAAATCACGCCGAAATAGGAAAAAAGCAGCACAAACAGGCTGAGATATTTGATCATTTTCTGAAAATGCTGCGTGTTTTCAGGCAAAATGACCCAGGCCATTGCAGTAACAATGGCTGTTATGCTGAAAATATAGCGGCGAAACGCAATGGCAGAATAATCAGAGGTAAAGACCGTAACGAATTGCCAGCCGAGCAACAGGATGAGCAGAGGAGAGAGCATTTTCAGCGCGATCTGCCAATTTTTAAGCAAATACAGCCCTGAAGCAGCAAATAATGACAGTGAAACCAGCTGCTGCAGAATATTGCCTTGTTCCTCAGCCAGCAGGACTGAGGGATCACGTAAGTCGGTGAATGGTCTCACTGTGACCCAAAACAATAGAAAAATCAGAATAAACAGGAGAGAACGGCCTGTCCGGTTCACTGATTTTCCTTTCAGAGTGCTAAGTGATGCACTCAAAGCTTATTTTTGAAGCAGATGTTATTTGTTATGATTATAAATAGAATTCTTTAAAATTTTATAATTGGAAAATCGGGTTTGGTTTAATTGCACTGACGCTGTTTTCAGACCTAATTCTTTTATGCAGGAAGCAATCCTTTAGTTCGCTTCCTGCCGGATTTAATAGCCGCAGAGTTAATTAATGGAATTAAGAAAGCTTTCCCAGCTTTCTGACCAATGTTGTCGGCTTTTTTCATCCGTTGAGCGGATATTGCAGGTTTGAAGGTCACTTTCCGGTACGTCTTTTTTAGTAGCTTCACAGGTCCAGACGTCATCTTTCTCCGGCGTGAAAGGAGAAACAAAGCTTACAATTTTATCGTCCTTAATGCCGAGCAGAATATCAAAGTCGGATTCTTCATTGTTTAAAGCCCACGAGCATAGCTTGTCGAAATCCGGATGATTTTCGATAGGTGCATCGCAGGCCGCGATCCCTTCATGATTCAGCTTTTCCAGAAAAACTTTACCGGCTGCCGAGGTGACCACAAGGTCTGCATCCGACAAGGCGCTGATTGTTTTTACAGCCCATTCCGGTGATGCCGGTTCTTCAGCAGCGGCAACTCCAGCCGCCATGACGCCCGTTGCCAGAATGACAGAGCGGAGAATTTGCGTTGATTTTTCAAACATTTATTTGCCTTTTAGCAATATTGTGACTGAAAATGAGTGCTGAATTCAGCATTCAGGGACGCGGCTTTTGCCTTCGAGCTGGAAACGCCCGTCAGCACCGCGTTTGTACATCGCTTGAAAGCTCTCCGAGCCGCTGTAAGAAACGGTGATGCTCTGGCCTTTGTCTGCGGCAATAATCTCACCGTCAAAACTGACGGCTTTATCTTCACTGCTGGCATCGGACATATGCAGCGGAATACGGGCGATTTCGACAGGTTCTTTGGCAGTGAGTTCTGTCAGGATTGCAAATGTACAGGAGCGCCCCTGCCAGGTTCCGCCCGCTTCCGTGTAGAGAACCGGAGCGTCTGCAATCTCTTTGCTCCAGCCCCAGCGACTTGCGGGATTGCCCATCACACCACTCATACCGACATCGAGCCACTCGCCTTTCAGCGTATACGGATATTGCGGTTCTCCGGCGGAATGCTCCAGATAATGAACACTGTTCGTGCCTGAACATGCCTGACTGGTGCAGTCGCTGGCACCGGTGCTGACCAGCGCAACCTGCGTATCGGAGAGGGGGATGAATGCTAAAGGAACAAAGCTGAAGGTATTTTCGCCGATTTTACGCTTTGCTTCGCTGAACTGGGCATTTGGGAAAGCAACCTCAAACGCGGCCGGTGTGCCGGCCGGTACAACATCGCGATTTACATCATCCGCATTGAACAGAGATTTCTCTGAGGCCGCCAAGGCGGGCATTGCGGCAAGCAGGGAAAGGCTGCAGGCAAGCGCGATATTGTGATATTTCATTAATGTCAGCTCCAAAATTGTTTGGTTTTGATCGTAATTTTATAAACTTCGGATGGAATAAACAGGGTTCACCGCCTAAGCGCAATAAAAACATGTATCGTAAGTTTTGCTTTTAACTGTCAGCCGTCTTTCTTTGTGCCTTAAGCGGCGCTCAAGTCCAGCGTAATTCTGCTTCCATGCCTCGTCTGTCAGTGCGGTTGCGTAAGGTGAAGCTGATGCCCAGCCTTTTGGCCGCTGTTTCTACAATTGTCAGGCCAAGACCGGTGCCGGTCTGGCTTTTATTGCTGCCACGATAGAAACGGGTGGTCAGAAGCGGAATTTCCTCTTCTGCAACACCATTGCCGCAATCGCGCACCACAATACCGCTACCATTTTTCAGGCTTTCCCAACGGATAGTTTCTTCCGCAGGCGAATAATGCGTAGCATTTTCATAGATATTACGCAGGATCAGGGTCAGACTGTGGCGATCGGTCTGTAAATTATGTTCATACAGAGACGGATCAATGTGATTATTGATTTTGCGACCGGCGACAGTGTTCTGCGCGATAATTTCCTCAACCAGTTGCCCGAGATTGACCTTTTCCGGTGTAACCGGTGAGGCATCAGCATCCAGCTTCGCAAGCGCTAGCAGTTGGCGTACCAGACGTGTGGTACGGTCAACGGAAAGCAGAATTTGCTGCAAAGCACCTTCTTGTATCGCCGGATCGGTCGTGGCCAGCGCAATTTGTGCCTGTGTTTTCAGACCTGCAAGGGGTGTGCGCAATTCATGGGCGGCAAAAGCAGTCACCTCGCGCTCATGGCGGCGGGCGGCTTCCACTTTAATAAACAACCCGTTCAGAGCATCCGCAAGCGGTTTGACCTCAGATGGAATATTCTCGGCCTCTAACGGGCGCATATCATCGGCATCTTTTTGACGGACTTTATCGGCCAGCTCATGCAGCGGCCGCAACCCGCGACCAAGGCTGATCCAGATCAGCAGGCCGAGCAAAGGCAGAATTAAAATAATTGGTGCAACCAGACCTTTTACCAGATCGCCGACAAGGCGATCGCGCAAGGCCAGACGGTCAGCGACAAGAATCCGCACGCCTTTGGCCGGATCGACAATCGTATAGACCCGCCATAATTCGCCCTGAACGATTTCATCAGAAAAACCGGTACTATTGCCCGTGATTTTGATATCGGGTGCGCCGGTTGAACTGCCGACCAGTTCTCCGTCCAGCGACCAGATCTGGCACGATAAATAGCGCTCATAATTGCCGTGTTCATGGGGCAGGCTGATGGCTTTGGTGGTATTCATACCGGTGGAAGCATTGCCGAGCAGGGAATGCACCATGCGTGCGGCTTCCTGCAGGCGGGTGTCCAGTACATGTTCAAGCTGGTTGCGGCTGTTGAAATAAGTCCAGGCAACAGCGCTTGCCCAGATAATGCCTGTGGCGGCAACCAGAATGATAAATAGTCTTTTATGCAGCGAAGTCATTATGTTACCCGCATCCGGTAGCCGAGGCCGCGCACGGTCTCAATGGCATCCCGGCCGACTTTATTGCGCAGATTATGAATATGCACTTCAACAGTATTGCTCTCGACTTCTTCCTGCCAGCCATAGAGCCTTTCTTCAATATCGCTCTTGGAGCGGATAATGCCCGGTCGCTCCATCAAAGCAGAAAGCACAGCAAATTCCCTGCGTGATAAAGGTACGCGCTCACCTTTGACCTTGGCATTGAGGCTTGACGGATCAAGTTCAACATCACCGGCAACCATAATGGCGCGCGCACGTCCCGCACCACGCCGCGCAATTGCCCTGACCCTTGCAGCCAGTTCATCGAGATCAAACGGCTTGCCCATATAATCATCAGCACCGCTGTCGAGGCCGGTAATGCGGTCGGAGGTCTCATCAAGTGCTGTCAGCAGAAGTACAGGCGTGGAATCCTTGTCAGTTCGCATTTTCCTGAGAACATCAAGACCGGAACCGTCCGGTAACATCAAATCAAGCACAATCGCGTCAAAAGTAGATGAAGCCAGTGCAGCCAGCGCATCAGCGCAAGTTGAGACCTGATCAACAGTCGCACCGGCCAAACCTAAACCGACTTTAAGACCGTTAGACAGAACCGGATCATCTTCAACGACCAGAACGCGCATAATTTTCTCCTGAACCATCGACCATAGTTGCGATTGCCTCAACAGGGAGATGGTTTTAACCATGACTGCGATATTACAGCAATCTTGTTGCTCAACGCTGTCAGATTTGCCGTTTCTGCCTTAAGGCTGACTTAAGGTCATAAGATAGTATGGACATTATCACAGATCACTGCCTATCTGATTGAACTGGCATGATCTTACACTATTAAATCGCATGAAAATTATCAGACCCGTAGGATAATATGATCCGGCATTATTCCCGACAGCTTTTCAGCCTGCTTTTTTTGAGTCTTGTATTAACGGTTGTTGTCGCACCGCATTTCCCCGCTCAGGCGCAATCGGTGCGCAGCGTTGATGAGGTGATGCAACTGACTGTTGCGCGCGATGAAAACAATGCGCTGCAATTGCAATGGAATATCGCACCTAAGATTTATATGTATCGCGATAAAATCCAGCTCGAAAAGCCGGATGGCACGCTGGTGCCAGTGGATATTAATGAAGGTGTTGTCAAAGACGATATGAATTTCGGCCGCACCGAGGTTCTGTATAACCATGCTTTTGCACAAGTCCCGCAAAAGGATCTACCGCAAGACGGAAAATTGCTGATCCGCTGGCAGGGCTGTGAAGAAGACAGTATCTGCTATCCGCCGGTTACCAAATCGCTTGATCTGCAAACACTTGAAGTGACAAAAGTTGCATTGGGCTTTGGCGGTTTGTCGCAGAGCAACGGCACTGCAGGTCAGTCGCTTGCACAATTGCCGACAATAGATTTGTCAGCGACGGAAGATGCTGCAACAGATAATACCGCCACTTCAACCAGTGCGGAACCGGCTGAAACCGGTTTCTGGGCCAGCCTTACGGATGCGAGTGCAGAAGATGTCAACGCATGGCTCGGCTCGAATTTTACGTTGATGCTTGCCGGTTTCTTTGGTTTTGGCCTGCTTTTAGCGCTCACACCTTGTGTATTTCCGATGATCCCGATCTTGTCAGGAATGCTGGCAAAATCCGGTGAAAAATTATCGTCCGGTCGTGGTTTCGTTTTGTCTACGGCTTATGTGGTGGCAATGGCAGCCGCCTATGCCTTGCTCGGCTTCGCCGCTTCGTGGTCCGGTTATAATTTGCAGGCTGCATTGCAGACACCTTATGCGCTGGGTTTTATGGCGCTGGTTTTTGTCGTGCTCGCATTCTCAATGTTCGGTTATTATGAGCTGCAATTACCTCAGGGCTGGACAAATTTCTTCAGCCGCAAAACTGCAGGTAAAGGCGGGGCAATCAGTGGTGCGCTGGTGCTCGGTTTTGGTTCCGCGCTGATTGTCGGCCCTTGTGTCACACCGCCCCTTGCTGCGGCGTTGCTTTATGTTGCGCAAACCGGTGATGCCGTGCGCGGTGCCTCCGCTCTGTTCGCACTCGGTCTGGGTATGGGCGTACCGCTGATCATTTTCGGTACTTTTGGCGCAAAATTCCTGCCGAAATCCGGCCCTTGGCTCAATACAATCAAGCAGATTTTCGGCGTCGTCTTTCTCGGGCTTGCGCTTTATATGATCCTGCGCTTGTTGTCGGATGAAAATGCGATGCTGCTGCTGGCACTGACAGCTCTGGCGTGCGGTGTATTCCTTGGTGTGTTTGATCGTTTGAGCGCTGAAAGCACAGTTATGATGCGGTTGGAAAAAACCACCGGCATTGCCGCTTTGATTTACGGCACTTTGCTGATGGTTGGTTTTGCAGGCGGTTCGGGTGATCCGTGGCAGCCGCTGGCATTTTTGCAAGGGAATGGAACACAGGTTGCGCAGAGTGCGGTTGCACCATCAGTTAAAATTGTCAAAACCACAGCTGAATATGATCAGGCACTGAGTGAAGCCGTAGCGACTGGCAAACCGGTTATGGTGGATTTCACTGCGGACTGGTGTGTGACCTGTAAAAGCAATGAAAAAGTGATGAAACAGCCGGAATATGCGGCAAGGCTTGGGCATCTGACGCTGATCAAGGCGGATATCACCGAATATTCCGATGCAAACCGCGATCTGATGCAGCGTTTTAATGTTGTCGGGCCGCCAACTCTGATGTTTTTGGAAGCCCAAACGGCTGCCGAGCAGAAACAAAACCGTATCATTGGAGAGCTGACACCGGATAAACTGAATAGCCGGTTGCAGGCTCTCGGTCTCTGATCGTTCATCAATACACATCCTGAAAAGCACTCAATGCTTTTCAGGATGTTCACTATATCAATTAAGCAGAGCATTTCTCACGGTCGTATTAAACCGGAAATGGTCTGGATCGACAGATTGCATTACAGGAGAACCTCATGCAACGCCGCCAGTTTCTTCAATTCTCATCCGGTATCGCGTTGAGTGCTTCTTTTTTGCTCGCTGGTCAGCAGGCTGCATTGGCACAGGAGGTTGATGTCAACGGCATTCTCTACGATCCGGAAGCGCCGGTGGGCGGTAATCCGAAAGGCGATCTGACGATTGTGGTTTTTACGGATTATAATTGTATTTATTGCAAGAAATCCGGTGTTGATCTCGCAAAGGTCGTTAAAGAGGACGGCAACATTCGTCTGGTCTATAAAGAATGGCCGATCCTGACGGAATCCTCTGTTTATGGCTCGCAACTGGCATTGGCCGCCCATTTTCAAGGTAAATATGAGCAGGTTCATAAAGCTCTGATGGCTATTCCGGGCGGTAAAGTCTCGAAAAAGGCAATGCTCGATGCGGTAAAAGCCTCCGGTATTGATATGCAGCGTCTGCAGGCTGATCTGAACAAGAATAATGGTAAAATTACCTCGCAGTTACAGCGGGTTATGTCTCAGGCTGAGTCAATCGGCGTTGAGGGCACGCCAACCCATCTGATCGGCCCGTTCCGTGCTATGGCACTGGATTATGCCGGTTTCAAAATGGCGGTTGCGGATGCCCGCGCGCGTGAAAAAGCGACCAAATAACAAGACAGAGCGGTTTGCTTGATGTTTTGCGGCTGCATCTCGCTGCTGAAACAGGACGTGATTGACTTTTACACCCGCATTTTAAACGGCCACGAAAGTGGCTGCCCTTTAACCGGAGCATGAAATGAATGACCCGCTGACACAGAATCGCTATCAGACAATTGAGCAGCGGGTCGTTTATCATAATAACGGAGCTTCGGTGCTGGCCTCTCCGGCCGAGACAAAAGCCTATATGGCGGCTTTGCTCACATCACTGACCAATCATGTGAATGCTTTATGTGCCGGATTTACTGAAAAACCGGCTTTTACGATTCATGTTGTCTGCCATGGTGCAGGGCTGGATTTGTTTAGCATTGTGCAGGAAGACGATGTTCTCAAACAGCGCTTTGACGATTTATGTGTGCAGGGTGTGCGTTTTCTGGCCTGCGCTAATACGCTTCGCGGACGTAATCTGAAACCTGCAGATCTTTATGGCGTGACTGATCAGGATGTGGTGCCAAGTGGTGTTGCTGAGCTTGGCTATCTGCAAATGCAGGGTTTTGCCTATATTCATCTGTGATGAACCGGCCGCCGCAGTCATTTTATCTTTATTCAGGGCACAAAAAGTAAACGCCCGACGCTGGGAGGAGCATCGGGCGTTACAATGAATGACCGGTTGGGAGGAGGGAGACCGGTCTTCGATCAAACCTGAGTTGGGAGGAGGAGGGAGGCTCAGGTTTGATATCTCGGGAATTCTATTAGCGCTGAGCTGCCTTGCGAGCTACGAACGGAATTTCTGCAGGCAGGATGCCGAGATCGTTCAGTTCGCGTGTTGAGAGGCGGTTCAGTTCGTTTACTGTGCTGCGGTAACGGCGCCAGTTGTTGTAAGAGCGGATCAGGTTCATGTTTCTCACCTAGAAAATTTTATGTCGTTGTTTGTTGAGTTGTATATAGCCCTATTGATCCGAAATGAGCAGAGACAAATTTGCATAGCTGCGTTGCTTATTCATGCGTGTAAAAGAAGGCCGTCAGGCATCAAATTGTCATAATCATCGTTTTAAGTAGAAAACTTGCCGAAAAAGCTCTGTATGTAGCCCTGAAGCGGTCACAATTGCCTTCAGTTTGTTGTGATATCTGCATTTTGCGCAAAATATGCGTTGAGCTATGCAATCCTTCTCAGAACTAGCCCTGTTTTAACTGCGAATTTTGCATGAAGTGCAGTTGTTCGCGATCAAACGCATGGAGCTATGCGCAAACGTTGTTTAAGCGCACAGAGGGTTTCCGTTTTTTATTGAATGATTGGAAAATGCTGGGCCAGAGCATTTCACGGTCAGGTTGGATCAACTTGACTTCGGGATAATGCGACAAGCTAAAAAATCCAGAGTGAGCACTGCGATCTAACATGAACGTAAAACGCTCAGCTAAACTGTCGGGCAGAATACGTCACATATCTGCGCTTTATAAACAGGTACAATATATCTGTATAAATCAGCCACTCAGACTTATGATAAGTAACTGAGCGGCTGAGAAATCGTATCAGAAATTAATTATGATAATTTGGTGCCAGGCTTGCGGCCAAGACCAATGGTTTTGGCAAGCGCTGAGCGTGTTGCGGCATATTCAGGCGCAACCATCGGGTAATCTGCGGGCAGGTTCCATTTCTCACGATATTGCTCAGGTGTAAGCTCATGAGAAGACATGATGTGACGCTTCAGCGACTTATATTTGGAGCCGCATTCAAGGCAAGTAATCTCATGATCTGCCAGCGATTTTTTAACCGGAACGGCAGGAGCCTTCTTTTCTTCGATGACTTCTACAGCCTGAAACTGTTTTACAGTCAGATTTTGTAAGGACTGATAGACGTCACCAATCAAGTTCGGGATATCGCCCGCAGAGATTGAGTTGTTTGCAACATAGGCGCAGACAACATCGGCGGTCAGTGATTTAAGATCGAAAGAGCCATCGTGAGTCATCGAATGAACCTTAATTAGTCATATAGCATGTTTGGAGCAGGACTTATGTGTTATATGACGTTATATAGCAAGCTGTCGAAATGATAGATATGTAGCTGCGAAATGTCTATTTAGGCCGTCATTATTGTAAATTCCAGTAATTAATTTTCGCTAAATGCCGTTTTTAGATAAAAAAATTGATAATATTCAATGTGTTAACATAAGTATAGATGGAAATATAAACGTACACCCCAATGGGAATAATTATTTTATTAATCTGTGCCTTGGATCACATATGATAAAATTTTGTAATATTTTATACCGATTGATTGTGAGTTTACAATTGATCTGGTCTATATCGACGGGGCTTAAGCTGGCAAAAATAAGAATGTATACAATGTCTGTCTGACAACTAGAATTGTATTTATTTTCAATAGCTTACAGGACTTTCAGTTGAACTGGTATGTTCGTCGGAAGAGCGGCGGTATGATCGTGTTGCATTGTTTGTAGCACTTGATTGACATCTATTTTATCCCACTTTTTGAGAGTTAATCTGATATTTCAGACTTGCCTCAAAGCAAAAATATGTCATTCTGATTTTTATATATAATTTGAAATATCTGTGCTGCTATTGTCACCTGGTGCTCTATGTCGCATAGAGATCCGTTACTTTTTTAACCTCAGATTATACCTGTAATTGTGCTTCTCCAGAGGATACTGATTTTACAGCGAAATCTCATCCGACAATAAAAAACACACTTCATCTCACTATAAGCCATGGGCTGAAGTCATAAGAAAATGGGGAACAACATTCGTGAGCACCAAATCTGAAGATGCCTATAATAGTTTACGGCGGGATATTCTTGAGGCCCGGTTAGCACCTTCTACACCGCTCAAATTGCATAAAATTCAGGAAATGTACGGGTTAGGCTGGACACCGCTACGTGAGGCACTTTCGCAGCTTGAAGCAGAGCATCTGGTTATTTCTATACCGAACAAAGGTTATGTTGTTACTCCGATTTCATTTGCTGAACTTGAAGACCTGACGAAAACAAAAAAGATCCTTGAATTACCATTGTTACAGGAAGCTATGGAATTTGGAGATACAAGCTGGGAAGCAGGAATTGTCGCTGCACATTACCGTTTGTCAAAAGAGGCCAGCCCGCTGGATGGTCATATTGATGTTGAAAATTATATCGGCTGGGCGCAGGCGCATAATGAGTTCCATAGTACACTCCTCTCAGCCAGTAAGTCTGCCTGGCAGCAGCGGTTTCATTTGCAGGTAACGGATCATATGCGCCGTCATGGACGGGTCTTGTGCGCATCCTTATCTCATAGACAGCCTGAAAATTATTTGTTGGCTGTAGAAGCTTCTCCTGCATTACGAGAGGCTTATTGTCTTGAGACGCATACGGCGCTGATGGATGCCGTGCTTAATCGGGAGGTTGAAAAAGCTTGCGAGATGACAGCGCGTCAGATTGAGCTGATAATATTATCTTATAATGAGTTGAGAGCAGCAGGAATGACCGAGATCATTCCAGATTAAGACGCTGCGCAAAAGCGTATAGCTTGGTTTGAAGCGCCCCGATAAACGGGGCGCTTGTTGTCTCAGGCGCGGCCACTGGCAAACATTGGTCCGCCGCGCCAGCGCGGAAAGCCATAGCCGTGGATTTTTACCAGATCAATATCTACGGCATCCGTGGCAATGCCTTCATCAAGAATAGCTTGTCCCTCAGCTGCTATCTCGCCCACAAGGGCTTCGGCAATTTCTGTAGCTGACATCGGGGAGCCGTTTGTGACATGGGGTTTTAAAAGCGCTGTGACCGCAGCGGAAGGCTGTCCTTTGCGGTTGCCGTCGGCATAGTCATACCAGCCGCCAGCGGTTTTTTGCCCTTTGCGACCTGCCTCAACCAGAATGTCACCCAATGTTTGCGGTATCACCTGTCCGGTGGCACGGGCGCCCTCGCGTTGCAGATAGGCGATGTCCAGACCACCCAGATCCTGCGCTTCAAACGGCCCCATTGCCAGTCCGTAGCTACGCATCGCGGCATCAATATCGGCAATATTATTGCCTTTGCGCAGCAAATCTTCTGCCGCAGCGCGGTAGCGTTTCAGAATGCGGTTGCCGATGAAACCTTCACAAATACCGGCACGTACCGGCATTTTCTTCAATTTAGCAGCGAGGCTGAAACCGGTGGCCAAAACTGCGTCTGATGTTTCCGGAACCGGCACAATTTCCAGTAGTTTCATAATATGTGCGGGGCTGAAGAAATGCAGACCGATGAAACGCTCAGGATGTGGCAGCCCCTCGGCGATGGCACGCGGGTCAATATAAGATGTGTTGGTTGCCAGAATTGCATCCGGACGGCAAACCTGTCCGAGCTTTTCGAACACAGCACGTTTCACGCTGATTTCTTCAAAAACCGCTTCAATCACCAGATCTGCATCGGCGAGGTCAGCATAATTGCAAGTACCTGTGACCCCAGCAAAACGCTCCTGAGCCTGAGCTTCACTCTGGCGGCCACGTTTGACACTGTCGTCGAAAATTTTGCGGATATTGGCAAGACCGCGCTCCACTGCGGTTTCATCCTGCTCGGTGAGGATAACCGGATAACCCGCCTCGCGCAAAGCAGCAGCAATGCCCGCACCCATGGTGCCGCCGCCGATAACGCCAATGGTTTTGAGGGTTACCGGAGTAACATCCTGTAGAGTCGCTGGTCTGGTCGCACCGCGCTCTGCAAAGAAAATCCGGCGCAGGGCTGCAGCTTCACGGGAGTCGCGGCGTTCAAGAAAAGTTTGGCGTTCAAAAGCCATAGCCTCATCAAACGGCAGGATTGTGCTGTGACGAACAGACTCCAAAGCCATGAGAGGCGCGCTGGCACCGCGCGCTGCTTTGCGTACACTTTCCTGTTGTGCCTGCCAGAATGTTTCATCGGCTTGTGGCGCAGGGCGGAAGGAAATTGGCTGTGGCAGCGGTTGTTGCAAGGCATTGCGGGCAAAGGCCAGTGTGCCGTCTTTCAGATCACCTTCGATCACAGCATCAACCAACCCGTCTGTGAGCGCCTGTTTTGCACGAACCGGCTTACCGGATGTGATCATGGCAATCGCTTTTTCGAGGCCGATCAGACGTGGCGTCCGCACAGTTCCGGAAGCACCGGGAATAACACCTAATGTGACTTCCGGCAGGCCGAGCGATGCGTTTTCAACGGCAACGCGGAAACGGCAACCCAGTGCTACTTCGAGCCCGCCACCAAGCGCAGAACCATGAATTGCAGCCACCCACGGTTTCTGTGCCGCTTCGATTTTTGTTACCAGATCAGGCAAATGCGGCGGCTGAGGTGTCTGGCCGAATTCGCGTACATCTGCGCCCGCAATAAAGGTACGCCCTGCGCAAATCAGCACGACAGCTTTGACCTTATCGTCGGCATCAAGGGTGGAGACAGCATCCCACAATCCCTGACGCAGTGCCTGACCAAGGGCATTCACAGGCGGATTATCAACTGTAACGAGGGCGATTTCACCTTCACGGGTGATGGTAACTGACATATCAAATTCCCAGATAGGCTTCACGGATTTTAGGATCTGCAATCAGTTCCTCAGCGGAACCTTGCATTGTGATGTTACCGGTTTCCATCACATAACCTCTGTCGGCAACTTTCAGAGCGCCATAGGCATTCTGCTCGACGAGAAGAATTGTAACACCTAAGGATTTGAGGCTGCTGACAACATCAAAAATTTGCTGAACAATAATCGGCGCCAGCCCCATCGAGGGTTCATCCAGCAATAAGCAGGCCGGGCGCCCCATCAGAGCGCGTGCCATTGCCAGCATTTGTTGCTGTCCGCCCGAAAGGCCACCGGCGGGCAGATTACGTTTTTCTTTCAGAATCGGGAACATGGAAAAAGCATCTTCCATATCCTTTTCAACGCGGCTGTCGCGAAACAGAAACGCGCCGAGACGTAAGTTTTCCTCGACTGTCAGGTTCGTGAAAATCTGACGCCCTTCCGGCGACTGGGTTAGTCCGCGCGACGGACGGCGATAGGCTGAAAGTGTGGTGATCACCTCACCACGAAAATTAATGCTGCCGCCGGAGACCGGCTGCAAGCCGGAAAGACAACGCAGCAGAGTGGTTTTGCCTGCGCCATTGGCGCCGACAACCGTAACGATTTCACCGGAATCGACCGTCAGATCGATACCATGCAATACTTCAATACGCCCGTAACGCGAGCGCAGTCCCTCAACTGTCAGCATGCGCGTTCTCCTCGCTGTAGTCTGCACCCAGATAAGCGGCAATCACTGCCGGATTTTGGCTGACCTCGGCGGGCAGGCCTTCCGTCAGCTTTTGTCCGTGATCGAGAACGACAATATGATTGGAGATGCGCATCACCATTTTCATGTCATGCTCAACCAGCAAAATCGCTACGCCCGAGGCTGCAACTTCGGCAATCAGCCGGTCAATTTCATCGGTTTCCACGGCATTACAACCGGCTGCGGGCTCATCCAGCAGCAGCACTGCAGGTTGCAAAGCCAGAGCGCGGGCAATTTCCAGCCGTTTCAGCGAACCATAGGACAGGCTTCCGGCTTCACGCTCGGCCGCGCGTTCAAGACCGACTTTTTCCAGAAGCTGCATGGCATTATCACGGGCTTTGGCTGCTCTGCGGCGCGATCCTGGCAGGCATAACAAGTCACTGATAACCGAGCCGCGCTCGCTTAAGTGAAAACCTGCAATAGCGTTTTCAATCACCGACATATTCTGGAAGATTTGCAGGTTTTGGAATGTGCGTGACATACCGCGGCGCGCCAGCAGATCGGGGCGCATACCGGTAATATCTTCACCTTTCAGCATCACACGCCCCTGTGATGGCTGATAGACACCGGAGATCATATTGAACAGGGTCGTTTTACCGGCACCGTTGGGGCCAATGACGGATGTAATTTCACCCTGTTTAACCTGAAAGCTGACATTATCAACGGCTTTCAGACCACCAAAGCTGATGCCTAAATTCTCAATAGAGAGCAGGGTCATTCGCCGGTCCCCCTGAATTTGCGCAGTATGGAAGGCAGCAGGCCTTCACGTAAGAAGATCATCACCAGCATCATGACGAGGCCGAGGATAAGCTGTTCATATTCGGCAAAAACCGTCAGTACCTGCGGCAGAATTGTCAGAATGGCCGCACCCAGAATTGCACCGAGGACAGAGGCTGCACCACCAAGAACGGCCATTGTCACCATTTCAATAGAATGCATGAAACCGGCAATGTCAGGGGTAATGAATTTGTTTTGCAAAGCGATCAGCGAGCCTGCAACGGATGCAAAGACTGCGGAGATGACGAAAGCCATCAGTTTATAGCGTGCAATATCAATACCGACAGTTCGGGCTGCAATTTCTGATCCGTGGAGTGCGCGTAAAGCACGCCCCATCGGGCTGTTGTGCAGGTTCAATACAACCCATGCACCGATCAGCAGCACAATACCGCAGAAATAGTACCAGAACTCGCCATTGCTCAAGCTCAAACCCATGGTTTTCAGCCAGCCACGTAGGCCCAGTTCCGGCACTGACATACCATCCGGCCCGCCGGTGAGGTCGCGTTCATTGCTCAGTACCATTGAGACAAGAATACCAAAGCCCAGCGTTGCAACGCCGAGATAATAGCCTTTCAGGCGCAGGATCGGACGGCCTACCAGATAGGCCAGTATGGCGGAAACAATTGCACCCAAAACCACCGCCAGCCCCGGATGGATACCCAGGTGCACAGGTGCGAGCGCACAGGCATAGCCACCGATGCCGGCAAAGCCCGCATGACCGAGACTGATTTGTCCGGCATAGCCTGTGAGAATGACAAGACCCAGAACAGCCAGTCCGTTGACGAAAACCAGAGCGCCGATGCGGAAATAGAAGCCTGACGGGAAGAACAGCGGCGACAAAGCGATGATCGCAGCCAAAACCAGCAGGGTCAATAATTTAGCGGAAATACGGGGCATCAGACACGCTCCGTCGTTTTGTTGCCAAACAGGCCTTGCGGCATGAAGAACAACACCAGAAGAATAACGATGAAAGCGGCTGCTTCTTTATAGGTTGAAGACAGATAGCCTGCGGTCATGGCTTCAATCAGGCCGATCAGGAAGCCGCCGACCAGCGCACCTTTCGGGTTGCCCATGCCGCCGAGCATTGCACCGGCAAAGCCTTTCAGCGCAAAACCAATGCCGACATTATAGGCGACCAGAGTGATCGGCGTTGCCAGCACACCGGCCAATGCGCCGATACCGGCTGACAGTGCGAAAGATAGCGTCATGATAAAGGTCGTATTGATACCGACCAGCTGTGCCGCCTGACGATTATTGGATGTGGCTAGCACCGCACGGCCAAGCAGCGTGCGGGTGAAAAACAGCCACAGACCGATAAAGACCACCAAAGCGCCGCCGATGACCCACAGGCTCTGTGTCTGGATGGTTGCACCGAGGATATTCAGCGGTGTGTCATCGGAAAAGGCCGGAAAACTATGGATTTGCTTATCAAAAATGATTTGCGCACCGCCCTGAATAAACACCGAAGCACCGATGGTGATGATGATCAGGGACACAACCGGCGCACCACGTGCCGGTTCAATGGCGAATTTATTGATCGCAACACCGAGAGCTGCAGTCAGAATAATGGCAATCAGCGCAGCCAGCGGTAAAGGTAAACCGGCGGCATAGGCTGCCCATGTGATCATACCGCCCAGCATGACAAATTCGCCTTGTGCGAAATTCACCACGTCTGAAGCATTATAGATGATCGTGAAACCAAGGGCGACCAGCGCATAAACTGCGCCGACAGTTACCCCTGAAGAAAGGAATTGCATAAATTCGGACATAAGCTCTCCGGCGTCTGTCGGGGATGGCGGATATCAGAGCATTTCCGGCAAAAGTTTGAAACGGTTTTGCGTCGGATAATGCGACAAACAAAGACTGAGAGCGGTTCTCCGATTCCGTGTTCATCAGAACCGCTCCGGGCTATTTCCCGCCTGTGATTGACAGGCGGGAGCAGGGGCAAAGCTTATTCAGCCAGTGTCCAGCCGCCGTCCTTAATTTCCAGCATACGGAAAGCTGACAGGTCGAGACCCAGATGATCTTCCGGCGAGAAGGTGTAGATACCTGTGGCACCGGCAAGACCGCTGGTCTTTTCAATGGCATCACGAATGGCTTGCGGCTCGGCGGAACCGGCACGGGTCACAGCATCGGTGATGATGAGTAGCGCATCATGTGCATAGCCGCCAAATGTGCCGACCGGCATTTTATAGCGCTCTTCAAACTTGGTTTTATAGGCAGTTACCAGTGGCTGCTGAGGATCGTCTTTGCTGAGAAGATCTGCAACCAGCAAAGCAGTACCCGGCAGGCGTACGCCATCCGCAGCCTGCTTGCCGGCCAGTTCAATAAAGCCGGAAGAGGCAACGCCATGCGACTGATACAGCGGCAGCTCAATGCCGAGCTGATGATAGTTGCGGGTTACAATCGACGGTCCCTGACCAAAGCCCGGATTAAGCACTGCCTGAATGCCGCCGGTATTACGGATTTTTGTCAGCTGCGCTGTCATATCCGCATCTTTCGGATCATAGGTCTCATCAACAATGATCTCGATTTTATAGTCTTTGGCAACGTCCTTACACTGCGCTTCCATTGAGGCGCCAAAGCCGTCAGTACCGGAAATCAGACCGATTTTGGTGATGCCGCGCTTGCCCATATCTTCATAGATTTTCTGGCAGGCCATGCGGTCAGTATGCGGGGTTTTGAATGTATAAGCGCGTACCGGCTTGATAATTTCAATCGCACCGGCAAGGGCGATGAATGGAATTTCAGCATCTTCGGCCACGGACAGGATCGACATGGCTGTACCGGTGGTGGTGCCGCCGATAATCGCCACAACCTCATCATCTTCAATCAGACGGGTTGCGAAAGTGCGTGCTTTATTGGCATCGCCGCCGTCATCATACATGACCAGTTTGATCTGCTCGCCATTGATGCCGCCTTTTTCATTTAACTCGGCAACCAGCATTTCCAGCGTTTTGGCTTCCGGATCACCCAGAAATGCAGCAGGGCCGGTTGCTGAAATGGAAGCACCAAGGCGGATTTCCGCTTGAGCAGCCGACCAGCCGCCTGCAAGACCGAGTGCCAGAATGGTTGCAGGAACCGTTGTCTTTAAAAACTTAATCACGTTAGTCTCCTCCCAGAGTGATATTAATTTGTGACAGGTCTGCGCCACATTGCTCGGCGGAAACGGCTGGCCACAAAAGCGGTATCAGTCAGACAAGCATTGCCCGCAGGATTTGCACCGGTAACGTGGAAATCACTGAAAGCGGCTGATTGGTTGACGAAAATATTTCCTGTCAGATTGACGGACAGATTCACACCACCACGCGCAAAGGCGATGGCAGCTTGCTGAATACGGGTTTCATCCGTGTCATAGAGTGCTGCGGTGATCGCACCTTTACGACGAGCCAGAGCGGATGCGGTTGTAATCGCGCTGGTGACATCCTTTGCGGAAATGACGAAAATGACCGGACCGAACCACTCATCCTCGGTCACCTTGTCGCTCTCCTGCATGGCAAGGATCAAAGGTGTGGCACTGCGCGCTGCGGGCAAGGACGCAGAATCGCGAATGATGCGGCCAAGTTTGCGAGCAGTCTGCACACGCTCGAGCGTTGCCGGATTGGCAATCGCACCGCAAATTCCTGCTGCACGGTCAGGGTCGGCGAGCAGGCGATCAATCGCATCGCTCAGTCCCTGTGCCACTTGCTCAAAGCTTTTGTGACCTTCATCAGTTTCGATACCGTCTGCGGGAATGTAAACATTCTGCGGTGAGGTGCACATCTGGCCGGAATAGAGCGCAAAGGAAAAAGCCAGATTATCGGTCATGGCTTTGAAATTATCGGTTGCGGCAATGGTAACCGTATTTACACCCGCTTCTTCGGTAAAGAGCTGTGCCTGACGGGCATGATCGCGCAACCAGCCGCCAAAGGCGCTGGAACCGGTATAATCGATGAGGCGGATATCATTATGAACTGCGAGTTTATCGGCAATCGGTGTCTCTGCACTGTCAACGGCCAGCAAAATTGCATTTACCGGCAGATCAGCTTCCGCAAAAACCTCACGGAGGACTCTGACCGCAATGGCTAAGGGCAGGACAGCTGCGGGATGCGGTTTGACAATGACCGGATTACCCGTGGCAAGACTGGCAAAAATCCCCGGAAATGAATTCCATGTCGGGAAAGTATTGCAGCCGATAGCCAGTGCAATACCTTCCGGTACCAGAGTCCAGTGTTTTTCGATCCGTAATGCCGGATTTTTGCCCTGTGGTTTTTCCCACAATGCATCGGCCGGAAACCGGTTCATCTCTTCCCATGCCATCGCTACCGCTTCCAAGGCGCGATCCTGCGCATGAGGACCACCGGCCTGAAAAGCCATGGCAAAAGCCTGACCTGTGGTATGCATGACAGCATTGCCCATCAGGAAACTGTCGCGGTTGAGGCGCGCTAAGGCTTCAAGCAAAGCACCGATACGGGCTTTTGCATCAGTTTGGGCAAATGCATCGGCAGCAGCATTGGCTGCATCCATCAGCTGTTCAACAGTTGCGGCGGGATAAGTGATTCCCAAAGCTGTGCCATAAGGGGAAATCTCAGCGCCGGAACGTGTACTTTCAGGATGATCTGCAAGTAAAAATGGTTTGTTCAGCAGGCTTTCATAGGCGTTGAGCCCGTCTTGTTTCGCGGTCTCGCCATAGATTTTGCCTGAAGGGATTTCAGGATAGGGCGTCCAGAATTCACGCTTATGCAGCGCTGCCAGAGCAGCCTCAAGCACTGGAAAATGGCGGTCCCAAAACATCGTGATCTCATCCCTCGTTATTGCTGGATATTATTATTGACCGTCCGGTCGGTTTATGCAACAAAAAAAGAGAGAGCTCCGAAAATATGCCGGAGCAGGGAGTGAAAATATGTCGGATACGGTTCTGGTGGATCTGGCTGATGGCGTTCTGTCTTTGACATTGAACCGCCCTGAAAAGCTGAATTCATTTAACGAGGAAATGCATATTGCTTTGCGTGCAGCCATTCAGCGCGCGCATGATGATAATGCTGTACGGGCGGTGTTTTTAACGGGGAGTGGCCGCGGTTTTTGCGCTGGTCAGGATCTTGGTGACCGTGATCCGCGCAAGGGTGGCGCGGCACCTGACCTGGGAAAAACCCTAGAGACTTTTTATAATCCGACTCTGCGTCTGATCCGCTCATTGGATAAGCCGGTTATTTGCGCGGTCAATGGTGTTGCAGCCGGTGCGGGTGCGAATATTGCTATCGCATGCGATATTGTTTTTGCAGCAAAATCGGCCCGTTTTATTCAGGCATTTTCAAAAATCGGATTGATTCCCGATGCCGGTGGTACATTCAATCTGAGCCGTATTCTGGGTGAGCCGCGTGCCAAGGCACTGACCATGCTGGCGGAACCTTTATCCGCGCAGGATGCGATGGATTGGGGACTGATCTGGAAGGCTGTCGATGACGAGGTTTTGCAGGCTGAGGCAATGGCAGCAGCACGTAAACTGGCATCAGGTGCAACATTCGGACTTGGTCTGACCAAGCGCCTTATTCAGGAAGCGGCAACCAATACACTTGATCAGCAGCTTGATGCGGAGCGGGATGCACAGCAACAAGCAGGCAAGAGCGCTGATTATGCGGAGGGCGTGACCGCTTTTCTTGAAAAGCGTCAGGCGGAGTTTAAAGGCCGATGAAAAGTGCTGCAGAGATGACGCCGCAGGAGCTGGCTGAAGCTTCTGCCAAGGCGATGTGGGACGGAGATCATGCCAGTCAGAAGCTTGGCATGAAGCTGGAGCATGTCGCGCCCGGCGAAGCTAGATTGTCGATGACGATTGCGGATTTTATGGCCAACGGACATGGCAATTGCCACGGTGGCTATATTTTCACACTGGTGGACAGTGCGTTTGCTTTTGCTTGCAACAGCTACAATCAGCTGACTGTCGCACAGCAATGCTCGGTGAGTTATATCAATCCGGGCAAGATCGGTGACCGGTTGACGGCACATGCCCGTGAGGTGTCCCGCCGCGGGCGCTCCGGTATTTACGATATTCGTGTCGTCAATCAGGACAATGACCATATTGCAGAATTTCGCGGCCTGTCGCGCAGCGTCAAGGGAACGCATGTGCCGGACTGATTTGCCGTAAATAAGACCAGGGAGGTTCCTATGAAAGCGCTGCCACCGGATCCAAAGATCCTCGATCCGATTGAAACTGCCTCGCGCGATGAAATTGAAGCGCTGCAGTTCCATCGCATGAAGCGTTCGTTAAAGCATTGCTACGAAAACTCACCTTTTTATCGCAAACGCTTTATTGAAGCGGATGTTCATCCTGAAGAGCTGAAAACACTGGCGGATATCGCTAAGTTCCCTTTCACCTATAAACAGGATCTGCGCGATACCTATCCGTTCGGTATGTTTGCCGTGCCGCAGAATAAGGTCGTGCGTATTCACGGTTCTTCCGGTACTACCGGCAAACCCACTGTTGTCGGCTATTCCCAGTCTGATATTGATAACTGGGCCAATCTAATCGCGCGCTCGATCCGTGCTGCGGGCGGCCGCTCCGGTGATATGCTGCACAATGCCTATGGCTACGGGCTGTTCACAGGTGGTATTGGTGCGCATTACGGTGCCGAACGTCTGGGCTGTACGGTTATTCCGATGTCCGGCGGTCAGACGGAACGTCAGGTGACGCTGATTAATGACTTCCGCCCGCGCATTATCACGGTAACACCGAGCTATATGCTTTCCATTCTTGATGAGTTCCGCAGGCAGGGTCTTGATCCGCGTAAAAGCTCATTGGAGATCGGTATTTTCGGCGCGGAACCATGGACAAATTCCATGCGCGAAGAGATTGAAGATGCCTTTGATATGCATGCTGTTGATATTTACGGCCTGTCTGAAGTGATGGGGCCGGGTGTGGCGATGGAATGTGTTGAGACCAAAGACGGTCTGCATGTATGGGAAGATCATTTTTATCCGGAAATCATTGATCCGGTGACTTGTGAAGTGCTGCCGGACGGTCAGATGGGTGAGCTGGTCTTCACCACCCTGACCAAAGAAGCGCTGCCGATGGTACGTTATCGTACGCGCGATCTGACCCGCATCCTCCCGGGCACTGCGCGTTCCATGCGTCGTATTGAGAAAATTACCGGCCGCAGTGATGATATGATTATCCTGCGCGGGGTTAATGTTTTTCCGACGCAGATTGAAGAGCAGGTTCTGAAATGCGCTGGTCTTGCACCGCACTTCCAGATTCAGCTAACCCGCACCGGCCGTATGGATTGTATGACTGTGCATGTTGAATGTACACCGGACATGACAGATGATGCTGCACGCGCGAAATCTTCCCGCGAGTTGTCGCATCATATTAAGAGCATTGTCGGCGTTTCGGCTCAGGTTGTCATCAAAGATCCGAATTCGATGGTGCGTTCTGAAGGAAAAGCCAAGAGGGTTGTCGACGACCGCCCTGTTGAGTAAGTGTTGTGTACACTGTGACACTATTTAAAAAGTGATTTTCATATCAGGGGGCTTTAACTGCCCCCTGATCTTTTGCCGGTGGGGCATGATTTATACGATAATAAGGGGGCACTATGTCTCGAACCAGAGCCACTGATTTTGAAGAGAAACAACGCGGTTTGCTGATCAGCGCTGCAGAAGTTTTTGCCGATTTGGGTATGGAAAAAGCATCAATGTCATTGATAGCCAATCATGCTAAAGTGTCGAAATCCCTGCTTTATCATTATTATCCGAGCAAAGATGAGTTGATTTTCGCGATTATCACCACGCATCTGGAAGACCTGGTTGCGGCGATTGAAGAAGCAGATGATGAGGCGCTTGATCCGCGCAAACGTCTGCGCCAGTTGGTTGGTACCGTGCTTGAATGTTATAAAGGTGCTGATAACCAGCATAAGGTTCAGCTGAATGCCGCATGGGCACTGCCTGAAGAGCAGCGCAATCAGATTTATGCGATTGAAAGACGGATTGTGAAGCGGTTTTCGCGGGTGCTGCGCGAGATTAATCCGGAGCTGGATAATGCGGAGCGGCCGCTGCTGACCCCTGTGACCATGTCACTGTTTGGCATGATCAACTGGGTCTATATGTGGTTTAAAGACGGTGGCAAAATTACCCGTGAAGATTATGCCGATGTGGCCACGACGTTGATCCTCGAAGGGATCAAAGCTGTTCGTTAAAGCTGTTTCGCTCCGGCGGAAGCGGCCGATATTTTATAATAAATACTGAAATCACCGCGCAGAGCACATACGGGTCCGACATAGGCTGCCGGGCCGCTATGAACATCCCCGATCACAACTGCCTCCGCATGAACGAAGGCAGCAGGATCAATCACGAAGATAATACCGTCTCAGGCGTAAACGTGGCTCATTGAGCCGCTTCAGGCAGCGGCCATGATTTTGCAACCATGGTCAGCACATCATATTGTGCAACTACGTCACCGCGCTGGTTGGTGACACAGCAATCCCAACGCACTTCACCATGCTGTGCATTGAGGCGCGGATTAATTTCCTTACAGGTCAGGCGCACCTGCAATGTATCGCCGAAATAGACCGGCACGAGGAAACGCAGATTATCCACGCCGTAATTGGCCAGAACCGGCCCTGCATCCGGATGAACAAAGAGACCTGCCGCAAAACTTGCAATCAGATAGCCATGAGCTACACGATCATCAAAGAACGGATTGGCTTTAGCAGCTTCACTGTCCATATGGGCGTAGAAGGTATCGCCGGTGAAATGGGCAAAATGCTCTACATCTTCCAGAGTGATGGTGCGCTTGTCAGTAATCAGCTGATCACCGATTTTAAGTTCTGCCAGCGATTTACGGAACGGATGCTCGTCCTGTTTTGCCGGTGCACCTTCAATCCAGCGGCCGGTGACAGCGGAAAGCAGGGTCGGCGAACCCTGAACGGCTGTACGTTGCATGAAATGTTTGACGCCACGAATACCGCCCATTTCCTCGCCGCCGCCTGCGCGACCCGGGCCGCCATGGATCAGACCGGCCAGAGGGGAGCCGTGGCCGGTTGAGGTCTTGGCGGTCTCACGGTTGCCGATCAGCACACGGCCATGCCATGGCGCAACGCCCAGCACAGTTTTCTCAGCGGTTGCCGGATCATTGGTAAAGACCGAGGAGACCAGCGAACCTTTGCCTTTGCGGGCAAGTGCAATGGCCTCATCCAGATCATCATAGGCCATAACAGTTGATACAGGGCCGAAAGCCTCTACATCATGAATGGCTTCGGCCTCAAAAGGCTTGTCTGCATAAAGCAGAACCGGATTGAGGAATGCACCTTTTTCCGCATCGCCGGAGGCAATATTGATCACATCCGGATCACCGGCAACGATTTCAGCACCTTTCTGCAAGGTGCGGATACGGTCGCGGACTTCCACGCGCTGATCAAGGCTCGCCAAAGCGCCCATACGGACAGCCTCATCCTGAGGCAAACCGACGGCAGTTTTACCCAGACGTTCGCGCAGGGCAGCGATCAGGGCATCCGTTTGGGAGCGGGGAGCAATCACACGGCGGATGGCTGTGCATTTCTGACCCGCCTTGGAGGTCATTTCGCGGCAGACTTCTTTGACAAACAGGTCAAATTCTTCGGTGCCTGCTTTGGCATCAGGGCCAAGGATCGCCGCATTGAGACTATCTGCTTCCATTGTGAAGCGAACTGAATTGGCAACAATAGCAGAATGGTTTTTCAACATGCGGCCGGTGCTGGCTGAGCCGGTGAAAGTTACCACGTCCTGCTCTGTGACATGGTCAAGCAGATCGCCGACCGAGCCGCAGATCAGCTGTAATGCACCTTCGGGCAGAATACCGGTTTCGATGATACGGCGTACCATCAGTTCAGTAAGATAAGCGGTCTGGCTGGCAGGTTTGACAAGGCAAGGCACACCGGCAATCAGTGTCGGTGCGATTTTTTCCAGCATACCCCAGATCGGAAAGTTGTAGGCATTGATATGCACTGCAACGCCTTCCATAGGGGTGAGGATATGCTGACCGATAAAGCTGCCGTCACGGGAGAGCTGCTCAATGTCACCCTCAGCCAGAACGCGGGCGTTTGGCAATTCACGCCGTCCTTTGGACGAATAAGCGAGCATAGTGCCGATGCCGCCTTCAATATCGACCCAGCCGTCACTGCGGGTGGCGCCGGTACGCAGGCTTTCCGTGTAGAATTCTTCTTTCTGTGCCATCAGCGCCAGACCCAGCTCTTTTAAAAGTTGGGCACGCTCATGAAAGGTCATATTCCGCAGTTTCGGACCAGCAACTTTGCGGCCATAATCCAGCGTATCAGCGAAATTCACGCCTGTTGAATCAATAAGCGCTACCGGTTCACCGGTGGCTGCATCCAAAAGTGTCTGTCCTTGTTTGGTGCCGGTGACCCAGCTTCCGTAGACATAGCTTTCAAGGCGGCGTGGTTGAACAGCCGTATGGCTCATTGCATATCCTTCCAAATTCTTTATCGGGGGCGCTGTCTGAGCGCTGCTGTCAAAGACCGAGCGGGGTCAAAATTGCGCTGCATTCACTCCGCCAGCGGCTGAGCAGGGCGCTATTGGGGCTATGGCGCAATCCAAAACGCGCCAGAATTTCAAAACGACCGGATTGCGGATCGCCAAAACCGGCGGCAACACGCGGGCGCCAATAAGCGATACTGGCTGCGGCTTCTTCCCGGTCTGCATCGGTGCGGACAATGCTTGTCAGACCTTCTAGCCCAAGCTGCATATGGCGGGTTTCGCGCGGTGCAATCTCACGGAAGACCTCGGCCAGCGGGGCGTAGGAAATGCGGGTAAACTCGGTCATCAAAACGCCGGTTGCCAAACCCTGCAGGACATTCATCACCACGGCATCTGTCCAGCTGATAATCGGGTAGTGAAACACCGAAACCCGCATATCACCCTCTTTACGGGTGGTGCCGAGATCGCTGTCGCGCGGTACACGGGCTGCCCAGTCATATTGGGTCTGATAGCGGCGTTTATCGGTGCCGAAATCACCCATGATATTGAGAACACGCTCGGCATGATCCGCTTTTTCCAGCGTGATACGGCTGGCGGCAATGCGCTCTTTAATAGCGGGCGCAAAATTGATCGAGGATGCAAAACCTGCAGAAGCTGCCAGTTCGCTGTCGACAAAGCTCGACATCATCCGCATCAGTTCGCCGCGATAGCGCGCAGGCACATTGTTCGGAGCGGAGAGAACGCCGCCTTTTGCCAGATAGTCTTCAATATTCATTGTATCAGACATGGCAGTTCCTCTTATTCATCATAGCTGACGACAACGCGGTCGCTCAGCACAGACGCCTGACAGGACAGAACATAACCGGCGCGGACTTCGTAATCTTCCAGCGCGTGGTTGATGGCCATTTCGACTTCGCCTTCAAGCACTTTACAGCGGCAGGTCGAGCAGACACCGGCTTTACAGGAGTAGGGTGCGTCAAGATTGTTGGCGAGCGCCGCTTCCAGAATTGTCTGGCCGTTGCGCTCCATTGCAAAGCTGCGGGTCGTACCATCCAGAGTAATCATCGCCTGCACACCGGCACCGGTAGTCGCCGCCTGTTTGGAAACAGGGCGCTGTTTGGCACGTCCTTGCTGGCCGGAGGCGAAGAGTTCGAATTTGATCTGCTCGTCTTTTAAACCGTGTTCACGAAGGCTTGCGGCAATGCTCAGCATCATCGGCTCGGGGCCGCAGATGAAGGCAGTGTCAATTGATGTCGGATCGATCCAGATACGGAACATATCTTTCAGCTTGGCTTCATCAATACGGCCGGTAAAAAGATCAATTTCCTGACCTTCCTGCTGCAACACGTGAATGACAGAAAAACGGCCGAGATAGGTGTTTTTCAGGTCTTCCAGCACTTCGCGGAACATGATCGAGCTGATCTGGCGATTGGCGTAAATCAATGTGAAGCGGGATTTAGGCTCACGTGCCAATGTGGTTTTGATGATCGAGAGCAACGGAGTGATGCCGGAACCGCCCGCAAAACCCAGATATTGTTTTTCACTGTCCGCGGTAATCGGCGTAAAGAAACGCCCCATCGGCGACATGGCCTCAACTTCATCACCAAGGCAAAGATTTTCATTCGCCCATGTACTGAAGGCACCGCCATCAACGCGCTTGATACCAACCTGCAAAACACCGTCATCCAGCCCGGCGCAGATGGAATAGCTGCGGCGCAGTTCTTCGCCGTCAAAAGCGCGGCGAAAGGTCAGATATTGACCCTGCGTGAAGTTAAACAGTTCGCGGTCTTCATCACGCGGTGTCAGTGTCAGAACGACAGCATCGCGGGTATCGCGATGGATATCGGTGACTTTAAGGGTATGAAAGCGTGCCATTGGGTATCTTTCTTAAAACCGGCCTAGAGCATTTCACAGTCAAGTTGGATCAACTTGACGTCGGGATAATGCGACAAACAAAAGAATCTAGAGCGAGCACTGCGATTCAACATGAACGTAAACCGCTCTAGAACTTGCGCATCCTCAGATGCATTTGAAATAGTCAAAAGGCTCCAGACAATCTTTGCAGCGATAGCTGGCCTTACAGGGTGTCGATCCGAACTGGCTGATCTTTTCCGTATGCGTGGACGAACATCGTGGGCAGGCGATGGTTATATTGCCGCCTGAAAGACTGCGGGCACGGTCAAGCAGCACACCATTTGCGGCAGTACCGTCAACAGGCGGGGTAATGCCGTAGGCACGCAGCTTTTCGCGGCCTTCTTCGCTCAGCCAGTCGGTTGTCCATGCGGGAGAGATCCTGCGTTCCAGACGGAGTTGTTCAATCCCTTTGGACCGCAGTGCCGTTTCAATATCGAGATTGATGATGTTCGTAGCCGGACAACCACTATAGGTCGGCGTAACCGTAACAACGAGCTCATCTTCCTGCCATGCAACATCACGGATGATGCCGAGATCTGTCAGGCTGATAACCGGGATTTCCGGATCGGGAACCTCGGCAAGCCAGCCCCAGATTTGATCGAGAGAGGGACGGGCAGTGTTCTCCATGGCGGTTACCAGCTCGCACCAGGGTAGGCGCGCTGCAACCATTGCATCTGTGTCAGCATATGCCCCAGATGTTCGGTATGCATGCCCTGACGGCCGCCTTTATGGGCAAAGGTGCTGTCGGGAATATGCAGCGTTGCCTCATGAAGAACCGCACGAATTGTGCTTTCCCAGATCGGGCGCAACTCTGCCGGATCGGGTGCAATACCCTGTTTGGCTGCTGCTTCGTCGATCTCGTCTGAGAGGAACATCTCGCCTGTATATGGCCACAACGCATCCAGAGCCTTCTGCATACGGCGATGACTTTCGTCAGTACCGTCACCCAGACGGATGACCAGATCGGAGGAGCGTTCCAGATGATAAGCAACTTCCTTAGCGGATTTCTCTGCAATATCCGCAATGCGCTGATCAGACGATTTTTTCAGCGCTTTCAAGAGTTCCAGATGAAAGGCATCAAACAGGAACTGACGCATCAGCGTATAGCCGAAATCATCATTCGGGCGCTCGGTGATCAGGAGATTTTTGAAGTCCCATGCGTCACGCAGGAAAGCCAGATCATCAGCTGAGCGGCCCTTGCCTTCCACTTCACCGGCAAGACCGAGCCAAAGCTGCGTCTGACCGATCAGGTCGAGGGACACATTGGCCAGCGCGATATCTTCTTCCAGTGCAGGGGAATGCCCGCACCATTCTGAAATGCGATGACCGAGGATCAGAGTATTATCGCCAATACGGAGCAGGGTTTCAAAAGTCACATTACGTGCGCTCTTGTCTTCCACAGGAGGGCGCACATTGCGTACGATTTCTTCCTGCCTTGCACGATCCAGTACCGGCGCTGTTTTACCGTGGGCAGCGCTCATTACATGCTCCCTACTTCTTCAGGAATCTCGAAGAATGTCGGATGGCGATAGACTTTGCTGTTGGAAGGCTCGAAAAGCGGGCCTTTTTCCGACGGGCTGGAGGCGACGATATCATCCGAGCGCACCGCCCAGATGGAAACACCTTCATTGCGGCGGGTATAGACATCACGCGCATTATTGATCGCCATTGCAGCATCCGGTGCGTGCAGGCTGCCAACATGACGATGGTTCAGCCCGTGCTGACCACGGATAAAGATCTCCCAGAGCGGCCATTCTTTGGACATGCTATTCTTCCTTATCTTGAGGGCTGTTATTCGGCTGCAACGCGTGCAGAACGGCTGGCAGCTTTGTCAGCATGCGCAACCAGTGCTTCGCGGAACCAGGCACCATCGTCCCATGCTTTGACACGGGCGCCGAGGCGGTCCGTATTACAAGGGCCGTTACCGCTGATGACATCGAAGAATTCAGTCCAGTCCGGCTCGGTAAAGTCGTAACCGCCTTTTTCTTCATTCCATTTCAGATCAGGATCGGGAACTGTCAGGCCAAGATATTCAGCCTGCGGAACTGTCTGATCGACAAATTTCTGACGCAGTTCGTCATTGGTATTCATCTTGATCTTCCAGGCCATAGACTGGACGGAGTGCACGGAATCTTTGTCGGACGGGCCGAACATCATCAATGACGGATACCACATGCGGTTCAGCGCATCCTGAGCCATGCGTTTTTGTGCAGGTGTGCCGGAAGCCATTTTCATCATCACGGCATAACCCTGACGCTGATGGAAGGATTCCTCTTTACAGATGCGGATCATCGCACGGCTGTAAGGGCCGTAGGATGTACGCTGCAACGGCACCTGATTCATAATTGCCGCGCCGTCAACCAGCCAGCCAACCGCGCCCATATCGGCCCATGTCAGTGTCGGATAGTTGAAGATGGAGGAATATTTCATCCGGCCTTCATGCAGGCGCTCAAGCAGATCATCGCGTGAGACGCCCAGAGTTTCAGCGGCAGAATAGAGGTAGAGACCGTGACCGGCTTCATCCTGCACCTTGGCAAGCAGGATCGCTTTGCGCTCCAGTGTCGGCGCGCGGGTGATCCAGTTGCCCTCAGGCAGCTGTCCGACAATTTCACTATGGGCATGCTGGCCAATCTGGCGGATCAGCGTCTTACGATAGCCGTCCGGCATCCATTCTTTCGGCTCGATCTTTTCACCGCGGTCGATACGCTCCTGAAAAGCGATTTCCTGCGGGCTCATCTCGGCGCGGTTTTTTGCACCTTCAGACGTTACAAGCTGTGCATACATAGCTGGCTGTCCTTTCCGGTCAGACGCGTTCGATAATCATGGCGATACCCTGACCGACACCGATGCACATTGTGCACAAGGCATAGCGGCCGCCGGTGCGATGCAACTGATACATCGCTGTTGAAACCAGACGCGCACCGGACATGCCCAAAGGATGACCGATTGCGATGGCTCCGCCATTCGGGTTTACATGCTCAGCATCATCCGGCAGACCCAGATCACGCAGTGTGGCCAATGCCTGACTGGCAAAAGCTTCATTCAGTTCAATCACATCCATCTGCTCGATGGTCAGGCCAGCGCGTGCCAGAACTTTTTTGGCTGCTGGCGATGGGCCGATACCCATAATGCGCGGCTCAACACCGGCTGCGACCATGGCAACAATCCGTGCCTTTGGTGTCAGTCCCTGTGCTTTCGCAGCCTGACCGGAAAGAATGGTCAGGGCTGCCGCACCGTCATTGACGCCGGAGGCATTCCCTGCGGTTACAGTCAGATCAACGCCGTTAATGGCTTTGAGTTTGGAGAGGGCATCTGCGGTCGTGCTTGGGCGGGGATGTTCGTCTTCTGCAAAAATCACCGGATCGCCACGGCGTGGTGTAATTGTAACCGGCGCGATTTCATCTTTGAAAAGGCCCGAAGCCTGTGCTTTTGCCCAGCGTGCCTGACTGCGTGCAGCAAAAGCATCCTGATCTTCACGGGAGATATGAAAGTCAGCAGCCACGTTGTCAGCGGTTTCCGGCATTGTATCGACGCCGAACTTTGCTTTCATCGCCGGATTAACAAAGCGCCAGCCGATGGTGGTGTCATAAACCGCATTGTTGCGGGAAAAGGCGCTGTCAGCCTTCGGCATCACAAAGGGCGCGCGTGTCATGCTCTCAACGCCGCCTGCGATAACGAAATCGCAGTCACCGGAGCGGATGGCGCGTGCAGCCATACCAATGGCATCCATACCGGAACCGCAAAGACGATTGACGGTGGTGCCCGGAACGCTGATCGGCAGGCCTGCAAGCAAAACAGCCATGCGGCCGACATTGCGGTTGTCCTCACCGGCCTGATTGGCGCAACCATAGATTAGGTCATCAACGGCAGACCAGTCTACGTTTGGATTTCTTTCAACGAGAGCTTTGAGCGGCAATGCTGCAAGGTCATCTGCACGTACCGAGGCAAGCGCCCCGCCATAGCGACCAATTGGAGTACGCACTGCATCGCAGATAAAGGCATCTTGCATTGCCTTGTCCTTTCCTACCCTGAAAAGCCGGTGAATCTCCTCATTCATCGACCGATTGGTCAGGATTATATGATCATCAAACATTACAACGCAAGAAGTTTTTTAGAATTCTTGTAATGTTTTGGAGCAAAACAAATTTTACCCTTGTTCTGACAAGGAAAGTCCGTGTTGGCGGGCGGCAGTTTGCGGGGTTGTTGCGGGCAGAAGACCGTCCACACCTTCGCATTGTGAAGCAATCCAAACTTCTGATTTTGGCGACAGTGCCAGATACAGGCTGCGAAACAGATCGCGGGCATTATGTCCCTGCCAGTCAGCAGGCAGAGCCGCTGCAGGCAGTCGCGGGTCGCGTAATAAAACACCGCGATAGGCATGCACCAGTAAGAGCCGTACCATCATGGCTTCTTCGGCAGAAAGTTGAGCGATCTTGTTATGCAGGGGCTCAAACCGTGTCAGCAGATCGCAATAACGCTGATGCAGGGCGGACAAGTCCCAGAACTGTGTCAGCCAGTTCATATCCTCTGGATCTGCGGCGCGCAGAACCTGAGCACCCTCCGGCAAAGCCTGTCCGCGATCCGGCCGGATAAAAACGCAAGCTCCCATGCGCCCCATGCGCAGACGCGACGCTTCAGCATCAGACAAGTCAGGCGCAAAGATAATTTGCCAGCCATTGATAACTGTATCGGGTTGATAAAGCAGTTTTGCGGCCTGATCGAACTCCTGTTGGGCAGAAGCATCAAGATTATAATAGCTGCGCCGCCCGTTGCGTTCACCTTTCAGGCGTTGGGCAGTGACAAGGCGTGAAACAGCGGTTCTGACGACGGATTCACTCAAACCTGCACGATTGCAAATTTCAATCAGTGAGCCTGTCCAGAGAATACCGCCTCTGGGCAGAACAATATCGCCATAGACCGTGACAATGAAGCCGGCAGCCCGCAATTCCTGTCCGTTCAGTAGCTCTGTGATAACAGTTTGTGCAACCATAGACAGGCTACCTTTCAATCATTGAGGGCTGGTCTGAACGGAATATAGTTCTGCAGAAGGCGGAGTTGGCTTGATAGTTCATAGACCAGCTGCATCAGGATAGCAAAACAGCCTTGTTTGTATCTTTCAGACTAATTTGCTTAAAATTTCATTGGCTTTGGTCCATAAAATGGCGCTGCCGTCATCTTCAAAGTGATGCAATTGCGCATTTTTAATCCGCTTTGAAAGTGACACGCCAAAGTCCGGAGAATGCACGGGGCTTGTATCTTTTAGTCCGTACCAGAGATAAACAGGGCAGGTGATGTCTTCCAGTTTGAATGGCCATGGCGCCATCGCCAGAATTGTATCGCGTGCATAGCCTGCAGCGCCCTGTTGAAAGCCTGCATTCAATGCCGCTCTGTAAGCAGGAGCAAAATCTTCGCTGGCATAGATCAGGCGATCCTGTTCACCGCTCATGGTTTCAATCATGTGCCATAGCCAGTCTGCGGTAGCGAATTCCGTCATCTCAGCTTCCAGCTTTTCCGGATCACTTTGTGCCCGCTGAACCATGGCTGCGAGAGGCTCCGGCAACAAAGAGAAGATGGCAGGATGGCGCAGTTCATCCTGACCGGAAACAACAGAGACAGTGCGTGCAAGATTGCTCGCGCCAAGCGCGAGCGCAAAAGGTGCGCCTTGTGAGAAACCGATGACATCGGCAGTTTCAGCGCCAATATAGGCAAGGATGGTCCGGATATCATCACACCAGCTGGCAAAACTTTTGGCTGTATCCGGCGCAGAAGTGCCAAGGCCTGCACGATCAACAGAGATCATACGTAAGTCTGACTGACGAGCATGATCTTCACCGAACGGCAGGGCGCCCGCCATTCCGGCACCAGGACAAATAATGACCGGACGGCCTTGCGGCGCACCCCATTCATGCCAGCTGATTGGACGGTTTTGTGCTGTGTGTATTGTTTTCATCATGCAATAATCTTAATTCATATTCGCGCAAGCTGCTTAAATAACAGATCACAATAGAGCAATAAAGCAGAACTATTTAAATGAGCGGAATGATGAATTGATGCATACAGGCAGGATCTGCCAATATGAAGTGAAAAATAGTAGAGTGATTATAAAAAATCGAGAAGCTTAATGCTTCCCGATAAGTTGGTTCTGGAGTTCATCTGCAAGAGAGCAGCATAATGAACCGGCTACCTGATGCAGGTAACTTCGAATTATTAGGGGCTAAATTAGTTAACAATAAATTGTTATTATGTGCAAATTTAAGATTTATACGAAGTAAAGGTAAGGTCTGTAAAATAATAGAGATTTATATAAAATAGTGAAAATACGGATGAGTGCTAAATGTGTTTGCCGCGAGAATTTGTTACCAGAATATAGAAGCAAATGCGGCCTCAACAACATTGTTGCTAATAATGAGACCTATAGTTGTGATCACTAAAAAAGCAATTAAATCACTCATATAGCTCTCCTCTTCAAGCGAAGCCTGAATTGAGTATACAACTTTAGTATTATAAAGTTAAGCCTGTTCGCTTAAGCCTTAACTTGTTAGCCGTGTTGTTCAGGATAATGAACGACGTGAGTGACGTGGTTGGGATATTGTTCCGGAATGCGTAGCAATTGCCATTTCAAAACTGTCGGCAATACGACGCGCGCGATCGATAAACAAAAAAGCTGCATCTTCGGGAAAAATCTCTCTTGCTGTCTGAGCAAACAGGTCGAGCCAGCGGTCAAAATGTTCCGCTTTCAGATCCAGCTTCAGATGCGGTGGCAACGGGCGCCCGCCATAGGTGCCGGTTTTAAGAATGATTGCTGCCCAAAATTCTGCAATCTGGGCAATATGATGATCCCAGTCATGTACGGCTGTCGCAAAAATCGGGCCAATGAGCTCATCTTCACGGGCGCGCCCGTAAAACTGTGCCACCAATTTTTCAATAGATGTTTTATCAATAGAGGGGTGCGGTTGTTGAATAAGGATGTTCATGATCTCGTGCCAGACTACCTATGCATTTTGAATTAATCATAGTCCCTTCGCATGGTGTGATCCAGAACTGTTTCTTAAGGGAAGTATGGCGCTATGCAAATTACCAGCCGAGCGGTGATATGAAAAAAACGCATGAACCGTCTGTGCGGGACGCCAAAGCCAATATTCGTGTAAAATCGTTGATTTTTATTCGAGCATTTACGGAAGTGAAATCAACAGGTGCACTGTTACAGACCAGTGTAAAGAACTGCAATATGGTAAACTGAGCTGTAATTTATATGTGTCAGCTGGTTGCAATTTGGTGGACTGACGAGGGCTTGCCCGTTATTTGAATAGTATTCAATTTTGCACGGCTGGCACCATGACTGCTAAAATTCTTGTAAGCGCCTGTCTCTTAGGTAAGCCTGTACGCTATAATGGTTCGGATAAGAAATCCGGGCATCCTGCTCTGGAGCAATGGATTCGTGAGGAGAGAGTTATCTCTGTGTGTCCTGAATTGACAGCAGGATTTAGCATTCCCCGCCCGCCTGCTGAAATCGCAAACGGGTTTTCCGGTAATGATGTGTTGTCAGAAAATGCACGGGTGGTTGAGATAACCGGCAGGGATGTGACGGAGCTTTATGTAGAGGGCGCACGTGCTACATTGGCAGTGGCACTTGAAAATGACTGCAAATATGCACTTTTAACGGATGGAAGCCCGTCTTGTGGCAGTGCGTTTATTTATGATGGTGCATTTGCAGGTAATAAGCATAATGCTGCCGGTGTGACATCTGCTCTTTTGCTTCAACATGGCATTGAAGTGTTTAGTGAAGCACAAATCCCGGCGCTGCAGGAAAGACTTTCGGCTGAACAAGTAGGTATGAAATAATATTTGGTGTGCGTAAAATTTATGAATTTTATTGCTTTGACTAAATTTGTTCATTTCAGGTACATCGGATAAATAATATAAGAACTGATGATTATCAATTGCGGAAAATCAGACATGAAATCAAAAACTATAATGATCGCGTTGGCTCTGGCCGTGCTTCCTGTAGCTGCTCATGCAACAACGGGTCCCGGTTGTCTTCGTATCGTCAATGTTGCTGCCAATGATGTCTTGAATGTTCGCGCAGAACCATCAGCTAGAAGCCGTATTGTTATTTCTATTCCTGCAAATAATTATGGTGTGCTGGCCCTTAAAGGGGAGTGCACTCCAAAGAATATTGCGTGGGGACAGCGCTGGTGTCCGATCAGCTATTCTTACGAAGATGGCACATTGCGTGGCTATGTAAAGGCTCGTTTTGTGCGCGATCAGGAATGCCCGTAAGCAGAATACTGGATAGAGCCGGTTATAACCCCGTCATTTATGGCGGGGTTTTTGGTTTTATGAGCCGGCTATAAGGGATGCGGCGGCTTCGGATAACAGGCATCCTTTGTTATGCAGCATACGAATTGCGTTTTTCGTGACGTTACGGTTTCCGGTATTGCCGATAAATGTACTGACACTATCGCTGAATTCGATCACGATGTTTTCTGTCCGCCATGCAGACCGGTAGTCGATTTTTGCGATTGCAGTATAGGGCTTCCGACGCAGTCTGAACAAACGAAACTCAACTGCATCACTGTGCAATATCAGCTTGGGCTTCATGTTGTTGGAACCCCAGGCAAACCAAGGCGCAAATTTCCAGCCACCAAAAGAGGCTTTAAGAGGAATGTTTACCGGAGCAGTCATGGTGCTGATTATTTGAATTTCTGTCTAAAGATTTATGAGTGTTTTTGAGACGGAACGGTGGCTTCGACATGCGTTGATTTCATTTTGGCAGAGCGGAATGATTTCATCTGCGTTCCCGCTGCAAAACCTGCAACAGCCAGCACCAGGCAACTGATGATAATCAGTCTTTTCTGAAAGGCCTCTTGAAACATAGCTGGCTACCTTATGCTCTCGTCAGGAAATTATTGCGCAAAACAATAATACCCAAACATGAGCGGAATGGAAGGTATTCCCTTTATTTTTACACATGCCAGCATCTGACCGGGATATTTTGTAAGTATAAACATATAAAAAGAACCAAATTCATGCAAAGTTGTATTTATTAATTACGGTGCATCAAGTGGCGATTTTTGTAACATCGTTCTGCTGGAATTGATCTTCAGGTTGATCGGCGGCTGCGCTCTTATTAAGCTGGTGCCGGATATATGGGAATAATTTCCAATAAAACATATGAGATGTGACTGCTTGTTCCGACAAGATAATGACCGGAAGGTTTTATGAATATTGATGCTGATGGCTTGATATGTGTGCCTGAAAATGTAGCGTATCAGGCAGAATTTCTTCCGCTGCTGTCGGCAGTTTGGGCGCGTTTCGAGCAGTACACTGCCGATCTGGTTCATAGTGTTTATGTCTATGGCAGTGTATCAAGAGGCACAGCTGTACCTAAACATTCCGATCTCAATCTGACAGTGCTGTTAACCAATGTTCCCCAGCTGGAAGATTATTCAAGGCTGGAGCAGATACGGCAACAACTTGAGGTAGATTACCCTATTGTTATTAAAGTGGATTTTGATGTTGGCTCTCTGAAGCAGATGATGTCACCCGAAGTTGATATAGCGTGGCGTTATTGGTTGAAACATCATTGCCGTTGTCTTTATGGCCCGGATCTGACCATCGACATTTTGCCATTCAGACCATCTGAAATGCTCGCGCTTGCTGTGAATGGTGACTATCATCAGGTGCTCGTTAATTATGCGGAAAAGATAGAGGCATGTGAAGCGCGAGCATTGTCAAAAAAATGCGGCGCGAAGCTGCCCGCAAGGCTATTCGTTCGACAAAGATATTGCGCACGGAAACGGATGCAAGCTGGCCATCGAGTCTGGATGAGCATGCTGAACGCTTTCAGGCTCTCTTTCCTGAAAAGGCAGATGAGATGCAATACTTCCTTATGCATGCCCAAGGGGCAATAGCTGAAGCAAACGATTTTGTTGGGCGGCTCACACAGTTTGCCGATTGGCTGGATCAGATAAGACATGTGAACAGAGTGCCTTAAACCTCAGCGCTTAATCTGTCTCCGCGACTGGTTGGTGAGGAAATGACAAGGAACATAACATCCTGATCACTGTCATTTCTGGCCTGATGGGGAAGGTTTGGCTGAATTTCAATACTGTTTCGCGCTGTAATCCGGTGTAACATATTGTCAAGCTCCATGGTTAATGTACCGGAGAGAACATAAAAGACCTGTTTGGATTTTGTATGGTAGTGCCGTTGTTCTGCTGTCTGAGGAGGCATACGTTCTTCTATGACGAGGAGATCGCTGCCATCCGATAATATCCAGCCGTCACAATTATTACCCCATCTATAATGTTCTGCATTGTTTGTATTTTTGATCATGTGTTTTGTCCGGATGTGGTGCTGATTTTGCGAGCTGGTTAATAAGAAGAGATCTTGTGTAGCAAAGAAAAACAGCGGTTATAAAGGCTTGCCGATATTGTACTTCCTGCCTGAGTGGTTCAGACTGTATCCGGGAAGACCGGATGAGTAAAACGGGAGAGCATGGTGATTACAGAGACAGACCGTATACATCTGCAGCGCTGCATTGAACTGGCAGCAACTGCTGTTGAAAAAGGGGATGAGCCTTTCGGATCGGTTTTGGTAACTGCTGAGGCAGAGGTGGTCTTTGAAGACCATAATCATGTTGCCGGCGGAGATCATACGCAGCACCCGGAATTTGCTATCGCCAGATGGGCAGCTGAGAATATGAGCTCTGAGGAGCGCGCTAAGGCAACGGTTTATACATCCGGCGAACATTGTTCGATGTGTGCTGCCGCGCATGGTTGGGTCGGCTTGGGGCGCATTGTTTATGCCAGTTCGTCAGACCAACTGCAGGACTGGCTCTACGGGCTAGGCGTGCCTTTGTCCCGCGTCCGGCCATTGCCGATTGATGCAATTATTACGGATACGATTGTCGAAGGACCGGTTGAGGACTTGGCAGAGCAGGTTCGGCTATTACATGTAAAATTTCATGGCGGGCAGCCGTAAAATAATAATTTAAAAGAAAATACCCCTGTTATGCATTTTAGTATGACAGGGGCATTTTGGGTTTTATTCTTCGTCTCTTTCCGGCTGAACGAGATAGATCAGAACCAGAATGATGGTTACAAAAAAGCGGAATGCATCAGGCACACCGTTCCACTGTTTGGACATCCACATACCAAACCATTCACCGCCAACGGACATAAAGGCAACCTGCCATGTCAGAAAGCCCAATGTCAGGCCGGCAACGGCGAGATTTTTGCTTTTGTTGAAAACCTTTGCACTTTCATTGCGCGCGACCAGCAGTTTAAAGCCCGCAATCCAGCAAATAATAGCAGTTAAGGTTTCGAGCGTGATAATGCCGATATAACCAACATGGTGCAGCCACTCGGTTTCAATAGCTCTGTACTTGATGGTCGCATCAGGGAAGATGGTATCCATGAGGAATACATGGTGTACAAATGCAAAATTAGAACCGTAATCGGTAATGTTACCGAAGGCGACTAAAGACGCAAAAAATGCGATTGCCATCACCATAAAGATTTTTGACAGCCGGATGATCATATCATTACTTTCTATGTTAGGGGGAGCAAGCTTGTTCAATAATAAGAAACGTGATGCTGACGAACTGGTTATGAATTTTTCATCCTGAAAACAATGTTTTTCTGTTCGTATATTCTTAAGATGAAGAATATTCACTGTTTAATCAAGCTTCAGGCGTGTTGCTGGCCTGATAGTGCTCAGGTGCATATAGTCAGCGTCAGGATATCCGGTTCGGCGGCTGCTCTTTGATAATGATATTATCGATTTATTGAATGCTGATCGCAAAATGTAGGATTAATAGCCGTCTCTGAAATATACGGCGATCACTCCGTTGATCGCAAGTATTACAATTATGCATATCCAGAAGCTTGTCATTGTGCTCTCCTCTTATTGAAGAATGACAAAGCGAATAGCGGATGCCGAGCTATAATTTTCTGTTGTTGGGGGAGGGGCTGGAAATATGTGCCAAAACTATAAGTTGTCGCACCTTACAAAAAAGAACAGCCAGATTTGCTGTAACGCTACAATCCGGTAAAAGTGCCTGTCTTCGATGCAGGTGTGCTCCATTTATGGTTGCTTATGGAGAAGAGTGTGCGCTAATTTAAATATTAATAATTACTGAAAACTATAATATATTATTATAATTTTCAGTAATATTTTCTACTATAGTTGAATATTCTCTTGTATAAATTTTATAAAAGGTTTTATGTAATAGTCGGCAGCAGTGGGTAATGCCTGCCCCCGTAGGCCATAGAGCGTTTTGAAACGTCCTATGTTACTTCACTGCCGCCGGTGACGAAGAATGTCGATTGTACCGCCCCATTTATCGGTTTCCAAACAAAGCTGGAAACAATAATTGTTCCGTTGACATTCTCCGTCAAACTGAAATGGATCTTGTCTGTAATAAGTGTGACATGGTGGTTGTTGCCACGCCTGCTGCTTTTCATATTGCTTGGTAACAAGTTACCATAAGGGTTGTGGGGGCTCTATTGCGTAAAGTCTCATTTTTTTTGACCTGCTGATGAAAAATCTAATGTTTTTAGCAGCTGACAGTCAAAATATCTCATTAGCCTCAGCGGTCTCAAATAATCTGCCTATATTTTAGTCTGCCGTATGGTTTTATTATTAGGGGGGAAGGTGCAAAGTCTCATTCAGGTTTCAACGGATATGGTCGATCTGCAAGACCGTACAGAATTCTGGCGTGAAGTGACACGACCTATATTCGATAGCAGGTCATATGAAAATAGCCCGACAAAGAACCTGGAGGGCGCATACGGGACAAAGTTGATCGGAACACTTCTGACCGGTTATGCAGAATTTTGCCCGCAACGATTTGTACGTGACTGGAAGACTATCAGTCGTAGCGGACTTGAAGATTATTATATGTTGCAGCTTTTTATAGGCGGAACGGCCGTTTCTGATCGTGACGGGTTAAGTTTGTCAGTTGCCGACGGTGATGTTTATCTGTTTGATATGGGAAGAACAATTTCTATTTGCTGCAGTAAAGCAGCAACATGTTCACTTCTTTTACCGCGGGAGCGTATTGAAAAGGCCTGTGGCGGCAGTAAACTTCATGGTCTTTTATTCAAGGCGGGGCAACCGCAAACGAAATTGCTCGCGGATGTTGTCGCTGATATCGTAAAGTTGCCAGCGGTCAATGATGAGGCATTTGCCTGGGCTGCGGAAGAAGCTGTTATATCTCTTCTTGCTCTGGCCTTGCGCTGGAATGTTTTGGATATGGGTGCTCAAGATGCCGTCCCGACGCCGATTTTACGTGCGCGCGTGCTATGTTTCATTGATGAGCATCTGACCAACCCTGGTTTGGATATTAATATGATAATGAAGGAATTCAGAGTCTCGAGGGCGCATTTGTTTCGTATGTTTGACGATGAAAGGGGCGTCATGCGGGCAATTCGGGAACGCCGTGTTGAGGCCGCATATAAGCACTTGATGACCAGGCCGAAAGTATCAGCGGAAGGATTGGCTCACTTAACGGGATTTACGGGAGCCGCACAGCTTTTGCGTGTATTTCGCAATCGTTATGGTCTGACATTAAATGATTTTAAGCAGGAACGCTTGAATTCCTTTGTAAAAAATCGTGAATTGTCTGTAATTCCCGATTATTTAGCGCATTATTCTAATAATAAAAATAGCGTACCATATTATTAGAATGGGAGAATTTTATATAAGCTTGATTTTTAGTTTAATATTTTTGAGAAATTATTGCGGTATATTCTATTTAACCGATCAACCATATGATCTGTTTCAATTATATTGAGACCGATTACATCTTTTCCGTTATGTCTGGCTATGCCGCCGGTAATAATATCAAAAACACACCAGTGTCCGTTGGGAAGCTTTTTCATATCGTAACGGATGCGCATAAAAACAAATCTTTTAAAATAGATCATGGATTTGAGAATGCGGATTAAATACATCAAATAATTTGATATTCAATTTCATAAATAGGATGGAATTATGCAAAAACAGAATAATTATCTGTATAAAGGCAGTTGTTTTTAAATTATTTATTTTCAGATAATTTATATTTTCCGCGAGCAACACGTACAAATAAAGCTTCTGCATCAGGTCTGTTTTCTGTGCAATTGTAAGCCATATAGGAAAAATAACGACAATAGGACCATCCGCCGGCAATACGGCGCACATCTTTTGCTGTGAACGGTTCCTTCAAAGTGCCATGCACCCTCACAGCATTTATAATGAGTGGGTATATGCTCTCTTTGTCCATGCCGGAATAATAAAATATCAGTATAAACCTGAATATTCCCCCAAACAGGGGGGGCTTGTGTGGAAAGTCAAATTGAGCTGATTATGGACAAAGAGAAATTTTTACAGCTTACTATGCGAGATCTTTATCCCGTGGGTATTGGGGGAATATAAATTAAGACCGCACCTTCAGGTGCGGTCTTTGTGACTGTGAGATAAGATCAGGCGACCGGAGTGTTTTCCTGCAATATCTCACCATGTATTTCCCGCGTTTCTGTCTTGCGGGAGAACAGTCTGGACACCACGACAAAGAAAGTGGGAACCAGCAGAACGGCGAGCACGGTTGCCGAGATCATACCGCCAAGTACACCGGTGCCGATTGCCCGCTGGCTGGCAGAACTGGCACCTGTTGCAAAAGCGAGCGGCACCACACCGAGAATAAAGGCAAAAGACGTCATCACAATCGGGCGGAAACGCAGCTTTGCAGCCTCGATTGTTGCCTCCAGTAGCGGGCGTCCTTCATTTCTGAGTTCACGGGCAAATTCGATAATAAGGATCGCGTTTTTAGCGGAAAGACCAATGATCGTGATAAGCCCTACCGTAAAATAAATATCATTCGGAAGGCCGCGGAGCATCACGGCCAGTACCGCGCCGATTGCGCCCAACGGGACAACCAGCATAACCGCAATCGGGATCGACCAGCTCTCATATAATGCTGCCAGACAGAGGAAGACAAACACCATCGAAAGACCAAGCAGGAACGGTGCGGCATTACCGGATGCTTTTTCCTGATAGGATTGTCCGGTCCACTCATAACCAAAACCTGCAGGCAATTGCCCCGCAAGCCTTTCCATCTCGGCCATAGCATCACCGCTTGTATATCCGGGTGCCGCACTGCCGCTGATTTTTACCGCCTGCAAACCGTTGTAACCAACCACCTGTGTCGGCCCTAAAGCCCAGCGGGCTGTCGCGAAAGACGACAACGGCACCATCTCGCCTTTATTATTACGCGCATTCAGTTCAAGAATATCGGCAACATCCATGCGTTCATGGGCATCAGCCTGCACAATAACCCGCTGCATACGACCGGCATTCGGGAAATCCGCGACGTAACTCGATCCGATGGATGTCGAGAGCACTGTGTTGATCTCATCAAATGTAATGCCGAAGGCATTGGCCTTACGGCGGTCGATATCAAGCAGGATCTGTGCTGCAGGAGGCAGGCCTTCAATATACGGATATTGAATCACAGGACTGCTCCATGCACTGGCAAGCAGCTGGTTAGCTGCGGCAACCAATGCCGCGTTCCCCATATTGCCGCGATCCTGCAAGCGGAGGCTGAAACCGCTGGCATTGCCGAGTGCTGCAATAGGCGGCGGGGTCAGAGTGAAAACCGAACCTTCAGGACGGTCTGCCAATGCGGCAAGTGCCGAGCCGACAATCGCATCGGAGGAATCCTCGGGGCCGCGTTGTGACCAGTCTTTATACATGGCAAACGAGATGCCTGCATTCTGCCCGTTCCCGTTAAAGCCATAGCCAAGGATGGTCGCGATTTTTTCAACACCGGAGCGGTTTACAAAGAAATCGTCGACATCCTTCAAAAGCGCAGCTGTCCGCTCTGCTGTCGCTCCGGCAGGAAGCTGGGTTGTGGCAATCGCATATCCCTGATCTTCCAGCGGCAGAAAACCGGTCGGCAACCGCATATAAGTATAACCCAAGGCTGCCACGATAGCGGCATAGATCGTCATCATCCGCAGGCCGCGTTTAACCGTGCCGCTGATGAGCCTGCCATAACCGCCTGTGGTCGCATGAATAATCCGGTCAAAGCCGCGAAAGAAGCGGTTCTTTTGATGGGCGTGACCCGCCGGTATCGGCTTGAGCATCGTCACACAAAGTGCCGGTGTCAGTGTCAGAGCCATCAGTGCGGAAAAGACCATCGACACAACGATTGTCAGCGAGAACTGCTTGTAAATAATACCGATTGCTCCGGGGAAGAAAGCCATCGGCACAAATACGGCGATCAGAACCACCGTAATACCTATGACTGCACCGGTAATCTGCTTCATTGCTTTGATGGTTGCCTGCTTAGGCGGCAGGCCTTCCTCATGCATGATGCGCTCGACATTTTCGACCACAACAATGGCATCGTCGACCAGAATACCAATGGCCAGCACCATAGCGAACATGGTCAGCACATTGATGGAAAAGCCGAATACTTGCAGAGCTGCACAGGTGCCAAGCAGTGCGACCGGAACCACTAGTGTCGGGATCAGCGTATAGCGCAGGTTCTGCAAAAACAGGAACATGATGATGAAGACCAGCCCCACGGCCTCTGCCAGTGTATGCAGCACTTTCTCAATCGAAATCGAGACAAACGGGGACGTATCATACGGAATGTCGAATTCCACGCCTGCAGGGAATGACAATGCAAGCTCTGCCATACGTGCTTTAACTGCTTCAGCGGTAATAAGCGCATTACCGGCGGCGTTCAGCTGAATACCGATCATGGCTGCTGGTTGTCCGTTAATATTCGATGCGATGGTGTAGCTTTGTCCGCCAAATTCAACACGTGCGACATCGGCAAGGCGCACAACGGAACCATCGGCATTTGCCCGCAATACGATCTCAGAAAATTCTTCGGCTGTGGAAAGCTGGCCGGTAGCAGAAACGGTTGCCGTGATCTGCTGGCCGTTCACATTCGGCTGCGCGCCGATACTGCCGGAGGAAACCTGCGCATTCTGCGCTGCAATAGCATCTGTGACATCTTTCGCTGTCAGGTTGAAGCCAACCAGCTTTTTGGCATCGATCCAGACGCGCATCGCACGCTCAGTCGCAAATAAATGTGCCTTACCGACCCCCGGTAAACGGCGTAATTCATCAACAACATTCCGCGTGGCAAATTCACCCAGATCAATCGCGTTGAGGCGGTGGTCGGTGGAGATCAGGCCGACAAACAAGAGAAAGGCATTGCTGGTTTCTTCAACCCGCACACCTTGCTGGCGTACGGATTGCGGCAGGCGGGCTTCCACGCGACTGATGCGGTTTTGTACATCAACAGTTGCCGTTTGCGGATCGGTGCCGGCCTCGAAGGTAATGTTGATCGTTACGCTGCCCTGATTGTCGGAGACAGAGTCATAATACAACATGCCGGTTGCACCATTCATCTCCTGTTCGATCAGTTTTGTAACGCTATTATAGAGGTTTTCCGGTGTTGCACCCGGATAGCTGGTCGTGACCGCAATCGTTGTCGGTGCCACATTCGGATATTGTGAAATCGGCAAAAACGGAATGGCAATTATACCGGCTAAAGCAATAGCAAGCGCTATAACCCAGGCAAAAACCGGGCGTTCAATAAAATACTGAGGCATGTCGGTTCCTTAGAATTTAGCCTTTTGCTCACAAGCCGTGACACAGGTCTCGTCTGATTGTGCGCTCTTGCTGTCTTCCGTGATTGCTTTCGCGGTCACCGGTGATCCGGGCATTGTCTTTTCTACACCGTCAACAATGACTTCATCACCGGCTTTCAGCCCCTCGCTTATCAGCCAGCGGGTTCCGACAGATTGCGAGATACGAACAGGCTGAGGAACGGCTTTGCCGTCCTGAACGGTCATGACCTGCGCCTGACCAAGCGTATCCCATTGCACAGCCCGTTGTGGGATCAGCAAAGCGCTCTGGCTGCCTTCCTGCGCCATACGCACACGGACATAGGTGCCGGGAAGCAGGGCATGTCCCGGATTGTTAAACTCAGCACGCAATGACACCTGACCGGTGGTTTCATTCACCACGGCTGAAGAAAAGAGCAAAGCGCCGGTTTGGTTGAAAACTGTGCCGTCATTGGTAACAAGCTCGATTTTGCTGCCGCTATTGGACTTGGAAGAAGCCTCAGCTGCATTTCCTTGTTTGTTTGGGCGCAGTTCAGAAAGCGGCGCTGTGAAATCCACATAAACGGAACTGAGATCGCGAATAATCGCCATCTGGGTACCATCTTCCTGACGAACGAAAGCACCTTCCGTTACAAGCGCAGCACCGATACGGCCGTCAATAGGAGAACGTACGGAAGCGTAGCTGAGATCCAGCTCGGCATCATCAAGATTGGCTTTTGCAACAGCAACCTCAGCCTGTGCCTGCTGGCGGCTGGCTATTGCAACATCATATTGCTCTTTACTGCCGACATTTCTTTGCAGCAGTTTTTCAGAGCGGGTTTCCTGCTGGGCAGCCAGTGCGAGCGAAGCTTCAGCGCGGGCAAGCTGGGCTTTGGCACTATCGACGGCAGCTTTAAATCTCGCGGGCTCAATCTGGAACAGGATATCACCTGCCTTAACATCCGAGCCTTCGGCAAAACTGCGCTTCAGAACAATGCCGCTGACACGGGCACGCACTTCCGCAAGGCGAACGGGCAGCAGGCGGCCCGGATATTCTTTCTGTAGCTGAATATCTTCCGTTTGCAGAGCTATCGTTCTGACTGTGGGCGGCGGATAGGTAGCTTGTGTTGCATCTGCGGAATTATCACAGGCAGATAAAAATACAGGTATGAGCAGGGGGAAAAGGGTCGTCGATAATTTTAAAGACATGTCGTCATCCGGCTTGAATGAGCCTGCTGCCGGGAGGGAAATCAGCATGGCTCACAGATAAGGTTCGGATGGCTTCATAAAACCTCAAGTCCAGTTGAGGTCAATACAACTCTTTGTTATGAATTCTTCTTGAATGCAGCGTATTTCCGGTATTCCTCCTCATGAGAAATATTAATAATAATTCTTTTTAATCAATGGCTTAAAATACGGTATGCAGGATTTTCTCATGCATAGAGTTCCACAGTATATTCTTATAGGTAAGGCGTGGTTGGTGTCTTAATTGGCAGGTTTGGATAATAGGTTTCTGCCTGTATGAATGTCGGTGACGCAGAGCAGTATGCATCCGTATCAGACTGCCCGCTTTTCCTGCGATATAATTATTTCGGCATCTTGCTATTCACTTTAAAGATGAGTAAATAACTCCAGTTATTTTTGCATTGCGATTGCACGCATTATTTTTGCAGGTTTTTTATGCCCCCCATGAACGCTGTTTTTGAACGGATTTATGTCAGGGAGCGTTTGCGCCTGAAGCGGCTTGCAGCCCGTATTCTCGGCAATGCACAGGATGCGGAAGATATTCTACATGATACTTATGTCAAATTATCCAAACGATCTTTAACGGAAAATGACGGCGGGCTGGTCGTGCGCACTGTCACGACACTGGCGCTGGATCAGTTGCGCAGCCGTAAAGTGCAGCCGGATAAAGCTGCATATGACAAGCAAAGCTGTGAAATGTCCGACTTCATTCAGCCTGAACGGATCATCGAAGCGCGTCATGACCTCTTTGCTCTGCTGGATGCGATCCATGCTTTGCCGGAACGCCGTGCGCAGATTTTTCTGCTGGCCAGAGTTGACGGTATGACCTATCAGCAGATTGCGCATCATTTACAGCTTTCATTGAGTACGGTTGAAAAAGAAATGGCGGCAGCAATTGCTTACTGCCATAAGTGGCAGCAGATGCGTGACCGGAAATGATTATGTTTGTCTGTCACCAATTTGCAGGCAACTGCGTGCTTCATGGAAAATGCTTCATCTCATGCTGAAAACCGACGGTTCTGAAAAACTGACAGATGCTGCCATTGAGGAAGCCGCACAATGGTTTGTGCGGATGGGCAGTCAGCCGGTCAGCACAGATATACAGCAGGCTTTTCAGGCATGGCTTGAGCAAAGCCCGATGCATCAACAAGCCTATCAGCAAACCGCACAGCTCTGGACAGATCTGAAAACGCCCGCCCGTGAAGCGGCCAGAAGCGGCTGGCATCGCAAACGGCAACGGCAGTCTTTTTCTCCCGGATATTTTGCCAAATGGGGCAGTGTTGCAGCGGCGGCGGTTGTTGTCATGACATCAACGGCGCTCTGGCGTGATGCAGGGCTGATACAACGTGCTTTTGCTGAATATGCTGTGGCACCCGGCACCTATAGCGAATTAACCCTGAGTGACGGGTCACGAGTCTATCTGGATGGCGACAGCGCTATCAATACAAATTTCGGTGATGCGGAACGCAATGTCGAGCTGGTTCGCGGCCGCGCATGGTTTGACGTGACGCGGAATGAAAACCGGCCGTTTCATGTGACGGGCGGCACTGCCTCAGTGCACGTGCTTGGTACAGCCTTTGCTGTCGAGCTGGAACCAGAGGTGACTAAAGTCACCGTCGAGCGCGGGCTGGTTGCGGTGCATTCCAAAGGCAAGACGGACACGGTCCGGCTGGAGGCCGGAGACAGTGCGGCAGTAACACCGGACAGGATCGAACAAATCCGTGACGGTAATGCGGAAGCCCGTCTCGCATGGCGGCGCGGTTTGATCATGATGAACCAGACGCCGCTTAAATCTGTACTGCATGAGCTCGGAAAATATACTGCGGGTCGTATTATTCTCAGTGATAAAGAGCTGGAAAATCTGCCGGTATCAGGCGTGTTTCAGGCGCAAGATCCTGATGCGGTTTTTGATGCTCTGCGCAGCACGCTCAATCTGACTGTGGTGCGGGTGCCGGGCTTGATGACAATTATCTACCGGTAAAATTATTTTTACGGGTTTTACTCGGGCAAACCGTTCTTTGATTAAGGGCCTGACGTCCTTGAATTTGAACAGGAAACGTCCAGAATGAAGACCATCAGAACTGCGTTCACCGCCAGCGGTGTTTCGCTCATTGCGCTTATGTCGGCTTATCCGGCTGGTGCTTTGGCGCAATCCGCCACAACGGCGCAGGATCGCACCAGCTATAATTTTAATATTCCTGCGAAACCGCTGCTCACAGCATTGGCTGATTTTACGGCAACCACCGGCATACAGGTTGTGCGCCAGAATGGCGGAACAATTTCCGGACAATCCGCAGCCGTGATCGGCCGTCAGTCACCGGAAGCAGCACTCCAACGCGTTCTTGGTCCTTCTAAACTGCATTATCGTTTTGTCGACAGCCGCACAGTCAGCCTCTATGCACCTGATGAGACAGCCGTAAATTCCGGCGGTGTGAACGCTGATGGTGCAACTCAGCTGAACATGATCACGATTACAGCGCCTGCCGGTGCTGTCGACGGGGCGTCTGCCGTTTATTCCGCACCTAAGTCCACGGTTTATCTCTCGGAAGAGCAGATCAACCGTTATGGTTCGGTATCGTCGGCAGATATGCTCAAAGGTTTGCCTGGCGTGCAGGTTGCAGACAGCCGTAACGGCGGCGGTCTTGATGTGAACATTCGTGGTGTTCAGGGGCAAAGCCGTGTGGCTGTGACCGTGGATGGTTCACAACAGTCGCTTAATGTTTATCGTGGTTATGCCGGAACACAGCAGCGCAGCTATATTGACCCCGATCTGATCAGCGACGTGGTGATCAGTAAGGGCCCCGATCTTACACCCGCCGCAGCCGGTGCCATCGGCGGGGCGGTCAGAATGACCACGCTGCGTATTCAGGATATTCTTAAGCCCGGTCAGACTTTCGGTGTTCGTCTGAAAGGCGAATTATGGGACAATGGTGTAAAGCAGCCGTATCGTCCGGATCAGGTCAGTTCTGTATCCGAGCTTAACGCAGATGTACGCAGCGGTCGTCCGGATATTTTTGGCTCGGCAGCGAAATCCGGCAGTATTGCTGCAGCTTATACCAGTGATTTTGTGGATGTGGTTGCCGCCTATGCACGGCGCAATCAGGGCAATTATTTTGCCGGTAAACATGGTCGAGATAAATATCGCCAATTCTCTAAATCCGGCTATGAAGAAAACACGGTTGCAAAATCCTACAAGGCCGGAGAAGAAGTTTTAAATTCCTCTTCACAAACGGAATCCGTGTTGTTGAAGGCGACAATCAAACCAACGGATGAACAGCAGCTTGAGCTGAGCTACCGTTATTATAACGGGCGTTTTGGTGAGGTCATGCCATCGGATATTTTCCGTTTTGGTACCGCCGGACTTTATCAGTATCCGACCGGCAGCATGATTATCAATTCGGGTTCAGCACGCTATCAGTATAAGCCAGCCGATAATGATCTGATTGATTTTAAGGCCAATCTCTGGATTACAGACGCTAAAAGCGATCAGATCAACGCGACCAACGGGCCTAAATCCCAACAGGTTTATGGCAGCCCTGACCGCACATGGGTACGTATGGATGATGTGCGCGTGGGTGGCGATCTTTCCAATCGTTCTGAATTTACTACGGAAGCCGGTGCCTTTGCTTTCGACCTTGGCGGTTCGTTCCAGTATGAAAATATCCGTCCGCAAAAAGACGTTGTGATCTCTGAACACGATATCAACCAGAACCGTAATTTGCGTGACGGGTATCGTTCAGAAATCAGCCTGACCGGTAAGCTCGAATATGAGCCACGTGAGAATTTACAGTTCTGGGCTGGCGGGCGTTATGGCCGTTACAGTTCTCACGACCGCAATGCGCCATCCGTTGCACGCCGCGAAAAGGTGTTAGGCAAATGGATTTCTCTCTCCAGAGGTCCGGGCACATGGGACAGCATGTATTGGCGTGCGGATGAAAACGGGCAGTTTACCGATGCCACGGATCCGCGTCTGAACAATGGTATTGCGGCTGCGGATACCAACAATCCTTTCGACGGGACGCCTTTTGATGAATATGGTACGCCGACCTATATGGCGGTGGGTAAAGCAGGGTATAATGAAATTGTCACCGGCTTTGACCGCGGCGAGAAAATGTCGAACAAAGGCAGCGGTTTTACACCGGCCTTTGGTGTGAATTATGAGATTATTCCGCAGACTTTCCTCTATGCCAGCTACACACAAGGCTACCGTCTGCCGTCATTGTTTGAAACCACGCTTGGCACTTTGCAGGTTGACCCTGCGACTGGTCTGAAGCCTGAGCGTTCCCGTGCCATTGAGTTTGGTGCCAGCACGACACGCGATGACCTGTTCATGCAGGGTGATACGGCATCTTTCAAGCTCGCTTATTTTGATAATAATATCAAAAACTACATCAGCCGTTATTATGACCCGACGTCGAATGGCCTGATGACGTTCAGTAATGCTGACAGCTATAAAGCGAACGGTCTTGAGTTCCAGTCGAGCTATGATAACGGCCGGATTTTTGCTGATCTTTCCGCGACTTATTATTTTAAAACGGAAACTTGTGATGCGAGTTTCGCGGCGCGTTTGCGGGCAAGTGCCAACAAGTATCAGCCGACTGAAAACACGCCGGATTGCACGCCCGGCAGCTATATGGGCTCTTTTACCAATACCCAGAACCCGCCGAATTATGCAGCAAATCTGACACTTGGCAGCCGTTTCTTTGAAGAAAAACTGACCGTGGGTGGACGTATGACCTATACATCAGGGCCGACCGAGACAATCGACAAGCCGTGGCAAACAGGCGCAACCACGCCGCAGATTATCTATAAGCCGGTTACGCTGTTTGATGCTTTTGTCAGCTATAAATTGCGCGAAGATGCCGTGTTGAATGCCTCGGTTCAGAATATCGGGAACCGCTATTATCTGGATCCGCTGGCACAAAGTTTTATGCCAGCACCAGGGCGAACCTATCGCGCCGGTTTCTCAGTTAAATTTTAAGGCTTCAAATCTGCGCTCCTGTAAATGGGGCGCAGATTTTTTATAAGCTCAAAAAATGCAAGAAGTTGATCGTCACACAAATATGATTGATTTTATCATATTATAAGTGTAGTGAAATCGAACGGATATGGTGCCTGTGAATTTGCAGCATTTTATTGGTCTGTCGGTATAAAAACAGAAAGCTAAGCTCCATTGGGCTGGGATATTCAAAACCTGTTTCGGAGTCACGCATGGGGTATTGCCAATTCCCTGCATCGCCGTGGTTTGAATAATGAAACTGCTGCAGATCTTACACAGGACACATTCGTGCGTGTTCTGACAACACCACCGCCTGCTGCCAGCGGAAACTTTAATCCGAAAGCCTATCTGTATAAAATCTCACGCAATCTCGGCACCAATTATCAAAAGCGTGAAGCGCTGATAACGACGGTTGCAATTGACGATGCAAGTGTGCCGGAGATCGCCGATCAAAAGCCATCGCCGGAAGATATTGTGCATTCACGGCAATGCTTGCTGCAAACCTATAATGCGCTCGCTGAATTGCCGGAGCGTACACGGCAGGCGTTTGAAATGCACCGTCTGGGCGAAAGAACGATTGCTGAAATCGGTGAAGAGCTTGGCATATCCACCTCAAGAGCATGGGCACTCATTCGTGATGCCTATAAACATATCCTGTCCCGTGTAGACGCGTTCTGAAACACGTCATAAACAGGATGCACTGAAAAATCGTGCCCTGCCTTCAAAAACATTGATACGAAAAGGACCGGAATGAGCGAGCCGCATACAGATCAGAACCAGCTGCTTGATGAGGCGATTGATCTGGTTATCCGGCTTCAGAATGATCCGGATAATACAGTGTCCGGCGACATGATCCGTGCATGGCGGGCAAGAAGCCCGCTCCATGAGAAAATCTGGCTCCGTATTGATAAGGCCCATGGCGCATCGGGTGCAATTTTGTCTCATCAACGCCGTGAAGAACGCCGGAAAAATATCGGTCTGTCACGCCGTCAGTTTATGATCGGCGGTCCGGCTTTGCTGGCGGCAGGCGGATTGTCTTATTCCTTTGGGAAAGAGTTGTTGTTGCGCGCGCAGGCCGATTATATCACTGCGAAAGGTGAAATGGCGCAGATCACACTTCCGGACGGCAGTCTTGTGACATTAGGGCCGGACAGCGCTCTTCAGCTTGTCTATGGCTCTGAGCGCCGCGACATTAATTTATTGCGCGGAATGGGCTTTTTTGAGGTCGTACCGGATAAAAGCAAGCCATTTTCAGTTTTGTCAGACACTGTTCGTGTGACGGCACTCGGCACCGCTTTTGACGTCTCGAATGATGCGGGCGTTATCGCAGTCTCTGTTGATCATGGCGTTGTTGAAATGCAATCACCCGATGCTGCTCTGGGGGCAGGCAAGCGCCTTGAACAAGGCCAATGGATTAATTTTGATCAAACGACGCAAACCATCGATCAGGGCGCGCGTGAGGCCGAACAAATCGCGGCATGGCGGGACAAGCTGATCATTGCCGAGAGAGAAACGGTTTCGGCGCTGGTTGCCCGTATCGGTCGCTGGATGCCCGGACGCATTATCATGGCTAGCCCGAGTACCGGCGCGCAACGGGTCAGCGGTGTATATGACCTGACCGATCCGCTTCGTGCATTGGAAGCCGTGGTGCATCCGACCGGCGCACAGGTGCGACAACTATCGTCTTTTGTCACTATTATTACCCCACTTTAAAAATATGAGTAAAAAAGTAAAAATATTACAGCCCCGATTGTATTACATTCAGGGTCGCATTTCTTCATCGACAGAAAGCACGATCCTTCAGGAAATTTGCCAAGAAATTTGCATTGACGGAGAGTGCACCGATGGGGCTCGGAACTTACAAAAACAGTTTTAAAAATTGCACACGCAGAATGCTGTCTACGACATTCATACTGACTGCGGGTGTCAGCTTAGCAGGCATCAGCCCGAGCGCATTTGCACAAACACAGGCACAAACCAGTTTCTCTGTGCCTGCCGGTTCACTTACACAAGCTCTGAACGTTTTCGGCAGGCAGTCCGGCTTGCAGATCACGTATCTGGCTTCGGTCGCTGCGGGTAAGACATCCAAAGGTGTTTCCGGAAATGTCAGCCGTGAACAGGCTTTATCCAGTATTTTGCAAGGCTCCGGCCTGACCTATTCTTTCCCAAATGCGACCACCGTTGCAATCACTCAGCCAAATGAAGCCAGTAGTGGAGCAACTGCCGCAGATGGCTCGCTGGTGCTCAACACAATCACCATCAGCAGCGGTGGTGTTATCGGCAGTCATGATGATACCTATACCACCGCGGGTTCGGTCAGTTACGTTTCAGCGCAAGAAATAGAGCAGCGACGCGGCACATCGGCAGGCGACTTTATTGCAGGTATACCAGGCGTTCTGAGCGGTGATACCCGCAACTCCGGCGCTATTGATGTGAATATTCGCGGCTTGCAGGGGCAAGGCCGCGTTCCGGTGGTTATAGATGGCGCCACACAAGAGCAGACCGTCTATCGCGGTTATAATGGTGCACGCTCCGGCAGTTATGTTGATCCGGACTTCATTGGTGAAGTTTCCGTAGAAAAAGGCCCGAGTGCCGCCGCAGATGGTTCCGGTGCGATTGGTGGTGTTGTGCGTATGCGCACTCTGAACGCCGGCGATATTCTGCTACCTGATCGCCAGTTCGGTGTCCGTATACGCGGTGGCTTCAATACAAACAGCACCACACCACCGGATGTGCTGACACCAGGCGGCATGGCTGGTGGTTCCTATCAGGCCGGAAAACAACCGACCACCCGCGATGGCGGCAATATGGATCGCCCGGGTTTTTTTGATCCGACCGGCGGCAATGGCAGTATCGCTGCGGCTTTCACGACAGACTATATTGATGTTGTGGGTGCCTATGCAAAGCGCAAAAACGGCAACTATTTTGCAGGTAAAAAAGGTGGCGGACAGCCTTATTTTGTTGACCGTACCACAGATCCGGATTTCCCGAATATTGGCTATGAAGGACTTTCGCCTTGGAAGGGCGGAGAAGAAGTTCTCAATACGTCGATGGAAAATGAGTCTGTTCTTCTGAAAAGCAATATCCGGTTTGGCGATGATCACGCGCTTGAGCTCAGCTATATGAGCTATAGCAGCGAGTTCGGTGAAATTATGCCAACCCGGTTGGGCACACATACCAGTGCTATTGGCGGATTTCAGTCAGAGCCGGATACACTTGATCTTAAAACCTATAATGCCCGTTATAAATGGACACCGGATAACGATTTCATCAATCTGAAAATTAACGCATTTCGTACGGATATGGATCACCGTGCCACAAATCTGCTGACAATGTTTGGTACAACCACGACATCCGTGCATTATGCACAGACAATTCGTGATGGTATTACCGTATCGAATGAAAGCAAAATTGACTTTATTCCCGGTGAGTTCCGCCTGGAATATGGTGGTGGCTGGCAGCGTGAAACTGTGGGGCTGCCCAAGAATCTGGATGACCAGAAGTGGGTGATTGATCATTTAGAGTTTCCGCCACGTTCCGGTAAACGGACGGAGAAAAATCTGTTCGTTAACGGAACATGGGAAATTACACCACAATGGACCGCAACTGCGGGTCTGCGCTATTCGGATTTCCGCACCTCGGATGATAATTACAGCCTTCGCGCGAAGGGCAACTGGCCGAATTTCTCCTATGATCTGATACCGGGGCAAGTAAGCCATGTGACGGGTAATGGCTGGTCAAAAAATGCTTCATTGAGCTGGGAGCCGATCACAGATCTGCAACTTTATGGCCGTTATTCCGATACGATGCGTATGCCGAGTATTTTTGAAACACTTTCGGGGTTCTCGACGGCCTATTTGCCATTGGACATCAAACCGGAACAGGCACGCACTTTCGAGCTAGGTGCCAATAAAACATTCGAAGACATCACCGGCAATGATGATCGTTTGAGATTGCACATAGCCTATTACAATAATCACATTGATGATTATCTGACCCGCTCCAACATCATTTATAAAAATCCGGTTTTCGGTAATATTTGGGGTCTGGGAATGACCAATCTGGATTATGCCAAGATGACCGGTTTTGAGCTGAGTGCCGATTATCAGATCGGAAACCTCACCGCAAAACTGGGCTGGAACCATGCTATAACATCGCTGTTTTGCGCACATCCGGGCTCATTGTGGAAACAGGATGATCTTTGCAGCGAGGGCGGCTTTACCAATAGCTACGCTCTTCAGCATGTGCCGCCTAAAGATACGGTCTCGGCAGAGTTCGCTTATAAAATGCTGGAAGACCGCCTGACTTTGGGTACCCGTATTTCCTATTACTCCCATCGTTTTGCCGAAAGCAAAGCTGAAACCACATCGGAAATCCAGCCGGGCAAATGGCGTCCGTATACGCTGGTGGATGTCTATGGCAGCTATGCATTCAATGAGGCGACAAGGCTTGATTTTGCGATCGATAACCTGACTGACCAATATTATATGGATGCTCTGAATGCCTCGCTGATGCCGGCACCCGGCCGCACCTTCCGTATGAATATGACTGCTAAATTTTAATATATAAACGGGGCGGTTTAACCGCCCCGTTATCAGTTTTCATATGTTCTGAACTTGCTAAGCAAGCTTCGGAATAGCATCGAGCAGCATTTTTGTATAAGGCTGCTGCGGGGCTTCGAAAATTGTCTCAGCCATGCCTTCTTCAACAATCTTGCCGTGATGCATAACAATGATGCGATCACAGAGGTGGCGCACAACGGACAGATCATGACTGATAAACAGCAATGTCAGGTTCAGTTCTTTGCGCAGCCGCAGGAGCAGATTGAGAATTTGCGCCTGAATGGACACATCAAGCGACGCCACCGGTTCATCGCACACAATCACTTCCGGTTTCATCGCCAAAGCACGGGCAATAGCAATGCGCTGCCGCTGACCGCCGGAAAACTGGTGCGGATAGCGGTCTGCAAAGGCCGGATCAAGGCTCACCGCTTTCAGCCACTGTGCCACATAGGCACGAGCTTCGCTTTTAGTCGTCAGGCCATGGGCAATGGGACCTTCAGCAATGGACTGGCCGATGGTGCGGCGTGGGTCAAGCGACGCAAACGGATCCTGAAAAATCATCTGGATTTTGGTCGTCAGTTTGCGTCCGTGTACATGGTCAGACATGACAGGCTGGCCGGATAGCCGGATTTCCCCCTCCGTTGGCTGATAAATCCCGCAGACCATGCGGCCGAGCGTTGATTTACCAGATCCGGATTCTCCGACCAGCCCCAGCGCCTCCCCTCGGGCGATGGTAAGATTGACATGATTGACGGCAATGACAGGTTTGCGTGGTTTGAACAGGCCGATTTTCTGGCCAAGTCTGCCCCAGAAATCACTTTTCCATTCGAAGCGTTTGACCGCGTTGCGCACGGTTACAAAGTCCGGCTTGGCTTCCGTTACCGGTGCGGCGGTTTTAAAAGATGTTTCTTCTTCATCCGTCGGTTTTCCCAGCATTTGCCCCGGTTTGGAGCGGGATGGCAGGGCATCGAGCAGACCTTGTGTATAAGGATGGCTGGGTGCTTTCAGTACTTCGGAAGCGGGGCCGGTCTCGACAATTTTGCCCGATTTCATCACGGCAATACGTTTTGAAATTGAGGCAACAGTTGCCAGATCATGACTGATCCAGATCATCGAAATGCCAAGCTCGGCAACCAGTGCTTTTACTTCCGTTAGAATTTCCGCCTGTACGGATACGTCAAGCGCAGTAGTCGGCTCATCCGCAATCACGACCTTTGGATTGTGCAGCAAAGCAATAGCAATCGCCACGCGCTGGCGCATGCCGCCGGAAAACTGATGCGGATAGAAATCAACCTTATGTTCCGGATCGACAATGCGTACACGGCGCAAGGCTTCCACACATCGTGTGCGCGCATCGCTGTCCGAAATAGTTTCATGGGCGCGCAGTGCCAGTGTCATCTGGTCGAGAACGGTCAGCACCGGATTGAGTGTCATCATCGGGTCCTGAAAGACCATCGAGATTTCACGGCCGCGTAACTTGCGTAGTTCGTTTTCGCTCAGGCCGACAAGTTCACGTCCTTCCAGTTTGACGGAGCCTTGCGTAATGCGCCCCGGTTTGTCGATCAGCCCGATCAGTGAAAAACCGGTGATGGATTTACCCGAACCGGATTCACCCACCAGTCCCAGAATTTCCCCGCGGTCGAGATAGAAGGAAACACCATCGACAGACTTGACCGTAGCGGCACGGGTTTCGAAATGCGTATGCAGATCAGTGACTTCAAGAAGATGCGCTGTCATTTGTTCAACCTCGGATTAAGCTGGTCGCGGATCTGATCGCCAACGAGATTGATCGCCATGATAAGAATGATCAGTGCAATGCCCGGATAGATCGAAATCCAGTAGCGGCCGGACAGCAGATATTGGAAACCGTTGGAAATGAGCATGCCGAGGGATGGTTCTGTCGGCGGCAGGCCAACCCCCAAAAAGGACAGGGTTGCTTCCAGCGAAATTGCCGAGGCGACCTGTACTGTTGCCACAACAATCAGCGGCGGCATGGCATTGGGCAGAATATGACGGGTCACAATGAACCAGCCACTCATTGGCACGGAAAGTGCGGCCTCCACATAGTCTTTATGGCGTTCAGCAGAGGCTGCACCATGAGCCGTACGCACAAAATAGGCATATTGCGAAAAGACCAGAGCGATAATCAGCTGGCTTTTGCCTTGTCCGAGAAGTGCTGCCACTACAAAGGCCAGCAGAATAGCCGGAAAGGAGAGCTGCAGGTCGATAACGCGCATGATGAAGGCTTCAAAGCGACCACCGACATAGGCTGCCGTCGAGCCGACCAATGCACCAATGGCAAAGGCAATCGCACCGGCGAGCAGGCCCATTTCCAGTGAAATGCGCAAGCCGTAGAGGATGGCGGAGAAGAGATCGCGCCCCTGTCCGTCGGTTCCCAGAATATGGGTATAGCCGCTCTGACCGATATAGCCGGGTGCACGGCGTCCGTCTCGCAGCACAAGGCTGGAAAGATCATAAGGATCCTGCGGTGCAATCAGTGGTGCGAAGACGGCCAGCAAAATGATGAGCAGCACTATAAAAGCGGCAACCATCGGCACCGGATGGCGTTTGAATTCCGACCAGAATTGTAATGATCTGCTGTTGAGTAATGACATTATTTGCCACCTCCCTGACGCATGCGCGGATCAAGAACGGCATAGGACAGATCCACAATCAGATTAATCGTGATGAACAGCAGGGAAACCAGCATCAGATAGGCCACCATCACCGGACGGTCGAGTGAGGTGATACTGTCAATGATCAGCTTACCAAGACCCGGCCATGAATAAATTGTTTCGGTAACAACGGCAAAAGCAACGGTTGAGCCAAGCTCTAGACCAAAGACGGTCACAAGCGGAATGGAGATCAGGCGCAGCACATGGCGGCGCAGAATTGTGCGCTCGTTAATACCGGCGGCACGGGCAAATTTAATCGTGTCGGTCAGCATGATTTCACGCGTACCGGACGCAGCCAGACGGATCATCAGTGATAGTTTGAATAGCGACAGATTAATGGCGGGCAATGCCAGATGATGAAGACCATCAAGCGTGAGGAAGCTGACAGGAACACCGAGCACGGAAATTGTGGCACCGCGTCCGCCCGCAGGCATAATGCCAAGCTGCACAGCAAAGACCATAATCAGCATCAGTCCGATCCAGAACGTCGGAACGGAAAAGCCGAGAATAGACAGCGCCATAATGATTTTGGACGCCCAGCTGTCCGGTTTGTAACCGGCATAGATACCAAGCGGAATACCGATGAGGCTGGCCATGAACACAGCGGTCAGAGCCAGTTCGGCGGTTGCAGGCAAGCGCGATGCAATCAGCTCGGAGACGGGCATATTATAGACGAAGGATCGTCCCAAATCGCCATGAAGCAGATTGCTCATGAATTGCAGATATTGCTGCCATACCGGCAGGTCCAGCCCGTATTGGGCGATAACCCTGTCACGGATTTCCTGTGTCGCATCCGGTGAGATCAGCACATCGACAGGATTGCCGATGACAAAGACCCCCATAAACACCAATAGCGACATGACAAGCATCACCAATGCTGCCTGCCATAAGCGTCTGACAATAAATGCAATCATCAGCTATGCTCCCCCAAAAGCGGATAGTGGACAGTTTCCTCCCGCCGTATCCGCTTAATTATTTCTAATGCCGGACGGGATTTCTCCTGTCCGGAAATTTATGATTATCAGTGCCAGCCGTTTTCGAGTTCAAAGCGGGTTTCACGCACAGCAACATCCCAGATCGCGAGCATATCGGCATCCGGACGTTCAAAAAGACCGTGATAATTGCCTTCGCAGCTCTCTAACAGCGCACGTTTGCGACCGGCGTCAACGCGTGCCATGGCGCCGAAATCAATGCGCTCTACCGCGTGTTCCGGCTGCTGAACGTCTGCAAGACGTGTCCACGGAAAGTTCTCCATCCACGAGGCGTGCGAGGCGCGACTGTCAATTTCCAGTACCTTGCCCATGGTTTGTGGTGCGCGCCACCAATCGTGCATTTTGACGCTGGCATCGCGGTTGCGGTTCAGCCACTCAGACACAACAGTACCGGCAGGTGCATTGCCGCCATGACCGTTGACGATCAGGATACGGCGGAAACCGGCGCGGTAGATGCTGTCGAGAATATCTTCAATCACGCCGATATAGGTGCGCAGGCTCAGGGATACTGTGCCCGGAAAATCGGCAAAGCTGGATGCAAGACCATAAGGGAGCACAGGAAATACCGGCACGCCCAGCGGCTCTGCGGCATCCAGCGATACTTTTTCAGCCAAAATCATATCGGTGCCAAGGCTGATGCGGGCATGTTGCTCAACGCTGCCGATCGGCAGGATGCAGCGGTCGTCCTGTTTGACGCGCTCTTCAACCTGTGCCCAGTGCATAGCGTTAATATGCATGTGAAATTCCTCTCATTTCAAATGTGTTCCCGAGTCTGCGCTCATGGGTTTCTGAAACTATTATCCATGAAAATATTTTACAAACAAGTTCCAATTGGAACAAAAATTACGTTTGACATCCTTAAAACAAGCTATATCTTGTTCCAAATAGAACTTAATCACTGAAATACCACAGGGGAGGGGTGATGGAGGAACGTGTAGCAACCGCCCTTTTGGAAGGGCGCGCGGGGCGCAGTGAGGCGGCGGACAGCCGCATCAGCGAAAGCGATATTCTGCATACAAAATTATGGGAAAATCCATGCTGGTTGTCGTTTAGGATCAACTATCTGGCTCTGCATTACAACAATCCGATCTACGGGCTGATCGGTGCGGATCATGATCTGCTGCGGCCGGAATTTGTGGTGCTGTATTCGCTGTTTCTGCGCGACCGCACGACATTGTCCGAAGTGGTTGCCGGTTCCGGCTTTCCAAAAAACACACTGAGCCGCGCCACTAAAAAACTGACGCGCCTGAAACTGGTGCAACGCGAAGGTGACAGCGACGACCTGCGCCGTGTTGTGCTGTGTCTGACTGATACTGGTCGCGCCATTGTCGAAGCGAAAATGACGCCGATGCTTGAGCGTGAACGCCTGATGCTGGAAACGCTTAGCCCTGCTGAGCGCATGATGCTTTCGGAACTGCTGACCAAACTGGTGATCGCCTCGCGGGAGTGGCCGGAAACAATTGCCTCCGATCTGCCGGAGCGTGATGAAGAGTTTGAACAAGACTAATAATGGGGACTGGACTATTCACATGAAAAAAACACTGCATGCTTTAATGCTTGGCACAACATTGCTTTTTAGCGCCGGACAGGTTTTTGCTGCCGATCTGGTTATGGCAATTAAAGCCGGCCCTGCCTCGATGGACCCGCATTTTACGGCAACCGCCGCCAATGCCGAGGCAACAAAACATATTTTCGATACGCTGATCCGTTCCGGTAATAATCTGGAGCTTGAGCCGTCTCTGGCTGTCAGCTGGCAGGCGCTCAATGATACAACATGGGAATTTAAACTGCGCGAAGGCGTGAAATTCCATGACGGTTCGGATTTTACCGCGGAAGATGTGAAATTCTCCATTGAGCGTATTCCGCATGTGACAGGGCCAAATCCGGCAACGATTTTTGTGCGCCGTGTTAAATCGGTCGAAGTTGTTGATCCGCTGACTGTGCGCGTGACAACAAATTCTGCTGCACCGACATTGCCGAATGATTTTATCCGTCTGTTTATCACTTCGCATAAAGCGGCTGCCGCCTATTCAACGCAGGAAACCGCTGCGGAAGGTTTCAATACCGGTAAAGCGACCATCGGCACCGGCCCTTATAAATTCGTTTCATGGGCACCGACACAGGATCTGGTTGTTGAGCGCTTTGACGGTTACTGGGGCGGTGCACAGCCGTGGGATCGCGTTATCCGCAAGGAAATTCCGAACGATGCTGCCCGTGTTGCCCAGCTGAAGGCCGGTCAGGTTGATGTTATTTCCAAAGTGCCAGCCTCGGATGTGCCTGTACTTGAACAGGATTCATCGCTGACAGTTGTGAAAAACGAGAGCATCTATATCAGCTATCTCGAATTTGATTTCCGCGAAAAAAGCCCGATGGTATTCGCCAAGGATGGCAGCAAGCTGGATAAAAACCCGTTGCTTGATCCGCGTGTACGAGAAGCTTTTGATCTGGCAATTGACCGCGAGACCATTGTCGAATTTGCTCTGGAAGGCATGGCAGCCGTACCGACACAATTGGTGACCTCCAATATTTTCGGCTATGACAAGTCGCTGCAGGCACCGGAATTCAACGTAAAGCGTGCAAAAGAATTACTGGCAGAAGCCGGTTATCCGGATGGTTTCAAAATCACATTGAGCTATTCAAATGACCGTATGCCGAATGAGCTGGGACCTACAGTCGCCCAGATGCTGGCCGCAATTGGCATTACGGCGGATGTAAACGGCGTTCCGGCGGCGGTGTTCAACCCTGCGAAAACGCGCGGCGAATATTCGCTCTATATGGCGAGCTGGGGCACATTGACCGGTGAGGCTAACTATATGCTGTCATCGCTGATGCACTCGAATGAACCGGCAAAATCGCTGGGTGCATTTAACGTGCGTGGCTATGCCAATCCGGAAATGGATAAGCTGATTGAAGATGCAGCGGCAGCGATGGATGCAGATGAGCGCCGCACATTGCTTGAAAAGGCGAATAATCTGGTGGCAACGGATCGTCCTGATTTGCCGCTGGCGATCCAGCTCAGTGCATGGGCTGTGAAGAAGGACAAGGTGGAGCTGACACCACGTGCTGATGAAGATACGCTGGCGATGAACATCAAGCCAGTGAAATAAGAGACAAATGGCCCGGTTCATCCGGGCCATTTTTTGACTGTCCTACAGGCGTCCCCAGTCGCAGTTTTTCAGATCATCCCTGATAAAATCGACAAAGGTTCTGATCAGAGGATTTTTATAACGGCTTTGGAAATACATTGCATAAAGCGTGTGCAGGCTGGCCGCCTGATAATCGGGAAACAGAACTTCAATTTCGCCATTCTTGATATGTTTATCAGCCACATAAGTCGGCAGACAGGCAATGCCCTGATGAGCAAGCGTGAAATTCAATAAGGCCAGACTACTGTTACATTCCAGACTGGCATTAATTTTTATCTGCTCCACAGTGCCTTTATGCCAGTAGGTCCACGCACCGCCGTTTGTCATAGCCGGATAGACCAGCAATTGGTGGTTTTGCGGTTTGAGATCTTGTGGCTTTTGCGGGCGTCCGTGTTGCTCAAGATATTGCGGTGTCGCACAATAAACCCAGCGGATTTGGGTGAGCATTCTGGCTGCATAGGGGCCGTCAGTTGCATCCGTTATGCGCAAGGCAATATCAATATTTTCCTCGCCAAGATTAACCAGCCGGTCATCCAGAGAAATGTGAATATTCACATCAGGATAGCGCTCTTTATAGCGGCTGATAATGCCAACGAGCTGTGAGCAGCCAAATGCAATCGAACAAGAGATATGGAGATCGCCTTTCGTCTGGCTGCGCAAATCTCCGACTTCATCCAGCGCATCCTCAACATCAGCAAGAATACGGGAGACACGCTGGAAAAACATTTTGCCGTGTGTTGTCAGCGTAACCGCGCGTGTTGTGCGCCGAACCAGCAAAACACCGAGTTGTTCTTCGAGCAGGGACAGGCTTTTGCTGACAGCAGAGGGTGTCATGCCCAGCTCGCGCGCTGCCGATGACAGACCGCCGGTTTCTGCAATTTTTGCCAGAACAATGAACTGGTTGAGCGAGGAAGTGAGTTTCATTTGTGAAAATTTATCATAATAGCTTTGAAAAATGAACTATTCTTCATAACTCTTTCTTGTTCTATCTTTGTCGTATGTGAGAGGGAACAGATGTGACTACAGATTTCGATTGCGTAATTGACCGCCGCCAGAGCAGTTCAATCAAATGGGCTGCAGCGGATACAAATCTTTTGCCGGATGAGGCAGCCGCCGATCCGTTGCCGATGTGGGTGGCGGATATGGATTTTCGCTCTCCGCCTGTTGTGATTGAGGCTTTGGAAAAGGCAGCACGCGATGGTGTGTTTGGTTATCCGTTCCGCACGCAGAGCTATGATGAGGCTGTGTGCGGCTGGCAAAAACATCGTTTTGGCTGGGATGCAAAGCCTGAGTGGCTGGTGCAGACTCCGGGCGTTGTAACCGCATTGAACATGCTGATCCAGACTTTCAGCCGTCCGGGCGATGCTGTTCTGATCCAGCCGCCGGTTTATGGTCATTTCTTCAACGATGTGATTGAAAACGGCCGTCGGGTGATTGAAGCGCCGTTACAGCGCAATGATACATCCTACAGTTTTGATGCTGAGGTCTTTGAAGCAGCGATTACACCGGACACCAAAATCTTTATCCTCTGTAATCCGCATAATCCGACCGGTAATGTCTGGTCAAAAGCAGATCTGCGGCAAATGGGGGAAATCTGTCTGCGGCACAATATTCTGGTGATTTCTGATGAAATTCACGAGGATCTGATCTTAAACCCGCATGTCAGTCATGTGCCGTTTGCCTCGCTGGGTGAGGAATTTGCGCAGAATTCGGTTGTATGCACTGCACCAAGCAAGACATTTAATATTGCTGGTCTGCAATGCTCAAATCTGTTCATTGCCAACAAGAAGATCCGTGATGAATTCCGCCGTGTTCTGGTGCGCAGCGGACTTAATTTTGTGAATACATTAGGCGCGGTTGCCTGCGAGGCGGCTTATAAACATGGTGAGAGCTGGCTGGAGGACTTGCTGGCTTATATTCGCGGTAATCAGCAATATTTTGCGTCTTCTGTGCATCAGCTTTTCCCGCAATTGCAGGTTTTCGACAGCGATGCGCTTTACCTCGCATGGATGGATTGTCGTGGCCTTGATATGGCGGCGCCTGAGCTGGAAAAATTCATGCTGACACAGGCACGGGTCTGGTTTGATCGTGGCTCCAAATTTGGCACGCAGGGACATGGTTTTATGCGGGTTAATCTCGGCTGTCCGCGTTCGACGATTGATGAGGCGCTCGGGAGACTGAAAAACGCTCTAGAATAAGGACTAAGACCCTGCCAGCTGGGGAGCTGAGCAGGGAAGCATAAAGGGGAGGAATTATGCTGGCATCTTATAAAACATCTGCCATTGCTATTGCATTGGCGGAACAGGACTATATGCGCGCTATCCGGCGGGAGTTACATAGCCTGCCGGAACTATCGCTGCATGAGCGCAGAACATCACAACGTATTGCAGAGGAGCTGGATGCCATCGGCGTGCCTTATGTGCGGGTTGGTGAGTTCGGTATTGTTGCGACTATTGAAGGTACAAGCAGAGACCGTGTGGTGGCTTTGCGTGCGGATATGGATGCTTTGCCGATTCAGGAAGATAATCCGCATCTGGAATATTGCTCAAAAACAGAAGGTGTGATGCATGCCTGCGGTCATGACGGACATGTGGCGATGTTGCTGGGTGCTGCCCGTATTCTGCAACAGCTTAAAGCGCAATTAAACGGCACAGTGAAACTCTGTTTCCAGCAGGCGGAAGAAGTCGGCAAAGGAACACAGGAAATTCTGGCGGAGCTTGCCAAGTTTCCGGTGGAAAGTGTTTTCGGTATTCATCTCTGGTCAGAGATTGAAACCGGCAAAATTTCAGTTGAAGCGGGGCCGCGCATGGCTGCCGGTAAAGCGATCAATATTGCGGTTCATGGTACCGGTACACATGGTGCTTACCCGAACCGTGGTATCGATCCGGTGCTCGCATCAGCCGCTATCTTATTAAATTGCTCGGCGTTGATCAGTCGTGAGATTGATGCAGTTGAGCCTGCGGTGCTGACATTCGGGCAAATCCACGCCGGTGAAGCGGGAAATGTTATTCCGGATATTGTGCGGATTGCCGGTACGTTGCGGACCACATCTGTTGCAACAGAGGCGTTTCTTATTGAGGCCGTAGAACGTGTGGTAAAAAACACGGCAGCATCTTACCGCGCAACGGCCGAGGTGAGCTGGCCCGGTGGCGTGCCTGTAGTTGCCAATGATCCTGCGTGCAGCGCGGTTGCATTCACGGCTGTGCATAATCTGGGGCTTGCTGATCAGCTGATCGATTTTAAAACCATGATGGCCTCCGAAAACTATGCTGACTTTCTGGCCGTTTATCCCGGTGTATTTGCGCTGATCGGCGTTCGCAATGAAGCATTGGGCGCCTGCTATCCGCATCATCATCCGAAATTCAATATTGATGAGGAGCCGCTGTCCACCGGTGCTGCTTTGCATGCGCAATATGCGATTGATTATTTCAACAAGATGCAGGCGGGAGCAGGACAATGACAGACGCTGTTATGAAAAAGGGCAGCGGCTTTCTCGCTGCTGTGGAACGTATCGGCAATAAAATGCCGCATCCGATTGCCCTGTTTTTAGGAATTATTCTTATAGTTCTGTGTCTGTCTTTGCTGCTGTCGCTGGCAGGGGTGTCTGCTGTTCATCCGCAAACACAGGAAACACTCTATGTTAAAAACCTGCTCAATGTGCGGGAACTGATTGAGTGGGGCAGCAATCTTTCTAAAAACCTGCAAAACTTTCCGGTATTGGCCAGTGTGCTTATTCTGGCAGCGGCAACAGGGCTGTGTGAGCAAACGGGTTTTTTTGCTTCCGCAATCAAGTCGTCTTTGAAAAATGCGACCGGATCAGGCGTGGTTTTTGTGATCGCGCTGGTCGGAGCTTGCGGGAATATTGCCGGTGACGTTGCTTTCCTGATCGTTCCGACAATTGCGGCCAGCGTATTTCTCGGTACCGGACGGCATCCGCTGGTAGGGCTCTTCTTGGGCTATGCGGCTGTTGGCGGCGGTTACGGTACCAATTTTATTCCGGGTGGCTGGGACGTAATTCTGACACCGATCACAATCCAGTCGGCAAAGTTGCTGGATCCGGCATTCGATATGAATCTGGTCAGCGGTTATTATATGATGGCTGTTGGCACGGTGCTGATTGCTTTGACCGCAACATTTGTCACGGTTAAATTTATCGAGCCGAAATTCGGTAAATATGAGGGCAGCTATGCGGCGACCGAAGAGAATGAAGGCGCTTTGACTGAGGTGCAGCAGCGTGCATTGCGAAAGGCTTTGCTTGGTGTCGGACTGTTTTTGGCCGCCATTATTATTGCAGCCATTCCGTCGAACAGTTTTCTGCGTTCAGACACAGGGTCGCTGACAATCAATGCACCTTTAATGAAACTGCTCTATGCATTTCTGGTGATTGCGTTTTTGCTGGCAGGTATCATTTATGGTGCTGCAACCGGAAAAATCCGTAATATCAAAGAACTGGCAGACATGCTGACCAAGTCTATCAGCAATGTTGCACCATTTGTTGTCATCGCGATTATTGTTTCCCAATTTCTCTACCTGTTTGCACAGTCTAATCTCGGAACAGTGATTGCAATTAACGGTGGTCATTTGCTCAGTGAACTGTCTGTACCGGTCGTGGTGGTGCTGATCATGTTCTTCATTTTTGAAGGCATTGCCGATATGTTCATTGTGAGCGGAAGTGCGCGTTATCTGATCTTTGGTCCGGTATTTGTGCCAATGCTTATGCATCTGGGTGTGCATCCGGCATTTACGCAGATGATCCACCGCACCGGCGGCAGTATGGCGAACCATCTGACACCGCTGAATTCTTTCTTTCCTGTGTTGATTGGTCTGGCGCAGAAATATGACAAGAATATCGGTATCGGCACGATTTTCTCGACCATGATCCCCTACACGATTGCCTATAGCATCGTTTATATCGCGATGATTATTGTGTGGTACGTGTTTGCACTGCCTCTAGGCTTTGATACGCCTTCTCATATCGTCTTGCAGTAATGATCTATCCCTGACGATACTTCGATGCCCCGCGTTTGCTTAAATTGCCCGCGGGGCATTGTTTTTATTTGGGCAGTGTAACTCTAGCCTACCAACGAGCATAATTGCGTTTATAGTATTGTTTTTAGTGGATTCCATAAGTACGATTTCGCGGCCAACATCTGCAGCAATGTGGCATTGATACATCGGATCGGTGAACTGTACTTCGAATATCTGTTCGCGGAAAGCCGAATGCTGATGGGGTATTGACCGGTATCTGATCTTCAACAACAGCCGGCGATCTTATTTATCGCGTGACCGGCAAGCACCGGATCAGACTTATTTCAACGCGCTGAAACCAATGATGGTGGCAGCATAATCGCGGTGAAAATCCATTTAAAGAAACGACCGAAACTGTTCGGACAAGCCAAGTCACTGTAATGATCAGGTAACGCTACAATGGCCAGATTTTTACCAGTTGCAGATAATTATATTCAACTAATGTAAATTGCTGTCCGTGCTGACTGAAAAAGCCACTAGACATCCGACAAACGCAAATAATCCTGCTACTAACATTGCGTACCCCATTGCCTCAGCATAACCAACCGATAGCGCCTGTCGTACCAATAATCCGGCTACTCTTGGCAGATGGTTCAGAATTTCCGGTTGTTTAATCAATATATCCTGGGCTTCTTGAATGGCTTTTCCCGATAATTCCGGATGGGCTTTAACCACTATGGCGGTATTCAAACGGTCAAAATGATTGAGAACAGCGCCAATTACCCCAATAGCTAACGCAGCTCCTAATTGCCGCATAGTATTTAATATGCCCGCAGCTTCTCCTTGTTGACTGCTTGGGGCGCTGATTAAAACAGATTTAATTGCTGGTGAAATGGTTAATGGTGCCCCGAACGCATATAAAGTCATTGCAATAGCAACAAGATAGTAATTCTGAAAATGTGAGGTAATTGCAAATGTTAGCATTGAGACCATGAGTGTTATCGTTCCCGCTTGAATCGGAGCGCGGGGGCCGGATCGATCAGCCCAGATGCCAGCAATGCGTCCCATTAGTAAGATCGGAACTCCAGCCGGAAGTAGTGCAAGTCCGGCCATAATTGGCGTCATTCCCAGTGCGATCTGTGTCCATAATGCCCAGAATGCTACGCACATAACCGATATCTGAGAAGTCAGAAGGACAAAATTTGCTGCAGCGAATGCAGGAATACGAAATAATGAAAGGTCAATCATGCGCGTGGAAGTTCGTTGTAAGATGAAGAAATATGCAAGCGCAAAAGCTGCAACCACTAAACAAAGCTCTGTACGCCAACTAGTCCATCCCCAATCTGTTGCCTGCATCAAGGCTACAATCAATGCTGAAAATCCAACTGAGAAGGTGACAACGCTACCCACTTTCAACCGGGGAGCTTGCATAGCTTCCGGATCACGGGGCACACTTTTAATGATCATGTAAGCTACGATGATGCCAACCGGGACATTTATCAGGTAAATCCAGCGCCAATCAATCGTTTCTGCAATAAAGCCGCCTATGAAAGGGCCTGTCGCCAAAAAGAAAGCACCAATTGATGCGGATGTCCCTAAGGCAGCTCCCTGCTCATTTGGCGGGTACACGCGTGCTATTAAAAGTGTGTAGGTTGAAAGCATCATAGCGGCGCCAACACCTTGAATAAAGCGTGCGCCAATCAATATGTTACCAGATGCAGCTATTGTGCAGCCAATAGAAGCTGTTACAAAAATCATCATGCCGATTAGAAATACCCGTCGATAACCTACGCGGTCGGCTGCATGACCAGCTGGCAATACACAAATAGCAAGAGACAAGAAAAAAGCATTAAGTACCCATTGAAGCCCCACAGCAGAAAGGCCAAACTCTGCCTGCACTGATGGGAGGGTAATGGCAACCCCCGTTTCGTCGATAAAAGTTAAAGCCAGAAATATGGCCATAGCGGCGAGCAAAATGTTTTTTGATGACATGAGATCATTCTTTCCCGAGCGGTAGCGTGCTACTGTAGCAACACGCTTTCCATCAACGTGTCAGTTGCTGAAGTTATGCAGCAAGCGCTCAACCCAAGGATCATAGAGCCACTGTTCTGTCATGCGTCGCTTCCGAACTCCATCCCAGCTGATATCTCGTTCGAAGGCGATGGGTGTTCCGTCTGAGGCGATAATGATCCATGCCCAGGTTTTTGTTTCCGGATCAAACATTTTAAATCTTTTGCCTATGACGAACATGATCTTACCGCTTATGGCATCGGTGAACTCGAACGGTGCATCATGAGGCGGTTCTTGTGGTACTCTGCGCATAGGCTTAATCCACCGTTCTTCAACACGATCGAGAAGATCCGGAGCTGCAATCGTAAGAAATTGACGCCCAGATGCTCTGACCTGCTCATCATCAATGTCAATATCAACGGTGAAGCGATGATCAATAAAGAGCAGTCCTTCCAACCTGTTTTCATCAATATTGACAAGCGTAGAAAAATGCTCCCCGCCATTGAAATTATTACGTCCGTCGGATCGTTGAAACCGTAGGAGTGCCAGCGGGCGCGCATCCTGAATAACCTGACGCATACCCACGAACTCGTAACCCTCGGGAACACAACATTTATTTTCTATCACCTTGAGAGCAGCACCAAGTTGACTGAGTTGGGTGTTCTGAATGGACATAATGTCTCCGTTTTATTTGCGCATCCCAAGAAAAGAACAATACTTCTCGGTCGCGATGCGCTTTGAATTAAAAATTTTGAAACGCTGACACGGGTTAAACGGATCAAGCGCACTCAAAGGCTTTAAATGATCTGTATAGTTTCGGCAGGAAGTGCGCCGCCGCGAATGACGCCGGGTTCTGTACGGCCGTAAATGGCCTCAAATCCGTCCGGTAAAGGGCGCGATAACGGACTGGCCAACCATAACCGATAAAGGAAACGCCCCTTATCTTCCTTATCTGCATTTTCATCTTCGTAGGCCGCACGCCCGTGAAAGGCGACAAAGTTGTTGAGCCATTGGATATCGCCTGGCTCAAATGGCATACGAACCAAGCATTCTTCGCTCATGCAAAGCCGGTCGACCATATCGAGTGCTTCAATCTGCTGATCTGTCAATCGCGGAACACTCGGTAATTCTTGCGCCACGCGAATAAAATGGCGCAGATATCGCACAGCGAATTTGCCCTCACGCTCTCCAAATATAGGCAGGGGGTAAGCTGTATCTGGGCCGCCAGCTTCCCATGCAGTACGACGATGCCAGAATGGTTGGCATAAGACTTCCAGTAAGTCCGGACGATCCCTTAGGATGATATTATAAACCTGAGTAGCGCTGACAACGTAACTCTCACCACCTTTTGTTGCCTCACGTACGCACAAAAGTCCGATTAGGTCACTACGGTCTGTATGAAACGGTAATTGGTCACTGGTTTTCGTGCCGCGTGCACCGGATGCGAGTTTATTGCCGCTGTCAGCAACAACGCCGATTTTTTCACCTGCCTTACTTTGCGGTAGAAGCACGCCCAGATGTACACCTAATCCAGCAAATAATAATTCCAGTTCATTCTTTTGATAATCGTTGACTGGAATGCCACGCATCAAGGCGATTCCAAGTCCATCTTCGAGAAGCTGGCCAAGAGCAGCCATTCTTTTACCTAGTGTAGGCAACAAGAAGCTGTCTTTGGTCATAGTCCCAACAGTTAAGCCGTTTTTTTTTGCTGTTTCAACGGCCTGTCTTAATTCAGCAAGTTCAGCCAATGTAAAATGACTTTCCCATTGGGACTTTAATTCCGCGAGTGATGCTGCTGTCCATGTTGCGGTTTCAGTACGAAGTTGTCTTTGAACTATCTTATTCATTGTATGGTCCTTTTTAGATAAGCATTCTGCGCAGGGGGAAGAGCAAGAAAACAGGCATGTCTTTGCGACGCCATTAACCTGCTGGTTTGGGCTAGTGATTGTTTTCATGTCAGGGGATCAACTAAATCTGATACACTTGTCACTATTGGCATTTAGCCAGGTGTCATGCAGCCACCTTTCCGTTTTGCGACGGCCGGGAAAGGTGATCCAGTGAATATCTCGTTCAAAAGTCACGATATTCTCGCCACAACCGACAATGACCCAGAAATAAAGGCCAGTGGCTTGATCCAATGCTTTGATTTTAATTCCACTAACAATATGTTTTTGTTGTATATTTTTCTCATCTGAAATGGAGACTGTTTCATCGTGACGAGCAATCCATAGGATACTCATATGCGCCAAAAGTTCAGGTGCGGTTTTTGTCAGAAAATCCAAGGCGATTGATTGTGCTGTCGCTTTGTCAGGCAAATTTTCGGCAACACCATAATCAGCAACCATGCGTGTAAACCCTTTAAGAACACCATTGCTTCCGATGATGAATGAAGCGTGTTCGCCGCCAAGGCTGGGGTGCTGATCGATGGGAGCGTAGCGTAGCAAAATTGCCAAATTTTTATCTACAATAACCTGATGGGCTGAGACTTCACGGAAGCCTTCAGGTATACCGTTTCGATCTGCTATGGTTCTAGCAATATTGAGTTGATCAATTGATAACATAGATGAGTTATTTATATTTATATTATTAAAAAAATTGCTTTTATTGTAATTCGCAAATCTCATTTTATTGTTATACATATTGTTGATTTTATATATTAAACAATTAAATAGTAATGATATTTAATTTTTATATTTAAAGTTTTTAATTTTATCTTTAGGCTACTTTTTAACTGCAATTGTTTGGGGAGGCATTATGTTTGCAATTGCGGTTTCATTGACAAAAATTAAGGCGGCGATAGAAATCAGGAGCAGAGAAAAGTGTACGCTTTGTATCTGTCCTTGTTTGATCCAGTATCCGAACCAGAGGCCGCCACAGAGGAAGAAAAACCAGATGGCAGTGAAAGCCGATAAAGCGATATTGGCTATGTCTGTGGCAACCAGACAGGATACTGAACCTGCCATAGCTAATATGAAGCTGATGGATGCAACCAGCAACATAGTAGCAACAATAGCCTGAATGACAGCAATGCAATAAAGAATAATGGCTGCAGTATTCTTAGTCCATGCACGCTGTGCTAGTCCTTGCTCCGCAGTCGGATCTTCAATCAGCAGAGACATTGTAAGTGTCGCTTCTAGATTTTTAACATTTGTTGATGAATCGACAATATTGTTGATCATTGCAATACCAAGCCAAATGGCTAAGCCAGCAAGTATAATTACTTTTGGAATTATAATTGTTTCCATATCTTTTCTTTAAAATTTAATGCAAAACACTCTAAAGATTTGCTAATATATTTGAATAAAGAAATTTCATTTGAAGTATAATTCAATTGTAAGATTAAAATGTATCTACAAAACTACTGCCAATTGTGGGGAACGATGCTATGGTGCTGCCTATATCGAGGTCGGGTCACGGTGCTAACACTAGGCGTCAATCTCAACCATTCAGTTTGCGATATTCTTCTATATTATAATATTGGCCATCCTCGCTCTCGGGCGATTTGTTCTAATGCGGAATTTCCTGCCACAACTGAGGGGAAGCCCACACAATTCAGAAATTCTATGTCGCTTGGATGATCACCATAAGCATAGCAAAATGAAGCATTAGCACGCTGCTTAGCAATAAACTGGTTGACGGCATGTCGTTTGCCTGATCCGATCATGACCTCTCCGTCAATGACACCGGTATACTTGCCATTCAAATCGCAAAAAAGGCGAGTTGCCAACAGGTGGTGAACATCAAGATATCGTGCTAACGGTTGGAGAAAATCAATCGAAGAACCGGATACGAATACAGGTTCAATGCCGTGTGCAGCATGCCAACGTAAACAATCAACAGCAGGCTTAATAAAAAAATCTATACTATTCTTAAGTTGTGTTAAAAAATATTCCTCCGCAAGCTTCTGTACCTGTTTTTGTAATAACCCTGCGAAACTTTCGTAAAAGGCTTTGTTGATTGTGGTGCGATCCGCACCACAATCACGTAGGTCATCTAGCCGCTTCAATACGTTCTTTTTGCGAAAGGTTGTATTAGTTCTTTCGATTGCTTTCAAAATACTAAACATGCTCTTGTCGCGAATGATGGTTTCATCAACATCAAAAAAAGCAAAACTGGTGGTAGCTAATACCGGAAATAACGTCATGCTGCATTCACAGTCGTTACGCCACTTGGCGTAGCGGTCTTGGCGCGCAGAAACGTTTGCGCGCAACGTTTCGCCTTCAGCGCCTCCTTTGTTGCAAGTACAACAGCATCGAGTGCTAGGTACTCGACTTCTGTTACTGCGCAACAGTTTCCATTTTGCTCGATTTCGACCCGCGCTTTAAAAGCAATGCGGTCTTTGTGGGTTGTTTCTGCTGTTAAAGTTGTATGACGAATAATTGTCGGAATAGGAAAAACAAAATTTTCAAATGAAATATCAATTTTTTGAATAACGACCGCAGGGTTGGAAAATTTTACTTTTGTTGCTTCATGTAGTTGCGCCGCAGCGACAAACATCTGACGCACTGCTTCTATGAGTACCATTCCTTGAACATGACACCCGGTGAGATGATCAGACATAATCTCATTTTTGTCATCAATAAGAATATCCGCTTCCAGAACGTTGTCTGCAACGTATACCGGCATTGAAATCAGGCTGTTAGCAGGTATATGTTTGTGTGTTATAGCGCGATCTGCGCGATTGTGGCCGCGTGTGAGTGGCATGACCTGTAAACCGTTAGCTTCTGATAGCAGAGTCAGCAATTTCAAATCATCATCTGAAAGCCCCTGTCCCATCGCGACTGACGTTATGAGATCTTGTGAAAACAATGCCTGTACCGCATCAAAGCGCGTTAGTGCGCCTGTAGTCTTGGCAAAAGATGCGAATTTATCTCCAACGATGAGCTGCACTTTGTTCTCCTTGGTTGTTCTAAAATTAGTCTCATGAATTTATAAATCAACGTTACGTCAATTTTATGCTTTTGAAAATTACAACTATTTGGAGAATGAAATTTGCTAATTGCCCTTAAACATGTTAATTTATCGAGATAATAACTCGACAAACAAAACATAAATATGACTATAGGTTGATTTATCAAATTATTGTGATCGGTTGGGAGGTGCGGTCAAATGACGACAAAATCAAATGACATCCTTTACACCAGTGGCGACTTAGCTCGTCACTGTGAAGTAACCCTCCGGACGATTGACTTCTATCAAAAGCGTGGTTTGATAGTGCCTATAAAACGGCAAGGGGAGGGATATCGATACTATAATAAAGAAACAATTGAGCGTGTTCAAAAAATAAAAATTCTGCAGACAATTGGTCTCAGTCTGGGCGATATAAGAGAGGTTATTGACCTTTATTTTGACGATGATGGTGGCGTTGCTGCTAAACAGGTTGTCCTTACAATTTTAAAAGGTCATCTTGTAGATGCTGACCGTCAAATTGCAGAGCTGCAGAAATTCAGAGAGGGCGTATTTCGGTCTATTGTTCGTATAGAAACAATACTAAAGGAAATTGAAAGAAAAACGCCTTATTAAGTGCTCAATTGCAAAGATTTTTGTGATGTTTGATCGTCCTGTGTGGCTGCTTTCGGTAGGACATTGCAGCGCTTCATCCAGCTATAAAGTGACTGTGTGCTTACGCCAAGGTGACACGAACTATCCGCTGCCGAATAGTCGCGCTGAGTAATTTATTTAATAGCCTCAATTTGAATTCGTTGGTGAAACTATTCTTGCCATCATGAGCGCCTTGCTTTTTTAAGTCACAAGGTGTCTGGTGAACTATGGGTTATTCGGATGTCGTATTTCAGATCCACGGGTTTTCGACACGCGGCCAGATTGGCCGGATAAGTTTGCAATAATTCGTAAGGCGCGGGTTGCTCGGATAAGAACTCGGTGCATCAACATAAATAATCTTAGCAGCAACGGGTGCAAATCCTGCATAAAAATGATTGGTTGATTTGACCACAAGGATGGCTTTCTCCGGCGGATGAATGCCTAAATTGGTGAAAATATCCGGTTCAAATGTCTGCGTTCGGTTGGTGTTGAGGATGATATCAATTTCAGTATCCTGAATGCGCACGACCGCCGCTGCACCGAGCGGTACACGACTGGGGCCAAAACTCTGCCATCCTTTGTCAACGATTTTAACAACCGTCACGCAGGCATCAACAGGTTCGCCGCCAAGAGGGCCTGACTTGCCACCAATACGCAGGTTAATAACCGCACCTTCACCTGCCGCATGGCAGAACGTCACCGCAACCGGATCCCATATTGTCGCGAAGCCGACATTATTGATTTTCTGTTTAATCAAATGGCGCAGAATAAATGTCCCGTCACCGGCAACGCCACCACCAGGATTATCCCAGACATCAGCGATAACCACGGGTTTGTCGGGATGCATTGCACGAACAGCAAGTGCATGTTGAATGCCCTGATTGGTATCAAGCATTTTCATCAGCGTTTGCTCACGCAGCGCAATCAGCTCATGGCCGAGACTTGTCGCGAGCGCATCACCATGATCAGCATCATTGTCGGTGACAACGACAATCCGCGTTCCCATCTCTGGTACATCCGCAGCCATAAAACCATGGATGACAGAAATTGAAAGAACACCATTTTTCCCGTGCATTGCTTTGATACGGTCAACAAAAGAACGCATAGGCTCTTCGCTCGTCGGCAAAACCGTAATCATGCGACAGTCGAAGGTAGAAATAACGGGTTTGATCCGGCCTTTCAGCGCATCCAGTGCCAGTGCAACAACATGCTCACCGCGCTCATAAAAATCGGTATGCGGGAACTCAAGAAATGCAGCGAGAATGTCAAGATTAGCCACTCGCTTTGGTGTGAGATGACTGTGCGGGTCAAATTCACTGGCAATTAAAACATCCGGCCCGACAATGCCCCGTATCCGCTCCAGCAGATCACCTTCGCAATCATCATAGCCTTGAGCAACCATTGCACCATGCAAACCCAGTATTACCGCATCAACCGGCAATGCTGCTTTAAGCTGATCCAGAATTTCGTCGCGCAGGCTTTCAAATGCCTGTCGCTGTAATAATCCGCCGGGTTCTGCCCATGTGGCTGTCCCCTGTATGATAGTCAGTCCGGCTTCTTCTTCTGCCCTTTTTCTGAGTGCCACAATTGGTGATGAACAGAGCGTCGGGGTTGCCGGATGCTCTCCGGGAGCAGCATAAAATGCGGTCTCAAAAGATATGCGATCCGTTGGCACAGGAGAGAAAGTATTGGTTTCGGTTGCAAAAGAAGCCGTGAAAATGCGCATACGTGCTCCGGTTATGGTTGAGGTAGATAAGCGATGGCTTCGATTTCAATTTTAATGTCGATCATCAATCGCGATTCAACGGTGGTGCGGGCAGGTGGTTCTTTTGGGAAATAGGTTGCATAGACCGCATTCATGCGGCCAAAATCCCGTGCATCCTCAAGCCAGACCGTTGTTTTTACAAGATCTTCCAAAGTGGCTCCGGCAAGCGCCAGCGCGGCTTTAATATTCTCCAAAACTTGCCGTGTCTGGGTTTCGATATTGCCTTCAATAATTTTACCATCCGCACCGGCTGGCACTTGCCCCGAGATATAAATCATATCTCCTGAGCGCACTGCAGGTGATAGCGGTACATGTGCAGTTCCAAAAACTTGTTTCATTGTCATGATTATCTCCGGTTATTTGACTGCGCCCAACGCCAGACCTTTGATCAGATAGCGTTGTAGCCAGACAAAGAGGATCGCGACCGGCAGTGTCGCAACAAGCGTCGCGGCCATCACATAATGCCACTCGACTGTGTAACGTCCGGCAACAAGTGAAAAGACTTGTATAGGCAATGTATAGCTGTCCTGACTACGCAGCATTGTCAGCGCGACAACAAACTCGTTCCACGCATTGATAAAGGTAAAAATGGCAGTCACAGCAATTGCGGGTAAGCAAAGCGGCAGAAATACTCTTATGAGTGTTTTCCAGCGTCCTGCACCCTCCATCCACGATGCTTCTTCAAGGTCGCGGGGTATGGTGTCGAAATAGCTTTGCAACATCCAGACGGTAAACGCGATATTGAACGCCATATAGACGCCGCCAACCGCTGAAACGCTCTCGATAAGACCATAGGCAGCCAATAGCCGAAACAGGCCGAGCACCAGAACAATCGGTGATATCATCTGCGATACCAGCAAAAATTGCCGGAATGCCCCATGGCCGGTGAAGCGGAAGCGAGACATTGCATAAGCTGCCGGAATAGAAATAAGAATTGCGCCGAGCGATGCGATGACAGAAACATAAAGGGAATTAAGCAGAGCGTTCCCGAATTTGGTCTGCACCCACATTTCACTAAAATTTTGCCAGCGGAATGTGCTTGGCCACCAATGCGGCGACAGTACCTCTTGCGAGGGTTTAACAGCCGTCAGAAACATCACCGCAAACGGAAATAGGGTGAGTACAACGAGTGGTGAAAGAACTGCCCATGCCACAAATGTCCGCTTTATCTTGGGTGCGATCATGTTGGTTCACTCCGCATTGCAAGCCGGATATAGATGCCGGTGAAAATCAGCAAAATTGCCAGCATGATCAGTGAAACAGCGGAAGCCTCGCCAAGTTTTCCAAGCCTGAAGGCCAGCTTGTAGAGATGGGTCACCAGAATATCCGTCGTGTTTGCGGGCCCGCCCTGCGTCATCACCCAGATAATCGGGAAAGAGTTAAACACATAGATTGTGTTGAGAACGATCGCGATGTTTATAAATGGCTTGAGCAAGGGAAAGGTTATTTCCCGAAACTGTTGCCAGAGGCTCGCCCCTTCAAGTGATGAAGCCTCATAAAGATCTTCAGGAATAGAGGATAAGCCACCAAGAAATATAGTCGTGGTGAACGGTACTGTGACCAATATGCCAACAAGAATTTGCATGGGAAATGCAGTGGCAGCACTGGCCAGCCATTGAATATTGGTGTCAATCAGTCCCAAGCCGCGCAACGCTGAGTTGAGAATGCCGCTTTCACCATTAAGCGCCCAGCGCCAGACTATCGCAGTCATCGTGAGTGATACAGCCCAAGGCAGCATGATGAGAACACGGGCTATGGAACGTCCGTAAAAATCCATATTGAGGATAATCGCGACCGGAATAGAAACGATCAGTGCGCCGCCCACAACAGAAACCGTCCAGAATGCTGTGCGCCAGAGCGCATTCATAAAATCGGGCGTGGCAAAGAGTGCAGAGAAGTTTGCTCCGTCATTGAATTCGCGCAATTGCCCGAAGCGATTGACATCGTGGGTGGCAATCTCAAACAAATGAACCACAGGCCAGAAGATGACAACTGCCGCCAGCAGGAGGCTCGGTAAGATCAGCAAGTAAGGTACAGACCGGTTTTGCATCAGGATATACTTGCTCCATCAGGTCGGAGAGGATACCGGCAGGGCTGCCGCCGCTGCCGGTTAAGCATCACACATGGTTTATTTTTTGAGAATGGCGTCCGCTTTTGCCGCTGCATCTTTCAGCACTGTCTCCGGTTCGCCTTTACCCAGATAAATGCTTTGCATCGCATTGGATGTGATATCCGCGATTTCTTCCCAACCCGGAATAATCGGAGCAAAGCGGGCATCGGGCAGTAGTGCGGTGAAAGCAGCAAGATCGGCATTATTCACGTAATAATCCATCTTTGCTTCCTCCTTATTTACCGGAAGAAATCCTTCGCCTTGCGTGAATTTTGCACGCCACTCTTTCTGAAACAGAAAGTCGAGCAGCTTCCATGCTTCCTCTTTGTTTTTTGAGTTCTCAAACATCACTACAGAATCTGTCACGCCATAGGTGCCGCGCGCGCCGGTTTCTCCTGCAGGGATAGCTGCGACGCCATATTTTAAATTTGGTGCTTCTTCCTTGATTTGATTGGATAAAAACGGGGCAGTAATCATCATGCCGACTTTGCCCTGCTTGAATAAGTTCTGTACATCCTCACGGGCATAGGAGGTTACACCCGGTTGTGTCAGGCCTTCATCAATCAGAGATTTATAGAGTTTTGCCGCTTCCAGAGCGCCCGTTGTGCCAAGGCCGGATGTGCCGTCCTTGTTCAGAATTTCGGTACCGTAAGACCACATGGCATAGTAATAATAGACATCTGTCTCGATCTCTTTGCCTTGTAAACCGAAGCCGTAATTCTCGCCGCCAAGTGCTTTGATCTTCGCAGCATCGGCTTTGAGTTCATCCCAGTTTTCAGGCGGATTATCTATGCCTGCTTTGGCAAAAATATCTTTATTATAATACATCGCGCGGGCAGAGGCTGCGATGGGCAGACCATAGGTTTTGCCATCCAGAATTGACGGTGAAAGGAATGTTTCAATGAAACGATCCTTAAACGCGCTGTCCATGTAACCATCGAGCGGCGCGGCAATACCCTGCTGTACAAAATCGATCAGCCATCGTGTACCGATAATCGAAAGATCGGCATTGGTACCGGCAGAAATATCTGTGGTTAGTTTCTGCAGTAAAACATCCCACGGAACGACTTCAAACTCCACGGTAATGCCCGGATTGTCAGCCTCAAAAGCTTTTTTAACATCTTCAAAATACGGGCCTGTTTTGGAACTATATTCCGCAACTGTCATGCGCACTACACCAGCATTCGCAACCGATCCAAGTGCCAGAATACTCAATCCGGCCAGAAGGCCAGCCTTCCACTTTGCCTGTGACATGTTTCGTTCCCTCGTTATTCGGTGTTTTACCGATTTATAATTTTTGTTGTATTATTACATTATCGCGAATTTTGCAGCTTTCAAGTGCAATTTTGTGTTGTAAAATTACATTTACACTTTTACCCTGTAGGCATAACCTGACGCATCAAAGTCAGATCAAGGGGAACTGTCGTGAGATATCCGTTTGAATTTGAGAATAAGACGGTTTTGATTACCGGAGCAGGCGGCGGCGTTGGCAACGCTTTGACTGCACTCTTTGCTTCGCGCGGAGCAAAAGTGATCGGCTGCGATATAGTGCTTGAAAATATGACGCACTCTGATCTTCACGCCCGTTATGTTTTTGATCTTCTGGACAGGGCAGGATTAGACACAGCTGTTCAGACAATTCTCAAAGAGAGCGGTGTACCGGATATCGTTATCAATAATGCCGGCTGGACACGCGCCGAAACATTGAGTGGTCTTACGCAAGGTAAAATCGAAACTGAAATTGATCTCAATCTCACGGCTGTCGCCGGTTTTTCTAACCTGTTAATGCAAGCTATGGTTGAACGCGGATATGGATGCTTTGTATTTATTTCTTCCGTCAATGCGCTGCTGCATTTCGGCAATCCGGCCTATGCGGCTGCCAAGGCCGGTATCAATGCATTCGCGCGCGCCATAGCCGTTGAATATGGTCATAAAGGTGTGCGTGCCAATGTGGTCTGCCCGGGTTCAATCCGCACCCCTGCCTGGGATCATCGTATTCAACAAGACCCGCAAGTGCTTGAAAAACTGAAGCGGCTTTATCCGCTCGGGCGCATAGTGAATGTTGAAGAGGTTGCGGAAGCTGTTGCTTTTCTCGCTTCAGACAGGGCGTCCGGCATAACCGGCACTATTTTGCCTGTTGATGCGGGGCTGACCGCAGGTTGTCGTCCTTTTATTGAGGATATTCTCGGAGAGAATTGATGATGCAGGATGTTTCTTTACGCGGTATTTCAAAGTCTTTTGGCAATCTTTCTATTATCCGTAATCTTGATCTTGATATTAAGGACGGCGAGTTTGTCGTTCTCGTAGGGCCGTCAGGTTGTGGTAAATCCACATTGTTACGCATGATTGCGGGATTGGAGCCGATTTCCGGCGGTGATCTGATGATTGGCGGGCAGCGCGCGAATGAACTTCCGCCGCAAAAGCGTAATATCGCTATGGTGTTTCAGTCATATGCACTGTTTCCGCATATGACTGCACGGGAAAATATCAGCTTCGGCCCGCGTATCCGCGGTGAAAAAGCGGCAGCAACAGCGAGGAAAGTTGAGAAGGCGGCAGCTATTCTCAATCTTCATTCTTATCTCGATCGCTATCCGCGCGAACTTTCCGGAGGACAGCGCCAGCGTGTGGCTATGGGACGGGCAATTGTCCGCGATCCTTCGGTTTTTCTGTTTGACGAGCCGCTGTCAAATCTTGATGCCCAACTGCGCGTTCAGATGCGTACAGAGATAAAAGCGCTCCATCAGCGCTTGAAGTCAACCGTGATTTACGTGACACATGATCAGATCGAGGCTATGACCATGGCTGACCGGATCGTGGTCATGAGTGAGGGGAAAATCTTGCAAGTGGGGACGCCGTTAGACCTCTATGACCGGCCTGCAAATAAATTTGTGGCCGGTTTTCTTGGTTCGCCATCGATGAGTTTTATTTCAGGACAGATCATTACGGACGCCGCAGGCAATCATTTTCGCACGCATGATGGTGAAGGTATTAGACTGGGTGATCATATCGCGGTAGCAGGTGAGGCCGAGGCCGGCATCCGGCCCGAAAACTTTGTGATCACGGAGGCAGGGCAAGGGGTGACGCTGACTGTGGAAGTTGTTGAGACGACAGGACCGGAAACGCATGTCTACGGGCGTATTGCCGGTGAGCCGGTTCGGGTTGTTTTTCGTGAGCGCGTCCGCCTGCAATCGGGCGACAGAATATCCGTGGCGGCTACGCCGAACCATATTCATCTCTTTGATAAATCAAGCGGTCTTCCGATCTGAAATATGCCACATGAGACATAAATGAATAGTGTTGCAGATATTATAACCCGGCTGCATACGGTGGCTCAGGAAGGATCAAAGTCAGACCGGCGTTTGGCTGCTCTGGTTCTGGCCGATCCTGATTATGCTTCTAAAGCTGCAATTGCAGAGATTGCATTACGTGCCGGTGTCAGTGAACCAACGGTGACACGGTTTTGCCGTACAGTCGGTTGTGACGGAATACGGGAATTTAAATTTTTTCTCGCGCAGGCACTGGCCTTCGGCGGGCAATATCTCAGTGCTGAAATGCCCGTCCGCGATGCAGGTGAAAGTCGCATTGTTACAGCCGTTACCACAGCAGCAATCGCTGCAATACAACGGGCAAGCGACGGGCTGGACACATCTGTTTTGATGCAAGTGGCGGAAAAACTCGCAAATTCGAAGCATGTTTTATGCCTTGGTTCGGGTGGCACTTCATCTATGCTGGCAACAGAAATGCAGAACCGCTTGTTCAGGCTCGGTCTTTGCGTGAATGCGCATGTTGATGGTCAGTTGCAGCGTATGTATGCAGCTGTTGCAACCCGTGATACGATTGTGATTGCGTTTTCTGTGTCAGGATATGCACGCTCTGTGGTTGAAGCCTTGAATGTGGCACGGCAATATGGTGCCGAGACCATAGCGGTTACCGCACCGCATTCTGAGCTGGCTAAAGCTGCGGATATATTAATCCCCTATCAGGTGAATGAAGACGGCAATATTTATAAGCCTTCATCATCCCGATATGCTTTGCTGACGCTTCTCGATATTATCGCGACCGCTACAGCTGAGGCGAGGGGCACACAAGTTCTGGAGAGCTTGCGTCGTATCAAGCATAGTCTGAATACGCTTAAAATTGATGATCCGAACCTGCCATTAGGGGACTGATTGCCTGTTGCGGGATGAATACTGAAAATAATAAACGGAGCCTAAATATGGAAAATGCCGTTAATCCGTTCAATGGGGATAATGATCGGGCACAAATCTGGGAGATGCTCGTTAGGCGCGATATCGAAGCATTTGTCGCGCAGGATTGGTCACTCGTGGCGGATGATTTTGATGAAATGCGCTTTCTTGGCATTCATGCTCACGGGGAACATAATCCTGATAAATGGGATGCAGCTTTTCCGGCTCTATCGGTCTATCGGGATGAATGGTTGCGACAAGCCGCTGTAAGCGCAGCAACAGATTATGCTGAACCTCTAGGCGAGGGGATATTTCGTGCTACCGATCTAAGCACAATTGATATTACGGGCAATATTGCGGTGGCACGGAAGAAGTTTGACGGCACAATTGCGAAGCTGGACGGCTCCGCAGATCGCCTGTTGTGGCAGACACTTTATTTTTGCCGCCATGACGGTGAACGCTGGAAGATTACCGGATTTATCGGCTATATGGCGTGAATATTCTGGCGAGGCTTTATAGCTCCGTGCCTACTTTCCAAAGCTCCGGAAATAGCACAACCTCCAGCATTTTGCGCAGATAAGAAACGCCGCGCGTGCCGCGTTTCAGGCCGATGATGCGCTCAACTGTTGTCGCGTGGTCGAAACGCCAGCACCGGAAATTATCTTCAAAATCAACCAGTTCATAAAGCGACCAGTATTTTTCTGGTGCAAATATTTTACTGCTGTAAGTGTATATCAAAGTCAGTGGATTTAATTGAGTAAGGTAGAAGTGGATATCCTATCAGTCTATGTGCGCGACTCTGTCTCCTATCCTAATCTTGAGAAGTCCTGGCTGAATATGGTCTAAGTGTTGATTATGCAGTTCTGAATCGATGGGGTGTTTGCTATTCGCACCACATGCTGGCGGTGATAACACGCGGTTATGCGTTTTGGCTTGACAAGAGTTCACGGATAAATCGCTTGATAGGCTTGATGTTGCAACGTTTCTGCACAAGAACCTACAGCATAAAACCATCCTTATTAAATCCGCGCCTCCTTTAAAACATGTAGAATTATTACTGCGCAGATGGTTGATCCGCGAAGAGTTTCGTTGCCATGAAATCAACGAAAACGCGGATTTTTGGTGCAAGATAACGGCTCGTCGGCCATAGAACTCTGAAAGCACCAGTACCAGTTAAGTGATCATCCAACAATGATACGAGTTTGCCCTGCGCAAGTTCATTCGTTACTGCAAAAGGCGGGAGACAAGTGATGCCAAATGATCGTTCTGCAAGGTAAATCAACGGCTCAAGTGTACTTGCTATGGTTGTGACAGGCAAATCTAGTCTCAGCGGATTTCCATCACGAACCAGTGGCCAGGGTTCCAGTTTTCCTGAGTTGGCATAGCGATGATGGAGACAGCGATGATGCAACAGATCTTCCGGTTTTGCTGGCCGTCCATAGGTGTTCAGATAGTCTGGGGCGGCAACAATCACATGCCTGAAATTGCCAAGTTTACGGCTCATCAAACGGCTGTCACGCACTTCGCCGGTTCTGATCACAGCGTCAAAACCTTCCTCAATAACGTCCACCAACCGGTCGTTGAAATCGAGCTCTAAATTGATTTCAGGATAGGCTTTCATGAATTCTGAAATGGTTGGCATGAGTAGCATGCCTGCCATAGGAAGGCTCACGCGAAGTTGCCCGCGCGGGGTGTTTTGTGATTTTGATAATTGCGTGCGGGCATTCTCAAACTCTGTTTGAATCCGGCGACAGGTTTCGAGAAAAAGGCTGCCTTCTTGTGTCAGCGCCATGCTGCGTGTGGAGCGATGGAAAAGCCGCACACCCATTTCATCCTCAAGTCGTGCCACAGCTTTACCGACTGCTGAACCCGACAGACCAAGGCGGTTGCCTGCCGCGGCAAAGCTGCCAGCTTCTGCAGCATTTACAAAAATATTGATGCTTCCGAGCTTATCCATATTGCACCTATTGCGGAATTTATTTCCGCATTGTGAGGAATATGAGCGTATTTATTCAATATTCTGATGAAGATATCCAGAGGCATCAGCGGTCTTGTCGACCACAATTTCTCTAACTCCCTCAGGAAACCTCACATGGATAAGAAAATTATCGCCGGTTTTTCAGCGTCACCTGCCACCACTTTTATCGTCAATGTCATACATGCTCATGAGGGCAAACAGGATGAAGCCTTCGCTATTATCCAAGACGTTGTTCACTACGTCTCCGAGCGCAAAGCAGGATTTCTCTGGAGTACGCTTTCAAAAAGCACGGACGGACTGACCGTTGTGAATATCGAAGCGATACAGGGCGCGGGAAATGTGGATGAGTTTTTCTCCGATCCGCTTTTTGTCGAGAAATTCAGAAAGCTCGATACTGTCTCGACGAGCGAATTTCACACTTATTCTGTTGATGATCTCGTGCTGCCTAAGTTTGGGCAGGCGGAGTAAGCGGGATGTCAGACATATATGTTGCTGATCGCGCTGTTGATGCGCGCAACACCGGCGAAAAGAGCTTTCCTTTCATGTCCTTGTTGGCGCTTGCTGCTGTCGGTTTCATCACGATTTTGACGGAGGTGCTGCCCGCAGGACTTCTCACGCAAATTGCGGATGATCTCTCGGTTTCCGAAGCTTATGTCGGGCAGATGGTCAGTATTTATGCGCTGGGCTCGCTGATAGCTGCCATTCCCCTCACGAAAATGACCCAAGCGATCAGGCGCAGACCGCTTTTGATTTCCGCAGTTTTTGGTTTTCTAATCGCCAATTTGCTTACAGCCGTCTCACCATATTACTGGCTTATCATGATAGGGCGATTTATTGCCGGTGTTTCCGCAGGATTAAGCTGGGCGCTGCTTGCAGGCTATGCAGCGCGTATGGTGCCGGAAGAGCAAAAAGGGAGAGCCATCACAATCGCCATGGTTGGCACGCCAATCGCTCTGTCGATCGGCGTTCCGGCGACAACATTCCTCGGTACGCTTATCGGATGGAGGTTGTGTTTCGCCCTGTTAAGTCTGCTCGCTATATTGCTGATAGTCTGGATCGCTACCAAAGTTCCGGATTTTCCCGGGCAGGAAGCATCCAGGCAACAATCGCTGCACTCAGTCATCACAATGCCGGGTATTCGCTCAATTCTGTTTGTAACACTGACATTCGTTCTGGCACATAATATTCTCTATACTTATGTTGTGCCGCTTCTTGCCAATGCAGGACTGGAAGAGCGAACCGATGTTATGCTGATGTTGTTTGGCATGGCGTCACTGGTCAGTATTTGGATCACCGGTGTGTATATTGACGGCAAGCTTCGCCAACTTTCCTTATTGTCCAGTTTGCTCTTTATCTGTGTTGCCGTTGCCATAGGGTTCTTTCCGCAACAAACCTTGGTCATATGTGCAGCAGTTGTCGTATGGGGCTTTGCATTTGGCGGGATAGCAACCCTGTTTCAAACTGCTCTTGCCCGTGCAGCGGGTGATGCAACTGATGTTGCCCAATCCATGCTTGTAACAATTTGGAACACGGCCATTGCCGGTGGCGGAGTGCTTGGAGGATTACTGTTGGAGGAAATTGGGATCAATGCCTTTTCACCAGCATTGCTTGGATTGCTGATCCCGGCATTTGTGGCAACTTGGATAGCGCAGCGTCACGGGTTTTGTAATCACTAAAAACGGGCTGCACGCTGTCGTTTCACGAAAGGCGTGCAGCCCATTCTTGGTTGATGGTTTGGTCGCTTCCTTTCCCAAACGGGAAATCTATCGTCAGATGCGAAGGCTTCATGCATCGTGCCTATATGTGGAAGAGCGCTTACTCATAAATATAATTTGCTAATGTATCATCGGAATATTCCGATCTCAGCAGCCTAACCTCACTCAAACGCGGCATCAGTTCATCCGATGCCAGATCCATTGAACCGGAAGAGCCGCCGGGTGCGGTAATAAAGCCGTCAATTGCACCAGTCTCCTGCCAATGCCCTGCGCTGATCACTTCCGGTCTGTGAAGTAAGTCGTGCAGAACAGGTTCTTCGCGTTCAATCAGCCTGCGCAGAAGACCGGCATGGGTTTTGCTGCGTAATATGGCCGAGACAATTGGTAAGTTTGCAGGCTCTGTTGAGGGCAGGGATATAGGCAATGCGTTGGGTGTCAATATTCTGCTAATATGGATTATAGCCTGTTGTGCGGCGATTTTAGTCTTTGTGTTGTCAATGAAAAAGAGTTCTAAGGGTGGATGCAGGCTGACCCTGACCGGTACCGGTGTGAGTGCTATCCTTTCCGGTATCAATACTGCTTTATTGGTCGTGGGTGATATTGATCATGCAGCAAGGCAACTGGGTATTGCGACAGAGAAAATCCGTCTGATGATGGTTATGACGGCCGTTGGATTAACGCCAATCGCAACGGCTGCGGCATTGGTATGCCGATTGACACGTTCGCCTAATGTACCAATTAGTCTTACCACAGACTTACGGGTGGCATTTATCTTTTGTAGCTATTAAGTCGTGAGAGCGAGATATAAAGGCGTTTTGGTTGAGCAGGTTTTGCTCTTTCGCACGGTTCAGACCAGGAAGCAGATAAGAGTGTTATATACCTCAAGTCTATAACGACAATATTATCGTCTAAAAGGCATTGGGATATGTTATTGCTGTTCGGTCAGTGTGAAATCTTTGCCCAGATATTATTTTTGAAGCTTTTATTGCGTGGAAGGTGAATTCGTCCTTGTAATGATGGGCTGATCCGCAAGATTGCTTGCCTGATCGGATGAGGTGAGTGCACCTGCAAAGAAAGCCAGATTGGCGGCAGCTATGAATGCCGCGGCTTTTGCGTCTGCTTGCGCAAGCCTTGCATCCAGCAGGGCATTATTGGTTTCATTGACAATAGTGATCGTGCCAAGGCCATTTTTATAAGCCTCTAATGAAGCGTCAAATGCAATGTTTGAGGTCTGCACCAAAGTATTGGCCGCATTATTGGCGGCAAGTGCTGTTTTCAACGCATTGGAAGCCAGCACTATTTCAGCCACTGCATCAAGCTGCATCTTGCGGAATGTTTCGGATGCAACATTGGCGACGGATTGTGCATTTTTAAGCTGGGCTGCACGCAAACCACCGTCGAAAATCGGTATTGATGCCCCGACAATCATCCCTTTTTGCGATGACTGGCTGTTTAAATCCGGTAGTGCGCCGATATTAAAATCACCGGAGGGTGCTGATAAAGTTGCAGCAATAAAGACCTTAGGCATAAATTCGGCTTTGGCTACTTTAATACCTGCCTGACTGGCCTGCATAGCCGCATAACCTGCCTGAATATCAGGTCGGCGTGAAAGGGCCGCTTCGATGACTTCTTGCGTCACACCGTCGAAACGGTTTGGAATTTTACGGTCGAGTGCGCCTTTAATGTTAAGATCAAGTGTTGCGTTTACCCCCATGCCGGCCAGCAGCATCTGATAAGTGTTTTGCTCCTGGCCATTGGCGCGCACAATGCGCAATTCTGCCTGTGCCACTTGCTGGCGGGCAAGTGCTAATTCAACTGTAGTAGCTCGCCCCTCATTGAGTTTCGCTTGCACGGCTGCGAGCACAGCTTTGGAATTACGCAAGGTTTGTTGTGCGATTTGATGACCTGTCACTGCGGCTGAATGCTCGTAATAACGACGTGTCACATCAAAAATAACCTTTTGATGCATGGCATTAAAAGTGACATTAGCGGCAAAGGAAACCTCACGAGCGGCTTCACGCAAGGCCGCACGCTGCCCAAAGTCAAACACCAGCCATTTCAATGCGAGCGCCGGAACGACACCTTTCACGGTGGTATTGATATCTTTTTCACCGATAATCGGTACATCGACAGGGCGTTTTGACCGCTGATAACCGCCGATGACATTGGCAGAAATCATTGGCAGGGAAACGGCTTCAGTCATACCGACAGCAAGGGCTGCCTGTTTTGCACGCTCCCACGCATTGCGGGTGCTCGGGTTGCTGCGCTGTGCCAGATCAATCAGTGCCGGAAGATCATAAGAACGACGATTATCCACTTCAACCGGTGTGCTGATCAGTGCCAGTTCAGGCTTGGATGCGACGCCGAAATCAGCAGCTCCGGTTGTCGTCGTCGCGTCTGTTGTTGACGCTTTACCTTTTTCACCGGTGACCCAGGGTTTATCCGGTGCGCTTGGTGCCAATTCGAGTGCATCGGTTGCACAACCGCTCAGCATCAATAAAGCGCAAACCGGCCATAATGGGAAAGTTGAACAACGTCTGCCGGTCATAAACTACTGCCTGTTAATAAGATTTCTAACTCGGCGAGTTGTGCCGCTACATGCTGGTTCGGATAATGACCGACAGTTTCTGCCGGAGGTGTCGGCTTTGTATTTTTCAAATTATAGGTCTCAAGATGATTTGCCAACCGTCTCAAGCGGCCAGCTACTTCCGGCATTGGCGTATTACCGAAATAAATCGCCTGACCAATGTCGGATAATGTCTTGGTATATTGCTTTCCAGCTTTGGTCATTTGCGGTGAGGGACGCAGATGATGCGGTTCAAAGGGCAGCAAATAATAGCAATAACGCACATCTGCCAAGAGACGTTCGATTTCTGCAATTTGTGCAACATTTTGCGAGCGCTCATTGACTGGCACAAGCGCCAGATCCGCTAGTTTACGTGTTGTTTTGATCAGAGTGTCGCGTGCTGTTTGGCTCACGGGCTTTGGCCATAAGAAAACCGAAACCAGATAAACCGCTACATTGCCAATGAGAATACCGATCGCGCGGTCGCGGGCTGTGTCCAGATCAGTGGTCGGGCCAAAACCTTGCAAGACACTGAGTGTATAAGCCAGCCCGATTTGCACACCGGCATAAGAAATTTTGCGGCTACCGGCAGCCACCCAGCCAGCTATCCATGTGGCAGCGAAAACCAGCAGCATCAAACCGCCGACGGTTTCCAGATGCGGCAGCAGATAGACTATGGAAATCACACCCATCAATGCGCCGATCAGACAGCCGGTAATACGCAGTGCCAGTTTGTGCACCGTGTCACCGGCAGTGCCGAGCGAAGCCACATAACAAGTGACCATTGCGGTATGGATACCGTCCCAATTAAGCGCGGCATAAAACATGTAGCACAAAATTGCGGCGAGCGTGGTTTTGAGCGCAAACTGCTGGTAAATCGGATTGCTAAAAGCGTCAGGTTTGAAAAAACCGTCATTGCCGCTTTTGCTATAGTCGGGCTTTACCGCACCGCTGATGGCATTGATGGCTTGGCTAATACTCAAGCTTTGCGAGCTTTGTGCCTCAACTTTATCGATGGGTAAATTCTCTGAGAGAGGCGTGCCTTTATCCAGTGTATCAATCATCAGGGCGATTGTTGCAGCATGTTGCTGACGCTCATGGGGTTCGCCTTCGCGCGCGAGAGCCGCAGAAGCATAAACCAACTGATAAGAGGCCGGAATATCGACGCCAATCTGAGCGATTTTGGTTTTTGATGTCTGATGCAAAATTTGCGTCAGCTTCAGTTTCTTTTCAGCTGCTTCATTGCCTTCGCTTAAGAATACATCGAGCTTTTCATTCGTTTCGGCATTTGGGCTGTTTAATAATTGATAGGCGAGATGGAGACGGCCGCGCAATTGCTTCCGCAATAAACCTACACTCCATTGTCCGAAAAACAGGCTGAAAATGGCAATGCAAAACATTGGCAAAATAGCCATTTCCCAAGCATAACGCAGTGCCAAGGAAATAACGCCATTGATCGGAACCATACTGATCAGCGTCAACAAAAATGCGATAATCAGCGCAATAATGCTGCCACCTTCGCCCAGTTTGCTGGCGGCGCCAATAAAAATGAAAATAAAAGAAGCGATAATCATCACCAGAATACGCACAAAAGCGGATTCAACGGTTGATTGTAAAAGCGGTATCATCAACACGACAAGCAGGGTGATGGCGATAACGGCGACTGAGGCAACAAGAGTGTTTTCAGCGCCGTCCGGCTTCATCAGAAAAATAACGAGATAGACACTGATCGCTGCTTCGGGAATATGAAACAGCATGGCGATGCCGCTGACAAGCGCACAGACAAAAGCCACTCGCCATGTGGCCGCAGCACGGCCGGGAAAGGGTGCGAGGTCCGCTAATGTCTGTCTGATCGCTGTTGACAGCGAGGCTTCAGCACGGGTTGCCATTATGCACTGTCACAACAGCGGAGGCACCGGCGCGTGTCAATTCGGCAGGCGGATCAATCAGTTTAATCCGTACCGGAAAACGCTGCGCAATGCGCACCCAATTCAAGTTTTTAGGAATAAATGGCAGGTTACGCGGGATATTGATCATATCTTCGGAGCTGACACCCCAGCCAATACTGTCGACTTTACCTTTCACTACCATATTGTTATTGGCGAGAATACGCACACTGGCACAATCACCAATGCGGATATTATCCAGCTCCGTTTCAGGGAAGGTCGCAGACGCAAACCATTCGGATGTGTCAATCAGCGTGAAAACAGACTGGCCTGAAATGATGATCTGGCCGCTGGAATTGAGAAGACCGACCACCAGACCGTCATGCGGGGCATAGGTTTTGCTATTATCAAGATTGTGCTGAGCAAGGGCAAGTGCTGCCTGCCGCGCGCGCACCAATGCTTCGCTGCTATCCAGTGTTCCGACAAGCGCATTGGCGGCATCGGCTTGCTGCACGGCTTGGGTCAGACTAATGCGCGCATCATTGCGTAAAGTTCTGGCATCATCCACCTGCTGCTTGGTGACATAACCTTTCGGGCTGAGCGCTTCCAAGCGTTTCAGAGTGCTTTCGGCTAGATCCAGATTGGTGCGTGCCCGCACAACCTGATTATCGGCAATCAGTGCATTTTGGGTTTCTGCCTTCAAGGCACGACGTTGCGCTTCCATTGTGGCTTCTGCCATTTGCAGATCAGCGGCAGTTTGCTCAACGATGAGATTTAAAGGTTTCGGATCAATCGAAAATAACAGGTCGCCTTTTTTCACACGGTCATTTTCGCGCACATTAATCTCGGTAATACGTCCTGGCACAGTGGAAGAAACATTGACGAGATTAGCGCCGATCACCGCATCTTCTGAATAAGGATTTTCATGCGCCTGACGCATATAGATCCATGTCATGAAAACGGCGGTTGCCACTGCCAGCACAAAGATAATCAGGCCCACGGCATTGATTGGTTTTTTAGCGTAAGTGTTTGTTTCCATCTTCAACGACCATAAATCAGAAGGGCAAGCGCAAAAGCAATCGCCACAACCATGGCGGTGTAAGTCATCAGACGAAATGTGAGCAGATCATCAAGACCGGTGCGGATAAAAATCAAGCGTAAAATCAGCACGAACACAATCGCTCCGGCCAGACACACCATCCAGGAGGGAAAAAATGCACCTACCATATAGAATGTCGGGCCTTGCACCATTATGCTCGCTTTCAGCAATCATTTAGATTTATCGTGCAGGAATAATCTTTGCATCGATAATCCCTGTATGTAATATTTTTGAAAATTATTCATACATTAAGGTATTTTAATTGAAAGCCCGCAAGCATTAGATATTGCAATTATTCTTATTTAAATTTGATCGCCATTTAGTTAATATTCTCGACAGATCTTCTGCACTAATTATTATTCAGTTTGATGGCAATTTTTTAGATTATAAATATTGCAAATGCTATATACAAAAAATGTAGCTTTCTCATATCCAGAATAGCTCGCGTATTTTGACTGATATAATGCTGTTAGCAACATATGATAACTATTCCGAGCCTGCTCAGGGAAATGATTATTGGAACAATTTTTTCTTGTTGTTGATCAGAAATCAGATGCGCGCTGCGCTAGGTAATTTCGAGTGATTGAATAAGCCTTTGAAATAGAAACGATATCGATTGATGATTGACATAACTGCGTATGCGGGACTTTTTTTCAGTGCTTTGATAGCAGCAACGCTTTTACCAATGCAATCTGAGGCAGTTCTCGTCGGGCTTATTTTAGCCAGCAAACAATCTCCAGTATTATTGATTGTTGTAGCAAGTCTCGGTAATATACTTGGTGCGGTTATCAACTGGCTGATGGGTAGAGGAATAGAGCGGTTTAAAGATCGTACTTGGTTTCCAGCAAAAGGAGCGGTTCTGGAACGGGCTCAAAATTGGTATTCACGCTATGGAAAATGGTCGCTATTATTAAGCTGGCTGCCGATTATCGGCGACCCGCTTACGGTTATTGCAGGTGTCATGCGTGAACCATTACGGACATTTATTGTACTCGTTGCGATCGGTAAAATTACACGTTACATCTTTATTGCTGCTGTAACGCTTAAAGCTATGTAAAACGCCGATAACTAATTGATTTTAATCTCAAGTTGATAATTGCGCTGCTCTTCCCATCATATAATGTACCTACTCTATCAGTATGAGTGCGGCTATAGAACTTGCCGCGCCTTATTTACCTAATTTGGTCGGCATTGAGAATGTTGCTAACAAGTCCGAAGCGCAGAAGATGCGTACGGAATCATTGCGGGTGCACGGGGGTGACTGCGAATAGTGATATGCTGGATGCAAAAATGGTGACGCAGTTGTCGATCATATTTGATAAACTAGAAGTTTGCCTTGGCCTTTGAGCAATTTAATGAAAGCGCAATGCTAAATCATGGGGCGGTCTTTCGTTATGTGATACTCGCTATTGAAGCTGCACTTGAACCAGGTATGATTTGACCACCAGTTATGAGGACATTCTGACTGTCTTATCAGGATGAGACTATCGGTGGCATTTCGCTGAATGCGGTCGTAATGATGCCCGGATCAGATATCAAATTGAATAAGATGGCAACAAATATGCATTGTATGAGTGAAGATGCATAGCAAGGAATTATCTGGAAGCATTGATGAACTCCGGACCTGAAGCGAATTTGTCTTTCGCGACAGCCATTATGAAATCTCTTCTGGAGTTTAATCTCGCATCATTCGTTGAAAAGTCTGCACACATTTCAACGATACGCTGGGTGACTGCTTTTATAAGGACTATTTCTCTCATTTGCTCTGCTGTCACATGTTGATTGATATTCAATTCTGCAGTGAATGCAGGAAATGAAGAAAGAGAGAAAAAGTACGCAAAAAATGGAACCTTACGCAATTGAGGCCTTGATTGTGGGCACTGTTTTTCTTGTGCGGGATATCTCATGCATCTGTTTGTGTGCTGACTTAATATTAGGTATCTGATGGTGGACTAACGCTACAATTCATACAACGCTTCCTTGTAGCCGTAATTACTTATTTATACTTATACAATCTGTTTTCTAAAGCGCGGCTGTAGCGCGAAATAGAAAAGCAAATTGAACCGTAAGCTATTGATATAAAAAGATAAGCCTCTAGTGAATAAGCTCGCCATGATGGGTCAATCAGAGCTTGTTTTGCAGCAAGCAGTAAGTCTGTCAGGCCTATAATTCCGACTAGTGATGTATTTTTAAAAATATTCAAAAAAAGATTAGTGATAGCAGGCAGGGTATGGCGCAATGCTTGCGGCAGGATGATAAGCATTTGGGTTTGAATTGTACTGAGACCCAGTGCCAGTGCCGCTTCTTTCTGACATGGAGGAATGGCTTGTAAACCTCCGCGTATGGTTTCGGCGAGGTAGGCTGCACTAAATAAAGTGATTGCTGCAAGTGCTCGTATCAAAACATCTATTTGGAGGCGTGGCGATAGAAATAGCGGCAGCATAAAAGATGCCAGAAAAAGCAGGCTGACTAAAGGAATGCCACGGATACATTCAATATATGAGCGACTGATGGCACGTATAACCGGCAATCTTGATTGACGGCCAAATGCGAGGGCGATGGAAAGGGGGAAAGCAAGCGCTAAACTCCCCAAAGCTAGAAAGATTGTTAAAGGTAAACCACCCCACAGATCAGTACGTATATAGCTGAGACCTAAAATTCCGCCTCGCATCAATATTATGACTGCAATAATACCTATTGCCCATAATGGAGCCAGTAACCGCCAACTGTAGCGAAGCGAGCATGTCAGCAATAATATAATGATAGTGAAACCAACGGCTAGCAAAGGGCGCCACTGCTCGTCGAACGGGTATCTGCCGAACAGAATAAATCGATATTTTTCATGAATAAATGCCCAGCAGGCAGCTTGTACATCACGGCATGCTGTCACATCGCCCGAAAACCAGACGGCATCAATGATCAGCCATTGTAAAAGAGCCGGTGCAAGCCAGACAACACCTCCGAATACGATAAAAGTGAGTATTGTATTCGGAATTGTACCGAAAAAGCGATTGAGTATCGTGCTGTTCACAGTGCTCAACGCCCCATGTTTTGCAATATTTTCTTATTGCGGTGATTTAAAAACGTTGTGATGAGCAGGCTAAGGGCAAAATAAATCCCCATAGTCAGCGCGATAATTTCAACTGCCTGTCCGGTTTGATTGATAATCGTATTTGCAATGGACATAAGGTCAGGGTAACCAATAGCCATCGCTAAGGATGTATTCTTCACAATATTTAAGTATTGGTTGGATAATGGCGGTCTGATTAAAATCATTGCTTGAGGAATTACGATTTTAAGGATCACTATATTGTAGGAGAGCCCCAGTGCAGAGCCTGCTTCTCGTTGCCCTGCAGGTACGGAAAGTACACCGGCACGGAAGATCTCTGCAATAAAAGCTGCATTATAAATTGTTAGACCGAGTAGCATTGCAAGAAATTCGGGAAGCAGTACGCCTCCACCCTTAAACCCAAAGTTGGTAAGTTTTGGTGGATTGAAGGAGGAGCTGTAAATTGTCCAAGAAATAAATGTAAAAGACGCTGTCAGTAATAATACGGATTGAATACTGATAGGTCTTTTATTTTCATGTCTTTTCTGAGTGAAACGGTAGATATATATTGCGATAATGCCAATCAGAATGCTGATAAAACCGGTGCTATGCATATTCTGAATGACAGGAAAATGCAGGCCGGTACTGTCTAAATACACATGAGGCAAAAGTTTGTGGGCTTGTTGGTAGGACGGCATCATTTGAGTGAAAACTGCATACCAGACATAGAGCTGTACCAATAAGGGGATATTGCGTACCCACTCAATATACGTACGCGCAAAGATACAGACTGACGGATTCCGCGATAATGCAGCAATACCTATCAATGCTCCAAATAACGTAGCAAGAACTATTGCTATAATTGCGACAATTATTGTGTTGAACAGACCTGATAACAGGGCTGCTGCATAACTGTCCTTTGGTGAAAAAGGGATTAATGTTTGGCTGATTTCAAATCCGGCGGAATGCCAGAGAAAGCCAAACCCAGAGCGGATAGAACGCTCTTCAAGATTGTCTGCAAGGTTAATAGCTAGCAGAACTAAACACGCTGCAATAATGCAAATCACGACCAACTGCATTACCAAGTCACTATACGCAGATGTATTTCTTTTCATGCTAAATGCAGATTGTAATGTTTGCATCAGGCTGATTTAGCGGATCGGGAGTGCATACATTAAGCCGCCATTTGCAGCCAGTGCATTTTGACCACGCTCAAGCATGAGTGGTGTATTAACGCCAACATTTCTTTCGTAAATTTCACCATAATTTCCAACGCGTTTAATGATGTTGTATGCCCATGAATTGTCTAAGCCGAGTTTGCTTCCTATGTCGCCGGATGTTCCCAAAAACCGTTGAACCGTCGGAGACTTAGATTTCAGCAGTTCATCAATATTTTCTGATGTAATATTCATCTCTTCTGCAGCAACGAGAGCTGTCAGTGTCCATTTGTTTATGGTGAACCAGTCAAGATCAGTACGAGATACTACCGGCCCCAAAGGTTCCTTAGAAACCTTGAAATCGAGCACTTCCCAGTCGGCCGGATTACTGGTGTCCGATGCACGAACAGATGAGAGGTAGCTGATATCTGCGGTCAGGATTTGACAGCGGCCATTTAAAAAAGCCGTTTTGGCTTCCTGAGCAGATTCATAAACAACAGCCTTAAAATCGATGTTTTTAGAACGCATAAAATCGGCAAGATTGAGTTCGCTTGTGGTGCCGCCTGCAGTGCAAATTGTTGCCCCGTTTAAATCTTCCGGTTTGGCCAGATTGAGATTAGTATTGGCAAGAAATCCCTGCCCGTCATAAAAATATACGCCTGCAAATAATAATCCTAAGGATGCATCGCGTGTTAGTGTCCAGCTGACACCAGACGACAGCAGGTCAACTTCGCCGGATTGCAACGCGGTAAAACGTTGAGTGGCTTGGAGCGGAATGAAGCGTTCCCGGGCATTTTGACCTAACACTGCGGATGAAACGGCGCGGCAAAAATCTGCAGTAAGACCAATCCATTTTCCGCTGCTGTCAGGCATAGAAAAACCGGCAACACCTGTGCCGACGCCGCAATTTACTTCTCCGTTTGTTCTAATTTTATCTAAGACGGTACCAGCGAAAACGGGCGGTGTGCTTAGAAGTATACTAGCGAGACCGAGGCTTGCTAGTAATGTTTTTAGCTTTTTCATAATAGCTCCGGCAATTTTATATTCATTACTAAAATGAAGGGAATAATACAACAACCCAGATGATTAATTAAATTATGCATTTAATTTTTCCCATTATTGTGCGAGGTAAATTATATAAGTGGGGCAAATTACAGTGAATAAAGCAGAAGAAATTTATCAAATTTTGCGGCAAGATATTGTGGAGGTGCGGCTGTTGCCGAATACCCCACTCAGATTATCTGCGATTTGTGAAAGGTATCAAGTTGGTTCGACGCCACTGCGTGAGGCTTTGACCCGTCTTGAAATGGAGCATCTGGTGGGATCTGCAGCAAATAAAGGTTTTTTTGTTGCGCCTGTTTCTGTTGATGAATTGGCTGATCTGACCAAAACGAAAGGATTTTTTGAGATACAGCTCCTGCGTGAATCTATGAGTTTTGGTAATCGGGAGTGGGAAGCTAATATAGTTGCTGCTCATTATAGCTTGGCAAATGAAGTATCGCCTCTTGATCCGGAAACAAATGAAGAGAATTTTAAAAGCTGGGCACGTCTGCACACTGCTTTTCACGTTTCTCTGATTTCAGCAAACCGAGCCCCATGGTTAGAACGGTTTTATAATGAGGTGGCAGATCATATGCGTCGTCATGGGCGAGCATTGCGGCAGATGAGTAATGCGCACACTGAATCCGCGCAAGCTGCGTTGCAAGCGTCACCGGCCATGCAAAAGGCATCTTCACTTGAACCGCACACTGAATTGATGGATGCCGTGATTAAGCGCCAGGCTGATAAAGTTGAAATGTTAATCGTCGAGCACAATAAACTCACTATGCTCGCTTATGAGGAACTTGGTGTTATTTAATACCGCTGGGTAGCTAAAGACTATAGGTTGTCACTCTGCTTTGGCGAGCGAATTGGTGTTTGTTATGTTCCGTGCACTCAGGGTTTCAGATGACCCGAGAGTATGGGTGCTGAATTTTTTCATCAATCAGGGCAAAGGGGTTGGTGGTTGGACGCTAATAACCTGTTGGAGAAAGTCACACGCGATTGCATTGAGTAACCCTTAGGTTTGTAAATACCTTGTGCCCTAAAAAGAGGTAAGGAGCTTATAATTGGTAAGGGTGATTTCACTGACGATTTCAAACTTGATGCGATTAAACAGAACACTGAACGCGGCTATTCAAAACGCGTTGATCATGATGCTGAGATGAAACAGCTAAGAGATGCCGTGAAAGAAGTGCGCGACAAATTCAGAGAAGGTATATGGGAGACCAATAAACAGCTCGACCAAGTACTTGCCGCTTTGGTGCAAAATAAAAAGTAAAAGCCGCCTAGAGAGCAGACGGTCGCGATTACCTCAATTCCGTGATTTAGAATTTGTATGCAATTCCGAAGCCGCATTAGCCGCAGAGATACTCGATAAAGGCTACGCTGAATGTGTTGATCTCGTTTTAGTGGGAAGTTTTATTGCCAGGCAGTCTAGCTGGGTGTGGCAACAATCCGTGTAAGCTATTGTTATTTTATGACTGAAATATCCGCCACACCGTTTCGAGGAATTGCCAAAGGAAACGCAAGAGTTTCTTTCTCTGCTCTGTGGCGATGATATCGAAACGCTGAAAGATGGTCTTCGTTGGGTCTTTGCAACGCGTACAGTTAGTGGGTTTGTGAAGTGGATGATTGTTGCATTTTGGGGAATTATTGTTGGGGCTTTGGTGCTTTATGAAAATATAATCAAAATAGTTTCGTGGGTTGGACAAGGAAAGCAGCTACTTAAATTGTGAATGAATATAAAAAAGCCCCCATTGAGTGAGGGCTTGAAACTTACCAGGACTGGCGGGTGTACCAGTCGTCAATGTCTTTTTTGACACGATCTTTTTCGATGCCGTAGCGTTTCTGAATTTTACCTTCAAGCTGTTCTCTGCGGCCATTTACTTCATCCAGATCATCATCGGTGAGTTTACCCCACTGCTCTTTAATTTTGCCTTTGATCTGCTTCCAATTACCCTCAACTCTGTTCCAATCCATGAGGATTCTCCTTCGTTTAATGGTGTGTTGCTACATGGTTGTAACGGTGCAAATCGGCAATGGTTCAAAAAACCTGATAAAATTTACAAGTTTAGCAATGTCTGCCAATGCTCCCCCTCTTATATATCGGCTACATCGCGCAGCCGTAGGCCGGAGAAGTTGGCCGCACTCAATGCATCAAACATCGCACGGTCGCAGACGGGAGGGGCTCCCATGCGCTCCTGGTGAAAGATATGGGCTTCTCCCACAACATCCTGTTTGAACACCAAGCTGGCTCCGCCGACGAGGCTATAAAGTTTCTCGTCCTGGCCGGTCTGATAATTGTGGTCGAGTGTTATCTTCACGCGTGAGGCGGTTTCATCCAGGGCATCGATTCTGCGCAGCACATTGCCTAGGTAGTACTGAGGGCCGGGGCTCCCGTCAGCAAGACTGAAGTCGCATGCCACAAATGCAAACGCCTCGGCGTCCATCTGTTCAAACACTTGCTTCAAAGGCTCCGATAGAATCCATATGCCAGCAAGTTCTTCCAGATCGCGTGGCATTCCGCCCTTATCCGGTACGTGAAGCAGATGGGGACGCTCCGGATACTGATCTGGTATTCCGTTAGGACTTGAGACGACATTCATCCCCGGATGGATCAGTTTCTCTTCGTTGGCGATTTCTATGCCAGAAACCCTGCCGCTGCCCAGGTAGCTGGCATCGACTAGGAAAAATTTGCCCTTATGAGGTGCGGCTTGGACTGAAGTTTCAATGGCGGTCTGTTCGGTCACAGTGGCTTCCATCATAGTTGCAGGGGCAGAGCGGGAAAACAATTGAGCTGAAGCTAGCCGGACTTTGGTGCTGCCACAAGTTAGGATAGAGTAAAGGACGTTTAAAAACCGGTCACAAGGTACTGTCCTTAAAAGGGGGCTGCCTGTGATGTTTGAAATACGAATGATTTTAATGGGCAGAAAAACTAATTCTCGAGTCCGAGAAGGTAGACATATCGGGGAATTCATATTTAAAATATGAAGAATACGCATTTTACGGTGTGATCGGCTTATAAACATCCTTACAGCCTGCCGTATTGTGCCCATCCTCTTTATGTTCATAACGGAACCATTCAGTTCCATATCGCCCTTGAAGCCAAAGGCTCTCTATTTTTCCATCCTGCATGCCATGCATTAATGGATTTACTATGCCTCTTGTAATGTAATCGTTTAAAAAAAGGGTGGGACTTTTCTAATCGTCGGGGAACATGATGCTGGAAGACACAGATATTGAAGTTAGGCGCATCACAGAACTTCCAGCTGATTTATCTGACTTAATCAACGATGCTGTACTCGATGGTTTTGATGGCATGAGCCTTCTTCAAGCTCAATGGAACTCTGGTGTTAACCAATTTACACGGCCAGGTGAAATATTGGCGCTCGCAACCATTAATGGTGAGTTGGCTGGTATAGGAGGTATCACTCAAGACTTTGTTGACAGCTCCTGGCTACGTATGAGGCGGTTTTATGTGCGTCCTGCTTATCGTAGACGTGGCGTTGGGCAGGCAATTGCAAAGTTATGCTAAACTACTAAATCGTCAAATCGTATTATATGCAGCTGGTAAAGCTGCAGAGCTTTTCTGGCCAACCTTGGGTTTTGTGCCAATAGATCGTGAGAACACAACACATATACTTGATAGAGGCCACACAGAGGCGGTGAAATAAAATCGAGTTTGCGAGGAAATGTTAGCTTAGTCCATAATTGAGAGCATCGGGCCTGACCTCCGACAAAGCCCGACATTTCCTCTAATCGCACCATACCTATGCGACCTCTGTAGCCTTGCGCTTTACATCGGGCACGGTTTTCAATTTCGTGGCGATGATATCGAAGCGCCGAAAGACGGACTTCGCCTGATGAGTGTCAGGTATACGGTCGGCAGGTTGATGAAATGGATGAGCGTTGCTGTGGCGGGATCTATGTTTGAAGAAGGGATGGGGCTATTTAATTCCGGCTAATCCGGATTTTAGTCCTTTGAGCGGAGCAACTATCTCAAGTGACTGTCCTGACACTTCAGTGAAGGCAAACGTTACATCGTTGCCCTTGTTTATATGTTCGCGTGTTATAGGACCAACTGGCATCATAGCAATGCAAACAGTTTCATTACATCCTTTGTACGTGACGTCTATTGCGGTGTCTCTGCCTGAAAATTTTACCTTAAGCGGTATCTTTTGATCAGTATTCCCTAGCACCCTTAGTATCATAAAAGGATCGCTGTTTGCGGTTGCTGCTAAAGACCAGCAAAAAACCTGATTGCCAGAGGCATCAGAGATGATCTGGCTGAGATTGCAAACTTTTTCTTTTTTCTTTAGGTTCTCATCACAAATAAGCGTCCAGTTTTCAAATGGTTGGATGGTTCGTTTATATTGCCCCCATCCGACGCCATCAGGTAATTGAACCTCAGAGCTTTTAATGAAGTATTTGGGTGCTAAATCCTGTGCAAATGCAGTGTTCAACGTAAAGAAGCTGCTCACTGCAATTGCTAGTATAAAGGTTGAATGAATGCAGGTTTTTTTCATTATTAGTTTAGCGTGAAGCTCAATCCTGCACCGACACCCCAATGTCCGCCTGATGTTGTTGCTGAGACATTTGCCCGTATATCACTGTCTTCATTGGTGTAGCCCCCGCAATTGTTGCATACCGCGCATCTGCCCCATACAGTCCATTAACGCCATTCATTACGCAACGTTTGGTTGACAATAATCCTGAAATCCTGCCATACACACCACCACCAGAGCCAACGCCGGAAGAACTGTGGGCGCAGATGCTGGATAAAATTCCGTGTGAATTTCGTGATATTCTCACGGATATGGGATTATTTCCACAAATGGTGGCTGCAAAAATCAATGAAATTCCGTTTGATATCGAGCGTCAAAAAGCACTCAACGTTTGGAAAGTTTCCAGCTATATCAGTCGCGCCGATCCGCATGTCAATATGATCGGCGCTATGTTTGATAAAGCGCCTATTAAAATTGATGCCATTTGGATAATTGGATTTTGTAATGCTGAATTTCATGTTTAAGAAATGTAAGGTCAGACTGAGGCGATTCAATATGTATCGGTTCTTTTTTCTTTATTTTTACTAGAGCTATATTTACGAAATGTAAACTGTAATGAGGTTTCATCTTTTGATGCCATTGGAAGTCATTCACTAATGGCATCTATAGGTGATTATTTTTGACGAGAGCCAGACTGTCCCTCTCTTTAATATTCCATGAGTGAGGCAGGCTTAATGTCACAGTGCATGAAAATATTACTTGTATCTTTGCGGTACTCTCAACCCGAGTTTTTTCTTGGCTCTATAGTATTTATCCTCTGTTACCATAGCCTTTAGGATGTTTTTCGGTGTGAAGGATTTCATAAAATCAAAATAGTATGCAGGAACTTTAGGGGCTGCCAATATATGCCGGAACAAGACAGATATAGTATCTCTTGATTTGTAGAGGGAGCTATTAGATAGTCCTTCGGCTTGGTATTCAATAGCTTTGACGGCATCAGGAACAATGTAAATGTCGCTTGAGAGTTGCTCCAGAAAAATGTGCTCATAGCCATTTTTAAAATGAGGAGAAGGAAACCTTACTTCACCGATTGAGGTTAATTTAAATACATGGTGTTTGTCGCCCATGTAATTTGTTTTAAATTCTTTATAAGAAATACTCATTCTCTGGCTGTAGTTCTTGTGAGACGGGAACGGCTTTGAACACAATGTACAGTTGAAGCATAACCAGTTTTTATGTGGGTTCGTAATGATTTCATTCGCTATAACCTCTAGAGAGTTATCTATCAAATAATCATCGTCATCAAGTATGAAAAAGTATGAATTTTTGTTTTTGTTTTCAATTTTGGCGTAATCTATCATTGTATTTTTTGATTTATTTGAGCCAACATTATTTTTAATTTTTATATATTTAATTATTTTTTGTTGATCAGCAATTTCCTCGAGTTTTGAATAGTTTTGATTGGAGCCGTCGTTAAATATTATAAACTTATAGTTTTTGTAATTTTGTTTCAAAACAGAGGCAACAGCTCTTAAGACAAGCTCCGGTCTGTTGTATGTCGACATTATTATGTAAAAAAATGGCGGCTCGACTATGCTGGGCAGGAGGTTGTCATGCATTGGTTTGTCTCGTTGGCTGATAATTTATATATTAGAGGGCGTTATATTATAGTGAGTGTCGCTCTATAAAATCGTCAATTGGAAGAAAGAAATCATCTAGATATTTTTTAATTTTTTCGTCAGGCCAGTTCCACCAAGCAATGTTTTGTAAGTTGTGGATGGCTTCTTCATTGAACCTATAGCGTATCAGTCTTGCAGGATTTCCTGCAACCACCGCATAGGGGGGACATCCTTAGTGATGACCGCTCCCGCTCTAACTACTGCGCTGTTCCCAATTTCTACTTTTGGTAAGATTATAGCGCGTCGACCAACCCAGACATCGTGCCCAATATGGATGCCGCCCTCATTAAGCAGGTTTACGCTGTCAGCCATATTCGGATCGAGTGTCTCCCTGAGTGGAAAAGTGGATGCTGTGCTCATTGGGTGGTTCGCACGGGCAAGTAAAATTTTTTCGAATGCAAACGAATAAAATTCGCCTATAATAATTGGGCTCAGCTCACTACATACATATATTGTTTTTGGTTGAATTACGTAGGTATGCCGATCAATTTACGCGTGTGCTGGTAGGAGACATTATTTTCTGAAATCTAATTTTGTTATTAGGTTTCTGAATGATAAAATGAAGAAAATATACCTTAATTCAAAACAAGATATGAACTCTATGAATTGTATTCCATAATCCTTCTCTATTTATTTAGAAAGCATCTCACATGTTTTACCAATGATATGATTTTTGCATGTCTTTATGAGGCAGAGTGTAATCTGTATTACAAATTGCAAAGCAGTCATTTGCATAAATGGTTGCCTACAAACAATATTTTTATTTTTACGGCTTAGTAAAAAATTGGAAACTACAAATGTTGTCTTACTTATCTCAAGTGTTTCATGAAAGAAGATGAGACTTGTAAATTGAGGTGTGTGAAGACAACGGTGAATATGGTTTGGATCGGGGATACTCTTGGCCTGATTCATGCGGCGTGTTTGTGTTCTCTTATAAGGCTTGGACACGATGTTGTGCCTCATGCTTACGGTAGGCCGCATGATACCCCTGATGGCGTCCGGCTTTTTGATGCTGGTAAGTTGATGAGAGAGGCCGAAGTTGAGGTCTTTAAACGACATAATTTGCTAGCGTATGCATTCGACATATATCGTTATCGTAGCCAGCGAGAGGGAATGGGACTTTACGTCGATTGTGACGTCTTTTGCTTGGAGTCCTTTGCAGATGAGGAGTATGTTTTCACATGGGAAAGCGGCCATCTTATTGCTAACGGTATTTTAAAAAATCCGCATGATAGTGAGCTTTTGAGGCGTATCCTGAAGGATTCTGAAAACCCGCATTTCATTCCCCCCTTGGTTGCCATTTAAAAAGCAACGTAAAATGAGACTCAAAAAAATAATTGGTCGGGGAAAACATGTTGCCGATCAGGAATGGGGTGTTATTGGGCCAACCTTGCTTACACATCATGTACAAAGGTTAGGCCTTGAGAGTTTGGCAGTGCCGACGGACAGTTATTCTCCAATGTACGGTCTGTTGAGCAATCTACTGTTTGAAGAGGGGTTATCAGTCAGCGATCTCGTTACCTCTCGCACTATTGGTCTGCATCTTTACAATTCAGGACTTAAAGGAAAAGAAATTAAGCCTAATACTCCTTTATACGAAATCATTAATTCCTAGAATAAGCCGCCATAAGGCGGTTTATTTCTGTTCTATGCACCGCAGCTGAGACGATGATCTTATCTCCAGAGGTGATTAAGCCAGCTTTAATCTTGATTAATCAATTTAATGATAACTATATAATAATGCTGCTAAAATAATTCTTGAAGCGGCCAAAAACTGACAAATAGTTGTGAACGACAGGCTCAAATTTCACACTACCCTTGATTGGAACTCAAGCGCTTATCATATTACAATTAAGCATAGTCTATACATGGCCAGTTTTAGGTTGAATAATCGGTATATTAGCCGTGATATCCAATTTGAGAAAATTTTATTTCATAAAATAAAGTTTGAACCGTGTTCAGCGCGTTAATCTTTTCTTGAAGACTTAAAATGCAAAAACCTGCATCGCTTTTTAAGCTAGCATGCACTTTAGTGTTTCTCATTTTGTTCCAAGTATTTATGCGATTAGGTTGAATCTTTCCTATAGTTTCAAGCCATCGCATTTTTACGATTGCACGTTCACTGTTAATTCCACCAAGCATGTTATTAATACGATTTTTATTCTTTTTATAGGACTGTGTTTTATCTAGTTTATTTAATATAAATTGTTTTAAGTTTAAATTATTTCTTTGCTCCTTTTGAAATTCTTTGAGTTCCTTTTCCTTTGTATTTCTATGAGGTTCGCAACTCCCTCTACTGCAACAGATAAACCTATCGCATATGATTCAAATGATTTAGAGCTGGCTTCGTGTGCACTATGGGTAAATGCTGATAAGTTATGCCAGTTCGCCGTATCTTCCCCATTGGATATATAATTGAAATAACATATAAATAACTTCCGGCAATCGGTCAGATTGCGTGCTACTGGTCTTCCTAGTTTGAATGATAGTGATGTTTCGTGGGTCGACTTGAAGTAATATATCCCATTTTTATACACAATTTTGGGGTGTGGGGTACGCTACAGTAATCTCTACATTTAAAACATGCGTGACAAAGGTGTGATTTATGTGCAAGTTTCTCATTCCGCTGCTGCTGCTCTGTGCCGTGATTACGGCTTGCCAGAAAACGACATCCCCAAATGTGTGCTCAGGGTAAAACACCTTCTTTGCCCCGCGTTTTTCATAGTGGTTATGTTTTTTGATCGCTCGACTAGGTATTTGCGCGATACGCCAAGTAATGTCGCCGCTCCGGCCATGCCCACCGGTGTAAGATTTGTTGCCTAACTCGGTAGATCACCAATTCTCCACCTCCTTGCGCCAAGGCTTCGTGGCTTGCGGGTACAAACATTGCGCGAGGTGGCAGTGTTTTCGTAGGTGCAGGCTTTGGTTGCTTCCGGCCTGCCAGAGCAGACTTTGCTTGTACAGCGCCGCTGGCCTTGTCGCGCTGTCGGTCGAATTTTCTGACACGCCGAATATCGTCAGCCGTCTTTTTAACTTGGCAGACACGGCAGAGCAGGCGGCCATTGGGAACCGTTGTCTCGCCACCGAGTGCGCAGGGTAGAATATGATCGACTTCGCCTTCACCGGTTTTGAGCATGACAGAACATTTTTTACACTTGCCGTTTGCACGGGTGATGATTTGCGCTTTGATCTTGCGGGAGAACTCCATGCGCTTGCTCATGAATGAACCTCATTGAAGTTGAGGGCAGACAAAGCTGCAGCCAGTTCATCAGCCAGAATATCGGCGATCCGGTCGTTCAGGCGCTTTTGACGGTTGGCCAATACTTCCTGTGCGTTTCTCAATTCAGTTGTTGAGCGGATATGAGCAAGTGCCAGTTTCTTATTACGGCGAAACGCATAAGGAGCGGTTAGGGGAACTGTCTGCATCATGCTGCGGCTCCTGTATCGATTGTGGCAAGGCAGCGCTCTTTGATTTTAAGGACGACACCCTGCGCATAATCATCACCTTCGAGAACTGACAGCGGATCGTGTGACGACCAGATATCCTCGAGTGTTTCGATGTCACCGGCCATAGCCGGTGCTTCCTTGAGCTCTGTGAGGAAAGCAGTGCTATCGAATGGATTTGTTGATGTTTCATGTTCGGCTGGCATGATTAGCGGCGGAGCCATAACTACAGCGTGAGTGATGACTTCAGGTGAACGTTCAGCTTCATCCGGATCAATGATCCCTGCAAAGCCGATAGCGTAGCGAGTACACTGAATTGCAGCTTTGTGACGAAGCATAAGCTTTGGCCATTTTTGTCATGGCTCGGTTGGTCGCTTACATTCGTCCATATATTCGGTGACGACTGTCGGACGATTGCGGTCTTTGCGGTAGATGGAGCATTTAACCGCGATCAGATTACGCTTGTCGTCAAACTCATCCTCAAAATCGATACCGTCACACTGTGGGTGCGAGTTGATCAGATTGAACCAGCCATCCACGCCAACGATTGGCTGAACACCGCCACCCTTCTTCGGGAAGCCAACGGGCGCAAATCATGCCGGAAAACAACTATAGCTCTACGGCTTGTCGAAACTGAGAAAGAGATGAAATCTGTGGCTGCAGCAAACCGCATGAAGATGGGATTGTCTGCGAAAGTAGCCGGCACTCAGGAAGCAGGATCTGTGCTGGGGCGGCTGCATCTGCTTAATCCGGATGAAATCACCAGTGCACAGTTCGAGGCCGGTATGCGAATGGCTGAGGGCTATGCCCGTTCTATGCTTTGGCAGGTATTCCGTTCCCGAGTGTCAAAGCAATGGATATCGCTCATGTACATGGATTAGGCAACATAGACAGGCTTGATGCTGCACGAATTGCAATAAATCGCATCATGAAGATTGAGACGGTCTTAGGGCTGGTGGATCTCGCCGGAAAACCGGTGACATCAAAGGTCTGTGTGCTGGACGAGGGCGAAGGAATGCAGATGCCTCATATGATAGGTTATCTCAAGTGTGGTCTGCTTGCCTTGGTTGAGCATTATGAAATATGCACATGAACATAAAGTGATTTACTCATGAACTTGACGAGAACATGAATAAATGTCACGTTTATGACATTGGGATAATCCGATTTGGAAGGCAGCTTAAAGGCTGTCTTTTTTATATTCTTTATTAAGCGGCTTGTTATTTGCTAAGATTCCCGCTTGGGCTTTTTTGTTCTCTTGGTGAGTGAGTTCAAAGAACATACGATGAAATAATTGGCGGTTTGAATAATTGTGTAGCTCTATAATTTAAAATTTCAATATAATTAAATATTGTTGATTTTGATTCTAGGTGAGTTTTTGATGCTGAGATTTATACTTTGTTTTTTAATGATATTATTTTCTAATTCTGCTTTTGCTCTGAGTGATAATGATAGGGCAATTATCAGGGCGACATTCGATCAGGTGATGTTGGATATTAAGAATAATAATATGCAGGGGATGGTAGCAGCGTCGCCTCCCGAATTTACCCGTACAATACACGAAATTTTTGGATTAGACGATAAAACCGCTGTGAAGGAGTACGAAGATCGTCTGAAAAATGGAGATGATAGCTATAGAATTTTGGAAGTTAGTTATGACTTAGATAAGATTGTGAGTGTAAAAACAAAAAGCAACCTTGAATACGCTTTGATACCCACGCAAGATATAGTTCAAATAACGAGGTGGCGGGTTAAAGGCAAAGGCACTACGATAGCTCTTAAAGATGGCTCTAAGTGGTATCTAGTAAGGATAGACACGCGAGTAGTTTTCAAAACTCTCCAGTTACTTTATCCAGATTTAGCTGATTTGGATATGCCTCCTAACTCGACGGAAATTTTGGAATAGCTAGGTGGTGATCAGTATTTGTAGGCCTCGTAAGGTTGCTGCTGCTTAATGGGGGAAGTCAATTGTTATTTGACTTGAATAGAGGAGCTAAGTTCGGGCTTAAATCCTTTGTAAATGTATCAATTTCTTTTATCTCGTGGCAAACTACCTCTTTACCATGTGATATTTCCTGCCGACTTTCTGCCAAGAGTTTAATAAAAAGCGGTTCGTCGAGTGGTACTATACCTGTAGCGCTTATATAGCCGTGGTAATACTGATAATTATCTTCGAATTTTTCACAGCTTTCGTGTGCAGCAACTGACCTGGGCCCCAATGCTCCTCCATTTTTCAGGAGAGTCTTAGGTTATACTATTGGCCTTAAGCGGCCCGTTTTTCTAGAGCCATTTTTATTGC
>NZ_QNRH01000008.1 GCF_003314995.1 Pseudochrobactrum asaccharolyticum
CCACCATAGAACGGACCGAAGAAAGAAACTTTGAGTGCGCCCTCGTACTCATTTCGTACAAAAACTGCAGTTCCTGAAGCTCGTTTATGTCTGCCGGATATCTCGTCGATACCGCTATTCAATACATTCACGGTGCCATCGCCGTTAAGAGTGTATTCGGCAGTGGTTTTAATCAGGCCTTTTTCAAAGCGGTTATCGACACGGGCAACCTCAAACCACTTCCCAAGATATCGGTTTAGCTCGAAACCCGTGACAGGAGTAACATTGTCAGGAATTTGAGGATTACCTGCTTTATATAACTTATATCCTGCGAATATACCAAGTGCAGCCAATAATAGCTTTTTAGCGCTCATAACAAACTCCTGTCAGTTATATTGTGAACGCATATGGGTGTTGAGAGTTCCGCAATCTACCGCTTGAAACAAAAAAGGCAGCTTTTAAGCTGCCTCTCAAATCGGATTACCCCGATGGTATGAAGGATGACATTAATTAATGTTCATGTCAAGTTCTTCAATGAATCTCGATATGTTCTTTTATGTGAGTTCGTAATGCTGTGCCAGCGCTGTCAACCCACGCTTGAGATATTGAACCATATGAGGCAAATGCATGCCTTCTGCTTCATCCCGCACACAGACTTTTTTAGTGACTGATGTGACTGGTCGCCCAGACATATCAACCTCGCCAAGAGCTTGCTCAATCTTCATAATGCGATTAGCTGCTGCCCTCGCGCAGTCTGGCCTGTCAACATTGCTGTGACCACGCACACCACGAACATCATGGGCTTTGATGGTTGGGAATGGAATGCCTGTCAACGCATAGTATCGGGCGTAGTCTTTCGCCATACGCATGCCTGCCTCATACTGAACCTTGGTGATTTCATCAGGGTTGAGAAGATGCAGGCGGCCAAGCGCAGAGCCAGCTTCTTGTGTATCTGCCTCCTTGATGGACATGCCCATTTTGACACGGTTCGCTACAGCCACAGACTTCACCTCTTTTTCAGTTTCAATAAGCCGGAGTACAACGGCTGATTTTCGGCGTGATTTACGCCCGTTTGCCTCACGCTCTGCAGCCGGCAATGAAGGCCGACCGCGTTTTGCTTTTAATTTCTGTGCTTTGCTGTATGCCGCCATTCTGTTTCCTTATGCCATCCCCAACGCGTCCATATAAAGCTGCAGCATGGCATCTTCCTCGGCACGTTCGTGATCTTCCTTCTTACGAAGTCGGATGATTTCCTTGAATGCCTTCACATCAAAGCCGCTGCCTTTAAGTTCTGCGACCACCTCTTTTTGATCATCGGAGATAGCCCGCTTCTCTTCGTCCAGTCTTTCGTAGCGCTCAATGAAAGCGCGAAGCTGGCCAACTGCAATCGACTGTGCACTTTCGCCGGTAATGTCATCACTCATTGCTTAATCCTTATGCTGCGTGTTTTTGAAGAAGTGGCTCAAGGCCTTCCGAGGTGCGAATGTCATCAAGAATGCTCAAAACATCATGCCATGTCGCAATTTTAGGTCGGCCTTTCCCGAATGAAATTTTGTACCGGCGTTTGAAACAGGTGACCGTGATGCCCCGTGCCTGCAAGAAAGTCTGAATGGAAAGAAATGTGCTGCTGAAACCTGCCTCATAGCGCCTTGCCCCACCGTTCTTCCTGAGCCAGTCTGAAATCAAAATTGCTTCCGCCTTCATCGTGCTGCCTGCCTCATACGTTTGAAATTATTGATCTGTGCGGTTCGTTCTGCATGTATTAGCCGCTCAATTTCAGCCTCTGACCTGCCAGTAGCTGCCGCAATATCCAGCGTGTCCTTGCCCATGCGAAACATATCGAGTGCCGTCATGCTGCCACTCCGATGACCTGCCAGCCCTTGCCGTCATCAGGCTTGAGAAGGTGCTCGGGAATACGACAGCCGTCCTGCCATGGCAGAGCCCCGAGCCGAGGATTCCAGCGACGATGCAGTCTTGCTTGCTCAAGGAAAAACTCGAGCTTGCGTTCCTGTTCAGCCTGAGGCAGCGCGAAAACATCAATCTTTGTCACAGTTGCAGGCTTCACCAATCCCGCACCAGCTTTGATCCGGTTATTGTAGGCATCACGGATCGCGCCGATGAAATATGCCCATGAATTGGCTGGCTTAGACATTCGGGTCGCTACAGCGCGAATTGTCGGCAAAATATCTGTTTCCAGATCAACACCATTGTTGATCAACTCCAAAATCGCTGCGACGACCAGTGCACCGTGCGGCTGAATTTTCCCGTCAGCCGCTTCCGTCAGCCTTTTCGTTAAATCTTTGACGTCTAGATTTTGCTTTTGAGAAAGATCAGCAACAGCCTCGCGCACCTGCGCGTTAGAAGCTTTAGCTTCTTTTGGTTCTGGTTCTGATTGGTTGAACCGTGGTGATTTTAAGCCTTTGTTTTTATTAGGGCGAGAACGATTTTCAGCCTGTTTATCTTGAAGTTTTCTCAGAGTTTCGAGCTCGATAATTGCGCGTTCATTTGTCAGAAACTCGCCGTTCACGATAATCTTGCCCATCGCAACAAGCGACCCGCGTAAGGAATTCCACTTCCGAACCGTGCATCCAAGCAGGCCGGAAATGTAACGTGCATCATCAGGAAGGTTGCCGCCCTGCATGTAAATCAGATCAAGGACGAGCCGATAAGCAGCCTTTGTTTCGAAGTCCATGCCTATAGTACCTTCGATAAAATCGCGTGGATATGCTTTGTAATACGGGAGGCCATTCATGCTTCATACCTCGCTGCGTTTCTGACTGCAGAGCAAGCGACATCAATGAACAGGTCAACCTGCGTGACCGGTCCGTTGCGCTGCTTTGCAATGTGGAATTCAAGTTTGTTTTTTACTTCTGCCAGCCTGTCCTGACGGGCAATTTCCTTATCAACATCATCATGCTTTTCACGCTCAAGGTAATAAGCCTCGCGGTAAAGAAAGATGATTGTGTCTGCATCCTGTTCAATAGCGCCACTATCGCGTAAGGCGGACAACTGAGGGCGTTTATCGGCTTGTTGCTCTACCGCGCGATTGAGCTGTGAGAGAAGCACAACAGAAATATCGTACTCGCGCGCCATAGATTTGAGCGCACCGGTCATTTCCGCAATTTCATTGGTGCGGTTGCCAGAATAGCGATTGCTGGCACGGATCAGCCCAAGGTGGTCAATCATCAAGCAATCAAGATTGTGCCCAGCCTTTTCAGAGGCTTCCAGCATCACTTCAAGTTTGACGCGGATATCAGAAATAGAAAGCCCGGACTGTTCTTCAATAAGCAGCGGCAAGCCGTCCATTTCTTGCTGAACGCGCTTCAATGCGTACAAGTCTGACTGAGACAATCGACCTGTAACTAAATCCTGATAAGGAATACGAATATTATCGTCATAGGCCAGATCAGACACTGCTCTGGCCGCAAGCTTCTCAGCATCCATCTCAAGCGAAATGAAGCCAACACCATGCCCCTGTTTGGCAAGTTTGCAGGCAACGGACATTGCAACAGAAGTTTTCCCCATAGACGGACGAGCGCCAATTAGCGTCAGATCACGCTTATGAATGCCGCCGGTCACATGATTGATGTCCGACAATCCCCACGACAGACCGGTAATACCTGTGCCGGTCGCCATAGCGATTTCAGCCGCGATGATTGCGTTTGATGCGGCGTGAGACACAGAGACTTGAGACTTGCGTTTCGAGCCTCGGCGTAAATCAGAAACGATATCATCAAAAATCACACCAGCCTTTGTGACTAATTCCGCAGGATTGGAATTCGGATCACGTGCGGCGGCACTTAGACTTTCGGCCTGATCTGCCAGTGCCAATCGTGCTGATTGCTCAATAACCTGTTTGGCGGTCTTCTCGATATTGGCAGAGCCAAGCACTGACGAAGTGGCAAGGCGAGCAAGATAATGCGAAATACCCTGCCCTGTAGACTGTTCGTGTGTTTCTGCTACAGCTTGAGGTAGCAGCTTGACCAGAATATCAGGACGCGCAGAATTATAGCGCTCATGTGCCGAAGCGATTGCCTGATAGATATGCTGATGAACAGGCTCAATGAAGTGCCTGGCTTCCAGCATAGATGCCACACGGCCAAAACCGCCCAGCATCAGCGAGCCAAGAACCTCTTGTTCAATTTCAATGACAAAATCAGTTTGGTTGAGTGCAATGGTCATACCGCACCCAAGTTTTTCTGAATGATTGGACTTTCATAGCAGTAGAAAGCTTTCAGGCAGCGCTTCGCTTCAACGGCATCCGAAAATGCGCCGGTGTGATCAGCCTTGGCCTTAGCATCGACATAAGCTTGCCAGAGGGTAAATTCATCTGTTGTTACTGACATAAGTACAGGCTTCATGCTGCCTCACTTTCGCGCTCTTGACGGCGGGAGATTTCAGCATCAATCAACCTCACAACCTGACGGCGATGCTGTAAAATCTCCTCCTGTTGAATGAACCAAGCTTCACCGCGCGTTTTCTTAATCCGGTGAAGCGATATGAAATCTTTGAGGGAATTGACTTGTCCCTCGGCAATTGTGCGCATAGTGCGCAGATTAAGAGTGACCGCCATGCGGCACCCGATACGTTTGAGAGCCGCCAAACAGATCATCGCCAGCAGGCTGCAAAAGACCACTATCAATCAGCCAGCGGCCAACGATGACCGGCACTGTCCGGCAGTCAGGCAATGTGAAATAGACGTACCCGCCGCCCTTTTCGACGGCGCGAGTTTCCTGTGAATGTTCACGCACTAGCGTTGCCCCCCCTCTAGACGAGAAAGAACCAGCTTGGTGAAGCGGGGCATTTTCAATTCCTCTGTCATTCTCTCAACTCCGGGCAAATCCATTCGGCTGCACCTGCAGCCCAAGTTCTAAAACTGACGGCGATCTTGTGCCGCCGGCTGAATGACAGCCATCGCAGCAATACGGGCGGTTTCGGCGCGATATGCGGCTTGTTTTCTTCTCCCATCGAGGATTGCCTTCATTTCTTCGATTTCTCTGTTTTCAATCCTGCTAGCTTCTTTGTTGAAGACAGCCCTCACTCTGCGGCGCGTCCACGCACCGTTGCGCTTACTCAAATCTGAATACGCCCGCTCCAGCATGGACTTGATCGTTTCGCGAACACCGCGCTGACCAATGATTTCGTCCAACAGAGAAGCGGCCATATCGACATCAGTCATCGTCGGCTCCTTGGCTGAAAAATCCACGTGCGTGGCTAAAATATCCACGTTCTTGGATGAAATTCCCACGTTCATGGGTGGCTCCTTTGCTAAGTTTGACCTTGCGAGGGACAAACGAAACAGGAGCAACCAGTGCATGGAGCCAGTGGGAAAGATTGCGCTGCGCATTTTGTACAAAAACAGACATGTGCAGATACACCGTCAAAGGACGGGAATTGATGGCCGAGACGATCAAGCGGGGATAAAGAACCGCCTCGGCCTCACCGGTGGGAGGAGTAACCGATGAAATGAAACTGTATGAAAGGGTCGCGTGGCTCATGCTGCGCAATCCTTTTTACAGAGAGAGGCAAACATATCTGGGCGCAAATCACGGCAAGAGATGCCGGTTAGCGCTTCCATTTGCATGACCTTCAAAGCTGAAACTTTTCGAGCGCCAGTCTCATAACGATGCCATTGAACGCCGCTGATGCCGATAAGGGCCCCAGCCTCGTCTAAGCTATATCCTTTGGCAGTTCGCCATTCTTTTATGGTTTCCATATTGGTAATATTACCGATTTGGTAATTTTAGTCAATCGCTGACTTACCAAAATCGACATTCAATCCAATACAGACAATGTTTATTATGCACCCATGACGAGTACAGAACACACAGCGCTACCAAAGCTATTCATTCGTGAATGGGCAAAGCACAAAGGCTTTGACCAAAAAATCCTTGCCGAAAAAATGGACACTACCGAGGCAACTGTGTCCCGACTTTTGTCCGGGCAAAGAAAGATGACGCTTGAGTGGCTAACTGCATTTTCTGAAGTATTAGGCTGCGCGCCTGCAGATATGTTCATAGCACCTAACGGTGAGCGCTCTCCAATTCGTGGGGCGGAACAAATCCGTGAAACTCTGAAGCGTATTCAGGGCTTAACAGACCACGACGTTCAACTGCATTTTGAGCTCATCATGCGTGATATTAAATTTAACGCCGCCGAATATGAACAAAGCCAAGCTGATGATCAACCTCAACTCGCCACTCCCCTCCGTGAGCCAAAGCCATAGATTCAGCTAGCTCTTTAGCTTGGAAATCGACTTTTCTCATTGCTGCCAGTAGGCCACCATTAAGCGTGGCCACACGTAGCAATTCCAGCTTGTCAGCTTCCTTCCCGGCTTCAATGCGAGCAAACTTAATCATTCTCCAACTCCGCGGACAACCTCTCACAATACGCTCACTGCATTTGTAAGAATCTCCGTTCTCACAAACTGCTATCATTCCAGAAAATTAGAACATATCAAGAACAAATTTCAGTTTTACAAACAAAATAATTTCCATAGATGCCTTACTTAGACATAAAAAAAGCCACCCAATGTGGGTGGCTTTTTATCAGTTATAGGCTTTGATTAGAACTTGTAGTTCAGCCCTACACGAACTGTGTGGAAAGGTGTCTTGGCTGCTACATTTATACGGGTGAAATCGTCACCAAGTGTAAATTTGGATTTACCTAAGTCTGTGTAGAGGTACTCGCTCTTCATTGTCCAATTATTGGTAAATGCATATTCTGCACCGGCACCTACAGTATAGCCCACACGTGTCTCAGAGTTGGAGATATCTGCACCGCCGCCAAATGCATTGATGCCTGCATATGTCTTTACCTTGCCGTAAGCAACACCACCGGTTGCATAGACCATGAAGCGATCAACTGGCGTGTAACCAAGGCGGACACGTGTCGTACCGAACCAATTGATTTTTGAACCAGCTTCGATACCGCCAACGCCATTGATGTTTGCTGAAATCTCGCCCTTAAGGTTGGCTACCTGGATGTCAGTTTCAATACCAACAATAGTTTTGTCAAATTGCCAGTTATAACCAGCCTGGATACCACCAACAAAGCCGCTTGAATTCAGGTTCAAAGAACCTGAGCCAACATTTGTCCAGCCATTGTTGTTAACTTCCAAGTCAATCGGGTGCTTGAACTTACCGCCAGCATAGCCAGCATTCACACCGATGTATCCACCAGTCCATGAAAAGATGTCAACAACAACTGGTGCCGGCTCCGTATACACAACCGCATCAGCTGCATAGGCTGAACTTGCGGCGAAAAAAACGGCGGAAGCTAATAAAATCTGTTTCATATTTAATCCCCTGTTTGTTTAGGTGGGGTCAAAATATGACTAAAACCCATCAAGCAATATAGCAAAAATACAACACAGAACCAAAATGAGGTGCGATGTAATTTATATAAATCGCATATATATTTACAATCAGCATCTTATCTGTAAACTCTTATAAATATACTAAGATAATTAAATTTAATTATACATTATTATTGCCCCTTGCCATCATAAAGGGCAGTTTTCCAGCGCACAAATAGAAGCCTCAGGCGGCACTCAGCCTTCTTCTGTTTTGAGAATCGAGCAGATTTTTAACACATGGCGAAGGATGCACTAGATGTGGTGGTGATTGGAATTGGGGAGCACAAATAGGCGCATATGACAATTATACCGAAAAATAAACGGCGAATTCGTTAGTCACATTTTCATTGCATTTAACTCTTATAGTAACTAAAGCAGCCAACAGAGAATGAGATAAAAATACCAATCTTCGTAAATTTGTTAATTTGACTCTTATAAATGGTAGTGATTAGAGTGTAGCCATGAAAAAGATTGCGAAAAAAGACATTTACAATACGAAAATCCAACCAAGACAAGGCCGTCTTGGGTTGGTTGGTAGTGTTGTGACTGGATTTGCAGCGCTTTTAGCTATTTCCGGCTCCAGCAACATTACTAATTTCACTAAAGGCATGTCGGCCACAAACTCCCTCAGGGGGGACTTTGTACGCCTTGGTGGGGATATGAGATCAGCGATTGCAAAAGAACGTAAACGGTCAAAAACCAATAGCTAAATCTGACAAAACACCAACGCACAATGGCGAGCCAAACGGAACGCTAGTCAGCATTGAGCAGACTTCATCGTGGTCCGGTCCATTACCTTCCCCAGTTCACTTAGAACAGTACAGCGCGATCGTTGAAAACGGAGCTGAGCGTATTTTCAAGGCATGGGAAGAAGAGTCAAAGCATCGTCGCGACTTAGAGAAGAAAGAGCTAACTTGGGTGATTTTTGAAACCATCCTTGGAAAGGTTTTTGCACTCTTATTTGTAATTATGGCACTATCGTTAGCCGCATACTCCATTTACTCAGGGCAGAGCTGGGTTGGCGCAGTCCTAGGAACTGGAGTGCTCGCATCTGTCGTAACAGCGTTTGTCGCAGTCAACCGAAAGCAAAAATAACATAGCGCCGGTCACTCCGGCGCTTTTCTTTTGTGCACACTTTGCAGATATTTGCAAAATGCCAAAGCTCTCAAATTACCATCTCCTTTGATCGCAAACTCGTGATTATTTCTGGACTCTTAAAATCAACTGAATTAGATTGGGATTAGGTTACGCACTCTCTAACCTTAGCATTCAGAGGGGGCTCTGTAAGGTGAATTGATTGAGCTGCGCAACCTGCAAAGCCTACCCCACAAAGCAAAGCCTCGGGTAATACCGAGGCTTTTGCTATTCATGATTTACAGTTGCATGTCCTGTTGCCTGCAAAATTGACACCCTAAAATAAACAGGAACCAGCGGCCGCTCTTTCCCACGTAGAACAGTTCGAGTATAAGCAGGCTCCCACCACTCAGGAGTGCGGGATAATAGCCTGTGTGCGAACATATGAAGACTATCCCCATCCATAGATTTTAGGATGCCTTCAAATTTCCCCGCGACTACTAAACTCTTCCAATCGTTGACCGCTTTTATTTCAGTAAAGCTTACGCAGACATTATCGTTTATCTGCATGATATCTAACTTTCGGCCTACCGTGGTCAAAGCATAAAGATATCCGCCATTATGGACAAACCTGAGAGGAACCACATATGGGAAATTCGATAGAGCGCATGCAAGATAACCAATATTAACGGTATCCAGCATTGCTGAAATCTCAGCCTCATTCATGTCTCTGATTTTCATGTCGTGCCTCCTTCTCTGCTTAATGAGCGATTATAGCACGGATAGACTGCTCCCTAGATCACGTTTTCCCAGCCCGCCTCGTGCGGGCTTTTTGCTGCCTTGCGCTTCATTATCTATTGAAATACTTCAGCCACGACAAATCAAATGAGCGCTTAGCATTCTGCCCTGACTGCACATTTGCAAATACAATATCTTTCAGTCGATCAGTAAACATCTGAACATCAAGAAAATAATTCGGATATGCTTCGCGAAGATTTTCTGCCTTATCAACCTCAACCAACACAGAGTTAACTCCTGAATGCCTTCTTTCTTCCCCTGAGTACGCATCAGCAGCGCTGCCAACCCTACTATAGCCGCGCACACGAATATCTTTATTCACGCTATCGTACTGTATAAGGAAGTAATTAGAGTGCTTCCCGACATAACTCTCTGTGTACTTAACCGCTTGATTTAGCGTCTCTAGAAACTTAACAGCATCAAGCTCCTTGCTGAGCGCAATCAACTCGGCCCGCCTCAGTCTCGCTTCCACTGGAGTGTCAGGAACTATCGGGCAATCTTCTTCATCTGCGAACTCTGATGACATTAGAGCAAATAAACGGAGCCACCTTGGGCACCCTTCCCCAGATTTTAGCTCTTCTTTCCGTACCATCCCAACCGCTTCTATTGCTGTTGACCATGCATGCTGCAGTTTGGTTCTGATCTGAATTTCAACCCTGCGTTTATCGTACTGCACTTCATGCGGCTTGGCTTGAAACTCAATAATCAAGTGATGTCCGCGATAACCAGATGTCTTAGGGGCTTCGACATAATCCTTGCTCCATTGGACGCTATGAGCAGTACCCCCGTTATAATACATAGCAACGAGTGTCTTCATCTCATCAAGCGTGGACATAATAGCCCTGCACCCGCAAAGGTCTTGCATTTGATGCAACTTAGTCGTTGACCCTGACAACTTTCGACGAATTGATTTCATGCGCTTCATCCGAGCGGATGTTATTCCGACTTTCTTGTCTTTCCGGATATTTCCCATCAACTCGTGGCGTACACGATGCATAGGGTAAGCATGAGAATCCCGCCAGTTGTATGCGATCTTGAAAACACGAATAACCTCCTCCAACTCATCCGCATCATACGGGATATCTTGAGCTAGCATCTTGCCAGCCCTTTTTAGATCGCCCGTACTGAATTCATAAATCGGATAATTCGCCACAACTTCGCCCCGCTCTTTCGAATCTTTGAAAGAGTTAATCAGGGATTTTACGAAGTGGGGAGTCCGGAAGAAGCTATCCGAAAATAATGAAAACTTACGCTCTCTTTTCATGCCCTGATTCTAGCATGGCTGGAGCGTGGCTGCAAATAAATTACCATATTGGCAATTCAAACATTGACGCCTCATTACCAATTTGGTAATTATATATCCATCAACAGCGCGAAGAAGCAACCGCCGATCCGCTAACCGATGGAGAGAAACATGCCCGCAGCATTGCATACCACCCACACAGATTTGACCGGCGCAGAGGCAGTAAATGCCAAGCCAGCCGCAAAGCCTGCAAAACGCGGTCGTGACTACTCCAAGCAGTCAAAAGCTATGAAAATGGCATGGGCAAGCTACCGCAAATGGGAAGCGGACTGGATCAAGGATTTCAACGAACCGGTTGGCCGCTTTGTCCGCGCTCAGTTCAATATGTATCTGCGCAATGCCTACCAGACCATGCGCATTGCAGCGATGGGAACCGTCACCATCACCCGCGAAGAAGCTCAATTCATCGGCTCCGACTGCCTGATGAAAATGCAGGAGGCAGCGTAATGATTAATCTTTCCAGCATCAGACAGGCATTTAACGACCTGTATCGGGCAGTCGAAGCCGAAGGCGGGCAAGCACAAGATAACGACACTTACGGAATAGGAAAGAATGACGGCTTAGACCTCGCCCTAGTCAAACTTGAAGCAGCGGGATTTGACCGTGGCGAAAGCCTATTCGACCAAATTGTAGCGGCGGCTCAAGTGGCAATCAAAGACGATCTGATCGACGCCCATATTGAGATTGAGCGCCTGAAAATTGAACGCAGCAGCCTGCAAACAGCACTGGACAAGGCGCACGGGCTTATCGCCACTCAGCGCAAGCCTGCCTATGTCGCGCCAAAACTGCGGGTGGTCAACTGATGTCTCAAGACCTTTGCGCCCTCGCCTCAATGTCAATCTTTGTGGCTGTTTTCCTCACTTATATCGGAGCATTTTCATGAGCGCCGCACTTGAAATTCATACGCCTACAGAAACTCAACCTTATCGCGCAGATACCCCTATGATCTCTATGATTGAGCGTATCGCAATGGATCCCAATATCCCTTTGGATCGCCTTGAGAAAATGCTCGACATGAAAGAGCGTATGGAAGACCGCGCCCGTGAAGATGAAGAGCGTCAAGCGAAGAAGGCATATTTTGCCGCTATGTCAAAATGCCAGTCCGAATTGCCGGTCGTTATCAAGAACCGTGGCAACGACCATACTAAGTCGCGCTATGCTGATCTGGCGGCAATCGAAGAACAGGCAATGCCAACCATTCATAAGCATGGTTTTGCCGTTTCATTTCAGCCAGACGGTTACAACAATAAGGGCGAACTTCGCATTATCTGGGAGATTTCCCACGCAGAAGGCCACTCACGCAATGGCGTAGGTGAAATCCCTGTTGATGGCGCAGGCGCTCAAGGCAAGGTCAATAAAACCGGAACTCAGGCGTTCGGTAGTACGGCCACCTATGGCCGCCGGTATCTGCTTTGCATGTTGTTCAATATCAGCACCGGCGACGACACGGACGGCAATAATCAGCCAGTCAAACAGTACAGCACCATTTCACAAGATCAGGTGAAAACCCTCCTGCAGCTCATCGAAGAAACTGGCACTGACATTGAACAGTTTTGCAGGGTCGGAAAAATCAACTCTCTGCCAGAAATGATCTCTGAAAACTACGACAGAGCGGTCAGCCTTCTTGAAGAACGTAAAAAGAGGATGGCGCAATGATGCAGGTTTACAACGATATCGAACAAGGCACACCAGAATGGTTTGCTGCCCGCGCTGGCATCCCGACGGCATCGCGCTTCTCAACTGTCATGGCAAAAGGCGAAGGCAAAACTCGCGCTGAATACATGAGAAAGCTGGCAGGTGAGATTATCACCGGTGAGCTCGCAGAAGGCTTCACAACCCCGCACATGGAGCGCGGCAAGCTGATGGAAGATGAAGCGCGTGAGACTTATGCCTTCATCAATAGCGTCGAGCCTTATCAAGTCGGCTTCATCCGTAGCGGCGATAAAGGCGCAAGCCCTGATAGTCTGATTGGAACCAATGGCGGTTTAGAAATTAAGACTGCCCTTCCTCACATCCAGATTGACCGGCTTGAGCGTGATCGACTGCCACCGGAGCATAAAGCACAAGTGCAAGGCAATCTTTGGGTATCGGAGCGTGAATGGTGGGATTTCGTGTCCTACTGGCCTCGCCTGCCAATGCTGATCACGCGCGTTTACCGCGATGAGCCGTACATCAAAACTATGTCCGGTGAGATTGACCGCTTCAACGATGAAAAAGCGGCACTGGTCGAGCGCATCCGCGCCTACGGACAAGAACCATCGAAGGAATCAGCGTAATGGCAAGTAAGAAAATTCGCGATCTACTGGTTAAAGTCGGCTCGTACACTGACCGCAATACTGGCCAAGAAAAATCACGCTGGAAGAATGTCGGAGCCCTCATGCAGAATGAGGAAAACGGCGAAGTCAGCTATTTCATTATGCTCGACAAGACCTTCAATCCTGCCGGCGTACCGGACAAAGATAATCGCGAAAGCATCCTAATAAGCGCATTTGTGCCGCAGGATCGCAATGCATCGCAGCAAAGCGGCGGCACCCAGCGATCAAGCTATGACGAGCAGTCAGGTGGCTTCCACCCTGATGATGCCATTCCGTACTGAGGTGTTTCATGGAAAAACAGCGTTTCGTTCTCATAAGTCCAGAAGTTCGTCAGAATGCAATCCGCAAACTCATGGCGCTCCCTGACGGCCATACAGCGACATTCGCACCACCAACCCGAAGCGGAGGGCAGAATGATTTCTTTCATTCAATTTGTTCTGACATTGCGAAGTCTGGTTTTGAATGGGCGGGCAAACCGCGAAAGCCGGAAGAATGGAAAGTTTTGCTCGTTTCCGGCCACACAAAAGCAACACAAGGCGAAGTCGAATTTGTGCCAGGACTTGAAGGCGAATTCGTAAACATCCGCGAAAGCACCGCCCGCATGTCAGTTAAACGCGCTGCATCCCTACTCGAATACGCGCTGGCGTGGTGCGCCGATCACAACATCCCCCTCACCGACACACGCCGCCAAGGTTATTTTCAGGAGGCAGCATAATGCAGACTGTTCCCCTTACCGCTCCTTATGAGTTTCGCCGCAGTAAAAAGCTGGCGCAGGCTCATATCCGTTCAACAACCGAATTAATGAGCGCTCCCGAAGTATTAGCCAACCGTCAAAAACGCCTGAATGACCGGATCACCGATATTCTGGCTGATGAACTAACTGCAGCACTGTCCTCCCTCAACTTCAATGAGGCACAGTCATGATCAAGCATTTACTTCTTGGACGGGGCATCAAGGGCATTCACCGCTTCTTTAAGTCGCTTTTCAACCTTTTGTCCTTTTGGAGGGATTTGCCCCTCTTCATTCAAAGCGCTCTTTGCAGGCTCTTCCACTGTCTCAATTTTTGTATCTGTAACTTTGTTCTGATTGGCAGTTTTGGGGTAGGTCATAAATCAACTCCTTCTCCAAAACTCAACTCGCAAAAGACAAATACGTTCCAATTTTTGTGGGGTTTGCAATGAATAAGCGCATGGAATTTACCCGCAAGGACAAGGCAAAGATCATCGCCCGTGCAAACGGCAAATGTGAAAAATGCTCTGCAATGCTTAAAACCGGTGAAGGCGAAGTGGATCACATTCTGCCTTGCGCTCTCGGTGGCGAGGCAACGGTTGCCAATGGCCGCCTGCTCTGCCGTGTCTGCCATGTTGAAAAGACAGCAGACGATATTCGGCGCGTCAGGAAATCAGACCGGCAACGTGACAAGGCCAACGGCGCGGTACGGCCAAAGTCTGCATTGGCAGGCCGGAAACGACCAAAGCCGGCACTCACAAAAACACTGCCACCACGCCCAATGTATATAACCGCAGGGGATGGAAGCGCGGCACAAGGAGGTCGGGAATGAAATCTATCACTTCAAAGAACATCCCACGCCTTGGCCTCAACCGGTCAGAAGTTGCGCTGGCACTCGGCGTCGCTCCGAATACCGTCGATGCTATGGTCAAAGAAGGCGTACTGCCGCAACCTCGTGTTTGGCATTCTCGCAAGTTCTGGCGTGTAACCGAGATTGATGCAGCAATGAACGAATGGCCAACAGCAGAGAGACAGGAGACTGATGCATCCCAATGGCGTGCATCCACCTGAAACCATGACAAAACTCAATCTGCCCTACATCGAGCGCAATGTCTCGCGTCATCATAAAGTTCGCTATTATTACCGATTTGAAGGAAAGCGCATTGCCCGCCTGCCGGACAATCCTGAAAGCCCAGAGTTTACAACTGAATACTGGCGCATCCGAAACGGCATAAATGACGGAACAGGAGCGCAGAGAGTTTTCAGCGCATCGGACAACCCGCGCCTTGGCACATTCCACCACCTGTGCATCAATTATCTGCAATCCACTTCTTTCAAGACACTGGATAAAACCACTCAAGCCAAACGGCGGGCAATCATTGACAGTATGCTGCTGGAAAAGCTCTCGCCAAACAGCTCACTTATATTCGCCAATATGCCGGCCAGCGAGCTTGATGTGAGTAATATTGAGGTATTGCGCGACCGCAAGAAAGACACGCCTTTTGCGGCTGATGAGCGTCTGAAAATCCTGCGACAGATATTTGAAGCTGGAATTCCCAAACTGGTTAAACAAAACCACGCAAAGCTAGTGAAATCATTCAGGAAAAAGACCGAGGGTCACGCTACCCTACATTCAGACGATATCGCCAAATACATCACGAAGCACGGTGTAAAATCAAAGGCCGTATTAGCTCTGACCATCCTTATGTACACCGGTGTCCGTGTCTCTGATCTGGCATTATTGGGACCGCGCCACAGACGCGGCGATATCATAAGCCTGCGTGTATTCAAAAATCGCAATCGCAATCCGGTAGTCTTGGATTTACCCGTGCATCCAATTCTCGATGCGGTACTGAATATGCATCCTGCAGATACTGAAACCTATGTGACCACAGACCATGGGAAGCCATTCAGCATTAAAGGCCTTGGCAATCGAATCTCGGACTGGTTCACACAAGCTGGCCTGCCCCATCTGACTGCGCACAGCGTCCGCAAAGGACTGGCAACAAACATTGCTGAGAATGAAGCAACAGACCTTATGCTTGAGGGAATGTTCGGATGGAAAGACAGCAAAACATCCAAAATCTATACCAGGAGCGCTCAACGCTCGAAGCTGGCAAGACAAGCTGTTTCTAAGATAGACTGGGGAAGTTTAGACAGTGTTCTGCCACACCCAAATTCGGGTGAGGAGTTCCGCGACAAAAACAAGGGAAAATAAATGAGCTATTTCAGCTACTTACACCGCCAAAGTGTGGCAGTTGGAGGCCTCGCCCGGAATCGAACCGGGGTGCAAGGATTTGCAGTCCTCTGCGTAACCACTCCGCCACGAGGCCATCCGTATGTGGTTGAAAGCTCAATAGGTTAAGCCGATTGACTCGTCAAGCCTCCCTGGCACGCTTTCTGTGAAAATTTAAATTTCCAATCAAAATAATGCAGATGGCGGCTCTGTTGTTCACAGCTTCTCCATTTTTTACACTACTTAAACGGCTTATTCCGGTTTGGATGCCTTTTCAGCACGCTTACGGGCTCTGTATTCACGCCACCGGCGTAATAGTCCAACCTCTGATTTCCTTCTGATCCGTCTGATGCGGCTGGAATCACGTGAAAGAATAATTAACCCAAGCGGCAACATCCAAACGCCAAGCACCGGTAAAAAGCTGAATACACCTCCGACAACCAGACTGCCGCCTAATGCTCGTCGCAACCAGACAGATTGCGGCAACGGAATCGTTTTTCCAAACAGTTTGATCCGATGCGCTCCACTTACAGCGCCATCAGTCTCCTGCTTAGTCGCAGTATCATCAATATCACGATCCGGTTTTAACAAGCTGCCTGCCCTGCTTATATCTCAGTTCCACAATTAGCTTTTCTATATAAGAACTATTTTTCCCTATAAAACATCGTCACCAGAAATTTCGTCTTTTCATAACCAAAGCAGCACCTTCAAAATACAGATTCGAATTCCCATATACTAAGGTACTGATTCCGCTAGTTTTTACGTGCAATCACACAACCACAACAACTTTAAGATGTTAGAGCCAGCCGATCTGTGGATAGAAAATCATATTCCTTCAGGATTTAAGCCCGAAAATTCGCGTATTTCCAGAAAATCCGCTAAAAAGTTGATAAAAAAGCGAAAAGGGGCTTGGCAAAGCAGAAAATCATTTGCTATACGCCAAATCGCTGAAAGCAAGAGCACCTGTTCCTCGGTAGCTCAGCGGTAGAGCAACCGGCTGTTAACCGGTTGGTCGCTGGTTCGAATCCGGCCCGGGGAGCCACTCTTTCCTAATAAAGAGCGTGCAAATTTTCCAAACTGACAATACAGAAAATCACTCCCTATAAGGGAACTCTATGTGATTATATTCCCTCATCTAAATATCTGAAATAAATGATATTTATCATTTCCCCTCGCTGCTTGAACTGAGCGAATAATCAGAAAAAACATTTCCTGTCATAAATCTGCTTTTTTCCTGTAGAATATCAAAATAAGGGCTTGGCAAGAGCATTTTGCGTTGCTATACGGCTGTCATGCAAATGCAGAGCAACTGTTCCTCGGTAGCTCAGCGGTAGAGCAACCGGCTGTTAACCGGTTGGTCGCTGGTTCGAATCCGGCCCGGGGAGCCACTCTTCTTATAAGAGTTTTGATCTGTATATTTTCAATTATAATTTAGCTGATGTTTTGTATTGCTTGTTGCAAGCATATAAAAGCTTTTTACCATCATGCATATTCTAATAATGTAAATCCCCCCACTTACTCACATCACTCAAAAGCAAAAAATTACGATTTTTTACAACGGAACACAAAAGTCCTATCTGCCATTCTGAATATGCAAAACTTGCATAACATTCAGAAAACAAAACATTGGCTCTCAGAGCTATTTTTACATAGCTTCAATCACATCAGATTCCTGTAAATTCTAACGCTAAGGAATGCGTTGTGAGCCGAATTGTATATGTAAACGGTGCCTATGTCCCTGAAGAAGAAGCCAAAATCTCGGTATTCGACCGCGGTTTCGTTTTTGGCGACGGCATTTATGAAGTCAGTGCAGTTATCGATGGCAAGCTCGTTGATAATGACGCCCATATGGCACGCCTTGGCCGCTCCCTCAAAATGATTGATGTTCCGGCGCCGATGAGCGACGAAGACATCATTGCCATGCAGAACGAACTGATCAAGCGCAACAACCTCACTGAGGGTGTGGTCTATATGCAGATCACCCGTGGTGCCGCTGACCGCGACTTCGTTTACAGCAAAGATATGACACCATCACTGGTCGCTTATACGCAGGTTAAAAACCTGACCGCATCTGCTGCCCAGAAAAACGGTATTGCCATTCACGTCGTTGAAGACATCCGCTGGCAGCGCCGCGACATTAAAACAGTGATGTTGCTCGCACAGGTACTTGCCAAGCAGGAAGCAACCGCCCATGGTTGTCAGGACGCATGGATGCAGGAAGACGGCTATATCACTGAAGGTGCCTCCTCCAGCGCATTCATCATCACTGAAGACGGCACACTGATCGTGCGCCCGAACTCCAACGCAATTCTGCCGGGCTGCACACGTATTGCCATGCTAAAAATTGCTGAAGAGCAAAATCTGAAGGTTGAAGATCGCCGCTTTACCCTTGAAGAAGCCTTCAAAGCAAAAGAAGCGTTCCAGACCAGTGCTTCCGGTTTCGTAACACCGGTTGTGAAGATTGCAGGTACTGTGATTGCTGATGGCAAGCCAGGTCCGATTACCCGCAGTCTGCAGGAAAAATATATCGAAGTTGCTAAAGCAGTTTAGAAAAAGTGGGAACCGGTTTTTCGTTAAAAACTGCGTTTCAAAAAACTTTCGGCTTAAACTTTAGCCTTTAGAATACTGAGTTTTATCCGGCCATAATTCAGAAGCTTTGGCCGGATACCGTTATGATCGCAAGCGCCCCACAAACGGCTTGTTCTTTTGGGCCTCCCCCAGAACAGGCTGTTTAATTTCCTTGGCTCTGATCATATGTCGGGCATTAGCACCACACTGAAACGGCAGTCTTGCCGCAGAAGTGAAATTGTCGTTTCTTTTTAATGCCTGATGATAATGCGCTGACAGCCCACCGGAATCCGGTCGGGCTGTCATTCTTTATCTGGAGAAACTTGGCTTTATCTGCCGATAACTTGGCTTTATCTACTCCACATTGACTTATCTGCACCTTACCGGCCTGCATTTACGGATTTAGAGGAATATTCCATGACAGCTTCAGCACGCGATTTTGGTATTGTTTGCGGTACCATGCCGACCGGCACCCATAATGCGATTACCGATGTTCCAGGCGTAAAAGTCGGCCACATCACAATCCGTGAAGGCAATATCAATACCGGCGTTACAGCGATTCTGCCTCATGACGGCAATATGTTCCGCCAAAAAGTTCTGGCTGCTTCCGAATCCATCAATGGCTTCGGCAAAAGCGCCGGCCTCGTACAAGTCAATGAACTCGGCTCACTGGAAACCCCAATTCTGCTCACCAATACGCTCAGTGTCGGCACATGCGTCAATGCACTGATCAAACGCGCTGTTGCTGCCAACAGCGATATTGGCCGCACCACTTCAACCGTCAATGCGGTTGTCGGTGAATGCAATGACGGCCCGCTCAATGACATTCAGGCAATGGCTGTGACGGAAGACCATGCCTATGCGGCGCTGGACGCAGCGACCACAGGCGTTGTTGCGCAGGGCAATGTCGGTGCTGGCACCGGCATGACCTGCTTTGGCTTCAAAGGCGGTATCGGCACCTCTTCCCGCCGCATCAAGCTTGATGGCAAAGACTATCACCTTGGCACGCTGGTTCTATCCAATTTTGGCCGTAAGGGCGATCTGACACTGCCGGACGGCCGTCATCCGACACCGGATTTTCCTGATCAACCGGAAAAGGGTTCGATCATGATGATCATGGCCACAGACATTCCGCTGGAGCATCGCCAGCTTCAGCGTGTCATTCGTCGCTGCGGCGCAGGGATTGCACGCCTTGGCGCATTCTGGGGTCATGGCAGCGGCGATATTGTGATTGGTTTCACCACCGGCAACACCATTGATCATGATCAGAAATCCGATCTGGTGACCATGCAGGCACTGAACGAAGACAAGATTGATCAGCTGTTCCGCGCGGCAACCGAATCTACACAGGAAGCTATTCTCAATTCCATGTGCGCAGCAGAAAGCTTTAACGGCCGCGACGGCAACAGCCGCAAATCACTGGCAGACTGGTTAAAGCTGAATAGCTGAGACTGTCTTTGATGAGAAAAACAAAAAAGCCTGCGGTGCAACTCACAGCAGGCTTTTTTATTTACGTTCTAATCATCAAAACCACATCGGCATTGGCTTTCAGCGTATTGCTGACCGTACACATGGCTTCTGCTGTCTCGGCCAGCTCATGTGTCTCAGCTTCAGACAAATCACCTGTAACCCGAAAATGCACATCAAACCGCGTAATACGATAAGGTTCCTGCGCTGCCTTTTCACCACTGACCTGAACCTCATAGGCACTGATCCGCTCAATAAAACCGAGCTTACGTGCAGCAATACGGGCGCTCATCACCAGACAGGCAGACAGAGACGCATAAAGCAGATCAATCGCGTTGAAACCCACACCGGATACGGTGTTTTCAAGCCTCAGTTCTCCGCCGGTCAATGAGCGGATAACCGGCTTTTCCTGACCTTGCAATGTCGCTGTCGCGCCGGTTTCTCGGGTGCGTATGCCTAAACCTACCATATTACTCTTCCGGTTGCAGTCCCGCAGCCTCTGCCAGTAATTTAAAGGAATGTAAACGTGCCTGATGATCAAAAATCTGCGCTGTAACCATCAGCTCGTCAACACCGGTACGCTCGACAAATGCATCCATCTGCTTGCGTATAGTTGCTTTATCACCGACAGCAGAACAGGAAAGCGCCGCTCTGATGCTCGGTACAAATCGCGGATCAAGATTTTCCTCATAACCTTCCACAGGCGGCGGCAACTGCCCTGCATTACCGGTGCGTAAGTTCACAAATGCCTGCTGGATAGATGAGAACAGCAAACGTGCTTCATCATCCGTGTCGGCTGCAAACACGTTAAATCCGGCCATTACATATGGCTTATCGAGATATTGCGACGGCTCGAAACGATGGCGGTATAATGCAACCGCATCATCCAGATCTCCCGGTGCAAAATGCGAAGCAAAAGCATAAGGCAGGCCAAGCATCGCGGCCAATTGTGCACCGAAAAGGCTGGAGCCAAGAATCCATACCGGCACATTCAGACCAGAGCCCGGATAGGCGCGCACACGTTGCTCTGTTGTCGGCTCGCCGAAATAGCCGAGCAGTTCCACGACATCCTGCGGGAAGGATTGCGCATCAGAGCTTGAGTTGCGGCGCAAAGCATAGGATGTCACCTGATCGGTGCCCGGTGCGCGCCCCAAACCTAAATCAATACGGTTCGGATAAAGCGATGCCAATGTGCCGAACTGTTCAGCAATAACCAGTGGCGAATGGTTTGGCAGCATAATGCCACCTGCCCCGACCCGTATGCTCTTGGTAGCACCGGCCACATGGCCGATCAGCACCGAAGTGGCAGCGCTGGCGATGCCCGGCATATTATGATGCTCGGCCAGCCAATAACGGTGAAAGCCGAGTTTTTCTGTGTGTTGGGCAAGCTCAACAGTATTCTGCATAGCCTGCGCTGCGGTGCTGCCGAGAGTGATCGGCGCCAGATCAAGTACGGATAATTTTGTCATGCCCAAATATATATAGCAGAGACTACAAAATACCAGAGTGCAAAATCACAAGCCTGATTATTTTCCTCAAATTTCGCGCAAATGTGATCTGCACTCCCTGCCAAACAAAAAAGGCCGGTCACAGGGACCGGCCTTTGCTTTATTATTATCTGTCACATCAATGGTGAGCAGATTGTACTTCTGCCTTCAGCTCTTCTTCTGTCGGAACCGAAACCAGAGGTTTAACGGTCTTCGCAGAAATCAGAGTGTAGAACATTGGCACCACAAACAGAGTGAACACTGTACCCACAACCAGACCGGTAAAGATCACCAGCCCCATCGCCTGACGGGCAGCAGCACCAGCACCGGATGCCATCATCAGAGGTACAACACCAAGCGCCATAGCCGCAGTTGTCATCAGGATCGGACGCAGACGGGTTTTAGCCGAAGCGATAATCGCATCATGACGGCTCAGCCCGTGTTCATGGCGCTGCTGATTGGCGAACTCCACCATCAGAATACCATGCTTGGTGATCAACCCGACAAGGGTAATCAGACCAACCTGCGTATAAATGTTCAGCGTACCCAAACCGAGGTTCAGCGGTACAACCGCACCGAAAATCGACAGCGGAACAGTCATCATAATGATGAACGGATCGCGGAAGCTTTCAAACTGCGCAGCCAGAACCAGATAGATCACAATAACAGCCAGGGCAAAGGCAATCATAATTGTATTGCCCTGTTCAACTTCCAGACGGGACTGACCCGCATAGTCGATGAAGAAGCCATCAGGCAGTTTGGCATTAGCAATATCAACAATCGTTTTCAGACCATCACCGGTGGTAACACCAGGCATAGGCAGAGCCGAAATTGTTGAAGAGTTCAGCTGGTTAAACTGCTCAATTGCGATTGGCGAAGCGTTACTGGTGATTTTAACGACAGCAGACAGCGGCACCATATCGCCGGTAGAACTGCGGACATAAAACTCACCGAGCTTCGACGGGTTACGACGAAATTCATCCGGAACCTGCATGATAATATCATAGCTGTTATTATCACGGTCGAACTGGGCAACTTTACCACCACCGGTCATCAGACCAAGGGTCGCACCGATTTCACTGACTGTTACACCCATTGTCGATGCGCGTTCACGATCAACTTCGATTGTTGTCTGCGGAGCATTAAAGGACAGGGAGTTCTGAACAATAATGAACTGTCCGGAAGCCTGTGCTTCATTCTTGATCTCTTCAGAAATATCGAAGACCTGATTGGAAGAACCAGTTGACTGAATAGCAATCGAGATCGGCAGACCACCACCGGTACCCGGCAGCGACGGCGGAGCAAAGATGAAGGCCCGTACACCGGTCACATCTTTAATACGCGCAGTTAGGTCTTCCTGAATCTGTTTTTGCGAACGGTCACGCTGTCCCCAGTCTTTCAAAGCCCAGAGTGCAATCGCTTCATTCGTCGCACCCAACCCGGTAACGTTAAAGCGGGCACGCAACTCAGGCAGATCTTTGGTCAATTCGTCGATCTGATCTGTGTAGAGCTTTGTGTAATCCGTTGTTGCATATTCAGGCGCTGTTACGAGCGAGAACAATGCACCGGAATCTTCTTCTGGTTCCAACTCGGACGAAGTGTTCATAAACAGGAACGCCATCAGCGCCATCAAGCTTACAACCACAGTCATCGTCACCGGACGATAGTTCAGAGAACCGGAAACCCAGCGTTCATAGCCATTTTCAAAGCGGCTGAACAAGCGGTCAACAGTTTTAGCAAAACGGCTAGGCTCACCATGGGTCAACATGCGTGAACACATCATCGGTGAGATGGTCAACGCCGCAATACCGGAAAGAATAACCGCACCAGCCAGCGTGAAAGCAAATTCACGGAACAGCGCACCGGTCAGACCACCGGTAAAGCCAAGCGGTGCAAACACCGCAGCCAGTGTAATGGTCATCGCCACGATAGAAGAGGTAATTTCTTTCATGCCCACAAAGGAAGCATGAATAGGTGTCAGACCTTCTTCAATATGACGGTGAATGTTTTCAAGAACAACGATCGCGTCATCCACCACCAGACCAATGGCGAGAACCATAGCCAGCAATGACAACAGGTTGATCGAGAACCCGAGAACGAACAGGAAGAAACACACACCGATCAGCGAGATCGGAATAGTAACAATCGGAATCAGAACCGAACGGAACGAACCAAGGAACAGCAGGATCACGAGAACAACAATGATCATAGCTTCTGCAATGGTTTTGAAAACTTCCTTAATCGAGGAAGAAATCTGTTCCGTCGCATCATAAACCATGATGATGTTCATGCCCTGCGGCAGGCTTTCCTGAATACTCGGCAGCTCCTTATGAACGGCGGTTGCCATATCAATCGGGTTAGCCGAAGGCGTCGGGAACACACCAATAAATGTACCGCTGGAGCCGTTAAACGACACAACAGTATCCGTGCTTTTTGCCGCCAGTTCTACACTGGCAACATCGCGCAGACGGATAATGTCCGAGCCATTCGCACGTACCGGCATTTCCGCAAAAGTCTCTGGTGTCTGCAAAGTTGAATGCAGAGTAATCGAGCTTGCGTAATACTCGTTTTTGGTTTTACCCGGTGCCGACAGGAAGTTGGACGCTTTAATCGCAGCCAAAACCTCTGAAGCAGTCACATTACGCGCAGCCATGCGAATAGGATCAACCCATACGCGCATTGAATATTCCTGACCACCAAGGATCTGCGCATCAGCCACACCTTCAATGGTGGACATACGCGGACGGATCACGCGGTCAATATATTCTGTAATCTGCTCATTGGACATATTCGGGTTTTGCACAGCAAGATACATGGTCGCAAAAGACTGACCTGTACCCTTAGCAATCACCGGATCCTCAGACTCTGTTGGCAGATCGCCACGTACCTGATTAACCTTGGAGATAACTTCGGTAAGCGCGGCATCCGGATTGGCGCCAAGCTTCATCTGTACGGTTACTGTACTGACAGACTGACTACTTTTAGAGGTAACGTAGTCAATATCTTCCGTTGTTGCGACAGCCTTAGCAATCGGTGCAGTAATAAAGCCCTGAATAAGCTCACCACTCGCACCCGGATAGGACGTTGTAACAGTAATAACTGTTTCATCCACTTCCGGATACTGACGCACCGAAAGGTTGAAGATCCCCTGCAAGCCGAGCAGGATAATCATCAGCGAGACAACGATCGAAAGAACGGGCCTGCGTATGAAAATATCGGAAAAGCTCATCTCTCGACCTTATTTCTTAATCTGGGCATCCGCTGGATTAACGTCGTTATTGATATGGGCAGACATCCCGTTGCTAAGACGGTTCTGACCAGAAGTCACAACAACATCGCCATCTTTAACGCCGCTCAGAATTTCAACATTGTTACCGGTACGACGGCCAAGCTTCACAAAGATCTGATGCAGAACCAGATCATCAGCTTTTTCAGCTGTGTCAGCTGCAGCATTTTTGTCTGCTTCTTTTTTGACAACCGTGAAAACATAATCGCCATAAAGACTGGTCACGACAGTGGTCAGCGGCAGGATGACGACATTGTCTTCTTCAGGAAGAATAACGCGAACCTGTACGAACTGACCCGGAACCAAAGATTTATCGGAATTATCCACCTGAGCCTGAACGGATACCAGACGGCTTGCAGGATCAATCTTCGGATCGATACCAACGATTTTACCCTTGAAAGCATAATCGCTTGCCGATGCACCAATATGAACTTCCTGTCCCATGGACAAGTTTTTCAATTCCTGTTCCGGAACACTGAAATCCACACGCATGGTGTCAACATTCTGCAATGTAGCGACGACAGTACCAGGAGCCATAAACTGACCAATATCAACGCGCGAAATACCGATTACACCGGAGAAAGGTGCGATCAGACGCTTCAGATCAAGCGTTGCCTGTGCTTTTGCTACATTTGCTTTTGCGGATGACAGAGCTGCGGCTGTTGTATCCACATTAGATACAGCACCTACACCTTGTGTGCGCAGGGTTTGTGCACGTTTATAGTTCTGTTCGCTCAGCTCAGCTTCAGCTTTGCTGGCTACCAGATCTGCCTTCTGAATTTCATCATCCAGCTGCAGCAATAGATCGCCTTTTTTGACAATCTGATTTGGCTTGAACATGATTTCCTTGACGATACCGTCAACCTGGAAAGTCAGATTAACGCCGTCTTCAGCACGGGCAGAACCGAGTGCCTCGATACCAGGCAACCATTTTCCTGGCTTAACGTCGATAGTTGAAACAGCTTGGGATGGCTGCTTCATATTCGCAAAATAGTCTTTAATCGCCTGAGCACGGAACAGGTTAAAACCAACCAGACCTCCGCCTATAATAACAAGCAATATGATTGCGATGATGAAACGTTTAATCATCTTATGTGGCACTCCTGCCGCAGAATGGATACAGAACGGAACATGTCCAATCGGCATGGCTGGACATACGTTAACACTAAATAGGGTGCGATAACTGTACGTTAAGCTGAAAATTGTCAACTCATGCTTGGTCACGCTATGGTCATCAGTATTGCCCGGTAATGGGATTACCGTTTTTTATCAGCCTGTTTTATAACAAGTGTTTCAGGCTCAACACATACTCAACTCATGGACTGAGGGGCAGAATAGTCTGTTTTTATTGTTTTTCGGATCAAGATTGTGTCAAGAAACAACAAATTCATCTCCGTTCATTATAAAAACTATCATATTTCACGGTTTTGTCAGGAGTTTAGACTAAAAAACCGATTTTTACACCTTATATTATCGCCCGCTAAGCGGCTGCTATTACTCACGAAATTGTTATGAGTTTTTAGAGCAATATCTCAACCGCAATTGAGGTTTTGGCTCTGAGGGCTAGTTTCAGCTGAACCATTTTATGTCATGATTCATTGTTAAGGATGAAGACGGGGCGGAATTAAAACAATTCCGGCCGGTTATAAAACGGAAGATATTCTTATTATGGTGACAATCCGCAAGGCAGTTTTTTCAGTCGTTCTTTCCGGCATTGCGATGAGCTTTTCAGCTCCGGCTTTTGCCTTAGAGACCGGATTGAAGAACAAGGCACAGACAGATCAGTCTGCACCGTATTATTCTTTGCCCGGCGTCCAACCCGCCAAGCCGATTGTCAGCCCTGCGCAACCTGAACCGGACAATGCGACGACAAATACCAATCCGGACGGCAGTTTTAATATCGGCAATACGCGTGTGAAAATCAGCGGTGACATTACTGTCGATGTCGGTACCGGCAATGGCCCGAACAGATCCAATAAATAGTGCATTGCACAGTATGTTCAAAATAAAAGCCGCAGAGACCAGTCAGTCTTTGCGGCTTTTTTGTTTCCTGCGCCTTCAGCAAAGTCATACCTGAAACGGCATGTCTGCTCTCTGGCGTAAAGATCGGATCAGCGGGACAATAAACATCCCTGCCCCGATAAGAGCTGATTAGCTGTTAACAGCGTCTTTCAGGCCTTTACCAGCCGAGAATTTTGGTACGTTACGGGCAGCAATTTCAACTTCTTTACCGGTCGATGGGTTGCGACCTGTGGAAGCTGCACGATGTGATACTGAGAAAATACCAAAACCTGGCAGACGAACTTCGCCGCCTTCTTTCAATGTACCGGTGACGGATTCAAGCACAGCGTCAACGGCAGAAGCGGCATCAGTCTTGGTGAGACCGGACTTTTCTGCAACGGCAGCAACCAGTTCATTTTTGTTCATCAGGTAATTCCTTTCGTTTTTTTCCGCTGGTTACGACTCAGCCGGATTGGCGAAGTTTATTCAAAGAAACAGACGAACCAAGCTAAGTTTTCGCTCCGGAGCCTTAAAAAACAGGGTTAAACACAGAAATAAGCCCTGAAAACCGGCATTTTCACTCCGACGCAACCACAGGCTTTATATTTTTAGCCCGCAACGACCAAAGAAACTGCCTACGGCGAATCTGTCGCACATCACAACAAACACACAAAGCACGGCACTCTGTTACCGCAGAACGCTCCGCGGCTTCTCCAACGCTCTGTCTTATAACCACGCACAAAAAAAGCGGCCGAAGCCGCTTTTCTACTTTCAGATCGAATACCAAAGATCGGGTACAGATTATTAGCCGTGAATTTTAGCGGCGATTTCTGCAACGCGCTTGCCCTGAAAACGGGCACCTTCGAGTTCAGTTTCCGAAGGCTGACGGGAACCGTCACCATCAGCAGTGGTTGTCATACCATAAGGTGCGCCACCGCGAACAACATCATTACCGAGCTGGCCCTGGAAAGCGTAGGACAGCGGAACGATGATCATGCCATGGTGCTGAAGCTGCCACTGGGTGGAGATCAGAGCCAGTTCCTGACCACCGTGCTGGGTTGCGGAAGAAGCCATAACCGAACCAACCTTGTTCAGCAGAGCGCCTTTTGCCCACAGACCGCCGGTCTGGTCGAAAAAGTTTTTCAGCTGTGAGGACATGATACCGAAGCGTGAAGACACGCCAACGATGATTGCATCGTAGTTTTCCAGATCAGCGGGTGTCGCAATTTCTGCTTCCTGATCCAGTTTAAAGCCGGAAGCCTTGGCAACTTCAGCAGGCACCAGTTCTGCAACGCGCTTGATATCCACCTGAGCACCGGCTTCGCGCGCACCTTCGGCAGCAGCTTTAGCCATCTGTTCCATGTGACCATAAGCGGAATAATAAAGTACAAGAACCTTAGCCATATTCAATCAATCTCCGTTTTGTGTTTCGGGCATTCGTTTCACGACACCAAGCCGTACAAATGCAATTCAATCTATACTCAATATTTAATACAGAAATTTAAATAGACCAGTCACGGGATACAGGACGCACTGTTCAGGATTCAGGACAATAGCCCCCTACTCACAACAATGGTTGAACACAGCATCACTTGACGATACCGGCCTTGTCCGTTCATGGTCTCTCTATAAATGGAGTCTCCCATGACAAACACACAGCCCGTGATTATACGCGCCGCAATGCTGGCAATCGGTGATGAACTGCTCTCCGGCCGCACCAAAGACAAGAATATCGGCCATATGGCAGACCGGCTTTATGAAGCAGGCATTGATCTTACTGAAGTCCGTATCGTTGCTGACGATCAGCCGTCGATTGTGAAAGCCGTAAAAGAACTGAGCGAAAATTACGACTACCTGTTCACTTCCGGCGGTATCGGCCCTACCCACGACGATATTACCGCCGATGCGGTTTCCGCGGCTTTTGATCTGCCTTGCGTCTATGATGAAAAGGCAATGGCCTTGCTGGCTGCCCATTATAAAGCCAGAGACACGGAATTTACACCGTCCCGTCAACGTATGTCACGTATGCCGCAAGGCGCGCAGCATATCGACAACCCTGTCTCGGTGGCACCGGGTTTCATCATTGGCAATGTCTATGTCATGGCCGGTGTACCTTCCGTTTTTCAGGCTATGGTTGAGAATATTCTGCCGACTTTACGCACCGGCAGCCGCTATCATTCACGCACAATTTTCTGCCCGTTTGGCGAAGGTGTTATCGGCATTCCTCTGCGCGAGGTGCAAGACGCCCATCCCGATACCGTGATCGGCTCGTATCCTAAATTCGAGGAAGGTAAATTCTCAACCGAACTGGTGGTGCGCGCAAGAGATGAGGAAAAACTCGATGCAGCAGCCGCAGCAATTGCGAAAATGCTGGCAGATATTCAGCAATAAATGCAGGTATTTGCGTTTATCCGCACCTCAAAATGCGTTATAATCGCTTCAATACAGACTTTTAGAAAACGGAATTCTTGAGTGGTCACATTATCATGCCATTCAAGTATTCAACTTGAAAGTGAAATGCTTAATTTATGACTGATCCCCTGTCTTTTGCAGGATCGCTTGCAGGGGATCGACAGAGATAAAAAACTGAACAAAATTGCGCAGCTATCACGCGTAACGAATACGGAGTGTATCCATGTCCTATCGTACCGTCATCGCCTATATCCGCAGCACACAGGAACTGCAGCGAATGTTCAAAGCCCTGGCGCTTCTTGCCAAGGACGGCGAGCCGATGCATGTCACCGGTCTTTATGTTATTCCCACACCGGTTATTTATTCCGACGCCAGCGGCTTTATAGATGCCAGTTTTTATGAAGGGCACCTCAAGCATCATCAGAAAAATGCTGAAGATGTTGCGCTCTTGTTTCAGCAGCAAATCTCCAATTACTCTACGACCTCAGAATTTCTGATTGTCCGTTCTGAAAATGACAATGCCAGCCAGACGGTCAATGAATTTGGTATGGCTGCAGACCTGATCCTCGCCGGTCAGGCCGATCCTGATGATCCGGAAACGCAGATCACACCACTGGATCAGCTCGTTTACAACACCAAAACACCGGCACTGATCGTGCCTTATAATTTCCACCCGCCACGCAATATTCGTCAGCTAGCCATCGCTTTTAACGGCAAATATGAAGCCTCCAGCGCGGCCTTTGATGCTCTGCCGCTGGCGCGTAATTGCGCAACTGTCCGCATTGTCTGGATCAACGCGCCAAAACAGGAAAGCGAAGAAGCAGCAACCACTGTTATTCCGGATCCGCTGCGTGATCCGAGCGCACCGCGCGGCGCACCGGACATCGCCTTGCGCTTGCAACAAGCCTATCAGCGTCACGATATTGCTGCCAGCATTGATCTGGTTCCGTCCGATGGGCAGACCGTTCAGGATCGTCTGCGTGACTATGTTGAGACCAATAATATTGATGTGCTGATCATGGGTGCCTACAGCCAGTCCCGTTTGAAAGAGCTGATTTTTGGCGGCGTAACCCGCTCATTCTTAGCCAATATGCCTTGTCTGACATTGTTTTCACGGTGATCTCTTGTATGCGGTGAGCTCTGCGCCTATATCCCGCACACAAAACGAAAACAAACGAAGATAAATGAAAATACGCACATCAGCAGATTTATCTGCCGATGTGACAAAGTTAATATTGCCAAAAAAGTACTTTTTCGTTTATCACGGTAAATCACCTGAAACGGGCAAATCTCTTGTATGTTACCCGATTTAGGGCAATCTGTCCTCGTTAGCCTGCCAGCACAGATCTTGTCCGGAGACAGATTTGAATTTAGCGGCTATCGGTGGCTAAGCTACCCGTTTTCAGATCACGATATGATTTGAAAAACACCAAAACGAAACAACAGCACAGAGTGGCCGCTGCTTTCATCTGAAACATGCGGAACTGTCAGAATATTCTAAACGGAGCATTTCGATGTCCTTGCCTGATAAAGCTTTCCCGGTTTCCTGGGACCAATTTCATCGCGATGCCCGCGCACTCGCATGGCGTATTGCCGGACAAGGCACAGAATGGCACGCAATTGTTGCCATTACCCGTGGCGGGCTGGTACCGGCTGCAATTATCTGCCGTGAACTTGGCATTCGCATGATCGAAACCGTCTGCATCGCCTCCTATCACGATTACAGTGAACAGGGTGAATTGCGGGTCATTAAAGAGATCGGCGAGAAACTGCTCGTCAATGGCGGTGAAGGCGTTCTCGTAATCGACGACCTCACCGACACAGGCAAAACAGCACAAATGGTACGCAAAATGATGCCAAAGGCACATTTCGCTACAGTCTATGCCAAGCCGCAGGGTCGTCCACTTGTTGATACTTTTGTTACAGAAGTTTCGCAGGACACATGGATTTATTTCCCTTGGGATATGGGCTTCACCTATCAGGAGCCAATCAACAAAAGCCATCGCGGCTAAAGAATTCCGCTGCCACCGGTTTAATACCGTTGGCAGCAACGCCTTCCGGATGGATTAAACTGACAAAACCGGCAGGTGCAGTACGATCCTATTCGTATCAAATTAAGAGGCTGCCTGATTTGGCTTCCATGATGTTTTCGAATTCTCATATGCACCGAAATGGGCGGGCGTATGGAAATAAGAAACAGAATAAAACAAAAACATTTGCTGCAAAGCATAAAACAAACATATCTCAGTCAATCTAAAACCATATTGATGAGGTCTATAGGCTACATATTAAAAGCGTAGCTTAAAAATTATATACAAAATAACTGCTGCCATTCAAAGGCGGCCAACAAAATACATAATAAGGTAAGTAAGTTCAGTGAATATACAGGGAAGCGGTATCGTCGCAACAGATAAACGAATTTTAACAGCTGCAGGACGACTTCTGCAGGTTGCGGCACTAGTTTATCGAAAACCGGGTCCCTCGCCTGAAATTTTACTGATTACCAGTCGCGGCACAGGCCGCTGGATTACCCCGAAAGGCTGGCCAAAAGCCGGAAAAACCCTGCATGACATGGCGCTGCGGGAGGCTTTTGAAGAATCCGGCATTCGCGGCACAGTTAATCCTGATCCGATTGGCCAGTTCGATTATATGAAATATGATCTCCCTGCGGAGGCCATTCCGAGCTTTACAGTCAATGTCTATGCCGTTGAGTTTGACCGCATGGCTAAAAACTGGCCGGAACGCGGACAGCGCATCAGCGAATGGGTCAGCCCTGCAGAAGCAGCCACACGCGTGGATGAACCGGAATTGAAGAAGCTGCTGCTCAATCTGCCTGATTTCATTCAAAGCAAATAAGCTATCATCAAAACAATCAAGGGTGCGCGAAAACTCGCGCACCCTTTTTTATAAACAGCAAACTTAAAATCTCTTCAAAAAGAAGAATTCCCGTTCTTTATAGACCGATGAGTGCAACTGCGATCGTTACCGTCGTGGGATAGTTCTTCATGCTGAGCGCAAAACAAGAATGGTTGTTTCGGCCGCCACTTCAGCTTGCGGAAGCAAGATGCCGCTCCCGTAGCAACAGGAACATCGGCAGCGCCAAGGAAGGGCCTACCACGAGACAACACAAAGGCCACCACCAGTAACGCATTGCGAGTCTTGCGCTCTCTGCTACCACAAATACCGCAACAACGACACCTGAAACCAGTACATCTGACCACGCGAATGCTGCGATATGACCGGAAGTAGCTTGCTGCAGCAAGAGCGGCACATCAAGTCCATGTGCGGACAACCACGGAACAAATTGCGAGAGAGGCAGAGCTGCGCCAATGACACATAACAGGATGTAAAGAACTTGCACGCTCCCTCCGATCATCTCAACCCTATTGCAACTATCAAACCAGTTTAACGCCCGCCGGAAACATCAAGTAACGCACCAGACGTATAAGATGAAGCATCGCTGAGCAGCCAGACAATCGCCTCGGCAATTTCGCTCGCCTCACCTGGTCGTCCGAATGGTGTATTCACGCCCAATCGCTGTGCCCGCCCCGGCTGACCGCCACTGGCATGAATATCCGTATTCACCAATCCAGGACGCACGGCATTCACGCGCACCTTTTGCGGCCCCAACTCTTTGGAAAGACCAAGCGCCAGCGTATCAACTGCCGCTTTTGAACCAGCATAATCAATATATTCAAACGGCGAGCCGATCCGTGAAGCCACTGACGACACCAGTACAATCGAACCGCCCTTGCCGCCGCGCTCAACGGATAAACGACGCGCGCTTTCCCGCGCACAGAGATAGGCGCCCAGCACATTAACATCAAACATGCGCTTCAATCGTTCCGCACTCATATCTGCCAATTGCAAAGATGGTGCAACAATACCGGCATTGACAACAACACCGTCGAGTTGACCAAATTGTTGCTTCGTCTTGTCAAACATAGCAATAACATCCGCTTCAACTGCAGCATCCCCCTGTATGGTGATCGCTTGTCCGCCAGCCTTGCGCACATCTTCTGCAGTTTGTTCCGCAGCTTCATGATTGCCGACATAGTTGACTGCAACAGACCAGCCACGCTCTCCGCATAAAATTGCGGCTGCACGTCCGATACCGCGGCTGGCACCTGTAATCAGAATAATCTTGCTCATAATCTCCACCCTTTATTCCAGTCTGCATTCTTTGAGAAACATGCCCTCCGGCATCTCAAAACGCATTTATAAATAAAAAGCCGCCGGATCTCTCCGGCGGCTTAAACTATTAAAGCTCGTTCAAGGCTTAGCCTGCAATTGCTTTTGCAAGAGCTTCCAGAGCTTCATCTGCTTTCGAACCATCCGGACCACCGGCCTGAGCCATATCCGGACGGCCACCACCGCCCTGACCGCCAAGTGCACTAGACGCAACACGAACCAGATCAACCGCACTGAAGCGCGATGTCAGATCTTCCGTCACCGCAACAACGGCGCTGGCCTTGCCATCTTCGCTCACACCGATAAAGGCCACGATGCCGGAACCCAGCGCTTTTTTACCTTCATCCGCCAATGGCTTCAGATCTTTCGGTGCAACACCGGTCACGCTGCGTCCCATGAACTGAACACCATTAATGGTCTTCGTTTCATTATCAGCCTTCGAGGAACCGCCACTCAGAGCCAGTTTCTTGCGGGCTTCGGTGAGTTCTTTTTCAAGCTTGCGACGCTCATCCAGCAGGCTGTTGACACGTTCCAGCGCTTCAGACGGCGTGGTCTTCAAAGCAGATGCAATGGCTTTAACGCGCTCATCCTGTTCTTCAAGATAAAGACGTGCTGCCTCACCGGTCAGCGCTTCCATACGGCGTACACCGGCTGCAACCGCACCTTCGGAGACAATGCGCACCAAACCAATATCACCGGTCTGGCGAACATGCGTACCGCCGCAAAGTTCCAGCGAATAGGTTTTACCGGCTTTATCGCCCTGTGTTGCAGTGCCCATGGAAACCACGCGTACTTCATCACCGTATTTCTCGCCAAACAGCGCCATAGCACCGGCTTCAATCGCATCATCAACCGCCATCAGGCGGGTAACTACCGGAGAGTTCTGCAGAATGATCTCATTGGCAATGTTTTCAACTTTGCGCAATTCTTCTTCGCTGATCGGCTTCGGATGTGAGAAGTCAAAACGCAGACGTTCCGGCGCAACAAGCGAGCCCTTCTGTGCCACATGGTCACCGAGCGTTTCGCGCAGTGCTTCATGCAGAATATGGGTTGCCGAGTGGTTAGAACGCATACGGCTGCGGCGGTCATGAGCAACGACCAACTCAACCGCATCACCGGTTGCGAGCTTGCCTTCACGGATCACAGCCTGATGGACAAAGACACCATCTGCTTTCTTCACTGTATCGGTCACTTCAATCACGAAGCCATCGCCATAAATGAAGCCGGCATCGCCCTGCTGACCACCGGATTCCGCATAGAACGGAGTCTGGTTTACAATAATGCTGACAGTTTCGCCCTGAGCAGCCTTATCAATGATCTGACCATCACGCACCAGAGCAGTCACAACGCCCTCAGCCTTCTCAGTATCATAACCGAGGAATTCTGTAGCGCCAACTTTGTCACGTACCGAGAACCAAACCCGTTCAGTCGCAGCATCACCGGAACCCGACCAGTTAGCACGCGCCTCGGCTTTCTGACGTTCCATAGCGGCACTAAAACCATCGGTATCAACAGTAATGCCACGTTGACGCAAAGCATCCTGTGTCAAGTCGAGCGGGAAGCCATAGGTGTCATAGAGTTTGAATGCAGTCTCACCATCAAGGCTCTGACCTTCACTCATATTCTCTGTTGCATCGCTCAGGAGACCAAGACCGCGTTCCAAAGTTTTACGGAAACGGGTTTCTTCAAGCTTCAGCGTTTCTGAAATCAAAGCTTCGGCACGCACCAGTTCCGGATAAGCCTGCCCCATCTCACGAACCAGTGTCGGCAGCAGACGATACATCAACGGATCGCGGGCACCCAGCAGCTGCGCATGGCGCATAGCGCGACGCATAATACGGCGCAACACATAGCCACGACCTTCATTCGACGGCAGAACGCCATCAGCAATCAGGAAGCTGGCAGAGCGCAGATGGTCGGCGATTACGCGATGGCTGGCGCGCTGGCCACCTTCAGCCTTAACGCCGGTTGCTTCTTCCGAAGCGCGGATAAGCGCCTTGAACAGATCGATGTCATAATTGTCATGAACGCCCTGCAGAACCGCAGCAATACGCTCCAGCCCCATACCCGTATCAATCGACGGACGCGGCAAATCAATACGTTCTTCTTTGGTGATCTGTTCGAACTGCATAAAAACGAGATTCCAGATCTCGATAAAACGGTCACCGTCTTCATCAGCCGATCCCGGAGGGCCACCCCAGATATGATCGCCGTGATCAAAGAAAATTTCCGAACACGGACCACATGGACCTGTATCACCCATCGACCAGAAGTTATCATTGGTCGCGATGCGAATAATACGATCATCGGAAAGTCCGGCAATCTTCTTCCAGTAATTCGCTGCGTCTTCGTCAGTATGATAAACCGTAACCAGCAGCTTGTCTTTGTTCAGACCAAATTCTTTGGTCAACAAATTCCATGCAAATGTAATTGCTTCTTCTTTGAAATAATCACCGAAGGAGAAGTTCCCCAGCATTTCAAAAAAAGTGTGGTGACGTGCTGTATAGCCGACATTGTCCAGATCATTATGCTTGCCACCGGCGCGCACGCATTTCTGCGCGGTTGCTGCACGGCTGTAAGGGCGTGTTTCAAGACCGGTAAAAACGTTCTTGAACTGCACCATACCGGCATTGGTAAACATCAAAGTCGGGTCATTGCGCGGCACAAGCGGACTCGACGCCACCGCTTCATGGCCATTCTTACGATAATAATCGAGGAATGTTGACCTGATCTCGTTAACGCCGCTCATTGTTCACCTTTGGGTTCTGCCCGATTTTAAGCCGTAATAACACAGCTTTTAACATCTTAAATAAGCAGTGGTTTCAATCTGCACAACCATCTGACAGGTATCAATAAAGCTTAAACCTGCAGCCATAGAATAGCAGTCACCATTGCAACTGCACTGCTTTTAAACAGATGATCATGCACTGTCCAGATATCCGTATAAATTGAAGTGTCACAGATACAAAATGCCCCGCATCACGCTATGCAATGCGGGGCACTGAACCTGATCAGTAAGCTGCAATCTTCGGCTTATGCCTCAGCAGCATCATCTTCCGCGCCGCCATTGTCGAGCATCTGCTCGGCAATGAGACCGGCATTCTGGCGCAAGGTCAGTTCAATCTCATTTGCCACTTCCGGATTTTCCTTCAGGAAGTTCTTCGCATTATCGCGACCCTGACCAAGGCGCTGTGAATTATACGAGAACCACGAACCGGATTTCTCTACAATACCGGCCTTAACGCCGAGATCGACCAGCTCACCGGTCTTGGACACGCCCTGACCATACATAATGTCGAACTCAACCTGCTTGAACGGAGGAGCCAGCTTATTCTTAACAACCTTCACACGGGTCTGGTTACCAACAACTTCATCGCGCTCTTTGATCGAACCGATACGGCGAATATCCAGACGAACGGAGGCGTAGAATTTCAGCGCATTACCACCGGTGGTGGTTTCAGGCGAACCGAACATCACACCAATTTTCATACGGATCTGGTTGATGAAAATAACCATCGTATTCGATTTGGAAATAGACGCTGTCAGCTTACGCAGTGCCTGACTCATCAGGCGCGCCTGAAGGCCTGGCAGAGAATCGCCCATTTCACCTTCAATTTCCGCACGTGGTGTCAGAGCCGCAACGGAATCGACAACCAACACATCAATCGCACCGGAGCGCACCAGTGTGTCAGTAATTTCCAGCGCCTGCTCACCGGTATCCGGCTGCGAGATCAGCAGATTTTCCAGATCAACACCGAGCTTACGGGCATAGACCGGATCAAGCGCGTGCTCCGCATCCACAAATGCGCAAATACCGCCCTTTTTCTGCGCCTCTGCAATTGTATGCAGCGCCATTGTTGTTTTACCCGAGCTTTCAGGCCCGTAGATTTCAACAATACGTCCTTTTGGCAAACCGCCAACACCAAGTGCAATATCCAGAGACAGTGAACCGGTCGGAACAGTTTCAATTTCCACCACCTTATCATTCTGGCCAAGGCGCATAATCGAGCCCTTACCGAATGAGCGCTCAATCTGTGACAGTGCCGCGTCCAGAGCCTTTGATTTGTCCACTGATTTATCCTCAACAAGTCGTAATGAATTCTGAGACATTTTAACTATCCCTTTGCGTCACTTGAAGTCCGCAGATTGAAACTTTATGTATAATATGTATCCTATTTGTTCTCAATTCGCAATAGAGTTAATACATTGATATTGCTATGAAATTATATTTTGTTCTTCTGTTGTTCTAAATTATAAATAACGCAAAACTAAAAAAGACATTTCAAATTAAAACAAGACGGGAACGAATTTAGTGAAAAGTCGATTCGAGAAAACCGGCGTCCCATAGCGCGAATACAAATGAAAGCCAGACAATAAAAAACCGCTCCGGCAGAGCCGAAGCGGTCATTTTTCAAAGCATTTATAAAACGCTTAAACGCCTTTAAGCGGGGAAATTTCGATTTCCACGCGACGGTTCTGCGCACGGCCATCCGGTGTTGCATTGGATGCAACAGGCTGCGTCGCACCGAAGCCCATGATCGCAAAACGACGACCATCGATGCCCTGACCACTCAGGTAGTTACCAACCGAAGCTGCACGGCGCTGAGACAGATTCTGGTTATGCGAAGCAGAACCGGTCGAATCTGTGTGACCTTTAATATCAACCAGCGTCTTATCGAACTTACGCAGAACGATCGCCACGGAAGTCAGGGTTGGGTAGAACTGTGGCATTACAACATCCTGATCGGTGTTGAATGTAATGCTGGAAGGCATGTTCAGGATAATGCGGTCACCGTTACGTGTAACCGAAACGCCGGTACCCTGCAGCTGCGAGCGCAGTTCGCTTTCCTGACGATCCATATAGTTACCGATTGCACCGCCGCCCAGCGCACCAAGACCGGCGCCGATCAGCACGGCATTACGCTGTGCATTTTTTGAACCGCCAACCATCATACCGCCGAGCGCACCAACAGCAGCACCGATACCTGCACCGCCGGCGGTATTGGAGATTTTCTGCTCGCCTGTGTAAGGGTCAGTTGTACAACCGGCCAAAAATGTAGTGACTGTTGCGGCAATAGCAATCTTTTTCAACATGGTTCAAATTTCCTGATTCAAGATGTGCCGCAGGATAACGGCAAATACGGCAGCATGTTGGTTAATTTTTGTCCCGAGGTCAAATTCATATCATTCGGAACGCATCTTTATGGTGCTTGTACTACAAACAACCGGTAAACAAGCACATAATGGCTGGCACGATTTTTGGTACAGAGAATAAGACCGCTGATTTTCACCCTACAATGATGCAGATTTGAGAATCGCACCCTCCAGATATGTTCTAGAGCGTGTTGCGCTTCATCGTACCCACTGCGTTCGCGTCTCAATTCTTTTAATTATCGCATGTTCGCGGTAGCTCAAATGAATATATTTGAGCGCGACATGCTTTAGCGGATTGCCCTTCCCTCACCGTCAAAGCGATGAATTTTACCGCTGTCCGGCGTTGCATAAACCTTCGCACCTGCCTCAATACGATACTGACCGAAAATACGCACTGTCAGCAGCCCTGCGGCCTCTGTATCGAGATAGACGTTGGTATCCGCACCGAGCTGCTCCACGTGCACCACGGAACCTTTCCACTGCCCTGAATTTGTATCCAGCGTAATATGTTCCGGCCGGATGCCGATACGTTTTGCCTGCCCGTCATTCAGCGCAGACGCATCAACAAAATTCATCTTCGGTGAACCGATAAAGCCCGCAACAAACTCGTTGTCCGGCGCATTATAGAGATCCATCGGTGCACCGACCTGCTCAATGCGTCCGGCATTCAGCACAACGATCCGGTCAGCCAGCGTCATCGCTTCCACCTGATCATGGGTTACATAGATCATAGTTGCAGAAAGCTGACGATGCAGCTTGGCAATTTCCAGACGTGTATTCACGCGCAATGCTGCATCAAGATTGGAAAGCGGCTCATCAAACAGGAACAACTTTGGCTCACGTACCAGCGCACGACCGATAGCCACACGCTGACGTTGCCCGCCGGAAAGCTCAGCCGGACGGCGCTGCAAATAACTGTCGAGCGACAACATGCCGGAAGCCTGCTTGACCCGCTCATTAATTTCGGTGGCAGGCTTACCGGCCTGTTTAAGGCCAAGTCCCATATTGGCTTCAACCGTCAAGTGCGGATAGAGTGCATAGCTCTGAAACACCATTGCAATGCCGCGTTTGGCGGGCGGCGTCTGATTGACAACCTGATCGTCAATATACACTTCACCGGAATTGGCATCTTCCAGCCCTGCAATAATGCGTAAGAGTGTAGATTTACCGCAGCCGGACGGCCCGACGAAAACGACCAGCTCACCGTCACGCACATCCAGATCGATACCTTTGATAATATCGACCTGACCATATGATTTACGGATATTATTGAGTTTCAGAGTTCCCAAAGTCGTGTTCCCGTCAGAGTAATTTCAAAGCCAGTCATGCACATAAGCAGGCAGGCAATATTATAGTTTCACAGCCAGACCTGTGCGCACGCTTTCATCTGCTGCAAGGCAAATGCGCAGAGACTGCACGGCATCATCCATATGGCGCGTCAGATCGATCTTTTCAGTAATCGCCTTCAGCATGAACGCCTGTTCGCGGTCGCACAGTTCCTGATGATCAGGCTCACCCTGCATCGAGAGCAATTCATCTTGTTTTTTGAATTTGCCCTCGGCATCGGTTGCGGCCTGATGCACACGAATGACAGATGTTTTGGTGTGGGTGTTAATGTCAGCGGAGCTTGCGCCCTCTTCCATAACAATCGAAACACAGCCCTTCGGCGAGATTACATCTTTCACGAAGAATGCCGTTTCCGACATCATCGGCCCCCAGCCTGCTTCGTACCAACCCACCGAGCCGTCCGCGAACAACACTTGCAGATGGCCGTAATTATACATGCCTTCCGCAACTTCATCAGAGAGCCGTACGCCCATGCCGCGTACTTCAACCGCTTTTGCATCGGTAATCTGGCACATAACATCCAGATAATGCACACCGCAATCGACAATCGGTGATGTGGTTTTCATCAGCTGTTTATGGGTCTGCCAATGCGCGCCACTGGACTGCTGGTTCAAATTCATACGGAAGACATAAGGCCCGCCGAGATTGCGTGCCTCTTCAATCAGACGCATCCATGACGGATGGTGACGAAGGATATAACCGATCACCAGCTGGCGGCCTGTCTCTTTGGCTTTTGCAACTACACGTTCCGCATCAGCCACAGTTGTCGCCAATGGCTTCTCAACAAAAACGTCACTGCCCGCTTCCATCGCCATAATCGCATAATCGGCATGACTATCCGAATAGGTCGCCACACAAACCAGATCAGGCTTAAGCTGCTGCAATGCGTCTTCATAAGAAGTCATCAGCGGATAAGAGCGCAGTTCTTCCGGCAGATTAATGCTCGAGCGATTGACCAGACCGACAATCTCGAAGCCCGGATTTTTATGATAGGCGAGCGCATGGCTCAGCCCCATATTGCCCAGACCTGCAACCATCACACGCAGTTTTTTTGCCCCGTTATTACTCATTTGACTGCTCCTGCGGTAATGCCGCGAATTAACTGACGGGAGAATATGAAATAGAGGATCAGCACCGGCAGAATTGCCAGCGACAGTGCGGCCAAAACCGCATTCCAGTTGGTTACATATTGCCCGATAAACATCTGTGCGCCGAGTGTTACGGTTTTGGTTTCCTCAGACGGCGCAAGGATCAGCGGGAACCAGAGATCATTCCAGATCGGGATCATCGTAAATACCGCAACTGTTGCCATAGCCGGACGTACCAGCGGCAGTACAAGGCGGAAGAAAATACGATATTCGCTCAGACCATCCATACGGCCGGCATCTTTGAGATCTTTCGACACCTGCCCCATAAATTCAGACAGGATGAAAATCGCCAGCGGCAGCCCCTGTGCTGTATAGACAAGGATCAGTGATGTCAGCGTATTCACCAGACCGCTGGCCACCATCAGTTCCAGAATAGAAACCGTGCCGAGACGGATCGGGATCATAATCCCCAGTGCCAGATACAGCCCCATCAGCGTATTGCCGCGGAAGCGATATTCCGACAGCGCGAAAGCGGCCATTGCTCCGAAAATCAGCACCAGTGCAATCGCCACTACGGTGACGATCATACTGTTCTGGAAATAGAGGAAGAAATTACCCTGCGTCATCACCGTCTGATAACCAATCAGACTGAATGTTTCCGAATTCGGCAATGACAAAGGCGAACGGAAGATTGCCGCCTTGGTCTTGAAGGAATTGATGATGATGATCACCACCGGAAACAGAGCGATCAGCGTATAGAGAATAAGGATCGCATGGGCGGCGATACTGCGTACCGGAGACTGGGTTGCGCGGCTCATATCATTATCCTCAGAACTGGTAGCGACGCAGACGTCGCTGAATGCCGAACAAATAGACACAGACGCCGATCAGAATGATGAAGAACATCAGCGAGGCGATCGTCGCACCCATATTCTTGTCACCAACCTGAAGCTGGAAGCCAAAGAAGGTGCGGAACATAAATGTGCCGAGAATGTCGGTGGAGTAATTCGGCCCTGCCAGCGCACCCTGCGCCGAATAAATCAGATCGAATGCGTTGAAATTGCCGACAAAGGTCAGAATGGAGATAATCCCGATGGACGGCAGGATCAGCGGCAGTTTGATCTTCCAAAACTGCGACGCGCCGGTAATCCCGTCGCACTCGGCAGCTTCAATAATCTCGTCAGGAATAGACAGCAGCGCCGCATAGATCAGCATCATCGGAATACCGATAAACTGCCAGACTGAAATCAGGCCAAGTGCTGTCAGCGCATATTCTTTCTGGCCGAGCCATGGTGCGAACAGGCTCTTCAGCCCCACCAGATCCAGCATATTCGGTGCCACGCCCCAAAGCGGTGACAGGATCAGCTTCCACACGAAACCGACGATCACAAAGGACAGAATGGTCGGAATAAAAATCGCCGAGCGGTAGAAAGCGGCAAAACGCAATTTCGGATGGCTGAGCAGCGCGGCAAGCAAAATACCGATCGGGTTCTGCACCACCATGTGGATAACAAAGAACCACATATTATTGCCCAGCGCGTTCCAGAAGCTCGCAGACCAGCGCTCATCACCGAGCAATGTGCGGAAATTATCCAGCCCGACAAAAAAGCTCTGCTGATTTTCCACGCGGAACAGCGACAATTGCATCGTTCCGAAAAGCGGCAGGATCATAATAGCCGTATAGACCAGCACCGCTGGTGCCAGAAAAACCGCTATATGCCAGCGGAAGGGCGGTTTGCTTGTCGAATTTCGCGCCATACCGGTCTAACGCTTTCAAAACGGGCACTTCCGGCAAAGCAGCAATATTTACACCGGAATATGCATCAAAAAACAATCGGATAAAAAAGCCACCCGCCTGCCCCTATCCGATCTGAAAAACAGACAGAAAAGGGGTTTCAGGCGAATGGCTTCAATTCATGTTACTTCGCAGGCTTGTACCAGCTGTCGAGGCCCTTCTGCAGCTTTTCGCCGGCCTGTTCAGGTGTCACTGTGCCATTGATAACATTGGCGGATTCAATCCAGGTTTCATTTTCCAGATTTGGTGTACCGCGTGAGAGGATCTGGTAGGTCGAACGGATGGTCGACTTACAATCCTTACGCCAGCCAACCATTTCCGCAGCCAGAGGATCTTCCAGCTTGATTTCGTTGGAAGACAGGCTGAAGAAGCCCGGCAGCGCATTCGCATAAATGGTTGCGAACTCATCCGATGCCACCCAGTTCAGGAATTTGGCAGCAGCTTCCGGATTTTTGGTCTTGGCATTCATGCCGATCCCCAGATCGTTGTGATCAGAGATATAGCAAGTGTCGCCGTCTTTACGCACCGGAGGCGGGAAAGCGCCCATTTTGAAATCAACCTGCGGGTTGAAAACGCTAATTTCCCATGAGCCGGTCGGATAGATTGCAGCACGGCCAAGGGTGAACAGGTTCTGGCTGTCCGGATAGGTCTGGGCTTCAAAGCCGTCGCCGAGATAATCTTTCCATTTTGCAAGGGTTTTGAAAGGATCAACCCAGTCTGCATCGGTCAGTTTCTGTGTACCGGCGATCAGAGCTTTGCGGCCTTCTTCACCCTTCCAGTAGGTCGGGCCGATATTCTGATAGCCCATTGTTGCGGCTTCCCAGAGATCCTTCGTGCCCATAGCCATCGGAATGTAATTGCCGTCGGCTTTGATCTTTTCCAGAGCCGCGAAGAATTCCTCTTCGGTCTTCGGAACGCTGACGCCTACTTTTTCAAAGGCATCTTTATTATAGATAAAGCCGTGAATAACCGAAGCAACCGGCACGCAGAATGCGGTTTTGCCATCGTCGGTCTGCCATGCGGATTTTGCCACATCGCTGAAGTTCTTCATGCCTTCCAGATCATTCAGGGAAGACAGCTGACCTTTGTCAAAGAGTGCCAGCGACTTGTCGAACGGACGGCAGGTAATGATGTCACCGGCAGTACCGGCATCGAGTTTCGCACCCAACGCCGCATCATATTCAGTCGGCGTTGAAGGGTTAAAGGTCACTTTGATGCCCGGATTGGCTGCTTCAAAAGCCGGAATGAGCTTTTCCTGCCAGATCGGCAGATCATCATTACGCCAGCTTTCGATGGTCAGTGTCACATCGGCAGCGGAAGCTGCAGAGACACCAGCCATAGCAGCAGCACCAAGTACACTTGATGCCAGCAATGCGGAACTGAAATTCTTAAAGTTCATTTTTCTCTCCCCGCGGCGCGCTCACATCCGGCGCGTCATGAAACGTGTTTGTTTCTGTTCTTAAAGCGGTTCCGGTTCATGCTGAAACATTGAAACCGCTCTATTTTTGTTTTGAACCACGCATCTTGTTCCGAAAACCGCTTCACACTTTTCGGTATGCGCTTTAGAACTCCGGTTTTCCGGATCATCATTCTGGTCTGCACCGCTGCCATTACCGGCACCGGTTTTCACACTCTTTTGCCTATTCAGACATAAGGACAGGAAATCATGTCCGGCAGCCTGTGAACAGAACCACTTATTGCGGTAAGAATAATTCCCGAAGTTCCCTCACGGCCGGACTGGTTCTATATTGGATAATAAACCAACCGGTCTCAGTTCCCCCTTAAGACCTCTTCTCCCGTCTGTTCTCCGATAGAGTAATGCGTAAATATCGTTTGCTGTCCAGCAAAAGCAAAGATTTTATCACCATTACTTGCATTCACGTGCAGTCGTCTTATTCAAACAGCAATATTGGTTCTATTTTTTTCGACCATATGGATCATCATAAAAGACCATTCTTGAATACCAATTCCCTGACTGGCATCGGACAGACATAATGCGACTCGCAAAATCACCCCGCTGGTTGTTCGTCAGGTTACCCGCGAAATTAAAACGATTTAAATAAGATTATACTTTGAATTGGCAATTTGTGTTACCTGCAATAAAAACGGCACCAGAAACGGACAAAGAATCGGGAGCATGATGTGGCGGATTATATTCTTGGCATAGATGGCGGCGGCACCGGCTGTCGTGCAGCGATTGCAGACACATCCGGTAAAGTTCTGGGGACAGGTCAGGCAGGCCCTGCCAATATCATGACCGATATGGATACATCTGTCGTCAATATTCTCGCTGCAACAGATGCTGCCCTTCTTGCTGCAGAGCTACCGGTACATGCCTATAGCCGTATTACCGCTTGTCTAGGTCTGGCTGGCGCCAATGTCTCCGGCGTTGCCGCACAATTGCAACAAGCCCTGCCCTTTGCGCAAAGCAGCGTCGTGTCTGACGGCATTATCGCCTTGCAAGGTGCTATCGGTGATGCAGACGGTGTGGTGGTTATCCTCGGTACCGGCTCTGTCTATATCTCCCGCAGCAATAATGCTGTCACGATGAAAGGCGGCTGGGGCTTCAAAGTCAGCGATCTTGGTGGCGGCGCCCGTCTTGGCCAGAAGCTGATTGAAGAATCCCTGCTGGCCTATGACGGCATTTATCAGCGCAGCCCGCTCAGCAATGCTTTGCTTGCGCATTTCAACGATGAGCCACATGCCATTGTGCGTTTTGCCCATGATGCCCGCCCGAATGATTTCGGACAATTTGCGCCGCTGGTGTTTGAATATGCCGCAATGAATGATCCGCTGGCTGACAAAATCCTCAAGCAATCGGTCGAGACGATTGAAGCAGCACTCGATGCTTCAATGTGTGATGATCAACCGGTGCTGTCACTGATCGGTGGTCTCGGCGCACTTTATGGCCCACGTCTTTCTGCCCGCTATCAGCCACGTCTACGCGCGCCGCAAGCCGACGCCCTGACCGGAGCCGTGGCACTGGCCGCAAAACTCTACGCTCAAACGGCACAATCCTGATGACCCGTATCAATTGCATACCACCACAGGAACTGACCGGTCCGCATCTGGTGGCAGAATATCGTGAGTTACCGCGTATCTTCACGCTGGCCCGTGCCGCTATTGAACGTGGTGAACAACCCGATGATCCGCGTAATCCGCGCAGCTATACACTTGGCAAAGGCCATGTGCGGTTTTTCTATCCGCGTCTGGGCTTTCTGGTAAAGCGTCAGCAGGCATTGATTGATGAAATGCTGCGGCGTGAATATCAACCGTCCTACCGCACCACGGAGCATTTGATTGAGAATATTCCGGCACAATGGTGCGCCGACTGGCAACCGGATGAAGCAGCAATCGCACTCAATAAAGCACGCATTGCCGAGCGCCTGAACAAACCGGATTCAAAAGATTAAAAGAATAGCGTATAGCATTGTATAAAAATAAAAAACTCCGCATTCATCATGCGGAGTTTTTTGTATTTCATAGAGATAAAATTAACACTCAACCACATTCACGGCCAGCCCGCCGAGACTGGTTTCCTTATAGCGCTCATTCATATCCACACCGGTTTGACGCATTGTTTCAATACAGGCATCAAGCGGCACAAAATGCGTACCATCGCCCTTCACGGCCAATGACGCACCGGTTACAGCTTTCACCGCACCAAGCGCATTACGCTCAATGCAAGGCACCTGCACCAGTCCGGCAATCGGATCACATGTCATACCCAGATGATGCTCCAACGCGATCTCTGCCGCATTTTCGATCTGCTCCGGCGTACCACCAAGCACAGCCGCAAGACCTGCCGCCGCCATAGCAGAAGCCGAACCGACCTCACCCTGACAACCAACCTCGGCGCCGGAGATCGACGCATTATGCTTGATAATACCGCCAACCGCAGATGAGGTCAGCAAAAAGTCGCGAATGCCCTTCTGGTCTGCATCATCATGGAAATGCAGGTAATAGCGCATGACGGCAGGAACAACACCGGCTGCACCATTGGTCGGCGCGGTCACAACGCGGCCACCGGCGGCGTTTTCCTCATTCACCGCCATCGCATAGACGGACAGCCAATCATTGGCCAGCAGCGGATTATGACGGTTCTGGCGCCATTCTTCATTCAGACGATCATGCAACTGCTTGGCACGGCGGCGCACATTCAATCCGCCCGGCATAATGCCTTCCTGTGTCAGCCCGCGCTCAATACAGCTGCGCATGGCATCCCAGATTTTATCCAGCCCCGCATCCAGCTCTTCACGGCTCATACGGGTTTCTTCATTAGCGCGCTTCATTTCCGCAATGGAAAGACCGCTCTTAACCGACATTTCCAGCATCTCTTTTGCCGAAGCAAAAGGATAAGGCACATTATTATCGACCGGAGGTTTGCCGCCGCTCACACGCGTAGCGTTCAGCTCTTCTTCCGTGACAATAAAGCCGCCGCCGATAGAATAATAAACGCGGCGCAGCAGAACGCGGTCGTCACGATCCAGCGCTTCAAACGCCAGACCATTGGCATGACCCGGCAAGGCCACTTTACGATCCATCACCAGATCGGCTTTCGGATCAAAATCATAAGCCGGATGTCCGGTCGGGCGAATTTTATGCTCTTCATTCACCTTGGCCAGCAGAGCATCCATTTTGTCCGGATCGATATTGGCCGGTAAATATCCGCAAAGGCCGAGAATAACCGCACGGTCGGTTGCATGACCGATGCCGGTAAATGCCAGTGAGCCATGCAAATAGGCTTTGATCCGCGTGACTTTCGCATTATGCGGACGCGGCCACTGGCCGTCTTTCAATTCTTTAAGAAACTGATGCCCTGCCGTCATCGGTCCCATTGTATGAGAACTCGACGGCCCGATGCCAATTTTAAACAGGTCAAAAACTGACAGGAACATAGAAGATTACCGCTCTTTCATTTTTTTGAAAGTGCAGGCAAATCACCGCCTGCAAACTCCCTCATCTCAAGCCTTATATAACCCGTTATGCGGTTCTGTAAAACCGGATCAGATCAGTGTCTCACTTAATATGGTTGTATCATGCGCAAAATACACCACAAACCAGCAAGAAAACGACAAAGCTGCGATAAAAACTTTGTCATATCACAATAAAAAATCACCGGGCTGATAAGCACCGGTGATTTAAACGCTCTGAAATTTCTTTGAATATCCGTGATTATACGGAGAACAAATAGGTCAACAAAATTACAGCGGCCAATCCAACAACTGCCCAAAGGGTTACCCCCCAGCAGGACTTCTGAACTGTTTCATCCATGGAATATTTTACTCGTTTCCGGTATTTCATTCATGAGAACATGCACCGCACTATTGCTATGCCTGTCTGAGATTTATACTCCAAAGCCCTGTCACAAGCAATCTGCAATTGCGTCAAAACCATGACATAGCAGCTATGCAAATTTACCATAATAGAAAAACATTTTATTTATCAATATATTAAATCAATTTTCTCAAGCTGCCATATTTACCATTCCGGCAAAACTCTGTCAGAACCCCGCATAATAACCACGTATAAACGCCTTTTACGATCCGTTATCCAGCCAGAAACCCTTCCGAAACAGACAAGAGCATCTCAGCTTGTCATCCGACACAAACTCATTGTAGCTATAGCAACCAAGCCACAACACTCTGCTGAAAGTCTACAATGAATCCGGCCAGCACTGCCCTTAACGCTGAAACACCGATGAAATCCGGCACACGTCTCGGACGTTTGGACATTGCCCGCGGGGTGGCGCTGATTGCCATGGCAATCTATCACTTCGGCTGGGATCTCGAGTTTTTCGGCTATCTGGCACAAGGCAGCGCCAGTCAGGGCTGGTGGCGTATTTTTGCCCGCTGCATCGCCTCCAGCTTTCTGTTTCTGGTCGGGTTCAGCCTGGTACTTGCCCATGCACGAGCCATCCGCTGGAAACCCTTTATGATACGGCTGGCGCAAGTGGTGCTTGCTGCCGCTGCTATCAGTCTGCTGACATGGTTCTTCATGCCGCAGGGGTTCATCTTTTTCGGTATTCTCCATCAGATTGCTCTGGCAAGTCTGCTCGGCCTGTTATTCTTACGTAGCCCCGTATGGCTGACCATTCTGCTTGCTGCTGCAATCATTGCCACGCCGGTTTATTATCGCGCTGAATTCTTCAACCATCCGGCACTATGGTGGGTCGGGCTCTCCAGCATCAATCCGATTTCCAATGATTATGTGCCGCTGTTTCCGTGGTTCGGGGCTGTGCTTCTCGGCATTGCAAGTGCCCGCATCATGCAGGCAACAGGCCTCCTGCGTCTGCTGCAAGGCGGCATCAAACCACAATGGCTTGAGCGCCTGCTCACCTTTATCGGTCGCCATAGCCTGATTTTCTATCTGGTACACCAGCCGGTTCTGATCGGACTGCTCTACGGCTTTTCAGCAATCCTCCCGCCATCACCGGCACTTCAGGCAGCCAATTTTGTCAATCAATGCACAGTTCAGTGCAGCGCCAATGGGGATGAGCAGCTTTGCAGGGTGTATTGCAGCTGTATGCTGGAGACGATTGAGGCGAATAATCTCTCAAACTTACTGAGAAGCCCCGCTGCGACAGACGAAGAACGGCAGAAACTCAGTGCTTTTTCCGCGCAATGCGTGATTACAGCGGTTCCAGTTAAGACTGAATCGTTGGAACCGCTGTAACTATTTGTTTTTACGCATTATCCGACGCAAAACCGGTTCCCACTTTTGCTGGAAATGCTATAAAACGCAAGAAGGGCAGCCCGTTCAATAAGAACAAACTGCCCTTCCAAGCGAAGTTTCATTATCAGGTGCGGACACCAAGCTCAGCCATACGGCCAATGCAGGCTTCTTCCACCTGATCCAGTTCGCTGAGTGTTTCATCAATATCACGGCGTTTCTGGCGCAAATCCTCGCGCTTTTCTTCCACGCGCTTGATCAGCAGACGCAGCTGACCGGCCTCGCCCGGCGGCTCGCGATACATCTGAATAATTTCGTGAATTTCCGCGATGGAAAAACCAAGCCGTTTACCGCGCATAATCTGTTTAAGCAAATGCCGGTCAGACGGGCGGAACAAGCGTGTCCGACCACGGCGCAGAGGATGAATTAACCCCTCATCCTCATAAAAGCGCAGAGTTCGTGTGGAAATCCCAAACTCCCTCGTCAGCTCCGTAATCGAATAATATTCACGCATTTAGTCCACCAATTCGTTTTATTCTCTTTTGTGACACCGCATTTACGTAAAAGTCAATATTTCATTCGTAAATGCGATTATTCACAAACCGTCATTTCCTGCAAAATCTCATCTTCGCTCTTGAAAACGACGATACTCATGCACCTTGTTTCGCCCGAATGACAGCAATTATCTGCACTTTGAGCAAAAACAATATTCATATGTAATAATAATAATTACGCAACAAAAAATCTCATAAGGCGTGTATGGCGTAATTTTATAGCATTTGCGAGCCCAAAGTGGGAACCGATTTTGCGTCGGATAATGCGTAAAAACAAATAATTACAGCGGTTCCAACGATTCAGTCTTAACTGGAACCGCTGTAAATCACGAATATTTTAGCTGAACGAAAATCCGAACCACCAGGTCGCAAGCCCGAGAAAGGCAAAGAACCCGATCACATCGGTGACTGTGGTTACAAAAACCGCCGAAGCAATGGCCGGATCGGCACCCAGACGATGCAGTAAAAGCGGAATGAGAATACCGCCCAATGCAGCAGCCAGCATATTGATGATCATTGCACTGCCGATAATGCCGCCAAGCTGCGCATTATCAAACCAGAAACCGGCAACCGCGCCGATCATAACGGCAAACATCATACCATTGAGCAGACCGATCAGGGCTTCACGGCGGATAACACGTGCAGCATTGTGAATATCAATATTACGGGTCGCGATAGCACGCACCGTCACTGTCATAGTCTGCGTTGCCGCATTACCACCCATAGAGGCAACGATCGGCATCAGCACAGCCAGTGCCACCATTTGCTGAATTGTGCCGTCGAACAGGCCAATCACGGAAGCTGAGAGAAACGCCGTAAACAGATTGACGAACAGCCAAGGTGAGCGTGAACGGGCAATTGTCATAAAGCTGTCGGACAATTCTTCATCGCCCACACCGCCGAGGCGCATAATGTCCTCTTCGGCCTCTTCCTGAATAACGTCCACCACATCGTCAATGGTCAGCACGCCGACAAGACGCTCATTCTCATCGAGAACAGCGGTGGAGAGCAGGTTATATTGCTCGAAAATCTGCGCAGCTTCTTCCTGATCCATCGTCGCAGGAATAGCATGGCGTGCTTCAACCATCAGATCTTCCACCCGTACAACACGCTGCACGCGCAACAGGCGATCAAGATCAATCGTACCAAGCAGATGAAATGCCGGATCAATCACAAAAACCTGCGAGAAACGATCCGGCAGATCATTATCCTCACGCATATAGTCAATCGTCTGACCAATCGTCCAGAACGGCGGCACAGCGACAAATTCCGTCTGCATACGGCGCCCTGCACTGTCTTCCGGATATTCCAGCGCGCGGCGCAAGCGGATACGCTCGGTAAATGGCAGCTTGGCCAGAATTTCATCCTGATCCTGCTGATCCATATCCTCAAGAATATAAACCGCATCATCGGAATCCAGTTCCTGCACACCCTCGGCAATCTGCTCGTTGGGCATGGCATCCACGATCTCAAGACGGATCGCTTCATCAACTTCGGTCAGCGCCTCAAAGTCAAACTCATCACCGAGCAGCTCCACCAGAGACTGACGCTCAGTGCCGTCAAGGGCTTCGAGCAGATGCCCGAGCTCGGATGAATGGAGATCGCGAACTTCCTCACGCACACTATCAGCATCGCGGGCGTCAAGCGCCTCCTCGATACGGGTAACCAGTGCTTCACTGACAGAACCGTCCTCATCATACACATCCTCGCGAATGTGTTTTTCTGAATCGATGTTTTGGGACGGGTCAATGTGCTGCATGAGAACCGTTTCAGTATGAGAGTAAAAAATCAGCAAAAAATAACGCTATGCGAAAAACAGCATCTACCAAAATTTTATATCGGTATTGTGTCTTTTAAAAATGCGGTCGCGCATTGTGTTCTCTATAAAAAAACACCTCTCTTACGGCAAGCAATTTCCTCTGCTCCCTCCATCGTAAAAATGTCACGCTTTCACTTTACTGAACCCGCGAGCCTGATCAGCTTTGTTGAAGATCATATTCGCAAATGCTAAATAGCCTTATTTCCCTCGACAATGTCTAGCAGTCGACGCATCCTTCATGCTAGAGCGCCAATAAAGGCACTTTTAACCGCACAGACAGGTTTCCGATGAGAAAAACAGTCATTGCATTGATTGCTACCTGCGGCGTCCTCACTGTGACGGCAGCGGGTACTTATTTTTATACAATGTCTGCCGGTCAAAACTCGCTGAAACAACTGGCGCAGGATGGCGGTTTCTGCAAACAGGCAGATTGTGCAGACGGCATCGACTACGCCAAATCCTATCTCTCAAATGAATTCGGTATTTCCCAGCGAGGTGTGCAATGGTGCATGGGCGTTGATGATATTGCCAACCGCGATTTTATTCTCGGTGAGAGTGTCAAAACGCTGTTTACTGAAATGCTGTATTTGCCATGCAATCAGGATGACAGTCAGCAACTGCCGACTGATGAGGAATAAATGCGTCGCTTTCCTGTTTTACCCGTTCTGGCCTGGTTGATGCTGGCAGCATTGCTTGCAGTCACAATCAGCCCGATTAATTTCCGTCCGCATATTCCGGGTCATGTCACGGCTGAGCGCTTTATAATGCTGATGGTCATCGGCCTGCTGTTCTGTCTGGCCTATCCGAAACGCTGGGCACTGGTTCTCATCATGCTGATCTCTGCCGCCGGATTGTTCGAACTGATGCAGCGCCTGACACCGGACAGACATGGCGAATTATCAGATTTTCTCGTCAAATCAGCAGGCGCAACTGCCGGAGTCATTTTCGGAAAAATCATTCTTTTCTGGAAAAATTCTTTAAAATAATCAATAAGATATTTTACTTACTTCACAAAATGATAAAGGCCGGTTTTCACCGGCCTTTTTGATATAGTCTTTCAGGTGACAAAGTCAGCCGTTGCCATTGCAGGCGACAAAGTCAGCCGTTGCCCTTTCAGGCAACAAAATCACTTTGCGTACCATGCGCTTCAATCGCCTGTGAAAGACGCAACAGCGCATGAACATAGGCAGCAGTACGCATAGTAACGCCTTTTTCCTTTGCTACATTCCAGATGGCGCGACCTTCCCGCTCCATAATTGCACGCAAGCGTGTATGGATTTCTTCCAGCTCCCAATAGAAGCACTGGCGGTTCTGCACCCATTCAAAATAAGACACTGTCACACCACCGGCATTGGCAAGAATGTCCGGCAGGATGATAACACCCATTTTTTCCAGAATAGCATCAGCTTCCGGCGTGACCGGACCATTTGCCAGCTCAAGGATCAGTTTGGCTTTGACTGTCCCTGCATTGCGTGCATGGATCATGTCTTCCATCGCCGCAGGCACCAGCACATCGCACTGTACGCCAACCAGATCAGCCGCCGCCAATGCCTCATGACCACCATGACCGACAGTCGCCAGGACTGAGCGACCATTCTGCTTTGCCGTGATCAGCGCAGCAATATCCAGACCGGAAGCGCAATAAACAGCACCTTCAGAATCCGACACGGCTACAATTTTATGGCCATCACTGGTCATGAGTTTAGCCATATGCTGTCCGGCATTACCAAAGCCCTGAATAGCCACATGCAGCTCTTCACTCAGGCCAAGATCGCTCGCCAGATGGCGCACAAGATAGAAACCACCGCGCGCAGTCGCATCATCGCGACCGAGCGAACCACCGAGCGAAATCGGTTTGCCTGTAATCACCGCCGGTGAAGACTGACCAACCATCTGCGAATATTCATCGGCCATCCAGCCCATAATCATCGAATTGGTATAAACATCCGGTGCAGGAATATCGCGGTCGGGCCCCAGAATACGGGCAAAAGCCTGAATATAGGCGCGCGAAAGCCGCTCCAATTCTGCCTTAGACAGTTTCCGCGGATCAACCTGAATAGCGCCTTTACCGCCGCCATAAGGCAGGTTCATCACCGCACATTTGAATGTCATCCAGAAAGCCAGTGTTTCGACTTCTTCTGCTGTTGAATCCGGATGAAAACGGATACCGCCTTTTGTCGGCCCGCGTGTGTCATCATAACGGCAGCGCCATGCAATGAAGGATTTACGTGAGCCGTCATCCATACGGATCATCAATCGCACCTTGGTAGTCTCTCGGGCAAATTTCAGTTTTTCGATAACGTCCGCGTCAATGTCCAGATGGCTGGCAGCTTCATCTAAACGTACGAGTGCATTTTCGAGAGGATTATCCTGCGACATCGAAATTTCCCTTTCTTGCGATTGCAGCATGAAAAATTACATTTTGAATAACTTTTGATGACGCTTCGCGCAATAAAAATATGGCAGTCATACTGACATTATGACAATTCAGCATAAGGTCAGACCGTTTATCTATGAATTATGCGACATGTCTTGGCGCGTGAATGCATATTAGAACAATATTTTTGTATCAAAGCGCAGTTTGGTCATTGCAATCCGCTTGATTCGCAAAAACAGCTGCAAACAGCAGTCCGGCAGATATGCTTTTTGCGCATCACCAATCACTTTTGACAGTGCTCGGTTGTTTCCGTCGGCACCACAGCGAAATTAAAGCCAAGAGGGAATGCGGAATAACGCTCGGTCACATTTTTCATTCCGTAACAAAGATCAATTGCTGCTTGAAAAACAAAAGCATGCGGTTCTTGTCTCATATGGCAGATCATAAACCGGCCTGACGATCCCTGCAGCAAACCTTGTGCAATCGTCATAAGCACCGTAAAAGCGCGGCATATAGTGTTTAAATACCAGATAAGAACATGCCTCCCGCAACCCGGCGAAGGCATGCAAGGACAAATCCATGACAACGCCCCTCAATGATGACCAGAATATGCTAGCATCAGATGATGTGATTTATGGTCAGGATGTACCTCTGATTTCGCGTCTCGTAACGGTTGTTTTTCCCGGCGACACCAATCATCACGGCACATTATTCGGTGGCGCAGGCTTCGCTTTGATGGATCGCATTGCCTTTATCTCAGCAACCCGTCACGGCCGCGTTCCTTTTGTTACCGCGTCCTGCGAGCGCATTGATTACACCGCACCTGTTAAACTCGGACAGATTGTAGAACTCACTGCCAAGGTCATCCGTGTTGGCCGCACCTCACTCTCCGTTGAAGTAGAGCTGGTGGCCGAGAACATGATCGGCGGCGAACGTGTGCTTTGCACGCGCGGCCTGTTCCATATGGTTGCCAAAACCGAGCTGACAAAAGACAAATCATGGAGCCTGCCGCCTCTGCCGCAAGCAGCTGTTGCCGAAATACTCGATGATCAGCCAACTTTGCTGCGCATGTCCGATGTCGTCTTTGCCGATCAGGCCAATTCCTATGGCACAATGTTCGGTGGCGTAGCCATGGCTGCGATGAGCAAAAGCGCTTTCATCGCTGCAACACGCTATTGCCGCCTGCCAACCGTTCTCGCTTCATCGCGCAAGATGGATTTTAAATATCCGGTACGTGTTGGGTCTATTCTTGAACTGGTCTCCAAGGTCATCAAGTCCGGCCGCAGTTCCGTGGTTGTTTCAACCGAACTCTGGTCTGAAGATATGATGAGCGGTGAGCGTTTGATGACTGCCAAAGGTGAGTTCACTATGGTTGCCGTTGATGAAAACGGTCATCCTGTTCCTGTACTAGCAGAAGATGGCGCACGGGAAGCATAAGCTCTTTTGACAATCAAAAGAGCCTCCTCATCTAAAAGCATTGACAAAATTTACTTTTAAGCGAAATTAAATATATAAATAATTTCAATAGTTTCTAACACCTATACACTCAACATCACAAAACAATAAAATATATTGCAACACATTAAATTAATATTTCAATGAGTTTATCATGCGAGTATTTATAGCTCTTATTACATTTTTTACGCTCATCACCAGTATGTCTATTATGAATAGCCAAGCGCAAAATTTAATCAGCCCAACGCACTCTGCAGAGTTTACCGCGCCGGATTTTAAAACCGGCATAATTCAGCATATTGTGCTTTTTCGCTATAAGCCTGAGGTTGGTGGTGAACAGCGCAAAGAGGTTTTCGACCGGTTTTTGCAACTCAAAGATAAAGCCAAGCGTGACGGCAAGCCTTATATTGTTTCCATAAAGGCCGGTGCGCAGAATATGAGCCTTGAAGGTGCAGGACAAAATTTTGATCAGGCATTCATCGTAGAGTTCCGATCAGAAGGTGACCGTAATTACTATGTCGGCACTCCGGCAGTCACGGATCCAGCCCTTTATGATCCGGAACATCAGAAGTTTAAAGAATTTGTCGGCCCGTTTCTTACAGAACATGGTGCCCTCGTCTACGACTTCCCGTCATAATAGCAAAAGGGCAAAACAGCATGTTTTGCCCTTTCTCATCATACGCTCAGGCTGTACCTTTAAGTGCCTGATCAAGCAGCTTTAAAGCGCCTTCTTTCGTCAGTTCCACCGGATTGCCACCTGCGGTCGGATCGACAATCGCCATTTCCGCGATCATATCCTTGCGGGCATCGTCCATCTCCAGACCTTTGATAAATTCCGGCAGACTATCCGGCACGTTCAGCTCTTTGCGCAGTTTCATCACTGCCGCAACAAAGCCGTCAAATCCTCCTGCGATGCCTAGATAATCAGCCAAACGATTAATACGGGTTTCAATGGCTGCACGATTAAACGCAAGCACATAAGGCATAAATACCGCATTGGTCATGCCATGATGCGTATCATAAAGCGCGCCGATCGGATGCGACAACGAGTGGATCGCGCCAAGCCCTTTCTGGAAGGCTGTAGCGCCCATAGCCGCTGCGGCCATCATATTGGCACGCGCTGTAATATCCTGCCCGTTTGCATAGGCTTTTGGCAGGTTTTCAAACACCAGCCGGATGCCTTCCAGCGCGATACCATCTGCCATCGGGTGATAACCGGGTGCGCAATAGGCTTCTAAACAATGCGCCAATGCATCGAGGCCGGTGCCCGCTGTAATAAACGGCGGCATACCGGTGGAAAGCTCCGGATCGGCAATCACCGTGACCGGCAGCATTTTCGGATGGAAAATCACCTTCTTGGTATGTGTTGCCTCATTGGTCAGCACACCGGCGCGACCAACTTCCGAGCCGGTCCCCGCCGTTGTCGGCACGGCAATCACCGGTGCAATCACGGCGCTGTCTGCACGTGTCCACCAGTCACCAATATCTTCAAAATCCCAGACCGGACGCGTCTGCTTGGCCTGAAACGCAATCAGCTTGCCAAGATCAAGTGCCGAACCGCCACCAAAGGCGATCACCCCATCATGATGGCCATCATTGAAGACTTTAACACCGGCGGTCAGATTGCTCTCCACCGGATTTGGCTTCACTTCCGTGAAAGTCCCGTATTTCACCCCCGCCTGATCCAGCACTGCCAGAGTGGATGCCACAACCGGCAGCTTCGCCAAACCCGGATCGGTAACGAACAGCGGATTGCTGATACCTGCAGCTTTCAGCACTGCAGGCAATTCTTTAATACGACCAGCGCCGAACAGCACAGTGGTCGGGAAATTCCATTTTGAGGTCAATGTTGTCATTACACTTACTTTCACATCAAAATTCAAAAGCGATCAGATTTTTTCACGCAGGTGATAGGATTTCGGACGGGTGAGATTGCCATAACCGATCGACGAGAGCGAAGCGCCCTTGCCCGTATCTTTAACGCCGGTCCAGACCAGGCCCGGATCGATATAATCACAGCGGTTCATAAACACTGTGCCGGTTTCGATCTGATCGGCAATATTGGCTGCGCGATCTGTATCCGGTGTCCAGAGCGATGCTGTGAGGCCAAAATTGCTGTCATTCATCAGCGCCACAGCTTCTTCATCGCTGCGCACTTTCATAATGCCGACAATCGGTCCAAAGCTTTCCTCGCGCATAACACTCATCTGATGATCGACATTGGTCAGTACTTCCGGTGCCAGATAAGGTGAACCGGCACGGTCATTTTCAACGCTCATATTAATATGAGCTTTTGCGCCTTTACGCAGCGCTTCCGCTTTCTGCTCGCGGATCAGGTCAGCGAAACGCGCATGTGCCATTGGTCCCAGCGTCGAGGATGCATCCAGCGGATTACCAACGACATATTGGCTGGTCAGATCAACAAAACCATCGACGAATTTGTCATAGACCGCCTCATGAACATAGATGCGCTCAATACCGCAGCAGCACTGACCGGAATTGAAAAAGGCACCATCCACGAGATTAGCAACGGCATGCTCAACATTAACATCGGGCAACACATAGGCCGGATCTTTACCGCCGAGTTCCAGCCCCACAGTCATGAATGTACCGGCAGCAGCTTTTTCAATCGCACGGCCACCACCAACCGAGCCGGTGAAATTCACATGATCAACAGTACCGGAAGCGAGCAGCGCTTCTGTTGTGGCATGACCAAGCATGACATTGCTGAAAACACCTTTCGGCAAACCAGCAATCTCAAATGCTTTGGCAAAACGCTCACCGGCAAGCAGTGTCTGTGTGGCATGTTTGAGGATCACCACATTACCGGCCATCAGCGCCGGAATAATCGTATTCACCGCAGTGAGATATGGGTAATTCCACGGCGCAATCACCATCACCACACCAAGCGGCACATGCTTCACATAGCGGCGGAAACCGTCCTTTTCTTCCGGCACCAGAGGCTTGAGCGCCTCTTCCGCAATATTGATCATATATTGGCCGCGCTCCTGCACACCGCCATTTTCTCCGCCATAGCGTACCGGACGCCCCATCTGCCAAGCGATTTCCGGCACCAGTTCATCATTCATTGCGGCCAGAGCAGCAAGTGCCGCAGAGCAATAGCTTGCACGTTCAGCAATAGTCAGTGCCGCCCAGCCGGTCTGTGCCTGCCTCGCATTGGAAACAACAGCCTGTGCTTGAGCCAGATCAAGACAGGCCCGTTCCGCATAAACGGAACCGTCAATCGGAGAAATCAGTCTCGCCACTTCGCTCATGGCTTCATTCCTTTATAAACTTGATGTGTGTTTGAATCAAAAAGCTGCAGGCCGTGGCGAAAATAGCGATTTCGAGAACCGGAACGCAGCGTACATTTTAGTACGTGAGGCGCGGCAAGCACAGAAATTGCTATTTGCAGACCGGCATGATGTCTTTTGGATCAGACACTTAGTAGCGTTCGAAACCACGATGTAGCTCCCAGTCGGTGACACGGCGGTCATATTCAACCTGCTCCCAATCGGCTGTATGGACATAATGATTGAGAACTTTCTCGCCCAAAGCCTCTTTCAGGAATTCCGAGTTCTTCAGTGTCGTGATTGCATCGCGCAGTGTGTAAGGAATTTCTTTCAGTTTCACTGCGGCATAGGCATCCCCGACAAACGGCTCTTCCAGTTCCAGCTTTTCATCAATACCGCGCAAGCCTGCAGCAATGAGTGCTGCAAAAGCCAGATAAGGATTGAGATCAGCACCGCCGATACGGCATTCAATACGGATACCCTTGGTGCCCTCGCCGCAAAGACGGAACCCTGCCGTACGGTTATCCTGACTCCAGCTGATCTTGGTCGGCGCGAAAGTCCCCGCCTGAAAGCGCTTGTAGGAATTGACATAAGGTGCAAGGAAATAGGTGTAATCAGCGGCATATTTCAGCTGTCCGGCCACCCATGAGCGCATCAGTGCAGACATGGTATAGGGCGCATCCGGATCGTAAAACAGTGACTTGCTGCCATCCAGACTCCACAGCGAATTATGCACATGGCTGGAGCTTCCTGCTTTGCAATAATCATATTTCGCCATGAAGGTGATGCATTTGCCTTGCGCCTCGGCAATTTCCTTCATTGCATTTTTCATGATGACATGGCGGTCTGCCATATCCAGCCCTTCCGCATAGCGCACATTGAGTTCCTGCTGACCGGAACCTGCCTCACCTTTGGAATTCTCAACCGGAATACCGGCTTTGGCGAGATGATTACGCATTGCACGCAGCACGGATTCTTCCTTGCTGGTCAGATGGATCATATAATCCTGAATATACGGAGACGATGTATCCATATGTTTCCAGTATTTCTCGCGGGCGGATTTATAGGTTTCGTCAAAAAGATAGAATTCAAGCTCCGAGGCGAAATAAGCGCGATAGCCACGCTCTTTCAGCCGTGCCAGCTGCTTTTTCAGCATTGCACGCGGCGAATGGGCAAGGTCTGAATGGTCATGATGATCCAGCACATCGCAGAGAACCAGCGCGGTCTTCTCCAGCCATGGTGCAAGCCGTAAAGTGGAGAGATCGGGCTTGATGACAAAATCACCATAGCCTTTATCCCAGCTGGCGGCCTCATAACCGGCTACCGGTTCCATATCAATATCATCGGCCAGCAGATAACTGCAGCCATGCGTTTCATCAAAGGCGCTTTCAACAAAAAACGGCGCATAGAAACGCTTGCCAACCAGCCGCCCCTGCATATCTGTCAGGCAGACGAGCACGGTATCAATTTCATCATTCGCGACCGCTTTTTTCAGCGCATCAAAAGTCAGGTTTCCGGTCATTTACAAACTCCGTGCTTCATCGGCATTTTATTAGAGCGCGTTTCGATCTGATTGAATCAGATCGGCGCTCTAACACTCTGATTTGACGCGCATCTTGTCCGAAAACCGTTTCACACTTTTCGGGATGCGCTCTAAACTGGAGTGTCGCCGCCCCTCCGGCGACGACAGTTTTTGTAAATTTACATTTATGAGTAACGATATGGCGCTCCGGCCTTGCGCATGGTCTCCTGATATTTCTTCAGAATTTCGACCACTTTGGCACTGCGCTCGCTTTTAGCCGCCACTTCATCCCAGAACTTCATCGCCTCATCTTCAACTTTACTCCACTCCGCTTCCGGAATGGTTGTCAGCTCAAGTTTGCCGCCGGTAGTGCGGTAATGGGCTTCACCCCACCAGTACCAATGCTGGCGGTAATAATGAGAGCTATCCATGCTGAGCTTGAACAATTGCTGCAGATGAGGCGGTACCGCGTTCCATTTGTCTGTGTTCGCGAAATAGGAACCTGCCCAAGCGCCGCTGATATTGTTGGTGAGATAATATTTATTAATATCAGCCCAGCCGACGGTATAAACCTCAGTCGCGCCCGACCAGCACACACCATCCAGTTCACCGGTCTGAATGGCCACTTCAATATCTTCCCAAGGCAGTGTCACCGGCACTACCCCAAAGCGGGTAAGGAACTGACCACCGGTCGGGAAGGTAAAGACGCGCAGACCTTTCAGATCTTCCAGCGAGCGGATCGGCTTGGTGGTGGCAAAGTTACACGGATCCCACGAACCGGCACTGAGCCATGTCACGCCCGGAATTTCGCCATAGGCTTCTTCCCAAATCTCATTGAGCCCGTAATGATTGAACAGTACCGGCACATCAAGGCTGTAGCGGGAAGCAAAGGGGAAATACGCCCCGAATACCGACACATCCACCGGCGATGCCATAGAGTCATCATCCGATTGCGCTGCATCAATCGTCCCCGCCTGCACCGCACGGAAAAGCTCACCCTGCGGCACCAGCTGATCGGAGGTATAAAGCTCGATTACCATTTCATCATTGGCTGCTTTGTTAAAAGCATCAATCGAAGGCTTGATCACATGCTCGGCCAGAGCAGGCCCTGCATAGGTCTGCAGACGCCACTTAATCGGGCTCTGCGCCTTCACATAAGGTGTGGCGAGTGCTGTCGCACCAACTGCCCCGACCGTGGTCAAAGCAGATTTTTTAAGAAATTCGCGCTTATTCAGAAATTTGCTGTCACTCATTTGCGTGTCTCCCGTCGCAATAGAATTCAGTTTTGGTTCCCTTTTCTGCGCAGCATTTTATTTTTCAGTATTTTAGCTGCGTTATGCACTTCACACTTTATCAACGTCCCGAATACCAGTTGGGCAGCCACAGAGCGATCTGCGGGAAGATCATCAGAATGATGACCGTCAGCACCATCAGGAAGAAGAACGGAACGATAGATTTATAAATATCAACCATGGTCACAGTAGACGGTGCGAGCGCCCGCATCATGAACAGGTTATAGCCGAAAGGCGGGGTGATATAGGCAATCTGACAGGTGATCGTGTAGAGAATACCGAACCAGATCGCATTGAAACCGAGGCTTTTGACCAGCGGAATATAGAGCGGCGCAACAATAACCAGCATCGCCGTGTCATCCAGAAACATGCCAAGCACCACGAAAGACAACAGCATCAGGATAAGGATTGTCCATGGTGACAGGTCAAAGGTACCGATCAGCAGTTTTTCAATTGCTTTCACCGCACCGAGGCCGTCATAGACCGATGAAAAGCATAGTGCGGCAAGGATGATCCAAAGAAACATACAGGAAATCATCAGCGAATTACGTGTTGTTGTTTCCCATATCTGTTTCGTCAGCCGGCCGGTTACCAAAGCGGCTAATGTTGCCAGCAATGCGCCAACCACAGAGCTTTCCACCAGACTGGTCACACCGGTCAGAAACAGCCCCATCATTGTACCGAAAATGATCAATGGCAGCAGACCGGCGCGCAACGTTGAAAATTTCTCGGCCCATGTGATGTTGTCGAGTTCTTCTTTTGGCAAAGTTGGCCCGAGTTCCGGATTAATCCGGCAACGGATATAAATATATACGGCAAACAAACCGGCCATCAGCAAACCCGGTCCGATACCGGCCAGCCATAATTGCAATACCGGCTGACGGGCAATCATCGCATAGAGTACCAGCACCACGCTGGGCGGGATCAAAATCCCAAGCGAGCTGCCCGCCTGAATAACACCGGTGACCATCACTTTATTATAGCCGCGCTTCAGCAGTTCCGGCAGCGCAACGGTTGCGCCAATAGCCATACCGGCAACACTCAGGCCATTCATAGAAGAAATCACGACCATCAGCCCGATTGTGCCGAGCGCCAATCCGCCGCGAACCCCGCCAAACCAGACATGGAACATACGGTAGAGATTACTGGCAATACCGGATTCCGAGAGCATATACCCCATGAAGACGAAGAACGGTACGGTAATCAGCGGATACCAGTTCAACACAGCAAAAGTGGCATTGAATGGCATTTCAAATGCGCCGTTGCCCCAGAGCAGCAGAGCAGCAAGTGAACCGACAAAACCGATCACACCAAAGACGCGCTGCCCGGTCATCAGCAGCACCATCATTGTGGCAAACATAAAGAGGGTAATAAATTCCGAGCTCATACGATCTGCCCTTCCTGCGGTGCAGCATCAGGAACATAGGATGCAGGTTTGATAGGCTTGCCGCGCCAGATTGCAAAATCTTTGATCAGATTGGATATGCACTGCAACAACAGCAAGAAAACACCAATGGTCATCAGCGTTTTAATCGGCCAGAGAACCGGTGCCCATGCGGTGTAATTTTTCTGATTATAAACATAGGCATAATTGGTGCTGGACAGACCGCCAGCAAACATCACACCGAGATAAAAAATCACACAGAGGATGGTAATAATATCGGTCAGTGCCTTTTTCTTCGGCGTAAACCGGTCATAGAACAAATCCATCCGCACATGCGCGCCTTGCTGCATCGCATAGGCACCGCCCAGCAGATAATAGGCGGACAGAATGAACTGCGACATCTCCAGCACCCAATTCACCGGCACGCCTAATACGACCCGTGAAAAAGTGGAATACAGCAAACAGCCTGCCATCAAAAAGATGAGATACATCGCGCAGCGCCCGACCCGATAATTCAGCGCATCGACATATTTCACGAAGAGTCTGAGTATTTTCGGCACTTTTTTGTTCCCGTTGTTTCAGGCTTTTTATGGCCGTTTTTCCGGCTCTTATGCCTGTATTCACCAGTTACCGTTTGTCCCTTAAAAGCCCGCCCGCTCCTCAACAGATCGGGATCAAGGTTATTTCTCCTTATACAGTCTCAATTTCCTGCAGAATTGTCGACAGGCGAGCAGCCCAAAGAGCCTGCCCTTCTTCATCAGCAATTTCATTATTCCGTATCTCCACCATCGCACAGAGATCGCCGCGTTTACGCGCATGACATTCGACCGTGTAATAAACACGGTCATCGGGTGAATAAGGCTGGTTCACACCGACACTGACACCCGACTTCTCGCTATCCTTGCGCAATCCGGCAATCATTTTTGCTCCCAGCCGGTCATCAGCATCATGAATGATCCCGATTTCCCATGGCCGCCCAACACCTTTATAAACCGGCGTATAAGAATGGATTGTAATCAAACGGCTTTCCTGCCCGCGCTTCCGTCGGGCTTCGATAACCGCTTCGATTTTCGCGTGAAAGGGCTTATGCGACAGCGCAATACGCTCCTGACGCGCCGCTTCCGACAAATTATGATTACCCGGAACAACCGTAAACTCGCTGATTTCCGGAATTAAATCCGGCGCGGAAAGCGGTCTGTTGCAATCGATCAGCAAGCGGGACAATCCGGCTTCAACCAAAGTGGCATCCAGCGCTTTGCTCATGCGCCGCGCAACTTCTGCAGCGCCCGGATCCCACGCAATATGCGCTTCCATATCAGCTTCAGACAAACCAAGACGCGCGAATTTCTCCGGCATAAAATTAGTCGCATGTTCACAGATCAGCAAATATGGACTGCTGCCGTGCTCATTGATCACCGTTGCCGCCGGTGTGTCGGCGGCAGCGTCTGTATCGGAAAATCGGGCATGCATGTCATTGCCGTGAGAATCGCGATGCTCCGCCATTCTGCCTCCCCTCATGCGTGTAAACTTTACCATTTACAGATGTAACTTATGTTACGTTATTTTTTATTTCGCACTATTGTGTATCATCTCATACGCATTATTATCTTTTGTCAAACAGTATTTTTAAACGGATTGAAACCACATCGCTCAATCGCAGGCAGCCTTCAAAAATTGACGGGAACAACAATGAATAACAGTATCGCTGAGCTGATTACTGAGCGGATTGACACAATGCCGCCGGGCGAGCGCAATGCTGCTCAGACCCTGATTGCCAATTACCCGCTGCTCGGCCTTAAAACCGTTGCAGAATTTTCCACGCAGGCCGGTGTCAGTTCACCAACGATATTGCGCTTCATCAACCGGCTTGGTTTTCAGAACTATCCCGACTTTCAGGCACGCCTTCAGGAAGAGCTTGCGGCACAATTGCAATCCCCGCACAACCGCAATGAAAGCCAGCCAATACAGCAAGATACAACCTATCCGGCTTTGGAGTATACGCTTGAAAATATCCGTGAAACCTTCCGCCATATCAGCGAAAAACAGCTAGGCGATATTGTACGCGCACTGACCACGGCACGCGGTAATATTTATCTTATCGGCGGACGATTTACCGATCCGGTGGCACAATATATGGCCGCGCATATGACGGTTATCCGTCCTCATGTCTTTCACATCACCGGTCAGGAAAGTGCATGGCGTGACAGGTTGCTGGATATGGGACGCAAAGATATGCTGATTGTGTTTGATATCAGACGCTATCAGGAAAGCCTGCTGCATCTGGCTGAAACCGCGAAAAGTCGCGGCGTTGAGATATTATTGATCACCGATCAGTGGCTGTCACCGATCGCGCGTTTTGCCCGTCATGTGCTGGCTGCCCGCACAGGTGTTCCGTCCGCATGGGATTCGTCAGCTGCGCTGTTTGTACTGGCAGAGAGCATCATCCGTGAAATGACCAGACAGCCGGATCAGAATACCGCTGCGCGAATTAAGGAGCTGGAAGAGCTGAGACTAAAAAACCGGCTGTAACAACAGTCATATTTCTCTCACAGATTTTTTATAAAAACTCTTTTCTTTCAACCTCTCATCTTTCGATGTAATGGGAGGAAAATAAATAATTCAATAAGAGTAACCGCAGCGTGTGGGAGGCACAATGCGGGCACTCCTGATACGCCGCTTTGAATTACTAAAACAAACAATTGCCCTGAAATCAGATTTTTGAGGGCAAAGCTATAAGGAAAACGCTGGTTAGCAGCGATTTCAGGAAAACAGATAATGACAGATTCCTCCCCCGCACTGGTGTTGGACAGCCCCGCCGCCACCGATGCTGAACCGGCAGAACGCACCGTAAATTTCAAACTGGTTTTGCTGGCGCTTGCTATGGGCGGTTTTGCAATCGGCACCACAGAATTTGCAGCCATGAGCCTGCTGCCATATTTCTCTGTCGGTCTTGGCATTGATGAACCAACCGCCGGTCATGTGATCAGTGCCTATGCATTGGGTGTGGTTGTCGGTGCACCGATCCTCGCCGTTTTCTTTGCCCGCATGTCGCGACGCACACTGGCAATGGGGCTGATGGCTGTCTTTGCCGTCGCCAACGTACTCAGTGCATTGTCACCATCCTATCACTGGATGCTGCTATTCCGCTTCATGAGCGGCCTGCCGCACGGCGCTTATTTCGGCGTTGCGGCACTGATGGCCGCCTCACTGGTACCGATGAACCGTCGCGCATGGGCCGTTGGCCGCGTTATGCTCGGCCTGTCGATTGCAACCGTCATCGGCGTACCTTTCGCCACATGGCTCGGTCAGGCACTTGGCTGGCGCTGGGGCTTTGGTGTTACCGGCGTGCTGGCAACAATCACCTTCCTGATGATTATGGCCTTTGCACCGAAAGACCCGCCGCGTCCGGGCGCAACACCTTTGCGCGAATTGAGCGCACTTAAAAACCGTCAGGTATGGCTGACACTGGCCATTGGCGCTATCGGCTTTGGTGGTCTGTTTGCCGTCTATTCGTATATTGCCTCAACGCTGCTGGAAGTAACCGGCGTAGCCCCTTACTGGGTACCTGTTGTACTGACAATTTTCGGTATCGGCATGACCTGCGGTACACTCATTGGCTCATGGGGTGCAGACCGCGCCTTGATGCCAACAGCCGGTATTTTGTTGCTGTCCAATGCGATCTTTTTGGTCATTTTCCCGTTCGTCGTCATGAATGTCTGGCTGCTGACAGGACTGGTCTTCCTGATCGGTTGTACGGGTGGTCTTGGAACAGTTCTGCAAACCCGTCTGATGGATGTGGCACAAGATGCGCAGACATTGGCCGCAGCACTTAATCACAGTGCCTTCAACGTCGCCAATGCTCTTGGACCGTGGCTGGCAGGTATGTCCATTGCCGCAGGCTACGGCTTCGCCTCTTCCGGCTTTGTCGGTTGTGCGCTTGCACTGGGCGGTCTGCTTATCTGGGCAATTGCGTTGTGGGATTCACGCCGTACCGGCATCTGAAAACAGACAAATAACACGCAATAAAAAAGCCGGCAGAGTAGATACTCTGCCGGCTTTTCTAATTTAAAACAGGAAAATCAGTTAGCAACGATCTTGCCGTCTTCCCATTTGTAGACCACGAAGGTCGGAGAAGTCAGATCGCCGTTCTTGTCATAGGTCAGATCACCAATAATGGTTTTTGATTCCAGACCATCATGCAGAACTTTGGCCACGTCGGCTGCATTATCTGCTTTACCAACTTTCTCGATACCGGCTTTCAAAACCTGCACAGCAGCATAACCGTTCAAGGTGAATACTTCCGGCGCAATATTCTTGGCCTTCAGCGCGTCAACAGCTTCAGCGGCAGCCGGATTCTGTGTCACATCAACAGCATTGGTGAAGAGTGTGCCTGCACCTGTATCACCGGCAATGGCCCAATATTCAGTATTGGACAGGCCTTCACCACCAACCAGCAGAAGCTTTACGCCCTGATCGGCAAGCTGGCGGGACAGAAGACCGGCTTCAGGATGGTAACCACCGAAGTACAGCACTTCCACACCACTGTTTTTGATCTTGCTGACGAGCGCGCTGAGATCTTTTTCACCCGGTGTCAGGGATTCATACAAAACTTCTTTGATGCCTGCTTTGTTCAGGCTGTCTTTAAAGCTGTCTGCCAGACCCTGACCGTAAGGGGCTTTATCATGCAAAACGCCGACTTTTTTATCAGCCAAATTTTTTGCAACATATTCAGCAGCAACAACAGCCTGCTGGTCATCACGGCCACAAGTACGGAAAACATTTTCCAGACCGCGGTTTGTCAGGCTTGGAGCGGTTGCAGTTGGCGTTACCATGACAACACCGGCCTCAGCCAGCGCATCAGATACAGCCATAGCGGAACCGGAGGTCACAGGTCCTACAACGAACTGAATGCCGTCACCGATCAGCTGGTTGGCAGCAGAAACACCCTGTTTAGGGTCGGCCGCATCATCCACCAGTTTCAGGACAACTTTCTCGCCGAGAATACCGCCATTCTTGTTGATATTTTCAACAGCGGTTTCGGCACCGTTTTTCACCTGAATACCATAGGCAGCAACACTACCGGTTACCGGTGCAATCAGACCAATCGTAATATCGGCATAAGCCTGGGAAGCAAACGCAAGTGTTGCAGCAAAGGCTACCCCGGATAATAATGAACGACGCATCTCTTCCTCCAAAACAGTCCCGTCACGGGACATAATTAAAACACAAGCCCCCGTGCGCGCATTGTACGTCGCGTGACGGTTCGTACACTCCTGTCTCACCATATTATGGTCAGACGATCAGTCTTCCTTTTCCAGCATCTCCTTAACAGCGGTCGCCAGCTGCTTCAGTGAGAACGGCTTCGGAAGGAACCCGAATTGAGCATCTTCAGGTAGATTCTTTGCAAAAGCATCTTCTGCATAGCCTGAAACGAAAATAAACTTAATGTTTGGATAGGATTTGCGCAACTCTCTTAAAAGGGTCGGACCATCCATTTCCGGCATAACCACGTCAGAAACAATAATATCGACCTTACCTTCAAGTTCTTCAAGCACTTCCAGCGCCTCAACGCCGGACGATGCCTCGTGAACTGTATAACCTCGTGTCTGCAGCGCACGGACACCGCCCATACGCACTGCATCTTCATCTTCAACCAGAAGAACTGTTGCCGAACCGGAGAGATCAGCCTGTTTTTCTGCTTTCTTTTCAACAGGTGCAGGCTTTTTCGCCACGACTGCCTGTTCATCCGGCATACCATTAGCATCCAGTACAACCGGCGCTTTTTCCTCGATAAAGCGCGGCAGATAGATGCGGAATATAGTGCCTTTGCCCAGTGTGGAATCACAGAAAATGAAACCGCCGGTCTGCTTGATAATACCGTAAACCATCGACAGACCAAGGCCGGTGCCCTTACCTACTTCTTTAGTCGTAAAGAACGGTTCAAAGATCTTGGCGAGGATATCCGCCGGAATACCGGTACCCGAATCTTCAACCTCGTAAAGCACGTAGTCAGCTTCCGGCAGTTCGCGATAACCCAGTGCCGCTGCTTCAGCTGTTTCCACATTACGGGTACGCACTGTAATCGTACCGCCGTCCGGCATCGCATCGCGCGCATTGACCACGAGATTGACGGCAACCTGCTCGAACTGACCAAGGTCAGCCTTCACCGGCCACAAATCACGGCCATGCTCGATTTTCAGCGCAATATCTGTTCCGACCAGACGCGCCAGCAACATCCGCAGATCAGCCAATACATCGGTCAGATCAAGCACTTCCGGACGCAAGGTCTGACGGCGTGAGAATGCCAGCAACTGACGTACCAGCGAGGCCGCACGATTGGCATTCTGTTTGATATTCATGATATCAGGGAACGACGGGTCAGATGCATGATGGTTGCTCAGCAGCAGATCCGAAGACATGATAATCGCGGTCAGCACATTATTGAAGTCGTGGGCAATACCACCTGCAAGCTGTCCTACAGCCTGCATTTTCTGGCTCTGCGCCATCTGCCCTTCCAGAGCCTTCTGCTCAGTGGTCTCTACGGCAGAAACAATAGCCGCCTCTTCTACCGCTTCACCACCGATATCCGATACCGGACTGACATAGAAACGGATATGACGCTCATCATTGCCAGGCAAAACTGTATCAATCGGCGTAATGCTCGCCTGACCGGCAAAGGCTGATGCCAGCGCACGGGAAATCGTTTCACGGTCACGCGGATGCACCACGCTTTCCAGAGAGATTTGCTTATCCAGCGTATCGCGATCCACATCGGAGCCGAAAATATCAAGAAAACGCGCATTGGTCGAAAGAATGCGGCCATTCACATCAACCGAAGCGATTGCCATCGGCGCGGAATTAAAGAAGCGTGTAAAGCGCACTTCTGCAGAGCGCTGTGCGGCAGATGAATCATTACCTTCAGCGCGATTGAGGACTATTGTTCTGCTGGTACCGCGCGAACCGTCACGTGGCTGCTGCACACGGTGATAAAAGCGCACAGCAAGGCTCTGGCCATTGCTTTTTGTCAGATCAAGATCGATCACCGTATTGCGGCTGGAACCCGGATCAGCACGCACCGCATTAATCAGCGACATGCCGTTACCGGCCACAATATCCTGCAAGGTCAGTGAACCGGCAGTGAATTTTGTGAGATCAATTCCCAACCATTCCGCCAGCGTGGCATTAATATAGATAATACGACCTAGCGTATCAGCTGAAAAGAAACCGGCCGGTGCATGATCCAGATGATCAATAGCTTCCTGCAGATCCTGAAAGAAACGCTCCTGCTCGGCACGCTCTTCCGAAATATCGGTAATCTGCCACGCAAACAACGGCCCTGCGGTCTCGCTCAATGGATTAGTCTGCGGCGCAATCACCGGACGCGCTTTAACACGATACCATGCTGCAGCTTCCATGCCACGGGCAGATGAGCCGATCAGACGAATCTCTTCCTGCGCTGAGAGCCCGTCACGCACGGCATTATTCAGCCGGTAAACTGCTTCCAGTGCCGATGGCTCACCTGCCAACACGGCATCGAGCGTTGGCAAATCAGCGGCATTCTCTGCGCCCATCATCTGCGCATAAGCCTGGTTAGCATAAACGATATGCCCTTTAGCATCGGTGATCACCGTGCCTTCCGGCATTGAATCCAGCAGCGTATCCACCACATCATCATGCTCTTCACGCGGGCTGAACTGGATAAGACCGGTTGCCCAGCCGATCAGGCAAAACACGCCCATAATCGACAAAAGACCGAGCAATATCAGCAAGAAGGCATCGCCAAGCTGTTCACGGAACACAAAATAAAGACCTGCAACAGCAATTAATAAGACACCCAGCGTCAGCAATCTGAGCGCAGCAGGGTTCTTTTTTGCGGAAGCAGTGTTTTTTGGAAAAGAATTTGTCCGTGATGGCTGAGACATAAGCCCCAATATCCCTTTTCTTGCGCCGTACATCCGGCGGTTCAGCAGATCCGTCGCTGATGCGTCGTCCGCAATATCGGGCATCAGTTTATCAGTTCAGGTGCAATACAATCTCCACCTTATTGATAAACCCAGCCTTATGAGGTTTTCAGAATTATGCTTTAGAGTATTTCCCAGTCAAATGGAATTCTCCGCAGATTGCACCAGCACACCGAACACGACAGAAGTACGAAAATCTTGAGTCATTTTGCACCTCATCCCCTCTATATGCTGACCGCTTTTTCTGAAACTGCTTATTTATTGCCTGTACAGTCTTCACAAGCGATTAATTTCAGCCCGTTTTTGTGCAAAAAACGCATTTTCCGTGCGCAACGCTCACAGGCATTTTCAAGCGGATAAATATGTTTTAAACTTTCATTCAGTTTAAAGATTTACTTTCAGGGTGATATGCGTTTTTACAGACGTAAAACCACCACTGATCACACACTATACTGGTCTCAAGCGCCCTTTAGCGGCCTGAAAACCGTGTTTAAAAACAAGCAGGTTATGCAATTATGCGGTTAAAGCGTTTATCAACGCCGCAGAGATTGCATGATTCTTATAAGGACGATTGAATATGATGGATTGGCTGAGCGGGCTGTTGGGCGAAAATACAGCCCATATTATCAGCTTTATCGGGCTTTTTGCTCTGTTTCTTGCAGGCGTTTTTGTTGTCTTTGCCGTAATTAAACGAATGACAGCAGGCACTTATGTCACCAAACAGCATGATGCTGCACCACGCCTCACAGTAACTGACGCAGCAGCGGTCGACAGTCAGCGCCGTCTGGTTCTGGTACGCCGCGACGATGTGGAACATCTGATCCTGATCGGTGGTCCATCTGATATCGTTATTGAGCAGAATATTACCCGCCATAAAAACAAGCAGCAGGAACAGGCAGCACCACGCGTTCGCCAACAGGAAGAGCGCACAGGTTTTGCGCCTGTTGCCGCCATAGCTCCGGCAGTGTCACAAGCTCCGCTCATTGCACCGGAGCCAAATCTTACTATCGCTCCTGCCGCAGATATTATCGCAGCAACTCCAGCCTATAAGCCTGAAGCTGAAACACCTGCACCACAGCCACGCCCAGCTGCACCAACTGCCAGCGCGCCGGTTACAGTTACGGCTTCACAGGCTCAGACCTTGCAGACACATGCCCAACAGGTTGCTGCTGCTCGCCAGCAGCAGAGCCAAAAACCTGTCCAGCGTCAAAGCGCCCAGCCTGCTGCTCGTCCAGCGACGGAAGGTGCAGCACCAAAACTGCATCCTGTCTATCCGCTGGGTCAGGTATCGCGCGGCGTGATTGCTGCAACGTCCGGTCTGGCTGCTGCCAATAATGCAGCTCAGCAGGAACTCATTGAGGCTGCAAAGCGTGATAACCGCAGTGCATCACCATCACTTGATGATGTACGTCCGGGCTCTACCCAGAAAACCGAAGGCAATCCGCTGGTATCCCAGAGGGCAACACCGCAGGTTGGTCGCCCGACCCAGCTAGAGCCATCATTCAGCGCTCCGGTAACGCCTGCCCCTGCTCCGGCAAAACCTGCTCCGCAGCCAAGCTTTGAGCTTGATCTTGAGAATGCAGTTGCTGAAGCACTGTCCTCCAAAGACACAACACCAGACAGCGAAATCTCATTCGAAGACCTGCTCGCCTCAGAAATGGACCAGCACTTTGCTGCAAGCGAAAAAGCAGCGGCTGAAAAGCCAGCCAGCAGCACATTAGATATCTCTCCGCGCAAATAAGCGCGGGGAGACCTCCCCCGACAGGGGTACCGATAAGTACAGACAGAAAAAAACGCAGTGCCCTCCAGCACTGCGTTTTTTAATTTCTATTTATGCGTGCGATCAGCACATCACCCATACTTATTCGTCGCGATAAACTTTTTCGCGGCGCTCGTGACGTTCCTGTGCTTCGATCGACAAAGTCGCAATAGGACGGGCGTCCAGTCGCTTCAGGTTGATCGGATCACCAGTTTCTTCACAAAAACCATAGGTTCCTTCATCAATACGAAGCAAAGCCGCATCAATTTTGGAGATTAGCTTACGCTGGCGGTCACGGGCACGAAGCTCAATAGACCGATCTGTTTCCGAAGAGGCCCTGTCAGCCAAATCAGGATGATTAGCATTTTCACGCTGTAATGCTTCCAGCGTTTCGCGTGCTTCACGCAAAATGTCATTCTTCCAAGCAACGAGCTTGGCACGGAAATATGACTTCTGCCGATCATTCATGAACGGCTCGTCATCCGTGGGCTTGTAGTTCAGGTCGATTAATTCACTCATTTTGAATCACCCCTCACCTAGGAGACGATGCGCCTTATAGGTCTATAAGCAATCCGATACAACCTGAAAAATCATACAATCAAGTATTTTCAACCAGAACCTGAAAAATACGAAAATTATTATCAGATTACATAAAACTGAGACATATATATTCTAAAGTACAAAAAATTTATCTCTCACATTGATTTCAAAATTCTAATAGCAATATTTTAATTCAATAACATAAATATAAAATATTTACAGATTTTCACACAAATTAACCCTGTTATTTTTCTTCGCACGTTTCCCCATATTCATAAAATCTGATCAAAAACGATATATTTTAACTTTGAAATATAAGAAAAAGCGCTATTTCGATTCCGAAAAACAACAGAAACATTTTTCTTAGTTTATGTTTTCAATACAATTTTAGGAAATTAATCAGGCTATCTTTTCGGTGCAAAACCTGCAAAATATCGTCATGCGCACCATTTTGCTCCTTCGCCATGCCCAAGCCGTTCTCCCTGATAGCAGCGGCAAAGACTTTGACCGGCAGCTCAGTTCCGCCGGAAAAACGGATGCTCTGCAACAGGCAGAACGTCTGATAAAATCCGGCATCATTCCTGATTTCATTCTCTGCTCTCCGGCATTGCGCACTCTGCAAACGGCTGAAATTTTCAGCGCAGCAATCACCAGCGCCTTTCCTGAAATCAGCATCACACCACAATACGCATCGTCACTCTACCGTACCAATGCTTCCGGCTATCTGTATGAAATTCGTGAACAAGCCCCGCAAGACGCACAATGCGTACTGTTAGTCGGTCATAATCCGAGCATTGAAGATTGCGCCCTGCTCTTCGCGCAGCCAGATAGTCCGCTGGCGCAGAGGATTGGCTATGGTTTCCCGACTGCCGGTGTGGCACAGATTGAAACCAATGCAGAATTTGCAGATATCACGCCGGAAAATGCCCGATTGACCGCGCTTTTCTTGCCTCAGGAAGACTGAACCAGAACCCTGCGACAGGTGTATTTTACAAGCTCCTGCTTTTACTCTCTGTAATTTATTGATTTCTCACCCTATATTCACAACCAGAATAGTGAGTAACGTCTTTACGGGGGCATCTTTGGCCAAACTGACCACTTTTACAGATGAAGCCAAAATCGCTTTTGATACATTGATGGAGCGTACCGGCAGCTTGGTTACGCCGTCTTTACGCCTTGGTGTTACCGGCCTTTCCCGCGCAGGGAAAACGGTTTTCATTACCTCTCTGGTGCATAATCTGACCCAAGGCGGGCGCATGCCGCTATTTGAAGCGCATGCTACCGGACGTATTGCCCGTGCCTATTTGCAGCCGCAACCTGACGATGCCGTGCCGCGTTTTCAGTATGAAGATCATCTCGCAGCATTGGTGAAAGATCGCATCTGGCCGGATTCCACCCGTGCAATCTCTGAGCTGCGCCTGACCATTGAATATCAGTCGGCCTCTTCATGGGGACGCATGCTTTCTGCCGGTAAGCTCTCGATTGATATTGTCGATTATCCGGGGGAATGGCTGTTGGATCTGCCTTTGCTCGGCAAAAGCTATAGCGAGTTTTCCCGTGATTCTTTTGCGCTCGCCAATGAAACCGCCCATCTTGGTTTTGCCGAAAACTGGTTGCGGGAAGCCGCGACGGTTGATGCCTTAGCGCCAGCCGATGAAATGACAGCGCAGCGTCTGGCACGCAGCTTCACCGATTATCTGCGTGCAGGTAAGTCCGACGAACAGGCACTATCCACCCTGCCCCCCGGGCGCTTTTTGATGCCCGGCGATCTGGAAGGCTCACCTGCGCTTACTTTTGCGCCTTTGCCTGATTTACCGGATGGCAGTTTCAAAAGCGGCTCATTGGCCGCGATGATGGAGCGGCGTTATGAATCTTATAAAACCCATGTAGTGAAACCGTTTTTCCGCGAGCATATTGCCCGCCTCGACCGGCAGATTGTGCTGGTGGATGCGATGCAGGCGATTAATGCCGGTGGCGGCGCGGTGCGCGATCTGGAACGCGCGCTCACTGAAATTCTGGCCTGCTTCCGCGCCGGACGTTCCAATATGCTCACCGGCCTGATCCAGAAACGTATCGGCCGCATACTGATTGCAGCCACCAAGGCTGATCACCTGCACCATGAAAGCCATAATCGGCTTGAGGCCATTGTGCGCAGACTGGTCGATCGCGCTGCCAAGAATGCCGATATGTCCGGTGCTGAAATTGATGTGCTGGCGATGGCGGCAGTGCGTGCCACACGCGAGGCAACCGTCAACCAGAACGGCGATACATTACCGGTGATTGTCGGCACGCCGCTGAAAGGTGAAGTCATTGACGGCGAAGTCTTTGATGGTGAAACCGAAACCGCAATCTTCCCCGGTGATCTGCCGCAAAATGCTCAGGCAATTTTTGAGCAGCCGGAGTTTTCGCCGCAGGATCGTGCCCGTGAAGCACCAATCCGTTTTGTCCGTTTCAGACCGCCACATATCAAAGCCGATCTCGATGGCATTCATCTGTCGCTTCCGCATATCCGCCTTGACCGTGCCATGCAGTTTCTGCTCGGTGACCGATTAGCATAGGGATAAATCATGTCTACAGGCCCGCGCAAACCGATGAGCTTCAGCGTAGAACCGCAAGCGGATGACAGCCAGCCACAGGCGCCACGTAAACCGGTGGCAATTCGCGACTTGTCGGCAGTCACGGCGGAAGCGGTGGATGTTTTTGAACAGGAAGCCATTGACGCAGGCGCACAACTGACACCGCCTCCTGCGAGCCTGATCAAGCGGCGCTTTACTCTGCGCAGTGTGTTTTTCTCCGCACTCGGCCTGCTGGTGAGCTTCGCCATTGCAATCTGGACGGAAGACCTGATCCGCGCCATGTATAGCCGTGCCGACTGGCTTGGCTGGCTGACGCTCGGCGTCGCCTTGATTGCACTTTTCTCTTTACTGGCACTGGTCGTGCGTGAGGGGTTGGCCTTGCGCCGCCTCTCAGCGGTGCAGGAACTGCGCTTTGCTGCGGCAGAAGCAAGTGAGCGCAATGATGCAGACAAAGCCCGCAAGATCACCGACAAATTGCTGGAAGTTACCGCCAATCTGCCGCAAACAGCCCGTGGCCGCGCGACTCTGGAAGCCTTGCGTGGTGATATTATCGACGGGCGCGACCTGATCCGCATTACCGAACGTGAAATTCTGCACCCTTTGGATCGCGAAGCGCGCATGCTGATCCTCAGTGCCGCCAAGCGTGTTTCCATTGTCACGGCGGTCAGCCCGCGCGCTCTGGTGGATATTGCCTATGTGGTTTTCGAATCATCACGGCTGATCCGCCGCCTGTCCGAGCTTTATGGTTGCCGCCCCGGCTCCTTAGGCTTTTTCCGCCTTGCCCGCAGCGTTATTGCACATCTGGCTGTGACCGGAACAATTGCGATGGGCGATAGTGTGGTGCAGCAATTACTGGGTCAGGGACTGGCCTCACGCCTCTCCGCCAAACTTGGTGAAGGTGTTATCAACGGCATGATGACAGCACGTATCGGTATTTCAGCGATGGATATTGTGCGCCCATTACCGTTTGATGCAGAAAAACGCCCCAATATCAGTGATTTCGTCAGTGATATTGTAAAAGCCACAACTCAAAAAAAACCGGTATGATGCTAAAGCGTATCCCGAAAAGTGTGAAACGGTTTTCGGATAAGATACGCGAAAAACCAAAAATCGAGCATTTCCTATGTTTCAACATAAACTGGAAATGCCCTAGTTTATCCTTCGTTTTAATTATGTTAGAAACCACCTATTAACCATTCCAGCCGATTATACAGACTGGTTTTGGTATTTTGTTTGATGGCATTTTGCACAGTTAGCGCGAAGATAAATCATACAGAAAACTGATAAACCGCCCTCTAATTATCCGGAACAGAGTTCTGTTATGATCTTACGTGCCACTGCCGCCTGCCTCTTATTCTTTACCTCTGCAGCCAGCACTGTATCTGCGCACGCATCGGATAAGGATGAAGTGTTTTTCCGTAATGTTGAAGGCCAGTGGAGCGGTCCCGGCGAAGTTGTTGCGGGAAAATATAAAGGCACAAAATTTGTCTGCAATCTGTCCGGCACCACACCGGATGGCAATGTTGGCATGACTTTGGACGGCACCTGCCGCGTTGGCGTTTTCTCCCAGCCGATGAAAGCAACTGTTGTCCGGACCGGCAAAAATTATAGCGGCACATTCAATGATGGCGCTGAAGGCAAAGGTCTGAACGTGACATCCGGTTCCGTCAACGGCAACCGCGTTGTGCTGTCCCTGAGCCGCAAACAGCTCAATGGTGCAATGCTGGCGCGTGTAACCGATCAGAATACGATGAATGTTACAGTTTCGGTTAAAGTCGATGATACTATGGTGCCGGTTGTCGGCATGAGCCTGAAACGTGTCGATGGCGGCGCAGTCAGCAACATCGCCCGTAATTAAAGTATATGGTATTTTAAAAACCAGCCCTGACAGTTCATCTCTCGGGGCTTTATTGTTTTTATAATGTTACCTTACAACTGCCAGCGTAAAGCCGTCCCAGCCCTTAGAGCCAACGGTTTGTAAAGCCGTCGCATCCAGCCTCGACTCCGCTTCAATCATATCAATAAAGCGCCGCACGCCGATGACATTGGTATCCTCTGACTGCGGATCGGTCACCGCGCCATTGCGAACAACATTATCACCGATAATGACAGTGCCTTTACGCGCGAGCTTCAGCGCCCATTCCAGATAGACCGGATTATTCGGCTTATCAGCATCAATGAAAATCAGATCAAACGGTGCACGATCCTGCAACTGCGGCAGGCTGTCGGCAGCAGCACCGATGATAATTTCTACTTTATCGGCAACACCGGCGGCTTCAATATTCTGCTGTGCAATTGCCGCATGTTTCTCGGAATATTCGAGCGTAATCACTTTGCCACCCTCAGGCAGTGCTCGCGCCAGCCAGATTGTGCTGTAGCCACCCAATGTTCCGATTTCCAGAACCATTCTGGCTCCGCACATTTGTGCAAACAGATTGAGTAACTTGCCCTGATTGATCGCCACATCATGGGCAGGCAACCCTGCCTCGCTGTTGCGTCGCAATGTGGCCTCCAGTAGCGGATCATCACCAATCAGCTTCTGCGCCATATAGGCGTCAACCTGTCTCCACTGCTCTTCCGACTGGTACATAATCGCTCCTAAAATTAAAAAGAGACATGCTACACGGAAACAACAGCAGAATGACAAACAGCTTTACAGCGCTGTGTCCTGCCACCAGCGATGGCCATAGCTCATGCGCTGAATTTCACTGCTATCCACTTTTTGCACCAAATCGGAAACAAGCTCACCACGAATTTTAATATTCGGCGCAATGGTTTCCAACGGCACCAGCACAAAAGCGCGTTGCTCAATGCGCGGATGCGGCAGGATCAGATCCGGCATTTCCAGCGCAAAAACATGCTCATAGGCCAGCATATCAATATCAATGGTGCGCGGGCCCCAGCGTTCGCTGCGAACCCGCTTCAGACGCCGCTCGATAGTCTGCGTCACATCCAGCAGCTCCGGCGGCGTTAGTATCGTCGAGATTTCAGCGCAGGCATTATAAAACCAATCCTGATCGGTTTTCCCCCAAGGCGGCGTACGGAACACCGGAGACACAGCGATAACCCTGACATCCTGCCGTTCATCCAGCAGTTGCAAAGCCTGCGCCATTGTCTGCACAACATTGCCGATATTACCGCCCAGACACAGCCAGGCTTTATGAACCTCGCGTGCTTTCATATATTCGGCCACCCGACCGTCACTTCAACATAATCCAGCACACCGGCGACCGGCGCATTCGGTTTGCGCACAGTAATCTCGGATTTCTGAATTTGCGGAAACGCAGCACAAAGCGCTTTAGCAACATCCAGTGCCAAAGCTTCAATGAGATAACGGCGCTTTCCGGTGATAATCTTCTCAATCATGGAGAAGACAATACCGTAATGCACTGTTTTATCAATATCGTCATTTTCGAGCGAGTCGCCCGGATCAACAGTCAGCACTGCATCAACATAGAAACGCTGGCCGAGCTTTTCTTCCTCGTCAAAAACGCCGTGATGCGCAAAAAACGCGCAATTCATCATACGGATCGTGTACAAAAAGCCCTCATTTCTTCACTACTGCATTATAAACGGGCGCTTATAACGCTAAATTTTGTCAGTCCAATATCAGATTATACTGCAAATTCTGAAAAACCGGTTCACGCTTTTTCATGAACGGCTGCGGCATTTAAAACCGCATCTGCCATCAATAAAGCATCACGATTGAGTGCAACATTATGCACCCTGAATATATCCGCACCGCCAAGGCGCAGCATAACACTGGTTGCAGCCGTTGCGGCATCCCTTTCTGCGGCAATATCACGGGCACTCACGGCACCGGTAAAGCGCTTGCGGGATGTTCCGACCAGCCACGGCAAACCAAAACTGTGCAGTTCAGCAAACCGTGCCATCAGCTCCACATTCTGCTGTATATCTTTGGCAAAACCAAAGCCCGGATCAAGCATAATCTGCTGCGGCTTTACACCCGCAGTTGCAGCAATTTCCAGTGATCGTTGCAAGAATACATGCTGATCTTCAATCACATCGGCTGCAACATCTCTGTCGCGCCCTGTATGCATAATCACCAGACCGGCACCGGTTTCAGCAGCAAGCCCCGCAATATCCGGCTCTTTCTGCAATCCCCAGACATCATTGACAATATGCGCACCAGCCGCGACCGCCAGTGTTGCCGTCTGCGCTCGATAAGTATCAACCGAGATCAGGCAACCGAGTTCCCGCGTTAAAGCCTCAATCACCGGAAGCACCCGTTCCTGCTCCTGCTGAGCAGAAACCGGCTCGGCATCCGGACGGGTCGACTCGCCGCCGACATCAATAATCACGGCACCGGCTTCCAGCATAGCACGCGCTGATTGTAGCGCTGCATCTATGGTCTGGTTATTGCCGCCGTCTGAGAAAGAATCCGGCGTAATATTAAGAATCGCCATAATCAGCGCCTGCGATCCAGTTTCCAGAACGCGACCATGCGCCAGTTGCCATTCTCGCTTTATAGGGAAACTCTTAATCATATTCGGAATTAACCTTTTAAAATTGCTTTGCTTTCCAAACCAGCCATAAGTTCTTTACACATTTCATGGAACGATAAAAGCTGACGGAAAGCGCATTTCCGGCAAAACTGTCAATTGCTTTGACCGGCAGCGAATGCGCAGACCAATAAGACCAGCATCATGCAACAGAAGACAATTCTGCCGTATTTTGTGTTAGAACCTGTAAAACAAGGGCATTTATCAAAAGAGCCCTCGCAGCAAAGGAACAGATAATGTCCGGCAAATATCTTGCACTCTCCCTCACCGGTCTGGTTCTGTTATCCGGCACTTTAATGGCCACGCAAGCAGACGCTGCTTCTGTGACACGAAAATATCGCTATTTTCCGGTTTACGGCACAACCGCAGAACAGCTGGATAAATCATTGGCCAAGAATGGCCCAAAGCTTGATGATGGTGGTGAAAGTCATCCGGGCGCGACAAAAATTGCATTTAATGCCCGTGTAAAATACCGCTTTGACGGCAAATATTGCCGTGTCTCAGATGTGAATGCCAATGTGCAGGCTACAATTTCCCTGCCAAGCTGGAAAAGCCGTCGCCGCGCCAGCGCTGATACGAGAATGGTCTGGGATGTGCTGGTGAAGGATATTCGCCGCCATGAAGAAAGCCATATCGTTATCGCCCGCTCCCATGCTTCAGATCTTGAGCGCCGTATTCGCGGTATGCGCAATGAGCGTGACTGCGCGACACTGCGCGCCAATGTCGACAAGATCACTGAGAGCGTCTTTGCGAGCCATGACAAAGCCCAGCAATATTTCGACCGCGTTGAGACAGTGAATTTTGAAACCCGCTTTGAAAGACTGCTCACCAACAGCCTTGAAAAACGCTACGCTCAACAGCAGAAGAAAAAATCCTGACACCTGAATTTTAACAAAGAAAAAGCCCTGCATCATAAAATGCAGGGCTTTTTTGTTCATTTCGTTCACAAGCGCCCATGCAAAAAGCGTCAGGCCACTTGCAGACCGGCAGACACTTTTTTATTAATTAACGCCGAGCTTCTTCTGCAGGCTGGTCGACGACGTGGTGTACTGGAACACAACGCGTTCACCCGGGCTGATAATGCGCTTGGCAGCCTGTGTCATCAGCGCGGCTTCATGGAAACCGGAGAGGATGAGTTTCAGCTTGCCCGGATACCAGTTGATATCGCCGATCGCAAAAATACCTGGTTCGGACGTTTCAAACTTCTCGGTATCAACAGTGATCAGGTTTTCATGCAGGTTAAGACCCCAGTCAGCAATCGGACCAAGCTTCATGGTCAGACCGAAGAATGGCAGCATACGTGTTGCCGGCAAAACGGTTTCACCATCCGTACCTTTGAGTTTAACCGCTGTGAGGTCACCGTTTTCGCCTTCAAGTCCGGAAACCTGACCAACTTCAAAACGGATCTTACCGGCATCAACCAGCTCGAACATTTTCTTCACGCTGTCCGGTGCCGCGCGGAATTCCGGACGACGATGTACAACGGTCATGCTTTTAACGATTGGCTGCAGGTTCAGCGCCCAGTCCAGCGCACTGTCACCGCCACCAACAATCACAACATCCTGATCGCGGAAAGCTTCAACACGGCGAACGGCGTAATAAACGCTCTTGCCTTCATATTCTTCGATACCGGGTACAGGCGGACGCTTCGGCTGGAAAGAACCGCCGCCGGCAGCAATCACCACAACCTTGGTTTCGAAAACTTCGCCTTCGTCGGTTTCCACATGGAATGAACCGTCTTCCAGACGTTCAAGCTTGGTCACCATACGGTTGAAATGGAACTGCGGCGAAAACGGCTTGATCTGCTCCATCAGTTTGTCGGTCAGCATCTGACCGGAAATTTCCGGCCATGCCGGAATGTCATAAATCGGCTTTTCCGGATAAAGTTCGGCACACTGGCCACCGGGACGGTCAAGAATATCAATCAGATGGCATTTCAGGTCATAGAGACCCAGTTCAAACACAGCAAACAGCCCGACAGGACCGGCACCGATAATGACAACATCTGTGCGGATAACTTCGCTCATATTTTCAATCTCGCTGAATCATAACAACTGCGCCAGCCATTACGATCTGTCACATTAATCTTATGTTCTGCCAGTTGTCACACAGAACACGCTCTATAGTTGCTGCCTTCAGGGAAATGGGGCAGCATTTAAATGCCGGAAACCGGCTCATCCGCATGTAACAGGCCTGATATTTTCAGGCAAAACCACACCGGACAAAATTCAATACGAGTTCTATAGTCAAGTTTAGCTCAAATGCCTATAGTTTTTGCGGATATTCATCTGAATAATAGCCGCTCATTTTACATATGACCCGCACGACATTCTAATGCCTGACAAAATCCAGCAGATACAGACACAAAACTGTGTTTAAAACGGCTATCTGTAGAATGTTATTGCGCCGCAAGCAGATGTCACTCCTCTGCACTGATCATGAGATCAACAAAAAAGCGGCCTGCAATGAAGCAAACCGCTTTCACATACACATTATAGTATAGGCAGATCAGCTCTGGCGTTCAGGAACCTGCACAACCAGACCTTCCAGCTCATCACGCACGATGATCTGGCAGGACAGGCGGGAATTTCCACGCACATCATAGGCGAAATCCAGCATATCTTCTTCCATCGGCTCAGGACCGCCAACCACATCTGTCCAGTCTTCGTCAACATAGACATGGCAGGTTGCGCAGGCGCAGGCACCACCGCATTCCGCATCAATGCCCGGAATACCGTTGCGAATTGCATTTTCCATAACGGTGGAACCGTTTTCCGCTTCAACTTCATTGCGCATCGCGCCGTCAGCGGAAACAAATGTGATCTTGGTCATAAACTCATCCCGTGAGATACCCGCATGAAGCAAAGTGACCAGTCTGAGCGCCTGACCATTTATGCGGACACGATTATAAATAGTATTGCAGGCCAGATACGTGCTGTGCGCAGAGAGTTCAAGCTGTAAACACACTATCCCTGCCCGTCTGCGTCAATTTCGAGCACAAATCCCTCACCACCGTCGCAGAAAAAATGTAAATTAAAGCAACTGACGTTAATCAGTTGCGAGTTTAGCGCCAAGCGCCATACGCCTTTGGCAAACACATTAACTTCTTGCTCAACTATGGCAAAATGTGCCACAATCTGAGCCATAATATAGAGACTTCTGATGTTTGCTTAAAGATTTCCACAATTAGATAGCGCTTAAAAAAGCCCGCATTTGCTTAGTTTTCGCTATTCCTTACCATTTCGCGTTAACCTTATCTTTAAACAATTCATCAACCGCTAATTCCGTAGTTCCCATATGGCTCCGGAAGTTTTAACCTATAGACTGCGCAACATGTCTTTATGACTGCCTTTCAATTCAGAAGGCAGCAGTGCGGACATGGCTTTTACGTAAATGTATGAGTACGGGGTAAAACGGCTATGGCACAAAATACAAAAGCGCAAAAGCTTGAGCTTGATATGGAACAAGCCCTCACTGACGGGCTGGATCTGGATTTCAGCGACGACTTTGAGCTGGATTTGAATTTTGACGCTCCTGAGGTGGAATTCTCGCTTGATGATCTGGAAAGTCAGATTTCGCGAGCCGCTGAAGAACTGGCACTGGAACAAAACACAACTGCACCTGTTGCAGCTGCCGCTACTGGTGCAGCTATTGCCGCCGCAGCCAGCGCTAAAACAGAAGCCAAGACTGCAGCAGAGCCAAAAGCTGAGAAAGCTAAAAAAGCTGATGTGCCTGCCACACCAGTTACGCCTGCCGCACCTCCGGTTGTTACAGCCTCTGCCGCAACACCATCTGCCTCCACCCCGGGCAGCGTGACTGTATTGCAGGCAGCCAATCAGCCTGAAGTGCCAACAGCCAATACAACAAAATCAGACAGCACCATCTCTTTTGATGAACTGGATCTGTTGCCTGAAACAGCTCCGGCTGCAGAATTTACTGTTTCCCGTCCTGCTGCCCCGCAGGCAACAGCAGCGCCTGCTGCACCATTAACTCCGGCCAATGATGATCTGCGCAACGATAATTTGTTGCTGCGTCGCACTAATGGCCGTTCATCCAGTGTCTTCTGGACAACCACAGCGATCAGCGCACTCTGGACAGCGGGTGGTCTTACCCTCGCCCATGCGCTGAGCCCGCAGGGTCTCACTTCATTCTCCGCAATCAAAGACTTCTTCACCACACCGGCAGGTATTGGTGTTGCAGCCGGTATTGCAGTGCCGGTCGTCATGTTCTGGGGTTTTGCCCAGATGGTGCGCCGCGCACAGGAACTGCAATCTGCTGCCCGTCAGATGACCGCCGCTGCCCTGCGTCTTGCTTCACCTGAAGCTGCCGCCGGTGACCGTGTTTCCACACTTGGGCAGGCAGTGCGTCGTGAAGTAGCGGCGATGAACGAAGGCATCGAGCGCACACTCGCCCGTGCAGTTGAACTGGAAACTCTGGTACAGACCGAAGTTCATCAGCTTGAACGCGCCTACAGCGACAATGAAGTTCGTATCCGCGCCCTGATTGCTGAACTTGGCAATGAACGTGAAGCTGTGATCAGCCATGCGGAACGTGTCCGTTCGTCCATCTCCGGTGCGCATGAGCATCTGAAAACCGAACTGTCTTCGGCCAGCGATATCATCCGTGATAATGTTCTCACCGTTTCCAGCGAGCTGACCTCCTCCCTGTCCCATGCAGGTGAGACCATGATCAGCCGCCTGAATGAAAGCGGCGCGGCCATTTCTGAAGCGATTGATACCCGCAGCACCGATATTTCCACCCGCATCAGCTCTTCGGGCGGCGATTTTGTTGAAATTCTCGACACACGTATCGCAACGCTGGAAGAACGCTCACGCGGTCTCACCGAGACACTCACCGAAGCTCTGGATGCCCGTACATCCAACATTGCTTCGCTGCTCGGCGATGCGACCATGAATATGGTCACCGAATTCGATCAGCGTCTGGCAGATCTCAACGCAACACTGGCTGCGCGCGGTCATTCGTTGCTCACAGAATTTGAAGGCCGTGCGCAGGCGATCGACAGCAGCACTGAGAAACTCAATGCCGCTCTGGAAGTCCGTTCGCGTCAGATCAATGAAAACCTGATCGCCCGTACCCGTGAGATTGCTGAAACCTTCTCCGGTGTGCGCTCCTCGATCAGCACTGTTGTTGATGAAACCAAAGACAAGCTCAATGGCGAACTTTCCGGCATTACAGACTCTGTTGCCGGTCTGCTGAACGACCGCGCCGGTCAGTTTATCTCGCAGATCGCCGACAGCCGCGAAGCACTGTCAACCACCCTCTCCGGTGAATCCGAGCGTATTGCCGCGGCTATGCAGCAGCACAGCCAAACCATCACCGAGCGCGGTGCGGATATTGAACGTGCAATCGCAGGTAATGCAGCGCATCTGGATCAGACAACCAATCAGCATGCAGCCATTCTGGAACAGCGCACCAATGATATGCGTGAAGCCATGGCTGCACATAATGCACAGCTCAACACGATCTTCACTGAAGAAGAAGGCCGTTTTGAAGGTCGTGCATCCGCACTCAAATCCTCGTTCGATCAGCAGCACGCCGATTACACCCGCACGCTGGATGAACGTAATCAGCAGTTTGCAAACAGCTTGCAGCAGAACAGCTCTGCCGTCAGCTCTCTGCTGAACGAACATATCAACACTGTCGGTGATCGCGCTTCGCAATTGCAGGCTGCTATGCAGAGCGGACAGGAATCTCTGGATGCCAATCTGCGCCAGCATGGTGAAACACTGGTACAGCGCACAGTTGCCCTTCAGGATGCCGTTGCCAACGCAACCGGCACATTGCAGAGCACTTTCGACAACCAGACCGGTATTATCGAAGAACGTACCTCCACCATGGAACGCGCTCTGAGCATGGGCGTGGACAATGTCCGTAAATCGCTTGAGCACAGCGCGACAGTGGTTGCCGGTACGCTCCGCGAAAAAATTACAGAAGCTGCAGGCTCGCTCAGTGCAGAAGCGGCAAAAGCCGGTAACGCACTGCATGGCTTTGGTGAGAACTTCAACGACCGCCTGATTGAAAATCTGGCCGGTACAGAAGCCCGCCTTGGTGAACGCGCCAGCCAGATTGCTTCCGGTCTTGAAGCCATTGAAACCCGCCTCACCGGCGAACTCAGCGGTATCGAAAGCCGTATCGCAGAAACAGCGACACGCACCAGCGATGTGCTTGGTGCACATTCTGAAGCGTTCAGCGCCCGTGTTCTGGAAAATCTCTCCGGCACAGAAAGCCGCCTGACGGAGCGTGCGGAAGCGATTGCTTCCGGCATCAGCGATGTGAGCAACCGTCTCACCGGTGATCTCAGCGGCATCGAAAGCCGTATCGCACAGACTGCATCCCATGCCAGCGATGTGCTGGGTGCGCATTCTGAAGCATTCAGCGCCCGCGTTCTGGAAAACCTCTCCGGCACTGAAGCACGCCTGACTGAGCGCGCTGATGCGATTGCGATGGGTCTTGGTGAAATCGGTTCCCGTATCACCGGTGAACTCGGTGTTATTGAGTCGCGCATTTCCGATGCAACGCAGAATACTTCTGCAACGCTGGAAGAACGCACCCGTGAGCTGAATTCGGTTCTCGCAGCCCGCTCGCAGGAAATCACCCGCATTCTCGCCGACACTGCCGAGCCTCTGGTACAGCGCCTTGCCGATAGCGGTCAGGGTCTTGCAAGCCAGCTTGAACAGGCAACCCATGCGGCAACCGACCGTCTGCGTTCGGAAAATGCGGCTCTGGTCAATGCACTGGCAAGCCGCACTGCTGAAACCATTTCTGCGGTTCAGGAAGCCAAATCAAACCTGTCTCAGGGCGTTGGCGGTCTGATTGATCGCCTGGCAAGCTCGAATGCAGAACTCGGCCAGCTGATCGACAAAGCGACCCTCAACCTCAACGATATTGATACCCGTCTGGTTGAATCGACAACGAACTTTGCTGACAGCACCAATCGTGCCGCACAGATCTTCTCCAGCTCCAGCGTTGTTATCGACAACAATATCGGTGCTCTGCGCTCCCTGTCCGGCAATACGCTGTCGCAGATCGCAGATATCGCCAAGCGCTTTGAAGATCACAGTGCAGTTCTGTCCCGTGCGTCTGACCTCATCAATTCGGCTCAGAATGGCCTTAATGATACATTGGCTGATCGTCATGATGCGCTGGAACGCCTGTCGGCCGGTCTGATCGACAAGTCGGAAAATATTGAGAAAGTGATGCAGGGCTTTGAAAACCTCGTCACCTCTGCTCTGGAACGTACAGAAGGCCGCACACGCAACTCTACCGAACAACTGCGCGCAGCCATCTCTGAAGTTGTGGATCAGGCAACACAGAAATTCGCATCGGCAACAGATGATATCCGTCGCTCGGCTGCGGAAATCCGTGGTGAACTGGATGCAACCCGTGGTGAGCTGAAGCGCGGCGTACTCGATATGCCTGCGGAAGCCAAAGAATCCACCACTGCAATGCGTAAAGCTGTTTCCGAACAGATCAACGCACTGAAAGAACTGGCTTCGATCGTCAACAAATCCGGTCGTCTGATGGATGTGGGTGACAGCCGTGCAGACCGTACCGTTGCCAAACAGACTGTTGCAGCCGCAGCACCGGCTCAGGCCTATGTCGCACCGGCTGTTACACAAACTGCTGCACCGGCGCCGCAGCCACAGAGCTACACAGTATCTGCTCCGGTACAGGCACCTGCTCCACAGGAAAGCCCGCGCGGTGGCTGGGTATCCAATCTGCTGGCACGCGCCTCTGCTGACGAAGATACAAAAGCTTCAGCACCACGCAGCCAGAGCAATGTGACACCACAGCGCTCGGCAGCCCATGTTGTTGACAGCCTGAACTCGCTGTCGGTTGATATTGCCCGCGCAATTGATCATGAAGCATCGGTTGAGCTTTGGGATCGCTACCGTCGCGGCGAGCGCAATGTGTTCACCCGTCGCCTCTATACGCTGAAAGGTCAGCAGACTTTTGAAGAAATCAAAAGCAAGTACCAGATGGATGGTGACTTCCGTCGTGCAGTAGACCGCTACATGGATGATTTCCAGCGTCTGCTGGAAGATGTTGCCCGCAATGATCGTGATAATATGGTCACTCAGACCTACCTCACATCAGACACCGGCAAAGTCTACACCATGCTGGCACACGCATCGGGTCGTCTGCGTTAATCAGAGCGAAGAATTTAAAAGGCGGGATTTCTCCCGCCTTTTTTATTTTCAAAACCACCTCTGACAAAGCGTCTCAGCCTTATAATTTTACCAACCCGCTCTTGCCAAACCATAGGCCACACCTTCTATAGTGAGCTCTACAGAATTACATTGCGGCATATTATTTGCTGCTCTCAAGCATATATACCGGAGGAAATATGTCTCAGACTGCACCGCGCTATCCAGATACCCAGCTCCTGATCAACGGCGAATGGCGCAATGCGCAGAACGGACGCACAATTGATGTGCTCAATCCGGCAACCGGTGAAGTTATCGGCAAGGTTGCCCATGCGGAAAAAGTTGATCTTGACGCAGCGCTGGATGCTGCTGCCAAAGGTTTCAAAATCTGGAGCGCAAGCTCGCCATTCGACCGTTCCAAACTGATGCGCCGTGCGGCAAACCTGCTGCGTGAGCGCGCAGATGCCATTGCACCAATCCTGACCCTTGAGCAGGGCAAGCCGGTGGCAGAAGCCAAAGGCGAAATCCTCGCTGGCGCCGATATTATTGAATGGTTTGCCGAAGAATCCCGCCGCACCTACGGCCAGATCATTCCGGCACGTGCTGCCGGTGTATCGCAGATGGCATTCAAACTACCTGTCGGCCCAGTCGCCGCCTTCACACCATGGAACTTCCCGATCAATCAGGTGGTGCGCAAATTGTCTGCGGCCATTGCTGCCGGTTGTTCGATCATCGTCAAGGCACCGGAAGAAACACCGGCCTCGCCTGCAGAGCTGATCCGCGTTTTTGTTGATGCCGGTATTCCTGCCGGTGTGGTCAATCTGGTCTATGGCGTGCCGTCAGAAATCTCCGAATATCTGATCCCGCATCCGGTTATCCGCAAAATCTCGTTCACCGGTTCCACCCCAATCGGCAAAATGCTGGCCGGTCTTGCGAGCCAGCATATGAAATTGTCGACCATGGAACTCGGCGGTCACGCACCGGCGATCATCTTTGATGATGCCGATGTGGAAGGCGCCGTTAAAACATTGGCGATGTCCAAATTCCGCAATGCTGGACAGGTTTGCGTTTCGCCGACCCGCTTCCTCGTGCAGGAAAATGTCTATGAGCAAGTTGTGCAGTCCTTCACGGAAAAAGCCAAAGCCATCAAAGTCGGCAATGGTTTTGACGAAGGCGTGCAGATGGGCCCGCTGGCCAATGAACGCCGTATCCCTGCCCTCGAATCTCTGATTCAGGATGCAGTGGACAATGGCGCGCGCCTGATGACCGGTGGCCGCCGTATCGGCAATGTCGGTAACTTCTTTGAACCGACTGTCCTCGCCGATGCACCGAAAACCGCACGTATCATGAATGAAGAACCATTCGGCCCTGTGGCAGTGTTCTCCTCCTTCAAGACACTGGATGAAGTGATTGATGAGGCTAACCGCCTGCCATTCGGCTTGGCATCCTACGCCTTTACCCGTTCAGCGGAAAATGCCCGTGAGCTGGGTATGCGTATTGAGGCCGGTATGACAACCATCAACCATCTCGGCCTTGCTTTGCCGGAAGTTCCTTTCGGCGGCATCAAGGATTCCGGCTACGGCACCGAAGGCGGTTCAGAGGCAATCAACGCCTATCTGACCACAAAATTTGTGACACATCTGGTTATCTGATCAGTAAAAGTGCAAGAAAAATAACCCCCGTCTGCAGAAATGCAGGCGGGGTTTATCTTATTCTGAAAAGCAATAAAATTATTCAAATATCGTTTGATCTTTCAAATTGTTACTTTAGGCTATCCCCTTAAGCCGGCCCAAAACAAAAAACACGGCCGTATGAATGAGGGGAAAATAAGCATGAATTTTATACCATCCATCCGCAAAACCAATCTCGGCAAACTGACAATGGCACTGGCTTTCAGCACAGCGCTCACCGGTTCAGTTTTGCTCAGCGCTGCCAATGCCGCCACACCAGCCGATACACTGGTGATCGCCATGGCAACCGATGATGTGATTTCGCTGGATCCGGCAGAATCTTTCGAAATTACAACCGCGGAAATTCTGGCAAACAGCTATGGCCGCCTGCTGCGTACAGATTACAAAGACCCGTCCAAGCTGGTCGCTGATATTGCTGAAAGCTGGGATGTTTCCGAAGACGGCAAGACTTTCACCTTTAAAATCCGCAAGGGTCAGAAATTCGCCTCCGGTAACCCGATCACTGCGCATGATGCCGCCTATTCACTGCAACGTGCCGTCAAGCTCGACCAGAGCCCTGTTTTCATTCTCAGCCAGTTCGGCCTGACCAAAGACAATGTGGATGAAAAAGTCTTTGCCAAAGACGATGACACGCTGATTTTCACCTCGGAAAAAGCCTTCGCACCAAGCTTTGTTTATAACTGTCTGACCGCAACTGTTGGTTCCGTTGTTGACAGTAAACTGCTCAAAGAACACGCCAAGCCGGTAACGCCGACAGCAGATTCCAAAGCCGATAATGATTTTGGCCATGAATGGCTGAAACGCAATTATGCAGGTTCCGGCGCCTTTGAAATCAAAGACTGGCGTCCGAATGAAATCATCATGATGGAGCGTAACGAGAATTATGATGGTGAGAAACCACCGCTCAAACGCATCATCTACCGTTACGTAAAAGAGAGTGCATCGCAGCGCATCATGCTCGATGCCGGTGATATCGACATTGCCCGTAATCTTGAGCCTGGCGATCTTGAAGCCATCTCCAAAGATGGCCGCTTCCACACCGCCAGTGCGCCGAAAGGCACGATCTATTATTTCAGCCTCAATCAGCAGCACGACACACTCTCCAAGCCGGAAGTGCGTCAGGCGGTTAAATATCTGGTCGATTACGATGCTATTCAGTCCACACTGATCAAAGGCATCGGGACAATTCACCAGAACTTCCTGCCAGCCGGTATGCTTGGCTCGACAGATGAAAACCCGTTCAGCCTCAATGTTGAGAAAGCCAAGGAACTGCTGGAAAAAGCCGGTCTGAAAGACGGTTTCACCATTACCATGGATGTACGTAACACCCAGCCGGTCACCGGCATTGCGGAATCCATTCAGCAAACCTTTGCCAAAGCGAATATCAAACTTGAGATTATTCCGGGCGACGGCAAGCAGACACTAACCAAATATCGTGCGCGTAAGCATGATATTTACATCGGCCAGTGGGGTATTGATTACTGGGATCCGCATACCAATGCCGATACTTTTGTGACCAATCTCGACAATTCCGATAATGCGGTTTCCAAAACCAGTGCATGGCGCAACTCATGGGAAATTCCGGAACTGACCCAGAAAACTCTGGCGGCAGTGATGGAAAAAGACGCTGACAAACGTGCGCAGGAATATCTCAACATTCAGAAAGAATTCCGCGACACCAGCCCGTTCACCATGCTTTATCAGTTGAATGAAGTGGCAGTCGTATCCAATAAGGTGAAAGACTTTATCATTTCACCGGATACCAACTATGTGCTGAAAGCATCAAAGGAGTAGTTACTCACGAAACGGCCGCAGAACTCATTCTGCGGCCGTTTTCAATGCCAGATGGCAAAAATCTAACCAATTCAAGGCTGTCACAGCATAAAATGTTAGAGCGAGTTTTGTGCGCCCAAGAGGTCAAGCTCTCAGATTTTAACGCACAACCAGAATGGCAGTTTTGGTATGTGTCAGCACTTCGCTTGTCTGACTGCCCAGCAGCAAACGGCCGATACCACGGCGACCATGCGAGGTCATAACGATCAGATCAACGTCGCTCTTTTCGCTGAATTCCGTGATTGCTTCAGCCGGCCAGCGATCATCGATATGTTTCAGCTCGGCCTTAACGCCGTGTTTTGCAGCCGTTTCAGCAGCGGCCTTGAGAACAGATTGCGCCTGACTGGCCTGATTTTCATTATAGATTTCGATATCTTTTGGGTTGGCAATCCAGCCTGCACTGCTGGCTGTCGCCATCATCGGAAAAGGCTCAGTTACGGTCAGAATCGTAACTTTACTGCCGAGTTTGGCCGCGAGTTCCAGCCCCTGATCCAGACCTTTTTGTGCCAGATCCGATCCGTCCGTAGCGATTAGAATATGCTTATACATCGTGCCATCCCTGCTCCGTAAATTGACATATCTTCTATGAAGCCGGAGCCCAAACATCATTTAACTTCATATTGAAGTGACTATCATTCTATCGGGCATATTGCTTGGTGTGAAGATAAATGCGCAACAAAACAGCAAACAAATTTTATAAATCCGGATCATTTAAGCCGCGACAATTAAAGCCTTAAATAAAAAAAATATTGTGATACCATTCTATATTACAACTGGTAAAATTGACGGCAGTGAAATCAAATAAATAACTGCATAATTATTCGCATTTACGCTTGAAAGGTAATATCAAACAGCTTGGGAGAAATAAAATGAAAATTATTTCAAGGATTTATGATCAATACGGCCCTGCAAAACAAGTCGTGCATAATCTTGAAGCTGCAGGATTTCCTCACTCTGATATTATCATTGTAAGTCGTAAATATGCCGTAGATGACACCTCTACCTGCGACAGTATTGTCAACGGTGCCGGTATGGGTGCCATAGTTGGTGGTGCGACAGGACTACTCATTGGTCTTAATCTGATCAGCGCTCCGATATTTGCATCCGTTTTAAATTCAGACTGGATCGTATCTGCTGCTATAGGCATGATTATAGGTGCAGCGACAGGCAGCATCATGGGGAGTATTATTAACTCCTTCACATCTGCCGGCATCAGCAAGGAAGATGCCCGTCTGTGTATTGAGGCATCCAAACTAGGCAAAACCATTGTCAGCCTGCGCCTGAAAGATCAGGAAAAACCGCAAATGGAAACGGAAGCCAATCAAATCATGGATGTTCCGGAAGCACAAACGATCGAGCAGTTTCGTAATCTTTACAGCCGCACTTTACCGCAATTAATTAGCCATACGAAACACCGCCACACCAGTGCATAGATCAACTCGGATCTTTCTTGTAAAAAGCTTCCGGTAGGCTTTGCGTGCCTTTCTGACTGGTAAAAAGCACACTCGGCTCGATACGGCCAGCTCCCCTGTAGGGGCTGGCATGAATGGCTAAAATCCACATACTCATAACGGCAGTCACAATATAAATGCCCAGAGCCTTACGGCCTGCTTTTGGCCTGTCTGCATGAACAGCCGCAATAACAACCAGAGACAGAAGCGTAAGGAAGAAAACCAAATACCACTTGTAATGATTGACGGAGCTGGACCCCAATGCCAGACGCTTATTGCGTGCGTCCTGCATTTCATCAAAATCCTGCACCATCTGGGACATCAGCGCGCCCGAGATATCCGTGCGAGATAATGCAATCATAGCGATACGGATATTTTGCAGGGATTCTTCAACAGCGCGTGCAGGCTGGTTATTATAGCCCTTGTGCCATTCATCCGTAATTACGGAGACGCGGTATGTCGTCAGAGCTTTCAAAAGCAGAGGATCATTCAGCGCTTCCGGCCGCGCCATACCAATCAAACGGGTAATCGATGAGCGTTCTTCACTCGCGGCCTGATCCGCACGACTGTTCACCGCCCAGGTATCAGCAGCGACAAAGCCGAGAGCCAGAGCCCATGCTGTCGCAATTGTGCCGATGAAAGCGCCAATCGGCAGCGAGAGAATATCTTTGGATGCCTGCTTGCCGAAGATTTTCAGAAACACCAGTCCGACAATGTAAAAGACAACTCCGCAAATAGTAAAAAGCAAAAACATTAAAATCGGCGGAATACCAAATAAGTAATGCATTTTGCCCCCTCTGAGCGTGCTGCTATTGTCTGTATGATGTCACCCTCAGATGGTTTTGCACTCTATTTTACATTAATTCAATATTTTACAGCAGAATAAATCCGCCTCCAGACGAATGGCTACAGTCCTAGAGCGCCGTGTGCCATACTTGGCACACAAAGGTCGCTCTAACACTTTAAAATCAGAGCATAATTTCTTCTTAAACTGATCCAAGTTTAAGGAATTATGCTCTATTCCGCATTACCTGCTTGCTGACGCATATAATCGCGTGGAGAGGCTCCCAGCATGCGTTTAAACATTGTTGTAAAGGCTGCGGCACTCTCATAGCCGGTATCAAAAGCAACGGATGTAATCGACTCGCCGGAGGCCAGTTTCGGCAGCGATGCGAAAATACAGGCTTGCTGGCGCCACATCACAAAGCTCACGCCGGTCTGCGCACGAAACAGCCTTGTAAACGACCGGCGGCTCATACTCAGCCGCTGCGCCCAATTATCAATGCTGGCAGCAGGATCAGGCGCTTTCAGAAACTCCTTACATAAAACGGCCAAAGACGGCTTTTCCGGAAACGGCAATCCCAGTTCACGGACAGGCAACCGTGTAATTTCATGCATCAGCAGGTCAAACAATAAGCCACTGCGCTCATCATTCTTGTCAGGTTTTTGTAGCTTCACCACTTCGGCCAGCAAGCTTCGCGTCAGCTCATTCACGGACAGCACGCACGGATAATCACCATGCTCATAATCGCGCATATAGACCGACTGCATCTCCACACCGGAGAACATCTCAACACGATGCTCAATACCACGCGGGATCAGCAAGGCATGATCCGGCGGGATCATCCAGCGTCCGCGCTCTGTCGCCACCAATGCAACACCGGAACGCGCATATAAAAACTGGGTACGGGAGTGCCGGTGTAACGGTATCAGCAAGCCGCCCGGATACTGCCTGCGCAGGGCAACAACCGGATCGGCAGCGTGTTCCACCAGATCGAAACCCTGCTCAATCAGAGCATTTATATCATTCGGACTATTAAATTGCATGTTTTGGCCCAGTCAAAAAACCTTACGTCCTTAGCACGAAAGCAGGCCAGAGAAAAGCAGACTAAGCAGAATGCTGCCAGTCAGGGATAATTCAGAAACCGGCACAACTGCCGGATGCGCAATATTGTTTCGCCTTTATCGCCATCCGACAGCGGCATGAAAACATCATACCCCGATACAAGTAATATTGCGTAAAGTCAGTAATCGTCAGACGCAGCGCACTCTTGCGATGGCATAACATATCCGGAGCACTTGCAATGACTACCGTGACCAGCCCGTCACCTAAAATAGCCGAAACCACAGCAGTATCACTGATTGTGGTCGTCGCTTTTTGCCACATGTTTAACGATATTATGCAGTCGCTGCTGTCTGCAATTTATCCGCTTATCAAGACCAATTATAATCTGGATTTCCGCCAGATCGGCCTCCTGACCATGACATTTCAGATTACCGCTTCGCTGCTGCAGCCGGTGATCGGAATTATCACAGACCGCTGGCCTATGCCTTATTCGCTACCGCTCTCCAGTGTCAGCACCTTTACCGGTCTTATTCTGCTCGCCAATGCGGACAGTTATACAGTGCTGCTGATCGGCTCCAGCCTCATTGGTCTGGGCTCGGCGATCTTCCATCCGGAAGCATCCCGCGTTGCCCGCATCGCCTCGGGCGGCCGTCACGGCTTTGCACAGTCACTGTTTCAGGTTGGCGGCAATTTCGGCTCCGCACTCGGCCCCCTGCTTGCAGCCTTTATCATTCTGCCGAATGGTCAGTCGAGCGTGGCATGGCTGGCAATCATCGCGGTTTTTGGCTTCATCGCTCTCACCCGCGTCAGCCGCTGGTATGCTGAAAAACAGCGCCAGAATAAAAACAAACCTGCTGCAGACCGCACTTTGCCGTTGCCACAGGGGCGTGTTCTGTTTGCGATTGCCATCCTCGTGCTGCTTACCACCACCAAGAATGTTTATATGGCCAGCCTGTCCAGCTATTTCACATTCTATGTGATTGAAAAGTTTGCTGTCAGTGTTCAGAACGCTCAGTTGATCCTGTTCCTGTTCCTCGGCGCATCCGCAGCCGGTGTCTTCCTCGGCGGCCCGATCGGCGACAGAATGGGCGCACGCTTCGTGATCTGGTTCTCGATCCTCGGTGTTATTCCGTTTGCCCTGATGATGCCCTACGCCAATCTGTTCTGGACCTGCATTCTGGCCGTTGTCATTGGTATCATCTTCTCCTCAGCATTCTCCGCAATTGTGGTTTTTGCTCAGGAACTGGTGCCGGGGCGCGTCGGCATGATTGCCGGTATGTTCTTCGGCTTTGCTTTTGGCGCCGGCGGTATTGGTGCAGCATTGCTCGGTGACTATGCCGATACGAAAGGCATTGAATATGTCTATTGGCTCTGTTCGTTCCTGCCATTGCTTGGCATTCTGACGATCCTGCTGCCACGCCTGCCTAAAAAACACGGCTAATCGCAGCATCTAGAGCACATACCGAAATGTGTGAAGCGGTTCTAAGGTTTCGATTTTAACTGAAACCGCTTTAAAACAAAAAACGGGGAAGACCGCAAAGTCTTCCCCGTTTTTTTGATTTTTTTGCTCTGAAACTTTCTGAATCGGGACCTATTCGAGACAGAAAAAGCAAGAGAACCGGCCTGATCAGAGCATACTCAACACTTATTTCTTGAGGTATTCCTGCAGTTCATCATAAGCTTTGCAAGCTTCAGCCATATCAGTTGTGCCCTGATATTTGGTCTGCATTTCCTGAGCTTTTGCCATAATTTCCTGGGCTTTGCTCGGGTCTTTCATAACCGCTTCCTGAATAGCAGTGGTTACATCGGTTACCTTCTTAGTCAGCTCTTCCTGAGTGCAAGCAGAAGCAGCAGCTACAGTCATCAGCAGTGCAGAAGCGGAAACGGCAACCAGTGTTTTAATCTTCATAGAAGTATCTCTCTTTACGGTTATCAATAAACGAGCAAATAATTTATGCGTTGCTAACTTATGCCGTGCGTTTATGTATTTAAAATAACAAATTGTTATTCGGTAAAACAAAAAATAAACGAAACGCTGATTTTTTTCCTTTTCGAAGAAAATTGTTTTATAAAAATAACAGGACTTTTCTTGGGGGACAAATATAGTGCGGACAGTCATTTTGTCTGCTGCTTTAGCAGCTTTCAGTTCCGGTGCGCTGGCGCAGCCAATTGATTCATACAGAGCGCGACTCAGCAAACAGGATCACTATAATTCATCCGGTGATGCTCTGATTTCAGCAGCAACAATCATCCGTCAGGATCGCGCCAATTTCTATGTATTCGGAAAACTCGATCCGGAAGATGAGTATGACACCTTCTTCAATGACAAAGCCAATCGCGCCCGTCTGGAAAAAATGCTGAGTCGCGGCTCCATCTCAGATAACGATATTGAAAGCATCCTGAACGGGACACCGCTGATCCGCGTGGATATTCATGCGGAGTATGTAGTGGTCACCATCGAAGAACATTAACAGCCTGATTAATTGAGATTCTTCCAAAAGATGATAGTGCCGGTCAGTTCGCCAAAAGGATTAAGGGCAAAATCCGGAATTTCACCGGCACGCTGAAAACCCAGTTTTTCATAAAGTGACACAGCATTGCTGTCACTGGCAGTATCCAGCATCAGATGTGTCCGTTTATGATCTCGTGCCAGCGCTTCAGCCGCCTGCATCAGCAATGTTGCTACGCCCTGCCCGCGATAATCTACAGATGTCATCAGCTTACTGATTTCAGCTCGATGCGGTTGATTAGGCGTCTGTACCAAGACCAAACTAACAGTACCTGCCAGCCTGTCCCCGTCATAGGCTCCCAGAAGAATGCGCTCGCCCTGAGCGGCAGAATCCAGCACACCACGCCAAAAAACTTCGGCATCTGCAAGCTCTAAAGGATGCATAAAACTGACAGAGCCACCGCTGGCCACGGTTTCAACCAACAGATTAGATAACATAGTCAATTGTGCCGGAGATGAAGAAACAGGTCTGATTGAAAAATCTGTCATAGCCGGAATATCCGTTCTCTTGAGGCTGAAAATCTGCGCCAAAATTTATAGATGAAATTCGTTTCAAAACACAAGAACATTCAAAATAGCTAAAATATATCAATGGATTGATGCTCGCAATTTGCAAACCTTCGTTAGAAAACTTGCCGTATAACTTGCAATCTTTGTAGTGGCTCAAACCGAAGAGACCTATGACCACCTTGCGTAATGATCTGCGGGGGCTGATATGGTTCAAATTCTTCTGAAAGCAACGCTCGTAACGGCCTTAGTGGTTGCATTGAGCCAGATATTCTCATTCAGCATCCGCCTTGCCTCCGGCCAGCCTTTTACTGCTTTTGTATTCCTGATGAACTCGATTATGCCTGTGCTGACCGGCTTTCCGATCAGCGTCTATATTTTCATTCAGAATGCAAAACTGAAAAAAACAACGGATGATCTGACAGAGGCCAATCGTCTTTTACAAATACGTGCTGATACCGACAGCATGACCGGCCTGCTCAACCGGAATGCTTTTTTGGACATGATCAAACAACTGAATAAAACCAGCAGGCAATCTGCCTTGCTGGTAATTGATGCGGATAATTTTAAAAACATTAATGATGTTTATGGCCATCAGGCCGGTGACAAAGCACTCACCGCAATTGTCGATGCATTGCGTATGCCATTACGCCAGAACGATATTATCGGCCGCATCGGCGGTGAGGAATTTGCAGTCTTTCTGCCCGATACTGAGATCAAACCCGCGCTCAAAATCGCTGAGCAATTACGCTACGCAGTTGAGAGCATAGAGTTTCACCCTGTGGAGGGACAGGATTATCCGCTTAGCATAAGTATCGGGCTTACACTTTCCGCACCCACTTATACCACATCACAACTGATGCGTATGGCTGATCAGAGTCTCTATCAGGCCAAAGCCAACGGCCGCAATCAGATTGTCGTCAATCAGGAAGGCTTGGTCAGCAAAACCAATAGCTGCAACAACACCGATGCCGCATAAAAAAGGCCACTTTGCAGCGGCCTTTGATCATTGAGAGTATTAGAGCATCGTATACCAAGTCTGGCACACGGCGCTCTTAATCTGCCCTTATTGGGCTGTTTCAAGCCCTAAGAATTGGAACGGCTTGGATTCTTTAAACTCCTCATTGACCTTACCGGAGAAAATATTGGTCTGGTTTTCACCAAGATCCAGCTTTTTCACTTTTCCGGTTTCAGCCGAGAAATCCAGCCCTTTCAGATCAACCCAGAATGTATTGGGTGTCAACGCAGATTCAAAGAAATAGAGTTTACGTTTCTGATCAGCGACAGTTCTCCAGCGGGTAGAAGAAATATTTGGTTGATCCGGTGTGGTAATACCAAAAGGCACTGACACGTTACGAATAACGCCGAACACGCTCGCCAAAGCGATATCCGTATTCTCATGCTTCGGAATTGCATTGATATAGAAGGAAGCGCGCGCAAAGCGATCTGCAGCGCGGTTGGTGCCCGGCAACATCACTGTACCGCCGATTTGCTGCCAGTAGCTGTTCAGCGCCAACTGCTGGTCGAAAGTTGGTGAGTTAGTCATGACCTGATATTCACGACTATGGTGAATAACCTGCTTGCCATCAATATATTCGATGATCGCACTGTCACCGCTTGCATCCGAGATCGACAGATGCAGCGTTGCCAAACGGCTCTCACCCGGCACCTTATCGGTCACGATGGTGAATGGCTCGTCTTTCAGCGCCGTAACAGCCTCTTCAACCGTGGCATAATTATCCAACACATATTGCGCCCATGCGGCGATGGTCAGCCCCGGTTTATCTTTGTTGAATTCCGGATAGTCAGACTCAACCAGCCACAAAACGCTGGCTGAAAGTCCCTCTTCGTTCATGCCATCAGTCGTTGCAATATCGTAACCGGACGCAATCACGCTGCCATATTTTGATGTCCACTTGATCGAATTTTCACCGGCTTCACCATTACGTTCCATGCCCTTCGGGAACACCCAGAGATTGGTCGCAACATCGACTTTCCAGTCCATCGAACGCGCAGTGATCACGTCATTATTAGCACCCTGATAGACAACACGGGTGCAGGCTTCCGCGATCAATGGCGAAGCGAATAAGGATAAGGCAACTGTCTTGGCCACAAGAACAGAACGAACGGATTTACGCTGAAAAAACATCAGTCAGACCTCGTTGGTTAGAACCGCATCGACAGACCGACAACCGGCCCGTGCTGCACGACATCCCATTTGAAAGTATGGCCTAAGAGCTCAGGACCTTTAAAATCCTGAGACAATACACGGTAGCCGACACGTAAATTGGTCGGGCGGTCAAAAAGGAATGTACGATAGCCCAGATAGGCCTGCGCATTATAACTCAGTTTTGATCCGGCGCCAAAACCACCGATATCTGCCTCACCGGCAAGGTTCCAACGCTCATTCAGATCAGTTTTCAGACGAACACCGACAAACGGATCTGTCCATTCGGCTTTTCTGCTCACACTGAAAGGACCGACAGAAAGATCCGCCTTGATCTTTGTCCAGCGCACGCCGAGCATCGGCTCAACCGTAAACGTTTGCGCTTCGTTGAAAACAGTCACACCGCCAAGCTCACGCTCGTAAACACGGTAAAACGCACCACCGGAAATGGTCGTGGTTTTGATATTCAGCGCCAGCTCATTGGCCAGAATATCTTCATCCTGTGTGGTGGCGACATACTGACCGTCAATGAAGAAACCCAAAGGTCCTTTGATAAGCTCGATAGTGCCCATAGCAGCCAGATCAAGATTGTCAAAAATCTCGGAAAACGGAACATTCACATCTGTTTTGCGGCCACCAATGGCCGCTTTACCTTTAAGTGAAGCACCCCATACATATGGGCTGACAATGATTTTCCATTCACTGTCCGCTTTATAACTCGGCTGAGAAACATCTGCCGCCATTGCGGTGCACAGCATAGCCAGACTGAATACAGCCGAAGTGGTAAAAAGTGCAGTAAAGCGCATAGCAGGCACGTCCCCTTGCCGTCATTAAGATTCTATTGAGAAAATAGATGATTATGGCAAAGGGTCAACTTCTGACAGAACTATTCAGACGTAATTCAACAATAATTGTAAACAATATAATACTCACAAGCCGCACCAGCAATAAAGTCAACAGAGCATAGTGAACCAGATCAGCATAATTATAGTTTTGCTGATCTGGTAGAAATTGAATCCTTCGGCAGTTTTATAATCTGATTAGATACGAAATCAGACGATCCTTTGCTGGGTTTGCGGATCAAAATATACGGCTTTATCAAGATTGAAGGCCAGCCGTGCTGTTTGACCGGCCTGAATATGCGCGTCCGCCCGCAACCGTGCCACAACCTCTTTGCCACCCAGCTTGGTCACAGCAAAAGTATCAGAACCGGCAGGCTCCACCACCTCAATATGGCAATCGCCTTCTGCGATCATGCCCGCATTACGATCTGTACCATCCGGGTCGGTCAGAGCCTCCGGCCGGATACCGAACACCACCTGTCTGCCCTTATAAGCAGCAAGCTCGCCATTCGCGCTCACAACCGGCAATTTCAGCGGAGCCGCATCTGGCCGCTCTAATGCAACCTGCAAGCCATCACCGCCATTTTCAACCGTACCGGTCAGCAAATTCATCGCCGGTGAACCCATAAAATCAGCGACAAACATATTCACCGGCTTGTTGTAAATCTCTGCCGGTGTCCCGAACTGCTGTAATATCCCGTCTTTGAGGACAGCAATTTTCGTGGCTAGCGTCATCGCTTCAATCTGATCATGGGTCACATAAACGATGGTGGTTTTCATCCGCTGATGCAGCCGCTTAATCTCGGTACGCATATCCACACGCAGTTTAGCATCCAGATTGGACAACGGCTCATCAAAAAGAAACACCTGCGGATTACGAACCAGCGCACGCCCCATTGCCACACGCTGACGCTGACCGCCAGAGAGCTGACTTGGCTTGCGATCCAGCAAGTGCCCGATCTGAAGAATGTCCGCCACTTCACGAATAGCCTTTTCGCGCTCCGGCTTGGGCACACCGCGTACCTCCATACCAAAGGCAATATTACCCGCAACTGTCATATTCGGATAAAGCGCATAGGACTGAAACACCATTGCAATATCACGTTTTGAAGGTGGCAAGTCCGACACGGATTGTCCGTTAATGGTGATGTCACCGGAGGTAATCGGCTCAAGTCCGGCAATGGTGCTAAGCAGAGTAGACTTACCGCAACCGGACGGCCCGACCAGTACCAGAAAGCCGCCTTCTTCAATCTCCAGATTAATATCTTTGAGGATTTCTGTGGCACCGTAGGATTTACGCAGATTGGCGATTTTAAGAAATGACATAGATTATCCCTTCACGGCACCGGACATCAGACCACGCACAAAATAGCGGCCGGAAACAATGTAGACGATGAGCGTTGGCAAGGCGGCGATGATCGCCGCAGCAAAATGAACATTATACTCCTTAACGCCGGTCGATGAGGAGACGAGATTGTTGAGCGCAACCGTCATCGGCGTGGTTGAAGCACCGGCAAAAGACGCCCCGAACAGGAAATCATTCCAGATATTGGTGAACTGCCAGATCACAGAGACCACAATAATCGGCCCCGAGGACGGCAGCAGAATACGGGCAAAAATCTGCATAAAACTGGCACCGTCAATCTGTGCCGCGCGCACCAGCTCGGTCGGGAATGCCTCATAATAATTTCGGAAATACAGTGTCGTAAAACCGATACCATAAACCACATGCACCATTACCAGTCCCCATATGGAACTGGACAGCCCGAGCAAGCCGAGAATACGCGCCATCGGGATCAGCACAATCTGGAACGGAATAAAGCAGGAGAGCAGCAGCAAACCGAAGAACAGATTTGAGCCGCGAAAGCTCCACTTTGTCAGCACATAACCATTCAGCGCGCCAACGATGGTAGAAATCGCCACCGCCGGTACGACCATCAGAATGGAATTAATAAAAAACGGTTTGAGACCGGTCGGCTGCACACCGATCTGCGCTGTTGACCACGCCGAAAGCCATGGCTCGATCGTCCATTGTTGTGGCAGGTTCAGCATGCCGCCCTGCCGGATTTCTTCCAGCGGTTTGAAGGAATTCACCACCATCACATAAAGCGGCAGCAGATAATAAACCAGAAAGATCAACAGGATTGAATAGATTAGCGCCCGTGTCAGTCTCTGGTGCGAGATCGCATTTTGTACATTGGCAGAACCACTCATCAGCGTTTGCCTCCGCGAATTTCCGAATACAGATAAGGAATAATGATCGAGAAAATCATTGCCAGCATGATAATCGCCGATGATGCACCAATGCCCATCTGGTTACGGGTAAAAGTATAGGAATACATGAAGGTTGCCGGAACTTCAGTCGCCTGCCCCGGCCCGCCGCCGGTCAGCGCCACCACAAGATCATAGGCCTTGATCGCAAGATGCGCGAGCACCACAAAGGCTGACAGAAAAACCGGCCGCATCATCGGAATAATAATCCGGCGATAGGTGGTAAAAGGTGAAGCTCCGTCAATTTGTGCGGCTTTGATGATCTCATTATCAACACCGCGCAGCCCTGCCAAAAACATCGCCATGATAAAGCCGGACGACTGCCAGACGGCGGCCAGCACCACACAATAAATCGCGTAATTGCGATCTTTAATCCAGTTGAACTGAAAACTCTCCCAGCCCCATAAATGCATGGTATTTTCAAGCCCGATACCCGGATCAAGAAACCACTTCCATGCTGTGCCCGTAACGATAAAAGACAGTGCCATCGGATAAAGATAAATCGGGCGCAAAAAACCTTCACCGCGAATTTTCTGATCCAGCAAAATCGCCAGTCCGAGCCCCAGCACTGAACAAATAATAATATAGAGCGATGCGAAGATCGCCAGATTGGTTATGGCGCGCCACCAATGCGGCAAAGCCCAGAGTTTGGAGTAATTTTCCAAGCCGACAAAATTATAAGACGGCAACATTTTGCTGTCTGTCAGCGACAGCAAACCCGTATAGGCAATAAAACCATATACAAAAATCAGAATGATGAAAAAGCTGGGTGCCACAACAAGTTTGGGCAACAGCTCCTGCAATCGGCTGCGACTATTCATGGTCAATCACCACGCTTGGTATCTGCCCCGCTTTGATCGGCACGGCACATCAAAAATAAAACTAAAATGCTCTTTGGTTTTTACGTATGACGCTCAAAATCGATGTTCGTTTTTAAGTGCCCTGCAGTAAAATAAATGTCAGCTGCCTCCGTCAGACAGCAGAGAACGGAGGCCGCCACTGAGGCAGCCTCCGGTTTTGCAATAAATTATTGAGCGGCGGCCACCGCAGCAACGAGTTCCTGCGTAGCTTCTTCCGATGACAGTTCACCATTGAACTGGCGGGTAATCACGTCAAAGAATGCATTCTTCACAGATGCCGGACTTGCATAGCCATGTGCCATGGAACCAAACATGGTGCCCTTGCCGCTGGCTTCTTTGACATCGGCAATCGCTTTCTTGCCACAAGCATCGAAAGCAGCATCAGACACATCTGTACGTGCCGGAGCAGAGCCTTTGACCACATTAAAAGCCGACTGGAATTCAGGATTTTCAATCGCTGAAGCAATCGCCATCTGCGCTTTTACCTTATCCTCGGAGACCTTGAACATTGCGAACAGATCAGAGTTAAAGGTAATTGCTCCTTGTGTTTCAGGATAACGGATACAGACAAAATCCTCGCCCGGCTTTTTACCGGCTTTGACGAATTCGCCTTTCGCCCAGTCGCCCATGAATTGCAGACCGGCCTTGTTTTCAATGACCATGGCCGATGCCAGATTCCAGTCACGACCGGAAAAATTATCATCAACATAGGTGCGCAGCTTGGTCATACGATCGAAAACCTGTTTCATCGTATCGCTGCCAAGGGCTTCCGGATCGAGATCGATCATAGCCTTTTTGTAGAAATCAGTCCCGAAAGACAGCACCACAGCCTCAAAAAGCGTACCATCCTGCCATGGCTGGCCACCATGTGCGACCGGTGTAATACCCTGTTCTTTAAATTTATCGAGAAGGGCAATCAGTTCTTCCCAATTGGTCGGCTCTTTGCCACCGGCTTTATCAAGTGCGGCTTTGTTGATCCACATCCAGTTGGTGGAGTGAATATTGACCGGCGCACCGATCCAGTGCCCGTCATATTTGGCAAATGCCTGCAAAGGTGCCGGAATAACTTTGTCCCAGCCTTCTTTATTGGCAACTTCATCCAGATTACCGAGCGCGCCCTGCTTTGCCCAGTCCAGCGCATCATAACCAAGCATCTGCACAGCAGTCGGGGCGTTACCGGCAGTCACACGGGCACGCAACACGGTCATCGCTTCAACGCCGCTACCACCTGCGACCGGCATATCCGTCCAGCCGATGCCCTGCTTTTCGAGATCTTTCTTCAGCACTTCAAGCGCTGCGGCCTCACCGCCTGCAGTCCACCAGTGCAGAACTTCCACATTTTCCGCAGCTTGCGCCGCACCTGCCATTAAACCCAAAGCCATTGCTGTTGTTGTCATGAACTTGCGCATCGTATTCCTCCCGTTTGCAAGTTATCAGCAGCGGAACCCTCCCGCTTGGTCATTACAGCTGCCCTCACCGGACAGTATAGAAACTGGCATGCTTTTGATCCGGCGCTTCGCCTGCGATCACTCCTCAACCGGAATAGGACGTTACAAAATTGCGTTCGTCAAGCATGCTCACATAAAATTCAAATCGATTAAATATTACAACATTCTTTCATGTAGCTATAAATTACTGTCATAAAATAAGTGTATCCGGCATCCCGTATCCTTTTTAACGATTACAATTCGTTCTCAATGCCGGATTCCGCCGTCGGCCTGAATTGACCCCACCTTTAAAACGGCTATAAAGGCCGTTTTCTCAAAAGCCCACATGCGCAGATACAAGGATTTGAAACAATGACTGCGGGAAATAACGCCCCCTCGGAGACGATAACCCTTGGCCTCGATTTTGGTACAACCAATACAGTTATTGCCGTGGCTGACGGCAATGGTATTGCCGAGGTTATGACCTTCCCGAAAGATGACGCCATTGTTTCGGCCTATCGTTCGGTACTGTGTTTCTGGCAGGATGGCAATAAAGGGCATCGCAATGTCGAGAGCGGTCCCTGGGCGATGGATCGCTTTATCGCCGATCCGCATAATTGCCGTTTTTTGCAGTCTTTTAAATCCTTTGCCGCCAGCAAATCCTTCACCGATACACCGGTATATGGCAAACGCTTTAAATTCGAAGATCTGCTGCGTACATTTCTGGAAACTCTGGCGGAGCGTCTTGGTGACCGCCTGCCCGCGCGTGGCAATAAAGTCATTGTCGGTCGTCCTGTCATCTTCGCCGGTCATAATCCGGATGAAGCACTGGCTATGGCACGCTACGAAAAAGCACTGCGCGACTTCGGCTTCACCGATATTCATTATGTGTATGAGCCAGTGGCTGCAGCCTATTTCTATGCACAAAAACTGACGCAGTCCTCAACCGTGCTGGTTGCCGACTTTGGCGGCGGTACGAGCGACTTTTCGATTGTGAATTTTGAAGTCGGCGCAGATGGCCTGACCTCAACACCGCTCAGTCAGGTAGGTCTCGGCATTGCGGGCGATACTTTCGATTACCGCATCATTGATAATGTGGTTTCGCCAAAACTCGGCAAGAAGAGCAATTACAAATCCTTCGGCAAAGTTCTGCAAATTCCGAACCATTATTTTGCGAATTTTGCCCGCTGGAACACCCTGTTCCTGATGAATACCCCGTCAACATTGCGGGAACTGCATGAGCTCGCCTCACAGGCAGAACAGCCGGAAGTGCTCGAACATTTCATCGAAATGATTGAAGGTGATTACGGCTTTGAGCTGTATCGCGTTGTTTCCGACGTTAAAGCTGGTCTCTCCTCTGCCCAGACTTCAGAGCTCACATTCAAGGCAGAAAATTTCAAAATCGAAGCACAGATTAAGCGCTCAGACTTTGAAAGCTGGATTGCGGAAGACATGCAGGCAATCTCGACCTGCGTTGATAATGCCGTGCAGAATGCCGGACTGAGCGATAAAGATATTGACCGCGTGTTTTTGACCGGCGGTACATCGTTTGTACCGGCAATCAAAACCTTGTTCTCGGAACAGTTTGAACATGCGCATGTGTCGAGCAGCAATCAATTTGACTCCATCGCGACAGGTTTGGCCTTGATTGGTCAGAGCAATGATATTGAGCGCTGGTCGGTCAAATTCTGATTGATCCTGATCAATGTCGGCCACTGAGACTCATGCGAAGCTCCTTTCAACAAAATAAGGAAGGAAACAGCATGTCCAATACACCGCATACACTTGGTGAAGAATTTCCGGGTCAGCTGGAGCGCATCCATGCTCTGAAAGCAGCTGATCCGCGTTTTGCCAAAGTGCTTGAAGAATATGACGACGTGAATGACCAGATTCACCGCGCAGAGACAAAAATTGAGCCGACAAGTCAGGACAATGAAACAGATCTTCGCAAACGTCGTCTTGTCCTGAAAGACGAAATCGAAAAAGCACTCAATCAGGCTGCGTAAAACAGCCTGAAAAGACAAAAAAGTCTTTTTCGGGATTAAAGGAACAGAGGTCTTATCACGAGGCTTCTGTTTTTTTATGCGGCAAGATATTGGCCTTGCAGTGGCACAGAGGACGCGAATCGCTCTATCGTTCGATACGCTCATCGAACAGGGAGACGATCTCATGGCCGGACCAATCGCACAGTTTGAAATCAAACCGATTGCAAATTTGGGTGAAGTCGGCGGTATGCAGATCGCTTTTACGAACTCTGCCCTGTTCATGCTTATCGCAACCGTCGGTGCCGGTCTCTACCTGTTTCTGTCGGCACGCGGCAGAACACTGATCCCGGGACGCTGGCAATCCACAGCTGAAATTCTCTATGAATTTGTGTTTTCTACTCTGCGCGATAATACGGGAGAAGAAGGCAGACGCTTCTTCCCGCTGGTCTTCTCACTATTCATGTTCATTCTTACAGCAAATTTGCTGGGCATGTTCCCCTATGCCTTCACGGTCACAGCGCATATTATTGTGACATTCGGTCTGGCACTAACCGTCTTTCTGACCGTTACCCTCTACGGCCTGATGCGCAACGGTACGAGCTTCTTCCGTCTGTTCATGCCTTCCGGTGTGCCACTGGTCCTTGCACCGATCATTGTCCCCATTGAGTTGATGTCTTATTTCTCACGGCCTGTCAGTCATTCTGTGCGTCTTTTCGCGGTTATGCTGGCCGGACATATTACATTGAAGGTCTTTGCCGGATTTGTTGCCTCTCTGGCAGGGCTTGGAACCTTAGGCATTGTCAGCTCTGTTTTGCCGCTCGCCATGACAGTCGGCATCACCGCACTTGAATTTTTGATGGCCATAATTCAGGCCTATGTGTTCACAATGCTGACCTGCATGTATCTCAATGATGCCCTGCACCCGGCCCATTAATGGCCTGCAAAGCGCATTCCGTACAAATAAAAAATCCGGAATGCGCAGGAATTTCACCACAAGTCATTGCATTCTATAACACTTTCAAAAACATGAATAACTTCATGCATAACATTACGAATTTGTAATTAGACATTCCATATTGATCCCACATTGCTGGTCAATATTACTCCGCATGCCATCCCAAGGCTTAGTGTAACGCATGACGGAGTTATTATAACTATGAATACGAAAACAATCATTCTCGCACTCGTTGCTTCCTCAGTTCTTGCAGCACCAGTCTTAGCGCAAGAAAAAACAGAAAAGAATGTTGAGCAAACTGCGCAGCATACATCAGGCCACCGTGATCGTGGTCCGATTGATCTGGAAAAATTCACCCGTATGGAGGAATTGAAAGCCGCTGACACCAATAAGGATGGCATTCTCTCCCGTGAAGAAATTGAAGCCCATGCGCAGAAAATGATGGTCAAGCGTGCAGCAGACCGGATGGAGCGCCGTCTTGATGTGAATGGTGACGGCAAAATTTCGCTCGAAGCCATTGAGAAACACCGTACTGCCCGTTTTGCCGAACTTGACAAAAACAAAGACGGCAAGCTCGATCGCAGTGAGCTGAAAGCAGGGAAACACCACGGCAAAGGTGAGCAGCGCCATAAAAGCAGAGACCACGGCAAGCACACACCAGCTGAATAACCATCCAGCAAAAATAAGCCCGGCGAAAATGCCGGGTTTATTTGTTTAAAGAACATTCTTTCGGCATGTTTAAATTTTAAAAGTATAAATTCATTGCTTTATTCAAATTTTAGTACAAGATTATATAAACGGGAGAGATAACATGCCTTTCCATAAGTCAGATTATCTTGGGATCTATAAACCTGAACAGTTAAATACGCTTCAGGCTGCATATAATGAAACATGCGAAATTCTGGGACATTGTCCGACAACTGACGAGAATAAAAACCAGTTGGCGCGCACAGTTATCCGGATTTATGAAAGCGGCATTCAGGATCCGCACGAGATAGCCAGTCTTATCTTGCAGATCGAAAATTTACGTCCATAGCGCATTTCACAATCAGGTTGATCCTGATCAATGCACGAACAGACAGCACAGACTAAATTACAGACTGCAAGCATTGAAATGAACAGCGCTTCGGAAATACCCGTCTATGCAGAAATGTTCGTGTGCGACGGCCATATCTGCCATCCCTTTACGAAGCCGCAGACTATCTACAGAGGCACAAGGTTTTCACTTCAGGAAAACCATTCGGAGGGACGAATGTCTACAAATTTCCATCTGGCATCGATGATCGGCTCGATTGCATTTATTGTTCTCGTCGGCTGCGGCTTTATTGTTGTTCTGACAGTGCCTGCTCTGGCACATAAGCCAATCTATCCTATGCTGACTGTCGTCGGCGTCGCTTTGGTCGTTACACCGATTATTGGCTGGTATGTTGCTACGCGTATGCAGCAACTTCGGTAGACAAGACAGTGTCACCTCAGTTTCTGAGTTTCATCCCCGAAAGCAGGCTCTGTTTTCGGGGATATTTATATTCTGTGTGCCAAGTGGCAAAAAGTGTCACAGTCAATTTAAAGAGAGAGTATTAGGCGCTGCTTGAAATAATAGCGGTCTGCTGAAATAGTTTCTTTATCCCGATGCTGCTCCGTGAGTCTTGTGCACGGCAATATCAACGGAACCAAATCATATCCGGTCGCGTTGATAAGAAAGAGCATAAGGGAGGCAAATGAATGTCTACTCGTTTTCAGATTGCCGTATTACTGAGCCTGATGGTCAATGCCGTATTGTTCGGAATTGGTATGATCATTGTACTTACAATCCCTGATTTAGCGCAAAACGCTAAATATCTTATTCCTGTCGTCATTGGCTGCAGTTTTCTGATTACCCCGTTTATATCCTGGTTTATGGCACCGCGTATGCGCAACCGTTACTGGCAGAACAGAAATCATAAAACCGGCAGCTTCTAGATCAGGTCTACGACCAATAAGGATTTTATCATGCGTTTAGCTATCATTGCAGTGGCCGCGATTGTTGCACTCTCCGGCTGTACATCAACAGAAAAAGATTTGAGCGTGGGTACTGCTGCAGGCGCAGTTATCGGCGGTATCGCCGGTGGCGGCAAAGGTGCACTGATCGGTGCCGGCGCCGGTGCGGTCGGCGGCCTTCTGGTTCGCAATCTGCGCAACGGTAAATGCCAGTATCGCAACAGCCGCGGCCATATCTACACAGCTAATTGTAAATAACCGCAGCATTTGACGGTATTTGCAAATGCCCGAGCTTAGGCTCTGCGCTGTATGAATTTTTAAAGGCGGCCTTTATCCGGAAACGGAAAGGCCGCTTTTACATTTCCTGTCAGGGCTTGGTTTGCGGCTTGCAGACCATGCGGTAAACCGGCGGAGACGGTGGCGGTTGCGGCGGCTGATAGACCGATGATGTCGGCGGCTCCCACCAATTCCGGTTATTGTTTTGTGGTGGAATCCCATCCGTTGCATCAATGACAAGTTCCTGCTTGCAAACAATAAAACAAAAATCCGATTTCCCTTCCCCCTCCGGGCAGCCGATTGCGAGCGGAGGTCTCGGCGCTAACTTCTCACGCGCCTGCGCCTGAAATGACACTCCGAGCATCAGGCCTATGAAAATAATAATCAGATTTTTCTGCATGTTTAAAAACTTTAAATTTCAGTTTTCAAACCATGCGGTCATTCGCGAAATTCGTAAATACCAAGGAATTGGCAGGAAATTCATTGGAGGATAGTCAAGTGTCAGCCTGCTTTCACCACGCTCAACGCGAAGCGCTTAATATTCTGCGTCTGAAAGCATGTCTTGGGCAACGCGGGTTTCAATCGGAACATGAGGTTTGAGCCCTCACATCACCGGATCAAGCCGGTTTTATCAAGATATTGCCAAGACATCATCGACACCCGCCAAAGTCGTTTCCGGTTCGAACCATAATTCTGGCATCCATGCAAATTTCATGATTGATGGAACACGGGGTTGGCCGCAACCGGAACACATGTATCGTCAGCACGCATTATGCCCCCCAGCATAGTCTGACATACCCTCCACCGGCTGCTATTTACCCGTAGTCGCCAACCCCGCCCACTGAAAACCATCCCCTCAGAAGAGACATATCGGGCGCGGGTTGAGAGCCTCAGATTTCATCTAATCAATAAATCCACAGGCATGCACTGAAGCAAAAAGATTTATTGCTGAGCATTAATTAAATCATACCCATGATAATTAATGAATATTTACTTTTACCACCAATACCCCCCCGTATTTGCGGGGATTGTTTCATTTATCACGCTAAATTACGGATTTCAGCAGATCTTCGGTTCATCTCTGCTTGAGTCTTTCGGTCATCGCCTGCGTAGCAACGGCGGATAATCATATGACAAAGAATAATCCGAAATGACCATGTTGATCGTCCATAGAAATTTGAAACCGCAGACAGGCAGTCGTAATTATAAAATTACAGTATTTGTCTGATATTTAAGGTGGGATAAATATGAAAATCTTTACACTCGCAGCGACCGCTGCGCTTTTGGCTACTCCGGCACTTGCAGCAGATGCTGTTGTATATAATGATCCGGCTCCGGCAGTTGCCGATACATTTTCATGGACAGGCGGCTATATTGGTGTGAACGCCGGTTATGCCGGTGGCAAATTCAAAACCGACATGTACGGCGATTTTGATGAGAGCCTCTCCCTTCGCAGCAATTCCAGCGGCTTTATCGGCGGTGTTCAGGCCGGTTACAACTGGCAGTTCGGCCAGACAGTTGTTGGTATCGAAACCGACATTCAGGGCTCCGGTGTAAAGTCTGACTTCACTGTCGGATCAATGGGTTCTGAGGTAAATCTCGGCACCAAAGTCAGCTGGTTCGGTACAACCCGCGCCCGTCTTGGTTACACGCCGGTTGATCGCTTCATGGTCTATGCAACAGGTGGTGTTGCCTATGGTAAAGTGAAAACCTATGTCAACGCACCATTTGACGAAGGTTCATCCTCTTTGTCCGATACACGCGTTGGTTACACAGTTGGCGCCGGTGCAGAATATGCACTCACAAACAACGTAACCCTGAAGACAGAATATCTCTATACCGACCTTGGCAAGCTCAAGTTCAACGTATCGGATGATTTCGACAATGTTGTTCACGGTGCAGCTAAATCTCAGTTCCACACTGTCCGTGTAGGTCTGAACTATAAGTTCTGATTTCTGCCTCCGGAAATCAAAACAGCCCCGGATAATCTATCCGGGGCTGTTTGCGTTTTAGCGCCGTGCTTCGGTGAGCATACGAATAGCAAGCCCTGTCAGAACCATCCCCATCAACCAGCGCTGTACAACAAGCCAGCTCGGGCGTTTACTGAGAAACACCGCAATAGAACCGGCTGCAATTGCAATCATTGCATTCACGCTGACGCTTATCATGATCTGTACAAAACCGAGAACCAGAGATTGCGTTAAAACACTGCCATGCTCAGGACTGATGAATTGCGGTAACAATGAGAGATACATCACCGCGATTTTGGGATTAAGCAGATTGGTCAGAAATCCCATGAGAAAAAGTTTGCGCGGGCTGTCTTCTGGTAAATCCCTGACCTGAAACGGCGAGCGTCCGCCCGGTTTCAGCACTTGCCATGCAAGATAGAGCAAATAGAGCGCACCGCCAAAGCGAAGCGCGTCATAGGCATAGGGCACTGCCATGACGATTGCAGTGATACCAAATGCGGCACAGAGCATATAAAACACAAAGCCGAGCGCCACACCTCCCAGCGAGATCAATCCCGCGATGCGCCCCTGACAAATCGATCTGGAGATCAGATAGACCATATTCGGGCCGGGTGTGAGCACCATTCCGAGTGCGATCAAAGCGAAAGCTATGAGGCTGGCAGTTTCCGGCATACACAACTCTCCCCTTGGCATCAGCCGAATTATAGTATCGTATATTTCCTGATTGAATTCTGACTTTACCGGCTCAAAATTGCAACGGGAGGAAGCATGAAAATCGCAGCAGGGAAAAATATCGCCATCAAAGTGCCGCTCCACAAATGGGCAGAAACAGTTGCCTATTACCGTGATAAAGTAGGACTACCGGTCAAAAAAGAGCTGAAGGCCAGCGTCGGCTTTATCTTCGGAGACATGACCTTATGGATTGATCGTGTTGAGAAACAAAGTCAGGTTGATGTGTGGCTAGAACTGTTCACAGACGATCCCGATCAGGCACTGAGCCATCTGGGAAGTCCGTTACGCGACGAGCTGGAGCCTCTTGATGAAGTGAACGGGCATTGGACATCTGATCCGGCTGGCGTTGTGCTCCTCGTCAGAAATGAATGACAAAAGCCGAATTTTATAAAAACAAATTTTCTGCGCCTGCAACGCAAGCAAACAGCTTAATCTATACGTGTGCGCCGTTAAAATCTCAGCACATTTTCCATTCGTAAAAACGCTCAGCCCTAATTGTGTCGCTTTCGTAAAACATTAAGAACACCACAGATAAAGACCGAGACAGCAGGCTTCATGTTCCCTCACCATCTTCCCTCGCAAAAAGCGGCACCGGATGATGTGCTGTATCAGTACCCTGCCTCATTGAGAGAACAAGTGGCCGCCTCACCTCAGGTTCCGGGTGTTTATATTCTTCACGGGGCGAACAATCATTATCCGCTCTATATCGGTAAAAGCATCAATATCAGAACGCGCCTGCTCTCCCATTTGCGCACGCCAAAAGAAGCACGCCTGCTAAAGCAGACAGCCCGTATCAGCTATATTCCGACCGCCGGCGAGATAAGTGCTCTCTTACTGGAAGCACAGATGATTAAGCAGCAACAACCGCTGTTTAATCGCAGATTGCGAAAAACCAAAGACACCTGCTCATTTGTGCTGAATGAAACAGGGCTGCATATCCAATATACGGATGACATGTCCAATGAGCCTGACAATAATGTCTATGGCTTATTCAAAAACCAGTTTTACGCCAAAGACCGCCTGCGCGAACTCGCAGACGAATATAAATTATGCCTGAGTGTTCTTGGTTTTGAACCGCACACCAAAGGCAGAGGCTGTTTTAGGTCGGCAATACAGAAATGTGCCGGTGCCTGCTGCGGTAAAGAAGATACAGATCAACACAATGCGCGTTTAGAGACAGCGCTTAAACAATTCACGCTGGCTGCATGGCCCTATAGCAGTGCGATTGCCGTGAAAGAGAGCTTCGGCCGGTTGAAACAATATCATGTACTGCATAACTGGCGCTATCATGGCAGTTATAAATCCATGCAAGGTCTGAAAAACTACCGGCTGGATAAAGACACACTCTTCGACGCCGATATGTACAAAATCCTCGTCAAGCCAATCCTGTTTGGCAGTGCTGAAATTCTGGCTTTACCTGAGCCGTCTCGCTTCAATTGTGAATAGACCTGTACTCTTCGGGCACACGTATAATCGTCACATTAACGACAGCGTTACCTTCATAATGTAACCGGACACCTTCGCAATATCCCGCTGCATCGCCCCACTCAGCATGATTGAGCAATGGTGCGCTCGCCACTGCGCCAAGTTCTACTACACCACCATGCGTAATGATGAGCCCATGTTCGCCATCAGATAGTTTTTCTGCAATCTCTTTCCATAATGCAGCCTGCTTATAGGCATATTCTGCGCATGCACCACCTGATTTTATAATCTGCATCACACCGGAATATGAGTTTGGCCAAGCAATTCCTCTGGTCGTCTCTTCGGAAATGCCACTTAAACCATCAATAATTTCATGTACTTCAAATCCCATGACCAAGGCTGTCTCTATCGCTCTGGGTAAAGGACTAGAAAAAACACGATCATAGGCTGCGGCAGCATCCCCTACCAACCGAGCTAAAGTAATACCATCTTGAGACAAATGAGCCCCTGGTTTTCGCCTCATCGTATGACGCAAGACATCTAGTGTTTTCATTCGGCATCCCTCACTCTTTACCACAAGCACTCTAACCAAAGCATATTCAACTGAGCAATCATATGAAATTGGGTAAAAGCCAGTTTCAAGGCACGCTTCAATACAGCCATGGAATTTTCCATTTTCAACTGCTTGCATGACATGAAAAGAAACACGAAAATAACAGCTTGTTCGCATCAGAATAAGCGATGATTATTGGCAAAGAATATGCATAAAAAGGTCGATGGGATCAGGGAAGAGATAAGAAGCGCCTAAACAAAGCAGCGCTATGCAAGCAAATTTCATCAAAGAAATTCGTTGCTAAAAACACAACAATTACAAAGAGAAGATTGTAAGTGGTGCCCCCAGAGAGACTCGAACTCCCGACCCCCTGATTACAAATCAGGTGCTCTACCAACTGAGCTATAAGGGCAACAACGGCTAGATAGCATATTCTTTTCGTTTGTAAACTGCAAACTCTGCAAATAGATCAGAGAAAACCACAGGATAATGCAAACCGGCACTAAAATGTTGATTTTGTCAGCTGTGTGCTTCTTTTATTGATATAAAATTGCCCAAAATCCCAGCATTTCAAAAACACTAACTGCGACTCACAAAAGCAAAATACCAAACAGAATCAAAAGCACTCTGAAAGTTGAATAGCAAAGATCAGATATATAGCTGTGCTGAAACAGACAAGATCAAACCATAAAAACGCCGGAGCATCCAACAGGTGATACCAGCGCTCAATCGTCAAAATAAAATAATGAGAAAATTTTGTATGCGTTTACAGTACCTATCCTATAAATAGGATCAGTCATAAAATGCAACAATTACAATGAAAGATGTAAGTGGTGCCCCCAGAGAGACTCGAACTCCCGACCCCCTGATTACAAATCAGGTGCTCTACCAACTGAGCTATAAGGGCAACTGACGGCTAGATAGCATATTCTTTTTGGTTGTAAAACGGAAAATCACATCGAACCGTAAAAAATAACAATGTTTTGCCTCTTATCCACATTTAGGCTACAAAACCTCATCCAATCATGCAGCTTTTCGGCGGAAACTGATGAAATATCCATATAAAAAATTCTTTTATATCACCTCAGGCACCCCGGAATCCGTCTCAGCAGCGGAATCATTGCGCAAGCGCTATGGTGAAACACCCGCGGAAGAAGCCGATGCGCTCATTGTACTGGGTGGCGATGGTATCATGTTGCAGGCTCTGCACGACCATATGAATCAGAGCCGCCCGATTTACGGCATGAATCGCGGCTCAGTTGGCTTCCTGATGAATGAGTATCATGAGGATGATTTGCCAAAGCGTGTTGCCGCAGCCCATGCCGAAACAATCCGCCCTCTGGAGATGATTACAGAATCCCTTGAGAGCGGCACCGTCAAAGCATTGGCCATCAATGAGGTTTCGGTTTTGCGCCAATCCTATCAGGCTGCCAAAATCCGCATCAGCATTGATGACAAGGTGCGGCTGGAAGAACTGATCTGCGATGGTTTGATGGTTGCCACACCCGCCGGTTCCACCGCCTATAATCTGTCTGCCCAAGGACCGATCCTGCCGCTGGACTCTCCGCTGCTCGCCCTCACACCTGTCAGCCCTTTCCGCCCGCGGCGCTGGCGCGGTGCCTTATTGCCAAAATCGGTCGCGGTGCGGATGGATATTCTTGAGGTTGAAAAACGGCCGGTCAACGCCGTTGCCGACCATACAGAGGTAAAATCAGTGACTTCCGTGACTGTGCGTGAAGATACACAAAACAGCGTAACCCTACTTTTTGATGAAGAACACACATGGGATGAGCGCATCTTGAACGAGCAATTCCGCTATTAAAATGGCGAAACCAAACACTTCAAGAGCAATGAGCGGCATCTATTAACTTGGCGCAGAGTAATAGCCTGCCATAATGACAATTAAATCACCCTATTTTGCAGCAAAAATGGCATTTTTGTTGACTTTTTGAGCCGTTCCCCGTAACGGCTTTATTAATTTTAACGCAATGCGCAAACATAAGCGCTTTTCCTGTCCTGTTGTCATGCGGACATTACCGGTCGGGTCCAGTGCGCTTCTTCCAAAAAGAGAGCTACGCCTCCATTGACGACATTTGCAGAACTCGGTCTGTCACCGAAAATACTGGCAGCGGTAGAAGCCGCCGGTTACACCACCCCTACTCCTATTCAGGCTGGCGCCATTCCTCATGCTCTGGAACGTAAAGACGTTCTCGGTATTGCCCAGACCGGCACCGGTAAAACAGCATCTTTCGTGCTACCGATGCTGCACTTGCTTGAAAAAGGCCGCGCCCGTGCACGTATGCCGCGCACGCTTATTCTCGAACCAACCCGCGAGCTTGCGGCTCAGGTAGAAGAGAATTTTGTAAAATACGGCGTTAATCATCGTATCAATGTGGCTCTGCTGATCGGCGGCGTTTCCTTTGAAGAACAGGAACGCAAGCTGGAACGCGGTGCCGATGTGCTGATCGCGACACCAGGCCGCCTGCTCGACCATTTTGAGCGCGGCAAGCTGCTGCTGACCGGCGTTGAAATTCTGGTTATCGACGAAGCAGACCGTATGCTGGATATGGGTTTCATCCCTGATATCGAGCGTATCTGCAAGCTGATCCCTTTTACCCGTCAGACCTTGTTCTTCTCAGCCACTATGCCTGCGGAAATCACCAAGCTGACCGAGCAGTTCCTGCATTCGCCAGCCCGCGTTGAAGTTGCGAAAGCATCGACAACCGCAAAGACTGTGACCCAGCGTCTGGTTAAGTCGGCCAAGAAGCCATGGGATAAGCGCGCAGTGCTGCGTGATCTCATTCAGGCTGAAGGTGATGAGCTGAAAAATGCGATCATTTTCTGCAATCGCAAAATGGATGTGTCCGAACTGTTCCGCTCGCTGGTAAAGCACGGCTTTAACGCCGGTGCTCTGCATGGCGACATGGATCAGCGCGCGCGCATGACTATGCTGAGCAATTTTAAAGACGGCAATCTTCAGCTGTTGGTCGCCTCTGATGTGGCTGCCCGCGGTCTGGATATTCCGGATGTCAGCCATGTGTTCAACTATGACATTCCGATCCATGCGGAAGATTATGTTCACCGTATCGGCCGTACCGGTCGTGCCGGTCGTTCGGGCAAGGCTTTCTCGATCATTACGGCTTCCGACACAAAACATCTCGATGCCATCGAAAAGATGATCGGCGAAAAGATCGAATGGCTGGATGGCGATCTTTCAACTCTGCCTGCGCAGGAAGAGACTGAAGAAACCGGTCGTCGTGGTCGCAACAGCCGTGGCAAAAACGGCAAGAAGCCGCGTGATGCAAAAGAACATAAAGAAAAGCAGGCTCAGCCGCGCGTAGCAGAAGAAAAAGCTGCTGAGGCACCGGTAGTGGCAGATATTTCTGCTCTTGATGCGCCGCAGCCGGTTATTCCGGATAATGTTTCTCTCGGTACAGCCGTTACACAGGAGCCGGTTCGCCCTGCTCCGCATAAGAATGGCAATGATGAACGCCGTCAGAACCACACGCAGAATGGCCAGCAGAATAATAAGCGCCATCGTCGTGATTTTGATGATGAGCCGTCACCGCTGGGCTTCGGCGATGATATTCCGGCTTTCATGCTGATACCAATCAACATCTAAAAATAAAGAAACCCGCCGAATGGCGGGTTTCTTTTTATTCTCTGTTATTCAGAACGAAACTCAGGCTGCATTATGGGCAGCGTCCAGAGCTTCCTGCGAGACCGGTGTCAGCTCAACAGATTCACCACAACCGCAAGCCGAGGTCTGGTTCGGATTGTTAAACACAAATCCGGTGCGCAATGTCGTCACTTCAAAGTCCATCTGCGTGCCGAGCAAAAACAATGCAGCTTCCGGAGCGATATAAACTTTCGCACCATCAAGCTCGATCAGATCATCACCGGCTTTGGCTTCCTCAGCCAGCGCGATGGTATATTCCATACCGGCGCAACCGCCTTTTTTCACACCCACGCGAATGCCTAAAGCATCCTCATGGGAGGCCTGAATTTCGCGCACGCGTTCCGCTGCTGCGTCAGTCAGGGTCATTATGGCAAAACGTCCCATAAAATATCTCACTTGTATCTGTACACGGTTCAAGGCCGTGCAGTTTCAACCTGTCAGGCAAGTGGTCAGATTTTCGCATCAATTGCTGAAAACCGGCAAGCCTCTGATATTCTATCTAGTCTCACATAGTCGTCACTGCAAGTAAAGGACGCGGCATATCAGCCATTTAAAGCATTTCCAGCAAAAGTGCGAAGCGGTTTTGCGTAAGGATAATGCGTAAAAACAAAAAAGATAGAGCGGTTACAACGGTTCAATATTAACTGGAACCGCTCTACCTGCATTTTCTGTAGTTTACAGGCGAGAGCGCCGTGCGCCAGACTTAGCAGACGGCGCTCTAAAAGAATAAAATAGAATATTGTCATATAGCGTAAAATTGCCATGATCTGTTTGCAGTCTTTTATTCTGTAAAGACATCAAAGTTTTAGACTTCTGATCAGCGGAGACTTTAATGGGCATTCAGCAGAACCGTCATTCCCCCGCATCACGGCGTCCGGTTGCACTGGCAATCACACAGGATCGTGCTCAGCATCATCGCCTTGCAATCATCCGCCTGCTCGGAACCACAATCATCGGCGCAGCTCTGCTCACCGGAAGCGCACTTTATGCCAAAGCCGCAGGCACCGCTGAAACCAAAGACAAGGCAACGACGCAGCAGAAGGTAAAACCGGAGGCTTTGAAAAAAGCCGGTGAAGCAGCGACCAAAGATTCTGAGGAAGAAAAGGCGAAAGTCGAGAAAGCTAAGACCGATAAAACAGACGCTGAAAAGCCAAAGGAAGAAGCAGCCCCTGCTGATAAGCCTGATGCTAAGAAAGCGACTGAGGCCGAGAAGCCTGAAACCACAGAACCGGAAGCCACCAAAGAAGTTGCCGAAGGTCTGCTGCTGCCGGATTATCTGGACGACCGCAGCACGCCGCAAAAACTTCTCGAATCCTATTACAATGCGATTAACCGCAAAGAATATGCCCGCGCCTATAGCTATTATGCTGAAGGCCAGCTGGGCGATGATTTTGAAAAATACGCCAAGGGCTATGCCGGAACTGAATCTGTAAGTGTCAAAATCGGCAGCAGCGAGCCAGACCCGGGTGCCGGTCAGATTTACTGGTCAGTACCAATTGCAATTGAATCCAAGCTGGCAGAAGGCAAAGCGCAGGTTTATACCGGTTGCTATACCATCAGCATGAGCAATCCTGCCATGCAGGCTGTGCCGCCATTCAAGCCAATGGCAATCATGGCTGGCACTCTATCAAAATCACCCCTGCCGCTGGACAAAAGCGTGCCTGAGGAATGCGGCGCACCTTAATCCCTGTGCTCAGTATTTTAGAAAGCCTGTCATCACTGACAGGCTTTTTTGTTTTACGGCTTACGCGGATGAATAAGCTGCGTGCTGACGCCAATCCGGTTCCACAAATTAATCATACCGACAGCCACAATCAGTTTAGCAATCTCTTCTTCGGAGAACAGTGCTTTCACACGCTCATAAAGAGCATCCGGCACGCCGAGTACCGCAATCTGCGTCAGGTGTTCTGTCCATTCCAGCACTGCGCGGTCACGCTCATAAAAACACGGCGATTCACGCCATGCGCTCGTCATATAGAGTGTCTGCATATCCATCCCGTCCTGATGGGCATCACGAATGTGCAAGTCAGTGCAATAAGAGCAGCCATTAATCTGCGAAGAACGGATTTTCAGAAGATGGAGTAAACGCGGCTCCAGTCCTGCCGCATCAACCGCTGCGTCCAATGCCTGTATGGACTGATAGAGAGCCGGAGCGACTTTCGCGACATTCATTCTGTTTTTCATAACCTATGCCTTGCAATAAGAGTTTGCCTTAAAATCATCGATATAATATATCCATGATTAAGACAAAACAAATCACAGGTTTGTAACATGCGCAGAATGAGTGACGGGGTTGAGGCGGCATTGCATTGCGCTCTCGTATTGTCAGGACTACCGGAGGATAAGGTTCTGGCAGGCAAACATCTCGCAGAGCTGCACGGCGTATCTGAGAGCTATCTGCTGAAGCACCTGCGTGCCCTCACCGCTGCTGATGTGATCATTGCTGTGCCGGGGCCGCGCGGCGGCTACCGCCTCGCGCATCCCCCACAGCAAATTACCTTGCTCGATATTGTGGAAGCGATTGACGGCAAAAAACCTGCTTTTATCTGTCGGGAAATCCGCCGTCGCGCACCCGGAAAGCCAAAAGAACCTTGCCACTACAAACAGGATTGTTTCATCAAATCGCGTATGCTGGCGGCTGAAAAACTATGGCGGGATGCTTTGCGCAGCCAGAGCGTTGCCGATCTCATTCAGGATGGCGAACAGCAAATCAGCCCCGTCAGCAAGCAGGTTGTATCGGATTATCTTAGCCTGCATGCCCGCTAGAGCATTTTCAAATTATGATAAACAGATGAATTGGAACTGCTCTATTTTTTTGTGACGCATTATCCTACGCATCGAAGCGGGTAAGAAAGCAATCCAGTGAATTGCTTTCCCCGCGAAGGCGATTCCCACTTTTGCTGGAAATGCTTTAAATAAAAAACGCTGCGTTTCCGCAGCGTTTAAAATCAGTACCAGCCCACAGCAACCTGAGCTTCTTCGGACATGCGATCCGGCGACCATGGCGGATCAAATGTCATAGTCACTTCCACATGGGAAACGCCCTCAACAGTACTAACCGCATTTTCCACCCAGCCCGGCATTTCACCGGCAACAGGGCAACCAGGTGCAGTCAGCGTCATATCGATTTTGACTGTACGGTCATCCTCAATATCCACTTTATAAATCAGGCCGAGTTCATAAATATCCGCCGGAATTTCCGGATCATAGACAGTTTTCAACGCGCTGATGATATCATCAGTCAGGCGTAGCAATTCCGCTTCCGGAATTGCGGAAGCGGAAAACACCTTTGAGGCGCCGCTTTCATTTTCTGAGGCTACGGCCTCTGCAGCCGGTACTTCCGGTTTCGTATCCATATTCGTCATCCAAAAAACTGTCTTGCTTTTTCAAGCGCTGCAACCAGAGCATCCACTTCCGCACGGGTATTATACATACCGAAGGAAGCACGGCAGGTCGATGTCACACCAAAGCGCTGCAACAGCGGCTGAGCACAATGCGTTCCTGCCCGCACTGCAATACCGGCACGGTCAATCAGAGTTGAAACATCATGGGCATGAATGCCCTGCATTTCAAATGCGATGATCGCGCCTTTATCCGGTGCATTACCAACAATACGCAGCGAGTTGATTTTCGCCAGAGCTTCATGCGCATAGAGACGCAAATCAGCTTCATGGGCAGAAATCGCCTCACGACCTATGTTCTCTATATAGTCAAGGGCTGCGCCCAATCCAATAGCCTGCACGATCGGCGGTGTTCCGGCCTCAAAACGATGCGGCGGATGATTATAAGTGACATTATCAAGCGTCACTTCTTCAATCATTTCCCCGCCACCCATAAACGGGCGCATCTGTTCCAGCATTTCCATACGGCCATACAGCACACCGATACCGGACGGGCCATAGAGCTTGTGGCCGGTCATAATATACCAGTCACAACCGAGACCACGCACATCCACCGGCATATGCACGGCAGCCTGTGAACCATCCACCAATACCGGAATACCGCGCGCATGCGCCAGTTCGACGATCTTTTTAATCGGCAGAACCGTACCCGTCACATTGGACATATGGGTCAGGGCAATCAGTTTGGTTTTCGGAGTGATGCATTTCTCGAATTCTTCAAGGTGGAACACACCTTCATCATCCACCGGTGCAAAAACCAGTTTGGCACCCTGGCGCTCACGAATGAAATGCCACGGGACAATGTTGGAATGATGCTCAAGAATGGAGAGCAGGATTTCATCACCCTCACCGATTTTCGGCATACCATAACCATAGGCGACAGTGTTGATCGCCTCAGTCGCCGATTTGGTAAAAATGATCTCGTCTACAGAACCGGCATTGAGAAAGCTGCGTACTTTTTCACGCGAACGCTCATAGGCATCGGTTGCGGCATTGGAGAGAAAATGCAAACCGCGATGCACATTGGCATATTCATTGGAATAAGCGTGCGTTATCGCATCAATAACCGCCTGCGGCTTCTGTGCCGAGGCACCATTATCGAGATAGATCAGCGGCTTGCCATAGACTTCACGCGACAGAATCGGGAAATCACGACGGATTGCTTCAACATCATAATTTTGCAGTACAGACGATAATTGATTCATAATCGTACTCCTGAGCACTTTGTGCTCAAAAAAGCAGGCAAGAGCACTGCGTGCTCACAAAAATCAATAAGGGCAACAAGTGCTCTATATCAGGGAAGAAGAGCGGGAAATTTCCCGCTCTCTATATGCATTATTATGCGTGCTTTTCGAGCCACGCCTGCAAGATATCTTCCAGCTTTTCAACGAGAACCTCGTTTTCCAGCTCTTCGATAACTTCTGCGATAAAGGCTTTGACCAGCAGGCCACGGGCTGCATTTTCAGGCACACCGCGCGCCATCAGATAGAAAAGGTGATCCTTTTCAATCTCACGCACAGTTGCACCGTGACCGCAGGCTACATCATCAGCAAAGATTTCCAGCTCAGGTTTGGCTGCAAATTCCGCATCGTCTGACAACAGCAATGTGTTACAAGCCATTTTCGCGTCTGTTTTCTGAGCGATCTGAGCAACGCGGATCATGCCCTGAAAAATACCACGCGCTTTGTCTGTCACCACGTTACGCACAACCTCGGTTGAGGTAGTGTTTTCAACGAGATGACCAACATTCATGGTCACGTCAGTCACTGTTTCGCCGCCAAGCAGGTTGAGCGTACGCAGCTGGAAGTCAGAGCCTTCGCCCTGCACATCCACATTGATTTCCTGACGTACCAGCTTGCCGCCGGCATTCATCACGAACAGGATCAGCTTGGAATTCTCACCAATTGTCACATTAATCTGCGACAGCTGTGTGGAGAGATCCGTATGCTCACGCACGATAACCCAGACGATTTCTGAATTATCAGCAATGGTCACATGGCCGACACTGGTTGCAAAGGTCTCAGCTTCGCCACCGATCTGACGCTCAACAAATGTCGCTTTGACATTCGAGCCGATCTTCACCGGAAAACGCACATGGGACTGGCCGGAAGGCTGCAAATTCTGCAACTCAATCGCCTGTTCCAGCTCGGTACCGTCAGCAACAGACAGACCCCAGCCATCGCTGGCATAGGCTGCGTTGATCTGGCCGATCGCATCATCGTCACCACGGACTTTCAGGGTATGGGCAGCAATGCCCTGTCCCAGAATATCGCGGATAGCTTCAACGCGTACGCCTTCAACCTGCACGGATTTCTGCGCAATGCCATTGGCAACGGTCAGAACGGCAGAACTGTCGAGCAGCGGCGCAACAGATTTATGCGTCACATTCGCATCAAACGGCGCAACAGAGCGCAGCAGTGTACGCAGATCTGTATAGTGCCATGTTTCGATACGACGGCCAGGCAGACCGTTGATTTTCAAAGCTTCCAGTGCGTTATCACGGGCGCTCAGAACTTCTGTGTCACCCGGCAGATCACCAACGCGAACAGCGAATGCATCAAGCAAAGCATTCTCAGCCGGTGTTCTGATTTTTGAGGCCGGATTTTGAGAAATGACGTTCATATTCATCCCTCTCTTTAAGCAACAGCGCCGATGATTTCAGCGTAACCGTTTTCTTCCAGATGCAGTGCGAGACTCTTATCGCCGGATTTGATCACCTGTCCTTTGTAGAGAACATGCACGCTGTCCGGTACGATATATTCCAGCAGACGCTGATAGTGGGTGATCACAATCACTGCACGGTCAGGCGAACGCAGAGCATTTACACCATCGGAAACGATCTTGAGCGCATCGATGTCCAGACCGGAGTCGGTTTCATCCAGCACGCAAAGTGATGGCTCCAGAAGCTGCATCTGCAGAATTTCTGCACGCTTCTTTTCACCGCCGGAGAAGCCGACATTAAGCGGGCGCTTCAGCATGGCCATATCCATGTTCAGGCCACCGGCAGCTTCTTTAACGCGCCGCAGCAGTTCAGGAATTTTCAGCTCTTCTTCACCACGGGCTTTACGCTGTGAATTCATCGCAACTTTGAGGAATTCCATTGTGGCAACGCCCGGAATTTCCAGCGGATACTGGAATGCAAGGAAGATGCCCTTGGCTGCGCGTTCCGCAGGATCCAGCTCCAGAATGCTTTCGCCGTTATACAGAATGTCACCGGATGTCACTTCGTAGTCCGAACGACCGGCCAGAATGTAAGACAGGGTGGATTTACCCGAACCGTTCGGGCCCATAATCGCAGCCACTTCACCGGCTTTAACGGTGAGGTTCAGACCACGGATGATCTCTGTATCCGTGTCAGCGATTTTGGCGTGCAGATTAATGATCTCTAACATGAGTGTAACCTTTAATGCCGGATCTCTCAGGATCCGAAAATATCAATGAATGCTGATTAAAGGGGCGAAGTCTCACTCCGCCATCCCTGTTTAACCAACCGAACCTTCGAGTGAGATGCCGATAAGCTTCTGAGCTTCCACGGCAAATTCCATCGGCAGTTCCTGAATTACTTCTTTCACGAAGCCGTTCACGATCAGAGCAATCGCCTCTTCTTCCGGAATACCGCGCTGCATCACGTAGAACAGCTGATCTTCAGAAATTTTCGAGGTTGTTGCTTCATGCTCGAACTGCGCAGTCGAGTTTTTCGCTTCGATGTAAGGCACAGTATGCGCACCGCAATCATTACCGATCAGCAATGAGTCACACTGGGTGAAGTTACGGGCATTGGTTGCTTTACGATGGGCAGAAACCTGACCGCGATAGGTATTGTTGGAATTACCCGCTGAAATACCTTTGGAGATGATGCGGCTCGATGTGTTCTTACCGAGATGGATCATCTTGGTACCGCTGTCGATCTGCTGATAACCGTTGGATACCGCAATCGAGTAGAACTCACCGCGGGAATCATCACCACGCAGAATGCAGGACGGGTATTTCCATGTAACTGCAGAGCCGGTTTCGACCTGCGTCCAGGAAATCTTCGAGCGGTCGCCACGGCAGTCGCCGCGCTTGGTCACGAAGTTATAGATACCGCCCTTGCCTTCCTTGTCGCCCGGATACCAGTTCTGGACGGTGGAATATTTGATTTCAGCATCATCAAGCGCGATCAGTTCAACAACAGCTGCATGGAGCTGGTTTTCATCACGCTGCGGTGCTGTACAACCCTCAAGATAGGAGACGTATGAGCCTTCTTCGGCAATAATCAGCGTACGCTCGAACTGGCCGGTATCTTTTTCGTTGATACGGAAATAGGTCGACAGCTCCATCGGGCAGCGAACGCCCTTAGGTACATAGACGAATGATCCGTCGGTAAAAACAGCCGAGTTGAGTGTGGCGTAATAATTGTCTGAAACCGGCACTACGGAAGCCAGATATTTCTTCACCAGTTCCGGATGCTCACGAATAGCTTCCGAAATCGAGCAGAAAATCACACCGGCTTTAGCAAGCTCAGCCTTAAAGGTGGTGACAACAGAAACACTGTCAAACACCGCATCAACAGCCACGCGGCCTGATGCGTAGACATTGTCAGCCGGATTGCCGTCAATCTCGCTTGGTTCACCCTGTTTGCGTACACCGGCCAGAATTTCCTGCTCACGCAGCGGAATTCCGAGCTTTTCATAAGTACGCAGCAGTTCCGGATCAACTTCATCCAGAGACTTAGGGCCGGTCTGATTTTTAGGGGCCGCATAATAGCGGATATCCTGAAAATCAATTTCCGGATAATCTACGCGAGCCCATTTCGGCTCTTCCATAGTGAGCCAGCGCTTATAAGCGTCCAGACGCCATTCCAGCATCCATTCCGGCTCTTCTTTTTTCGCGGAAATGAAACGGATAATATCTTCGTTCAGCCCCTTCGGAGCTTTATCCATTTCGATGGTTGTTTCAAAACCATATTTGTACTGGTCCACGTCAAGCGTGGCGACCTGATCGATCGTTTCCTGCACTGCAGGCATCGCCGTTCTCCATCCTTGTCAGAGTCAAGGCCCGACAGTTAAAAACGCTATGGCAGCAATCATGTTGCTGTCATAAACATATAGTGCGCATTGATGCGCTATAAAAGTCTGACTGCTGGCCATGTTAAAAACAGGCACGGCTCCAGACTTCGAACTCCGGCCAGTTTTGCATCACATTGCTGTGCGCTCGACATAAACGGCCATTTAGAAGCGCTGAGCCAATCAGGCAGCGCTGTTTTCCGATTCGCCCAAAAGCGGAGCCTGAACCTGACTGCGTGTCTGATCCCGTCTGGCTACCAGTCTTTCGAAAATCGTCAGAAATGCTTCTGCGTCCTGCATTGTTGCCGACTTTTCAGTCGACACGCGTAATGCACCGCATTCATCGTCAAAGCCCATCGCGGCCAGCACATGGCTTGGCCCCACTTTGCCCGATGAGCAGGCAGAACCGGCAGAAAGTGCAATACCGCCCAGATCAAAAGCGATCTGCATGGTTTCAGCCTTCATGCCGGGCAAAGAAATAAAACTTGTATTCGGCAGGCGATCCGTTGCCGCGCCATGCACCACAACATCACCGGCCAGCCTGCGCACACCATTTTCAATTGTTGTACGAATTGTATCCGACCAGCGCGGCAGATTGCTACCCTCTTGCTGCGCTGCTAAGGCCTCACGCGCTGCGGCACCAAATCCTGCAATCAGTGGCAGTGCCTCAGTACCGGCACGATGCCCCTTCTCCTGCCCGCCACCGCGCACCAGCGCAGACGGCATAACCAGATCAGAGATCGCAACCACAGCACCAACGCCCTTAGGGCCGCCGATTTTGTGGGAAGAGAGAATAAGATAGTCAGCAGAGGCCGCAGCAATATCAAGCGCAATGCGCCCTGCGGCCTGTACGGCATCGACAATAAAGAAGCCGCCCGCAGCTTTTACCAGCGCGCCGATTTTAGCTACCGGCTGAATGACGCCGGTTTCATTATTTGCCCACTGCACTGCAACCAGCGGCAGGCCTTTGGATTTGTCATGCGCTTTCAAAGCCTGTTCCAGCACATCCAGATCAACAATGCCCTGATGATCAACCGGCAGCACAGTCATGTTTTCCGCAGCAAAGCGCCCGCCGGACAACATGCAAGGATGCTCGGTCGCAGAAACATAAAGATGTGACAGGCGCAATTCCGAGCGCCCCATTTTATAAACCGGTGTCAGCAGTGTTGTGGCAGCTTCGGTTGCACCGGAGGTAAAAAACACATGATCCGGCTTGGCATTGCAAAGCGCAGCCACATCGCGGCGCGCAGCTTCAATCAGGGCTCGCGATGCGCGGCCTTCCTGATGCACAGAAGAAGGATTACCTGTAATTTGCAAAGCCGCGATCACAGCCTCACGCGCCGCTTCACTTAACGGCGCACTGGCATTATAATCAAAATAGATACGCGGCTTTGACATTGCAGACTCTTTCGCGAAGCACCATATTTGCGTTAAACGCGCAATTATCTTGAAATTTCAAACCAGAGCAGACTATTAAGCTGCATGAGTGTTTTTTACACCCTCCAGTTTTGAAAGATTCTAAAGTCGGTTTTAAGTTTTATGAGCGAAACAGTCAAGGATTTGCTCAGAATTTAAGCCGTAAAGTCGTGATTGGTAACAATCAGGCTTATAAATAACAAATACGACACTTGTGTTGCGAACCGGCCAAATGGTCACGCAACCCGGCGGTTATAGCGGAGTACATATGCCAGAAGTAATCTTTAATGGTCCTGCAGGTCGTCTTGAAGGGCGTTATCAGCCTTCAAGCGAAAAGAACGCACCAATCGCCATCATCCTGCACCCGCATCCGCAATTCGGCGGCACTATGAATAACAAGATCGTTTATGATCTGTTTTACATGTTCCAGAGCCGCAATTTCACAACGTTGCGGTTTAACTTCCGCGGAATCGGACGCAGTCAGGGTGAATTCGACCACGGCGCCGGTGAACTGTCCGATGCGGCGAGCGCACTGGACTGGGTACAGTCTTTGCACCCTGATTCGAAAAATTGCTGGGTTGCCGGTTATTCCTTCGGCGCGTGGATTGGTATGCAGCTTCTGATGCGCCGTCCGGAAATCGAAGGTTTCATGTCGATTGCACCGCAGCCGAACACTTATGATTTCTCGTTCCTCGCACCTTGCCCTTCATCGGGTCTGATTATTCATGGCGATCAGGACAAGGTTGCGCCACCAAAGGATGTGCAGGTTCTGGTTGATAAGCTGAAAACCCAGAAGGGTATCACCATCACGCAAAACACGATGGCCGGTGCCAACCACTTTTTCTCCGGCATGGGCGATGAACTGATTGCCGAATGTTCGGAATATCTGGATCGCCGCCTGATGGGTGAGCTGACAGAGGTACGCCAGAAGCGCTTGCGCTGATAGCATCAATAAAGCAGCGTCTGCGCTGATAAAATCGCAACAAAAAAAGACCGGCTAATCGCCGGTCTTTTTATTTATGCCTTTACCAAGACCCCGCCACTCACTGGCCTGTCGCAACCGGTTGTTGAGGGATAAGTCAACGGCAAACCTTTCAAACTGCGAACAGCCAGATAACCCCAGGCCTCAGCCTCCATGGAATCACCATCCAGTCCTGCTGTATCCGCATCAATCACCACTGCACCTTCAGCTTGTGCCAAAGCAGTCAGCTCGGCCATGATTGCTGCATTCTTACGTCCCCCGCCACTCACAACATAGCTGCAAGGCTTTTGCGGCAGATGGGATGCCGATTGCAAAATAGAAGCCGCCGCGACATAGGCCAATGTGCGGGCACCATCTTCCAGTGATACAGCACCTAGCGAAGGCACGGAAAAATCCCCGCGATCCAGTGAGCGGCGCTGATTGCCGCTAAAGAATGCATTGCTTAAGTAATGTGCTGCCAGATCGCTATTCACCGTGCCACGCAATGCCAGTGCACCACCCGCATCAAAACTACCCTGCGCGTGCAATTCCATCCACTGATCAACCAACATATTGCCGGGGCCACTATCAAAAGCTGCCAATTTCCCTGTTTCATCGACATAGGTCAGATTAGAAATCCCGCCAATATTGACGAAAACAACCGGCATATTCGGCTTCTGCTCCAGATTATGCGCTAAGGCCGCATGATAAGCGGGGATCAGCGGCGCGCCCTGCCCGCCATAGTGCATATCCTCTGCGCGCATATCATATACCACATCAATTCCGGCTTCCTGTGCCAGCAATGCACCGTCACCGATCTGTACTGTCAGTGCATCATCAGGGCGATGCAGAACCGTCTGGCCGTGAAAACCGATTACATCCACGTCATCCGCGCTCAAACCATGCGTGAACAAAAAGTCCTGCACGGCAACGGCATGCAGCAATGTCAGATCATGCTCAAGCTGTTTGAGGATACCACTTCGCTCATCACGCTGCGTCATGCCTCTGGCATCAACAAGCCCTTGTTTCAGACGGGCACGAAACGCATCAGAATAATTCTGACTACCCGCAGCAATACGCTCCACAACCTGCTCGCCGTCTGTTTTGATCAGCGCCAGATCAATACCATCCATGGAGGTGCCGCTCATCAGTCCGATGGCGCGATATAATGCGGTCATAATCACTCTTTCCGGTTCAAGGCATTGCCGTTTTATCACTCATACAGACGCAAGCAGATCACATCTCATACAAAAACAGCATAAAACGACAGTATTTTGCCACGAAATCAACGTCAGGCTAGCAATACCTTTATTGTGGTTTGCCCTGCAATAATGTTAAAGGCTGGATTGTGTCAGTTACCGGAATAATATTCACGGCCTGCTCTCTGGGGTTTCCCCTATCACAATCCTTTTGTCAGACAGGAAAAATCAATGTCCGGCTTTAAGTCCGATTTTCTACGCACACTATCCGAACGTGGCTTCATCCATCAGATGTCCGATGAGTCGGGTCTGGATGAACTCTTCACCAAGGAAACTGTGACTGCGTATATTGGCTTCGACCCGACAGCATCCAGTCTGCATGCGGGCGGCCTCATTCAGATCATGATGCTGCACTGGATGCAGAAAACCGGCCATCGTCCGGTTGCGCTGATGGGCGGCGGCACCGGCATGGTCGGTGATCCGTCATTTAAAGAAGAAGCTCGCAAGCTGATGACGGTTGAAACCATTGCCGACAATATTGCAGGCATCAAAAAGGTTTTCACCAACTACCTCACTTTCGGCGAAGGCAAAACCGACGCACTGATGGTCAATAATGCCGACTGGCTGGCAGGTCTCAACTACCTCGAGTTCCTGCGTGATGTCGGCCGTCATTTCTCCGTCAACCGCATGCTGTCCTTTGACTCGGTTAAAACCCGCCTCGATCGTGAACAGTCGCTGTCGTTCCTTGAATTCAACTACATGATCCTTCAGGCTTATGACTTTGTTGAACTGAACAAGCGCTACGATATGCGTCTGCAGATGGGCGGTTCGGATCAATGGGGCAATATCATCAATGGTATTGATCTCGGCCATCGCATGGGCACACCACAGCTCTACGCACTAACCTCGCCGCTGCTGACCACTGCGTCAGGTGCTAAAATGGGCAAATCGCTCAATGGCGCAGTCTGGCTCAATGCGGATCTGTTGAGCGCCTATGACTTCTGGCAGTACTGGCGTAATACAGAAGATGCCGACGTAGAACGCTTCCTCAAGCTCTACACCACCATGCCTATGGATGAGATTGCTCGTCTGGCAGCGCTTGGCGGTTCGGAAATCAACGAAACCAAGAAGATTCTGGCCACCGAAATCACCGCTATGCTCCACGGTCGTGAAGCTGCGGAACAGGCTGCGGAAACTGCACGTAAAACTTTTGAAGAAGGTGCAATTTCTGACAATCTGCCAAGCCTGAGCATTGCCAAAGACGAACTGGCTGCCGGTCTCGGTATTCAGGCTCTGCTGGTTAAAGCTGGCCTTGCATCATCTAACGGTGAAGCCCGTCGTCATATTCAGGGCGGTGCGGTGCGCATCAATGATGTGGCTATTCAGGACGAACGCGCCGGTATCACTGCCGGTGACGTGACTGAAGACGGCATCATCAAACTGTCACTGGGTAAGAAAAAGCACATTCTGGTACGTCCGGAATAAGCTTTTCCACACCGAGGAAAATACCAAAAAAAGCGGACAGAGCGGTTTATACCGCTCTGTTTTTTTATAACGCAGTTTCGGACGAAAAACCGGCTTCCACTTTTTCTGAAACTGCTTAAATCCGCGCTTTTTTATTTGTCCGATTACAAATCAGAACTCGAAGATCGAGCGGAAAATACCGGGTGCAATAACCGAAATCGGATTGACGATAATATTCGGCTGCTTGGCGTTCCCTGCCAGCTTGTAGGTAATCCCGATCAAACCGCGATCGCGACCATTGCCAAGAATTGCACCCAGAACCGGAACCTCGCCGAACAGGCGGTTGAGGCCATAGGCAGGCATGAATGTACCGGTAACAGACATATTGCCGTTACGGTCATACAGAACACCCTGAAAAGTCGCGCCGATCAGCGGCCCGCGGATCACACCATTTTTCAGCGTCAGATAGCCGGAGCCTTTTTCGATCTGCGCATAACCACGCTCAAAATCCACCCGCGTCACATCAATATTCTTGTTTACAGCCTGACTAAGACTCTTACCACCACTGGAGCTGCTGGAAACCAGCTTATCGAGACGCGGCTCATTGATCACCGAGAAATCACGGGCATCAATATTCCCGTAAAGCGGCCCTTTGCCCTGCGAGGTCAGATTGACCGTTATTTTGCCGCCGCGCATCTTATCGTAGAAATCAAAAAACCGCAGCACAGCGCCCGCATTGGCCGAGCTGAGTGCCACAGAACTGGCATCATTCTGACTGCTGGAAGTGGCGCTGACCTGCGCATTATTCGAAGTTACAGCGTTCAGCGACACACCGGAGACTTTCGCCCCTGCGGTCTCGTAAGACACAGTAACATTGCGCAGGCTCTCGTCATAAAAGCCTTTAACATCATCAATCTGGGCATTCACAACGATGCGTGGAATAACTCCGCCCTTGCCTTGGCGGTCTTTCTTCTCATCCACATTGCCGGAAACAGCCTGCTGGATCAGCGCCCGCGCATCAAAAGCCTTGCCGCGCACATCGGCACGGAAGCCATTACCGGATTTGCGCACCTCAAGACTCAGATCATCATTGCGTGTCAGATTAAGCTTACGGATACTTGCTGATTGCAATTCGTTATTCTCAAGTGTCAGATCACCGTTAACGTGAAATCCTGTGCCACCAAAGACGAAGTTGCGCACTAGTACCGGCCCTTTGCCATCCTTCGGCAGCTTCAGATCAAGTGTCAGTTTTGCCGGAATGCCTGAGCCTTTTTTCCAGCCGAGCCAAGGCAGGCTCACTTCGGTCTTGCCAAGATCGGCAGAGATTTTGCGTGTATCGCCCTGCTCTTCACCCAAATCCAGTGTCAGAGGACCTTTGAATATTTCATTCAAAGCCGGATACTGGGCAGCGCGGGTTTTGTCATCCAATTCCAGCCGCACATTCTGCTGGCGCTTGATCGTCGTATCAGCCAAAGGCTCAATCAGTGATAATTTGGCCGGAATATTATTGAGCTTTGCTGTGGCATCGATCTTAGCCACATCCTCATTCACGCTCAGCTTGCCGTTCGCCTGTGTCACAGTCTGCCCGTTGAACGGCTTTTTCATTGCCACATCATTGAACGCCAGATCGGCCTGCCATTGCAGGCTTTCTTTCGGGGCATTTTTCGTCACTGAAAAAGCCACTTTGACCTTGGCATCCACATTGCCGCTCAAATCTTCCGCACTGAAAGGTAATTTACGCAGTGCATTGATCGGCTTGTAGCCCACCAGCTCTGTAATCGCGGATGCCTCACCGTTCAGATCAAGATCAAGATCGGCAATCACCGGACGCTGGCGTCCCCACGGTACAAATAATGTGCCGCCATCAACATGGATGCTGCGATTGGCAGGCGTAAAGGCCGTACCTTTTTCAAGTTTGATGGTTGTATGGGCACCACGCACCGCAATAGTGCCTGCAGCGTCACGCACCGGCGGTATTTCACCGATCACATCAAACCGCACACCTTCTACTTTAAAGTCCGCTTTAATATCCGATTCCGTGAGATCAGGCGGCAAACCCGGACCATTGAAATGCCCTGCGGCCAGCGCAATATCAATCCGGCCTTCAGTCATATGGCCACCGAAAAGATTTTTCAGCACCCAGTCACGCGCACCGTCAGCCACATTCAGCGGCCAAAGCTGCTTGGCCTGCGCTACCGGCATCCCCGGAATACGCAGCATAAAGATCATCGCCGGAGAGCCATGACCAAAGATCATACGCCCCTGCCCATAGAGCTCACCGGAATCGGTTTTGACATTCAGATCATTGAAATCAACACGGCTGGCATCCTGCATCAGCCGTCCGGCAATTTTCACGCCAAATGGCAACGGTGCTTCCGCTGAATTTTCCGGCGCGCTGATCGCGCTGCGGGAAAGCAGTTCAAAACGGTAAGCCGGTTTTTCTGCAATATCTGCAACGGCTGGTGCAGGTGTATTCGTAATGGTTTCAGACGGCCGGATTTTCAGCGCCGGTAAGGTTTCAGCCTGTGAAGCCGCTTCAGAACCATTGGCAATGCGCTCTGCCTGTTCACGGATTTTCTGTATCGCCTGCTCGGTATCGCTCACCGGCTCCAGACCAAAAGCACCTTCAAGCACAGTGGCTAAACCGCCGAGATTGAGTTTCAGCGTTTTGATTTCCAGCTTTTCTTCACCGGCCACATGCTCAAAATCCAGCGCCAGATTGCCTTTGATCCCGCGCTCGCGCCCCATATCAACGGTCGCGTCATCCAAAACCAGCTTGCCGGATAATATTTCTTTATGTTCCGCTGTTTCAGCCCGTCCGGATAAAGATACCGACGCCACGCTGTTGACGTGGAAATAAGCAGGATTCGGCCGGTCATCAGCAATTTTCGGCATCACCTCTTCCGGTGAACCAAGACTGACGGGAATATTGCTCAGTTTCAGCGCAAAATCTGAAGCATGTTTCGGATCATCCGAACGCGTCATTTCTGCTGTCAGCGCAGTGACTTTGCCCTGCCAGACAAATTCGGCATCAAGCGTTACTTTTTTCTCGGTCTGATTGACATGCGCATTGCGGATCAGAATTTCCTGATCCTTATTCATCGCACGGAAGGCAAAGGTCACATCATGCATGGCAATGGCTTTGGTGCCACGCAGATCAAGCAGAGCCAATGTCTGGTCAATCCCTTCAAACACCTCGCGCGACAGCAGATCAAAATCAACCAGCCCCCTGTCATTCAGCGGCAGACGGATAAAAGGCTTAGGCTTATCGTTGTTTTCTTCCAGCCGGATAACAGCATCACCAAGCTCAACACGTGCCACCTGAATGGAGCCTGTCAGCAGCGGCAGCGGTGCTAAACCCAGCTTAACCACACCGAGTTTTTCGACGGAAATGTCTTTAATACTGCTCTCAAGTGCCACATCTCGGGCTTCAAGCGCGAGTTGACGATTACTGTCCAGTGACACATGCGCTTCGCTGATTGAAACACCGGCATCAGGCCCCAATATCGTTTGCAGGCGCTGCTGTGCTTCATCACGCAGCATCTCACTGCTGATACCCGAGCGCAAAACCAGAAAACCAATCCCCGCCAGCACAATCAGCGCAAAGCTGACAGATGCAAAAGCACGCCAGCATTTTGCGGCAAAACTTTTGCGTTTGCGGCGGGCTTTCCGCGCAGCTTTTCTGTTCAGTACCGCATTATAATCAGGGCAGTCTTTCAGCACAGCTTTATTGTCAGCTCCCGCACCGGATGACGGGTACTGATCCAGATGCTGGATGTCGCGCTTATTGAAGCGGATTTTTCTCGGTTTGTCTTTCAAAAACTTAAATCACTATCCGGTTTGTCTGCATCTGACCTGCATAACTTTCAAAAGAAAATATGCGTTCAGCCGAAACGAAATCAGAGCAATCTGTTCCGCATAAATGAATCGTCATTTCAAAGCCTTGATAAAAAACAAAATCCCAGAAACAACAGATGATTACAAGTCACAGGCCGCAATCAAATCACTTTGCCCCTGTAAAAACACTACTGATAAAAATGCAGCTCGCTTTTCCTGTCACCGGAATTTGCCTGATGCCTGTCTGTCAGTAAAATCACACTATTCATCAGGCTGAATCATTCGTTTAGTGTTATTGCTTAATCAGCCCGATTAAAGATGAAGAAAGGCGCTCTTATGACCAAAGAAACGGACAATGCCGCAAATATCGTAGAAAGCACAGCTTTGCAGGCAGGTGATACTGCTCCGGCATTCTCTCTTCCAAAAAACGGTGATGACACGCTTTCATCAGCTACACTGCAAGGCAAAGCCTATGTTTTGTATTTTTACCCTAAAGATGACACCAGCGGCTGTACCCGTGAAGCAATTGATTTCAGTGCATTGAAACCGCAATTTGATGCCATCGGTGTCAGTATTATCGGCGTCTCACCCGACAGCACAGTCAAACATGACAAGTTTATCAATAAACACGATCTTGCTGTTGAATTGCTGGCAGATGAAGAAAAATCTCTCAGCACTGCCTACGGCGTCTGGGTGCAAAAGAGTATGTATGGCCGCAAATATATGGGTATTGAGCGTTCCACCTTCCTGATCGGCAAGGATGGTAAAGTCGCGCAGGTCTGGCGCAAGGTTAAAGTTGCCGGTCATGCAGAGGCAGTACTGGAAGCTGCCCGCGTATTAAACTGACAATTATGTCAGTAAAAGAAACCCTTTATTAACGCTGTAACGGTGTATGATCTGAGCAACAGTCCAGAACAGTTTTACCCATGAGCACAGTTTGTTATAGTTGCAGCATTTCCAGCAAAAGTGGGAACCGGTTTTGCGCTGGATAATGCGTAATAAAGAAGAGACAGAGCGGTTCTACGCTTCAAAGTTACTAGAACCGCTCTGGAAGTGATCCGCTCAAACGGCAAGTTCAAGGCAGCAAAGGCAGCATATTCTGCCATATAAAACCCGCAAACCTGTCTGAAAGCTAATCACAGAACTGCTTTTTTTTGCGAAAGGCAGAACATCATGCAGGCTCTACGGGATAAGACGATGTCAGTCACAGGTAAGATCATGATCCGTAACGGTTCAAAAAAATCCGCCTCTGCTACACTGCTGCGCTTACTACGCCGTGCGGGTAATTTTCTGCTGGCCGGTCTGCTTGGATACAGCATAGGCGCCAGTGCACTTGTTGCCGGTGCTTTGGCGGCATCCGTGCTGTCTGCACAGGCTCCCTTGTCTGAAACGGGCCTGACATTGCAAACAGAACAAACAGTTGCGGCACAACCAATGCCGCCAATGCCGGATCAGGTCTATGATGCGCGGTTCCATGAAGGCGCTGCTGATCTTGAGCGGCCTGCCAGCTTTGCCGGTATCGACCCTTTCATCACCGGCCCAGTCCCTAAATAACAGATTATAAAAAAAGCCGCCGGTGAGATAATCTCACCGGCGGCTTTTTTGTTCTTTAATGCAGGAGATTAGTCAATATCCTGTACGTCGGTCTGTGTGCCATGCACGCGCTGTGCCAATGCCGCTTCCATGAATTCGTCCAGATCACCATCCAGAACATCATCAGGGCTTGTGCTTTCAACGCCGGTACGCAAATCTTTGACCAGCTGATAAGGCTGCATGACATAAGAGCGAATCTGATGTCCCCAACCAATATCGGTCTTGGAAGAGTTGATCTCGTTGGCAGCATCTTCACGCTTCTTCAGCTCTTCTTCGTAAAGACGCGCACGAAGCATCGACCAGGCCTGCTCACGGTTTTTATGCTGCGAGCGCTGTGTCTGACACTGCACCACAATACCGGTCGCAATATGCGTAATACGAACCGCAGAGTCGGTGGTGTTAACGTGCTGACCACCGGCACCGGAGGCGCGGTAGGTATCAATACGAACATCCGATTCTGACACCGCAACTTCAATATTGTCGTCGATCACCGGATAGACCCAGATACTGGCAAAAGACGTATGACGACGGGCATTCGAATCGAATGGTGAAATACGCACCAGACGATGCACGCCTGATTCTGTTTTCAGCATACCGTAGCTGTTATGACCCTTCACGAGGATCGTCGCGGATTTGATACCCGCTTCTTCCCCGTTCTGAATTTCCAGAACTTCTACTTTACGGCCATCGCGCTCACCCCAGCGCGAATACATGCGCAGCAGAATGGACGCCCAGTCCTGACTTTCTGTACCACCGGCACCGGCATGCACTTCCAGATAAGCATCATTGCCGTCAGCTTCACCGCTGAGCAGCATTTCAATCTGGCGCTTATCAAGGTCAGCCTTAATCGCACGGATACCGTTTTCCGCATCGGTGATGATGGACTTATCGCCCTCTTCCTCACCCATAGCAATCAGCTCGATATTGTCTTCGAGCGAACGGGTCAGTGCAAGAATACCGTTGATACTATCGTCCAGCTGCTGGCGCTCACGCATCAGCTTCTGGGCTTCCTGCGGGTCATTCCACAGGGTCGGATCTTCGGCACGGCTGTTCAGGTATTCGAGTTTCTTCAGTGACTGATCCCAGTCAAAGATGCCTCCTCAGCAGGCTTATGGCCTGCTTGATTTCGACAACCAAGTTCTCAATCTCGGCACGCATAGCTGCGGCTCCTTTGTCAGTCTTAAATAATTTCGTGTCAGTGCCTGACTTTAACAAAAAAGCATACAGGCACTGCTCAGAGTGCCTGTATGCTGATTGCGATAAAGCCTGTCAATATTTCAGGCGATATTTCCCGTCATCACAGTCTTAATAAAGACCGCCCGAGCCGGAATTGATTGCCTTATTGGCCTGCGGTGACTGCGGCTGAACCGGTGAACCTTCCTGGAAACTATCCGCACCGATAACAGAATAGCTGTCTGCAGGTCCTGTTCCCGGTTTAAAGGCTTCCATAATCACATCAGGACCACCCGGTGTTGCACGCATACCTGTACGACGGTTAATCGCGATCATGGTCATGCCTTCAGGCACACGGAAATCAACCTTCGGCGTATTTGCCAGAGCAACGGTCATGAAGTCTTTGAAAACCGGAACAGCAAGGCCGGAACCTGTACCACCACGCCCCAGCGGTGCAGGCTGATCCATACCGAGGTAAAGACCGACAACCATATCCGGCGTGAAACCAACAAACCACGCATCTTTTTCATCATTTGTCGTACCGGTTTTACCCGCGAGCGGACGGTTTAGGCTCATCAGCATACGGGCAGTACCGCGCTTAACAACGCCTTCCATCATCGAAGTGATCTGATAAGCGGTCATCGGATCAAGCACCTGATCACGATCATCGATCAGCTCAGGCTCTTCCTGATTACTCCACTCTTCAGCATTACAATTCTGACACTGACGCATATCATGTTTGAAAATGGTCTTGCCGTAGCGATCCTGCACACGGTCAATCATCGAAGGCGTGATCGAACGCCCGCCATTCGCCATAATCGAATAACCGGTAACCATACGCAGCACAGTGGTTTCACCGGCACCGAGTGACATGGAAAGCACCGGCATCATCTTGTCATAGATGCCGAAGCGCTCTGCATATTCCGCAACGGTTTTCATGCCCATATCCTGTGCCAGACGCACAGTCATCAGGTTACGTGACTGTTCAATACCGTAGCGCAGTGTCGAAGGGCCGGAGAATTTACCGGAATAGTTTTTCGGGCTCCAGACACCGAGTGCCCCGCCCTGATTGACCGAGATCGGACCATCCAGCACCACGGATGCCGGTGTATAACCATTATCCAGTGCTGCCGCATAAACAAACGGCTTGAAAGATGAACCCGGCTGACGATAGGCCTGCGTTGCACGGTTGAATTCTGACTGTGCATAGGAGAAGCCGCCAACCATTGCCAAAACACGACCGGTATGCGGATCCATAGCAACCAGTGCACCGGAAATTTTTGGCACCTGACGCAGACGATAGGCGTTACCGTCTTTTTTCTCGACATAGATTACATCGCCGACATCAAGCACACCGCCCGGAGATTTGGCCGTTGAGCGCTTGCCTGCGATATTCATGCGCATTGCCCATTTCATATCGGCAGCGGCTACACGACCGGTCACGCGTTCTTCACTGATTTTTCCCGAAGGATCGCGGACAGGCTGAAGACCGATTTCGAGCGCATCCGGCGTCGCATCCAGAACCACCGCCAAATGCCATTCAGGCACGTCGGTCAGTCCGGCAACCTCGCCGAGTTCTTGCCCCCAGTCGGTATTCATAGACAGTTTCTTCACAGGACCGCGATAGCCCTGCGCTTCGTCATAACGGATAAAACCGTTGTGCAATGTCTTACGCGCCTTGATCTGCAACTGCGGATCAAGCGTTGTACGAACCGAAAGCCCGCCTTCAAGCAGAGAAGCATTGCCATAACGCGAAACGATCTGACGACGCACTTCCTCAGCGAAATACTCGCTGGCGAACAGACGTTCATCGGCATTATGCGGTTTCACGCCAAGCGGCGTTTCTTTGGCTTCTTTGGCATCTTCTGCACTGATGAAACCGTTTTCCGCCATACGCTCGATAACCCAGTTGCGGCGCTCCAAAGCGCGCTGCGCATAGCGATACGGATGGTAGTTTGCAGGGCCTTTGAGCAATGCTGCCAGATAGGCAGATTCGCTGATGGTCAACTCATTCACGGACTTGTCAAAATAGGTCAGCGCGGCACCGGCAATACCGTAGGCGCCCATACCGAAGAACATTTCATTGAGATACAGCTCAAGAATCTGGTCTTTGGTGAAAGTACGCTCCATGCGCAGCGCAACAATCGCTTCCTTGATTTTACGGTCATAAGTCTGCTCAGAAGAGAGCAGCATATTCTTCGCAACCTGCTGGGTGATCGTAGACGCACCGACAGGGCGACGGTCATTACCGGTCAGCTTATTGACGATATTGGTGCTCATCGCACGGGTCAGACCGAGATAGTCCAAACCGTGATGCTGATAGAAGCTTTTATCTTCCGCAGAAACGAATGCCGCCTTCACACGATCCGGCACAGCCTGAATCGGCAGAAACATGCGGCGTTCTTTATAATATTCAGCCATCAGACTACCGTCTGCAGCATGAACGCGCGTTGTCACCGGCGGCTCATATTTGGCCAGCACTTCGTAATCCGGCAGATCCTTGCTTATGCTGTTGACGAAGAAAGCAACGCCCCCCGCCACGATCAGCATCAGCACCGTACCGATGCCGAAAAAATATCCGATAAGCCGTACCATATTTTATCCGGTGTTCCGTTTCAGATTATCTGCATTATATATCATTAACTTAGTAAAAATTCACAGGCAAATTTAGCAGGCTTTGCAGCGCTAAACTATTTTATTCCTGTTGAACTCCTCCAAGCTGCCCACTCTTTACCCTGATCTGAGCAAAAACCAAACCGCTCAACCAGAACAAATCAACAAACCATAGTCTGACAGAAATGTGCAAAGGGGTAGTGAACAGCAAATGCGTCAAAGACAAGATGAATTTACTGTTTTTAACTCTTTATTCATTTCCGTGACACTTTTGACGCAACTTTAACAACAGATTTTGTTATTATGGCAGCGCCTGCACATTGTTGCGAAGCGTATAATATTTCGCCACAGCATGCGCAATTCGCTCAACTGCCAGTTTGCGCCAAGCTGCATCTTTTAGCAATTTCTCATCATCTTTATTCGACAAATAACCGATTTCCACCAAAACCGATGGCACATCCGGTGCACGTAACACCTGAAAACCGGCAAAACGATGAGGGTTGTTGATTAAATTAACCTCGCCCTGCAAAGATTTGATCAGCCCGTCAGCGAAATTCAGTGAAAATGAATGGGTTTCGCGCTGTGTCAGCTCCATCAGAATATCATGCACGACCGGCGCCTCTTCACTCGCAACACCTGCATTGGCATCCGAATTATTTTCACGCTCAGCCATTGCCTTAGCCACGTCGTCCGAAGCCTTGTCTGAAAGCGTATAGACTGTTGCCCCGCGTATATCCTTATGACTGATTGTATCCGCGTGGAGAGAAATAAATAAATCAGTTTCATGTTGGCGCGCCAGACGCACACGCTCACTCAGACGTAAAAATGTATCATCCTCGCGGGTCATCAGGACATTGATGTCTTTATACTTCATGAGCTCATCACGAAGCTCACGCCCAAAGGAGAGCGTTACATTTTTCTCTAAAGTACCCGCAGCACTCTCCGCACCGCTATCAATGCCGCCATGCCCGGGATCAATCATCACAGTAAACTGATGACTGGACCCCAATGTATCACTGATACCGGGTGAAATCCCCGCCTCTTCCCCGTCCAGCGCAGCATCTGACTTTGTCTGAGAGGCTAAGGCTTGTGCAAATTCACGGTCAGAACCTGCAACAATATCAACGACCATCCGGTAACCGCTGGAAGATTCGTTTTTGAGAACCTCAAGCTTTTCAACCTTAAATGGTCCTTTTGCATTTAAAATCAGACGTGAGCGGTTTTGCGCGATCAAGCCATAGCGCACTTCGGTGATCAGGCCGCGCGGTTCAAGTGATTCTTTATCAAAGCCGAAATTTGTCTCCGGCAAATCAATAACAAGACGATGCGGGAGCGCCAGAAGATGTGTCTCTGCTTTCGGTTCAGCATCAAACATCACAACAATGCGGCTGCGCAGCTCATCTCCGGCCATCCGGAATGTCAGCGCCGCCAGTTCAGCCTTGTTGTTTTGCGTAGCAGCCTCCGCCCGCAATGGCAGCATAACCACCAATGCCGCAAGCGCCATTGTTATCGCATTTTGCCCGTAGCTGAAAAAATCCGGCAAACGACCGGTAAACGGGTTGTCAGAGATTTTAAAAAACATCGTCTTGATCAAACTGCTGCAAAGCTGGGTTTCATGAATAATGCCCGCACAGAGCTATCACTATGCACCGGCAAAAAATGATCCGCACAAAGAACCGGAACATAACAGGCTTTACGGCAGATACATGGCACCGCTGTAAATTTCATATCCCGCCCCCCCGAGGAGGAAGATAAATTCCCGTTATTTTTCACATGCGAACATTTCAGAAATTAGAGCTTTATCGTTAATGAAATCTTTTGTCAGGCTTATCATTTTCACAGTAGCACCGGCATTTGTATATATATTCAAATTTCGCCGGTTTTGAGCAGCAAATCACATCACAGAACAAATATTGCTTCGTGCAAAGCCGGCTTAGAAAATTCTACCTGATCCCCCGTCAAAGATGCCCACATCGCCCTTTGGAACGACATTCTAATTTATTGAAATAAAACATAAAATTTTAATTTCAGCAGATTATTCGTTTGTAGAGTGCGCAATACTCTATTATATTCTGCTTGTCACAGGGCTTATCAGGTCCTAAAAGCATTATCAGGTTACAGATTTGCCATCGGAATCATTCCCTGTTCAGCGTCCGGTTTATACCCGCGGACAGGCTCTTATCGTGGCAGATCAGCACAGAACCTGACGGTGAAAACCGTCAGAAAACTGGACAGCCGCATGGAGGGGTGATTTTTCAGATCAACCGGCGGCAAATGTAACTGAAGAAGAATTCAGCTCTGGCACGGTTTGACCGGCCGCAGCTCATAAAGACTGCAGACTATGTGAGAAATCATAATCGGCAATCTGTTATCCGCGGCATCGCGCGTTGTTAGAAACGCTGTTTAAAATGCCGCAACACTTTTGAATTGCTGCATATTTTATCCATACGGATATGTGCGGCACTATAATCGGCCTGTTTATCAGGTCTTTCGAGGTCGTTTCGATCGGAACCGCTATGGGTCACGCAGACTTGACCAGTACCAGCCTGAAAATCGCGAGTGCCGCAAGGCATCAGCGCGTGAAGACTGTACTCTGCGTTCCGGCGAAGCTCAATTTATCCGGCAATCGCGAATATATACGAACCAGCGCTCAGGTAGCGTCTCTGGCTGTCTCTTTGTCAGAGCCATTGGTTCCTCTGGATTTGCGTTTTTCCGCCGGAAGGAAAAACACATATGTCGAACAAAATGCTTATCGATGCCTCCCACCCGGAGGAAACGCGTGTTGTAGTGGTGCGCGGCAATAAGATCGAAGAATTCGATTTTGAATCTGAGCATAAAAAACAATTAAAGGGCAATGTATATCTGGCACGCGTCACCCGCGTTGAGCCATCATTGCAGGCTGCTTTTGTTGAATATGGCGGCAATCGCCATGGCTTCCTTGCCTTCTCGGAAATTCATCCTGATTATTATCAGATTCCGGAAGCAGATCGCAAAGCTCTGCTCGAAGCAGAAGCCCGTGCAGCCCGCGACGAAGATGATGAAGAGCGCGAAGAGCAGCCGCAGCGTCGTGGCGGCCGTCGTGGTCATAATGACCGTCGCGGCTCAGGTCGCAACCGTCGCGGCCATAACAACCGTGCTGCTGCACCGTTTATTTCGGCACCGGAATTTGTCGGTGATTTTGCTGCTGATGCTCAGGCTGCTTACGCGCAGGCTCAGCTCAATGCCGCTCCGGAAACAACAGATGAAGATGCGGAAGACAATACAGCCGTTATGGCCGCTTCTTCCGATCAGCCGGTGATCCGTGAAAAAGCACCGCGCAAACAACACGCATCTGACAATGACGACGATGATGACGACCATGATGATGAAGATGATCAGGTTGAATCTGTTGGTGCAGAAGATGCGATGGAAGAGCTGCCAGGCAGCAATCGTGTTCACCGCAAGCATTATAAAATTCAGGATGTGATCAAGCGCCGCCAGATTATTCTGGTTCAAGTGGTTAAAGAAGAGCGCGGCAACAAAGGCGCAGCTCTCACCACTTATCTTTCGCTTGCCGGTCGTTATTCCGTATTGATGCCGAACACCGCGCGCGGTGGCGGTATTTCGCGTAAAATTACAAATATTCAGGATCGTAAGCGCCTGAAAGATATCGTCAAGGAACTCGAAGTGCCGCAGGGCATGGGTGTGATCCTGCGTACAGCCGGTGCCAATCGCACCAAAGCGGAAGTACGCCGCGACTATGAATATCTGATGCGCATGTGGGATAATGTTCGCCAGCTGACTATGCAGTCGCAGGCACCTGCCCTCGTCTATGAAGAAGGCAACCTGATCAAGCGCTCGATCCGCGATCTTTACAATAAAGACATCACCGATATTCTGGTGGCTGGTGAAACCGGCTATCGTGAAGCCAAAGATTTCATGCGTATGCTGATGCCGACCCACGCGCGCGTCGTCCAGCCATACCGTGAAACCACACCGATCTTTGCCCGCACCGGTATTGAAGCACAGCTCGACCGTATGCTGCACCCGCAGGTGACGCTGAAATCCGGCGGTTACATCATCATCAACCAGACCGAAGCTCTGGTGGCGATTGACGTGAACTCCGGCCGCTCGACCCGTGAAAACTCGATTGAAGAAACCGCTCTTCAGACCAATCTGGAAGCAGCAGAAGAAGTTGCGCGCCAGCTGCGTCTGCGCGACCTTGCCGGTCTGGTTGTGGTTGATTTCATTGATATGGAAGAAAAGCGCAACAATCGTGCCGTTGAAAAACGCATGAAAGATTGCCTGAAAGATGACCGCGCCCGCATTCAGGTTGGTCGTATTTCGCATTTCGGCCTTCTGGAAATGTCGCGTCAGCGTATTCGTGCTTCCGTGCTGGAAAGCACGATGCAGCCTTGCCCGCATTGCGCTGGCACTGGTCTGATCCGCTCAGATTCCTCGATGGCACTCCATGTCATCCGTTCGATTGAAGAGTTCCTGCAGCGCAACTCCCAGAACAATATTATTGTTCGCGCACCGCAGGCGACAGCTCTGTATGTCTTGAATAACAAGCGTCATCTGCTTGCAGAAATGGAGACCCGCTTTGGTCTGACCATTGAGCTGCAAATTGATGAAACTGTTGGTCATCAGCATCTTGCCATTGATAAAGGCACACCGGCTGCCGGCCCTGTTAATCCTGTTCCGCAGACCATCCAGTTCATGCCTTATGACGAGGAAAATGATCCGGAAATCATCGACATTGAAGATGAAGGCGAAGCAGAAGCCGGTTCTTCCGATGAAGACAATGCACGGGACGATTCCGGCGATGACCGTAAGCGCAGCCGTCGCCGTCGCCGCCGTCGTAACGGTCGTGAACGCGATGCAGCTGATGCGCAGAGCGAAAATGCATCGGATGAAGACGATGGCGATGATGCAGAAGACACATCATCCCTGTCGGAAGAAGACCGTCGCAAGAAGCGTCGTCGCGGTCGTCGTGGCGGACGCAAGAACCGTCGCGGTGAATATGACAACCGTACACCGGCTGTTGAATTTATCGGCTTCAGCCGTGATGAAGCAATTACCCGTCTGAATGCCCATAAGCAGGCTGCCGCTAAAGCTGCCCGCCCGGTACCGGCACCGGAATTTGTAGGCTTCAGCCCGAACGCAAAACCGGCTGCGCCGACAAAGCAGCAGGCACCAGCTAAGGCCGAAGCTCCTGCAAATACTGTGACTGAAGCAACCGCGCCAGCAGAAGCTGATAAGAAAGCTGCTAAACCGGCACGCAAACGGGCTGCCAAGCCACGTGGTGCAAAAGCAGCAGTTGCAGCAGCGGCTGAAACAGCAGTGGAAATCGAAGCCGTTATTGCAGTAATGGAAACAGTTGCAGAGCCTGAGATTGTTACTGAGACTGAAGCGCCTGTTGTTGAAGCTGTATCCGATGAGGCACCAGTGAAAACAACACGCAAAAAAGCTGCGGAAAAGCCAGCCAAACCAGCCCGCAAGCCACGCGCTAAAAAAGCTGCAGAGCCGGTTGAAGAAGTAAAAGCCGAAGCTGTTGAAACCGCTGTGGTGGTCGAGACTGCTGAAGTGGCTGCTGCTGAACCTGCGCCTGAAAAGCCGGTACGTGCACGCAGAAGCACACAGGAAGCTTCCAAGCCTGTCGTAACCTCACAGGTTGCCCAGTCTGAAAAGACAGAAGAAACAGCCGATCAGCCTAAGCGCGGCGGCTGGTGGCAGAAAAAAGGCTTCTTTTAAGCCTTAATCAGTGAATATAAAAAGCCGCCGGAAATTCCGGCGGCTTTTTTGTTGCGATAATGATTAGAAAACCAAACCTGCGTCACTTAATCATTGATCTCAGAGCCAGCTTTCCAGACGGCGCATGGCTTCACGCATTTCCTCTGCGGTTCCTGCATAAGAGAAGCGCATAGTGCGATGGCCTTCCAGCGGATCAAAATCCAGCCCCGGTGTTGCGGCCACATTGATCTCTGCAATCATTTTACGGGCAAACGCCATACTGTCATTGGTGAAACGCGACACATCACAATAGGCATAGAAAGCACCGTCCATCGGTGCAGCCAATGTCAGCCCCATTTTCGGCAAACGCTCACCAAGGATTGAGCGGTTCAGCGCATAACGCTGTTTGATAATGTCCAGCTCGTCTGTTGCCTTGAAGGCTTCAATCGCGGCAATCTGCGATAATTCCGGCGCAGAAATATACAGGCTTTGCGCAATGCGCTCATTCGGACGTACAGCCTCTTCCGGCAGCACCATCCAGCCGATACGCCAACCGGTCATGCAGTAATATTTGGAGAAGGAATTGATGACCGTCACATTATTATCAAAGGCCAGCGCGGTCTGATCCGGGCGGTCATAGGTCAGGCGATGATAAATCTCATCAGAGATTACACGGATATTGCGTTCCCGTGCAGCTTCAAGAATAGCCTTCAGTTCATCATCCTCAATAATCGCACCGGTTGGATTTGCAGGGCTCGCAAACAGCACGCCTTTCAGCGGCTTTTCTTCATGGGCAGCAATCAGGCTTTCGGCGGTGAGATTAGGGCTGATCCCCTCACCGGTACCGATCTCAACAACTTCAACACCAAGTGCTTTCAGAATATTGCGATAGGCAGGATATCCGGGACGGGTAATCGCCACACGGTCACCCGGATCAAAATAGGTCAAAAATGCCAGATTAAAGGCGGCAGATGAGCCGGTAGTGACAGCAATGCGCTGCGGGCTGACGTCAACACCGTATTGCTCGGCATAATGTGCGGCAATGGCTTCACGCAAACCAATGAGACCAAGAGCATCCGTATAGCCGATTTTGCCATCGACGAGTGCTTTTTGCGCGACTTCGCGCACTCGCAATGGTGCCGGATCAGCTGGCTGCCCAACAGCCATTGAAATCATCTGTGCGCCTTCTGCACGGCGACGATTGGCTTCTGCCAGCACATCCATGGCATGAAACGGATCGACATCACTCCGGTAGGAAAAAACTCTCACTCTTCTGCCCTTTAAAACGCCCCTGAGACAGTCATTTTCTGCAAAAACACACAACAGCCATGCAGGGATTAAGAATATGCCAGTTGCATAGCCCGAACAGACCAATGCAACAACCATCCGATAGTCACAAAAGATGCCCTTGAAACGATAAAACACTGTGAAACTTTAGGCTTCTTAAGCCTGACTTCAGTTTAGGTCATAAAAAAGGCCTGAAATGCCATGAATAAAACCGCGAACACAGGTATGAATTCTAATTTTGCTTTTCGTGCTCTGTAAGTTAGCCCATTCCGAAAAGTGTGAAGCGGTTTTCGGGATAAAATGCGCGTAAAACAAAAGATAGAGCGGTTTCAACGTTTCAATATTAACTGAAACCGCTCTAAAACAGCATTATCATTGATGTTGCTGATTCACGCCTGCCGCTTGCGGTAACCTGCTCTTGATGGTTTATGAAACGGGATTTTATTGATGGCCAAAACCGAATTCCTTCGCACCATGCCTGCGCCACAACCGGCAGCATCTGTGCCGGTTCATGCCCGCAATAGCTCAAAACATATGCTGCGCCTGCCGCTTTCGCTGATAATTTCAGCCGCTGTGCTCGCAAGCTCTGCCTTCACGGCCTCTGCACAGTCCCGTTCAGTACCGATTGTCCGTGATGCGGAGATTGAAGCCCTCGTCAGCGATTACACAACCCCTATTCTCAATGCGGCGGGGCTTGGCAAACAGCGTATCAAAACAATTCTGGTCAACAGCCCGAGTTTCAACGCTTTTGTCGACGGGCGCCGCATCTTTATCAATACGGGTGCCCTGCTTCAGTCTGAAACACCCAATGAGATTATCGGCGTGATCGCGCATGAAACCGGCCACCTTGCCGGCGGTCATCAGGATCGTCTGCGCGAACAGCTGAAACAGGCCAAGACCATGGCGGTTATCGGTACATTGCTCGGTCTTGGTGCCGGTATTGCCGGTGCGGCTGCGCGGAACAGCGCCATTGCCGGTGCCGGTGGCGGTATTGCGGCTGGCGGCGGTGAAATCGCCATGCGTAGCCTGCTGTCCTATCAGCGCTCGGAAGAAGCCGCGGCTGACCGCTCCGCCATCAATTATCTCAACAAAACCGGTCAGTCAGCCAAAGGCATGCTGGTGACATTTGAGCGTTTTGCCAGCGCGCTTTCAATCAGCGGCACGCAGGTCGATGCCTATCGTATCAGCCACCCGCTGCCGCGTGAGCGTATCGCCAACTTGTCAAATCTCGCCCAACAAAGCCCGTATTTCGAGAAAAAAGATCCGGAAAGTCTGCAACTCCGCCATGATTTGGCGCGCGCCAAAATCGCCGCTTATTCCGGCGGCATGGGCTCGTTGCAACGCATTTTCCGCAATAATCCGCGCGGCTTGGGCGCACGCTACGGCGATGCGATCTCAACATTCCTCACCGGCAATGCGCGTAATGCCATTCCCAAAATTGATGCCTTGATTAAAGAACAGCCGAAAAATCCTTATTTCCGTGAGATGAAGGGCGACATTCTGCTCAAAGCCAATAATCCGGCAGGTGCTGCTGCCGAGTTCAAACAGGCTGCTGCTCTCGATCCGCGCAAATCCAGCCTGATCCGTATGAGCTATGGCCGTGCATTGATGCTCACCGGCAACAAAGCCAATATGCAGGCAGCGATTACAGAGCTCAAAGCCGGTGTTGCGAGAGATCCTGAATTCTCAGAGGGTTACGGCTATCTGGCACAGGCCTATGGTCAGTCAGGCCAGATGGCACTTGCCGATCTGGCAACCGCAGATCAGCATTATTATGCCGGTAACATCAATGAAGCCAAGATTTTCGCAACCCGCGCACAGACAAAACTGAAGTCCGGCTCACCGGACTGGCTGCGTGCGCAGGATATCATCAATACGAAAACCAAAAAGAAATAATGCATAACAGAGGTGCGTTTCACACCTTCCTGCATATTGCGAACAAACATAGTCCGCCTGCCGGGCTGACAGTCTTAACCCAAACTATAAGGCCGGTTTATCCGGAGTGATCCTATGACCATTCAATTCAAGCGCCGCTTAGCTACCACTGTTTTCGGCGCCGCAGCTCTGGTTTCCGCAGTTGCAATGAGCCACGCACAAGACGCGAAACCACTGGATAAAGCCGCTGTAGAAAAAATCGTCCGCGAATATCTGATCGCAAATCCGGAAGTAATGCTGGAAGTACAGGACGCTCTGGAAGCCAAACAATCGGCATCTGCCCGTGAAAGCCAGACAAAAATCATTACCGAAAATCATGATTCGATTTTCAATGATGCCAATGATGCTGTTTACGGCAACCCGAAGGGTGATGTGACTATTGTTGAATTCTATGACTACAATTGCGGCTATTGCAAACGCGCTATGCCGGATATGCATGAGCTGATCAAAGCCGATCCGAATGTACGTTTTGTACTGAAAGAATTCCCGATTCTCGGCCCTGATTCCATGCGCACCCACCTCGTGGCACAGGCATTTAAGCGCTTAATGCCTGAAAAATATATGGAATTGCATCAGGCTTTGATGAGCGAGCCAAAAAGCTCAACCGAAGAAAGCGCTTTGAAAATCGCTGTTTCTCTGGGCGCTGATGAGGCCAAACTGCGCGAACTGATGAAAAGCAAAGAGGTCGTAACCTCCTTCCAGAACGCTTATACCGTTGCACAGGCGCTCAATATTTCCGGCACACCATCCTATATTATCGGCAATGAGCTGGTTCCGGGTGCTGTCGGTCACGATGTTTTGAGCGAAAAAATCGCTGAACAGCGTCAGTTAAATGCTCAAAAGAAATAAACCGCCACAATTTTATCTATAAAATTTGAATTTAGTGCCGGAAAATGCGGTTAAAGCCTGTACGGATATGATTTACAGGCTTTAACCGCAACGCATTCCCCATTATATGGGTAGGGATAAGACTTCAGACAGACTGAAGTTATCCGAACAACGGAATTGCAAAGCGACAGCGCACCCGATGGCACAAGTGATTTTCATTCTGAATGGTCCTAACCTGAATATGCTGGGTAAAAGAGAGCCGGCAATTTACGGTTCGACGACCCTTGATGATATTCACGCAAACTGCCGCAAAGAAGCTGAAAAGCTGGGTGTGGAAATTGACTTCCGTCAGTCTAATCACGAAGGCGATCTGGTCACATGGATTCAGGAAGCCGGTGAGAAAGGCGCGCAGGTTCTGATTAACCCTGCAGCATATACCCACACATCTATTGCGCTGCTTGATGCCATTCGTGCAGCTCAGGTGACTGTCGTAGAGGTTCACCTCTCAAATATTCACGCCCGTGAAGAGTTTCGCCACAAATCCTTCGTTTCTCCGGTTGCCAAAGCGGTTCTGTGCGGCTTTGGCGCAGAAGGTTATTTGATGGGACTTCGTGCTCTCGCGGGCTATCAGCGTAATCCTGAAAGTTGACCGGATTTTCAGAGTGGATTATGCCACGCATACCAAACCAGCATAGTGTGCCCTGACCGTCAGGCTTATGCTCTAAAACAAACAACAATATATTAGCGGTAAAGGGGCAAGACCCATGACAAATAAAAGCTCCGGTATCGATCAAGCGGTTATTCGCGACCTCGCGAACATCCTCAAAGATACCGATCTGACAGAAATTGAAGTTGAACAGGACGATCTGCGCATTCGCGTTTCGCGCAATGTAACAGTGCAGGCCGCTGCTCCTCAGCAGTATTTTGCACCGGCACCAGCCGCTGCTCCGGTTGCAGCCGCTGCGGCTCCTGCAGCAGAAGCACCCAAAGCTGCTGACAAATCGAAGAACGCCGTTCCATCCCCAATGGTTGGTACTGCATATCTCGCACCGGCACCAGGCGCCAAGCAGTTCGTAGAAGTTGGTCAGAGCGTTAAAGAAGGTCAGACTGTTCTGATCATCGAAGCGATGAAAACCATGAACCAGATTGCTGCACCGCGTGCAGGTACAGTGACTGCTATTCTGGTTAGCGACAGCCAGCCAGTTGAATTCGGCGAACCGCTCATCGTCATCGAGTAAGATCTTTTGCAGATCGCGGCTGTGTTTTGAACAATGCAGCCATCGTTGACCTATTTGATTTAATGCATAGTCTGCCAAACGGACTATGCCTGAGGCAGGAGCACCGATGTTTCAAAAAATCCTCATAGCCAATCGCGGCGAAATTGCCCTGCGGGTGCTGCGCGCCTGTAAGGAGCTTGGCATCAAGACTGTTGCCGTTCACTCCACTGCAGATGCGGATGCCATGCATGTTCGTCTTGCAGATGAAAGCGTTTGTATCGGCCCGCCGCCATCGCGCGACAGCTATCTGAATATTCATCAGATCGTTGCTGCCTGCGAAATCACCGGCGCGGATGCAATCCATCCGGGTTATGGCTTCCTCTCCGAGAATGCTAAATTCGCGGAAATTCTTGAAGCACACGACATTACCTTCATCGGACCGACCGCTGCGCATATCCGCATCATGGGCGATAAGATCGAAGCGAAGAAGACTGCTAAACGTCTAGGTATTCCGGTTGTTCCGGGTTCCGACGGTGGTGTGGCCAGCGAAGAAGATGCCATCCGCATCGCGGCTGAAATCGGCTATCCGGTTATCATCAAAGCATCTTCCGGCGGTGGTGGCCGCGGGATGAAAGTTGCCAAATCGGCAGAAGACATCTCCGTTGCCTATAATACTGCACGCTCCGAAGCTGCTGCTGCATTCGGTGATGATGCTGTTTACATCGAGAAATATCTCGAAAAGCCGCGTCACATTGAAGTACAGATCGTTGGCGACGGTGCCGGTAAAGCTGTGCATCTGGGCGAACGTGACTGCTCCTTGCAGCGTCGTCACCAGAAAGTCTGGGAAGAAGCAAACTCCCCTGCTCTGAACTCTGAAGCCCGTGACAAGATCGGCATGATCTGCGCCAATGCGGTTGCAGAGCTTGGTTATCGTGGCGCCGGTACAATCGAATTCCTCTATGAAAACGGCGAGTTCTATTTCATCGAAATGAACACCCGTCTGCAGGTGGAACACACGATTACTGAAGCCATTACCGGTATTGATCTGGTTCATGAGCAGATTCGTATTGCTGCAGGTCTTGGTCTTTCGATCAAGCAGGAAGATGTCCGTTTCTCCGGCCATGCGATCGAGTGCCGTATCAATGCGGAAAATGCCCGCACATTTACGCCGTCACCTGGTACGATCAACCACTACCACACACCGGGTGGTCTCGGCATTCGTGTCGATTCCGGCGTGTATAGCGGCTATCGCATTCCACCTTACTATGACAGCATGATCGGCAAGCTGATCGTTCATGGCCGTAACCGCGTCGAATGTCTGATGCGTCTGCGCCGTGCGCTTGATGAGTTTGTGGTTGATGGCGTTGATACAACACTTCCGCTCTTCCAGGATCTGATTGCCAATCCGGATATCGCCAACGGCGATTATGATATCCACTGGCTTGAAAAATATCTGGAAAAGCAGGCCGCTTCAGGTCGCTGATTTTGGTGGCGGGACGTAAATCCCCACCGCCTCAAGAATTAAGTCCGGAGCTTCTGCTCCGGGCTTACGCCTCCGGCATTTTCCCTATGTCAGAAAGTGCTGATGATCCGGAAATTTTCTGGGTACGTCCGGAACAACGCGGCATTATCCCGCTCGATCAGTTCCACATCTCCCGCAGTCTGCAAAAAACAGTAAAACGCGCTCCGTTCGAAATCCGTTACAACACCGCTTTTGAACAGGTTTTGCAAGGCTGTGCCATAAGGCTTGATCCTGAAGCAGGAAGCTGGATTAATCAGACCATCCGTCAGGGCTATATAGGCCTTCACAAGGCCGGACACTGCCACTCAGTGGAGGCATGGCAGGGCGAGCAGTTGGTGGGCGGCCTTTACGGCGTATCGCTTGGCGGAGCGTTTTTCGGTGAAAGCATGTTCAGCCATGCAACGGATGCCTCCAAGGTCTGTCTGGTGCATCTGGTCGAACGTCTGCGCGCAAACGGCTTCAAGCTTCTCGACACGCAGTTTACAACCGAGCATCTGCAGCGTTTCGGTGCGATTGAAATTCCCGCTAAAGATTACGAAGAAATGCTGCTGCCAGCGATTTTAACACCGGCACAGTTCTGAAACGCAATGCGTACATAGACCGGAGCGCCATCAGCCAGCGCTTGGCACATGAAAGTCGCTCTAATTATCTGTTTTAACGCACATCTTTGTCCGAAAACCGTTTCACACTTTTCGGGATGCGCTCTAATTGAGAATTATTTTGGTGCCGGAATATCGGATGTCTGCTTGCAGTTTTTCAGCCAGATATCATAAACCGGATGATCAACAGCATTCAGACCCGGACTATCGGCAAACATCCAGCCGGAAAAGATACGGCGGATTTTACGATCAAGGGTGATTTCATCCACCTGCACAAAGCTGTCTGTGCGAGGCGCTTCATTTTCAGAACGGCTGTAGCAAACCTTAGGTGTTACCTGCAGCGCACCAAATTGTACCGTTTCATTGATATAAACGTCAAAAGTCGTGATACGGCCGGTAATTTTATCAAGACCAGAAAACTCGGCGACTTTATTGGCAATGCGCTCGGCTTTCGCCTCAGAAAACCCACCCAGCCCTGTTGCAGTCAAACCGGAAACCGCAAGTCCTGCAACCAGCAGAAATGTTGTTCCAAAATTTCGTCCGGAAGAAACATTCATACACATTCTGCCTTTGGTCGTGGTTGCATAAATAGTGCACAATAGCACCAGCAGGAAATTAGCCTGTTCTTTACGGCATTTGTGAGAAAAAGTGCAACTAAGCATAGTTTTCCCCAAGCCTGATCAATAGAACAGAATGATCAGATATAGCCTGTAAAAATGCAAAGGCGGCACACTTTTTAGGTTGCCGCCTGCACATATCGTCAAGATTCAGATTAATTCGGTGTCCAGGCATCGTAATCGCCGGTCACAGCAGGACGCTGACCGGAAGCAGAAATCGCACCCTGCGGACGATAAGCCTGCGGGGAACCAGTCAGGTTTGGCTGGTGAGGCTTCTGCCATTCACGCGGCTGATAATTCTCTTCAGTCGGCGGCGTATCGGTGCGGTGATGCATCCAGCCGTGCCAGCCGGCAGGAATTGCACTGGCTTCGCTGTAACCGTTGAAGATAACCCAACGGCGTGTGCGGCCTTCAGAATCCTTGCCACCGGTGTAATAGACATTGCCGAACTCGTCTTCACCGACGCGTTTACCCTTGCGCCACGTATGAAAACGGGTGCCAAGGGTCTGGCTGTTCCACCAGGTAAAGACCTGAGTAATAAATTTTTTCATAGCACTTCCAGATCCTGAACTATCCTGAGCATAAAGGCACAGGATCATGCAGATTATTCCCTGCTTATGGCCTTATCTGAGGCTGCGCGCAAGGGTCAAGTTGCCGCTCTTAAAAGCATATCCTGCCTGTAATCACCGTTTTAATGGCTATCATAACGATGATAAAGGTTGGATTTCAGAGCAAAAAATCACATAGACCAGCCGGTCAGCGGCTTTTCCATTTTGATAACATTGATATCAAGTTTCAGTGTGCCCCAGTCTTTCGTCTCGCCGGTCTTTTCAAAACCCTTGCGACTATAGAAATCCAGAGCTTTCTGATTCTTTTCAATCACCTCAAGCGCTAGCTTTTCAACGTCAGGAAAAGCCATCTCGATTTCAGCCAGCAGCATGGTGCCGATACCCTGCACCTGCTGTTCCGGATCAACATAAAGCTGATGCAGCTCCGCAACGCCCGCTTTGCTCTGGCTGGCAAAAGCCATGCCGACAAGGTTGCCCTCGCCGTCATCGGCCACAACAAACTCCGAATAAGGTTTCGCCAGATTACGGGTCAGCGCGGCAACAGAATGATATTCGCCCGTAACCGTGTTGACAGTCTCAACACCCAGCACGTCATCAAATGTGGCGTGCCAGGTTTTGACCAGCAATTGGTGCACGGCTTTGAGATCATCTTTATTTGCGGAGCGCAGCCACATTATTCGATGCCCAGCTTCGCTTTAACCAGATCATTCACAGCCTGCGGATTTGCTTTACCGCCGGTAGCTTTCATCACCTGACCAACAAACCAGCCGGCAAGTGTCGGCTTTTCTTTGGCCTGAGCAACTTTTTCCGGATTAGCAGCAATGATTTCATCAACGGCTTTTTCAATCGCGCCGGTATCAGTTACCTGCTTCATACCGCGGGCTTCAACGATCTCTTTCGGATTACCGCCTTCATTCCAGACGATTTCGAAAAGATCTTTCGCGATCTTACCGGAAATAGTGCCTTCCTTGATCAGATCGAGAATTGCGCCCAGCTGTTCCGGTGAAACCGGTGCGTCTTCAATATCCTTACCAGCCTTGTTCAAAGCGCCGAGCAGATCATTGATAACCCAGTTTGCGGCAACTTTACCGTCACGGCCTTCTGCAACCGATTCGAAATAGTCAGCAATGGCTTTCTCAGTGATCAAAATAGAGGCGTCATAGACAGACAGACCAAGGGTCTCAACCAGACGGTTTTTCTTATCGTCCGGCAGTTCCGGCAGCTTAGCGGCCAGCTCATCCACATAGGCTTGTGTAAATTCCAGCGGCAGCAGATCAGGATCCGGGAAGTAACGGTAATCATGCGCTTCTTCTTTCGAGCGCATCGAACGGGTTTCACCCTTTGCCGGATCGTAAAGACGGGTTTCCTGATCGATCTTGCCGCCATCTTCCAGAATACCGATCTGACGACGGGCTTCGTACTCAATCGCCTGACCAATGAAACGGATCGAGTTCATGTTCTTGATTTCGCAACGGGTGCCGAATTCACCGCCCGGACGACGCACAGAAACGTTGACGTCAGCGCGCATCGAGCCTTCATCCATGTTACCGTCGCATGTGCCAAGATAACGCAGAATGCTGCGCAGCTTGGTCATATATGCACGCGCTTCATCGGAGGAACGGATATCCGGTTTGGAAACGATTTCCATCAGCGCCACACCGGAGCGGTTCAGGTCAACAAAAGACATGCTCGGATGCTGGTCATGCATGGATTTACCGGCATCCTGCTCCAGATGCACGCGCTCAATGCCGACTTCAACATCTTCAAACTGGCCTTTGGAATCAGGGCCGACAGATACAATCACGGTACCTTCGCCAACGATTGGCTGTTTGAACTGAGAAATCTGGTAGCCCTGCGGCAGATCCGGATAGAAATAGTTTTTACGATCGAAAACCGACTTCAGATTGATCTGTGCTTTCAGTCCGAGACCGGTACGAATGGCCTGCGCCACGCATTCCGCATTGATCACCGGCAGCATGCCCGGCATGGCGGCATCAATCAGCGAAACATTAGCGTTCGGCTCCGCACCAAATTCAGTGGAAGCACCGGAGAACAATTTGGAATTGGAAGTCACCTGCGCATGGACTTCCATCCCGATCACCACTTCCCAGTCACCGGTGGCACCGGAGATCAGGCGTTTCGGGTCTGGTGTGCGTGTATCGATAAGGGACATGGGCTCTTAAATCTCTGTTTTTGCGGCGCGAGCAATACTCTGCCGTTTTCTCATGCTTCTGGCTAAAACAAACCGACCTGACTGGCAAGTGTTCTCTGGGATTTCAGTCTTGTTTCAGCACGGATCAATTATCATTGTGCAGACTATAAACATTCTACCGCGCCAGTGCACCCTGCATTGACAGAAAAAATGCAAATTCCTGTAACAAAGCATGGGCTTGTAAAGATAAATGACCGGAGAGCACGATCATACATCCACCATACCCAGACGGCGGTAAAGGCGCTCCGCACCAAAAGGATTATTCTGATCAACTTTGAGGCAGATTTTATCTGCACCACGCGCATAAAACACCTGAAAACAATGCAGCAGCAGTGCCTCAGCAATACCTTGTTTGCGCCATGAAGGTTGCACGACAATATCCTTGATAAAGCCACTGTTCCAACAATGTGCAAAAGCAATCAGCTCACCCTGCCCGCTAACAACCGGCAAGATCAGCGCAGCCTCATATTCCTCATCCGCAGACAATACCTGCCACCACGCAGTCAATGGCGGTACATGATCGCCCACGGCCTCATAAGAGCTGGCGAGCAAAGCATGAAGCGCGGCAATCATCTCCGGCGCATCTGGTCTAAACGGCACTAAAGCCACATCGTGCGGCCATAGCGGCTGCGGCATGTCACCATTCAACGCTTTGCATAAATGATAGTGAGGTTTCACAGTCATACCCTGCCCCTGCCTGATTAACGCGATCTGCAATTATTATACACCAGCAAACAAAAAAGCCGCGTTTTGCAACGCGGCTTCCTCGTAACTCTATGCGGGCTGATTATTCAGCTGCATCGTCAGCTTTTTTAGCTGCTTTTTTCTTTGGAGCAGCTTTTTTAGCTGGCTTTGCTTCTTCTGCGCCTTCTTCGTCAGCTGTCAGCTCTTCTTTAGTCACTTTTTTATCGGTGACGGAAATTGTGCTGAGCAGGTGATCAACAACCTTTTCTTCAAAGATTGGTGCGCGCAGGTTAGCAACTGCATCAGGAGTTTTACGCAAGAATTCATAAACCTGCTGTTCCTGACCTGGGTAGCGACGAACCTGATCGTAAACAGCGCGCTGCAGTTCTTCTTCGGTTACTTCTACACCGGCTTTTTCACCGATTTCGGAGAGAACCAGACCAAGACGTACACGACGTTCAGCCAGCTTACGATATTCTTCGCGAGCAGCTTCTTCAGTGGTTTCTTCGTCTTCAAAAGTTTTGCCAGCCTGCTGCAGGTCGAAATTGATCTGCTGCCAGATATTGTTGAACTCAGCGTTTACCAGACGTTCTGGTGTTGCGAACTGATATTCTGCATCCAGACCGTCGAGGATCTGACGCTTAACTTTCTGACGTGTGATCTGGCCATACTGACCTTCGATCTGTTCACGAACAACTGTACGCAGACGATCAAGGCTTTCGATGCCGAGCTTCTTAGCAACTTCGTCGTTCAGTTCCAGCTCAGCAGCTTTAGCAACTTCCTTCACAGTGATGTCGAAGGTTGCTTCTTTACCGGCCAGATGAGCAGCGCCGTAGTTTTCAGGGAAAGTAACTTTGATCTGCTTTTCGTCACCGGCTTTAACGCCGATCAGCTGATCTTCAAAACCCGGAATGAACTGGCCGGAACCGAGAACCAGCTGTGCATCCTGATCAGCACCACCTTCAAACGGCTCATCGCCAAGCTTACCGAGGTAATCCATGGTAACGCGGTCGCCGTCTTCAGCTTTGCCTTTTTTCGCTTCGAAAGTACGAGCGGAAGAAGCGATCTTCTTAACCTGCTCTTCAACTTCTTCGTCCGAAATATCAACAACTTCACGGGTCACTTTAAGACCGGAAACGTCTTTGATTTCGATTGCTGGCAGAACTTCGTAATTCATGGTGAATTCGAAATCAGCTTTACCGGCCAGAACCTTTTCGGCTTCTGCTTCGTCTTCGCTCATTGCAACTTCTGGCTGGGTTGCAGCTTTTTCGTTGCGGTCAGCAAGGATCGAACGGGTTGAATCGTTCAGAATTTCATTCACGATCTCAGCCATGAAAGACTTGCCGTACATCTTACGCAGATGTGCTGCAGGAACTTTACCAGGACGGAAACCATCGATCTTAGCGCGACCGCGAGCGGTTTCGAGGCGCTCAGCGAGCTTTGCTTCAAGATCCTGTGCCGGAACCACGACTTTGATCTCGCGCTTCAGCCCTTCATTGAGCGTTTCGGTAACCTGCATGTCCAAACCTTCACTTTTGTCTACGTTTCGCATGATCGGCCGCATGACCGTAGCCGCCGAGGCTAGCGAATTTTTGTTTTTCTGTTGCCACATACCGCGCACAATAATGCGCAAAGGCTATGTAACATCCCTGAACGGATATAAAATCCGCCGATGAACGGCCGCGACTCTATATATAAATGGTACGGATTTAAAGCAGCCATACCTGATTTCTGCTATTGAATTTCCTGCACAATATCTGCTCATTCAACAGCATACCGCCACATTTCGTGCCGGAGCCTGTGCCGCAGCATTGCGCCAGAATCCCATTTATCGCAAACCCATTACAATCAGCGCCTGCAAAATACAAGATGCGATTGACTAATCGCCCTGCAAACCATCTGATTTTATGAGCCGGATGCCCTTAAATGCCGCTGTTTTGCGTTAATTATGGCAGAAAGCAAAATTATCCTGAGCGGGACAACAGACAAAGCAGAGTAACAACCATTCCGGCTGGTTAAAACCGGCTCTTTTACAATCATATATCTTTTGATACAGGGCGGCGCCGGTTGCACCATCTCTGCGGCATAGTCCGTTATTACCGCTCTTCTGTTTCAAGGAATTTATAAGATGAAATTGCGTTTCGTTTGCCTGCTGTCGCTGCTGTTGCCGCTTGCACCCCTGACCTCCCATGCACAGGAAGCAGGTCTTGCCGAGCGCCGTGCGATGGCCGCTTATGCGAAAGACATCTGGCCTGCCGCAGAAAAATCCATTCAGGATGCCGCCGGTTTTCCGGTTGTGATTGAGCTGAACCTCAACAGCCTCGCACTCGCGGGCTATGCGGATTCTTATACGGATGCTGATTATCTGAAGAATACGGTCATTGAACCTGTTATCCGCTCATTCCAGGCGATTACCATTGACGAAATGGGCAAAACAGCACTGAAAGAGAAGCTGAAATCCTTGACCATTCTCTATGATGAAAAAACAGCACCGGCTTCCAATTATGTTGACGGCCTTACTTTTGAAGACGGCAAGCTGACAATCAACTGGAAGCCTTTTTCCAATGCCGGCGATATTGAGCCGCGTACAAAAGCACTGACCACCCTGCTGGAAAGCAAGCTGTAAGACAGCTGGTTGTTGCAAATATCAAAGCCGCTCCGATAGCCGGAGCGGCTTTGCTACGTGCTCAGGTAACCTCAACGGTTCTTATAAATATATGCCCTGCAGCGTTCCGCATCGTTGCGCGGCGGTTTATCGCCGGTAAAAACGCCGATAGTGATCTGCTCTGGTACCGCCATCCAATAGACAATGTAAGAAACATCACCTTTACCGCATAGGTACTTTCCGTCTTTCAAAGCAGGATCAGCAGGTTGCGCAACACGATATACCGATGCTGGCAGCTCTTTCCCGTCAACTTCATATGTCTCTGCAACCAGCTCCGAGAATTTCATCGTCGCGCCGGTTTCAAAACGAATACTGAAATCATCAATCTGAATATCGCCGGTAATAGCCTTAGCCTCTGCGCTGACCGGCAGGTAATAATCCCCTGCTGTAAAGGCATGAGAAAATGAGACTGAAAACAGCGCAATTATCGTGACAGCCGATGCGATCAGTTTCATTTTACCAGTACGCATTCCAGTTTCCTCACCTCAAAACAAATACGGCCGGAATATCCGGCCGCAGAAATATTTCATCACATCAAAAGCTCATGCAGCCAGTGTGTTCTTATGAATTACACCGTCTTTGATGATCAGCTTCATATTTTTGTCCGGATCAGCAATCAGAGAAATATCTTCCAGCGGATTGCCATCAATCAGCAGCATATCTGCCATTGCACCCTTTTCAATCACCCCGATAGCACCCGCATAAGGATTGCGGTTTCCGGACATTGCCAGCAATTCCGCATTGGTGCCGGTTGCCATTTTCAGCACATCCGCATTATCAAACCAGCGCGCCAGTTTCGTCAGCTGACGCCCCTGTGACGCAGTGCCCTTCGGATTGAACAGAATATCCGTACCCCATGCCATTTTGACATTATATTTCGGCCCCAGTTCAAAGGCGCGGATTGTGCCTTCCGCAATCATCTTCTGCTGATCGCTCTGTACCTGTGAGGCATAAACATTGGCATCCTCATCCGCCAGAAACGGCTGAATGCTCCACCAAGCACCGGCATCAGCCATTTGCTTGACGGTTTCCTCATCCGCAAGCTGGCCATGCTCAATCGACTGCACGCCGCAAGCCAGTGCGCGCTGAATACCCGCCGAGGTATAAACATGCGCACCAACATAAGTGCCCCAATCCTTAGCAGCCATAACTGCCGCACGGATTTCAGCCTCGGTAAATTGCAGAGAATCCAGCGGATCATAGGCAGATGCAACGCCGCCGCCGACCATAATCTTGATCTGGCTCGCACCCAGCATCAACTGTTCGCGGACACGGCGCAGCACTTCGGCCTCACCATCAGCGATAGTGGCAATGCCTGCCGATTCCGCAAGGCTCAGATCATTGGCACTATGGCGCGGAATATCGCTTCGCTGGCGGAAATCGCCATGACCGGAGGTCTGCGATACCATCGCGCCGGACGGATAAATGCGTGGCCCCGGAATACGCTTTTCATCAACTGCACGCTTCAGTGCAAAGGACGGCCCGCCCATATCACGTACTGTTGTAAAACCGCGCATCAGCGTGCGCTGCGCTTCCTGCACTGCAACAAGATGCACATAGGCGATATCAGAGGTCATCGCCACCATCTGCGGAATAGCTGCCAGAATACTGTGCCAATGGGCATCAATCAGCCCCGGCATCAAAACGCGGCCACCGCAATCAACCTCTTTGGCGTCAGTAACTTTTTCCGAAGCTTTAAGAATATCCGCAATCCGGTCACCGCTGATCAGGACATTCTGCCCTTCGATCAGCTTTGAGGATTTACCGTCAAAAATACGTAGATTTTTCAGCAGCACCGGCTGAGCAACTACTGCTGCAGGCACTTGCTGCGCCAAGGCTGATACCGGATCAGCAACCACAGCACCGGCCATAATAGCTGCAAGACCACTCAGAACAGAACGACGGCTCAGCCCCTGACTGATACGTTCATTCAGTTGCGTAATTTCAGGACTATGGCACAAGCATCCGAAACCATGAGCATATTGCCGGTATCGCGCACTATAGTTTCTCATCGTTTCAGCCTTTCCATAAATGCTCCAAAACCTGTATCCGCATAATCTCTGCAGATATCAGCCTGTATTAAGGTAAGCCGAAACTTCGGTGATAAAGTTTTAGAATTTATGAAATTTACTGTCACACAGCAGGATATATTTCCCGCAGGTAATATAATGACAGATTTTCAAAGAAAAGAAGAGTGGTGCGGATAGAGAGCAGCCGCACCTAAACACAACCATTGATATTATTAAATAAAATGCATATTTTTCGACACTACGTATCCCAATTTGTATCA
>NZ_QNRH01000009.1:0-82104 GCF_003314995.1 Pseudochrobactrum asaccharolyticum
CCCGTTCGGCCTGAAATCGATAATCAATCGATTTCTATACGGCCTCACCTCATCAGGCTACGCCTGACTTCGCTCCCGGGCAGCAAGGCTCGACAATACTTGACGCGGGGTGGAGCAGCCCGGTAGCTCGTCAGGCTCATAACCTGAAGGCCGCAGGTTCAAATCCTGCCCCCGCAACCAAAATCACAAAAAAATTACATATGATTACATAAAAGGGTGTTTGTTAAGTTAAGTGTGTGATGTCGAGTCTGATACATGGTCACGAACCGTTGCAACGCTCCCGCTTTCAAACGGCAAGTGGCTATTCTCAGCTCTGTTATTGAGGCCTTTGTACGACCAATGAACGAGGCTGAGAGCTACATTCGCCTTTGCGGCACCATAGGAGCGCAGTTTATCGTTGACGATCCGTTTTGGAGCAAAGCCATTGCGCTTCATCAATGCTATAAGCAGTCGCTTAGCAGCCTTCTTGTCACGCCGCTTTTGCAGTATTTCTTCGAGAACAGTGCCGCGTTGATCGACTGCGCGCCAAAGCCAGAACTTGGTTTCAGCACATTTCACCACGACTTCGTCCAGATACCAAACATCGCCGGGGCGAACTTGTCGCCGTCGTAGATTACGAGCACTCTGCGGTCCAAACTTTGCGATCCAGTGCCCGATAGTCGTACATCCCACGCTCGAGCAGCATTTCTTTAACTTCACGCAGGCTCAGGTTGAACCGCAGGTAAAGCCAAACGGCGTGAACAATGATTGCGGTGCGAAACGGTGATGCTTGAAATTGATAACTGGTATTTGCATCATCGAAATTTACGATCAACCCAGCACGCAGGTAACCGCGAACCGCTTAAAGTGAAAACACCCTAATATGCCTGGAATAGCGGCTTACATACCCAATAACGCTATTTTTCTTCCTCAGATGAGTTTGAAGACATAATATTCATCGCTCTATTGTTTAACGCAATATACATAAGTAAAGATACAATTCCTATAAAAATGGATATATAAAATAGCAATTGATAGGAACTATTTATATTGATGTAGCTGTGGGTAACATAAATAATCAAAAATCCTGCTAGCAAACCTCCGAATACACCACCAAGCTGCTGTATTATTCTGGTTATGGCACTTGTATCATGTATATATTCCTTTTCTGAATATTCAAATGGCGCCGCTAGAACTGAAATCGTTGCTATCCCCAAACCAGATCCACGAATTATGAAACCGATACATTCAAGGAACGTTCCTTCTTTCTGTATTATAATTATGCTAAATGCGGATACAAAAATACTTATAGATATTACTAAAAAAGAATTATAGTATTTTAAATTATAATATATAATTCTCCGCGCTAACCATGCTCCTATGCCCTGTAAGCCAAGCAGTATTCCTATATATATTGTTGAGTACCCCCCCTTCGATTGACTTAATCAGTGGAAAATATATTAGAAAACTGTAAAATATAAATGACGTAAGCAATCCCATAACTAAAGAAGATGAGTATTCAATTTTTTTGAATTGCGATAAATTCAAAAGATGATTGGTAGATTTGTTATTAAATATTATAGATACTATAAGGATTAATATTCCAGATAATAATAATACAAAATAGCAGTAAGATTCGCCATTAACTGAGATAATATTATTTATTGATAATGGTATTAAAATTAAAGACGAAAAAAATAACAAGAATAATGGTATATTTACACTCAGGGAAATTTTTTCTGTTTTCGGAAAAAATTTAGTTCCGACAATCATTGAAATAATCACTAGGGGGGCATTTATAAAAAACGCCAGTCTCCAATTTAAACTCTCAGTAAGAATAGCTCCCAGCAATGGTCCCAAAGCTGGTGCAAACACAGCAGGGATAGCAATTAACGCCATTACTGATTTCAAGCGTTGCTTGCCAAACTGAATCGCCAACGCAGACTGCCCTAGCGGTAATAGCACCCCAGCACCAAGCCCTTGGAGACAACGTGATGCGATCAATGAAACCATATTGAGAGATAACCCAACAAGCACTGAGCCTGAAAGAAAGATGAGCATGGCGTAAACCCATGCATTCTTTAATCCTTGAGTTTTGCTTATGACAGATGAGAGCAGTATGCCTCCTGAGCAAGCCAGCATATAAGAGGTGATAGCCCACTGCATTTGTGTTATTGATGCGCTGATATCTTTTGATATACTAATAAGTAGAACATTGATTATACTTGCATCAATAAGAGGTAGAATACTGGATAGCATAAGTGCAAATATAAGTTTTTTCTCGCTATTGGTGTAAATTGTAGGGTGATCCATATCAAACCCTCTTAAGATAATATTCAATTGCACCACGCGTATAAACGCCATCGAATTTGGGTGGCTCGGCTTCTACATAAGAGTTAATGATGGGGACTAACTTTTCAAGCGCAATGCTTAATTGCATATTTGCAAACTGGGCGCCGATGCAAACATGCATCCCCGCTCCATACGAAAGGTGACTTTTGTAGCTTCTGTAGGGGGCAAAAACAGAAGGAGAAATAAAATATTTTTCGTCTCTATTTGCAGAAGGTATCAGAGAATATATTAGTTCTCCAGCTCTAAAATTTACTCCTCCAATACAACTATCAACTTCAATTAACCTTGGTATAAGATGCACGGGAGGTGTTAACCTCAAACATTCTTGAATTATAAGATTATGAGAACAACTTCCGTCTAATAATTTATCGGTATAATTTTTATCCCTATATAAATGATAGATACAATTAGCCAAAACTTTATCGACAGGCTCAGATGCGGCTAATAATATATTTAAAGTCAGCGCTACAATATCACTATCATTTATTATATTATTATACTCACTATCTTTTAATATAAATGAAATAATATCAGATTTTAGAGATATTTTTCTTTCATCTATCAATTTCAAAATAGCAGATTCAAGTTCCTCCGCTGATAACAAAGACGATTTTTGGGTGCCTTCCGATAGATTAAAACCAATTGCGAATTTCAAAATATTTTTAAGTCTTACATGGAACCAGTCAAATTGCGAATGATCTATTCCAATTATTTCAAATGTAGAAAGAATAGCAAATTTATTACCTAACTCTGCAATGAAATTAAATTTGTCTTTACCTGACAAATCAATAATTAATGAATCAAATATTTCTATAAGTTTTGGTTTATAATAATACTTGAGGATATTACCAGTAAATTGTTGTAATATAATATGCCTTTTTATTCTATGCTCTTCCCCTTCCATCTGAGCCAATACCTTACCTTTCATAATTGGCTCTGCCCGTTCTGCTAACGGTTTGGTCGTATAAATATTGTGATTTTTTAAAATATGCCTAACAGCGTCATAACTAATTGCCAAATGAGAATTTAGTGTCTCATCAAAAATAACGTCTTCTGATTTATTTAAATTATCAATTAATACATATGGATTTACATTATATATATCTGATAAAATCCCGGGGAAATGACTTTTCTCAATAAACATAGGTTGATCCTTTTTCTTAGAATTTTATAATAAATATATCACCCATGATCTTTAATAATAATTTTTGTTTTTGAGTAAGGATTTAATAAAATATTGCCACTATATATGTATTCTACTATAGGCCAAGTGCAATAGTATGATACGTGAATAATATCGTTAGTTTTTATTAAGGTGGAGGGTGCTATAATAAATGGCAATTCTCTTAATATATAATTTGTTGCAACATTTAATTTATCTTCATCAATTGTATTTTTGCTAAATGTCGCGTTTTTCCTCTGGAGAATTGCTTTGTATGATTGCTCTTTACATATAGAACAAAATAATTCGTCATTGTTAAATAAATAATTTACTTTTTCATACAAATAATCATATATAGCAATATTATAAAAATCGGAAAATTTTAAAACTTTATCACAATATAATGAACTTTCATTATTTTTTAGAAAGCAATTTACCGCTCGCTCAGTACGGTAAAACTCTTTTCTTGATTTCTTTCTAGCTTTATTAACATCATCACCACATCCCATTAATAGATATTTAGCTTCTTCATAAGGATGCAATACATCTACACATTCATAATTCTCAAACCCCCATTTTAACATTCTGGTTAGATAAAATTCATTGAATTTTGAGTTGAATGGGCTAATACCAAATAAAACGTGTGATTTTTTCATTTTTATTACTCGCATAGTAACGATTAATTCAAATCACAATAAAATTGTAATCTCGCTTTAATACAAATGAATGAAAATGCAAAATTATAAACACAAATAATCAATATTGAATCTAAATTGTTGATTATTATATTTCATTATATACGAATATAACACATAAATTTAATTCAGATAATAACAATATATAGTGTAAAGAGGTGTTTTCACTTTAAGCGGTTTGCGGTTACCTGCGTGCTGGTTTGATCGTAAATTTCGATGATGCAAACACCAGTTATCATTTTCAAGCGCCACCGTTTTGCACCGCAAATCATTGCTTACGTCGTTTGGCTTTACCTGCGGTTCAACCTGAGTCTACGTGAAGTTAAAGAAATGCTGCTCGAGCGTGGGATGTGCGTTTGCTATGAGACATGGAAAGCAGACAGCCGACGTCTCTCACGGATATCTTAGACCGGTGTTATTCCGGAGTTCATCCAGAAAATCATGATGAGAAGCAGCAGTCCGCCCACCAAGGAGATATGCTCAAGAACGAAATGAAGTTCTTGTGTTCGTCGAGGCTCGGAGCATCTCCAAAACGCATGACCAAATGGAATTGTGAGAAGAGTGAATATAGAAAGAGCGCCTGCACCATACCACCCCCACTGATTGAAATCCGTGATAATCAAAAATGAAGCAACACCCTGAAGAACAATCGCTCCTGCTGCAACAAAACGCGGACAGGGTAGACCAACCCTTTGTACTGCACCTGCAAAAGCATTGAAATTTATTAACCCGAGAAAGACCTCTGACCAAAATAATGTTGTAATCATGATCCGTACAAAGAGGAACATGAGCGGACTATCCGCAATTGAGTGAGCAATGCTCGACATAACTTTTCACCATATAATATGAGTGATTTCGTGTGGTGCAGTTTAAGGCGTGCGGCTCGTGTTTTGTTCTTCTTTTAGAGCCACATACGATATCCGTATGGCCTCTGCTGATTGATATCTAAGAGGTCGACATCGACACGGCAGAGACCAGTCTTAAGACTGCTTCTTGCAGAGAAATATCCGGTTTCGCGTCATCACGCATAAACATCCGTATAAAGTTGTGCCGGATCGGGCAGGGGCGCAGATTTGGCGAAGGTAACTGCCTCCGCGACAATTTCTTTGACCTCGTTTTCGATCAGTTTAAGGTCATCTTCGGTTGCATGTCCGTGTTCGAGAATACGAGCGCGCGAACGGTCAATGGGATCGTTCGCGTTCTTGACCTTTTGCACTTCATCACGTGAGCGATATTTTGCCGGATCTGACATTGAATGTCCCCGATAACGGTAGGTAAGCATTTCGAGGATGAATGGCCCTTTGCCTGCTCTTGCATGTTCGACGGCGCGCAGGCCGGCGGCGCGTACGGCCCGTACATCCATAGCATCGACCTGCTCGCCGGGGATGTTAAACGATAAGCCGCGCTGCGAGAGATTCAGGTTAGCCGACGCCCGCTCAACACTGGTGCCCATGCCATAGTGGTTATTCTCGATGATATAGACAACCGGCAGATCCCAGATCTTGGCCATGTTGAAACTTTCATAGACCTGCCCCTGGTTGGAGGCACCGTCGCCGAAATAGGTCAGGCAGACACGATCATTGCCACGATATTTGTTGGCGAATGCGAGCCCCGTTCCGATGGAGACTTGCGCCCCGACAATGCCATGTCCGCCGAAGAAACCTTTTTCAGGCGCGAACATATGCATGGATCCGCCCTTACCTTTCGATATCCCATCCATGCGTCCGGTGAGTTCGGCCAGCACAGCCTTCGGGTCCATGCCCGTCATTAGTGCATGACCGTGATCGCGATAGGCAGTGATGACCTGATCACCTTCACCGATTGTCATCTGCATTCCGACAACGACAGCTTCCTGTCCTATATATAGGTGGCAGAAACCTGCAATCAGTCCTTCGCCATACATCTGCCCGCAACGTTCCTCGAAGCGACGGATCAATAGCATGTCGCGGAAGGCTTTCAGTTCTTCGTCTTTGCTGAAGACGAAATCGGTGTCAGCATTGTGCTTGGCCATGGTTGTTCCTTTAATTTCAAATGAGCAGAGAGCACCAAGGCTCAACTGCTCGTCAGTTTGAGACCGACGATCCCGCTAAGCGTGACCGAGATCCAAAAGAGGCGGACGAAGGTTGCCGGTTCGCGGAAGACCACAATGCCGACGACGATCGAGCCGATGGCGCCGATGCCCGTCCAGACCGCATAGGCCGTGCCGAGCGGCAGCACCTGAAGTGCTTTTCCAAGCGCGTAGATGAATGTGGCGAGTAGGATGAATGACAAGATCGACCACGATAACCGGCTGTAGCCGTCTGCCATCTTCACACATATGGCCCACGCGACATCCAGCAGGCCGGAGACGATGAGAAGTGTCCATGCCATCGTTGTTTCCACTCCTGTGTCCATTCTCTCAGCTGTTCATTTCGTCATGCCTGGCAAACACGAAATGCACTGGCCTGACACAAGGGGCGATGATAGGAACCCTTGCGCGAATTGCGCGCTGTATTTTGGCAAGCGGGATTTTCCGATCGGCAATCCTGCCGTCAGACAGGGCAGGATGTCATCCGTTCATCGTTGTCACGACGAAACAGTTGCATAGCAGCACGATCACAGGACTGGTCAGGCTTGCAATCTGGCAAAAATTTTTTGCCGAATTGCAACGCCGGCAGGCGGGATTTACGTCTATTGTAAAAAGCCGGATTACTCTGTCCGGGGAATTTTGTGTTATTGCTATTTCCAATTAGCAAGAGAAAATATTAAAATGTGCTATGTATTTGCAGAATGGAAAGAACGTGAGCGACTGGAATGAATTCAAAATTGTTCTGGCGGTTGCACGTGCCGGCTCGTTGGCCGGAGCGGCGAAGGATTTGGGACATGACCATTCGACGATCTTCCGGTGGCTGAACGCGCTTGAGAAGCGGAAGGCCGTTCAGCTTTTCGACCGGACTTCCGGCCAGTATGTCCCCACTGATGCCGGCGCTCAGATGGTCTTGGCGGCGGAGCGGATGGAAGCTGAAGCACTGGCGCTTGATCGATCAATTACAGGTCAGGACACACGGCTTTCGGGCAAGCTCAAGGTCACCTCATCTGAGACGCTAGCCTATCGGATCCTGAACGAGGTTCTGGCAAGTTTCCGTCATGAGCATGGTGGTATCGAGATTGAATTGCTCGTTGATAACCGGCAGCTTGATCTCCTGCGACGTGAGGCCGATATAGCGATCCGTGCTACGCGGCCACATGAAGGCGAGCTGTTCGGCCGCAAGATCGCATCGACGCCGTGGACTTTTTACGGCAGCAGCATCTATCTGTCTGAGCATGGCAGCCCGACCGACCTTGCTTCCCTTTCAGGACATGCCGTCATCGGTTGGGATAGCGGTGCTGTCGCGGCGGCATCCGAGTGGTTGACGAAAAACATATCGCCCCATGCCTTTTCCTATCGTACCAGCAGCCTCATTAACCAGCTCATGGCGGTGAAGGCCGGTTTGGGGGTGGCGCTTCTGCCTTGCTATCTCGGCGACCAGGAGTCCGATATCGAGCGGATTCTGGAGCCGCTTGATGAACTGACCAGAGAGTTGTGGCTAATTACACATAAGGATTTGCGTAACACGGCACGCGTGCGGGCGTTCTTTGATCATGTCGGCGGTGGATTGCTGGCACGACGGTCGCTTCTGGAAGGCGATCTGTCGGGGACATTCGAAGAGATGGATTGATCGCGCTCCTATTGGATGGATATTATTTGATCAGACCTTCCGCTATGAGCGTGTCCCGTACACTCTTGCGCTCCGCGATTTTCGACTGATAGTGTGCCAGATTGGGCCACGCTGCCAGATCAATATCCCGGCCTTTCGACCAGTTCACGATGGTAAAGCAATATGCATCGGCAATGGTGAAGCGATCGCCCACGAGATAGTTGTGGTTGGCCAGATAGTTGTCGAGCAGGTGGAAACGCTCGTGAATCCTTTGCTTCGCAACTTCGGTTGCCTGTTCACCATATTCGGGATGAAACAACCAAGGGCTGAATGTTTTGTGCAATTCTGAACTGATAAAGGTCAGCCATTCGTGCATCCGGTAGCGGTTGAAGCTACCCTGCGGGGGCATCAATCCCGCTTCCGGTTTCTGATCGGCCAGATAGATCAGGATGGCAACACCTTCGGTCAGCACTTGGCCATTGTCGAGTTCAAGGATCGGGACGACACCCTTCGGACTGACATCCTTGAGATCTCGGCCATCTTCGACGCGGTGCGGTACGCTGCGAATATCGACCTTGATCAGATCGAGAGCAATATCAGCCTCGGTTGCAGTGATGTGGGCGGCCATTGAGCAGACACCCGGCGCATAATAGAGTTTCATTCCAGACTCCCTGCCTCTTATTGTATAAGAAACAGAATAACGCATTGTTTTACTATCGCGAATTGGAAGGTGGCAAACTCATATTGCAAGACCGCAGTATTAACGTGAGAGTTTACCGAAGCTAGAAATGCCGATATTGCCATCGGCATTTCTTCCAGAAGACACTTTGTTTTATTCTTCAGGCTTGCTGGAAGTGCGAGGCGCTTGTTTGTAAATCGAAGTCGAGCGATTTAGACAGCCTGTTTACATGCGTGAAATGTTGGTCGTTAAAACCACGAACGGGCGCAACAGGTGTCCGATGTCGCATAAACCATGTCATCAATACTCCGAAAATTCGTCTGCGGCAAATATTGCAATGGCTTGTCTACGTTTTGTGTCCATGGTCAAAGCTTATGTATCGGTAATTTAAATTATATATCAATACAATAAATTGATCATCAAAATTTCAAAAAAGAAATATAAATAAATTTGACAACGCAGACGAAGATGGATTAAATGAATATTATTTTCTAATTAATTTATAAATAAGAAATTTATCCATAATTTGCATCATTTAAATATTTATATTTTTTATTAAATTATTTATATCATAGGTAAAAATGTATATTGTATTTAATTTATTTTTTAAAAATATAAAATTTACAAAAATATTGTCATTTATATTTTTTGGCATATCCCTGGCAGGCTGCGGCGGACGAAATGCGCACCAATCGCTGCAACAAATCCAACCGATCGTATTTTTGACTGTGCGGGAATTTCCCGTGAGTTCTTAGCGAATGAACGCTCAATACAAGCAACCCTTAAAGAGCGCACTCTCTCTCAAGGAAAAAATGTTGCAGTTGGAGCAGCAGGGCTGGTATTTTTTCCTGCATGGTTTTTTCTCGATCCTAAATCTCCTGAGAAAAAAGAGATAGACGCCTTACGTAATCGTAATAAAGTCCTGGAAGATATCAATCTCTCTAAAGGATGCGGGCCTATCAGATCACAAATGAATACGATTTATAAATAACCTCAAAGCCGTTATATAGAGGTGACGTTGCCCCCGAGTTTTATTCAGTTTTGAATTCGTTCCGGCGGTTTTTATTACTGTCATTAGGTTGTTTGTAACGTGGTGCTGTTCGGGCTTGTATCCGGGGTATGGCATCGCCAAGAAGATGGAGTCGTTTGAATTTGGTGTGCCGGCCAATCGGCACAATGAACACTGCGGCTTGCGCCATTGCAATACTCGACGCCACCTTACGTCACCGCTTCACGTTCCGGGAGCTGACGTCGGACATTGTCGAGCTTCGCCGGGCTTTGAATGCTCGGAAGCTCGATGCCGAATATCTTGATCCGCATCTTTTGAGTTAAACTGACCATAGCGTGCTTAAGGGAATGTAACGTCGTTAGTTTGAGTGCGAGGAGGACTTGCCGACCCTTCACTGGCAGTTTGCCTGCCGGTTTGATCTGTTGTCCGATGGCATAGCACTCAACCGGATCATGAGGACGGCCGTAGTTCGTTTTCTACGCGTTTAAAACAGCAGTACAAGCCAGCAATCAGGTGTTTCAGAACAGAAGCTGCATCTCCCATCCCTTTACGCACATGATCTTTGGAACAGGCAATGCCTATGCCAGAGATGATTTGTTATTCGAAATTTGAACGTATGATGCTGATGTAAGCTTGAGGTTTTGCAGAATTACCCCAAAGAGCAGCCGGTCTTGAAGATTGGCGCCACTTTTATCACTGACCATTTTGTTCGAAACACCACCACTTGCCACGGTTTTTTAAAGGGACAACATACGATACTGATATTTCTGCGCGTAGATAGTATGAAATCGGGGTCTGACCGTTATGGTCAACAGCCGATTAAGATAGACCCATTGCCTTTCACATTTATAGAAGTCTCGTCAACACGCGAAGAAATGACGCTTGGCTTTTATGTCTTTGAACCTGAGCCGTAATCTATGACGAGTAGCGAGCTGCCCACCAGGGCAATGTAGCATGATGAAAGTCGACCCCAAGTTTAGCCATGATTTCCTGATGATTACGCTAAGAAACAGAATAACGCACGTAGAAGAAAATCGCGTAAAGAATGACACTTTGGGGAAATGGTTTTTTGAAGTCCATTACCAGCAATTGTTGACTCACTCATTATTCGCCCCAATGGTGATATAGCTCAGCAAAAGTGGAAAATTTGCGATATTACCGGAATGTGACTTGTTTTCTATGGGTAGTCTCAAAATTCTCTGTCAGAGAATTGTGTTTGACGACCTGCGATGCGATCAGCCAGCAGTTTTGCGCTGCCCGTGCTCAGTGTAAATCCTAAGCTGCCATGCCCGATGTTGAGCCAAAGATTGCTCAGTGATCCTTGCTTGATTAATGGAGAGCTGCTTGGGCGTGCAGGGCGTAATCCTGCCCAACAAACGGGATCAGCTGAGGCTCTTAAGTTTGGAAAAAAGCTTGAAACTTGTTTTTTGAGCAAATTAATGCGGTGATTATTCAGGTCTTTGGAGGCGTCGCCGACATCAACCATTCCGGCAACACGCAACCGATTGCCTAGTCTCGCATAAACAACTTTATTTGCAATGTCGCTGACACTGCAAAGAGGCGCTTCACTCTCCTGAGATAATGTATAAGTAAGGCTATATCCCTTGAGGGGATAAACTAAAGGGTTGGCCTGATGTCGCTGGAGCAGGGACTGTGCTCCGACGCCATTAGCAACAACATAAGCATCAAATTGCAATTCTCCTGCCGATGTTTGTAATGAGGTTATTTTACCAGCGCTGGCATTAAGCTTCTTTACATCCGTATTGAACATGAAATGTACATCATTTTTTAATCGGAGGTACATTTCTTGGCAAAATTTATAACTGTCAGCTGAATCTTCTTTTGACATAAACAAGCCTCCAAAGACTGTTTGCTGACTAGATATCAATGCCGGTTCCAGTTGCAAACACTCCTCACGGGAAAGCTGTTGATATTTATCACCACCATGGGTGACTTGGAATTGTAACTGTCTGGCGGCAGCGGACAGGCTTTCTTCATTGCTATAAATGAGCAGTTTTCCTTTGGAGGAAAAATCACAATCCAATAGTTCCTTGCTCATCAACTCGTGATAGAGCTCGCGGCTTTCTAAAGCGAGTTTGAGTAAGCTTAATGTATATTTTTGAGTCACATGAGTACGACATAAGCTCAAAAATTTTAAGCCCCATCGCCATTGGTTCATATCCGGGCGGACTTTAAAATGCAGCGGGGCATTTTTGTCTGTCAGCCAAAATGGCAATTTTGTCAGTACTGAAGGTTCGGCAAGTGGTGTTACAAAATTATAGCTTAATTGCGCACCATTTGCGTAGCTGGTTTCTTGACCGACACTATTATTTCTCTCCAAAACAGTCACTTGATGACCGTCTCGCCTTAAATAGTAGGCTGTAGTTAAACCAATAATACCAGCACCAACGACAACAATATTCATTCTAAACAAGCCTGTATTTAGACTGAAACGTCAGTCTATTATTACGTAATCGAGCATGAAAAGCAGATGCTTTATGGAAGTATGATACTTTCCTCAGCCTTAAAACAGACGAAGACTTTTGTACCGTCTGCATGTATTCCTGTTCTGGCAGTTCCGTAAATGATGACTTGTTTTTTGTTCTCAAGATCAACGGTATAAAGTGCACGATCTCCGGAATACGTCGAACAATGTATGGTGCCCTGTAAAGATACGCGACCATCTATTGCGGGTTCAAGATTCACGCAGGCATCTTCAGGACGGAGAATGAATGCAACTTTTCCGGTATGTTTTGTGCCAGGTAAGGCGAATTCTATGTTGTCAAATTTAAACATAGCGCCTTTTTTATCTTTTCCTTCGGAGATTTCACCTTCAATTAGGTTTGATTTGCCGATAAAATCGGCAACAAAGCGTGTTGTCGGGCGACGATAAAGGTCGAATGCACTGGCGAATTGTTCAATACGGCCGTTATTCATCACCGCAATGCAATCTGACATATGCATCGCTTCTTCTTGATCGTGGGTTACATTTATAAATGTAGTTCCCAGTGTTTTATGAATTTCCCGCAGTTCTTCCTGAAGATCAACACGCAATTTCTTATCAAGTGCTGACATTGGCTCATCAAGTAAAAGTAAGTCGGGATTGAAAACCAAGGCACGGGAAAGTGCGACACGTTGTTGCTGCCCACCTGATAGCTCGCTTGGTTTTCGCTTGGCGAACTTTGAAAGCTGAACAAGATCTAACATAGCATGAACACGTTTGCTGATTTCATCACGCCCCATACGTCTGACACGTAGCGGATAAGCAATATTATCAAAAACGGACATATGCGGGAATAACGCATAGCCTTGAAATACAACGCCGAAATTTCGTTTTTCGGTTGGCACCCCGGACACATCGCTGCCATTCATCATAATGGCACCTGAGGCCAGAGGTTCAAAACCTGCGAGCAATTTCAAAAGTGTTGTTTTTCCGGATCCTGATGGGCCAAGTAATGTTACAAAAGCACCCTTTTCAATATTGATGGAAACATCAAATAAAGCTTGTGCATTTCCGTAGAATTTGTTGACGTTTTTGATTTCAATAAATGACATAGTCTTTTCCCGACGACGATTACTTAGCCGTTTTTGAATTTTTTTGTGCCCAGTTGAGGAACAACAGGAACAAGAAGCTCACAATTGATAAGAGCAGTGCCACAACCACAATGGTTGGTTGAAGACGATCGCGCAGACTGGCAAACAATGCGATTGGCAATGTTGTTGTATCCGGCGACACCAAAAAGAGTGCAACAACGACCTCATCAAATGAGGTTATGAATGCAAAAATCGCACCGGCAATAAAGCCCGGGGCTGTGAGAGGTAAAGTAATTCGCCAAAATCGATGTGTACGACTTGCACCAAGTGAGGCGGCCGCTCTGTCCAGATCCGGATTTAACAGTTTTAGCGATGTCATAACTGACAAGAAAACGAGCGGAGCGCCAAGAATTGCATGTGCAAGTATGATTGATGTATAGCTTCCTGCAATCATCATTCGACCAAAAGAATAGGCGAATGCAACACCTATAACAATACTTGGTAGTACGAGTGGTGAGACGAATAGTGCTGTCAGAATAACTTGCGCCAGACGACCGGTAAGCAAAACTCCGATCGCTGCCATTCCGCCGATTAATGTAGCTACAATCATCGCCCCTAGAGCAACGACCAGGCTATTCAACAGGGCTTTGCTCCAAATCGCTTCCTGATACACATGGTAAAACCAGTCGAAGGTAAAACCTTCCATCGGATATGTCAGGAATGAGCTGTCATTAAAAGCTAAAGGCAGGACAAGTAAAAGAGGCAGCGCAAGAAAAGCTATACTGATTGTCAGGCTGATCCAATAAATAAAACGGGACATATCAGAGTGTGCTCCTCTTTCGTGTCATTGCATAACGAAGTGCGGCATAGATCGACAGAAGAAGGATTACACTGAATAAAAGAAGCATGGACAGGGCCGCAGCCATACCCCAATTGAGGTGTTTCTTGATAAATTCTGCAATATAGAAAGAGAGCATCTGGTCATTAGGCCCACCTGTCAGTGCTGGCGTTACATAGAACCCTAAAGCCAAAATAAAAACGGTACCGCCTCCTAAAGTGACACCGCGCAAACTCTGTGGAAAATATACACGTATGAATGTCTCTGCCACGCCGGCTCCCAAACTGCGGGACGCATCTTTCTGTGCAGGCGGAATGGTACGCATAACATTGATCATCGGTATGATTGCAAATGGCAGCAACACATGTGTCATAGCAACAATTGCGCCAAAGCGATTGAAGATCAACTGAATTGGTTCTGCGATAAAACCTAGTGATATGAATAGGTTATTAATCAAGCCACTAGTCTGCAAAAGGATGACCCAAGCCACTGTCCGAACAAGGATAGAGGTCCAAAAACTCAGCAGCACCACCATCATTACGAAACTACCAAGGCGGGCACTGCCATTTGCTACAACATAAGCAAGGGGATAGCCGATTAACAATGTCAATATTGTCACCTGCAAAGAGATCATCAGCGTGCGTAACATAATTCGCAGATAAATATCTTCGCCGGGCTTTACGGTGAGATGGCCGCTGACATCATAGGATACACCTATAGCTTTTGCCAAATGACGCATTGTATAGGGGCTGGTATTGCTTTCCAAAACGTCCCAATACTTATCCTCAGCCCATCTTTTATCAAATGCTGTCAGAGCAGTGTAATTTTTTTCTATTCTCTCAACATTTTTTGCTGTGTTTAGAAACAGGCTTCGAAAACCACTGATTTCTTGATTAAGCATACGCGCCATTTCACCTTGCTCGCGTACACTCATTGCGCCGATGTCTTGTATTAAAGCTGCCGCTTTCTCATTCTGATCAACGCTGCCAACATATGCATTAAAATGGGTAAAACGATTGCTCATCTCACTATTATCAACGCTCAATGACATAATACTGCCAAGCGGAAGCAAGTAGACAAACAAATAGATCGCACATGGAACCAATAACAGCAAGAATGCCGCTAGATGTTTTTGTAAATGGTTTTTAGAGAATTTTGTCACAGGCTTCCCCCCGTCACATAAGCAACTGTCACCCCCGTCATTTGCAGGACGGGGGTATTTCAAGCAGATGAAGTAAGATTAACGGGATGACCAGTTATTCCAGCGTTCCATAAGTTCTTCGCCGTGATCAATCCAGAATGCATCATTGAGAAATAAAGCTTCAGCAATATTATTTCCGACTGGTACGGACTCAGCCACGCCAGGCTCCATAAATGCTGCAGCTTTCATATTGGTAGGGCCATATGGAAGAACTTTGGAAAACACAGCCTGATTTTGAGGCGTATTAACAGTGCTCAGGAACTCCAGAGCCAGTTCTTTATTCGGCGAATTAGCAGGGATTGCCCAGACATCTATATTGTAAATGTGGTTTTTCCAGACGAAATTAAGTGGTTTCCCCTCCTGATTGGCCATAATAATACGCCCATTATGAGCCGTGCTCAGTGCAACATTGCCTGCTGCCATCCACTCAACAGGCTGAGAACCTGACTCCCAATATTGCAATAGGTCTTTAATCGTATCCATTTTAGCAAAAGCACGATCAACACCCTCAGGTGTATTCAGAACGTCATAGACTTTATCAACCGGCACGCCGTCTGCCATCAAAGCATATTCTAAATTCAGCATTGGCTGGTTTTTCATGCCGCGCTTACCTGGATATTTCTCACGGTCAAAGAAATCTTTCCAGTCTTTAGGGGCATCAGAGAAGACATCGGAATTATAAGCGAAACCATTACCGATGACCACATTACCTGCGCCACAGGTCTGTACGGCAGCCTCCATTAGATCATCTTTATGAGCTACTTTATCCCACTCAATGACCTCGAAGAGACCTTCATCGCAGCCCATCTGAAGGGTAGGGCCTTCTGTAATGACCAGATCCCACTTAACATTGCCGGTATCGGCCATAGTTTTGAGTTCAGCTAAGCCGCCTAAATAGATTGCTTCCTGATATTTAATGCCTTTGGTTTTTGTAAATGGTTCGAAATAAGCTGTGCGTGCAGCATCCTGAAATTTACCACCATAACCGGCAATGGTAAAATCACGTGCATTGGCAATATTAGCTGCCATAATTGTACAAGTAGCCAAGAGAGCTAGTTTGAGATAACGCATGTTCCACCCCTTTGTTGTTGTTTTTGCATCTTTATTCCGTGTTATCAAGAGAAGTACGTGCTTCCTCCAACGCTTCTAATGATTGAGTTGTAAGTTCTTTTGGTAAGGCTTTAACCAGGAAGTTCAGGGCATCTGTGATGCGCTGCTGTCCTGCTTTTTCTCTTAGAGGTATCCCCAGAAAGCATTCTTCCGTTTTTGCGCGCAGATTGAGATACAAAATGCCTGCAAGCATTACGGAAACAACGGCGGGAATATCAGCTTCTTTTGTCAGGCCATCGACACGATTGATAAATGAACGTGCCGCTCCTTCACGTCTGGTTGCGAGCTGAGCGCTGACTTCATTTCGTTCAATCAGCTCCCAACGCCGCACTTCGCATAATGCGGCATTATTTGTCAGAGCATCCATCTGGTCATGCAGCATTGCTAAAATAAGTTCTGACGGTGTCTTTTGACTGGTTTCGTCTTTCTTAAGAAGTTCAGTTTTCTGCGTCCAAAAATCCTGCTCCTTCATCCATGCCAGCATGAGTTCGGGCATACCGCCAAAGTAGCGATAGATTAATTCACGGCTTACACCTGCGCGTTTAGCTACAGAATTGATACCGACACCGGACATACCGGTTTCGCAAATTTGCTCACCTACAGCCTGTAAAATTGCTCTTTCTGTATTTTCGCGCCTAGACATTTATGTTCCCTGAAGGTGTTGCGTCAGCCATTTTTTTGTTTGTCATTTATGTAAAATTAAAATGTGACACAGTGTTCACATTTATAAAACGTATAATCGTAAATCTGTCAATATAAGAAATTTAAGATTAAATCGGAGGTCATATTGGCTAGTCGGAAAGGGGGGCTCGTGATGTTTTCGTCAAAAACCGCTTATTTCAGACTTCAAGACGTGTGTCTGCGGGCTCTTTCCGCGCATGTTTGTTTGTGCTTTATATGTTATATTATCTGGTGTGTTTTTTAATAAAATGCTTCATTTTTGCGCTGAAATAGGTAGCTAAGAAAGACTATCTATATCGGTAATCTATAAAATTCTGGCCATTTTATTTTCCATGATGTCGACGTACTAGGTACTTGCCGATGCAAGGCCATTACCGATTGATAAACGTGTCTGGCGGAACGAATACAGTATGAGGCAACGTAGTGCCGAGTGGCTGAAACGTGAAGATGAAAAGTTGAGTATTGTATGGAAACGAATTTACTCTGAGACACCTGACCAAGCTAAAAAGATCTTCTTGCTGAACAGAGATTGTGTAATAAATTCAAAGGTTTTATCTGTTTATTTTTGCGAATGGTGACTGGGTGTAGGGGGCCGGTTTTATATTCTTCTGCATGTCGCGCGTAGTTATTGAAGGACGCGTTAAAGCTCTGCAAAAGTATAAAGCATTCATCTCAGGCGAATAAAAATTTCATTTTATGACTTAGCGTCAATTTTAAACATACTCATGTGTCATATCTCTGTATTGCTGAGCGAGTTGATGCTGAGGACGGCTTTTATAATCTGACTTTACGGATAATGGCGACAGTTAGTTATAAATTTTTGTCAGAAGATCTCTGCGGGCGTTTTGTATCCAAGCATTTGGATGGAGTAGGTGCACGACCATTGGGATATTTTCTCATCCTCTCGGACGATCTCGAGCAATGCGAAGGCTGTGTGTAGCGTTTGGCGGACTAACCGTTTGATAACTTCTTGACCAGAAATCTTAACTCACGTCAGAGGAGGCATCGTCTCCCAGAGATATTAATGCGCGAGATGCGAACGAGACTTTTTATGATGACATGACCGACCTCAGGCCTTGGGGGGACTATGCAAGGTGCGCATTCAATGAGCACCTGTTCGTGCTACACCAAAGCCGTGACATAAATCGGTTCAAGAAGTTGAAGATACAGCCGTTGCGGTCATGCGACCATTACAGGCGCTTACCCTTGATCTATCTGCATTATGACAGGAGGGGATGATGAAGGAATTTATCGCACAAACCCGTATTGAGCTGTTGAATTCCGATCATGTTTTGACGCAGGTGTGCGCGCATATGATTGAACATGATGCAGAAGTGGAAATGCGTGGTGAAAAGCGGGTTTTACGATTTCTGGACACGCAGGCAGATTTGACCTGTGAGGGAAATGAGGTGCTGATTGATGTCAGATCCAAACCCCTTGAGGGCATATATTTTACCCGTATGGCGCTGAGATCACATATTCTGGAGTTTTCTGAACATAAAATTCCGCTATTTGAATGGACCGGTGATGGTGAAACCATTGTTCGCCCACCGAATTTTCAGATTTTAGAGGTTGTGAGCTGCCAGAATATAACGCCGCATATGCGTCGGATTGCATTCAAAGCGGATAATATCGCACGCTTAATGAAACAGCTCTGCCCGCAATTGGTCGAATGTTGGAACATTTACCGGAAACAGCGCGCGGTATTGCTGTGATTGAAGTGGCGGATGATGGTTCATCTGTTTATGTCCGGGCGGGGGCGAGTTTGATACTTTCCGCACAATCCGCAGTAATTTACGCACAGAGTGCGGGCTTAAAAAACATGAACATCTGGTTGTTTCATATTGGCGTCGCGGTGCGGGAGCTGACTAGATTTTGTTGCAAAATTTAATTTGATATAAAGGGTGGCTTAACGCTGCACACAATTATGCTGCGAGCTCAGTGAAGACTTGGACTAGCGAGTGCTTATCATTGGTGAACTGGTTTTTTAAGGGGCATATGAGCCATCTCGATATCAGCAATGGTAGCTGATGCGGAATTAAATGCTTTAAAGCCCGTCATCGGTTTGGTGATCCGTTTGATAAAACGCTGATGCTGCTCAAGTATATTGTTGAGGAGCCTGGTCTGCCGGATTTCAATGATGTCGCCGTTCCGGTGAGCTTCAGGATCGTGTTAACAGCCTGCTGGCAGCCAGATACAGAGTTTCGATAAATTGAAGTCAAGTGTTTGTCCGTCACGATCAATCGCCCGATATAAATAGATCCATTTGCCTTTGACCTTGATGTAGGTCTCATTGACCCGCCAAGAACTGGCCGTATGACATATACGTATCTGAACCTGCGCCGCAATCTGAGGTGAGTAACGAACAACTCATCGGTTTAAGACAGCATGATCGACGTATACGCTGCGTTCAGCCAAAATTTCCTGAAGGGCACGGTAAGAAATTGAATATCGGATATGCATACATGATGACACTTTTGCGAAAATGAGCCCCCCTTGAAAACGCCCGTCATCTCTTCACACCTCAATCAATCGCGTACATCAAGGGTGGCATAGCTCAACAGAAGTGAAAATTTTGCGACACGATCGTTCTCCGCTGACTATTCACACTTATAAGGCGCCCGGATAGACCCTCACCGGGCGATTATCTTTCACAGATTCCATCACCACGAATGTCGAGGTACTTGCTACATTGGGGAGACTGGAAATTTTTTCTCCCAATACCTCGCGATAGCGCCGTATATTGGAAGTGCGTACCTTGAGGAGATAGTCGAAAGAGCTTGCAATCATATGACATTCTTCAACTTCGCGAATCTTGCGCACGGCAATGTTAAAGGCCTGCAACGCAGATTCGCGCGTGTCAGACAATTTGACGGTCGTAAAAGCAATATGATCAAAGCCGAGCTTTTCGGGATCAATGGCAGCGCGAAAGCCCAGAATATAACCTTCATCGACGAGCCTTTTCAGTCTTGCCTGACAGGGCGTCTTAGAAAGACCGACTTTTTTCGACAGCTCTGTAACGGCAATTCGCCCGTCTTCACTCAGAACTTCGAGGATGCGGCGATCAAACTGATCCAAATCGTCTACAGATTCAATTTTTCGCATGCGAACAGCCTTATAATGCTTCAATAATAAGATTATATTGCCTAAAATTTTGTCAAATGAAGGCAGAATGGTATTTATACCAATGGTAATGTGCATACAATTTAAATGATCGCATTCGGACAAATCCGGTGTAGTTTTTTTGAGAGCCATATCCATGAACGACATGTCTTCTGCCCCCAAGGTTCCCGTTTTTGAAAGCTTTGCACCGCCAGTGCGCGAACAAAGCGAACTTCGCCAGATTATCACTGCCGCCTATCGCCGTTCCGAGCAGGAATGTGTGACGGCTTTGGTCGAACAGGCAACCTTGCCAGAAGATACGCGCAAACAGATCCGTGCGACCGCACAAAAGCTGATAGAAGCCTTGCGTGCCAAGCACAAAGGCACGGGCGTCGAAGGTCTGGTGCATGAATATTCACTGTCGAGCCAGGAAGGTGTGGCACTGATGTGCCTTGCCGAAGCTCTGTTGCGTATTCCGGATACTGCAACACGTGATGCGCTGATCCGCGATAAAGTTTCTAATGGTGACTGGAAATCTCACGTGGGCGGCGGTCGCTCGCTGTTCGTCAATGCGGCCACGTGGGGCCTCGTCGTTACCGGCAAACTGACCGGTACTGTCAATGATCGCGGCCTTTCGGCTGCACTGACCCGTCTGATCGCCCGTTGCGGCGAACCGGTTATCCGTCGCGGCGTCGATATGGCAATGCGTATGATGGGTGAGCAATTTGTCACCGGCGAAACCATTGATGAAGCGCTGAAGCGCGCCAAGTCACTTGAAGAGCGCGGCTTCCGCTATTCCTACGATATGCTGGGTGAAGCTGCGACCACCGCTGCTGATGCCGAACGCTATTACAAGGACTACGAAACTGCGATTCATGCCATTGGCCGTGCATCGGCAGGTCGTGGCATCTATGACGGTCCCGGCATTTCCATCAAGCTTTCCGCGCTGCACCCACGGTATGTTCGTGCTCAGAGCGCGCGCGTTATGGACGAGCTTCTGCCAAAGGTGAAGGCGCTTGCTGCGCTTTCGAAGAAATACAATATCGGCCTGAACATCGATGCCGAAGAAGCTGATCGTCTGGAGCTGTCGCTCGACCTGTTACAGGGCCTTTGCGAAGACCCTGATCTCGCAGACTGGGAAGGCATGGGCTTTGTTGTGCAGGCCTATGGCAAGCGCTGCCCGTTTGTGCTTGATTTCATTATCGATCTTGCCCGCCGCAACAATCGTCGCGTCATGGTTCGCCTCGTCAAGGGCGCTTACTGGGATGCTGAAATCAAACGTGCGCAGGTTGATGGTCTGGAAGATTTCCCGGTTTACACCCGCAAGGTTCACACCGACGTTTCCTACATCGCTTGTGCCCGCAAACTGTTGGCTGCGACCGATGTGATATTCCCGCAATTCGCAACCCATAATGCACAGACGCTTGCAACTATTTATCATCTTGCAGGCACTGATTTCAAAACAGGCAAGTATGAATTCCAGTGCCTGCACGGCATGGGTGAGCCGCTTTATGATGAAGTTGTCGGCCCGTCGAAGCTGGGTCGTCCGGCTCGTATTTATGCGCCGGTTGGTACGCATGAAACGCTGCTAGCATACCTCGTTCGCCGTCTCCTCGAAAACGGCGCAAACTCCTCTTTCGTCAATCGCATTGGCGACAAGAGTGTTTCCATCGATGATCTGATTGCTGATCCGGCAGAAGTCGTGCGTTCCATGGCCGTTGTTGGTGCGCGTCATGACCAGATTGCGCTGCCGGAAGGCCTTTATGGCGCTCGTCAGAATTCGGCTGGCTTCGATCTGTCCAATGAAGTGACACTGGCTGAACTGAGCAAGGTTTTGAAAGAAACCGCTTCGCGCGCATGGACTTCCGAGCCGAAGATTGCAGGTCATAAGCCATCAGGTGCAGGTCGTCCGGTTCTCAACCCCGGCGATCATAATGATGTTGTGGGCTCAGTCATTGAAGCATCGGAAGCCGATGTTGCCAAGGCCATGCAGATTGCAAACAAAGCGACTGCAACATGGTCAGCGGTTTCGCCTGCAGAACGCGCTACCTGCCTTGAACGCGCCGCCGATATCATGCAGCGCGATATGCCCGCTTTGCTTGGTCTGATCATGCGTGAAGCTGGTAAGTCCATGCCAAACGCTATCGCTGAAGTGCGTGAAGCCATCGATTTCCTGCGTTATTATGCAGAGCAGACCCGCCGCACATTGGGCGTCGGACATAAACCGCTTGGCCCGATTGTCTGCATCAGCCCTTGGAACTTCCCGCTGGCTATTTTTGCCGGTCAGATCGCGGCAGCTCTCGTTGCCGGCAATCCGGTTCTGGCAAAGCCTGCCGAAGAAACCCCGTTGATTGCCGCGCAGGGCATCCGTATTCTGCATGAAGCCGGTATTCCGGCAGATGCGCTGCAACTGCTTCCGGGTGATGGTCGCGTGGGTGCGGCTCTTGTTGCAGCTTCGGAAACCTGTGGCGTGATGTTTACCGGTTCGACCGAAGTGGCACGTCTCATTCAGGCGCAGCTTGCTTCGCGCCTGCTGCCAAATGGCAAGCCGATCCCGCTGATCGCCGAAACCGGCGGCCAGAACGCCATGATCGTCGACTCCTCGGCACTGGCTGAGCAGGTTGTGTTCGACGTTATCGCTTCGGCTTTTGACAGTGCTGGTCAGCGTTGCTCGGCTCTGCGTGTTCTATGCTTGCAGGAAGATGTTGCTGACCGCATTCTCACCATGCTCAAGGGCGCGCTCAAAGAGCTTTCCATTGGTCGCACCGACGAGCTGAAAGTGGATATCGGGCCGGTCATCACTGAAGAAGCCAAGGATATCATCGAAAAGCACATCGAAGGTATGCGTAATATCGGTCGCAAGGTCGAGCAACTGCCGCTCGGCGATGGAGCGCAGAACGGTACTTTCGTTGCACCGACGATTATCGAAATCGACAGCTTGAGTGATCTCAAACGTGAAGTCTTCGGTCCGGTTCTGCATGTAGTGCGCTACAAACGTGCCGACATGGATCGTCTGATCGATGATATTAATGCGACCGGTTATGGTCTGACCTTTGGTCTGCATACGCGCCTTGATGAAACGATTGCCCATGTTGCGGATCGTATCCGCGTTGGCAATCTCTACATCAACCGCAACGTTATTGGCGCTGTGGTTGGCGTGCAGCCATTTGGCGGTCGTGGTCTGTCGGGTACGGGTCCAAAGGCTGGCGGACCGCTCTATCTGGGTCGTCTGGTTGAAACGGCACCGATCCCGCCGCGCCATTCGTCGGTTCACAGCGATACAGCACTGACCGAATTTGCCAAGTGGCTTGGTCTTCGTGGCATGAACGATCTGGCACAGGCAGCGCGTGAAACCGGCAGTGCCTCGGCGCTCGGCCTCAATCTTGAACTGGCTGGTCCTGTTGGTGAACGCAACGTCTATGCTTTGCATGCGCGTGGTCGCATCCTTCTGGTACCACAGACTGAAACCGGTCTTTATCGCCAGCTGACCGCCGCACTTGCTACCGGCAACAGTGTGGTCATTGATGAGACATCAGGTCTGCGCTCAGTGTTGAAGGATCTGCCAGCAAGCGTTGCATCGCGTTTGGTCTGGTCGAAGGACTGGCAGGCGGATGCGCCATTTGCCGGTGCGCTGGTTGAAGGTGACAGTGCCCGTATCGTTGAGGTCAATCAAAAGATCGCAGGACTGCCGGGACCATTGGTTCTGACACAGGCCGCATCTTCGGAAGAGCTGGCTAACAATGTAGAAGCCTATTGCCTTAACTGGTTGCTGGAAGAAGTCTCGACTTCGATCAACACCACAGCGGCAGGCGGTAACGCCAGCCTGATGGCAATCGGCTGATTATACTTGTAATATGCATTTGAAAGGCGGCCTACAGGCCGCCTTTTTCATTTGTGTATGAAAGCGGATGAATTGTCAGGCGGGGGTTGCCAAGTGAGATAAGCTTGGAGTTTCCGGTATCGATGTGGCGTGAAATCACCGAGTTCTTTTCCCTGGTTGAAGGGGGGCGTTTCGCGTGAGATTGTCTCTTATACAGTATGGGCCTATCACTGGTTTGTGCTCAGTGCGGCCGATGTGGAGGATCTGCTGGCTGAGCATGCCGTGATCGTCCGCAGGGAAACTGTCCGCCTCTGGATCAATCGCTTTGGCTGCCATTTTGCTCATTGTATTCGCAAAAACTGGCCAAGATCGAATGATCAATTGGATATGGATGAGGTCGCCATTACGATTGCCGGGAGAACGCTCTGGCTCTGGCGAGTAATTGATGCGGAAGGTGATGAGCTGGCCTGCTGCCGGTTTCATATACAGTGAGTTAAGATACTCCTCCTGAAGCGAAGAATATGAATACAGAGAAGAATATTCAGCCGCGAGTATAAGCTTACGGCAGTTAATCTGGTTAAAGAGCGTGGGGTTACACTTGCTCAGGCAGCACGCGATCTGGACGTCTACGTGAGTGTCTTGCGCAAATGGATTAGGGAATACGACGACGATTCAAGCCAGTCCTTTTCTGGAAAAGGGCATATGAAGCCGGATTAGTAATCAAGCAGGTGAATCGATTACCCGGCGGAACACCGCAGCCTACTTTGCCAGAGACGCGATATGAAGTTCGCGTTTATTGCAAAGCACCGCTCGATCTGACCGGTGGCAGGGTTGTGCAAAATATTAGGAGTTTCTCGTTCAGGCTTTCACGCGTGGTTCAATTGTTCTTCAAGTAAACGTGCACGCTATGATGGAGTGCTGCTGGAAAGGATCAAGCAGAGTTTTCAGTCCAGTGACCGTACTTATGGTGCCAGACGAGTCCGGCACGATGTTCTGGTGGAAGGGGTGTGCTGTGGTCTTCATCGTATCGAGCGGCTGTTGCGCTTGAATGCGCTGAGAGCCAGGCCGAGGCGGCGTGGTTGCCAAAAGATATCGGTGAATCATGTTTTCATCATACCAAATGTGCTGAACCACCAGTTCACGGCAAATCGTCCGAACCAGAAATGGGTAGCCGACTTCACCTATATTTGGACAGCAGAAGGCTGGTTGTATGTCGCAGTAGTCATCGATCTGCTCTCACTCCGTGTCGTTGGCTGGTCAATGAATGCCAATATGACGGCTCAGCTCGTTACTGATGCGCTGATCATGGCGTTCTGGCGTCGGGGAAATCAGATGCACTCCTGCATCATTTTGATCAAGGAAGCCAATATACGAGCGAGCAGTTCCAGCGTCTCATAGGAGATCACGGAATTACATGCTCAATGAGCCGATCTGGAAACGTCCGGGACAATGCTGCAATGGAGAAAGCTTCTTCTCATCGTTGAAAACAACAGGAAAGGTGTATCGAACGTGGAATGATGCCAAAGCGGATGTGTTCGATAACATTGAACGCTTCTACAATTCTAAGTGGCGACACTCGACTATCCCAGCCCCAATGGCTTTGTGTTTAGTCCACATGCGGAAACGCCGCAACACTAGGAATGCTAAGCGATTTATTCGTAAATTGTAGTCAAGCCAGAGACATTAGCCGATACGTCGAGGTGAGCGGGTTATGAAGCGCGGTAAACCTGCACGTCATCTACAATGCATCTTATTCTGGCACCGTCAACTGTTCTAGATATTGCTAAAGATATGTGGCGGGCAATCGCGTGCATAAAATTTACTCAAAACAATACTATAGACATAACTACGCTCAATCTGATCTTCACCTATAATACATAACTTCCGTCCCATCTATCGATGGGATCGTCTCCGCCATTGATTTTCTTTATCGCCGATTAAGCCCACGCGGTCTTTATTTTGTGTCTTTCCGGCCGTAACGGGTCGGTGATGTGCCGAAAAACTTGCGAAACATTGCGATAAATGCACTGACGCTTTCATAGCCGAGCCGGAAAGCAATATCAGTCACACTATGCCCGCTATCCAGTAGGGACAGTGCTTCCATCAGGCGGATTTGTTGCTTCCATGTAGTCAGGCTCATGCCGGTTTGCTCACGAAACATCCGTGTGAAGGTTCGCCGTCCCATCGCCGCATAAGACGCCCATGCATCCAGATCGCGCGGATCGGACGGGTCTTCGCTAATAGCCTTGCAGACCCGCAACAAGCGCGGATCAGACGGCATTGATACACTGTAAGGCGCGGCGGGCATGGCTTTGAGCTCAGTGATCAGCAGCTCCGCAATCTTCATATCGCGTTCGCTTGCAGGTTGGCTGCGGTCAAAGGATACGACTTCGACAATTAATGCACGCAGGAACTCGGATATTTCCATCAGGATACAGCCGTCCGGCAATTCCGCGCTGTTCTCGAAGTAAAGTGTGCGCAGAGCAACACTGTCGCGACAGGAAACCTCATGTCCCATTCCCGCCGGTATCAGCAATGCGCGTTGCGGCGGCACGGTATATTGTGCAGCAGTGGTGGAAACAGACATCACACCGGTAATAGCGTAGAGCAGTTGCGGGCGCTCATGGCTGTGCCACGTATCGGTAAAACCGGCGCTATATTCATCCGACAGGCCGATGACCGGACAACCATTATTTTTTAAATCGCTCGAATGCTTCATTTGTGACACATATCCGTCAGACAGAATGTCAAACAAGCACAAATCTGGCTTAAAAACGAGCGCTTTGCCCGAGATACATATTTTTTGGCCCTTTTTCGATAGAAGCATTACTGCCGATTGCCGATGGTTGTCCTATAATAATTTTATAATGTATGGGAAATTGGTATGCTGGCCAATAATCAATCGGGTGACGGCACGGATATTGATCCGGATATTCGGGAATTCATCCGGATTACCTCACAGGACTACAACCGCTTCGCCGGCGACGATCCTGCCAGTATCCCGCAGCGCCGTCTGACTGCAGAAAAGGTGCGCGAACCTTGGGTTCAGGGTGGCCCTGCGATGCACAGCACGCAGGACGTGGTGCCGGAAACACTGGGCGTACGCATCCGTATTCATAAAAATGGTGCGGAACGGGCAAAGGGGACGTTGCTTTATATTCACGGCGGCGGCTGGGTTATTTTCAGTATGGATACGCATGACCGTCTGATGCGCGAATATGCGGCGCGCAGTGGTCTGGATGTTGTTGGTATTGATTATAGCCTGTCGCCGGAAAACCGTTATCCGACAGCGCTGAACGAGATTTCTGCCACTATTGACTGGCTTAAAACCTATGGCGAGCAATATGGTCTGAATGTTGACCGCCTCGCAATCGGCGGGGATTCTGTTGGCGCGAATATGTCTCTGGCCATATGCATAGCGATGCGCGATCGGGGTACGCCATTAGATGCGATGATCCTGAGTTATGGTGCTTATGATACCGCGCACCGGCCTTCCTATGACCGGTTTGACGGCGCTAATTATATGCTCACATCTCAGGAAATGGTTGGCTTCTGGCAGGATTATCTCGGCAACCAGCCGATAGAAACAGCGCCGCTGGCACGACCAATCCATGCTGATTTAGCCGGTCTGCCGCCTGCATTCTTATGTATTGCGCCTTGCGATGTGCTTGCCGATGAAAACTACGCGCTGGCGGATAAATTGAAGGCAGCGGGTGTTGATACGACCAGTGTTGTCTATGCGGGCGCGACCCATAGTTTTCTGGAAGCTGTATCAATATCCGGACTGGCTGATCAGGCGCTTAGTGATGCCTCAGACTGGCTAAAACGCCTTTTCAATCAAGCATAAAATCCAACAGAGTAACTGACCAATGGCCGATTATTTTTCAAAATGGACACTTGCAGATATCTGCGATCTGATTGCGGATTATCCAATGGCGTCCATTATCAGTGCCGGTGTTACGGACTGTGCAGATATCTCTGTCAGTGAAATGCCTATGCTCTTGGATCTGGATGCGGATGGTCAGCCGGTTAGTCTGCTCGGGCATTTCCCGTTAAGGAACCCGCATTATGCGGTCTTGAAAGAGCAACCGCGTGCGGTTTTCAGCTTTCACGGCCCCAATGATTATGTGTCGCCGTCCCATGCCGGTAAAAGCGACTGGGCGCCGACATGGAATTTTGCGACAGTGCGCATTATTGCGGACGTGTATTTTGATGATGCTCTGACTGATGAGGCTTTAGAGCGTGTCGTTGCGCATATGGAGCGCAATCAGCAAGAACCGTGGAACCTGTCGGCTCTCGGTGCCCGTTATGAAAAATTACGCAGTGGTGTCATGGGCTTCCGCGCACAAATCCGTTCTGTTTCCGGTCGTTTCAAGCTCGGGCAGGATGAGAGTGACGTGGTTTTTGAAAATATCTTGAACCAGCACAGCAATGAGCCTTTGCGCGAATGGATGATCCGTATGCGAGGCCGTCAATGACTGTAGCGGGCGCACGAAAACACACTTTAACGGATTTATGCAGGTCCAAGAAACAAATGCGTTTCGGTTTTGGCAACGCCTTCCATCGCACGCACCGTGGTTACCAGACGATGAAACTCGTTCATGTTGGGAACTTCGATCTCGGCGATCAGATCCCAGCTGCCATTGGTGATGTTCAGTGCGGCAAAGCCGGGGTTTTTGCGCAGGCTAGCAATGACGTTTTTAATGTTCCTGCCGGTCAGCTCAACCATCATAATCCCTCTGATCATATCCGTCGGACCATGATCTTTAAGACGAACGGTGAAACCGGCAATCATACCCGAGGCAATCAGGCGCTCCATCCGGCTTTGTACGGTTCCGCGAGCGACGCCGAGAATACTGGCGAGGGTCGGAATAGAGGCGCGGGCATTGATACGCAATTCAGAAATGAGGCGCTGATCCAGATCGTCCATAATACCTGCTGACTGACTATTTAAACAATCTGCTGAGTATAAACGCAAAATAATGCGTTATTCTATACATAATTGACGTTTTCGCTGATCGCATGGTTCGATAGCGTGGTGCTAACAAGAAAACCGGATAAGTTTCTGACCTAAAAACGGCCAAGGGAATATCCGGATAAATTATCGAACTATCAGCAAAATTTATCAGGTCAGGGCAAGCCTGTTATCGCAACTTTGCCGGTTTTTAAAAAATGGGGAATTTATGAAAACGTTTTTATCTTCTGTAATCGCTGCCGGCATCGGTGCATTTCTGGCTTTGACACCGGCTGCACAGGCTGATGATCTGGATAAGATCAAGCAAAGCGGTGAACTGCGCGTTGCCATGAGCGGTGTGTTTGCGCCATTCAGCTTTGTTGATGACAAAAATGAAGTTGTCGGCTTCGACGTGGATATCAGCAACGAGCTTGCCAAGCGTCTTGGCGTTAAGCCGGTGATCATCACCACAGCTTTTGACGGTATTATTGCAGGTCTTCGCGCAGGCAAATTCGACACTGTTATCGGCAGCATGAGCATTACACCTGAGCGCGAAAAAGCCGTTGATTTTGCAGGCCCTTATTATCGCGGCGGACGCGGCGTATTTGTGGCTGAATCGTCACCGATTAAAACTCTCGAAGAGTTGCAGACCAAAACACTCGGTATCATTCTTGGTGAAACCAGTGACAAATGGGCGCGCGAAAAAGGCGGCTGGACAATCCGTACCTATAAAGGCATCCCGGAACTGCTGCTAGAACTGCGCGCCGGTCGTGTAGACGGTATTGCAACCGATGATATTCCTGTACTGATCGCGATCAAAAACGGTAATGAAAAGGTTCGCCAGCTCGATACGCCGGAACTGCAGGGCTCGGACAATGTTGGCATTGCGATCCGCAAAAACAATCCTGAGCTCAAAGCTGCTCTCGACAAAGCACTAGATGATATGAAAGCCGACGGCACCTACGAGAAAATCTCGATGAAATGGGTTGGCCGCGACATTCGCTAATCGCATAATTCAGGCCGGAGTTCTGTTTTGAAGCGTGTTGCATCCAATAGGTTCATTGAACTGCGACATGCTCTGACACTCCGGCTTTTGTTTTGAAAATATTGGATTTTTCAGATTTGCATCGCCGTTTCTGAAACAGATATTTCATGAATATAGCTATGCCGCACCATTTTAATGATGCGCGATTAAAGAGATTGGGGGATCGATGGATTTCTCTTTGATGGCGGAAGTGTTCCCGTTTTTCGTGAATGCCGCTATTGTTACTATTCATATTTCAGCATGGGCATTTCTCATCGGTATTACCGTCGGTGCGATTGTAACCGCTGCCAAACTGTCCCGTTTCTGGCCGGTTCGTTATCTGGGCATTGCCTATGTCAGTGTGTTTCGCGGCACGCCTTGTCTGCTGCAATTATTCGTCTTGTATTTCGGCGGGCCACAGATCGGGTTGAACTTCGACCCGTTTGTTGCCGGTGCGATCGGCCTCGGGCTCAATATTGCGGCCTATATGGCTGAGGCCATGCGTGGTGCCATCCTGACTGTTGATGGCGGACAGGCAGAGGCAGCGCGCTCTATCGGTTTCAGCCGCGAACAGGCAATGTTCTATATTGTACTGCCACAGGCTGGTCGCCTGATGATCCGCTCTATTGGCGTTAACACGATTATGCTGGTTAAAGGCTCTGCCCTTGTTTCTGCCATTTCCGTGGTGGAGCTGACCTATACCGCACAGCGTTTTATTGGCTCGACCTATCGTCCTTTTGAAATTTTCGGTGTTGCTGCGGCAATCTACATGGTGCTGATTTATGTTATTTCGCGCTTTGTCGATTACGCTGAAGCCCGCTTTGCGCTTAAATAAAGGGTGATCTCATGGAACTCGATTTCTCCATCGTCCCGCCCTATACGGAATTATTGCTGACCGGATTTTACTGGACGCTGATAATTGCAGTATCGGCGGGGATTGTCAGCTTTATAGGCGGTATTCTTTTTGCTTTGCTGGTGCTTTATGCGCCCGCAGTGATCCGCTATCCGCTGCGTTTCTTTATGTGGTTGTTCATGGGAACACCACTGCTGTTACAGCTGTTTTTGCTCTATTACGGGTTGTCGCAAGTCGGCATTAACATCCCCGCATTGTGGACAGGGATCATCGGATTGGGACTGCACTTCGCGGTTTATAATGCCGATATTTTCCGCACGTCTATTCTGACAGTTGATGTCGGGCAGACGGAAGGTGCACGCTCTATCGGCTTTAGCAATGTGCAGACATTGCGCTATGTGATTGTGCCGCAAGCTGTGCGTAATGCCTTGCCGCAGGCGGGTAATAATCTGATTGCGCTGCTGAAAGACACGGCGATTGTTTCTGTTCTGGGCATTACCGAACTGGTGCATGCATCCCAGCAGGCGATCAGCGAAACCTACAGCCCATTTGAATTCTACATCACCGCAGCTGTGATGTTCTACATCCTTAATCTCATCCTCGAAGCCGGCCTGCATTGGATGGAAAAGAAAGTGGAGGCCTATCGATGAGCGATAGCAAACCAATGGTTGAAGTGCGCAATGTCCATAAGGCCTATGGCGCACTGGAAGTTCTCAAAGGTATTGATCTCTCGGTTGAGCGTGGCCAGATCATTGCGATTATCGGCCCCAGCGGCTCCGGTAAAAGCACATTGCTGCGCTCCATCAACCATCTTGAAACGGTGAATTCCGGCGAAATTTTGCTGGATGGCGTACAGGTCAACCAGCCGCTGAGCGGCCGCGCTTTTGAAAAACATATCAATTTCGTGCGTCAGCAGATGGGGATGGTGTTCCAGCACTTCAATCTATTTCCGCATCTCAATGTGATGGATAACATCACGCTCGGGCCGATCAAACTGAAAGGCAAATCCAAGCGTGACGCTCAGGAACTGGCAGTTTCCTTGCTTGAAAAAGTCGGCCTTGCCGACAAAGCAGAGATGTATCCGTCACGTTTGTCCGGCGGGCAGAAACAGCGCGTAGCCATCGCCCGTGCATTGGCGATGCAACCTAAAGTCATGCTGTTTGATGAAGCCACCTCGGCGCTCGATCCGGAATTGGTGGAAGAGGTAAACCTCGTGATGAAGCAACTGGCGCAAGAGCATATGACGATGCTCATTGTGACCCATGAAATGCGCTTTGCCAGCGAGGTCGCCGACAAAGTTCTGTTTATGGATAAGGGCGTTGTTGTGGAGCAGGGCAAGCCTGAGGATATTTTCACCAATCCGCAGAATGAGCGTACCAGAACATTCCTGAGAAAACATCTCAATCAATAAGTGAAATCAGACCGGTCACAGCATCTGAATTGAAGTTGCTGTGACCGCCCCCCTTAACGCATCTCCTGAGCAACCTGTTTTTGATGAAGAACGGGAACGGGAAACTATAGACTGAGAAAAACCGTGACATCATTCAATACAACTGAAGTTAATGCATGGCAGCCTGCAGAGCGCGTCCGACAATTGTCCTACCAAATGGTGCGATGGCCGAGTGAAACCGGAACTGCAGGCGAGGCTGAATTCGCTCCGAAACTGGTCGAACTGCTGCGTAAAATTCCTTATTTTCAGGCCAATCCCGATGATATTGCTGTGATTGACAGCCACGGTTCTCCGATGACGCAAAATGTCGTGGCGGTAGTGCGCGGCAAGGGGCGCAAAGCACTGGCCTTCGCCGGACATTATGATGTTGTTGAAACCGGTAATTACCGTGATCTCAAACATCTGGCATTTGAGCCGGATGCCTTGCTGGAAGCTTTGTTGGCTGACTTAACAAGCAGGCCGCTTGCGCCGAACGAAGCAAAAGCACTGAGCGATTTCCAGTCCGGTGATTTTATTCCAGGACGCGGCATGCTGGATATGAAAAGCGGTGTCGCAGCGGGTATTGCTGTGCTTGAACATTTCGCGACAAAGCAGGATCGCGAAGGCAATCTGCTGCTGTTTGTAACACCTGATGAGGAGCGCGGCTCGCGCGGTATGCGCAGCCTGCGTGATGCCTTGCCTGCTCTGATGCAGCGCTGGAATCTGGATATTGTTGCGGGCGTCAACCTCGACGCCACCAGTGATCAGGGTAACGGCTCTGAAGGCCGTGCAATTTATCGCGGGACAATTGGCAAGCAATTGCCGTTTGCCTTCGTAGTCGGCAAGCCATCCCATGCGGGTTATCCGTTTGAAGGCATCAGCGCGCATTTGATCGCCTCGGAAATTATGCGTGCGGTGGAAGCCAATGCCGACTTGAGTGACACAGAAGGTAATGAAGTGTCGCCTCCGCCAATCTGTCTGGAAGCACGCGATTTCCGTGGCGGCTATGAGGTAACGACACCTGAGCGCACCTGGATTGCGTTTAACTGGCTGGCACATTCGCGCTCACCGGACGCTTTGTTTCAGCACTTCCAGTCGATTGTCGGTGATGCACTGCATCGTGCAATTGGTCATTTCAACACGCATGCACAAACCTATGCCAAATTGCTGGGAACCGAACAATCGGCAAGTGATCATGAAGGCCGTGTGATGACAGTTGCCGAATTGCGCGCTGAGGTTGTCCGTATCGGCGGTGATGCGGCGCTCAAGCGGATCGAGGAACTGGAGCAGAAACTGTCAGTCCATGACAATCCGCTGCTTTTGACCCGCGAACTCGTTGACCGGATGGTTGTTGAGGCACGTATTACCGGCCCGACTGTGATTATTGGCTTTGGCAGTCTCGTTTATCCGCATGTGCATATGGGCAATGAAACTGCCTTAGAACGCGAATTCAGTGCGGCGCTGGATGCGGCACGCCTGACGATTGAGCAGAGATTTTCCACGACGATCAAATATCGCGATACCTTTGCCGGTATCTCGGATATGAGCTTTTTCGGTTACAAACCGGATGCTGCGGATAGTCAGGTTGTCTCAGAGAACACACCGGCATTGCAGTTTATTGATCAGGTCTCATCCGATGCGCTGACCTATCCGGTCGTCAATATCGGCCCTTGGGGACGCGAATATCATCAGCGGCTGGAGCGTGTTTATGCGCCTTATGCTTTTGATACTCTGCCAAGATTTCTCAATGAAATCGTGAAGAACGTCTTCAAAACAACTTAAAATCCATGAAAATCTGAGTTGAAGTGCTTCATTTATATGAAGCACTTCAGATTTTTCATTTGTGACGGGATGTTTGCATATTGAACATTTGCTGAATGGTTTGTCCGCTGCGGATGCCATGGAGCCACGCCTGTTCTTTGATAATATGCGCCTGAGCCGCCGCGAGAGTTTCTTCGGCGCGTTCCAAAGGTACGATCACAACACCATCATCATTGCCAAGCACAATATCTCCGGGACGAACAACTGCGCCTGCCATGGAAATTGCACCATCAATGATACCACCGAAACCATGATGAGGACCGCGGGGAACGACCGCTTTGCAAAACATATTGAATTGTAGCTGGCGCACTTCTTCGACATCACGGATGGCACCGAAAACAACTGCACCGCCCAGTTTGCGATGGGCTGCCTCTGCGGTCATGATACCGCCCCATACGGCGGTATCGTCAACACCGCCCGCATCAACGACGATGATTTCTCCGGACAGTGCTTCACCGATCAATTCACAGATACTGCCGCAATCACCGGCCATTGCCGTGACGGTGCGTGCCTGCCCGCACAGTGTGATGCCGGTTGATACAGGCTTAATGACAGCGCTCATCGCTTGTGTCCGGTTCAGACAGTCTGAAGCCACAGCGGGAGGGATCGCGCGCCATGCATCGAGTGCTACGTCGGAGAGTTTAGGAAACGGGGCGTTTAATTTTTGAAATGCCATTGTGGCATACTCCTTCACGCACTGGATTTCAGTGGCTGTGCTGTTCCCAGCCGGGATTCACATTGTTACGAATTTTGTTGCGCAGGAGAAAATCCAGCATGATTTCAGCGGAGAATGTGCGCATATCCACATATCCGGCTTCAGAATAAAAAGCAGCATGAGGGGAGACGATGAACCTACCTGCAAGCCAGTCCTCTTCATTGCGCCATGCTTCGAGCAGAGCCGGCGCAGGGGACGGTGGTTCCACCGGCAGAACATCCAGTCCGGCTGCGGCGAGTTTTCCGCTCTGTAAGGCACGATAAAGCGCGTCAATATCCACCAGACCGCCACGCGCAATATTGATGAGAATACTATTGTCGCGGAGCTGTGCCAGCAGATCGTCATTGATCATTGTGCGGGTCTCAGCCGACAGCGGCACATGCAGGCTCACAATGTCTGAGGCTGCAAGCAGTTCTTCGAGAGTTTGTTTGCGCTCAAAGCCAATGCCCAGCTCGTGCCCTTCCGGCAGATAGGGGTCGTAATAGGCAATTTTCATATCAAATGCTGCGGCACGTCGTGCAACGGCAGTACCGATACGGCCAAGTCCGATAGCACCGAATGTCAGGCCGCGAAGACGACGGACAACAGGTGCACCTTCCGCCACGAAACCTGTAACCGGATCGGCTTTGAGGCGTTTTTCATAAGTGCCAAGGCCGCGTGTCAGATAGAGCAACATGGCAATGGCATGATCCGCCACTTCTGTCGTGCCGTAGTTTGGTACATTCGACACGGCAATTCCGGCTTTGCGACAGGCATCGACATCCACATTATCGAAACCGACACCAACGCGGACAATAAGTTTGCAATTATCCAGCAGGGCAACCGTTTGTGGGGCAATGCGCATGCGATGCCAGACCAGAATACCGTCACATTCCCGCCAATGCTGTTCAGGAATAGCGGAAGGGTCAGTCTCGTCATAAATCAAATATTCAAACTGGTCACCGGAGATGGCGCTTTCAATCGCCAGATCCCGCAAATGTGCATCCGGCACCAGAATTTTGTAAGTCCGCATAAATTCCTCCCGAGAATATATCAGAGCACTTTGGATAAGAATGATTTGAGGCGCGGGTCATTCGGGCTGCCGAAAAAGCTTTCAGGCTCACCATGCTCAACCATGACACCGCCATCGGTGAAGAAAACCTGATCGGCGACTTCCTGCGCAAAACGCATTTCATGCGTGACCAGCACGCAGGTCATGCCTTCTCCGGCAAGATCACGGATAACATTCAGTACTTCCTGCACCATTTCCGGATCGAGCGCAGCGGTCACTTCGTCGAAGAGAATGATTTCCGGTTGCATTGCCAGCGCACGCGCAATAGCCACACGCTGTTGCTGCCCGCCGGATAACTCTCCGGGATAGGCATTTTCTTTGCCGGATAATTGCACTTTCGCGAGCAGTTTGATCGCACGCTCACGCACTTCCTGTACATTGTGTTTCAGCACCTGAACGGGTGCCATCATAATATTCTGCAGCACAGTTTTATGCGGAAACAGGTTATATTGCTGAAAGACCATCGAAACTTTATGGCGTAGCGGCACCAGCTGCTTTTCTGAGCGCAACTGTTCAACCTGAAAGTCGCTCACACGAATACTGCCGCGGTCAATCGGAACAAGGCCGTTCAGGCACCGCAGTAAAGTGGATTTTCCGGAACCGGAAGGGCCAATGATACAGGCCACCTCTCCCTGCCGGATATTCATGGAAATACCTTTCAGGACGGCAACGGAGCCATAGTTCTTGTAGATATCAGCGACTTCGATAATAGGTGGGAATGATGTGGTCATGTCATTTGCCTTTAATCAGGCGGCGCTCAAGGGCACGCGTCCAGGTCGCCAACGGATAGGCGAAAAGAAAAAACAGCAGGAGAATGTAGAGATAAATTGCCGTCGCATATTCATCACCATCGCTGGCTATGACTGTTTTGCCTATGGAGAGAACATCTGAAGTACCGGTAACGACCACAAGGCTGGTGCCGATAAACAACATTGCATAGGTGGTCATCAGATTGGGCATCATCATCGGCAAGGCTTGAGGCAAAATGATTGAGCGCAAAATCTGGCTACGACGATAACCGAGTGCCCGTGCAGATTCCCACTGCCCGTCGGGTACAGCGCGAATACCGTTGCGGAAACCTTCCGCAATATAGGCGGTCACCGGTAAGGACAGACCAATAACAGCTTTAAGAAACGGCGACACAAAGATACTGGTGCCCAAAATAGTCATGCGGAATGGCAGCAAATAGAGCATGGCATAGAGCACAACCAGCCATGGCGACGAGCGCAGCAGGTTCATAATCAGGACTGCTGTGGTGCGGATCATTTTATTCGGCGATACCATGGCACCGCCGAGGAAAAATCCGGCGACCAGTGCAATCATCATTGAGCATATGCTGATGATAATATTCGCTGAGAAACCGCCGCCAAAACCTGAGAAATCCGAGCTGCCAGTGAGCAGTTGCGATGACCGGTCGGTCAGGACTTTGAGAGCCGCAGCACTGTTTTGCCCGTAGGTGATAAAGAGAATGGCCAGCAAAGCGGCGATGACGCCAAAGAAGCCGAGAACAGCTGAGGTTGTATCTCTGTTCATTGCATTGCTCCTGCGCCAAATCCCGGAATTGCGAAAGCTTTTGCGATTTGTTTCGCGAGCAGAACAACCAGTGTGGTAATGATCAGATAGATCAGCCACAGCACGATCATCACTTCGAGATTGAGAAATGTTTCCAGCGTAATTTGCGTGGCAAAAAACATAATGTCGGTCACGGCGACAAGGGCAGCCTGCGCTGATGTTTTAATCAGGCTGACCACGTTGCTGGTCATGTTCGGGATGGTCATACGCAGAGCGATCGGCAGTTCAATAAAGCGGAAAATCTGCAAGCGGCTGTAGCCCATGCTTTTTCCGCCTTCGACCGTTTGTTTTGGTACGGAATTAATACCGGAACGGATGATCTCAATGGCGATTGCACCATTATACAAAGCCAGCGAAATGACGACGCAGGCAAAACCGGAAAGCAGTGGTATGCGCTCTCCTGTTGCCGCATCCGTATAGGTCAAACCTAAATCAGACAGCATGAAATACAGAAAAAACAACTGCACCAGTGGTGGCGTGTTTCTGAACAGATCAATCATAATAATCGTCAAAGATTTGGCGACAGGGATGTTGAAATGGATGATGGCCGCACCGGCAATGCCGATTATCAGCATCAAAATTGTGCCGACACCAGTGATGGCGAGGGTCGTTTTCAAGCCTTCCAGTAACCAGCTCTGATAGAGCGGGTCTGCAAGCCATTCAAAATCGAGACCGAATATCATGATTTAGTTCCGGTAATGCGCCGGTTATCGCCTTGAGCAATCGTTGCGGATAACCGGCATTGCTGAGTTTCAGTGTCCGGCAGCTTTGGCGTCGGCTGCGCGTTTGGTCACATATTCACTGGTGCCCATATTGTAGGCTTTTTCAGCATCGACCAGCAGGCCGGAAGCTTCGGCGGAAAGAATGGCCTTGTTCACTTCTTCAAGAAAACGCTGTTCGTTTTTACGCACGCCGCCTGCAATCGGGATATAGTTGAAGGTGTCCAATGCGATTTTATATTTCTCACCCCACTCAGGATCAGACAGTTTCTGCTGAAGAATAGGGCCGTCAAAGGCAACTGCACTGCAACGGCCGTTCTGGAAAGCTTTAAACATATCGGCAGTGCCGGTGAGCAGCACGGTTTGTGCGCCATAAGTGCCGGTGAGCGTACGGTTATAAAGATTGCCCTGCATGCCGCAGAGTTTCTGTCCGCGCACATCTTCCCATTTGGTTATTGTGGTATCTTTGGGCGCGAGCAGAACAATGCCTGCCATATTGTAATATTCTTCAGTGAAATCGATAACTTTGGCACGTTCTGCATTCACACCGAGTGTCGCCAAAATGAGATCAATGCGACCTGCATTCAGCAGTTCAATGCGGTTGGACGCGACAACCGGAACCAGTTCGATTTCATTTTCAGAGCCGACAATTTTGCCTGCAATATATTTTGCAAGGTCGATTTCAAAACCTTTCAACTCATCATCTTTGGTCAGAAATCCGAAAGGGACGTAATCGTTTTTAATGCCGACAATCAGCTTGCCCCGGGCTTTGACTTCATCAAGCTGGTCGGCATGAGCGACCGCGCTGAATGTCAGGCCCGAAAGGATTGTCAGAAGTGAAAGCTTGAAGCATGACTTCGCGATCATAGAAATTTCCCCTTTTAATTTTGTGCATTGCCGCTGGCATTTATCTGAAGTTTTGCATGCCATGAAATGCTTTTTAAAAAAGTTATAGACAAATTTTATATAATTAATAATACTATTTTCTTTGTTAAAAATAAGATTATCTTATATAGGATGCGCAATGTATATCAGGCAACTCGAGGCCTTTAAGGCTGTGATGTCGATGGGAAGTGTCAGCCGCGCGGCTGAGTTGCTCTGTATTTCCCAGCCTGCTGTCAGCCAGCTTATCAATCAGCTGGAGCTTTATTGCGGTTTTCCCCTCTTTGAACGCAAAGGCAAACGTCTGCATCATACGAGAGAGGCGGAAGCTTTGCTGGTTGAAGTTGAAGCCATGTTTACCGGCGTTAATCGGGTTGCACGCGTTGCTGCGGCGCTGAGAGAGCAAAAATGGGGGGCTTTATCTATTGGTGCATTTCCGGCAATTGCGCGTCGCGTATTGCCAAAGATCGTGGCGGATTATGTTGCTGTGCGCAGTGATGTTGTGTTTCATTTACAAAGTATGCGCTCGCGCAGTCTCATTGATGCTGTTGCCAGTCATCAGCTGGATTTCGCGGTTAGTTTTATTCCGGGTGACAGGGATGAAATTGAGAGTATTCCGCTACAAACATTAAAGGCGGTTTGCATTCTGCCTGTTGGCCATCATTTGTCTGGCAAACAGGTGATACACGCGCAAGACCTGGCCGGAGAACCCTTTGTTTCTTTAGGGCCGCAGGATCAGTCGCGTATGCTGATTGATAAGATTTTCGATGATCTGCAAATATCGCGCAAAATGCAGATCGAAACCGGTCAGTCGGAAACAGCTTGCTCATTCGTAGCTCTGGGAGCGGGGGTTTCAGTTGTTGATCCGATCAGTGCGGCTGGTTGTAGTGAAAACGAGCTGATTGTCAGGCCTTTTGAACCGGATATTACTTTTAATATTTGGCTGATACGCCAACGAATGCCGGTTAAATCGGCTGTGGCTGATCATTTTATCCGGTTCATGAGCGATAGGTTATCTGCAATAAATATTTGAATACTATGTCAAAATATCATTTTTCATTGTATCTGCCGCAAAATATTTTTTCACCGGCTCCGGCAACTCATGGCTGTCATAGCTATAGCGCCCGCATTTTTTGATCAGGTTTTTAATATTGGTATTTTTGTTTAATTTTCTCCAGATTGTTCTGGCAGCATAGGGCATATTATCGTGTTTCCAGGACACGCCAATCGTTAAACCTTTCAAATATTTTTTTTGGTGCATCTCAAAAGGTTGTAATATTGTTTCTGCAATAATTGACGGATGGCGGTGGCTTTTCTCAACGATAAATATTTTATTTCTGCTCATGGAAAATAAACCGCTGTACTTTGACCTTTGCTGTACCTCATCAACCGGATCGTAAATTCTTTCTATGGATTTAACTTGTATCCAGTCCCTCTCCTGTCTTATCCGCGTAAATGAGCAAATAATGAAATCCGGCCATGATGGTGAGACATGATATGTCTGATAATCACCGAGATATTGCTCAATATTGGAGAGCTCCGCATTAAAAAAGCTGAGAATAAATTCTGAATGACTGGGCGAGTTAGAAAAGATACCGGAGATTTTGGTGCGAAATTGCTGTGCAGACAGACTGAAGTCATCCGGCAACATCTGAAAATATGCTGCAATTTTCCTCAAGTTAAACGGTGACGGGCGCGCGCATCCGTTAATATAGCGGTTAAACTGCTGTCTGTTGATACCAAGATTCCTGCAAACTTCTGAAATGGAATGACGCGTTGAGCAGGCCAGCTTCAGATTTTCCGAAAAATCACTCATAAAAATCCCCCTATATAGAAGAGTGTAAACTAGCGTAAAAAAGCGTCAACCAGCGAAATTGTTTTCAGTAAACGTCCTTGACTAAGCTTGAGGCAGAAAGCGGATCACTGCAGAAAGCCGGAGTAATAATAATGTCCGGACTGTAGCCGGTTGCATTCTGAGCTGGGAGGCTATTTATATGAAAAAGGTTAGTAATTCTGTTTCAGCTAATGAGCAGGTTCTGCAATTGAACCGGCGTACGCTAATTAAAAGCGGTACAGTAATGGCCGGTTTTGCTCTTGCCGGTGGAGCAACTGGTTTTTTATCTTTGACAGATGCCGCAAAAGCGCAGGAGCCAAAACGCGGCGGCCATCTTAAGATTGGTCTGGAGGGGGGCGCATCAACGGATTCACTTGATCCTGCAACCTACAGCAGCACCGTATCCTTTGTTGTGGGGCGCACATGGGGCGATACGCTTGTTGAAACAAATCCGGAGGATGGCTCTGCAGTGCCGTCGCTGGCGACGGAATGGACACCATCGGCTGATGCATCGCAATGGACATTTAAAATTCGCGATGACGTTAAATTCCACAATGGCGAGAAAATGACACTCGATGATGTTGTGGCCTCATTACAACGTCATGCAGATAGTAAATCGCAGTCCGGCGCTTTCGGATTATTGCGGTCGGTGGTCAAAATCGAGGCAGTGAATAATGAACTGGTCATCACACTGAAAGAGGGGAGTGCTGATCTGCCGCTGATAATGAGTGATTATCATCTGATTATTCAACCGAAAGGTGGTGTTGATAATCCGCTGGCAGCGATTGGTACCGGTCCTTATAAAGTTGAATCCTATCAGGCAGGGGTGCGGGCGTTATTTTCGAAAAATAAGGACGACTGGCGATCAGACCGCGGTTTTGTCGACAGTGTTGAAATCTTGTCGATGAATGATACGACTGCACGTATTGCTGCATTGTCTGCCGGTCAGGTTCATTATGTTAACCGGATTGATCCCAAGACAATTTCACTGCTCAAGCGCTCGCCGAATGTTGAAATTCTTAGTACATCCGGCAAAGGCTTTTATTGTTTTCCGATGCATTGCAACACAGCGCCCTTTGATAATAATGATCTGCGGCTTGCTTTGAAATATGCAATTGACCGTGAGGCAATGGTTAAGTCCATTCTTGGCGGTTATGGCAAGGTCGGTAATGATTTCCCGATCAATAATAATTATGCACTTGCGCCGGACGATATTGAGCAGCGCGTATATGATCCGGATAAAGCTGCCTTTCATTTCAAAAAATCAGGACATGACGGGGCAGTTGTATTGCGCACATCGGATGCGGCTTTCCCGGGCGCTGTAGATGCCAGTGTGCTGTTTCAGCAGACTGCTAAAAAAGCAGGAATCCAACTGGAAATTAAACGTGAACCGGCTGATGGTTACTGGACGAATGTCTGGAATGTGCAGCCTTTTTGCGCGTCCTACTGGGGGGCACGTGCCACGCAGGATCTGTTCTATTCCACATCCTATCTGAAAACCTCAGAGTGGAATGATACCCGTTTTATGCGTGATGATTTTGAGAAGCTGCTTATGCAGGCGCGCGCCGAATTGGATCAGGATAAGCGCAAAGCGATTTATCGCGAAATGGCGATAATGGTACGTGATGAGGGCGGACTGATCCTGCCAATGTTTAATGATCACATTGGCGGCTGTGTCAAAAAAATGAAGGGTTATGTGGCAGATATCGGCAATGACGCGTCGAACGGCTATGTTGCTTCGCGCGTATGGCTTGATGCCTGACATTGCTTACGTTCTGTGTTTTGGAGGGTAACGCAATGATGCGTTACCTTTCCTCCACCTGAATACAATCCTCAGCCCTGTGCCGTTTGTAAAAGTCAGGATATTCCTTGATTGGTTTTAGTATCAGACATCCTTTGCTGCTGATGATTTTGAAACGTGTAATTTTAAGCTTTGGCTTATTGGTTATGCTGTCACTAATCATCTTTTGCGGAATTGAATTATTGCCCGGAGATTTTGCTTCGACTTATCTCGGACAATCAGCCACACCGCAGGCAATTATGAATATAAGGACCGAGCTTGGTCTGGATCGGCCATTGCTTGGACGATATTTCTCGTGGCTTGGCGGTTTGTTGCATGGGGATCTTGGTATGTCATGGGCAAACCGCAACTCTGTCAGTGAGCAGATTGCGTTTCGGTTAGGCAATTCCCTGTTTTTGGCTTTGTGCGCCGCTGTAATTGCAGTACCGCTGGCCGTCACTCTTGGTCTGATTGCAGTGCGTTATCGCGACAGGTTTCCGGATAAGCTGATCAATATTGCCTCACTCGCTGCGATCTCATTGCCGGAATTTTTTGTCGGCTATCTGTTGATTTTGTATTTTGCCGTTCAGTTCGGAATCGCGACATTTCCCGCAACTGTTTATGAGGGTATGTCCCTGAGTGAGCGTTTGACCGCTGTTGCATTACCGGTTGCGACACTGGTTATGGTCGTTCTGGCTCATATGATCCGTATGACACGTGCCGCGATTTTAAGTGTGATGTCCTCTGCATATATTGAAACAGCAGAACTCAAAGGTCTGAGCTCCCTGAGGATTATAGCACGCCACGCCGCGCCAAATGCAGTGTCCCCGATTATTACGGTCGTTGCTTTGAATATGGCCTATCTGATTGTAGGTGTGGTCGTGGTTGAGGTGGTTTTTGTCTATCCCGGTATGGGACAGTACATGGTAGATGCCGTTACCGTCCGTGATATGCCGGTTGTGCAGGCTTGCGGCCTGATCTTTGCTGCCATCTATATTTTTCTCAATCTTGTGGCGGATATTCTTTCCATTCTCGCCAATCCGCGTCTGAGGTATCCGAGATGAGATTTCGTGATATGCCGCTTATCGTGTGGCTTAGTCTGTTTTGCCTGATCACTATTGTTATTTGTGCTGCTTTTGCGCAATGGGTCGCGCCCTACGGGGAAGGCGATATTGTCGGCGATATATGGGCACCTATGAGTTCTGAGTTTTGGCTCGGTACTGATAATCTTGGCAGGGATATTCTGTCGCGACTGATATATGGCGCCCGTACCACGCTGTCGGTGGCACTATTCGCGACATTAATATCCTTCATATTGGGAATGGGATTAAGTTTTTTCGCAGCACTTAACCGCGGTATTGCCGATCAGATTTTATCCCGTTTCAATGATATGATGATGGCGATCCCGACTTTGATTTTTGCGTTGATTGTTTTGGCAATGCTGCCGCAGAAAATCTGGATTTTGATATTGGTGATGGCTTTATTGGATTCCACGCGTGTTTTTCGTATCGGCCGCGCTGTTGCTCTGGATGTAGTGGTGATGGATTTTGTTGAGGCGGCACAATTACGTGGCGAGGGTAAATTCAAAATCATTATCAAAGAGATATTGCCCAATACAGTTGCACCTTTATTCGCTGAGTTTGGCTTGCGCTTTGCTTTTGCCATTCTCTTTCTTTCGACGCTGTCCTTTCTCGGATTAGGAATTCAGCCGCCTGCTGCAGACTGGGGCGGTATGGTGAAAGAGAATAAAGACGGCATTATTTTTGGTGTTCCTGCAGCATTGGTTCCTGGCGCAACAATCGCTCTGCTGACAATCTGCATTAATCTGATCGTAGACTGGCTGATGCGCAGTTCTGCAAAACAAAGACAGGAGCAGTAAATGTGTGATCTTCTGTCCGTTGAAAATCTGCAATTGTCTGTAACCCGCAACAATAATCGCTTTAAAAAATCTGGTGAGCAGACGCTGATTGTTGATGATATCTCTTTTAATTTAAAAAAGGGAAAGGTGCTGGGGCTCATAGGTGAATCCGGTGCAGGAAAATCATCTGTCGGGCTTGCGACCATGGCTTACGGGCGTGGTGGTGTGGAGATTACCGGCGGCAAAATTGTGCTGAATGGTCAGGATATTTTGCAGTTGCCGGTGTCGGGTATTCGTTGTCTGCGCGGCACCAAGGTCTGTTATGTGGCGCAGTCCGCTGCGGCTGCGTTTAATCCGGCGCATCGCATAGGCGATCAGGTGATTGAGGCGTCGGTTATCCACGGTTTGATGAGCCGCAGTGAGGCACAACAGCGGGCGCGCTATTTGTTTGGTGTTTTAGGTCTGCCGGATCCTGACCGGTTTGGCAGCCGTTTTCCTCATCAGGTGTCGGGCGGCCAGTTGCAGAGGGCAATGACGGCTATGGCACTTTGTCCGAAGCCTGAGCTCGTCATTTTTGATGAGCCGACAACCGCTCTGGATGTGACAACTCAAATCGGAGTTTTAAAGGCGATCAAAGAAGCGATCCATGTTTCTGATACGGCAGCTCTTTATATCACGCATGATCTTGCCGTGGTTGCTCAAATTGCCGATGAAATCATGGTTTTACGTCACGGAAAGATGATTGAATATAATACTGCTAAAGCAATTATAGAAAATCCGCAGCAATCTTATACGCGCGATTTACTGAATATAAGAAGCCGTGTTCATGTTCCGAAGAGCAGGGAGACACCGGTTATCTGTTCTGTCCGGCAGATCAGTGCGGAATATGCGCATCATGTAAAAGTTCTTGATGATGTTTCCCTTGATATCGGTAAAGGAAGAACCGTTGCTATTGTTGGGGAATCCGGTTCAGGAAAATCCACATTAGCTCGTGTAATTGCCGGTTTGCTGCCGGCAAGTCAGGGGCAGATTTCGTTCGAAGACAGGATATTACCGGCAAGTTTTCGTAAGCGTTCCTTTGAGGATTTGCGGCGTATCCAGCTGATTTACCAAATGGCGGATACGGCGTTAAATCCGAAGCATACTGTGCGTTCACTGCTGGCTGCACCTCTGGGACTCTATTTCGGGCTGCGTGGCCGGATAAAGGAGCAGCGTATTCTTGAATTGCTGGAGCAGATTGAACTGGGGCCGGAATTTCTTGATCGCAGACCGGACGAATTATCGGGCGGTCAAAAACAGCGGGTGGCGATTGCACGCGCACTGGCTGCAAAGCCGGAGCTGATCCTGTGTGATGAACCGACATCTGCACTTGATCCGCTGGTCGCGGAGGGGATTCTCGACCTCTTGATGCGCCTTCAGAAAGAAACACAGGTTTCTTACCTGTTTATCACACATGATCTGAGCGTTGTGAAAGCGATCGCCGATGATGTGGGTGTGATGCATAAGGGCAGGCTGATCCGTTTTGGCAGCAGAGACGAGGCGCTCTCACCGCCTTTTGATGCCTATACGGAGAAGCTTTTACGTTCGGTTCCTGAAATGAAAATCGGATGGCTGGAATCCGTTTTGAATGAATAAAATTTAAGTCAGCATCTGAGCATTAATTTTGGCTGTAAAAAAACCTGGTGATGAGCCGGGGAGGAGGAATATTGTCTGGTCGTAAGTATAGTGTCATTGAAAATGAGTGGATTACGTTACAGGACAGTACGCGTTTGGCTGCTCGTATCTGGATGCCGGAAAATGCACTGGCCGATCCTGTGCCTGCAGTTCTGGAATTTCTGCCGTATCGTAAACGTGACGGCACCTGTGTCCGTGACGAGGCAACTTATCCGGCATTTGCAGAGGCCGGTATTGCCGGTATTCGGGTTGATATCCGAGGGTCTGGTGAATCCGATGGTGTCATTGACGGCGAGTATACGCCGCTGGAACTGGCAAATGCCTGTGAAATTATCGGTTGGATCGCGGAGCAACCATGGTCGAACGGCTCGGTTGGTATGATGGGTATCTCATGGGGTGGCTTCAACTGTATGCAGGTGGCGGCGCTTAAACCTCCGGCGTTAAAAGCCGTTATTTCCATCGCATCAACGGTGGACCGATATAATGATGATATTCATTACAAGAATGGGACACATTTGTCGGCTCAGCTGTCATGGGCTACAACAATGCTTGCTTATCAGTCACGTTCGCCGGACAAAGCTATCACTGGTGACAGCTGGAAAGATATGTGGCTTGAACGCCTCAATGGCGGTCATTTTATGATGGAAGAATGGTTGTCTCATCAAACGCGGGATGCTTTTTGGAAGCATGGTTCGGTCGGTGAGAATTTTACAGACTATAACACGCCTTCCATGGTCATCGCGGGTTGGGCTGACGGCTATCGCAATACACCGTTCAAATCGGTAGAAAGTGGTAATCGTCATTTCACAGCACTTATTGGTCCTTGGGTACATAAATATCCGCATTTTGCCTGGCCGAAACCACGCGCGGATTTCCTCGGAGAAGCGATTGCGTGGTGGAACCACTGGTTGCGCGGAGAAGCAAACACTGTTCCTGACTGGCCGCAACTGCGTGGTTTTATTCAGGATGGTCCCGTTGCGGGCGGACGACGCACTGAAGATCCGGGTTTTTGGGTAGCAAAATCTGTCTGGAGTCAGCCTGAGACGGAAATCTATAGTGCTAATACGGACGGTATATTGCAAAATGGTGTCTCAAATGCTGCTGCTTGTCCTGTTTATATCCGCTCAGCTCTTGATACAGGGACAACCGCCGGTGAATGGTTCACACTGAAACCTGATGCGGAAATGGCAGGAGATCAGGTGATTGATGACGAGAAATCCTATATTCTGGAAACAAAACCGTTCCAAGATGCCCGCTCTTATCTCGGGATTCCCGAAGTTGAACTGATCGTTGCCAGTAAGGCGCCGCTGGCAAATCTGGTTATACGTTTGGTGGATGTGCATCCGGATGGCCGGGCAACACGCATTAGTTTTGGTGTTCTCAACCTTGCACACCGGAACGGTTATGAACATCCGGAGCCGATGCCCGTGGATGAGCCGGTGGCTATCCGGATGCGTCTTGATGCCTGCGGTTATCGCCTCAAAGAGGGGCATCGCCTGCGTATTGCAATTTCGACCGCTTATTGGCCGATGATTTTGCCTGATCCGTATAATGCAGGGATTACTATTGACCGGAGTTCGCTGAAACTATCGCTGCCGTTACTCGGAGAATGCGATTATATAGATATGAAACAACCGGACAATGAGGATCCGCTGCCACACTACCCGGTGCTCTGCCCGGCTGAAACCCGCAGAACTGTTGAGCGGGATTTGATGAGCGGATGCACAAATTATAATATCTATGAAGATACCGGTATGAGCATGCATCCTGATACAGGACTGGCAACACGTCAGACACGGGAGGAGCAATGGTCAATCCATCCTGACAATCCGCTTTCAATGAAGGGAGTATGTGAATGGATGACTTTTATGGAACGTGGTGACTGGAAACTAAAAACTATTGCCGGTTCACAAATGACCTGCACAGCAACATCATGGAAAATTTCTGCTTGTCTGCAGGCTTATGAAGGAGAGCAGCTGATCTTTAAAAAAGAATATGCTGCGGAGATTCCGCGAAATTATATGTAAATGGTATACTATTTTCCCCTCAGCAGAAAATCATATGCTGCTGAGGGGGACTTTCAGCTTATTTCTGCAGGGAAATGAACTTCTTGAAACGCTCAGAGCGCGGATTATCAAAAACTTCATGGGACGGGCCGTCTTCTTCGATACTGCCCTGATGCAGAAATACGACGCGGTTAGAAACATCGCGTGCGAAGCCCATTTCATGGGTCACAACCAGCATTGTGTGACCGGCTTCCGCAAGTGAGCGCATCACCTTCAGCACTTCCCCAACCAGTTCCGGATCCAGTGCAGAAGTCGGCTCATCAAAGAGCAACAGGCGTGGTTTCATAGCCAGAGCTCTGGCGATAGCTGCCCGCTGCTGCTGGCCGCCGGACAGATGGCTTGGATAATTATCCCGTTTGTCCGCAATGCCTACCCGTTCAAGCAGTGCAAGCGCTTCGTCTTTTGCTTCGGCCTTGGTGCGTTTTTGCAGATAGACTGGAGCTTCCATGATGTTTTCAAGAATGGTCATATGAGACCAGAGATTGAAACTCTGGAACACCATCGCGACTTCAGTTCTGATCCGGTTGATCTGGCGCATATCGGCGGCGATCATGCCCTGTTTGCCGGGTTTCATCAGGAGCTCTTCGCCATGAATGCTGACAGAACCGGAGCTTGGCAGTTCAAGGAAATTGATGCAGCGCAGCATCGTGGATTTGCCGGAGCCGGAAGAGCCGAGAATGGAAATAACATCGCCTTCCGCAGCATCAAGATTGACGCCTTTGAGGACTTCCAGAGAGCCGAAGCTCTTGCGCAGATTACGGATGGAAACTGCTGGTGTTGTGGTTTGCATGTTTTTTCCTCAGGCAGTTTTCAGCTTTGAAGCGGATTTAATCGTAGCGGGAGGACGGATATGGGCGGATAGCTTCCATTCCGAATAGGCAACGATACGGGTAAGGATAAAATTGAGCAGCAGATAAACAGTACCGGCTGCGATGAAGACTTCGACAGCGCGGAAGGATTCAGAAATCAGCTTTGCAGCAATACCGGTAATTTCCATCATGGTGATAACAGATGCGAGCGAAGTCGCCTTGACCATCAAAATGAGTTCATTGCCATAGGCCGGCAGTGCCTGACGGATAGCAATTGGAAAGATGATACGGCGCTGCAGCAAAAAGCCGGACATGCCGCAGGCTCTGGCCGCTTCAATTTGCGGGGCAGGAACGGCTTCATAGCCACCGCGGAAAATCTCGCTAGCATAGGCGGCCGTGTTGAGAGAGAGCGCAATCACCGCACACCAATAGGCGTCACGGAAGAAGCTCCACAATCCTAATTCCTGAAGGAACGGACGGAACTGTGCCAGTCCGTAATAGATCAGAAATATCTGCACAAGCAGCGGTGTGCCGCGGAATGCAAAGACATAAGCCTCTGAGATAAAAGCCAGAACCTTGATACCGGACAGGCGCAATACGGTCAGGAACAGTCCTAATATACCGCCGAAAAAGACAGCATATAATGAGAGTTCCAGTGTGAGAGGCACACCGCGTAACAGGGTGACGAAAGACGTGTAAAGAAACTGAAAGTCCATGTTACGCTCTCCGGATGCCGCGTCGCGCTTTTTCTTCGGCGCGTTTGAAAATGATGGTCGAGATGAGCGTAATCACCAGATAGAGCATGGCCGCAGTGATGTAGAAGTCAAACGGACGGCGGGTGGAACCAGCGGCAATTTGCGACTGACGCAGCAATTCAACCAGACCGATCACGGAGATCAGCGCGGATTCTTTCAAGGCAAGCTGCCAGACATTTCCCAGCCCCGGAATTGCAAAACGCAGCACTTGCGGTGCGATAATCCGGCGAAACATCAAGAATTTCGGCATTCCCATCGACTTTGCGGCTTCAATCTCGCCGCGCGCGACCGAATTGAACGCACCGCGAAACACTTCAGCCTGATAGGCGGCGGAAACAACCCCGATAGCCATCGCACCTGTGAGAAACGTTGGCAGGCCAATAAAACCTTTGGCACCGAACAGGCTGCCGACCGCTCCCAGTGCAGCACTGCCGCCAAAATAGAAGAGGTAAATAACCAGCAAATCCGGAATACCGCGCAGGATTGTTGTATATGTTTCTGCAAAAAAGCGGATTGGTCGGTTACCGGTGATTTTAGCCCAACTGATTAAGGCACCGATCATCGCGCCGATCAGATAGCCACAAAAAGCGACGGCGACAGTCATTGCAGCTGCAAGAAGCAGAGCATCTCCCCAGCCATTAGGCCCGAAGCCTATCAGTTCAAAGTAGCTGAATTGTTGCATTGAAAATTCTTCACATGTGCTGGAGCGCAAGAGGCAAAATGCGCGTTCATTCACAAAAAGAGAGCATGGTGCAATAAGCTGGCTTCGCGAGAGGCTGGATGATTGCGCCATGCTCCGGTTTTGACGGATTTCAGAGGCAGGAAGTTCCGTTTAGTTTGCGGATGGTGTCAGATCCATCTGCAGCCATTTCATCGACAATTCGCGGATTGTACCGTCCTGAATGGCATCACCAATTGCTTTGTCGAAAGCTTCTTTCTGTTTGGTGTCGCCTTTAGGCAGTGCAACGCCCACACCTTTACCGAAAACACCGCCGCGCAAACCGGCACCAACAACATGCATATCTTTGTAATCTGCATTGCTCATCGTGGCTGCAAAATTGGCGTGGTTGGCAAAAAGGGCATCAACACGACCTGCCAGCAGATCGAGATCCTGCTGTTCGGTTGATTTATACTCTTTGATTTCGATTGTATCTTTCAGATATTTTTCCAGAAATGCGACGCCGATAGTGGATGTTTGTACACCAATGGTCATGCCTTTGAGCTGTGGCTTCCACTGTTCAACCAGAGCTTCGAGTTTGGCAGGATCGGCGTTGATATCAATTGTTTCACCGGTGCCCGGCAGCGTATCGAGAGGGCTGCCTTTCAGTGTTGCGAAACCGGTCAGAATATTCTGATAAGGAATAGAGAAATCAACGGCTTCTTCGCGCTTTGGCGTGATGGACATACCGGCGATAATCGCATCATATTTACCGGCTTGCAGGGCAGGGATCATGCCATCCCATTCCTGTGCACTGATGGTGCAGGTATAATTCAGACGTTTGCAGAGTTCTTTGGCGACATCGACTTCAAATCCGTCCAGAGTGCCGTCAGCACGGGTGAAGGTGAAGGGTGCATAGGCACCGTCAGTCGCAACGCGAAATTCTGAAGCGACGGCTGTGCTGACGCAACCGAATAAACCGAGCGAAACCAGTGCGAGTTTCAGCTTGCTTTTCATATTAGGAATCCTTTTTCTGACCGTCAAAAGACGGGTAACTTGATGAGAAAATTTCGCTCACGGGAGGATGACCGAAAGTCCGGTCCGGATAGAGAGATACAAGGCGATCGAATTGCTGCTGCGCCTGTTCGCGGGCAGCCGTGAAGTCAAAATCAGGAATAATGCCATCAGCCATGACAAAGCGGCCATTAATAATGACGGTTGAAATATCGCGGTTGGAACCGGCCATCATCAGGGTCTGGATCGGGTCGATCACATGGCCGATCCGGTCATTATCCATATTGATGACGATGATATCGGCTTTGGAACCGGTCTGGAGCCTTCCCAGATCAGGGCGTCTTAATGCATCTGCGCCGCCGATGGTTGCAGCATCAAAATAATGCTCGGAACGGACACTCTGTATGGAGTCGTCCTTAACGCGGGACATCATGATGCCGACCTGCATGTTCTGGATAAAATCCGGCGGCCACGTATCTGTACCCAGAGCAATCCGGACACCTGCATTACGGAATTTGCTGAAACTGTCCATGAAGCTGCCATGCCGCGCGGAAACAACAGGGCAATGCACAAATGTTGCACCGGTATCACGCATAATCGCCAGATCATCGCCTTTGCGGCTGACATTGCGGGAGCCGCAAACATACTCGCCATGCGGTAGCAATGAGCGGTCAGACAACAGACCAAGCGAGTTCAGCCATTCAAGCGGGCTAAGACCATAGGCATCAACAATCCGGTTAAACTCTGTATCGGATTGGCAGCAATGCAGACGGAACGGGATGTCGAGATCTTGTGAGGCCTGCACTGTCCGTTTGAGAAGCTCAGGCGTGCAGGTCTCAATCCGGTCCGGCGCCAGCATTGCTTTTACCAAGGAAGATGAGCGGCTTTCCATTTGTTCAGCAAATGCAAGCGCATCCTGAAAATTCTTTAGCCCACGTGCCTCATCAAAATAGAATTCAATGCTGCCGTCATCCTGAACAAATGTATTACCCGTTCTGTAGGCAGGGCCAAGATAGACACGCAGCCCTAACTCTTCGGCGCTGGTAGCAGCACTGGAGAATTCGTCATTGGTTTCTCCCCATTCCCGATAGAACAGGGAGGCAATAGGCATAGCTGTGGTGATGCCGTTACGGATCAGCTGAGCGAAAGAATAGCGTTTTTGGAAAGCCAGTTCTTCTGCGGAGTACATTTCATAAGGGCCGCGTTCCATATAGCTTTTTGGCCAGACGCGCCCTTTTTTCCATGAAGGTTGATTGTCAAAAGACAAGATTGTTGTGTCGATATCCGACAGTGCATCAAGGTCGATAAAACCCGGCGAAATAATCGCCGTTCCATAGTCGAAACGATGGGCAACATCGCCCTGATAATCATGCCCGACAAAGATGACAGTGTCGTTTTCATAGACAACACAGCCGTTTTCAAAGATTGCATGTTTGCCGTCTTGATGACCGATAACCCAGCGTGATGATAAGAGTACCGGACCGGATAGCGGGGCAGACGGAACAGATTTATTCATGCTTCTTTATCCAAATTCTATTCAGGGAATATCAAAGGCAACGAGGCGTTTTTTACTTTGCCTTTGATAATGTCGTTTTATTTTAATGGGTTATTTATTGGCTTGGTGTGATATCGCGCTTGAACCATTTGATCGCGAGTTTGGAGAGGCTGCCGTCAGCGATTGCGGCATTGATTGCCTCGTCAAACAGTGCTTTCAGCTCGGTGTCTTCTTTACGCAGGCCAACAGATTGCCCCCCGCCTAAAGGGCCGCCGGTAAATTCAGCACCGGCAAACATCACCTGATCTGCACCGATATGAGCTAATGCCTGATCCAGCGTGACGGGGGAGGCCATAATGGCATCAATGCGTCCGGCAGCGAGATCAAGATCATGCTGTTCTGTGCTTTTATATTCCTTGTACTCAATATCCGGGAACATATCTTTCATGATCAGTGCTGCAGTTGTTGCACCCTGGCCGCCGATGACACTGTTTTGCATCGCTTTACGCATTTCATCTGCGGCTGCGCGGGCTTGTTCCGGCTCTTTTTCCAGATCATATTTCTTGCCGAAGGCCATCTCTGCTAAAGGAGAGTCTTTGCGCACCAGAAATGCGGCCGAGCCGGTTGCATAATTTCTTGAAAAAGAAATGACTTTTTCCCGTTCTTTGGTCATCAGCATACCTGAGACAATGGCGTCGAATTTTTCGGCATTCAGAGCCGGTATCAAGCCATCCCAGTCCTGCACAATTAATTCGCATTTCACTTTCATACGCGGACATAAATTCTCAAGAAGGTCGATTTCAAAACCGGCGAGCTTGCCGCCGGCTTCCGTAAAGTTCCAGGGGGCGTAAGCGCCCTCAGTGGCGATTTTGATTACTTTTTCACTCTGGCTATGTGCGGTTGCTGTCAGTGCTCCGACCAGAACCCCAAAAGCCAGCGCGGCTTTTTTCCCGTAATTATTGAACATCTGGCAATCTCCTCCTTATGCCTAATGTTGGTCTTTATTTATCTGGGAGTAATCAGTTTGCCTTCCTTCGCAATCAGAGCGCCTTTTCTGTAAACGGCGCTGCGAACGGGGCGTGATGCAACAGCATCGGCGGGTGTTTCGGCATTGAGCAATATGAAACTGGCATCACAGCCTTCCTGAATGCCGTAATCCGCAATATCCATCATTCGCGCGCCGCCATAGGTAGCAAGCTTGAGCGCGAGTTCGATATTTTCATCGCTTCTGAAATCGTTTCTCTGGGATACAATGGCAGCTCTTTCAAGCATGTCTGCATTGCCGAAAGGTGACCAGGTATCGCGGATGCCATCACTGCCGGAACAGATATTGACACCCATGGCTGTGAGGTCAAAGACCGGCGGAGCAGCGCTGGATGCGCCGCCTTTGACCATCAGATGAATACCGGCTTTGGCCAGTTTTGCACCTAAAGCGGCTAATGGTTTATCCGCCAACATACCAAGGCAGAAACCATGGCTGATTGTGACCTGTCCGGCCATGCCTAAAGCATTGGTCCGTTCAATGATCATTTCCATTGCATATGCACCGAGGGAGTCCGGCTCATGCAGGTGGATATCAACCGGTTTGCCATAGCGCTGTGCCATGGAAAATACAGTGTCGAGATGCCCTTTCGCATCGCGGTCAACCTCGGAAGGATCCAGCCCGCCGACGATATCAGCGCCGTTCTGCATTGCAGCTTCCATAAGTTCTACGGTGCCGGGGCGGATCAGCATGCCGCTTTGCGGAAAGGCTACAATCTGGATATCGATCAGATCACGATATTTCTCGCGTGAAGCCACCACGCCTTCGAGACCGCTCAGGCCATATTCTGTATCAATATCTACATGGGTGCGGATATGTGTGGTGCCGTAGCTGATGGCTTGTTCAATTTGTCTTGCTGACTGGCGCTGCGGATCAATGCCGAGTTCCCTCTTCATTGCTCTTTCATTTTCAATCAGTTCGATGAGTTCTGTGCCGACATCATTACGATACCACGGCATGCCCAGCAGGGTTTTATCGAGATGCGTATGGGCATCAATGAGAGAAGGCAGCATCAGCTGCCCGTATCCGTCCACGACCTCAAGAGCTTCGTGACTGATCGCGCTGTTGTGATCGGTAACCGAGACGATCTTGCCGTTTTTGATCAGCACGTCTTTCAGCGCCCCTCCCTGAGGGCGTATTTTTGAAAGCAGGAAATCAGCAGGCATATTCGTTCTCTCCCATTCTGCAATTTCAGGAGCAGATCAGCCTGTTTAAACACAATACCTCACAGCTCTCAGGCCACAGGATTTCACCCCGTCAGAGCAATGCAGAAGGTTTTAAATGAATTCAAAATGATGAGCTGCTTCAACACGAACGGAGGGGTAGCCGGCTCTCCAGGCTTACCGCAACACATTGTGATGTTTACAGCTTTTAAAATTAATGAAACGTCGACTACCTCCTCATGGCAACGACGTACTCTCTCCCTATGATGACGACCGATGTTCAGCCGGTAATCCTGTTCAGAGCTTTAGTGTTATGGATGGCCTATATTATTGTCAATAATAATATTTACAAAATTGTATACAAAAATGAATTGCGAATAAAATATGGTGGGATAACTGCGCTGTTATATGTGGAACTCTGCGGTGATGGTTCTGGCATGTGTTTTTTCTCTACAGCATGGCCATAGTAAGCCGCAGGAATCGTTCGTTAATCAGTATCGATAAACCTCGTTCCTATCAGGGACATGAGATTTGAGACCGGCAATATTATTTCCGGTTGACCCTCTAACTCTTTAAAATCAAAGGATAATTTCACCTTAAACTGATCCATGCGTAAGAGGTTATGCTCAGGTCGATATACGGCTATACAAAGTAACAATCAATTTATTTATTGAATGATTGATTGAATGTAAGAGTCCGGTTTATGAATTGATCAATTCAGATAATCAGGAAATTTCTTATGCATAAATATGAAGCTGGTATCACTGTCAGGGGCGCCAATGACGGCAAACGCTTAGCCTCGGCAGGTAATATTTACCGTATTCTCGCCAGCAGTGCAGAAACGAACAGTCGCTATGCACTGTTAGAAACATTGGTCGAACCGGGACAGGGTGCGCCGCTGCATCTGCATGAGCGCGAGGAAGAAGCCTTCTTCATTCTGGAAGGCGACATGGTTTTCTTTGCCGAGAATGAGAAAATCAAGGCACCGGAAGGCAGTTTTCTCAACTGCTCCGTCAATAGCGTGCGCGGTTTTCGCAATGAAACACAAAAAACAGCACGTATGCTGATCTTGCTGGCACCTCCCGGCCTGGAAGACATGTTTGAGGAAGATGGCGAGGTTCTGGAGAACACACATCCTTTCCGTGAAACGAAGATCAGCGGTGGCAGAGCATTATCCTGTCCGGTCATTTCAGAGCGTTTTGGCATCGTCAACATTGCGAAAGCGCTGCCTGAAAGTGAAGTCTGATTGCTTTCTGCGACTATCAGAAATGAGGCAAAAATGTCTGATAATGAACATGCCCGTGTGATTGTTCTGGGGGCAGGTCCTGCTGGTTATACGGCTGCGATCTATGCGGCGCGTGCCATGCTGGAGCCTTTACTGATTACGGGAATACAGCCGGGCGGCCAGCTGACAATCACCACGGATGTCGAAAATTATCCGGGTTTTGCACTTCCTGTTCAGGGTCCATGGCTCGTTGAACAGATGCAGGAACAGGCCGTTCATATGGGAACGCGTATTGCATATGATATGATTACCTCGGTTGAGCTGGGTATGGATATCCATCGCCTGCATGGCGAAAGCGGCAAGATTTATAGCTGTAACGCATTAATTGTCGCAACCGGTGCCAAAGCCAAATGGCTGGGTATGCCTTCTGAAGAATTTTATAAAGGCTTCGGTGTTTCTGCCTGTGCGACCTGTGACGGGCCGTTTTTTCGGGGTAAAACAGTGGTCGTTGTGGGTGGTGGTAATACGGCCGTTGAAGAAGCGCTTTATCTGACCAATTTTGCTGATCGGGTGATTTTGGTACATCGGCGTGATCACTTGCGTGCTGAGCAGATCTTGCAACAGAGGCTGCTGGGCCATCCTAAGATTGAACTGCGGTTCAACACGATTGTTGCTGAGATATCGGGCACAGATAAGCCGCGTCAGGTGACCGGTGCTGTGCTGCAAGATGTGACGACACAAAAAACCGAGCATATTGATGCAGACGGTGTGTTTGTTTCGATCGGACATGCGCCTGCGACAGAGCTTTTTGCCGGTCAGCTACCTCTGAAATCCGGTGGCTATCTGACGACTGAAGCTAACAGTTCCAGAACCATCGTGCCGGGCGTATTCGCGGCCGGAGACGTAGCCGATGATGTCTACAGGCAGGCAGTCACGGCTGCGGGTATGGGGTGCATGGCTGCACTGGATGCTGAGCGATATCTCACAAAAATTGGCCTGTCACAGGCCACATAAGTTCCTTTCAATCATTTGCGGAGTCGTAAAATGAAAGTCGTATCTCTGAACAATAATAATTTTGAAACACAGGTTCTGAAACATAGCGGCGTCTATGCTGTACGCTTCTGGGCGGAGTGGTGCGGGCCGTGCCGTGCGATGGAGCCGATGTATAAAGCCATGGCTGAGGAGCCCGCAGCTAAAGCCAGCTTTGGCGAGGTCGACATTGACAAGTCGCCGGAGATTGCTGCGGCTTTCGGTATTCGTGGTGTGCCGACAGTCATCCTGTTTAAAGACGGCAAGCCGGTCGAGCAGGTTGTGGGGCTGAGAGAGAAGAGCAAATACGCCGCACTGATTGAGCAGTTGGCAGCTTCTTAAACCCTTTAATTGACGCCTTTTAAAGCATTACGGCACTGTTCTGGCTTGATTGATCAGAGCAGTGCTTTTTGTTGCATATATCTCAGGCGCGGGAATGGTTCTCACCATATAAACTGATCGTGAATTCGGGCTAAGTGGCTTGACAAGTTATAACACCTCGTCAATCATTCAATAAATAAATTGAATGATTGACGAGGTGTTTGATATGAATATCCTGCTTGGCATAAATGCTGCAGGTGCTGTGCGTGTCAGTGAGATATTGCCGCTGCTGCTGCCATACCGCTTGGAAGGTGATCTGGTTGAAAAAGCCTGGGGCATCAGCCTTCATCAGCAGAAGACCGCACGTCTTTTTAAAGACGATGTTACAGCACAAAAATCTGCCTATCGCGGTTTTACGCATGAGCATGAGGGGCACGGATTACTCGCACAAACTACACTATCTGAGGAGCAGGCTGCTCCGGCTTATGCGGATATAGCGCCCTTCGCGCGGGAACTGGGCGGACGGGTTTGGACATTTACCCATGACAGTGATCTGTCCAGTCTGGATCAGCACGAAGTGATTGGTTTCCGTCCGATTGGTACCAGTGCCGCAGAACGTGCCTTCTGTCTGCTTCTGGATACTGCAAGAGATTATCTTTGTGAGAATGGCGACATTCCTGATCCGCAGAAAATGCTGCACCGGCTGGCAAGGGAAACGTCGCAAATCTCAGCTTCCGGCCATTTCAATTATATGCTCAGCAATGGAGACTATCTCTTTGTCCATAGCCATACGCAGCTCGATATTCTGATGGCAGAGGATGATGCGGAACAGCGGGATATCTGTGTGGTCGCCAGCCAGCAAATGACGGATGATGATTTCTGGTCATGTCTGCTGCCTCATTCTCTGACGATGATCCGCAATGGCAAAATTATCGGACAGGTACGCACAGAAAATCCGGCTGATACCACCATGCAGAAAAACCATGCTGCTTCTCTCCGGCAATTCCAGAAAAACCGGCTCGCTGCTATTGCAGAGCGTCAGGAGCAATGCGCCGGTGACGGGCATCTCTACGAGTGTAGCTGAGGTGTTCTCTGATCACGTTTTTACTTTGGCGGCCTATCAGCCGCGCATCCGTTAACGGAGATAAACAATGGCTGTGAAAGCCCTGACACAAAATAGTTTTACCAATGATGTTCTCAATAGTACTGCTCTCTATGCAGTGCGGTTCTGGGCGGAGTGGTGTGGTCCATGCAGAGCGATGAAGCCGCTCTATGAAGAACTTGCCGGAGAGCTCGCAAATATTGCACAATTTGCCGAGGTGGATATTGATGCCAATCCGGAAATTGCTTCAGCATGCGGCATTACCAGTATTCCGGCGGTGGTGATTTTTCAGGCCGGAAATATGGTTGACCATATTGTCGGTTTGGCACCTAAGAGTGCTTATGAGGCGATTTTGAAGGACTATGCGGCGGCTGCCGCTGCCGGATAAAGCGGCGTCTTCAGACTTTCTCCACAATTTCAAACTGACCACAGGACATGGTGACTTAAGACACCGTGGAGGTGTTGTTTGTCCCTTTTGCCTGCAATCCGAAATGAAACAGAATTTTGATGAATATATCTCCTCAGATTATGCACGCATATTCAATGTCCGAAAGTAAGCAGCGTACAGGTTTTGTTCTGCTGGCTTTTGTGCAGGCGACTTTGGTTTTTACCATCGCGCTGATCATGATTCCGCTGCCCAAAATTGCAACCGACTTCAAGTTAGACAGCGTATAAATGCCGTTTTTGCAGGTGGCTTATGGTTTGTCCTATTCGGTTCAGTAGTGATGTCGACCAGCAATGTGTCGGAACATCAGGCCGGACTGGCGGGCGGTGTGATGAACACGGCAATGGAGCTGGGACCGACAATCGGGCTGGCAGTCTTCATGTCCGTGGCAGGGCTGCGGGCAGATATCGTGGAAGGCTACGCACTGGCTTTTGCCGCAGGCACAGGAATTTATCTGTTGGTGACAATCTGGCTGATATTCTTGCCTAAGCGAACCGGCTCGCATTGAATAACAAAACGGGCGGTTCTGATCGCCCGTTTTCATGCATGTTACAAGTAATCAATAATTACCAGAGCGCGACGGTTAGCAGGGCTGCCAGATAAAGCCCGACACCAAAAACGCTATGGTTCATCAGACTGCGAAATCTTGCTGTGGCCGGTGCCGGTGTTTTGGATGCCGCAATACCAAAACCAAAGCCGGGCTGCATGATGAAAAAGGGGGCGGCAACACTGATGATACCGGCAGTCAATGCGGGAAGAATGGTCGGGCTTTGCGTCCATTGCAGACCTGCAACCAACAGTAACAGAGCTGCAAACACAATGCCGGTCACATAATGGGCAAACCAGCCGAGCGCCCGTTCTCCGGAAACAGGAGCGGCTTTCAAGATATTATCATGTTTGAATTTGCCTTGCGGCATATACAGAAGCCAGCGGCCGACAATCTTGTAATCCAGTGACGGAACAGAAAAAACGCGTTTTAACAGGACTGCCCATAAGTCCATAATGATGGTTGCACCAATGCCGATGACAACGGCTCTGGTTAAAAGTTCAATTTCGGATGACACAGTTTACCTCATGAGAAGCGGGGCGCAGATTGATGATCTGCAGTAAATTTGACTGCTTTAATCATACATTCAATTAATTGATTGATCAATAAGCGCGTGTTATAGAAAATCTATGATTCAGGATGAGATACAAAACCAGTTTTTTGCAGATATTGCCGAGCTTGCGCGTGCTGTCGGTAGCGCGCAGCGTCTGATGCTGCTCCAACACATAGCGCAGGGTGAACGTTCTGTTGAGCGTCTCGCGGAATTGTCAGGGCTGACAATCGCCAATGCCTCGCAACATTTGCAAAACTTGAAACGTGCGAATTTTGTGCAGACGCGGCGCGATGGTAAAAACGTCTTCTACCGCCTTGCAAACGGACCGATTATTGAGTTGCTGACAGCGCTGACACGATTGGCTGAGTTTAATCAGGCGGAAATCCGCTCGCTTGTCTCTGATAGTTTCCATCAGCGGGAACGACTGGAGGCAGTATCGCGTGAGGAATTGCTGGAGAGGCTGCGTGAAAGCAGTGTGACTATTCTGGACGTACGGCCGGAAGATGAATTTGCGTCAGGGCATTTGCCTGGTGCGATCAATATCCCTTTTACAGAACTGGAACAGCGCCTTTCCGAAGTTGCACGTGATCAGGAAGTTGTTGCCTATTGCCGTGGTTCAAAATGCGTGCTTTCACCGAATGCAGTCGCGATTTTACAGGCTAAAGGAATCCAAGCCCGCTTTTTGCAGGACGGTTTTCCGTCATGGAAAGCAGCAGGGCTGGATGTGGAAACTGAATAGCTTTGCTGCTTAAGACTTTATTTCGCGAATATGTTTTTCAAGAAAACTCTTAATTGTATTTGCATCAGTATCAAGCATGTTGGTTTCGATCAGTAACGGGCTGCCGAAGTTTTCTGTCAGGGCTTTTGCAGTTTCTCTTGGCCGTCCCTGAGGTGTCTTAGCAAGATAGGCCTGTATATCTTTGAGATGCAGTACAAACATGGATGAATTATTGACACTGTAACCCGCAAGTTCTTCCCATGGCGCACTAAATCGTCCTGAGAAGCCATCTACGGTAGCGCCGGATGCGGATAAAATAACGCGTGGTTTCGGATTGCGTAAGCTGTTGAATACGAAGCGCAAAAGGTAAAGTGTCAGCGTAAGACCTGCGAACATGAGCACATAAAAAATCGCCGGATTTCGCAGAGGCCTGATGATGCTCTCGGGATCAGGGCCATTGATAAGCATGACAATGACCGCAACAAGAAGCACTGCAACGCCAAAACCGCCCAATATCAGCTTGTGCTTTTTCTGGTAGAGATTCAGTTGGGTATCCATTTATGTTCTCATAATAAGAGCAAGATTAACCAATGCCGGTTTTTGTGCGCTGCAGTGACAAAATTTAATTCAGAAATTATTCTTCAAAACCGCTTTCTGCAGCAGTAATTGATTTGCATGTGCCGTTATCTTTCTCCCCGACCATACGTTTATCACGGATAATGGTGTTCTTTGCGAGATCAATTTCCCATGCAACCGAGCCTTCATTCAGGCTGGCTTTGCCATCGGCAAATGTGCCTTCAGCGGATCGTTCGCTGCCTGAGGCCGGTACATAAACGCCAAAAGTACCTTTGGATTCATCGAGCGCAAAGTTGAACACTTGTGAGCCTGAAAATTCGCACGACAGATAGGTCGGTGCGGCAAAGGCAGTTGCTCCTGAAAAAAGCACGGCAAGGGTGGTAAGGGCGGTACCTGCAATGATTTTCAATTTGTAATCCTCGATTATATATTGATTGCGGAACGAAAATACAGGCTATTCAAAGCTTGCTTTTTGTTCTTACGATACAGTTCTATTCTGGGATATTTATCAAGATTGACAGGGATGTATCCTGCCAATTTAGAGCAAATCTTCAGACCATTTAAGAGATATCATGCAAATATCCGCATTGAGCTGCGCTATTAGACAGTGATGATACTGATCGGGACACGAGTTTTGCCAAAGGACTGGCATGGATCATTCATACACTGCCGGTTTGACGGGCTTATGATAAGTGAGCGCAGCATGGATACAGAATGACAGTTCTGTCACCGGCAGATCTGACTGAGCGGAAATGATTAAGGCACGGTTGCCCTCAAAGAGAAAATGACCAGTAAACTGTTCTCTGAATTGCTGAACGAGTGATGTTTTACAGTTGAAAAATAATGCACAATCATCCGGTGCAGATTTTGCAACGCCAAGACGAATTGTTGTGCCGCTTTTGCTGGCTGTGGTGAGATAGGCCGGTTCGCCCCATTTGAGTGTTTCTGTCAACGGGCCAATGGCCGGTGTTGTACTGGCAACTTCGTAAATTAATCTGCGAATTTCGATTAAGCGTGATCTTGCCGCTGCACTCAAGCGGGCAAAAGCAGCATCAATTTCGGCAGGTATAGCAGGAGTTACAGACATTATGGCTCAAACTTGCTGTAAGTTAAAACATCGGGAGCATGCGTCTTCATGATATCATTTTTCTGTAGTCTGTGAGCCCAATACCGGTATGACGTTTGAAATATTTGCTCAGATAGGATGCATCGGTAAATTGCAGATCATCGGCAATTTGCTGCATTGATCTTTTGGGCTGTAATAACTGTTTTTTGATTTCCAGAATGACTTGGCGGTCGATCAGAGTCTTCGGGGCATCGTTGAAAAAGCGTCTGGTCAGTTGTGAAAGGTAATAGGGCGTCACATTGAGCAGGCCGGCATAGAAAGCAACGTCGCGCTGCTGCCTGCAATGCAAAAATATCAGTTCCCAGAATTTCCAGCAGAGCGCTTCCTGTCTGCTATAGTCATTTTTCTCTGCAATATCGAAACCGGCTGTTTTATGGGAAAGCCATAAAAACAGGTTTTGAAACTGATTGACCAGAATGGTTCTCTGATATTGCAGCACTTGTTCCTGAAGTCGCGCGGTCATCTGCTCCCATAGCCGCAGAAAACTGATTGTATTGCTATCAGCAGTGAAAAACGGATGGCGGCTTAAAAACAGAAACAGTTCATTTGGTAAGCCATATGCAATATCTGCGGCCATGGAACGGTCAATCAGATAATAAGAACATGAAAAATTGGCTGATCTGTTTCTCACCATAGCGATGGAGTCATCGTAGAGAACCAGAAAATCATCTTTTTGCATCTGATAGCGCCGGAAATTAACATCAAATTCCGCAGACCCCGTCTGGCAGATAAGCAGCACAAGATAACTCAGAGACAAAAGCTGATTATCTGCCTCTGCGAGCGGGCCTACCCCCATCTGAAACTCATTGTCACTGGTCAGGCGGAGTGTGCTTTTTGTTTCTGTTTTATCCATTGATCCATATAAAATATGTTAAAATCTACTATTTAGTTTTCATTATTACCTAATTTGCTTAATTCCTGTCGTTGTCAATCTCTCTGTCCTGTTTTTAAACAACGCAACATTATTCAGGATAGGAAGCGAGAAAAACAATGCTTAAAACAGAACGTCTCATCATGCGGCCATGGCTGGAGAGTGATGCAGCAAGTCTTTATCAATATGCCAGTGACGACCGTGTCGGGCCGATCGCAGGCTGGCCGGCACACCAGAGTGAAGAAGAAAGCCTGGACATTATCCGTACTGTGTTTTCACATCCGGCAATTTACGCTGTTGCGTTGAAAGAAGATAATGTTGCTATCGGCATGGCCGGTTTGCTGATTGGCAAAGACAGTAATTTTGACATTGCGGATAATGAAGCAGAAGTCGCCTATTGGATCGGCGTGCCGTTCTGGGGGCAGGGTTTTATTCCGGAAGCGGTGAAAGAACTGATGCGCCATGCTTTTGAAGAACTGAACATGGCCGCTCTTTGGTGCGGTTATTTTGCGGAGAATGAGCAGTCTTTTAAAGCGCAGGCAAAATGCGGTTTCAAACACCATCACACGGAAGAAAAGCAGTTCAATCAGTTTATGAGCGACTACCGTGTTGAGCATATCAGCCGCATTGGTAAAGATGAATGGCTGGATTTACAAAAGAAACTGGCCTGAGTTTTCAAAACACAACGCGGGGATATGGCTCAGCCTGTCTCCGTGTTGCACAGGACAGAAGTCGGGGATGAATACGCAAATTGTTCGGTCTACTCGTCTACAATTTGCAGAGAGCTGATGCCGAGCAAGGTGTTTTCCATGTCCTGCTCACTACCGGAACAGACGCACAGAATTTCTGCATCTTGTTCACTCACCGATAAATAGGCATGTCCCATGGTTGAATCGATATAAACGCTCTCACCGGTTTTCAGCCGTACCGGCTTATACTGATCAGTATGGAGTTCAATTTCACCCTTGAGAACAATCAGAAACTCCTCACCGGCATGTCTGGTCAGGGGGCCGAATTCTTCCATTGAGCGGGCACGGGCAAATGCGTGGATAGGCACCATGCGTTTGCGAATGAGATCGGTTGCCAGATAATGATAATCGTAATTCTGCGTCAGCTGACGCAATGTCGACATGGCCGAGCTAACAGAACGCCGTGCGCGATTGGTGGCAGGATCATTATCGCAACTTAAAAGCTCGGTAACGTGAATGCCTAAGCCATGGCAGATTTGCAGCAACTTGTCATAGCTCAGAGATAGTTGATCATTTTCAACTTTGGACAGCGTGGAAACCGCAACGCCGGTGCGGTCGCTGACTTGTTGCAGCGTCCATTGGTGGTTCTTGCGCAGTTTGCGCAGGCAATTGGCAAGATTGGGCTGTCCGGACATTTTTACTCCGCTTCAATTCTGGGCTCTATCTTATTCTGTGCAAGAAAACGGAGCAAGATTTTTATTATATGCTAAATATTGACTAAGTCAGAAAACTGACATAGCAATTCTGCATGGGAGAAAATTCAAAAACTATTATCGTTATCGGCGGGGGCATTGCAGGCCTTTCCGCTGCTGCTGTTTTGGCTCAGTCGTCTTCAGTCTTGTTGCTGGAGCGCGAAAAACAGCTTGGCTATCATGCGAGCGGCCGTTCGGCCGCCCTGTTCTCGGAAACCTACGGTAACCGTGTTGTACGCGGATTGTCGGTTGCCAGTCGTCCGGCATTGGAAAACGGCGGCTTCTTTGAGCATCGCCGTGGTGCGTTGCATATCGGTGGTGTGAGTGATGCTGCTGCGATTGATGAACTGGCGCAGGAGTTGCAGGCACTGTTACCATCCGTACGTCGCCTGTCTGCAGCAGACGTTCATGCAATGGTTGCCGTGATCCCGCAGGGCAAGACCTGCGGCGGTGTCTATGAAGCGGACGCCATGGATATTGATACCAACAAGATGCTCAGCGACCGCGCTGCTCAGTTTAAAGCAGCAGGCGGAACTGTGCGTCTTGGTGAAGAAGTACTGGAAATCCGTAAAACCAAAAACGGATTTCAGGTGGTAACGAATACCGGCACTTACGAGGCGGATATTGTTATCAATGCGTCCGGTGCATGGGCGGATGTCATTGCCGAGCGGGCAGGGTTGTCCGGTCTCGGTATGCAACCGAAGCGCCGCACAGCTTTTATGTTTGATGCAGAGGACGAAGCCTTACGTGAATGGCCATTGGTCGTTGATCTGCATGAGCAGTTTTATTTCAAGCCGGATGCCGGACGTCTGATCGGCTCACTGGCCGATGAAACCGATACGCCGCCTTGCGATGCCTATCCGGAAGATCTGGATGTCGCGATCGCCGTTGACCGAATTGAGCAGGCCACCACACTGCACATCGGTCGCCCTGCAACACCATGGGCAGGGCTCAGGACATTTTCACCGGATCGTACACCGGTGGTTGGCTTTGATCCGCGTTTATCCGGTTTCTTCTGGCTGGTCGGGCAGGGCGGCTACGGTTTTCAGGTTTCACTGGCTTTGGCTGATATGACCGCAAAGCTGATCAGGCATGAGGCGCTGCCGGATGAATTGGTGAAACTTGGCGTCACTGCGGAAGCATTGGCACCGGAACGGTTTCTGCGAAAAGCAGATTAACAATCAGCCGGCACATGATGTGCCGGTTTTATTTTATATGAGCGGGAGAGAGAAATGGTAGCAGAAGTTGAATGGGCACGCATGACCGCGCCGGATTTGCGGGAGATTGCAGCGGGTAAAAATGCGCTGGCAATTCTGCCGATCGGTTCGCTGGAACAGCATGGCCCGCATCTGCCGGTTATTACGGATACGGCAAGTGCTTCTGAAGCGGCAATCCGAGCCGCGCGTCTCGTTTCAGGCGAAATGCCGGTGGCGGTGTTGCCGGGCTTGTGGCTGGGAATGAGTGAACATCATTTGCCATTCGGCGGTACGATTACGCTGGATTTTGAAGCACTGCGCAAAGTCCTGCAATGTATTGTACGTTCCCTTAAAGCGCTCGGCTTCTCACGTCTGCTAATCGTGAACGGTCATGGCGGCAATATTGATCCGCTGGCTGTTGCCGTGCGTGAACTGGCTGTTGAATTCTCGATGCCGATTGTCTCCACGCTGCCTTGGGAGCTGGCTCCGGAAGAAACAGCACAGATTTTTGAGGTTGATACCGGTGCGCATCACGCCTGTGAGGGTGAATCTTCGGTTATGCTGGCAATTACGCCGCAAACCGTGCGCTCAGACCGCTTCGAGCAGGCTTTTGGCAACCAGCAACATCCGTTGGAAAATCTGCCAAAAGGAGCAACGCGCTTCTATTCCTTCTCAGAACATGCGCCGACGACCGGCACGTGGGGCGATCCGCGCAGCGCTACGGCTGAAAAAGGTGAGCGTTTTCTGAATTTGCAGGCTGCTGAAGTTGCGAAACTCATTCGCTGTGACGCACTATGGACGGCTCCGGATCCTGTCTGGTCCGCAGGTCGTGGTCAGAAAACCTCAGCCGGACGGCTCGAAATCTAAATCAGCGTGCATAATGGGGAGGAAGATTATGCGTTTACTTTCATCTCGGGCAGCGTTGCTGGGTGCAACATTGCTCTCCGGTGCGCTTGCAGTTGTTGGCGGAACGGTTGCCGCACAGGCCAAGACACTGGTTTATTGTTCAGAAGGCTCGCCGGAAGGTTTTGATGCCGCGCTTTACTCGACAAACAGCACATGGGATGCGTCATCCGAGACGGTCTATGATCGGCTGACTGAGTTTAAAGCCGGCACAACAGAGATCGTGCCGGGACTGGCCGAGAGCTGGACAATTTCGGATGATAATCTGGAATATGTGCTGAAATTGCGGGAAGGCGTGCAGTTCCAGAAAACGGATTATTTTACACCGTCGCGTGCGTTTAATGCCGATGATGTGCTGTTCTCGTATAACCGCCAGATCGATAAAACCAGCCCGTGGTATAATTATACCGGCATGGGCAACTGGGAAATGTTCGATGCAATGGAGATGGGCAAGATCGTTAAAGAGATCGTCAAAGTTGATGATCACACGGTCAAATTTGTGCTTAATCAGCCGGATGCCTCGCTGTTAGCAAAGCTGGCGCTGAATTTTGGTGTCATTCTTTCAGCTGAATATGCGGCTCAGTTGGAGAAGTCAGGCAATCAGCTGGATCTCGATCATAAGCCGGTGGGGACCGGGCCTTTTGTGTTCAACGCGTACCAGCAGGATGCAGTCATTCGTTTCGCGGCGAACCCTGATTACTGGGGCGGTAAGCCGAAAATTGATACGCTGATTTTTGCGATTACCGTGGATTCCACGACGCGTATGCAACGCCTGAAAGCCGGCGAATGCCAGATTGCACCTTATCCGGCTCCGGCGGATGTGGAGGGGCTTAAAGCTGATCCGTCGCTGACAGTTGTGGAGCAACCGGGGCTCAATGTCGCTTATATGTCTTACAACACGCTTGTCGCACCTTTCGACAAGGTCGAAGTGCGTAAGGCACTTAATATGGCGATCAACCGTCAGGCGATTGTCGATAGTATCTATCAGGGCTTCGGACAGGTTGCGCAGACCGGTGTGCCGCCGACAATGTGGAGCTATAACGGAGCGATTAAAGGTCCGGTTTATGATCCGGAACTGGCAAAGAAAATGCTGGATGAGGCCGGTGTCAAAGATCTGAATATGAAGATCTGGGCAATGCCTGTGGCCAGACCTTATATGCCCAATGCACGCCGCACTGCTGAAATGATGCAGGCCGATCTGGCGCAGGTCGGTGTTAAGGTTGAAATCGTCTCCTATGAATGGGGAGAGTATCTGAAGAAAAGCCGTGACAAAGCGCGTGACGGTGCAGTGATCCTTGGGGCAACCAGTGATAATGGCGATCCGGATAATATGCTGAGTTTCTTCTTTGTTTGCTCGGCAATCGGTTCCAGCAACATGTCAAACTGGTGCTATAAGCCGGTGGATGACCTGTTGCAGCAAGGGCGTATTACCTCTGACGCTACAAAGCGCAAAGAAATCTATGAAAAAGCGCAGGAATATATTGATGAGCAAGCACCATGGCTGCCGATTGCCCATTCAACCGTTGTGCTGCCGATGTCGAAAAAGGTCAAAAATTACGTGATGGAACCGCTGGGTTCACATCGCTTTAAAAATGTTGATCTCGACGAGTAAGAAACCAAAACAGGCATCGTTCTTGACAGAAAACTGACAAAAGCGATGCCTGTTCTTGACAGAAAGCGCATAGATAGTTGAGGAGCTGTTGGTGTGGGGGATTCTGTACAGGCTTATTTGGTGTGGCCGGTAAAATGTTTGTAGAGTTCGGAGATTTCATTCATCCGTGTTTCCACAGATGGCCCGAGCTGGCTTACAACTTCATTAAGCAACAGGTTTCCCAATACAGCCATCATTGCGGTTGAATCCCAGAATGTGCCTGTATCTGTTGGGACATTAAAGGTTTCTGCCGCAACACCGCGGCACCAGTGGCAGTAGGGATCAGTAAACAGCGTAACAGGAATACCTGCAGCTTTTGCACGACGTGCGAGTAATGCAGCAAGGTTGGAATATTTGCGCGCTTCAAACATCACAAGAGCGGAGTGACTGTTATCGTTTAAGAAAATCTCGGAGAAGTTGCCGTTGGTGGTATCAACAAGAAATACATCATCGCGCAGATATTGCAGCTGATGTGCAAAATATTGTGCGAGGCCACGTTCTGTCTGGAAACCGACAACAAAGACCTTCTTAGCTGTGGCAAGACGGTTCGCGGCTGTTTTCCATTGTGGTTTGCGTGCCAGTTCATGGATATGAACAAGCGCAGCAATTTCTTTCTCGAGGATTTTGGCGGAGGCATCACCTTTGCTGCTCTCTTGCGTAAACTCTTTCAACCGGTCGCCGACAAGCCACGGTTGATGCCCGATGGATTCGCCTAACTCCGTCTTTAAGTCTTTGAAATGCTTATAGCCAAGCTTTCGACAAAAACGTCCGATTGTCACTTCGCTGACGCCGATTTTTTCAGCAAGTGTTGCTGCATTTTCAAAAGGCAGTGAGTTGAGATTGGTCAGCATGTAGTTTGCAATCTGACTACCTGCTGAGGTGCTATCCTCAAGGCTTGATTTCAGGCGTTCGCGGATAGCTTCAGACATTAATTATTCCCATTAAATTGAATGTAAGTTTTCTGTCTTTTAATTCTTGATGACAGAAAAGAATCACTTTAGCATCCTCCGTAATTATAAAACGGAACTCCGTCGGGAGTAAACGTAACAGGGCAAAGCCCGGTCGGTGGAGGAACAATGAACCGTCGTGATTTTTTGCTGTCGTCAGCTGCTTTTCTTCTTACTACACAAACCCTGCTGTCAACCAGCCTTCCTGTGCAGGCATCCGGTTCGGAAGTTGTTATTGTACTTTCCAGTGATGAAACCGGTGCGCCGCATCTCGATCCGATCCGTGCCACATTGCTCAGTGTTGCGGCTGATCTGATTTATGACCGGCTGATTGCGATGTCCGATCAGCATACATTCCATCCGCATCTAGCTGAATCCTGGCAAGAAAGCGAAGACGGCCTGAACTGGACATTCCGGCTGAAAAAAATGTTCGTTTCCATGATGGTGAGCCCTTTAACGCCGACACGATTGTCTGGTGGGTGGCAAAATATGTTGACAGTGCGAACCAGCATGTCAGCGGAGCAATTGAAAAAGTTGTCGTCGTTGACGAGCATACAGTTCGCTTTGAGATGAACCGTCCTGACCCAAATCTGCTTTATAATCTGGCATCGTACTTTATGGGCATTCCGTCGCCTAAAGCTTATGAAGCCGCCAATGGTAATTTCGGTGTGACGGAAGCAATCGGCACTGGTCCCTATAAGCTGGAAAACTTCATCGTCGGGCAGGAAACCGTTCTGGTTGCAAACGAGGATTATGCCTGGGGCAGTGAATTGTCGGAGAATAAAGGAGCACCGGTACTGGAGCGTCTGGTTCTGCGGGAAATTCAGGACGCTTCCACGGCCTTCCTTGAAATGAATACCGGTGGTGCGGATATTCTGCTGGGAGTACCAACAGAATTCATTCCGCAGATGAAAGCCAATAGCGGGATTGAACTGCGCAATATGCCTGCAACGGGTACCTCTTATTTACAGTTTAACACGAAAGCGGCACCTTTCTCTGATCCGACAATCCGGCAGGCTGTAGCTTACACGGTTGATCAGGAACCAATCCTGAAAGCAGTGTTTGGTGGTTCAGGCGCTGTTGCACATCAATTTCTTGCTTCCTCATTGGATGAATCTAAGGTTCGTCCTGAAGTCCTTATCCGTCCGGATCTTGAAAAAGCAAAGCAGTTGCTGGATCAGGCGGGATGGAAAGCAGGTGCTGATGGTATGCGGGTTAAAGACGGCATACCGCTTAAAATCCAGTTATGGTCGACATCTGAAACGGCGTATAAACGCATTGCGGAAATTGTTCAGGCACAATTGAGAAATATCGGTTTTGCTGTTGATGTTACCTTATTTGATAGTGCCAGCATGAAGGATGCCTTGCGAAAAGGCGATTATCAGATGGCTGTCAGCCATTATGACTGGGATAATGCTGATATTTTGAGCTGGTTCTTCAGCGGGGAGAATATTCCGCACCCGAACAGCACACGCTGGGATGATCAGCGCTCGGAAGAACTGCGCAAAGATGCGGAAAACACGGCACGTAACTGGCAGGAACGGGTTGCGAAATTCAAAACCTATCACGAAAATCTACTGGAAAATTTCGTTTTTGTTCCGTTGCATGAATTTGAAAAAACCATTGCAATCAACAGCGGCCGTATTGTTCTACCGGAAAAACTGCGCACGACTGCACTTGGCAGCGTAACGCTTCTTGATGCGAAGTGGCAGTAAATTCAGTTATGACGTCATTCATTCTCAAACGCCTTTTGGCTGTGATACCCGTATTTTTTGTTGTCTCGATTACGGTTTTTCTCGTTATCCATCTCGTTCCGGGCGATCCGATTGATAATCTTATGCGTGCCGGATCGTCTCCGGCTTTGCGTGAACAGATCGCGGCCAAATACGGTTTGGATAAAGGGCTTTTTGAACAATATGTCATCTGGATGGGGCGGGTCTTGACGCTGGATTTCGGCACGTCAATTATTCAGTCCCGACCAGTGAGTGCGCTCATTGCGCAGAACCTGCCGGATAGTTTGATATTAGGCGGTTTTGCCTTCCTGTTTTCGACACTTGCAGGTATCAGCGCTGGTGTCGTGGCAGCGAAATATTATGGCAGCCGCATTGATAGCGGCATTACCACCGGCATTTTGCTGGGCTCAACAATACCAAGTTTCTGGCTCGGGCTTTTGCTTATTCTGGTTTTTGCCGTCTGGTTGGGTTGGGTGCCGGTTTCCGGTGCACGCGGCTGGTCATCGCTGATCCTGCCGGTGATTGCAACAGGTCTTGGCGGTGTTGCGCTTGTTGCCCGCGTGACCAAAGTCTCAATGATTGAAATCGGCAGACAGGATTTTGTCATGCTGTTGCGGGCGAAAGGTGTATCTGAAAGCCGTATTCGCATCAGCCATGTACTGCGTCATGCAATGGTACCGGTCATTTCTATTCTTGGTCTGCGCATCGGTTGGATTTTGGGTGGTGCAATTACTGTTGAAGTGGTGTTTGCCCGTCCGGGGCTGGGGTCTTTGCTGATCCGCGCGCTTAATCAGCGGGATTATCCGCTGGTGCAAGGCTGCCTGCTCATGCTGGCAATGGCCGTTATTCTTGGGACTATTCTCGGTGATGTTGCGCAGGCAGCTATGGATCCGAGACAACGGGAGGCAGCAAAATGACAGTGATTGTCTCTGATACACGGCGTTTGCGACTTCCTGTTTCCGTTCCGGTCGCGATTGCAGTGTTGTTTCTTATCTTACTGGTTTTGTCAGCAATCTTTGCAACGCTGATTGTGCCTTATGCTTATGATGCACAAAATATAATCAATATGAATCAGGCACCCGGTCTGACGCATCTTTTTGGTACAGATGAGTTTGGTCGTGATGTGTTGTCCCGTATAGTTGTGGGTGCACAGACGTCACTTTCTGTGAGTGTGACGGCGGTTGGTTTTTCCGTTTTATTCGGCCTGATACTCGGAGCCATTTGTGGTTATTTCGGTGGTGTGATTGATCGGGTCTTGATGACTGTCGTTGATCTGACCTGGTCATTTCCGGAAATCCTGATTGCACTCATGCTCGTCGCAGTCATTGGAGCGGGTTTGCATGGTGTGGTTATTGCTGTTGCAATTGCTTATCTGGCGCAATTTACGCGGCTGACGCGTACACAGATCATGCAGATCAAAAAAGAAGCCTATGTGGATGCTGCAATCAATCTGGGTGCAAGTAATTTCCATATTTTGTTCCGGCACCTTGTACCGAATTCACTGGCTCCCGTCCTTGTTGCAGCCATGCTGGCCACAGGCGATGCGATTATTCTTGAAGCAACATTGGGGTTCTTCGGGCTTGGTGCACAACCGCCGACACCGAGCTGGGGCGCAATGATGAGCTCAGGAACAGCACAATTATTCGTTTCGCCGTGGGTGATTATCATTCCTGGCTGCGCCGTAGCACTGACGGTTATCGCACTGAATGTTGTCGGTGATGCGATTATCCAGTCGCTGGATTTCCGCAATAAAGCACGGGAGGGTTAAAATGCTGCTTTCCGTAGAAAAACTACAGATCGGCTTTGGTGCATTCTCGCCGGTTAAAGATGTCACGATTAGTGTTGATCGTGGTGAAATACTGGGTCTGGTCGGCGAGTCTGGTTCGGGTAAGTCATTGACGGCGACGGCTGTGATGGGGCTTTTGGGGTATGTTAACGGTCATGTTGTTGATGGTCGTATCCTGTTCGATGGCGATGACATAACCAGTTTGCCGGAAGAAAAAATGCGTCACCTGCGTGGCAAACGGATTGGTCTTATCACGCAAAATCCGATGACTTCGCTCGATCCGATGATCAGTGTCGGCAAGCAGATTGAGCAGGCCGTGCGTATGCATCTGGAACTGGACGGCAAAGTAGCTTTGGATAAGGCTGTTGACCTGATGCGTGATGTGCGGATACCCGATCCGCAGCGGATTTACAGGCTTTATCCGCACCAGTTATCCGGCGGTATGAAGCAGCGTATTGTGATCGCGATGGCTTTGGCCGGCGAGCCGGATTTGCTGATCGCTGATGAGCCGACGACTGCCCTTGATGCAACAGTACAGGCACAGATCATCCGCAATCTGATTGATCTGGTGAAACAGCGCGGGCTGGCAATGATCCTGATTACCCACGATATGGGCGTTGTTGCGCAAACCTGTGATCATGTCGCCGTAATGTATTGCGGTCGTATCGTTGAGCGCTCTCCCGTTCATGCGATATTTGCCGGTGCTTCCCATCCTTATACGAAAGCGCTGATCGGCTGTATTCCGCGCAGTACGATGACCGCAGGTTCTCTGACCGGTATTCCGGGCATGGTGCCAAGCACAGCTGCATTACCTTCAGGATGCAGTTTTCACCCGCGTTGCAGTAAAACAGAGGCAATCTGTCGTGAGTGCATTCCTGAATTTCGCCAATCCGGACAATATGCTGGTGTGGCTTGTCACAGATCGGGGGCATTATGAACGATATAATCTCTGTTGCTAATCTCGGTCGTCGCTTCGTCACCAAGCGCTTCTTAAAGAAGAAAGAAATCTTCTCTGCCGTGCGTGATGTCAGCTTTAATGTGGAGCGTGGCGAGATCGTTGGTGTTGTTGGTGAATCCGGTTGTGGTAAATCCACGCTGGCACGTTTGCTGCTTCGTCTGCTGGAGCCCAGCAAAGGCACCATTAGCTTTGAAGGCAGAGATCTGGCGTCTTTTTCAAAGGGTGAGATGCGGCAATTGCGCCGGAAAATGCAGATGGTTTTTCAAGATCCGTATTCCTCAATTGATCCGCGTTTCACTGTGCGTAATGCCGTATTGGAGCCCTATAAAGTACAAGGTGTTTCTGCCGGTGACACGGACAAGCGTGTTGCGGAACTTTTGAATATGGTGGGGCTGGATGCGTCTCTGGCAAACCGCTATCCGCATCAGCTTTCGGGCGGTCAGAAACAGCGGGTTGGTATTGCACGTGCATTGGCACTCAATCCTTCACTGATTGTGCTGGATGAACCAACGGCATCACTGGATGTGTCTGTGCAGGCGCAGATTATCAACCTGCTCGATGGTTTACGGCGTGAACTTGGCCTGACCTATATTTTTATATCGCATGATCTGAATTTGGTTCGCTATTTTTGCGACCGGACAATTGTGATGTATGCGGGCCGGATTGTTGAAATGCTACCTAAATATGCGGCACCATCCCATCCCTACACAAAGATGCTGATGGGCAGTATGTTTGAGCCTGATCCTGATAACCGGCGGGAAATTTCCAATTTAACTGGTGAAGCACCGAGTGGGTATAATTTGCCGGAGGGGTGCGCTTTTGCGTCCCGTTGCCCTTTTGTGAAAGGCTTATGTCTGACGGAAGACCCTACACTGCAACACCTTCAGCCGGAACATCAGGTCGCCTGTCATTATAGCAAAGATATATCTAACGAGAGGCAAGCCGCCTAGCGAAACGACCAAAATTATCTGATCGTCATTGTTGTTTTAAAGAGGAGTGCACAATGAGCTATTGTGTCTTAACGGCGGAATTCGCCCATGAAACCAATACGTTTAATGTTGTTGCCACAGATTATCAGGCCTTTGTCACGCAAGGGATGTATGAAGGAGAGGCAGCAATCAGCGCGCGCGGCAATGCCAATACAGAACTGGCAGGCTTTCTTGATCTTGCACGAAAATATAACTGGAATTTGGTGCATACAATCAGCACGGAAGCTGAGCCCGCAGGGCCGGTGACGCGTGATGCGTTTGACCGGATTACAGGCAGGATTATCGACAAGGCAAAAGAGCTTGGTGATCGTCTCGACGGGGTGTTGCTTGCGCTGCATGGCGCTATGGTCACAGATTTTTCACAGGACGGCGAGGGCGAACTGCTGGAGCGGTTGCGTCAGGTTTTGCCGCGCGGGATCCCGATTGCTGTAACGCTTGATCCTCATGCTAATGTGACGGCAAAAATGTGTGAACAGGCGGATATTCTGATCTCGTTTAAAACTTATCCTCATATTGATCTGCGTGAAACAGCACACCACGCCGGTGAATTGTTACAGCAGACAATGGCCGGAAAAATCGCACCTAAAACGCTGCTGGTACGCCGTCCGATGCTGGAAGAAGCGAATGCCGGTCGTACAGATATCGGGCCGATGGTTGAATGGATTGCGGAAGCGCGTGCTTATGAGAAAACTGAGGGAGCATTGGCGGTCAGCATAAATGGCGCTTTTCCCAATGCAGATATTGCGGAAGTCGGTCCGACGGTTCTGGTGACTTATGATGGTGATGCAGCGCCGCATAAGGCTTTTGCTGAACAGATTGCCGATAAGATGTGGGAGAACCGCGCGAATATTCTGAACAAATTCTATACGCCTGAAGAGGCGGCGCATTTGGCAAAGACATATGAGGGAGAACGACCGCTGATCATTGCGGAATATGCGGATAATCCCGGAGCTGGTGGTTATGGCGATGCGACAGCTTTGCTGAAAGCATTGCTGGATGCCCAAATTACCGATGCTTGCTTTGCGCCGATGGTTGATCCGGAGATCGCTGCATTGCTCACGAGTTTTGCGGTTGGCGATGTCGTTTCCTTGTCATTAGGCGGAAAGATGGACACGCGTTTTGGTGGCGAACCATTGCAGGTCAAGGCAAAGCTGCTGCATCTGAGTGACGGAAAACTGGTCGGAACCGGTGCTCAGCTCGGAGGGCTTGAATTCAGTTTCGGGCCAACGGCTGTCATCGAAATTGACGGCATCCTCGTGCTGGTTGTGAGTGAAAGGTCACAATTGCTGGATCAGCAGCAGTTCCGTGCTTTTGGTATTGAACCGACTGCACACAGGATTGTGGTTGTGAAGTCGATGCAGCATTTTCGGGCTGATTTTGAACAGATTGCCGGACAAATTATTGTCTGTGACAGTGGTGCGCTCTGCACAATGGATTATGCGAAAATTCCGTACCGCAATGTTCCTCGTCCGATTTATCCGCTGGATCAGATCTAATGCCGCAAGGCTGCCGCGAAAACACATAACAGGAAATTTAAATGAACGATATAATAGCGCTGGTTCAAATGGACCGGACTATTATGACGGACTTGCTTTCCTGTTAGTCGGACACTCCCCGAAGGAAAGGTGATTTCATCACTCATTTTGGCGCATTGCCGGATGAGGGTGTTTTTGGGGTTAAATGAGTGCCCTGTTTGGCCGGTGAAAATGGCGCAAAGATTGCCGTCACGAATTCGCTGATGGCAACAAACAACAGAATTTACCGTTGCGAGGATCAATAGTGCGGGGCACTCAATAACTCTGTATGCGTATAGTGTGCAGCAAATGTGTAGATTGTGTGCAGATGCAGTGCCGCAGATTGACGGCTGGCATGGAATGCCTGATTTTATAGTTCAGGAAAGGCACCAACTGGCATGACGAATGCGCTGATACTCATCATTGAAGACGAACCGGAAATTGCGGATATTCTTCGCCGTTATTTTGAGCGCGAGGGATTTCGCACGGTAAGTGCCGGTGACGGGGAGACAGGTTTATCGCATCATTTGCGGTTGAAACCGGATCTGGTGGTGCTGGATGTCAAGCTGCCGCGTCAGGATGGTTTTGAGGTCCTGTCTGCCTTGCGTCAGCGTGGTGATACGCCGGTTATTATGGTGACAGCTCTGGCACAAGATATTGATAAGCTTCAGGCTTTGCGCAGCGGTGCCGATGATTATGTTGTGAAACCGTTTAATCCGCTGGAAGTTGTGGCACGGGCGAAAGTCGTGTTGCGGCGTTCGGGTCACAATCGCAAAAGCGTTATGAGGGTTGGCGCATTGCTGATCGATATGGATGCCCATACAGCAATTGCCGAGGTCAGTCATCAAAGGCGCAATCTTGATCTGACCCGCACAGAATTTCGCCTGCTTGCCCATATGGCGCAATGGCCGAACCGTGTGTTTGAACGCGGTGAACTGGTTGATGCCTGTCTGCCGGAAGGTGATGCTGTTGATCGTACTGTCGATAGTCATATCAGTAAATTGCGGCGCAAGCTTCATGAGGCAGGCGTTGACAATCAACTGACTGGTGTACGCGGTGTCGGATACCGGTTGGAGGATCGTTTTGTCTAAGAATGGTCTGATCTGGAAGATCGTGCTGGCCATGACGATCGTCAATATTGTCGCTCTTGCAGCCATGTTTTTTGGCTGGATGATCTTTCTCGCAATTTATGACTGGTTGTTTCCTAAAACACCCTACCCAGAGGACTGGACGGCTTTCGATATTGTGGTGTTTGGCACCATTATACTGATCGGACAACTGACTGCGGCTGTCGTCGGCTGGCGTCTGGCCGGAAAAATAACGGCACCGCTCGCTGCTGTCGGCATGGCCGCACGAGCGGTAGCAGAAGGTGATTTCAGTGCGCGGGCGCTGGGGAAAGAGAAAAGTTTCGGTGAAGCCGAGCAGTTGCTGACAGATTTTAATGCAATGGCCGCCCGTCTCGAAGCGGCTGAAGCGGAATTGCGTTATTCGAACACTGCGATAGCCCATGAATTGCGCACTCCGCTGACAATTTTGCGGGGTCGGTTGCAGGGGCTGAATGACGGGGTCTTTACACCGGAGCCAGCGCTCTTTGACTCCCTTGTGGCGCATGTCGACAGCCTGTCACGGCTGGTGGAAGATTTGCGTATCTTAGGGTTGTTTTCCGCCAGCAAGCTGGAACTGACAAAACAATCTGTTGACCTTGCTGAGGAAGCGGCGGCTGTGCTGCGCTCCATGGCTCCTGATCTGGCCGTTGCAGATATTACGCTTGATACGGGTCTAAAACCTGTTCGGGTTGAGGCGGATGCGGCGCGGATCAGGCAGGCTTTTCTGGCTCTTCTGGAAAATGCCTGCCGCTATGCAACAGGCTCAGCTGTGCGAGTGGAAACACTGCTCATTGATCAATATGCGGTGTTGCGGGTGAGTGATACAGGTTCGGGATTACAGCCGGATGAGTATGGCCATGCTTTCGAGCGCTTCTGGCGGGCGGATACATCCCGCACCCGCGCCCGTGGCGGTTCAGGGCTCGGGCTTTCAGTGGTGCGCGCTATAGCTGAAAGCCATGGTGGCAAGGCCGAGATCAGGCCGAATACAGGCTGCGGCATCATTGTTGAGGTGTTTTTGCCGCTGCCCAAGCGTGACCACGGCACAACGCACTAAATTCCAAAATACAAATTGGGCACTTCTGCAAGTGCCGTAAAGATTTTACGAACAGGCCTTGCTGGCCGGGAAATACCTATGTCTGAAACTGACTTTTCAAGAGATGATGCTTATCACGATCTGGCTGCAAACCATGTGTCGGCCGGCAGAATTTTAGCTCTGTTTAAGCCTTATAAGCGGCAGATTTTGCGTGTGGTTATTTTGCTGCTGTTCGGCTCTGCTGTCGGTATGGCATCGCCGTTTTTGCTGCGTGCTATTATCGATGACGCTTTGCCTAAAGCGGATATACAATTGCTGATTTATCTTGCCGGTGGTCTGGTTGGCATTGCCGCCCTTTCTGCAGGGTTGAATACATTGCAGATTGTGATGTCCACCAAGATCGGTCAGGCGATTATGCATGATCTGCGTGTGCGGCTTTATTCGCATTTGCAGTCGCTGTCCCTGTCGTTTTTTGCAGCAACGCGTTCCGGTGAAATTCAGTCGCGCATTGCCAGTGATATTGGCGGATTGCAAACGCTGGTCACCAATACGGCGAATGAACTGGCACGTAATACCAGTGTTGTGGTGATGACCGCAGTCGCGATGTTTTTTCTGGATTGGCGTCTGGCGCTGTTTTCAATGATCGCGGTGCCGGTATCAATTCTGTTGAGTGATCGTGTCGGTAAATTGCGTGAAACCATCACGCATGAACAGCAGGTGCGTCTTGGTGATATGTCCGCAGCAGTGCAGGAATCCTTGTCCATTTCCGGTATTATTCTGGCACGCACGATGGGGCGCGGGGAACATCTGACACGACGTTTTACCCGCACATCCGAGGATGTGGCGCGGCTTGAAGTACGCTCGCATACGGCAGGTGAATGGCAATGGCAGATGATCTATCTCATCTTGTCCATTCTTCCGGCTCTGACTTTGCTGCTTGGCGGCTTTCTGATGAATAGCAGTGTTCCGGTTACAATCGGGACGCTGGTTGCCATGATTGCTCTGCAGGAGCAATTGCTCTGGCCGCTGGAAGAATTGCTGTCGATCGGACGTGAGGTGCGTAAGACCCGCGCCTTGTTCACCCGTGTGTTTGAATATCTTGATAAGCCTGTTGAGATTAAAGAAACAGCGGATGCCGTTACCTTTGATAAGTCCCAGATGCGGGGCGCCGTGCGCGTGGAAAATGTAAGCTTCTCTTATCCTGACAGTGAAAAGCCGACTTTGTCTGAGATCAGTATTGATGTGCCCGCGGGCTCAAGTGTTGCGATTGTCGGCTCAACGGGTTCGGGCAAGACCACGCTGGGTTATCTTTTGGCGCGGCTCTATGATGTTGAGTGCGGTTCTATCCGCTATGACGGCATTGATATTCGGGACCTGAGCTTTGATACATTGGCGGATATGCTGGGTGTGGTAACGCAGGAGCCCTATCTGCTTTATGCCTCGGTTGCGGAAAATCTGCGTTTTGCAAAGCCGGACGCAACGGATGAAGAGCTGATCAATGCAGCAAAGATTGCACAGATTCACGACAGTCTCGCTGCATTGCCTGAGGGCTATGATACGATTGTCGGTGATCGCGGCTATCGCTTCTCCGGGGGTGAAAAGCAGCGCCTTGCTCTGGCACGTACAATCTTGCGTAATCCGCCGGTGCTGCTGCTGGATGAGGCAACAAGTGCGCTGGATACCAAGACAGAACGAGCGATGGAAGCGGCTTTGGCCAACCTGTCTAAGGATCGCACAACCATTACCATTGCGCATCGTTTATCAACTATTCGACGGGCAGATCAGATTGTGGTTCTGCAACAGGGAAGAATTGTTGAAAGAGGCACACATGAAGAACTGGAACGCCTGAACGGTGTCTATGCAGCGCTGATTAAATCCGGCTCCTGACGTGGTTGGCAAAAACATGACCACAGCGGACTAAAAATCGTTGTGGTCTGTTATGCTTATTAAAATAAAGCAAGCCTGGCTATAGAGGATAGATTTGCCGGAGTAATTCCATGCGGGCCCAGACATGGTGCATATTACATCATTATTTTTACAAGGATGATATTTTGTAAATTTTATCAAAATTGCCGGTAATTCAGCGACGTTTGTAAAAACATATGCATTGTTTAAAATAATTTATTTGATTGATAAATGTCTTATAAAAATCGCTTATTTTATCCTGATGCTGATTTGAAAATTAAACTTGAATAAAAGCCGAAACTTCATTTTGTTAAAAATTTATTTTTTGATTTTTTAACTAACTGTCTGATTGTATGTAATAATTAAATTAATATAAAAATATAAATGTATATTATCAAATTATTTTATTCTGCTATTATCAAGTTTCTGGGTATCGGATATTTTGCATTAAACCCTTCTAATATAAGGGCGCCCTCAACAATGTAATCCCATCCATCCTGGCCTCATAAATGTCATGCCGTACTAAACGGAACAAAACTAGTTTTAGTTTTGTATTGAGATATGGGGAGTCGAATGCATATTACTATTGTGAGTAAAAGCGGAGGTGGGAGCAAAACAGTTAACGCGGATACTGTTGCTCTTCAATCATCCAGCGTTGTGAAAATCGAACTTAGTCCCAAAGCTGTTGCCGCCTACCAACGGGTAGGACAGGATTTACATATAAAACTGCATTCGGGCAAAGTTATTATCATTAAAAATTTCTATGCTGACATGCCGGAAGGCAATGATTTGGTGCTTGTTGATGATGACGGCACCGCATGGCTCGGGCAGCATAGTGATGGTTTGGCCGACTTTCAGTTTAGCGAGGTCCAGTCGGTGGATCAGCTTGTTGGCCAAGGCAGTAATTTATCACCCGTATTGCTTGCGCTTTTAGGTCTTGGCGCAATTGGTGCCGCAATAGCTGCAGGTTCGGGGGGCCATTCTTCCAGACATGATGACAGTGACGCCGATGCGGATGCCGATGCGGATGCCGACGCTGACGCTGACGCTGATGCCGATGCTGATGCGGATGCCGACGCTGATGCTGATGCGGATGCTGACGCTGATGCGGATGCCGACGCTGATGCCGACGCTGATGCTGACGCAGATGCGGATGCTGACGCGGATGCGGATGCAGATGCAGATGCGGACGCAGATGCCGACGCTGATGCTGACGCCGACGCGGATGCGGATGCTGATGCGGATGCGGATGCCGATGCGGACGCAGATGCCGACGCAGATGCGGATGCGGATGCCGATGCCGATGCTGATGCGGATGCCGACGCCGATGCCGATGCCGATGCTGACGCTGATGCTGATGCTGACGCCGACGCCGATGCTGATGCTGATGCTGACGCTGATGCGGATGCCGATGCTGACGCC
>NZ_QNRH01000009.1:82202-158991 GCF_003314995.1 Pseudochrobactrum asaccharolyticum
CGATGCCGATGCCGATGCTGACGCTGATGCTGATGCTGACGCCGACGCCGATGCTGATGCTGATGCTGACGCTGATGCGGATGCCGATGCTGACGCCGATGCTGACGCTGATGCCGATGCCGACGCTGATGCGGACGCAGATGCCGATGCTGATGCCGACGCAGATGCCGATGCAGATGCGGATGCTGACGCCGACGCTGATGCTGATGCCGACGCAGATGCCGATGCTGACGCAGATGCGGATGCTGATGCAGATGCTGACGCCGACGCAGATGCGGATGCTGATGCTGATGCCGACGCAGATGCAGACGCCGACGCCGATGCTGACGCTGATGCGGATGCCGATGCCGACGCAGATGCCGATGCTGATGCTGATGCCGACGCAGATGCGGATGCTGATGCAGATGCTGATGCCGACGCAGATGCAGATGCAGATGCAGATGCTGACGCAGATGCGGATGCTGATGCTGATGCTGATGCCGACGCAGATGCAGATGCGGATGCTGATGCCGACGCCGACGCCGACGCCGATGCTGACGCTGATGCGGATGCCGATGCCGACGCAGATGCCGATGCTGATGCTGATGCCGACGCAGATGCAGATGCGGATGCTGATGCTGATGCCGACGCAGATGCAGATGCAGATGCGGATGCCGACGCCGATGCCGATGCTGACGCCGATGCTGACGCTGATGCGGACGCAGATGCCGACGCTGATGCTGACGCCGACGCGGATGCGGATGCTGATGCGGATGCCGATGCCGACGCCGACGCCGATGCCGATGCTGACGCTGATGCGGATGCCGATGCGGACGCAGATGCCGATGCTGATGCCGACGCAGATGCGGATGCCGACGCCGATGCCGATGCTGATGCGGATGCCGATGCCGATGCTGACGCTGATGCTGATGCTGACGCCGACGCCGATGCTGATGCTGATGCTGACGCTGATGCGGATGCCGATGCTGACGCCGATGCTGACGCTGATGCGGATGCCGATGCCGACGCTGATGCGGACGCAGATGCCGATGCTGATGCCGACGCAGATGCCGATGCAGATGCGGATGCTGACGCCGACGCTGATGCTGATGCCGACGCAGATGCCGATGCTGACGCAGATGCGGATGCTGATGCAGATGCTGATGCCGACGCAGATGCAGATGCGGATGCTGACGCCGACGCGGATGCTGACGCAGACGCTGATGCGGATGCAGATGCAGATGCCGACGCCGATGCTGATGCCGACGCTGATGCAGATGCCGATGCTGACGCAGACGCCGACGCTGATGCTGACGCGGATGCGGATGCGGATGCAGATGCTGACGCGGATGCTGATGCCGACGCGGATGCGGATGCGGATATTGAAGCAACGGATGATGTCATCGAGGCGAAAGTCAATCTAACGCCGACTGAAACAACACATACCCCGCCTGCGGCATCCTACTTCTTGCTGGTTGCTCTGACAGAGGGACTAAATCTTCAGGTGATTAATACGCCGAAGGTCAGTTTCAATGTCGATGCAGGACATACAGCATCTGTGACGCTGGATTATGGTGCCGCTCTCTCTGTAAGTCTGCTGGGGGATTATAAGATCCTTCTTCAGGTCAAAGACGCGAATGGTAACTGGAAGGCGGTGGCCGGTGCAGGCGGTGAAGCCAGTATTTTGTCGCTCGAGCTGCTATCGAACGGAAAATATGGTGTTAATGTCGATAATTTGCCACCGGGTGAATATCGCGCCTTTGTTCTTTACAGTGGCGTCGGGGTTGGCTTGCTCGGTAGTTTGCATGGTTCCGTGACGGATTATGATCACACTAATCCTGCCGGTTCCGAAGCAGAAAGTGCTGATGGAAATGTCATCACAGACGGTACGCCGGATACGGTCACTGAAACAACAATCGTTGCAAAGGTGAACAATGTCGACATACCGGAAGTAGGAAAGACGATTACCGGCCAATACGGTACATTGGTCATCCATCAGAATGGCGATTATACATATACGCCATTCAATCAACCCGGAAATATCGGCAAGGTAGATCACTTCGAATACACTATTCGGGACACTGTTTCAGGTAAGGAAAGCACTGCTAACCTCGATGTGAGAATTGGCAGTGACAGTATTGATCTGGAGTGGACAACACCGGATGGTCCGGCGACTATCGATCTTGTTGCGAATGATGACACTGCAGAAGCAGGTGTACAGTTCAAAAACGTGGTTGAAGCTATTCCGAACGCTGTTCTGGGTAATTTTAATACACCATTCGGCGCTGTAATAGTTCCGGGAAATGGCAACGGGCAAGCTAACTTTACTATTGCGGCAGGTGATAAAGCTGACGTGATTGTAAGTGTTGGTACGACAGGGTTACCTATCAGTGTCTTACCTAGTTTCACTATAAAAGTTTATAATGGAACGACTTTGGTTAAAGAAATCTCCGGAACTGCTCTTGCCGGACTTCCTTTGATTGGGTCAGGTATTCAGTTGCACATTGATGGTCTTGGCGCCGGTACGTATCGTATTGAAGCTTCAAGCGTGAATACGCTCGGTACCGGTTATTCCAGTAATATCTCTGTTAGTAAGACCGTTACACATCTGACTGAATTTGAAGTCAAAACAGTAACGGGTGTTGACGGAAATATTCTGAGTAATGACGGAACTTCAGTGTCCACATACACCAAACTGCAGGTTCAGTCCGGCAACAGTTTTGTGGATGCGACGAAAGCAGGAACTGTGATTGCCGGTCTTTACGGCACTCTGACAGTCAAAGCTGACGGAAGTTATCATTATCAGCCGAACACCAACATTGCTCATTCGACAACAGACCTGACAGATACATTCCATTACAAGCTGGTTCTGCCAAACGGCCATGAGGCCACGGCTGATCTGGTGGTTACACTGGATGTACATGACGGGACTGCCATGGCCCGAATGGCAATGACGGAAACGGCGCTGCCTGATAATCCCGAAGATCCGTCTTCGCACTCAGATACTGCTGATAATCATCAGCCTCATGACAGCCCGGATAGTCCGGCCCATCACGAGGACGTGGTTTCACTTCCGGAAATGCTGCTTCAGCATGAAGAGACTGACTTCTCTGACAGTCTGCATTTCTCCGGATCTGAAGATGGTAACAGCGATCTGAGTGTTACTCTGGCCGATCTCATCACCAGTGATGAAAATGCTGATGCAGATATTTCTGATCTGTTTAGTGCTGATGAGAATACCGGAACAGAGACACCTGTCCCGTCAACGCCTGTGGCAGAACTGGAAACAGTGCCGGATACAGCTGCGTTGATACCTTTGACAGACTCAGAGCAAGACAACTGGTCACATCATTCTGTGCCGGTTCTGTAATTCTTCTGACGACGAAACTTTCCGTGCCGGTGTTTTGCATCGGCACGGATGCCTCACAGGAGGAGTGAGGATGTTTGACGTAAACGGACTTTGAACTCGGTTTGCCGGAATTCAGAGACGGAGGGGAATGTATGGATGTGAATTGCCTGATGCGATACGGCAGAAACCTGTTGGTTGGTATCGGAATATTTATTGGTTTTCTGGTCTATATCGCTGGCAGTGAGGCATATGCTGCTAAAAAAACAAAACAGCAGGCTGCAGGGTTTACTCTGGAAAATGCTGTCAAAAGAGCTGTTCAATGGCATCCTTCTATTGATGAAGCGGTGAATAATCTGAATATGCGGCAATCGCGTATTGATGAGGCGGAAGCCGGCTATCTTCCGCGCATTTCTGCGGGAGCCAATTCGGGTTATAGCAGCCGTGACCGTAATGGTTGGCGACCCTATATGAGTGTCACCGCCACGCAGATGATTTATGACTTCGGAAAAGTGCGCAGTACAGTCGATGTGGCGTCAGCTGGTACAGAAGTCGGAAAAGCACAATTATTACTGGCAGTTGATCACCTCATCCGTGAAACGGCGACAGCTTATATTGAAGTGCAGCGCTATAATGCGCTTCTCGCTGTGGCAAGGCAGCAACTGAACGGTGTGAATACGGTGGCCAAACTTGTAAGCCAGCGCTCACAGGAAGGTGCCAGCACCCGTTCGGATCTGCTGCAGGCGGAAGCGCGTGTAGAGGCCGCTGAAACCACTATTCTTGAAATTACCACCCAAATGGAGCGCTGGGAAAGCAATCTCGCTTATCTGACGGGCGCGAAAGGCAAAGTCGGTGTGAATACCACTGTGCCTAAATGGTTTGATGCAGCCTGCAATATTAAAAATCCGGACTGGAATAAGGTGCCGGCCATTATACAGGCTGAAGCACAGGGCAAGGAAGCACTGGCACAATTGGCGGAAACGCGGGCGCAGGCACTTCCGACACTCTCTCTGAAAGCAGATGCCGGCTATGATATGGATGCAACCACCAGCCGGAAAACAGAATTTAATGTCGGTCTGTATATCAGCGGCGATCTTTATCAGGGCGGTGCAGCAACAGCACGCCGTAATGCTGCAGGTTATGCATTGCGCGCATCAGAAGCTGCGCGGGACAGAGCGCGGCTTGATGTTCAGCATAGCTTGCGGGAGGCGAGTGTACAGACCGGCAGTATGGGGCGCCTGCTCGGGTCTTTGTCTGCACGGGATAAAATGATGCAGGAAACCCGCGATCTTTATCAGAAGCAATATATTGAACTCGGCACCCGCACATTGCTTGATTTGCTGAATGCTGAACAGGAACTGCATCAGGCAAGGTTCAACAGGGTCAATACACTGCATGATATTCGCCGCCTCGATGCCGACTGTCTCTATAGCAGTGGCATGTTGCGGTCTTCCTTTGCGCTCAACGGAATTTCTGTCAGGGGAGTTGTGTTAACACCATGAGAGATGAAAGCCAGCAATCCGATATTCCGCAATCTGAAACTGTTCAGATTATCACTGATACCAATAGTGAAGCACCGGCCGAAGCACAGACTGCCGGAGAACAACAAGGATTTCAGATTCAGCCCTGGCTGGAAATGATGCGTATCGTTGCCACTTATTATCGTCTGCCAATTTCGGCAGAAAGTGCACGTCTTGCCGTGGCTTGGGATAGCCATACCAATGAATATGATAAGATCAGCTATCTCGCGCGTCGTATGCATTTGCAGGTGAAGTATCAGGATCCTGCCGAAATTCAGTTATCCAGCTGGCAGTTGCCGGTGATTGTGCAATTGAAAAGCGGCCAGATCGGCGTCGTGATGAAACTCAGCAGTTCTGGTGAAGCCGGTATTTGTTTTGCAGGTGACGGTGGTCTGCAAAGCCCCGCTGAGGCATCACAATTACTACAGGATGCGGAGGTCGTTGTTATTGCCCGTCCGGCGCGGGCAATACCGGATGCGCGTGTTGATGCCTATAACAGTCCTTACGATAAAAACTGGTTTCGTAAAATTGTCCTGCGGGACATACGTCCTTATGGTCATATTCTGCTCGCATCGCTGATTGCCAATACTTTAGGGCTTGCAGGTATTATCTTCTCAATGCAGGTCTACGACCGTGTGGTGCCTTCGCAATACTATCACACACTTTATGTTTTGTTTTGTGGTGTGCTTTTAGCGATCGGGATTGATTTTGTGATGCGCCGGACGCGCATGGCAATCATTGATCATTTGGGAAAACGTTCCGATATCCGCGTTTCAGACCGGGTTTTCGGTCATGCATTACGCGTCCAAAACAGCAGCCGTCCGACATCTACCGGAACCTTTATTTCACAGATACGCGATCTGGAACAGGTTCGTGAATTATTGACCTCCACAACTGTTTCAGCACTGGCTGATATTCCGTTCTTTCTGCTGTTTCTGGTGATTTACTGGTTTATGGGCGGCGTACTGGTATTAATTCCGCTCGGTGCCTTGTTCTTTTTGCTCATTCCGGGGCTGCTCGCTCAACCTAAATTACGCAAATATGCCTCGGCATCCATGCGTGAGGCTTCTCTGCGCAATGCCATGTTGGTTGAGACTGTACAGGGCATTGAAGACATTAAAACCCTTCAGGCTGAAGAGCGTTTTCAGCAACAATGGAACCACTACAACAGCGTCACAGGAGAGGCGCAACTCCGGCTTCGTCACGTTACCAATATGCTGACCGTATGGACCCATAATGTGCAAACCGGTGTTTTCGCCGTGGTGGTGTTTACCGGTGCGCCGATGGTGATCGCCGGAGATATGACAACGGGTGCACTGGTTGCCTGTTCTGTACTTGGCTCCCGCATGATGGCGCCGATGGCGCATATTACGCAAGTTCTCAGCCGTTTGCAGCAGGCCAAAGTTGGTCTGGTCAGTCTGAATACTATTATGAAAATGCCGATTGATTATCCGGAGAATGAAAACCGTATTCAGACGCCGTATATAAAGGGGAGTTATTCTTTTAAAACGGCACTTTACCGCTACGGCGATGAGAATTCCCCGCCAGCATTATTGTTACGTAACCTCAATATTAAAGCAGGTGAAAAAATCGCGGTACTGGGCAAAAATGGCTCGGGAAAATCCACTTTGCTACAGGCAATGTCTGGTCTGATGCAGGCAAAATCGGGAGAGGTTTTGCTGGATGATCTGGCAATGAACCATATTGATCCGGCCGATATTCGCCGTGATGTCGGGCTTCTGACACAAAATGCCCGCTTATTTCACGGTACTTTGATGGAGAATATCATTATGGGCGCGCCTCAGGCTGAGCCTGCACAAATTTTACCGGCGCTGAAAATGGTCGGTGCAGATGAATTTATCCGCAAATTGCCTAAAGGACTGGATCATATTGTGCTGGAAGGCGGGCTTGGCCTTTCCGGCGGCCAGAAACAATCTCTATTGCTGGCAAGATTACTGATCCGCAATCCTTCTGTTTTGCTGCTGGATGAGCCGACAGCCGCCATGGATGAGGCTACCGAGCGGCATTTCATTGATAATCTGCGCAAATATTCCGGTGAGAAAACTTTGGTTATTGCAACCCACCGGATGCGTGCCCTTGATCTGGTTGACCGTATTATTGTTGTCGAGTCAGGCGTCATCGCACTCGACGAGCAAAAGGAGACCGCCCTTAAAATCCTCAAAGGATTGGCAAATGTGCCGCCTCCCGCGAGGACGATGAGTCAGGCGTCGTGAAGAACAGTACATCTGCGTTTGCTGAAGCGGGTTCATAGAAATCCGGTCATCATCGTTATCAGGAGGAGTGAATGGCGTTTTCTGATACAGATAAAAAATGGAAAATGGCGACGGGTTTCGACACAGATGATGATGTGAAACTGACACGCTCAAGACGGGTCATATGGTATTTTATGATCAGTTTGTGTGTGGCAGGTACATGGGCATATTTTGCAGAACTTGATGAAGTTTCAAGCGGCAGCGGGCGAATTGTGCCGACGATGCGTGAGCAGATTATTCAATCACTGGAAGGCGGCATTGTTGCTCAGCTTGCTGTGCGGCAGGATGATCTGGTTGTTCCGGGGCAGATATTGGCGCAGCTTGATCCGACAAAAAACGAGTCCAATGTTGAAGAAAGCGAGGCGCGTTATCGTACAGCGCTTGCAAGTGCTGCACGCTTGCAGGCCGAAGTGAATATGGCTGATCTGGTCTTCCCGAATTCACTTGAGAATTACCCCGCCTTGAAAGCGACGGAAACAGAGCTTTTCAATGCAAGGCGCAAAAGCCTTGAGCAGTCTGTTCATTGGGTGAAAGAAGCGGCCGATCTGGTGCGCAGCGAGTTAAAGATCAGTGAATCTCTGACGAAAATCGGGGCATCAAGCAATGTGGAGGTGTTACGCCTTAAGCGTCAGCTGGTGGAGCTTGAACTAAAACAGGTTGATATACGGTCGCAATATATTGTTCAGGCACGCGAGGAACTGGCAAAAGCCAATGCTGAAGTCTCGGCGCTTTTTCCTGTCGTGAAAGGACGCGCAGATTCACTTTCCCGTCTGACATTTCGCTCTCCTGTGCGCGGTATTGTCAAAAATATTGAAGTATCCACGATCGGTGGCGTTGTTCCGCCCAATGGAAAGTTAATGGAAATTGTACCTGTGGGCGATCAGTTGCTTGTGGAGGCACGCATTTCCCCGAGAGATATTGCTTATATCCATCCGGAACAGCGCGCGAATATTAAACTGACAGCCTATGATTATTCTATTTACGGCGGGCTGGAAGGGCGCGTGGTTTCAATCTCACCGGATACAATTCAGGATGAACTGAAGCCTGAAATTACCTATTACCGTGTCTTTATTCAGGCAAAGGAAGATGTGCTGGTCAACAAGGCAGGTCAGGAATTTCCGGTGGTTCCGGGCATGGTAGCAACTGTCGATATTCACACCGGCAGCAAAACTGTATTTGACTATCTGATAAAACCGCTCAATCGGGCGCGTGAAGCTCTGCGGGAAAGATAACAGCTCAGATGCGCTTACAAAGGAGAGCAGGGATGATCATTGTTATGCGTCTGATTATCCGCTTCATTGCTTTGCTGTTTCCGTTTGCGCAGGCCAATGCGCTTGATCCGCGCATCGGTCCTTTTGAACATACGCATCCGCAGGCATTGATGTATCCGCAAGGACATGAAAGTTTTGATCTTTATGGCGCATTGAACGGCACCTATACAGATCAGACTCATTGTGAAGGCATTGCAAACAGTTTCTGGATAAAAGAACCGCCAGACGGAAATAGTGGTGATTGTATCCGCTATTATCCCTATGGATTAAAGCAGGATAATAATCCGGTTGCGCTTATCTATTTTAACGGTGATGTCATTTTGCGTAACATACGCGATGAACGCTTTATTGCTCCGAGCTATCAGGGTATCACGCCTTACAGCCTGCAATATGATATGACTGAATGGTCAATTCAGGCGCAGACACCTGCAATACTTGTGGCCAGACCTGGTATTTACGGTTCCTCCGGCGATCATAATATGCGTCGTTATCCGCTGGAGATCGACTTGATGGATGATGCGCTCAACCAACTGAAACAGCGTTATTCGATTACAAAATTTGTTCTGGTCGGCCAGTCCGGTGGCGGACACATCATCGCTTCACTGCTCAACCGCCGAACGGATATTAAAGCGGTCTTCATTGCATCAGGACTATTATCTGTTGCTAAAACGCTGACTTATAAAGCCAATATTCCCCGTGTGACCGGCTCTCTTTTACCGGATCCTTCAGGTTATTATGATCCGGTCACGGAGGTTGCAAAAGTTGATCGCAACCCGCCACCGGATATTTTTATCCTGTCGGATGTGAAAGACCGGTCTGTTCCTTTTGCCACGCAACTGGATTATGTCCGCGCTTTGCGGGAAACCGGACTGAAGCCCTTTCATATTGTTACAACGGGTGAGGGAAAACAGCATCATCTGCTGTACCGGCAGGCACGCCTCGGTGCTGTTATGTATATGAGAAATGATACGCCAGCTGATATTGTCAAAACTCTTGCTGATCCGCGAACAGCGCGGGTTAAAACAGATGCCCCGCTCTGACAGAAACAGAGCAGGGTAATTCCGTCCTTATTGCGCAGCGATATTTTTAATCCATGTTACCAGTTCATGGATTTTTGTGCTGTTCGAGCCTTTGAACAAGATTGTATCCTGCTCTTCGATTTGTTCCCGTAATGCTGTTTTCAACTCTTCCATCGATGGTGCATAGGCGCCTTTGATTGCATCGGGCAGGCATTGCCAGAAATTTTTATAATGCTCTCCGGTAACGAAGACTTTGTCGACGGGAAGACCGGCAATAAACTCTGCCAGATCTGTGTGATATTGTTCGGCATTGAGGCCGAGTTCAGCCATCTGACCGAGAACAGCAATGCGCCGCGGTGCTGTTGTATGGGTGGCCAGATTTTCCAGTGCAGCTTTCATCGAGCCGGTATTGGCATTATAGGCATCATCAATCAGGGTTATTGGTTTGCCATCAATTGTAAGCTGGCTTTGTTCACCGCGTCCTGAAAGTGCGTTGAATACGGATAATTTTTGCAGTGCATCATTAAGCGGATAGTTCAAAGCGGTGACTGCAGCCAGTATGGCAATGCTGTTTAAAGCCATATGTTCGCCTTCGGCTCCCAGCTCATAGCGGATTTTGATCCCCCGCAAACTTGCTGTTACCTGACGGGTCTGCGGCCGATAATCTATCAGCTGAAATTCACAATCAGACGTGCAGCCATATTCAATAATATTGAGCCGGCGGGCTTGAGCTGCACTCAGTACAGTCGGCCATTCCTGCATATTCTTGTTCAGGATTGCCGTATCGCCCGGCTTCATACCTGAAAAAATCGCACTTTTGGTAACCGCAATATCATGCAGTGTTGTAGTATCACTGAGATGAACCGGCAGAATATTGGTAAAAATTGCCAATTTGGGTGAAGCCATACGGGCACTGCGTCCCATCATGCCGACGGCAAGTTCCAGCACAATGTGTTCGCTGTTCCAGTCAAATGAGGCCAGGTTCCATGCAACACCATATGGCCGGTTCGCATTATGGACACTGCGTTCAGTTGTGCCATAAGCTTCAAGCACATGGGCAAGCATAGCGGTTGTTGTCGTTTTACCGGCGCTGCCCGTGACGGCACAGACATGGCCCTTTATCTGGTGTCGTGCATAGCTCCCCATATCCAGAATAGTTTTATCAATATCCGATACTTTCAGAACCGGAATGTCTGAAATACCCAACGTCTCCGGATTGCTGCTGATAATAGCGGCAGGAGGGGGGGACATCTTTTTGATAATAACCGGTAAAACACCCTTTTCAGTCAAATGCGACTTGGCAACGACAATATTTTGATTTTGCATGGCGGGTGCAAAAATGCACAGACCTGTCGCACCCCAGTTGCGGGGCGGTTGCTGTACCCATTCACCGCCGGTCGCTTGAAGCAGTTTTGCTGACGTCCAGTTGAATTGTTCTGTGGGTATTGTTTGTTCATTGATTGTTGTTTCGGGCGGAGGAATCTGCGCACGATTGCTGACAAATTCAAAGAACTGGCGTTGTATTTTCAGATAACGCAGATAGGCGATGAAGCCTGACAGATAATGCTCAACATCATCAATCCGCACACGGAAAGAGTGATGACGGATGAAAAAGGAACCCAGGATTTTTTGCGGTTGTTCATAGAACATGGCCAGTTCCGGCCAGAAATAGCCGTTGAGCAGATAATGTGCACGGTGTTCCAAAGCGAGATAAAATTTAAGCAAATCAATCTGGTCAAGCAGATGCTGCATTTTAGGCATTGTGCTGATCCGGCTCAGCATCTCGCGTGCAGCCATCATCAGTTCAAGCAGGGTCGGGAAAGTGGTGATCCTGTGGTGAACAAAATCCAGATAATCAGCGACGTTTTGAATACCGAAACGGAAATATTTCTCTTTCGGCCGGTATATCGTCAGTTCATTTACACAATAGCTGAGCCAGTGGTCATGCGCTTTCCAATGTTCGGCTTTGATAAAATATTCAAAGGCCTTTTCAACGCAGGACAGCCAGCGTTCATCCTGTGTTAAAGCATAGAGACGCATAAGACCGAATGCTGCTTCCCCATCATAATAGATGATACGGAACTCTTCTTTCAGCTCCAGTGACGGAAAGCGGAAAACATGATTGAATTTACCTGTTTCCGGATCCTGCATGGCAGTGATGCCAAGTGCCAGTTGTTCAAGCAGTGTCAGATAATCCTGCGTACCGGTCAGCTGACTGTATTTGGTTAAAGCCAGCAGGCAGACAGCATTACCTCCCAGTTTAATCTCTTTATTGGCTTCAACAAGATAAGATGCAGTTTGGCCATCGGGCAACTGTATTTGCCTGATTAGCTGTGCTGTCAGGCAGTTCAGGCTGAGATCAATTGCTTCTTTCAGTTTGTGATCGCGTGTCACTTCCCAGGCTTCGATCATGGCATAGAGCGAACTCGCATGACGAAGCGCATTATAAGACGGAATAGGGCGGTCAAAACACGGATGCCAGCCATAGTGAAAACGACCGTTCATTTTCACTTGTTTGGTCAGATACAGACTTGCGTTTTCAATCAGTTCATTGACTGTAACGGCATCCAATTTATCAATAGCGCGTCTGCCTGCATTTCTGCCCGTACCATGTAAAATATATGAGTCCGGCTCTTCCAGAGTTGTAAACATGGCTCCGGTTGTGAAGGTGAATATTTCTTTGTCCGGACTGAAATCTATTGTCTCAAGGTCAAAGCGTTTGCGTGCAAAATGCAGGAAATTTTTCTCATTAATAATCGCATTAGCAATATGTGCACCACCATAGAGCATGGCATTGGCGTTTAGTTCTGTTTCGAGAAAAGCCTGATTAAAACTTGCATCCAGTGAAATGCCTTTACGAAAATAATTCCGTTTTATTTTTTCAAAACCGTCGCGAAGTTGCTGCCACGTTGTTTTTTCGACCTCGCTGACCCAGTCGACTCTTAGCCAACGTATTTTCAGGCCGAGTGAGCTGATACGGCTGCGCATTTCGGTAATAGCGTTTTGCCAGCCTTGAGCAAAATCAGCATGTTTGGTGATAATTGTCTGTGCGTGACTTTTTTTGTCGCTAAAAGTAAAGAACAATATATATTGACTACCTGCTTCACCAACAGGTTTAATTTGCTTTTCAATACGTGTCCGCAAACGAGAAGCAAGTAATGTTGTAATTTCAGGCCTCAATCCACGATCCCCTCTTATTTGTAATTCAGAGTAAGTGACGGATTCGTACGTGCATAAGGTAATTTAAATAAAAGTTATTGTACAATTATATAATTTAGGAATAAACATTTAATCGCGTTTTAATGCGGCCGTAACGCAAATAATTCAGCCGGAATTTTACATAAACCGGCTATTGCAGCGCTCATCTGCTGCTGAATGAGTGGACATTGTTACGGCCATAGACGAATTATTTTCCAGGATGATGGGCCAGCATTTGCATCATAGCGCAGGCGTTTATGATTACGGTCTGATGCGCCTTGCCAAAATTCGACGCTGTCAGGATCAACGGTATAAACCTGCCAGACTTTTGAGATATATTGCGGATTTTCAGTCAGGAAGGCTTCCGCTTCTAGTCGTTGTTGGTTGAGTTCCTGATCACTTGTCAAAATCTCACTTTGTTTGCTTGCAATGGCGCTGACACGGGAACCAATCGGACGATCCATAAAATCTTCGGCACATTCTTCCGGACTCAGCAGTTTCGCCACACCACGCAGCCGGACTTGTCTGCCTAAAGCCGGCCAATAAAAAGTGAGAGCAACTGCGGGCAGTGCTTTGATCTGTTCAGCTTTCGGACTGCCGGCTTTGATCGCAAAGTGCCAGCCACGGTCGTCTACATTTTTCAAAATAAGAACGCGTGCGTCAGGTTGCCCGTCTTTATCAATACTCGATAAAGTCATGGCATGCGGCTCCCGAATACCGGATGCAATCGCATCGTCAAACCAGTTCGCAAAAGCCTCGTGTGGTGTAGCCGGAAAAATTGTGAAATCCACATCGGGCAAAGGTGCTTTCAGAGAGGGAAGCTGCCGGAGTTTTTGTTTCATGGACTGGGTTGAACTGGTCATGGCTTCCGCTTGATGTACTTTGATTATTATCTATATGAGCGTTTTGGTTGCGCTGCTGTTGATGTGTTCGGCAATCATCTGCGTTATCGTGCGCACAGGACGTTGCGGATCGCTTTGCGAAAACAGACCCAATGTAACCGGAAATGACGGTGCAAGCTGGGACAACTGGCGCAGCACACGGCAATCCGGCGGAATTGTATGATAGGTCATCAGTCCGACACCAACGCCGACACGGATTGCGGTGCTGACTGCTGCGAGCGCACCGGCCTCACAAACCATCGTCCAGTTTATGTTATTGAGTGCATCTACTGCCCGTTCCCGCCATGGGCATAACTCATCAAACATGATGATCGGCAAAGTGCCGTCCGGTGCAATACAAATATCATCCCGCACCGTCCAGTAAAGCTGTTCTGTCCATTCGATCACCGGCTTGCGGTCAAGAACACTGACATCACAAATGGCAAGGTCGATGTTCTTTTCTTCAAAGCGCGCGCCTAATGTGCGGTTGTTTTCAACCACAATATCAATCTGCACATCTTTGTACTGATCGCGGAATTTTTTTAAAATCTCAATCAGGCCGGAAGAGGCAAAATCTTCCAGTACTCCAAGCCGTACACGGCCAGAACCGGACAGGCTCGACAGTCTGCCAAGCACATCATCACTGATACGCAAAATCTCCTGTGCCTGTGACAACAGAACCATGCCCGCCGCAGTCATTTTGAGGCCGCGTGCAGAGCGTTCAAACAGTTTGATATCCAGTAATTCTTCCAGCCGTTGAATCTGCATGCTGACAGCCGCTTGTGTGCGGTTGAGACTGCGAGCAGCACCATTGATTGTCCCGACTTCAACCACCGTCACAAAGGCGCGCAACAATTTTGGATCGAGATCAATCATTCAATTTTCCTTATATCCTTATAGGAATAAACACAGTATTCAGGTTCTGTTTCTTTTGTAAACGTAGTTCTCATATAAAAAATGATTATACATAGCCGGATTTGAAAATGGCGTGCGGGAAACTGATCAGGTTTTTCAACACTGCATTTTCAGACGCTTATGCATGATCAGTTCAATAAAAACGGGAACAGTCTTATGCAGCTCATTCGTAAAAAATTATTGTTTTTTGCACTTTCAGCATCCGTGCTGACAGCTTGCACCAGTGCGTCTTTTGCGGAGGACAATGCGGTTTTAAAAATTGCGACTGAAGGCGCATTTAAACCGTGGAATTTCACCGAACCATCGGGAAAACTTGCCGGCTTTGAAATTGATCTGGCCGAAGATCTTTGCAAACGTATGAACCGTACGTGCGAAATCGTGGCGCAGGATTGGGATGGTATTATTCCTGCGCTGAACGCTGGCAAATACGATGTGATCATGGCAGCCATGAGCATTACGGATGAGCGCAAAAAGGTGCTGGATTTCTCGGTGCCTTATGTTGCTACCTATCACGCGACGATGCTGCCGGAAGCTGCTGTCGGGCGGCTCGCAGAAGATACACAGCGCTATAATTTGTCGGATGAAAAAGCATCAGAAGCGCCGGTTCGTCTGCTGGCAGAAGAGCTAAAAAATAAAACTGTTGGCGTTCAGCTGGCATCAACCAATGGTGCTTTTCTTGAAGCCTATCTCAAGAATGATGTGACGATCACTTATTACAAGACGGTTGAACAGCTCAATCTTGATCTGCAATCCGGCCGTATTGATGCAACAATTGCTGATCTGACGGCCTTGGAAGCTGAATTGAAAAAGCCTGGTTTTTCAGGCTACAAAATTGCAGGCCCTGTCCTAATGGGCGGAGTTTTCGGGGAGGGCGTGGGCGCTGCCATGCGTAAGGGAGATGATGCTTTAAAACAGCTTTTTGATACGGCGATTACCGCTGCGATCAAGGACGGGACTGTGAAGCAGCTTTCTGAGAAATGGTACGGCACGGATATCTCCCCGTTGTGACGGGCGGAATGAAATTTACTCTGGGAAATGGAAACGAAAATGACGGAATATCTGAAAAGCGCGGCACGGTCGGTTCAGGCAAGAAAGCGTATCGGTGATTATATCGAAACCACGCCTCTGATTGCCTCGCGTGAAATCGGTGCGGAAACCGGTTCAGATCTGTATTTTAAGGCAGAGCACTTACAAAAAACCGGCTCTTTCAAATTCAGGGGGGCAATGAGCAAGATCACGGCTTTGCCGGAAGATAAGGGCGTTATCACTGCCTCGTCGGGCAATCACGGTATTGCGTCTGCACAGGCCGCAGCATTGCTGAACCGTCCGATGACCGTCTATCTCGGTGTTGGTGTATCAAAAGCAAAATTAGCAAAAATCCGCTCCTATGGGATTGAAGTTGTGCTGTCCGGCGAGGATTCAGGGCAGGCGGAAGTCCATGCACAGGAAGCGGCGGTTAAACGCGGTCTGACCTATGTATCGCCTTATAATGATGAGCAAATTATTGCCGGACAGGGAACAATAGGGCTTGAACTGCTGGAGCAGGCGCCGCGCATTGATAATGTGTTTATCGCTATGGGCGGTGGCGGCCTGATCAGCGGCATCGGTTCTGTTTTGAAAAGCTTTAGCCCGCAAACCAAGATTTATGGCGTTGCGGCTGAAGCATCCTGTGCGCTGGCTGTTTCGATGCAGGAAGGCAAGGTTGTTGAAACCGAACATCTGCCAACCCTCGCTGACGGCGTGGCAGGCGGTATGGATGATGACAGTATTACACTGCCGCTCGCCATTGAAGTCGTTGATGAAGTGGTGACATGCTCGGAAGACGAAATTGCCAGTGCTCTCGCACAGCTTGCCATTAAAGAGCATCACCTTGTTGAGGGGGCGGCAGGGCTCGCTCTTGCAGGATATCTGAAAGTTGCGGAACACTGCAAAGGTCAGGTGAATGTGGTTTTGCTCTGTGGCGGGAACTTCGAGTTCTCCACGGTTCTGAACGTTATTAATTCTGCAGAAAATGCCTGACCCGATAAGGAAACAGCCATGGCCAGCCTTGAAATAGATTGGACAAAAGACGGCAGGCAGAGTGCTTATATTCATTTGCCAAGCTCTGTGAATACCAGTGCGTGGCAGAGTATCCGCATTCCGGTTTATCTGCTGAAAAACGGTGCCGGTCCGGTAACATTGCTGCTGGGCGGCAATCACGGTGATGAATATGAAGGGCAGGTAGCTCTGTCAAAACTGGCACATCATTTAAAGCCGGAAGAGATCAGGGGCACGATTGTGATTATTCCGTCTCTCAATTTGCCGGCGGTTATGAGTGGTCAGCGTCTGTCTCCGATTGATGACAGAAATCTCAATCGTGAATTTCCGGGGGACGCCAAAGGCTCGGTGACACAGCGGCTTGCACATTTTGTGTCGACGCAACTGGTGCCTCGTTGTGATAATGTGATTGATCTGCATTCCGGCGGACGCACGCTGAATTTTGTGCCCTGTACATTTATTCATGCGCAGGGAAATGAGGCGGAAAATCAGAGGTTTATTGATGCGGCACTTGCTTTCGGTGCGCCGCTGACGGTCATCATCCGTGAACCCCATGCGGATGTTATGCTGGATGATGTGGTTGAAAAAAGCGGCAAGCTGATGCTCTCAAGCGAACTTGGCGGCAGTGCCTGTATCAGTGTTGAGACTATGACACTGACCTATGATGGTATCCTGTCAACCTTGCAGCATTTGAACCAAATTCAGACTGTGAATGGCAGGAATGTTGTAAAGCAACCTACGCAACGTCTCGTGACCGTGCCTGATGCGGGTTACATCCATGCCGATGACACCGGATTATACGAGCCGGTTGTGCCGCTTGGCACTGACCTGCAGGCAGGTGATATTATCGGCTATATCCACCACACTGATCGCAATGATAAAGCACCGTCTCCGGTAAAAGCGCCTAAAGATGGTCTGCTATTCTGTGTGGCCGGACAGGGGCTTGTCCGGCGGGATGATACAATCGTGGTTATTGCTGTGGATCATCAATAACAAGCTGGCTGCGCGGTTTTGCTTATCACGCGTGGCTTTCCCCTCTTTTTTCGGCAGTTTTGACGGTGCTCCCGCATCGCATGGGCTGCTATTTTTAAGGAAACTGAATGTCAGCCGGATCGCCTGTTATTTTAAACCAGACCGAGATTGAAAACCGTGTTCAAAAACTGGATATTGTGCCGCTGATCGGGGCTGCTTTTGCTGCATTCTCGCGGGGAGAGGCGGTGGTGCCGCTGCCGGGGGAACTGATCTTTAGTAATCCTCCGGGAGAGACCCACATTAAATACGGGTATTTCACGCAAGGTGATACTTACGTGATTAAAATCGCTTCCGGTTTTTTTGAAAATCCGGCCAAGGGTCTGAACACAAGCGACGGCCTGATGCTGGTTTTCAGCAAACTGACCGGTGAGCTTTGTGCAATCCTCAATGACCGCGGGCGGCTGACAGATTTACGCACTGCAGCGGCCGGTGCTGTCGCAGCACATTATATGGCACCGGAAACCGTCAGTGTGATCGGCGTTATCGGCACAGGAATGCAGGCGGAATTGCAGGTGGAACTGTTGCAGAAAGCCCGTCCTTGTAAAAATCTAATTGTTTGGGGGCGACGTAGTGAGCAGGCGCAGCTTTATGCACAGCGTATGAAGGCTAAAGGCTATCAGGTCACAATTGCGGATACACCAGCCGCAGTGGCACAACAAGCACGCTTAATCGTGACGACGACTGCAAGCCGTGAAGCCATTCTAACTGCGGACATGATACAGGCAGGTACGCATATTACGGCTATCGGTGCGGATACGCCGGAAAAGCAGGAGCTGGAAGCAGCGCTTATTCTTAAAGCAGATATTGTGGTCACCGACAGTCGTGAGCAGGCGCGGCATCGTGGCGAATTGCATCATGCATTCAATGATACAGAGCTGTCTGCTGATCAAGTTGTTGAACTGGGAGAAGTTGTTGCCGGAAAGCATAGCGGCCGGAAAAATAGTACGGATATTACCATCGCCACGCTGACAGGATTAGCAGTTCAGGATATTGCAATTGCTACCGCTGTTCTGAATGCACATGATTAGTTGAAATTTGGCGCAGTATATTTGCCTCAGCATGTCCGCAATGTGTTGAGGCAGATTGTTACTTGAATATTGCTCTGTGCGTTATTTCTTACACACCTTGACGAATGTGACGATAATATGACAAAAGAACTCAAATATAAATTTGAGTGGAATTGTCATGAAAAACTCGCGGGCGTTACTTTTATCAACAGCAGCAATTGTTGGTTGTTTCTGGATGAGTTCTGCTGTTGCACAGCAAGCGAATGAAGTTCTGCAACTCAAAGAGATTGTGATTAAAGATTTGGTGCGCGGCTCTGCTGTCAACGCCCTCGATGCCCGCGCACAAGCGCCGAATGCGATGACCGTTATTGAAGGCGAGCAGCTCAATCAGTTTAATGACCTGAGTGCGGGTGATGCCATTCGCCGTCTGCCTGGCGTGACATTCCCCGGTGTGAACCGCTCGCGTGAAATCAAGTTGCGCGGTATCGGTCGTGAATATACGCAGGTTCTGATTGATGGCCGTCCGCTGATTGACGGTGATTCAAGTCGTAATTTTGAAGTGGATCGTCTGCCGTCGGCGATGATTGAGCGCATTGAGATTATCCGCAGCCCGCTCTCCAATATGGCATCACTGGGCGCGGCAGGCACCGTAAATATCATCACCAAGCGCCAGTTTGAAAGAAACGGTGCCGGTTTGTCGCTTGGCGGTGGCTATCTGACCGATAATGGGCCGACAGGCGATATTACCGGCTGGGCATCGGGGTCTGAAGGCGGTTTCCGTTACTTCCTTGGTGGCGACTATCAGCGCCGTCGGGTTAATGAAAGTTCTTCAGAGTATAGTTTCGGTAAAGGCGGCACAAAGCCTGACGGTGGCTCTACCGAGCAGCAGGAGCGTAGTTTTGATGATACGCTTTTGACCGGCCGTTTTGAATTTGATCTGACGGAGAAGGATACACTCACCTTCACGCCGACTTATTCGCGTTCACATGAGAAGCGTGATCAGACATCTTATAAATTCGACAAGGATCAGATCACGCTCAAAGAGCAGAATGATGAACTGCGTAAACGCACCCGCGAGACCTATGCCGGTTATCTGGAATGGGCGCATGATTTCAGTGAAGACACCCGCTCGCGCTTGTTTATTGACCTGCAAAAAGGCAGCGAAGATACAACGCGCGAAGGCATGAAATATGACCTCTCGAAAACACCGGCAAAGACTGAGGCCGATCGCAGGGAAGCCGACATTTCGCTTCAGCGTGTTGCCCCTGGCTTCGTCTGGAACAGCCAGTTTGGCGGTCATGCGGTTGAAGGTGGCTTTGGGGTCTCTTTCAGCAAACGCGATGAAGAAGAAACGCGCTTCCGTAAAGGCAAGGTTGAGCCTACTCTGGGACGTATCTATAATGTCAAGGAAGACATTTATTATGCCTATCTGAGCGATCAGTTCTCGGTTTTCGGGCCTGATGAACTGACTGCGGGCTTGCGTATTGAGCATAGCCGTACTGGCACGACAGATGCGGACGGCAATGATTATGATGTCAATGCAACTGATTATAACCCGTCCCTGCAATATAAATATAGCCTGAGCGAAGATCTGGACTGGCGCCTTGGTGTGGTCAGAACCCTGCGCAGGCCGGATTTGCGTGATCTGACACCATCGCTGACCAGCAAAGACGGTACTCTGGCCAAGCCGGATACGCGCGGCAATCCTTATACCTCGCCGGAAAAAATATGGGGTGTGGATACGGGTGCGGATTGGTACATTCTGGATCGTCAGGGTATTGTTTCCGCGAATTTCTATGCGCGTAAATTCGAAGATAAAATTGAAAACGCACTGTCACGGGAAACATCCGGCGGCCGCTGGGTCAGTACACCGGAAAATGTCGGAAATGGTCATCTTTACGGCGTTGAGCTTGAAGCACGCGCACCGCGGGATTTCCTGAATCTTGAGAATCTGACAGTTTTTGCCAATGGCACGGCGATGAAAAGCCGCCTGACCGATGATCGCACCGGTCAAAAACGCCGCTTCAGCGAGACACCGGATTTTGTTTCCAATATCGGGATGGATTACTATCTGCCGGATTTGAAAACAACATTGGGTATCAATCTTAATACGACTTATGCCTATACGCAGAACATTCTGGAATTGAATAAAGACAATGGTCTATCCAATGTCCGCACGCATTTCTCGGCATTGAACCGGCTCGATCTGAGTGCGCGTACTGATATTACAGAAAATTTCTCTGTTTCTTTCAGTGCCCTGAATGTGCTGCGCACAAAAGACAAACGTGAACGTACGACTTTTGATGATACCGGCGCTGTTACTGGTCTGACGGAAACCAAAGAACCCTCCTATAGCTCCTATTATGTGCGTGCGAGTTATAAATGGTAACACGACTGTCACTGCTGTTCTGTTTGCTGGCCGCGCTTTTGAGCGCGGCTTCAATGCCTTTTACTGCGCAAGCACAGGATAAACAGCGAGCGGTAACAGAAGCCACAGATGATAATCGTGTTCAAATCATCAGCCGTAATGCGGCAACACAGATCGTGCAGCATCTGACGGGGCAAAGCGAACTGCGCTTGCGTCCCGTTCGGATTGTAACACTTCATAACAGTTATACCGAAGCCCTGATCGCGCTGGGAATAGTGCCGGTCGGTGCGGTGGAACGTCCACAGGGGGCAGCGGCACAGCTTAAAAATGCTTTGCACGCAACACCGTCTGTAGGCGATCAAAGCAGCCCGGATTATGAAGCAATATTAGCGCTTCAACCTGATCTTATTCTCTCTGTCGGCGAGGTGCACGGGCAGAATTATGAGCTGCTGAACGCTATTGCGCCGACGATTGTGTTACGCGAGCCGGAGAAAGACTGGCGGGACTGGCTTAAAGCGCTGGCGGTCGTGCTCGATCGTGAAACGCAGGCTGAGACACTCATTGCTGTCTATGAGCAGCGTGTCGCGAAGCTACGCCAAATACTTCAGGCACAGCATTCTGATGAGACTGTGCTGTTGTTGCGTGTCCGGCAGAAAGATATCCGGATTTACGGAGCCGGTCGTCGTTCGGGGCCGGTTCTTTATGAGCAATTAGCACTCACGCCGCACCGGTTGGTTCCGCTGAATAAGAATTATGAAGCCATTTCTAACGAACTGATCGGACAGATGGATGCTGACCGGATTTTTTTGATGGTCGAAGATGCCGGACGACTGGGCTCAATAGAAAAAAGCCAGTTATGGAAAAGTCTTCCGGCTGTGCAGTCCGGTCATGTTTATAAAGTGAATACCGAACCGTGGAACCAGTCCAGCGGCCCGCTCAGCTCAGGCATTATTATTGATGATATTGCCTCGGCATTTGGTATCCGCGAGTGATGGTCAGACGCTTTACTATAATTTTGAGCGGGATGTTTCTGCTGCTGGCAGGACTGTTGCTATCGGTCAGTTACGGTGCCGCCGACATTTCTTATTCGACGATTGTAAGGGCTGTTTTTGCTTTTGATGGTCTGGATAATGATCATCTCATCCTTCGTGAGTTTCGTATTCCTCGTGCCTTGGCTGCGGCGCTCGTTGGTGCTGCCTTGGGTGCAGCGGGTGCTTTGATGCAGGGAATAACCCGTAATCCTCTGGCCAGTCCGTCTTTGATGGGTCTGAATGCCGGTGCCGGTCTCATGCTGGTGCTCGGTTTGGCACTCAGCCCGACGCTTGGCTTCACAGTTCTGATCGGGCTGTCTTTTGCCGGTGCTGCAGTAGGCGTTACCGTTGTTTTCCTAGTGGGTTCAGCACAGCGCGGTGGCTTGACACCGGTCAGACTGGCGCTTGCCGGTGCCGCAGTCTCGGCATTTTTCGGCGCATTCACCAGCTTCATCATTGTTTATTATAAAATCGGACAGGATGTATTGTTCTACACTGCGGGCGGCGTGCAAGGTGTTCAGGAAGAGCAATTGCTGTTTGTTGCACCGTGGATTGGCGGAGGGCTGATTGTTGCCTTGTTGCTGTCACGCAGTGTTTCTTTGCTTAGTCTGGGGCAGGACGTGGCAACAGGGCTAGGGCTGAATATTGTGCATGTCCGTATTGTTGCAGCTTTGGCTATTCTCATTCTGGCAGGCAGCAGTGTTGCTCTTGCCGGTGGCATTGGATTTGTCGGGCTGGTGGTTCCTCATGTCAGCCGGTTTTTGACTGGACTTGATTATCGCTGGATTGTGCCGGTTTCAGCCGTTTTGGGGGCTTGCCTGCTGATCTTTGCCGATCTCGCTGCCCGTATGATCAATCCACCATATGAAGTACCGGTCGGCTTGATGACTGCACTGATTGGCGTGCCGTTTTTTCTGATGCTGGCATGGCGTGATGAGCGTGGTATCTGATGAAAGTGATGATGCGCGCCCCTACAGCCTTGTTTGCATTGGCCGGATTGTTGTTGTTGACTATCTTGATCAGTTTGCAATTGGGGTCTTATCCGCTGCGGCTTTATGATCTTTATGCTGTGCTATCACAGCAAGGCACCCCGCAACAGGAATTGGTGCTTTTCTCAATCCGGTTGCCGAGATTGTTGCTGGCCATTTTGACCGGCTGCGGGCTTGCTGTTTCCGGCGCAATATTACAGGCGGTGTTTCGCAATGATCTGGCTGATCCGGGATTGCTGGGACTAAGTGCCGGTGCAGGACTGATGATCATCCTGCTGCTCTGGATGCAACAGAATGGGCAGCAAAACGGTTTGTTGATTGCAGGACTGTGGCGGCCGGTGGCGGCTTTTTGCGGTGCGGCTTTGTCTGCCAGCTTGATTTATGCGTTGGCACGTAAAAAGGGGGCTGCCAGCCCAGCACGCATTTTGCTCACCGGCATCGCGATCAATGCTGGTCTGAGTGCGGTGACACTGGTTTTGGCGATGAGTCTCGACCGCAGCCTCTATGATCAGGCACTTGTCTGGCTGTCCGGCAGTCTTTCGGGCAAAACCTACAAAGAGATTATCCTGTTGCTGCCGTGGTTTATTTGTCTGCTGCCACTGCTCATGCTGCGTTTGAAAGTGCTGGATATTCTGGCTCTTGGTGATGAGGCGGCAACGGCTCTCGGGCTTCAGGTCGGGCGGCAGCGTTTGCTGATGATCGCGATTGCTGTTGCTTTAACTGGTGCGAGTGTGGCCGTCGCAGGTGGTATCGGCTTTGTCGGCCTGCTGGCACCGCATATGTGCCGTCGTCTGGTTGGTGCAAGGCATATATTGCTGTTACCTGCATGTGCTCTTTGCGGTGCGATCCTTGTGGTGATTGCTGATAATCTGGGGCGTACCGTTTTAGCGCCGGTGGAAATGCCTGCCGGCATTTTCTGTGCAATGATCGGCGCGCCGTATTTTCTGTATCTGCTTATGAAAACGTCACGATGAGATGGTTAAGGGTCATATGATGGGACTGGAAGCCAAAAATATCACCTTTTCCTATGGCGAAGAGCAGGTGTTCAGCGGGTTGGATTTGCAGATATTGCAGGGGAAAATCACCGCTTTAGTGGGGGCAAACGGTTCTGGAAAAAGCACGATCCTGAAAAACCTTGCGCGTATTTTACGGCCTTCCGGTGGCACGATTATGCTCGACGGACAGGAAATTCAGAACTTTCCGGCAAAGCATATTGCACGAAAAATGGCGGTCTTGTCGCAAATGTCGGAGGCACCGGCGGGATTGCGTGTCAGCGATCTGGTCGCTTACGGGCGCTATCCATGGCAAAAAGGCTTCGGTCTGCTCAGCGATGAGGATAAAGAAAAAATTCGTCATGCTCTGGAGCTGACCAGCCTGACAGAGTTGGCGGAGCGTGATCTGGGTTCGCTTTCCGGCGGGCAAAGACAGCGGGTATGGATTGCGATGGCGCTGGCACAGGACAGTGAGATTATTCTGCTCGATGAGCCGACCACCTATCTGGATATGGCGCATCAGCTGGATGTGATGCAGCTTCTGAGCAGGCTCAATGCGGACCATTGTAAAACAATTATTATGGTGCTGCATGATCTTAATCAGGCGGCGCGTTTCGCTGACCATATTATCGCGATCCGGCAGGGAGCAATCATCCGGCAAGGGAGCGCCGGAGAGATTATGTGTGCAGAGGTCATGCGGGATGTGTTTGGTATTGCAGCGGATTTTTTTGAAGATCCGCGTACCGGCAAACCTGTTTGTATTCCCTATGCGACTTGCACTGTTTAAGGGAACATCCTTATAAGATATTGCATAGACGGATTTTTACGTAATGGCGTTGGTATTATGAGCTTAATTGAGCAATATCTGCCGGATTATGGTTTCAGAGAAGTACATTCCTGTGTGATCATGGCGAAACCGTCTGTTGTGCTTCACGCTGCTGCGGCCTACCAGCCTGAAACTGATCCGTTCTTTCGTAAAATGATTGGCCTGCGAGAGCTGCCGATGCGTATTGGCGCACGAATAAGCGACAAACAGACGGAGGTTGTACTACCGTTCGGATTGCACAATTTTACTTTATTGGAACAGCGGGATGATGCATTGGTCTATGGCCTGATCGGTCGGTTCTGGCGTCCTGATTTCGGGCTTGTACCCGTCAGCGATGGTCAGGCGTATCGTCAGTTCAATAAGGCAGGTGTTGCTAAACTCGCTTTGGTGTTTTCTGCCGCATCTCAAGGGGAAAATATAACAAGACTTGAAACGGAAACGCGGGTTTTTTGTCCTGACCTTGCCAGCCGTCTTAAATTTACACCTTACTGGTATCTGATCCGTCCGGTGAGCGGGTTGATAAGAAGTAGAATTCTCAAATCCATCAAGCAAGACAGCGAAAATTCTTGAAACAGAGCCTGAGAGGTCAGAACGACGAGCAGGTTCCGGACAGGCAGCTCATAATCAACAGGGGAGCTGCTAGTTGAGATTGCTTTGATAAGCGATAAAAGATGCAATCGCACTGAATGCACCAATTGCAGCAAGTATAAAATATTGCCGTGACAGGGCCGGTCTTTTGTTTATCGAGCCAAAAATCAACATGGTCACAGTCCACAGACCGGTGAAAGCCAGCAAAAGCAGCGTATAAACGGGTTTGGACAGATCATAGCCACCGCCGCCAATGGACGGATAGAGCGGCGGCGCGGGATTTAGCAACCAGTTCAAACTGCCTGTCACAAGAATAAAGATCGCCAGCAATATAAAAAATATTCGGTATTTCAACTGGTTATCCTTAACAGCGTACCAATCGTGTGGTGATTATATCTGCAGGGGACATGTAATCGTTACGCCGTTTTCCATGTTGTAGCTTTGCCTAAATCATTTCCGGCTGATATGGATTTAGTGAGGGTCGTTGCGTTTAGTCATACTCAGTATACACGTATCTCTATTCTTTAGCTTGTCCACAGTACCATGCCAGCCAAGCAGACCCAACTTGACTGGCAAATGTTCTGAAGAACAGCATTAAAAGCGTTTCAGCTTATCCGATCAGATAGCGGCACAAGCCTGCTGAGACAATGCCGATAATGACAGTTGGCAGCATCGAAAATCGTGTGGCTGCCAGAATTGTAATCGCCAGTGCAAGCAGATCTGCCGGTCTGTCGGATACAAAATCAGGCGCGATAACTGAGATCAGAACACAGCCTGGTGCGGCCTCCATGACTGCTGTCGCGCGTTTGCTCAAGGTGCGGTTACGCAACAAAACATAGCCGCCAATACGGGTCAGATAGGTGACCGAAGCCATCAGAACGATGGTGAGTGCTACAATCGGGTCAATCATTCATCACCTGCCAGCAGATAGGCTGCGATCAGACCGGAGAGGGCGCCGGCTGCAACATACCACGCACCGGGTATTGTGAGATAAGTTGTGGCGGCAACTACGAGACTGATCAGCCATGGGCGTGCGGCAGCAAAACCTTTCCACATACCGGCAAGCAGTACCAGAAACACGGCAGGAAATGCCATGTCAAAACCATAAATCCGCAGATCGCCCATCATCGGGCCAAAGGCACCGCCAAGTGCCGTAAATGCGACCCAGGCTCCGTAAAACGGAATTGCTACGCCCAGATAAAACGGCATGCTCAAACCGTTCGAGATACCTTGCATCTTGCGGCGGCGGGCGTCATCCAGACCTAAAGCCCAGCTTTCATCGCACATCAAAAACAAAGCGGCTAATGCCCGGCGTTTTGACAAATGACGAATGAATGGTGCAAGCGCTGCGCCCATCAATAAATGACGGCTGTTGACCAGAAAAGTAATTGCGACGATCAGCAGAATATGGGGCGGTGACGTCCAGAGCTGAATGGCCGCAAATTCAGAGCCGCCGGCAAAATTGAGACCGGTCATAAGCGGCACCTCAAGAACCGTCAGTCCTTTTTGCGCTGCCTGTGCGCCCAGTACTAAAGCATAGGGAATAATGCCGAGCAGAACAGGAAAACCTGCCTGTGCGCCACGCCAAAACTCGGAGCGCTGCACTGTTGTATTTTCAGTCGGCGCATAAACTTGTGAAATGTCCATGATTTTCTGGGTATAAAAATTGATCAGGATTGGCAAAATAAACCATTATGATCGCAATTTTCTTGCTATTATTAAACAGTTTCGGTGATGTTTGGCATCATCTGTTAAAATTTTTGATTAATATGGAATTTAAAGCCAATGAAGCTGGATGAGGTTGATAAGAAGATTCTTCGGGTGCTTCAGCAAGACGGACGCATTGCGAATAATGATTTGGCGCGGGAAGTCGGGCTTTCGCCTTCGCCTTGTTTGCGGCGGGTAAAACTGCTTGAGGAGGCAGGCGTAATTGACCGCTATGTGGCGGTTTTGAATCCGGCTAAAATCAATAAAAGTCTGACATTTTTCGCCCGTATCCGGCTGGATAAGCAGGATGAAGAAACATTGCAGAAATTTGCGGATGAAATTTTGAAATTACCGCAAGTGCTGGAATGTTATTTTATGCTGGGTGACTACGATGCCATGATCCGCGTTGTTGCGGAGTCTATTGAAGATTATCGTCGTTTTCAGTCAGAATATCTCAGCCGGATTAAAGGCGTGCAAAATCTGAAAACAGACGTTCCGAGCCAAACCGTAAAGCAGACATCTGTCATGCCTTTATAAGCAGGCTGAGGGAGCGTCCGGTCAGGTATTTAGAGCGTGTTGCGTTTAATCATACCCACTGCGCTCGCTCTAAATTCTTTTAATTATCGCATGTTCGCGGTGGCTCAAATGAATAGATTTGAGCGCGACATGCTTTAACCTGACCGGACTATTTTTTATTGTCGGGCGACAGGACGAACCAATGGCGTTACACGTCTGATGGTCACGCGGCGGTTTTCCTGTTCTGCGGTCTGTGTCTTGATCTTCAGGAACCGTTCGCCATAGCCTTGCGTAACAAGATTTTCTGCAGGGATGTCATAAACTTCTGTCAGCAGACTTGCCACGGATTCGGCTCGGCGGTCGGACAGTACCAGATTGGACTTGTCTGAGCCGACGGCATCCGTATGCCCTTCGATAAAGAAGGTTTCACCCGGGTCTTTCGCTAATACTTTCTGCATCGCGACTGCAACTTTGCGCAGGGTTTTAGCCTGAGAGAGCGAGACTTCTGCACTGCCGGTGGCAAAGTGGATCGTATCGAGGTCAATACGGCGAACCTTGTCACGCAGACGGGCAGAATGGCGCACTTCATCAATGGAATAGATGCGCTCTACCGGTTCAACCGGTGGCAGACTGAGGAAGTTATAAAAGTCACGCTCAGGATCTGTCGCCACATCAATGATGTAGTCACGTACCGGAATGGTCAGACGCATCGGCGGCAGATCATAACCGACATCGAAGATCGCTGCGCGTGGTGTATCATCATAATCCGGTGCATAGATCATCAGATATTCATTGCCGTCGCGGTCAATGCGGGAGCGCTGCACAATATCACCATAGCGGTCATAGATTGTCACGATCTCATAGCCCCCGGGGCGGACAATGGTTTCGCGGGTACGGCCATGCGGTAACTGATCATAATAAGTGCGTTCAGCATCACGGCGCAGACGCGGACGGTCATCACCACGGACGAAGAAGCGATCGCCGGTTTCCAGAATGATGCGGTTATCAATCTGCTCAATAACTTTGACATTCGTGACGTTAGTCACATTAGTTACATTCGTAACATTGTTGATGACCGTATTATTGATCACAGTGTTGTTGTTATTGATAATATTGGTGGTATCCGGAACTACGAAAACCGGCGCTTCTTTAATACGCGTGCCTTCTTCCTTGAGATTAGCCTCAATTTTTTCCGGCAAAGTAACTTTCAGTGCATCAGGGATTTCACCCTGCGCAGCGGCATCAGTAACCGGTGGCGGGGCTTTATTCTCATCAGCAATACGCTGTTGTTCACGCTGCTTGCGGCGTTCTTCACGTGATTGATTGCCACCGGAATTATCGGCGTCTTTGTCGCTGTCCAGAATAGCGGCACCATTTTCTACCGGCAGCACAATGGTTTCATCGGTGCTGGCAGGATTTTTGGCAACGTCCTGTTTCTGCTCCGTTGTGCGCTCGTCGATAATCTCAGCTTTTGGTTCCGGAGCCGGATTATCAACCGGTTGCTTGACTTCCGGTTCAGGCAACGGCTCTGGTTGTGGCGCTTCCTGCTCCGGCTGCTTTACAGGCGCCGTTTCATTATCCTGAGGCTTTACTTCAGGCGCAGGTGTTTGCGTTTCTGGCTGCTCAGGTTGCGTTTGAGGTGCAGGCTGCTCGTCCGGCTGTGGTGCCGGTTTCTGTTCGGCAGGTGCTGCAGGCACTTCTTCTGGAGTGGCTGGTTCAGGTTGAGGAGCCGGCGTTTCTTCAGGCTTAGATTGCTCCGCAGCATCTTTCGCCTGCTTCTCAGCGGCGGCATCAATTGCTTTTTGCTGTTCTGCGGCTTCGCGCTGCGCTTGTTCAGCTGCCTGTTTTTTCTGCTCTTCAGCCTGTCGGGCTGCTTCTTCCTCAGCCGCTTTTTGTTGCTCTGCAGCCTGTTTGGCTTGAGCTTTCTCTGCGCGCCGTTGTTCCGCTGCGCGTTTAGCTTGTTCTTCAGCTTCTTTCTGTTGTTGGGCGGCCTGCCGTTCTGCCTCTTGTTGAGCAGCGCGTTGCTGTTCCTCGGCTGCGCGACGTGCCTCTTCCTGTGCAGCACGCTGCTGTTCTGCGGCTTGTCGTTCTGCTTCCTGCTGGGCAGCGCGTTGCTGCTCCTCAGCGGCGCGACGTGCCTCTTCCTGAGCAGCACGTTGTTGCTCTTCAGCTTGGCGGCGTGCTTCCTCTTCAGCAGCCCGCTGTTGTTCCGCCGCTTGTCGGGCTTGTTCTTCTGCCTGTTGCTGGCGAAGCAGCTCATCATCCGATGACTGACCGCTGTTGTCCTGCGCAAGAATAACCGGTGTTTCCTGTGCATTTGCCATAGCCGGTTGCATCATGAATGATGCTGAAAACGCCGGAAGTACCACCGTTGCAAGCAGTTTGGAACGAAGACTCATAATCCCTCTCCTTAGGAAGGCAGAAATTGTATGCGTTGTATTTCATCAGTTCTGAATGAAACAACGCCTGGTACCGTCATTTGCTCTGTAAAATTATAGCAAATTTCGCTGGCACGCAGAAAGCGTTAGTTTAATTCTCATGAACCTTTGCTGAATGGCAGCGCTTCATGGTGATGATTGTGAGCAATAATCTGCGTTGAATTGTGTCGTTTTTAAATGCTTGCCTGAAATTAAAAGGCTTATAAAAGCAGATATAAGGTTGCTGATAAAAACGCGTAATTTTTCAATAAGGGATCAGGTATGGATCATGTCACTTCCGTGCATCAGCAGCAGGGCGTAATACAGCTGCCATGCCTCCCTTATACTTTGGAAATTACCGGTAAGGCCATCGGGGAGATTGTTGCTGCACAGCAGGTAATCCCGCAAGGGACAGCAATTAATATCGCATTTCTGGGTAATGAAAATCACGCTCAGCGCATTCATGCGGCTAAAACTATCCGTGATTGCGGGTTCGAGCCGGTGCCGATTATTTCATCACGCCGTTTGCTCTCGGTGGAAGATCGTGACCAGTTGTTGAGCAATCTTATTAAAGAGGCAGCGCCAAAACGCTTTCTCCTTGTGGGCGGTGATCCGGCACAGCCAGCGGGGCCGTTTCAGGATTCTCTCTCGCTTCTCAATAGCAAGATCGTGGAGAGCTTTGGTATCCGTCATGTTGCTATCACCGGTTATCCCGAAGGACACCCGAAGATCGATCAAAAGGAGCTTTGGCGCTGTCTGAAATGGAAACTTGATTATCTCAGACAAGCGGAGTGTTCTGTTGAGATCACCACGCAGTTTGGTTTTGATGCCCAGGCGATTGTCCGCTGGATTGAACGTTTACGCAGTGAAGGGATTGATACACCGGTACGGGTCGGGATTCCGGGGCCGGCAGATGCCGCCAAACTGCTGCGTTTTGCTAAGCAGTTTGGCGTTGTTGCTTCCGCTTCGATTATGCGTCGGTATGGTTTGTCTCTGGCTAATCTGATGCGTCGCTCTGTTGCTGACCGTTATTGGGAAGATTTGAACGCACTGTTGTTAAAGCAGGATTTAGGGCAGGTTTATTTCCACCTCTACCCGTTTGGCGGTGTGGCGGAGAGTGTCACATGGATGAATGAGCAATTACGACAGCGTTCGTCTTGACTATGGGCTTATGCGGACCGGAATGTAAGTATCGCCTCAAAGCCGTCAATGCGTCCCGTAGCCGGTGACAGGAACTGTAAGTGCGCATGCATCTGTTCCGCAATTTCAATGGCAATCGGCATACCTAAGCCGGAGCCTGGTGCTGACGTTGTTCCTCTGCCAAATCGCTTCTGCGCATTGGCAAGCTCTTCAGACGACAAGCTCTTACCCCCATTGATAATATGAATGGTACTGTTCTTCCCGACACGGATCAGTACAGGCTCATCCTGCTTACCATGCAGCAGAGCATTTTCAATCAGGTTACGTATGACGATGGCAAAAGCATCTTCATTCACGGGTTTAACAAGACGTGCCTCAGCGCTGCGCTCATAGATAATCCGCTCATCATTTTGCATGTTGCGCTGGTATTCCTCGACCAGAAGATCGAGCACATTCAACAGATTAGCCGGTTTGTCGGCCAGCGCTATATTGGCTTCGGCGCGTGCCAGCTGCATCAGCTTCTCAACCAGTCTTTTCAGCTTTTGCAGCGATGCTTCAATCTGCTCAACCCGTGCCTGCCCTGATGCAGTTTTTACTTCGGTCATCAGCAATTGTGTGTGCGCCAGCGCACCGGCAATCGGAGTGCGCAATTCATGGGCACTATTGGCTGTGAAAGCACGCTCCGCTTCAAGAGCGGATTGCACACGCCCCATCAGAATATTCACAGAATGGACAATCGGCTGTAATTCAATAGCCTGACCTTCGGTTTGGATAGGGTTGAGATCGCCGCTGTCTTTCTCGGAAATCGCCTGTCGCAGGTCACCGATAGAGCTGACCGAACGCCGTGCCACCAGACGGATAATATAAAGGCTGAGCGGCACCAGCACGAGGATCGGTAGCAGAAGTGCTAATGCACCTTCATTGATGGCCTCGCGCCGGTTTTTCATCTGATCTGCAACCTGAACGAAGATCGTATTATCGGCTGCGGCTACCGTAAAATAACGCGCGTCATCATCTTCCCAAAAACCTTCAGCCAGAGGGGCGGGAAACGGACCTTTGATAATGTCTGAGGAATGAACCAGTATTTTGCCATTCGCATCACGCGCCTGATAGGTCAGATATTGGCGGGATGAGGCTTGCGCACTGTTTTCCAGCGATAAAACCTCATCGGAATGGTCACCATGCTGGATATCATCAACGATAAGTGGGGCTAATCGCTCGGTTGTCTCTTGCAGCGCGCTGTCAAAAATTTCGGCAAATTCGTCCTTCATCACCATAATGCCGCCGACCGCGGCAACAATCCAGAAAGACACCACCGCAGCGGTGACCGAGAACATGAGGCGTCCGATCAGGCTGGGAGACTTCATGTTTTGTCCTCAATTTTATAGCCGACACCGCGCACGGTACTGATACGGTTAGAACCAAGTTTTTTGCGCAAACGACTGATATAGACTTCGACCGTATTGCTCTCAATTTCCGAACCGAAAGCATAGAGTGCTTCTTCAATCTGGGGTTTGGAAACAATCGCGCCGGAGCGGTGCAGCAGACATTCCAGCACAGCCCATTCACGGCCTGACAGAATGATTTCTCCCTGCGGCGACAGGATATTGCGCTCTGTGATTTTGATCTCGAGGTCACCGACATGCAGCACGGATGCACTATTGCCGCCATAACGGCGCGATACCGCCAGCATACGTGCGGTCAGTTCATCCAGATTGAAAGGCTTGACCAGATAGTCATCAGCACCGGCATTCAGCCCCTCTATCCGATCTGATATCTGATCATGCGCAGTGAGGATAATCACCGGCACCGGATTCTTGGCGAGACGTAATTTCGCGAGAATATCGAGGCCGCTGCCATCCGGCAGGCGCAGATCGAGCAGGATCAAACCATAGCTGACGCTTGTGGCAGCCAGTGCCGCATCTTCTGCCGTCTGCATCCAGTCCAGGGCATGGCCGCTGGCCAGAACATGATCACGGACAGCCTGACCAAGTGTGTCGTCGTCTTCGACAAGCAGAACTCTCACGCAATATTCTCCGGCAATTAGCCTTGATGATGAATTGTCCGCGGACAATCCATCACCTTATTGCATGTTTCAAGTCTTTATTTAGCGGTTTGCGGTTCAAGTTTTTGTGCAACGACAGGGTCTGTTGTCTTCAAACGGCAGGATTCAAGCGTATCCAAATCCGGCAGATAAACCTGTGTTTTAACCTGCATCAGACCAAGGACTGTATGAAACAGTTTGTCGTGCGACTGCGGTTGAGGCGCTTCTTTGGCGAGACAGTCCTGATTGATTGTGGTTTTGGCATCTTTTCCGAGCCACAAGACATAAGGGATCTGTGTTTGCTGTGACGGTGCCACAAAATAAGGCGCACCATGAAGATACAGACCAAATTCACCAACGGATTCACCGTGATCGGACATATAGATCAATGATGTATCGAGCGTATCCTGCTGATCTTTGAGCTTATTGATCACCGATGAAACAATATGATCCGTATAAGCGATCGAATTATTATAGGCGTTCAGAATTTCATCACGGCTGCATTTTGAAAATTCCGCGCTTTGGCAATCCGGTGTGAAGCGACGATATTCTTCGGGATAGCGCAGATAATAAGCCGGGCCATGGCTGCCAAGCTGGTGCAGAACCAGAACCGTGTCTTGTTTGACCGTCGGCATCCATGCGTCGAGCTTATCCAGAAAAATGCCGTCCAGACATTCGCCGTTTTTACAATATTTCGGATTGTCTGAGCCGGACAGCGCTTCACTGGTCACGCGGTCGGCAATACCTTTGTCTCCGGTATTATTATCCCACCATTCTACACGCACACCGGCATGTTTGAGTACGTCGAGCAGGTTTTCCGTCGCCAGTCCTTTTTCATGGCTGTAATCGTCACGTGTATAGACAGAGAACATGCATGGCAGGGATACGGCAGTAATCGTCCCGCAACTGCTGGTATCGGAGAAATAGGTAATGTCCTGGCTAGCAAGTTCAGGGTTGGTATTTTTCTTATAGCCTCCAAGAGAAAAGCTCTCCGCACGCGCAGTTTCGCCGGCAATAACAATGGTGAGCTTTGGTTTTCTTGTGCCGGAGGTAATGGATGCGATTTTCGCATCGGTGCCGATAGGCTCAACGATAATATTCTGGTTTTTGCTTGAGCGAATACCGAGTTTCACAGCATTACCGATCGGCATCACCGGATTAAGCGTTGCAATCCATTCCCGATGCTCGCGACCTAAAGATGTAAACGTGCTGGCATTGAGCATAAAAATTGTAACCGCGATGATCAGCGCCGGAAAAATATAAGCCGAGTTTTGCTTAACTTTTTTCCAAAATGTGCGGTGCTCAATCTTTACCCATATAATCAGCAGAGAAGGTAAAACACCATACAGCAAGACATGACGGATAAAGCCGAAGCTGATGAGATGTCCGGCTTCGGCATTGGTGGTGTCGATAGCGCTTTGCAACATTTCTACGTCAATAATGGTGCCGAATTTATCGACAAACCATGATGCGGTCGCTGAAATCATAATTAGCAGGATGAACAGTGGCTTGGTTGCATATTTTACCGAAATGGTGATGCAAAGTGCTGCTAACAGACAGAAAAGCCCTGCGACGAGCGCCAGCAGGGCGCCAGTCGGTAATAATTCCTGCGAACGCTGCCAGAAAGTCGCATTATTCACTGCGGTAAGATAACCGGCAACGATAATGCTTAAGGTGACACTCTCAATATGCGGGCGGCGTAAATCTGCCGGAATTTTCAATGTCATGACTCATCGTCCTTGAAATGCTTTTTCTTTGGACTGCACGAGTGAACGGTTTTGCTGACACCAACCTGAACGGACGTGATGGATCAGGAAAAAGGTGCGCAGGAAAAGCCTGCATACGAAGCATGCTATTGTTTTGATTGGAATATACTCAGAATATAAGTTGTTGTATTATCTGTTCTATTTTACCATCGAATTGATTGTCGGGGGAATGTCGATGATCAAAGTAATGTGGAGGAGTTATAATTATGATCTCAAGACGTCATTTTCTGGCGGGTGCTGCTACTATACCATTCTTATCCTATGCGAATATGTTGCCTGCTTTTGCAGCGGGTCGTCAGGATATTTTAGTTGTTGCTCAGACACTCGATAATATTAGCAGCCTTGACCCTCATGAGAGTTTTGAATCTGTGGGCAGTGAGCTATGCAACAATCTTTATCAGCGGCTTGTGCGTCCGAATTATGAGAATCCTGAAAAAATCGACGGGGCTGTAGCCACGTCCTGGGAAGGTGATGCGGAAGGAAAAAACTTCACCTTCAAAATCAATCCAGAAGCGAAATTTTCAAGCGGCAATAAAATCACCGCTGAAGATGTGGCATTTTCGATTCAGCGTCTGATTAAACTTAATAAGGGACCTGCTTTCATTATCGGCCAGTTCGGGCTGAAACCAGACAATGTGGAATCCAGTGTTCAGGCACTAGATGATGAAACGGTAACAATCAGTCTGGACAGTCCGACCTCGCTGGCCTTTTTGCTCTACTGTATTTCGGCTTCTTCTGCGTCGATTGTGGAGAAGAAGGTTGTACTGGAGAATGCAACCGGCGATGACATGGGGAATGCATGGTTGCAGAAAAACAGTGCGGGCTCCGGTGAATGGGTTCTGGCATCGTGGAAGCCGAGTGAGAGTGTGACGCTCACTGTTAATCCGCATGGCGCGTATAAAGGTAATGTAAAGCGTATTATATTACGTCACATTGCCGATCCGGCGTCACAATTACTGATGCTACGCAAAGGTGATGTGGATATTGCACGTAATTTTACCACGGAGCAGCTGAGTGCAATCGATAATGATGAGGCTTTCGTTCTCGTACGCAAACCCTCCGCCAGTATCAATCTGATGTCGTTGAATCAAAGAATTGAAAATCTGCAAAACCCGAAAGTCTGGGAGGCGATGAAATGGGCGATTGATTATGACGGTATTCAAAAGAATATCGTGCCTCTGACGAACAGAGTGCATCAATCAATCATTCCGCAGGGTTTTGCCGGTGCTATTGATGACAAGCCTTATAGTCAGGACATAGAAAAGGCCAAAACGTTGCTGGCTGAAGCGGGATTGCCTAACGGGTTTACGGTTTCGATGGATCATTATTCCAATCAGCCCTGGCCGGACATTGCACAGGCCATTCAGGCAAATCTCGCTCAAATTGGTATTAAGGTCGAGTTGAAAGCCGCAGAAAACCGTCAGGTTCTGACAAAGATGCGTGCGCGTGAGCATGAAATTGCACTGACATCATGGGCTTCCGATTATTTTGATCCGAACACAAATGCGGATGTCTTCTGCAATAACCCTGACAATTCCGATAATGCGACGACCAAATCATTCGCATGGCGATCACATTATCAGAATACTGATTTTGCGAAGAAGTCATTGGCTGCCCGCGATGAAAAAGACCCGGCAACCCGTGTTAAGCTTTATGAAGAGCTGCAGCGGGAATTTATGCAGAACAGCCCGTTTGTGGTTATGCTGCAGCCAATTGCAACAGCGGTTCTGCGTAAGGATATCTCCGGTATGCGTATCGGCAGTTTGCCGGACAGCCACTCTTATGCGGTGATCGAAAAGTCTTAGGGCATAATTCCTTAAACTTGGATCAGTTTAAGGTGAAATTATGCACTGGTTTTAAAGTGTAGGGCGACCTTTGTGAGCCAGATATGGCTCACGGCGCTCTGGTCTGCACTTAAAGAGGCGTTATTAACAGCGCCTCTTTAACACCTGTTTTATCAAAAAATTTACATCTAATACAGATTGAGTTGCACACAGCTGCACAATGTATCATGCAAGACATGCAGATTATCCGTTTGCGCCGACCTTGTGATGATGATCACCGGAATAGTACATTTCTTTGATATTTATCGTATCCAATGACAGATATGCAGGTTCAATGAACATCAAACGCGCTTACACTTTGGCGATTATTGTGATGCTGGGATTTGGCCTGATGCTGGGCTATGCCTTTTATCAGTTGCTGCGTGTGGAGCGCAGTCTGGCAAGCTATGTCGGCGAGAATATGCTTTGGGCGGTCAATCAGGCAGATCGGGAAACCCGTCGTTTCAGTGATGCATTGCTGCTGGATAATGCTGATAAGGACATGGTGCTGCTGCGACTGGAAATTTTGCAAAGCCGTATCAAGCTGTTGAGCGAAGGGCCGCAGCTTGAATATTTTCAAAAGATCGGTGCTGATACACAACTGAAAAACATTATTGAGACTGTCGGGCGTGTTGAGCAGCGCTATGGAACGGGCGATAATTTTGCACTGTCAGATATTTTGTCACTTTACCGTGAAATTCAGCCGGTATTTAGTGATTTCGGCAGGATTGCCAATCTTTCAATGATTTATGAAAGAGATGCCGGTGGTGCGAACCGCGACCGGCAATTGCAGATTATTTATCTGATTACAGCGGCAGTCCTCGGTTTGACAACGGTGGGCGGATTGCTGTCATGGTTGCTCATCGTTAATATTAATTCGGCTAATCGCGCTAATCAGGAGTTGCTCCGCTATCAGGAAGAGCTTGAAGCAATCGTTGAACAGCGCACTAACGCTTTGAGCGTGGCGCTAAAAAATGAGAAAAAAGCCAATGAGATTTATAAGGGATTTCTGACGACTGTATCACACCAGTTTAAAACGCCGGTGGCGATTATTGATCTGATTGCCCAGCGTTTTATACGGCATCCACAAGATATTGATGAGCCTAATGTGCTTGAAGCGGCAGGCAGAATTCGTGAATCCGTGAGCCGACTGTCCCGCATAGTTGAAAGCACAATCAGCGGTGAGATTGTTGATCATGAAGGGGTCAAGCTGAACAAGTCAGACTTTGATCTGGTGGAGATGATCAGCCAGACCATTGCCTATCATCAGGAAATTTATGCGGAGCGTACTGTTGACTTTGATCAGCAAGTTCAGGCATTTCCCTATCATGGTGATAAAACACTGCTGGAGCAGATCATCATCAATCTCCTTGCGAATGCTGAAAAATACTCCCCTCCGGATCAACCTGTTATCGTTGTGGTTCGTTGTGAGGAAGATGTTTTCTCGTGTCGTATTAAGGATTTTGGTGCAGGAATTCCGGCAAGTGAAGCGGATAAGATTTTCAGCCGGTTTTATCGTGCAAGTAATGTCGCGCATTTGTCCGGCAGTGGTCTTGGACTGAGTTTTTCACGGCAAATTGCAGAAATGCACGGCGGTGAGCTGGATTTAGCCGCTTTAGGTGAAGGCCATACAGAGTTTGAATTGAGACTGCCGGTAACGGGAGGATAACACAGAGATGACTGATCGTTTCAGAGGGACGAACGGCCGCGCACTGGTTATGTGTGTCGAAGATGAAAAGTATATTCGCGAAGAATTGGTTCGGGAATTGAAGCGTTCTGGACATGATGTCGTTGAAGCAAGCGATGGTGCTGCAGCATTAGCTTTATTGAAAAAGCAAATTCCGGATTTGATTATTTCGGATATTCTGATGCCGGAAATGGACGGATTAGAATTACTTGGGCAGGTGCGCTCAGGCACTGCTGAATTGAGCGCGATACCCTTTCTTTTTCTGTCAGCGCTTGCAGATCGTGACCGTATTCTTACAGCCTATCGGGCCGGTGTTGATGATTATCTGGTGAAGCCGGTGGATATGGGGGTTTTCCTCACGCAGGTCGATGCCAAATTACGATTAGTACAGAGAATTGAAAACAGAAAGCAGAATGCAGCACCGGGCGTGAATGCGAAGAAACTGTCTCCGCGGGAAATCGATGTGCTGGTGCATCTCGTTGATGGTAAAAAGAGTGCAGATATTGCTGTAGCGTTGCAAATCTCAGACCATACGGTCAATGATTATATCAAGAGTATTTTCAAAAAATTAAATGTACATTCAAGAGCCGAAGCTGTGAAAGAGGCAGTTAAAAATAAAATTATTGACCCCTAAACAGAGTACTCTGCATTGATCATATTAGTATTGTATTGTGTTCTTATATTTGCGATATGCGTGAAATAACTATTGTATAATATTAATACCCCCTAAATCAGGGGAATTGTTTCAACCAGATGATCAAATAAATTTTGCAGGCTGCCGAACCGGTGTTCGCGTGGCCTGTTTTTTATTGTCTGATCTTTGGGGTGCGCGATGTCATTGGTTCAAAAAAATCATTCTGTGGTTCTTTCGAAAGTTAAACGCATCCTGATGACCGGTGTGAGCATGGGCGCATTGTGCTTTATTGCGACGCCTGAGCCGGTTTTTGCCCAGTCCTTTCCCCAGAATATTAATCCCGTACCATCTCCGGTTTTAAGTGACTTGGAGAAAAAAGGTGGCGTTGTTACGCATAAGCCGGTTCCCCCAAAAAGTAATACTGGTAAAGATGCAACTGTTATTAAAGATGCAACAGCCGGTGGCCGCGGGAAGGATGGCGACTCCTTTACAGTAAGCAGCGGCAGCGGGCATTCAGCAACCGGATCAAATATATTCCTTGCTGGCAGTATCGGTGGAGCCGGTGGAAATGGCGGGTCTGCCGGTCGTGGTATGAAAGGCAATGCTGCTGCAGGTGGTGATGGCGGTAATGGCGGTAATGTAGGTGTAGGTAGTATCGGCGACTTAACCGTTCAAAATGGAAGTGGCATTGTTGCATTTTCGACTGGCGGACAAGGCGGTAAGGGTGGTGATGGCAGCGCATTAATCGACAACATTAAATCGGGCGCTGGTGGCAATGGTGGTCATGCCGGGCAGGTTTTAGTTACCAATAGCGGACGGATAGCTGTTACCGGTGATCAGTTCTTTGGCATTATTGCACAAGCTGTTGGTGGTCATGGTGGCAAAGCTGGTGATGCTGACGGTGATTTGGCCAAAGCAAACGCTGCCCCGAGCGGTCATGGTGGTAAAGGCGGAACGCTTACGATCAGCAATACAGGTAATATTGCGACGAACGGTGTTGGTTCGGATGCAATCCATGGATTGTCCTTAGGTGGCAATGGTGCTGATGCGGCTGAGGCAAAATCCACTTTTAGAAGTGCTGCGAATGGCGTAGCAGGGAATGGCGGTCATGCTGCAACAGTGACAATTACCAATAATAAAATCATTGAAACTCATGGCGCACAGTCCAACGGTTTGGTTGGTAAGTCGGTTGGCGGTAAGGGCGGTAACGGCAATAATGTGACGCCCGGAGGCCTTGTTAATACAACCACTGCTGGCGGTGGTCACGGAGGTAATGGCGGAGCTGTCAATATCGGTAATGAGGGATCCATTACCATTGATAACGGGCACGCCATCTATGCTGAATCAACCGGTGGCAATGGTGGTCATGGCGGTTGGGCCGCGTCCGTCTTGGATGCGACATCCGGCGACGGCGGACAGGGCGGCAACGGTGCCGAAGTCGATGTTACGAATAATAGCATAGTTAAAACGCTTGGCGATAATTCTGCTGCTGTGGTTGTCTCTTCTGCCGGTGGTAATGGCGGAAAAGGCGGACGCTCGGTTGGCGGTGCTGATGCGGCCAGCGGTTCGGGCGGTGTCGGGGGCAATGCCGGAGCTGTTTCGGTTACCAATAGCGGCTCGCTGATTACGGAAGGTGTCGTATCGAGTGCAGTTGTTGCTACCTCGGATGGTGGCTCAGGTGGTCGCGGAGGTGCATCAATCGGCATTCACACCAGTGCTGAAGGTGGTGGCGCAGGCGGTAAATCAGACCGTGTAACAGTCGTGAATGACGGCACGATTTCGACAACACAATCTTCATCACTGGGTATTTTTGCCCGGTCGAATGGCGGACAGGGTGGTGCTGGCGGTCTGCAAGTCAGTGTTGCATCCAATGGCGGTCATGGTGGCAAAGGTGGCGCAGCCGGTGCGGTTTCTGTGACCAATAATGGCACAATCGAAACTGGTCTTGCTGCAAAGGACACATCTTCTGCCAATGTAACCGGCTCTGCTGCGATTGTGGCGCAATCTGTCGGCGGCGCTGGCGGAAATAGCGGGGCCAGTATAACTGCCGCACCTTTTCTTTCCGGATCGGCCGGTGGCACAGGTGACGAAGGCGGCAATGCCGGTGCAGTTGATGTGACCACTGGTGCCGATAGTTCCATCACCACTTATGGTGACAGTTCTGCAGCGATTATTGCACAATCTGTTGGTGGTGCAGGTGGGAAGGGTGAACTGGTTGTTAGTGTTGCGGCAGGTCCGGTTGCCGGAACCGCAACATTGGGCACGATTGGTGGTAAAGGTGGTGATGGTGCAACTGTTACGGTCAACAGCGGCGGTACAATCGCAACGCATGGCAATGGTTCCATTGGGGTATTGGCAAGTTCTGTCGGTGGCGAAGGTGGTGCCGGGGGATTAGCACTCGCCGGAGCGGCAAGTGCAAGCGTTTCAGGTGTTGCTGCCGTTGCACGTGAAGGGGGCAACGGGGGCAATGGCAGCACAGTAACGATTGATAATACAGCTGTGATCGGCACAAAAGGCGAGTATGCAAGTGCTGTTGCGGCTATCTCTGCCGGAGGCCAAGGCGGGAAAGGTGGCTGGGCAGGCGGACTGAACGTTGCAACCATTCTTACTGCTTCCGGTGCAATTGCCGGAAACGGTGGCGCTGGCGGCGATGCAAGTGACGTGGTTGTTCATAATGCCGGTGCATTGACAACGCTGGGTAACGGCTCGGCCGGTATTTTTGCACAATCGATTGGTGGCCAAGGCGCATACGGTGGCAGCGCGCTCACGCTTGATCTTGGTGCAGATGCAGACCTTGCGATCTCTGCGGGTGGGCAAGGTGGTACTGGTGGTAATGCCGGTCAGATCAATATTGTAAATCATGGTGCGATCACGACCAGTGGCGCCGGTTCTGCTGCTATCTTCGCGGAATCCTTAGGTGGACATGGTGGTGATGGCGGTCTCGCTTTAGGTGGCTCTGGTGGTGCCGGTGGCAATGCAGCCGATGTTACAATTGAAAATCATGCCGGTTTGATCACTACAGGAGATTTTTCTGCAGCTATTTTAGCACAATCTCTGGGTGGCAAAGGTGGTGTAGCAGCTTCCGGTGATTTGGATGAAACACTTGCCGGTACAGACGGGCGCAATGGTGATGCAGGAGCAGTTCGTATCAATAACAGCGGAGATATCCTGACGCTGGGTACTCGCTCCGATGCGATTGCTGTGTTGTCACAAGATGGTGCAGCTGCAGCTGTATCGGTTGTCAATACGGGTGAGATTTTTACCACAGGAGCCAAGTCTGCGGGGATTTCTGCCCAGTCCTTGGGTGAGGACAGCAGCGGTACGATCAGTATATCCAATACAGGCAGTGTCACCGTAACAGGTGAAGGTTCCGGCGCATTGGTTGCCCGCTCTGTTGTGATGCGCAATGATGCACCGGATGCAGCGCCGCTTATGAACATGCTTTCTGCGGATATGCTGACGTTCGATACAGCTGATTTTACGATGTTTGCGGACAATGGTGCAGCGGGTAATATATCGATTAATCAGACAGGTAATTTGATTGCCACCGGTGCTGGTTCCTCGGCAATTTTTGCTCAGAGTACCGGTGCCACAAATGGCAATATTGACATTGTTGTGCAGGCCGAAAGTCTGCTGGTTGGTCACTCTGCCGGTGTGACCCTGATTGATGGTGCTGAAAACAGCCTTGCCAATCACGGTATAATTACAGGCATAGGTAATACAGTTGGTTATATTCCGGGAACGGATGGCCAGTTATTTGAAGCCGGTTGGATTGACGGCATGGCGGTTGTGGGCACAACCGGTAATACCGCGGTGACAAATACGGGGCTTATGGTTGGTAATATTGACCTCGGCAGCGGTCGTAACACTTTCACCAACGCACAAGATGCATGGCTGGTCTCCGGCTCATTGATCGGTCTTGGTGGTCGGGCGGGTTCAGATTTTATCAATGATGGTATTCTGACGCCTGGTGGCAGCACAATGACCCAGACAACACAGATTGATGGCAACCTCAACCAGACTGCGAATGGCCGTTATCTGGTCGGATTGGATTTTGCGGGTGGCACGCCTGCGAATGATCCGGTGATGGCGCGAATGGCTGCTGCTCCGCAATCGTCTTCTGCCTCGGGTAGTGCTGACCGGTTAAATGTGAGTGGTTCTGCAAATCTCGGCGGGTCTATGGCACTGAGTGTTGCCAATAGCGGCTATGCGAAAAGCGGGCGTAATGATTATGTCGCGCTTCGTGCCGAAGGCGGGGTGAATGATGATGGTATGCTTTTGGTTGCGCCAAATACTGCTGTTGCCACTTACACGCTGGAGTATACAGATAAGGAAACAATTTTGGGGGCGAATATTGATTATGCCGCACGCGGACTAACCGAAAACGGCATATCTGTTGGCACTACGATTAATGCTATTCAGACTGATCAGACCTCGTCTGCATTCCGTCCTTTGGCTGAGGCGATTTTTGCCCAGCCGGATATTGCCAGCCTGCAAAGAACTTACGATCTTATTGACGGTGAAGGAACAGCCGGTGTTCAGCAGGCCTATTTCTCGGAAACCAATGCTTTCATAGGTGCCGTTTCACAACAGAGTAACCGCTGGAGCAATCCTTATCGCCAAGTCGGAGCAACTGTCGGGCAAGAGCGTGATTGTATTGTGAATAGCAATAGCTGTGAGGAAAGCCGCTGGCGTGGTTGGTATTCCGGTTTTGGCAGTGATGTCAGTATTGACGGTGATCCTTATGTGGTCGGCTCGAGTGATCTGAGCAGCCATAGTAAAGGTATGGCTGCCGGTTTTGATTATGAGCTTAATCAGAACCTGTTGCTTGGTCTCGCTGTCGGCATTGGTCAAACTGATTTCAAAGTGTCTGATCGTCTGACGCAGGGGGATATAAGAACCGGACGCACTGCGCTTTATGGTGCTTATAAGCAGAATAATTTCTATGTAGATGGTCTTGTCGGTGTAGATTGGTTTGATGCCAGCACCAATCGCGTGGCGCAGATTGCGGCAACCGGTTCGACAGCCGCTTTCAGTGACCGGCTGCAAAACGATTTCTCTGGCTATGGTATTAATGCCCGCCTTGAGACCGGTTACCGCACGGATCTGGGCGGCGTACAGGTTACACCATTTGCGGCTTTGCAATTGTCTTCGTTCCGCATGAATGGCTCAACAGAACGGGCGGATGCAACAAGCGGCGATCTGGCACTTTATTACAAGGACAGAACGATCAATTCTGTACCTTTGTCGCTGGGCGCGCAGCTAGATACACAGCTTGAACTGGGTAAAAATGCCTACTTTGCACCATATATACGGGCGGCATGGGTGCATGAATTCTCCAATAAACGCTCAGTCGAGGCAGGCTTTACTGCTGCACCCGGTTATGAATTTGTGGTGCATGGTGCAGCGCAGGCACGGAATTCTGCTCAACTTGAAGCTGGCTTCAATGTGCAGATTGAAACGGGACTATCCCTCTACGGCAAGGTCACCGGTAATTTCTCCGGTTCGGCGCATGATGTGTCGGGTTCTGGTGGTTTCCGATTGCGTTGGTAGCAGGACAGACAGATTATTATGCATACAATCATGAAGAAAGCAGCGTTGACAGGTTTAGCACTCTTGCTGGCGGGAGCATTCGCGCCAGTAATGGCGCAAGAGACAAAGCAAACAGAAAATGCTGCGCCATCGGCTAATCAGCAGACGCTGTCTCTTGCGACCAGTGGATGGCAGACCCGTTGCAGTGCTAAAGATCGTAAGGCTGCGCTGGAATGTGTGATTGAGGCCAGTGCTGTTTTGAATAATAACGGTCAGCGCCTGACCGATTTTTCTATCCGAATACCTGAGCCTAAAGCTGCGCCGGTAATGCTGCTGCGTGTTCCGCTGGAAGTGTCGCTTGCAGCGGGGGTTAATGTAAAGGTCGATGAAGGAAAGCTGTTCAGCTATCCTTTGCAAACCTGCAATAATAATGGCTGTTTCATTGGTAATAAACTTGATCAGGATCTGCTGAAGGCGCTTATTAAAGGCAACAATCTTGTGATCGCCTTTAAGGATACGGCACAAAATGACATTCGCCTGTTATTGCCCCTCAACGGTTTTGGCGATGCCTTTGCTGCGGTGAAATAAACAACCTGATCAGAACAAACGTGCCTGAAAGCTGCAACCTTCGAGTTGCAGCAGAGCTTCTTTTTTATCGAGGCCGCCGCTATAGCCGGTGAGTTTGCCATTGGCTCCGATCACCCGATGGCATGGCACAATGATGGAAATCGGATTGATGGCGTTTACACGGCCATAGGCGCGTGCGGAGCTTTTATGATCTGTGCGTTTTGCCAGTTCGCCATAGGTTGTAATCGTGCCATAGGGCACTTTGGCCAGTTCCAGCCATGCGGCTTTCAGAAACGGGGTGCCAATTGGTGCCAGTGGCAGATCAAAAACACGCCTTTCGCGGGCAAAATATTGATGCAACTGTTCGGCAACATGCTTCACGGCCTGATCGTCGTGTCGCGTAACAGGTATTTGTGTTTGTGGCGGATGCACCCGACGATCATTATCAAAATCAAGCCGCATGACAGCGCCGTGATCGTTGACGATTGCGATCATAGTACCGATCGGGGTTTCGATATTTCCTGAGTAGTACCGGTCTGTCATGCTATGCCTGTCTCTATCTGTTAAGTTCCTATATCATTTGTATTTTACCATTTTATGGCAGAAGGTGCAGGGCCTTCCAGAGAGGGGAACAGTGGCAAAACTTCTTCCGCCAGTTCCTGTATAATCTCTGCCGGCGGACGGGTCGCAAATTGCATGCCGAGTGCTGCGTGATTGACGCCAGCCTGTTGCCATTCTCCGAGCAGATCAATCAGCCCTTTGCGTCCGGTCTTGAGCGTAAAGCCGCCATTGAGCGGTGTGCGCGGAAAATTCGGGTCTTCTGTCAGTTCAATCCATTCATTGGTGACATGCGGGCGAAAGCCACCATCGGGTAAAGCATCACGCCAGCGCTTTATATTCTGTGCAAGGCGTTTAGGGCCTTCCGAATGATGCGTTGCTTGCGGATAAGTCAGCCAGCCATCGGCATGCTGTGCAACCCATTCCGGCGTTTGGCGGCTGGAACCGGTGACCAATAAAGGAATGCGTCCGAAAGGTGCTTTTGGTAAAAATTCAGCCTGTGTTATTTCTCCTAAAGGAGAGCGGATAGCAGGTGTTTTCTCGGCCAGCAGTTGGCGGAAATAATGCACAGATTCCGCAAAGCGTTCACCTCTGTTGCTCAGTTCCAGACCATAAGCGGGAAACTCCACCGGTCTGTCGCCGGATGCTATGCCGAGCACAAGACGGCCTCCCGATAGCTGATCAATTGTTGTGGCAGCTTTTGCCAGATCAATCGGATGACGCAGTGAGAAAATCGCACTACCGGTAGCCAGTGAAGTGCGACTGGTGTGGGCTGCGAGATAAGCAAGATAAGTAAATGGATCAAAGACTTGCCCTGCATCGCCAAAGGAAGGGTCATATAGGGGAACATCCCGCACCCAGACGGAGGAAAATCCGCGTTCATCAATGTCTTTAACAAGGGCGGTTTGCCCTTCGAGAACACGCATGTCCCCCTGATAAAAACGCAGCGGCAGGAAAATGCCGATTGTCAGCCGATTTTCTGCAAACATCCGACGATACCCCGGATGATGGGCAAATGCATCTGAAGATGCGCCAAGCGTGACGTTTGAAACAGTTTGATTGCTGGTCATGATATGTCTTTCAATACGGGAATGATCGGGAGGACAGAGCAGGGAGAGAGAGCGTTCACGGGCCGGTTGCAGGTGCTGGCAATGCGATGCCGCGCTGCACGGCCGGACGGCTGGCAATCCGCTGGTGCCACGCTGTCAGATGCGCGTATTGATCGAAATTGAAGCCGCAGATCTGCGTGATATGTGTCCAGCCGAATGCCGCGATATCGGCAATGGAATAATCTGGTCCGGCAAAATAATCTGCCTCACGCAAGCGCTGATCGAGTACGTGATAAATATCGTCTGTCAACTTTTGGTAACGGGCAATCGCTTCCGGCAGTCTCTTTTCGGCAAAGATTTCAAAATGCACGCGCTGGCCAAAAACCGGTCCCATGCTGGATGCATGGAATTGTAGCCATTGCAGTGCCTGCCAGCGCTCTTGCAGCGATTGGGGCAAAAGCTGGCCGGATTTTTCTGCGATATAGAGCAGGATTGCTGCGGATTCGAATAATGTTACGCCGGTTTCACTATCGGTTATGACCGGAATACGGCCATGCGGATTGAGTTTCAGGAATGCCGGTTGCTGGTGATCACTCTGCTCAATCTGAACATGATGCAGGGTGTAGTCTAAAACGGTCTCTTCAAGCGCAATGGTTGCTTTGAAGCCATTTGGTGAAGAGTCTGTGTAAAGATCTATCATTTTTGCCTTGTGATATTGAAGAAGAAATTCTAAATTGATGATGCGTGATTAATTCCATAAATATCTTGTTATTATTGCTTTCAGAAATCATTCATTCTGAGTTTGAATTTAGGAAATCTAAATTATGGGAAAAGTATTGCCGCTTCTGGCTTTGCGGGCTTTTACCGAAACAGGACGTACCGGCAGCATTAAGAGTGCTGCGGAAGTGATGGGGGTTACCTCTGGTGCTGTCAGTCAGCAAATCCGCTTGCTGGAAGAGCGGACGGGTGTGAATTTGTTCCGGCGTACCCGTTACGGGGTGGAGCTGACCGAAGAGGGAGCCAATGTATATCCGGCTTTGTTGCGAGCTTTCGCGCAAATCGAGGCAAGCTTGACCACTCTGGAAGCGAGCAGTCAGCGCCAGACTTTGACTGTCAGTACATTGCCGTCCTTTGCAGCCTCATGGCTTGTGCCGAGGCTGGGGCGGTTCATGGCGCAAAATCCGGAGATTGAAGTGCGGGTTGAGGCCTCATCCGGCCTGACCAATTTGCATGGCGGGCGGGTTGATATTGCTCTGCGGCACGGTCTTGGTAATTATCCGGATTATGAGGTGCAGCCATTGATGGCACCGGCACTGGTGCCGGTGATAAGCGCTGCTCTGTTGGCGTCAGGGCCTGTTATTGAACAACCGTCTGACTGCCTTGCCTATCCGTTGTTGCAGGATTCTGACCGTGCCGACTGGCGGTTATGGCTGACAGCATGCGGTGTTGAAGCCACGCCGGAAGCGGAGCGCGGCACGGCTTTTGACGAGGATTTTCTGTTGCTGAAAGCGGCAGAAGCCGGACAAGGCATTGCGCTGATACGGGATATTTATGCGAAACCAGAGATCGCTGCCGGACGTCTGACCTTGGCGATTGACCGGCCATGGCCGACACAATTTGCCTATTATATTCTGACCCTGCCGGAGAATGCGCAAAAACCTGCACTCAAATTGTTTATTGAATGGCTGCATCAGGAAGCAAGTGTGAACTAGAGCTTACGCCCGACGCGGGATAGCACAATCACCGGTAAAATGCCGATTGCCACAATTGCCAGTGCAGCGAGAGAGGCTTCTTCATAAGTGCCGCGTGCGGCCTCACCATAAAGGTGAGTTGCGAGCGTTTCAATATTGAGCGAGCGCAGCAATAGCGTGGCGGGCAGTTCTTTGACGCAATCGACAAAGACCAGCAGAGCCGCAGCGCTGAGCGCCGTTTTGGACAAGGGCAGGTGAATGTGACGGAAGGTTCCGGTTGCTGTTTCACCTAATGTTCGGGATGCCTGATCATAGGTCACAGGAATACGGTTGAAACCTGCATCAATACTACCGGCCGAGATGGCTAAGAAGCGTACCAGATAGGCATAGATTAACGCAGTGCCGGAGCCAAGCAGGAACAGGCTGACCGATACATTAAACCATGACATGGCGATCTGGCTGATAAAGCGATCTGCTGCGCCGGTCACAATGAGCACGCCGATGGCGATCACCGTTCCCGGAGCTGCATAGCCCATGGTGGAGAAGCGGAAGAACCATTGTGAGGCATTGCCCGGACGCAACCGGATAGCATAGGCAACGATCAGGCCGATGGTGAGCGTGACGATGGTCGCGATTGAAGCCAGCATCACCGTATTGATGATTTCATCGTAAAGGCGTGGTGAGATACCGGCAAAACGTACGCGTTTCCATGCCTCGGTTGCCAGATAAATGGCAGGGAAAACGAAGCCAAGCAAAATTGGTGTGAGCCCGAGCAAAAACAGAATACCACCACGTGCAGCGCCGACTTTATATGGTGTGAATTGCTGGCTGCGCTTGGCGCTGGATGAAAAACGCTGTTTGCGCCGTGCCCAGCGCTCCAGCGAGACCAGACACACGACAATCAGCAATAAGGCTAATGCAATCTGTGCTGCGCCCGGCAGATCGGAGCGCGTAACCCATGTTGTATAAATGGAAACGGTCAGTGTGCGGATGCCGAGAAACTCTGCCGCACCGATATCATTCAGCGTTTCCATCAATGCGAGGCTGATACCTACTGCAATGGCGGGGCGTGCCATCGGCAGTGCCACACGCCAGAAAATTGCATTACGGCTAACACCCAAAGTGCGTGCGGCGTCGATCAATGACGAGGATTGCGTCAGAAACATCGCCCGTGTGGGGATGTAAACATAGGGATAAAGCACAAAACCGAGCAGCAGAATACAGCCGGTCATTGAGCGGATATCTGGCAGACGGAACTCACGCGGACTTGTATAGCCCAGTAAATCCCGTAAAGCGCTTTGCACAGGGCCGATCGGGTGCAGAATATCCAGATAGGCATAGGCGATAATATAGGTCGGAACGGCGAGCGGCAGTAAAAGTGCCCACTCCAACAATCTGCGTCCGCGAAAATCATAGGCGGTTACCAGCCATGCAGCGGATGTGCCTACGAGTGCAACAATGATGCCGACGCCGGTCAGCAGGATCATTGTATCCACAAAGGCAACGGGCAGAGTGGTTGCCAGCAAATGCGACCAGAGGCCTTCAGAACCTTGTGCGGCTTGTAAAGCGAGTGCCAGAACGGGCAGCAAAACCAGAATTGCACTGATAGCTGAAAGGCAGAGCCATAAAGATCCGGCACGGAACAACCGGCCTTTAGTATGTACTGGCATGGTAAGGCTCGCCATTATCCGGAGCGGTACTGACAGAATGAAACGAAGACCGCCCAGTCGTTTTTATTAAGCAGCGCATCGAATCGATGGAATATCTGCTTTATACCAAAACCTTGCGCATATGACTTACAGGGTTTTGGGTGGGCCCGAGTGGCGATTGAAATTTTTAAGTGCCAGAGCAGTCTTTATGCATCCTACGGGGTGCAGGACGCTCTGATATAGAAAACGCCGCTCTTCATCCTGAATGAAAAGCGGCGCTTGTTTATTAGTTGTCGAAGCCGACTTTATCGACCAGTTCACTGGCCTGTTTGCGATGGCTTACGATTTCTGTGAGCGGTGTTTTGTCGATGGTCAGCTCACCAAAGGATTTGACGATCGGATCAAGCGGTGCACCCGGCTTTACCGGATATTCGAAATTGGCTTCCGCATAAATCTTCTGAGCTTCGTCGGACACCAGATATTCGAGCAGCTTCACAGCAGCATCTTTATTCTTGGCGTGTTTGGCCAGCGAAGCGCCGCTGATATTGACCTGTGTTCCGCCTTCTTTGAAGGTCGGGAGGATTACTTTGATGCTTTCGCCCCATTTGACCTGTTCTTCACCGCCTTTACCGGAACGCATCAGGCCGACATAGTAGGAATTGGCTACAGCGATATCGCAAATGCCGCCTGCAATGTCTTTGGCGCCGTCACGGTCACCACCGGCAGCTTTACGTGCCAGATTGTCTTTTACGCCTTTGAGCCATTCTTCGGCTTTTTCAGCGCCGTAATGGGCAATATAATCAGCGATCAGTGCTGTGTTATACGGATGCTGACCGGCACGGATACAGATTTTGCCTTTCCATTTCGGATCGGACAAATCTTCATAATTCAGTGCGGAAACATCGAGATCTTTGGCTGCATAAACAACGCGCGCACGCATTGAAAGAGCAAACCATTCGCCCTTCGCATCACGCAGCTGTGCCGGAATGGCATCTTCCAGAACTTTGGAAGAGACAGGCTGGGTCAGGCCTTTTTCTGTCAGATCAATCAGATTACCCGCATCAACGGTCATCAGAATATCGGCCGGAGAGTTTTCACCCTCTGTCGCAACGCGTTCAGCCAGACCATCTTTCAGGAATACAGTGTTTACCGTAATGCCGCTGGAAGCCTTAAAGGCATCAAGCAGAGGCTGGATCAAACCCGGTTCGCGGGTGGTGTAGATATTCACTTCCGCAGCACTGGCGGCGCCGGCAAGCATGGTTCCGAAGGCTAAGGCCAGGCCAGCTTGAATGGTACGGGTTCTGGTCATCGTCGATCTTTCCTGATTGAAAGTTGCAGGGGCAGAAAACATGATTAACAAGGTCAACTATTGGCGAAAAATCTGTGTGCGGTCAAGTCTTTGTGATCAGACTATGGTAGGACTTCCAAAAGTGGATACCGGTTTGGGAGCAAAGGCATGCATAGACATAAAAAGCTAAAGCATTTCGAGTATTTCACCTTAAATGCTCTATCGTAGGATCAGTCGCGAAAGAAAAAGGCTTTATCAGTATCAAGGCGCAGACGGATGGTGCCGGTATCTGCAGGCAGCCGTAAAGCAGTACGTACACGTAAAGGAGCCGACTGGTCATCTGTATGAACCACCAGCTCTTCGGTTTCCCCTAAGAAATGGCGCTCTGTGACAGTACCCTTGATGGTATTGTGCAGATCACCATCATCGCTCACCGGATAAATATGGCTCGGACGTAAATACATATGCACGGCACCATCTGCATTCTGCTGGTCTGTGAGTTCAAAACTACCAAGAGCGGTTTCAATCCGGCCGCCACGGATCGTGCCGGAGAGCGCATTGAAATTACAGAAGAAATCCGCCGTATAACGGCCATTGGGCTGGTCATAAATTTCATGCGCTGTGCCCTGCTGAATAATACGCCCTGAGCGCATCAGCACGATGCGGTCACCGGCAGATAAAGCCTCTTCCGCATCATGGGTGACGATAATAACCGTCGTGCCTAATTTGCGCAGCAATGCGATTGTTTCACTACGCACTTTCTGGCGTAATCCCTGATCCAGATTGGAAAAAGGTTCATCCATCAGCAGGATGTCCGGCGTTGGTGCAAGGGCGCGTGCCAGTGCCACGCGTTGTTGCTCGCCACCCGACAGCATATGCGGATAACGTGCAGCCATATGAGACAGCCCTACCAGCTCCAGCAACTCATCGGCACGTGCGGAGGCTGTGGCACGTGGCGTTTTACGCAGGCCGAATAAGACATTTTGTTTAACGGTCAGATGCGGGAACAGCGCATAGTTTTGAAACACCACGCCGACGTGGCGCTGTTCGGGTTCGATAAAATGGGTGCCGTTAACAATCGGCTGTCCGTTGATGAAAACCGAACCGCTATCCGGTGTATCAATGCCGGAGATCATTTTAAGCAAAGTGGTTTTACCGCAGCCGGAATGCCCGACAAGGCAAATGATTTCACCTGCTGTAACAGAGAGCGAAATGTCCTGCAATGCGGCAGTACCGTCGAAATGCCTGCTGACATTCGATACCTGCAAGGCAATTTTTCGGTTTTCAGTCTGTTCAGATGCTATTTTTAGATGCACTGTCTGCTATGTCCGTTCCGGTTGTGCTATTGCTATAACACTGCTTCCTGAGTTGTACTATAAAAACATGAGCCTGATCATCCTGTATCAAGAATAATCGTTGCTGCCAGTGAGCGGCATGTGAGAAGCGAGGCGGGACAATGTTTAAAATTTCAGTCAAAAGAATTTATGAGGTACCGTCACCGGATGATGGTTTTCGTATTCTGGTAGACCGCATCTGGCCGCGCGGGGTGAGTAAGCAGGAAGCGGCACTTGATCTGTGGCTGAAAGACATCGCACCGACCACAGAACTGCGGCAATGGTTTCATCATCAGACCGTGAATGAAGACGTCTGGAAGACCTTTCAGCAGCGCTATCATGATGAATTGCAAGGTAATGGGGAAGCCGTGCAGGTGTTGCAGCGCCATTGCGCGGAGCATCCGGTAACTTTGCTCTATTCGGCCAGAGATATGGCGCATAATCATGCACAGCTTCTGAAAAGCTATATCGAAGAGCGGCAGGGCGCATAGATACATATAGATTTATTTTAGTTGAATTAAATATAAATAAAATTGATTTTAATCAATGCATTAATAGGGTGATGCTTTAGCTTTCATTATTATGTCCGGTAGAAAGACAGAAATGAAATGCCATATTAAAGTCGTGTATGGCGGGCATGTTTCACCGGAGGTTTTGTGTTTCAAACGAAAAGGATATGGTTATGTCTGTTACCAATAAGGTTGCGTTAGTTACCGGTGCTGCACAGGGTATTGGCCGCGGTATTGCTTTGCGTTTGGCGAAGGACGGTTTCGATCTGACGCTGGTGGATCTGAAAGAAGATAAGCTTGAAGAGGTTGCTAAAGAGATTGCGGCTCTGGGGCGCAGAGTGACCACTTTTGCTGCTGATGTCAGCAAGCGCGAGGATATTTATGCAGCCGTTGATTATACTGAGAAAGAACTCGGTGGTTTTGACGTGATCGTTAACAATGCGGGTATCGCGCAGGTAAAGCCGCTGGCCGAAGTTATGCCGGAAGAAGTTGACCGGATTTTCCGGATCAATGTGGACGGCGTGCTTTGGGGTATTCAGGCGGCGGCTGCGCAATTTAAACAGCGCGGACAAAAGGGCAAGATCATCAATGCCTCGTCAATTGCCGGTCATGATGGTTTTGCGATGCTCGGTGTTTATTCTGCAACCAAATTCGCGGTACGTGCGCTGACTCAGGCAGCTGCGAAGGAATATGCGAGCGCAGGCATTACCGTAAACGCTTATTGTCCGGGTATTGTCGGTACGGATATGTGGGTGGAAATTGACGAGCGGTTCTCGGAGCTGACTGGCGCGGCGAAGGGTGAAACCTATAAGAAATTTGTTGAGGGCATTGCCCTTGGCCGTGCGCAGACACCGGATGATGTGGCGGCGCTGGTATCGTTCTTTGCCGGACCGGATTCGGATTACATTACCGGTCAGGCTGTTCTGACGGATGGTGGTATTGTCTATCGCTGATTGCTGCGGTTTTATAAGAAAGCCCGCCGGAAATTCCGGCGGGCTTTTTTGTCTTAGTCTACCAGCGCACCATAATGCTGAATGGTTTTTGCTGCGACCTGCGAGGCATATTGTGCCGATGCAACGGCATCCTTTGTGCGGGCGAAATGGCCTAAGAATGAACCGTTAAAACTGTCACCTGCACCGGTCGTATCGATAATCTGCGGTGCTGTTGTGGCTTTGATGGTCAATGGCTGGCCATCAAAATATCCCTCAATGTCATCTGCACCGTTTTTGACGATAATCCGGTTGAGGCCGTAGCTGCGATAGCGGTCAATTGTATCTGCGATGGTCAGATCACCGAAGTGGCTGCTTTCATCATCAAAACTTGGCAACACCAGATTGCTGGCTTTGGCACCACGGATCAGTTGCGAGCGCATATGATCCTGATCCGGCCAGAGGCGGGGACGGATATTGGGATCAAACGCAATCAGTTTATCCGCGCCGCGCATTTCTTGCAGCACGGAGAGCAGATTATCGGCACCATCATCTTCGAGGATTGCCAGTGTGATGCCGGAGAAAACAATAATATCAGAAGCTTCTATTGCCTTTTTGAGCGTTGTTTTATCCTCTGCCAGTAATCGAGCTGCGGACTCTGAACGCCAATAGGAAAAACTACGCTCACCATCTTTGAGATGCACCATATAAAGGCCGGGCATGCGGGAAGCATGGCGGCCTATATAGTCTGTTCCGATTTGTTTTTGTGCCATGAATGCCAGCATGGCATCAGACATTGCATCTTGCCCTAGCAGAGTGAAATAGCTGACCTGCCATGCGGCGGGCAGCGCAGAACGGGCATAATAAGCGGCATTTAAGGTGTCACCGGCAAAACCCTGTCGTAAGGCACCATTGCCATCAGGTGCCAGCTCAACCATCGCCTCACCAATGGCGAGAAACTGTCCGCTCATCACCGACCTCAGACCAGCTTGCCACGGGCAGCAATTGGCCAGCTTTCCGTGACCTTGCCATTGCGCTGGATATAGACGCTGTCAAACATATTGGTAACGACGCAGACATGGTTCGGGATGATCCGTACTTTGTCACCGACCTTGAGGTTGATCGGCTGGTCGCTGACCAGACGGCCGTGCTCTTCAGACAATTGATCAATGCGGATATCATCGCGGCCGAGGACATGGCCATAGCCAGAAAGACCAAGCAAATCGGAAGTCAGAGTTTTACTGCCTGCATCAATGATCGCGCGGTTGTCAGGCGGCACGGACACAACGGTTGCCAATACGAAAAATGCACAATCATCATAGGTGCAAGCGCCACGTTCAACGAGCGAGCGGTCGTTGTAAATATAAGTGCCGGGGCGATATTCTGTGACAACAGGTGCATCAGCCGCGCTCATCATTGATGGTGTGCCGCCGGAGGTGACGAGCGGCACAGCAATGCCGGATGCTTCGATTTTTTGCTTTGCCTGTTCCATGAAGTTTTCAACCGCGGCATGGGCATTGGCAGGCGGATAGGTCATCAGGCCACCGAATTGCAGTCCTTCAGCATTATGAATGGCTTGAGCAAGTTGTGCTGCTGCTTCAGGCGATGCAACGCCGCAGCGGTCTGCGCCGGTATTGCATTCTACCAGCACCGTTAACGGCTGTGCCTCATGGGCGAAAGTTTCGGACAGACCATTAATAACAGTCAGATTATCTGCAACCACACTCAGTTTTGTGCGGTGCGCTAATGCTCTCAACCGGTCAAGTTTTTCATTGCCTAGAATATTATAGGTGATCAGCAGGTCAGGAGAGCAGTCATATTCTTTCTGCAAGCCGTCAAGCATGGCTTCGGCCTCAGAGATTTTTTGGCAGGTGATGCCGCCTGCACCGGCTGCAAGCTGGGCATGCGCCAGTGCCGGTAATTTATGCGTCTTGATATGAGGGCGTACTCTAAAACCATTTTTGTCCGCATAGGACTGAAAATTACGGATATTTCTTTCCGCAATATCCAGATCAACGACAATTGCCGGTGTGTTCAATTGGTCTGCTAATTTTGGTTCCATTTTTCCTCACATTCTCCACGACCGTGTTTATTTGTCTTACAGGCGTCAAAAAACGTGCCGGTCAGACTGGTCACCCTCTTGACAAGTTATGCAGACTATATTGAGATACGTCAATCCGGTAAAATAGACTAATGTCCATTATTTTGGACAAAATGAAAAATCACGCCGAGGAGGAGCCGCATCGCAGGTGCGGACATAACAATTGGGGGTTCATGAAATGCAGGCAATGAAACTGGCGCTGTTTTTAAGTGCTGCGACAATCGCATTGATGCCGTCCGCTTTCGCGCAACAAAAAGGCGGGGTGCTGGATGTGGCGACGATTGGTGAGCCGCCGACACTGGACCCGATGGTCTCAACGGCGGATCTCGTCGGTATTGTCAGTCAGCATATGTTTGAGACACTTTATACTTTCGATAAAGACTGGAAACCGGCGCCGCTTCTGGCTGCCAGCCTTCCGGAAATCTCTGCCGATGGTAAAACCTATCTGATTAAGCTGCGTGAGGGTGTTAAATTCCACGATGGTACAGGCATGACATCGGAAGATGTTGTGGCATCGCTCAAGCGCTGGACAAATTTAGCCTCGCGCGGCAAACAGGCTGCAACTTTGATTGAAGCCATTGAGCCGGTTGACGATTACAGCATCAAAATCACGCTGAAGCAGCCTTATGCACCGCTGACATCGCTGCTGGCCTTCAATAATTCCGCGGCGATTGTTTTGCCCGCTGAAAAACAGGCTGAGCCGATGACCGAATTTGTCGGCACCGGCCCTTATCAGTTTAAAGAGCGCAAGCCTGATCAGTATATTCAGCTGGTTCGTTATGATGGCTATAAATCGCAGGAAGGCGAGCCGAGCGGTTATGCGGGTGGCCGCCAGCAAAATCTCGATGAAATCCGTTTTGTGCCGGTGCCGGATGCCAATACCCGCGTAGAAGCTGCCGTTTCCGGCCAGTATGGTTATGTGGATGCGCTGCCGGTTGAAGCTTTTGACCGTGTGTCCGGTTCGGCGTCTTCGGATGCGGTTATGCTCAAGCCGTTCGGCTGGCCGGTTTTCATTATGAATACCTCCACAGGTATTGCTGCAAACCGTAATCTGCGTAAAGCTGTGCAGGTAGCGTTGAATAATGAGGACATGCTGACTGCCGCCTATGGCAGCAAGGATTTCTTCAGTGTTGAACCATCGCTCTATCCGGCACAGTTTATCTGGAATACCGATGCCGGTTCAGAAGGCAGCTATAATGTTGGCGATGCAGAAGCGGCAAAGGCGCTGCTGAAAACCGCCAATTATAATGGCGAGCCGCTGCGTATTCTCACCAGCCGCCAATATGAATTCCATTATAAAATGGCGCAGGTTGCCGCTGAATATCTGAAACTGGCCGGTTTCAATGTTGATATGCAGGTGGTGGACTGGGCAACGCTCACCCAGCGCCGCGCTGATCCGGCACTCTGGGATATTTACATCACGCATAGCCCGTTCCTGCCTGAACCGGCTCTGATTGATCCGCTTTCAGTGAGTGAGCCGGGTAAATGGAATACACCGGCACGTGCCAAGGTGATGGACGCGTTTAATGCGGAAGCTGATCCGCAGAAGCGTGCGGCACTCTGGGCAGAGGTGCAGAAAGTCGTGTTCGACGAGGTGCCGTTCATCAAGATCGGTAATTTCAACAATCTGTCTGCCAAATCCAAGAAACTGGATGGTGTGACACCTGCACCATGGCCATATTTCTGGAATGCATCTGTTGAAAAATAAATGAGACAGGCCGCGCAACTTCGGAGGAGAAGCGGCGCGGCTTTACATCTTGGGCATTCCCGAACTGGGTGGAGACTGAATGCTACGCTATATCATACAGCGTCTGATCGGCATGATCGTGGTCATGTTTCTGGTTGTGACGATTGTTTTTGTGATCGTCCGTGTTACGCCGGGTGATCCTGCTGCCGTCATGCTGGGGCCGGAAGCGACACAGGCTGATATTGAAGGACTGCGGGCAAAGCTCGGTCTTGATCGTTCATTACCGGTGCAATACGGCTATTACCTGCTGCAATTGCTGCGCGGTGATCTTGGCCAGTCGATCTTCCTCGGTCAGCCGGTTGCCCACGCTTTGGCGGAACGGGCAGAGCCGACATTCTTTCTCACATTGTTCTCCATTCTGATTGCCAGTGCGATTGCCTTGCCGGTCGGCATTTATGCTGCGGTAAAGCGGGGTTCGTTTTTCGATCAGACTGCAACGGCGCTGGCGATGTTTGCCGCCAGTATTCCAAGCTTCTGGCTTGGCCTGCTGCTGATGCAGGTATTTGCCGTGCGCTACGGCTTGTTTCCGGTTTCCGGCTATGGCGGGCCGGATACGAGTTTTGGCGAACGAATGATGCATCTGGTGCTGCCGTCTTTCGCACTGGGTATCGTGTCCTCTGCTCTCATCATGCGTTTTACCCGCGCCTCGATGCTGGATGTGCTGGGCGATGATTATGTGCGCACAGCCCGAGCCAAGGGGCTGAATGGCAGCCGCGTGGTGATGAAACATGCGTTTAAAAATGCGTTGATCCCAATTTTGACAGTGATCGGCCTGACCGCAGCTGTGCTGATTTCCGGTGCGGTGGTCACAGAGACCGTGTTTGGCCTTCCGGGGGTTGGCAATCTGGTGGTGTCGGCTGTGATGCGCCGTGATTATCCGGTTATTCAGGGGGCGTTGCTGGTGATTGCCGCGCTCTATGTTCTGATTAATTTTGCCATTGATATGCTTTATCTGGCCGTCGATCCGAGGGTGCGTTACTGATGACCGGCTCCAGTGTAAAATCCTCAGAAACATGGTTGTTTATCCGTCGCCTGTTGCGTCGCCGCACCGTTGCATTTGGCCTGTTCGTCCTGATCGTTTTCGTGCTGCTCGCCGTTTTGGCACCACTGATTGCACCCTATGCACCGGGTAAATTGTCGATCAGCAATCGTCTGACCGCGCCGAACGGTACATGGTTTTTCGGTACCGATGAGTTTGGCCGTGATGTATTTTCCCGCACACTTTATGCGGGGCAGTTATCTCTGGCTGTTGGCGCTGCCGTAGTAGTGCTGGCAAGTCTGATTGGTATCACGCTCGGCTTGCTGGCGGGGTTTTTCCAGCGGCTGGATACGCCGATTGCGCGTCTGATTGATGCGATGATGGCCTTTCCGGATATTCTTTTGGCGATTGCGCTGGTGGCCGCACTCGGCCCTTCGCTGACAACTGTGATTGTGGCGCTATCGATAGTCTATGCACCGAGACTGGCGCGTGTGGTGCGTGCTTCAACACTCGTTATCCGCGAACTGCCCTATATTGAGGCATCGCGTGCGCTGGGCATTTCCACGCCGCATATTATGACCCGCCACGTGCTGCGTAATCTGCTATCGCCTATTCTGGTGCAGGGGACGTTTCTGTTTGCGCAGGCCATGCTTGCTGAGGCCGGTTTGTCCTTTCTGGGGCTTGGTGTCAGTCCGGAAATTCCGACATGGGGCACTATGATTGCCTCCGGCCGTCAATATGTCGGACAGGCAGACTGGATGACGCTGTTTCCGGGCTTTGCCATCATTCTCGCCGTGCTGTCTTTGCAGATGGTGGGTGATGGATTGCGCGATCTTCTCGACCCGCGTTTGCGTAAAGATATGTGAGGGCATGATGAGCCATTTATCAGACAAACAGCCTGTGCTCCGCGTGCAAAATCTCACAACCTCTTTTCTCGGGGAGGGCGGCTGGCGACCGGTTGTGAAAAACATCTCCTTTGATGTCGGTGCAGGAGAAACAGTGGCACTGGTCGGGGAATCCGGTTCCGGAAAAAGTGTAACATCTCTTTCGGTGATGCGATTGTTGCAGCCGGATACCAGCCGGATTGAAGGGAATATTCTGCTTGCCGGTAAAGATATTTTGCAACTGTCCGAGCAGGAAATGCAAAAAGTGCGCGGCAATGATGTTGCGATGATCTTTCAGGAGCCGATGACGTCGCTCAACCCGCTTTACACGGTGGGAGATCAGATTTGTGAAGCTCTGTTATGCCATCGCAATATGAGCAGGGCAGAGGCAAAGGCTGAAGCTCTGCGGCTGATGGATAAGGTTCGCATTCCGTCTGCCGCAAGCCGGTTCAATGAATATCCGCACCGTTTTTCCGGCGGTATGCGTCAGCGCGTGATGATCGCGATGGCGCTGGTTACCCGCCCGAAACTGCTGATTGCCGATGAGCCGACTACCGCGCTGGATGTGACTATTCAGGGGCAGATTCTCGACCTGATTAAAACCTTGCAGGAGGAGGAAGGCACTTCGGTACTGTTCATCACCCATGATATGGGTGTGGTTGCAGAAATCGCTGACCGCACGGTGGTGATGTATCATGGTGATGCGGTGGAAACCGGCGATACAGCTGAGATTTTTCATCAGGCAAAGCATCCGTACACGCGGGCCCTGTTATCGGCTGTACCGGCACTCGGCTCGATGACCGGACGTGCGCGCCCGCTACGTTTTCCCGTCGTTGATATCCGAACTGGCACGGCACTGCCGCCGGTAGAAGCTGCTGATACTGTGGCGCAGGACGTGCCGCCGGTTCTGGACGTAAAAGGGCTGACGACGCGCTTTACCATTCACAGCGGACTATTCGGGAAACTGGCAGGGCGTGTTCATGCGGTGGAGAATATCTCCTTTTCCTTGCAACCGGGAGAAACACTGTCACTGGTGGGCGAGTCAGGTTGCGGTAAGTCGACGACCGGACGCTCGATCATGCGACTGATAGAGCCGCAAAGCGGTTCCGTTATGGTCAACGGGCAGGATGTGATGGCCATGGCAGGCCATGAGCTACAGGGCCTGCGCCGTACCATGCAGATGATTTTTCAGGATCCCTATGCCAGTCTCAATCCGCGTATGCGTATTGGTGCTTCTATCGCAGAGCCGTTTCTGGAGCACAAGCTCGGTACAAAGCAACAGGCGCGGGAGCGTGTAGCTGATCTTCTGGAGCGTGTGGGGTTGAAAGCCGATATGGCGTCTCGCTTCCCGCATGAATTTTCCGGCGGGCAGCGTCAGCGTATTTGCATTGCCCGTGCTTTGGCGCTTGATCCGAAACTTATCGTTGCCGATGAGTCTGTCTCAGCGCTGGATGTTTCCATCAAGGCGCAGGTCATCAATCTGTTGCTCGATCTGCAATCCAGTCTCAACCTGTCTTTTCTGTTTATCTCGCACGATATGGCGGTGGTGGAACGTCTCAGCCACCGCGTTGCGGTGATGTATCTGGGCGAGATTGTTGAGATCGGGCCGCGTGCAGCGGTGTTTGAAAACCCGCAGCATCCTTATACGAAAAAGCTGATGGCAGCAGTGCCGGTGCCCGACCCTGCACGGCGCGGTATGCGGCGCGGGCAGATTGCTGATGAATTGCACAGCCCTGTGCGTGCACCGGATTATGTGCCGGTTGAACGGCGGATGCGCGAAGTATCAGAAGGGCATTTCATAATTCAATGATATATCCGCAACACAGATTTTCAGCTCAGGCGGGGGGAGCGCTCAGCGGTTGTGCCGGATACCGGTCAATGTTTGCCGCTGAGTGCCTGCGCCGCTTGCTTGAGGCATTGCAGATAGAAGGCATGGTTCTTCAGCCCGTCATCACGGGGGGCAACGAGGCACAGTGTTGCAGTCGCAATACCCTGCGCATCACGCATTGGCACAGCAAAACAGTGAGTGAAATTGTCGACCGTACTGTTGAAGGTAAACTGGCCGGTTTTATCAGCCTCACGTACCTGCGCGATAAATTCTGCCGGATCAAGCCAGCTGCCATTGGGCATCTGAAAATCGGCAGCGGGAATAAAACTGGTAATTTCTTCATCGCTGAGATGGGCAACCAGAAGACGGCCGGAGGCTGTCCACGGAATAGGCACGGAATGGCCGACATCCGAGGAAATACGGAACGGGCGCACGCCTTCTTTCATACGGGCAACGGTATATTTGTTGCCGTCCAAAACGCAATATTGTGCAGTCTCGCGGGTTTGTTCGGCAATACGTTCCAAGGCCGCATCACAGGCGCGCATGAAGTCAAAATGATCTTCATAGGCGGCGCCGAGGAAATAGAGTTTGCGTCCGAGAAACACGCGGCCGTCACCGCCGGTAAATTCGAGAATACCATTGCGCAGCAACAGGTTGACCAGCTCGTAAACCGAGGAGCGCGGAGCGCCGATCTGCGCGGCAATTTCGTTGGGTTTCAGCGGTTCGCGCTTGTTACGCAAAAAGTCCAAAATCTCAAACGCACGATCAAGGCCGCGTGCACGCTTGCTGACGCTGTCTTCTTTAGGTGTGACCGGAGCGGTTGCTGGCGTGTCTGACATAGTATCTCAAATGCTCGCTATAATGTTCTTATGTCTATTATATTGGAATATTCTTAACGGGCAAGCAGAAGTTTAAACCGGAAATTATGTTTGCAGAAGGAAAGACGGTTATGATTATGCGTTATCAAAAAGGCAGCCGGATGAGTCAGGCCGTGAGCTATGGCGGTATGGTGCATATTGCCGGTCAGGTGGCTGAAAACCGCAAGGCTTCCATTGAAGAGCAGACCCGTGATGTTTTGGGTAAGATTGATCAGCTTTTGCAGCAGGCGGGAACCGACCGCTCCAAATTGCTGGCGGTAAATGTGTTTCTTCCGGCAATTGTTGATTTTGATGCGATGAATTCGGTCTATGATGCGTGGATTGATCCGGAAAACCCGCCAGCACGTGCCTGTGTGGAAGCGCGTCTGGCTGATCCTGATCTGCGGGTTGAAATGACCGCCGTTGCTGCCCTGTAATACTTAATGAAGTGCCGGAGCCTCATATGACACAAACGCTCATTCGTAATGCCCGTATCATTGATGGCACCGGCGCGCCTTGGTATCGCGGCGATGTTTTGCTTGACGGCGGGCTGATCCGGCAGATCGGCAGAGGTCTGAAAGCAGACGGCGCTGCGCAGATCATTGATGCTGATGAGCGTTATCTCAGCCCCGGATTTATCGATGCCCATTGCCACGATGATCTGATTTTTTTGCGCGAGCGGGACAGGCCGGAAAAGGCAATGCAAGGGGTGACCAGTATTGTGGTCGGCAATTGCTCTTTCTCGCTCTATCCGGCAACCGAACAATCGCGTGAATATCTGCGCCAGCATTTCTCCGGTCTTCTCGGTGAAACGCGATCTGATGAGATTTTTGATGATTTCTCCGGTTATCATCAGGCATTGGAAGGTGAGGGGATTGCGCTCAATCTCGTATCGCTCGTCGGCCATGCGGCTTTACGGCTGGCAGTCATGGGGCATGACAGACGACCCGCAACCGCAAATGAGCTTGCTGCAATGTGTCGGTTACTCGAAGTGCAAATGGCGCAAGGGGCGGCAGGTCTGTCTCTGGGGCTGGTTTACCCGCCAAGTGCTTTTGCTGAGATTGAAGAACTGGTAGCCCTTGGAAAAGTTGTGGCCGGTTTCGGTGGGGTGCTGGCCGCGCATATCCGCTCCTATGAAGCAGGGCTGATGCAGGCGACTGAAGAATTCGGTGAGGCGGTGCGTCTGTCTGGTGCAGCCGGATTGCTGTCACATCTGCAGTCGGCGGGACGGCCGAACTGGGGCAATGTACCGGCTGTGATCGATTATCTGGAAAGCCTGCGGTCTGACGGCGTGGATATCAGCTTTGATATGTATCCCTATCCGGCAGGCAGCACATGGATATTACAGCTTCTGCCAGCGGCGGTAATGGATGGTGGTTTGCCGGCTTTAAAAGCGCGCTTACAGGATACAGCATGGCGGCAGAAACTGGCGCATTGGGTGGAGCATGGCGGAGATGATTATCACGGTCAGAGCAAAATCTCATTGATCGGCTGGGAGAACGTGCGGCTTTCAGCAATCGGCATTGATGTGCTGAAACATCTGGAAGGGCAGAACATGCGTGAGGCGGCGTTTGCCCTCGGCACAACGCCTTTCGACCTGTTGGTACGCTTCGTTGAAGAGGATGACGGGCAGACGGGAATTATCCTGTTTCAGCTTGATGAAGATGATCTCCATGCGGCCTGTTGCAACCGGCTGTTTATGGCAGGGTCTGACGGGTTGCCGCGTCCGGGTTCCAAGCCGCATCCGCGTGCTTTTGGTACTTTCCCGCGCATTGCGGGACATTTACGGCGTGATAAACAGTGGTTTCCGCTTGAGGATGCAGTTCGGCGGATGACGTCGGTCGCTGCGCAGCGTTTTTCTCTGCATGACCGTGGTTTGCTCCGTCCCGCATTGGCTGCCGATCTGGTGCTGTTTGAGGACGCGATTACCGATCACGCTACTTTTGAAAACTCCACGCAACTGCCGTCTGGTATCAGCTATGTATTCGTCAACGGGCAGGCAGTGATTGCTGAAGGTAAGCCGACAGGCCAGCGCACGGGAAGAGTTTTGCGGAGGCGGTAAGGCTATTGGTAGCTGGGATATCTCAGGATGAGCGGTTGATCGATTATAAAATATTTAAGGCCGTATTTACTTAAACACGTTATAAACTTGCTGATATTTGGGATATTTACAGCAGGATACCATATCATGAAGGCTCTGAGCGAGGATCAGCGGTTTCAGTTCCGTGATCTGATGCCCGCAATTCTATTGCTGGCATTGTTGCTTGGCAGCATTGCTGTGGCCGTGTTGCGGCCGACCGGTAAGGATGATCAGTATATTGTTATGGTTGCGCCATGGCGCACATTGAATTCTGTTGTCAGTTCTATTCAGGCTGCTGAGGGTGCGATTGTTTCCATCAATGCATCCAACAGTCTGATTACCGTATATTCCGAGAATAAAGAATTCCCAAGCAGGCTTTACAGCGCGGGCGTGTGGCTGGTTTTTGAACCGCTGCTGCCAGGCGGCTGTTATGGCATTCAGGAGCGGACGACAGCAGCATGATCCTAGAACTCGACGACCTTCGCAGCCGGTTCAGCCGGTTTTTGCTGATCTTATTTTGGCTGCATGTTCCGTTACTGGCGCTGATTGCCTATGTCACCGGCCATTCACCGCTCTGGGCAGCTTTGGCGGGTGTCGCTTTGGCGGGTGCTTATCATTTGTCATGGCTGCGCTCAGGCATTGCACCGGTTACCCGTTATATTTCCGGTGTTTGCCTGATGGGGCAACCGGCTTTAATCCTGTATCTGATGAGCGGACGGCTCTGGCAAATGGATATACATATGTATTTCTTTGCTATGCTCGCTCTGACCGTTGCATGGTGTGACCGCCGTGCCGTGATGTTTGCGGCCGCTGCCGTTGCCATACACCATCTGACACTGGATTATCTGATGCCTTCCGCCGTGTTTCCGGAAGGTGGAGACCTGCTGCGCGTCTTGCTTCATGCGGTGATTGTTGCGTTTCAGGCAGCTGTACTGGTGTGGTTCGGTGATATGCTGGTCGAGTGTTTTAATCGCATCAATGACATGCGGAATGAAATTCTTGCCAAAAATGAAGCGCTGGAACAGCGGACAATGGAAGCGGAAGCGGCAAGCAAATCCAAAAGCATGTTCCTTGCCAATATGAGCCATGAGATCCGCACGCCGATGAATGCCATTCTGGGATTCTGTCATCTGGTGCTGCGTACTGATCTCGATCTGCGCCAGAAAGAATATGTCTCGAAAATCAGCAATGCCAGCACGGCGCTGCTGCGCTTGATTAACGACATTCTTGATTTCTCCAAAAATGAGGCAGGCAAGCTTTCGCTTGAGGCGCGTCCGTTTAATCTGCGTTCCTCGCTGCAAAGCCAGCTGAATCTCGCGGCGATTAATGCAGAGAATAAAGGCGTTACAATTGAGACGATTATCCATGAGGATGTTCCACCGGTTCTGGTTGGGGACGAATTGCGTCTCAATCAGGTTCTGCTCAATCTCGTCAGCAACGCGGTTAAGTTCAGCGATAAAGGCACAGTGACTGTATCTGTTGATGCGATGGAGCGGCAGAATGATGATATAGCCCTGCGCATTTCTGTGCGCGATCGCGGTATCGGTATGGCACCGGAACAGCAGGCTTTGTTGTTTAACTCCTTCACACAAGCCGATAGTTCTATGACACGCCGCTTTGGCGGTACAGGTCTCGGACTGGTGATCAGCAAGCAGATTGTTGAGCAGATGGGCGGCACGATTGGTGTTGATAGTATACAGGGCGAAGGCAGCCTGTTTACGTTCACGGTGCATATGGCTGTCGGTGAAATGCAGGAAGAACCGGTGCGCGTTGCATCCGAAAAGATCGCTGAACTGCGTGTTCTGGCGGCAGATGATAATCCGGCATCGCGTGAAATTCTTGAAGATGTGTTCAATTCATGGGGCGTAACCATTGATCTGGTGGCTTCCGGTGAAGAAGTGATCGGTGCGCTGGAAAGCGCCTGCCTCGCAGGCAAGCCGTATGATCTGGTGGTACTGGACTGGAGAATGCCGGGCATGGATGGTCTGGAAACCGTGCAGACCATGCATCGCCATGAAACCCTGACCTCTTTGCCATATGTGATTATGGTCACTGCTTACGGTAATGACGAGTTCCGCTCCGAATCTGAGCGTGCGGGTATTGCGGCTTTCTTGTCAAAACCGATTATGCCGGATGTGCTGCTGGATACGGTTACGGAATTGTTCGTGCAGGATACCGCGCCGGATGCACCGCATGCGGAGATCGGACAGACCATTCCGATGGTGGCAGAACATTTGCGTGGCCTGACACTGCTGCTTGCAGAAGACAGCATGATCAACCGTGAAATTGCTGTAGAACTGTTGCAGGATGCAGGTCTGAAAGTGGATGTGGCCGAAAACGGACGCATCGCCTGTGATCTGGCATTGGCGAAACCGCTGATTTATGACGGCGTGCTGATGGATATTCAGATGCCTGAAATGGACGGGATTGAAGCGACCCGGCAAATCCGTAAAACATGGTCTTCGGAGCAATTGCCGATTATCGCCATGACGGCACATGCCTATGAAGAAGAACGGCAGAAATGTTTTGCTGCGGGTATGGATGATCATATTGCCAAACCGGTTGATCCTTTCCTGTTGGTGCGTACACTGAACCGCTGGCTCAAGCCACGTGCCAAGAATGCAGCACTGCAGGCGGAAGCCAGTGCGGCACCTGCAGCAGCTACAAAACCTGATCTGCCGGATAGTCTGCCGCCGTTTGATCTGGCAAAGGCCTTGCCGCGCATGAACGGAAAAACGGCTTTGTTGCGCAAGCTGATCATTGATTTTGGCCAGCGATTTGCAGGGGCGACAGAAGAACTGCATGACCAGATCAGCCGTGGTGCATTGGAAGATGCCCGTCGCAGTGCGCATACGCTGAAAGGTGTGGCCGGATCGCTGGAACTGGCTGAAATATATGCCCATGCGGCCAAAACAGAAGCGGCTTTGTCGCAAGGCGATGTGGTTGCCGCAAATGATCTGATTGCTGAACTTGAGCAATTGTTGAAACCTGCAATTCAGGCTGCACAAAGCCTTGTAACTGCGCCAGAAACTGCTAATAACGCCGCATCGGCAGCAGAGGCTGAACCGGTCAATATTCAGGCGGAGATTTCCGCCTTCCGCGGGCTTTTGGAGCGCCGTAGCCTGAAGGCACGCAGCAGTTTTGAAAAATTGGCGACGACACTCGGCATGACGCCCGCTGATATGCAGGTTCATCCGGTAAAAGTCGCTCTTGATAATCTTGCCTACAATCGTGCGCTGACATTGCTGAATGAGGAATTTGCGGATGATCCGCAGACTTCCGGCAATACTGAGCGCATCGGAGAATAATTATGACAGACCGGGCAGTCATCCTTATCGTTGATGATGAAGTCTCAAATATCGAGATCATGAGCGCTGTTCTCGAAGACGACTATGAAGTGTGTTTTGCAACTTCCGGTGAAGAAGCACTGAAAGTTGCACAAACTGTGCTGCCGGATCTTATCCTGCTTGATGTGCTGATGCCCGGAATCGACGGTTATGAAGTGTGCAAGCGTCTCAAGAAAGACCGAATGCTTGCGGATATTCCGGTGATTTTCACCACGGGCCTGAATGATCAGGATGCAGAAGTGCGAGGTCTTTCAGCCGGTGCGATTGATTATGTGACCAAGCCTATCCAGCCGGTTATTTTGCTGGCACGTGTGGCTAATCATGTGGAGCTGAAGCGTCTGCGTGATCAGCTGGCACAGATGGCAGTGACCGATGCACTGACCGGTTTAAGTAATCGCCGTCATCTGGAGCAGACACTGGCAACAGAAACTGCAAAGCTGTCCCGTACCGGTGAATGGCTGTCGGTCATTATGGTCGATATCGATTTCTTCAAGCTGTTCAATGATACATTCGGCCATCCGGCGGGTGACCGTTGTCTGGCAATGGTTGCCGCAGCGCTGACCAGAGCGGTGCATCTGGCCACCGATCTGACTGCCCGTTATGGCGGTGAGGAATTTGTTTGCGTGCTTCCGGGACGCGATCATGAAGCGGCAGCACTCGTTGCCAGAGAAATTCAGGAACAGGTAGGCTCTTTGAGAATACCGCATCCGGAATCTGCAGTCGGCCCTTGTGTGACTGTGAGTATTGGTGTGGCATCAGCCTGTTGCCTGCCGGATATGTCACCGTCGCAATGGATTGCTCATGCAGACCGTCAGCTCTATTTGAGCAAACGCGCCGGACGTAACGAGATTTACAGCACTGTTTTCCACGAGCAGGAAATCGGCGTCACCAGTCATAACTGAGTAAATTATTGTGACCGGCAGCTTTCAGGAGCTGTGCCGGTCACCGGTTTCGCACAGGTGCAATTGCAGGTTCAGCGCCTGTATCTTATCCAGAATATGCGGTGCGGGTGCTTTGTCAGTGATAATCGCATCGACAATATCCAGCCCGCCGAGCTTTACCAAAGCGCGCTTGCCGAACTTGCTGCTGTCGACAGCCAGTAATTTATGTCTGGACTGATCGAGCGCTTTGGAAACTGCCGCAACTTCGGTGCGGTCGTCATCGCATAAATCGCCGTCATCATCTATACCGCTGACAGAAATCACGGCATAGTCGAATTTGAAACGGTTGATAAAATCCGGCGTATCCTCCTGAAAAATACCACCATCGACGGCACGTACAAACCCGCCCGGAATAGCCAGTGCGAAGTCTGAATTTTCGCTGATCAGCGATGCGACACGCAAACTATAAGTGACAATGCGTAAGCCTTGACGGTTCTTGAGCAGGGCGGCTGCAATGGCCTCACAAGTCGTGCCGGTATCAATGAAGATTGTCGTATTATCCGGAATTGTCTCTGCCACAAAAGCCGCGATGGCCTGCTTTTCTGCCGCCTGATCAAGACGGCGCTGGCGGTAGGTGCCGACATCCATCGGCGCGGCTATTGTTGCTCCGCCATGGATACGACGGACTTTGCCGGTGGTTTCCAGCGCCATAATATCACGTCGTGCCGTCTGCATAGTGACAGAACAGAGATGAGCGATCTCTTCGAGTGAAATATAGTGATTTTGTTCCAGATATTGCAGCAAAAACGCCTGACGATTGTCTTTTTTGTTGCCACCGACTGATGCCACGCCGTTCAAACGCATGATGCGCCCCCTGTTCACACATTATTTCAGGCAAAAAAATTTAAGCGTCAAGTGAATGATTTGCTGTACTCACAGCGTTTGTATAAAAACTGACATATAACTCATCTAATGTAAGAAAAGTGACATTTTATGTCTCGGTTCTTACTATCAGGATGATTTTGATGAAAAAGCAGCGGTCAGGCGCAGGGCATAAACGTAATTTGGGCGCAGGTGTAGCAGGTGCATTATTGCTGGCTGCATTGGGCACCAACGCGCAGGCGGAAGAGGCAAAGGATAAGAGTTTCTCACTGACCGTGATGGGCTTTAATATCTGGAATAACGGCGTTAATTCCAAAATGTGGGATGCTGAGGCGAAAGAGAGTGGTCGGCTGATTTATAATCAGACGATGAAGGACCTCTTGCTTGGTGTTGCGCCTGATGTGCTGGTCTTGCCGGAATTATATAATAACAGCGGCAAAAAGCTGGGTGATAAAAGTGTTGTTGAGGCGCATGTGCAGAACACGCTGGATTTGCTGAATGCCAAACCTGACAAGCTCGGCAATTACGAAAAAATCAAAGATAATGATGATCGTGAAGGCAGCGGTATGGTGATTTCTGCCGGCCAGTCTGACTATCTCGGCGCGAATACAATTCGTATGAAGCCGGGGAACGGATTTCCGGATACAGTCATCGCCGGTCGTCACTTTAATTATTATGACGAGCCAGTTAATCGTATCAAACAGGCAAAAGAAGCCAATAAACTGGCACAATCAACGGCCATTCCGACCATTCTTGTCGGCGATCTCAATGCCGGTGATGTTTCAGAACGCGGGTTGCTGAGTGTTGACGCGCAATTGCGCCTGATGAAGCAGGCTACAGGCAATAAGCTGTATAGTGATTTGTCAGCAGAATATCTTGAGCTTGCAGATAAAACCAAATGGCGTGCGATTATTCAGGAAGCGCATAAGGGCGTGGATATTGATAGTTTGTCCTGGAATACATGGGGTGCTGCACTCGAAAAAGCCTACAAAGCAGGCAAAGACATTGGTCTTGTCGATGAGACATATCCGGTAAAGAACAATTTGCCGGTAACGATGAATATTCTGAAGCAGCAGCATCAGCTTATTCAGCTTGAACGCAACCGTGAACAGTTTGAGCCAAGTCAGGTCGGTGATGAACGCGCGACATGGACCAGTGATGGTGAAGAGTCCACCAATATCTGGGCGAGCTGGGATCGTGTGAATATCGATCATATTCTGGTATCCCGTCCGTTCGCTAAATGGATTGAGATTGTTGATAACGGCAAATGGTCCGGCACGCTTTCCAAGCCTGCGTTGCTGCCAAACGGTAATTCACTGTCAGATCATGATCCTATTGCACAGGAATTGCGCTGGATCGGACCAAAGCTGGAGACTTATAAAGACGGTGAAGCGGAAAAGACCCGCATTGTCTGGGGTGCGGATGCTTCCGGCTTTGAAGCCAAGGGCAAAGAATTTTATCTGACCCGTAATAATAACCGCAATGATACCTATCTCGGACAGATCGCGGATGCGGATGGTAATCCGATCCTGAAAGATCTGACGCAGGAAGAAAAACAGACCCTGCTTGATTGTAAAACAACGGATGCTCGTTTTGCGCAGGCTGTACAGGATTATTGTATCGATAATCATGAGTTTATCGGCCAGACGCTGGTGACGGACGGCGGCACGATTATTATTGATGAAGATGCAGCTTTAGGCACTGCAAAAGCCGATCTCTATCTGGCTGATGGCGGGCTGAAAATTGCCGGTCAGGCAATGAATGCACTGGATCGAAAACTTATTCTGAATGGCGCCGGGCGCATTGATGTGGCTGATGTACAGAATGAAGTGCTGGTGAAACAGGAGATCAGCGGCAGCGGCGGTCTGGTAAAGCAGGGTGAGGGTACGCTTGTTCTGGGGCAGGCGAACAGCCATCAGGGCGGCACATTTGTAGAAAACGGTATTTTAAGAGCAGATGTTGCCGGTGCTCTGGTTGATAACACAACGCTTGTTGTGAATGGCGGTAAGCTTGATCTCAATGGTCATGATCTGAAGGCATCTTCCCTGTCCGGTAAAGGCGGCAGCCTGGATTTGAATTCTGCTGCGCTGGAAATCAATCAAACGCTGAATACGCGCTTTGACGGCAGCATTGACGGCAATGGTGATCTGACGAAAAACGGCACCGGTATTTTGGTGCTGAATGGCCAAAACAACTATCAGGGCACGACTACAGTCAATGGCGGTGGTTTGATTGTTGGTGATGCCGATCATAGTGATGCATCGGTAAATGGTATTATCAAAGTCAGTAATGGCGCCTTCCTTGCCGGTTCAGGTATGCTGGGCGGTATTCATGTTGCTGCGGGTAGCGTTTTGGCTCCGGGCAACTCAATCGGAACGCTTAAAACCTCCGGTGATCTGGTGATGGAAGCTGGTTCCCTGTATGAGGCAGAGATTAATCCGGACGGTACTTCGGATCTTATTCAGGTTGGTGGTGCTGCCATCATTGATGGCGTCAATGTCCATGTGGAAAAAGCAACCGGTAGTTATAAAGGGAATACCCGTTATACAATTCTGACTGCAGATGGCGGGATTACCGGTACTTTTGCAGATATGAGCCAGAATAAGCCGTTTATTGATCTGAATCTCGTTTATGATCCGAAAACTGTTTATCTGGATGTTTTGCGTAATAGCACAGCCTTCGCCTCTGTTGCACAGACCGGAAACCAGCAGGCCGTCGCCAGTGCTGCTGAAGGACTTGGCATCGGTAATGCGGTTTATGATGCTATTGCCGGACAGGATAGTGATGCAAATGCCCGCGCAGCATTCGATATGCTGTCAGGTGAAGTGCATGCTTCTTCCAAAACTGCTTTGATCAACACCAGCAGTGATCTGCGTAATGCAGCACAAGATCGTCTTCGCTCTGCCTTTGGTGATACGAATGCGCAAAAAACTGCACAGGTCATTTCTGCTCAGAACGCTCCGGCTGCTCTTTGGGTACAGAGTTTTGGTACTTGGACTGAGAATTCCTCAAGCGGCAATGCTGCAAAACTCAGCCAGACAACAGGCGGTATTTTCGCCGGTTATGATGCCGAAGTGACAGAAAATCTGCGTCTCGGTGCTCTTGCGGGTTATAGCCGCACCAGCTTTGATGTTGATGATCGTGCTTCATCGGGTGAAAGCGACAATTATCATCTGGGGCTTTATGGTGGTTCTCACTGGGGTAATACAACGCTGAGCGGTGGTATTGCCTATAGCTGGCATTCGGTTGATAGCAGCCGTTCGGTCTTCTTCTCTGATTTTTCAGAAAAGCTGACTGCTGATTATAATGCAGGCACAGTTCAGGCCTTTGGTGAGTTGAGCCATAAGCTGAAAACAAGCAATGCTGTTTTTGAACCATTTGCCAATCTGGCTTATGTATCGCTGAAGACTGATGGCTTTACTGAAACCGATGGTCAGGCTGCTCTGACAATCGACAGTGACAGAATGAGCACGGTCTTCACGACTTTGGGTATTCGCGGGGCTACTGAGATGATGTTCGGTAATGTTAAGACCGAGCTGAACGGTACGCTGGGCTGGCAGCATGCCTTTAATGATGTGGACTCTGTGAGCCGTGCATCTTTTAGCAATGGCTCTGCCTTTGATATTTCCGGTGTTCCTGTCGCTAAGGACACGGCATTGGTGCAAGCCGGTTTCGATATTAAAGCCAGTGAAACAGCAACATTCGGCATCAGCTATCGCGGTCAGTTTGGCTCAGGCTTCCAGAGCAATTCTGTCAATGCCAAGCTGGGTATCAAATTCTGATCTGACTAACTTGAAAGAACCAAACTACCCGCTTGTACGAAACAAGCGGGTAGTTTTATATTTTAGGCAGGAATGACTAACGCATGTCACAGCAAAATGGGATCATGGTGCGTCCGCGAGTATGCGACAATCAGAAGAAACCAGAGCGAGCGTCGTGGGTGGGGTTAAATGCGACACGCTCTGGTCTTGTTCCGGAGGATAATGCATGGCATGGCTGCGTTGCTCTGCACTCGCACGGTATTCTCTAATGATTATGCTTTTCATATTTCCGGAGACATTATTGGTAGCATGTCTCTGCGGATTTGCTGATGCAATACGTTTCCGGTCTGTTTTGAAAATACGGCCGGTTATCCTCGTTGTGTTGTTCGGACAGATTTTTGCTTATATGCTCGCTTTATGGATGCTCTCACTCGATCCGTATTTTGACGATAACGGCACACTTACCCGTATTGAAGGTCGTCAGCTCTGGTTCTGGGCGCTGGAGATTGGTGGCTGGTTTGCCATTGTTCTGGTGCCAGCTCTGCTGGTTATCCGGTTTCTTTTGCAGAGGGCTCTGCGGACGATCCGGTAAAACACCACCGACTTTGTATTTGCATGAGGTGACAGGGAAGCAAAGGCATGGCATAGGAGCCTGACTAATCAAAAGGCCTCTTCATTCATGATCCGTATCGACAATATCAGCAAATCCAACAGCCACCGTATTTTGTTTATCGAAGCGTCCGCCGCTTTGAACCGTGGTGAAAAAATCGGCCTCGTCGGACCGAATGGCGCCGGTAAAACCACTCTGTTTCGTATGGTTACCGGTGAAGAACAGCCTGATGAAGGGCAGGTTACGGTCGAGAAGGGCGTAACAGTCGGCTATTTTGATCAGAATGTCGGTGAAATGGGCGGACGGAGTGCCGTCGCTGAAGTCATGGATGGCGCTGGCCCCGTCAGTATCGTAGCCGCAGAACTGCGCGAACTTGAAGCTGCAATGTGTGATCCTGATCGTTTGGATGAGATGGATGCGATCATTGAGCGTTATGGTGAAGTGCAGGCGCGTTATGAAGAACTGGACGGTTACGGACTGGATGGTCGTGCGCGGGAGGTGCTGGCAGGTCTGAGCTTCACGCAGGAAATGATGGACGGCGATGTCGGCAAACTGTCCGGTGGCTGGAAAATGCGTGTAGCGCTTGCCCGTATTCTGCTGATGCGCCCTGATGTGATGCTGCTCGACGAACCATCCAACCATCTGGATCTTGAAAGTCTGATCTGGCTTGAAAACTTCCTGAAGACTTATGACGGCGCGCTGTTGATGACGTCGCATGACCGCGAATTCATGAACCGGATTGTCTCCAAGATTATTGAAATCGACGGCGGTAATCTGACGACCTATTCGGGTGATTATGTTTTTTATGAGGAGCAGCGCGCTCTGAACGAAAAACATCAGCAGGCGCAGTTTGAACGCCAGCAGGCAATGCTCGCTAAAGAAATCAAATTTATCGAACGCTTTAAAGCACGCGCGTCTCATGCTTCACAGGTGCAGAGCCGTGTGAAAAAGCTTGAGAAAATTGATCGTGTAGAACCGCCGCGCCGCCGCCAGACTGTTGCTTTTGAATTTGCTACCCCGCCACGTTCCGGTGAAGATGTTGTCAGCCTGAAAGGTGTCAGCAAAACCTATGGCAGCCGCACAATCTATGAAGGTCTGGACTTTATGGTGCGGCGCCGTGAACGCTGGTGCATTATGGGTGTGAATGGTGCGGGCAAATCGACTTTGCTTAAACTGGTTACCGGCACAACAGATGCTGATAATGGTATCGTAACACTCGGTGCCAGCGTCAAGCTTGGCTATTTCGCACAGCATGCGATGGATATTCTTGAAGGTGATAGCACTATTCTTGAATGGCTGGAACAGCGTTTTCCAAAAGCGGGTCAGGCACCTCTACGCGCATTGGCCGGTTGCTTCGGTTTTTCCGGTGACGATATTGAAAAGAAATGTCGTGTGCTTTCCGGTGGTGAAAAGGCGCGTCTGGTTATGGCGGCTATGTTGTTTGATCCGCCGAACTTCCTTGTGCTGGACGAACCAACCAACCACCTTGATCTTGATACCAAGGAAATGCTGATTAAAGCATTGTCTGCCTATGAAGGCACAATGCTGTTTGTTTCGCATGACCGGCATTTCTTATCGGCGCTGTCCAACCGCGTTCTGGAACTGACGCCGGATGGTATTCATCAATATGGTGGCGGCTATACGGAATATGTAGAGAGCACGGGGCAGGAAGCGCCGGGTTTACATAGTTAAAATGAAAAGCCTCCCGAAAGTGATTTCGGGAGGCTTCTTTATAAAGAGTGTGTTTAGCGGCGCTGTAATTTTTCGTAGCGCTTGATCAGGCGATCTCGTTTGAGACGTGAAAGACGCTGAATCCAGAATATGCCGTTCAACTGATCAATCTCATGCTGATGGCAAACAGCAAGCAGTCCGTCGGACTCTTCTATATGTTCAACACCATCTAAATCCTGATAGCGAATACGGATGCGGGCATGGCGTTCGACTTCTTCTACGACGCCCGGCATTGAAACGCTGCCTTCCGGATGTTTGATTGTTTCATCCGATGCCCAGATAATCTCCGGATTGATATAGATCTTCACAGCTTGCTCGGCAGAAAGTTCCAGAACAACAACGCGTTTTGCAATTCCGATATGTGGAGCGGTGATACCGATGCCCGGAGCCGCACGCATGGTATCCAGCATATCACTTGTAAGGTTACGCAGCGCCTCATCAAAAACTATAACGGTTTCAGCAATCTCACGCAGGCGTTGATCGGGGTAGGGAACAATCGGGCAAACAGTCATTGGTACTCTTTATCTGAGTGTGCTGGCAGCACCTATATAGATGAACAGGCTTTCAGAGATTGATTATCGTAAATCTGGTGCTGTGAATAGCTCAGCATGGCCCCCGATTCTTCAAAAGCGGCTTTACGATTCTGGTTTTGCGAGTCGAGAGGGCGGTTTGGGGGTGTTTTTTTGATATATGAGGTGTGGTTTTGGTGTGTTTTGGTTGTAATTGAGTGTTTGGATGTATTGTGATTGGTGTGAAAACGGGTCTGGGGCTGTGGATTTGTGTTTTTTGTTATAAAAATTCCATAAAAGGTGTTTGTGCGTGTTGACAGTTTGGCTTGGTGGGGTCTATATGAGCTCAACAACGAGGGCGGCGGCGCTGCTAGCGGCAGAGAGCTTCGCCCTTGAGATTGGTTGATTGAGAGATTGGCTAATCTCTAAGGCACTGAAAAGATTGAGAGATTGATTTAGTGTTTACGAGATTTTAAGGTT
>NZ_QNRH01000010.1 GCF_003314995.1 Pseudochrobactrum asaccharolyticum
TTGTCCAGATACAGACCGTCATCGCCATACCACGTCAGCGTACCGCCAAAACCGTAGCCGTCTGAGCTGATGCGTCCGCGACCAAGATCGGAATCGTAAGGCGACCAAACGCTGGCAACACCATGGGTGTAATGCACGGTAATGCCGCCGATCAGCTTGCCTGTTTCACCTTCATGCAACATGCCGTCAATACCAGCCTGCATTTTATAGGCGCTGTAGTCATAGGTGGCATCGGACGTCGACGTGCGCGGCTGCATTTTGGAGTAGGAGCCTTCAATCCGCCCCCAAATGCCAGAAGTTTCAATATAGCTGCCAGCCTCGCTGTTTGGAGCATAAGGCTCAATTGCATCTGCGCCTTGTGAGAGCATCAGATTACCGGCATGGCTCCAATAGCGATTGCCCACACGCTGTTGAAGTGTTGGCAAAGTGTTCAACCCAAGCAGGAATTGCGGATAAATTTCATAGACAGGAGCACCCGGCTGATAATGCGGCTTCTTGTCTTTCAGTTCAGAGCGCAGATACCAGTTACCGTCGGCACTATCATCTCCTAAGCCGTTGCGAAACAGTCGGTACGCATAGGCACCGCCGACAACAGCCTGATCACCTTTGTGAGTATAATCACCCAGCAATGTAAATGAAGCGCCTGATACACCATCAATCTCAATGATCCGGATACCATTAACGGTCTGCGCGCCCTGACCGCCAATATTGGTCACTTTTACAAAACCAGTCCCCGAAGTGTCACCTTTGACAAAAAATTTATCTGTCACGGAGCCATCCAAGCCGAGCTCGGTATCAATAAATAGCTGACCACCATCACTATGATAATCGCCTTCAAATTTTAGCTGATCTCCGGCCAAAGAGTTATTTGAAAGATTAATGGTTCCGGACAGATTATGAAATTTGCCAGTCAGAGTATAATCAACCGGCAGCGCTCCCTGAGCTTTCAAAAATAAAGCCGCTTTATCCCGAAGAGTGACTTCCGAAAAACTGGAATTATCACTTAAATACCAGGCACTGTTTTCGCCTGCTATATTTAAATTAAGAACGCCATTATCTCTAATTTGGGTTGCCCCATCGAAACGGCTGCCATTGCCCATCCAAAGATCAATCACGCCCGATTTTGTGGCCAGCATATCTCCGGAAATTATATAGACTTTATCATCAACGATCGTATTCGTGTCGCTGTTAAATGATCTGATGCTTGCAGTCTTGCCAACAGAATCTTTGCCATCCGCTGCACTATAACTATCAGCATAAAATGCATAAGATCCGGTACCGTTCACCTTTACACTGACATTGCCCCGTAATTCCACATTACCGGAATAGTCTGTCACTCCGGTGTCATTCCGGTTATAATAATAATCAAGTAATTGTCGCTGAGCTGCCACGCCATGCGCGTTATCGCCATTTGTTACAACATTGATATTGTTGGCTGCTATACGTCCCCAGCCATTCGCGTATATACCGTAAGCGCCATCGCCGTTCGTAGTAATATTGTGACTATTAGCGGCTCCACCTAAAAGCTGTATTTCGCCAACACTAAGGGTTCGGCACGCATAAAATTTAAGTATTGACGGTCCACAACCATATGTCTGCGTACCGGCATACACTGCATGTCCGGCATCCCAGCTCCCGTCACCATGCGTCACTATATTTGAGTCACCATTGAATATAATAAGGTGCTTTTCAGGCCCCATCTCAGACGAGACTGAGCGAATTCCCATTCCCTGCTGAACTTCAATATTAGCAGTATTATGGACTGTTAGGCGTCCACCAGAATTATCGCGCCCGACATTAATACCATCGCCGCTTACACCTGAAGCAGATATTGTTAAATTATTGAAATCAACCGTTGGCCCATAATTACGCAAGGTTACACCGTCACTCTGTGAACCTTCAACGGTTATAAAGGCATCTTTAAATACAATCTGATTAGAAAATTGAGCATAGCCATGCTGATTATTGGCAGTTCTATGTAAATATACCGTTTCATATTCATGAAGTTTTTTACCTCCATGATTAGCCGGTTCATATGTTTCGCCTGGAGCACAATTAACAGTATCACCAGAAACCGTACAGTCAGCAGCTTTTGCTGTATTGGTATATCCTAATGCAATGAACGGCACTGCAAATAATAATACTCGCATCCTTCCCTCCTGCCATTATGACAACACGCTATCTCTGCAAAAACTCCACACAACAAAAACAAAATATGCTTAATTATTGATTAAGCATATACTTTTAAAATAATACAATAAATTTTATAATTATAAATTACACTTCTATGTAAAAATTATCTCTAACAAGGCAAAATATTCATCTAACTATTTGATCAAAATTGGTTTTTTATTATAGTTTAAATTTTAAAAGTGATTTTTAATCACTGAACAAAGGCACAAATCATTGTTGTGCATTGAAAAAAATCAACTATCAACAGCAATTCACAGCGTCTATTAGCTCTTTCGAATCTGTCTTGACTCTTCCCTAAGAAGAGAACAGATGTAGAACAGAATTGTAATTTGAAAGTTTATCGACCATTTTGCGCACTCGTTTGCGCCACGGATTTTTTGTGCCATGCGTAAGCCAGAAACCATTGAACGATTATATTTGGATTTTGACGGCTTCTTTGCGAGCGTTGAACAGCAATGTGACAAGCGCTTGCGCGGCAGGCCGGTTGGAGTAGTGCCGTTTGAAGGCACAGATCGGACGGCCGTCATTGCCTGCTCAAAAGAAGCTAAAGCCTATGGCGTGAAAAACGTCATGAAGATTAAGGACGCAAAAGCACTGTGTCCGGATCTGATATTGGTGCCACAAAAGCCAGATCTATATCGCCGCGCTCATAACGCCCTGCTCTGCGAAATCGAATCCGTCATTGCAATCGATACAGCCAAGAGCATCGACGAACTGACCTGCATTCTGGATGAGCGCGGTCGGCGCGATCCGGAGGGGCTCGCCCATAAAATCAAGGAAACAATCAAACTGAATGTCGGCGAGTTCATCACCAGCTCTATTGGCTTTGCAGCGAACCGGCAGTTAGCAAAAATGGCCTGCAAAGCCGGCAAGGATGCCAGCAAAAGAGCCGGCCAATATGGCAACGGCTTAGCGATCTGGCACCCGAATATGATGCCGAACCCGTTATTTGAGGTGAAGCTGGCCGATGTGCCAGGCGTTGGCGACAACATGCGGATGCGCCTTGCCCATAGCCAAGTCATCACCACCGAGCAGCTTTATAATCTGCAGCCCAAGCACATGCGTAAAATCTGGCGCAGCGTGAATGGTGAGCGCCTTTGGTATGCCCTCCACGGCTATGATATCCAAGCCATACCGCAGAAACGCGGTATGTTTGGGCATGGGCGCGTATTGCCACCTGAAAGCCGCAGCATCAACGGAGCCTATGAGATTGCCCGCCTCTTGCTTGTGAAAGCTGGCAGACGCTTACGGCGTGAGGAATACTATGCCGAGGCTTTATGGCTTTGGCTGTCTGTCCGTGATGACTCATGGTTTCGCATTGTGAAAATGCCAACGGTTAACGATGAGCAAGCCATTATGACAGCCCATAGAATGCTGTGGGATTATGTGCGCCGTGAGCTGCCGCGAAACACAACCATATTTCGTGTCGGGATAACGCTTGCCGATCTGAGCCAAGCCAATGCCCGCCAGCTGGATATCTTCAATAACGACGATGTAATCAGACAGAAATGGGAAAGAGCCAACGGCGCAATGGATGCGCTTAATGCCAAATACTCCAGCACGATCGTGCATATGGGAGAATGGAAGCCACCTGCAGGCGGTCATGTTGGCGGTAAGATCAGCTATGTCCGTATCCCATCTGCAGAGGACTTCTACTGATGGGTAACTGGAAAACAAAATACAAAGTCGGTGATCTATCCGATGATCAAAAACTAGAAATGATCTGCAAAAAATGCAGTCGGCTTGTCTATATCACTAAGGCAACGATCTGCACGGCAAGAGGCCGTGAACAGCTGTATCTGGATGAAATTGAGAACCGTGCCCGATGTAAAGCGCAAGGCTGCAGAGGCCGCATGCGTATGGCCATGTACAGGCTCGATGAAATGTCAGGCTTTGTTGGAGGTCTGGCATGAGTGACGAAACACAATCCCGCACATCGAAAGGTATGTATATTCATTATTGCATGCATAAAGGATGCAATAAGTGGGGAGCTTACGGATTCAAAGGTCGCTACGGCACTGAATGGTTTTGCTGTAAACACAAGCAGGATGGAGAGGACACGCCGAAATGAACCAAAATTTCAATCCAGTGTGTCATTCATTTTGTTAAAAATGCTCATCAGTTAGTTTTGGTCATTAGTAAGTTCCATGTCGGAGAGAATATCTTTGCGACAAGAGGAATTAGAAGTGAGCCCAGAATAAAACCAAACACACCATCCGAAAATGCAGTCACAAGCCAGTTAGCGGCCGATGTAAAGGCCTCAGAAACTTCGCTTGATGCTAACAATGCCAGGTACTCGATGTAACCATAAGGTTGATGCACTCCCAACTCATGCATCCCGTGTATAAAGATATTTCCGCCTACCCAAAGCATAGCTGCGGTTCCGATTACAGTCAGTAGCCACAATAGTTTAGGTACAGAGCGAACTGTCCAATGACCAAATGCACGCGTCCATGACAGCCTGCCTTTTTTGGCTAAAAGCACACCAAAGTCATCAAGCTTAACAATTATCGCAACAACGCCATACACAAGCACCGTAACCATAATACCCACTAAGCATAGGGTTACAAACTCTATCCATAAAGACCGAGATTCAATCATTGAAAGAGCCAATGTCATAATTTCTGCAGATAATATGAAATCTGTCTTTACTGCACCTGAAACACGACTTTCTTCAAGTGCTGTAGGGTCTTGAGTGTCATTATTCTCATCACTATCGTGAGAGTTTGAAGGGAGTAACTTGTGCCAGATTTTTTCAGCACCTTCGTAACAAAGATAGGCGCCGCCAATCATAAGAAGTCCGGTCACGCCTATCGGAAAATAATAATCCAAAGCCAATAAGCCGGGTATAAGGAAGGCTTTATTTCGTAAACTCCCCATAGCAATGCGGGCAATCATAGGGAGTTCGCGTGCTGCAGTTATTCCGACGACATAATTTGGAGTTACCGCTGCATCATCAATGATGACACCAAGTGTTTTTGTACCGGCTCGTGTTGCATTGGCGGCAATATCATCGACCGAAGCTGCAGCCACCTTCGCGATGGCAGCTACATCATCCAAAAGAGCTAGCAAACCACTCATATGATTATCTCCAATAAAATCGAAGAACAGAAATAAAGTACAATAAATCCGTCTTATATATCGAGATTAATTCTACCAAAATGAACCAAAGGCACAATCCTGCGTTTCTGCTGAGATGGAGGATAGAATGTGCAATCAATATAATCTTAAAATGAACAGTGCCCAGCTTAAACAAGCAGTCGGGTCATATATTGATCTGACAAACGGCGCGTCATTTGATGAAAAAATCTATCCTGACTATCCGGCACCAATACTGCGCAATAATCTGGATGGTATAGAGCTGGGCTTAAGCCGTTGGGGGATGCCAACACCACCAATGTATGTCAAAGGCGAAACTGATAAAGGCATCACCAATGTGCGGAATATATCATCCCGCCACTGGCAGCGCTGGCTTGGCGTTGCAAGCCGGTGCCTTGTTCCGGCAACTTCATTCAGTGAATATGCGCAGCATTCGGATCCAAAGACAGGGAAAAAACCGCTACATTGGTTTGCTATTGATAAATCAGAACCGCTGTTTTTCTTTGCAGGCATTTGGACAGAATGGATTGGCGTAAGAAAGCCATCAGAAGGCAAACAAAATCACACATTATTTGCTTTCCTGACAAGTGAACCGAATTCCGTTGTCGCGCCAATTCACCCGAAAGCGATGCCGGTCATCCTGACTGAGCCAGAGGAATATGATATGTGGATGACAGCGCCGTGGGATAATGCAAAGGAGCTGCAGCGGCCGCTGACATCAACAAAATTATGCATGCTACTTTGAATTAGCACACCTATCTCAGTGCAATAGTCTAACGATTATTCCGTGTGCCTGAAGAGTACAGCCTTCCCTCCTCCTGTATTTGCCGAAAAGGTGCAGTGAAAACTGCATACAATCCATCCTCTTTATAATACACGTTTGACGCGCCAATCCCCATCAGCCCCATTTTAATCAATCGTGAACCAAATCCTTTAGATTTTGGCGGAACAACTTTCGGCCCATTACGCTCTTGCCATTCCAAAACGAGTGTAGGGGTATTGTCATCATTTTTAATGAACCAATTAACTACAATAGACCCCTCAGGCACTGATAGGGCTCCGTATTTAATTGCATTTGTGGTTAGCTCATTAATAAGCAATGAAGTAGACATAACCCCTTTAGGTCCAATTAGAATTTTGGGACCATTGAGCTCAACTCTACTTTTGCTTGCGACAGGCTCCAGAACAGCATTAATAACTTGTTCGATAGTTCCGTTAGATGAACTACCTAACCTTAATACATCATGACCATTAGCAAGGGCATGTAACCTATTTGAAAAAACAGGTAGAGCATCCTTAACATCATTTTTCCGAAAAGTTTGGTTTGCCAAAGCCTGGATAACACTAAAAGTGTTTTTTATCCTGTGCGCCAGCTCGGAATTTATAACTTCAGCATTTTTAACTGCTTCTACCTTGGAGGTCATTTCAATAACTGTATCGATCATTCCTAAAACAGTGCCGTCACTTCCAAGTATTGGGCTGTAGCAAAATGTAAAATAGCATTGTTCAGGGTAACCATTGCGATTAATAATAAGCGGATAGTCTTCGATAAAGGTTGTCTTGCCTTTATAAGCATCCGCAACCATAGGTTCGATGCTGCTCCAAGCTTCACTCCAAATATCCCGAAAAGATTTTCCCATACAATTTTCTTTTGCGCCAAGAATTTGCGCAAATGCATCATTATAAAGAGTGGTGTAATCATCCCCCCAAATAATTGCCTTGGGAAAATGGGAAGACAACATAAGTTGCACTGCATTTTTAAGCTCACTCGGCCAACCCTCAAGGGGTCCAAGTGGATTTTTATGCCAGTCATAAGCTATAATTTCTGATGATGACTGCCCATTATTAGGTAGAAAGTAGAATTTATTTTTCAATTGAATCACCAAAGGGCGAAAGAGGCAGTGACATAGCCTCTCCATTAATCACCATTCAGAGAAAATGTCTCATTAAAAAACAGATTTAAATCCGCTAAAAAAATCATTTAAAGTATTTTATGCAAAACTTCTTAGCGCAATATGCGCAGATGATACATCAGGTCCATAATGATAATGCCCATCCATATCCAGTAACTCTTGTAAACGCAGCCTCGCTCGGGAAACACGACTTTTAATTGTTCCAAGCGCGCATCCACAAATAGCTGCAGCTTCTTCATACGAAAAACCAGAGGCGCCTACCAGAATAATCGCCTCCCGTTGATCATCAGGGAGTAGATTGAGCGCCACACGAAAATCGTGTAAATCAAGTGAGCCGTACTGTGCTGGATGAATTGCAATATTATTACAATATATGCCTTCGCTATCTTGAACCTCACGGCCGCGTTTTCTCATCAAATTATAAAATTCATTGCGTAGAATAGTGAAGAGCCAGGCATTTATGTTTGTACCTTTTTCAAATAGGTCCTGTTTTGCCCATGCTTTTAAAACGGTCTCTTGTACCAAATCATCAGCTTTATCAGCATTTTTTATAAGAGACTTTGCAAAAGCTCTGAGATTGGGAATGGCTTCCATAAGACCGTCTTTAAAAGATGATGTGCTCTGACCCATAACTTACCTTCTCCCTTTTTCGTGGCGAGCATCAATTGAGAGAGCTTCCTGATGCTTCAACTTATCCAATAAATTTAATAATCTATCGGGAATGCCTTCATCTTTAACTGAGTTATAATAAGACTTTAATTTAACACCGATTGCATTGCTTGAATCAAAGTGCATAAACTCAGAATACTCTGTATTTTTATTTTCTTCATTCATACCAATTCTTTTCAATGTTCTGCTCACTTTAGCTTTTTGCAGCTTTACCGTTGCTACCTCCATTTGCTTGTTCGCCTTCGTGAGAATAAATGCACGAGGAGGCTTACGGTTCCTAAATATTCTAAAAAACAAAACGAAAGTTGGTAATTTAAATAGGCTAAGCATCTATTTTCTCTCATAAACTAGGGCTGCCAACACCTGATCCAGACGCTTATTAGTCTCCTTTGTCCCATCTCTCAGCTCATCACGAATTTCTTTAATGTTCTTTTTTATCTCATTCATTTGAGCATCATGATCGACACGCTTTACATATTCATCGCGCACCCTGTTGATGCGCTCATGTAGCTGATCGTCACCATCTTTCATTGTAGCTGACAAAGACCGGAATGAGCCAACAAGCGCAATCATGAACGATACACCTAAACTAGCCGATATCCCGATCAACCACTTAATATCATCTCCCATCACCAGCACCCCTGCCGTTTTCCATTTTGGTCATTACCTTCCACTCGCTCAGCAGCCTTCCGATCAGCTTTTGTCAGCGCCACCAGCCCAGCGGCTGAAAGATCATTCTTGCGCCAGCCCGCGCAGCTGCTCACAGTCTGCGGATTGCATCCCGCGACGGCGAAGAGACTGAATGCAAAAATCATAGTCCGAAAGATTGCGTGTTTTCGCATCGTCTTTCACCCTCTCCCGCTCAGCACGGATATCACTCTTTAATTGCTGAATTGCGCCCTCTTGGCGCTGTTTGTACTTACCAAGCTGAAAAGCACCGGTGAGCACCACAGCGCCCACCAGCAGCAAGGCTGCGATAGTTTTGAGCTGCCCCAACATCAGAGCGCCTCAACCAGTTCGGTGATTTTGTCTTTCACCTGTTTCATGGTGAGGATGGAATAGATTGAGATACCGATGATGCTGACAACAATCACCATCTGCACCCGCCAATCAAATGCTCCCATCAGAGCTGCAGGCGACATAGTGCCGATATAGCTCCACAACCATGCCCGCTTGGACTTCCAGACCGGCTTAGGCTTTTCAGGTTCAGACGGCAGGTTTTCGGCGTCCCGCTTTTCAGGAGCCAGTACCGGCAACTCATTGCCTGCAGCTTTGGCCTTGCGCAAAACCGCTTCAATGGCTTCCGGCCTCACCAGAGCCTTATTAAGCGCATCACCATCATAATAGGACTGACCACGCTTAAGCTGACCATGCGCCCCTTTGGTTGCAGCAATCACAGGAAAAGAAGCCCATTCCATTGCCAACCGCTTGGCAAACTCTGTTACGGTCATTTTGCCCGCCATGAATTCTTCATATCCACGGCGTTTCAACAGGTGATAACCAAGGCGGTCTTGCAGATCAGGTTCAAATACCTGCCGACCGTTCAGGCGAAGCTCACGCGACAAATCCTGCAAGGTTTTCCGCATGAACTGATAACCACCAGATGCAGAAGATTTGAAACGCTTGGTAAAGCTGGCCTGCTCATCAACCAACTCACCAATCGTCATGGCGGTAATCTGTTTTTTCAGCTTATGCTGGTTTTGACCATAGATGACATCATAAGACGCGCGATCAGTCCGCCCGACTTCAGTCTTACGAATGAAGTCAAGCAGGATCGCCGCGCCAGCTGGCACGGTTTTATCCATTTTCAATTTTCCTGTGAAAATGCCTTGTCGATTTTTTCGATCAACCTGTAGGCAATAAAAACCGCCTCAATGGCAGCTATAGGGGGATTTGCCTTCTGGACACATACATCCTAAGGGAAGGCTTCATTGTTAATCTTAGTGGGGTGAAGCTATGAAACAATATGCCGGACTAATCACAATTACCGTGCTTTGCGTCGGCGCTATTGCATATGCTCTTTTCAGCAGAATGCTGTAAAATGAATGCCTGCTTGACCTCAGTACGAATACCGAAGTCAAGCAGGATCGCCGTGCCAGCTAGCACGGTTTTATCCATTTTCAATTTTCCTTGAAAAACCGCTTAAAAGCGACGAAGAGAAACAGGCCTCAGATCAGGCCAGCCATGCTGTATCAATTTCAGCAGGCGATTTATCAAACATAGCGCCGATCATATCGACATACGGGTCGATGCGACTGATATAGGTGGAAACTTCCCAAGCGTTGAGTGCTTTTTGACGCTCGATATCAAACGGAATTTCATTGATTTTCGCCGCCACCATATGAGGGAAAATTCCCATATCAGTGAGAATATCTCGAAACTCACGCGGAGTTTTATCCGCCATCTGCGCCCTCAGTTCCGCGGCCGTCGGTTGATGTGGCTCCACATAAACCCACTGATTACCTTGCCAGATGTGATTTTCACTTGGCTTGAATGGAACTTCGATTGTCCCTTCTGGATAATCATCTAAAGAAGGATTTCCGCCTACAGTTTGCCAATAACCGATATCAGGATGATAAAAACCTTTTTCCATATTAACGAAGCTCCCTGTAAGATCCACCGGTGGTAGTTTTATAGTAATAGCCGTTAGGAATTGGCATGCCCATGACCCACATACTGCCACCACCAATCTCTGAAGCAGTTGACCAGTTCACATTATCCGGCGACATCTGAAAAGTTCCGTAGCCGCTTGAAATGTTGACAGTAATGAAAATCGTCCTACCTGTTGTGTTTTGGAAAACAGTATTAGCAGGGCGGCTAACAGACTGCCAAACTTGACCATTCCCAAAGAACTGGTTTTTTAAGGCATCAACCTCAGTCTGCCACTGCACTGCCGTTTTATTGCCAAGCCTTGCGCTGTCTGCGGCCTGTGCGTTTGATGGTAGCTTTCCCTCCAAAGCATCGGCAATTGCTCCGCTCTCAACCATTTGTGCTTCGGACTTGTTGGCGACGTTGCCAAGGCCGACCATTGCTTTTGTTAACCAGCTTTGTATCCAAGTTTTAACCGCACTGAAGCGGAATAGCTTTAGCCCTGTTCCTGTTGGGTCAAGGCCAGAAAGTCTATCACCATCTGCGATTGTTTCGGTTGGTGTTGGCGTTGCAATAGCAGCCCCTACGCTCGCCGAATTGACAGGCTGCACACCAATATTATTGCGGGCTTGTGTCTGCTGCGCCACCGTCAATGTTTGTGGAACAAACTGAACGGCACTGATAAGGCCCCCCGCTGCTGCTGCTGCACGGTCAGCCTCTGTTTTTGCGCGATCTGCTTCATTTGTAGAGGTCGTTGCACTTGTCGCGGCTTGGTTCTTGCTGGTATTCGCTGACGAAGCGTGACTGGAAGCCGCCCCCGCATATGCAGCCGCATTATTTTCACTGGCTGCTGCCGCTACTGCACTACGCCCCGAGCTCTCACTTGCTGAAACAGATTGGTTTTTTGCTGTAACGGATTGATCACGTGCTGCATCTGACTGGTTCTTCGCAGTTACAGACTGATCACGCGCCGTTTCTGATGCTGTCTTTGCGTCCTCTGATTGGGTCTTGGCTACGACTGACTGATCACGTGCAGTCTCAGACAGTGTTTTCGCCGTAACAGACGCAGCCCGTGCACTGTCTGACGCAGTTGCTGACTGTGCCGCCGACAAAGCGGATGCCGGATCATTCATAATCCGATAACGCCCATCTGTTTCGCGCGTCAGCATCACGCGCCCAAGCCACTCACCGGCTGCCAATGGATTTCCGGCGACATTGAGTACAACACCCTGACCAAGCCCGACCACATTAAGTGTCACGCTGGCAGTGTTTGGCACTGTCACATCAACATAGAACACCAGTGGCGTTGACGGATTGACACCCTGCCCGACAGTTACCGTTGGCGTGTTCACCGCGCCACCAGTGATAAACAATCGTGAGATTGTGTCCTGCAATGCGCGACCGAATATCCACCCCGTGCCGCTGTTAGTGTAATAGCCATTCTTGAGAGCATCAGGATCAGCTAACACTACGGCAGCAGCAGGATACGACAGCGGCACATATGCCGTCAGAGCCGTACCGTTCTGGAAATAAACCACGCCAGAATTGAGATACTGCGCAAGGCTGTCAATATCATATTCCGCAGCCGTGCCGACCGGTACGAAAGGCCATGTTCGTTCCTGAGAACCGAATTCGGCTTTGATCGTATATGAGCCACCGGCAACAAAGAAAAACACTTGCCCATTTTCATCGGCATTAAATGGGTTTGCCTTTGGTGCGGAGCCATCACGAGCGCTGTACAATTTTGCAAGCGCTCCCGTTGATGTATTGCGAACGGTAATCTTTGCCATAGGGACAACAGCGCCGTTACCATCCTGAATAACGCTGTGCCAAGCTGAGTATTCCATATTTATACCTCAGTTTATGCGTGGGCCACGAACATCGCCTTGGCCGCTTGTGAATGTTAAAAATGAAAACCCATCAACTGCAGAACCGGCAGCCCCGCCAGTTGACCAGCTCTTACCGAGGCCATGTTTGCCGGGTTGACCTGCTGCGCCACCATAGGCACCATCGTTACCGCCGCCATTGCCTGCCCCTGGCCTTTCAGGTGTACCCGCAGCACCATCGCCCTGCCCCGTACCCCCTAGCCCCGCAGAAAACCCCTGTCCGCCTCCACCGCCACCGCCATATTTCCAAGTACCGGAACCACCGCCACCGCCGCCGCCCCAAATCTGGTTTGACTGCTCAATAATGACAGGCCTGCGTGCATAAAGTGCCGTTCCGCCTGCCTGACCATGTGTGGCGTACCCATCATTGCCAGCGCCATTGCCACCATTGCCGCCGCGCCCTTGAATGCGTCCACGGATAAAGAGTTTCAGAGGAATATCGGAAGGCCAGTCACCAACAATAAAGGCAGCCCGACCGAAAATCTGACTGCCTACATTTGCACCTTCATTAATGATGCAGATTATTTCATCTTCCGGCTTTGGCGGCGGATAAAGCCGGTCATAAGCCTGCCGCCAGTTGAAATTATAAACGTCACCGTCAATGGTGATTGTGCGGTCATTCAGATCATCCTCAGAGAAGTCCAGAAAGCGCATTTCAAGAGCGCTCACGTCAAAGCCTTCCGCCTTCGGTACGACTTTCGTTACCTGAACCGGAACAAGATCAGACGCACCGGTTGCGTCCTGCAGAATGCGCGATGAAACCAGATAGCCGTCGCCTGCCATTGGCGGGATTGTATCGACACCTCTGAATGAGCTGAACTGAAACTCCCGTGGTGGATTTACAAACCGGCCAAGCAGAATTTCATTGATCCGCTTGGCAACCGGACGACCGAATGCTGGTATCCATGAGGCGTGAAGCGTCTTGATAATATCGCTGCCGTAATTGGTTTCTTCCTCAAGGTTCACATCCATCTGTAGGGAATGATAGCTCGTTGGCTCCGTATCCCGCTCCAATGGGCTACGTTTCCCATAATAAGTCATCACCTGAGAAAGACGCGTATCCGGCTTTTCCGTTTGTTTAAAGCTGCCTTTGAGCGTGTTCATGTCATCATAAACTCGAGCGTCAGTATCAATCGCCCTGATAACTTTAAGACGGATCAGCTTTGTATTTTCATCCCACCACACCATAAGTCCGGCCTGCTGAATGAGTTCCGATATGGCTTTTGCTACCCCCATAGGCTCTGCAATGATGCGGAAATAACGCCGCCGTAAGAATGTTGCCGTTTCAACGCGCCAATCATCAATCGGGATATATTCAGTCGGTATTTTGGCAAATGAAACGAGCAGATCGCGAATAATGCCTGCAGGGTCTATACCGTCATAGACCTGGCAGACTTGCACTCGATCTTGCGATTTGTGCGTGACATTGAGCGAACCTTCAAGACCACGCTCCACCGTGAACACATCGCCGGAGCGGGTGAAGGTGCAAATCTCCTTACCCCCGATATTGATATATCCACTTTCAGGATATTCGAGATTACCAGCACCTGTCGGCCCGATAGTGAATGTCGTTTGCGCGGCATTGATATCTGATAAAAGATAACCCCGTGATGCAATTGGCACCTTCACACGGTCATCATCTGCCAGTTTCAAAACATCTTTGGCTGTGATATTAAAGCGGCCATCCAGTGTCGGCCCATTAAAATTATCAATGATGAAGTGGCGCACTTCCATTGCATCAATAGATTGCCCGACCTGCCCTTGTATCCATCGCATAGGGCGGCCACGCAAATAGCGTTGGCGTGCCGAGAACTTGCCCCAAAATGTGCCTTGTTTATACGGATCATAGCCACGCTGAGCATGATACTTATCAAAGCCAAGACCGGCATCAGACCACAGAAAATCCGACATGGTGACGGATAGGCTTGCTCTGCGGCCAAGGTTTTCACCAATAGATACCTCACCAGCTGAATAAGATACGCTCTCGATACAAGGTGCTGTGATTTCAATGCCAGATGATTGAAGATATGAAGCCCCGACCGCAAAGCGCAGTGTAACGGATTGCGGAGTAAATGATGTCCGTACCTGACAGGTCGATTTTGTATTGAAACACGGGCTTGAGCCGGTCGCGCCACAAGGCAGCACTCCATGATTGAGACTGCAATATTCAATATCAATCTCAATAAATTCGAGACGCTGCATTTAACACCTATGCGATTGTCGATATATCCAGTGTGAAATTCACCTGAATGCCACCGGCATAATGTGCAGCATCAGGATTAATGTCGGTGTTGAGCCAGCCGAACCCGACTTCATCCGGGTAAAGTTTTGGAAGCCATGAAAAGAAGAACGGCTGCGTCAGTGAGGTTTTGGCAAACTCGCCAAATTCACGCTTGAACCAGCCATAATCAACCAGTTCGAAGCTATAGGATACGCTCTTAGACTGATCGGTAATGATGCGACCAAGGAAATCGCCGCTCTCTGCCCGACCGGTCGCAACCTCAGTTTTATAGGCGAAGTGCAGCGGCACCACTTCCTGAGCAATCCCGCGCTGCATCACCGTGAGCTTGCCGACATAGAGAATGGCAACCTGTGGCGGTGCATTCTGTGGCTTCAAATGTACTCTGATCCGCGTCGGGTAAATCTCACCGAACCGAATGATAACCGGCTCGTCAGTACCGAGAAACTGCCCCGCAATAAGTTCAACATAGCCGTCGCTCTCTTGACCGGATATAAGCGCCTCGACGCTGATCTCGCAGAATGATGAGCCAAGATTATGACGGGCGACTGCGATATAATCAATCGGCGCACTACCGCCCAACTCCACATCAACGGTCTGCTCATCCAGTGAAGTAGAGCGCCACGACAAAGCGGTATTAGTGTTACCAAGATTGCTTGCCGGATGCAGCACATCCTCATACTGAGCAACCACATTGCCACGGGTCACATAGTTACGCCATGCAAACCACGGTTTGCCACTGGCACCGGATTGAACCGCCGTGACAACCATGTTTTGCGCGATAATGATTGCCATTTAAATGCCTTTCCAACTGATCACGTGGCCATCTTTCTGAACATCGTTGATCTTCTCGATCAGGCCAATGACCTGCTCACGGTTGAAAACTTCGCCATGCACGTTGATTTCAGCCATTTGCCTGGGCGGGGCTTTTTCTTGAGGTGCTGCGGATTGGGTTGTGCCTGCTGAGCCGCCGCCGCCTGAGTTTGAGCCAGACTTAATCGCCCCAACAAGCGCCATGCCCTTGGCGAGAACTGCGGCAACAGCCGCAAATTTACCCCAAAACGGTACAGTTGGATCAGCAAGCGCCTGAGAAGCAGCCAAATAAGCGTTAACCAATGCAGCAGCAGCAGCGAAGGTCTTCTGCACGCGTAGCAATTTATCGTTATTACCACCCATAACGCTTGCAAGTGCCCCGAAAAACTCGCCTGTAGCCGTCAGGCTATCCGAAAAACCTGCTGCCCGAATTTGCAGCATCTTTGCTTCATGATCACGAGTAACTCGCTCTTTCCACTCAAGGAATTCTTGTTCAGTTAGTTTTTTCTGATCAAGGTGCCATTGGAGTGTTTCAAGGTCTTTCTGATATTTGGCAAGCTGCACCTCCTCTTCATTGCGGTGCGCTTCTTTCAGGGCTTCGAGGCGCTTTTCCATATCACGGGCGAGCTTCTCAGCGGCTCGTGACTTTTCATCTTTCCCACCGCCCCCTTTCCCTTTCCCGCCTTTTCCACCGCTGCCGTCCCCCAGAGCGCCGCCCATTCCGGAGCCTGCATCGCCTTCAAGGGCAGCGTTCATATCTTTGATTTGATTGGTGGCATCGCCAGCTGCAGTCCAGACCTTACCGAGCCCGTCGACAATCCCACCAAGATGATCCTCACTAAAAGCTTTGGAATAAGCATCACTGATCAAATCACCAGTTTCTTTGGCTTGGTCAGACAACTCAAATTTCAGCCCAGTCAGAACATTCTTCATCTTTCCTGCTGCGCGGGAAGCTACCATCGGAAGGTCGGCAATACCGGCGCCGATATCGACGCTGCCAAGCTCTTGCATCTGTATTCCCACTTGATCCAGCAACCACCTGACGCCAGAGAGCATCTTATTAAGTAGTGAAATAGCCTGGTTTACCATCCATGAAATGGCATCCACACCAAGCTTAACAGCACCACGCACAGCATTAGCGAAAATGATGGGAAAGTTTTCCATTGCGTCCCCGAGCATAGTAGGGATTTCAGCAAAAAACACTTCAAGCTTTCCAGCCCACCAAATCATAACATCAAGAACAGAGTTGACGCCTGTTTTCCATGTAAGTTCAAAAGCAGCAGGAAAGTTATTCCACACGGCCAGAACCGCATTATACGTCCCCACAAAGGCACCAAGAATATAGTTCCCGCCTGCGCGAGCTGCGTTGCCAACATCGAAGCCAAGTATCTGATTGATCTGGTCACCAAAGAGGTACAGTGCAGCTCCCGCCGCCGCCAATGCGCCTACTAACAAGCCAATAGGGTTTGCTAAAATTGCGGCGGTCATTGCAGCGAAAGCCCCAACAACCGGCCCCAAGATAATTGATGATAGGCCTACCAGTGCAGTGCCGACTAGCCCCACGCCTGCAATAATCATGGCGGAACCGGTATCAAAATCGCCAAACATTCCCGAAAAGGCTGTTGAAATAGCTTCAATAGCCTGACCGCCAATCATCTGCATTGCGACAAATGCCTGCGCGATAGTTCCCGCCTGCTCGGCAACCTGATAGCCAAGATCATATAGAGCTTGCCCGAGCGCACCACTTGCGCCTGTCGCCTGATCAACGGTTCCAACAATGGTTGTAAAGGCATTGGACCACGCAGTAGCCGCATCCTGCATAGTAGCAGGCATACTGCCAGCCTTTTCGCGCAACTCCTCTAAGCGGTTGGTCAGAGCACTATAAATCACATCACCGGTGATTTTCCCTTCTTGTCCCATTTTGCGAAGTTGGATTTGAGATACGCCTAGTTCAGCAGCCAAAACGGCTGCTACTTCCCCACCTTTGGCAAGGACGGTATTCAACTGGTCGCCTGACAGCTTCCCCAAAGCCATAGCACGAGACATTGCCTCTTGCACTGATGCGGCGGTCTCAGCCTTAGCGCCAGACACAACCAGAGCGTTATTCAGCGCTTCTGTATAATCAAGCGCCTGTGCAGTGGATTTACCAAGATCACGCAATACCCCTGCGTTGGCAATGAAGCTCTCGGTCGTCGTATTAATGTCAGAGTACGTATTCTTTGCCACACTCTGTAAGCGCTGCATAACAGCAGTTGCCTTATCAGCACTACCTACGGCCAGCCCGAGTCGAGCATTCATGTCTGACCAGCTATCCGCTGCATTTTTTACAGCCATGACGCCAAGTGAGATGCCGAGAGCGCCCAAGGCACCTGACAGCAAGCCAACCGTTGACGTTAAGCCTTTTGCACTCTTTTCAGCACGATCAGCGTTGCCGGTAAGCTTTTCTAAGCCTTCATTGGCTTCAGGAACACCTTTGGAATTAACAACAAGGTTTAAGATTGCCTCTGACATCTGACTCACTTCTCATAAAAAAAGCGCCTCGAAAGGCGCTTTTGACATGCTCAAACTGTGCGGTATTCTTCGCTATTTCATGTTCTCAATTTCAGGGAATGGGCTGTATTGAGCGTGAGCGCAATTGAACTCATCATACTGAGATGAGGTCTGTGACTTATTGCCGATTTCACCGTTATTAAACCAATAGGCGGTAGGCGTGATCCCAGTGTATCCGCCCATTCGGTTCTTCGCATTCGACCGAACGCAGACAAACCACACTTCCCCGTGGCCAATCCGATTGACCGCAAAAGGCTTAGATATTGATGCGTCCCGAACAGTGTATGGGTCAAAATAGTTTTGCCGAACGTGCTGGATTACTTTCTGCTTATAGTTTGCTGGTGGCGGAGTTTTAGGCGCTGCTACCGGTATTTGTTCACTTGTACACCCTGCCAAGAACAAGGAAGAAGCGATAATAAGATACTTTTTCAAAGATGTTTCCCAACCCCTACAGTGATGTGTCTTTGCATATAAAAGCAAGTCTAAACTGGTTTTCCCATTTTATGTGAAAGTCTAACCAGACGGCTATCCCAATCCCCTTGCCAGCCCTCTGCTTTAGCCTGCCGTGTAAGTAATATTGCTTTCGCAAAGTTACCGCGCTTTTCTTCGATTATTGCGTATTGTTTAAAGCAGTGATGGCTAGGGATGATATCGAACTTTTCTTCGATTATAAATGCTTCCGCCGCCAGTTTACTAATAGCAAGAGACTTTTCACAGGCTTCAATTGCCCCACCGATCGCGAAATCATCTACATCTCTCCAACGATAATAGGAAATGCAAATTGCTTGGAAGGCAAAATGCCTTGATAATATAGGGATGGCTGGGGCATCTAAATCATACATTTTATCTATGATCCTGAATGCTAAATGCCTTGTAGGCTCCTTATTCAGGTATCCAACTAGTCCTGATAGAAATTTTAACGGGTCGCCCGATGAATGAATTATTTCCCCCGCATCAAGTCTCACGATTCCAGTGGTTAGCGGGTTATATGCAGCGCGAATAATTTCTCTTTCATCTTCGGAGAAGCTCGAAAGCCACCAGTCACTCAATCCCCAGTAAGCGATATCCCCGCCAACTATCGTCCCTTTATTTTTCTTTAAAAAGCCGAACATTGCACCCCATCGCCATTTACTCGCTTAAGAATAATTGTCGATAGCGTAAAAATTGTCCAGTCCGCAGTAATAGAAAAGGCGGCTTAGGCCGCCTTCTTTTGTTGCTGCTGAGATCACGGTAGTTTGACACAAACATAATTATCTCTGTCGGATAAACCCACATCTTACTTTGTGGTCAATAAAGGAATCCCATCGACCACCGTGAAGCTTTTACATTGCTTCGCAGAGTTTTTCGATGTGGTAATCGCAGAGTTCCTCAAGTGTCATTGGGCTTGATGCATCCAACGCCGGAGCCGCCATTACAGCGCCTGCCACCGGTGCAGCACGGAGGAAAGAGCGACGGTTCATGCTGCGCCCCTCATTCTCAAATCATCAGGAACGCGCTCATTAAGGTATTTCAACCCTTTAGGCGTGATAAATGCCTGCGGACGCACCTTATCATCCACAATGGAAGTCTTTACCTCAAAGATGCCCATCTGGATGAACTGAACACGAGCCACCAGATTGCCACCCTGATAAAACAGGTAGTGCTCTTTCAGCCAGCGGATAAACAAGTTCGGGCGGCAATTAAATGCCCGTGCCGCATTTTGAAGCCCATAGAGGCCATCGGCATTCATGAACTGATCGAAGAACTGAGTTTTCGGCTTATCCGCTTCAATCCGGCTCTCAAGTTCGATAACCTTCTCGCTGTACGAAAGAAGCAAACCCCGCATTGCAGCCGGATTATTAAGAACTGCAACCGGATCAACCGCATTTTTAGCTCGACGCTCACATTCGATGAAATACTGACGAGCCTGCTTGCCCTTCTCATTGCGTTCAACCATGGCAAGCTCTTTCGCCATGTCTAACGAGATATAGTACTCGCGGCTTGGACGCCCACCAGATGAAGTTTTACTCAATTCTGAGTAAAAGTCCTTTCCCTCTTCAAAGGCATATTCAGTGATCCGGCGAGACACCCAATCATTGAAGCGAACTCCAACTTCAAGAAATGAATACAACTCACGTGCATTAACCGTCTGGATTGTCTCTGATCCGATAGCCCCTTCCATAACGGCAGGGAATACAGTATTGTCATTGGTAGACATTTGATACCTCATCGTTTCATTTGTTATGAAAAAGCTGGATTATGCTGTGAGAGGCGATCCGGCTTTTTCGTTTTCTATGGCTTGAAGCCCTTTTTCGACAAGCGCTCTAACAGCCGCAGCCCTTGCCCCTATTCTCTGTTCAAAGCGATAGTCATCAATCTTTTTTATCAGTGATGGCTCCCACATGATGGGAACGCGCTCAGTCTTAGCTTCAGTCAATCATATCTCCTTTAAGTGCCTTGCAATTAAAGTATGGCCTAGTGCCATATTGTCGTCAAGCCAATATATGGCTTAAGGCCAATATTTATTTATGGCACAAGGCCACATATGATATTGACATGACTCAAGACACGCCAAGCCGCTCTTTAGATAAAGTTATTGTACGTTTGCCTGATGGCATGCGTGACCGTATCCGCGAGGCTGCGGAAAAGAATAATCGTTCAATGAATGCTGAGATTGTTTCTCGCCTTGATAATTCATTCATACAAGAATTCTGGGATGCTAAAGCTCCATTCCAACTTGCGAAAGAGCGTTCATTACAGGAAGATGCAATTCAACAAATTATTGAACAAACAGTCCTTCAGCTTTCAGATGTATTAGGTCTTGATAAAAGCAAACTCAATTTAAAAAAGTAAAGACGCCGAGGCGCCTTTTGAATATGCGTCGGTCTTACTTTAAGATGCCAATATTTTCGCCTATTCCGGATCGAGGATCTTTAGGCATACTCGCCTTTGATGCTGCTCGAGCTTGCTCTTTGAGTATTTGATTAATTTCTTTTTCTATATTTTCAGCATGTATTTTAAATAACACGCGCACCCCATGAATAAACCCTATCATTTGCATCAATATTAATAATATTAAAGACACCGAAATGCCGCCAATTATTCGTGTTAGCGGCATTTTAAAGGCGTAACTCACGTCTCCAACAGGAAATTTAATTGGAATATATATTTCAACCCACTGCAACAATGAGCCGAATATCAATATAAATCCAAGTGTTAATGTCCATAGAAACAGTCCAGAGAAAAATGAAATGAGTTGATCAATTGCACCCCTAAGCCTATTAAATTCGTTTTTACCTTTAACCATAGGGCTCAAAATCGTAGCTGCTAAGATCATAGTTGGAACGAGCGCAGCAACTATAATCCCCGCAAAACTAGCTATTGTCGAAGTTGTATCTCTGTATGCCGATGCGGGTAAGAAGCAGCCAGCCGCAACTCCCGCTGCAACAATAAAACTAATCTTTAAAACTCTGATTAATTTTTCCCAATTCTTCTTCATTCTATTTCCAATGGAGATCCATCAATGTGTCCATTACTCCGAAAGAAATTATAAGCTTCCATTAGAACCCGACGGCAATCATCCGGCTCTAAAAAGTCACCCAATGTTTTCACTTTTGCGCCGGGATAACGCACTCGTGTAAGCGATCCATGATATTTCCCATTTTCACCATAAAACGATATAGTGTCGTTTTCTTGGTTAGTCATGAGATCACTAGCTTTAATCCTATCAAACTTTACAGTCTTACCGTCCTTAACTAGCTTAAGTCGCAAATCAGCGACAAGCTCCCCATCTTCCGATAGGCTGGCAAGCAGTTGTAAATCACTTGGCCCCATGCCCGCGGCTCTCGCCATATCTAAAGCCATAGAAGTAGTGGCGGAAGTAGCTCTCCCCGCTTCTTTGACATCCTTAACGCTCTCCATTCTCATGGTGGGACTTGAATCTGAGGAAAGTTCACTACGAGCCTTAACTTGAATCGCCTCTACCTTCGGTGCATGCTCACCAGAGGCCTCCACTAGAGCCTCTAAATTTAACGGCGCTCCAAGCTTCGGTCCATTTGCACAAAGCAACCATTCAAAATATGAGCGCAAAATGCCAACAGACACGTTAGGGGGCTGAATAAAAACGACATGCTCGTCGCAATTAATATAATAAAGGACACCTTTTATGAGATGCTGCCCATTTTGCAGTGACATCTCTTTCAAATCAAGAACATTCGAATCTGCTTTATCGATAAGAACTGGGACACCTTGGCCAGGGTTGAATAATGCAACCTCACCAAACGTCCAATTACTAAACTCATCAATTCTGTTTAGAACTGCATGCCCTTTATCATCAATTTCAGCTGTTCGACATTTAGGAACATCTCTTCTTAATTTGCCTTCTACGATTTCGCCTAATGCTGCAACTATTGCCTCATGCAGGTTACAACTGGCACCACTTTCAGGAACAAATTGGCGATACTGGATATTAACAGACCTCATTACCCCACCTTTTTTAAATATTCTCGCTGAAATAAAGCGAATATTCTCATAAAAGGCGAGTCCTTTAATCTTTCCTTTAACTAAAGGCTAACATCAGGTTCATTACCGCCTGCCCTTGCTTGTCTCAAAGGCCTTTTGTTGCTCTTCCTGCCTCTTACGGTTATTTGCCATTTCAGACCGGAATGCCTCGACAAACTTGCCGTCCATTGACGCGATAAGTTCAAATTCAAATGGCGTAAGATTTGTACCGGACAGTCGAGACCAAGCGTCAATTTCAGAGTATTGCAGACGCTTTTCACAATCATGTCGGGCATTCGACAATTCAAAGAACCATTCCCAGAGATAGAAAGCTTCATGAGGAAAAACTATCTCTGGAGTGTTATCTTCCCACCCCGCAAGCTTGTTGCGCTCCCGTCGCGTCACGCCCTTATGATCTGGGGTATCATATTTGACATGATTGAATACGGAAGTGCAAAGGTCAGCTTTTAGGGTTTCATAAAATTTTGGATTTTATTCGCCTGCTCATTAAGCTGCTCAAACACCCACGCCACGCGAACGATAATGAGCTTGTTTTCCAGGGTGAGTTCAGGCGTTCCCATAATGCCCGGCATAAATTCCTGATCTTCCGGAACGGACAGACCAACGATACAGGCCGCAATGCGTTCTTCTGAAAGCTTTTCAGCTTTATTGATCCGCGCTTCGTCAGTGATCTTCTGATTTGGCGAAATCTCAGCAAACTGCTTGCGCACCACGCCTTTGATAGTTTCGGAGCCTTGCGATACCAGATCAAAGATAACGCCGAGGCCTTCGCCGGTGGCAGGATGCTTCAATTCATATTTAATTGTGCGGTCGTAATCGACAAGATTGAGCGTCGCCACGGTTGATTTTTTCTGTGTCATGCTCTGCCTTTCAAATGATGGAAATAAAAAAGCGCCTCGATGGGCGCTGTATTAAGTGGCTGGAACCCAGAACGGTTGCTGAGTAAAGCCGCCGGTGAAGGTTTCGGTTACAAAGTCCTCAACCCCACCGTTAGAGCGCAATGGCCCTGTTACGATGCCACGGTTGTATTCAATGCTGCCGGTTCCGGTCGGTGTTTTCTTATCGTCCAGTTCAAATTTGAAGGCGTAAGTCATATTGGTTTTGCCAAAATCACGCAGCAGCTTTTGCCCTACGTCACCCTGATCAAAGCGGACGGTAATCGCCACATCACCGGCATCAGAGATACCTTTGCCCTTTTCCGTGAATTTGGTGTCCATCACAGGCAAGGAAACAATGTTTGTATTAACACCGGACTCGCCGATTTCAGTCACAAACCGAACCTCTGTCCAGTCTGTAATGCCCTCAAAGGCATCCAAATCCATTTCTTCGGGGTGCGCTGTGGCACTGACATAAGTTTTCCGCCCCATATTGGTGAGAGCTTGAGACATCGTATGACCTCATGAGTTGTCGTTGAAATATTGAAAACTGATTAACCACCAGCCTGCCAGTAGATTGAAACCGGCAGCGTGACTTGAGAAGGCTCGGAAAAGATCGGGCCTAATTCTGGTATCTGGCTGATGCGGACTTGTGCCGCGCCGTGCCACAAGGTGAGATCAGCAGGGAAATGCTCGACCAGCTTTTCGCCAAGTGCGAGATAATCGCCCTCTGACTTAATCCAGTCGGCTTGTGTGGGAATGTGGGTGATTGTGCATTGCAGAATGCCTTTATGCAGGCTGACATTGCCCTCTCCCATCGTTAAGCGTTCCGGCCTGTTGCGATACAGGTTGACCCGAATGAACGGCTCTCTACCGCCGTTTAAAGGCGAATAGCGCTTTAGCTGGTAGACGATTGGAATTTCAGCATTGAGCAACGACAACCGCGTGTAAAGTGCGGCCATAATGTCTTTGTAAATCATTAGACTGCACCGGCCTTTCTAAATGCTTTCTCGACATAGCTGTTCCAGTTTTGCGCAGCACCGCGCACCCAGAACCGGCCAGACTGATTGTAAAGCCTTCCCGCGCTGTCCATACCTTCAAACCCGTATTCGAGGCGCATTGCATAGGAAGCTGTGAAGCTCAGATAAACCGTGTCGGACAGTTTGATGCCAGCCACCGCGCCTGATACTCCGGCAATACCAATCCCGTTATCGCCAAGGTTCGGCAGGCTGTTCAGCGTGATATTGAAGCTATTACGGAGAAAACCAGTATCAACCGGCGAAGTCTTCACAATATCCTCGGCCATGAACTGCACACTTGTCTGAAACACCGCGAGAATGAGCTTCATCACATCCTTGTGGAAGCCTCCAACCTGATCTGCAAAGCTCATCGATCTTTCCTCGCAAAGAAATTCAGCCTGACGAAATAGGTGCAACGGCAGTTGATTGTCTGACCAGCACCAGCCCCTAAACTGCTATCCATTGGATATTGCATCTGCGTACCGTCCGGCATGGTGAATGGCGTATCCATACCAACCACTGAAACCCCGTTCATATGCAAGTGCTGATCGCGTGTGCGGTTATCGAGTGTTGCAATCCAAACCTTTTCTGCTTGGTCTGGGTCAACTCCGGCCTGTTCTGCCGCCTGATAACCGGCCTCCATTCGGGCAGAGTTCAAAGCCTCCATGACTTCGGTCTGACCGATGGTGTTTGCCCGTGTGATTAGCAAACGATCTGCATAGCGCGTTGCCAGCTTGTTAATCTGGGCTTGCGATAGTTCAATCTCGCCCCGCATGGCCTTCATGACCGTTCCATCAAACCGCTTATCACGGCGCGTTCGGGTCAAATAATTCGCCAATGCCTGCGGGTTGCCTGATGAAAGCTCAGCTTTTGCTCGCTGCACATATTCAGCCTGATTGCGATTGAGTACCAGTGCGCCACCGATGCGCTTACGCTGTGCCGGATCGTAAACCCCGATCAATTCTTGTGCGATCTGTCGCGGGTTGCGCCCAGCCTTCAATCCTGCAGTCAAGGTTGCCCGTGTGGCGGCTTCGGCCTCTTTGGTGAAATCCTGTATCAAGCCGCTCAAATAACTGCTCAGGCGGCGCTCTGCGCGAAGATTGGGGGCATTGAACTGGAAGTTTACTTTGAAGCCACGCGCATCGCGTACAAGCGGCAGCATTGCCATAGCCGCAGTACCGGATGCAGCATAGGCCACCGCCATCGCATCACCCAACGCATTGAACGAACCGGCCTGAATACCGATAGACCGGAGAACATCGCGGACATTTCCCGCCTCAATCGCTATCATCAGCCTGGTAAAGTCAGCGTCGCGAATGATCTGATCAGCTACAGCGAGAAAGGCATCGCGCACAACCGGCTCAAACCGCGCTGTCAACGCCTCAAGCTGTCGGCGCTGCTTTGCGGATAGCCGATATGTCATGAATTACGCCTTAGCTGCGAATGAGTAATAGACCGGCGTACCGGCTGGGTTGAGGTCACGGGAACCGATGACAACCAGTTCCTCGCCGTTCACACTGATGATATCGGTAGGCTGCGGCTGAATACTCTCTGCACCGGTGCCGCTAATTTTCTTCATCTGCACAGCCATGTAGCCAAATCTGGCTTGCTGCATTGTGAAGTTGCCTTCAAACTTGAGGTCGAAGTTATCGGCCTTGCCAACGCTGACCGGCAACATAACAACTGTAACCTCATAGATTGACTGAGTGGCGCCAGATGATTGCCAGTCACTTGGATCATCTGCATCAACTCTTGTGAGTGTCGCTTGAGTTCCGAATTCAGTAAGAAGCTCGAGCGCAGTATCGCTCATCATCCCATAATCAAACGCTGCCATGCTGCACCCTCGCTACAGAGCCAAAGACAGATGCGCCTGCTTGTTCAGGCTGGATCAGTCCGGACAAGATATTTTCAATCACTGATAGTTCTTGATCCTCGCCCACCCCTGCAAGGGACGCAAAAGCAGCCTCACAAGACGCAGTTATAATTTTCTCGGGAATTTCGTTGTCAGGAAAAAAGCGTCCTTGAAACTTTGCCCGTTTGCGCGGCCATGCAAGCGATTGCCCGAATGTTGCAGTCTCACCGATAAAGCGAGAGCCATATGTTGCGTCTAAATATTCCGAAGCATTGCGCAGAGCATAGTGAATATCGCTGTCGGTAAACTCGACCAAGCTATGCCCGAGCGCTTCACAGTGAGCTTTAAATTGCTCCGTACTGGCGTAACTGCTTATTGTCGAAGTTATCGGCATATCAGCCCACCGATCTGACTAGCAGGCCGTTAGCGGTTTCATTGCGAAGATATGGGGCAAGCATCCCGTCAACAGTCGATATGAGTGGAGTCAAAAATGACGCCGTTCCATCACTCTGTGCGCCCGAATACTGAACCTCAAGCTCCCCAACCTTCTTGCGCACGACCGAGCCAGACGCAGAGCCAACAGCATTCAAACCGCCTTGATTACGCGCCTCCTGATACGCCGCTTCGAATGAGGCGTAAATAACCGCCTGTGGCACAACATTGTCGGGAATAGTCGCCCCTCGCAACGATGCACCAATGCGCGGCCACACACGTTCCTGATCAAATGTCACAACGCGCCCGATAAACCGATCACCATATACAGCATCGATATACTGACTGCCTCTCTGACGCAGAACAGCGGGTGCCGGTGCATCCGATGCCAGCGTATAGCCGTTATCAGTCAACCACAGCTGAAACTGTTCGTCTGTTCCGTAACCCGCCATATCCGCTATTCCGCCAGTTTCGCGTCAATGAGTTCTTGCAGCTTCTCGTTTGAGATATTTTTCGCATACTCAATACCAAGCTCGTCGGCCTGCTTTTTCAGCTCATCGCGGTTCGCAGTGATGGCAGCCTTACCATCATCATCGCCCTGAATGACTTCATAACGCCCTTCCCAACCCTTAGGTTCAGCCTTGAGCGTCAGTTCGGTGCCGACTTCGACTTCGCCAGATGCACCATAAATGCCCGGTTTCGTGATTTTCACACGCATGATTTAATCCTTTCCAAATGAAAAGCCCGGCGCCAAGGCCGGGCAGTTTCATCAATTGACTTGTGTGGAATAGAAAACACCAGACTTACCGTTAAAGTCGGCACGGATTTCCAAGCCCATCGCCCCTATGACCAAGAACTGGTAATTATCAGTCGGGTTCAAGCGAACCTTGGCCGTGGTGTTCACCGCCATACCGATCAGCGGACGGATGAATTCAGCATCAGGCACGAAACCGAAGAATTCATTGCCTTTCAGCTCAAAGGTCACCACGATTTTGTTAATTCGGCGGTTGGTCAGCAGATACGACAGCAGTGTACCGCCCTTGAAGCCGGTTGAACCGGAATATGACTTATCGAAGTTGCGGCCAATCTCCGGCGAGATATAAAGATTGACCTTACCTGTGATCAGGTTGGCATCCAGCATCGCGCCAAGTGTCTGTGTGATGAATGTATCAACCGCGTCGGAACCGGCAGTGGTCAGATCAATATTAGCCCCACCCGCAGCTGAACCGAGATTGATAGCCTTGGAGTATGGTGAGGTACGGATACCGTAAGCGGTGTAGCCACTCACTGCAATCGTGGCGTCACCATCCAGAGCATACCGTGCCATATCACGGCGGATTTTGGCGGTATGCGCCTCCTGATCATCCGACAGAGCATCAAAATTTTCAGACTGCAGAGTATTCCACTCCCGCCATTCACGACCATAAGCGGTCGAGAAGATTGGCACCGGAGTACCGCGATAGTCATAGGTGACCTTATCGACCGGCGTTGGCACTTGACCAGATAGAGAGCGGGTAACCGCACCTGCATCCGAAGACACACGGTTCAGATGCACCAGCTTACCGATATTAACCGCCTTCGCCAATGGCATCAGATCAGCCATATAAGCCTGACCTTCATCGTTACGCATCACGCGACGGGTAATGCCGTCAAGCTCCAGCCATGCATCACGCGGCAAGATGGCGGCTTGATTGCGAACCGCGGCAAGTTGATCTTCGGCATTATGAAACCATTCACGGTCTGCCGAAACTTCATTCCACCAGCCAGCGTGAACACGCGAACTGTTGAGAAGTTGAGAGGAAAAATAGCGCATGTCGTGAAACTCCCTTATGCCGCGGCCAGATGGCTTTTAGCTGCACGCACGCGCACAAGCTGATCCGATCCTGTTGTATTGTTGAATGCTTCCTCCGCAGTTGCGATGATACGATCACCAGAAGCAGCGAGGACAAAGCGCCCTGTTGCATTGGTGGTCAGCTTCGCGCCCTTAGCGATGTTCTGACCAGTTGGCACGCGAACATTAAAAAGCTGCACATCCAGCATTGCCATGCCAATCATGCGGTCACCGGCTTTCCATTCATCATCCACGCCTTTCAGCGTCAGATAATTGTCCTGAGCGATGAAAACAGCATCATTGGTTGAGGCACCAGCAATGGAAAAACCACCAGTTGTATTGAAAACAACGGCCAGCCCCGGCAAAGTCGCAGCGGCGACAATGCTTTCATGTACCTGTGGTGTAGCCTCAGTGAACGGACCTGCAAAAATCTTGTTATATCGAGCCATGCTTATTCTCCTTCCGGAACTTTAAAGCCCTGCTTTTCAGCGTTTGGCTTGTACTGACTGTTGAGTGGCGCGGCCTTGCCCGGCTCTGCTCTTGGAGCTAGTTCTTTAAGCGCTTCAATACTCAGGCTGTTTGCCACGGCTTCTGTCAGCAGATTGGCCTTAACCACCTTTTCAACCAGACCCGCTTTTTCGGCGTCGTCCTTGGCCTTCTGGTTTTCCAGTGCCGTATTTTGCGCATCTACCAATGGCTTAACGGCATTTGCCACTGCATCACCTACGGTAGTGCCAATATTGGCAAATCCTTCCGAGAGGGTTTCAACCTTCGCGGAAAGTGCGTCAAACTGCTCTTTAGAGACAGACATGTCGTCTTCCTTTCTGTTTGTAGAGGGTTCCCGCTCAGTAAAGCCAAAGGCTTCCATGATGACGGATTTCATACGATCCAGAACTGTCGCCTTTTGGCGGCGTTCCAATGCACGGGCGAGTGAATCCACTGCCCAATCGAGTTCAATGTCGGCCTGATCGACGGCAGAGTTGATAACTTCGATTTCCTGCGCTTCACCATTGGAGTTAACGAGCATTCCAACGCCTTGCTCAGGCGTGGCCGCTCCCGGCTCATCGAGCAGGATAGCGTCATGGTCGAACTCAAGGGAGCGGGCGATATGCTTGTATGCGACATCACCATTGGCGGCTGCGAGGAGCGCCAGCAGACCGGTTGATGTGTGAACCGGCTCGCCTTTATCAATCGCCTCCAGAACACGCTTGCCGCCCTCTGAACGGTTGGCAACCTCAATATCGATCACCTTATCCAGCAGTACGCGCCCATTCTCACGGCGGACATTCTCATTCCAAGCCCCGATATGACCGAGGTTGATGCCTTCCGGATCACGCGCAGAGACAAACTTACCATTGATAGTAGGGTGACCGAGCGGTGCAGGCGTTCTTTCAAGGCCGGAGAAGCTCTTTTCGATTTCTTCTGCCGGATACATGATGCTGTTCATCACGATATTGTCCGGCAGGGTTGCGGACGGCACGATCACAACATCACGACCGTTCCTTTTCTCACGTCTAATCGCACCGGCGTTAGCCAGTGTGCGGATATTCACCCGAACTGTTTTCATTAATTAGTCCTCGATTTCAGTATCAACCGGCGGGACAACTATTGGAGGTGTATCAAACTCATCGTTGTCATTGCCGCCAACGGGGTCGGGATAGCGCTGCTCATCTGTCAAAGGCTCTTTGCCAAGCACTTCGCGCATTTCGTCGCCGGTAAATACCAGTTCGCCTGTTCCCTGCATTTTCTGGTTGGTATCGGCCATCTTAGTCACACGGTCGATCTTTTCAGACATGGACGCCTCAGTCAGATCCGACCAATCAAGATACCAGTCGCGCTCAGGAAGAATCCGGAACCGTTCAAGGCGGTTCACAAGCTCCATAATGTTCGGCCGAACAGTGTTATTACGCCGTGCCATATTGGTCTGTGACCATTCGGTCGCGTCCTCAGTGCTGGCACGCTCGCCGGTCTGCGAACCAACAAGGATTTTAACCGGCATCGTGATCGAGGCAGCAAAGGATTGCAGAGCAATGGCAAAGAAATGTTCAGGACTTGGTAGCGTCACACTCAGGCTCTTGGCCTGCATGCCTTGAATCATCAGAAGCTTGTCAAAGCCCTTCTGCCAATCTTCGACCTGCTCATTCATGCGGTCTACAAGTTCCTCAACCGGCAACCCCATTGCCCGTGCCATTTCGTCAATTTTTGCTTCCGGATCAACTTCCAGCACCGGTGCGGATTTGGCATTCTTCCAGAAACCTTCACCGCCTGCACCGCTAACCTTTTCCAAAGTCATCAAGTCATTATAGCCGGCTTCGAGAAGTGACTTGCAGTCAAATGTGCCATCCCGAGACCAGATGATCACACGATCCGGATGCAGCATGAATTGTCTTGGCTGGCGGATATCATCGCCGACGCTGGCTTCATTGAACTGAAACATCTTCGATTCGCCGTAGGTGCCACTGGTTTGATCTGTGTCCCATTCGGATACAGCCAGCTGGCCTTCCCAAGCAGGGATAACCTCAACCAGTCCTGCAAGTCCTCCCGGCACACGGTCAACCGGCATATCGAAAGTCTTGCCGTCAGCAAGCCGCAAGATCAGACCGGAATACGATCCGACCAGTGAACGCCGGTCAGTCTCGGCAATACGCGACCATAGCCGCAGATCTTCAAATCGTTGCCGGATCTCTCCTTCAGCTTTCGTCTCCTTGGTATGTGCGCCTTGTGTGCCATCACGCTGCTGCTCCTGTAGAAACGGAACATCCTGCCATGTTTTCAGAATGGTCTTATCAACGGCAGCTGCTGCAATGCCATTGCGTGTATACATGGCATAGAGCATGTCGAAGGTGACTTTATCCGGATAGCCGAAATCCCTGTAGTGATTATGTTTGGCCGCCATAAAGTATCCGGGAAACATCACATCAAGGCGTCGTGCTGCAGCATTTGCCATAGCTCGGATTACATTCATCGGTGCCTCTTAGTCAGGAACATGCCAGCGGACGGAGCCTTATCACGAGGTGCGAAGGCCATTACAAATGCATCTGCCTTATTGGGAGAAGGCACATCGCGTTTCTCGAGATCCTTCTTACTCTCAACCTTTGACCGGCCGGAGTTATCAAAATCTTTGCGCGGGATAGAAAGTTCATCAATGAGACCGTCCAGATGCTCACAATCGCTCGAGATCGCGATCAGGTCGTCCTCATCAAAGACCTCTCCTTTGGTCACCGCGTTATAAGTATTGCGAAACCTCTTTGAGACGCTCCACCACGCCTGTGCTTTAAGGTTGGCATAGAAGTCTTTGTTCTTCGACGATTTAGGATCATCCGGATCAACCTGCGCATCAGGATTTAAAACAGCGGCGCCGGCATTAAACCGGAAATAACCGATCCTCACCTCATGCTCAGTATTCAGTGCCTGAAAATGCGCACCGGCGAAGGCTCCGACCCCGATACTGTCATAGTCAATTTCGGCATCTAGCTCTCGTGCCAGGGCATGAACACGGCCGGCAGATTTGAGAAGTTCATCCTCTCTCGCCTTCCATTCGTCCACCTGCATGGCCAGAAAGCCATCAGCTGCCACCGTCGCGCATTTATCATTGCCGCTGTCAGCAACGTCAAAACCAATACGCCGTATACCCTTAGGCTCAATGCCCAGTTTCTTATGAGCATCAACTGCTGCCAGTATCCAGGAACGACGGATGATAACCGCCTCGTCATCCTCTAACGGCTCACCCAGATAGATATGCCGGAACTCTTCTTCATCCTCTGCCTGCTTAGCCTCAATGACCTTGAGAATGGTCTGAGACAGAAACGGGTTTTCGTTGAAGTTGATGTGCCGCTTAATCGTATCCGGCGGAGTATTGCGTACAAACCGCTTATAGACAAAATCTGTTGTCAGCGTGGATTGAAGATGATCCAGAACTGTGAGCCTTCCTTACGAAGCGTCGGCTCCAGAATGTCCCACTGTTCTTGCGTGAGATTATGTGCTTCCTCGATCCAACATATGTCGATGCTTTCCAGCGACTTGATTTCATCGATATGACGCCAAAGACCATAGAACATGAACTCCGCACCGGTCACTTTATGCCGGATGGTGTTCTCAGTGATGACGAACTGATTAGTCAGACCAAAGCGGCTGATCTGAATTTTGAGAAGCGTATAGACGCTCTCTGCAATCTTGTTCTGAAACTGGCGGGCACACAGAACACGGATATTACACTGTGTGGCCAGATAGACTGCAAACCCTGCGGCATCCCATGACTTAGAACTTGAACGCCCGCCATAGAGAACACGGTTACGTGCCGGTGTCAGCCAGAAATCACGAAGTGCCGGATTGAGGGTTGGTGTAGAAGTCTGCAAGTGTCTTAACCTCTATCGGCTTGCCATCCTTGCCGGTGTGTTCATGCTTCTCGACCATGAAGCCAAGCATCTTGGCCAGATCAACCAAGGCTGATTTTTTATCGTGTAGCTTGATCTTGACGCCTTCACGGGTGTTAGCAACCTCAGAGACAGCGGCAGCGGTATCATCGTCTATCTCATTGCTATCAATCAGCGTAACGCCGGATGAAACAACGACAGTACCATCGATCATCTCTTTCGTGTTTTGTGTAGGGCCCCATTTTACCGCTTTGCGCATGTCAGCAAACGCAATCTTTGCCAATTCCTCGATTATACGCTCTTTGGTGATTTCGAGCTTAGTGGCAGTCTTGTTTTGGGCTTTTGAAATTGCTTCTGCGACTGAAGTTTTCTGAAGTAGCTGATAACCCTGCTGCTCTGCCGTCCTCTCACTGTATCCGGCGCGTATCGCTGCCTGTGTCGCGTTTAAGTCAATCAGATATTCTGAGACGAAACGCTCTTGCTTAGCTGTCAGTTTCACAGTTCAATTCCTAAACAAACAGGGAGGTTAAAATGAACCATTTCACCGGAGGTTGTCTTTGCGGGAATGTAAGGCTTGAAGCATCAGGCACTCCGTACCGTGTAGGCATCTGCCACTGTATGGACTGCCGTAAACATCATGGTGCGCTGTTTCATGCTTCTGCGATATTTCCGGTTGAAGCAGTTACAGTTACCGGCAACACGAAACACTATAACGGACGACACTTCTGCCCTCAGTGCGGTTCTTCTGTATTTGGAATAAGCAATGATGAGATCGAAGTGAACTTAGGCTCATTCGATGCACCAGATCAGTTCACACCAGGCTATGAGTTATGGACGATAAGACGTGAATCTTGGCTGCCAGTCTTCCCAGACCTTAAACAATACGAGCGAAACCGTGATGATACATCTCGCTCTGAATAAACGTTAAGCCACAATCTGTTTAACGCGATCCGGCGTCATGAGTTATCCTTTTGCCGGTGAAGGCTGGCGTTTGTCAACTCGGCATTTAGATGCAAATATGTACCCATGAAAAATATTCAGATTATAGACGGTGCAATTAACGCCACTTACAGCATCTTCCAAGCAACCGAGGAAGAGTACCGCTCAATATTCCCTAACGAGCAAGATATAGAACTGGTTGAGGATTTCTTTGCTCGACTTGGCGATGATCCCGCCAGCTTGATACTAGGGCGCATCTGGGAGCGCCCAGTCCGAAAGCGCGATGCAATGGGAATTCACGGAACCTTATTTTTCGACAACGATCATCGTAAGGAATACATACCACAATCCAAAAGAGAAACCGATTGGGATGAAACACTGATCAATCAGGCACAGAGAAATCTCTTTTCAAACCGCTGATAACGAAATGCATTCCCTTACATCAATCCCCTCTGCTGAGGAGATAGAAATGGGCATATGCTACATACCATAAAGAACAGCAGCATAACCCGGCCATTTGGAGGAACTTCGCCTACTACCATTTTGGAACATATGTTGTCGTTCAACGTTTTCATCCTCAAGTGATAGTTACAAGAGGCAAAGTATGGAAACATTTCAAGCCGCGCTTACGTCAACTCTGAGCGCCGACAATTTTAATGTATGGCCGCATATTATCGCTTTGGCTGCAGCATATATTTTAGCATTACCTATAGGCTGGCACCGTGAGCAAGAGGAACGAAGTGCCGGGCTTCGAACATTTCCTTTAGTCGCGGTAGCTAGTTGTGGTTTTGTTCAAGCAACCGAGGGAATTGCAAATGGCAATCCTGAAGCCCAAGCAAGGATTATTGAAGGGGTCATTACCGGCATGGGCTTTATTGGTGGCGGTGCTATTCTGCGATTAAGCACTTCAGTTAAAGGCACGGCAACAGCTGCAAGTCTATGGGCAACCGGCGCAGTTGGTATTGCATGTGCCATGGGAACTTTTGATGTTGCGATAATAATCGTGATTTTTGCCCTGCTCACTTTGTGGATGTTCTCTAACGGAAAATCTCACACCGATATTGATGCAGGCGGTTCTAATCCTAAAACCTTGGATTAAACAGGCAATAAAAAAGGCCGGGGCAACTCTGCACCGACCTTCCTACTCATCATTTAATTTCCAGTGCCAGTACATCCGTGGTCAAAGGTTTAAATTGATGAAGACGTTTGCGAGCGCTGTGAGAAACGCGCTGCATAGCAACGTCTATGAAATCTATATAGATAGCGATTGTGTTCTAAACAAGGATACAGGCAAATTTCTTAATTCTGCTGTACCCACTTCAGATTGCCAGACACTACTCCTACCTCTGAAGCAACCTTAATCGCTCGCTCCTTCAATTCCTCTGGAACCTCTGCTGTGCGTGATAAAACCCAAAAATATTTAGGGCTTGAGCCAACGATAATAGCCCAGCGATAATCCTCATCCAGATCTACGATATTATAACCACCATAGAACGGACCGAAGAAAGAAACTTTGAGCGCCCCCTCGTGCTCATTTCGCACAAAAACGGCAGTTCCTGAAGCTCGTTTATGTCTGCCTGATATCTCGTCGATACCGCTATTCAATACATTCACAGTGCCATCGCCGTTAAGCGTGTATTCGGCCGTGGTTTTAATCAAGCCTTTTTCAAAACGGTTATCTACACGAGCAACCTCAAACCACTTCCCGAGATATCGGTTTAGCTCGAAACCCGTGACAGGCGTTACATTGTCAGGAATTTGAGGATTACCTGCTTTATATAACTTATATCCTGCGAATATACCAAGTGCAGCCAGTAATAGCTTTTTAGCGCTCATAACAAACTCCTGTCAGTTATATTGTGAACGCATATGGGTGTTGAGAGTTCCGCAATCTACATTTGGAAATAAAAAAGAAAGCATTATTTCTGTGTGATTTATTCGTATTGAATCGCGCTGCGAACAGATTGAACCAATGACAACGGACACTCTCAGGAATGTGTTTTTTAGTGTTCATCCAGGCATTTGTCGTCGTCATTTTGTTATTCAAATAGAAACCCCGCCATAGCGGGGCTTCTTTCAAGCGTTTGATGATCATTTACGATCTGATTAGCCTGCCGCCCCAAATGAGTATGCAGGCGCCTACAAAACCAGCTACAAGATAGCCAAGCCAACCACCGAATGAAACTCCGACGAGCCCAAACAGAAAACTGGCTATAGAAGCGCCAATTATTCCCAATATGATATTGAGAAAAATACCTGTATCGCTCTTCATAAAGTTTGAAGCGATCCAACCAGCCAAGCCGCCGATAATAATTGCAGCAATCCAACCAATTCCCGCGTCGCCCATATAACCCTCCATTCTATTAGGTGATATCTAACGAATTAGGGCGATAAGTTCTTCCATCAAGTAGTGAGGTTTAGTAATGGATATATTAGATATTCTAGTCGCCTTTTATTGGCTGCTTCGCATTGTGACAGGGATGCCCTAGCTTATTGATTCAATCAGCCTATAACAAAAAAGGCAGCCTTTAAGCTGCCTCACAAATCGGATTTCGCGTTAAACGCAAATCACCATAATACAAAATATAGTATATTCCGCTTAAGCGGGCAACTACTTAGTGTGTTTTATATCCCCAATGCACAGCCAGCGCATCAAGACCGTCTTTCACATAGTCGCTATAGGTGGTCTTCTCGCGCTGTGTCGTAGCTATGTCTGAAATCTCCATGCCCTGCCCGACGACCTTGATCATCAGATCGAAGGCTTTTCGGCCAAGCACCGGCTTACACTCATTGAGCCGCTGCACCGCATCAATCATGCTGTCCGGCAGCGGGTCGATGCCCCTGCCGCCGTCGACCTGCTCACGACCATAATCGATAGCAACCGTACCTTTCGCACCTGAGCGCTCCCAATATTGCCGGAACCGCCCTGCTGCCGCCCATTGCGCATCATTTATGTGGCCACGTGAATAAAGAGTGCCCACAGCGCTCTCCTTGATATTCACATAGGCTTTGATCTTCGGTGGATTCCAGCTCTCGCCTGAATGATCTGGCGAGTAAAACGGGTTCGGAACACGATGCACTCGAATATCAGATTTAAGGGTTCCCACCTCCCCGCGGGAGATAGCTTTTCGCTGTTCTTTAGATGGTGCAGCCATTTTGTTTCCTTAAGCCATTCCCAACGCGTCCATATAAAGCTGGATCATCGCTTCTTCTTCCTGACGTTCATGGGCTTCTTTCTTACGAGCGCGGATGATTGCGCGAACAGCTTTTGTGTCAAAGCCAGAACCTTTCAGCTCTGCGAAAACCTCTTTGATATCATCACTGATAGTGCCCTTTTCTTCTTCAAGGCGTTCAATACGCTCGATGAAAGCACGCAACTGTCCAACAGCTATCGCTTGTGCGCTGTCACCTGTAATGTCATCATTCATTATGATAATTCTCCATTATATTTAATGATTTCAATTTATTAGGAATATTTCAAAACGGAGGTTGATTAATCCATTCATTTTGATTGAGTAGATCTAACGGGGGTGGAATCATGTCGTGGAATTACGAACGCGGCCGCATTTACAATCGACGCACTGATATTCACGGTCGCTATCAAGGCCAACAGCAGGGAGGGATCATTACCCCTGCTAAACATGCGCTTGTAATTATTATCACCGGCGAAGCTGGTGAGGAGCATGGTTATGCGGATCGCTGGCGCACGGATGGTGTTTTCGAGTACTTTGGCGAAGGCCAAATTGGAAACATGCAGATGCATAAAGGCAATGCAGCTATTGCCAACCACTCGTCGAATGGCAAAAGTCTGCTGCTTTTCGCGAAAACAAAACAGGGACTGCGTTTTGAGGATGAGTTTATTTGCGAGGCTCACCACACCGAAAAAGCACCAGATCGTGAAGGCACACTTAGGGATGCAATAGTGTTCGAGCTCCGCCCTATGAGCAACGTTCTTGAAACTGTTGAACTTCAAGAATTGCAAACATTGAACATAGAAGAGTTGCGAAAAAAAGCGTTCGCTTCTGCGAGTATGGCTCCCAGCAAAAGCAGCACTACCACAACTGTTTATGAACGTAGCCGTCATGTGAGAGACTATGTTGTAGCCAGATCTAATGGTAATTGCGAAGGTTGTGGTCTTCCTGCTCCATTTAAGCGCCCTAATGGTATTCCATACCTGGAGCCACATCATATTAGACGCCTTACGGACGGCGGCCCCGATAACCCAAAATACGTTATCGCACTTTGTCCGAACTGTCATAGACGTGTTCATTCTGGGGCAGATGGAATTACCTATAACGATAGGCTCGCCGTTAAAATGAAAGCAATCGAGGTTGCGAAAAGTTAACATGGGGCACCATTGACTGATTGTTTAGGTCCATAAATTGTGCCTGTCTTAGCTTCCCACAGTGAACCATCTGGGAATGTTCGCTTGCCCGTGGTTGTCCATGTGCCGTGATCGATATTCACCGCGAGAATGTCTCGGTTTCTGGTCGCATCAACCGGACTGCTGTGCTTACGGCCTTTAGCTTCTGCCCTTGCCTGATCAACTTCTCGTACATATCGCGCACTGTCATTGATGGGCTTCATCACTCGCTCGCACTCACGGCGAAGCTCTGGCGGTGACGGCATAAAACCATGCTCAAGGCTCGAATGGCCTTTGATGATGTTATCAGTGGCAACTTCCAGACTGTGACGGGTCACGCCTTCCAGCGCCTTGAGATAAACACCACGGGTCAGGTTCGGATCAGTAGCGCCCCGAGCTGGCAATACGGAGAGGATGTACATTGCTTTCTTGATGTCGGTTTCCGTAACCTTCATCGAGTATGTCTGTGCTGTGGCTAACTGGTTCATTCGGGAGGATCCCTTCTTCACGCAGGGCATCAGCCCAGATATCGGTGTGGGTTAATTTGCGGCTGGCCGGACTGGCGCGCTGTTGCGCTGCCTGCTGCCGGTTCTGCAGCCATTCAGGCTTGAAGCCCTGCCAACAGTTCTCGATCATTGCATCAGCTGCAGCGTTCGGATCTGGGCATTTGAAAAATTGAGCTGCCAAAAGTTTGGCGGCATGCGGAGTGAGCGGTTTCTTGAGCGCTTTGCGGTGATCGATAACAGCCTTGGCGTGATCCTGATCTAAGACCTTCATCAATTCGCTTTGAGCAGATGCTTTTTCGGGCGCTCGCGCCTTAACTTCTGAACGTAGTGAAGAAGTAATATCTGTATCTGTATCTGTATCTTGGGGCGTTACTGTAACGTTACATGATGTTTCATTACGGTTGCGCTTTGTTTTCTCTCGATATTTTCTAACTCGATCTGTGCTGCTATCGCTACGATACTGCAATTCATCCCAAGCCATCGGGCTCATGTTTTCGTCAACTAAGCCAACCTCAAAAAGACGACGTTTGATCTCATCCAGTTCACGCGCTTGCACGCCGAGCTTAACAGCAATCTTGCGCTGCTTTAGGCTGCTTTCCTCATCATCCAGCAGGCCATCAGCCTTAAGACACATCAATGCAACGAAGTGCCAACGATCTTCAAAGGCCAGAAGACGGATTTTCTCGTCATCGATAACCCGATGATAAAGACGGAACCATTGAAGGTTACTCATTCTATGCTGGCTCCTTTAGCTATATTGCAGGGCGCGCAAAGGGTTTGAAGGTTTTCTAATACGGCCTTACCCCCTCTGCTTTCCGGGAATATGTGATCAACGTGGAGATCATGATGGCTGCCGCATTTTTTGCAGCGATAGGCGTCTCGCTCCAAAATTTCTTTGCGCAATTTGGACGGGATTGGTGATTTTCTGTAATGAGGGGTCATCCGCTTACTGTGCTCGGCCATCTCGTCATCCGTTGAGAAGCCAAAAACAGGGACGCCAGAGTGCGCCATCGAATACTCATGAGCCAATCGCCTCACACAGGAACCGCAAGCGCCCCTAAAATGGTAAACAAACTCAGCGATGACTTCCTTGCCGCATATACGACATTCCATTCTATCGCCTATAGATGCCATTGCCTGAAAACTCATGCCGCGCTCCTGTCTCTGGAAGCCGCAGCAGAGTAATCGGACACAGCTTGCCGTAGAGCATCACAAAGGCTGCGCTGCTCCTCGACTTCATGCGAAGGACGCGGAGCTTTACCTGCTCCATGCGTTTTCACTCATAGCTCCTTGCTGTACAGCATCTTCTGCATAGCAAAGGCCATATCAGAGTGAGATATGCGTTCAGACATGCGGCACCCGATAAGTTTGAGTGCCACCGAACAGATCATCACCCGATGGAATAACCATCGCGTTGGCAATAAGCCAAAGCGCAGATGCAAAGCTAACTGCCTTACCATCAGGATGTGTGAAATAGATGTATCCATTACCCTTCACCGCTGCTTCCTCCGAAGTCGAGGATTGTCGAACGAGCGCCCCCCCCCCTGACTGAGACGGGTAAGAGCTGGCTTAACGAAATGCGGTATTTTCAATTCCTCTGTCATTCTCTCAACTCCGGGCAAATCCATTCAGCTGCACCTGCAGCCCAAGTTCTAAAACTGACGGCGATCTTGTGCCGCCGGCTGAATGACAGCCATCGCAGCAATACGGGCGGTTTCGGCGCGATATGCGGCTTGTTTTCTTCTCCCATCGAGGATTGCCTTCATTTCTTCGATTTCTCTGTTTTCAATCCTGCTAGCTTCTTTGTTGAAGACAGCCCTCACTCTGCGGCGCGTCCACGCACCGTTGCGCTTACTCAAATCTGAATACGCCCGTTCCAGCATGGACTTGATCGTTTCGCGAACACCGCGCTGACCAATGATTTCGTCCAGCAGAGAAGCGGCCATATCGACATCAGTCATCGTCGGCTCCTTGGCTGAAAAATCCACGTTCTTGGATGAAATTCCCACGTTCATGGGTGGCTCCTTTGTTACGTTTCAAATCAGTGACGACTTGAGACGAAACCGGAGCAACCAGTGCATGGAGCCAGTGGGAAAGATTGCGCTGCGCATATTGAACAAAAACAGGCATGCGCAGATACACCGCCAAAGGACGGGAATTGATGGCCGAGACGATCAGAGGGAAGAGAAAAACCGCCTCGGCCTCACCGGTGGGAGGAGTAACCGGTGATATGAAACTGATTAATGGGGTCGCGGGGCTCATGCTGCGCGATCCTTTTTCTTTGGATGTGACAGTTTATCTCGCTCCAGTCGCATATATGCGCGGACTTCGATTTCTGTTTCTGGCCACACTCTGCCGCCTGCACGGAGCCTTTCAATTAGACGTCCGTTTTTGGCCGCTTTGATCCCAAAGCGAAAGGTGCCAGTTCCGGTCTCAGATAGAAAAGCTTCAATTTCTTCGAGAAGTTTCTTGCTCATAAATACGATATACACGCAATCGCGTGCATATGCAATACACGCAACTACGTGCACACGCTTTTCCGTGCATATGATAAAAACAAGACATGGTAGAAAACTGGAAAACCCGCCTATTAAAGGCTGTTGATGAAGACCCTAGATCCGACCGAGCCATCAGCTTGGCGGTTGGCCTTGGCGTGAACACAGTTAACGAGCTGCGCAATACCGATAAATCCCCCAGTATTGATAAAGTTCTCAAGTTGGCAGCGGAGCTTGGTCTGAATCTTGGATATGTACTGTGGGGTGGCGATCAAGATAAATCGCCCATCCGCGGGGATAAAGAAATCCTCCAAACCCTGCACCGGATTGAAGGTCTGGATCAGCGCGGCGTGGAAGTTGTGTTCTCGGTGATCGATACAGTCATCAATCGTCAGCCTTCCAAACAAGAACAGTCATCCTCTGGTGATCAACTTGAGCTCGCCACTCCCCACCGTGAGCCAAAGCCATAGATTCAGCTAACTCCTTAGCTTGGAAATCGACCTTTCTCATAGCCGCCAGCAGGCCGCCATTGAGCGTAGCTACACGGAGCAATTCCAGCTTATCAGCTTCTTTTCCTTTTTGGATGCGAGCAAACTTAATCATTCACCAACTCCGTGGATAACCTCTCACAACACGCTAACTGCACTTGCAAGAATCTCGCTTCCCGCAAGCGCTTATCATTTCACAAAATGAGAACATAGCAAGAACGATTTAACACAAGCGAACAGATTTTTAACGGACTATTAAGGACGCACTAGATGTGGTGGAGTTGAGGTTTGGGGAGCACAAATAGACGCCATGCACTCAATTGTGACGGTTCATATACGATAGGATACCTAGGCGGCTTTAAAGCGTCGAAAGCCAAACACAGCAATTACAATACCGATCAGCGCTAATACAGCGCCGCCGACACCAACAAACATCGCATCACTGCACTGAATGCCCGGACAGCGATAAGAAGCATCGGAAAGCGCAACCAATGCTATCAATAACGCAGCGCCAGTCACAAATAGGCCGGTAGCGATTACAGCGATATAAAGCTTCTTCATACATATCTCCGCAGGGGATTAACGCCTAACATCCGATCTCGGAGTATAGTGAAATACGTCAGTGGTTTGTGTCGCACACAGTCCAAGCCTGCGCTGTCTTACACCCTGCTAGTACCGCTAAAACCCAAATAAATTCAGTATCTCACCCACCGCCTCTATCAAAGCCTGACCAGCTACCAGCAAGTAGATAAGACCAGCAGCCAATAAAAACAGCAAAACCCGCCCACCGGTGCGCAATGGGCACAAAGCTCCTGCACCTATAAGTGCGATTATAACAATGATCGTAATCTCTGGATAAAACGCCGGGGTCAGTAAAATAAATTCCATACAGCGTTTTTAGCAACCTCTATGACTGAAACAAGAGAGATCACAGTGCCGGCCACCTAGTTTTTTTCATTTGCACTCACATTGCAGATATTTGCAAAATGCCAAGGCTCTCTAATTAGCAACACCGCTGATCACAAACTTGTGATTATTTCTGGACTCTTAAAATCGACTGAATTAGAGTTGGATTAGGTTACGCACTCTCTCATCTTAGCATTCAGAGGGGGCTCTGTAAGGTGGTTAGATTGAGCTGCGTAACCTGCAAAACCTACCCCATAAAACGAAGCCTCGGGTAATACCGAGGCTTTTTATTATGGCGTCTTACCGCCCAAGTATACGCTCTCGTTTACGTTTTAGCTTATCAGCCATGTGTATCCGCTTGAGCATGACATCTACCAACTTCTTTTGATCATACTGGCCAGTCATATATTCGCGAACAGCGGAATTCGCCAAGGCCTGCCCTTCATCGCTTTTTAGCTGAATGAGGGTGGCAGCGCAGATTTGGGAAAGCGCATTATTAATAATCGAGATATCTTTTGGATCGATTACATTCCTCTGAGTAGATTTTAACAATGTAGTATCCTCCAGCCCTCTTAATCGGAGTAGTCCGAAGAGAGCCTAATGAGAGTAACATAGTTAACACCTCAACCCTAATTTTCATTTTCTCTAAAATATCACAGCCCGCCTCGTGCGGGCTTTTTCCTGCCCTGATTCTGGTATGGTTGGGGTTTGGCTCAATTAAAATACACGCTATTGCGTTTATTGTATTGCAATGCACGCAGTAGCGTGTATATTCAACTCATCAACAGCGCGAAGAAGCACCCGCCGATCCGCTAACCGATGGAGAGAAACATGCGATACCCGTTTTGCACTGATCTGAGCGACAAAGCTCTCGGCATTACACTGTTTCAGGATTTTGAATGTGAAGTCGATGTGTCCCTGATCTGGGATAACGGCGAGCCAGTTCTTGAAGTGAACGCGGTCTATGTTGACAGTGAAAACCTGTCCAAAGGCGAAAGCGCATCGCAGTTTCTCGTTCACATGATCGCAGACAAAGCAGAGCGTGACGACGACCTCCTCACACGCCTCATTGAAGATGAAGAAGCCCGTTTTCCGAGGGCTGCATGATGGACGAGGAACTCATGACACTCGTCTGGTACGCCTATTGGGATGAAGGCAATACCAAAACTGCTTTGGAGCGCGTCGTTCAAGTTGTGCGTGATTACGACAAGGCCGCCTTGGCATCAGCTCAAGCTTCATCCGTTACGAAACTCTCTCAGCGCAGAAAGGCAGCATAATGGAAGGCATTATTCAGGATCTCTGCGCTCTGGTCTCAATCATCATCTTCGTAACAGTCATAGTCATCTATATCGGAGCTTTGACGTGAATGCGGATTATCAATGGTGGAGCAATCTGCTCGACGGCCGGCAAATGCCAATTCACGAAGGCGAGCCACAGTGCGGGTACTTCAAAATCCGTAACCGTCGCGGACTGAATAAAGATCTGGCGCCAATCAAGCGCCCGTTCATTGCGGCAGCCATCTGGAAAGCGCCGGACGGAACTTTCAAAGCAGAGATAGCAGGCCAACCTGTCGAGATCGATCAGGCATGGCCGTATGTCGCCAAATATCCAATCACCTATCACGAATATGCCTACTGGCACACCAATGAAAAATGGCCGGAGAAAGCAGCATGACACAAGTCACAACTATTCCTGCAGCCAAACAATCACTGATTACTTCTATGGCCTCTCAGTACGGGATGGAGCCTAAGGCTTTCGCAGATACTGTAAAAGCCACTTGTATGCCGAACACCGCAAGCAATGAAGAGTTTGCAGCGTTTCTGATGGTGGCCAAAGAATACGGGCTCAATCCGATCACCCGCGAGATTTATGCCTTCCCAAAGAAGGGTGGCGGTGTTCAGCCAATCGTTGGCGTGGATGGCTGGTTCAACTTGATCAACTCACACCCGCAGTGTGACGGTATCGATTTTGAGGATGAGTTTGACGACAAGCGTAATCTGATCGCGGTCAAATGCTCCATCTACCGTAAAGACCGCAATCGTCCGACAGTCGTCACCGAATATATGGATGAATGTAAGCGACCAACCGAGCCATGGCAAAAGTGGCCAAAGCGTATGCTTCGCCACAAAGCTGCAATTCAGTGTGCTCGCTACGCTTTCGGCTTTGCAGGGATCATTGATCCGGATGAAGCTGAGCGCTCGCCGGAAGTCATCACTCACGCAGTCGTTATGGCTCCTCCACCAACCATGTCGACCGATCATGAAGCCCCAACAGTTCCATTCGATAGCACAGCTTTCCTCACCGAGCTCGAAGAAGCACTGACTGTGGCCGGTGACATTGAAACACTCGAGGATATCTGGTCGTCACATGACCCATTGTCAGTTCTCGAAGGTGATGATCATGCACAGGACGTCGCTCTTAAAATCAAAGAGCGCTGCCTTGCTGCAATCGATACGGGAGCCGCAGCATGAGCAGATGGACACTCATTCTCCATAATGACCTGACTGTTCAAAAGGCCATCAACTGGTTACGCAAAGCACCACGAGGTATGCGTATTGAGTTCAAAATGCCAAAGCGCACCACACCACAAAATGACCGCATGTGGGCAATGCTCACGGATATCGCAGCAGAAATGCGCAAGCGCGGCACTGATTACACAACTGACGAATGGAAAGTCATTTTCATGCATGCTTGTGGCCGTGAAATGCGACTACTGCCGGCGCTCGATGGCCATGGCTTCATTCCATATGGGCAATCATCATCCGATCTCAGTAAGCAAGAAATGACCGATCTGATTGAATTCATGTCGGCCTGGGGTGCTGAGAAAAGTGTGGTTTTCAATGATGAAAGGAGAGCAGCATGATACAGACAGTTCCTCTTACTGCTCCTTATGAGTTTCGACGGAGCAAAAAGCTGGCGCAGGCTCATATCCGCTCAACAACTGAATTGATGAACGCACCGGAAGTATTGGCCAACCGTCAAAAGCGCCTGAACGACCGGATCTCCGATATTCTGGCTGATGAACTGGCAGCAGCTTTATCGACCCTCAACTTCAATGAGGTGCAGGCATGAGCAAGCGCATAGAGTTTTCCCGCAAAGACAAGGCAAAGATCATCGCCCGTGCAAACGGCAAGTGTGAAAAATGCTATGCAATGCTGAAGACCGGCGAGGGCGAAGTCGATCATATTCTGCCCTGCGCACTCGGTGGCGAGGCGACAATGGCCAATGGCCGCCTGCTCTGCCGTGTTTGCCATGTTGAAAAGACGGCCGGAGATATCAAGGCCATTCGCAAGTCAGACCGGCAGCGTGACAAGGCCAGTGGCGCGGTACGGCCAAAGTCTGCACTGGCAGGCCGGAAACGGCCAAAGCCGGCACTAACGAAAACACTGCCACCTCGCGCGATGTTTGTACCTACTAACAACGTAGTATCTGCGAAAGGAGGAAAGTTATGACCGAAAATTTATCGGACGACGTACTAATTGGCGCAAAATCGATTAGCAAATTTAGCGGCTTTCCGGAGCGAACAATTTATCATTTGTGCGCAAAAGGTGCCTTTCCTCATTTTAAAGCCGGTGATTTGTTGTGTGCACGCAAATCAACAATCATCCGATGGATATCTCAACAAGAAGTCGCTTGATTCTGGAACTACCAGAACTGCGTAGGCCAAATAATAAAAGCCGCCCTTAATGGCGGCTTCATCGCTTTAATATGTTGCATCCGTGTTGCATGGAGTAATTTGCAATACGTTGAAAACCCTAGAAATCCGCGCTTTTGCATGCAACTCATTGCAACACGCCAGCAACTAAGAACGTTCATTTAATTGCGATGTATGTAATTGATTTAATTGAATTTTTAAGTGGTGCCCGGAGACGGATTTGAACCGCCGACACGCGGATTTTCAATCCGCTGCTCTACCAACTGAGCTATCCGGGCATCCCTGCGAGCCTGTCTGGCTGCTTGGCGGTGTTGGTTGTCCGCCTGATGTGAGCGCTTTATAGCATTAAATTTTCGCCTGTCCAGCACCCAAAACAGAAATTATGCACAGAACCACCAATTTTTTTCAAAAAGCCCAGATTTCCTTGATTTTTAACGAGTATTTTCTTTTTGCCATGCACCTGTCATATGTGGAAATGTGAAAATTTTCCTCTTCAGATATGCATTTATGCGTGAATCATCAGAATCCACAGCCTCCAGATTCTGGTGCGTATCGCGTTTATTCGTATCTACTGCACCCACTCAGGTTTTTTTTGATCGTCGGACGTTGACGGAAGCTCAAATGAAGCCCTTTGAGTCAGACATGCCTGATCTGGTTCAGGTTCTTTTCAAAGAAAAATCATACATTGTCTTATATGGTGCAGTGCGTGTCGTCACTGAAGGCGACTTTTATAAAAGACGCGACATTCAATCGCTGCGCAAAGAGCCGCATTATAATAATTCCAGATGACTTCACCAGCCAGCTACGATAAAAGGCACGCATGTCGAGGAGAGGATCATATCCTGATTCCTGTTTGTCTGCGGGAGAGAGCCGGTAACGGCCACCGAAGGGGAAATCGCCCGAAATCTCTCAGGTACCAAGAACCGCAGATCAGCAAGGCAACTCTGGAAAGTCGGGGGAAACTCCGCGCCGAAGGTGTAAGTAAGTCTCTACAGGCTTGCGAGTCTCTCAGGCTTCCGACAGAGGGGTACATTCATAGCTCTCCGCTTTCGCGGAAGGCTGACGTGTGTCTCTGGAGTGAAAAATGGGCGATACAACTTCTTTAAAAACGCTTCCGTTGGAAGAACTACATATTGCATCCGGCGCCCGCTTTGGCGGCTTTGCCGGTTGGAACATGCCGCTGACCTATCCGCTCGGCGTGATGAAAGAGCATGTTCATACACGTGAACAGGCTGGTCTGTTTGACATCTCGCATATGAAACTCATTGAAGTTTCAGGTAGCGATGCTGCTGCTTTGTTTGCAAAGCTGTGCCCGATTGATGTTACCAAGCTCAATGAAGGCCAGTCGAAATATACATTCCTGATGAATGATGACGCAGGCATTATTGATGACCTGATCGTAACCCGTCTGGGTGACGAGCGTTTCATGATCGTCGCCAATGCCGGTAATGCCGATATTGATGTTGCGCATTTCCAGAAAGCAGCAAGCGCGCTGAACTGCACTGTTACGCCGCTTGACCGCGTTCTGCTGGCCATTCAGGGCCCGCAGGCTGCTGATGTCATGAAGAGCCTCGCTTCTGATCTCGGTTTCAGCGTTGAAGAGCTGAAATTCATGCACGGTTTTGAACCGAAACAGGGCTGGTTCGTTACCCGCTCCGGTTATACCGGCGAAGACGGTTTTGAAATTGCTGCCCCGATCGGCGATGCACAGTTTCTGGCAAAAGCACTGCTGGGCGATGCCCGCGTTGCATGGATCGGCCTTGCTGCCCGCGATAGCTTGCGTCTTGAAGCCGGTCTTTGCCTGCATGGTCAGGACATTACTGAGACCATTGATCCGGTTTCTGCCGGTCTGACATGGGCAATCACCAAAGCAGTGCGCGAAACGGCCGCTTTCCCTGCCGCCGCTAAAGTTCTGGAACTGATTGCTAACGGCCCTGAAAAGCGCCGCGTCGGCATCAAGCCGGAAGGCCGTCAGCCGGTTCGCGCCGGTACCAAACTGTTTGATGAAGCCGGCAGCGAAGTCGGTGAAATCACATCCGGCGGCTTCGGCCCTTCAGCCGGTTTCCCTGTTGCCATGGGTTATGTCAGAGCTGATCTGAAAGAACCGGGCACACGTCTTTTTGCGGAAGTCCGCGGCAATAAAGTGCCTGTAGACGTCCATACACTTCCATTTACCCAACCTCGCTATCACAAAGGATAATCGCATGCCTAAAATCTTTTTTACCGAAGATCATGAATGGCTCAGCGTTGAAGGCGACATTGCAACTGTCGGCATCACCAACCACGCTCAGGAACAGCTCGGCGACCTCGTTTTCGTAGAACTGCCTGAAGTTGAGCGCGTTGTGGAAAAAGGCGAAGCCATTGTTGTGGTTGAGTCTGTGAAAGCTGCATCCGATGTGTATGCACCGCTTAACGGTGAAGTCATTGAAATCAACGAAGAACTCAATGGCAATCCAGCGCTCGTCAACAGCGCGGCAGAAGGTGAAGGCTGGCTGTGGAAGATGAAAATCTCCGATGCAGGTCAGCTCGAAGGTCTGCTCGACGCTGCCGGTTATCAGGCACTGGTTGGCTAAATCATGGCAGCATCATCACTTCCGTTTGTAGAGCGCCATATCGGCCCTCGCGCCAGTGAACAGCAGGAAATGCTGTCGGCGCTTGGTCTGCCGTCGCTGGACGCTCTGATCAGTCAGGCCGTGCCGCAGTCAATTCGTCTTGACCGCGCACTCAACCTGCCTGCTCCGCTCGATGAAGCCGCAGCTCTCAGTGAGCTGTCCGGCATTATGGGTCACAACGTGGTTGCCAAAAGCTTCTACGGTGCGGGCTATCACGGCACCCATGTGCCGCCGGTTATTCAGCGCAACCTGTTTGAAAATCCGGCATGGTACACAGCCTATACACCATATCAGGCTGAAATCAGTCAGGGCCGCCTTGAGTTGCTGTTCAACTTCCAAACGCTGGTAACAGAGCTGACCGGCCTGCCGGTTGCCTGCGCATCGCTGCTGGATGAAGCAACTGCCGTTGCTGAAGCTGTTGGCATTGCTTACCGTCATCACCGCGAAAAGCGTCCGAAAATGGTGATTGCCGGTGAGTTGCACCCGCAGACGCTGGATGTTCTGAACACCCGTGCGGAACCGCATGGTATGATCATTGAAGTTGGCGGCGAAGTGGATACCACAACCGCTGCGGTGATCATTCCTTGGCCGGATACACGCGGCGTTTACGGTGATTTCACCCGTATTATCGCCAGCGCCAAACAGACCGGCGCTCTGGTTGTGGCCGTTGCCGATCCTCTGGCACTGACCATCACCCAGTCTCCGGGCTCATGGGGCGCCGATATTGCTGTCGGTTCCATGCAGCGCTACGGCGTACCAATGGGTAATGGTGGTCCTCACGCTGCTTATCTCGGCGTGAAAGAAAACCTCACCCGTATCATTCCGGGCCGGATCGTTGGTCAGTCGCTCGATGCGCATGGCCGTCCGGCCTATCGTCTGGCACTGCAGACCCGCGAACAGCATATTCGTCGTGATAAAGCGACATCGAATATCTGTACCGCTCAGGCACTGCTGGCCAATATGGCTGCATCTTATGCAATCTGGCACGGTCCTAAAGGCCTGCAGGCTATTGCTGATGCCGTTCATGCGATCACTGCCCGCTTTGCAGCCTCGCTGAAAGCTGCCGGTTTTGAACTGGCCGGTGAACAGCTGTTTGATACAGTGACTGTAACTGTTAAAGGCAAAGCACAGGATTATGCTGACAAGGCTCTGGCAGGCGACCGCCTGATCCGCGTCATTGATGCTGATACTGTGTCTGTCACTTTCGATGAAACCTCGCTGGAAGATGATTATCTGGCTCTGGTTGCATTGTTTGGTGCGAAGCCTGTTGAAAAAGCTGCCCGTCTGTTGCCGGATGCCCCGCGTGACGAACATTTCCTGACACAGGCTGCATTCCACAGCTATCGTTCAGAAACCGAAATGATGCGTTTCCTGCGCAAATTGGCAGACAAGGATCTGGCGCTTGACCGTGCGATGATCCCGCTCGGTTCCTGCACCATGAAGCTCAATGCTGCTGCTGAAATGATGCCGGTCTCATGGCCGACAGTCGGTGGTCTGCATCCTTTTGCGCCACAGGCGCATCTGGAAGGCTACAAGGTTCTGACCGATAACCTCGAAGCATGGCTTTGCGAAGTAACCGGTTTTGACGCTGTATCCCTGCAGCCAAATGCCGGTAGTCAGGGCGAATATGCCGGTCTTCTGGCAATCCGCCGCTATCACCGCGCCAATGGCGATGAGAACCGCAATATCTGCCTTATCCCGTCTTCCGCACACGGTACTAATCCGGCCAGTGCGCAGATGGCAGGCATGAAAGTGGTTGTCGTCAACTGTCTCGAAGACGGTGACATTGATGTGGCCGATCTGAAAGCCAAGGCAGAACAGTATCGTGATACGCTGTCAGCGCTGATGATCACCTATCCGTCCACCCACGGTGTGTTTGAAGAAACCATCCGTGAAATCTGCACAATCATTCATGCGAATGGCGGTCAGGTTTACTTCGACGGTGCCAACCTCAATGCGCTGGTTGGTCTGGCACGTCCTGCCGATATCGGTGCTGACGTTTGCCATATGAACCTGCATAAAACTTTCTGCATTCCGCATGGCGGCGGCGGTCCGGGCATTGGTCCGATCGGCGTTGGCGCACATCTGGCACCATTCCTGCCAGGTCACGTGAATGCAGGCAGCGACAATGCGGTTTCCGCTGCACCATTCGGCAGTGCGTCTATCCTCGTTATCACATGGATGTATATCCGTATGATGGGCGGCGCCGGTCTGAAAAATGCAACAGAAGTGGCCATTCTCAATGCGAACTACATTGCTGAGCGCCTGAAGGATCATTATCCGATCCTTTATACCGGTGCGAACAATCGCGTTGCGCATGAGTGCATCGTTGACACCCGCGTGTTGAAAGACAAAGCCGGTGTGACCGTTGAAGATGTTGCCAAGCGTCTGATCGACTATGGCTTCCACGCCCCGACCATGTCATGGCCGGTTGCCGGTACGCTGATGGTTGAACCGACTGAATCCGAATCCAAGGCTGAAGTGGATCGTCTTTGTGACGCTATGATCTCCATCGCCAAAGAAGCGGCTAAGGTTGAAGCCGGTGAGTGGCCGCAGGACGACAATCCGCTGGCGAATGCACCGCATACCGTTGCTGACACCATGCTCGACGACTGGAAACATCCGTATTCCCGCAAGGAAGCAGCCTTCCCTGCGAAAAATATGGATCCGGCCTCCAAATATTGGGCTCCGGTATCGCGCATCGACAACGTAGGCGGCGACCGCAATCTGGTTTGCTCCTGCCCGCCGATGGATGCTTATACAGACTAAAATAATCAAAAGGCCCTGATGAAAATCAGGGCCTTTTTTGTTGCCTGCCCAGCCATGGGAAGCAAATTCAACTCACAGCTTATGCGACATTAGTCTAACCTTATGCAAATTTTGCTTTCACTCGCAAGCACACAGGAGTAATCGCTCAGGGTGTTTGTCTGTGCGAAGGAATCATTGCGCACCGGCACACATGCAGAAAACAAAAACAGAATATTTTCTTGGATTTAGGAGGGGAAATATTCTGGCAGATGAATTGTGAGGCATACTGAATGGATACTGCATCCGGGCGCACGCATTCCCACGAGGAAGAGCCCCATCTCGCCCGTAATCTCAAAAACCGCCACTTGCAGCTGATCGCCATCGGCGGCGCTATCGGTACCGGTCTTTTCATGGGGTCGGGCAAAACAATTTCACTCGCAGGCCCTTCGATCCTGCTCGTCTATGCGATTATCGGCTTTATGCTGTTTTTCGTTATGCGTGCATTGGGCGAATTGCTGCTGTCCAATCTGAACTACCGTTCTTTTGCTGATTTTGCCGGTGACTATCTCGGCTCATGGGCACAGTTTTTTACCGGCTGGACCTATTGGCTATGCTGGATCGTAACCGGTATTGCCGATGTGGTGGCCGTTGCAGGCTATATGTCGTTCTGGTTCCCTGAACTGGCATTGTGGGTTCCTGCCCTCGGCCTGATTATTGCTCTGGTAGCACTCAACCTGCCAAATGTGCGCAATTTCGGTGAAATTGAATTCTGGTTTGCACTGATCAAGATCGTGGCGATTGTCGCGCTGATCATCACCGGCGTTATCATGCTGACATCCGGCTATACATCGCCAAACGGCACAGCGGCTTCTGTCTCCCATTTGTGGGATCAGGGCGGCTTCTTCCCGAACGGTTTCTTCGGCTTTGTCGCCGGTTTCCAGATCGCGGTTTTTGCTTTTGTTGGTATTGAGCTTGTTGGCACTGCGGCCGCAGAAACCGAAAATCCGGAACGCAACCTGCCAAAGGCGATCAACTCGATCCCTGTGCGCATTGTTCTGTTTTATCTCGGTTCGCTCTTCGTCATCATGACCGTGATGCCGTGGAACCAGGTTGACCCGTCAAGCAGTCCGTTTGTGGCTATGTTCTCGCTGGCAGGCCTCGGCATTGCCGCGCATGTTGTGAACTTCGTGGTACTGACCTCTGCGGCTTCCAGTGCAAACTCCGGAATCTACTCGACATCGCGTATGATTTTTGGTCTGGCAAGCTATGCGCTGGCACCAAAAACACTGGGCAAGCTGAACCATCGTAAAGTGCCGGTCAATGCGCTGTTTTTCTCCTGCACATTCCTGCTCGCAGGTGTTGTGCTGCTTTATGCAGGACAGAGCATTATTGAAGCTTTCACGATTGTAACCACAATTTCGGCACTGCTGTTTATCTTTGTCTGGTCGATCATTTTGGCATCTTACGTGCAGTATCGCCGTAAGCGTCCTGATCTCCATGCAAAATCAAACTTCAAAATGCCGGGTGGTTATGCCGCTGTGGCTATGGTGTTTGCGTTCTTTGCTTTCATCCTCTGGGCACTGGCACAGCAGGCTGATACGGCACAGGCTTTGCTGATTACACCGGTCTGGTTCGTCCTGCTGGCCGTGATCTATTTCTTCATCGCGAAGAAAAGAGCTTAAAGAAACTGAAAAGGCCACTCATCAGAGTGGCCTTTTTCATTACAGCAAAATCCAGCGAATCATCGGCGCGGCAAAAACATTGACCAGCCCGACCAGCACCATCACCAATCCGGCAATAGTACCCTCTTCCTGACCGATCTGCTGGGCTTTGGCCACGCCTGCGCCATGGGCACCCATGCCAAACAAGGCACCACGTGCAAGACCGGACTTCAATGGCAGAAAGCGCCATAAAGTATCGCCGAGCGCTGCACCGATAACACCGGTGACCACCACAAACAGAGCTGTCAGGTTGGGAATACCGCCAATATCTTCCGACAAAGCCATCGCAAAAGGTGATGTCACCGAGCGCGGCAGCAGGCTGAGACGTAGGCTGCCATCAAGACTGAGCAGACTTGCCAAGCCCCATGCCGAGAAAATGGCAACGGAACTACCGACCAGAACACCAAACATCAGGACCGGCCAATATTGCCGGATTGTCGCTCTCTGTTCATAAATCGGCACCGCAAAAGCTACAGTTGCCGGTCCCAGCAGCATCACCAGCCAATGGGTCGCGCTGTTATATTCGGCATAAGATGTGCGGAACAGCAGAACAGCAGCGATCAGCAAAATCGGCGCAGCAATGAGTGGTGAGAACCAGAAACGCGGCCAGCGGCGATAGAGCTTCTTCGCCAGCAGATAGAACAGGATTGTGGCTGTAGACCAAAGCAACATCATCCAAAGTGCAGGTGTTAAATAATCCTCTAATCCGCTCATGATGAATGCCTCATTTTCTGCAAATGACGGCTCAGACGCAAACCTGCTTCAACGGCTAATGCGGTAGAAATCATCACGATTACAGTACCAAACAAAATAACGGCCAGAATTTTCAAACCCAACAGGCCGAAAAACTCATGATGATCAAGCACCGCAAGAACTGCGGGAATAAAGAACAGCAGCATTTCTGCCAGATACCACTGCGCACCGCGGCGTACAGTCAGCAGGTTCATGCCGCCGGTTATCAGCAATATAAATAACAAGAACAGACCAACTACACTGCCGGGCACCGGCATATGAGTTACTCTGACAATACCCTCACCCAAAGCCCAGAAACCGGCGATCAATGCGATCTGGCCGATCCGGCTGCTTTGCACCCAATGACGGACTCCTCCCGACAGTTGAGCTGGAGACATTTTATGGGACTCTTTTCATGCAAAATTAATTTCCTCTCTTATACGCCATGATCAATCATGATAAAAATGAATTGATTGAATAGAAATAAGTCCAAAAGGGAATGGCAATGGAGCTACGCACATTACGGATCTTCACTGAGGTTGTCCGGCAAGGCGGGTTCACGCAGGCCGCCAAAACGGTTTTTCTGACCCAGTCTGCCGTGAGTAAGGCCGTGCGTCAGCTTGAGGACGAACTCGGCCTGACATTGCTCGACCGCAACGGCCATAAATCTGTGATGACTGATGCGGGGCAAGTCGTTTATCAGCGTGCTTTACGCATACTGGCTGAGCAGGATGATCTCAAAACCGAACTTGCGGAACTGCAAGGTCTGACCAAAGGCGCATTGCGCCTCGGCCTGCCGCCAATCGGCAGTGATGCACTGTTTGCACCAATGTTTGCGATTTACCGTCGTCTTTATCCCGGCATTGATATTCATCTGGTCGAGCATGGCAGTAAAAAACTCGAAGATATGGTGCTGAGCGGCGAGGTTGATCTTGGCGCATCCCTGCTGCCAGCACCCGATGAATTCGACTGGCAGAATGTACGCAAAGAACCGATTGACGTGCTGATACCGGCATCCCATGAACTTGCCGGTCAACCGCAGATCGCGATCAAACAATTACAGGATATGCCGTTCATCTTGTTTGACAGTGCCTTTGCGCTCAATCCGATTATTATCAATGCCTGTCAAAGTCAGGGCTTTATGCCGTCAGTGACCGCGCGTTCCAGCCAGATCAATTTTATCATTGAACTGGTTCATGCGGGGCTGGGAATCGGTTTTCTCCCGCGCCTCATTGCCGAGCAGCGGGTACGCGACGGTGTCCGGCATATTACGCTGACAGAACCCGATCTGTCATGGGACATGGCATGGGTCTGGCGGCGGGGTGCTTATCTGTCTCATGCCGCGCGCGCATGGCTTGAACTCGCAGCCCGTTTTCAGCACTAAGGTTGCGAACCAAGGATTATTGTCAGGAAATTCAGGCTCATTCTCAGCATATATTGCTCAAAACAGTCCGCATATCAAAGAGCCTGAAACCAAGTTCATGCATAAAATTCATGACTAAAGTGCAAATAAGGGTTTGCAGTCTTTGGTCAATGGGCTGAGTATATGGCAACTTTATCGGGAGATACTAAATGAGTGATATGACAAAATTTTCATGGAGCGATCCGTTCCTGCTCGATGATCAGCTGTCTGACGATGAACGTATGATCCGCGACTCTGCCGCGGCTTTCGCCAAGAGCGAATTGCTGCCACGCATTGAAGAAGCCTATCTGGAAGAAGCCGTTCAGCCTGAATTGTTCCGCATGATGGGACAGGCCGGCCTTCTCGGCGTTACCCTGCCGGAAAAATACGGCGCAGCAGAAGCCAACTACGTTTCCTACGGTCTGGTCGCGCGCGAAGTCGAGCGCATCGACTCCGGCTATCGTTCGATGATGAGCGTGCAGTCCTCCCTCGTAATCTATCCGATTTTTGCCTATGGTTCGGAAGAGCAGAAAGACAAATATCTGCCGGGTCTGGTTTCCGGCGAGCTGATCGGTTGCTTTGGTCTGACCGAACCGGATGCCGGTTCTGATCCTGCGGGCATGAAAACCCGTGCGGAAAAAACCGCAACCGGTTACAAGCTGCACGGTTCGAAAATGTGGATTTCCAACTCCCCGATCGCCGATGTATTCGTGGTCTGGGCGAAATCCGTTGCTCATGACAATCAGATCCGTGGCTTCGTGCTGGAAAAAGGCATGAAAGGTCTGAGCGCACCGAAAATCGGTGGCAAGCTTTCCCTGCGTGCATCTGTCACCGGTGAAATCGTTATGGATGGTGTGGAAGTCGGCGAAGATGCACTGCTGCCAAATGTGTCCGGTCTTAAAGGTCCGTTCGGCTGCCTTAACCGCGCCCGCTATGGTATTTCATGGGGTGTGCTGGGTGCGGCAGAAGATTGCTGGCACCGTGCGCTGCAATATGGTCTGGATCGCAAGCAGTTCAATCGTCCGCTGGCACAGACACAGCTTTTCCAGAAGAAGCTGGCTGACATGCAGACAGAAATCACGCTCGGTCTTCAGGGCTCGCTGCGTGTTGGCCGTCTGATGGACGATCATAAATTTGCGCCGGAAATGATTTCGCTGATGAAGCGTAACAACTGCGGTAAAGCGCTCGACATCGCCCGTCAGGCGCGCGACATGCACGGCGGTAATGGTATTCAGATCGAATATCACGTGATGCGTCATTCGCAGAATCTGGAAACAGTGAATACCTATGAAGGTACGCATGATGTTCACGCGCTGATCCTCGGCCGTGCGCAGACCGGTCTTCAGGCATTCTTTTAATATTCCATAATTGCCCGTTTTCACAGCCTGTACCGGTACGGATTACTCGTCCGGTACAGGCGCGATGAAAGCGGGTTTTTCATATCCGGAGCAAATCTGATGCAGGCGCCGCTGGAAGGCATTAAAGTTGTTGAACTGGCACGTATTCTTGCAGGGCCGTGGATCGGCCAGACATTGGCGGATCTCGGTGCCGATGTCATTAAGGTAGAAAGCCCTGAGGGCGATGATACCCGCCAATGGGGACCGCCTTATATTGATGACGGCGCAGAACAATCTGCTGCCTATTATCATGCCTGCAATCGTGGCAAGCGCTCGATCACCTGCGATTTTCGTGAAGATGCAGGGCGTGAAACCGTTATCAAACTCATCAAAGACGCCGATATCGTTATTGAGAATTTCAAACTCGGCGGTTTGAAGAAATACGGCCTTGATTATGAAACTCTCAAAGCGATCAATCCGCGACTGATCTATTGTTCCGTCACCGGCTTCGGCCATGACGGGCCTTATGCAGCCCGCGCCGGTTATGATTTCATGATTCAGGGTATGAGCGGCATCATGGATATTACCGGTGACCCAAAGGGCGAGCCGCAGAAAATCGGTGTAGCACTGGTTGATATTATCACGGGCCTTTACGGTGTTATCGGTATCCAGTCCGCGCTGTTACATCGCCAAGCCACCGGCCTCGGTCAGCATATTGATATGTCGCTGTTCGATTGCATGACTGGCGTTCTCGCCAATCAGGCCATGAATTTCCTTGCCTCCGGCGTTGCACCAAAACGCCTCGGTAATGCCCATCCGAATATCGCACCCTATCAGACATTACCGGTGAAAGACGGCTATTTCATTATCGCTTGCGGGAATGACGGGCAGTTTGCCAAGCTCGCTGGCGTCCTTGGCCTGTCTGAACTGGCAGAGGATGAGAAATTCCGCACCAATGCCGCGCGTGTTCGCAACCGCGATGAACTGACAGCACTGCTGGAAGCAAAGACCAGTCTCTGGCTGCGGGATGATCTGTTAGCGACATTGGAAAAAATTGCGGTTCCAGCAGGGCCGATCAATACGATTGCTGATGTTTTCAGCGATCCGCAATTTATCGCTCGTCAGATGCGCGTGGATAATCAGGGGGTTCCGGGGTTACGCACACCGCTGAAATTCTCCAATGCAGAGCTTAAAACAGGTCTGCGCTCCCCGCGTTTAGGTGAGCATACAGAGGAAATTCTGGCGGAATTAAACGCAAAATAATCCCCTCGAATGCCGCATTCAGAAGGCCGCTTTCAGCGGCCTTTTTTATTGCCCCGTAAAACTGACTCGCAATCCGGCAATTTTCACTGTTTAATCCTGATATCAACCGTCAAAATAACGGAATTATCAGACACATTCTTGATATTTTTTTGCAGGACAATTCCATCATGATAAGCTTAAATACTCAAAGAGGAATAATCAATCTATCCCATTGAATAGTAATAATTTTCATAATTTGTTTTATTTTTGTTCTGCGCAACATTATTTTAAAAAAACTCATATATTGTTGCAATTTATAACAGTGTTTCTTTTTGGCATTCTTATTTTCAGACAGACCGCTCAAAGTGAAAAATAAGATGTTTGACTTTAACGTAAAAATTCATACTAGAATCCAGACTGTACTTTAACAGGGAGGGTTATATGTATCGTAAAATTTTGCTCGCAGGTGTCTGCGCATTGACACTAACCGGCGCACTTGCAAGCGTCGCTTCTGCCGAAGTGGTTCTGAACCGCGGCAATGACACAGATCCGGCAACATTGGATCACCACCGCACATCCACCATTTCTGAACGTAACGTACTGCAAGATCTCTATGAGGGTCTGGTCACACAGGACGCCGATGGTGAAGTTATTCCGGGTGCCGCCAAATCATGGGATATTTCCGAAGACGGTCTGGTCTATACATTCCATCTGCGCGATGACGGAAAATGGTCCAACGGCGATAAAGTGACCGCTGGCGATTTCCTGTTTACGTTCCGCCGCATTATGGATCCAAAGACTGCAGCCGGCTATGCCAGCATTTTGTTCCCGATCAAAAATTCCGAAGATGTTGTCGGTGGCAAGAAACCGCTTGAAGAACTCGGCGTAGAAGCCGTTGACGACGCAACACTGAAAATTACCCTCAACACGCCGACACCATATTTCCTTGAATTGCTGACCCATCAGACCGGTCTGCCAATGAATAAGAAGAGCGTTGAGGAAAACGGTGATAAATTCACAACACCGGGTAAAATGGTCACCAACGGCGCCTATGAACTGGTAAGCTTTACGCCGAACGACAAAATCGTCATGAAGAAAAACCCGCATTATTATGATGCTGGCAATGTCAAAATTGACGTCATTAACTGGATTCCGTTTGAAGACCGCGCCAGCTGTATGCGCCGCTTTGAAGCGAAAGAAGTGCAGATTTGCTCCGACGTACCGGCTGAGCAGCTCGGTTATGTTAAAAAGAACCTTGCCAGTGAATTCCGTCTCGCACCTTATCTCGGCTCCTACTATCTGCCGGTTAAAGGCAAGACCGCTGACAGCAAGCTGAAAGACCCGCGCGTTCGTGAAGCCATTTCCATGGCGATTGACCGTGAATTCATGGCTGAGCAGGTCTGGCAGGGCACTATGCTGCCTGGTTATTCCGTTGTTCCTCCGGGCATTGCCAATTATGTTGAAGGCGGTGTGAAAGCTGAATATGCCGGTGAAGATATGCTGGAGCGCGAAGACAAGGCTAAAGCCCTGTTGAAAGAAGCCGGTGTAGAGCCAAATACGCTGTCTATTGAGCTGCTTTATAACACCTCGGAAAACAACAAGAATACAATGGCAGCTATTGCTGACATGCTGAGCAATATCGGCATCAAAGCCACACTGAACGAAACCGAAGGTGCCACATATTTCAACTTCCTGCGTGAAGACGGGCCGTTTGATATCGCCCGCGCAGGCTGGATCGGTGATTATAACGATCCGCAGAACTTCCTGTTCCTGTCAGAAAGCAATGTCAGCTTTAACTATTCCAAGTGGAAGAACAAAGATTACGACGCTCTGATGGCTAAAGCGGCTGTCACCACCGACCTGAAGGAACGCGCAAATATTCTGGCCGATGCGGAACGTCTGTTGCTTAAAGAAACAGCCGTTATTCCGTTGCTTTACTACTCCTCACGCGCTCTGGTTTCAGAGAAGGTTGAGGGCTGGAATGACAACCTGCTGGATACTCATAAAACCCGCTGGCTGTCACTGAAACAGTAAGTATTTTTACTGGCAGGCTGCATATTCACCTATGCAGCCTGTTGCATATCAAGCGATTTTAACTTTGCCGCAGCCATTGTTTTTATGAAGGCTGCAGTCAGGAAAATTATATGTTGAGCTATACGCTACGGCGGCTGGCCAGCGCGATCCCGACGATATTTATTATCATCACGCTGACCTTCTTCATGATCCGGCTTGTTCCGGGCGGCCCGTTTGATCTTGAGCGCCCGATTGATCCGTTGATCCTCGAAAACCTGAAAAAAGCCTATAATATGGATGCGCCTTTATGGCAGCAATATCTGATCTATTTAGGCAATCTGCTCAAAGGCGATCTGGGGCCAAGCTTTGCCCGCCGTGACTTTACGGTCAATGATCTGTTTGCATCAGGTTTACCGGTTTCCATTCTGCTCGGCAGTCTTGCCCTCACACTCGCTGCGGTACTCGGCACTCTGCTCGGTGCGCTTGCAGCGCTGCGTCAGAATTCATGGCTCGATTATACGATTGTTGCTGTCGCAACATTCGGCATTACCACACCGAATTTTGTTGTAGCTCCGCTGCTCAGCCTGTTCTTCGGTGTTATTCTCGGCTGGGTGCCTGCTGGTGGCTGGTCATCTGCCAATATGCTGTATTGGATATTACCGATCACTACACTGGCGCTACCGCAGGTCGCGGTGATTGCCCGTCTCGTCCGTGGCTCAACTATTGAGGCTTTGCGTGCCAACCATGTGCGCACAGCACGCGCCTATGGTCTGCCTGCCCGCATTGTTGTTGGTGTTCACGCATTACGTGCCGCTTTGCTTCCCGCTGTTTCCTATCTCGGGCCGACAGCGGCAGCTTTGCTCACCGGTTCCGTCGTCGTGGAAACCATTTTCGGTATTCCGGGCATCGGACGCTATTTCGTGCAAGGCGCGTTGGGGCGTGACTATACGCTGGTTATGGGCACTGTTGTGGTCATCTCGGTCTTTGTCGTGCTGTTCAACTTAATTGTTGATCTGATCTATGCTTATCTTGATCCGCGGGTGCGCTATGACTGATATTTCAACCAATCTGCCGTCTCACGGCGCACCGGAAGGCAATGCAGCCGTTGCCGGACGATCACTCTGGCAGGATGCATGGATCCGTCTGCGCCGCAACCGTGCAGCAGTAGCCAGTGCAATTGTGCTGATTACTCTGTCTCTCGTCGGGATTTTCGGACCAATGGTCAGCCCGCATCCTTATGAGAAAATCTATCCGCAATTTGTCCGTGTGGCACCAAGCCTTGAAGCCTATCCGCGTGCGGATACAATCATTCCGGGTTTAGAGCGGGAAATGGCACGCGCCCGTATACAAGGCGGGGAGCCGGAACTTGCCGGTTCAAAACTGACTGTTGATGTCACATCAAGCGCAGGCCGTGAACTGGATGAGCGCCTGCTACGTTATTTTGAACGCTCAGACCTGTTCAGCAATCCGAAAATTGAACTGGCAGCCGATAAATTGAGCGGCAAACTTTCGCTGGATGTATCTCGTAATTACTTCTTCTTCGGCACCGATAATCTCGGTCGCGATATGATGACCCGTACCTTTATCGGGGTGCGTATTTCACTCGCGATCGGTCTGCTGGCTTCTGTGATGGCACTGGTGCTCGGCGTCGGCTATGGCGCGATTTCCGGTTATCTCGGCGGTCGTGCTGACAATATCATGATGCGTATTGTCGATATTCTCTATTCCCTGCCCTTCATCTTCTTCGTCATTTTGATGCTGGTGTTTTTCGGGCGGTCGATCATCATCATCTTCATTGCCATCGGGGCAACGGAATGGCTGGATATGGCACGTATTGTGCGCGGTCAGACCCTCTCTCTTAAACGGCAGGAATTTGTGCAGGCGGCAGAAGCGCTTGGAGCTACGCGGCGGGGCATCATCACCCGTCATATCATTCCGAATGCTCTGGGGCCGGTGATTGTTTTCGTTACCCTGCTGGTACCAAAAGCCATTCTGCTTGAAAGTCTTTTGTCTTTCCTCGGTCTTGGTGTTCAGGATCCGATGACATCGCTCGGCTTGCTGATCTCTGAAGGGGCGCAGAATATGCGCGGTGCTTCATGGCAGCTGATTTTCCCTGCGGTCACCCTGACACTCATTCTTTTTGCGCTGAACTTCCTGGGCGACGGCCTGCGTGACAGCCTTGATCCGAAGGACCGTTAAGATGGCAGAAACAGTACTCTCTGTACGCGATCTGCGCGTGACATTTGAAACCAATGACGGACCAGTTCATGCGGTGCGCGGTATTAATCTGGATGTTAAATCCGGTGAAACTGTTGCCATCGTCGGGGAATCCGGCTCCGGCAAAAGCCAGACCACCATGGCAATCATGGGTTTGCTATCCTCAAATGGTAAAGCCACCGGTCAGGCGCTCTATCGCGGTCAGGATCTGGTCGGCATGTCCGACAAAGAGCTGAATAAAATCCGTGGTGCGAAAATCACCATGATTTTTCAGGAGCCCATGACTTCGCTCGATCCGCTCTATAAAATCGGTGATCAGCTGGCAGAGCCTTTGCGTTTTCACCGTGGTATGAGCAAAGCACAGGCACGTCCGCGTATTCTGGAATTGCTGAAACTGGTCGGGATTCCCGAACCGGAACGCCGGATCGATAGCTATCCTTATGAACTATCCGGCGGTCAGCGCCAGCGCGTCATGATTGCCATGGCACTGGCGAATGATCCGGATATTCTGATTGCGGATGAGCCGACAACCGCTCTGGACGTGACCATTCAGGCGCAAATTCTGGAGCTGCTGGCCGATTTGCAGAAACGCCTCGGCATGGCCATCGTTTTCATCACCCATGATCTGGGGATTGTGAAACGTTTTGCTGATCAGGTCTGCGTCATGCGTTCCGGTGAAGTGGTTGAAAGCGGTACAACGGAGAAGATTTTCTCTGCACCCGAACATGCCTATACCAAAATGCTGCTTGATGCAGAGCCGGAAGGCACCAAAGCCGCACCGCCGGAAACAGCTCCCTTGCTGATTGAGGCAGATGATGTCTCCGTTACGTTTAATCTGGCAAAAGGCTGGCTGAAACCGCAAACCGTTCTGCGGGCAGTCGATGGCATATCGCTCAACCTTAAACAGGGGCAGACGATTGGTATTGTGGGTGAATCCGGCTCCGGTAAATCCACACTAGGTCGTGCTATTCTGCGCCTGCTGAAATCTGAGGGGCGTATTGCTTATCTCGGCAAGGAGCTTCCTACCGATCCGCAGGAAATGCGCCCTAAGCGCCGTGAGTTGCAATTGGTGTTTCAGGACCCGTTCGGCTCGCTCAGCCCGCGTATGACGGTGGGGCGGATCATCACAGAAGGGCTGCTGATCCATGAGCCGGAACTTTCAGCCAAAGAGCGTGATCAGCGTGCAGGTGAAGCACTCAAAGAGGTTGGCCTTGAGCCTTCGATGCGCAACCGCTATCCGCACGAATTCTCCGGCGGTCAGCGTCAGCGTATTGCCATTGCCCGCACTATGATCCTGAAACCGAAGGTCATTGTGCTGGACGAGCCGACCAGTGCGCTAGACCGCTCGGTGCAAAAACAAGTCGTCACTTTGCTGCGTGATCTGCAGGAAAAATACGGCCTGTCCTATTTGTTCATCAGCCATGATCTGGCGGTTGTGCGCGCCCTTTCCGACTATATTCTGGTGATGAAAACCGGAAAAGTGGTTGAAGAAGGCCAGACCGAGCAGATTTTTGATGCACCGCGTGAAGAATACACCAAAGCGCTGATGCAGGCCTCGATGAGTGAAAAACGCTTCGGAGCGTAAAACATTAAAGGCCGGAGTTGAAGCTCCGGCCTTTTCCATTTCAGTCCAGAACTTTGCCCGGATTGAGAATATTATGCGGATCAAGTGCCGCTTTCAGTGTCTTCAAAACCTGTAATTCGGCTTCGCTGCGGCTATAATGCAGCCAGGGCTTTTTATGCAGACCAATGCCATGTTCTGCGGAAACCGAACCTTTGAATGAACGGATAATGTCATAAACAATATCCTCAATGATCCGCTCTTTCGGTTCAAAATCCGTATATTTCGTGACATCAATATGGAAATTACAGTCACCGACATGCCCGAAAAACAGGCTCTGAATACCGGGGTAACGCTCTTCTAAAGCTGCCTGAATAGCATCAACGGCTGCGCCAATCTGCGTTTGCGGTACAGATACGTCAAAGCCGATGCACGGACCCTCATGGGTCATAATTTCTGCAATGGCATCGCGCATTGTCCAGAACTCTTCGGCCTCGCGGTGGGATTGCGCAATGGCAGCATCGGCAATCCAGCCCTCTTCCAGTGCATGTTCCAGAACAGACTGGAAGAGTTCGGCTTCGGTATCAGGCTCAGCACCCTGCATATCCATCAGCACATAAAGCGGGTAGCCCTGCTCCAGCGGTGCGCGGGCATATTTTGCAGCGGTTTTATAATAATCACCCCACATCGCCTCAAATGCCGTGACGCGACCGGAAAGACGCTTCTGGGCATAATTCAACAAGTTGAGCGCATTATCAAAATTCTCAAGCGCAACAACCGCCGCATTGGCTCCGCCAACACCCGAACGCAAACGCAAAACCGCACGGGTCACAACACCCATTGTCCCTTCCGCACCGATAAATAAATGCTTCATGTCCAGCGCAGCATTGTTCTTCGGCATTTCATTCATCATGCTGAGAATTGTGCCGTCTGCCAATACTGCTTCAAGGCCCAGCACCAGATCACGGGTCATGCCATAGCGGATCACACGATTGCCACCCGCATTGGTTGAGATATTGCCACCGATCTGGCAGGAACCGCGCGCACCTAAATCCAAGGCAAAATTCATACCGGCATTACGCGCGGCATCCTGAATGGTTTGCAGAATAACACCGGCCTCAACAATCATGGTTCCGGCCTGCGCGTTAATTGCCTCAATGCGGTTCATATTGCGCAGTGACAGCAACACGCAGCCTTCTACCGGAACCGCACCACCAGCCAGACCGGTCAGCCCGCCCTGCGGGACAACGGCAATATGATGCTCATTACACAGTTTCAGAATTTCAGAAACCATCTGCGTATTACGTGGTAATACCAGAGCCAGCGGGGTGCCGCCTTGCTCATCGCTCCAGTCGCGCAGCTGTGAACTATCAATATTTTCAGCGGTTTGAATGTCTTTACCAAGCAGTTCAGACAGTTTTTCCAGCACTGCAAGCCGGTCAGAAGCATGTTGCATTTTATTCCCCTTAGAGCGCGTCCGGTCTGACTGAAACAGACCGAAATTTTCTCTAACCTTTTGTTTGTCACCAAGCTTGTCCGGAAACCGTTTCGCTGGTTTTAGGATCGGCTTTCGCTACTGAGATTATCTTTATTGGAATTGTCGCTAATTTGTTATAGGGATTTATTAAAATTATTACGTATCAGGTCGTTCTGTTTTTGAATAAGTTCGACAGCAATCATTCTGCGGTCAAAATCAATATTGTCCGTTCTTTTTATTGAGGTTTCTCATGCCATTGAATATGTCTCGTCCGGCTCTGATTAAAACTTTCGCACTGACCGCTGTTCTTGCACCGTTATGGGCTGGTACAGCACTAGCATGGACCGGTGATGATGTTGCAAAGCGCCTGCAAGCCTTGCTCAAAGAACAAATGGTCGAGCTGACATTCTCCAAAGCTGAAACCAATGGCTCAAATGTGATTTTGCATGATGCAAAAGCACAGATTGCTTTGCCGAAACCTGCGTCTGATGAAACAGAAGAAGCGAAGCAGGACGATAAGGATAATGCTCCGGTTAATCTCGGAACGATTACTCTGAGCAATATTTCAGATGCCGCAGATGATGTTTACCTCATCGAAAAGGCGTCTTTTGACGATGTCAAAATTGTTGAAGATAACAGTGTTTTCACAACTTCGGATATCCGCTTTAATAATGTCAGACTGACCAAAGATCCGAAAACTGATCTGATCGGCCGCCTGCAATATGCCGAAAGTTTCCAGATCGGTGCCATCAGTGTCACAGTCCAAAGCAAGCCGGTTTTTGAACTGAAAGGTGTGCATTTCGCGCAGGAGCCTTTCAGCAAAGAAAAAGCCAGCAATTACAGTTGGGGCATTGAAGCGCTCAACATTGATCTGGAGGAAGTAGACCGGATTGATCAGGAGAAGAAGAAAAAAGAAGCCGCTGAGTTCCAGAAATCTGTAGAAGAAGCCGCGAAAGCGGCAGAAGAAGCAGCTGAGGAAGCCGCTGCGGGTGCGGAAGCGACAACTGAAACGACTGAACCTGCAACCGCTGATGCAGCACCTGCAGATAAGGCCGGTGCCACAGCTGACGCCGATAGCAACACAGATATCGCAACAGATGATACAGATGATACAGATGAGATGGCTGAAGACAGCGATCTCGGTGATGATCTGGCTGAGACCTCCGGCGACATGGATATGGCAGCAATCCGTGCTCTCGGATTGGAAAAAATCAATCTGACTATGGATGCCAAAGGCAGCTGGTCACCTTACAGCGGCCAATATACTGTCGACCAGATGACCGTGAGCGGTAAAAATATCGGGACTTATAGTTACAAGCTCGCTATGGGCGGTTATAACCTGAAATTTATCAAAGCAGTGCAGGATTTGCTGACCAGTGTGATGGAAGATGGTGGTGACAACACTGCCATGCAGGTCGCTGCTGTTGGTATGTTGCAGAACCTTTCCATCAGCAATATGGAAATGCGCTATGATGATGCGAATTTCTTCGGCAAAGTACTGGATTATCAGGCAAAAGAACGCGGTGTCACCCGTGAAGAACTCGTGCAGGAGATGAAAGATCAACTGCAGATCAGTGTTGATTATTTCGAAAAAGAGCCGGTTGTTGTCGATGCTGCGAAAGCTGCAGGCGAATATCTGGATGCGCCGAAGTCAATCAGTATCAAAATCCAGCCGGAAAATCCGGTGACTTTTGGTATCCTGACTGCAGTTGGTATGGCCGAGCCGAAAAAACTCTGGTCAGTGCTTGGCGTTAAAGTCGAAGCCAATAAATAAAACAAAAAAGCCTGCATCTCACGATGCAGGCTTTTTCTTTATCTTTTTGCCGATCAAAGCTTACCGGATCAAAGCCGGTGCAAGCGCACATGCGGATAAATTTCCTGCGCGATCTCACACAAATGCTGATGATGAGTCAGATAAATCACCTGTCCTTTGTCAGCCATTTGCGTGAAAATCCGGAAAGTTTCACGCGCACGATCATCGTCGAAAGTCTCCATAATATCATCCGCGATAAATGGCATCGGCCGCTGCGCCACAAATTCATAATAACCGGCAATACGTAAAGCCAGATAAAGCTGAAACCGCGTGCCCTTGGACAATTCATCCGCAGTTTTTGAGCTGCCGTCGGCTGCCACAGCAATCAGAATTTCGCTGTCCTTGTCCGTTTGTGTGGTCAGCTGGCGGTAACTGCCCTGACTGATAGTCTTAAACGCTTCGGATGCCTGTGCCATCATCGATGAACGATGCTGATCACGATACAGTCGCAAAGCCTGCTCAGCCGCGCTGATGCCAAAACGCAGGCGCAGATATTGCTTCGACTTATCCTCAATCTCCAGCAAGAGTGTGCGGCGTTGTTCGTCCAGTTTTGCAGCACTGTCATCACCGGCCTGCGCTTCACGCAACAATTGTTCGGCCTGCATTTTCAGGCGATATTGCTCCTGCTTATGCTGATCCTGCGCATCATCTTCATCACGCAAGGCCAGCAATTGTGCTTTCAATTCAGTGCTGACAGCCTGTGCAAGCAATGTTTCCGCCTCTGCTAGTTGCGCCACTTTCAGCAAATGCGTAATGGACTGCTCTTCACCTGCAAGGGTCTGTTCAAGCTGGGTTCGCTTGTTCCCTGCCTGAATTTTAAAACCGGCATCTTCCAGTGTGTCCGCCTGCAATTGCGTGAGCATCGTCTGTTTTCTGGCATTGAGCAAATCCGCTTGCTGGTTCAGATGCTGCATCTGCTGTTCAGCCTCCGCCAGCTTGCCTTGCAACTCATGCCGTTTTTGCTGCTCTACCTCTGCTTTGCGAATATATTGCTCACTGCGCTGCGCAAGTTCTGAGACAGGGATCACCTCACCCGCCGCGTTATGAACAGGCAAATTAAGGCGTTTTGCTAAGGCTTCCGCTTCTTTACGATAAGCAGCCTGATCGTCGCGCATGGCATCAATACGCTGTGCCAGATTATGGCTGCGTTCCAGTGCCGGTGCCAGTTCTGCCATCAGATTGAGGCTTTCGCGCACCTGATCCAAATCCGCAACAGCATCGCCCTGACCAAGCCATGTTTGCTGGCAGGCTGCACGCCATGCCTCACACCACTGCGTATCCTGCATCTGAATATCGTCCGCCTCTTTGCGGCGGCGATGCAGTTCCTGCTCCTGAGTGCTCAGTTCTGCCTGTAAAGCGGCAAAATGCTGAAAACGCTCATTCAAACGGACAGCCTGCGCTTGCAAAACATTCAGATCGGTTTCATCAACGTCAAGACCCGCCTGTTGTAAGGCTTTGCGCAGTTCTGCCACTGCCAGCCTGACCTGTGCCTGTTTTTCATCGCGCATACGACAAGCACGCAGCCAAAGCTGCCGCTTTTGCAGCACAGCACCGCGCTTTTCCATCCAGCGCAACAGGCTGGCAGACGATAGCCGCTCTGCTGCTACCGGCACCAATTGTTTCTGCCAGTCAGCCAAACGGGTTTGCACTGCCTGCAACTCTGCTTCTGTTGCAGTCGCAGCATTTTGTGCGTGTAAATTTTGTGCTTCAAGCACGGCAAGACGTTCGCGCAACTGCATGGCACGGGCAAATTCCGTGGCCTGCGTCAGCCTGCTATGCACGGCCTGATCATCCTGTGTCAGATAGGCTTCAAAGGCATCTGCCGTTGCATCATTCAGGCTCTTGCGATGGTGTTGCCATGCCGTATTGCGCTTATTGCGCAGTTCTGCGGCCTGTTCCTGCGTCATCACCAGACCATGCTGCTGCAAAGCCTGAAGTTGCGCCTGCAACTGCACCATTTCATCCGTGTTTTTAGCCTGACTGTCCTGCGTCTGCTGCAACCGGTTTTGCAGTGTTTGTAGCTGTTGTCCTGCGGCTTCAACCTCAGATACGTCCGGCACTGCTATGGCTACGAGCATATCCAGATCAGTGTCAAAATTACCTTGACGATAAGGCAATGACTGCCAGAGTTCACGCAACTGCGCTTCTTCTTCGTGTGCATTTTGCTCTGCGTGTCGCAGAGCATTGCTCGAGTCCTCACCGCGCAACCGGCTCAGCAGATCATTGAGGCTGCGCATCTGACCGAGGTCACCCGCTGACTGCCCCATGCCGCTTTGTGCCAGCTTTTCCTGCGCCAGTTTCAGCCTGTCCTCAGCCGCGGCAAGTTCTTTACGTGTCAATTGCAATGCCGCCGCGATCCCTGACCGGCGCTCAATCAAACTGCGCAATGCAGTCTCGGTCTGAATATTCATCAGCAATGTGCGCGGGTCGGTTTTGACATCCTTTCCGAGACGGATCAGCAGCGCTTCAATCTTATGCTGTTCCGTACGCAAAGCTGTTTCGCGCTCCGGCAAATCTTTTTCAGCTGTGAGATAGCGGGCGCGTGAAATTTGCAGCTGTCCGGCGACACCCACAAGCTGCAATGCATTTTCGTCCGGATGAATGGCGCCAGCGTCCTGTTCCAGAACGGCCAGTATTGTCATTTGGCTCTCAAGCCGGACACGTAGTTCTGCATTATCTATCATCAGGCGCGGCAGTTCTTCCGCAAAACCGGCTGGTACCGCAGGAATATCCGCAAAACCATCCAGTTCTTCGCGCAAGCGAAGCAAACGATGATAATGTGGCAGTGCATTGAGCAATGCATCAATCTCAGCAATACGGTTGCGCGTTTGCACGTGGGTACTGCGTGCCTGCAGATACTCTGCCTCTGCTGCACGAAAACTATCGCTCAATTTGCCATAGCTTTGTGCTGAACTTTTTGCGTCCAGCTCGGCTTTGAGAGCTTCTATTTCCTGTAGTTTCGCTTTAAGATCGGCCAGTTCGCCACTGCGGGCACCGGAACGATAAAACTGGTCCGCACGGCTGCGCAAAATCCCTAAATTCTGGCTCAAACCGGCAAGACCGGCACTGGCAGAAAACAGCAACTCCCCTAAATTGCCTTTGCTGGCGAGAATAGCCTCACCGCCCTGCTCGAGCGTGTCATCATCAAGCGAAAACATCATGCGATAGGCATCGCGGTCGATATCGCCGAGTTCCGCAGAGATCAGCGTATCCGGCAAAGCGCGGCCTGCATCATCCTGCAGGCTATTGACACGGGCTTTGGTGCGTACCAGTTCCTGCACGGCGCCCTGCATTCGCAAGGATGCACCTATTTTCATTGCCGGATAGGGGTGCAGGAAATTATAGCGGCTTTTATGCTCAATACCGAACAGCAAATCGAGCAGCGCCGAAAACGTGGTTGATTTTCCCGCCTCATTCGGCCCGTAAATAATATGCAAATCGGGTTTGCCCTGATCTGCCGCACCAAAATCCAGCACATGATCGGTAAAGCGGCCATAGCGTGTGAGATCCAGACGATTGATCCGCATTATGCCTGTTCCTCTGCCTGTGCAGCTGCACTCAACTCGGCCAGTACATCCTCGCTGCCCTTTTGCAACAAGTCGGTGATCAGTGCCTGCGCCTGTGTTTCATCCCCACCGAACATATTGCGGATTTCCGCAGGCAGTTTTTTCATTAAAGCATCCATTTGCTCCGCGAGGTTGCTCTGAAACTGAACATTGACAGCCAGTTCATCGCTGATCAGCCTGCCCAGTTCCTGTAACGGATCAGCTGCCAGAACCGTATTTTGCTGGTGAGCTTTACGCGGCGGCGTACATTCAATTTCCAGCTTTTCAATCCAGCAATCGCCGGTTTGTGCTGCTCTGTCTTCTGCTTCCGTCAGCAGCAGATCATGGTCACGGCGCATTTGCCACGCCAGCGCTGTCGAACCGGTCAGATGCAGACGGGCAACCAGATGTTCACTGGCTGTTGCTTCACGCTTAGCTTCCAGCGCCTCATGCACTGCCTGAACAAGTGCACGCCAGTCCTCACAGGCTGAGACATCGACATGCACACGCTCAAATTGTGCAATGGATGTCAGGCGCTCTTCCGTATGGACGGTGCCGCTATCATCAATGGTCACAAGTGTTACGGATTTCGCGCCGGCCTCGTTAATATCCCGCCCCTGCGGATTACCGGCCATCACCACGGTACTATTATACGCATTCGTCGGCGCATAAACCGCCCGCTTGTGGATGTGCCCCAAAGCCCAATAATGGAAACCATGAGATTGCAAGTCAGCAACGCTGACCGGCGCATATAGATCATGCCCTTCGGCACCATTCAGACTGGTATGCATCAGCCCGATATTCACCGCACCACTGACAGGCAGACTGTAACTTGGCAGCAGGCTTTCGGGTGCATGCGGCTTGGCAAAACTCAGACCATGAAACACTACAGGCTGCTCATGATCCGGTGTATTCACCGTGATAGCACGCGCTTTACGGTCAAAGATTTGCACCCGATCCGGCAGAATGAGCTCTTTGGTGATTTTTGACAGCGCATCATGATTGCCGCGGATGATAAAGACATCAATACCCGCCTGATCCAGACGACGCAGCTGCTCCGCCAGAAACCGCGCGGTTTTCATCGAGGTCTGATCGCCGTCATAAAGATCACCGGCAATCAGCAAAGCATGCACGCGCTCGTTTAAAGCCAGATCAATAATACGCTCAAAAGCACGCCGCGTTGCATTGCCGATCAGCGTGGCAAGCTCATTATTACGTAAAGCGAGTGAGCGCAGCGGTGAATCCAGATGAATATCTGCCGCATGAATAAAGCGATAGGTCAAAACGGCTCCTGAAAGTCCGGATCAAAATCTTTGAACAGACTATGCGACGGCACCGTTATAAAAATCAATGCAAGGCCGGTTTTATAGCGCTGATATCCGTTCACAACTCTGCATCACCGGTACAACTCCTGTTAAATTACCTGAAATACAGTATTTTTTAAACCAGGCACTTACAATTGAAATTTTGTCTTCCTATATGCGTCCAAAGCACTTTTTCAGGAGACACATATGTTGCGTGCCACCTCTCGTTTAGGCCAGTTCACAATCGCATTGGGACTGGCGCTCGTTGTATCGCTTTCGGCGATGGATATTGCCGATGCCAGACGGGCGGGCGGTGGCGGCTTTGGCAGCCGTGGCAGCAAGACCTATCAGGCACCTGCGCCAACCCGCACAGCTCCAAACACAGCTGCGCCGATTGAGCGTTCGATGACACCGAATACCGGTGCGCAGACACGTCCGGCACAGGGCGCTGCGGCAGCAAATGCGGCAAAGCCTGGCTTCTTCAATAATTTTGGTCGTTCCATGCTCGGCGGTCTGCTGGTCGGCGGTTTGATCGGTATGCTGCTCGGTAATGGTCTCGGCGGCATGGCCGGTTTCCTCGGCCTGATCCTGCAGGTTGCTCTCTTCGCCGGTCTGGCAATGCTGGCCATGCGCTTCTTTGCCAACCGCAATAAGCCAGCAACGGCTGCTGCCGGTGCCGGTTCTGCAAGAACAGCGCAGAACTTTGGTCAGAATTTCGGTGGCCAGTTTGACAAGCGTGATGCACAGGCACAGAACACCAATGCCCGCTCGTCCACTTCTGTCCCGTCAGCCGGCTTCGGTGCCGGTGCGGGCGCAAGTGCAAGTGCTGCTGCCGCAAACATGATGCAGCCTGCCGTGGAAGAAAAGCCACTGACTGTTTCGCAGGAAGATCTTGAACATTTCGAAAAAATGCTGACCGAAGTTCAGACAGCCTATGGTCAGGAAAATTACGGCACGCTGCGTCAGCTCGCAACACCAGAAGCCATGTCTTACCTCGCCGAAGAACTCGGTGAAAATGCTACCAACGGCCTGCGCAACCATGTCAGCGAAGTGAAATTGCTGCAGGGTGACGTATCAGAAGGCTGGAGCGAAGAAGGTAAAGATTACGCCACCGTTGCCATGCGCTATGAAAGCGTTGACTACATGGCTGACCGCGACTCTGGCGAATTGGCCGAAGGCGAAAGCACTGAGATTTCGGAAAGCGTTGAAGTCTGGACATTCGTACGCCCTGCCAATGGCCGTATCGAAGATTGGAAACTTTCGGCAATTCAGGCTGCATAAGCATCTGACATTACACCATATTATGCATAATCAAGCCGCTCTGATCTTCAGGGCGGCTTTTTTCATAGAGAACATCTTGTTCTGCAAAACGTTACGGGTTTAGAAAATAATACTATAAATAGATTTTTATGATTGCATTTTTTTGCAATCAATTATATTTAATTGAAAATATAGAAAGCAGGTATGAGATGCAAAAGCCAGACATTGCCGCATTTTACGATCAGCGCACCGGCTCCGTGCAGTATGTTGTCGCTGACCCTGAAACACTGGATTGTGTGATTATTGATCCGGTGTTGGAATATGATGAAAAATCCGGTCAGACGGCCACTCATCATGCCGATGAAATGCTGGATTATATCGCACGTCGCAACTACCGACTGGTGCGTATTCTTGACACCCATCCACATGCAGATCACTTATCAGCGGCGCATTATCTGCATACCCGCACCGGCGCGCCGACGGCAATTGGTGCGGAAGTGAAAAAAGTCCAGAAAATCTGGTCTGAGCTGTATAACTGGCCTGACCTTGCCTGTGACGGCTCGCAATGGGATCACTTGTTTGAAGATGGTGAGACATTCAAAGTCGGCAATCTCAACGCGCGGGTCATTCACTCACCGGGGCATACGCTGGCTTCGATCACCTATGTCATCGGCGATGCAGCCTTCATCCACGACACCCTATTCATGCCGGACGGCGGCACTGCACGCGCCGACTTCCCGGGTGGCGATGCAACCGCGCTGTGGAACAGTATTCAAACCATTCTGCAATTGCCGGAAGATACCCGCCTTTTCACCGGTCACGACTACCGTCCGAACGGCCGTGAAGTGCGCTGGGAATCCCGTATTGATGAGCAATTACAGGATAATATCCATCTCAACCGCTATCGTGATGAGGATAGTTTTGTCACGGCACGTCAGTCGCGGGATGCAACTTTGCCAATTCCGAAACTGATGCTCCATGCATTGCAGGTCAATATTCGCGGCGGGCGTTTGCCGGAGCCTGAAAGCAACGGACAGCGTTATATCAAAATTCCTCTCGGCCGTTTTGACGGCGCACCTTGGGAATAAGCCATGAGCACTCTTATCGAAGACACCGACCTGATAATGGCCACGGCGCCCGATGCCGCAGAACTGCGAGAGCGGGTCAACGAAGCCTCAGCTTTCCTGAAAAAACTGTCCAATCCGGACCGCTTGCAGGTGGCTTGTGCATTGGTTGAAGGTGAAAAATCCGTGCGCGAACTGGAGGATATGCTGGGTATTCGTCAACCCGGTCTTTCCCAACAACTCGCAGAGCTGAGAACAGCCGGTTTTGTCAGCGCCCGCAAGGAAGGCAAAGCCGTGTTTTATTCTCTCGCAGATGAACGGGTGAAAATCTTCATCCGTACAATGCACCAGCTGTTTTGCACTCCATCCGGTCATTCATAAGGTTTTAAATCATGGAAAATTTTACCCCGTGGTCAGCACTTTCGGGCGGGCTTCTGATCGGCCTGTCGGCAGTATTGCTGATGTTTTTCGAAGGACGCATTGCCGGTATCAGCGGCATTGTCAGCAGGCTTTTCCCGCCTTATAGCGACAATCGCTTTTTATCCCGCGCAGGCTTTGTGCTGGGGCTGCTGATTGCTCCGTTTCTATATATGCTCTTCAGCGGTCACACACCGGTTCTCAGTGTTTCTTCCGATCCGGTATTGATGATTATTGCCGGTTTGCTGGTTGGTTTTGGTGCGGTTTTAGGCAGCGGTTGCACATCCGGTCATGGTGTCTGCGGTATTTCGCGGCTGTCGCCGCGCTCCCTGCTCGCAACCACATTATTCATGGCAGCCGGTTTTATCACCGTCTACATCATGCGCCATCTGATCGGATAAAGGAGATAACCGATGTCATTTCTGATCAATCTTGTTATCGGCCTGATTTTCGGGATCGGACTGGTGATCTCAGGTCTTGCCAATCCTGAGAAAGTTCAAAATTTTCTGGATATTACCGGCAATTGGGATCCGTCACTTGCCTTAGTCATGGGTACAGCAGTCGTCACAACATTCATTGGTTTTCGTGTAGTTTTTGCCCGTAAAAAACCGGTCTGCGCCGTGAATTTTGATGTGCCTGCCAATCGCAAACCGGACAGATCACTGGTTATTGGTGCTATTCTGTTCGGTATCGGCTGGGGCCTTGGCGGCATTTGTCCGGGACCTGCGATCACCACTGTGGGCTTAGCTGCAACCGGCACATTGATCTTTGTTCCGGCTATGATAGCCGGCATGTTGATTGCCCGCAAAGTAAAGGCTTCCTGATTTTTCAGGAAGCCTTCGATACTCAGCACTTTTAAAGTGTCATAGCGCCGTGAGCCCAATATGGCTCACGGCGCTATGGTTTGATCAATCGCATGAAACACGGGGCCATGGCCGAGTGAGCGACCGCTCTCATCTTTCATGCCCACTTCAAGCCGGTGTGCAGCACTGATTGCCCGCAGCAAATAGGCTTTTGCCTCGCGCACGGCATCCGGCAAGGCATTGCCTTTCGCCAGTTCGGCAGCCAAAGCACTGGAAAGCGTGCAACCTGTCCCATGCGTATCAGGCGTTTCAACACGTGGCGCTTCAAACCACAGATTATATTCCGCGCTCAGGAGCAAATCAGGGCATTGCTCTCCTGCCATATGCCCGCCCTTCATCAGCACGGCTTTACAACCTTTAGCCAGCAAAGCCTGACCTTGACGTTCCATATCCTCACGGTTTTCAGCTACTGGCATGCCAAGAATAGCGGCTGCTTCCGGCAAGTTGGGTGTCAGTAAGGTTGCCAGCGGCAACAGTTTTTGCGTGAGGCTTTCCACCGCCAGCGGATCAAGCAAAGCCGCCCCGCCTTTGGCAATCATCACAGGATCGAGCACAATCTGCAAATCAGGCTGTTTAATCAGCTGCTCCTGCAAAATCTGCGCCACACGATCAGAAATCTGCGCATTCACAATCATGCCGATTTTAACCGCATCAACCCGCACATCGCTGAAAATCATTATGAGCTGCTGCGCCACAAAATCTGCAGGCACAGCAAAAACACCGGATACGCCTTGCGTGTTCTGTGCTGTCAGTGCGGTCAGCGCAGCCATGCCATAAGTGCCACGGGCAGCAAAAGTTTTCAGATCAGCCTGAATTCCGGCTCCGCCCGACGGATCGGAGCCGGCAAGGGAAAGAACGTTTTTCATTGCCTATCCCTTTGCAGCACGAAAACCGGCGATAGCCGCATGGAATGCACGGGCTTTCTGTTCAGGATGATCCTGACCACAAATCGCTGAAACCACGGCCAGACCATTAACACCGGTTGCCAGCACGTCATCCACATGCGGCAGTTTAATGCCACCGATGGCGACCGCAGGCAGACCATTATGGGAGTAAACCCGTTTCAACCCGTCAATACCGATAGAAGGCGCGCAATTCTTCTTGGTTGCTGTCGGGAAGACAGGGCCGATACCCAGATAATCCACCACAACACTATCGGCTTTCGCTGCCAGTTCAGCCGTCTGCACGGAAAGGCCGAGGATCATATCCGGTCCGATTTTAGCGCGCACCTGTTCCGGTGAACCGTCATGCTGGCCGATATGCAAACCATCCGCGCCAATAGCAATCGCAATGTCTACATTATCATTGATGATCAGCTTGGCATTGGTTCCTTCAAGCGCTGTTTTTAGCGCTTTGGCCGTTTCAAGCATCTCTTGCTGGCTGGCATCTTTGTCACGCAACTGCACCATTGTGGCGCCACCACGCACCGCTGCAATTGCGGTTTCCACCATGCCAAAACTGCCGCAAAGCTCACGGTCGAGAACGAGATAGAGCGACAGATCAAACTGTTTCATAGAATTGTACCTTTGCCTGAGACTGGAATTGTGCGGGTGTGAGCGCATAAAGCGCATCGATAAAGTGAATTTGGAAACTGGCAGGCCCCTGCGCCTGCAATGCCGCTTGTTCTCCGGCGACCGCATACATAGCCAGAGCGGCTGCCGTCGCTTCCAAAGCGGAAACTTTACGAGAGGCAACGAATGCACCGGTCAGGCAGGTCAGTGCACAGCCAAGTGCTGTCACTTGCGGCATCAGCGGTGAGCCGCCGTCAATACGCAAAGTTCTGTGACCATCTGTGACAAGATCATAAGCGCCGGTCACTGCAACAATGCATTGATGTTGCTGTGCCAGTTGTTGTGCCGCGTGATGGGCGCTACCGGCATCATCGCCGCTGTCTGCGCCTTTGCCCCGTGCGGAAAAGCCTGCAAGGGTCAGAATTTCGGACGCATTACCGCGAATAATTGTTGGTTTTAACGCCAATAGTGTCTGCGCCGCTTCTCTGCGGAAAGTGGAGGCAAAATGCGCAACAGGATCAAAAACCCACGGAATATTATGTGCATTGGCGGATGTAACCGCCGCAATCATCCCCTGCACCCAAAGCGGCGAGAGCGTGCCGATATTAATCGTGACCGCGCCGCAGAGTTTGGCAAATTCTCCGGCTTCTTCTTGCGCATGCAGCATGGCAGGAGAAGCACCCGCCGCCAGAACCACATTGGCGGCCGTATTCATCGCCACGAAATTTGTGATGCATTGTATGAGAGGTTTTTGGCGTCGCATGGTTTCCAGCACAATGCCGAAATCCGGTAGATCTTTCATATCAGCCCTCCGCCACGGTGAGGGTCCGATATAGGGTGCCACTATTTCGCCTTGCGATAAGCGCCCTTTAATCTGACTCCCTCCGCCGGCATTATCCGGTTCAGGTTCAAAGGGTACTTCTCAGCCGGTATTGTCCGGGCGCCCCTGTCTTTGATCGCTATTATGGCAGAGCAGGCAGTGCCTGTCCACCGTTTGTCAGATCACTTGATTAATATGGCCCGGAAATCATTGACATTTGTGCCGGTCGGCCCTGTCACGAACAGATCGCTACTTACGTTGAAAGCACTCCAGCTGTCATGCCCTGCAAGATATTGCTTCGCATCCAACCCGAGCTCTGTCATACGATGAATTGTGCTTCCATCTGCGAAAGCACCGGCATTGTTCTCCGAGCCGTCAATGCCATCCGTATCCGCAGCCAAAGCGTGAATATTCTCAGAGCCAGCAATATTCAGTGCCAATGCCAGCATGAATTCACTGTTGCGACCACCCTTACCGGCTTTAGAACCGGAGCCGAGCGTTACCGTTGTTTCTCCGCCGGACAACAACAGCAATGGCTGTTCTGCCTGACGATTACGCGCCTGATATTGTGCCATTGCCCCATGCATCAGCGCGATGTCTTTTGCTTCACCTTCAATCGCATCGGAGAGAATATACGCTTCAACACCCTGCTCTTCGGCCAATTTTGCCGCCGCCGCCAATGACTGTGCTGCACTGGCAATAATATGGTGGCTGTGACGGGAAAATATTACATCATCCGGTTGCGGCGCATCGGCCTTTTCACTCTGCAAATGTGCCATGACCACTTCCGGCAATTGCATTTTGTAATGTTCAATAAATTTCAGCGCATCATGACGGGTCGCACGATCGGCAATTGTCGGCCCTGAAGCGATCAGCGCCGGATCATCCCCCGGAATATCAGAGACAATCAGGCTGATCATACGGGCAGGTCCTGCGAGGGCAGCAAGCCTGCCACCTTTGATCGTAGAGACATGCTTACGGATAGCATTCATCACGCTGATCGGCGCACCACTGGCAAGCAAAGCGGCATTGACTGCCTGCTCATCCGCCAGTGTCAGCCCCTCTGGTGGCGCAGGCAACAGAGCCGAGCCGCCGCCACAGATCAACGCCACCACCAGATCGTCTTCATGCAAGTCTTTCAACGCAGCTTTCAACTGTTTTGCGGCTTCCAGTCCTGCTTTATCCGGCACCGGATGCGCCGCTTCCAGCACTTTAATGAAACGGCATTCCGCTCCATAGCCATAACGGGTGACAACCACACCTTGCGGCGCAGGATATCCGGCCTCAGCCCATAAGGTCTCAAAGGCTTGCGCCATTTGTGCAGCGCCCTTACCGGCGCCGATTACAATCGTTCTGCCCTTTGGCGCTTGTGGCAAATATGGTTTGAGACAATGCAGCGGATCAGCCGCCTTAACTGCTGTTTCAAACAGGGATTGCAGGAATTGTCTTTCCTGTCCCGGTTTCAGTTTAACCTGTACCCGTCCGATCCCCTGCGGCAACTGGCTAGCACCATCACTATAACCGGCAGGAATTGTCCCGACTACATTGATGACACGACGCTCGGTAATCGCCGCAAATATCTGATCAACTGCCTGCTTCGCCCCTGCAAGTCGTGACGGGTGGTCGGTATCTGCCGCCGCATGTGGCAACAACAACATGGCTTCCGGATATTTTTTTGCCAGTGGCAGATAAGGTTCCAGCGGTCCTGACAACACACCATCTTTTTCAAACAGGTCAGCATCCACTGCAACATTACGGATATGACCGCTCTGCATCAGACTGTCCAACGCCGCAATATCCACCAGCTCACCACGGTCATAATTGATGACCATAGCACCCTCATTCATTGCGGACAGTACGGTATGGTTGACCAGACCTTGATTGCTGTAACGCCCCATCTCCTTGTTCAGCGCACCAAGCCCCAGATGCACACTCAGCACATCGGCATCTTGCGCAGCAGTTTCGGGTGTCGATGCATAGGTATAGCCCTGACTTTCAATCCATTGACGATGATGTTCACGGGCATAAATAGTGACATGCATAGCAAAGGCTTTCGCCAGTTTTGCCACTTCCATACCGATATTGCCGCTGCCGAGAATGGCAATCTTTCGCCCTTCAAGTCCGGAGCTCGGGAAACGCGCCAGATCGCGACCGGTATCAAAGCTGCCTTCCAGCACCTGCGCATAAAGTGTGGCAGTGTCCAGATCAGGACGAAACTGCAAAAGCGCTTTTAGCACCATTTGCGCAGTGATACGGCTGTTGATGCCCGGTGTATTCATCAAAGGCGCTGTGCCGGAGACCCATGATTGCGACTGCATATTACCGGTGCCTGCACCAATGCGCACTCCACCCTCAGCAAACAGGCATTGCGGCGGAATGCGGGTGGCAGCAGCAATCACCGCATCATATTGCCCCTGTCCCGCAGCTGCGATCAATTCTTCTTCAGTACTCAGATCGGGGCAATAGAAAAAATGTAGTTTTCCGGCTGTGAGTTCTTGCCCTGCCTGCAAAGCATGATCGTGAAAGACCCCGCCTTTCCCTTCGATATAGCGGCGAATTTCATTCCATTGATGCTTGCCTTGTGCATCAAGACGCAACTCCAGATGATCCGTGATAAGGATTTTGGCAGTTTTGTCCGACATATTCAGTTCCCTTATATTTATTCAGTACGGGGCAATGCCCAGATTATAGTGATTGGCAATCCGCCAAAACCAGTCTTTGTCGAGATCTTCCTGTCTCTTTTGGATCGTGAGGTGCTCTGCGCAATGATCGAACAGGGCATAGCAAAGCTGCTCGTCATCATGACGGGCATAATAGGCAATACCATCGAGCTTTTCCGGATGATCATGCAGCGCCTTTGACCAGTATTGCGCTGTATCATAGGGTAAACCACTATGCAGAATCTCTGCCGTCGCTCCCAAAATTGCGAGGCCGCGTCCGGCAAGTTTCGCCAGTTTCAACGGTGCAGTATTCTCCAAAACCACATGCGCCTTTTTCTGTAGCAGCCCCATATCAATCAGGCTGCGACCCGGTTCACGTAAGAATGTTTCGGCAAACGCACCTTCCCGTGCAGCAGCCGTATAAAGCACGCCATAGGATGCATCCGGCGCGTTAAGCCTGCCCATTGTTGAACGGTCAAAATAAACTGGATCAAAAGCAGCAGTATAAAAACGATAAAACTTGCTCCCCGCAGCCAGAGTGATTATCTCAGGCTGTCGGGAAGTCAGATTTTGTGGTGGCTTCGGCCCGCTCACGCGCCTTGCAAACCATTGAGCCGTGCCGCTTCCAACACCAGCTCGGTTTCACCGCAACGCAACAGCTCAATCGGCTTTTTACCGTTGAGACGTTCATCCGGCCTGCTCAAGAAATTCAGTATAAACCATGGATTAGCACTGCCAAGCGCCTGACGCACAGCCTTCAATCCGGCAACAATACTGCCATCATTGAGAAACTGGATTGTCGGATAAGCACGACGGTTAGCCGGCCCCGGCACTGCGAGCAATGTACCTTCCTGAACCCGTTTATCAACGGCCTGACGGGAAATGCCCTGCAATAACAGGCGCACCTGCTCCAGTGTATAAGCACCGCCAGCTTCGCGCAGATCCTGCTGAGCAATTTCCACACCACGCAGTAAGGCCAGCGCACGGGCATCCGGCTGGTACGCCTCTTTAGCAAGCGCTTTACCCGCGGGTTTCTGAACAGGCAGGCGCTTCGCGCGACTTGACGTCACGCGTGACTTTGCATTTGCAGCAGGGCTCTGCCGTGTTTTCTTATGCTCAGTTGTGCTTTGCGTTGTCTGTGCCATGATCATCTCCTGCTTTAAAGATGATACCGCACAGGCTGGTTGTCAAGCTTGCTAATATTGTCAAGGTTGACAAGGTTGCATCTTACATAAAACGACTTGCAGAATACGGCTCTGCCGGAATGAAAGTTTTCTCTCCGGTCATCATTTCTGCCAGCAACCGGCCGGATGCAGGCCCCAGCGTCAGCCCGTGATGGGCATGGCCGAAATTCATCCACAGACCCGGTTTATTCGGCACGGCTCCGATGACAGGACACATATCCGGCATACACGGACGCAGACCCAGCCATGGCTGCGCTTCAACCGGCTTGCCCAAGGAAGGTAAAACTTTGCGCGCGCGTTTCTCGGCACGATCCAGCAGGATACGATTGGCCGGTGCATCCGGCGAACCAAATTCAATACCAGTAGTCAAACGCATCCCCTGACGCATCGGCGCCATCACATAACCGCCTTCAACCTCAACAACCGAGTGATTGAGAGCCGCATCCTCTTCCATGGAAAAATGCAAATGCGTGCCGCGTTTAACCGCCATAGGCAGTTTGATGCCAGCCTGCTGATAGATCAGATGCGACTGAGGCCCCAAAGCTACGACAACATTGCGTGCTGTGACCTGCTCAGATGCACGGACAGACCAGCCATCACTCTGCTGCTGCAAAGTTGTTGCATCGCCATGCTGGAAGATGCCACCGCGCTGTGTAAACAAAGCTGCATAGGCTTTGACCAGTCCCGCAGGGTCGCTTACTGTTTTAGGATCAAGCCAATGCACCGCACCGGCAATATTGCGCATTGCAGGTTCCGTTGCAGCAAACTCTGCCCGATCCAACACTTTATAGTTCAGAGCAAAACGATCCAGCGACGGCAGAGTTTTCACAAAAGCATTGAGTGCTTCTTCACTGCAAAATGCTTCCAGCCAGCCTTTACTCTGCACCAGATTTTCACAACCGGCCTGTTCAATCAGGAAATCATGCTCTGTGACGCAGGATTCCACCAGTGGCAGCATGGCTTCAGTCGCTTTAGCCAGTCGCTCCGGTGAGGAATTGCGCCAGAACTGAAACAGCCACGGTGCCATTTTCGGCATATAGGCCAGATCATATCGTACATCCGAACGGTTATTCAGAGCATATTTCAGCAGATTGGCAAAACCACGCGGAAACGAATAGGGAATAACGCTTGAGCGTTCGATCAGACCGGCATTGCCATAGCTGGTACCCTCGCCCGGATTTTTCTTGTCAATCAGACAAACCGCATGACCGCGTGCTTGCAAATGGAGTGCTGTGCTGACACCGATAATGCCTGCGCCCAGAATGATTGTATCGAATTTACGCATGATATGGCCGTATAAAACGGGGCATAAATTACCTGCCAACACAGTGTGTCCGGAATTTTGCCAGCAAATGACTAAGATCTGAATTCAAGAGAAATGAGCGCACAGAACTGCGCGCTCACTCAACATGTGAAGCAATACTACAATGATCAATAAATATCGAAGTCGAAATACTTCTGCATGATCTTGGCATAAGTTCCGTTTTTACGGATGCCATCAATAGCTATATTAAACTGTGCCTTCAGAGCGTCATTGCCTTTTTTGATAGCAACACCGGTTTCTGTTTGTGTATTCGGCACGTCTTCGAGCATCACGCAGCAATCTTTACCGGTGGTTTTTGCCCATTCAGCAATCGGGAACTTGTCGGAAATCACTGCATCCAGACGACCTGTTGCGAGATCAGCAACAGCTTCATCATTGGTCGGGTAGAGCTTGATATCTGCGCCTGCTTTGGCAAGTACGTCTTCAGCATAAATGGACTGAGTTGTACCACCCTGTGCACCGATAGTTTTGCCTTTAAAGTTTTCTGTCTTCGTATCTTTAATCGGGCTGTCTTTAGGGACAACAATCGCCAGCGGTGTGGAGTAATATTTATTGGTAAAGTCGATCTGTTTCAGACGATCTTCTGTAATGCTCATTGATGCGATAACTGCATCAAATTTATTGGATTGCAGACCCGGAATCATACCATCCCAGTCATTGGCTACGATCGTGCATTTTGCTTTCATTTCTTCGCAAAGTGCATTGGCAATATCAACGTCAAAGCCTTTCAGCGAACCATCGGCATCAACATAGTTGAATGGCGGATAGGCGCCTTCTGTTGCAATGCGGATTTCCTTGATTTCCTGCGCTCCGGCAGAAGCTGCAAATGACGCAATCAAAAGTCCTGCAAACAAAACAGATTTACGCATTATACCTCCCGTAAAATAAACCTGATATTTCAGCCTACAGCTAAACAGAAAAACGGGGCAAAGGAAAGCCCTTGCCCCGTTTCTCATTGCATCATGCTATTCCGGTTTCGCATTAACCGTGCAAAAATCGGAATAATTTACTAAATTAGGCGTAAACTTTACCGAAACGGTTTGCGAGGAATTTATCCAGCGCAATATCTTCCTGCTTCATGAAGCCCTGTGCAGGAATGCTGCCGTCAGCAAGCATATCAACAACAGCGCAGATTGCGGAAGCTGTAGTGACCTGAATACCGGTCATTTCCAGATCGCCCTGTGTCTGGTTGTAAACCTTGTTTGCATAGGTTTCCTGAGTCAGACGACCATCCTTGTAACCGGTTACGGTTACGAAGATTACGATAACGTCCTGCTGTGTGCCTGGAACTGCAGTTTCAAGGATGTCCTTGAATACATCGCGGCGGTGACGCAGGCCGAGGTCGTTGAGCAGAGTTTTGAAGATATCGCAATGGCCCGGGTAGCGAATGGTGCGGTAGTTCAGAGTGCGAACTTTACCTTCAAGAGTTTCAGCCAGAGTGCCGAGACCACCGGAAGTGTTGAAAGCTTCGTACTGAACGCCTTCGAGCGAGAATTCTTCGCGCTCTTCCATAGCTGGAACCAGTGTCAGCTTGCCGTTTACGATGGCTTCACATGGCTCGATATATTCGTTGATAACGCCGTCCGTGCTCCATGTCAGGTTGTAGGTGATGGAGTTGGTCGGGAACTGTGGCAGAGCGCCAACGCGCATGCCAATGGATTCCAGCTTGTCGAATTTCTTGGCCAGATCGTAAGCAACGATCGAGATGAAGCCAGGAGCCAGACCGCACTGTGGAATGAAAGCGGTTTTAGCTGTTTTCGCCAGTTCTTTAACGTGGCGTGTGCTTGCTACGTCTTCAGTCAGGTCGAGGTAGTGAACGCCGGCTTTTGCAGCGGCATCAGCAATACGGATTGTCATCTGGTAAGGAGCAGCGCTGAGAACAGCGAATTTGCCGGCCAGAACAGCTTCAAGAGCGGTCGCATCAGCAATGTCAACAACTTTCGTTGTGATGTTCTTTTTGCCTGCGAGGGCTTTCAGCTGATCTTCCGAACGGTCTGTTACCGTTACATTATAATCACCAGTGTTACCCAGAAGCTGTGCAATTGTTACACCGATCTTACCGGCACCAACGACGACGACGTCTTTCATGACTGAACCTTTACTTACTGCTCTTGCTGTTCCATTTATCGCCCTCCTGATAAGATCTACCAGCTTCGATAAATGTAACACATTAAAACTATTGCATTATTTTCCGGACATATTGATTCACGTCCAAAAGATGATGGCATAGAGTCGCAGAATTTTCGTCAAAAAGAAGTATCCAAAATGACGGAATGACGCTATATATTTGGTCGAAGTGACGTTTGTGAGGTTCAAAATGACGACAAAAGCCGATATGGCCCTGATTGCTCTTTTACGCGAGAATGCCCGGGCATCAACAGCAACGCTGGCCAGACGGCTTGGAGTCTCGCGCACGACTGTTCAAAGCCGCATCGACCGGCTGGAAAAGCGTGGTATTATTACCGGCTATACGGTTAAATTATCGTCAGAACATGAGAGCCATCTGGTGCGCGCTCATGTATTAGTCACCGCACTACCGAAATTCGCACCAAAGGTCGAAATTGGGCTCAAGCCTATGATGGCCGTGCGCTCTGTTCATTCAATCAGCGGTAATTTTGATATGATCGTAATTGTTGAGGCCCCGTCAATCGGCGAACTCGACAGCGTGCTGGATCAGATCGGTGCTCTGGAAGGTGTGGAACGCACAATGTCCTCCATCATTCTCTCTACACGGATTGAACGTTGAGTATTACAGATGCAGATCCCGTTACTACAATATCGCTGTTAGTTATAGTTGAATTGGTCTGATTGTGAGCCTTCAAATGGCAGGAACAGCCAGACCAACTGCATGATAGATGCCTGAGAAACAAAGACCAGAGCGCCGTGTGCCAGACTTGGCACACACAGATCGTTCTGACACTTTAAAAATGAAAGCATAATCTCATCTGACACTGATTCAAGTGCAGAGAACTATGCTCTAACTTTGAGGGCATTGATGACAACTTCACAAATCCGCCGCGCATCAGCAGGTTTTCTGATCGGCATATATTCGATTGTTTTTCTGGGGATGGCTGCCGCATTTATTGCCATCACCTATCTTATCGAAATTGAAAATGCTGCGATGGGGCTGATTATTGCAGCAGCTGCCGCCATGACCATGGCGCGCAATTGGGTTACACGCGAACAGGCGAAGCCAAGCCAGATACGCGCATGGACAATCTCTCTCGGCTGCGCCCTCGTGACTTTGGCATTCTTTGCGATCATTGCCATGACGGGCATTGCTGCAGATGAAGCCGCATTGCGGGATTTACAGCGTGAAGGTCCGATCCTGATCGTCGGCATTGCAGGTATTTTGTTGGTAATTATTCTGCTGGTGATCCGTTTGGGCCTGTGGGTCGGCACCATGCAAGCGATGAAGCTTATCCGATGAAAAACGAAATCACCTCCTCCAGAAAAGTGATAAAAAACATCGCGCCTGAATTAATCAGGCGCGATGTTTTTCTTAAAAATACCGTTTAAAGCTGCACTCAGCCTTTGGACATGGTCAAGGGCGGTTCAACACCTTCGCTCAACGGGCTGATATAAGGTGTACGCGCAGTTTGTGCCGCAAGCGCCGCCTTCGCATCAGCCATCAATACCGGATCACTCAGCACAGCAAGACCTGTCGCGGCCATTGCTTTTGCCACATGCACCATCGCCTTATGCGCTGCGGGAGATTTGCCCTGCGCCACCACCTGCCATGTGTGGAAAGGTGTGCCGATTGCAACTGTTGGTGCATGCACCTGCACTGTCGGTACTACCCAACTGACATCGCCAATATCGGTCGAGCCGATCTGCGTTTTATGCGGCTGATCCAGCGGCACCAGAAATTCTGCTAGTGGTGCATCCGTCTCTGGCATACCGATCACATTATAGACGGAAGAGATTTCTTCCGGCGACAATGTTGCACGGATCTTGCGGGCATAGTCGCGATCCTGATCATCAAATTCCGGTGCGCCAAGCTCCTCCATAGTGCGATACAGTGCCTGTTCCAGCGGCTTGTTGCCCAGCGTATTGGAAACCGCGCTGACGATCTTCATCTCCATACGAGTTTCAGTCATCATCGCCGCGCCCTGTGCAATCTTGTTCACGCGGTTGACCAGTGACAGCATAGTCTGCAAATCCATCGCACGAATGGAATAGCGCACCCGTGCATGCGCCTGCACCACATTCGGTGCAATGCCACCGGCATCCAGCAAGGCATAATGGATACGGGCATCTGACGGCATATGCTCGCGCATATAATTGACGCCGACATTCATCAGCTCAACCGCATCAAGTGCACTGCGTCCAAGATGCGGGGCGGCAGCGGCATGAGAAGCGCGACCGGTAAAGATGAAATCCGCACGGGTATTGGCCAGTGACAAAGCCGGAGCCACTTCCCAGAAGCTATAAGGGTGCCACGAGATTGCAACATCGGCATCGTCAAAGGCGCCGGCACGCACCATAAATGCCTTGGCCGCACCGCCCTCTTCCGCTGGGCAGCCATAATAGCGCACACGTCCCGGAATTTTATGCTCGGCGAGATAGTTCTTCAACGCCACTGCAGCCAGCAATGCACCGGCACCCAGCAGATTATGGCCGCAGCCATGGCCATGACCGCCTGCCTCTATCGGCTTATGCTTTGCTGCTCCGGCTTCCTGACTGAGACCCGGCAGCGCATCATATTCACCCATAAATGCGATAACCGGCCCGCCTTCACCTGCTTCACCGATCACGGAGGTCGGAATACCGGCAATGCCTTCGGTCACGCGGAACCCATGATGCAGCAGCTCGGCCTTATGTTCAGCCATAGAACGCTCTTCGGTATAGCAAACCTCCGGCATTCCCCAGACGCGGTCGCTCATTTCGATGAGGCGCTGCTTTTCGTCCTCAACCTTCTGCCACAAGTCCTGACGGTCATTCATGCTCATTCGATCATTCCCACATAAAATTTATAAATTCGTTGCTTCTTCAAAAACCAGCTCGGATGCGGGAGGGATACGCCCCTCAAACCAGTAGGCCGCAGCGGCACGCGACATAGCCGCACCGTCATGACCGACACCGGCTACATCAATCAGCTTCCAGTTGAACGGCAGCCCTAAGCTTTGCGCCTGTTTTTGCGCAAAATCATAAACGAAATATGCCCGTTTATAGCGGGAAGGTCCCTGCGCGAATGCCTCCGGCTGATCCGGCAAATTCGGGTCGGCCTCATCAATATCCTGATCACCGGCAAAAATATGCATCGGATAGGCAAACCAGCGGGCAAGCTGCGTCTCATCGAGACCAATGCCGCCCATACCTTCCGGAAATTTACGTGTCAGATCAGGCAGTGTGTACCAGCCCGGATTGGCAGCAACGACATCCGAAAAAATGCTGTGATCCTGCGTGGCCAGCAGGCGATGCGAAAACTGTCCGCCAGCCGAATGACCATATAAACGTGCCTGTTTCTGCGTCGTCACACCAGCCGCCTGAAGCGCTGCAAAAACTCGGGCAGGCACGCCATAGAGCCAATCCTGCTTTTCACGCACCAGCCCTGCACGTTCATCAAGGATCAGCCCGTTATTATAGCTTTCCGCCATCGGGAACTGCACATCAGGAAATGTCGGTGCGACAATCAGCAAGCGGTGTTTTTCTGCCGCCGGAATCCAGAAATCGCGATATTCATCACCGTTACGCAACATACCATGTTGCACGATGATGACAGGGTCTTCAGGACGGTAGCTTTCAGGGCGATAGAAATTTACTTCCAGCGGCCTGTCCGGATGATACTGATCAACAAATGGCAGCGTGCTGCGTCCGGTTTCTGGACGAAGAATGGTGGTAGTCATTATGTCTCCGGATTATGCAAATGACAAGCAGCGCTCTGGTCGGCTGTCACATCTTTTAGTTCGGGGCGGCGCTCGCGGCATACCGGCATGGCATGGGCGCAACGCGGATGAAACGGGCAGCCGGAAGGCGGATTAAGCGGTGACGGCAGGTCACCGGTCAGCGGCTGGAAGTCGCGTTTACGACGGCTGATCGACGGACTGGCATTAATCAGCGCCGCGCTATAGGGATGCGCAGGTTTGCTGAAAATCGCTGTTGCGGAGCCAATCTCGACAATGCGGCCGAGATACATAATGGCGATACGATCGCTGATATGCTGCACCACACCCAGATCATGGCTGACAAACAGATAGGTCAGCCCGTAACGGGCACGCAAATCCATAAACAGATTGATCACCTGCGCCTGAATAGACACATCAAGCGCCGATACAGGCTCGTCGCATACCAGAAAATCAGGCTTCACTGCCAAAGCGCGGGCAATGCCGATACGCTGACGCTGACCGCCGGAAAACTGATGCGGATAGCGGTCACGATAAGCGAGATCAAGCCCCACTTCCTCCAGCGCTTTGTTCACCGCACCAGCAATCTCGGCTCTGGGCATCAGGCGATGCACTTTCAGAGCCTCACCGACAATCTGATTGACCTTCATGCGCGGATCGAGCGAAGCATAAGGATCCTGAAAAACCATCTGTACTTTTAACAAGAAGTCGAGTTTCTCACGGCCTTTGAGTTTTTCAACCGCCTGCCCGTCATAAAGCACGTTGCCTTCTGTTGGCTGATAAATGCCTGTTGCCATGCGGGACAGCGTAGATTTTCCGCAGCCGGATTCCCCAACCAGTCCCAGCACTTCACCCCGTTTGATGCTCAGATCAACACCATCAACTGCCCGCAGAACACGCGCCGGTGCGGCCTGTCCCGTCATCCGCAAAATCCGGTCAGCAATTGTGGATTTTGAACGGAAATGCTTTTTAACCCCGCGCATTTCAAAAAATGCATCACTCATGGTCTTGCCTCCTGAGCAAATGCCACACGGACAGGCAAGGATACCGGATTGTGACAACGGAAAATGCGCCCGTCGATCACCTGTTGCTCGGGATTAACTTCTGCACAAACCGGTTTGACGCGCTCGCAGCGAGTGCGGAACGGGCAACCACTTGGCCGGTCATCAATACGTGGTGCGTTGCCGTCGATCTGGTGCAAGCGTTCCCCCGGTTTCACCATGCCTGATGACGAGTTCAGCAGGCCTTGCGTATAAGGATGCAGCGGTCTGTCCAGCACATCATCTACTGCGCCGGTCTCCACAATCTGCCCCGCATACATCACCGCCACACGATCGGCGAGTTCGGCCACAACGGCAAGATCATGGGTAATCCACAGCACGGCCGTACCGGTATCACGCACCAGCTTTTGCACTTCATAGAGGATCTGACTTTGAATGGTCACATCAAGTGCCGTGGTCGGTTCATCCGCGATAATCAGATCGGGATTGTTGAGCAATGCGGTGGCAATCGCCACGCGCTGGCGCATACCGCCGGAGAATTCATGCGGATATTGCTTCAGCCGCACTTCCGGCGAGGAAATACCCACGCGTCCTAAGGCGCTTGCAGCCTCCTTCATCGCTTGTGCTTTGCCGCATGCGCGATGTTCAAGGATTGCCTCGCACATTTGCTCACCAATGGTCAGCACCGGATTGAGTGTGGAAAGCGGATCCTGAAAAATCATCGCAATGCGGTCGCCGCGCAAATGACGCAGCCGTTCGTCTGATGCCTCACGCAGATTTTCACCATTGAACAGGATTTCGCCTTCAACAATTTCCCCCGGCGGATCAATCAATTGCACCAATGAGAAACCGGTGACAGATTTACCGGAACCGGACTCTCCGACAAGGCACAGCACTTCGCCGCGCGCAATGCTCAGGTCAATTCCGTCTACCGCAGACCATGCGCCGCCAAGCAGATGAAAAACCGTTCTCAGTCCTTTGACTTCAAGCAAAGCTGTCATCACGCGCTCCTCACATTAAAGCTGCGACGCAGACGATCACCGACAAAATTGAGCGAGATAATCAGCAGAACCAGTGCAATACCCGGAAAGACTGCAATCCAGTATTCACCCGACAGCAGATAATCAAAACCATTGGCAATCAGCAGACCGAGAGACGGCTGGGTAACCGGCACACCAACCCCAAGGAACGACAATGTCGCCTCCAGTGTAATCGCGCTGGCAATGCTGATGGTGGAGATCACCAGCACCGAGCCGATAGAATTCGGCAGCAAATGCCGGAGCATGATGTAATAGGTCGGCAGACCGAAATTGACCGCAGCCTCGATATATTCCTTGCGACGTTCAACCAAAGCAGAAGCACGCATCAGACGGGCATATTGCGCCCATTGCACCAGAATAATCGCGAGGATCACTTTATCAACACCGCGCCCGACAGAGGCCAGCAGCACCAGTGCCACCAGCATTGACGGAAAGCCGAGCATAAAATCCACCACCCGCATGATGATCGCATCGGCAATACCGCCGAGCTGTGCGGCCAGCAATCCTGCACTCACACCGATAGCCATAGCGCCGAGCGTCGACAGCAGACCAACCAGCAGACTGGTACGCAAACCATAAAGAATAGCGCTGACCATATCGCGGCCTTGCGCATCCGTGCCAAGCCAGTAGACAGAACCGGTCATACTGGCGGAACCCGGTGCAAGCCGGTTATCCATCACGCTCAAAGAGGCAAGATCATAAGGGTCTTGCGGGGCGATAAATGGTGCCAGCACTGCCAGCAGAACCAGCAACCCGAGCAGGATACCGGCGCCGCGTGTTGTCGGTTTATTACGGATGCTGCGCAGAATTTTCTGCCGTAACGGCGTGTTGGCATAGTCCGGAATAATCGGCTTAGTCATACCATATCTCCGGAAAGTTTGACCCTCGGGTCGAGAACCGCATAAAGCACATCCACCATGAAATTCACGGCAACGAAAAGCAGTGTCGCCAGCAGCACATAGGCAACCACCACAGGCCGGTCGAGCTGGTAGATACTGTCGATCAGCAGTTTGCCCATGCCGGGCCATGAGAACACGGTTTCGGTAATGGTGGAGAAAGCAACAAGACTACCGAATTCAATACCGACAACAGTGACAACCGGTATCAGAATATTGCGCAGCACATGACGATTGACGATGCGCTTACGGCGAACACCTTTGGCACGGGCGAATTTTACATAATCCTGTGCCATCGCTTCTGTAGTGCCGGCCGCCACGAGGCGGATCATCAGCGCCATATTCGGAATAGCAAGATTAAGCGCAGGCAGGATCAGATGGCGCAGACCATTGGCTGTAAACAGGCTGGTCTGGATGCCCAGCACAGAAACGGTTTCGCCCCGCCCTGCAGTTGGCAACCAACCGAGCAGCACGCTGAACAGCAAAACCAGCATCATACCTTTCCAGAAACTTGGCAGTGAAAAGCCGATCACTGTACCGGCCATAATGAAGCGCGACGGACGGCTATCCGGATTAAGACCCGCGAGCAGACCAAGCGGAATACCGACAACGGCCGCAACGGTCATCGACAACAGTACCAGCTCAAATGTGGCAGGCAGACGGGCAAGAATGAGTGAAACCACCGGCACCCCATGCACGAAAGATGTGCCGAGATCGCCTTTCAGCGCATTGCCAAGAAACGTGAAATATTGCTGCCATACCGGCAGATCGAGCCCCAGCCGTTTGATCAGCGCCAATCGTTCGGCGGCACTGACCTGTGGTGGGACAAGAAGTTCAATCGGATCACCAATGCCATATACGGCAAAGAAAACAGCGACCGACACGGCAAGCAAAACCAATGCGCTCTGAATAAGTCGCTGTAGAATATAAGCTGTCATGACATTTTTCTCAGGCTATCTGTCAGGAAGGCTGAAACATTGTGTCGCTCAACCATTCATCAAAATGGTTGGACAATGCTGCAAAGAACGGAGCCGGAGCGGTGTGGTCATCTGACCGGATATAACCGCTCTGGCTATTTGCAATTACGCGCATCCCAAAAACCGTTGCACACTTTTCGGGATGCGTCCTGACCGTTTTACTTCGCTGGTTTCGCAGACATAGCCAGCGTAAACTGATCGGAGCGACCTGTGTAAGCCACATTTGCCTTATGTGCCCAGATGCCGGCTTCAAAATGCAGCGGGATGAAAGCATAGTCTTTCATGACTTCAGTCTGTGCCTGCTGCAACAGTTCTGAACGCTTATTATCGTCCATTGTTGCTACAGCTTCATAGATCAGCTTATCAAAAGCAGGGTTGGAATAGCCGCCGTAATTGGAACCACCCAAAGTGCCTTCTTCATTCGGCTTTGCAGGCCACTGGCGCAGGAAGGATGAAGCTTCGCCGCTGGTTGAACCCCAGCCGCCAATCGCAACGCTCAGTTCTTTTTTGGAACGGCGCGGGAAATAGATCGCGCGTGTCATCGCATCCACATCAGACTTGATACCGATCTGTGTCAGATATTGCGCCACAGCCTGTGTAATCTGACTGTCATTGATATAGCGGTCATTGGTTGTGGAAAGTGTGAGCTGGAAACCGTCCGGATAACCGGCCTCGGCCAGAAGTTTCTTGGCTGCGGCAGGGTCGTAACGCAGTTCCTGCGGATTAGGCAGCGTACCGAACATGCCCGTAGGCAGGAACTGATAGGCTGGTTCCGCAGCGCCGTCCATCAGGCGGGAAACAATCGCATTACGGTCAATCGCCAGCGACATGGCTTCACGAACACGCACATCTTTCAGCGGGTTCTTGCCGTCAGTAGCTTTGACATAAGGGCTTTCATCACGGGCAACATCAAGCTGATAGTAGATGACGCGTGTTGAAGGTGTCACGGTGTAGCCGAAACGCTTGTCATCCTTGATGCGGGACAGATCGCGCGCAGCCGGATTTTCGATAATATCATAGTCACCGGCAAGAAGACCGGCCAGACGCGGGCCCGCATTCGGAACCGGCAGGAAGCGTACGCTTTCCCAAGGCTCGGCATCGCCCCAATATTTATCATTGCGCTCAAGATCAATCGCCGAACCGCGCACATAGCTTTTCAGCTTGTAAGGGCCGGTACCGATTGCGAGTTTACCATCATTAAAGTCACCAACGACAGGCCATGCGCCGGTTACGCCGCAATTCTGTTCCGGTGCAAAACTAATCTTGTCATGTTTGACAATAGAAGAACTCAGAATACCCACGGTGCCGATAAAGGTCGGAAGCAACGGCTCAGGCGCTTTGGTTTTGATAACCAGTGTCTGTGCATCCGGCGCTTCAACAGATTCAAAATTCGCAGTAATATCCGCGAATGAACCGGCAATCGCGGTTTCGTTTTTCAGTGTGCGGCAGAAGGTGAAAACCACGTCATCCGCAGTAAACGGTGAACCGTCGGAGAAAGTTACACCTTCGCGCAGTTTAAATGTCCAGGTATTGGCGCCGTCATTCTCCCATGAGGTGGCCAGAGCAGGATGCACATTCTGCTTTTCATCCTGATTGGTGAGGCCGTCAAATATGTGCTTTGTCAAAGCATTATTCGGCGTAAGATCATGATAATGCGGATCAATTGCAGTCGGCTCCGAGCCCAGCGCAATACGCAGTGTTTCTGCGGATGCGGCACTGCTCAACAGAGCAGAACTCAGCAGAGTTGTCCCAAGCAGACCCGCCACGAGCATTTTCTTATACATTAAAGTCTCCGTTCCCCAACGAATGTCGTATTTGTTATGCTTGTTTAATTTGACATAGTTATTTTCATAAATAACGTATATGAAAATTTTATGCCGTCAACACCGGAAACACAAATGTCTCAAACTTTGAATCCCAAGTCCGATTTTGCCAACCGTATGTCAGCGGCATATCCGTCCTTCAGTAAATCCTACCGCCGTATTGCCGATTTCGTGCTGGCAAGACCGCTTGATGTTGTTGCAATGTCTATTGAAGGATTGGCACAATGCAGCGGCAGCTCCACCGCCACAATCACTCGTTTTGTGCGCGCTGCCGGCTATAGCGGCTACGGGGAATTTCGTGAAAAAATCGTCTCGGATTTTCAATTCGAAACACCGGAAAACGATCAAAACAGTGACGAAAATTGTGATAACGGGCTGAAAAAATCGTTTTTACATACAGCCTTGTCAGACAGTTCTGACAATATCAAAGACACAATTAGCAATATTGATACGGCCTCATCGGAAGCCTTTATTGAAGCGCTGATCAGTGCCCGCCGCATCATCATTCTGGGTACCGGCGCGAGCCATTATGCAGCAACCCTGCTGGAAGAAGGGCTGGCACTCTATACTGAGAAAAATGTCACGAATGTCCTCTCCAGAGGCGCATCTCAATATGCCAATAATTTCGTGCGCTCTGTCGATGAAGGCGATGTCGTGATCGCCATTTCCATGCCGCGCTACTCCAATAACACCGTACAACTCTCTAAAGCGGCCAAGCAAAAAGGCGCTGTGATTCTGGCCATTACTGACAGCCCGACATCCCCGCTTGTTCCTGTTGCAGATGTCATTTTCTTCGCACCGGCACGTAATCGTTTGCTGCCAAATTCTCCGGCCGCAATCTTTGCACTGGCCGATGCCATCGTCACAGCAGTGGCTGAACGCCGCCCTGACATCGTGACTTCCACAATTGGCACAGCACCTGATGATTTATTTTTATAGAGAAAAAACGCGCGGTTGACCGATTATACAAGAATTGGTTCATCTTATAATCTTAAGAAAATGCTGGTGATCATTCACATAAACAGGCGCAATTGTTTGATATATAGACAATATCTTTTTTAAATAAAAACATCTTCAAACATTTTCTATAAGCCCCACATTCCAAAGTAATAAAAAATATTATATAAGGTCATATTTTAGCATAAGTGCCAATTATTAATTTATTTGACAATAAATTAACCATATATAAAAAATATTATCATCAATGATATTTATTGTTTATTTGGCATTGGACATCGCATGATCCGGTTTATTTTTGTAAATGGTATAATCGCAGCTGCCAGTCTTTTGGTGACTTCTGAAAATGCTTCCGCAGCAGACGTTACATGCACAACAACACTGTATTTTTGCAGTTACGGCCCTGATGATGTCGTTACCGTCACCACCACAGAAACTGCAGACTATGCTCCGCTGCAAGGGTTTGGTGTTTATTTAAATGGTTCAACTGCCAAATTAAATGATATTACCATTATCACTTCCGGCAACACATCGGATGCTATCCGCACCAACTCCGAAAACAGCATGTTTCGGGCCAACCGCCTGACAATCAAAACCACAGGTAAGACCGCCGATGGCATTAACCTCTCGTCAAATGGTAATATTGACGGTGACAACCTCGCCTATGTGAAAGATTTTGCTGATATCGAGGTCAACAGTGGCATCGGCGTACGTGCGAATAATTTTCAGAATGCGAATGCCAATACCGTGATAATTTTACCTGACGGTACACGTGTCCGGCAAACCGGTACTGGCACAGCAACCAATGCAGCCGAAGGAAACGGTTATGCTGTTTATGCCGGCAACCGTGACTGGGACACAAACGGCCTTGGCCTTCGGGATATCATTGCTGGCAAAAACAATAATACACTCGGCAATGCCTATGTTTTTATTGGTGCGAATGCTGTCATTGCCAGCTCAATGACCAACGGACACGCTGTTTACGCCAATAAAGGCGGCCTTGTTCAACTCGGCGACGGCGCAAAAGTCAGCACGACCGGCAACAATGCCTATGCCTTGTACGCATCGCGCGAACAGCAAGGCAATTATAAAGACAATGTACGGCAAGGTTATATTTATCTGGGCGGCGGCGCTACATTGCGCGCCGAAAACAGCCCGATTGTTATACGTGCAAGCGGTGAAGGCTCAATCATTGCCAATAAGGTGATTGAAACACCAGTTATCGCGGATACTCACGACGGTAATGATCGTGTTCAGGGGCTGGATAAAACCGCAACCCGCGACACATTCGGTATCTTTGACGTTATCGGCATCATGGACGCAATTGATGGCGGCACAATTGCACTGAACATGTCTGCAGGCAGCCAATTTTTTGGCTCAACCAATGCCCATCCGGAAAAAGCACAGACTTCCAATATTTTTCTGAATATTGACGGTGCAGGTAGCCAGTGGAAAATGGATGCGGACTCCAACCTCACCCGTCTCACATTATCCGGTGGCGCTACCCTTACCCCTTATGACAGCAGCGTCAATCTGACCAACCGTGTACTAACCGGAGAATTGCTGAACAAGGGCGGCAATATTGACCTTGCAGGTGCAGCAGATTTGGTTGGCGATGTTCTGACCATTAAAGGCAAATATACCGGTGCAGATGGCTTTCTGATCCTGAATACCACTCTGAACGATGACAGTTCAGCAACAGACAAGCTGATCATCGACGGTGATACGACCGGAAACACCTTTGTGCGAGTAAAAAATATCGGCGGCACTGGTGCCCAGACGGTCAACGGTATTCAAATTATTGAAGTCACAGGCGCGTCTGATGGCGCTTTCAAGCTGAAGGGCGACTATATTCACAAAGGCGATCAGGCTGTTGTCGGCGGTGCCTATGCGTACCGGCTATTTCACAATGGTTTAGGAGATGATAGCGCCGACGGTAACTGGTATCTGCGCTCTGAACTGAAAGAAAAGAAACCGCATTATCAGCCGGGCGCACCGGTCTATGAAATCTATCCGCAATTCCTGCTGGGGCTGAACACTTTGCCAACGCTTCAACAGCGCGTAGGCAATCGCTATTGGAGCCATGCCGGTAATCTTATGCTCTCGCAAGGCGCAGATGCAATCGAGCCTTATGCTCCAAACAGCGAGGCTGGCAGTTATATTGAAACTTCTGGCATTTGGGGGCGGGTTGAAGGCTCCTACACCAAAATGCAGCCGCGCACATCGACGTCCGATGCCACCTATGACTACAGCGCCTATAAAATGCAGGCAGGCATTGACGGCATGTTGCATGAAGGTGAAACAGGCAAGCTGATCGGCGGCATTACCGTGCATTACACCCACGGCGTTGCCAGCGTCTGGTCGCCTTATGATTCCGATCTTGGTCGCGGACGCATCAGCTCAGACGGCTACGGTTTTGGCGGTACGCTGACGTGGTATGGCGATGACGGTCTGTATCTGGACAA
>NZ_QNRH01000011.1 GCF_003314995.1 Pseudochrobactrum asaccharolyticum
CCCGTTCGGCCTGAAATCGATAATCAATCGATTTCTATACGGCCTCACCTCATCAGGCTACGCCTGACTTCGCTCCCGGGCAGCAAGGCTCGACACTACTTGACGCGGGGTGGAGCAGCCCGGTAGCTCGTCAGGCTCATAACCTGAAGGCCGCAGGTTCAAATCCTGCCCCCGCAACCACCGATACTAACACACCCGTCGCACTAGCGGCGGGATTTTTTGTTTTTGCAGTGTTTCCAATAACTTGGCGCTCGATCCAGTTCAGAATTGTGCCCAGTTCGCTCGTCAAAGTCGCATGTACTTTGCCACGCTCAGTAGCGGGCATGAGTTCAATCCCCTCAATTAGTGTTCGTAATTGTTCTTTAGCCAATTGGTTTTGATCATCTCGCTGTAGCATGGCTATAGAGCGGCTGATATACTCATGATAGAGCGTGATAGCGTCAGGCCGGATCTTAGTTAGTGATGCATTCTGATCCGATAGGTGAGCACTGAGTGTTGCTTTTTGAGATTCTAACTCGGTCAGTTTCTCTTTCATAGATTGGTGATACATACCCTCGGTAATAGCATGGACGAGCTGAGCTATTTGACGCACTACATCTGTTAGTTCTTCTGCCCAGACTAGGTTTTTGGTTTGATAGTCCGCTTTCTGGTGTTGGATATCTCTTTCATATGCTTGCAAGGCTGCTTCAACATTCTCTGGAGCCATAAGTTTAAGCTGAAGTCCATTCAAGGCACGCAGTTCCAAGCTATTGCGGGAAACAGTTCTGCTGTTCAAGCATGTGGCTTTACTAATGTGATTAGAACATACAAAACGGTCAGCGCCACGCAGGGAGTAGGGGCCTTTGCATAATCCACAGTAAACCTTACCGGATAAGAGCGATCTTGGCCGTCTTGTGGGGTTTAGTTTGTTTTGGCTATGATAGTTTTGTATTGCAGTAGTCACGTTGCAATATTTTGCAGCGATTTCGGCTTGTTTTACACGCACAGAGCGCCACAGTTCATCATCTATGATACGCAAGTCAGGAACATGGGTGATTACCCATTCGGTTTCCGGGTTTGGGCGGGAGATGCGTTTGCCACTCACTGGATCTTTAATATACTGCTGTCGGTTCCAGACGAGACGACCGATATAGAGCTCATTATTTAATATTCCTGTGCCACGTTTAACATGACCACGGATTGTTGTGTCATTCCATTGTTGACCACCAGGACCAAGGACATTCTCTTCGTTTAACTGGCGGGCAATGTTGAGTGGGCTGGCGCCATTCGCAAAAGCTTGAAATATACGTCTGATTATAATGGCTTCATCTTCGATGATCTCACGATCACCGCGTGATAGTGTACCCTGCTGATTGATAATTTGTACGGCTTTATAACCATAACATAAACCACCGCCAGATTTACCTTGTTCAACACGACCTCGCAAACCACGATGTGTTTTTTGGGCTAGGTCCTTGAGCATTAATGCATTCATTGTGCCTTTTAGCCCAACATGGAGTTCAGAGATCTCTCCTTCAGCGAGCGTAAATATTTTTATGCCCAGAAATTGTAGTTGTTTATAGAGGGTGGCAACATCAGCTTGATCTCGGCTGATACGATCAAGAGCTTCAGCCATGACAAGGTTGAAATGGCCTGTCTGAGCATCTTTCATTAAGGCTTGTATTCCTGGTCGCTGAGCGATTGATGAGCCAGATATCGCAGCGTCGTGGTAGGTTTGCACAATTGACCAGTGTTCTTGTTTGGCCCGTGTTCTACAGATACGAAATTGATCCTCAATGGATGTTTCTCGCTGATTATCTGATGAATAGCGTGCATATAGAGCAACCCGTTGCATAGGTTTTCCTTTGTTTAAAATTAAAATTGATGTGTGGTGATATTGTTGTTGCAAACTGAATAATCAAAGTGCAGCGAGATAGCTTTGGTTGTCATATGGTGCTGCAATGAAAAAGCTACTGCAGTAAGCATCAGGCCTTATGCAGATGTTATAATTTGTAGAAGATGCATGGAGTTGATGAGCGCCTGGTATATTGTCGGCCCATCATAAGTGGCAGTCGATCAACAAGCGCCAATTGTCTGGTATTCATACGCTCGTTGTTGTGTGAATTTATGTGAAGATGATTTTGGGATAATATTTTAATAAAACCAAAGCCAAAGTTTTAGCTTTTTCACACCGAAAAGCCGACCATGTAATGATGGATCGGCTTTTGCGAAATAAAAATAATTATTTAAAAAATATAATGAGAAAAAATATCTATTTTGATGGCAGTTTAGTTTTATATTCTGCCACGTTTAAAAGACTGCAGATTGGTCCAAAAATTTGGATTTCTACATGGCCGCGAGCTTTTTGGGGATGAACTACAATCTTATCAATAAGTGACCTTAGGATCTCACCTGCAACATGGATTGTGTCCGGATGGTTGAAGCATTGTACAAGTTGTCCAAGTTTAGAGAAATACAGCTTCTCGAACTCATCTAAACTAATATTTTTTTCAATAATCTGATTGTCCAAATGCTGAGATAGTAGATTTTTCTCAATTTCGAGGTGATCAAGTTCTGTACTCACACTTGGCTGAAATAGACCGCCTTTAATAGCTGTCACAAGTGCCTTAATCTCATTACATATCCGTGCAAACTCTGTTTTTAAAGCGGTCTGGCTCGTTACGACATCAGTTTGGAGCTGCTCAACGCTCCTTGCAAAGGCTTCCTGTGCGGTTTCAATCATTTCATTATTCTCTAATAGAGATTTTAGACCGTCTAGAAAGAGCTTCTCCAAATTAGGACGTAAAATTGTTCGTTTATTGCTGCAACTGTCTTTACTGGTATAGTGATTAGAGCAACCAAAGCGGCCTGCTGATCGTATTGAGTAAAGACCCCCGCATTCTGCACAGTTAAGTTTTCCCGATAAGAGTGATACCGGGCGTCGTCGACCGTTAAGTAGGTTTTCCTTATGATATGATTGTATTGCTGCGGTTACATGCATATTCGCTTGCAATATGTTTTCTTGTCTTTTTTTAGCATCATTCCATGTTTCATCATTAATGATACGTAGTTCCGGAACCTCCTTTATGACCCAGCTATCATTCGGGTTCAATCTTGAGATACGCTTACCAGTATCAATATGTTTTTGGTACCGAAGTCGGTTCCAAATGAGCCGTCCCTTATATAGTTCATTATTAATGATGCCTGTGCCACGTGTCTTGTGCCCTCTGATTGTCGTTTCAGTCCAGAGCCTTCCTCTAGGCCCTCTGATCTGTGCTCTATTTAGCCTATTCGCAATGCTGCGTGGCGAGTGCCCCGATGCAAATTCTTTAAATATGCGTCGTATAATGACAGCCTCTGTGTGATTGATTTCACGCAACCCACGTTTGGGTGTTCCATCGTTGTTTCGTTTATATACAATGCGGTATCCGTAAGATAAACTGCCTGCGGAGCGGCCCTGTTCAATACAGCTTTGTAAGCCGCGTTTAGTTTTTGCTTTTAAATCTTTCAAGTATAACGCATTCATAGTGCCATTGAAGGCAATATGAAGCTCGGTAATATCACCCTCTGTTAGGGTAACGATTTTAATGTCGTAATACTGCATAATCTTGTAAAATATAGTTATGTCAGCTTGATCGCGGCTTAAACGATCTAAAGATTCTACAACAATTGTATCGAATTTTTTCTGTTTGGCGTCACTTATTAGTTTTTTGATGCCAGGGCGTGAGATCATGTCTGCGCCAGAAATAGCTGCGTCTTGATACTCGTTGGTAATTCTCCAATCAGGTTGTTGCTTTACATGATGTTTAATCATGCGAATTTGATCTTCAGTTGAGGATTTGTTTTGAAGCGTTGATGAATATCGTGAATAGATGGCTATGTACCGCATATGTTCTCCTGCACATTTGTGGAGTTGGTTTGTGAAATTTGTCATGATATTTAATCTCCTAATTTGATCGGTTTGGTATTTGAGTTGAAAGATTGGGGCTGGCTAATATCATGAGCTATTTGACACCCAATAAGTTCTGCAAGCTGTAGGCCTGCCTGACTGACATGCGAACTTGTAGCTGCATGATCTGAACTAGTATCCAGAATAATCTGTATTCGTTTATGCGTATGTTTGTTGTTTTGAAGTAATGCTCTCGTATAAACACTCATCTGCTTTCGATTAGTAGACTTTTGGATGTTGTTATTTGGGTTGTGGTTTATGGCTCTGTTTTTTTCTAAAAACTCTCTTTGATGGGTTTTAAGAAAATCTTTTTCTAAAGATGGTTTCTTCATTTTTTCTTTCCGTTTGTTATTAATAAACATACGAAAAGCGAAAAGGAGAAAGATGTAAATAGTAAAAATTTTGGTGGTTGTTGACAATTTGAAGTAAATATGATATCGACATTTATAGTCTAGTTATTCGTTGTTAATTTAATGTCGGAATTTTTTTAAAATTTTAATTGTTACAAATTATCACGAAAATGTGATCGAAATTATAAATGGCGACAGTGTTTAAGCTGCCGCCAATGTGGATCAAATGAGACCAAGTTGATCCAAAATGATGTTTTCAATAACGGCGATGAGTCGTTTGCAGTCCTCTTCAACTTCATTGCGAATGCAATAGAGCTCAGTTGCTTGAGTTATATCTGTATTTTCACCTGCACCATAATCAGTATAGCGATCAATGACGTCTTGATTGATGTTTCTACGCGCAAAATGTGCGAGCGCATCTTCAGTTTTGCGCCACTCTAGCCAACTGCAAGAAGCCAGTCGCTTTTGAAAAGCACGACTGAACTGCTGTCTGGTCATGCCCTCGGGCAGAGTGACTGTTAAACCACGACTTGAGGCTTTGACCGGGCTCATTTTATGGTGATTTACAGGTAAATAAATTTGAAGTGCTGAATAGTCATCAAACCCTTCATCTTGTACAGGCCAGTCACCATTGATCTTATAGTATGATCCATACTGGTCTTTGCTCTGTTGTTTAATCCGCTCTGCAATGCGACCTTCGCCACAATCCCCAATCTTAAAGATTGGAATGCTGAGTTGTTTCTTCAGATCCTTCAAGCCAGGACAACCGGCAATATAAATATCTCGCTTAATACCTGGCTGGTACTTTTTTCGGAAAGTCTCAGATTTTAGAATATCTGATGTGTCCATGAGAAGATCATTGCCGCCGACGACTGGCCACTGGGTTTGATATTTCGAGACAGTTTTCTGTGGGCTTGCGGGCGGTAGAAGGAGTTGTGGCATGCATGCTTCGCTTTGCGCTTCCTCGGTGTCTTGGGTTTCTTTGTGTGATGTTTGAGATGAAGTGCTTGCATAGTATTCTTCCTGCATAGCTACGGATTGATTAGGGATCGATAGACTAAGATTAAGTGGAGCATTTCCTGTGAAGGTCAGCCCATCAGGAAGGGGCATTAATAAATCTGCATCACCGAGCTGAATGCGCATATGCGGTGCCGCGTTTTTATCTGCGTTAGCAAAGGAAATTGCGAGTTCTGTATTGGAGAATGTATTTGTCATGCGTATTGCTACTTTCTGTTTTGATGTTGTGTTTGTTGGATGGTGACAAAGCGCGCGTCTGCATGCTGGAAATGATAAAAATCCAGTAATAAGGTGTGTGGTGCGCGATCTGTCGTTTTGGAGATGGTAGGCGAACTGCATCCAGCCTGTTCGAGGCGGTACAAAATATTGCTTGACCTGGGTCTGCTGATAAGAGGATTAAACGTAGTTTTTACATGGCGAGCTTAGGGAAGTTTTTGAATTCTAAGCTGAAGGTTCAATGCAAAACTGCTGCTTATTGCAGATTGGAAATAGGACTGGCTGCTCGATGTGTGGTCAATTTAGACTGTTTTTGATCATAAAATTAATTACTTATTCTGGTTTATCTTCTCCTTTCTTTTTTTGGGAAATTTAATAATAACCCTTCTAGTATTGTATTGGATTTATAAAATGTGTGGTGTCATCCGGCAGAAATGTAACGAACGAACACAGATAAATAAGATAAATACAAACACTTGGATGTGTCATTAAAGCTTAAAACCTGAACATATCTTGTCTTAAACTCGTATGTTCTAATTATTTTTAGGGAAATAAAAAATAAAAATCTAACTGTAGTAATCTCAATAAGTCTGCATGCTAATATGCTCTGTTTCACGCCAATGCATAAAATTTTGACAGGTAATTATTACAGCAGTACTCAAAAAATGCTTTTGGATAAAACGGTCATAGTTAGAAACATCCATAGGGTTGAAATATCAAATTGCTTTGTGAGCGACCGCTTTGCGCCTCATGTCGGACGTTCGACTGACACTTATGATTTCCAGAAAGCGGACATTGCTTTTGGCACTGCGAGCGCTCGCCAATTACTTCGACATAAATGTTTGTATCTCTATTGCGACGCCAAACATCGCCGATTGCCGCATTTCACTGGAGGGATAGCAATGTATTGTGAACGCATTAATGGCTACTTTCTGTCTGAATGGCCCTCATTCGCAAGCCAAATTCAAGCTATCAAATCTTGCCTTTCGCTGATGGTCGAGCCCATAGTATTCTAACCAAGTGAGAACTGCGTAATCGACAATTTGGAGATGGCAAAAAATTGGCGATCAGCTCACTTGGGCAAAGAATTTTCTATTAATAAACATTATCTCATTAACTTGCCTTGTGAATTTCAATTTCGGGGATACTGACAGACTCAAAGTGAAGTTAGGGGACTGATTAGTGATGGAAGAAGACTTAAAATGGCTAAAGGCACTCTTGATCGAACATGGTGGAGCTGAACTCGTTATCGCGATCGAATGGGCAGCGCGTGAAGAAATGCCGCCACTTGACGCACGTGGTGAGCTGAAACTCTTATTCGACGAGCTTGACACGGTATTAGTACAAGGGTGCAGGACCGTCGCCTTCACAATGCAAATGCTCAAAGCGAAAACGCTCAGTATGCACGAAGATCTGGCAGCTTTTGATGTCGATAGCGGCACCTCCACTCAATCTTTGCGAAAAGATGCCGGAGGCATTGTCTTCTCGCAAGATGGATTGGGCGAGTGGAATCGGCTTGCTAATGAAGCTGATGTAATCCTAAAAAAGATGAGGAGGCACTATGACTTCGCTTGATGCTGCGCTTAAAAATAAGCTGAACGCTATCCTTGGTGCATCCGCGCAATTCTGGCCGGGCAAGAAGCCTAAACTAGACGATTATTATGAAGCCTATCTCTGGGCAGAGACACTCTTTGTTGCGGATGAACAGAAATGGCAAATTAAGTACATCAACGCTGGCCCCTCAAACGACGCGTTCACCTTCCGCATGGGGCCCGGCCTGATCACCAGCGGTGGTTATACCTATGCCGAGATCAGCAAAGGCAGCCGTGGTGGTGAACTGCATATTGGCGTTCGCGTTCATGGTAGATCGGGTACGCTGCACGAGTTCGATGTTCTCGGGCTCGATCAAAGCTATCGTACCCGCAGCGGGGCCGGCCAACCGAGGCAGAGTGAGGTTAAGCTCCATATCGAAGCAAAGTTTCATAAGAGCGATCTCTCTCTTGGCATCGGCCGCGCGATTGTCGGACTAGGCGCGGATTGCCCGGATATTGAACCGTTTCTCGTTGCAAAGAACAGAGCGTCAGGCACGGTTCGCCCCTTGATCAAATATTTTGGAGGCCACTTCGTAGAGCAGGTGTTTCCCGGCGAATCCGGTGTTGATCCCTATTTCCGCAATTGTGTGCGTGCGGCACTTCAGCGTTGGTAACCTGCTCTATCAAGTACGTCAATGGGAATACTTTCCGCTTGAACCTGGTCGGAAACGGTCATTGATGCAGTCTCGATTTACGGTAGCTATTTTCCATCTGCGCCATAAAAAACGAACCGACAGCTTGTGGAACACCAGCTTCAACCGACGCTGCCGCACCACCAGTTACTGTTTCCGGGGGGCCACCCTTACGACACTCGGCGGGTGCGAACAGCCTCCAGCGCCCAGACCAATCGATAGATGAATGCGTCCTCCACGACGCGCATATTCTGCGCTCCGATCGCGGTAACTTCCTCGCCGGCCGCCCAATTGCGCAGAATTGCTGTCCATTTCGCCGGGAGCGCATTCGCCTTGCTCGGAATGGATGGTCGCATGAACAGCAGGCGCTCACCAGGGCCACTTAGTGAATCAACGAGCGCGTCGATATTGCCTGATAGCGCGGCCTTGTCGGCTCGGTCGCCCGATACAACGTCGGCACGAGTAGCACGGCGGCGTTTAGGTTGCGCACGATCAGCACTATTAAACTGGCGTAGCGATTACAATAATCATCGACCGCATTCCGGTCTCGATTGGATGACACTTGCCGAGTTCGCTCTGACTATCAATCCGAGACGTGACGCGGGGCTGCGTAGTCGAAATAGCTCCGTACCGCAAACCGCCACCATCAACCTAACAATAGAAACAAAAAATGACGTGCCCCATTAAATTAGGCCATTCAGAACTGGAGTTTTCCATTTATGATCCCTTGTCGGGGAGAAGGAGAGTTCGATGAAGGCATCCAAATTTCAGAGGCACAGATCGCGTTTGTTTTGAAGCAAGCAGAAGGTGGCACGCCGATTGGAGAGGTCTGCCGTAAAGCGGGTATTTCAGATGCCACGTTTTATAATTGGTGAAAGAAATATGCTGATTTGGTGCCATCTGAGATGAAGCGGTTACGACAACTCGAGGAGGAGAATGCCAAGCTGAAGCGGATTGTTGCCGACTTATCCTTAGACAAGGCTATGCTTCAGGATGTTTTATCAAAAAAGCTCTGAAGCCTGCGCGCAAGCGTGCGCTTGTCGACACGATTAAGGCTAAAAAGTCGGGTCGCATCCCGACGGCTCATTCTGCCAATCATTACAGCATGGCGTACGCGTGTATAAAGCCCCACTTGCTTCATCCTCGCGCTCTGCAAAGCGCAGCGGGCTAAACCACTGACGGCATAAAAAACGATCGCCTTCGGTCAAACAATAAGGCCGATTGTGTTTCGGCAGTTTCGGAGCCCGAGGACCTGGACCATGCGTGAGGCTATGGCAATTTAATACATGCCAGAATCCGATGTTCGCTGTTCCCTTTACTGATGCCGAAGTCTATATTCAAAGCATGCAAAACAACGACCGCTACGACCTATCCGATCGTCTCATCCATTTCTTCCGCCCACTTGATCTGGAAACGACAAATGCACCTGTCTGGCCGGAATGCACTGGATATGCTTCCGTGACCGAGACATCCTTGCTGCGGCCACAGTTTCTGTTGCGACACGCAATTAGAATGGGCAGGCTGTATGCGACTTGGTCTATCCGAAACAATAGGCGCACCGTGCACGGAATGCGCCCCGCTGTATGCTTCACTGAAATGCCTATTCCCGCTTTCATTCAAGCAGCGCTCACACGAGCCGCCGTAGGTGAAGCCATTAGTCCTTACGCGATTGTCTTTCCCAAGGAAGCTGTGTTCTCTGCGGGTGCTCGTCCGGTGATCTACGGCCTGAGTAGCAGTGCGTCGGCAAGTGGCGGCACAAACGATACGCCCCGGTTGTTCGACAAAGTTGCACTGCCTCTTGCCGAACAGTATCGCTACGTGGCCTACAATCCAACCACCGGAAAGCTGGACTGGTCTCATGAAAGGGAATGGCGGTGGCCCCTTGACGTCGAACCTTTGACAGATCTCGACGGAGTGCCTCCCGATCACTCGGACAGCATTCCGGGCCTGGAGCTTGATTCTCCTTCTATGGCTGGACTGGGTGTTGTTGTGGCGACAGCGGCTGAGGCCAAGCAGATCGTGTATGATGTCTTGACCAAAGTGGACCGGGGAGCCATCGGGCAGCGGCATTACCAGTTCGTGCTGGCGCATGAGACGATTACCAACTGGACCGGCCTGCGAGATCGTGACCAGCTTAACAGCGAGATTCAGAACAATCTTATCGACCTGCAAACCTATTTCTCTCCGACGGATGCTGATTCAGCTTCGCTGGTTGCCCAGTTTGACTCTATTGTCTCGAAGGTAGCTTCCAAGCGGGAATCGCCAAAATCAGGAGAACCCGGCGGGTGTTGGTTGTGGCTTCTGGAGAACACGCATCCCATGGTTCGCGCGCTGATTGCGAAAGGCAGAATTACGCTTAACAAAGACGGAAAATACTTGGTGCCGATCAACGCGACATATGGCCATAACCTTCAGCAGCGCGAGCAGTTCGCAATAGATATTGGGGTTGAGCTAAAGAAGCATAACGGCATGCGGGCAACTTATTTTTCCGTTCTAGGGAAATTCGATCCGGACGAGGTCCCTTTCTACAATGGTGATCAGCTTGACGACCATCTCTTCTATAACTGGAACTAAAGTGTCGCTATTTCCATATCCATAAAATATTGAGGACGTTGCGCCGCCTGTTATATGGCATTATGGATCAGATTTACAGGCACTGTTACTGAGCAGGCAGATTCAGCGCGGACATTCATGAGCGATTACGATTTCCATCAGCTTTCACCTTATGATTTTGAAATTATAACAAGAGACCTCCTTCAGGCGCGTGACGGCTTTGTACTTGAAAGTTTCAAGACGGGAAGGGACGGCGGGATTGACTTCCGACATGCTTCCGCTGCCAGAGGGAAAATCATTGTCCAGTGCAAACATTATCAGGCCACCGGCATAGATGGTCTACTTACTTCGCTTCGCAAAGAAGTGCCAAAGGTCTTCGCGCTTAACCCCGATCGCTACATTGTAGTCACATCACTCGGATTGACGCCCGGGAATAAGAAGGACATCGAAAATCTTTTCGGGACGTTCATAAAGTCAACGCACGACATTGTAGGGCGTGATGACCTCAACAACTATCTCGGGCTCTACAAACATATCGAGACAGCCCACTATAAACTCTGGCTTGCAAGCACTAATGTGCTTCAGGCGGTTCTGCACAATGCGGAGAAAACGCGGAGCGACTTCGAAGTTCAGCGCATCCACAAAAATCTGAAAAAGTATGTGCAGAGCGGCGCTTACAAGACTGCGCGCGATATTCTCGACGAGCACAATGTCCTCATCATCTCCGGACAGCCAGGCGTCGGTAAAACAACCCTTGCTGAAATGCTCATGTATGAGCGACTGGAACAAGGTGCTCAGCCGATCGTTGTGAACTCGGATATCGATGAGGCCAGGAAACAGTTCAATATCGAAGTCCCGCAGGTTTTTTACTACGACGACTTCCTCGGCGCATCTTTCCTCGGTCAGCAGAGTGCTTTCGTGGGTAAGAACCACGATCGTGATCTTATCAGGTTTATTGAGATGGTCTCGGCTTCAAAAACATCACGCCTCATCCTGACGACACGAGAACATATACTCCAGCAGGCCATGGTTATGTCAGAACGCGTATCAGGTGCAGGGCTTATTGACCGCCGCTGCGTGCTCGACATCCGCGATTACAGTCTGCCGCAGAAGGCAAGAATTCTCTACAATCACATCTATTTCAGCGACCTGCCACGTGAGTACCGTGATCAGCTTCTTGCGGATGGCTTTTACAGAAAGATCATCAACCACGGCAAATTCAACCCGCGTCTTGTCGAATGGCTATCATCCTATAGCCGCGTCAAAAGCGTCGCGCCGGATAAGTATCAGGCATTTGTATTATCCCTCTTAGATAATCCGGCCCAGATCTGGCTTCACGCCTACAATGAACAGCTCTCTGACGCGTCGCGTTCGATGCTGCTGGCGCTACATTCCATGGGCGGCACGGGCACAAACGACGCAGTCCTTAGAAGTTTTCATAGCCTGAACGAGCGCAGATCACAAAAATACAACTATAGCCGCCGAGCTGATGATCAGCTACGTTCGATGAGGGAATTGACCGACGCGTTTGTCGGATCAACGGGCACTTCCATGCATTACATAAATCCTTCAGTCGGAGACTTGATGAACCATGTCATCCGCGAACAGCCGGAAAATGGCATCGACATCGTAGCGTCGGCTATCCGCTTCAGAGAGTTGAAGACCGTCATCGATCTTGCGCAGGGTACTGAAGGGAAAAGTCTGTGCGACTCTCTTATCGTCAATCTTGACCGGCTGATTGACAACATTGCCGCTGTTGCAGTGGGAGACGTCTATGGAGGATCGCCAGATAATCTCATACGCGTAGATATCGATCATGATGATCGACTTTCCTGCCTTGCCAGATTTGCAGATCAGTCCAGAAACGCGAGACTTCTGCCAATCATTGATCAGCTCATCGATAATGTGGTCGGCCGCGTTTCCCGTGGGTATAACAGCATAGAGGAGGCTGCGGATCTTGTGGACCTTTTCAACGATCTTCGCTGGGATGAGCTTAAAGATCGCGGCGGTATTTCTGACCAGCTGCGTGAGGCGATGTACTCAGCAGCAGAGGATGGTGCATCAGCTTCAGGTCTCAGGCGCTTGGTAGAACACGTGACCGATGGAAATCTTACGCTCAATGATAGCCAGAACGCACGTCTGAAGGCTGCTCGTGATAGATTTTTCAAGGACAACTTCTCGACAGAGATATCGGAATGTACAAGTTCGACCGCGTACAGCGAGCTTGAAGATGCCGTTCGCACAATAGGGTCTTATTTCGACGAAGACGTTTCGTGGGAGGTTCAAAAACTGAATGAAGCGTCCGCCGAATTTGAAGCTAATGAAGAGAGATGGGCCGATTCTATGGAAGATGACTGGAAAGAAAGACACTATGCCGAACGCAATGCTAATGAGCAAATTTCAGAAATGTTCGCTTCGCTTTCTTCTGACGAGTAGGGGGGCAATGTCCACTCAAGCAATGAATGTCAGTCAGAGGTGCACCGTTTCGCTACGATGGTACATTTGAGTAATGTCAGCATGCTTGATGCGAAACTGGCTGCTACACTGGATGTTATGAGCTGCAGTCAAGGCATTTTCCATCTTTACGGACGGATCGTAGTAGACGACGCCGGTCACGAAACCTCGCAGGAGAAGCAAAAAGTCTGTCTGCTCGCATAGATGAACACGGTGCCCATAACAATATTCCGGCGGCGGTGTCCGAAACAGGGATGGAGCATAAGCTGCCTGGGCATGCTTCCGGTTCCAGTCTGCTATCATGCCTTTTAAAGATCAACTGGCCGCAATGTCATCATCGCTGTTGATAAGTGCAATGCTGCCGTCGATGTTGGTAATGGTCCCGCTGTCGCAAAAAGGCACGGTTCATGACAGTGTGGACAGGTCAATCACCGCAATGGCGAAAGCTTCTGAGAAAACGGGGAGCACAATCCGTTTGCGGAAAACGACAACCACGGCGACAGGGACTGAGACTATTGATGTTGAGGTCACGTCGCATCAAGCTAAGCAAGCACGTACACGCGCGAAAAACAGGCCAAAACCAGCCCAAATTGTATCACCACCCGCCCTGAAAGTCTTTGCCCACCATGATGAGCTGGTCAGCAGGATGCGAGCGCTTCCTCAGGCGAGTGGGGATCTCGAAGCCGGCATCCGGGTGATGGTACAGGCAACCGTCGTTAATGGCGGTAGATACCTGCTTGAACAGGTGGCTAGAACCTTGCAGAGTGAGGGGCGAGGGGATATCGCGACCATTATCAGGCAGGAGCTTAAAGGCGGACAGACGTTTGTTCAAGTCGATAAATGAGGCTAGCAATTCACTTGCTTCAACATCATGCTAAACACTCAGGTCAACCACAGTGTCCATCCTGTTGCACTTTGTTGAAGATATGTTTACTAAGCGGCTAAGCGCGTAATGTAGGTCATTAAACTGACCGTCTGGCAAACCTAAAACCGAACTCTAGGCGGTAGTCGAACTGAGCGCCGTGAATAGACTGCCTGCTTCGGAGCAGTGGGCGTGGGTATTTACCGTTCAATTACGGCCGACCCATCCGAATGTACACCCCAAGCCGATGTTCGAAATTCTCATGCTAGGTCATCTTACTTCGCCGCGGGAGAACAATGTAGGTCTGGAAGAGCGCTGTTTGCCCCACTAATAATTGCTAGTATGACGACCCCTTTTCACGATTTAAACGCATTAGCTCCGATGGATCGTTCGTTTGGCTGGAGCATGTGCAAAGTGACGGAAGGTGCTATTGCGGGCTGGCCTTTGCCAGATTGCTTTACGTAGCTATAGTAGAATAATGTTCCAGCGGCTTCTGATTATACCGAATCACAAAATGTATGTCAGATCTGCTCGAAAATTTTTTTCGCATTATTTTCCGATATGTGGAGTGTTCCTAATGCACACCTCGAAATTCACAGATCCCCCGCATTCAGGTGCTTGGAATGTGCTAACGGGGCCGAATGGTAGTGGAAAAAGCCGATATTTGGGTCAGTTGGCCGAAGATATCCTTAACCAGTTGTATGTCTCCCAAAATGACAAGTATTCAAAACTTGTATGCCTTTCGGGAACTGTGTTCGAGCGTTTCCCCAGAGCTGCATATGAGATTGGTGCCAGTGAAGAGTTGATATATCTTGGTCATAAAACCAACAATAACATGTTCTCCGCGATCTCGCCGTTTCGACGTCTCGTCCCGGAAATACTACGATCGCACGACCGCCTACAGGAACGTTGTAAGGCTGCTTGCGATCTACTAGAAGGGCTTGGGTTAGAAGGAAGGATGAGGGTTCGGTTTAGGCAAGGAAGAAATGCGAAGGATACACGGAAAACGTCAAGCCTTAATGATGTCGATATTAAATTCGTTCAACACACTTCTACAGATGTCGTGTCGTGGGCGGGTATTGTTGACGATTTGGCAGGCGGCGTGACACATGTCTCCGACATACAATTTTTCAAAGGTGCGGACAAGTTGTCTCTTGCCAATTTGAGTTCGGGTGAGCGCGGGTATATCCTTGCGGGTCTAGCTTTTTGCTTCTGTACGGTCAACAACTCCGTCGTTCTGTTTGACGAGCCCGAGAACTCGTTGCATCCGGAGTGGCAAGGTCGAATTATCAATGATCTGGATCAGGTTTTGAGGAGCATAGGAATCGCAACTACTGTTGTAGTGGCTACCCACTCTCCGTTGATCGCGGCGAGTGTGCCGAACAAGAGTGGCTACATATGCGACCTAGAAACCGACCAAGCGTGGAGGAGGTTGGCTATATTCGGTATGAATGCCGACAACGTCCTTTCCGAACAGTTTGGTCTTCGATCCGCGCGGTCGGCACAGGCGGTAGATGTCATCCAAAGGTGCTTAACCTTGATCGCGAACACACAAGAGGACGGCGAAGAGTTCTTGTCCGCTGGCAACGAGTTCATCAAATTGGACCTGCAACTGACAGAGAATGATCCGCTTTTCAAGACAGCCCAGACCATCAAAACCATCATCGAGGCAGAAAATTGACTCTGGGGCCCGGGAAGCTTTGTCCGACTCACCGAAATATCCTACGTCGGAAAAGTCATAGAATTCTGCGGAAAAAATATAACATTGGCAAAATCGAGTGGGCCGACAAAATTCTGTCAACGCTAAAAAACGAGATCCGAACCGCGCTTCGTAAACAACAAGGAGGGCGTTGTTACTTCTGTCGTCGAACGGTCCTTGTTGAGCGAAAAAATGCCTACGAGTCGATCGAGCACTATCTGGACAAATCGAAGCCGCATTATAGGAAATGGGCGTTCTCGCCAGTCAATTTGACGATTTCCTGTCACGCTTGCAATTTCCAAAAATCCACGGCAGATTTAGGAGACAATGCCATCAGAGCGAGCGTTGCGCTGCGCTCCAACGCTGGGTCGTTCAAGTGGTTACATCCTTACTTCGATGACTATCATGAGAACATCGAAGTACTTCCGGGGTGGGTTTACAAAGCGATAGGCGGCGCGCCGAAAGAGGCAGCAGCGAAGGCACTTATCGTGGATTGCCAACTGGATAAAGTTGAAACCATCGAGGCCCATCGCCATGCAGCGAGTAATTATAGAGTGCGCCTAATTGAACTTGCGACGAGAGCGATAAACGCAGGAAACAAAGAGAGGGCGAAAAAATTGCTTTCATATGCCAAGCAGATTGAGGAAGATAGTTGGAAGGTTTGACGGACAACTCGGCTTTACCCTCGGAATGTTTTGGAAACCCTGAAATGGAAAGTAGAAACGAATGGCTGGCAGTGTTCATCCAACAGTCAGGTTTGTTGAGGCGATGATTGATGCCTGCTCGTGGAGATTACTAATGAGAAGGAACAGGAGTTAACCACATTACGTTCCGATTAGCATCCTGATCGGATACAGTAGATAAGCTTGCTGGTTGCCTACTTCTCCATTCCGTGGAATGCAGGGACACAAAAGTGGAGCATTGTGTCTCCATAGCTATATTTGAGGCACGGGAATTGTGCGATGGCGGGCGCTTCCTTAATGCTGACCAATCAATTTATCAACTGGAACAGGATACGAGATAGTCTGCTCCCTGTATTTTGTGGGCCAAAAGCCGTCCGTCCGCTCACGGCCCCTAAATGGTCATTGATGAAAGTATTGGCAAGTTGTCTCATTCCTGCCACGCGCCAGCGTGCTGCCTTCTGGCAGCGCAGGAATTCAACGGAAAAACCTCATAAAAACAGGATTTTTAATGGTTTTTTGCCTCTCAAAATAGCAAATGTGATGCCTGGCATCGCATTTGCGGTATTGAGCCCTCAGAATTTTCAATTCGCATCTCAATTTCAGATATTTTTTCGGAATTGAGGACTGTTAAAAAAAATTGCATGATTGATTTCATGTTTATTTTAAATAAAAAATCAAATTTATATTAATTTTAATCTTGCGATTTACATTTTTTATAATATTGTGTTTTTGTTTATCTAGGTAGCATATATTATGTTGTGGTTATTTTAATATTTTATGTAATTATTCAGTATAGTTATTAAATATGGGGATGTTTTTTTGTTGTGATATGTCATGTCTAATGATTCATTAAAATTTGTATAGATGATATTATGCGAATTTCCTTGTTTCTTCAAGAAGAAATGGATGGTTGTATGAATGATACTAAATGAAAAAATTGGCTAACTATACTGTTTTATGAAGTTGAGTCGACTTAAATTGGCCATATCTACTCACAAAATATATACTTGTAGATTGCTTTTAGCGAAGGTTATTTCTAGCTGAAAATAAGCATTCTTATTTTATACAAAATCATGTTAGAGTGTAGACTAGTTGACGGAAATGCAATTGTAATCCTTGCTTCGAGCTTCGGCAGTTTGATGGACTAGTGAGGTTGAATGTTTAGCTTCGATGTTGAGCCTAACGAATATACCCTTGCTAAAAAACCGTATGAGACACTGTCTCGATCTGAGAATGCTGTTCGACTAGATAATATGTATCGAAGCCTTGTACGTAATATTCTCAATAAGGCAGCTGCGCATTTTAAAGCTAAGTTAAATTATTTCAGAAAACAGGCAGAGCTGTCGTTGGCTGAAAAGCAAATAGTTGAGTGGGATCTACAACATCGTAATCAACAACGCTTATCCATACGTCAGCACGATAAAATTTACCCCTGGGGCTTTAAAATAACATCACGGCGTTATGGGAATATGATTGCCTCGAGACGTGCCAGACTCGTTCGCGAAGTTGAAAGTTCACAACGAGATCTGGAACTGGCTCAACAAAAACTCCTAATGCGCGCTGATTTCATACGCTGTGGGAGAGCATGGCTTCAGCTTAATCCACCCAAAGTAAGCACTGATCGTATTGCTGAGAGAGAACATTCTTATGAAAAAGTACGGACTGAAGATGGAGTTGAGCGTATCATAATCAGAGGAGTTGAATTCACTTCTGATGATGGGAATGATAAACGTGACGTTATATCTCTGGATGGGCAGGAGGTTATTGTCTCATGCGACGCGGAAGCAAAATCTATACGACAGAGCTTTGGTGTGAGATTGCGTTCTAATGCCCGCGCCTCGGCTTTATTAGGGGATGGGGCTAAGTCGGAAGATGCTTTGCGATTGATTGGAAAAGTGGCCGATTATGGCTACTTGGATGCGATGGTAGGGCATCATTTTTTTACGGCAGGCCATCGTCCGGCAGAAACGTATAGTGCACTTGAATTCAACCTACGCACTTTTCTTAAATATAGAAAAGAGATTACTGACAATTATATGATGCAGGATAACAGTGCGCAGTCCGTTTTTCGTACCAAAGTGAATGGGCGTAGGCTTGATGCCTCTTATGTTGTGCAAGAGCGTGTTTTCAGGGAAAGTCTTGGTAAGGCATTGAAGCCTTTTCCATATCTGTACAAAAGGCCTGTTGAGCCTTTGTTGAAACGGTATGCAGAGGCGGTTGATAGCGATGACGAAGCTAGGCCTCAACCAGTGAAACTCTGTGATCCGGTTCTATGGGTAAAAGAGGCGGATGAGTTTGCGAAAGCTCTTGAGTTTTTGGGAGTAGGGCGTTCATTTATTTTAACTGGGGCTGCCGGAACAGGAAAGACACATATGGTTCCTGGTTTTGTTTCTGCGTGTCTTGCTAATAATAAAACTGTAAAGGTCTTTGCCGGTGGTGGAGCTCTTGATGTTATTGAAGAGCGGTGTCGCGCATTTATGGAGAAAACGCGCGTAATTGAGGTGCCTTTGTTTTGGATACGTGAAAAAGATTATCTTATTTTCACTTCATTCAACCAGAAAAATGCATATCTCGCCGCCAAAACCCCAAACGAAAAATCAATCCTCTTAAGGCAGGCGCAGATACTTCGCCCCGAAAATGATGATGCTGATGTCGTGATTATTGATGAAGCGACGCTTGTATCATATGACGCTTCATTGTTTGAGACTGCGTCCCAAATTGTGGTGATTGGGGATGTGTTTCAAATAGCAAAGACCGGGTCTGTTTTTGTGATTGCTGAAGCCTCTGGATTGCCCACATTGCGTTTAAGAAGGAATTTTCGCGCTAAGAATTGCGATATCATGGCTTGGTCAAATATCTTTTCTTATGAGAATGCGCTGGTCGTTAAAAGTCGAGGGAGGCGGCTCAGTGAAATACGTTATGTTCCTATGGCGGTTAAGGTCAATGGTACGGTTCAAGCTGAAGTAAGCGCGATTGTCAGATCTGCTGCGAATGCTCTCCAGCAAGGTAAGTCTGTTGGCATTGTTGTTTTTGGGAAAAAACAGCTCAGTTCATTACTTATAGCACTTAAAAACGCAGGTCTGGATAATGCTATTAAGTTTGTTGGTTTGCCCAGTGATGTGCAGGGGCAGGAAGCTGACGTAGTTTATGTCTCCATGGGCGCTGCTTTAACCAAGACAGGACGTATACCTGCGAATATTGATGGACTAAGTGATAATGATGGGATCATGCACATGAATGTTGCATTGTCACGCGCGGTTGAGCAAACGGTCGTTTACTCAGGATTGTTATCCGATGATATTGACTTACGTATTGCCACTTTTGGGCAAGCAATTATTCGCTCTGTATTGGATTGTTTCGCGAAACTGCCGACGCAAAATCAAATGGATACAGAAGTTAAATACAATCGCTCGTTGGCGTGAATTCAATACCGTTTTTGGTAACGTGAATTAACAATGTAAGCATTGTTGACGGATCATTTTCTTATATTTTTCTTTTCTCACCCGCAACTAAATATACATTTAAATAAAAAATGCATGTGAAATTTAACATTTAAGATGTTGAGTTTTGTAATGTTTTTACAATGCATATATTTGGTTGCAGGGGTTGTTGACTTAAATAATTGTTTTCATTTGATTTTTCCATGTCATCCTTAATTAGCAATAGTGCTCAATCAAGGAATTAAAAAATGCGCAGTATTATAATTGCCAACAAAACAGGTGGCGTAGGAAAAACAACGATATCGGAGTTGTTTAATATATATCTGGATAAGCATGACCATCAATTCTCTTTATTTTCTATAGAGGGGCAAGGCTCTAATATAGGATATATGTCTTCTTTGAAGCGTGCAGTACCGCATACAAAAGATGTATTCGTTCAATCACCGCATCAATATGGTGTTGCTAATCAGAAAGAGTTTTTGGAAATTTGGTCGGATGTCTTAGAGCCTGTTTTCAAAGGGAGTTGCATCGTCGATTTTGGAGCGAATGCCCTTGCCGGCTATCAACATGTCTGTGCTTTGTTTGAAAATGGTCGTACTATTTGGAGAGATCAGGAGGCGGAAAATGGTTTCTTAAAACCGGTAATTGTTATTCCAGTTACAGCTAATCATAATTCTCATTATGATACAGTTGATTTACTACAGTGGCTATTTACCGAAGACGGTATGAATAACTTCCATCATGTCGTGTTGGTAAGTAATGATTTGCATGGGCCAGTTAATTTTGAGGAAGATTTACAGGAGTTAATATCTGCAAATAGTTCAAAAATAAGCCTGATTGATCTAGAGAGAAATCAATCTGAATTTGGAATGCGTTCTCTTTCAGAGGGGATGGTCAAGATGCGGAAGTTTTTGAATGCCTCGCGAGAAGTTGGGAATGAAATGATGCGAAGTTCGATGAATCTGTACGACTTAGCTGCAATACGCAGTATGGATAGATGGTTAGAGAGCTTTGAATATGAATTAGAAAAAATACAGCTCTTGAATCTTTTGAAACACGAAATGCCGGTTTCAGCGTCAGAAGACAATGGTACTGAGAGTGTCATTATACGCTTTGAGTAACGGATGGCGTGAATGATTTATGCTTTATGTCACCCTTAAATTACGTAATGTGATTTAAGGGTGAATTCTGTTTATAATGTTTAGCTCTGGCGTTGAGTTTCGGCAATGTCATTAATGCGATACGATCTTCGCAAAATAGTGTATGGTGTTAAATGTGGTCGTGCACTGCAAAGCCGGTGTGCTTCTGTTCGTTTTGCCTGATAGGAAAGCTACGGTTGAGGAAGCGAACATTGATCAAAAAAATCCAACGTATATCCTTGGTGGCGGCAGGACTTTATGAAAAGTCATGAGCGTCAGATACTAAAAAATTTGGCTTTTTGCGTAACAATGAAACTTTCCTTCACTGATACGCAACAGGTCAAACTATTTTTGTTACGTCTGTGTGCTTTTGAAGATATCAGCCTCAATAGCTATTATATCTGGCAATATAAGGCTCTAGTGGTCATTAGCTTGATGGCATGCTCGTACATGATGGCATAAGTATGCTCATATGATGCGAAAGAACAGTCTGAAAGCAAGGCAAAAGGCTCGTCAAACACATGACCAGCAGCAACCATTACGTACCTCATGCAGCCACGTTCTAGGTCAAGAATTTTCTTACGAAACGCTAGATTAGAAAATGAGATTTGATATAAGGCTGACTTTATTCGACCATTGCTGCTGAGTTTTATTTATACCGCATCATGGGATGGGAAGCAGTGATCGTATAAAGCAAGATCCGGCGATCAGACCATTGAAATTCGATGGCCTAATCTGGCCTTATTCAGTGCTCCAATAAGGAAGACTCATATGCTGCTGACGGCAATCGTGATCTCCTCAAAAACTACGGTAACTTAGCATCCATGAGTGGAATAAGAAAGATGCTATAATAAGGCCACGATTTGGCGCTCTATTTTCTATCCTGTAAAGAAGCTGTAAAGCATATTGGTGAATATGTTGATGGCTTCTATAATCCGCTGCATAGACATTCTGCTGTTGGCTATAAAACACTAATTCAATTCGGAACCGAAAACGCAACCTTAACTATAACACGAAAACTGTCTGCTAATTCAGGCAAGTTTAGAGCGGTGTGACGGCAATTTGGTCGCAATGGGGGGATCTCGATTTTTCAACATATTGGATCTTTCTTTGCGTGCTAGGTCTCATCTTCTCGTCTGAAATGGAATGCGGGCGATCACCTTGATCTCGAAATCGAAACCGGCAAGCCAGTTCACCCCGATTGCTGTCCAGTTTGGATAGGGCGGCTCGGGGAAGACTTCGCTCTTCACTGCCATGATGGTTGCAAATTGGTTCTCAGGATCGGTATGGAAACTCGTCACATCGACGATGTCGTTGAGTGTGCAACCGCCGGCTGCCAAGGTGGCTATGAGATTGGCGAAAGCTAGTCGGACCTGTTCGACAAAGTCCGGTTCGGGCGAGCCGTCCTTGCGACTTCCGACCTGACCGGAAACAAACAGAAGATCTCCGGAGGCAATGGCGGCTGAGTAACCGTGCGCCTCGTAGAGTGCGTGACGGTTTGCGGGAAAAATGGGGATGGGTTTCGTCATATTGATTTCTCTCCTGCTACGGCTTGCTCGAACGCCGAAAGGCAAATCGAGTGAGCCACGGTTTTAGTCCGTATCGCAGACACCATTGTTATTTTTGCAACGCCGATGCCGCGAGAGATACATATTTCTTCAGAGGAACGTGAGCATTCGTTCTGCAATTTCCGCGGCATGAGTCTCCAGTGCGAAATGTCCCGCGTCGAGCAGATGGATTTCTGCGTCTGGAAGATCGCGTCGATATGCTTCGGCTCCGGCTGGGATGAACGCCGGATCATGGCGTCCCCACACTGCCAACAGAGGCGGGCGATGCTCGCGGAAGTAAGCTTGGAAAGTAGGATACAGCGCAACATTGCTGCGATAATCGAGGATCAGATCCAGTTGAATCTCTTCTGCACCTTGCCTCGCCATATAGGCGATGTCGAGTTCATAACCGTCGGGTGAGAGCAAGTCCGGGTTGGCTCCGGTACCATATTGCCAGTTTCGGATCGTGTCCGGTGCCAAGGAGGGACGGCAAGCTTCTCGGTTCGCAGCATTAGGTTCGCGCCAATATGTCTCCCATGGCCCCCACTGGTCGCTGAAGCCATCGATATAAGCGTTGCCATTCTGCGAGACGATTGCCATGACGCGCTCGGGATGACGTATCGCCAAACGTAACCCGACTGGCGCACCGTAATCGAAGATGTAGAGTGCATACCGATCAAGGGACAGAGCCTCAGTGAAGCCCTCAATCACATCGGCAAGGCGGTCGAACGTATAGTCGAACAGGCCCCTTGCCGGTGCCTTGGTCTGCCCAAAGCCAGGCAGGTCTGGTGCTATCAGTCGGAAGCGATCGGCAAGAAGCGGAATTAGGTCACGGAACATGTGACTGGCGGTCGGAAATCCATGCAACAGCAGGATTACCGGACCGTCTTCTGGTCCAGCTTCCCGGTAGAAAACTTCAACATTGCCTACTTTTTTGAAACCGTAGCGTATTGTCATGATGCGCACCTTTCTTTTGTTTTTAGATATGTAGTGCATTTCATATTGGAGAATAATAAGTAAAATCTGGAAGAATCGATTGCAGAATTGGAAACAATGATGGACCGTCTGGAAGCTATGTCGATCTTCGTAACTGTGGTAGATTCCGGTTCGCTTGCTGGTGCCGCCCGAAGGCTTGGCCTCTCTCCTGCAACGGTCACGCGGGCTGTCACACAACTCGAAGATACAGCCGGTGAGCGGCTTATAGAGCGTACGACACGTCGCTTTGCCGTTACGGAAACCGGCGAGCGTCATGTTTCGACATACCGGCTAATGCTTGAAGAGCTTGCGCATCTTGAGGCCGGGGCACAGGACCTGGACATCAGTGGTAGTGTGGTAATTACAGCCCCGGAACTTTTCGGCCGTATGAAAGTGATGCCTGTGATTGAAAAGTTTCTGACGGCATATCCGCGCGTTCAGGTCCGTGTGCTTCTTCTCAATCGACTGGTCGATCTTGTCGGCGAAGGTGTAGATATCGCCGTTCGCCTTGCTGATCTGCCGGATTCGTCAATGAGTGCATTGCGGGTAGGTGAGGTTCGTCGATTGACCTGCGCCGCGCCGTCTTATCTGGCTGAGCATCCGACGCCGACCCGTCCCGCCGACTTGGCTAACCACAGATGCATCGGTTTAAATGAAGCCGGGGCCCAGGAGTTGTGGCCGTACCTGGAAAATACTGTAACAAATCGGGTTCGATCGGTTCGCGTATCTTGTCGTATAGCACTCAATAGCGCAGGTGCAGCGATTGACGCGGCAGAACGCGGAATGGGTATTGTGCGTCCTCTCTCTTATCAGGTCGAGCGTCAACTCGCGGAGGGAGCTCTGGTTGATATTCTCGCTCAGTACGAACCTGATCCGATTCCGGTTCATCTTGTTTTCCAACCGAGGCGGTTCGATGGAGGTGCATTACGCGCCTTTATCGATTTTGCCGTGCCTCTTCTGCGAAAATCAGTTATCAGCAAATTCTCGCCGCCATTATGAAGCCTTGAGGACATCAAGGTGCGAATTCCGCCTGAGCTAGATGCCATATGCGACAATCGTGCCGCTACCTAAGGGATCGGTATAATCGCACAGATGTCATTTTTTAGTATTGACATATCGCTTATTCCCGATATGTATTGGGTATGGATTTACTCGAAATATTCAAAGCCCTCTCAAACCGTACACGTCTTGAAATCGTGCAGGGTCTGAAGGACCCAGTGAAGAATTTTCCCCCGCAGGATGAGGGGGATGTCAATGTCGTGGGCGTCTGCGTCAGTAGTATACAAGAAGGTGTCGGACTGTCGCAGTCGACAGTATCCGATTATCTTGCAACGCTGCAGCGGGCTGGCTTGGTCGAAGTCAGGCGCATCGGTCAATGGACTTACTATAAACGGAACGAAGCGACGATCAGCGCTCTGACCGAGATCATAGGGAAAGACCTGTGATCATTTACTATATAATATCGAAAAATCCCGATATCTCTTTTTATCGAAGTGAGGAAATACAATGAAAGCGATGATACTTAACTCTTTTGGTAGCCCGGAATCGTTCGAGCTTTGCGACGTGCCAAAGCCTGTTCCGCAGGCAGGAGAAGTCCTAGTGCGCGTGCACGCTACATCGATCAATCCGTTGGACTATCAGGTTCGACGCGGTGACTATCGCGACTATGTCCCACTCCCGGCGATTACTGGTCATGACGTATCCGGTGTTGTCGAAGAAGTCGGGCCAGGCGTGACGATGTTCTCTCCAGGAGACGAAGTCTGGTACACCCCGCAAATCTTTGACGGACCGGGCAGCTATGCCGAATACCACGTTGCGAAGGAAACTATTATCGGAAGGAAACCCTCATCGCTCAGCCATCTCGAAGCGGCAAGTCTGAGCCTGGTTGGCGGGACGGTGTGGGAGGCCCTCGTTGAGCGCGCAACTCTGAGAGTGGGGGAAAGCATCTTGATTCATGGCGGCGCCGGAGGGGTCGGTCATGTGGCAATCCAGGTCGCGAAAGCCATCGGTGCGAAGGTATTCACGACTGTACGCGAAGATAACTTCGAATTTGCACGAAGTGTTGGGGCGGATGTCGTTATCGACTACAAAAAAGAAGATTATATCAGCGCCATTATGCGGGAAACGGATGGCTGCGGCGTTGACGTCGTGTTTGACACCATTGGTGGCGACACATTGTCCCGCAGCCCGGATGTGCTCGCGCAACTTGGTCGCGTTGTCACGATCGTGGACATCGCACAGCCACAGAACCTTATTGAAGCGTGGGGCAAGAACGCAAGTTATCACTTCGTTTTCACGCGACAGAACCGCGGTAAGCTGGATGAACTGACCACACTGGTTGAGCGTGGCCAACTGCGTCCACACGTAGGCGCTGTTTATGCGCTAGCCGACCTGTCTCAAGCCCATACTCGCCTTGAAACCCCGAACAACGGCATTCGGGGAAAAATCGTGATTGCAGTTGACCCGTCCGCTGACACTACGCGTGCAAGTTCGTAAACGCTCAACTCCATTAAAGGTGCAATCATGATTTATGAGATCGCGCTGCTGCCCGTTCATAGGGAGCAAATTGAGGCGTTCAGAAAAGCATTCGACAAAGTCCTTCCGTTGCTTAGCCGCGCCCAGGGTTACCGCGGGCACCTACTGGCGCAAGGGATCGAAACGCCAGAAGTGTTTAATCTTATCGTGCGATGGCGTTCACTTGAGGATCACACACCAGGCTTCGAAGCAAGCGAAGACCATGAAAATTTCATGAGAGGCCTACAGGAATATTTTTCGGAAGAGCCGAAAGTCTATCATATCGAAGGCGGAGCTTTTACCGCAAGCGAACATGATGATCTGAACACTGCCACTTAGTATGGGCAACGCCGATAGATCAGGGAATTTGCGGCTCTGAAACGATGGGTGGTTGTCAGGTTGTTTTTTACAGCCACCCATTTCCGGAACGTAATCCCGTTGTCAGTCGGTGAAAGAAAGGCTTCATATGCAAATTGGAACTCTCAAAGAGAATTATCCGGGCGAGTCGCGTGTCGCAATGACACCGGAAAGTGCGATTCAACTGATGAAACTGGGACATGCTTGTGCCATCGAGGCAGGTGCTGGGCTTTCGGCCGGAATTTCGGACGATGCCTACCTGGCGGTTGGGGTGAAAGTGCTTGAGGGAGCTACCGCGCTTGCCGCAACTTCCGACGTCATCGTCAAAGTGCGACAACCGACGAAAGCGGAAGTTGACCTTCTATCATCAGACAAGACGCTGATCTCGTTCTTCTATCCCGGCCAGAATGCGGAACTGTTGGAGCTTGCCAAGGAAAAGGGTGCCAACGTCATCGCCATGGACATGGTACCGCGTATTAGCCGCGCTCAGAAGATGGATGTGTTGTCGTCGATGGCCAATATCGCTGGCTACCGCGCGGTGATCGAGGCCGGCAATAATTTCGGTCGCTTTTTCACCGGCCAGGTGACGGCCGCTGGAAAGGTGCCGCCGGCCAAGGTGTTGGTGATCGGTGCGGGCGTTGCCGGTCTTGCGGCGATCGGTGTCGCCACCTCGCTCGGCGCTCAGACCTATGCCTTTGATGTGCGTCCCGAGGTTGCCGAGCAGATCGAGAGCATGGGGGCGGAGTTCGTCTATCTCGATTTCGCCGATGGTGAGGGGGGCGGTCACCAGGATGGCGCTGCCACCGGCGGCTATGCGGCACCTTCTTCGCCGGAATTCCGCGAGAAGCAGCTTGCCAAGTTCCGCGAGCTTGCGCCGCAGATCGACATCGTCATCACCACAGCGCTGATCCCCGGCCGTGATGCGCCAAAACTCTGGCTTGCCGACATGGTGGCAGCGATGAAGCCGGGATCGGTGATTGTCGACCTTGCGGCCGAGCGTGGCGGCAACTGCGATCTGACGGTTGCCGATCAGCGGATCGTCTCCGACAATGGCGTCATCATCATCGGCTATACCGATTTCCCGAGCCGCATGGCTGCGCAGGCATCGACACTCTATGCCACTAATATCCGCCATATGCTGACCGACTTGACGCCGGGCAAGGATGGCAAGCTCGTCCACAACATGGAGGATGACGTTATCCGCGGTGCGACCGTCACCTTCGAGGGGGCGATCACCTATCCGCCGCCACCGCCGAAGATCGCTGCGATCGCGGCGCAGAAACCAAAGGAGAAGGTGAAGGAACCGACACCGGAGGAAAGACGCGCCACCGAGGCTGCAGCCTTCAAGGCTCAGACGAAGAGCCAGTTGACGCTGCTCGCCATCGGTACAGCGCTGCTGCTTTTGGTAGGCGCCTTTGCGCCGCCGGCCTTCATGAGCCACTTCGTCGTCTTCGTGCTCGCCTGCTTCGTCGGCTTCCAGGTTATCTGGAACGTCTCGCATTCGCTGCACACTCCGCTGATGGCGGTTACCAACGCGGTTTCCGGCATCGTCATTCTCGGTGCGCTGCTGCAGATCGGGTCTGGAAACTGGCTGGTGGTGCTGCTTGCTGCACTCTCGGTGCTGATCGCCACGATCAATATCGTCGGCGGCTTCCTCGTCACACGGCGCATGCTCGCCATGTTCCAGAAATCCTGATCGGACAAGGGTAATCATTATGATGATCGGTATCGTATCGGCCGCCTATATCGCGGCAGCCGTTCTCTTCATCCTCTCGCTCGGCGGGCTTTCGGGCCAGGAAAGCGCCAAGCGCGCCGCCTGGTACGGCATGACCGGCATGGGCCTTGCCATCGTCGCCACGCTCTTGGGACCTGACGTTGGTAACTGGCTTGTAATTGTGCTGATGATCGCGGGCGGCGCCGTGCTCGGCCATTTTGTCGCCTCGCGCGTCCAGATGACCGGGATGCCGCAGCTTGTTGCGGCACTCCATTCCTTTGTCGGTCTCGCCGCAGTCTTCATCGGCTTCAACGCCCATATCGAGGCGGTGAATGTCGCTGGTCTCGACGCGATGGCCCGCTCTGTATTGACGGGCTTCGCCGCTATCCTTGCCCACAAAGAACCTGTGGAACTGTCGATTATGAAGGTCGAGGTATTCCTCGGCGTCTTCATCGGCGCAGTCACTTTCACCGGCTCCGTCATTGCCTTCGGCAAGCTTGCCGGCAAGGTCGACGGCAAGGCAAAGAAGCTGCCGGGCGGTCATCTGCTCAACGCCGGTGCTGCGCTACTCTCGTTCGCAATGCTGGTGCTCTACGTCAATGGTGCGGGCACCTGGACGCTACTCGTTATGACGCTTGCCGCCTTTTTCATCGGCTATCACCTGATCATGGGCATTGGCGGTGCCGACATGCCGGTAGTGGTGTCGATGCTGAACTCCTATTCCGGTTGGGCCGCCGCCGCTATCGGCTTCACGCTTGGAAATGACCTGTTGATCGTCACCGGTGCGCTGGTCGGCTCGTCCGGCGCGATCCTCTCCTACATCATGTGCAAGGCGATGAACCGCTCCTTCCTGTCGGTCATCCTCGGCGGCTTCGGTGTAACTACCGGTCCGGCAATGGAAATCATCGGCGAGCAGATCGCCATCGATGCCGATGGCGTGGCCGCGGCCCTCAACGACGCCGACAGCGTCATCATCGTGCCAGGCTACGGCATGGCGGTGGCGCAGGCGCAGCAGTCAGTCTCCAAGCTTACCCGCAAGCTGCGGGCAGCCGGCAAGAACGTGCGCTTTGCTATTCATCCGGTCGCCGGCCGGTTACCGGGTCATATGAACGTGCTGCTTGCAGAGGTGAAGGTTCCTTACGATATCGTTCTGGAGATGGACGAGATCAACGACGATTTCCCCGAGACCGACGTGGCCATCATCATTGGCTCGAACGATATCGTCAATCCGGCCGCGCAGGAAGATCCGAATTCGCCCATTGCCGGTATGCCGGTACTCGAAGTGTGGAAGGCCAAGCAGGTGATCGTCTCCAAGCGCGGTCAGGGCACAGGTTACTCCGGCATCGAAAACCCGCTGTTTTACAAGGACAACACCCGCATGTTCTACGGCGACGCCAAGAAGAGCATCGATCAGTTGCTGCCCATTCTGGCTTAATTTAAGGGACGATAAATGGCCAAGAGGCTGGATGTGTTCTCGATCGGTCGCGGGGATATTACCCAACACAGTACGTAAACTGATGGACGTTTGATGACAAACACGTCTTTCGCAAATGTATAGGGGCCCTACCGAGATCGTGGTAGACCAGCCTGCCTCGGCCGGAAGAGCATCGTCATTCCGTCCTTCGGTAACGAGCATATGGGGCTTCATCCGCGTGACGCCGCTGACATGGAGCTCTGTGAATAGGAAGTCGCAATTCCTAAGAAAGCTCGTAATGATCCAACGCTGGAAATCGATATTGAGCCATCACTCCAACCTTGAAAGTGCACTACATGGATAACCGTCTGTCGATCGTCAAGGCAGCAACATGGATGATGGCATCTGTATTGCTGATACTGCTAATGTCTATTTCGGGCCGAGCTGTTACCCGGACGCTTGATGTCTTCCAGCTAATGGAAATGCGTTCCGTCATCGCTATGTTTATGCTGTTGCCGTTTGTTTATCGAGAAGGCGGGATCCGGGCAATGCGAACCAGTATCCTGCCTACGCACATCGGCCGCAACGTTGTCCACTACGTGGGACAATATGCCTGGTTAATGGGACTGACACTAATCCCATTGGCTCAGGTTATTTCGATTGAGTTCACCGCGCCGATTTGGGCCGCTTTTCTGGCAGCCATATTCCTGAATGAGCGACTGACATGGCAAAAGGGAGCAGTAATCCTTTTTGGCTTGGCGGGCGTCGCGTTAATTGTGCGTCCGGGCGTAGCTCCCCTAAATCTTGGCCATTTGATAACGCTCGGAGCAGCCTTTGCGTTCGCAATCTCGTTCATATCTACCAAAGCTCTGACGCGTTCCGACAGTGCTACAAAGATCATTTTCTGGATGCTTGTGATCCAATCGATTATTGGGATCGTCCCGGCGCTGAATGTGTGGATTTGGCCGTCAGCTTTAATGTGGCCATGGTTATTTCTGTTCGCATTTGCCGGTTCATTTGCCCACTTTTGTATGGCGAAGGCCTTGGCCCATGCAGATGCTACAGTTGTGATGCCCATGGACTATCTGCGGGTGCCGTTATCAGCTTTAGTGGGGTATCTGTTGTATGCCGAGGTGATAGATAGCTTCACTGCGGTGGGCGCAGGTTTGATCCTGGTTGGTAATTTGTTCAATCTGCGACCACCGAATGCTGAGAGACTTGAATCTAGTTGAAGGTTGAAACCTGCTAGAATGTTTCGCCTAAGGGCTTCATATCTTCGCTGTGAAGTGGTGCTATTTTCATTGCCCCGTCTCGCTTCCCCAGTATCACCGGATGCTGATCACTGCGACAGATCACAATCTCAACTGTTCAATATCAGTGAGAAGACTTGGACCAACTGAATTCCAGCCAAGGCGCATTCTCGTTTTGTCACTTGCAGCAATCATAGATTTTCCAACAAAGCCGCTTAACCAGCCGAAGTGCGCGCTAGCCTCTTCAGCGGAGATCGATATGACAGGAAGCCGAAGACGTCGAGAGATTGTTTCTGATATAGCACGGAGGGAAATCCCTTCTTCAGCGGTGGCATGATACCTCGCTCCGGTGTTTTGCTTTTCAATTGCAAGCCGAAACAAGCGCACCGCGTCTGAAACATGGGTTGCAGACCAACGATTAGTACCATCCTCGATGTATGCTACACGACCTGCCCTCGCAGCATGTTCTATTAAGAAGGTTACTAAACCTTGTCTGTAGGTGTCATGAATTTGCGATAATCTCACGGTCGATATATTCACGCCGCGCTCCACCAATGCGCTGATTGCGACTTCACATATTACACGCGGATTTGGATGCAATAGATTCAAGCTGTCCTCGTCAGCCAACCCTTCCGGTGTGTTTTCTCCCATCAAGGTACTCGAAGTTACTACCAGAGGTCGAGACGAGCCAACGAGTTCTGTTCCCAAGGCCTCAATCACTTTTTGATCTTTGTGACAATTGGCCACGTAGTTCGAAAAGTTATGGTCAAATCCGGTATGGATTACACCATCGCATACGGCTGCACCCGAGCGCAGACTGTTCAGGTCCTCTAGATCACCCCTGTGAGGCTCGATACCAGCCTTGGTCAGATCATGTGCACCTTTTTCAGATCGCGTGAGACCTAGAACTTGGTGCCCCCCTTCGAGTAACTCCTGTGCAAGTTTGAAGCCAATAAACCCGGTAGCTCCAGTAAGAAAAATTCGCATCAATGTCTCCTCATGTTGAATAACATCGATTTTTGCGCTTAATACTAATCATGTAAAAGTAGTGACATTATCCCATTATAATGAGTAACAGGTTTGTTAAGTGACGACATTCAAGCACTCTCTTGGAACATATCTGAAAGATCGTCGATCCAAGCTGGATCCAGCGGCACTCGGCTTCAGTGGGGCTCGACGACGCACACCTGGGTTACGTCGGGAGGAAGTGGCGCTACGCGCGAATATCAGTCCCACTTGGTATACTTGGCTGGAACAGGGGCGTGGCGGTGCTCCATCACCAGACGTCCTCGACCGTATCGCTAAAGGATTGATGTTAACTGAACCGGAGCGTGAGCATATCTACATGTTAGCGCTCGGCCATCCACCCGAGGTGAGGTATTGTGTGCCGGAAGGTGTAACACCTAGATTACAACGCCTTTTGGACGCTTTTGAGACAAGTCCTGCAATCATCAAAACCGCGCTTTGGGACGTCGTTGCTTGGAACAGGGCAGCGACCGCAGTCCTGACAGATTACAGCAAGTTGTCTCCGAGCAGCCGAAATATTCTCCGTATCGTTTTCTGCACTCCAGAAATACGAGATATGCAGATGGACTGGAACAGTATTGCTCGATCTGTTGTCGGAGCTTTTCGTGCAGATGCCATACGAGCCGGCGCATCTCGCGAAATCAGTGAGCTCGTTGATGAATTGTGCACCAATAGTGCCGAGTTCGCAGCGCTTTGGCAAAACAATGACGTCGAAATTTATGGCGAAGGGATAAAGCGGCTCCAGCATCCGACCGTAGGTCTTATTGAACTTGAGTACTCCGGTTTCGCCGTAGATGGCCGTGCGGATCTAAGTCTTATTGTTTACAATCCAGCTTCGGAAGCTGATAAAAACCGCATTAAAACGCTCATGAAGGGTCGAGGCTTCACATAAAAACAGATCAAAGTGAGTTAAAGTCGGTTGCTGTGCACTCTCTCAACTGGAGCATGGCAGATGTGTGTCTTTAATTGAACTGCATCGATTTTTCTGGGTTCTTCAAAATCAGAGCATCTATCAGCACCAGATAATACGCCAGACAGCATTGAGCGATTGCTTCCAGCCCTTGTCTGAAAACGTAAGAAGATACGAGAAAAAATGAGAACGGCGTTACAAGGCCTGTTGATTGTGGGAGGCTAGCCAGCGAAGGTTGCGCCTGGATCAAACTCGTTTGCTTCGTATCGTTTAAACGAAGTTTCGCCAACGAACAGCGAATAGGTGGTCTCGGATGGTAGTCATTACAGCGCCCGAAATAACGATGAATATGGCAAAAAGCCATATGAGTTTGGAGGTGTTGGCGATGACGCAGTACTGGTTGTGACACCCGCTGCAGAGTGTGGATGAGCCTGGTCTGGACCACTCAGCGCCACGCCTCATCCTTGAACGGTTCCAGACACTAAGAACCATGCAGGTTATTATAGAAAAAGGAGCGACCAGAGTTGCCTACACGACTAGCAGATACACTAACCCCTCAACGTGCTAGCCGATGAGTGAAATGATCTCTAAATTAGAGCGGAGACCGCCTGAGCCAGAGCGCAGAATAGATCAGTGTGTTCTGCGCTCGTTGAGTAGTGATAGGCATCGACAATCTGGCGATGGATGGCTTCATCCTAAGGTGCTTTAGTAGGCAACGAAGCCGTCTGGGCGTACAGAAAGTGCATCTTCGTCTGGCAACCCAGTTAATGAATTCCATGTTACAGCATCGTCAATGAACCGAAAATCGGTCTCGGCTTTATAGGTGAACTTTCCGTCTGGGCGAGCCGCTAGTGGACCCGTTATGGATACGTGCGAGGTGCCAAATAGGTCGAGTGTCGAACGGCGCAGGCCCTCATGCTCGATCCATGCGTGAGGAAAGCGGGTACCCGGTTGGGCTCGCAGGCTGTCGACGGTGTCGTTCGCTCCATAGCGATAACGCGTCTGTAGCTCACCATAATCGGTCAGTTGGTCGAAAAGGTCGGTATTGTCATCACTTCGGATTTGGAATCTTGCATTAAAATCCGTCCGCAACCATGCCTGTTCACCATTCCGGATGGCAACAGGTCGACGTTCGGCCTCATAAGTGTCAAGCAACGTCGAATTATCCTCGCCTTTCAAAACATGCGCAATTTTCCAGGCCAGATTATGGGCATCTGCAATGCCTGCATTGGCATTAAATCCGCCCCAAGGGGGCATGACATGAGCCGCATCACCCATGAGGAAAATACACCCGTCACGATATTTATCAGCCACCCGAACCCGCGTGTTCCATGGGGAGTTCGCGTGTATCTTAATGGGGACATCAGCACCGATTGCAGACTTTATAAGATGGGTCAGGTGTTGATCAGACCACTGTTCGGGTTTCGCTGTGGCGGGGTCATATGAGAGATGGAATGACCAGTGGGTTGTATTGTTCATTGCCAGAAAGATGCCACTCACATCATCGTTTGAGATTTCACATTGGCTAAAAGTACGCCCAGCAACCTGCTGGGTCAGATCCGCCTCAAAGAAAATGTTGAGATAGTGGCGATTAGGTTCGATACCATGCCGATTTATTCCGAGGCTCCTGCGGGTTTCGCTGCGGCTACCATCAGCGGCAAACATATAGGAAGCGCGGATCGTTCGCTCGACGCCTGCTGAATCGCGCGCAGTTGCGGTGACATGTTCACCATGTTGCTCGAACTGTAGTAGCTCCCAGCCAAAACGCACATCGCCGCCACGTGCCTCTAAGGCTTGTCGTAGCACGGGCTCTACAATCGTCTGTGGGCAGGCAGTTAATTCGCAAGGTGAAGGATCGGCAAGTGCATGAAGCTTGGTGATGTCGGCAAGTTGTAGAGATGCGGAGGTCAGCATTGACCCGCCGTGACGGGCTCCCCCGAACTTTCCTTGCTTCCAAGCAGTGCGGGCAATTGCCTCAATTTCGTCCTGTAGGCCAACTTGCCGAAATAGCTCTAAGGTTCGCGCCGAAAAGCCGCGGGCTCGAGGAAGAGGAGAAACATCCTGATTGCGTTCAAGCAATATGAAGGGAATCCGATGGTGCTGGAGAAAAAGGCCTGCTGATAGGCCAACAATTCCTCCTCCAAGAATTAAGACCGGAACGTCCTCAATAATATTATCTATCATGGTGTTTACCTTTAGAATGTGCCATACCTTATCAATGATATAGATTATCAATGATAAGGATGCAAGATATGGTGAGATGGAATCGCGAAACCGTGATCGCAGAGGCTCTTGCTCTGCTTGATGAGGTTGGCATTGATGCTGTGAGCACTAGACGGCTGGCGAAACAGCTCGGCATTGAACAGCCTGCGCTATATTGGCATTTTCGCAGCAAGGCCGCATTGCTCGCGGCTATGGCGGAGGCTGCAATGGAACCGCATGCTCGCGCTCCTTTGCCTACTCCCGCGGATGATTGGCAAATCTGGTTTGCCGATAATGTGAGGAGCTTTCGACATACGCTCTTGCTTCGGCGGGATGGTGCGCGGCTACATGCCGGCACCTATCCAAAACCTAGTGATCTAGATAGGATCGCGCACAAGATCGCATTTTTGACAGCCGCTGGAATATCATTAGAGGATGCCAAGATGGCAATGCTCGCAGCGGGGCGTTTTACTGTTGGAAGTGTGCTGGAAGAGCAAGCAGACCTTGGCACGAGCGATATCGCTGATCATGATCAGATTGGAGGAGCGGTCAATCATGAAGCTGCGTTCGAAGCAGGTTTGAGGCTGATCGTGCGCGGTCTGACAATGTCAATACAGTAAACTGACTGTAATCGAGACTTTAGGAAAATTAACCAATGCTTACTAACAATCTCATTATATCCACGCCAATCGACACATCTCTTATGCGGGGTTTTGTCGAATTGGAGAAAACAACGGTTGGATTGCTGCCACATCGACTTCCGGTCAATGCCCGGACACAATTTTCAGACCCTCAATTGGCCCTGATTGAAACTGAAACTTCGGGCGTACGCCTTGAGTTCAAAACATCTGCAACCACTATCGAAATTGATGTTTTGCCGACCCGTCGAGAGATAGTTGGTATTCGACCACGACCCAACGGCGTTTATGATCTGTGTATTAATGGGCGTCTCGAACGCCAGCAATCGGCCAAAAGCGCAACAATCCTGCTTACCGACATGTCCGCAGGTACGACAGTTCGCAAAGATGGGCCGCTTCAAACACTACGCTTCGATGGCTTGCCCAGCGGTAAAAAGCTGATTGAAATCTGGTTGCCACATAACGAAATTACCGAACTTTGCGCCTTGCGTGCAAATGCTCCGATTGAGCCTTTGCCCAATACAGAAAAATCTGTGTGGGTCCACCACGGTAGTTCGATCAGCCACGGCTCAAATGCTAAATCGCCAACAGAAATCTGGCCAATAATTGCGGCACGAGCAACTGGTATGGATCTGATGAATATGGGTTTCAGCGGGAATGCACTGCTTGACCCATTCACTGCCCGTGCGATCCGGGACAGGCGGGCTGACTTCATCAGTGTCAAGATCGGTATAAATCTGGTCAATATGGATCTGATGCGGCTGCGTGCATTCGGACCGGCAGTTCATGGCTTTTTAGATACCATTCGGGATGGCCATCCTGATACACCATTACTTATGATTTCTCCGATCTACTGCCCGATCCATGAAACAACGCCGGGGCCGGGAATGTTCGACTTAAAAGCACTGGCAGAAGGCCAAACAAAGTTCCTCGCCTCCGGCAACTCTGAGGAGGTTCAAACGGGTAAACTGACGCTGACGGTCATTCGTCAACATCTACAGCGAATTGTCGAAGAGCGCTCTTCACATGACCCCAATATTCACTACCTCGACGGGCTTATGTTATATGGCGAGCAAGATCATGCACGCTTGCCACTGGAGGATCGACTGCACCCAGACGCTGAAGTTCACCGATTGATTGGCCAGCGATTTGCTCCGCTGCTTCAAAGCAGGTGCCGATTGTAGCGAGCGCCTCCCTGCGGGAGCAACCGAAATAGACAGTTCATAGGTCGTGCAGCGGCTATCCCGTACTCAAAAAGTAAACTCTCTTGGCAAGGACACTGGTTTTGCAGCAATGAGAGAGTTTGCCCCCTTATCCCTTAATGTGTGCTCGGCTTAAAGCAGAGTGCTCCTGCTCCGAGTAGCGCTAGCGCTGCAATAAGCAGTGAAGCATCGAATGATGCTGTTCTTGCGTATAGCGCACTGGCAATCAGCGGGCCGACGATTTGCCCAACACCGTAAGAAGCGGTCATGACCGCTAGCATGTTGAAGCGCACTTTTGCTGAAAGCTGGCGGGCGGCTGGCATGGCGATCGTCACTGTGCCCATAAAAGTGCCACCCACAAGCAAGGCGCTGGTGATGTAGGAGGCAGGTGTATGGATAATAGGCAAAGCAACACCGATGGCCTGGATCCAAAGATTGATCTTCAGACTGCGGTGGAGACCCCATTTTGCATGCAGGAAATGCCAAAGGAAACAGGATGGCGCAGCGCCGAGTCCGAATATTGCCCAGATATGGACAGGATTTAGTGAAGCAAGCGCACTCCCTACAAGTAGCGGCAGATAAGTTGCAGTCACAATGTAGCCAAGACCGGCAAGTCCATAGATGATGTTGAGCCGAGTGGCTCCTAACAATACCTGTGGCGCTTCTGCCAAGCCCCGATGCGACGCCTGCTGACGAGGGACGAAACGCCCAGTTCGTGCCTGTATTACAATGGCTGAGATTGTAAATACGAGCGCCGCAACGGCAAGGGCAAGCCAAACTTGGTAACTCGTCAATTCCGCATTATATCCGACAGCGATCAATTCGGCGGAAAGAAAGATCCCAAGGCCGACACCGGCATATAGTGCGGGCGCACCCGCATAATGCCTACGATCGTTGATAAGCCAGTGCGAGGCCGCAACCATGGAGATAGCACTGAATAGGCCAGCCAAACCACGAACGGACACGATAAGCCATTCTGGCATGGGAGCCGCGAGTACTCCAAGCGTAATTACTGTCATGAAGGTGGCTATAGAGCACAATCGATGGCTTGGTATACCGGAAAGCAACGCAGCCAGCAGCGCACCAATCAAATATCCAGCATAGTTGGCCGATGCCGCATATGAACCACCCTCAACCGAAATCTGATGGTCAGCAACCATGAGGGGATAAAGACCGGTAAAGGCGAAGCGCCCAAAGCCCATTCCGACAACAAGCACAAGGGCGGCGCCAAAAGTCGCCGTCATCTCATGTCTATCGTTCATGGTCCGGGTCCTCTATGTTGGAGAACGCAGACAGCGTCTTGTGAAACTCTGAGAAGGCTGGCGTATTAAAGCCAGATCGGCAGGCAAGGTAGGTGTCCACCTTCATCAATGGCTGTTCCTTAACTGGGCCGAGGTGACGCATAAGGTCGACGACGCTGCGTGGCATGATGCTGATACAGGAACCTGCGGCGGTGCAGGCAAACATCGCATGGTAGGAGTGCACTTCCTGCACCGCAAAATCCGCTCTTCTCGTGCCGTAGCTGGTCAGCCATTCTTCAGCCAGCATGCGGTAGGTGCAGCCTAGCGCAAAGGCAGCCAGAGCCTTCGTCTTGATATCCTCCGCTTGATGGACCGAAGGGTGGTCAGGGGGCAGCAGCAGCATCAATTCCTCTCGAAACAATGGAAACTTATCGAGTTCTGCCTCATCGAGCCACCATTCGCCTGTCGGTACCGCGATGAGGGCACAGTCGATTCGATGCGATAGTAGGGCATCGATCAGCTGGCGGGTCGGCGCGGTCGAAAGATCGAGGGTCACCTGCGGCCATTGCTTGTTGTAGCCGGCGAGAGGTAGCGGGAGGCGGCTGGCGACTGTGCTCTCCATCGAGCCGACGCGCAATGTCCCGGCCGGTCCCGCAGGGTTGATGACCTGCTGCGCCTCTTCGGCGAGGTTCAGGATACGCTCTGCATAGCCAAGATAGGTCCGTCCCTCGCTGGTGAGTGCCATACGCTTTCTGTCGCGCTGGAACAACGGCACGCCGATCTCGGCCTCGAGCTGCTGGATGCGGGTGGTGACGTTCGAAGGCACGCGGCCGAGCAATTCGGCGGCGCGGGTGATGCTCTGTTCGCGAGCCACGGCACGGAACATCGCCAGTGCGACAATATCCATTGAAAACTCTCCATTGCAAAATTTCCTTGCATCTTTTATTCTCCTTTAAAGAATGAAAGTCAATTCCCATTCTTTAAATACGAATCTGACTGGCGAGGGTACCGGACTGACCCGACTAACTCGTCACTTTAGGTTGGATCGCCACAGTACTACTGACCAGAATTGTTCCCCGTGAGGGGGACATTGGCCGATAACAAGATTGGATAAACCTATGCTCGACCGACTTGGCATGACGTTGCCGATTATTCAGGCGCCGATGGCTGGTATCTCGACCCCAGCTCTCGCAGCTGCAGTCTCGAATGCCGGTGGTCTTGGATCTATTGGCGTTGGTGCAACCAATCCCGCTGGTGCGCGGATGATGATTGAGGAACTCCGCGCCAGGACGCAACGCGTGTTCAATGTCAATGTTTTTGTACATGCCAAGCCGAAGGCGGACCCGGCTCGGGAAGCCGACTGGCTAGCATGGTTGGCTCCGCTGTTTGCAGAGTTTGGTGCGGAACCTCCAAGGGCACTGCGCACCATATACAAGAGCTTCATGGAAGATCCCGACATGTTGGCGTTGCTGCTCGAGATGAAACCGGCTGTCGTCAGCCTGCACTTTGGATTGCCGTCATCCGATGCCATCCAGGCGCTTAAGGCCGCAGGGATCACACTTCTGGCAACTGCGACCAACCTCGACGAAGCGCGCGTGATAGAAGCAGCCGGCATTGATGCCATCATAGCGCAAGGTATCGAAGCGGGCGGACACCGCGGCATCTTCGACCCGACAGTGACTGATGATGGTTTGGGAACAATGGCGCTCACACGGTTGCTCGTTCGTCAGACCGCGCTGCCTGTTATTACGGCCGGTGGCATCATGGATGGAGCGGGCATTGCCGCTGCACTGGATCTTGGCGCCGTCGCGGCCCAACTTGGCACGGCCTTCATTGCCTGCCCCGAGTCGGCCGCCGATGAAGCCTATCGCGAGGCGCTAAAGGGACCCGGCGCGCATCACACTTGCTTGACCACGTTGATCTCCGGCCGTCCGGCACGAGCGCTTGCCAATCGGTTCACTGCGCTGATGGCGATGATACTGGATCGCCTGCCGCCTGATTATCCTATTGCCTATGATGCCGGAAAGGCGCTCAATGCTGCTGCCCGTGCCAAGGGCGAGTACGGATTTGGTGCACAATGGGCGGGACAAGGTGCGCCGTTGTCGCGTTCAATGCCGGTCGTCGAGCTTATGGCCACATTGGCTCGTGAACTTGAGCTTTCCCATAGGTCACCGGTTAAGTGAACTAGAGCATAATTCCTTAAACTTGGATCAATTTAAGATAAAATTATGCTCTAATCTTAAAGTGTTAGAGCGACCTTTGTGTGCCAGGTCTGGCACACGGCGCTCTAGCATCAGTTTTGTACCGTAATCCGTCGAGCAACAACATGACCATTCGCTTGGTATGTGCGGCTCCGTCCTCCCCGGATGTAACGGAAAGATTACCGATCGCGCGGAGCAGGTCATAAGCTCCCACGTCATTGCGTATCTCACCGGCATCAGCGGCGGCGGCGAGCAACATCGTCAACGCCGGTTCAAATCTACTCCGGAAATAGTTTGGCAGGCTGGCGAACGCGGGATCGCCGGAGTGAAGAGCGGCTGCAAGTCCTTGTTTTGTGGCGAGGAAGCGGGTGTAGTGCAGCAGCCATTCCATCAGTGCTGGGACCGGCTCTTGGCTTTCGGCAAGCGCGTCGGCTGCAATTGCGCACGCATCCACCTCACGCCTAAACACAGCCGCGATTAAGTCGGATCGTTTAGGGAAACGGCGATAAAGAGTGGCAATGCCAACACCTGCCTTGGTCGCGATCTCCCGCACTGGCGCATCCACGCCGGTTGTAGCAAAAACTGACTTCGCCGCTTCAAGCAATGCGTCTTCACTTCTCTGCGCATCCGCACGTCTGCGCCGTGGAGTTTGGCCGACAATGTCTGCCTGGCTCTCATCAGTGAGAAGGGTCATGTCACGCTGAGTTGTCAATTTTTTCCAAAGCCTCTTGAAGAGGAACATTGTTCCGTATATGTATCTATCCTGAAATGGAACGCTGTTCCATATGGTGTCGGATCGACGTTCCGTTTCTCGTATATAGACTAGCCAGAGCAGGCTGTCATCCGTTGAGTAAGGTCTCATGCGTTATTCCCATGGACTTCACATGCATCGAAACTGGTACCACTGCGAGAGGAAAGAACATGGCAATCGCAATCACAGGCGCTACTGGAAAGCTTGGTCGCCTCGTCGTACAGAAACTCAAGGCCAGGATCGAGCCATCTTCTATTGTCGCGATCGCCAGAGATTTGACGAAATGCCAGGAGTTGGGTGTTACAGCCCGGCAGGGCGACTACGACCAACCGGAGCAACTATTCGAGGCGCTGGTCGGAATCGAGGCCGTGCTACTGATTTCATCATCGGTGGATACAGGTAGAGTCAGGCACCATCGCAACGTTATCAACGCCGCAATGAAAGCCGGTGTGCAGCGGATTGTCTACACCAGCACGCTTCATGCTGACTGGTCACCTATTGGCAGCGCCTCAGACCACCTCGCCACGGAACGCGCCCTGCGTGGCTCAGGCCGTGCGATCACTATATTGCGCAATGGCTGGTACACGGAGAACTACGCCAGTTCCTTCCGATCGGCGATCGCTTCCGGCATCCTCTACGGATGTGCGGGCGATGGCAAATTTTCTTCCGCAAGCCGCGCCGATTACGCTGATGCTGCGGTAGAAGCGCTCATCGGGGTTGGCCACGACGACCGAACCTATGAGCTCGCGGGTGACAGCAGTTACACATTGGCTGACGCTGCCGCCAAACTATCGCTGCAGACCGGAAAGCGCATTGTTTATCGGAATCTTCCCGACACAGACTATGTGGCAGCGCTGATTAAAGCGGGCATACCGGAAGCCACGGCTATAAAGATAGCAAGCTTCGATGTCGCGGCCTCCAACGGCGCTTTGTTTCATGATGGTGGGCAGCTCTCCGCCTTGATCGGTCACTCGACCGAAACGCTCGCAAAGACAATCTCATTCATCACTCTAAGCAACATTCGCGGTTCTTAAGCGAGCCGACTGTCGAGTACGTAAACTTTTGAAGGAGGGTCGCATGGCCAATCATCGCGCAGGAAAGATAAGTGTGCCTATCGTAGATCTGCCCGCTGTCGTTTCCGTCGCTCCCATCATTATTCCCGCGCCAGGACGGGGCCTGGACCTACATATCCGGGTGTCCGCGCCCATCGTGGGTGATGCGCTGCCAATCATTGTCTTTTCGCATGGCAACGGTCAGTCGCTCCATGCCTATGGCCCCCTTGCCAGCTATTGGGCTGCGCAGGGGTTCGTCGTAATCCAGCCGACGCATTTGGATTCTCGAATGATCGACCTCGCGTTAGATGACCCCCGCCGGCCACGATTATGGCACTTCCGAGAGGAGGATCTAGTACGGATACTCGATGAGTTGGATAGCATCGAAGAAATGGTGCCGCTTATTCGGGGACGGCTCGACCGCGAGCGTATCGCGGTAGCGGGCCATTCATGGGGCGCACAGACCGCCGGTACTTTACTCGGCGCGACACACCCTCATCCTGAAGATGGCTCGGTGGTGAACAGAAAGGACGCGCGTATTAAGGCCGGTGTGCTGCTGTCAGTTCCAGGCAGCGGGGGTGGGCTCAGCGCTAACGCTGCCCGCAATTTTCCGTTCATGTATCCCGACTTCTCGACCATGAGCACGCCGACACTGATCGTCGCTGGCGATAATAACAAGGTCAGCATGACCATACGCGGGCCTGTTTGGTGGCGAGAAGCCTATGATCTTAGCTCCGCACCAAAGGCATTGTTCACTGTGTTTGGCGGCGAGCACTCGCTTGGCGGCATCTCCGGTTACGAGGCGCGCGAGACGACGGATGAACGGCCCGAGCGGGTCGCTGCGATCCAAAGGCTGACGACGGCATATCTGTACAGTGCTCTCTACGCAGGTAATTCGGCTTGGCGGGAAGCTCGCGCAGAACTGGCAGCCGCTCAGAATCCGGAGGGCTCTATCGAGACGAAGTAGGGATACGGTCGTGACCGCTCTTCCTTCCCCATTTATCCATTATCATTGCCTCTATGGATTGCAGCTTTCATTGCATTTTACACAACAAAGGAGTTCGTATGTCTACAATTCTTATCACCGGTTGCTCGTCTGGCTTTGGCCTCGAGACCGCGCGTTATTTCCTCGAACGCGACTGGACCGTGATCGCTACGATGCGCACACCCAGAGAAGATGTGCTGCCTATTTCCGAACGCCTGCGGATACTTCCACTTGACGTAACTGATATCAACAGCATTGCACGTGCTGTTGATGCGGCCGGGCCGATCGATGCGCTTGTCAATAATGCTGGTGCTGGCTTGATGGGCGCGTTGGAAGGCCAGTCGATAGATGCGATCCGCCAACTTTTCGAATTGAACACGTTTGGCACTATGGCGATGACCCAGGCAGTATTGCCCAGTTTTCGGAAACAGGGTGGGGGGGTGATCGTCAACCTGTCATCTGCGGTGACACTCAAGCCGCTGCCGATGTTATCCGCCTACACGGCAAGCAAGGCGGCCGTAGAGGCGTTCACCGAGAATCTCGCATTAGAAGTAGAGCCTTTTGGCGTACGCTTGCACTTGGTAATTCCTGGTCGTGCGCCGCAGACGTCTTTCAGTGCAAGTGCCCGTGCCCGCTCGATAAACGGTATTCCCGAAGCTTATACCGGTTGGGCCAAGCAGATATTTGCGGAAATGCAAGATTCATCGTCAGAAATCACACAGGCGATCGATGTGGCAGAGGCGGTATGGCGTGCTGTGACTGATCCATCCGCACCATTGCGTATTCCGGCAGGAGCGGACGCCTTGGTGCTTGCGGAGGCGGTCAACTGACTTGCCTGCAAGCCACATTTCCTCTCGTCCTCAGATTAGCGAGAGCGAATAGCTGGTACGAGGGGAGCAACGAAATTGAGGTTATACGGCGGAGGAGAATTCAGCACTCATGGTTGATCGTCAAAGGCGATTATTGACATCGCTGGGCTCCCGCATTTCCCTCACTTCGTTGATTCAAGCGCTCGCCGTTGCAGAGTATCTCAGTTTCTACCGAGCTGCCGATGCACTCGGCGTTAGTCAGTCCAGTGTCAGTGCAGGGATAAAGGCACTGGAGGAAAACCTTGGCATTCTGCTATTCGAGCGGAACACACGAGGCGTCCGCCTTACAGAAGCCGGACGCTTTTTCGTCGATCAGGTAGCGAAAGGCGTTAATCAACTTGAGCACGCTGTTCAGACCGCTGGTATGGCAGCAGCGGGTGAGCATGGCCGACTGCGCATAGGCATCCATGCCCTCATTCCAGGCAGTTTCCTTGATGAGTTGATTGGTCAATATCGCGAAGATCACCCCAGAATCGCCGTAGAGATTATCGAAGGAACGGCTCGTGAAACAATTATGCAACTTCGTGCTGACTAACTGGATGTGGCATTTATCGCTCACTGTCTAGACGCTGTACATACGCGGAGATCAAGTCATAAGGTATTTATGACAAACTTCTTTAAGCTAATAATTCTGTAAAATTTTAATGTGCGAGGCGTTGACATGAAACAAGACTCGAAACATATAAAGTTACATGAAAAAAGATAGCAGATTATCGGGCATTCTTCATGTCCTCTTACATATGGCAGAAATTGGCGAACCCATTACCTCAGAAGTAATGGCGCAAATGATGCGGACAAATCCTGTTGTTATCCGTCGTATTATGGCCGGACTTAGGGATGCTGGATTTGTTCGTTCTGAAAAGGGGCATGGGGGAGGTTGGATAATCGAAGCCGACTTTGAGTGCATCACGCTTCGCGATGTATATGCTGCACTTGGAAGTCCTGGTCTGTTTGCTATTGGCAACCGTAATGACGCACCTAGCTGTCTGGTTGAGCAAACGGTCAATGCAGTTCTCGAAACAGCTTTTCATGATGCAGAAGAATTGCTGCTTTTACACTTCGGTACTGTAACGCTTGCGCAGCTAAGTCGTAATTTTCACGCTCGGTTGCTGGCAAATGGGATATCACTCGATATGGAGACCTCTGATGCAGTTTGATGCTATTATAATTGGTGGCAGTTTTGCTGGTTTGTCGGCAGCTATTCATATCGCTCGCGGGTGCCGGAGAGTATGCGTTATTGATAGCGGCAGGCCAAGAAATCGCTTTTCCAGTGCTTCACATGGCTTTTTTGGTCAGGATGGGAGCGAACCATTCGCGATGATTGCGTCAGCACGTGCACAGCTTAAAACCTATCCAACGGTAAAGATGCTGGCCGCAGAGGCTAAGGACGCTTGTGTTATAGATGGTGGTGTTGCGATTACGGTTGGGAGTGGAGAAGTTCTGACAGCCGCAAAGCTTATTCTTGCTTTTGGCGTTTCTGATATTCTACCAGATTTACCGGGATTAAAAGAGCGTTGGGGTGCGAGCGTGTTGCACTGCCCATATTGTCATGGCTATGAATATAGTGGCAAGCGATTGGGCGTGCTCTATACAAGTCCTATGTCAACACATCAGGCATTACTTATTCCTGATTGGGGCTCGACGACCTTGTTTCTTAACGGTAATGAGATGCCAAGCGCCGACATTTTAGCTAAACTGGCTATACGCGGGGTGACGATCGAGCCTGAGCCAATTTCTGAGTTGCGCGGTGAAGGTATTAGTCTTTCATCTGTAAAACTTCATAATGGGCGTAGTGTTCCAATCGAAGCACTTTATATGGCACCTCAAACGCGCCTGAATAGTTCTATCGCTGAAGGTCTTGGTTGTGAAATAGAAGATGGACCATTTGGGCCGATAATCAAAACCGACATGATGAAAAGAACAAATGTTCCGGGCGTTTATGCAGCAGGAGATGTGGCACGGGTGCCTCATAATGTTTCCTTTGCTGTCGCAGATGGTGTCATGGCTGGAATGTCTGTCCATCAATCACTGATTTTCGGGCCGCTAGATACCTGATTAAAATCATATTTATGATCAGGTGCTTTAATTCTGGTACTCTCAGATGACGTTATTGTCACTGAGGGTACTGATGGGCATCTCTTTAAATGTTGATATTATAAATTTTCATTCCGAATTCCGAAGATAATATTCTGAGGGCGGCAGATTCAAGAATTTACTAATGACATAAGCTTGTCATCAAACAGACGTATTCTACTTTAACCATGATAATTTGCTGGTTGAGAAATGCTTGATCTTAATGATTTACGTCTTTTTGCTCTGATCGTTGAAAACAAAGGCATAGGACGTGCTAGCCGCACGCTTAATCAGGCGAAATCTACAATCAGCCGTCGTCTTGCAGCTTTAGAATACCAGCTAAAGGCTAGTCTGATTGATCGTGATCGTGATGATTTTACTCTCACTCAAAAGGGCGAAGAGGTTTATCAGCTTTCACGTACCATCTTAGAGGCGGGGCTGCTTGTTGAGGCAACGCTGGCGAATGAGCAAACAAAACTGAATGGCAATATAAACCTTAGCCTTTCATCGCTCTTCGTTCCTGTTTTTACGCATATAGCTGCTGAACTTACCCAGACACATCCAGGCATCAGATTAAATATTGCAGTCAATGACGACACGAATATTCAAGCTCAAGACGGATATGATCTTTATTGGCGAGCACATGGGCAGCAACTTGCAGATTCAGCATTAAAACAACAAAAACTCGCCCGTCATCCGTTACAAGTTGTTGCATCCCCCCTTTATGTGAAGCGTAAAGGTTTACCATATTCGCCTGAAGCACTGGTGCACTTTGATATGTTGGGCTTTGAGCATACTCAAAGAACAAACCAGCTGTCTTTCTCATCAGGTAATTCTTTTACAACTACGGTCGATTATCTTCCGAAATTACGCTCTGCTAATATTGATTTGTTGTTACATAATGTGCTGGCATCCGTAGGATGTGCAGTTTTGCCTGCATATAGCTGCGCTCCCTATTTAGCCAATGGTTTGTTGGTGGATATATTACCGGACTGGCAGGCAGAAAGCCTCACTATCAGCCTGTTGAAACGGCCTCTCGCCTATCAAACGCCAATGGTTACAACGGTCTCTGGCTTAATTGAGCGATCTGTCAGGCAACATTTCGCCCTCGTTGCAAAAACGGAACAGGGGGTTGCCACATTGCTCCGGCCTGTCGCAGCAAAACTGTCATATACAGCGCCTAGCATTCGTCTAAGCCCGCATGATGCTTTGCAGTTCATGCCAGAAACGAATGTTACAAGCGGAGAAAACCTGATGAATCCGATATTCAAAGCTGTTGGCGCAGCCGTAATTGGAGCATCCACACTTTTATCGATGCCTGCTTATGCCGATGACACACCGGGGCCGGTTGTTGTTTACACAAATGATTTTGAAGATGTATTACGTGACCGTTTCAAAACAGACACCGGCCGCGATGCAGAAATTGTACAAATGAGCGGCGGTGAATTACTTGCCCGTATCGCTGCTGAAGCATCCAATCCGCAATGGGACATCATCATTTTCAATGGTTCAAACGCGTTACAGGCGCTTGATGATAAAGGCCAGTTGAAACGAATGGTTGAACCGCGCAATTTGGCTAACCTTAACGAGATTGGTCAAAAACAACTGCCTCAAACCAAGGCCTGGTTTCCAATTGGTCTCGCAGCATCTTGCGTTCTTGCTTATCGTAAAGATATGACGGAAACGCCACCTGCAAGTTTTGAAGATCTCGCAAATGAAAAATATGCTGGTAAAGTCGGCATGGCCGATCCGGCGGTCGCAGCTCCCGCATATCCATGCGTTGCCCAGCTTTTCTACGCGATGGGGGATGAAAAGGCACGTGCGATGTTTGGTGGATATTTCAATAACGGACTGCGTGTATTTCGAACCAACGGACCCGTCGGGCGCGCTTTAGAAGCCGGTGATATCAGTGTCGCTTTATTGACATCACAGGTTGCTTACACACTTAAAAACAAAGGCGCACCTATAGAAATCCTGTGGCCGGATAATGGTGCACCAGGTTCGGTTCGCGGGGTAGGCATACAGGCAAAAACAAAACGCCCTGAAGCTGCCCAAACCTTTGTCGAGTGGATGCTCGAACCTACGACCCAAAAATATTTACAAGACAGTTCCGGTGCAGACGGATTGTTTGAAGCGACTGTAACAGGTGCTGGCCGACGTGCAGACGGTCCGCCTGAGGGTTCCATTTACTCGGTCGCACCGGCAGCTTTTGCTGCTAAGCAGGAAGAGGCTATCAAAAGCTGGTTCGCGGATCAGGCGGTGCGTTAATTGAAGGGCATGACCGGAAAAGCTTTTTGTCTGTTCTGGTCATGCTCTCTTTTAATAACGCTCAATGAGGAAGCCTTCGTTGATGGTGAGAACCACACGCATCCTGCCGGCTAATTTTATTTGAAATTGATGCTTAATAGTTATGACAATTCAAATTCCCAATTCCACATCAAAGCAGCGTTCGTCGCGCGCCTTAAAGATGATATTTGCACGTCATGAAACCGAAATCTATGTTGGTATCATCGTTGTCATTACGCTGTTTGTACTCATTCTGGCGCCGCTTCTGGCCGTTTTTTTGCAAGCCTTTGCTCCACATCAACAAAACGCAGCGAATGGCAGTACATGGTTCAGTGATCTGTTTGGAATTTTTGAGCGCCCCCTCTGGAGACAATCACTTTTCAACTCACTTCAACTGAGCCTTTTCGCAGCTGTGATTGGCGGTTTTATTGGCACTTCGCTAGCAATACTGCGTTATCGTATTCATTTCGCTTTATCACAATTGATGGATGCTTCAGCTTGGCTTGTACTCATTTTGCCTTCTTTCGTGATAGCACAGGGCTGGATTTTGTTTTCCAGCCGTGCCGGTATTGCAAATCAGTGGCTCGGGCTCAGTTTCATACCTGATATGGTTTTCAATCCGGTTGGCTTGGCGGTGGTCATGAGCCTCAAAGCTTTTCCGTTGGCATATCTTGCAGTTAGCTCTGGATTGCGCTGGCGTATGGAAGATCTGACCAATGCAGCACGTTTGTCGGGTGCATCTGCTGGCCGTGTTTTATGGAGTGTTGACCTACCGCTCTTATTACCGGCAATCCTTTCCGGCTGTGTACTCATTTTTATTGACGTCATCGGCGATTTTGGTCTGCCAGCCGCACTGGCAACCACTTATCGTTTTCCGACATTAACCTATGCTATTTATGTCGCAATCAACCAATCGCCGATACGTTTTGATCTGGCTGGTATTCTGGCCTTTTATGTCACCGCGATTTTGTTGTTTGCTGTGTGGTTGTATTTTCTGATCCTAAGACGCAGTCGTTTTGATTTTTTGACCGCACGTGCCAAATCAGCATTGCCCAAAAAAAGTGATAAAGCGTTTTGGGCTAATCTTTATAGCGGCATCATACTTATATTAGCCGTCGGCATTCCACTTGGAGCAAGCTTGCTCATATCAGTTTCAGAAACTATGCCCGGTGCCCAAACAGATTTTGCACTTACGCTGCAACATTATCGCACCATTCTATCTGACGGTAATCGCTTCATTGACGCATTCATCAACTCTGCAATCATTGCTGCATGGGCTGCCTGTGGCAGCGCAGTCGTGGCATTTTTTGCAGCTTATGTATTGACCTTTTCAAATTTCAAATTGAACCGGCTGATCGATCTCACATGCACTCTCAGTCTGGCAGTGCCGGGCGTCGTCCTAGGGATTGGTTATATCTTCATCTGGAATTCACCACTTTTCGAGAGTTTAGGGCTTCATCTTTACGGTAGTCCCGTTTTACTGGGACTTGCCGGTGCAGCTGGTGCCATACCCGTGACTATTCGTATTTTGCTGGGCGCCTTTGCTCAATTGCCGCAAAATATGCTCTCCGCAGCCGCGCTTAACGGTGCGTCTTTCTCACGACGTGTGATAACAATTGCCTTGCCTGTGGTTGCAACAGCTTTGATTTCTGCAACGCTTGCCGGATTTGGCTCGGCACTATTTGACCTTGCGATTAATACAATTTTGCGCCCGCCGAGGCTCAGTGTGTTGCCGGTTTATGTTAATCGGGCATTTGAGATGGGCGATTTTGGTTCTTCAACAGCAGCTACTTTTATGGCCGGCGGTATTGCTGTCGTCATTATCCGCTTTGTCGACAAGGTCGCAAATTTGATTTTGAAACAATGCTATCCGCAGCCATCAGGAAAAGACTGAAAATATGCTTGTGTTTGACAATATAAGCCGCAATTTCGGCACAATACCCGTTTTGAAGAACTTGTCCTTAACGATTAAGGAAGGCGAAGTCGCTTGTTTAGTCGGGCCATCCGGATGCGGAAAATCAACTTTACTGCGACTTGTCGCGGGGCTTGATAAGCCAGATCAAGGAAAAATCTATATCGGCAATGATGTCGTTTCCGATGAAAAAACTCTTCTGCCGGTACACAAACGCAACGTAAACATGGTGTTCCAAGATTTTGCTTTGTGGCCACATATGCGGGTGTCTGAGATTGTTGGTTATGGATTAAAACATCTTGATCAACATGAGCGGCGTGAAAGAGTAGAGAAACTACTTAATCTTTTGCGAATTGATACACTGGCCATGCGCTTGCCATCAGAGTTGTCGGGTGGTCAGCAGCAACGTGTAGCCATAGCCAGAGCACTGGCGACACGTCCTAAAATCTTGTTACTAGACGAGCCTTTATCTAACCTCGACGTTCAGCTTCGTATGGAAATGCGTCTTGAATTTGCAGAGCTTTTCAAGGAGTTTGGCGGAACAGTGCTATATGTTACCCATGATCCTTTGGAGGCCTGTACATTTGCTGATCGCTTGATTGTTATGCGTAAAGGAACAATTGAACAGCAAGGTACACCGGAGGATCTTTTTGCCTCTCCATCATCAGAATGGGTGGCCATGCTGGCGGGCTATGATATCCGCTTGAAAGGTCGTTACTGTATTTCAGGTCAACAACTATTCATTGGTGACCAAGCAGTTGAAATAAAGAACCGTAACGGCAGTCCTTCGGCAAAACAAAATTCTACTGCCGCTATGGTGATGCTGCATCCTGCATCTATTCGGTTTAGAAATGGTTCTTTCGGTGAGGAAGGACAAAATATCCTTTCTGGTATCGTTACTAACTGTCTTTATGAAGGTCGCCAATGGCGCTTAACGATCCGCATTGATACCGATCATTTTTCCATTTTAGCACCACAAAAAGTTACAATCGGAGAAGTCGTTGCCTTTTCTTTTCAGGCTGATGACGCCATCGCTTTTTTTGATGCTTAGAACCGCACTCTTAGTTTGATATTCTTGTATCTGTCAATTGGAATGACCATGCTACCTGATAATTATATAACTGTTTTTATTGATAGAATGTCTGACTTCATTGGTGTTGTTTCACCTCAAGTTGCTCATATTCTGATATCAGAAAACCTCGTTGAAAACACTGAAAAGGGCTTAATACTTCCACAAAGGGGTCAAGCTTTAGAAGAGCGCCTGAGGCACATTACACAGGCTTTATACCAGTACGGACATATCGGTGAATATCGCGGTGAGGCTATGGCTGTTATGGCGCATTTTGAGGGTGAAATCTTAGCAAAGATTGATCGAAGTGCTTTGAGGGCAATGGGTTTTTTGGGAGTTAAAGTCCACATAAACGGTATAATAACAAATTGCGAAGAGCCCAAAATTTGGCTGGCTAGACGCGCAGAAAACCGCCGTTCTGCACCTCTTCACTTGGACACAATGGTTGCCGGAGGTCAACCTTACGGTAAAACACTATTGGAAACAGCCATAATGGAAGCGTGGGAGGAGGCGAGCCTAACAAGTGATCAATTACAGGGACTATCCGAGCCGGATACAATTATGGCTGAATATATCAGTCCAGAAGGTTATCATCGTGAAAAATTGGTGATCTACAATCTTGAATTGCCAGACAGTTTTAAGCCTGCCTGTTGCGATGGGGAGATCATTGAAACATTTTGCGTAAGCAAAACACAATTACAACATCTGCTTACTGGGTATGATCGCTTTAAATATAATACAGAATTGGTTTGTCGAAGATTGCTGACAAAGATTTAATTCATCTACATAGGAAATCTTTTATATGAACCTCATTGGTGATAGCGTCAAAGATACTTCATTTGAAATACCTTTAATAGTCTGTTCTGCAAGAGTACAGGCAGTCGTGGGACTAAGTGTGAAGCCTTGATGCCCATGGTCAAAATTACACCATAAGCCTTTATGCTTTGAAAGAGCTCCAACGACGGGTAGCATATCCGGAATACAAGGTCTCCAACCCGACCATGGTTCTGCCTCAACTGGTTCTTCAATTTGCATCACCGAACGTGTCATTGCTTCCGCATAGTCTAATTGGCGATATTATATTTTTCCATTTGGATACTGCGCGATTTCCGCGCCAGTCGTCATCCGCAACCCTTTATCCATCGGACAAAAAACTGATGAGGCATGGTCTGCCCCCATCGGGTGATCCGGGTTTAATGTTAGTGCATACTCGAGTTGACCGCCACTGCCGGAGTTGAAGTTGGGCCATTTTGGCGATGCCACACGGTGGCTTCGGGGGCCGGTGGTTTGTAGTTCAATGACGAATGAGGCCGCACAGTGTTGTAGTGCCGTCGCCAGCCTTCGATGATGATCTTTGCCTCCTTGAGTGTATAGAAGATTTCTCCGTCGAGCAGTTCGTCGCGGAGTTTGGAATTGAAGCTTTCGCAATAGCCGTTCTCCCATGGGCTGCCTGGCATTATGTAAGCCGTCTTGGCACCTACAAGCGCAATCCACTCCCTCAATGACTTGGCGATGAATTCCGGGCCATTGTCGGAACGAATATGCCCAGGAATACCCCGCAGGATGAACAGGTCAGTCAGGACATCGATGACATCCACAGCCTTTAGTTTTCGCTCAACCCTGATGGCGATACATTCTCGCGTGAACTCGTCGATCACGTTGAGCATGCGGATTTTCCTGCCATTGTGCGTCCTATCCTCAACAAAATCGTAGGACCAGACATGGTTGGGGTATTCCGGCCTAAGTCGGATACATGAACTGTCGTTCAACCAGAGCCGACCGCGCTTGGGTTGCTTTTGTGGAACCTTCAGCCCCTCCCGTCGCCATATCCGCTCGACCCGTTTGACGTTCACGAGCCAACCAGCTTGATGCAGCATCGCATTGATGCGACGATAGCCATATCGGCCATACTGGAGTGCGAGCGCCGTGATGTCGGCGGTCAATGCCGCTTCATCATCTGGGGGCTTTGCGATTTTGCGTTGCGTGGAACGATGCTGACCGAGAATCCGGCATGCCCGTCGTTCGGACACGCCCAACTCTGCGGTGACATAATCCACACAAGCACGGCGGCGAGCGGGGCTTAAAAGTTTCCCCTAGCGGCCTCCGCCAAAATCATCTTGTCCAAGGTAAGATCAGAAACTGCACGCCGCAGACGAGCGTTCTCAGTCTCCAACTCCTTCAAGCGCTTCACCTGATCGCCCTTCAGGCCACCATATTCGGCACGCCAACGATAATATGTAACTTCCGTAACGCCTATCGAACGGATCGCCTCCGCCATCGATTTACCTTGCGCATTCAGAACGTCAACCTGACGTAATTTCGTGACGATCTCTTCTGCCTTGTGTCTTTTCGCTGCCATTTCAATGTCCTTCTGTGGCTCATAAGCCATACTTCAAAAAGGATCACTTTGCAGGGGGCAGACCAACTCGAAAACTACTACGAATGCGATCCATGCAACGAGATGTTCGGCAATGGGAGCCGTGGGACGTTGCTTATCTTCTTCACTTCTATCAATTTTCGTGCCCTCATGCTTGTTTTTTCGTCCGCCTAGCTTTTCAAATCAGCAATTTGCGATTGAATTCATCAAAGTTCTAGATCTCTTTAATTTTAACATCCATGGTGAGCGCTTAGTAGTTATGGTTCAGGCGAGAACAAGCCGCTGAAGAGATCTACCACACTATGTGGAGCGGTTTCACCAAAGAATAATTTCAGGTTCTCTGCTGACATTCTGGCCACATCAAGACTTCGCTCGAACAGCGCGCGCTCATATGTCAATATGGCCCGCTCTAGATCGTTGGGATTGGCGATAATTGCTCCCGCAAGATCGGCTCCGTCATACATAGCCAAGTTGGCGCCTTCGCCTGCGAACGGTGACATCAGGTGTGCCGCATCGCCTATTAGCGTGATGCCAGCCTTTCGCGACCATTCGTGTCCCACCGGCAATGCAAAGATTGGGCGGATGGCCGGATTTTCTAGTGTGCTCGTTGTTATGAAGTTAACGAGCTGTTCTGACCAGCCCTTAAATTGTGCTGAAACGACTTCTCGACCATTTTGCGCATGACTGAAGTCGATAGACTTAATCCAACTCTCAGGTTTATTCAGCGCAACGTAACCTGCAATACTGCCATCCGCATTACGATGTGCGATAATGCCTTTGCCTGGCGCAATTGCAATTAGTGTACCTGTGCCGATCACAGCAGCAAGTCCTTCGGCCTCTCTTCCGTCAGCGGGATATGCTATTTCGATAAAACAGGTGCCAGAATACTCAGGCTTAGCACTAGTCATCAGTGAACGTACCTTGGACCAAGCGCCATCCGCACCGACCAAAAGATCGGCTCTGAAAGCTCTGCCGTTCGCAAACTTTACTTCATATTGGTTAGTTCCAAACGCATCAATGGACGTTGCTTTGTGGTCCCAATGGATCACGTGCTCTGGCAGCGAGTTGATTAGCATGTCACGAAGTTCGCCTCTGTCGACTTCGGGCCGCTGAGATAACGGGCTTCCTCGGATATCCAGCAGGACTGTGCCGTCTTTGTCCATAATCCGCTTGGCATCCTCGGCAGGACGAACAAGCTTCAGGAACTCCTCATAGAGTCCCGCTTGTTTGAGGGCAAGCTGACCGTTATGCTCATGAATATCAAGCAAACCACCCTGCGGCCTTGCTCGTGGCGAGGTGTCAGCTTCGAAGATAATGGTATTGATACCGCTCAAATGCAGAACGCGTGATAGTGTTAGGCCTCCAAGACCGGCCCCGATAATTCCAATAGTTTTAGCCAATTGCTTTGCGCTCCATGTGTCACTTCAGCGTTTAGAACGCTGAAGAAGGGTTAAGGAGACGCTGGCCGACCATGCTGCTGCATGATGGACGTGTATGCGGCGCCGCAGAGCAAATGCCTAACGTGGCGCCGATTTTCGCGACGTACTTATCAAAAAGGATATTCTTGCATTCGTCAATGCCCTGAGGGAAACAGTTTCACCTCACAATTAGCCGAGGACGTCCTCAATCGCCTGAATTGCTCAGTTGCGATGCTTGTTAAATCAGGTCATTTTCTACAAAAGAAATCTGACTTATTCCGTGACTACTGAAACCAGACGTTTTTGTTCAGCCAGAACCTCACTGGTACGCTCTAAAAAATGGGCAATGGCCATAAATTCAGCGTCGTTATAGACGGCCAGAAGCTCACTCATCTTCTGATGCTGACCACATATAAGCGGTTTGCCTCGTCCAGCTTACTCGGATCCGCATGCACTTCGATCCGTCTTCGGTCGTTCACACACCGATTCCTGATTACAAAACCTGCCTTGCTCATGATAACTGGGCTCGGTGGCATTGGAGCCGCTTGGGGCAAGCAAATTGAGCGTTTCGCTGCTGATTACTTTGTCATAGTTCCCGATCATCGAGGAACTGGCCGCAGCACTCACACACAAGACGGGCATAGCACCGAGCAACTGGCCGAAGACATGCATGCATTACTGCTGCATCTCGGTGCGGTGCCTGCACACGTCGTAGGAGCATCCACCGGGGGAGCGATCGCACAACACCTTGCGCTATCTCATCCCGACTCCGTCAAAACTTTGACCTTGTCGTCAACATGGGCTCGGTTTGATCCCTTTACTCGCGCTGAATTCGCGGCAAGACGTATAATGGCAGCGGAATGGGAGAGGGCTGATCTCTACCCCGCATATGCACTGTTTCTCTTTTCGCCCCGTTTTTGGCGAGAAAACACGGAACGTGTGCAGATGTGGATCGACCGCGCTGTAAACAATCCTGAACAGCCGGGCGACAGAGAAATTGCAATCCAGCGCATCAATATGCTCATCGCACACGATACGCTGGAGCATCTTCCGAGGATCAGCCAGCCGTCTCTGGTGATCTGTGGAGAGCTAAACCTGTGCACACCGCTGCCTTTATCGGAAGAACTCGCGCGCGGTATTCCGAATGCAGAGCTCGTTATTCTGAAGGAAGCGGGAGAACTTATCGACATCGAAAAACCCGACGAGTTTTACGAAACAGTAAGTTCATTTGTCGCTCGTTTCGAACAAAATTCACCCACGAAATAACAGTTATTTCTGATCCTACGACCCCAAAGGAGTTTACTATGCAATTTATGGTTCTTGGCCGCCCCACTGACAAATTTCAGAAAACCGAACCCAAAGAAATCGCTCTTGCTCTGAAAGCAGAATTCGCACAATCGCAGGAATATTATGCCGCCGCACAACTGCGAAACATATGGCTGATCAGCGAGCATCGCGGAGCAATGTGCTTATTCGAGGCGAACTCTCTTGAAGCACTTAAAGAGCTGATCGCCGGTTATCCTCTTGAACGGGACGGATACGTCAAACATGAAATCTTTCCGTTAGAACCGTATACAGGTTTTTACAGTTAGCAGTGAGCTGATGGTGTTTTAATGGCACTCACATTTGATCAAATGTGAGTGCCATTATCGCCTGATTTACTGAAGAAAGGGCGAGAGGTCGGCCACCGATCTCCCGTACATCCGAGGCCGACCCGGCGGTGAAGCCGCTTTGGTCGGCCTTTTTGCAGCACCAGACATTTGCACGGATTGTGCGCGTGCCACGCGGATCCGCTCAAATGCCCGTCCCTTCGGGCGGATGATCTGTTTTACACGTATTACAAGCATACGAATTTCTGCTACCGACCGGGGAACTTTAATTCACACACTCCATATGCGCTCTGCAATCCTGGCAGTACGGAAAACAGTTATGTTGTCAATCAGTTGCCCTTCAAGGACAGTGTGTCGTTAACGCTTGATGCTCCTGTCTTTGATGAACAATTGACCATTGGTAGCCGTTTGATCGTATCTGTGCGCGAGGCGTCAGCGGAGTGCTTTTTAACACGATGAACTCCGGGGGAGGCACGATCGAACTGGTTAAGTGGAAACCATGGACGCTAGTTGATGTGTTCGTGAGCTATAAATTCAACGAGCAGTTCCAGATTGACGCGGCGATCGATAACGTCACCGATGAATACTACATGGATACGCTGATACTGGGAACAATGCCATCGCCCGGGCACAGCTTCCGCCTGGCGAATACTCTTGTTAGCAGATAGCAAAATTTACGCTTCTCATTATGGATTTTATGGCTAATCAAAATGTCCAGTTATCTCGATATAGATTTTCTTCTTAAAGCTGGCGATGATGTTATCGCACTGATGGCGACAAAGCTTTATTGAGTGCGTTGCGCCCGAAGGTTGCGAGCCAGGACGCAAAAGTCAGCAGTTCGGGGTTGATCTCACGCAATATGTCAAGGTCGAGCGGCTCGGAAAGTGGCCCGTCTGCTAGACTTTTTGCCATATGTGCGAGATCTGCGTTTGTTGCGAATACGTTGTCGGAAAACCGTTCATAGGTTATTGGATAACCGGCTGCTTTGCTGATTGCGGCCTCAAGCTCACGCCCAGTCAGACGGTCACTGGCGATCTTAAGTGTGGCGCCGCCAAAGCGGGATTTGTCGGCAAATATGGCAACTAAAAACTTACCTATGTCTTGTGTGGCAGTTAGTTGAATAGAATGATCCGGCTGGATAAGAGAAATCAAACGGCCTTTCTCCAGACCGAATCCGGGGCGCACAAGCATTTCCATAAAAATCATTGGACGGATGATGGTGGTAACCATGTCGAGCTGCCGAACATGGGTTTCGATACGAGGCTTGGCATCGAAACGTGGAATGCCTGTATATTGATTTCCCACGCTAGCGCCTGACGAATAAACAAAATGTTTGATGCCTGTTTCAGCAGCTATGTCTGCAATCGATATACCATAACGAACTTCGTCTTCGGCAGTCAGATTACCTGGGAGCACGCTAAAGACGCCATATGCATCTTTCATTGCTGATCGAATAGCATCGGTCTTTTCAAGAGCCCCTTGCACAAGCTCGACCCCATCAGCTTCCAATTGCAATGCAGCGGCTTTGCTGGTTTCCTGAACGAACGCGCGCACAGGCCAGCCTGCCTTTAATAAAGCTTTGGCAGCAGATCCTCCCTGTTTTCCGGTGGCTCCGAAAACCAGAATGGGGTGCTTGATATTGGTCATTTTAAGTCCTCACTTTTAACAAGGACAGTTTATATATAGAATGTAATTATGCCGGAAGACGGCACATTTTTCAGCGTAAGGCACAAGCATGATACCTTTGGATGAACAGATTGATGCTGATACAATGCGGGGATCAGACATAGACAGGCAGATCAGACTTATTCCTTCAAATGGAGTTTGCAGTTTGTTAGCTGACAAGTGGACAGTACCCGTTCTTTGGCACCTTTCTCGCGCTGAGAATTACCGATACCGCTTTTCAGAGTTGAAAAAAGAAGTGGGTGAAATCACTCAGCGTATGTTGACGCTTACATTGCGTAATCTCGAGCGTGAAGGGTTTGTTATACGTCATTATTACCCTGAAGTGCCGCCACGTGTGGAATATGAGCTGACAGAGGTTGGGTATGGAGCCTTGCGGGCGCTTGAGCCTTTTAACTCTTGGATTCAAGATAATCTGAATGACATTAAAGCAAATCGACAGGCTTACGATCAAGCGGAGTTGTAAAGCTAAAGCCCTGAGATAAGTTAAGATACGTGGAGGCTCTTTAGGTTGGCTTTGCTTGTTTGCGCGGCGATTTAACTAGGGATATGCCTTCATAAGGATCTGCATAAATGCTCTGGCAGGATCGTATTTTCGTTTTAAAAGTACCTAGATCGCGACCTTAAGTGAATGTCGGTATCGGTAGTTGTGCGCCCCCGCAACCAGATACAACTTAAAACCTTCAATAAATTCAAATAATTGGCTAGTAGACAGAGCCTACGAAACACGCTAAAATCTCGTTTTATAAGACATATCAGTACTTTAGCTGAAGCAGGTTCAAATCGGGGGTAACGAACCGCGCAACCATACACAATGGATTGTTTTTGTAGGTGGAGATGATAACTGACATTGTTCAAGTAAGCACATAAAAAACAAAATTCATTATGGCATAAGCCTCTTGAGTGGTTGCTTGGTAGTCATTTCCGTAATTCGTTTTCATCCTAATTTAATGATCTTTCAGAGATTTTGAGTGATATCATTGAAAAGATGTGTATTTTACTCATGTTTGTTGGTGGTCTTTTTCAGCTTTAATCAATTATAATTGGTAAATTTGAAACGGCTTTTGGAACCGCATTTATGATGGTGGACAAGCGTGTTGGTGAACCTTTCTATCTATCTGGGCTATGGTATTCATGAGGTAATATAAGTTGAGTTATTCTGAAAAGAACCTCAGGATATATCTGGACCATCGTGTCGAACTGATTGACTATGCCACAGCTATCGTAGGCGATCGCTCGCAGGGCGAGGATGTTGTTCAAGAAGCGTTCCTTCGTCTGAAATCATCAGCTGTGGATCGATCACTAGATGAACCGGTACGCTATCTTCGTCGTATCATTCGTAATCTTGCAATCGATTGGATAAGACGTTCTGGTATTGAACGACGGCGATATGACGACAATGCGGATTTTGAGGCCGTGGCTGAGGATCGGCCTTCACAGGAAGACATCTTAGCGGATCGGGATGAATTACGCATCGTGATCGATGCTATGGAGGAGTTGCCTGAGCGAACGCGAATAGCTCTCCATATGCACCGTTTCGAAGGGTGTAAGCTGAAGGAAATCGCCAGCCATTTAGGCATCTCAGTCGCACTTGCTCATGCCCTTGTTTATGAGGGATTGCAACATTGCCGTAAACGGCTTTTGAAATGAAACTTAGCCATATGAATCAGTTGTTGAAAAAAGAGCGTTGTCGATCGTTCTTTATATAGATGCGTTATTTCAATTGATTGGTTAGCAAGCTATCAAAGCGCCGTAAGTTCTTTCGGGAGACAGACTCATTAAATCGAATGCACCATCAGAAAAAGCCTGTGGGGAAGCACTTCATTGGTTGATAGCTATTCAGGAAGCCCCTGACGATGCGGATTTGCAAGCTCGTTTTGATGCTTGGTGCAAGAGTAGTTCCGAAAATCCGCCTGCATGGAATGAAGCACAATATGTCTGGAATACTGTAGGCATGGCTGGTCAAGCTTCCGACGATATGATGGCAAAAGCGAATAGGTCTCAGTCACATAACCGATTGACATCTTCGCGGACAAAATTTCGCCCGCGCAATATTGCTGCATTAGCGGCAGGTGCATTGTCTGTCTGTATGGCCATCATTTTCCAGCCTGCAATCAGTATATGGCTGGCAGCTGACTACTCAACTGCCACTGCCGAAATGCGTCAGATGGTTTTGGAAGATGGAAGTGTTGTCCATCTAGGCGCTGATAGCGCAATTGAGGTTGCCTTTGAGCCGCAAACACGGCTCATTCGCTTGTTGACCGGAGAAGCTTATTTTGAAGTTGTGCCTAATAAGAATAGGCCATTTAAGGTGGAGGCATCGAATGTTGAAACAACAGTTCTTGGCACAGCTTTTGATGTAAAGCTGATTGCCGGTGGAGTTGCTGTCGCTGTGAACCATGGGCGCGTGGGAGTTGCGAGTGTAGGAGCGGATCAAGCACTTGGTGCGCCTTTGGAAGCTGGTGACTGGCTGAGGATTTCCCACAATGGTGAGATTGAGCGCGGCAATGACTCTCCAGAACTCGCCGGTGGATGGCGTAGCGGTATGCTAGTGGTTAAAGATTGGCCAATTGCTGATGTCGTCAGCGAACTACGCAGGCACTATAAGGGTACGATCATATTAGCTGATGGAAATCTCGGTGAACAACGAGTTACAGGCGTTTACGATCTTAAAAATCCGATCGATGCACTCGGTGCTGTTGCACAGGCGCATGGTGCTCAAATGCGCCAAGTTAGTGGGTTTTTGACTGTCATTAGTCGTTATTGAAACCAAATAATAAGATTTTTTAAAACTTGAGTATTTTTCTCTGAAAATAATCCCGCCTGTTTCGTTCTTTATGTAAGAGGGTTTTGACGGTGTGATCGCATCGCCCCTCTTGCTGAAGATGAAAGGGTTTGGAGAATGCCAAGCAAGGGAATTGTTAGACAGGTTTTTGTCAGCGCATTATGGATGAGCACAGCGCTGGCAACGATAACGGTTGCCTTGCCAGCAAAGGCGCAGGAACCTGCTGCCCCAGCATTAAACTCAGAAAATAAAGCTTTTAATATCCCACCTCAGTCTCTTCAGAATGCTCTTACGCTTTTTGGTCAGCAAGCCGGCATTCAAGTATCTGTTGATGCTGCGGCATTGCGAGGTCTTTCCTCCGCCGGTGTTTCAGGTTCACTGACGCCTAATGCTGCTATTGGACGTTTACTGTCGGGCACAGGTCTGAATTATCACTTCAGTAGCCCAAAAACACTTCTCATTACGAAGACAGGCACTCAAGGCGAAAATACTTCGTCTGATGGTTCCATTGTACTTCAAACAATTACGGTACAAGCACAAGGTGGTGCGACAACCGAAGGTACAAATTCTTATACAGCACGCTCAATGGCGACTGCTTTGAAACTGCCGATGTCGATCAGAGAGACGCCGCAATCGGTATCTGTCGTGACGAGACAGATGATCGATGACAAAGATTATCTGACACTCGATCAAGCACTGGCTGATACGCCAGGGATAACCACAAAAATCGGTGCATCAAGTGTTCGCCATGAATATTGGTCGCGAGGGTTAGAAATCGACAATATTCAATATGATGGCGTTTCTAACAATGTTCATTATTTTGCCCGCGATAGCGATGGTCAGGATGATATGGACATGTATGACCGGGTCGAGGTCATTAAGGGGGCGGCAGGGCTGACCACAGGCGCGGGCAATCCGTCTGGTGCAATCAATCTGATACGCAAGCGCCCGCTTGAGAAGGAGAAGACAACGATTACCACGCGAGCCTCATCATGGGGCAATGGACGTGCTGTTATTGATTATTCCCGACCTCTCAATGAAGAAAAAACCGTGCGCGCCCGTATCGTTGGCGCATTCGGTGCTGGCGATAGTTACAAGGATTATTATTCCAACCGCGATGGCCTGTTTTACGGAACCATCGATGCTGATCTGACTGAAGATACGACATTTAATATCGGCTATAGTTATCAGGATCAAAAAATCGACGGATTTGACTGGGGCGGCTTGCCGGCACGACCAGATGGTTCTTTTTATAATTTCAGCCCTTCTACATTTCTTGGACATGAGTGGGACTATTTGAACCGTCGTCAAAATACTTTGTTCCTTGATCTTGAACATCGTTTTGATAATGGCTGGAAATTGAACATCGATGGACGCGCTGCCTGGTCGAGAGCTGATATGCGTGGTGGCTACACTTGGTGGATTGGCGATAATCTTTGGTTTTACCCGGGGCGCTTCCCTTACGAAAACGATGTTTACTCATTTGATGTCAATACTTCAGGGCCGGTAGAACTCTTTGGCAGAGAGCATGATTTCGTTTTTGGTGTTAATGCATCCAGAACCAAACTGAGCGTCGGTGTTTCTAACTATGATGCTTTGATCATGGATCCGACCAATTGGGATCCGAGTGCTGATCCTGAGCCTGATGCTATTGCTTTAACCAGCGGAAGTGAGGAAAAGACGGATCAGCTGGGTGCTTATGCCTCTGCACGCTTTAGTCTCACCGATGATCTTAAGCTGATTGCCGGCGGCAGGATATCATGGTGGAAGTGGGATCAGGAAATGACCACTTATAAGACGGGAGCGACAACATATTCCGATTATAGCGCCAATGCGAATTTCGTGCCCTATGTCGGCCTTGTTTATGATGTCGCGTCTGATCTGACCGTTTATGCCAGCTATACCGGTATTTTCAAACCGCAGAACTACTATGGCCGCGATGGTCATTTACTTGATCCGATCAAAGGCACCAATCTTGAGGCCGGTGTTAAGGCGGATTTTCTGGATGGTCAACTTTCTGCCACTGCCGCGGTGTTCCGTACCAAACGTGACAATGTCGGGCAAAAAATTATTGGAATTTCCTATTGTAATCCTCTCGCAAGCAGCTGCTACGAAGGTGTTGACGGCGTCGAAACCAAAGGTATCGAGTTGGAAATGCGCGGCGCTATCACTGATCGCTGGAACATGATGGCAGGCTACACTTATGCCGTGTCTAAATATACAGAAGGCAGTCTGGATGGTCAGCGTTTTAATACGACCCAGGCACCAGAACATGTATTCAAGCTCTATACGTCTTATTCCTTCCCGGACGAACATTGGACGATTGCCGGTGGTGTGCGCGCGCAAAGCAAAATCTATTCCAAAACCCAAACTGTTGACTTGAAGCAGGGGGCATTTGTCGTTGCTGACGTGATGGCTAAATATGACCTGACTGAGAAGACGGTGATCCAATTCAACGTCAATAATATTTTTGACAAACGTTACTACACGTCAATTGATCCGACTGTAGGGCTGAATAATTGGATGGGTGCGCCACGTGAATTCAGGCTGAACCTGAAACACACATTCTGACTTGTTGCCTGATGCAGCAGGCTGCATCAGGCTTCAGATGACGTTGGCATTATGAAGCTTATCTTACTCACATATCTGGCTCTTCTGGGATATGGAAGTTATGGCGCTGCTTGGGCAGACGCCAGTTTTCCGCTCGTGGTGAAACATGGCCTGGGGTCAACTGTAATTGAAACTCCGCCCGAGCGCATTGTCACTCTGGGATGGAGCGGAGAGGATTCCCTGTTAGCCCTTGGTGTGACACCGTTGGCAATGCCTCGTTACGGCGTCTTTCCAAGCGGGATATTTCCGTGGAATGAAGAAAAACTGAAGAGCACACCAGTTCTTCTTAATTTCGGCATTGATTATGAGGTCATCGCTGCGCTCAAGCCGGATCTCATTCTCGGTGTTTATTCCGGCCTCCATCAGATGTCCTATAAGCGCCTTTCGTCGATTGCACCAACGGTCGCATATCGTTCCGGGCCATGGCGCGCTGATTGGCGTGAGCAGATGACGATCACCGGCGAAGCACTCGGCAAATCTGATAAAGCAGAAAAGCTTGTTGAAGGGGCGGATGATTTTCTTGTGAAGCTTGGAAAGTCTTATCCTGAACTGACGGGCAAGACATTTACGTTCGGCACATATTTCTCCGGTTCCGGCAATCTTGTCGTTTATTTGCCCTCTGATCCCCGTGTGGAGGCCTTGCGGCTGATGGGGCTGAAACTTTCAGCCGGAGTGGAAGCCCTTGGCAAACAATATCCTCATGAGTTTTCAACGTCTGTAAGCCTTGAGACAATCGACAGCATCGACGCGGATATTCTCATTCTTTGGTTTGCAGATGATGCGCGTGCGGCGCTGGAAGCGCAGTCGCTTTTTCAGGCACTGGGCTCAGTAAGACGTGGATCTTATGTGGCGCTGGAAAGTCCGGTTGAGCTTTGGGCCACGTCTGCGCTGAGTGTTTTATCAATACCTTATGGTTTTCAAAGTTTTGCAACGCGGCTGGCGGATGCCGCAAGATTAACGAAGGATTAGATGATTGAGTGGTCGTGTTGCGGTTCAAAAAAAGACAGACACCGTGTCTGATCCCATACCCTATGTCTATGATTGCTTCTGGGCGGATGTCGTTTCTTTTGAAGAAATAACACCCTCGATGACAAGGTTCATTTTCAAGGTTGAAGACGGGGAACGTTTTATTTCCAGCGGCTGCCCTGATGAGTGGGTGAGGCTGAGTTTTCAGCCAAATGCTGATACGCCTTTGACTTTGCAAGTTCGTGATGAGAACGGAAAATGGAGATGGCCGGATGGAGCTGAGCCATGTCCGGATCGTCCCTACACTGTGCGTTACTGGGATGGTTTTCGTCATGAAATGACAATTGATATTGTTGCTCATGATAGCGGGCTTGCCACCGAATGGGCAAGATCAGCACGCATCGGCGATCGCGTTGGTGTTTGCAATCCCGGTGGTCGTTTTCGCATGCCAAAGCAAACAGATTGGTTGCTGATGGTAACAGATATTACTGGTTTGCCAGCTGTTGCTAGGGTGATGGAAGAATTACCATCCGACTTTGCTGCGTATGTTCATGTCGAAATACCGTTGGAAGAAGATCGGCAATCTTTGAAAACGCAGGCGGAACTTGATCTGACTTGGCACATTACCCATACAAAAAGAACGGGCGGGACGGAGCATTCAAGACTTGCGGCTATCGCGGCCGGTATTACGGCACTGCCAGAGGGCAATGGTTATATTTATATCGCTGGTGAAGCAAAAATGGTGTCGCAAAGCCGTAAGCATTTTCGCGATACGCTTGGCTTCGACAAAAACTGCATTGAGGCTATCGGCTATTGGATTGAAGGCCAGTCGCGCGGATGAGGCGGGACTTCATAAGGTCTGATATCGTGTCATCCACCACCGGACGTCAGGCCACTTCCGTTTTTTTGTGCGGTGTTGTTTTGCTTGCTTGTATATCAGTCATCAGCCTTCTTGTGGGTGCCAGACTGATTTCACCTGAAAGGATGTTTCAGGCTTTAATCGCACCCGACCCGTGGTCGTTTGATCATATTGTGCTGGTGGAATATCGCTTGCCGCGAACCCTGCTTGGTATCCTCTGCGGGGCTGCCTTTGGCGTGTCTGGTGCATTGATACAGGCTGCAACCCGCAACCCGCTCGCAGACCCGGGAATATTAGGTGTCAATGCAGGGGCAGCATTCGCTGTGACGCTGGCAGTTGGCGTGCTCGGTTTTCATTCCATCGGTGCATATCTCTGGTTTGCCTTTTTAGGCGCAATTGTCGTTACACTTGTTGTTTATGCCTTGGGTACGAGCGGTCGTGATGGGGCGACACCCGTGCGGTTGGTATTGGCTGGTGTTGCTTTATCGGCGGTTCTTGGTGGCATCGGTTCTTTAATCACATTACTTGATCCGCAAACATTTAATGCCATGCGTTTTTGGTCAATCGGTTCCATTGCCGGACGTGATATGGGCGTGGTTGTAACCGTTGCTCCATTTATCGGGATCGGCTTGGTAATTGCGCTTATCGCTGCAAGATCTCTGAATGCCGTGGCGCTTGGGGACGATCTGGCTCATTCGCTCGGAGCCAATATTCTGCGCGCACGAATACTGACACTGATTGCGGTGACATTGCTTGCAGGTGCAGGTACGGCTGCTTGTGGCCCTATTGGTTTTATCGGCCTGATGGTGCCGCATGTGGTGCGATGGTTTACCGGCCCCGATCAACGGCGGATTATTCCTCTGACGATGCTTTATTCTCCGGTTTTGCTGTTATCAGCGGACATAGTGGGACGTCTCCTTCTCCATCCAAGTGAGCTTGAAACCGGCATTGTGACGGCTTTTATTGGTGCGCCAGTTTTAATCCTGTTGGCGCGGCGCAGACAAGCGAGCGGCCTATGAGTGGCACTCAGTCTTCTCGTATTAATTTTGGTCGTTCTGTGCATAGTGTGCGCAGCTTTGGCGGGCATTTATCGGTTCGGCTGGATACGCGCTCATTATTTATTTGTCTCGCGCTTCTGGTTCTGTCGGTTTGCGTTACTGTTTTTTCGCTGCTGAGTGGTAAATATCCGATCACGCTGACTGATATATTACGCGCGTTCACAGGGGATGGTGACGCTCAGGTGCGGATGATTGTCATGGAATGGCGTCTTCCCCGCATTGCTCTGGCTTTTTTGCTGGGCGCTGCACTTGCTATGAGCGGAGCGATTTTTCAGAGTTTAACCCGTAATCCTCTCGGATCGCCTGATATTATCGGTTTCTCTGCAGGATCTTACACTGGTGCTCTGGTGGTCATGCTACTTTTTTCCGGTGGTTATTATGAGACCGCAATTGGTGCACTGATTGGCGGTATTCTCACCGCAATAGCTGTTTATCTGTTGGCCTATCAGCGCGGCGTGCAAGGTTTCCGGCTCATTATTGTTGGCATTGGTGTCGCCGCTATGTTGTCTTCTTTCAATATATGGATGATCCGTGAGGCAGAACTACAAATTGCGATGAGTGCGGCCATATGGGGCGCTGGTTCACTCAATGGTCTGGGGTTTGAACAGCTTGGGCCGGTTTTTATCGCGCTATCCGTTGTTGCTCCATTGGTCATCTTTCTTTCGCGTATGATGGCGCAACTTGAGATGGGCGATGATATCGCCCGTGCTTCAGGCGTCAACAGCAACAGAGTGAGAGTTGCGTTGATGGTGCTTGGTGTGGCGCTTACTGCAATCGTCACTGCCGCAGCAGGTCCGATTTCCTTCATTGCGCTTGCTGCACCACAGATTGCAAGACGCTTGAACCGCTCAGCTGATGTTGCGCTCGTACCGTCAGCCTTGATGGGAGGGCTTTTGCTATTGGCTGCCGATTGGGCTGCGCAGCACGCCTTTCGTTCCCAACTCCCGGTTGGTGTCATGACGGTGAGTATTGGCGGGCTTTATTTTGTTTGGCTATTGATACGGGAGGGTCGCAAATGACTAATTCGCAATTAGAGGTTGGCCGTCTTCACACGGTTAATGTGTCATTGCGCTATGAAGAGCGCATAATTTCTCAAAATCTATCGGTCTCTATACCGGATGGCTCCTTCACTGTGATCGTGGGGCCGAATGCCTGTGGTAAATCCACACTTTTGCGCGCACTTTCGAGACTGCTGTTTCCGTCTGCCGGAAATGTGATGCTGGATGGTAAAAATATAACCGATCGCACAGCCAAAGAGGTGGCTCGCTGCCTTGGCCTTTTGCCACAAAGTTCGATTGCGCCAGAAGGTATCAGTGTTGCTGATCTGGTAGCGCGTGGTCGCTATCCGCATCAATCCTTCTTCCGGCAATGGTCGAGTGCCGATGAAGACGCTGTTATCAGAGCGATGGAGGCAACGCGTATTGTCAGTCTGTCAGGGCGTCAGGTTGCGGATCTTTCCGGCGGTCAGCGTCAGCGTGTCTGGATTGCCATGGTGCTGGCACAAGAGACACCGATTCTATTATTAGACGAGCCGACCACGTTCCTTGATATTGCACATCAGATTGAACTCATGGATTTACTGGCTGAACTCAATAATGAGGGGCGCACCATTGTTGCTGTGCTGCATGACCTCAATCAGGCTTGTCGTTATGCCTCGCATTTGATCGCAATGAAAGACGGGGCAATTGTTGCAAAGGGCAGACCGTCAGCGATCGTAACGCCCGAACTGGTTGAGCAAGTCTTTGGCTTGTCATCCATTATTATTCCTGATCCGGTTTCCCATACGCCACTTATTGTGCCCAAAGGGCGGCATAAGCCTGATGCTGTTGAGAAATCTTGCCGCTTAGAAACGGAGCAATATTGTGTATGATGACCTGAAACGCTTTGCGGCTTATTATCGTCCACATTGTTTTTTATTCCTGCTCGATTTTGCATCGGCGGTTGTGGCAGGGCTTTTGGAACTCGCTTTTCCAATAGCTGTAACGTTATTTATTGATCGCCTTTTGCCGACAAATCAGATCGGCATGATTGCGCTCGCCACATTTGGTCTGTTCTTTATCTATCTGATCAATTCGGGGCTTCAAGTGATTGTCACTTATTGGGGACATATGCTCGGGCTCAAAATTGAAACTGAAATGCGTCGTAAAGCCTTTGATCATTTGCAAAAACTTTCTTTCGGTTTTTTTGACAATCAGAAAACCGGCCACCTCGTTGCGCGACTGACCAAGGATCTGGAAGAAATTGGCGAGGTGGCTCATCATGGCCCCGAAGATTTATTCATAGCATTAATGACTTTGATCGGCGCCTTCCTGCTGATGATGTGGGTGCATCAGCCATTGGCACTGATCACTGCGACCATCGTTCCGGTCATAGCTATAATGACTACGATCTACGGTAAACGGATGACGGCCAATTCACATGCGCTTTATAGCCGGATCGGGGAGTTCAACGCGCGTATAGAGGAAAATATTGGCGGTATTCGCGTTGTACAGGCCTTTGTCAATGAGGCTTATGAGCGAGCTTTGTTTGCCGAAAATAACCGCAACTATCTGCTTACCAAACTTGAAGCTTACAAAGTGATAGCCGCATCCATGTCGCTGTCCTATCTTTCAATGCGCTTTGTTCAGGTCGTCGTCATGCTGATTGGCGCATGGTATGTTGTGCAGGGTGAATTAACGTCAGGCGGCTTTGTCGGTTTTTTACTTTTAGTGGGGGTCTTTTTCAGGCCAATAGACAAAATCAACTCAATCATTGAGACCTATCCGCGCGGTATTGCAGGATTTCAGCGTTACTTGGCATTTCTTGACACGAGAGCAGACATTATAGATCGGGACACGGCCATTAACGTTGATCGATTGAAAGGGCGCATTAATTATAGCCATGTCTGTTTCGGTTATTCGGCGAATAAACCTGTCTTCGCGAGTTTAAGCTTTTCGATTTTTGCGGGCGAGACTGTCGCCTTTGTTGGCTCATCGGGCGCTGGTAAGACGACAATTTGTTCACTGCTGCCGCGTTTTTATGATGTGCTTGGCGGTGTGATCAAAGTCGATGATATCGACATTCGAGATATGACGTTGCAATCATTGCGTAAAAATGTAGGCATAGTTCAACAGGATGTTTTTTTATTCGCGGGCACTATTCGTGAGAATATTGCATATGGCCGCCTTGATGCAACCGAAGCGGAGATTATCGAAGCCGCGCGACGTGCACGCTTGAATGATGTGATTGCAGCACTTCCCTCTGGTCTTGATACGATCATCGGTGAACGCGGTGTTAAACTCTCAGGCGGACAGAAACAGCGCTTGGCTATTGCTCGTATCTTTTTAAAAAATCCACCGATCCTCATTCTTGATGAAGCAACATCGGCACTAGACACGGAGACTGAACGTGCCATCCAGCAATCACTTGCTGATTTAGCAGAGGGCCGGACTACATTGATTATTGCACACCGGCTTGCGACTATCGTCAATGCGGATCGTATTTTTGTGGTGGAAGATGGATCTATTGCTGAGGAAGGCTCGCACGCAGAATTATTGGCAAAACAGGATGGACCTTATCGCCGTCTGCATCTTGCACAAAATTATCCGTGGCGCGTTTAGGTAACCATTCTAATGTGCTTTCTAAGCGATACTGTAGATGATTGATTTTTTGCTAGTAATGCAAAATCGGAGTCTTTGATTTTAGTTCTAGAACAAAACTTTAAATCAGGATTGTCAATGAATGTCGGTATCGGTGGTTGCGCGCCCCCGCAACCAAACAAAATTCAAAATACTCAATTAATTCAAATAATTGGATGATGATTTTTGTTTGTCGAAACCCCCCGAAAAGCATCGCAAACTCGTTTTATCAGTTATAACAGTGCTTTAGCTAAAACAGGTTCAAATCGGGGGTGACGAACCACGCAACCACATACAATACTTAATGACCGTGATGTGGGAGCAAGGGGCAATCCAAAAAAGTATGAACCATCGCGATATATAGACATTTGTCTCGCACTCGATCTTTATTGAGCGTTCATGATAATCGAACGGCAGCTTTGCGGACGGCAGCTGCCGGACCGTAATCGCGCCTATTCCGGACGTTAGCGTAGCATCCACACGCATTCCATAGCGGTCGTTCCGCTTATCATGCATTCAACGTCTGAGAAGGAGTGGTTTACAGAGTGTCCGCTTTCATTCGTCAGGCCGGAGAAGCGGAGGCCAAGGGCTTTTCTTTGAAGTTCAGTTTCAACGATACCGCGGAAAGCTATGGCCGCAAGCCCTCCAAAGGTGTGGCCATTGTTACCTTGAACATGAGTGGCTTAAGCTATTTGTCAGTTGATCAAACTAGGGGGGCAACTATCTTCTCGACTTTGATGCCTTCGAAACCACCGTAGCAGAAGTCTTCGTTTTCCGACAGGGCTCGGTAAAGCTTGGCTAACCAGTAGTTCGGTCCAGCGACTTCCTCGAAGTCCGCTGCCAGTTCGCTCAATTTTTCGACCATCCATACTTGATTATCGGGCGTTGCAATATTGCGATTGTTCGCTGCGTTTATGGCTGAAAATAGAAGATTTTGCGTTTGCCTGTCAGGATATCACGCTTGGATTGTAACAAATTGCGGATGATTTTGGTCTGGTCTTGCCAAAACTTGAATTCCATGAGGTGGTCAGTGTCGGTGTCTTAAATAAGTGGCGTATGGTCATTTGCTCTGATGCGGATGTGCCAGAAGGCAGATAGTCTACTTTCTGGCACATCAGAATATGGCGGAGAGCCTTAACGCTTAACTACTTCGCTATCTTCATGGACAATGCGGTAGTTGTCTTGTAGGTCCAGTACATAAGTGAAATTCGAGGTCCCGCTGGATTGCTTGTTGCGGTCAGGACTGGACACTGTGTAATCATAAAGACCGTAGACTGCACAAAGGCCATTTTCACATTTGGCTTTCAGCGAGCTTTCATCAACGACAAAACGTCTGACCGGCCAGCGGCTGAAATAGCTGTTTTTATCCTGCAAAATTTCTGCTTTGGGGCGCCGTTTTTTGAAGTAATCGACAGTATCGGCGTAATATTCATTCACGAATGCCATCGCATCATCATTATTGGCACTGCCAGTCTGGATCATGAGGGCGGCAACATTCATGGCCTTATTCTCATCATTCATTGCCGGCATGGCGCTTGGCGCATTGTGCTGTTGCTGAGGATTGGCATTGGCATCACTCGGGCGGGCGGCTTGTTGCGGTGCCTGAGCCGGACTAACATGACTTGGTGTAGTAACATTGCCGCTATTGGGCTGGACCGGTTGCACTGAGGCAACTTGGGTTTCACCGGTGCGATTGATACCGTATTTCACCACTTCCTGCGGGCTGAAATAATACATATCCTTGGCTGGTGTGCTGAACATAATACCCAGCACATCGGCTGATACGCCATATTTTGGCAAAGTCGCCACAATATCCGATACGCCAAATTGCGCTTGTTCTCCGCTGAGTTCCGGTGCGGAAATTTGGTGAACGCCAAGACGGCCATCGGCAACACGGTTTTTGCCTGCAAAGAACACAAAGGAACAGGCTGAAGCGCAATATGAATCCGGCGGAATATAAGTATTCATGCCCCGCTCATAGACTTCTTCCGCGATAACCAGACCGATATGAACCAGACCACCTGGATTGTTGCTCAAAATAAGCGTGTTGACAGCAGGGTTCTCACGCAATGCTTTTTTAAGGTTGAGCAGGTCATTTGCGCCCACCTGACCGGTATAAATGAGAAGCTCAGGCTTATCTGGAAAGAAGAAAAACGGCCCATAGCGCTCGAAATTTGCTTCTTGCTGTTGTGGTGCCTGTGCACTGACCACAACAGTGCCGGAGAGTGAGAAGGCGAGGCAGGCACTCGCAAATAATGACTTGTAATTGATCATGAACCCAGTTGCCCCCTATTATTCCAATCCATTCGGATAAGGCTCGATCGCATCGGCCTGTACCCAGCCTTGCGGACAAGATAAAATTTTACCGCTCTTAAGCTGCTTACAATTTTCCATAGTCGTGCGGTAAGGCTCCGACAATGGTGCAGAGACGCGGCATAAAACATCCACTCCGTCGCATTTGTCAAATCTATCAATCGGCATTGCCATGATGAAATATTCAGCGTCTGAAATGCCGGTTTTGGCCGTGGCCTTGATGCAAACAAGCTGATCCTCGGCCAGAGTGGCGACGACATTCTGATCACTGCCGCCAGCGCCTGCGCTGAGCTTGGCAGGCCCGCCATAGATCGCGCCATAATAGGGTGCAACCGCGCAATCACTATGAATGGTCACTTCGTAATTTCCTGCGCTACAGTTAAGCCCCTTAGCATCGCTGCATTGAATGCCGGATTGCTGCAGCAATCCGCTGAGTTTGGCGCCTTCCAGATCGCCTTCTGCTGGACCCGCCTTTGCAGATAATGGCTGCGACAGGCTTAAGGCTGCAACGAGCATCAGACCTGTCAAAATTTTAGAAGTGAATCTATTGCTCATAATTGGCATGCCTTTTTCTTATCAAATCCATCGAGAGCCAACACAAGTGCCTTGCCAAATTGCATAGCATTGACGTCGCATCCTGCAACAGCAACCATTGCGCCGCCTTTGTCTTCATCGGTGATGTCGCCATGAACAAAGGTTTGCAGCGACGCAGAATTTGTTCCATTGACCTGTAAAGCCTGAAAGCGCAACGGATCAGCTTTACCGCTATCAATCAGGATCACTTTGCCTGTGGCTTGGGGAAGAAAATCGGCCAGATAAATGGTACAGCCTGTATTCGCTTCCGTTACTGCGCATAGGCTCGCATAATTCTGAAACAGATAATCCGGCATCAGCGTAAAAGCATTGCGGGTTATCTGCTGGATTTCCTCATTGTCCGGCACAAAAACCGCCTGCTCAATGAGCTGATCGCGCAGTTTAAGCCCCTGTGCAGGTGTGATGACTTGTTCCGGTACGGATAGTGGTTTGGATTTTTCAGGGAGCAGCGTGCCCAGAAGTTTTTCAAGCTCAGGCTTGTCGACAACAGCTTCTCTTAAGGTTTTGAGGGCACCGGCACCGGGTTGTCCCCATTTCATAAGCTGCTTTACACTATTTTCGGTAAAGCGCGCATCTCCCGCCAATGCCATGCTCACCTGCTGCTGTGCAGCAACACGTAACGGAGACAGTGCATCCGTCAAAGCCAGAGCAAAAATGCAGTAGACCGGAAGCACCATGACAAGGTTGATGCAGCGTAAACGCTGTGCCCATGATGGTCCACTGGTTAGCGCCCACAGATAGGCAAAACCGTAAGTAAGCCCGATGACTGTCAGGTAAATGAATGTGACATCAACCGGCACTAGCCCGAAGCTTTGATAATCACCATAAAGCAGCCATGCGGTCCGGAAACCGAAAGCCAAAACTGCAATCCCTGCAATTTTGCCCAGCTTGTCATAACCACCCTGCAGTCGTTCTGTTTCATTGCGTTCGGCAATGATGGTGGCAATAATTGACCAGCTCAGCATTGCCCACAGTGTGAGGCTGATCGAAAACTGGGAGTCACTGTCCGATTCTGTGCCAAAAAACACGATCAGCATCATCATTGCCATGAGCGGTAACAGAAGTTGCGGCCCTACCAGATGTGCAATAAAGCGCGATCTTGGCGAGATAAAAGATGGCTCTAGCCGATCTGTTAATATAGCAACCACACCGGCGATCGCGCCGCCAATGAGCCACGGGATCAAGCGCATCAGTTCGGGATCGGCAATATCTGTACCGATGCCCGAGGCTGTGGAATAAATAGCGACCCAAAACAGGCTGGCAAGCGCTCCGAAGACGCGCCAGCAAATATTCCATGCGGATTGATAGATGACTGTATAATCAAAATGACGGGTCTGCGTATAGGAAACCCAAAAAGGCAGTGGCAGCAGAATGATCATCAAGAGTGGCGTGGCAACCACTGTTTGCCCTGTAAACTCACCTGTCAGAATACCGTTGGATGCAAAATAAGCAAAAGCCGCAACGAGCAAGCCATTGAAAATAGCACCCGCTATGACCCATGGCAGGCGTATCAATCCCGCAATACCAAGAATAGTTACTGCTGCAGCACCAATGCCGTAGCCGGTAATATTGCTCAAGCCTTGATCAGCTATAAAACTGCTGACATCCAGAAAACCAAAAATGGTACCAAGCACCAGACTGGCTATCAGAATTAAGACAGACTTTTGCATAAGTATCCTTGATTCGTTATTACAAAATGCAAATGCTTAATGTATACGCCCTATGTGTCAATCTTAAGCACACTAACTCAAGTATATAAATTTCTTTATTTTGTGGTTTATCTTCATGAGAAATAAAAGCCTTTTTACTTCCCTTTTAACACTGCTGGCACTCGGCGGCGGGCTATCAGTGGTTGATACGGCGCCTGCATTCGCTGCGCCTAATTGCTCGGGTGAAACATTCATTTCTTGCAATGTCGCCAAGAATAAGCATCTCCAGATTTGCATCGAACCTGCCAATGGCGATGCAGAGCCGAAGTTTACTTATCAATTTACTGAAAAAGACAAAGACGGGCTTTCGTTGCATGAGGATTTTTCCGCCAAAACCGTCTCACCATGGAAAGGTGTTGGCAGAGCCATTACCTCAACCGTTACTTTTAATAATGAGGGCTATAAATATCAGGTCTGGCAGAGTTTTGACCGGCTTGATGAGGAAGCTGAACTGGAAGCTGGCGTTCATATCGCCAAAGGGGATCAGGATGTTGCATCCTTTACTTGCCAGCGTGACGCTCAAACCAAGATTGCCCCGCTATTCGCGCTTGAGGATGCCATGGAACAAGCCGGATGGTGCTACATTCAGGATCGTTTCGAATGGCAGCAATGTACTGATAAAGCTCAGTAAATTGGCAGCTATAATATAAGGTTTCACAATTGAAAGCTATTGCCGTGTGGTTAATTCAGCCCTGCACGCTTTTGTTTTGGCTTTAAAATTTGGGGAGAAATTCTAATGTTTTATTCAAGTGTAACAAAAACGCTGTTTGCGGTTGCTTTATGCTCGGCTGTGCTTGTGCCAAGTGCTGTGATGGGGCAAGAAAAAGAAAATATGGCAAAAATTGCCGAGTTTGGCGGAGCGATGCATGCCATGGCTGAAGAATGCGGCAGTTATTCCGCTGAGCAGCTGAAAGAGATGAAGGCAGGACAGCAATCTGCATCTTCCGCTGGCGGACTTTCATCAGCAGAGTTCGACACAATTTTCGCCAAAGGCTATGAAGAAACCAAAACTAAAATTGCTGCAGGTAGTACAAGGCAGAAGCAGACCATGTGCGAACAGATGAAAAAAATGCAGAACTAAGCTCTGCGTATATAAAATTTCGTGCTTTTGACTCTCCTATAGGAGAGCCTGTGCGTATCTTGATCAAAAAGCCTATCGTGGTAGTCAGCGTAAATAGGTGAGTAATGGCTTAAGATTTTATAACATTTAAAAGATTTGTTTTAATGAAATTGTTACCCTTTATTGGGTTGTCTTCCTTGGTTAATCTATTCTCGATTTCCAATGTATTCGCACAGGTTGAAAGGGTTTCGGCTACGCCGCCGTTGGCTGTTTATGCTGGAAAATATGTCTATGATGAAGTGGATGGCACGCGTTTTCTGAACCACCCGCAGGTGCGCGCTGCTATTGAAGCCGCAGTGCCGACTGGGGACGTGCGCGATATTCTTTATACGGAAGTGCGGACGTCACACCGATCATGAAGGTGGGTGGAAAACTTCTTTATACACGTGGTTTTGAGCCTGCGAGTGGTGGTGACGTGAATTGGGGCGTGATGATCGCCGCTGACGGGAGTGTGGCTGCGGTCTGCTATGGACAATTTGCAGATAAGAATGCCCAAGCGGCAGCTTGGTATGCAGAAGGTGAAAAAGCTTTTTCACTTGCGATGATGTGTCCATCCGAAGCTTCGGAAATTGAGGTGAGTTTTGGTGATTGGCTTAACGGCTCCATTCCGGGCTAAAATCTTTCCTCAATTGTCAGGCCCTATATTCGCAAAAGAATAAGCATTCATATTTCAGCTTCATATCTTAGGGTGTCTTGCTGGTGCGCGATCTCGCTTATATGATCTGTCTGGTGTTGTAATGATGCAAATTCATGGATTTTGGGTTCATTTTCACATTCACTTGAAATGATAGGTTCAGGTGGCGCGAAACTGCAAATATGACAAGCGGAGCTACAAACACGCAATCGCATCGAGATTATGTTCGGCCGCCTCAAGGACTGGCGGCGCGTTGCAACCCGATCCGCCGATGTCCGGAGACTTGCCTCTCAGCCATCCTTATCGCCTCAACCGTCATCTTCTCGCTGTGAAACTCAATGAGTCTGGAACCTTATAGGTAAGGCTTAAATTTCAATTGAGAATAAATGTCGTAATCGGTGGCTACGCGCCTCCGCAACTAAATAGAGCCGAGAACTCTCAATTAATTCAAATAGTTGGTTGATGGTCTTTGTATTTCAAAAACCCCAGAAATGTATCGAAATCTCTTTTTATCAGTTATAACAGTGCCTTAGCTAAATAGGTTCAAATCGAGGCGTAGCGGACCACATATAATATTTAATGACTGTAATGGGTGCAGGTATCTGTTTTAGCGATATTTTGTGTACAGCAATCCGTCTGCTTTTGGACCAATTGATGCCGTAGCTAATTTTAAATCTGATACTATTACTCATGGAAATAGGGTTGTTTTCCATATGTTTCAGTTCTCTGAATGACTGTTTGGGTGCAAATTCAGATGGTTCAGGTCAGGTTTGGTTTTAATTATGTAGTCATGGCTTCATTGTTCATCAGATATATTTATAATGATAGTATTTTTACTTCTACCAAGTTTCAGTGATAGCTTTTCCTGAGATGCTGCTTTTTATATCGTTATTCGATAGTAATTTAAGCAGGCAGAGGGCATATCAATGAAACTGAGATCTATATTGACTTTGGCATCAACGACGTGTTTGTCTGCGGGCTTCTTGACGAGTCTTTGCTCCGGTAGCGCTCATGCTTTCACCCCCCATATAATTACTGATGCGAACGGCAATCCCGTTTTTGAATTGCGGATGTTTTATCCGCAAGACGGGAAATTTTTCAGGAATGATACCTCAACTTGGGTCTTTGACCCGCCCACAATTGATCGTACAAAATCAGCAGCTCAATATTGGGCAGACATCATCAAGATCACTCCGGGGCAAAATCCAGCCATCATTAATGTGGGCACCATGGAGGAGGATAATGCCTATGCATCTAGTGACATTTCGCAATGGATGAATGGTGCAGGCTCACTTATAAATTCCGCTCTGAATAATGGTGTGATCGACCCGGAGCGCTTGCTGGACGGAGCGCACGGGATAATCGGGATAGGAAAAATGGATTGGGATTGGGAGCAGCCCTTTGTCCCATCACAACTGATCCAAACCCCTAAGGTCGATATGACCAGTACGCTCATGCATGAAGTAGCCCATGCGCTCGGAATATCCGCAACAGTCTATTCTCAACAATCAGGTAACAACCCTGTTAAGGCAAAGTTTGCACCTGTTCTGAATGCCTGGACCAGTCATCTGATTGATAGCAATGGCAAGGCTGCCGCACCTGATCAAACGATTATTTGCAATTTTTGTGAACCCGCTGCGGCAGGAGCTGATACATTTGATGCCGATGACGGATTTGCTTATTTTACAGGGTCGAATGTAGATGCAGTGCTCAATGGTGCCATGCCGGGTGTTCCTGTGCGTGTTGATTCAAATCTGGTGCCTGGCTATAAGGACGACCCGTTTTCGCATACTGAGCTTAGGAACAGTATGATGAGCCATCAACAATATTCAAATTATATGTCGCTGATGGAGGCTGAATTCGCAGCCTTACAAGATATTGGCTACTCAATTGATCGCCGTAACCTGTTTGGCTACTCGGTCTATAATGATGGCATTACCTTGATCAATGATAATCCCTTCTTCGCTCGCAATAGTGAAGGCACTGCCTATATCCCCAACAGCTATAACACCGCGACCATGGGGCTCGGTCTTCATATCTATGGAAGTGGCAATATAATTGCCCAACGCGCAGATTTGCTATCCGCAGGGGCGGGCGGTGCAGGTATTCGTGTCGATGGTATCGGCAATACGATGACTATTTTGCCCGGAACACGGGTTCACGCCAACGGTGAGAACGGTCTTGGTGTGTTGTTTGCTTACGGAAAAAATCACACCCTGACGCAACGTGGTGATGTGCAAGCACTGGGTGAAAATGGTATCGCGGTCAGTTTTGACTTTGGCCATAATTCACTAGGTGACAACAATGAATATCGCGGTTCTTATTTTGTAACCTCGGGAAAACTAGATTTAGAAAGTTATTTTCCCGATTATTATGAAACGGCTCTGAATGAAGTGAATGGCCCACTTGTTTCAAGTTTCGATCTGACCGGCCGTGTTGCAGGTAACAAGGCTGCAATCTTCATGTCTGAAAATGCCTTGGTGGGACAGATCAATGTCATGCAGGGTGCCAGCATCACTGGTGATATTATTTCCGAGTATGCAGAAGAAGATGATGATGGTAATTTGCGCCTGACGGAGCTGAGTTTCGGCTTGAAGGCTGATGCACAAGGGAATTCGACTGGCACAGCGGATACGGATTTCAGACTGGCTTACGGTAGCAATATCAAGGGCAAGAATATTTCGCTGCATCTTGATGGCGGCACAACACTGCTGACCGGCAACCATCAAGTCTTTGATGTCGGTGTGGCGCAAGCAGCAACGCTTTCCGGTCAAGGGATTTACCAGATAGATGCAGCCCAGCAGTTCCGCAATAGCGGGATATTAAATCCTTCTGTTGCTGGAGCAACAATCACGATTGACGGAAATTATGCTCAGTCAGCTACCGGCACCTTGCAACTCGCATTCAATGATCAGTCTGACATCAGCAGCCTAATTGTAAACGGTAGTGCTGGTCTTAATGGCACGATCAGCTTTGCACCTGATCGCGGTTATTATCGTGATGGTTTCACCGTCACTTCAAACGAGTGGTTACAAGTGGGCGCAGTGAGTGGTAACTTCACAAATGTTAGCACCACATTGAGCTCACCGACACTTAACGCGAGTGCGACAGATAATGGTAATCTGTCTTATACGGTGTCATTGAGCCGTGATGCGAATGCCTATTCGCAATATGCGGGAGATAGTGAAGACCGTGAAGTTGGCGCTGCATTGGATGGTCTCGCCACTAATGCTGCGGCAGAGTTTAAACCATTGCTCGCAGCACTGGATTTTTCTGCACCTGACGGCTCAACCATTCGCTCAAGCCTGCCGCAGCTAAGTGGTGAGGCCTATGCATCCGCAAGTGGCGTTTTGCTCAATGCCAGTGGCATCACCCGGTCATCGGTCAGTAATCGCCTGTCTCAGGCATT
>NZ_QNRH01000012.1 GCF_003314995.1 Pseudochrobactrum asaccharolyticum
CATCAATTTAAACCTTTGACCACGGATGTACTGGCACTGGAAATTAAATGATGAGTAGGAAGGTCGGTGCAGAGTTGCCCCGGCCTTTTTTATTGTCTCAATTTATCCTAATAAATTTAACAATAATTGAGTAAAATCATCAGTTTCACTGGTCATATTGACGGTATCGAAATGAACGATAATGATTATCTTGTTCGGTTTTATGAGCTATGACAGCATTAAACGAACCCTGACAGTTTACCCCCCCCTGTCGGGGTTTTTTATCTGAATAACAAAATGACCATGGCAAATGTCATGATGAACACTAAAAAATTAACCCTGAGAATGCCAGTTTGCCAATTTGAGTTGCTTTTTCATTGGAATTATTTGCAGCTTTTTTGTCAGTAATATTTATTTTTAAAGGCTCTGAATGTAACGATGTTGATTCCTATAAGATCTCGTTGCTTATTCAAAATCTGGTAGTGGTGCGAGCATTTCAGCAGCATTATCTTGGGCCCATTGGACGAGTGCTGATAGAGGCGGTCCCAAAGTGATGCCCAACTTGGTGATTTCGTACTGAACTGCGACTGGTGATGTCGTAAGTACTTTCCGACTAATCAACCTATAGCGCTCAAGTCGTCTGAGTGCCTCCGTCAATGACTTATGGGTAATGTTTCCCAACTGTCGACGAAGTTCATTGAATCTGACCGGCCCATCGCACAACAATGTAAGGATCATGATCGACCATTTATTGGCGACCTGATCTAGCACCACTCGGATTTCATCAAGCCTCTCAGGATCGCAGCTTGCCTTACAAGTATCCATCTCCATATCTAGTACCCTTTAAGTGCGTAATTGAAACTAAGTATCTATTATATATCTTTATAGCGCATCTTCAAACTCTGCCGCAAAAATTGTGGCGCCTAATAAGGAATTGGAACTATGAACACATTGAATGAGAAGATCGTGCTGATTACTGGTGCATCAAGCGGCATCGGCGCGGCAACTGCAAAGAAGTTCGCCGCAGCTGGCGCAAAGGTGGGTATCGCCGCGCGTCGGACTGACCGGCTGGAAGCTTTGAAACTTGAAATCGAACAAGCAGGGGGACAGGCTCTCAGCCTTCAAATGGACGTGACCGATAAAGTGTCGGTCGAAGCCAGTGTTAATGCGCTGCTCGATACATGGGGCAGACTTGATATCGTCTTTAATAATGCCGGTGTCATGCCAATGTCTGGCATCGACGAGTTCAAGACTGATGAATGGGAGAATATGGTGGACGTGAATATCAAAGGTGTCCTCAACGTTACGGCGGCGGTGCTGCCATCTATGATCAAGCAGCACTCAGGACATATAGTCAATACTTCATCAGTTGCTGGACGTAGGCTCTTCGGCCAAGGTTTTGCCGTTTATTCCGCGACGAAATATGCGGTAAGCGCCTTCACTGAAGGACTACGGATGGAAATAAGCAAGGCGCATAATATCCGTGTTACTAGCATCCAGCCTGGGGCGACGGAATCGGAGTTGTTGAATAGCACCACGAGCGAAGGTTATAAAGAAATGACAACCACTTTTTCCGGTCAAATGACGTTGTTGGCTGCATCCGACATAGCCGACGCAGTCGTGTTCGCAACGTCTGCCCCAGAGCATGTTAATGTTGCCGAACTCTATGTGCTTCCAACAAGTCAATTTTGAGAAAAGCAGCAAGCAAAGCCATCGAAATTGCCCTTACGGTTGTAGTGCTTTTCCCTTAGCCATTTTTGTCTACGGCAGAGTTTCAGCAATATGACTGCGCGTTACTCCGAAAGGCTTGATCGTTTTAGTCAAGCTATTCCTAAAAGCGACGCTACAGCATGAACAGGTACTCACTACTCTCTGCTGCTCTTATTGTATCACGGGTAATACCATGGCTGTGATTACCGTGCTGGTCTATTACGAGTTGCGTTGCAAAAAGCTGGACATTGAAATGTGGATTGCTACGTGAACCATCTCACAAAGGTAGCGTTTGTGATCTGCAATAATTACAAAAAGAAGGCGGCTTGAGCCGCCTTTATTTTGTCATAATACCGCTATGACGATGAAAATGGTTATGAGTGCTTTTTGTAAAAGTGTTTTTAACACGTTTTGAATGCAGAAAATATGGTATCCAGATAGCGCTACTGACAGATATCAGAATAGTATCCCGTGGCGCTCCATCTAAAAATGAAGGGGCATTAAATACATCGGCGAAGTGATATAACAGGGAGAGGTGGTTAGATAAACTAGAACAACCGGGATAAGTGGAATTTCTGTCTGAATTCGGCTTAGATGCAGTGAACAGGAGATATCATGACGAGACAACTCCGCCGCTCCTCGCAGTTCGGCGCGGGTGCCCATTTCTTTCCCCTCAGGAGAGGGGATTGATGTGAGAGTTGTTTAATAGAGCCCTTCATATTCAGAACATGGAGCGCAGTGATAGTTACTGCCTTGGAGAGTCCAGGTTTGGTTGCCGCTTTGGGCAGCTTTACGGCCACAATCATAACAGGGCGCTCGATCATCTCGCCGTGCTAGATCTTTCGTACTTACTCTCTGCATGTCGTTATCCTTTTGTTTGCTACGACGATTAGAGTGTGACTCTCAAACCAAAGCTAGAACAATTCGCTCACCGGCGAAAGGATAGCTCATGACGCCGGATCACGGTAAACTTTGATTAGGTCAACGCTATTCCGTACGACCAGTATCATCACGGTTTTGATCATAATGCTTCATGTTGGAGAATACAGGTACCACACATTTTAACCGTGGCTTAGTAGCGGGACCTTCAACACCTAACGGCGGTGTTGAGGATTTTATTCTCAACGTGTTCACATTGGCGCTTAATTAGGAGCAGTTTACTGTTGCGCCATCGTGATGGGAAAAACGTAAGTTTTCAATAATAATATGCCGTAGTATATAATGGTCTAACATTTTCTATTAATTGTGATTTTATTGTCGTGATTCATGGGATTTGAAAATGTCTTCTAATGTAATTAGCTTTCTTGCTGCGTTTATTTTTATAATTATTACGTTTTTGCTAATTTATATTATTTATAAATTGCTGAAAAATAAGAAAAAAACTGCTATGCGATTACAGGAGTTAGAAACTCGTTTTAAGCCGGCACTGGATTTGGATGCCGAAGTGCTATCTCTTGAGAAGGAGATAGAAGAAAAGCGAAATGCAATTTCGGATATTCAGACCTCATATGCGACAAAAAAAGTAATCTATGATCGTCTCATTAAAGAAGTCGCTATCTTTGATGAAAAACTCGCATTCGCCGAAATGGGAGTTTATGAACCTCATTTTGATTATAGCGATAGTGAGGACTATAAAGCGGCTATTATTGCTGTTCGCGAAAAACAAAAAATCATGGTTAGTGATAAAACAGCAGTCCTTTGTCCTACAGAGTGGTCATTAGGTGGTAGCAAAGCCCAAGGCCAGACAATGACCAATCGAAATATTCGCCTAACATTGAGGGCTTTTAATAGTGAGTGTGATGCATCTATTGCTAACGCAAGATGGAATAACGTTAATGCAATGGAAAAGAGGATACTTAATGCGCACAATCAAATTGATAAACTGAATGCGTCAAATACTACATATATTTCAGATGGATATCTAAAATTAAAACTTCAAGAACTGTACCTCACACATGAATATCGCGAGAATATAAAATTGGAACGTGAGGAAAAAACCGAGGCCTCACGTCTTGCACGCGAAGAACAAAAACTTATTAGAGATATGGAGCGTGCCGAAGAAGAAGAAGCTCGCTATCTTCGATTATTAGATAAGGCAAAAAAAGAAGCTGAGAAATCTGTTGGACCAAAGCTTGATGCTTATAATGAGCAAATTAAAATGCTTGAAAGTGATTTTGCTGAGGCACATGCTCGGTTTGAACGAGCGCAAGCAATGGCTGAGCGAACTCGCTCCGGTTATGTTTATATAATATCGAATATCGGATCTTTTGGTGACGATGTTATTAAAATCGGCCTCACAAGACGTTTAGACCCAATGGATCGGGTCAGAGAGTTCGGTGATGCTAGTGTCCCGTTTGTTTTCGATACTCATGCCGTAATTTACAGTGACGATGCTCCAGCTTTAGAGCGCGCTTTGCATGGAGAATTCGAGCGAACCCGAGTTAATGCGCAAAATTACAGAAAAGAGTTTTTCAGAGCTTCGTTGGATGATGTAGAAAAAGCTGTGAAGCGACTAGCGCCGGAAGCATCTTTCTTTAAAGATGTTGAAGCTCAAGACTATCGTGAAACACTGGCTCGTCGTCATCAAACTCTGGTAAATACAGAGAATACAACGATGGAGCCAATGCTGGCATTTATTTGAATCTATAAAAAGCGCCTCGGCGTCTTTTTCTTTTCCTGCTTTGTAAAGCGATGGGTGATGACAACCACGTTGGGGATGATAGCGACCAGTAACCTATAGGCAGGGGCTATCATTTACATAAAGAGGTACGAGAGTTCGAGTCTATAGCGGGTAAAATCAGATCCCGCTAGGCGGGGTCTTGTGAGGTGGTGTCTTAAGCGGCTTGCAATTCGTGTATCGCCGTAAGCTATTTCTGTGTGGGTGGGCTATTTTCCTATATCAACGCCAACACTCAAAAGATCCTGCCTTATTTTCTGCATATACAGTACCTTTGTATCCACCAAGACGATCACGAACGCCTGATATCATGACTGTAGTGTTGTCCTTTTTTACACAAAACAAAATCTATAAGCATATTTGCATCTGTGCGGCATTTGTTGAAATTGTCCGCGAGTTTCTGTTGTTCAAGCCTTTGATACTCTCGCCAAGCCATGTAACCACCTCCTGCAATGATGACGATGCATGCAGTGGCAATTAATGCTTTAAGCCAAGTTCCCATTTTATCCCCCTAACTCATATTGCTAGGCTTTTTATAGAATTCCTATCTAATGGTCGATTGAACAGATGATACGATCCTGACAGTCTGTAAAGGATAATCGGAAGCAGCATGAAAGAAGGCGGCTCAGGTCGTCTTTTTGTTTCAAAAACAGCCTCGCCTACGCGGGGCTTTTTTTATTGGAGGTCATAATGGCGATTTCAAATATCGTAAAATATGAGAGCTCATTCGATTATGAGCTGTTGCACCCTGTGAATGGTACGGGACTGAAAATCTGGTTCACGCTTGTGTCGTCGGCCTCAGATAGCGTGAAAAGCGTGATCCGCCGGCAGATTGATGCCAATTATGAGCGTCAGCGTAAGGGAAAGTCACTGAAAGCCAGTGATGGTGAAGTACAGATCATTGATCGCATCGCTGCATGTTTTCAGTCATGGAACTGGAACGGGCAGGAGTTCCGCGACGGGCAGGGTGTGCCGGAGTTCACACGAGCGAATATATTGGATGTTCTCTCAGTTGACTGGATCTTTGATCAGGTCAACAAACAGGTGAATGACATTGAAAATTTTACCGGGAGCTAGAGGCGGGGCTTATTGTAGCCGTCTCGACTTTTATCCGGTACGATACGCCGGATGAAGCCGGTGAAACACGACGGCAGCGCAATGAATGGTTTTTCGCTGCTGATAAAAACAAGAATGTCGTGATACCTGAAGCCGGTCATCATTTGTGGGGGCTGGTTCTGGCAGCTCTCCAATGTACGGGCGAGTACAAAGCAGCCAATAAGCTATCCGGATATTGATAGCTGGGCACGGATTACCGGTACACCGGTTACGCCTGAAGAATGTTCAATCATCATCGCTATGGACGCCATGTTCCGCAAAACTCTTGAAGAAGAGATTGCGGCGAATTCTGCGCGTGCTGAAGCTCGTCAAAAACAGGGAAGTAAATCTCATGACAGCCTGCTATTTTGCGCTTTGAACTGGTTATCGCCTTAGAGGTGGCTGTCCAGATTAAACCGGCATTTTCCCTGCCACGAAATGGCGTGCTTTACGCCGGCCGGCTGACTGTCATGCAGCATGGTATAGCACAAGGTTTAACAGCGCTGCCATATGCATATGATACTGAGGTGGTGACCGGGCAGGCCGAGGGTGGTGATTATCTCGGGCGCATTGTTATGGACAATCAAAATCCCTTAGCTTCGAGTTCGAATATATCAGCTACAAGTGATTCAGGCAGCATCTGGGCGGATTTGCAAAGGCTTCCATGGTGATTTTTTCTTTGCGTGGCTTCCCCAAGAGTTTCCCCGTGATTGCGGGTTACCGTGCCGATAATGTGTTGAAAGCTGAGCCTCAATCAGTTTAGCGATCTTGGCTTGAACTGGAGGCATGGAATAAATTGCATATCCGGCAAGACCGCCGACAATCACCACCGAAACCAATTGCACACGCCAATCTAACATCCCTAGTGCGGGAAGTGCCGCAGCTGTCAGCCGCGTCCAGAAGCGTTTCGACTTACCGATCGGTTCGAGGTTCTCCGGCACCGACAGAACCTCATTGGCCGACGCTTCTATTAACTTGTTCAACGCCATACCCCTCAGCAAGCAGCAGCTTGTCATACGCATGGGCATAGCCTGCAATCAGATCGGCCTTATCCATCAGGTTGACGATGCGTCGAGCATTACGGAAGTCAGACTTTTGTAAGGTGATGTAATCGGACAGTTTCTTACCCGTGAACCAGTCTTCCTGCATACCAATGATGAGGATTGGCGCGGCGTATTCCGGCTTTAACAGAAGCTGAGGATTATCCACGAAGTCAACGCCAAGCGCCTTTCTTGCCTTTACGTAGTTCTCGAGCCATGTGATCTGAACATATCCGCGCCCGATATAAGGCCAGTATTTCTTTGAACGAAGATATTTGTCACTGCCTCTCTTATTGATAAGCAGTCGCCAGCACATAAGCCATTTGATTGCGCAATAGTCCACGCTCTCGTCCCGCCTCAATCAAGAGGCGGGTGTCGCCAAGATTCATATTCATGATGTTTCCTTTGGGATATAAAAAAGCCCCGCGTGAGCGAGGCTTCCATTAAAAATTTCAATATACAGCAGGGCGTTACTCTGTTTCACGGCGCCTTTTTTTATCAGCATACATTAGCTGATCAGCCTCTCTCAGAGCAGTTTTCACAGAGCTTACAGATGGATTTACACAAGTAATACCTATACTGGCTCCGGAGTAATCAAATTGACAATTTTCAAAAATATAAGAACCGATCAACAAAGGCATCAAACGATTACGCAAGTCTGCAATATTCGCGTCCTGATTACTGGCATTCGATGGCGATACCCGACCTATCATTATAAATTCATCGCCACCTAAACGCCCCAACATGTCGCTCTCACGAAGCCCGCTGGATAAGCGCTTACCAACATCAATCAGAAATTTATCACCAACTTCATGTCCATAGGTATCGTTGATCGCCTTAAATCCATCTAGGTCGATAAACACGACTAAAACCCATTGTTGAGAGCGTTTGGCTAATGTGAACAATCGATCCAACTCTACCAATATGGCTCGCCTGTTAGGTAAGTCCGTTAGAACGTCATAATTAGCGGCATACAGCTCGTCCTGCCGCCGCATCATAATATATTTGATGACTTCGCTAGCTAGCAGGATAAAAACAATTCCGAATGAAGCTATTAATCCTGCCACCCAGAAATGGTGCTTTTGCATTGGTTCCAAAGCATCCAATGATGCTAAGGTGAAAAGTTGATAATCCGTACCTTTAATTGGCTGGCGCTCGACAAGATAAGGTTTATGATCAACTAACCATGAGTTGCCATGCATTGGATTCAAAATCGCCTGCATATCTAACGGCACACCAGGCTCTTCTTCACCATCAGGCGGCAACACCGTCCCTTCAGGAAGAAGGGGGGATACGTTACGGAGCATAAAGTCCGGTGTTGAAGAAGTAATAACGCGTCCTTGGCGATTTACAATCAAAGCAATGTGTCGTCCGACTAAATAAGACGCAACATCCGGCGCATCAAATTTAACCGTCACTGAACCTAATGGTTCATCATTTGTATTGGTAATTCGACTAGCAACAAAATAGGACGGCGTTTTATTAAGTCGAGCAATTCCAAATGAAGAGCCTTTACCTGTACGTAGAGCATCGAGCAGATATGGCCGCCCCGCATCAATCATACCAACAATGCTGTCATCCTCAGCCCAATTACTAGCCGTAACGGTATCATCTGACATATTGTTCATGTAAATTCGGGCATAGCGCAAATCGCCTGCAAGCCCATTCATGATATCACCGACCTTACGAACCAAAGGGTCACGAGTGAATTCAGTCGCCCGCTGTTGGCGTGTCAACTTGTCAAAACCAAGTGTGTCTGTACGATAACGAACAGCAAGCTGGATTACATCGGCATGTCCTGCCATCATATTGGCGATACTGGACATTTCTGTGAATACACGATCCATGACATGTGCTGTCGTAGTAGCCTCATACTTGGCACTGTCATCCAAGCTAGCAATTTCAGCCTTTAAAATTGCTTGCGAAATCCACCAACCAGTACACGTTACTAAGGCTACCCAAATTGCAATAGAAAGTAGTGTCACCTTGTAATATGAAGGTAACAGTTCATGACCTCTCAATTTTTTGTTTTGTATTGCCCCGCTCATATTGCCTCACATCCAGTTTGATGGGATGCAATCATTAAAATGAACACACATATCCTGGCCCCCCCGCTAAATGAACCATTCAAATTATGAAATCATAATAACGTACTTTGAATAATAGCTGCAAAAATGCACATTAAACAGACTCATAAGCGCGTGTGTTCGCACCTTCTTTAAATGTCCGAGTATTCTTATTATCCCTAATTACAGTGATGGTCATCTGGGCTATAGCTCTAGCTCACCACATTAAATGAGCCCATTACAGAGTAAATCCTGAGTTTTATTTCTGAGCTAATAATTCGGTGGCACGTTCCTCACCAAACAATCCAACTGCTGCGGATTGTAACAGCGGCCAAAGCTCGTGATCTGAACGGTATGATTGAGCCCCGCCTCAATCAAGAGGCGGATGTCGCCAAGATTCATATTCATGGAGCTTCCCTTGAAAATAAAAAAGCTCCACTGGAATGAGGCCGTTGTTGTGCTGTTTTAGGAGAATGAAAAGAGCTGCTACTTTGTTAATCGCCGTGTTAATTTTGGCCTCCTGCGGCGCAGGTAAGGCTGTAATGGATACCGGCAAGAGCTTTGATCGCTACAGCTGTATGTCGCGAGATTTTAAAGGACAATCACCATGTCCAGCCTCACCACCACCTGATTATTACTCTTGATAAATATCGATAAACAATAGCATTCACGCTGCTGATGGTGACTACACGCTTAATCCGTGCATCTTAAATTGTCCTCATGATATTCTTTGCACGTTCATAAACTTCAGCAGCAACGAACACTCCGGCACCATATGCAAGAGCCTGCCAATAACCTGAAACCGGAATGCCTGTTTTTGTCCAGCTTATGCCGTCTTTTGAATAAACGGCATCGTCACCATAACCAATTGCAACAAACAGACCACCGCCATACCGGACGCGCGAGGCCTGGCTTCTGGTCATTAGGTTTCGGGCAGTCCACCCTATTCCATCAGGCGATGTCATACATTTGCCATTACGACTAACAGCAACAAATATATCCTTACCATATGTTACGGATATCCATGCGTCTTCTTCCGTTGGCCAATGGCTGAACCAGCTTAGCCCATCAGCTGAACTCATAACACGCTGCTTACCACCATCACTTGCAACAGCCACAAAGCGACCATTTCCGAACACCACACTTTTCCAGAATCGTGTAGCCCCACCACCTGATGTCCATCCTATTCCGTCAGTTGATCTCATTGACCGGCCGCTACCATCCGAAGAAACAGCAACAAAAAATCCGTCACCAAATGTAATGCTCCACCACGAACTATTTTGCGCTGCATTTCGATCAGTCCAGTTAATGCCATCCATTGATGTCATGACCCGGTTTGAACCGCTTGTCGCGACAGCCACAAAAACCCCGTTTCCGGATACAGAAAATCTCTCATTGTGACATCCAGAGACGCTCTCGTACCGAGATTTTCGCCAAGCGAGACTGTAGCCGGCATGAAGGAGATATCCTCAATACAGGCCGCCGTATAATCGATACCGCTCTCAGGCAGATAACTTGTACCTATGGCAAAGCGTAGCGTCACAGGCTCATTCACAAAACGCGTCCGCGCCTTGCAGGTCGCCTTGGTGTTAAAGCATTTCTCTCCGGCCGTAGTATTACAAGCGCCCTCTCCGAAACGCAGAGCGCAGTAGTCCAGATCGATCTCAATGAAGGTCAGTTGTTTCATACGGCTATCGCTCTTATTTGCAGGGAGAAACTTACGACGAGTTCGTTCTCAAACCGCTCCGTGACCGGTTGGATATTGCTTTCCAGCCAGCCAAATCGGAGGGGCAGTTTCAGGCCTCTTTTTATGCACTTGGAATTCATGATGGCAAGCAACCGGCGGCAATGAAAGCCGCCCAAGCTGTGACACAGGCAATCCAGAACAGGGCAGGGATTAATGAGACAATCGACACTATGGACAGCGTTGCTCTGTGTATTGAGCTTGGCGGGGTGCGCGGCCAATGCGAGCAATTGCGTGGGGTGGCAGCGGATCGACCTTAAACCGGATACGGCCCGTATATGTCGCCGACAACGATACACGGGCAGGCAATGGGTCTCCTGTCTGTGGCGCATTGGCTGCCGGCTATCTAACTGAGCCTTTTGTCCATTACCTAAGAGCAGTTCATTTTCCATTGCCGCCAGATGATGACACTAATGTAACTATGCATGCAGGAGTTTTTTGGTTGGTGTCTGTGCAATGTGGATTAGTGACGCTCTTTTCGCCTTCGTCGCTCGGCGTTTATCAATCAAGTAAAAGAATTAATTTAGTGGTATTAATGCGTGCGCTAAATTTGAGTGCTTTAAAAATTGCAAGGAAGTTCTAGACATAACAGCGTAAATGATTTGATGCACATTTTTTACAACGTATAAAATGGTCACTAGCAAATTGCTGTGTAGACAGAACGTATTTCTTACTTATGAAGCATCATGTCTGCTCTATAGTGGCAATAATCAGGGGAATATACGTGCGTTTTTGGCATCGAAACTGGACTGCATTTTTGGCTGCAAACGGGACAGTTTCATTTGCGACAGGTTTAATATCAGACAGGTACAATGGAAAAAACAACTTAGCCGCGCTTTTATTGATCGCAGGAATTATGATGTTTTCAATTTCCATGAACAAAATATGGCTTCGTTATCAGTACGTGTCAAAAATGGGCAGATTTAAATGCATTGCGACTATGGTATGTGGTTTTTTTAATGTTGCTGAGCTCATTAATTGTAGGCTGCAATTTAGTGACCGCTTGGCTCGACGGCGAGATGCATGTTGCTGTCCGTGGTGGCAAAGGTTTTTTCGTGGATTATGAGGACAATCCGAAGAAATTTGGTTTTTATTTCTTTTTTATAGCTTGGTAGCGCCTCTACTTTTTGTGTTGGGGTGTCTAATGCTTTTTAAGCCTCGAGGTTTAAAAGAACCCAAAAAATAACTTTGAATCTTTGATGCGAAGATAGTCATACGATTATTGGTATTAGCTCCCGGGGGAAGAGGGAGCGGGAAGCGTTCACCGTTTTTACCTGATGCATGGCACAACAAATCCGTGGCGCAAACGGGTGCGCAAAATAGTGGTCACAATTTTTAAATTACAGTTCTGTTCTACAAATGTTCTCTTATCGAAAAAGAGTCAAGACAGATTCGAGAGAGCTAATAGATGCTGTGAATTGGTGTGGATTGAAACATACGAAGCTGAGTTCGATTGCTGGGTATGAATTGCGAAGTGATAATTATACGCCAATTCAAAAAATCGTAAACGAAAGCGGATTCTAAACAAATGCAACTGAGTCACAGGTTACAAGCAATGGTGACTCTGTGGTGACACTAAATATGTTTTGAATTTGAGATGATGATAACGAACTTGTTAATTATCTGAATTTTTTGGGAAAACTGGTGCTGCGAGGGAGGATTGAACTCCCGACCTCTCCATTACCAATGGAGTGCTCTACCACTGAGCTACCGCAGCATGCTGTTCGTTGCGGCGGTTTCTGACATAAGATTTCTGAAACCGCAAGCCATCAAATGCAATTCTTTTGTTAAAATAGCAAAAACAATCAAAACCTGTGCATATGTATGCTTCTCCTGACACATTTGCTGGTGTAAAAGAGCTGCACAATGACTGATAAGCCTGATACTCCATCTAAAAAAGCCGAAATAGATCAGCGTGCTAAGCGCCGTTCTGAACAATTGCGTGCGAATCTCATGCGACGCAAAGCACAGATTCGTTCAAGACGATCCGGAGCGGAAGACGAGCGCGGTGAAGGACTGCCCGCTGCTAATGTCAGCCCGAATGACGAGCCGTCTGAAACGGACTAGAGTGAGCGCGTTACTTAGCTTCCAAAGCGGCGGAAAATTCTGAAATCCGGATTATCTGTCTGCTCTTGAAATGATCATTTCTAAACTTTTTCAGTTTATGAGTGTTTTATGGAATAGCGGGTCTGTGAAATCCGTCTGTCTAGCGTAGCTTAAACGCAACGGATGAGTACAGGCTGCAATGAAAATGACGTTTTTTATAACAAAGACACAATTCTGATAGAAAGAGACTGTTGTCTTTGCCGAAAACTGCTTTAAGGCAACAGGAATATCAGCGCAGACTTTGCACGGGCAAAGCTATCTGTAACAGGAAACCGGAATAGTCAGAAACAGCCTGTGCTGTAACTGTCTGAAAACAGGCTGTCGGAAACCATGGAGCATATGCGTTCCGGGTGTGAAGACATTGCCGTGAAAGTGAAAAATTATGGATCGTATTAAAATCACCGGCGGCAATAAACTGAACGGCATTATTCCGATTTCCGGCGCGAAAAATGCAGCTCTGCCTCTGATGATTGCTTCGCTTCTGACGAATGAGACGCTGACCCTCGAAAACATGCCGCATCTGGCCGATGTGGAGCTGCTGACCCGTATTCTCGGCAATCACGGAGCTGATTATTCGGTGAATGGTCGTCGTGAGCATCAGAACGGCTCTTATGAGCGCACGGTTCATTTCACAACCAAGAATATCGTTGATACGACTGCACCTTATGAACTGGTTGCTAAAATGCGTGCCAGCTTCTGGGTGATTGCGCCGCTTCTGGCGCGCGCCGGTGAGGCGATTGTGTCATTGCCGGGTGGTTGCTCGATCGGTACGCGCCCTGTAGATTTGATGCTCGATAGCCTGACTGCTCTGGGTGCGAATATTGAAATTGAAAACGGTTATGCGCGCGCAACAACCAAAGGGGGCCTGACCGGTGCGGAATTTACATTCCCGAAAGTATCTGTTGGTGCGACCCATGTGGCTTTGATGGCAGCCAGCCTCGCCAAGGGTGATACCATCATCCATAATGCGGCTTGTGAGCCGGAAGTCGTTAATCTGGCCGATTGTTTGAATGCTATGGGTGCAAAAATTGAAGGTGCAGGTACACCGACAATCCGCATTCAGGGTGTAACCAGCCTGAATGGTGCCCGCGTTCGCGTTATTCCGGATCGTATTGAAACCGGTACTTATGCAATGGCCGTTGCCATGACCGGCGGTGATGTGGTGCTGCAGAACACCCGTTCCGATCTGCTGACATCTGCTTTGGATGTGCTGCGCCAGACCGGTGCTGAAATCACTGATGTGGAAAACGGTATCCGCGTTGTTCGCAATGGTCATGGTATTGCGCCGGTTGATATTACAACCGACCCGTTCCCGGGTTTCCCGACCGATCTGCAGGCGCAGTTCATGGGGCTGATGACCAAAGCCAAAGGTACATCGCATATTACCGAGACAATTTTCGAAAACCGCTTCATGCACGTGCAGGAACTGGCACGTCTTGGCGCGAAGATTTCGCTCTCCGGTCAAACTGCAACTGTTGAAGGCGTCGAGCGCCTGAAAGGTGCGCCGGTAATGGCAACGGATCTGCGTGCTTCGGCAACGCTGGTTATTGCCGGTTTGGTGGCTGAAGGTGAAACCACTGTGAACCGTGTCTACCATCTGGATCGTGGTTTTGAGCGTCTGGAAGAAAAACTGTCCAATTGCGGCGCTGAAATCTCCCGCATCAGCGGTTGATTTTGCCGGTGTGATTTTTGTTGCACACCCCGATTTGTTGTACAAGTCGGGGTTTTGTTATTAAACAGTAGTGATTTTTACTGTTAAGTGCTTATATCGGTACACTGAAGTGCGTTGATCGTTCCGGTCGGATAATGCGCTGTGCGAGTTCAGGAGAGTGATTGCGGATGCTCAAGCTTGTGGCAATGGATGAAGAAGACTTACAGATCATTTCTGCCCATGTGCAGGATGCGGTTCTGAAAGTCGGCGATCTTGATTATCGCCCGGGCGAACAGCGTTTTATTCTTGCTTGTAACCGTTTTATCCATGATCAGAAACCGGCGCGCTCCCGTGGCAAAGGTAGCTATGAACGCCGCCGCAGTGTGCTGCATTTTGATCGCGTCACCAATGTGCGCGCTATGAATATTGACAGGACAGCGCCGGAGGATGTGCTGGCTTTGCTGGCAATTAATTTTGAACCGGCAGATGCGCCGTCCGGTGTGATTGAACTGGTTTTTGCAGCAGATAAAACAATCCGTCTTACTGTTGAAGTGATTGAAATGCGACTGGCTGATCTGGGCGCTGCATGGGAAACCGGTAACAAGCCGGATCATATTGCAGCTGATCAGACTGAAGCCAAATAAGTACGAAATGAGGGAATAGCGTGGTTCAGACGCTCATACAAAGTGCCGCAGATTTCGAAGCCAGTTTTGTGGCATTTCTGGCGGGAAAACGGGAAGTTTCCGAAGATGTGGATCGCGCAGTTCGTGAGATTGTGCAGCAGGTGCGCCAGCATGGTGATCAGGCGCTGATCGACTATTCCAAGCGTTTCGACCGGATTGATCTTGGTGTCGCCGGTATTGCGGTCACGCAGGCGGAAGTGGATGAAGCGGTTAAAAACGCTGACCAGACGGTGATTGATGCGCTGATCTTCGCGCGTGACCGGATTGAATCCTACCACAAGCGTCAGCTGCCGAAAGATGATTATTATATCGATGCGATCGGTGTGGAACTTGGCTCGCGCTGGACAGCGGTGGAATCCGTTGGTCTTTATGTGCCGGGCGGTACGGCAAGCTATCCGAGCTCGGTGCTGATGAATGCGGTGCCGGCAAAAGTTGCTGGTGTTGAGCGTATTGTAATGGTTGTGCCGTCACCGGATGGTGCATTGAATCCGCTGGTACTGGTGGCCGCGCATATTGCCGGTGTTTCCGAGATTTATCGTGTCGGCGGTGCGCAGGCTGTTGCGGCGCTGGCCTATGGTACAGAGACAATCAAACCGGTTTCCAAGATTGTAGGTCCCGGTAATGCCTATGTGGCGGCTGCAAAACGTCTGGTTTTCGGTACTGTCGGCATTGACATGATCGCGGGGCCTTCCGAAGTGCTGGTGGTCGCAGATAGCGATAACCATCCGGACTGGATTGCTGCGGATTTGCTGGCGCAAGCCGAGCATGATGCTTTTGCCCAGTCGATCCTGCTGACAGACAGTGCAGATTTTGCCAAGGCTGTGGAAGATGCCGTCGAACGGCAGCTGCAAACCTTGCCGCGCGCCGAGATTGCCCGCGCAAGCTGGCAGGATTTCGGTGCGGTTATTCTGGTTGAGGATTTTGACAGCGCTGTGCCGCTGATCAATCGTATTGCTGCCGAGCATTTGGAAGTGGCAATTGCTGATACGGATGGCCTGCTGCCGAAAATCCGCAATGCCGGTGCAATTTTCATCGGTAAATACACACCGGAAGCCATTGGCGATTATGTCGGCGGGCCAAACCATGTGTTGCCGACGGCCCGTTCTGCACGGTTCTCTTCCGGTCTTTCGGTGATGGATTTTGTTAAACGGACATCTTTGCTGAAGCTTGGCGCAGAACAGTTGCGTATTCTTGGTCCTTCGGCGATTACACTGGCCGAGACTGAGGGCTTGCAGGCGCATGGATTGTCGATTTCACGACGTCTGAATATGTAAACAATTTGAAGGAAAACGGAGCGGTGCATCAGCACCGCCTGTATAGGACAGATGACCGGTAAAAATGACAATGCCCGGCTGATAGATGTGGAACTGGACGAGACAATCGGCCAGTCTACGCCGGATATTGAGCATGAGCGCGCTGTCGCTATTTTCGATCTGATTGAGGAGAACAGTTTTTCTCCTGTCGGAGACACCGATGGCGGGCCTTATCGTTTGCGGCTGTCTCTGGTGGAAAAACGTCTGATCTTTACCATCACCCGTGAGAGCGGCGAACTGGTTGCCACGCATATTCTCTCATTGTCGCCGTTGCGCAAAACAGTGAAGGACTATTTTCTGATTTGCGAAAGCTATTATGCGGCGATCCGCTCGGCCACACCAAGCCGGATTGAGGCAATCGATATGGGGCGGCGCGGTTTGCATAATGAGGGCTCGCAGACATTGATGAACCGGCTTGACGGTAAGATCGAGATTGATTTTGATACAGCGCGGCGTTTATTTACGCTGGTCTGTGTGCTGCATTGGCGCGGGTGATTGATGAGCGTAAGCCCTGATCAGATACCGGATGATTTTAATAGCGCTGCCGCTGTCAGAAAACCGGATTCCATTTTGTTTGTATGCGGGATGAATGCGATCCGGTCGCCGATGGCGGAAATTCTCACCCGTTCTTTATTGAACGGCAAAACCTATGTGGCCTCAGCCGGTGTTACGCGTGGTGAGCGCGATATGTTTGTCGATGCGGTGCTGGAAGAAGAGGGGCTGTCCCTCAATGAGCGCCAGCCTGTCGGACTTGAAGAGTTGAATGACGGTTATTTCGATTTGATCATTACACTGACACCGCAGGCACATCATGTGGTTCTGGAGCGGATGCGCAGTTTCGCAGCCAATGTGGAATATTGGCCGATGCCGGATCCGACACTGGTGACCGGCTCGCGTGATCAGCGGCTGGCCGCTTATCGTGATGTGCGGGATCGGCTGAAGCAAAAAATTACAGAGCGCTTTCTGCAATAAGTGCTAAGACGTGCTAAATTTGATAGTGAGTCCTGCATATGCTATGGGCATTCAGGGCTGTTTATGCACCTTAAATCCGGCATTTCATGCTTTTTATGTATCATTAGCGTGGTTTTGAGCCTGTTTTAGGGTATCAAAACCCTAGTTTTATCAGTTCAACATTTCAGTTGTTCACAAACGGACTCTAATCATATAGGTTCCGCGCAAAATCAGACCTTCTGCATGATGCAGATTTATTAAACTAAAAGACAGGTACCATATGGCTAAAGAAGAAGTCCTTGAGTTCCCGGGCGTTGTAACGGAACTTTTGCCGAATGCTATGTTCCGCGTAAAGCTCGAAAATGAACATGAAATTATCGCTCATACCGCTGGTCGTATGCGCAAAAACCGTATTCGCGTTCTGGCCGGTGACAAGGTACTGGTTGAAATGACCCCTTATGACCTGACCAAAGGTCGTATTACCTATCGCTTTAAATAAGATTTCTGCTGCCGGACTCCTCCCTGACAATGAAGACACCAATGTCCCATAATCTGGTTCTGGCCTCGGCTTCGCCGCGGCGCATTGAGCTTCTGGCGCAGATCGGTATTGAACCCGCTTTTTTGCAACCGGCTGATATCAATGAGACACCGCAGCGACTGGAACATCCCCGCTCGCTCGCAAAGCGTTTGTCCCGGCAAAAAGCGGAAAAAGCGAAAGAAAAGCTGCAGAATGATACGGATTATCAATCCGCTTTCATTCTTGCGGCCGATACTGTTGTTGGCGTCGGACGGCAGGTTCTGCCGAAAGCGGAGAGCGAAGATGTGGCACTGGATTGCCTGCGTCTGCTTTCCGGCCGTGCCCATAAGGTATTTACCGGTGTTTGTCTGATCACGCCTAAGGGCAGTGTGCGGCAGGCGCTGGTTGAAAGCCGTGTGCGTTTTGACCGGTTGAGCCGTCGCCAGATGGATGCTTATATCAGCTCCGGTGAATGGCGCGGCAAAGCGGGCGGTTATGCTATTCAGGGACTGGCGGGCAGCTTTATCGTTAAGCTGGTTGGTTCCTATAGCAATATTGTCGGTTTACCGCTGCATGAAACACAGGCTCTGCTGGAAGGTGAAAAATTTCCGGTCTACGAGCAGTGGCACGAAGGCAAAGTCTGATGAGTGATGACGACAAACCTGCCGGCTCCTATGAAAATGTAACACCGTTGCGCCCGAGCCGGCCTTGCCCTGAATGCGGCAAGCCTTCAACGCGTGACTCTTATCCGTTTTGCTCACCGCGCTGCCGCAGTGTTGATCTCAATCGCTGGCTGTCTGACGCCTATGTCATTCCGGGCAAGCCTATTGACGACAGCGATCAGGAAAACGACTGATCAGTTAGGAAAGGAAGACAAAATGAAATTTCTGATTGTCTTCCTCGGTGCGGGAATTGGTGGTGCAGCCCGTTACGGTACGGGGCTGTTGTTCGCCCGTTTTGCAGCACTCACCGTGTTTCCGATCAGCACCTTCATTGTCAATATTGTCGGTTCGCTTCTGATGGGGCTGATTATCGGCTTTTTCACCACGCGCGGCGGGCAGGAGGCTGTGCTGTCTGATAGCTGGAAGCTGTTTCTGACCACCGGCATTATGGGCGGGTTTACAACCTTCTCGGCCTTCTCACTGGAAACAGTGCTGTTGATGGAAAACGGTGATATCGGCACCGCGCTGGTCTATATTCTGTCTTCCGTGATTTTAGGTGCGACAGCCCTGCTGGCAGGGCTGTATCTGATGCGTCTGATTTAAAAACAGCGCGTATCACCACATTTCAATATGAATTTTGGAGCCGTCGCTGAAGCGGTTGATATGGAATGGTGCAGGGTCAACCACGGGACGCTCATTGGTGACCATATCCGCAATCAGCTTGCCTGCACCGGGGCCGATGCCAAAGCCATGGCCGGAGAAGCCGGTGGCGACGATACAATTCGGTATATGATCGAGCGGTGATATCACCGGTACAATATCCGGTGTCGTATCAATCAGGCCAGCCCATTGTTGCGCAATCTGCACATTCTTGAAAGCTGGCAGTGCCTGTTGTAGTGCTTTGAACACGGCCTGATTGGCCGCCTTATGCGGTTCCGGATCAAGAATACGGATTTTCTCAAAAATCGACGTCTGGTCTGCAGGACGCAACTTCCACTCAAAAGCCTCTTCAATAAAGCGCTGGCCGAACCGCAGGCGCACGGTTTTCCATTCAGTCCGCAATGCCGGAATGAATTTCGGTAAAAAACGGAAACTGTCCGGTACAATATCTGCAATACTGCCCGACAGGCTGGCAACCGTATAGCCGCCGTCCATCCGTTTGCGCAGCGCGAAATCTGAGAAGGCAATGGCAGCATCAACACCGGCCTCGACAGGTGTGGTGCGTAAGACAGATGAGCGCATTTTCAACTGCGGCAGTGTTGTGCCGAGATCGGAGCAGATCAGGCGGGACCAGCTGCCGCCTGCGACTACGATTGCTTCACAGCCGATGGCACCTTGCTCGGTGATGACACTGCTGACGCGGCCATTGGTGGTTTCAATGCGGCGGACAGCGCAATTCTGCATGATGATCGCGCCGAGTTCGCGCGCTTTCTCTGCCATGGCGGGCGCTGCTTTTTGCGGTTCGGCACGGCCATCGGCTGCTGTATATAGCGCGCCATGGAGCTGACGCTGCAAGCCCGGTGCCAATGCCTCCGCTTGCTGCTTGCCAACAACCTGACTGTCGATGCCGTGTTCTTTGGCGATCTGCACCCATTCACGCCATTTTTCGAGGTTTTCTTCTTTTTCTGCTGCAAAGGCGATGCCGGTTGTGCGGAAGCCTGTTTCACGTCCGGTCAGTGCATTCATCTGCTCCCACAGTTTCATGCTCTCAACAATCAGCGGCATTTCACGGGAGTCGCGCCCTGTATGGCGGCACCAGCCCCAGTTGCGGCTGGATTGCTCTCCCGCAATCACACCTTTTTCCAGCAGGGTTACCGGAATGCCCCGCTGCGCCAGAAACAATGCCGCAGACACACCGATAATACCGCCGCCAATAATGACGATCTGTGTCTTCTTCGGTAATGATGGGGATGACTGGACGCTGTCTGTCTGCGGACCCATAGGATATTCCTGTATGCTATAGAGCGCCGTGCGCCCTGTCTGGCGCACAAAAGTCGCTCTAACATTTTATATTACAGCATGCTGGCTGAAACGGTTCTAAGGCTAAGCCGGCATGCTTTGGTCAATTTCATGCTGCAGCTTCGGCTATTCTGAATGATTCGACAATTGCAGAAAAACACACAGCAGAGCCGTTGTTTTGCAAAATTCCTGTCATATTTTGCCCTGATTATAGCCTCTCAACCAATTTAATAGATAATTTGCCCGCGAGTTTTTCCACATATTGTGTAAAAGCTCAAAAAATCAGAAATTTTGTGCCGAAGATCAGGAAATAGCGGACATAAGTTGCAATCAAGCACTTGCTATTGGAGGGGTCGAAACCACATAATAACAACCGGATTTAACGAGATAATTTCGTTTTGAGGCGGCAGTTTTAAAAACCGAAACTGCCCGTAATTGATTTGAGGAGGCCGGCGCGGATGGTGACGGACGGAAAAGTCCTTTTTTTACTCATCTCATTGCCATTTATTGGCTGCGCCCTTACAGGCCTGCTCAGATCGAATGACCGGCAAGTTGCTGTCTGGTTTGCTGGTCTTGCCGCATTAGCATCACTGCTGCTCACGATTGCCCTTTATCCTTATGTCTCCGGCGGAAAAGTTCTGCATACGCAGCTGGCCTGGCTGCCTGCCTATGGTCTCAACGTCACCTTGCGAATGGATGGTCTGGCATGGTTGTTTGCCATGCTCGTCACCGGTATCGGCCTGCTGGTCGTGATCTATGCACGTTACTATATGTCGTCGGAAGATCCGGTACCGCGCTTTTTTTCGTTCTTTCTTGCCTTTATGGGCGCAATGCTGGGCGTGGTGCTGTCCGGTAATATGATCCTGATGGTCGTATTCTGGGAGCTGACCAGTATTTTCTCATTTCTGCTGATCGGTTACTGGTATCAGAATGTCAGTGCCCGTGACGGTGCGCGTATGGCGCTGACAGTCACCGGTCTTGGCGGATTTGGTCTGCTGGTGGGTGTTCTGCTGCTCGGCCATATGGTTGGCAGCTATGAACTCGACGTTATTCTTGCCTCCGGCGACATCATTAAAAACCACCCGCTCTATACGGTCGCACTGGTGCTGATCCTGCTCGGTACTTTTACCAAGAGCGCCCAGTTTCCGTTCCATTTCTGGCTGCCGAATGCGATGGCGGCGCCGACACCGGTTTCTGCCTATCTGCACTCTGCGACAATGGTGAAACTCGGCGTATTTTTGATGGTGCGGATGTGGCCGGCGTTGGCAGGAACCGAAGAATGGTTCTGGCTGCTGGGTCTTGCCGGTCTGACCACTTTGTTGCTCGGTGCATGGTTCGCGCTGTTCCAGCAAGATCTTAAAGGTTTGCTGGCCTATTCAACGATCAGCCATTTGGGGCTGATCACAGCTTTGCTGAGCCTTGGCAGCCCGCTTTCTGCCGTTGCCGCGATTTTCCATATGGTCAATCATGCGATTTTCAAAGCCTCGCTATTTATGGCTGCGGGCATTATCGATCATGAAACCGGCACGCGTGACCTGCGAAAATTGAGCGGGCTGTTCCGCTTTATGCCGGTGACGGCGACACTCGCGATGGTTGCCAGTGCGGCGATGGCCGGTGTGCCGTTGCTGAACGGGTTTATCTCCAAAGAAATGTTCTTTGCTGAAGCCGTGGAAACCCATCTTTCCTCATGGTTGGATACGGCCACACCTTATGTGGCGACCCTCGCCAGTGCTTTCAGTGTGGCCTATTCAATCCGCTTTATTTATTCGACCTTCTTTGGTCCTGCGCCGGTTGATCTGCCGCATACGCCAAAAGAACCGCCGCAATGGGTGCGTTTCCCGATTGAGCTGCTGGTTCTGCTCTGCCTGCTGATTGGTATTGTGCCGACGCTGATCGTCGGGCCGTTCCTGCATACCGCAGTCCTCTCCGTGCTGGGCAGTGAGACACCGCAATATAGTCTTGCGATTTGGCATGGCTTTAACGTGCCGCTGCTGATGAGTGTGATTGCATTGTTCGGCGGTACAGTGATTTTCATGCTGATGAAAAATTATCTGGCCAAATGTGATGAGGGGCCGCCATTACTGCGCCATCTCAATGGTCAGCGTATTTTCGAACTGGTGCTGGTCACTGTTTCATGGCGCTGGGCGCGCAGTATTGAAAGCCGCTTCGGAACACGCCGTTTGCAGCCGCAGATGCGGGTCTTGATCCTCGTCGCAGTGATGGCCGGTGCATGGCCGGTTTATCAGTCCGGCTTATTTATGGGGCCGCTGACACCGTTGCCGGTTGATCCTGTTTTTGCAACGGTCTGGCTGATCGGCGCACTTTGTGCTGTCGGTGCGGCTTATCAGGCGAAATATCACCGGCTGGCATCGCTGATGCTGCTTGGCGGTGCGGGGCTTGTCACCTGCTTTACCTTTGTCTGGTTGTCTGCACCCGATTTGGCGGTGACGCAGCTGCTGGTGGAAATCGTGACAACCGTGCTGCTGTTGCTTGGTCTGCGCTGGCTGCCGAAACGCTGGCAGGAAGATGAGAATGCGAGCATTCCGCTGGTACCACGTATCCGCCGTTACCGCGATTTGATTATCGCGCTGGCGGGCGGCGGCGGTATGGCTGTTGTCTCTTATGCCATGATGACACGCTTCAGCCCTGCAACACTGGCGGATTACTTCCTCGCTAATTCCTATTCGGAAGCGGGTGGTAAAAACGTGGTCAATGTGTTGCTGGTGGATTTCCGCGGCTTTGATACGCTGGGCGAAATCACCGTGCTTGGTATTGTTGGCCTGACGGTTTATGCGCTGTTGCGTCGTTTCCGTCCGGCATCTGACACGATTGAATCCCCGCAACAACAGAAAATCCAGAATGCCTATGATGCGGCAGATCCGGAGCGCGATGCGGGGGCAACATTGTCTGAATATCTCGCCGTGCCATCGGTGATTATGCAATATTTGTTCGGTGTCATTATCGTTTTCGCGATGCATTTGTTGCTGCGCGGGCACGATCTGCCGGGTGGCGGTTTTGCTGCCGGTATTACCATGGCAATCGGCTTCATTCTGCAATATCTGGCTTTTGGTACTCGCTGGGTGGAAAGCCATCTGCGCATTTTGCCGGTGAAATGGATGGGCTTTGGTCTGCTTACTGCTGCGGCGACCGGTGCGGGATCGTTCTTCGCCGGTTACCCGTTCCTCACCACCTATTTTGATTATGCCGAAGTGCCGCTGATCGGCAAAATGCCGGTCGCATCTGCGCTGCTGTTTGATATCGGTGTCTTTACGCTGGTGGTGGGTGCAACGGTTCTGATGCTGATTGCCTTGGCGCACCAGTCGATCCGTCATCGCCGCTCGGAGAAAACGCAATCGGAACAGGCTGAGCAAGCTGTACTCGTTAAGCAAGGAGAGGGACGGTAATGGAACTTATTCTTGCACTTGGTATCGGCATTCTAACAGCATCCGGCCTTTGGTTGTTGCAACGTCCGCGTACTTTTCAGGTTATTATCGGCCTGTCGCTGATTTCCTATGCGGTCAATCTGTTCATTTTCAGTATGGCCAGCCTGCGTCAGGATTCTGCGCCTATTCTGGGTGATCAGCCCGATCCCGCACTCTATACCGACCCGCTGCCACAGGCGCTGGTTCTGACGGCGATTGTGATCGGCTTTGCCATGACGGCACTGTTTCTGGTGGTAATGCTGGCTTCCCGCGGTCTGACGGGTACAGACCATGTTGACGGCAGGGAGAACCAGTAATGCTGAATTGGCAAGACCATCTGATTATTGCGCCTGTTCTGCTGCCGCTGGTAACAGCCGCACTGTTGCTGCTCTATGATGAGCGCCGCCGTGTGCTGAAATCCGCGATCAGCATTGTCGCAACTTTTGCACTGTTTGTTGTGGCGATTATGCTGGTCAATATGGCGAATACGCCGGACGACCGAGTGATCCCTTATCTGCTGGGCAACTGGCCTGCACCTTATGCCATTGTGCTGGTGCTGGATCGTTTTTCGGCAATGATGGTGCTGCTGACCAGTATTCTGGGGCTGGCGGCACTGTGTTTCTCGCTGGCACGCTGGCACAAAGTCGGTTCGCATTTCCATACCCTGTTCCAGCTGTTGCTGATGGGGCTGAATGGTGCATTCCTGACCGGCGATCTGTTCAATCTGTTCGTGTTTTTTGAGGTTCTGCTGGCAGCCTCTTACGGGTTGGTTTTGCACGGTACAGGTGCAACGCGTGTTAAAGCGGGTCTCCACTATATTGCCGTCAATCTTGCAGCCTCGTCGCTGTTTCTGATCGGCGTCAGTATGATTTACGGTGTGACCGGCACACTGAATATGGCGGATCTGGCGCAGCGTATTCCGGAAGTACCGGCAGAAGACCTGATGTTCCTGCAGGCAGGCGGCGCAATTCTTGGTACAGCCTTTCTGGTGAAGGCCGGTGCATGGCCGCTGAACTTCTGGTTGCCGACAACCTATACGGCGGCAGCAGCGCCGGTTGCGGCATTGTTCGCGATTATGTCCAAGGTCGGAATTTATGTATTGTTGCGCTTGTCACTGCTGTTTTTCGGTGAACTGACACCGAGAACAACCGGATTTGGCGATGCGGCGCTGTTCTATATCGGTTTGGCGACGATTGCCTTTGGTCTGATCGGGGTGCTGGCGTCGCAGGCACTGGGACGCATTGCCGGTTATAGTGTGCTGGTGTCGTCCGGTACATTGCTGGCCGCTATTGGCACAGGCAATGTGGCGGTTACGGGCAGTGCGCTGTTCTATATGGTCAGCTCGACACTGACGATTGCCGCTTTCTTCCTGCTGATTGAGCTGGTGGAGCGCGGGCAGGATGCTGCCGCAAACGTGCTTGCAGTGACGATCGAAGCCTATGGTGATGAAGAGGAAGAAGAGGAAGAGGAAGTTGGAGCGGTACTCCCTGCAACCCTTGCTATTCTTGGTGCTTGTTTTGCTGTCAGCGCTATTTTGCTGATCGGTCTGCCACCGTTTTCCGGTTTTGTTGCAAAAATTTCGCTGCTTTCCGCTTTGTTTAATCCGGCGGGGATGGGCACTGATACACCAATCTCAACTGCAAGCTGGGTCTATGTGGCGCTGATCATTCTTTCCGGCGTTGCTGCACTAATTGCTATGTCTCGTTCCGGTATCCGTACCTTCTGGGCGTCGATGGAGGGTAACGTGCCTCGCGTTCTGGTGATTGAGCTGGTACCGGTCGCAGCTTTGCTGTTTTTGTGTCTTGCATTGACCATTCAGGCGGCACCGGTGATGCGCTATCTGGATGCCACGGCACAGGCATTGCATCGCCCGCATAATTATATTGATCATGTGCTGGATGCGAAACGTTCAGCCGGATTTGAGCCGATGATCAGTACGACACCGGCTGCGAAGGGAGACGCACAATGAGATCATTGTTTCCCCATCCTATTCTGTCTCTGAGCTTCTGGGTGATGTGGCTGCTCTTGAGCGGCTTTACACCAGGCCATGCGATCCTCGGCTTTTTTGTTGCTGTGGGTGCCGGTCTGGCCTTTACCTCGCTTGATCCGGAACCGGTACGTGTGCGCTCGCTGCGCGCTATTATCGAGCTGATCTGGCGGGTGATTGTTGATATTTTCTGGTCGAATGTGGCTGTGATCAAAATCATTCTTTTCGGTTCAAAAGAACGTAAAGCCGGTTTTGTGACGATCAGCCTGCAATTGCGCGGACGTCTGCCGCTCGCCATTCTGGCCTGTATCGTGACCTCCACACCCGGTACCGCCTGGGTGAATTTCAATCCGGCGACCGGTGTACTGCTGATTCATATTCTGGATAAAGCAGGTGAAGACGAGTTCCGTACGGTCATTAAACAGCATTACGAACGCCTGCTGATGGAGATTTTCACATGAGCACAGTGATTTTATCATGGGCGCTGCTGATATCGCAGCTTTGTCTGAGTGTTGCCTTGTTATGTGCAGCCTACCGGTTGATCGCAGGTCCGCGTGCGCAGGATCGTGTGCTGGGGCTGGATACGCTTTATGCAACGATGATGATGTTGTTTATCACTTTTGGTATTCGTACCGGCACGTCGATTTATTTTGAGGCAGCGCTGGTTATTGGTCTGTTGGGCTTTGTTTCCAGCGTAGCGCTGGCAAAATTCCTGATGCGGGGCGAGGTGATCGAATGAGCCATACATTGGAACTTCCGCTCTGGGCTGCCATTCTGGTTTCGGTGTTTTTGCTCGCCGGAGCACTGATTACGATGATTGGCGCGATCGGTCTGGTACGCTTTAAATTGTTCTATGAACGGATTCATGCCCCCACTCTCGGCACTACTTTTGGTGTCGGCGGCATTCTCATTGCATCAATTATTTTCTTTACGGTCTTGCAATCGCGTCCGGTTTTGCATGAACTGTTAATTACCGCTTTTGTGTTTGTGACAACGCCGGTAACACTGATGCTATTGACGCGGGCGACCATGCATCGCGATAAAACGGATGATAGCAGGCAATTGCCGACATCAACCGATCTTTATTAGCGATTTTGGGCTTGTCCCTTCTCTGATTTGTGTTGCGACTTATTGTCCAGACCTGCTTTGCGGGTTGCGGAGGAGCAACAATAATAATATCTGAACTTTCAGTAATTTCTGAAAGTTCAGAAAATACGGGAGCAGTTGAATTGGAATTGTCACCAACCGTACAATCATTTGTACTTCACTTCGGTGAAATGGGCAGCCGCTGGGGTATTAACCGCACGGTCGGGCAGATTTATGCCTTGCTCTATCTTTCTAAAGATCCGCTCTGCGCTGATCAGATCGTGGATGCGCTCGGTGTGTCGCGATCGAATGTGTCTATGGGTATTAGAGAACTGCAAGGTTGGAATCTGGTGCTGCTGAAACATATTCCGGGTGACCGGCGTGATTTTTACTCAACACCGGGCGATGTCTGGCAGATTTTGCGTACCCTTGCTGAAGAGCGCAAGAAACGTGAGGTTGATCCGACCCTGAGCGTGTTGCGTGAAATTCTCATGGAAAAACCGTCAACAGAGAGTGATGCTTTTGCGCAGGCGCGCATGAGCGATATGCATGGTCTGATCGAGCGTCTGACCAACTGGTATGATGACGTGAAATCTCTGGAAACCGAACGACTGACCATGCTCCTGAGCATGGGCTCTAAAGTGACGCGTTTTCTGGAAGCCAAAGACAAGATTGTCTCGCTTGGCCGTAGCCGGTCGCAGAAAAAAGAGGGGCAATCGGATTGAGTGAAGCATTAGCCGGTTCCGCTGCGCGTCCCCCGAATATGGCAGCGACCCGGAAAAATCCCGCCCCCGAAATGATTGCAGCGAGCGGCAGTGAAAAACCTGCCGGCGCTGCAAAACCATCTGCGCGCCGTCGTAAAAGGCGGCCGCAGCCGGCAAATTTACGCAAAGGCAGCTGGTTGCAGGCCTTGGCAGCTCTGATCTGGCTGCCGCAGGCGGGGCTGATGGCCTATGCAATCAATGAACTGACCGTCAGCGGTAAAGTCAGCAATTTGCTGATGATTGCAGCCGGTATTTTTGCGCTTGGTCTGCTGCGAACTGCGATGCAGGGTGCTGGCGAGCGCATCGCTTATAAAGCATCGCGCACGGCGCTGTCTGATTTACGTGCAAAATCTGTGGAAGCTCTGGCAGCCCGCTCCCCGCTGGATCGCAATCGTGCGGCATCGGGTGAGGCGGCAAGTATTCTGGCTGAACAGGCCGAAATGATCGTGACCTATTGGTCGCGCTATCAACCGGTGCAGATGAAAGTCATGACTGTTCCGTTTGTCTTTCTTGCTGCAGTTCTGTGGTATTCCTGGGCGGCGGCACTGGTTTTGCTGGTCGCGGCTCCGCTTATTCCGGTTTTCATGGCGCTGATCGGTTATCGCGCAAAAGCTGCAAGTGAAGAGCAGCTGGTGGAAATGGGGCAGATGAACGGTTTTCTGCTCGACCGTTTACGTGGTCTTGCCACCATTCGTACATTTCATGCGGTTGATCTGACTGCACAACGTCTGCGCAATAATGCGGAAACGCTGCGCGAAAAAACTATGGTTGTGCTGCGGATTGCGTTTTTGTCCTCTGCTGTGCTGGAACTATTCTCCGCACTGGGCGTGGCTATGGTCGCGGTTTATATTGGTTTCCATTTGCTCGGAGAATTAAACTTCGGTGCATGGGGCGCGACACTGACATTGGGGCAGGGGTTGTTTATTCTGCTGCTGGCACCGACATTTTTCGAGCCGCTGCGGGAATTATCTGCCGTCTGGCATGATCGTGCTGCCGGTGAAGCGGCCATTGATGCTCTGGAAAATATCAGCGCGGGCGGTATGAGCCTGACTGCAGAGAGCACTGCTACGCAGGCTGCAGACGAGACAGATAACAACTATGCAATCTGTCTGCGCGATGTGGACTTCAACTACGATAGCAGCGATGAAGCTGAATTGCTGAGCGGTTTCAATCTGGCGGTCACCAAAGGCGAGCATGTGGCTCTCTTGGGGCCAAGTGGTGCCGGTAAATCGACAATTCTGGCGATGATGGCAGGGTTGATCGCGCCGCGTAATGGCGATGTGCTGATCAATGGCGCAGTGCTGGATCAGAACAATGCGGAAGCCTTACGTGAGCAATTCTCATGGGTCGGGCAGAAACCGCATATTTTCTCCGGTTCTGTACGTGCCAATATTACACTGGGACGTGACGGCTTTACACTGAATGATGTGCAGGATGCCTTAAAAACGGCGGCACTCGACAGTGTTGCCTCTGCCGCAGCCGCCACTGATCTTGGTGAAAACGGCACCGGCCTGTCTGGTGGTGAGGGCTTGCGTCTGGCACTGGCAAGAGCTGCTTTGAAGTCCGGTGCGGATATTATCTTTGCCGATGAGCCGACCGCGCATCTCGACAGCGAAACTGCTGCCAAAGCTACGCAGGGCTTGCTGGTTATGGCGCAGGGCAAGACTTTGATCGTTGCAACACATGACGAAGAACTGGCACGAAAAATGGGGCGGGTGATCCGTGTGGACAGAGCCGCCGGTGCGCAGAGCCTGCACATTCATGCAGATAGCAAGGATGAAACAATTGCTGTTTCCTCTGAACGGAGGGCGGCAGAATGAAAAAACTTGCAGTTCTTAAACCCGTTCTGACACTGTTCTTCTCGGAGAAGCGCGGTAAATTATGGGCAGGCATGTTGCTGTCTTCCATTACAGTTCTGTGCGGTATTCTTTTGCTCGGTCTGTCCGGCTGGTTCATCACCGCCACAGCCATTGCCGGAATGGCAAGTGCGACTGCTCTGGCATTTGATGTCTTTGCACCGGCTGCGGGTATTCGTTTGCTGGCGATTTTACGCACAGCTTCGCGCTATGCCGAGCGACTGGTGACGCATGATGCTACATTGGCCGTGCTGGCGGCTATGCGGGAGAAATTGTTCCGCAGCTGGGCAGCACCACAGGCAGCAAAAACACTGCTGCGCCGTCCGAGCCGTCTGCTGTTCCGTCTGACCGCAGATATTGATGCACTGGATGCTTTGTATCTGCGGGTACTGGTTCCTGCTGCGGCGGCTTTTGTGACTATGCTGGTGGTCGGCATCGCCTTCTGGCTAATGGATACGACTTTCTCTCTGGCTATGGTGCTTGTGCTGCTTGTGGCAGGCTTTGGTCTGCCGGTGATTGCAGCACTCTGGGCGATGAAGCCGGTGCGCCGTCGCGCCAAGGCTGTCGAAGCGGTACGCGCGCGCAGTATTGATCTGGTTTCCGGCCAGACTGATCTGCTGATGGCCGGACGGCTGAAAGCACAGAGCGCTAGTATCTGCATGGCAGATCAGCGCTTGTCAGTTGCTGATGATCACCTGAACCGTATCGAAGTCTCTGTCGGAGCCGGTTTTGGTATTGCCAGTGTGTTGTTGCTCTGTGTTGCATTGCTTGGTGGTGTCTGGCTTGCAGAAGCGGGCGTGATTTCACCTGCCGTTGCGGCTTTCGCGCTGCTGATGGCTTTGGGTGCAATGGAGCCTTTCGCAGCGCTGCGCCGTGGCGCGATGGAGCTTGGCCGCACATTGATGGCCGCGCAGCGGGTTGGTGATCGCTACGATACAAAACCGCATTTCTATATGCCGGTGCAACCGGCCAATCCGCAAGATGCAGTTTATCTCGAACAGGTTGAGATGCGCTATGAGGATAATGCTCCTCTGGTGTTGCAGGATATCAATCTGACAGTGCGCAAGGGTGAAAAACTGGCAATCGTCGGTACCAGCGGCACAGGTAAATCAACACTCATGGCATTGCTTGCCGGTGAGATGGTGCAAAACTCAGGTATTGTGCGCCATGATGCGGCAACGCTACTGACGCAGAAAACGCAATTGTTTCAGGATAGTCTGGCAGAAAATCTGCGTCTGGCACAGCCACAAGCAAGTGATGCGGATTTGATGCAGGTGCTGGAACTGGCCGGTTTGTCCGGAACAGTCACAGAGATGCCGCAGCAACTGGAAACCATGCTGGGCGAAGGCGGTCTCGGCCTGTCCGGCGGGCAAGCACGGCGTCTCGCACTGGCACGATTGTTCCTGCACAATACACCGCTCTGGCTGCTGGATGAACCAACCGAAGGCCTCGATAAAACCACTGCGCAGGACATTTTGCAGCGTCTGGCGCAAGCGAGTGGCGGATCTGGCACTGAAAACCGCACGATGATTATCGCGACCCATTTGCGCCGTGAGGCAGAAATTGCGGATCGTATCATCGTGATGAGCAACGGCCGGATGACGGCGGAAGCACTGAAAAATACACCGGCATTTTCAGAAGTTCTGGAAACGCTGAGGCAAGTTTAACACCATGCCCTGTCCGGCTTCACCGTCGGGCAGGCGACCCCTGATGCCTTTGAAAAGGAGGCTGCTTTTGAAGCACGATTTTTACATATTATCAGAGAGATGATCTGATCATAACAGATCGCATTATCTGATACTGAAAGCGGTTTTCTCCCAAGCGCCGCTTTCACCCCCATAGTGTGAAACCCCTTGCAACTTACCGGTATCTCCGGCGGGAACGGATATTTGTATCTTGAACCTCAGAATTCGTATATTCTGAAATACATCAGTTTACGTATCCGCCTGCAAGTATCTCACAGACCTTTCCGGCATTCGTGCCGGAAACACAGACTGTCTGATTTAACGCGCATTCCGGCCGGAAACGCCCCTGTTTCTGATCTAAATGCGCTCAACAGGAGCGCCGCGCCCCCGCGGCGGATGATGATGGAACTAGATATTGTTTCACTATCCCGACTGCAATTTGCAGTCACCGCCATGTACCACTTTTTATTTGTGCCTCTGACGCTCGGATTATCTATTTTGTTGGCGATCATGGAGACGGTCTATGTCATGACCGGACGCCTGATCTGGCGGCAAATGACGAAATTCTGGGGTACATTATTTGGTATTAATTTTGTCACCGGTGTCGCCACCGGTGTGGTGATGGAGTTTCAGTTCGGTATGAACTGGAGCTATTACAGTCATTATGTCGGCGATATTTTCGGCGCACCTCTGGCGCTGGAAGGCCTGATGGCATTCTTTCTTGAAGCGACCTTTATCGGCCTGTTCTTCTTCGGCTGGGATCGTCTTTCCAAGATCGGCCATCTGACTGTGACTTATCTGATGGCCATCGGTTCCAATATTTCCGCCTTGTGGATTTTGGTGGCGAATGGCTGGATGCAAAATCCGGTCGGTTCGCGGTTTAATCCGGAAACCATGCGTATGGAAATTACGGATTTCTTTGCCGTGGTTTTCAATCCGGTGGCGCAGGCCAAAGTGGTGCATACGGTTTCGGCAGGTTATGTTACGGCTTCGATCTTCATCCTTGGCGTATCTGCATGGTATATGCTCAAAGGCCGCCATCTGGAGATTGCTAAGCGTTCCATGACAGTTGCTGCATCCTTTGGTCTGGCTGGTGCCTTGTCGGTTGTCGTTCTCGGCGATGAAAGCGGTTATCTGACCTCCGACCATCAAAGTATGAAAATGGCTGCGATTGAGGCGATGTGGGACACAGAACCTGCACCGGCTTCTTTTACGGTGATCGGTCTGCCTGATCAGGAAAATCGGGTGACGCATTATGCCATTCACATTCCCTATGTGATGGGGCTGATCGGCACACGCTCACTGACTATTGAGATTCCGGGCATTAATCAGCTGGTATTGCAGGCACAGGATCGCATCCGCGACGGTATGAAGGCCTATGATGCCTTGCAAGCGATCAAAGCAACGCCACGCGGCTCAAGCGCTCCCTTGGATGCGACACAGACCTTTGAAAAATATGGCGAGCATCTGGGCTATGCTCTGTTGCTGAAGAAGTATATCGATGATCCGCGTCTGGCGACGGATGAACAGATCGTGGCAGCCGCCAATGATACTGTGCCGGGTGTGTTGCCGCTGTTTGTCGCCTTCCGTGTGATGGTTGCTCTCAGCATGTATTTCCTGCTGCTGACCGGTACGTTCTTCTTCCTCTCCGCACGCAGAAAACTGGATAAACATCGCTGGTTACTTTGGGTTGCAGTGTTTTCGATCCCGCTGCCTTGGCTTGCCGCTGAAATGGGCTGGCTGGTTGCGGAATTCGGACGTCAGCCATGGAGTATTGAGGGTGTGCTGCCAACGGTTGTCGCCGTTTCCAACCTCAGTCCGACAACGGTGCTGATCTCGCTGATCGGTTTCATTCTGATTTACACGGTTCTGTTCATCATCGAGATGGGCGTGATGCTAAGGGCGATCCGTAACGGACCGCAACCGGATCATGCACCGGTTTCTGCACCTTTTGCAAAACCGGAACCGAGTAAACCAGCCACATTAGGGGAGGCAAAATAATGGTTTTGTCCGAACTTCTTGATTATTCAACTCTGCGTCTGATCTGGTGGGTCTTGCTGGGGCTGTTGCTGATCGGCTTTGCTGCGATGGACGGTTTCGATCTGGGTATTGAAACCATGCTGCCTTTCGTTGCCCGTACTGATCTTGAACGCCGTATGGTGCTGGAAACCATTGAGCCGGTCTGGGAGGGCAATCAGGTCTGGCTCATTCTGGCAGGTGGTGCAATTTTTGCGGCCTGGCCGCAGCTTTATGCGGTATCATTCTCCGGATTTTATCTGGCGATGTTCATAATCCTGTTTGCGCTGATTTTGCGCCCTGTCGGGTTTAAATATCGCAATAAGCGGGAAAGCACTTTGTGGCGCACGGGTTGGGACTGGGCCTTGTTCATCGGTGGTTTCGTTCCATCGCTGATTTTTGGTGTGGCTGTCGGCAATGTTCTGCTCGGCGTGCCGTTCCGTATCAATGACGATATGATGATCTTCTATGAAGGCTCCTTCTTCGCATTGCTTAATCCGTTTGCTCTGCTCGCAGGCTTAATGTCGGTGATCATGCTGGCGATGCATGGCTGTGTGTGGCTCTGCGTTAAAACAAGTGGCACAATTGCGGATCGCGCCAGAAAATACGGCACAGTTTTTGCTCTGCTGACCGTTGTATTTTACATCGCGGCTGGTCTCTATCTCTGGAAATCCGGTCTTGGCTACCGTATTACGAGTGAAATTGATCCGAATGGTCCTTCCAATCCGCTCTTTAAAACTGCTGTGGTTGAACAAGGCGCATGGCTTGCGAATTATCTGCGTTATCCGGCTCTCTGGACAATTCCGGCTTTGGGGCTGTTTGCGCCGTTTCTGGTCATTCTGGCCTTGTGGTTACGCCGTCCCGGCACTGCTTTGCTGTTCGGTAAACTGGCGATTTTCGGTGTGATTACATCGGTTGGCGTGGCGATGTTTCCATTCATTCTGCCGTCGTCACTGGATCCTGGTATGAGCCTGACAGTCTGGGATAGTTCTTCCAGTCATCTGACCCTGTTTATCATGCTGGTCAGCACCGGCATCATGCTGCCGATCATCATGCTCTATACAAGCTGGGTCTATTATGTGCTGCGCGGCAAGGTCACGGAAAGCGATATGGAAGAGGGGCATTATTAAAAATGACATCTCCCAAAATCGCTCCCGTTTCCTGTTTTTGATGAGGCTTTAAATGTGGTATTTTGCCTGGATATTAGGACTTCCGCTCGCAGCCGCTTTCGCCGTGCTCAATGCTATGTGGTATGAGCTGGTGGACGATGCTGCCAAGCGCAAAGCGCAAGCACAGAGTGGTGCAGAGCACAAAACAGACAAAACTGTTTAGTATTTGTTTGATGTTGTGCTGAAAAAACACCGGTCTGAATATTCAGACCGGTGTTTTTTCTTTAATGTGGCTGATCACAATATTATTGCCTGCATGATCTTGCGATAGTGTATTGGCATTTTTGCCACACTGGTTGTTAGGTAAATAAAATTTCGTATTTTGCACCTTGGCAAAACTATTTTCTCATTTATTTTGATTTCATCTGAAACACTGGCAAGAGGTAAGAGATGCGAGACTATCCATTTCCGTCGGTGCCCGGTGTTCGTGCGGGCATTTCCAAGCTTTAGGTTCTTGGCCCGTCTGACAGGCCAAGGCCTGTCCGCCCTCCCTGAAAGGGCGTCTGTATAAACTTCCTTATTTGCCGTGGCTGAAAAGCTGCAGTTTTTTCTTTTAAAGGAACCAGAACCCGTCTTCGTGCGGACTGGTATGATTGATATGACCCGGCTTCGACTGAATTTCCGCGGGCCTGCGTTCCGCAATGTTTTAAGCTACACTTTTGCGCATTGGCGGAAACAGCCGCTGCGCCTGAGCCTGATGATCATTGGTATGATGCTGGCAACGGCAGCTGATGTTCTGACGCCGCTCTATTCCGGCCGTCTGGTTGATGCACTGGCATTGGGCAGTGACTCTGCCTTGTCGGCTGCCATTGAAGCGCTGATAATCCTGCTCGCGCTTGGTGCGATGGCACTGATTACACGCCAGCTGACATTCTATGTCATCACTGATTTTACGCTGAATACGATGAGCGATATGGCGGCAAGTGCTTTTGCCCGCTTGCAGCGTTTTTCGACAGACTGGCATGCCAATGCTTTTGCCGGTTCGACAGTGCGTAAAGTTTCGCGTGCCATGTGGGCACTGGATTTGCTCAATGATACGCTGATCATCGCTTTGATGCCGTCTCTTTTGATGCTGGTTGGGTCTGTGGCGTTGTTGTCATGGTACTGGCCGATGATGGGGCTGCTGGTGGCAATCGGTTCTGTGTTGTTTATCGTCTGTACCATTGTAATTTCATTGGGTTTTGTAGCTCCGGCCGCGACCTTGGCGAATAGTTGGGATACGCGAATGGGCGGTGCTTTGGCTGATGCCATTTCGTGTAACGCGGTAGTAAAAGCCTTTGGTGCTGAAACCCGTGAAGATGCGCGTCTTGAGAAAGTTGTCACTAAATGGCGTGGCCGTACGCGCCGCACATGGCTGATCGGTACGCTGAACGGCTTCATTCAGGGTGCCAATCTGCTGGTGATGCGCGGTGTGGTGATTGCTTTTGCGCTGTATCTCTGGAGCCAGGGTAAAGCGACTGCCGGTGATATTACCTTTGTTTTGACTGCGTTTTTTATGTTGCAGGGCTATCTGCGCGATGTGGGTATGCATATCCGCAATTTGCAGCGCTCGGTCAATGATATGGAAGAACTGGTACAGATTGAAGCGGAACCTTATGGCATCGCTGATAAGCTCAATGCACCTGCCATTCAGATTACCAACGGCGAGATCAGTTTCGACAAAGTGACCTTTCATTACGGCAATCATGAAGATCCGCTTTACCGCGATTTCTCGGTGAAAATTGATGCCGGTGAGCGTGTTGGGCTGGTTGGTCATTCCGGTTCGGGCAAGACGACTTTCGTCAAGCTCATTCAGCGTCTCTACGATGTAAGTGGCGGTGCCATTCGCATTGACGGGCAGAATATCGCTGAGATGACGCAGGCGTCTCTCCGCTCGCAAATTGCTATCGTGCAACAGGAGCCGATCCTGTTTCACCGCACATTGGCCGAGAATATTGCCTATGCGCGTCCAAGTGCGACGCAGGCCGAGATTGAAGAAGCAGCACGTCTTGCTAGTGCGCATGACTTCATTAACCGGCTGCCGAAGGGCTACTCAACGCTGGTTGGTGAACGCGGGGTGAAGCTTTCGGGTGGTGAGCGCCAGCGTGTGGCAATTGCCCGTGCCTTTTTGGCCGATGCACCGGTTCTTATTCTTGATGAGGCAACGTCGAGCCTCGATTCAGAATCTGAAGTGCTGATCCAACAGGCAATGGAGCGGCTGATGGTCGGTCGTACGACACTGGTGATTGCACACCGGCTGTCGACTGTGCGTGCTCTCGACCGCTTGCTGGTCTTTGATAGAGGCAAGATCGTTGAGGAAGGCGATCATGATGCGCTGATCCGTAAATCTGACGGCATCTATCGCCGTCTGTTTGAACGGCAGGCACTGGAACTGACCAAGGGGCTGGAAGACGTTTTTCTGTCGTAAGCATTCAATACAACACCTGCTACAGTGGCAGGTCATGGGATGAGAAAGGGCATTGGTCTTGCGGAAAGCTGACCCTATGTGCCAATGCCCTTTCTCGAATGACGACAAGAAAGTATTTATATCTTGCCAATTAAATATGAGTATTATATTCAAGATATATGCTGTTGTTGCAGATGCTATGATTGTCAATTTTGATAAAATGATTGCGGGCAGATGTGGGATCTCCATCATCTTTTTAAAAAACACGCGCGGGATATCAGGCAGGCTTTGCGGCGCAGAGGGCTGCCTGAAGAAACCGCCGCTGATCTCACGCAGGATACCTTTCTCCGTGTTCTGATCTCTCCGCCTGAGACAACTAAAACGACCTTCAATCCAGTGGGTTACCTGTTCAGGACGGCGCGGAATCTCTGCACTGACTATCAGAGACGCGAAGGCTTAATACGTAAGGTTGATCTGTCGCCGGAAGATTTTTCAGCCATTGCCGATCCTTCACCATCTCCTGAAAAACAGGTTTATGACCGCCAAAAGCTGCTACTGACGCACAAAGCGCTGCATGAATTACCCGAACGGACGCGCAAAGCTTTTGAAATGCATCGCATGGATGAAATGACCATTGCAGCAATCGCGGCAGAGCTGGATCTTTCAACAGGCAGAACATGGTCACTCATCAGAGAAGCCTATGAATATATCGACAGCCGGTTGAGTGGTCTTTAAGCACAGATACCTGCATACCCCACCTTTGAACCAAGCTTTCTGCAGCAAATACTCTGCCAAACTGAAAAACGGGCATGTTCGTTCGTAATACTCTATAAGGAACACTCTTCTTTGACAGGCTCGACGGATGAATAATTCTGCAGATGAGGCACAGGAAGCACAGCGTCTGTTTCGTGAGGCAGCAGATCTGGCTATCCGCTTGCAAAATGATCCCGTTAATCCGGTTTCGGCCGATACGGTGAAGTCATGGGTCGCACGCAGCCCTGCCCACGCTGCCGCCTGGGCACGTGTTGCTGCTGTCCACGGTTTTAGTGGTGCAGCCTTTGCTGAAAACCGCCGGAAACCTAAAAACGGTAAAATCACGCGCCGCAACTTTATTGCAGGCAGTGCACTTGGCTTAGGCGCTGTGACAACCGGTGCTTTGACGCTGCCGCATTTATGGCTGCTCGCACAGGCTGATCATATAACTACCACCGCAGAAATCAGAGATGTTGTCCTGCCGGATGGCAGTCTTGCCACGCTGGGGCCTGACAGCGCACTGGCCTTGGCATACTCAGAGCAGAACCGTCGCATCAATCTGTTATCCGGCATGGCCTATTTTCATGTACAGCCGGATCATAACAGGCCGTTTATCGTATCCGACGGCGTGATGCAGGTCACAGCGCTCGGAACTGCTTTTGATCTGTCATCAGAAAAAGGCTTTTCATCCGTCACGGTTGCTCATGGCACTGTTGAAGCGAAAACCCGTACATTGGCTGGTGAAAAGCTCGAGGCCGGAAAATGGCTCACCTACGACAGCGCGACTAATCAGATAGCCAGAGGCATACAGGATGCATCAGAAATTGCAGCCTGGCGCTCCAATCTGTTATTTGCCGAGAATGAAACAGTCGCAGCTTTATGCGCAAAGATTTCCCGCTGGAAAAGCGGACGTGTCATTATCGCAGATACATCGCTTGGGGCGCGCACTGTCAGCGGTGTTTTTGACCTGAATGATCCTGATGCGGCCATTGAGGCCGTCATTCGCCCTTTTGGTGCCAAAGCCCGAAAAATCGCTTCTTTCGCGACAATTATTTCTGCCGTATAAAAATATGAGTAAAAACTGAATATTTTTAAAGCCCACTCGTAAAGAAGAGTATGAGGGTGTTTCAGCGAATGAAAACTGGCGCCTGTATGATCGATTGACGGAGTGAGCTGGCATGACAGGCGCCACAAAAACAGCAGCACCAACGCGTAATAACCGCAGCAAGGCTATGATGGCCGCTTTGCTGGCAACAACGGCAATAATGACCGGCATCGCCCTGACAGGAGCAATGTCTGTTGCACAGGCGCAGCAACAAACTAATTATAACATTCCCTCCGGCCCGCTCAATCGCGCACTTGCCGCATTCGGCAGCCAGTCAGGCATGCAGCTCTCCTATGAGCCTGCTGTGGCGCGCGGCAAATCTTCTGCCGGACTTTCCGGCGCGGCCAGTCAGGAACAGGCGCTGGCGCGCATTCTGCAAGGCTCCGGCCTGTCCTATAGTTTTACCGGTTCTAAATCCGTACTGATCACTGAAAAGCCGGTTACCGGCAATAGCGGGGGCGCTATCAATGGTGCGATCCAACTGGATCAAATCACGATTTCAGGCAGTGGTGTGGCTGGTGCTGCGGAAGCCCCTTATGCAACCGCGGCACCAACCACATATATTTCAGGCGAAACGATTGAGCGTTTTCGCGGCTCCAGCCCTGCCGATATGTTCCGTGGCACACCCGGCGTTAAATCCGGTGAGGCACGCAATGGGGCCGGTGCGATTGATGTGAATATTCGCGGCATGCAGGGCATGGGGCGCGTTGCGACCACTATCGACGGCGCAGAAAATTCTGTTACCGTCTATCAGGGCTACCAGGGCGTTTCTAACCGTACCTTTGTTGATCCTGATTTTATCGGCGGCGTTGAAATCAACAAGGGCGCTGATACGGCTTCATGGGGCAATGCCGGTTCTGTCAGCATGCGCACACTTGGCGTGGACGACATTGTCAAAGACGGCAATCACTGGGGCATCCGCATTAAAGGCGGTATGGGCGGCAATACATCGAAGCCGAATGCCGGTTCTCTGAGCGGTTATCAGTGGCCTTATGCGCCGTGGGATTCAATGAAAACGCCCGTCGCCTCAAAAGACGGTATGGACCGACCTTCTTTCCTGTCGCCGACAACCGGTTCCGGCAGTGTGATTGCGGCCTATAAAGGCGATGCGGTCGACATGCTGGCAGGTTATGCACGACGTAAGCAAGGCAATTACCATGCCGGTACGCATGGTGATACGTCAGCCAATCCGGTTAATCTTGGCAGACAGCCTTATTGCAGTTCAGCGGTTATTATTAATTGCATACCCAAAGGAAATTTCTGGACTGATTATTATGCCAATCAGGGGCTGACCAATTACCGTCCCGGTGAAGAGGTTCTCAACACCCAGTTGGAAACAGAGTCATGGCTGGCCAAGCTCACTGCCCGCTTTGCCGATGATCATGAGGTTCAGCTCGGATATATGGGCTTCCGCAGTGAAGCGGGTGACCGGCTCGCCTCACGTTTGAGCGGTATTAAAGATCAGTCCGTACAGCAGGAGCAAACGGCAGGCACCAGCCTTGATACGGTGACAGCACGCTATAAGTGGAACCCTGAAGATAATGATCTGATTGATCTACGAGCCAACCTATATTGGACACATTTGCAATTGCGCAATCCTGTGCGTGGCGGTCGTGGTGTTCAGCCCGGAAAAATCGGTTTGCCTGCCGATTACCGTGTGGGTTCCGACAGCGATATGTGGGGCGGTGATATTCAGAATAAATCCACTTTTTCATTCGATGCAGGCGATCTTGATCTGACCTATGGCATGGCTTTTCGTGTTGAAGATACGCGCGGCAGCAAACATAGTGCAGCGCTTGAAGGATGGATGACGCCCCGCGATGCGATCCGCCATGAAGTCGCCGGTTATACCAAAGCCGCTTATAAGCCTGTCGACTGGCTGACTGTAAATGGTGGTTTGCGCTATTCGCATTTCTGGTCGAAAGACCGCTTCGATCCTTATGAGCGCAACCAACTTGAACGGAGCAGCGGCGCTGGCTCCAAAACCAATGACGGTGGTTTCAGCCCGTCAGTGGGTGTTACGATTGAGCCTTGGGAACAGACACAATTCTACGTCAACTATTCCAATACACTGCGTGCGCCGAGCATTATTGAATCTGTCTCTGCTTTCAACAGCGTGTCGGCAAACTCTGAAGTTAAGCCAGAGCGCTCCAGCAATTGGGAACTAGGCACCAATATTATCCATAACAGCCTGCTTGCAGATGAAGATGTGAGCATGCTGAAGCTTGGCTATTTCAACTGGGATGTTAAAAATTATATTGCTCGTAATCTGGTGCTTAATCCGAAAAACCCGAGCGATCTCGGCTTGAACATCGCCAATATTGCCCGTGCAAAATTCTCTGGTCTGGAGTTTTCGGGGCGTTATGAACTGGACGGATTCACGGCTGATCTGGCGGCAAATTACTATCTGAATGTTGAATATTGCCGCACATCGGACACTTGCGACGGCAAGAGCCTCTATGGTGACTATGCCACCAACCATGTGCAGCCGAAATATTCTGTTGACCTGACCCTGTCGCAAAAACTGCTGGAAGAGCGCCTGATGATTGGCGGACGTGTGTCCTATACGGGGCCGCGTGCGATCGGTCATGGCGATGTGACTGCACAGGGTGCATCCGAATTTATCTCTCCGGTCTTGTGGAAACCATTCACGCTGGTTGATATTTTTGCCGAATATAAAATTACCGATAATATGACCGCGGCGTTCCGTGTCGAAAATCTGTTTGATAAGTTCTATATTGACCCGCTCGCACTGGTTACACAGCCGGGACCCGGCCGAACCTTCTATGTCAGCCTGACTGCGGATATCGGTGGCGAGCAGCAATTGCCGTCCTTACCATCATTCCTCACGCGCCGCCCGAATAATGATAGCGGAATTACAGACTGGACCGGCCTTTATGCCGGTGCGCATGCCGGTGGCATTTTCGGCAAAACATGGGGCACGACAACGGCGCTTGATGGCAGTTCTCATGCTGTTGCAGCAACGGAATCTGCTGATTTTGGCATGGATAGCGGTCTGTTCGGCGTGCAGGCCGGATATAACTGGCAGTTGCAGAACCGTATCGTGCTGGGGATTGGTGCAGACTGGAGCAAAACCTATCTGAATACTGCGCATAAAGCCCGCACGACCGAAGGCGATTTTGCCGGCACCGGCAATGTTCAGGCGCAGACCCTGTATGATATCGACTGGACAGCGGCGCTTCGCGGCAAACTCGGTTATGCCGTTGATAATAAGCTGATGGTCTATGGCACGGGCGGGTTGGCCATTGCTCGTGAAAGCCAGTCGCGCGAACAATACCGCGCGGTTGAAGATCCGAATGAGAAAGTCACAGAAATCATGCAGATCGACAAAGACAAGGCAACGCGCCTTGGCTGGGCAGCCGGTGGCGGGGTGGAATATGCACTGAACGATCGCTGGTCAGTGCTGGCGGATTATTCCTATACCCGCTTCGGCAAGACCAGTTTTACCTTTAACAGTGCATCTGCGGGTATTGTCCGTGATCGGGAGACACAGGAAAAAATAGGCGTAGAGATTGTTGATCCGTCGAAAGATCCTAATCGGGCTGAATTTTGCAGTCAGTTTCCACGGTTCTGCAGACCTTATGAGAAGGCGATCTATAAAACTGTAAAACATGAAGGATCGTCCAGTGTGAAGAACGGACGCAAAGCTTCCAACTCACTGGATATCCATACATTTAAAATTGGTCTGAACTACCGGTTTTGAACTAAGTCAGGGATCAGGCAAACAGATGTCTGATCCCCGAATTTCCGCTTATATCACCAGCTTTTGCTGCTGCTAAAGCTGGTGATATAGTCTTGCAAAACAAGAATGCTGCAAGATAGTAACACCTGCGTTTGAGACAAGAGTGGTGCTTTATACGCCTTATCCCATAGCTCCTCTCAAATCATTGAGATCGGCGGCTTCGATAAAATCTATCATAATAAATATATCAAAATTTTATAAATCGAAGTTTATCTCAAATTGAGATGAGGTGCGATTATTGATATATTTCAAATTTGATTTGATACTATTTTTTATTCGCAATTTAATATTTGTTTAATTTGCTGGAAGCAATTCATAATTGATTCATGTAGATTGATGCTTATGTTTATAGAGTATTATTTGCATAAATAATTTTTATATTATTATTGGATCTATACTATAATGAATGATTTTTCCGCAGTTGTAAAAATTGATATTACATCCTTTGGTGCCGAGAGTGTGGCCGAGGGGGATTATAGTACAGCGCTCAGTGCCGGTAGTCTGGCCTCCGGAGTGGGGGCAACTACGACTGGTTATAAGAGTTTAGCAACAGCAAATTTCAGTACGGCTTTTGGCGCTCTTAGTTCTGCTATCGGCCATAAAAATACAGCTGCAGGTTATAAAAGCATGACTTCAGCAAGTTTAAGTACAGCAATAGGCTCGGATACTGAGGCCTCGGGCGAGAATAGTACTGTAATCGGCCATGGTGGTCTGGCTTCCGGAAATTTCAGTATGGCATGCGGTTCTAACAGCAAAACACTTGCTAATAATAGTATCGCCTTGGGTTGTAATAGTGTCGCTTCCGGTGAAGGGGCTACTACTTCCGGATATAATAGTAAGGCACTTGCCGGAAATAGTACTTCAATAGGTGTAAACAGCCGAGCATATAGTATTTCAGGAACTGCATTGGGTGCGAATAGTATGGCGCACGGGGAATTTTGTGTTGCTCTTGGTGCCTGCAGCACTACGGATGAAGTTGTATCAACCCGTGAGACTATAATTGCCGGACATAACTACAAATTTGCCGGTTCTGTTGCGCAGGGAACCGTAAGCATTGGCAATAGTAACAGTGAAAATATAAATCGTACAATCACTAATCTTGCCGCCGGTCGTATAGAGAAATATTCGACGGATGCGATTAACGGGAGCCAGCTTTATGCCATTAAAGAGCTTATTGAAATGTTGCACTCAAGATTAAATGAAATATACAAAAAAATTATTTAAGTAATTATTTTAACAAATTTCCTTATTTAAAGAAGTAAAAATCATGGCTTTACAATACACTGTAAATGTTGTCACAAGTAATTTATTTTCTGATGCATATTCATATGTGAGATTAACGGTTACGCCGGCCACGGGCACATTACCGGCTTTTTATCTGGCACTGCCTGCGAGTCTGGCGAATGATGAGCATGTGCAGGCTGTCTTCACGCCTGCGCCAGGGTCGCAGCCAAATCCTGTTACATTCGATGTTTTTTTTCCGCTTTTTGCGAATGTGAACGCGCTCGATTTTACAATATATCCGCAGAATACAGATATTAATAATATAACGCCGTCAACACAAGGTTTTGTGTATCGTTTAAATACAAGTGTTAAGGGTGCCGGGAATGCTTTACTTATAGGTTTTGATAATAAGGAAAATAACGTTCGGGTTTTACAAACATTTAATAGCCCCGGAACGGATCCTTCTCGAGCCGCATCTTACAAATGGACCGGAACGACAGTGCCCAGTCTTACGCCACGATTGGCGAATTGTGTTGCTCATGTGACCGATTTTTTTAACGGTAATATTTTTGAAGATATTAGTTTTACCAATAATGGTCAGAATGTTGCGATTTTTCAGGATCCGTCACGTGGCGGTAAAGGACATATTTACTTTTTCACCAACTCATTTGGTTTTGCAACGTTGGATATAAAAGCTGGTAACACACCGAGCGCTGCCAGATTTATTTATCATCCATTTGCGGGGCAAACTTCAGAGACGGCAAGAATAGTAATTTATGACCCTGTTGCTTTAGGTAAGGGATTTGAAGAGGCAACACCGATCAAAAACCCTTTTACTCTTACCAAGGCTCCTGGCGGGGATGAGCCTGTATTTGAAATAAATAATAATAATACTCCGCCGCTTATACAGGACAACAACTATCTGTATATTTTGATAAATGACAAATATGATTCAAGTTTTCAGGTAAATTCTAGTAGTTTAATTAAATTTAAAAGTACTACGCAATTTATACAGACATCGAATGCAGAGTTACCAGCTAAAAATGATATCAGATATATTTACGTAACGAGAAACGGTGTTGTTAGTGCTGCAAGACAATATGCCTTCTTCTGTTTTGGTGATTTGAGTGATGGGGGGGCTGCCAACTTTGACGTTGTTCTGTCGTGGTATATGGAATTAAATTCAGATGCTTCAACTGCTCCGAGGGTGCCTAAAGATGCAACAGGCAGGGCACAAGCCAGCTATAATGCATCGACTAAGGAATTGAGCTGGACGATTACTTATTCAGGCCTGTCAGGGCCGCCAACCATGGCGCATTTTCATGGACCTGCTTCGGCAAATCAAGCAACACCTCCTATAATTGACTTTGGCACAGCTCTGGCGAGTCCGATTAAAGGAAGCCGGATCCTTACAAGTACACAGGAAAGCGAGCTGCTTGCTGGCCTATGGTATTGTAATATTCACACGCAGCAAAATCCAACAGGTGAAGTGCGGGGGCAGATGTGGCCGCAAATAAAGTAGAAAATATACCATTGTTTAAAAATTAATACTATTTTTTATATGAAAGATTATATTTATGAGTTACAGAATTAATCATACGCCTTCGGTTCCTCAGAGTGTGATAACCGATGATTACGCAACAATTACTACAACCATTAGTTGGGGTGAGGAGGATGTGCCGCCATCTGTGACTGATACGCTTGTCTTTAATGTCATTGCTGATCAACCGGCCGAGGCGGGGACAATTGTTCCCGGAAATGTCTCTGCAAGTTTTCCTTATGAAGTACAGATGATGCAAAATTCACTGAATTTAGAAATAAGAACTGCAAAATTTCAAAGTGTTTTTATTGCTAAAACTGCCGGAGATATAGAGCTTTCGGGCGCTGTCGGTGGTGATCAAAATATTAATTCCGTTTACAGCTTTAGAATTATAGACAGAGAATAATACTTTTTTATTTCATAAATTGTATTTTTATTCAAGCAATTAATAGGGTTATATTATGGCATATACTGCTAGTTATTTACCGGCAACACCACAAAATGTAGTTGCGGGTGACCCGGCTACGATCGTAGTTACGCTAACATGGGATATTGGGGATACTCCACCAACAGCAACTGATGCAATATTTTTTGATTTGGCGATGCCGCAGCCAATTCCGACCGGAATATTACGACCAGCAACTGCTGGCAGTAATTTTCCAGTAAGGGTAGGCATGATTGACTCTGTCGATCTGGCGGCGAGAGTTGCGCGGTTTCAGGCGCCCTTTATTTGTGAGGCTCTTGGTAGAGTAGCGCTTAACGGTTCCTTGGAAAGTCAGCCAAGTGACGTTTTTCTCAATTATGAATTTAATATAGTTTAATTATATACTTAATTATATTTCAATATTAATTATAGGATTTATATTATGGCATTTACTATTAGTTATATACCAGCATCGCCTCAGTTTGTAGTTGTTGGTGAATTTGCTACTATCGTTGCTGAATTATTATGGGAGGCGGGGGATACTCCGCCAACAGCAAACGATGTACTTGTTTTTAGCTTACCGCAGCCGCAACCCATTCCAACCGGAACTGTCAAACCGGCAACAGAACCGTTTGTTTTTCCGTTTAGGGTCGGGATATTGGGTTCGGTGAACTTAGAGCAAAGGCGGGCACGGTTTCAGTTTATTTTATCAGCGCTCGCAGTTGGTAATGTTGAGCTGGCCTGCAATTTGGAAAGCCAGCCGACTGTTTCGCTGCCAAATTACAATTTTATTGTAACACCAGCAGATTATACTCTTGCAACGACTGGCTTTGATCAGATCGCTATCCCGATTGCAAGTAGTGACACGCTGGATACAACCGCTGCTGATGAATTCAAGTCTACGATTGTGGTTACTGCTATGACCACCGACCCGACGCCGGTGCCAGCCGTTGGGGTAGATGTCACCTTTATCGTTTCCAATCCCGCGCCATTCGCAGCTTCACAGGCGGGGAGATTCTTTGATATGACCAGTGGTTCACAGGCGGGGATTAGTTTTAAGGCATCAACTACGGGTCAAACAGCTTCGTTTACCTTAAAAACCAATGCGAGCGGTACAGTAACTGTTGTTGCTGTTAGTAACACGAGGTCTGGTTTTATACATTGTAAGGTGACAGGAGGTATCAATACCGTTCCTCGCCCGAGATTATACATGTATGCGCAACCTTCAGGACGATCAAAATTCTTAGGTCCGGATATTTTGCTTCCGTTCGGCAGTCCTGCCGATTTTGACACGACGCGTTATATACAGCCAACATTTCCTATTCTTATTAACGCTAATGTTGTGCCAACAGAGTTTTGCGTTGCCATCCTGAATAATAAATATCAGCAAGACCGGCCAACATCAACATTTATAGGAGGAAACGCAACCTATGATGGTAAAACTGAGGACTTGAATGTTTCAAGAACAGGCGAAGATAATGTTCTTTTCTATGCCGTTTCGGATAACGGACAGTTGGTTAATTCTCAGATATTCAGATTTACTACGCAGGATTCAAAAACGGGTCCAATTCAGGGCGTTCAGTTTGGACCATTTGATAGGCCGATAAGTAGTCATCTGTCCTTACGAGATATTGTGCCTACTTTAACAACGATTATTCCTCTTGCTGCGGACCAGGCAAAATTGACGGCTGCAAACAGATCGTTACTCGTTAGCCCGAATTCTTATGTTGTGCGTGCGATCTTAACAGGGTGGAATCTGAATCAAGTATTTGAGACACGTTCCGCAGCTTATCCGCAAACAATCGACGATTTTGCAGCGGTTACAGACACGAAAGCGATCAATGTTTTCACGGAGTTCGGCAATCTGGGGCGTTCGCCGGATGGTAGTACGCAGGCAACTTGGGAGCTTTGGTATACTTATCATACAGGTCCAAACGGCACCGGTGAGCAGATCGGCGAGTCTATCCACACCACCGGCACAATGTTTACAAGAGCTATGGAAATTTAATTAAACAATATTTTTAGTAGGAAATTGATTATGACTGACAATTCGCAAGCTATTAATTTTTATACGCCGGTAATCGACGAGTTTAATACCAATACAAATCTAATTAATATTGCAGAAAATTTTACTGATGTAACCGTTAGTATAGAAATCTGGCCTTTGTTGACGGATGGTGACCTTGTGGAATTGCTGCTTGATGATGTTGATCCTGTTGATCCTGATGATCCTCATTATGATGATTATCCGCCTGCCACAGTAGCTGTCGACTCGCAAATTGCGCGGAACGTGCCTGGTACTGGTAAGCCTGCGCTCCGCTCATTTACGCTTAGTAAAAGCCTGCTGACAGTGGGAACGCACAAAATTCGGTATCGAACATCGGATAGGGACACTACAACTGCAATAGGTCGTTCTCAGTTTCTGCATTTTAAGGTTATTAATGACCCTGATGCAGTAGGACTTAAATTAGATATTACCACTGGTGCTGCCGGTTTCAGCGATTCATTTACTAATCTTTTACCTGCAAATATTGCCGTAGTGCGAGGGAAACCCGGAACCCGCTGGCATGCCCGCGGACAGGGAAAAGTACAAATCTATGAAGCTTTCGGCTCGGATAATTCAGTTATCGAGATTGATCCGGACGGTACATGCCCGATTACCCTGATGAAAATCGATCAGCTGGATATCGGTACGGCCAGAGCGATGTTGGCCGGTGATGCTCTTTCCATTACGAAAGAAAACAGTACTGAAGTGCTGCTCGCGCAGCCGGTTGTGTTTGGCGATTATAAAGCTGTACCTTCGGATGCTACTTCAAAGTTCATTTCTTATTCCTATAACAATCTTGGTATCGCTGATGGCAGAACTGAAACAATATTCAGCGTTAAATTAGCAAATTCAATCGCAGGCGAAAAACTATTTGTCAGAATGGCAAATACACTTGGATTTGTGGACAAGAGTCGTGAAGTGAATACTGCCAGCAGAGCAGTATTGACAAGTTATGAGGTTGATATTGTCGATAATACCTCTGAATTTGGTATAACTTCAACGCAAGCCGGTACTTTTACTATTTCAATTTCCACGACATTTGATGATGTCGAATTTTCACAAGATATAGAATTCAGAAATTTAGGATAATTTTTGTTATGACGGATCCAAATATAAATAATGATAATATAATTGATCCGGTTATGAGTGATTTGAGCCTGGAGGACCAGGCTCAGCTTTTCCAGCTGCTGAAAGTAGAAGCTGGCATGACTCTGACCATGAGAAAAAACGGCGCCGTTGCTAACGGCATTGATGTGGATATTGCTCAGGTTACTTTTAACAATATGGATGAGGGTACTAAACCTCTTGTTGTTGATTATAAGATCGTGGACGGTACCGCTGTTTTTCAGGAAAATAAACTAACAACTATCAGAAAACATACAAATAAATCACTGTCCTCGACAGTTCAGTTGATTAATCTGACCCCCGGAAAGGGCACGATTAAAGCAACACCTTATCTGAATCCGAAAATGGCGCCGGCTCCTGTCGAGTATGAGTTTATCGGCAAGCCGCGTAAGTTACGCATAGATATAACCGTCCATAAAAATGGCCAATATTCCGATGGAATTGACAATAACGGTTTTATAGCCACGCTAATCGACGAAAATACCAATAAACCGGTAAGTGATGAAGTCCTCAATTTTGAGTTGTCTTCTGATAAAGCTTATTTTTGGGTCGGAGGAACAAAAATCTCCAGAACAACTGATCCAGATGGAAAGGCAACGGTACAGGTAAAAAGTTCAGCTAACGCCGATATATCTTTGACACTCACCGTTAGTTTGGCCTCTGATCCATCTGTGACACAAAGCGTTGTTGTTACTTTCAAAGCGAGGCCACCTAAACTTGTTTTGAATATTACTGTAAATGATCAATATTCAGATGGTGTTGGCAAGAATGAGGTTTTAGCAACGCTTACTGATTATAATAATAATCCAGTTAGTGGTGCACAACTCGAGCTTAAGCTGACTGGTAATGCCAAATTCACAAACGGCACAACAATAAGTACATTACCTACAAGATCGGATGGAACATTTAATGTCGGTATTTTAAGCGCCGCAAATGCCAACATATCTGTGACATATACTGTTACTCTTGTTTCTGACCGGTCAGTAACGAAAAGTGTTGTCGTTAATTTCAAGGTTAAGCCAGTAGCTAAACCTGAATTTAAGATAAGTCGTATAAAAGATACGGCTGTTACGTCAAAGACTGATTATGGCAATGTACGTGCTTTTATTACATTACCAGCAGGCACTCCTGCACAAAAATATAATATCCATTTTAAGAAATATACTAACCCATATTATCCAGGTACATTTAGAAATTATGGTATAACAAAAACGAAGTCATGGGGAAATACATCGACACTTGATATACCTGTTACAGCTGCTGGCGGTGTCACTAATGTCGATGCATGGATCTGGTATGCAGACGGGACAGATTTCACTCAAGGCGGACTTTCTTTTTTTCAAGCTGATCTGCTGGATGCGAATGGTCAGGTTATTTACTCAGATATTCACGGAGCTTGGACGACGTTTACAGGGCAAGCAAAACCTGTGACGCCACAGCCAGAACAAAAAGCTCCGGTTGTTATACAGTATGTCTCGCATATGGACTATGGCTTAACCGGAAGCGTTACCATCAGAACTGTATATCAGAACACCGGAAATATCGCTCCGAATACAGAGTTTTTTTTACATGGCTCTACTTTTCCTAGTGCAGTTTCCGGCCCATATTATTTTGGCTTCACAGGCGGTGGTAGCATCGGCACTACCCCGGGAATAGAGTATCATAATGGTTTATTGGGTGTTTCTAATGGAAGTGGGCTAGCAACATTTACATGGAAAATAAGCACTAGACCGCAACAAATAATTATGAATGCAGTAGAGCCAAGTAACAGAAGACTAAATCCTACTGTTACTGGAAAAGTATATATTAATATGTAATCTTGTGAAAGTTATTTTGTTGTTTTTGTATTAAAATGAAAATTCAAGACTTCTGTTAAAGAGGTCTTGAATTTATTTTATTGTATACATCCAATCATATTTGCGTTGGCGTTAGCAATATCAATCCGAGATCAGGATGCTGTTCTGATAGTGTTAATTTCAAAAGCTGGTGTAACGCTGACTATATCAAATGTATGATTTTGTTCAAAGAACGGATCTGCATCTAGTGTGTTGAGCACTCATGATCTAAATTGGGTTCATTGAAATTAAGTTTAAATATATTCAATGAACCCCAATGTATGGATGAAGTTATAGGCCAAAAGAGTTGGCCAGACGATCAAGTGCATCGCCTGCACTTTTTATATCTGTACGTACATGGCGGGAACGGTCAACCAACTGATTAAGCACGCCTAACGGTATTGCTTTAGGACTACTGCTGGTATTGAGTGGTGTATCTCCGATAATAGCCGCAACAATTCCGATGATTTTATTGGAAAGCATCTGTGCATCTTCAATAAGACAACTAATATCCTGAATTTCGGAATTTGCTTTTTTGGTAAAAGCAGTAACAGGATCATGGGACGTGCCCAGTGGGTTATAAGGCGCAACCTTCGATACTTGCATTTATATCTCCAAATTTAGATAAAAACGATAAAATATAAACAAAAAATATTGGTTATTAGGTATCACATTAAAAACATAATAACTTAGGTGATTTTTTTAAGCTGCTATATTTGACAGCGTAAAATTGCTGGCGCAGCGGGCATGGCTATTCTGCCATAGGTTTTGGATACTATTATATTGTTTGATATCAGGATACGCTGGCGTCGTGCGATCGGTTACATACAAGCCAGAAGGTGAAACATGTCTGGAAAAAGTGACGTGTAAATAGAATTTATATCTGCCGGATGAGAGGTTTACACCCAAAACACCCAGTTCTGGGGGATAGCGCATTTTACAACTTCGTTACATAGGTGAAGCTGGAAACTGTTGCGTTGCCGCATTGGAGGGGGGAAATAATGACATCCGGATTGATCGTCAAACTGACCATGTCAACTTGCCTGTCGACAGGTTTACTATGCGGGGTAATGGTCACTCCGTCCGCAGCGATTACCCCTCATATCGTGAATGATCCGCAAGGCAACCCTTTTATTACTCTGCGCTTTTTTGATGTTGGTGATGGTTTTTATGGTGATAATGCCCAATCAACCTGGAATTTGAGTGATTTACATAAAAGTCAGATCATTGATGCGACACAATATTGGTCGGAACTTATTAAATTGGTTTCGGGGAAAAATCCGGCCATACTTAATGTAGGTACAGTTATTGGCCCTTACGGGGCCGCCGCCTCAAGCCATAATTCCACTATGCAGGATGGTGCCCCGACGACAGTGCAAGCGGCATTGACCAATCAATATTATACGAACCTGAGTTATGGTTCCCATGGCTATATTATGGTTGCGGACAAAGTCGGCACGATGGACTGGTCGGAAGCTCCATATACGCCATCTCATATAGCCCTCACCAGTGAAACATCTCTCGGCACAGTGCTCATTCATGAAATCGGGCATGCTCTTGGTATCGGCGCAAATGCTTATTATATTGACGACGACGAAGAGGGAGCGCCGATACTAGCCTTTACCAACGGGTTTAACCGTTGGAGTGCACATCTGCGTGATGATAACGACAAAGCAGCTGCTCCTAACCAGATTATTCTGTGCAATATTTGCGCTGTACCTCCGGAAGAGCTCGGACTGGATACATTCGATGTCCGGAAAGATCAGGCCTATTTTACCGGTACGCATGTGAGCGAAGTACTGAATGGGGCGATGAAGGGGCTGCCTATGAGGGTGGCGACTGATTACGGACCAATAGATTCACCGCTTTTCAGCCATATCGAACTGAAAAACGGTTTGATGAGCCATCAGTATTATCGCAATTACAGCACTTTGATGGAAGCCGAACTCGCAGCATTGCAGGATATCGGCTACACAATCGACCGGCGTAATTTTTATGGCAATTCCGTTTATGGCGATGGTCAGATCATAATCAATAACAACCCATATTTTGCACGAAATGCAGAAGGCACTGCTTATATCGCCAACACTTATAATACTGCCACTTTGGGTTTAGGGCTGCATGTCTATGGTAGTCACAACACCATTACCCAGAGTGCAGATTTATTGTCTGCGGGTGCAGGCGGTGGTGGTATTCGTGTTGATGGTGAAGGTAATAATCTGATCATTGCATCTGATGTGCGGGTCTATGCCGATGGTGCGAATGGCCGCGGTATTATGTTTGCTTATGGTAAGGATCACACCTTAACCCACCGCGGTGATGTGCAAGCGCTGGGTGAAAACGGCATCGCAGTCAGTTTTGACTTTGGCCATAATGCGCGTGGTGATGCGACCGGCTATCGTGGTTCTTATATTCTTGAACTCGAACCATCATTGCAGGATCAGTATAATACCATTTATCAGGAACTGAACGGGGCTTTGGTTTCAAATTTTGATTTGACCGGCCGCGTTGCGGGGCGTCAGGCAGCTATATTCATGTCTGAAAATGCCTATGTTGATCAGATTAATGTCATGCAGGGTGCGAGCATTACCGGTAATATTATTTCCGATTACGCAGAGCGCGACGAGGATAATAATCTGCGTCTGACCCAGTTGCGCTTCGGTCTGATGGCCGACAGTCAAGGGCGGGTTACGTCTCAGACAGATGAAAATTTCAGGATTAGCTATGCTGACGATATTATAGGGAAAAATATTTCCTTGCAGTTCTCAGGTGGCAAATCTGTCCTGACAGGTAATCATGATCTCCATGAAGTTATTGTGAACAAAGGCACGATACTCGCTGGTTCCGGTGAGTACACGATCGCTAATGGGCGTTATTTTACCAATCATGGTAAGCTTTATTCATCTCTGATTGGCGGTGCAATTACCGTTAATGGCGATTACACGCAGAGCCAAGATGGCCGGATGCAATTTGCCTTTAACAACGAAAAGCAGATTAGCAGCCTGATTGTCACGGGTCGTTCAGATATAACGGGTGAAATAGCTTTTGCACCGGTGCAGGGTTTTTATCAAAACGGCTTTACGATCACTTCTGATCAGTGGCTGCAGGCGAATGCGATCAATGGCGGATTTACGGACGCCTTTACCGCGCTCGCATCGCCGACACTGAGTGCGACGGTGTCTGCTAATAGTCCGCTGAGCTTTACAATTAGATTAGGCCGCCAGAATGATGCTTATTCACGATATGCTGATAATATAAATGGTTATGGGGTGGGCTTGGCGATTGACGCTGCTGCGCGGCAGGGCACTGCAAGTTTGCATGATGTCATTGCAGCAATGGATTTTTCTGCGATCAATGGCTCAGATATTCGGTCAGCCCTGCCGCTATTATCTGGCGAGGCATATGCTTCGGCTACAGGTGTATTAGCTAATGCGAGTGGTGCCACGCGTTCTGCTGTCAATAATCGTCTGCAACAGGCTTTTGGTGGCACAGCTTCGACAGCTGTTTCCGCTATGAGTTTTGCACCTGCTGCGCAACCGAAAGCGGCTGCCAGCGCTATTCAAGCGATCGCACCTGAGGCAATCAGCAAGGACGACCTGAGCCGCTATACAGCTTGGGGTTCTGTCTATGGCAGCTGGGCAAGCCAGTCCGGTGACAGCAATACAGCGCGTACAAAATCAACGCTCGGCGGTTTCACAACCGGTATAGATGCGGCAGTTTATGATAATTGGCGGCTGGGTGTACTGGCCGGTTATAGCCGTTCCACGTTTAAGACCGGAGAGCGCAGCGCTTCCGGTGCCAGCGATAATTATACACTCGGTGCTTATAGCGGAACAGAATGGGCGACTGCCGGAGGAGCAATCGGCTTGCGCGCAGGTCTGGCCTATTCATGGCATAATGTGGAGATGAGCCGTTCCGTCGCTTTCGCGGATTTTAGCGATAAACTCTCAGCTGATTATCATGCAGGCACGTTCCAGATTTTTGGTGAGGCAGGCTATAAGCTCAATCTAGACGAGCATTCACTCATCGAGCCTTACGCTAATATTGCTTATATTCATGTACGCAGTGATGGTTTTGATGAAAAAGGCTTGAATGGCGCAGCTCTGTCCGTTCGCTCCGGCACCATGGATACAACCCTCTCAACATTGGGTATGCGTGTTTCCGCCGGTTTTGACCTTGGTGGTTTTGTAAGCACCGCGCGCGCCGATCTTGGCTGGCGCCATGCTTATGGTGATGTCACTCCTGCCGCAACAGCCGGTTTTGTCGGAACATCAGCGACTTTCACCTCGTTCGGAACCTCAATTGCGCGCGATGCAGCGCTCATTGAAACCGGTTTTGATGTGCAGCTTAATCCGGCTACGATGCTTGGACTAAGCTATCAGGGACAATTCGGTTCAGGACTGACCCAGAATAGTGTGAATGCTAATCTGAGTGTGAAATTCTGATTTTTGTCTGACACCGCTGACGATAAAAGCGGTGTCAGTCACAACGATCATTTATCTGAAGCCTTCAGATAATGCTCCATTCTGCCATTCTTTCACGAATAAGGTGCCGCAAAATCGAAAACATCGGCGGCTGGGAACGTCCTGACAGGCGGATAATCGCAAATTGCGAGGTATCCGAGACAGGGCGCACAGGCACCTCGACCAGTTGTCCTGATGTGATCAGGTCATGTGCGGGAGCGATAACACCGTAATAGACTGTCTGGCTGCTGAGTGTCGTTTGCAGCAAGCCGTCAATTGCATCGGAGTGAAAGGTAACGCTTTCATCGGGGTGAGCTTCCGGCCCGTAGATTGCAATCATATTACGGATTTGCTCCGGTGCCAGAATGGTTGTGGCCAGCGGCCATGGGCGCAGATCAGAGAATTTGACCTGCTGTTGCTGCAATAAAGGGTGGCCCTGACTGACAAGAAAGCCTGTGCGCAGTGCCGGCAACATTTCAATATGCAGGTCTGCGGTCACCGATACACCTCTGATTTCAACCACCAGCATATCCAGTGTTCTGTCGCGCAGAGCCTGCACTTGCAGCGGAATAGAGCCGCGCATCAGCAAAATATGCAGAGACGGATTGGTGGTTGAAAAGCGGCTGAGCAATGGTGCCGTGAGCAGGGCGCTTGGTGTGGAGCCTAAGCCAATGCGTATTCGTCCGGCACTGCCTTCATGCTGCTGTTTGACGACGCGGTAGAGCTCTTCTGTTTCAAACAGAACTCTGCGCGCATGATCAAGAACCACATTTCCGAAGGCGGTCACTTCGCACCGTTTTCCGATGCGGTCGACGAGCTTCATTCCCAGTTCTGATTCCAGTTGCGCAATACTGCGCGATAAAGCCGGTTGCGTCAGGTTTGCGTGTTCCGCAGCGCGAGTGAATGAACCTTTCTCAGCAAGCGCAATAAAATGTCGTAATTGCTGGATGTTCATGAAATTTTCCTAAACTGGTATGCGCTCTATGCATGATTATCAAATTTACTATGCATTGGACAAATGAAAATGCAACCCGTAGCTAACATCAGAAATGGTTTTGAAATCTAGGAGGGTGCAATCATGAACGACATCAGAGCACTGATAGAACGTGATGTTGAGGAATTTACGGCGCTTCGACGCGACCTGCACCAGCACCCGGAACTGGCATTTAAAGAAATCAGAACCGGCGGCATAGTCGCAGATCTTTTAGAAAAATGGGGCTACACGGTTGAGCGCAATATCGGCACAACCGGCATCGTCGGACAATTACGCAATGGTGAAGGCTCAACAGCAATTGGTCTGCGTGCCGATATGGATGCGCTGCCGATTTTGGAAGCAACCGGTCTGCCTTATGCCAGCGTCAATACCGGCGTGATGCATGCCTGCGGTCATGACGGTCACACAACAATGTTGCTCGCCGCTGCAAAGGCACTGGCTGAGCGTCGCAATTTCAATGGCACTGTTAATCTGATTTTCCAGCCTGCCGAAGAATATGGCCGTCCGGACAGTGGTGCGGCCCGTATGGTTGCCGACGGTTTGTTTGAAAAATTCCCGTGCGATGCCGTCTTTGGTATCCACAATATGCCGGGCTCACCGCAGGGTCAGTTGCAGTTCTATGATGGTGCGATGATGGCATCGTCCGACAGTGTTTCGATTAAGATCACCGGTCGTGGCGGTCATGGTGCGCAGCCGCATACAACAGCCGATCCGATTGTTGCAACGGCCGCTATCGTGATGGCATTGCAGACCGTTGTTGCCCGTAATGTTAATCCGCTGGATGCCGCCGTGGTGACTGTCGGTGTGATGCAGGCCGGTATTGCGAATAATGTGATCCCTGAAAATGCACGCATTGAACTGACTGTTCGCTGCTTCAAGCCGGAAGTTCGTGATCTGCTTGAAGACAGAATTCGTGATCTGGTTGCGACGCAGGCGCAGAGTCTCGGCGTGACAGTCGAGATTGATTATTGCCGCGGCTATCCTGCCTTGCAGAATTCTTCTGAAGAAACAGCATTCGCCCGACAGGTTGGCAAGAGGTTTGCCGTGGAGGGTAACTATGTTGCCCAGACAATGCCGATGACCGGCAGTGAAGATTTCGCATTCATGCTCGAAAAATGCGCCGGTTCATACATTTTCCTCGGCAATGGTGATCAGCCGGGGCCTGTCAGCCGTGCGCTGCATAATGACGGTTTTGATTTTAATGACGCAAATATCGTTGAGGGAGCCGCCTATTGGGTTGCCCTGACGGAAGAGTACCTGAACGGCAAATTAGGCCGTAAAGACTAAAATTATTATATCTGTTGGAGGATAACCATGAGCGCCAGTGCAATGCATGCGCCGCATACGGCTTCGGGCAATGTGCCTGAAAAGTCGGAAAAACCACCGGTTAAGGCCATTGCCGCGGCTGTTGCCGGTAATGCCCTCGAATTCTACGATTTTATCGTTTATTCGTTTTTTGCGGTCTATATCGGGCAGACCTTCTTCCCGCTGGGCAGCGAAACTGCAAGCCTGCTGGCGTCTGTTGCTGTTTTCGGCGTGGGCTTTTTCACCCGTCCGCTTGGCGGTGTTCTGATCGGTGCTTTTGCGGATAAAGCAGGCCGTCGTGCTGCGATGATCCTGACCGTGACGCTGATTACTGTCGGTACCTTGGGTCTGGCTGCAACGCCAAGTTATGAAACAATTGGTATTGCTGCGCCGATTATCGTTTTGATGTGTCGCCTCTTGCAGGGTCTGGCACTCGGCGGTGAAGTCGGACCGGCATCGGCTATGCTGATTGAAGCAGCTCCGCGCGACAAGCGTGGTCTTTATGCCAGCTGGCAGATCGCCAGTCAGGGTATTGCTGTTGTGGCCGGTGGTCTGATGGGCGTGCTGGTTTCCTGGTATCTGCCGCATGAAGATCTGGTGTCATGGGGCTGGCGTATTCCGTTCCTCGTATCGCTGGCGCTTATTCCTATTGCACTTTATATCCGCCGCGCATTGCCGGAAACACTGGAAACGCCAAGCGATAAAACCGGTACACAGATCGTGACCTCAGTTTTCACCAACCACACCCGTTATCTGGTGCTTGGTATTCTGGTGATGATCGCGACTACAGTGTCGACGCAGGTTGGTAACTATATGACCACCTATGCCATTCAGACATTGAAACTGCCTGCCATTCTTGCACAGGCCGGAACTGTGCTTGGCGGTACAATGACCTTCATCTTCGCTCTGGTTGCCGGTTATCTTGCGGATAAATATGGCCGTAAGGGTGTGATGATCTGGCCGCGTATCGTTCTGATGATCGTGATTATTCCGCTGTTCTTCTGGCTGGCGGAATCCAAAGATCCGGCCGTGCTGCTGCTGGTAACTGCCGCAATTACTTTGCTCACTTCCATGACCGGTGCCGCAAGCCTTGTCGCCATTCCGGAAATGATGCCGATTGCTCTGCGTGCTACCGGTGTTTCCTTGATCTATGCGATCGGCGCGACGCTGTTCGGTGGTACAACACAGTTTGTCATCACATGGCTGATTGATATTTTCGGCGCTGTTGCACCGGCTTATTATGTGGTTGCAACCAGTATCATTTCGCTTATTGCGATGTTTATGATGCCGGAAACCCGCAATTTTGACGTTAAACGTTAAAAGATCGCGCATTTGAGAATAGACAGAATGGCTGGCATTGTTTAGCCATTCTGTCGAACAGGCAGGGGTGGGCGTAAAAACGCTCACTTTTGCTTTTATATTATTGATACGCAGTTGCGGCATTCCGAAGGTGCAGATTTGAAACAGCGTTTACGCGCCGTGCTCAATGAAATTGAGGTTGAACTTAAAAACGCAACAACGCGCGGAAAAGTAGCTGACTATATTCCGCCGCTTGCGCAGGTTGACCCTGCAAAATTCGGCATCGCAGTGATGCTGCATGACGGCACGCTGATCTCTGCCGGCGATGCACAAGAAAAATTCTCTATTCAAAGCATTTCAAAGGTGTTCGCTCTGACATTGGCTCTGGGCAAAAGAGGTGATGCGATCTGGCATCGTGTCGGCCGTGAACCATCGGGTGATCCTTTTAACTCGAGCATTTTGCTAGAGCTGGAAAAGGGAATGCCGCGCAATCCGTTCATCAATGCTGGTGCAATTGTGATTTCAGATATTCTGCTGAGCTCACATCAACCGCGTGAGACGATCGGTGAGATTGTACGCTTTGTGCAGTCGATTGCCGAAGATGATGATATCTATATTGATGAAGTGGTTGCAAAGGCTGAAGACCGCACCGGTTTCAACAATGCAGCACTGGCCAATTTGCTGAAGGCCAACAAAAACCTCGACAATTTGCCGCCGCATGTTTTGGGCGTGTATCACCATCAATGTGCCTTGGCGATGTCCTGTGAGCAGCTTGCCTGTGCAGGGCTGTTCCTCTCTGCCTCCGGCCGCAATCCGATCAGCAACCACCGTATCGTTAGTGTAGAGCGGGCATTGCGTATTAATGCGCTGATGATGACCTGTGGTCACTATGATGGTTCAGGCGATTTTGCATTTCGTGTTGGCGTGCCTGCAAAAAGTGGTGTTGGCGGCGGAATTCTCGCAACAGTGCCGGGTATAGCATCCATTGCGGTCTGGTCACCGGGGCTGAACCAGCACGGCAACTCATTGCTTGGCACCCGCGCTCTGGAACTCCTGTGCCGCCGTATGGGCTGGTCGATTTTCGGGCGCTGATAGCAAGTTTTCTAAAGCATGTCGCTGTTAAATGGATTCATTTAACGTTCGCGAACATGCGACAATTAAAAAATCTAGAGCGAGCGCCATGAGTGCGATTAAGCGCGACACGCTCTAAGATTTGAACCCTGTTGAGCAAGTAAACGACCGGAGAAGTTGCTTTAAACTGTGCTCTCTCCGGTGTTACAGGGCTGTGTTATGGGGCGAGGGGGGCTTAAGAAAGTCCCTGAATTTCCCCGTTGGTGTTCAGGTTGATTTTTTCCGCTGAAGGCACACGTGGCAGACCCGGCATTGTCATGATGCTGCCGCAGATCGCTATGATGAAGCCTGCACCCGCAGACAATCTGACTTCACGGACAGGAATTGTATGTCCTGAAGGGGCGCCCAAAGCTGTCGGATCAGCCGAAAAACTATATTGGGTTTTTGCCATGCAGACAGGGAAATTGCCAAAACCGGCCTTTTCCCATTGCTCAAGTTGTTTCAGAACTTCAGGCTCAATGCTGACCTGCGCTGCGCCATAAATTTCCTGAGCGACTGTCTGAATCTTCTCCAGCAGAGGAATGTTATCTGCGTAAAGCAATTGCAACTGAGCCGTATTGGTATCGGCGAGTTCTGCAACTGCGTGGGCAAGGTCTTCTGCACCTGCGCCGCCTTCAGACCAATGTTTGCAAAGAATGGCTTTGACGCCCAATCCAGTGCAAACTTCATTAAGGATAGTGATTTCCTCATCGGTATCAGTCACAAAATGGTTGATCGCGACGACAACCGGCAGGCCAAATTTCTGCACGTTCTGAATGTGGCGGACGAGATTGACGCTACCTGCTTTCAGTGCCGCCGTATTGCCAATCCCCAGATCGCTTTTCGCAACGCCGCCATTCATTTTAAGCGCGCGGATCGTAGCTACAACGACCACCGCATCAGGGCTGAGACCTGCTTTACGGCATTTGATGTTGAAGAATTTCTCTGCGCCAAGATCGGCACCAAAACCTGCTTCGGTCACGACATAATCGGCAAGAGCCAGACCGGTTCTGGTTGCGATAACACTGTTACACCCATGTGCAATATTAGCGAATGGCCCGCCATGGATGAGAACAGGATTGTTTTCGATTGTTTGTACCAGATTGGGCTGTAAAGCGTCTTTGAGCAGCACAGTCATGGCACCGTCTGCATTCAGATGAGCGGCTGTGATCGGTTGCTTGTCAAGATTATAGCCCACAATGATGCGAGCTAAACGCGACTGAAGATCGGCAAGGTCATTGGCAAGACAGAGAATTGCCATGACCTCGGATGCAACAGAAATATCAAAGCCGGACTCGCGCGGGTAACCGTTGGACGGGCCGCCAAGAGCCACATTGATATTGCGCAATGCACGGTCATTCATGTCAACGACGCGGCGCCATGTAACGCGACGTGTATCGAACCGCAAAGCATTGCCCCAATGAATGTGGTTATCAATCATAGCCGAGAGCAGATTATGGGCACTACTGATAGCGTGAAAATCACCGGTAAAATGAAGGTTGATATCCTCCATTGGCACAACCTGAGAATATCCGCCGCCAGCGGCACCACCCTTCATGCCGAAATTGGGTCCGAGACTTGGCTCACGAAGGCAGATAACCGTTTTTTTGCCTATTCTGTTGAGGGCATCGCCAAGACCTACCGAGGTCGTTGTTTTACCTTCTCCGGCAGGCGTCGGATTGATCGAGGTCACCAGAATGAGTTTGCCCTTAGGCTTGTCTTTTAACCGGTCGACCGTCGCATGGGTAAGTTTTGCTTTGTCATGGCCGTAAGGCAGTAAGTCATTCAGATCGAGACCCAGCTTTGCAGCAATTTCAGTTATCGGACGTTTATGTGCCGCGCGCGAGATTTCGATATCAGAATACATTTGAAACTCCTGAGACAGAATGACTTTGAATTTTGAACCAAAGCCTTGTCTGGTTCCATAGCAGAAATCGTCTGGCTTTTGGGAGTTATGTTCTAATAATTTGTTGGGTGTGATGTGGTTTTGATGTGGATGAACCGGCAGGCAATGATGTTGCCCTGCTCCGTTGAGGGCAGGGCAGATTATATCAGATGTCCAGTATTAACTGTGACAAGCCGTTCGATGTTTTGCGTGGTGAGATACCGGTGTGATCGACGAGGGCGGTAATACGCTGGCGAAAAGCAGAAAAGCTCTCAAAAGTGACGACATCAACGGGTTTATCGAAATGGATTGATATTTCGTATAATCCGTCAGAGCGTTCAGTGATTGTGAGGATTTTGCCGGTAAAAGCCTGATTGAGATAGCGTCCGCTGATGGTCGCGCCAATCACGAGAGGAAGTTTGGTATCATTGCTCATTTTTGCTGCAAGTGCTGAGAGGGTGTTCCAGTCACGCATGCCATATTGCTTGGCAATGAGTTCCAGCGCGGTACTGTGACTGATGGCATCACCATGATCGTTCATGGCCTGACGCAGACGCCGTGCTTGCAGTTTTAATTCATCTATGGGCGGATATTGTGCCGACATAGGATTAGCCTTTTTCTAAGGCACGCGATTACGCTTGAATACGGAGCCCGCATTACCGCCAGCCAGCATGCCTTAAAGGGCTGTGACTTTAACAGCGAGGACTTCACCTTGGAATTATCCGCGGGCGGCAGGTGCCTCGAACCGCAGGCTTTATCCGTCATGTCGGGTATTTAGTCAAGATATTTAGATGAAATATCTTGACTAAATAAATCATATTTAATACGGGAAATGTTGTTTTGATGATGTAGCCGTTGTTTGATTTATCATGCTGAATTTTGTTAATCTTTTTAAGAGTTACAGTACAGAATTACAGCGATTCTTGCGCCGCCGCGGGGCAGCGCAGGATGTGGCCGCAGATTTAACGCAGGAAACATTTTTACGTTTACTGGTCGCTGAACGTAAAAACAGACTGAAAACACTCCCTGAAAATCAAAGAGCTTATCTTTTTCGGGTTGCAGCCAATCTGCAAATTGATTGGGCTCGCAGCCAGAAACTTAATCCGCTTGCCGGTGATCCGGGTTTAATCAGTGAGATACTGGCTGATCCGTCTCCTCTGGCTGATGAGATTTTGATTAATGCAGAACTGATACGTATTCTTGAAAAAGCCTTGTCAGAAGTGCCTGACATTCCGCGCCAAATATATTTGATGAGGCTTGAGGGCATAAAATTTGCTGAAATTGCACAAGCCCTGCAAATGCCTTTGCAGACGGTTTATAGCCAAATGAGCCGTGTGATTATGCATCTGCAATATCGCTTAAATGAGGCGGATGCTGAGCGTGCAGAGTGTGCAAAATGACCTTTGATCCGCAGAGTGACGACGAAGCGCAATGGAGTTTTGATGCGGAGAAGGCACTTGAGCCTTCTGTGTGCCGGGCAATTGAGTGGTTTACTCTGCTCAGTGATGGCACTGCCAGTAAAGAGATAATTGCTGCACATTGTCATTGGTTGACTGAGGCGCCGGAAAATGCGCAGGCTTATGAAAAGGTGCAAAAACTGTGGGTCGGAGCCACACAAATACATGCAATGCAGCAGCGCCGGAAAAAGCACCGCATTAGCCGGCGCGACTTTGGTAAATTGACATTGCTCGCGGTGGCAGGTTTAGGAAGCTATGGTCTCCTGAGGAGTGCAGCGCCGGATTTTGAGACTGCAAATGGTGAGAACCGGCTGATTGTTCTGAAGGATGGCTCACAAATCCGCATGTCTGGCGGGACAGCACTGTCTGTTAAATTTAGTTCTGCACAACGGGATATTATTCTGCATTCCGGCGAGGCTTATTTTAGTGTTGCACGTGGTAATATACCATTCAGTGTTTATGCCGCCTCGGGTCGGGTGACAGCACTTGGCACTAAATTTAATATTGCTTTGTCTGGCGATCAGGCCGAAGTTTTGGTAACCGAACATGCTGTGCAAGTTGATTATGCGACACAATCACAGGTTTTACGCGCGGGTGAAAAGCTCACTTATGAACAGGATGAAATAAGTGTCCGGCAAAAAGCGGATGCTCAGGTTGAATTATCATGGCTGGAAGGCAGACTGGTCTTTATCGATAAACCTTTGGGAGATGTCGTGCACGTGTTGAACCGCTGGTCTTCAACACGCCTGCGAGTGATAGACAGACAGCTTGCACAACGTCCTGTGACATTAATTGTGAATATTCAGGATATCGATAATATCCTGCCGCAGCTCAAACAGTCCTTGTTGCTGGAAACCCGTCACATACCGTTTTGGGGCACATTGTTATATAGCGCCTGAGTCCAAGGAACTGATTTTAGTAAGAAAAATCAGTTCCTTGGAAATTAATATAAAAATATGAATATATTTATCAGAAAAACGCATTGGCTTTCCGTCTTACAGTCAGAACCTGTTTGCTGATCCGGAGTTATCCAATGCCATTGCCTGTAAAACGTGTAAAATATGCCCGATCTATGATCTTGCGCCCGCATCTTTGGGTTTGTTCTGTGGCAATAATTGCTTTGTCCCCGTTTCCGGCTTATGCGCAAAATCGCGAAACCAGTACAGTATCGCTTGGGATGAGGCGGGATTTTTCCCTTGCATCGCAACCTCTCTCTTCTACAATTGTTCGTTTTTCCGCGCAGACAGGCATTAACATTTTGGCGGACGGTGCATTTGCTGCCGGTATTCAGTCTTCTCCGGTCAAAGGTAGCCTGACTGTGGAAGAAGCCCTGTCACAAATGTTACGCGGCACCGGTTATTTTTATCAGCGTAATGATCCACGTTCCTTCACACTCGTTCGTCAAAGCACGACCAATACGGATCAGGCGACAGATGCCGGTGTGCAGCTTGATGTGATTACAATCCAGACCGGTAATCGTTCTGTCAGCGGATTAGTTGCAGGTAAAAATGCACCCTATCAGACAACGGCTGCAGTGACTTCAGTAGATGCGCAAACGCTTGGGGAAAAGAATGCCGGTAATCTGGATGCTGCGATCCGCTCTTCAGCCGGTACTTTTACGCGTAAGGCGATGTCGGGCGCCGGTGTTGCGGTGAATATTCGCGGCATGGAAGGTTATGGGCGCGTCAATATGATGATTGATGGCGCGAGGCAAAATATTCGGGTTATGGGGCATGGTGTCTCCGGCGGCTCCGCATTTATTGACAGTGATCTGCTTGCAGGTCTGGATATGGGGCGCGGGTCGCTGAGCGGCGCAGCAGGAGTGGGGGCATTAGGTGGTGCTGCCAATTTCCGTACACTTGGTATTGATGATGTTATTTTGCCGGGCAAATCTTACGGCGCCCTATCGACAATCAAATATGGTAATAATGCTTATGACTGGTCAACCATGGCCGCTGCCGGTATGCGGGCAGAAAACGGCACCGGTATTATGGGAGCGTTCAATCGCCGTGATTCAGGCGCACCGAAAGGTGGTGAGGATGATAATGGCCGGCGTCTCACGGATCGTAATCAGGCAGAAGATTTAAAATCAGGACTGGCTAAACTGGAGCTGGGGCATGGCGAGGATCATAAGCTGCTGCTGGGCGGTATATGGTATAATAACAAATCGACCATTCGCGGAGAGCCGCAGGATTATCTCAATCACACCTATACAGCGCGCTATGACTATACGCCGGATAATGATCTGATCGATCTGACTGTGAATGCTTATTATAATGATGCGCAGGTCAGATTTTCTGGAGGTAAATATGCCGGTCAGTTCACGCGCGACAAGGGGATGGGAATTGATGTCACCAATCGCAGCCATGCCGATCTGAGCAATGATATTGCACTGAAACTGACTTATGGCGGTGCTTATTATCATGATGATGTGACGAATGGTCAGTCATGGGGCAGAGGTGGTCCGGGCGATGGCAAAATTGGTATCGGCAGCTTGTTTGCGGACGCTACGCTCTCCTATGGAATGTTCGATCTGACTGCCGGTTTCCATTATGATACATTCCGGCTGCAAGGGGATGTCGTTAAAAAAAATGATCGTCAGACAGTGCTGGAATATGCTGATCGCTCGGATAGTCATTTTAACCCACGCGTGACGTTCGCGGCGACGCCTGTCGATGGTGTGCAGTTCTACACAACCTATGCCAAAACTTTCCGACCGCCGACTATCACTGAGACTTTCTTTCCCGGCGCACATAGCGCAACGCCAAATCCGACCAGCCCTAATCCGGACTTGGAAGGTGAAAGCAGTAAAGGCTGGGAATTCGGTATGAACGTGCTGAAAAAGGATGTGCTGGCTCCTGGTGATGCACTGCGCATGAAGGCGAACTATTTTAACAATGATGTTGAAAACTACATCACATCGGGGGCCTACTCGATGAAAAATATGCCAATGTTGCAATTCGTCAACATTACAGGAAAAACACGTATTAAAGGTTTTGAATTAGAAACGAATTATGACAGTGGCTTTGCTTTTGCCGGTGTTACCTATTCAAAAACCTCAACTGATCTGCCCTATGGTATGTGGTCAGACGGCTTTGGTATTGGTGAGCTGAACGGTCTGCCGGATTATACAGTGACTATTAATGCCGGTTTCCGTGCGCTCGATGAAAAATTGACAATCGGCGGACAGGTGCGTCGTATCGGTAAAACCAAGGCAGTAAAACCGCCGATGGGGCCTCAGCTGATTGATGTAGAAGGCTATATGCTGGCCGATGCTTATGCGTCTTATAAATATAATGAAAACGCAACTTTCTTCGTCAATATCGAGAATATTACCAATAAAGCCTATAAGCCTGCGCAATTTATGGATCCGCAGAAATTCGGTCGTGGTCGTACTGTGATTGGCGGTATGACACTGCGTTTCTGATGCTTGTGAACGGCGACATCCGTGACGTGAAGTCTTGAAACTGCATCATTCGTTGCGGATAGTAATCTTGTTGGCCATCCGGCCAACAAGATCATTTGTGTTAAGTTTTTACAGTTCTGACTTGTAGATATTGCCGTCTTTCATAACGAAGCCGACATCGCGCATTTGTTCGATATTATCCAGCGGATTGGTTTCTACTGCAATAATATCGGCGAGTTTCCCGCTTTCAATCGTGCCGATTTCTTCAATCATATCAATATGCGTTGCCGCATTGACTGTCGCAGCGAGCAGGGCTTCCTGCGGGGTCATTCCGGCTTCAACCATCAGTACCAGCTCGGTTGCATTATTGCCGTGAACAGAAACACCGCTATCAGTACCAAAGGCGATTTTAACACCGGCTTTATGGGCTTTGCGCAGCATATCCAGCATCAACGGCCCGGCTTGCAGTGATTTAATACGCTGTGGCTCTGTCATCCATTTTGCTTCTTTGGCAGTTCTGGCGACAAAATCACCGGCCATAACTGTTGGCACCAGATAAGCGCCTTTTTCCTTAAACAGTGCAATGGAACTGTCATCCAGATAGGTGCCATGCTCAATCGACATGACGCCGGATGCCAGTGAGGAGTTGATACCGTTCAAGCCATGGGCGTGAGCGGTTACTTTACGTCCCATGCTGCTCGCCGCATCAACGATTGCCTCAATCTCAGGGCTGGTAAACTGCTGGTTGAAGCCTGCCAGAGTGTTTGACAATACCCCGCCGGTCGCGGTGATTTTGATAATATCAGCGCCTTTGCGAATTTGTTCGCGTGCGGCACGGCGGCAATCATCTGCACCGTTGCAGATTGAATCTTTATGCAAGACTTCCGCGACATCGTCATTATAGCCCTGACGACCATCCGCATGGCCGCCGCTGACGGAAATGGCATAACCTGCACTGCGGATACGCGGTAGCGGCAAGTCATTGCGTTTGGATGCCTCTTTGAGCGCGAAGATAGCATCCTGACCGCTAGCTCCGAGATCCTGAATTGTTGTGAAACCTGCTTCTAAGGTGCGTTTGCCATGCAATGCCCCCTGCATCGCCCAGTCTGCATCTGAATTTTCCACACGCTTGAGACGCGCGTCCGGTGCCAGTTGTGAAGTAATATGGACATGGCTGTCGATCATGCCGGGCATAACGAAGGCCTTGCTTAAATCTACTATTTTTGCTCCTTCGCGTTGAGAAAAGCCTGCCTCGATAACCTCAATCTTGTTGTTTTTAATGATAATCGACTGATCGGTGAGTGGCTTGTCTGCCGGATTAGCCAGTAAGGTTCCGGCATGAATAATTATTGTCTTATCCGCATCCTGTGCAAGTGCAGGCATTATCATAAGACCTGAAACGAGAAGTCCTGATAGTAGATGTTTTTGCATATGTAATTTCCTCCACCAGATTAACGATTGCAAGATAAGCATCTAATCTCATTTATCGTCAACATATTATGAATTCATAGGTTTTAGGTATTTTAATTTTGATGTAATAAAGTATTTTGTTAAATTTTTTGAATTTAAATTAAGGATATAAATTAAAAATATAAATATTTACTATGGCAGGCTTTTGTTGTTGGTAAGGAGTGGCAGATTTCGTGGTAATTCATAATTTGCGGGGGTTGTCAGGTAAGGCTGTTCGCAGGATTAAATGAAGAGGACCGTACCTCAAATCAGTTTTTTATGCCGAGGCCTAACATTAATCATAACATGTTGTGCAAGCTTTAAGCCGTAAGCTACCGGACGGTGTAATCTTGTTGCATTGCTCGTGAAAGCCGCTTAATCAGCCATTGAAAAATTATGGAATTGATATGGCTCAGAACGGCTCACAATCAGATCATTTGGAAACATTAGACCGTGACCTCGGACGGTTTTTAACTTTGGAACGCGCGACAGCTTATATGGCGCGCCCGATGGTTGGTCCCAGCGTTGGTTTTATTTTTATCTTGCTTGCGGGCCTGCTTGCAGCTTTGTCATTCGGACAGGCAAGCAACACGTTGATCATTATTATTGTCGCAGTGTTCGGTGCCTATATGGCGTTGAATATCGGCGCGAATGATGTTGCCAATAATATGGGGCCTGCTGTTGGGGCCAATGCGCTGACTATGGGTGGCGCCATCGCGATTGCTGCGATTTTTGAGAGCGCCGGTGCTTTTATTGCCGGTGCTGACGTGGTTTCCACGGTTGCGACCGGTATTATTGCACCCGATGCTATGGGGAACTCTACCGCATTCATCTGGGCGATGATGGCTGCGCTGGTTTCGGCTGCTTTGTGGGTTAACCTTGCCACATGGATTGGTGCACCTGTGTCAACAACCCATGCGGTTGTCGGAGGCGTTGTCGGCTCCGGTATTGCCGGTGCGGGCATTATGGCAGTCAATTGGGAAAATATGATTGCCATTGCTGCGAGCTGGGTTATTTCACCTGTTATGGGCGGAGTGATTGCTGCGGGCTGTCTGTGGTTTATCAAGGCGCGGATCATCTATCAGGATGATAAGATAACTGCAGCCCGCAAATGGGTGCCGGTTTTGGTGGGTATCATGGCTGGTACTTTTGCGACCTATCTCGCAGTCAAAGGCCTTGGCCATGTCGTCAAGATTTCTCTGAACCTTGCCATGCTGATCGGTTTGGCTTTTGGTGTCGTTACCTGGCTCATTATGTTGCCGGTAATTCGTCGTCAATCTGCCGGACTTGAGAACCGCAATAAATCTCTGAAAGTTTTGTTCGGAGCGCCGCTTGTGCTCTCTGCAGCTTTGCTGAGCTTTGCTCATGGTGCAAATGACGTGGCAAATGCTGTGGGGCCGCTGGCTGCTATTGTGCAGGTGGCCAAGTCCGGTTCGATCACTTCAGATGTCAGCATTCCGTTTTGGGTGATGTGCATTGGTGCATTGGGTATCTCTTTTGGTTTGTTTTTGTTCGGGCCGAAGCTGATCCGTGTTGTTGGCAGCCAGATTACTAAGTTGAACCCGATGCGCGCTTATTGTGTCGCCCTATCCGCCGCGATCACAGTTATTGCTGCCAGCTGGCTTGGATTGCCGGTAAGTTCAACGCATATTGCTGTTGGTGCAATTTTTGGCGTTGGTTTTTTCCGTGAATGGGATGCGGAGCGTCGTCTTAAAAAGGCTCATCAATCAACAAATGGCCCGAAAATAGCGCCGGAAGAGCGCCGCCGCCGCAAACTGGTGCGACGCTCTCACGTGCTGACAATTGGTGCGGCTTGGGTATTCACGGTACCGGCTGCGGCTATATTGTCGATGCTTATCTTCTTTGTGCTTTCCGGCGTTGGCGGAAGCTTCTGAGAAGTAGTTTTGTTGAAATGAAAAACCGCCCGTAACATACAAGTTGCGGGCGGTTTTTTTACGTGTCATTACCACTTCACGCGGAGGCCGATGGTGCCCTTGTATGAGTAGCTGTCTCCGAAGTTTTTCAGGCTGGAATTGACTGATCCTTCGCCATAGAGCGAGTATTTGTCGTCGTTCCAGTTATAGGAGCTGCCAAGCCCGATACCTGCCCAGAGGCGGTCGCTTTTGTTGTAAAAACTGACATTGCTGACATCAACTTTGGTGCCGTCCAAAAACTCATGATAGAGATTGGCAATGCCGTAAACATAAGAACGGTTCATCATGCCTTGGCCATTCTGCCATGAGTTTTGATAGTCCAGACTGACACCAAGACGTCCGCGCAGATTGGCAGC
>NZ_QNRH01000013.1 GCF_003314995.1 Pseudochrobactrum asaccharolyticum
CGCCGTCCGCACCACCCTTTAATCTACATTTTATTGTTTTCATTCAGCTTTTTCACTACGATTTGACAAAGCCGTTTCGTTCTGCAATTTTTTGTGTAAGAATTTGTGCAAGTTTCTGTGTAAGAAGATGTTGCGGATGAAGCCTTCTAAAACAAACTACAAGACAGGATCCCACCCTGATCGCTTCCTATCATTAAGAGGGGGAACGTATCAGTATCTGCGTCATATTCCTTCAGAAGTGAAAGAGATGGACAAGCGTGGCCCTGTGATACGCCTCTCCTTGCGTACCAATGATCTCGCAAAAGCTAGAGCACTGAGAGACATTCACGAGGAAGCTGACAATATCCTTTGGGCCTCACTTACCATGAATGAGGAAAACCCGTGGGAGAAACATGAAGCGCGTATTCGTCTGGCGCGTGCGATGGGGTTCAGCCATAGACCGGCAGCTGAAATTTCTGCAGGTTCGATCGAATCTATCCTTGAGCGTATTGAGGCAATCCCAAGAACAGCACAATCAAAACCAGTGATTGAAGCAATCCTGGGCGACGCAGATACACCGAGTGTCAGCGTGCGCGAAGCCTTCGACATCTATGTTGAAAAGATTGAGGCGCATAAGTTGCGCAGCAAAAGTGCCAATCAAAAAATCAGATGGCGGCAAAGCAAGCTACAGTCGATCATCAATTTCGTGGATGTCTGTGGCAACCTCGATATTCATTCCATTACAAGAGCGGAAGCTCGCAAGTTTTATGACTATTGGATGCAGAAGATTGCTCCAATGGAAGGCCAAGGAACACACTCTCCAGATACGGGCAACCGACGACTTGGCGATATGAGCGAGCTGTATAAGTCCTATTTCACCTACATAGAAAATCCGGACAAGGAGAATCCCTTCGAGGCTCTACGCTTTAAAAGAACGGGCAAGCTGCGCCGTAAGCGCCTTCCCTTCTCCCATGAATGGATCACAGACAAACTGTTGAAGCCAGGTGCATTGTCCGGCTTAAATGATGAAGCCAGAGGCATCTTCCTCGTGATGGCAAACATAGGTGCGCGACCAAGTGAGATCGCCAATCTTTCGGCCGACCGGATCATACTGGATCACGAAGTCCCTCACATTAAAATTGAACCGGACGATGATCCGGATGATCCTCGCGAAATCAAAACGGAAACGTCGATCCGCATCATCCCACTCGTGGGGCTGGCGCTTGATGTAATGAAAAAATATCCGAACGGGTTCCCACGGTATCGCGATAAAGGAGACACGCTCTCAGGCGCCGTTGGGAAATATTTGCGTGAAAATAACTTATTCGAAATGCCGCGGCAAACATTCTATTCGCTGAGGCACTCCTTTGAAGATCGAATGAAAAACGCAAAGATCGATGCGGAAGTCCGTAAAATTTTGATGGGGCATTCCATCGATCGGCAAAGCTATGGCGAAGGTGGATCCCTGAAGCTTCGCCAAGAAGCTATGCAAGCAGTGAGCCTGCCTTACGATCCTGTGATCGTTTAAGTCTGGCGTGCACAGCTGACATCTTGTTATCAGCAGACTGCATTTGCTCTAACTCTTGCTCAAGTCTTTCATATATAGGGAGATAGATATGGCCTTTATCTCCCATGAGAACCATAATCTCGGCCAAACGATCGAGCGCATTGTCTATCCGCTCTGGTGTTACAATCATCTCATAGGTTCCATAATTGGAGGGGGTATTTAACCAAAGTATGCTGGTAAATATTCTAGTCAGAAAAGGTGGACTTTGCTTACAGATAAAACAAAGCCCAAGATGCCATTTGGATTATTTATATTGTGTGGTGCGTCGTTTCAAAGACTGAAATCTTCGATCAATTTTAATATTATTATCTGCAGCATAAAGACGATCAAGTAACTCTGCCATATAATAATTAGTTTCTCCGTCTGGCCCACAGACTAACCAAAGCAGGTCAAGAACAGATGCAGGAAAATTCTCTGGCACTTTACTCTTTATAATCCAGTGAAGCCCCGCCAACTCACCTGAACCAACATGAAAGTATGGTCTTAATCTAGCGCAAGCTTCAGGAAAAATTTGACCTGCATATGCCACTAAATAAAAAAGATGACGATTATGAGCGTTATCAATATAGCGACGCTCCTTTGGCCATATGAGGTCAAAGAATGGGAATATAGTTTTTTCCCAGACCTTGGCTGGTTCATGTTTCAAATTCTGTATCCATCGCACAAATGCATCAAGCATACCGGAGCGGATATAATTAGGAGCTTCTTTTAACACTTGCCTTACATCAACAAAGTTAATACCCCATCCATCAGAATTATCGCCGTGTAGTGTGTGGATGGCTGGTCGCAACACACTTAATGCAGTCTGCGTAGAGAAGTTTGAATTTACTCCTCCTTCAATAACTCCAAGCAACACAACATCACGCGCAAATTTAGTTATTTCAGGTGTGATATTGCTATGAGAAACTAATACTGCGCGCAACGCACGCGCTTCATCAGTATTTTGATTAAGCAACGGTATCAGATATTTCACAGCCAACGCTTCATCAGCATGCAGTATAAAAGCAAGATCATGAATTAAAGCCGAACGGGCGATTACTCCAACTTGGCTTTTGTCCAGAGATATAGATATTAACCGTTCACACTGACGTTTCAGGTACGGTCCACTATTCTTAATTGTATGATTTAACTCGGCAAGGAGTACGTGAACGAGTCGACCTGCCGAACAATTTATCGCACGCTCATAAATGTTTCGCTTAAAGTCAATCTGCTGGTCAGTTTTTTTGATTGCAGCCCAAAGCCGATCACACCAATTCTCTAAGTTAGAGATATCTCGTCTCGGCCCTGAGACTAAAGTTTCTACAATATTGCTCGCAAGGATTTCAAGAGAGGAATCATCCAGCTTTTCAAGGTGAGCCAGAGCTTGAACAATCAAAACGCGACTTGTATCCTCTTGTTTCGGATCATTTTGATACGCTAATAATGGAAGAAAAATATTCCACAATTCGAGATTAGAGCCTTCTAATGAAGAGCCCTTCAGTACTTGAAACGCCCCCTGCAGGTCAGAACGACAATAATTTTCCCACCCCATTTTCTGATGTATATTAGGGCTACGAATTAAATCTGTTGCAACTTTTAGACGATCCGCAGGTTCAGCCTCAATAATTTGACTGCTATCACCTTCAACAGTGGTGATTCCACTACTGTAAGAATTGAAAAAATCGCTATCCTCAACCTTTCGATTTAGATATGAATGCCGTACTACTATTGCTTCAAGTTCCGCACGTCCTTGCTCAGAGAGTACCTCGGCCTCATCGAGCATGTTGAGATGTAACCACACTTTAATATCTAGAGAGTGTTTTCGCCAATCAACCTCTCCTTCAGCTATTGAATAGCGAGAATAGTAGGCTTCACCAGTACTTAAAATACGCCTTACAACAGCATCTAGAATTTCGGGATCGGCCTCAGCAGCTCTGTCACGTAGCAGCAAGGCGAACTCCCGGCGGATGGTCCAAAAATCCGTTTCGTTCAGGTCAAGTAAGAGCTGCAACGCTTCATTTGCAGAGCACGTCTGTGTATTACGAGCAGCATGAAGCATTAGTCGTTTACCCAAACGGCCCGGTAATGAGCGCCATTGCGATATCAAGTCTTTAGTGCGGTTTTGATCCATAGCAATAGCTTTTGGTAGACCTTGCACTATCATACTAAGAAGAAAAAGCATTCCATTGTGATGCTCATTTTGTTTATGCCTCTCAATAGAAGGCACTGTATAATCAGTGAGATCGTAATCTTGTAAGATTAACTCAATCTCTACTGCCTGGTACAATGTAGATCTTAGGGATTCAGTGCATAGTTCAAGGACGCGCAACATATGTTCTTCGCGTTCAATCAAAGTCTCAATAGTTTGGTTCGCATCATATTCATCAGTAACTATTAATTCTAACGATACATATTTTGAAATACGTAAGTTGGAACTGTGCACATCCTCTGGTGTAACATAGGGCCGTCTTGCTTTTAGCACAGGTGTAAGAAGCGCTATAGCTTGTGTTAATTCACGATCTAGAATCAAACCACTTCCAAATGCATGCTTTAACTCTAGAGCTCCACGATCGAATATGCGATGTCCAACGTGACTATCTGGTTTCGTTAAAAATAAAAGGCGCCACAATTTAAGCCAGAAAGGTGAGACTGAAGGTGTTTGCCTTAAAAACTGATCGAGCTTTGCAAGAAAATCACTTTCAAGAATATTACTCCACTCAATGGCAACCATATAACGTTGCCGGTCTTCAAAATTGCGGGCAACCCAAGAAGCGATCACCCTGGATGCATCTGTTTTGGTCCATAATTTATTCTCATCAAGTAAGTGAAACCAGCTTGGATCGGTCACGGCTGTAATAACAACCGGCCAAAGATCGTTGTGATCTGATAAAAGCCAAGAAAGTTCCCTTAACTGTTGAGGGGAGATATCAGTATTTTCCCTGGAGAGCATTTGCTTTGTGCGCTCAGCACTCAATAGCTGTGGAGTCTCAACAAGGTCTGCTAGTTGCGCAAGATCTTGCCATAGCGGCGAATGATCTTCTCCTCCCGTCTGGGGATTGCGTTTACAATATGATAAGGGGGTAACTGCTAATGTACCCCACCTCGCTTCTGCTTCATTAGGATCATGCTCGAAGGTATCGAACGCATAAACCGGTTTCAAATCAGGAAAGCGTGCTCGATCAGATTCAAGAACATTGAGAAAATAACGAACCGGAGCATCGTTAGCACTATAACCAATCAGAACAATTGTTTTGCAACGTGCAAGGTCAAAGAGAAAACGGGAAGCCCAGCCTGATCGCATATAAGCATCACCGTAATCTGCACTAGTCAGAATGAGTGGCGTTGAATCCAGATCAAGCTGCGTGTCTTCTAACCTACCGTGAATGTGAATGACGCCAGAAAAACTTGCTCCTCCTGGGGCAGGCAATGACTGACCTGCATAACTGGGTGTTCGAATATTCTCTGCTAAACTCTCAGAAGCGCGTTCAAGCAAAGTGTCGAAATTGGTAGTAACAACGACAATTTTGTTATTAATATCACGTGAAAGTCTTAATACAATGTTGTGTTGATTGAGGTTTATATTATCTGGAACCGCGAGTAATTCTGAGACGGTGCTGATCATGTTCTCAGGCTCAGCTAAACGGCGGCTAAGTGATCCTAGAACCTCTTCATATCGTCCTCCTATGAAAGAGCTTTCCTCAGAAGGATTTTTGTCGATTCCTAGTTTGCTATACGTATCTGCAACCAATGTTTCAAAACCTGGCAGCTGCGGCGCACTAATACCTGCACCACATAAAAATACTACTTCACCAGCCTTTAGCGCCTGAATAAAAGGACGAGGGAATTCGGGGCCAAGATTAGAAAAGCGCAAAGCCATAACGAAACCTTTCAATAATTCGATTATCTAAAGCGAATTCACACTGCGATTTATTGTTTTTACTCATAACTGATTCACAGGATTTTACTTCAATCATAAGGCCGACTTTAAATAACAAGTGTCAGGTGTTCGGCAGCCCGTGTAACTGCCGTGTAAAGCCACCGTGCTCGGTCCTCACGAAACACGGAGGATTCATCGAACACACAGACGTTGTCCCACTGAGACCCCTGTGACTTGTGGCAGGTGATGGCATAGCCGTAGGTGAATTGTTGCGTTCCGCGGAGCTCTGAATATGGAAGCTGCAGAGCAACCGCTTCATCTTGGAAAAACTCTTTTCGGACTTGAACCTTAAACGCTTTACGATCTGTGTCCGGATCATCAAGCAGCAGGTTAACCTTGGTTTTATGCAGCCGACTTTCCTGCACTCGCAGAATGTCGCCATTGAAAATCTTGACGAGCTTATCGTTGCGAAGACAGATCAATGGTTCACCCTTGTCGGGCGTGCTTTTCTTATGGCCAGCTAACTCTCTGAGCCGGTCATTGTACCGTTGCCGCGTATCATTACGGCCGACAATAACCATATTGGCATGAGTAACAGCATGCGGATCCAAATGTTTCCGCTCAGTGATAATCAGCCCATCGGTCTGCATTTCATCAAATTGCGTAGTCCCGGTTCTGATCTGAGTAGCAAGCCAGATGATAGGTGACTCTGCAGCTTGGCGATGCACCTCTGTCAGCATGTGGTCAGGCTTACCTGACGTGAAATAACCGCCGCCAGTTACTGGAGGAAGCTGTGCAGGGTCACGAAGGACGAGAACGGGAATCCCAAACGCGAGCAGATCTTTACCAATCTCCTCGTTCACCATTGAGCATTCATCAATCACTATAAGACTGATGTTCGCCAAGTCAGATGATGGTCGGCGCTGAAAACGCACCTCCCCATCTTCCATTTCCTGTGGTGAATAGATTAACGAGTGGATTGTTCTTGCCCCAACACAGCCTTTCGACTGCATCACTCGTGCCGCTTTACCGGTGAAGGCAGCGAATGCCACCTTCCCTCTGGTATTTTTTGCAAGGTCGATTGCAAGTGTGGTTTTACCAGTGCCGGCATAGCCAGCCAGATAAAAGACAGGATTGGACCGCGAGCGCATCCATGCACTACACTTCGCAAGGGCGCTCTCTTGTTGCGGAGACCAACTTCTCATGATGGATCCCTCCACCCTTTGAAGCCTTCCATCTCTTCACCCAACGCATTGAGTTTGCGGAGGGAGGTCACACGGGTATAAAAACCACCCCTGATGTATTTGATAGCCTCTTCCATACACTCAGAAAGTTTGGCCATGTAATGGCGATTGTATTTATCTGCTTCCAGACTGTTCGCGTTGACTTGTCGCAAGTGAATGACTTCCTCTTGCAATCTACGCAGTTCGCCTTTCAGACCTCCAGACATAGCGGCTCCAGGTAGCGGGGCATAATCTTCATCAATCCCCAGCACCACTTCCAAATAACGAGCTTTGCTGGCGGCTAATTTCTTATTGACTTCACTCTTGCGCTTTTGGCTTTCAGCCAGTGCATACTCTGCAGCTCTCAGCTTAGTCTCAGCAGTTGCAAGACGTTCCATTGTCGTGGCCACAGGAACGCGATCAGATACAAGATATGGCTTCTGACATGAATGTGACGACCATGAGCCGTAAGAAACGTGCTCTACACCAAAGCGGTCAACGCCATACCAAGTCATTGCTTCCATAGCTGGAGTAACGTGTGGATGAGCCATGTCACCCTCTCTTTCTTTTATTAGAATTTTTATTCGCCTCACCGGCGTTAATTGGCTGAATATCCAGCTCATACCCAAAGCCCCACACAGGCTTTATCCGCATGCGAGAGCCGCGAAGTGTTTGGTTCATCAAACAAAAATGAACGCTCAAAACTCTTCTGCCAGGTTCATCAAGTGGATAGTTTTTGGTGTGAGCTATGACATCCAGCAGAGCATCATGGGTCATCGGAGATGGATGCTTATTGTATAGGGCTAAGAACAATGCCCCTTTCACAATCGGGAAGTTGTAACGGACCTTGTCCGCAATAACTGCCGCACCATTATCAAGCACACGAATACCCTGACGGTCTGGAAGTGGCTGTAAGCAGCTCGGGCAACAGCGAACTTTATCCCTCGCCATCACTCTCTCCCAGCCAGACCCTTCCAACCACCGGATTTACTGCGCTTTGGAAAATGCTATCAGCAACCTCCTCCGCGATTTCCGGCGAAAATGGCCGGCCGATGAAAGGCTGCAATGCTGAGAAAATATGTTGCCATGTGTCCTCAACAGGCGCCGATGAAGCACAAGCAGGACACTCACCCGGATGGAAGTATGAGTACCGGTGTAAGGTGCATGTAGCGATCGTGAGGAATACAACATTCGGTTTCCTGGTGGGGCTTACGCTCGCGTTGGCCAGATCAGCTCGCACATATTCGTAGCAAAAAATATCAGCCGGCTGGTCCATGCCGACGATGATATGATTGCTGGAATAGGCCGTAAAAATTCGTGCTGGCATACGCTTATTCAATGACGTGTCAGGCTCAAAGGTCATATTGAGACCTCCTGCACTTTGACCACGCGATCATGCATGTAAATCACGCGGATCCGCTGACCTACAGTACCATCCACATTAACAGCTCGTCCTCTGTATCGTGTGATACGTCCGTCAACTACAGTGGCATCGTTAACAAGCACTCCGTGGGGATGTGCTTTTGTGATGACAATCTTATTGTGGTAACCAGACTGCCGTAATAAAGCATCTGTCAGCTCGCGTTCTGCTTGCGTAAATCGCTTGTCAGCTTCCTGCTTTTTCTGTGCGGCAAGATCATATTGACGCTTCATCTCTTTGACTGAGTGCTGTGTCATGGCTATTCACCCTTCACCACTTTGATTTTCGTGATGATCGCGTCCGGAATCATGTCCTTGGCAATTTTTTGGGCTTCATTGGGCGTCTCAGCGGTCACATCTAATGTGCCATCAACCGCCGTGTGAACACGGAACTTTCTCATTCTTTTGCATCCTTGCTGGGGGTGGTGTTCTTCTGGCGAAATGGCCGACTTGGCCATTTGCTTTTCTTTGGTGCAAGCTCTCCAGTTTGTTTGGTGAGCAATGTCTTGCGAAATGCCTCCTCTTTCGCGTTGACCCGGCGCATTTTAGCGATCTTTCCGATGTCTCCATCGGCGGTGGTAATCCGCTTCTCTCCACCACGACCGAATGTCTTGAGCTTATGTTCATGGATGAGAAGCATGTCGATGTATGCTGGGTCGTTGGCAGGCGGTATGGTATCGCCTGTCAACTCATTGATGGGTCTAAGGGCTAACGCAGGGTTATGATCGAACTGAACGTCTGCTGTGGTCAGTCCAAACCGGCGTAACGCTGCAGTTAATTTGACCCGATCGGGTATCGCCTTACGAGGCGGTCTCGTTTTGCTCATGATCAGCATTCAGCAGAGCTGCGATTTTCTGCGCTGAGTCAGGCTGAATACAGAGGCAGACGACACCACTATCGTCACCTTTGAGAATTTGGGCTGCTTTAACGCTATTCAAAGTCACATAGGTTTGGACTTCAGAGTGCTCGTCTTCGATAGTGATAGTGATAACTTTGTACATAGCTGCCCCCTTAGGCGAATGGAGTACCCGACATGGTCAATTTATTGAGCCAGTGACGAGCCGTATGAAGGATCATTTCCTTTTGATCCGCGCGAAAGGTGCGCTGTGGATCAAGACACCATCGGAGATATCCTATCTCCATCTCCTCCCAAGGCTTACCTTCATGGGTTCCGAAAGGTACGGCCTTCATTAAGATCGGTGTGTTCGTCAGCTGGATCAGAGCAGATGGATGCTTATCTTTGACCATCTTTGAAAGAATATGCGCAGTGACATAGGAGTCAGGGCCGGCTCTATGAGGTGGCATTGCATGTTCAGGCCACTGAAACTGCTCATCAACACCCAACCAATACCTCAGAGTTTGATTTGAATGCCCAGGCGCATCAGGCCATAGATGGCGCGCGCACTGCAGAGTGCATATCCATGGGAAAACTCCCCCGCTAAAGAAGCTTTTCTCAAACTGCGCATTGTGGGCGACAAAAATATCCCCCGGCATCATTCCTTCCAGAAGTAAAGCAAGAGCAGCATCTGGTGTAATCGCCTCGGCCACATCTTCATCGCTGATGTGATGTATGCCGCGAGCTTCCGGCGTAATTGGAACACCGCAATTTACAAACGCTGAGTATGGCTGCGAGACAGAACCTGTTACTCCATCGACATCGGTGAAACCGATCTCGCACAACCCCACTGGTGTACCTTTTTGACGGCGCTCAGGTTTATCAGTTGTTTCAAAATCAACAGATCGTAACTTCATACCTGCTCTCCCACGATAGCCACGGGAGAAAGAACGTGCTTCTTGAGCTCGGCCTTTGCCACCACCAGATCATTTTCAATGACTTTGATTAAAGCGCGGATCAGCGCCCCACCAATCTTTGGACTATTAGAAACAGTTGAAATTATGTTTCGGATTTCATCACTCGGGTGATCTGCCTTGACCACTAAACGATGCTCGCCACCATGAGCTTCAAATTGCTTCAGTAGGCGCAGATCGTTCTCCTTGGCCGAAATGGATGATGAAAGCACCTCGGCTGTATTCCCAAAACTCTGCATGGTATTACCTATCTAAATTAATAGCATGAGCCATGAGGCAGTTCAGTGACTGCCTCGCGTGGTCTCAATGCTAAGTTACTGATACTTTCCAACTTTTAGTTTATCGACGCCGAGCAATTCTTTGGCATCATGAACAAAAACTGCATGGTCAGCAGTCCATGGTTCGCCAGCAATCTCTTTATGAATTGACCAATCAACCATATCGATACAGGCCTTGATGAGCGGCTTGGCATACTCTGGAATGTGAGGTTGCCAGTTTTTCGCCGCCTCTTTCAGCACGCCACGGCGCTCCTCGGCCGAGATGGTTTTATCCGTTGCAATGGCCAGCACTTTCTCAACTGCTTCGACCAGTTTTTCTTTATCTTCACTGGCGATAGAGATATCGGGAACTTTAGGCAGAACATTTGTCTTTACCGGTTCCTGTTTCTGCTTTTGCGCATGGGCTTTTTTGCTGGATTGTTCCTGCACCGGCTGACCATTTTCAATAGGCTGCATTTCCTTGGCCTGAGATGCAGTGAACGTCAGAGCTTCAGATTGCTGATGCGAAATAGAGCGTGCTGGTTCATGCTCAAGGACTTGTCCAGTAAACGGATTTACCCGTTCGGCAACACGTGGCTGACTGTAATCAAACATCTCATCCTGACGCTCAATTAATGCACGGATCTTGTCGTTGTTAATTGAGATGTACTTTGCGCCACGACGAAGTACCGACTTACGATACATTTCGGTTGGCCAAATGGTCCATGCCGGACTATTCGGCGCCTTTGATGCTTTTCGCACTGCCTCAAAGTCAGCCATTGTCATAACTTCCGTGTGCATTACACGGCGCAGATTGTCACGAAACACTGCGTAGCCACCAATGATAGCTCCACGTTCTTCAATTGAAGCAAAGCGATCTGGCTTATGGCTCAGCGCATCTGGATCCGCCTCGTCATAAATAAACTCGTCATTCTTATGAACGACACTACAAGCAATTGAGAATACCCCACCAAGTTCTTTCATGCGTTTGATGATGCCCATTACCATTGGTTGGTAGTTGGCCAAGAAAACGCCGCTGGAATTTTTATAGGGTAAGATAACGGCTTCTTTTGAATCTGGGACAAGACCATCAGCTGCACATTTTGAAATCTCGCGACGAAGGCTTTCCTCAGAGCATTTCAAAATGTCAGGGTTTTGCTGAACAGCAATCAAGAAGACCGATTTAAGCCTGTCGAAGGTCTGACCATTATCAATGACAAGCGGCTCAACGACGGCGCGGATGTTGTCAAGTAAGGTTGCCGCACTATCAACGGTTATTTGGTTGCTCATACTGGATCCCTCGGTTGTAAGTCGGCATGACAGAATGGTTTAGTCGCAATGGGACTTGCGGCGGTGGCGTCCACAGCTGATCTGAGCCCCATAGATTTGTGTAAAAGCGGTATGTGTCGAGCGCAGCGGCAACAATGTTCTTTGCGTGCGCAAACATTTTGTCTTCAGTGTCAATGGATAGTGTGACCGGTACCATCGCGTTATCTTTACGCATCATGACCCACACCCAATCAGCACCATCTGCGGTCAGAAACTTGTGCAGATAATTACCGGCTGGAGGCGTACCGAATACCATGCCCAGCTCCAGAAGCTTTAACGCAGCATGATAACCTTCCATGTAAGCGGCAACTTGTACGTCATAGGCCATGTCATAGACTTTGCGGATCGCAGCATCTTCATCATTGCCACCTTTGTATGTGGCAAACGATTTAAGATCGACGATCAGGGCCTTGCTGCGTGTTGCAGTGGGCGCAAGAGAATAGTCAAAGCGGCACTTACGACGTAGCCCTCTTTCATCAATCCAAAAGATCGACATTTCCGCGGCACCATCAATCAGCGTACCGGCTTCCATCACCGCTGTTAGAGTAGGATCGCGTTGCATGTTGCTGACCGCATCCTCAATTTCCCTGACCATGCGATCCGAAAGCTCAACATAGTTCGGGTGATCAAAATGCCATTTGGCCAAGATCTCATCGAAAAACTCAGGACAATCATCCAGTTCTTTTGCTCGAGACATGAGGTCCAATTTATTGCCAGTCAGCTTTTGACCATGCATGCGCAGAAAATCTTTGATCTGATCAGCAGTATTTAGCGCCTTCGGGAAGTCGTTTGGTGTCGGTAATTTTGCATAGCGCTGATCAAATGCCGCCTTACCCTCCAGCACCCGACAATGCCACGCGTGACCCCATTTAAGATGCTCTGGTTCAGATACTTCTTTGTTAGGACGAAGACGGTCGTACTGCCATTTGCATGGCTTTGTGGCTAAGTCTTTGATTGAGGTGGAACCGAGTGAGTTATCAGCATGGTAGATCGCTTCTGGAAGGTTGAAGTAAATCCCTGGCGCTAGAGAGTATGTCCCGTCTGGATTGGCTATGAAATCAAGAGCCTCACTCATTCTGCTGCCTCCACTACAGAGGAAACGACAGCGCCCTCCTCAATAAGAACTGCAGATTCACGACCGGAAGAGACAGTTTCAATCCAGATCTGGTATCCGTTCTTCTCTGCGTATTCGCGAAGAAGATCCATGCTTTCCTCATCAAGCAGTGAGCCATCACGAACGCGGATCACACGTAAGGCTGGGTTCATTGCGCCGGCTATCGCCACAGAGGCACGCAGTTGCTCTGCATCACTGGCCTGATCAAATGGGTTACCATTGAGCAAGACTGAATCTTCGGTCAGCATTAAACCATCAATGGGAAGATTGGCCGCAACAACAGCCGCTGCAGATGCCTTTTTGATTTCTTCAATCTGATTGCTCAAAGCTTCAGCGGCCGTTTCCTTGTTCGACATCTCAGTCTTTAAGCGTGTGCGTTCTTCAACGCGAGCCGCAATGCTGTTTACATGGTCGGCCTTTGCGAGCCCGTCACGAATTGAGGTAAGGTCTATTTTGTCCTCAACGACAATGCCATCCAGCTGATCACGGAGCTCTTCAATGGACTGTTCATTATGGATGATAGCTTTTTCAAGCGCTGCAATTTCATCGCGCTTAGCTTGAATGCTGCCCTCAAGGTTGCTGATATCACGATTAACGATTTCGGCTTTACGAGCTTCTGCTTCAACTTTGCTGTTATGCTCCATCGCTTTTTGTAGATCGATGGTTAGGGCCTCAACACTAATGCGCGGTGGCAAGTCACCTTCAGGCAGTGTAATAGCGTCAATGCGTCCTTTGAGATCACGTACTTGGCGATTGATGTCTGTGCGGTTGTCAAAGAGTTCTTTGGCTTTTTTATCAGCCGCATTAAAATCGTAGTCAGGCACCAAGGCACGTAACGCCACGACCTGTTCGCTTGGTTTTTTGCGAGAGAAGGCGAGCGGATCAAATGTCAGATCACCAAGGAATTTATTTAGAAGTTCTTGTGGGCTGCCAAACTTAGCACCATCACGGTTTTCGACAGTCAGAGAGATCGTTACATCACCATCTTCTTTGACTTTGAATTTCTTGGTGACAACATAATCCCCTAGATCCAGACGAACGTATCCGCTTTCAGCACCATCACGCACCGGTTTGGACTGGATAATTTTATTGCCACCCATTGCCCAGAGAATTGCATCAAGGATAGAGGTCTTTCCCTGCCCGTTCTTGCCCGTGATTTCGACAAGATTGCTATCCGGTTTAATTTCGACAGCCACCAGACGCTTAATATTCTCGGCATTAAACTGAATGATTTTCATGAGTTCATCTCAATAGTTCTGATTGCAGCTCGGCCTTCCGCAATGAAGCGATCGCGGGTGACCTGTGGAAGGCGGCGCCAACGTCTGACGCAGGCCTGTTCAGGCGTTTCCTGAATTTGTTTTCCGCCCACGGTTGTGCTCATGCACGTTCCAAATCCGTGACGGATAAATGTTTGGTAAATTGCAAAGCCCACGGCTTCTTCCTGCTCGGGCGTCATAGGGAAATTCCATATGCGCGGCCTAGGGTGATAACCCTCGCCTGTTCGATTAAGGATGATTGGGATTCAGTGAGTTTATCGCCACGATGCCATGCACGAATTGCATCGGAAACAGCGGAGACTGATACACCTTCAATACCACTGTTGCATTTCTCATGAGATTTCATCATAGCCTCAAAGCAATAATTAATTCACAACGTATTGATGTATATAATACGTAGCGAATTAGATTTGTCAACTCGCGTATTAAATAATTCATAGCGTATTGACACTGAGGCGTATTTAGTTGCAGAAATAAAGAGGCCCCGCACCTTCTGACAAAGGCCGGGGCTTGACTGGTAAGTGAACTTCTTGGCGGAAGAACCAGTAAGTGGGAAATTACAACACTTAATGTTTCTATCCAACATCTATTTCATAGAGATCAGTTCGCCCTTGTGTATGACGGCAACCGGTTCGGCACAAAGGTGGATGATGAGTAAGGAACGGGATTCGATCTGACTCAAAGGGTTTCTGGCGGTGTCTTAGACACTGGTGATCTGCCCTGATCGACGATGATGCTATCGAAAAAGAGATCGATATGGTGGGGTAAGCAATGTGCCACCACCTGTGGGATAAGCGGCGGTCGGCTCGGTTGGGCATGATCTCTCCTCCTACCCAGGTGCTCTGCCATTTTAATTTATGGCAGGGTTCTTGGTTTGTGGGAGTCACAGCAGTCTCTCAATTGAGCATAAGAGAATTTTCCAATCATAGAGATTATATAAACAGGCTTCTTGTGGAATTGTTTATATACGCTGATAAGAAAAAGGCGGGAGCCCCGCCTATTTTTAAAGCATCGAAACTTTAGCTTTAACTCTCCCAATAATTTCAACGGCTTCCATAGCTCTTTCGAAGCAGTCGTATCGTGGGTTCCGACCGGTAATCCTAAGCGTTTTAGGCTCTGAATTAGGTATTACCTCGAGCATTTTTAAGGAAACTCCAGCTCCATCAAAGACGGCAAAAGCACCTGGAGGAGATGGTCGAGTATCAGAGGTATCGACAACTACACAGTCGCCGGGAAGCAGCGAACCGACAGCGCTCGGATCGGTTGGATCATACATATAGTCACCAACAACTTCGATAATTCTGGAGCTATCTTCTGGTATCCGGAACCGCTGAGAAAGAAACTCATTCGGCATATCAAGCTGCAGATCCGTAGCGAGGTCATTCTGCTCTTTAGTTTTCTTATACTGAACGAGCCCCTGCTCTTCAGATCCTTCAGTGTCATCGGTTGAATTGAAGATCAGTACAACAGGATCAATGCCTAAATGTTTGGCATAATGCTTAGCGGCCTCAGCATTGATACCACGCCCACCATTCTCATGGGCTGTATAGGTTATTGGATTAACACCCATGGCTCTTGCCGCCGCAGATGCAGATTTAAAGCCCGCATTCAGCCGAGCCTGCCTTAGTCTTTTATGCGCGTCTTGCATCTCCATGACACTAATCGCCTTTCCTCGGGAGCTGAATAAATTTTTGCACTCAACGTATAAAATTAATACGTATCGTATTGACTGAATATAATTCACACCGTATTGTTTACATCAAAACGGAGTAAAATGACAATGGAAATTAATTCAGATCGAACCGACACGGCATTGCCCAAACTTACAGGTAATCAAGTGCGCTTCATCAGAACGATTTTAGGGGAAAGCCAAGCGAAGTTTGCCAAGCGCTTTGCCATATCTGCAGCATCCGTATTTCGTATTGAAGCGAAGGGGGATGATGAGATGACAAGTCCAGAGATCATCCTCATTCACCAGCTTGCTGTTCGCTACAATATCGCAATTCCTGAGCGTCTACCTCGCTCCGGCGAAAGCGCTACACCTGCACCATAACGACACGGAGGTTGATTATGGCAAGGGGAAGAGAATTAATTTGGACTGATGAACTAGACCGACGCGTCAAACTAAAGCTGCAAGCTGGAATAGCGAAGACACGAATAGCAAAAGAACTCGGCATTCATCGCTGCCAACTCCTCCGACGCATTAAAGTCTTAGGTATTACGGACGACAATTTATTTGAAACGCCGAACTGTATGCCAGCCTCTCACTTAGAAGGCTTTAAGCGCGCAAGACGCGGCTTTCATGTTCCTGCTCCATTAGAGCCAACTTATTATGACCTCTTAAAACAAGGGGTTCCTATCGAAGAAGCCAGAAAAATTTTGAAAATCAAAAAGGATTAAAGGTAAGCAAATGGCAACGCTAGGTCACAACACTAAGACTGATCAGGAACTATACGAAGAGCAGAAGTTTCTCGAAGGCTTCAAAAACATCAAATCCCTTGAGTCCGATATGGCCGGTAAAAAGGGTGATATTGGTGCGGAGTATAAACGTCTCAAGGATTTGGGTTGGTCAAAGAAAGATATTGAATTTGCGAAGTCTCTTGAGGACAAGGATTCAGGGCAAATCATTGCTGACTTTGAGCGCAAAATTCGTATTGCCAAAATGTTTGGCCACCGAGCTGGGCGCCAGCTTGAAATGCTGGACGAAGATCGTACCCCACAGGTTGACCGTGCATACGATGAAGGCTTCGCAGTAGGCCGTCGCCGTGGTGACGCTAGCAATCCATACCATGCCGGCTCACAAGAAGCACAAAGCTGGCAGAAGGGCTTTAACGACGGCAATGAGCTGTCCAATAAAGATCTTGCCGCAGCTGTAAACGATCAGCAGCCGGACTAATTACCACCCTATCCCCGGCAATTATGCCACCAGAGAGAATACTTCGGCGCCAATGCGCCGGAGCTTTTATTGGCAGCACAGCTGCAGAACTCCCCACAATCTAAAAGGATCGAGCATGGATATGCGTCCACGCAATGCACGAATTCGATCTCTGACATTGAGACGGTGATCTCATGTCATGGGGCCGCTTATCGAATTACCAGCAGCGTAAATTAAACAAAGCCTTTGAACGTGCTGACAAAGAAGCAGCACTGAGAGAACAGAACGGTCGGTGCAAATACTGCCTTGACCCTCTCTCTGTTAAAGCAGCCACCCGCGATCATGTAATCCCGCGGGTGTCAGGTGGTCTAAACCACAAAGAAAACATCGTCGCCGCATGTGCGCCCTGCAATCAAGCCAAGGGGCATACGCCTTACGGAAAGTTCATGCGGATGATCAGCGACCCGAAGCCAGGCGAGCCAATTAAATACCGCCTGATCTGGTTCAGCCGACAACTAAACAAGCGAATTGACTTGATGGACATGCGTGTTGCTCGCGCCATTGGGAGACGTATATGACCGTTACATACTCCAACTACGAGCTTAAAAAGAATGAGCTCTATGAGACCGAAGCTTGGGCGACCAAGACTCTTCTCAAGCACTTCCCTGTGTCTGGCGTGAAGGTGTGGGAATGCGCAGCCGGAAACCACAAAATGGCAGACGTTCTGCGAGCTGCTGGTGCGGATGTTTTCACCTCAGATATCGCCACTTACAAGCGTGAGCACGATGGTATCTTTGATTTCTTATCTGATCGGTATGACTACGAAATATTTGATGCAGTCATCACAAATCCCCCATACGGCAAGCAGAACAAAACCGCTGTCAAATTTGCTGAATTGGCATTGGCGCGCTGTAGCGGCCATGTAGCAATGCTCCTCACTGCAAAGTTTGATAGCGGTAAGACACGCAGGCATTTGCTTCGGGACAACCCGAGGTTCTTAGCAAAAATCACATTACTTGACCGGATCAGCTGGGAAGATAACGGCAAGACAGGCACAGAAGATCACGCGTGGTATCTGTGGGGACCAAGGCCATTGTTTCGATCACCATCTCTTCAATTTTATGAGGGGAAAGCCGATGTCTGATACTCCTGGCAGCTTTATTGTTTTGGATCCCGGCCGGAATATGGGCTTTGCTTATTGCTTAACCGGTGGTGGTAACATGCGCCACGGCACATGGCGCTTCACCCAAAAATCTGCAGGCGAAGCGTATGCAACATTTGTTGTATACCTCAAGCGCACCCTAGAAAGCCTTCCGGATCCACTGATCGGCATCGAACTCATGACCATCGTTGAACATGAAGGTCAAAACGGCAAGTCTCATATTGATGCTCAGCAGGTAATGTTTTCGTCGGGATGGCCGACCCATGCCCAGACGCTTTGCCACAGCATGGGACTACGTGAACCGCAGTTCATCGCTATTTCAACGTGGCGCAGCAAAACTCATGGCAAAACGCGTGCCCCGAAAACAATCACCAAGCAAGCTGACCGTTCAAAATGGTTTAAGCGACAGGCACGGGATTATTGTGAGCGCCAAGGCTGGTCCTACAGCACAGACGATGAGGCTGAAGCTTTATGTATGCTTGATGCTCTACGTATTCTCAATGAGCCAGATCATGCCTTTGATCGCGGCCGTGCTTTCCAACAAGATGGTTTGTTCTAATGAGGTTCTCGGAGAGTTTTCTCTCCGATCTTCTTGATCGTGTACCGATATCTGAGGTGATCGCGACACGAGTATCATGGGATCGGAAAAAGACCCGCGTTAATCGCGGTGACTATTGGGGCTGCTGCCCCTTCCATGGAGAGAGCAGACCTTCTTTTCACTGTGAAGACCGTAAGGGGCGCTATCACTGCTTTGGTTGCGGTGTATCGGGCAATCACTTCAGGTTCTTCATGGAGTTGGATGGGGTCTCCTTCCCTCGTGCAGTTGAGATGGTGGCATCCATTGCCGGCATCAACCTGCCCGACAGCGGCAGAGATGAGAGCCAAGCCGAGAGGGTTGAGCGCGAAAAGAGAGAACAGCAGCGTAAGGCCAGAGATGCCAGACGAGCCAGACAGGAAGAGAAAGCAGCCGAGCGCAAGGCGGAGACCGTACGGTCAATCTGGACAGAGGCCAAACCGATCAAAGGAACCCCAGCTGAAGCATATCTAAACTCGCGCATGATCGAACTTTCGGACTTTCCTGATGGGTCAGAATGGGTGCCAAGTCTGCGCCATCATTCAAACCTGCTGTTTGAAGGCAAGAGATGCCATGCCTTGATTGGCGGGGTGCAGTCAAAGAACAGGAAGATCGTCGCTATATGGCGCATCTTTCTTGATGATGCTGGCAGACCTCTGCTTGGTGAAGATGGAAAGAAGGTCAAGCTCGGCCTCGGGTCGGCCAGCGGTGGCGCAGTCAGGCTCGGTCCGGTCACTCCAGTTTTAAAACTGGCAGAGGGGATCGAAACAGCTCTTGGTGTGATGCTTCTAACCAAAGGAAAGTCGTCCGTTTGGGCAACACTCTCCACTTCCGGAATGATGGGTGTAGAAATTCCAGAGGGCGTAAGACGGGTTGAGATCTACGCTGACGGAGATCGGCATCGCCGCCACAACAATACAGGCGCCGTGATCGAACCGCCCGGAATCGTCGCTGCAAAAAAACTTCAAGAGCGCCTTCTAAGTGAAGGTATTGAAACAGCTATTTATCCATCGCCAGAACCAGATGACTGGCTTGATGTGTGGGTTGAAAGAAAAAAAGATGAGCAACGACAACGCGCAGTCCATTATGTTCAATAACAACATTCTTGAGCAGCTCATACTCGGAGCAATCTTACAGAATGAAGCGAACTATTGGGAAATCAGTGACATCATAAGCATGGATCTGTTCGGAAACGACGATCACAAAAAGATCTATGCAATTATTTACGAGCTGGCCAATGATAATCGTGCAATCCGCGTTCCGATCGTAGCCGGCCGCCTCGGGACATTAAGCAACGAACAAGACGGCGAAACATATCTTTCAATGCTTTTGCATGTGGCGAGCCGTGAGGATTCTATACCTCTTGTGGACTTCGCCTATGAGCTGAGGAAGTCAGCCACTCGGCGCAAAGTAAAGGCGCTATGCGAGAGCGTTATTAAATCCATAGGCGATAGCAACCTTGATCCGGATCAGATTGTTGACCGAGCATCAGAACGTCTTGCTGATATCTCTCGCAATGCTCAGATAGAACACGAGTCAACAATCTCCAGTACCATCAATCAGATTTTCAATTCGGCCACACAGCGCGCTGCTGGCATGGCTTTGCGTCCCTGTTTAAAAGGGCTGGAGGATATGATCGGTTGCTTTTCACAGGGGTCGCTTGTCCTTTGGGGTGGAGCTCCCGGCTCTGGTAAAACCGCCTTTGCCATGCAGCAACTCTTATACTCCAGCGCTATACACCCCGCCTCTCTGTTCGAGTTGGAGATGGATAATATGTCTCTGGTCGCCCGATCTATTTCCGGCGACACCGGTGTTTCAATGCGAGATATTTTGAATGGACTGAGCGAGGATCAATTATCCTCTTTACTTAAAGCCAAATCTCATTTCGACAACCGAAAGTTAACGATCGTATCGCCTGCAAAAATGTCGATCCAACAGGTACGAAGTCGCGCTTTTGCACACAAAAAGAAATTCGGTCTCGATATTATGTGTGTTGATCACCTCAAGCTTCTGGAGCGCCCAAGTAAGACTCGCATTGATCCTGTGGAGCGTGCCTATGAAAATGCCCGTGACCTAAAGGCACTTGCCAAGGACTTAGGTTGCGTTGTGATTGGCCTTTGCCAATTTACCAAAGCCGCTCGGCAAAAGGAAAATCCGGAGCCAGAGATGGAGGATTTCTACGGCGGATCGTTAGAAGAACATGCTGATCTCATGCTCGCTAATTTCAATCGTCATGCTTGGCTTGAAAAGAACCCACCAGCCACGAAGAATGGCAAGATGTTTGAAGATTGGATGGGGAAGAAACAGCAGACCAAAGGCGAAATTGAAGTCTACAAGCTGAAAGATCGCTTTGGTTCTCCACGGGATCGTCACATCTTCGATTGGGATGGCAGGATTACTCAGTTCAAAGACAAGGCTACGCAAGAGCAATTTTTTGCTGATGCTGAATTGCTGTGAGGATAGGCCATGAACCAGTTTGAAACTTACACGCAGCGCGTCATCGGTGGTTATCGTGCTTTCCTTAGAACACCAGCTGATGCTTTTGCAAAACCTATCATGAGCAAAGGTGGGCGCCCGGAATTGTTTCCAAATAAGTTGGCAGCAGTTGAAGCTGTGATGTTGCACCTCGTACGGTATGTGAACGGCCATCTTTACCGGCACGGTGAGGTTGCCGGCGAGACAACCGCGACAGCAGATGCTGCGTTCAATCAGGTACTGAAACAAAAAGGTAAGACGCGGGTCATTACCGTTGCATACAGGGGGAAAAGCTCCAGATGTCAACGCAAGTAAATGGCAAAGGCAAACACTCAGAACGCGATCTCTATGTAGCTTGGGTGCTGTGGCTCATAGGAATGTCGGAGCCCAAAATTGCAACGGTTCTTATGAAGCGACCAAAGCAGATTTCTGGGATCATCAATAGATCACCCTACGCCAACCGCTCTGCGATGAGTGATGATGAACGTCAAGACAAGCTCAATGAGCTGCTGCTGATCAGAATAGATAGTAGCGGTCAGCCGGTCGATGGTGGCCTCCTGGACCGAATACCAATGCAGGTTATTCAACTCCGAGGCAGGCAAAAGAAATAAGGGATTGATATGACTGTAAACAAAAGACTTATCGACCGGCTGAGATTAGTAAGGGAGCAGGCGGCAGCTGAACCAAAAGCTGGCGTTCTGCCCTTGGTCGCGTTCTACGGCCGTGATCCGGCATCGGAAGAAACGCGTACCAAAATGTACGATATGGTGTCGCGAGCTATGGCTGCAGACGTGATCATTGCTCCTCCTTTGGCACAGCAAAACAATTACCTGTACCTTGATATGCAAGATGCCATCACCATCCTCAACGCCAAGGCCAGCCCGATTGAATTTTTAGTATCCAATGGAGAGATGGAACTTGGCGAGGATGAGGATGGTATGGGCGGTGTCAGATTTCACACAGCAATCCGGTTCCGCGATCTTGTTAATGGAGCGCAGATCAAGGGATTGAAGTCAGCAAATCTGGATGGTGTTGGTGGTGGCGGTTCTGCTCCGATCGATATCATGGCGTACCAAGTAGACTGCAGAAAGATACTGCGAAGGCTACGCGAAATCGTCAGAGAAGAATGGGTTTACCGAATGCTCGAAGCTGTTGTCGTCATGGATGAATGGCTGGACTTATGGCCAGAAGGACGCAGTTCGGACAAGCGTGGGGTGAAACGTAAGCAGAGATTGAAAACAATTATTGCTTTGCACTACGGATTAGATATCGCAGCTAAGGCGTTGGGGTATATGAATGAAGAAGCATTCATTCAGAGGTGGCATCAGGGGCCGCCGGTGATACCGCAGTCAGTACGTCATCATATGCGGGATCCCAGGGTTGCAAACCAGCTCGCACTGCTGACATAGCGAGACGCTCGGTAAGTGTAAGCTCTCGCTTTCCTCTATATGTAAGGCTGGCCGTGGTGGTATTTTTGATACCAATCTTCTGGCCAGCCACCAGAACCTGCTTGTTGTGAAAGCCCATGCGTGTAGCCCAAGCTCGAAATAGCGGTTCAATATAAGCCATTATGTTTCCTCATAATCTTCTGTGATCGCTTCAGCGATTTTAAAATTCTCGTCGTTACGAGCAATCAATTTAGCCAGAACGTGAACGGAATGCGGAATGTCCTGTTCACCATCCAGCCACTTCATAACCCGATGCTGCGGCACGCCGGCAATTTCAGCAAAGTATGTCGGGGTGATGTTGATATCGTTCAGAACATTGGCAAGTTCAGCACCGGTCAGTCTGCGGTATCCGCCTGCCTTGCGGGTATCAATTGTCCTGCTGTTGTAGAGACGAATAACCGCCTCCATTGCGGCAATCTCTGCAGCACGCTCATCATTGAATAGCTCAATGCCCCCGTCCCTTGTCCGCACCAATGCTGGTACGAGGCCTGGCAGAGAAAACTGACCCGCAAATTTATCATTACGAGGCAATGCCTTAGCGATTAGTTTTGAAGATGGTTTCTCTGCCATAATATGTATCCTATGAGCTATACGTTTAGCCGACGGCCGGCCAGGTTGGGCGACCGTAACGACTGCCCTTTGTTCCATTCTTACTGACAACGATGAAGCCGGTATTAACATTCGTTCCAACAGACGAGAATGAGTTCGGCGGCAAGTCGTTCCAATTAGCCCCCATGTCCTCCATTATCTGACGGAAAGCAATCGACTTTTTGGTTTGTCGAAACTCAGTACTGGCGGACATAATCGCTACAAGATGGCCATCAGGCTTGAGAAAATTAAGAGCATGCACAACGTGATCAATGTCTCGCTCACGATCAAATGGCGGGTTCATTACGATTAAATCATATTGCCCTGTCGTTACAGGATCTATCTGGAGAAAGTCGGCATTGATTACCTTGCCAAGACCGAGGCGCATCAAGTCCGGTATGAGGTGTGGTTGTATTTCAATGCAGTCAACGATGTGATCAGCTCTGTACCGTTCAGTATCCCAAGGTTTTTCATAAACAGGAATACAAGCACGGGCAAGATTACCGGTACCAGCCGATGGCTCCAGAATTTTCAGCCTTGGGCTGTCAACTCCGCGGTGCCAGATACCGGCATTACGCAGGATCTTATGCGCCGCGCTCTTAGGAGTAGGATAGAAACCGTAATACCTCGCTGGTGTTGTTTTCACATTGCCAAGCGGGTCTTCTTCTTTGACTTCTGAATCTCCAATGACCTCACCATAGTACTCAGCAAGAAGCTTGTTCACCTTTGTGACTAAGTCTTTTCGTGCGAACCATAGATGCGCGTTGCCATTTTTAAAAATACGAACCTTGAAATAATCCGTATCAATTTCTGACTGCCTTGCTCCTCGTCCAGATTCACGAGCCGCATCTATGGCACCAATTGTTCGTGTGAAATAATTCGCTGGCCGTCTTTCTTTACGAGCTGTGTCTATTTCGGCATCTTGCTTGCGGACTTCATCAAGCTTGCCATCGAGTATGGTAAAAGCTCGTTCAATATCGATAAGAGTAGAGCGCTCATCGCTATTGTAATTCCACCATCCATACTCATCAAAGCATCTGACTAAAATCACACGTGAACCAACTTTAAAGCCATCATGTGAACGGAAGCGCCGGTCCAGTTTGGCGAATGCATTGGCCATACCACGACGGAATATTGTTTCAGCGTCCAGCATGAAGCCTTCTAAAGTTGCGTAAATATTTTCCACCGTAACTGGTGGCATTCCCTTGGCAACTTCCTCCTCAGTGATCATCTGACCCGGTTCAGACGGCTCATCGATGATATGACTCATTTGTTTTTTGAGCTGTTCCTTGGCCTCTTTATCCATGAGGTGTTCCAGCTCTGTACGCTCGATCACCCATGCCCACACATTCAGATCAATGATCCGTTGTCGTTCCTTAATGTAATCATCGAAAGGAACCTTGCTGATTGGAGTCATTGCGATACGTGTCGATACTGTGTGTGCAGCGTTGTAAGCATTAGTGTTTGGAAATGCTCGGCGCGCCATGGCGATGGCTTCCACTTCCATTTCATAGGCCTGTTCAATGCCGGAATGTGCAGTCTTAAACATTTCAATTGCGTGATTTCGAGCAGCAACAATCTGCTCAATGGTATCGCGTGGAATAATAGCGTTCATATTTTCTCCATTATGCCATAGATGGCGGATTGCTTTTGTTTAACTTAATGATTACTCGGGTTAAGGAATATTTTATTAAGAGATGATCATGCGATTCAGTATACAAACTGCAGCTAAAATAATTGCCGGTATTGTCGGACTTATTTTTCAAGCTTTTCTTATGTATCTTACATGGACCGCAATTAAAAACTACGGATTCCAAAATATAGGCATTGTAGTAGATGATTACAAAATCGATATTCCACTATACATTTGGATTGTTTTTGCCATTTCAATAATAGCTATTAACTATCTTTTATTTAATTATATAACAAAAAAAATTAAAGATGAGGACGAAGTATCGCGTTGGGATACTTCAGAATTAGACCTTGTAGAACAAAGAATTAATAGGCGTATTGATTACCTTATTAATAATACACCATCTGAAAATTTATTAAGTCCAGATTTTTTTAGAAAAATCATTGAAGAGAAATTTGACGATGAAATTATAACTTCCGTTGATGAAGCGCTAACACGACGAGTTAATAAGGAAAGTAAAACTATTAGAACTCTTGATCAGCTCAATGGAGTGACGCAAGAACTTAAAATTAGATTGGAAGGACCAGCAGGCCGTGCCGAGAGGCATGCACATACTGCCCGACGCATGGCGTATATTATGGCTATTCTTGGTATTGGGATTGCAGGATATCGCATTTATTTGCTGACCGATTTAACAACTACACTAAAAGAAATATATGAGCTAACTGACGGATCTTCAATCTGGCCTTTTATCATTGCCCACTCAGCGCCATGGCTAGGCCTTGTTCTCTTAATTGAGTTCACGGCTTTACTATTTGTGCGCTTCAGTACACAAGCCAGCACTCAGCAGAGATACTTTACCGAAGCCTATACAGAACTAAAAGATCGCCATGCAGCACTCAGCATCATCATTGAGTACGGAACGCCTGAACAGATCATTACTTCTGCTCGCTCCATGATAATTTATGGCCAACGCCGATTAGCGGAAACGAGTGATGCAGAGACAATAAATGCTTCATCTAATTTGATTCAGTCCTTAACTGGATTAGTCAATGAAGCTGCGGCGAAGGTCGGTGTAAAATAAAGCTATGTGCGGCTACAGTTTAAATAACCACACATAGCATAAAGAGGTTAAACCCGCACAGGCATCAGGACATACGTTACTGCATCGTCCTTCGTGTCCTTAAATAACGCAGGTGTACCGGCATCACCGAAGAGCATTTTTACGTCGCCGTCGATTAATGAGAGTATGGCCAACAGGTATTCGCAGTTAAACCCGATGAGCAACTCAGTCTTATTGAATGCAACAATCTCTGTGGTTGCCGATCCGAAATCCGTATCGGTGCAGGTGAATGATAAAGCTTCGGATTTGAAGTGAAGATTAACCTGCTTGCTTTCTGAAAGAATTGCCGATGCCTGTTTAATTCCGGCGATCATATCCGAAACCATAGCGGCGACAGGATGATCATTTCCAGTTGGTATGACACGGATGTAATCAGGGAATTTCCCATCAATCACTTTGGATTCCAGAGCCTCATCCTCACCAATAAGGAATGAAACTCCGATATCTGCAACAGTGATGAGCGTGCTGTCTGGGCAGGACTTGCGACTTAATAGCCGCAATAACTCAATGATCGTTTTACGTGGAATGATCACGCCAGCATCGCGCATTGCCTCACTGCCATCCGGCGCAGGAAATTCATATCGCGCTAAACGGTGGCCGTCGGTCGCAGCGAATGTCAGCTCATTGCTGTGGTCTGGGATGTGCATATAGACCCCGTTCAAATAATAGCGTGTCTCCTCTGTGGAGATAGAAGGTGCCACCTTTGATAAAGCCCTATGCAACTGCGTTGAGGAAATTTTGAAAGAGCAATTTGATCTCTCAATTGCATACCGGAATGACCCTTCCTGATCAGCGACGGGAAAATCGCTGGTATCATGTTCATGCTTGAGGTCGAGGTTCAATCCGCCAATTACAGCGACTACCCTGCTCTCCTCTTTGACAAGCATTACATGAGATGATGCTTTTACTTTCTTGATTGTATTGAGAAACTTATTTGCATCGATGATACATTCGAAATCACGGGTGACATCACCAGAGACAAACTTTGCAGTATAAATATCAAGGTCAGTCCCGGTCACACGCACGCCATTTCTCATGGCTTTAATGTGAACCGTTTTTAGTATGTCCACAGATGTGCGCTTCTCAATAATTTTACAGGCGTTGGTAAGGGCTTCAATAAACGGTGCGTACTCAAGGCGGGCGGAAGTAATGTTCGTCTGCATATTCATATGTGTCTCCACGAGTGCCATAGTTGGCGGGTTCAGTTCATCTTAAGAAAGTCGTGCTTTTATCCCTTAAAGAATAGGGAGTTAGTATGCTGAAATTTGAAATTTCCAGCTCGGATGGAACGGGCACTTACACAGTCACCATTCAAGGACAGCCAGGCAGTGTAAAAATGTTCTGCACTTGTGCGGCGGGAGAAAAAGGAACCTCCTGTAAACATCGTCTTAACTTGCTTGATGGTGATTACAGCGCAATACAATCAAACAATGCAGATGAGCTGCAGGTGCTATCATCTTGGTTGCCTGGAAGCAGCTTAGAGCGCTCGATCACAGTTTTACAATCCGCAGATAAAGAGCTTGAAAAAGCAAAGAGGCAAGTTACAGCCGCTAAAAAACAACTTGGTCTAGCGATGCGGAATGGTTAGGCCAGTCACTTTGAATTAAAACAAAAGGCCGGACAATTAGCCCGGCCTTTTGTGATTAAAGAACATTCATTTTTTGTAGCTCGTCTTTATTTTGTTCCCGCCATTCTTTGGCGGTCTTGCAAAAACCGGCTACGTCTTTTTCGTACTGTTTGAGACTGCCGTCGTACTCAATCTGAGTTTCAGCCTCGATCTTGTCCTTATCCCAGCCCATTGTCATCCCGAGCCGGTAGATATGACCGGATAATGAGGCGTCATTGTATCTTTGCCCTACGCACTTTTCATTCGCCACAAAAAGCATTGAGAGCTTTTGGAATTGTTCCTGAGCCTCATTGGCAAAGGAAACATGAGGTGAAAGCATGGTTGCCATAGCAACGACTGAAACGATGATGCGCATAATGATCTCCTGATGCGGAGGTCAGTCTGGCATATTACTTAGGCATAACTCATGCCGGTGCGCTGCCGCCTCCATGATGATCATATGAAGCAAATCATACATGGGTTTGGCAAGATCAATATTGAGGCGTCAGTCCGTAATGGTGACCAAGGTCTTTGACAAACTCAACCGGATCAGCGCCCTGTTCAAAGGCAGCAAGCGTTTTATCAGCATGTTCGTTGATTAAGTCTTCATGCCCCCAACAAGTGCCGCCTGCCTTATATGCGATCGCATACCAGTTATCTTTCAATATTCCCGCCTTTACAGAACCCGCTGTGTTTCCAACATTCGGAAGGTCTTTCTCGTAAATGACTGGATAGCCATCTGCATCAACAGCGAATTTAAGAATGTGAGGGACAACCTCCCAATCAAAAGACATCTGATCAAAAATGTCAGGATCATCTTTGATACACAAGGAATGAACTTTCAGCAGCCACTGGGCAAGTTCGATAGACTGGTGACGCAATTCAAGAGTCCCTACGCCATCTCTGAGCTCAACCCATTTGTCGATTTTCTCATCCGGATCTAGCGTCCACTCGTTGATGCATTCCCATACACACAAGGCTGCATTTATTTCATCGTAGCTATATAGTTTGAGCATTACGTCTCCTAAACAGCAGCCTTGTTAAAGATCACGGCGGATACCGAGGAACACAGGGAAGCGCGGCGCACCATGAGTACCAACACCCTGATACTTGAAGGTCACTTTTTGACCGATCAGAGATTCCCGTTCAGACCAGAGCTGATCACGCTGGCTTTGTGTAAAGCCAGTACCAAGCTCGAATGCGATATCGTTCCAAACACACTGGATAGCACCGAGTGTATCTTTGCCTTTCATACCTGCCTTGGCAGATGACCGTTCCATCCGGCCAAACACATTGGTCTTGGCTTCATTGGTATTCTCCATCTGTTCAACGGTGCCGGTGATAGTGGCTTCGTCATCAGTGAAGCGCTTTACCTTCAAGAGAATGCCTTCCCGTGCAGTGGAACGGCCAAATTTATAGATGCCGTTCGGATTTCGAAGCATCGCACCTTCCCAGCCGAGTTTGTCGATACATAAACTCTCATAATGATCGAGATCGGCAATATTGTTTATACAGACAGGCATCAGCGGTTCAATGAGGTCGCAAGCAATGGCTTCCATTTTGCGAATACGTGAGGCATATGCGTCTTTCGGTTCAGAGAAGTTGTCGAAAGCTATTAGTTTAAACTCTGGTGTGCCATCACGGGACATGACTTTAGACTGCACAGTATTGAAATCATCACGGACACCGTCGGTATAGGTGAGGATTTCTCCGTCAAGATGAGCAAAAATCGGAGAGGCCAGTGCATCACGGATATGCACGTTTGGAATGGGCTTTAGAGTGCGAGAAACGACACCAACGTCCGGCATGATAAGGCAACGAATGCCATCGATCTTTGGGGTGGCGAGGTATGGGAATTTCAAAAGGGCAACGTCAGCCGTTGCCGCGAGAAGCGGTTTAAACATTGTATTCTCCAATGTGCATGATTGCAGGATAGTCAGCAGATGTAAGGATCATTGCCGGTCGAGGCGTGCCAAGTCTCGCCGTTGCAGTTAACTGTAATGCTTACGAGAGCATCAGGGCCGATCTCATCAACGATAGCGGCCGAATAATCGATATGGGCTTCAGTAGCATAGTGGCCAATGCCTGACTGAACAGCTCTCATGGCCAACATTTGGCCGGTCTCTGCCTCTAAGTGCTGAGCCACCCAATGCATAATATTGCAGATGAGATCACCGGCAATCGTTTCTGGATCTTCTCCATCCAGCCCTTGGTCAGAGATAAATGCAGTGAGAAACTCACTAACCGATGCAGCCCTCTTTTGGTTGTTCATCATTTTGATTTCCTTGGTTGCCATGATTGGCGGGATCAAAGGGCGGTAAGGGCTCAAGATGCGCATACTCACCACTCTCACAGTTATTTTCTATGGTTACATGCCGAAGCGGCAAACCAGTGGTTAGGATGAGATGGGTTCGATAAATATCAATCCGCTCTTGAACGGATATGAAGCGCTCGCCAGTATCAGGGTATGGCTTATGCTGATTGGACTCCCATATGAGGTATTCTGCGTATTCAATCAGATCAGCGTGCATATCTCTGTCGGCTTTGAGGCGAACAGCCTCACCGATGCTGACCATTCAGCACCTCATTAAGATCGACGATTTGGCAATCTCCGCCGCTGTCATGCTCAATGACTTGGTAGACTGTGGCCATAGTGTCCGGTCGGCGCACTAAATCATGCGCCTGCTGGGCTGCTTCATGCGCTGTTGCAGCGTGGATATGGATTTCCCATGAGACAAGGAATGTCTTCATAGTGCGACCGCGCCCAGATCCTCAGATTGATGTGGCTCAATCTCTGCATTGCAGGCAGGGCATCGGTCATTACACGCACATGACCATTCATCCTGCCAAGCCACGTCGCACGCTTCACAATGATAGTGGTTGAGATAGGTCGCCATATCACCTTCCTTATTTGCCATACTTGGCGGGTCAGATTGAAATATTGATCGTCTCACCGAATGGTGGATTGATCTGGTTGAAATCTTGAGTGCGACCATAGACACCCCAAAGAACAGGATGTGGCGGCTCATCACCGAAATCACTGACATACATATCTGTGAGATAGATTGTTGCCCGTGCATCCGGATACTTCTCATTGATCTTACGGAATGTATCTGAGAATGCGGTACCGCCGCCGCCTGTAGGGTCTAAGGTAAGCTCGTCGCCAATCTCAAACTCTTGCACATTATGCACCTTGGCATCGGCATAGATGACGGTTAGTCGATCAACTGCACCTTCACCAAAAGCGCCGTTTATCTCAGCAGCAAAGTCCCGAAGAATATCGCCATCAATAGAACCAGATGTATCTACAGCGATGACGATGTGGCTGACTCCATCCGACACGGTACCGGGTGTGATGTATCCCAGCGGCAGGAGACGACGGTTAGGCCTTATCCATGAGAAGTCCCGCGTTATGGATTTATCAATGAACCGACGAAGAACAGCGCGCCAATTCACTTTCGGCGTTAGTAGCTCGTCAATGATGCGCTGAATACCCGCCGGCAGATTACCTTGCTGGGCGGACTTGGCAGTCATTGCCGCTTGCCTGATCTGTGTTTGCATTTCTGCACGAAGCTCTGCTTTGGCTGCTTCGTCATGCGGCGCGCATCCATCCTTTGTGCCACCGCAACCGCCTACATCGCCCTGCCCTTCATCAGAGTCATCGCTGTTGTTTTCATCGTCGAGTATTCGGTAGATTTCTTCCGCAGATAGTCCGGTGAAACGCTCCTCAAGTAAACCGCGTTGTGGCATCCGACCAACTTTGCACTCAACCAGCTCGCCATTGATGGCGTAGTCACACGCTTTATTCCAGCGACCAGGTTTGCGGTGCTGGCGTCGAATGTGATGCTCGAATGCGTTGTGCATGACCTCATGAGCGAGGACAAACATCAGCTCATCTTTCTTGAGACCGAGCACAAATGGTGCGTGATAGAACAAGTGACGCCCATCGACTGCCATTGTGTCGATCTCAGGGTCATCTGTGGCGTCAACCTTCTTCATTTGCAGCATGAGAACACCAAAGAATGGGTGATCCCAAAGCAGTGAGGACTGTGCCCTGAGGATGTGGTCTTCGACGTTCATGTCACTATCCTTTGAGTGATGGGAGTTTCATATTGTGGATTGGCCAGCTCTGGCCATGCACATGAAGTTGATATCCAGACATTGTCTGGGTGCGTGGCGGTGGGGGATTTATGATCGATGCGGCCATGATACGGGCAATTGTTTTGCCACTCAGCTTGGAGCGTAGGTGCTCCGTCATACTGGCGGAGACTTTCACCTTCTGTGGCCGAATGCGTTTACTGATGTAACGATGGCAAGTTGCGCTGAATTTCCGAGTATGAGGGTCGTACCTCAAAGTGAAGGAGCGTGCACATCTACTGTCTATCCCGAACTTTTTCTTTCGCTTTGACATGAAGCGCCATTCGAGTGTGGATGGCCTTCCGAATTCTCGGATCGGCCCCACGATACGGGATAGGATAAGATTGCGATCCATTTTATTTCCTTATGATTGCAAGAGCAGACGCCTTGGCGATTGCTTCAGGTGAAAGTCTGGCCTTGAGTAGATCGACCACACGCCCCTCCAAGACGGGATCGTTATCACGAAGGAACATCTTGTCGTGGACGCACTTGACTCCGTAATCTGATAGCGATTGTTCAATGGATCGCATTGTCCGCCCACCCAAACCTTGGCCGACGACATTGCCTGACGCACTAAACTCTCTGGTCTCAGGATTGAATATCAGAACCCAATGGGCAGTCGTGTAATCACCCCTGATGCCGTTGAAGTACCATCGCGCCGTATGGGTGGTGCCTTTCTTCACAACTTCATAGTTGAACGGCCCGTATATCTTTCTGACGATTGCCATCATTGCCCTCGATATTGGAGTGAGAGTGCGACCGCTTTAGCGATTTGCTCCGGTTTTAGTTGCGACCGCAAAATGTTGGTAACAGAACCTTTGTAACTAACTGGCTCGTCTGGAGCCGAAGCGAATAGCGATTTCTGCCCCATTGCTGCAGCATATTTAATCGCTTGTTCGCGTTTGATGTTGCGGACTGAAAACTTCCGCGTGATGAAACAATAGGAGAGTGACCACGCAGCAAATGCACCGTCAGTCCGGACACTGGAGAAGAGCCAACGCATACAGCTGGCCTCTTCAATGGTTTGGTAGGCGCCATAGACAGCCTTGATCTTAGCCAAGGGTCACATCCTGATTACGAACTGCCCAATCTGTGAATGCACTGGTGTGAGATAAGGCCGGATCGCGGCGCACAGCATCGACTGCGAACATGATTTCAAACTCACGAGGCAGGCGCTGCATGTATGCCATGCCATTGTCGAAGGACTTGGCATCGACTTTACGAGCTAGCCCCGTTGCAATTGCGAAACGTGCAGCCGGTTCTTCAGGGATTTTTGCGCTGTTCGGGTTAGCAAGCACCAGATCCAGTGAAGGCAGGCTCATGTATGTACGAATGAACCCTTCCAATTCAGCCGCAGCACCGTCACCAACAATAGCCGAAATACCCTGCATACGTACGGACGATGGCAGGTCGATCATCTTGGCAGCTTGCTCCCATGAACGTGGAGTAGGAAATGAACGCTCATCGTTCTTCGGCATGACATGCATCAGTGCTGGCCGGAAGCGCAGGAAAGCGATCAAGCGCGGGTCAACGCCCTTGTTGGAGAAATGCTCAATATGCACATTTGTATGATCGGCGCTGTAGTCGGCATCAACATCAATATGAGCGAACCGGTTAGCGAGTGCGGAAGGCATTCGTTGTGCAGCGGCACGGTCAGACTGTCGGTTACCAGCAGCAATCACGCGCCAGCCTTTTGGCATAACATAATCGCCAACTTTCCGATCGAGAACTAAACCAAACATTGCAGCCATCATTGATGGGGCAGCGGCATTCAACTCATCCAGAAACAAGATGCCTTCAGCACCATCACGTTCAACTTGAGGAAACTCGTCAGGAACCTTCCACGCTGTGGTGTCACCGGAAACGTCAGGCAAGCCCATAAGGGCGACGGGGTCACGCGTTGAAGCGCGGAAGTCGATAGTCTTCCATCCACGCTCAGCAGAAATCTGACCAATTATAGCCGACTTGCCGATGCCTGGGGCGCCCCACAGGAAGGTTGGGATATCGGTGTCGATAAATGTGTTCAGAAGGCTAGCTGCAGCTTTGAGGTGCATTGATATCTCCATATTTGCCATGAGTGGCGGTTTTGTTCGGGTTATTTCCAGACCTGATAATCTGGGAAGAGGATGGCTGGCCCAGATACGGCCGGCAAGGATTCAGGATCACGCCATGGTTCATTCGACAGGACGTTGTTGCGGTAGATCTCAGTCGCCCTGATGTTGCGGATATGCCTGCCGTTTATGGCTGATGTTTCACCTACAAACATATCGCGATACTCGCCCTCATAGAGGACATTCACGCGCTCGAAAGGCTCGTCGAACATTCTGCCGATCATAAGCATCAGGACGGCTCTTATGTTCTCCCCTTTCCCAATTGCCCCCTTATGCTCGGTCTTGGCTCCAAGCACAGGGATAAGCAGGAAGCGGATTGTCGGCGCAGATGGCGGCGGCAAGTTGCCGTGGCTCATGTGGATTCCTCCACAAATTCTAAACCATCCACGTCACCAATGGTGATAGCGGGGCTGATGCTTAGGTCTGGCAAGCAAGGATTATCAAAGGCTAAACCACAGAACAAATCTCTGTTGTCACCCATGATCTCGACGCATCCGTTTGTCATTATAGATGCTCTGGCATGCGCAGCCTCCGCAGTTTCAGCCTTCACATAAGCCGTGCCATAAAGTGTGATTGGTACGCTGAAGATTTTCATGCCGCCTTCTCCGCAAATATTTTCAGCCATACCTGCACAGCAGGAGATGCAGTGAGTGGCGGGAAGTCACCCCCTGCTTGCAATTCAGCTGTATCGATTAGACGTTGAATGCTCGTGATTGGAGTATCGGTGGCGAGCGCCTCTTTAAGCTCACGGACTGAAATCAGCGCTCCACTAAATGCATAGTGGTCAACCGATGTGTACTTGAGCTCTCCATGAACGGTATGAGTGCGTTCAATAGTATTCGCGCCGCTTTCATTCTCCATGTGCGCCATCTTTTGCAGCGATGGATATTTTTCGATCAAGGGGTCAATATCGTCGAAATTTCCGCCATGTTCATGAGTTGCATCTATAAGATCCAATGTCATGTTGCCCTCAATCGCCCTACGCATAGCCGATTGTGCCAACTCAATGCTGCTGATGAATCCACCTTCTTCATCGTCCAAAACCTCAGAAACAATAGCTTCAACCAGAGCAACTGCTTGCTCCACAGTTTCGATATGACCACCAAGAGAAAGAGTTAGTTTGCAACTCATGGAGTAACCTCCTTAAATGAGATGTAACACTGGTCTTCTGGCGTCTCGCTCCATTCAGTGTCATGCATTGGGTTGCCTTCAAGCGTCCCTGCAGCTGCCCAAGCGGTCAACAGTTTGAGGTGAAGGCTCATAGCTTCCTCTTCTGATCGGGCAAACACCTCTTCGGTGAATATGGCAGTCACCTTGTACGAGCGGCCATCTGGATAGTCGTGAGTGGTGTTTTCCTTTTCCGCGCAGCCTTCAATTACAGTGAGCAACTGCGGGTGGATGTCGTCCACAAAGGTGCCGATGTCAGCATCGGGATAGCGTTCACGAAGGCTGACAATAGCCGCTGATGCTGAGCGTAGCGACAGGATGGCTTCGTTGAGTTTCTCTTTTACAGAGGTCATAAGACGCTCCTTTCGCATGATTGCGTGGGTAGTTGTTGGGAGGTTATGTGGCTGTATTAAAACAAATCCCTTTAACTTCAGCGCCGCTGCTATTCCCTGAAAACTCTCCAAATGGGTCTTCACTTTGCGCCCATGCATCAAGAGCTTCAGCTTGTGCTATCCCTGCATCATCAGCTTCGATTTCCATGGTGTAAGTAATCGTTTCTTTCAGCTGGATTTGATATTTGGGCATACGTTCCCTCTAATGGTAGGATTATGGGGTGCACGCAGGTCGAAGTTTTCTGATGAGCCAACTCGCTCGTCACATCTGAGATTGACCAGAAAACCCTGCTCTAGCTCATGCTGTGCAAGGCTAAGTGCCTCATCTATAGGAACCACAAAGCGAGCCACATGATCCATCGAATGATGGCCACCCCATATATCAACAATTGTTTTGCGCTTGGCTGTCATGCGAAATACTCAGAAACGCTCTGGAATATTTTCGCGGCTTCATCCGCAACGTCGCGGCGGATCGCGGGGTTATCGCGCAAGGTTGAAGCGTTATGTTCAGCCAAAGGTTTCAGCCTATCAGCCATGGCGGTCAATTCTGGATCACCGGTGATATTCAATGCCGGCAGCACGCTGATTAGGTCGCGGATATTTTCGACCAGAGAGTCACGGAAAACGCCCTCTGATTTCTCCCCTTTGTGAACAGCTGGCTTATAAGCGTTCAGGCGCTCCACCATCCGGCCGGTAACATCGGCAACACGCTTATAAACATCTTGCACGGCGCTTGCGGTTGCATCGGCAACATTGCGCTCAATATCCTGTCTGATGAGTTCGGCTTGAGCATCGCTCATATCCACGCGGAAGTCGGTGGCGGTTGGTACCGGAAATACACGGCAATCAACACGAAACTTTGCGCGGAGTTCATCCGCTGATGGATAGTCATCCTGCTTAAACAAAGAACCCAAACGCTGTTGGGCATCATTAACGTAATCGGGATAGGAAGAGATGAACTCATCAACGGCACGTTCAAATTTTGTGGTTTGCGCCCGGATCCAGCTCATATGAGAAAGATAACCATCACTGGCCATAATCCGCCCACCTTTGTCCATCCATGGAAGTGTGCGCTCATGAAATTCAGTGCGCGTGGCGCTCACGATTGACTGAATTGTTGCGAGCGCTTCTTTTGGCAACAGCAGCTTGTTGTAGCGGCCTGCATCGGCGGCCGCATTGTGTTGCTGGTTCACTTCATTGGTCACCTTACGATCAATTCTTCGCCCTTCCCATTGTGAGATATTGAGCGAGACAATCATTGCGCGGGTTGCAAGTACCGATGAGACGGAATGGACAGGTGAGATCATATTCACGGAATTTCTCCTATATTTGCCATGAGTGGCGGGGTTAAGCAGCAAGCGCCATGCGGCGTGCATTGCAAAGATCATTAACTTCAGCAGAGTAAGATGGCCAACGACCAACGGTATCGAGGGAAGCATAATTGTACCAGAAACGGCCATTGTGCGGCGTTGCTTTACACAGCACGCCATGGCCATTGATTACACCGTCCAGATCACCATTCGGCTTAAAGATTTGGATTTCTCTGCCCTTTACTTTGTAGAAGCCAGATGCGGTGCCATCAGGCTGAAAAAGAGTAGCTGTTAAAGCGTTTGCGCCGCACACGAAGCGGCGGCCATTGAGAATAATCATTGGCTTTCTCCATAGGCGCATATTTGCAAGTATGGTTTAAGAGGCGATGCGGAATTGTGTGCGAAGGCACATCGCCACCTGATCGGGCGTTAGCATGGAGACAAATAAGTCCACCAATTTGCGCGGCAGTGATATTTCCGACAGATAGTCGGACTCATCGACCTCACTTCTTTGCAGCGTTGCATGAAATGACCGATGTCGGACATCGTAGGTCAGTGTAATTAATCGACGTCGGTTATTGCGTCCATCTTCCCAGACGTACCAGTCGAAATAATCGTCATCGTTCATTTGAGTTGGTTCTGTACTCACGAACAAATGTCTGTATCGTTGCGCATCCATGTTTTCTCCTTTGGTGCATGAGTGCGAGTAAAATTATCGGCGCCGTAAAAGCATCCGGTAAGCGAAAAGTGTCGCGCAGATATAGAGCGCAATTATTGTGAGTACGGACGCAACAATCATTCGGCCAAAACCTGATTAACGCTTTCAATCACAGTCAAAAGCATACGGTTGTTGTCGAGCGTCCAGTCCTGAACAGGTGTTGTGCCGATCTTGCGCAGACGCAGCATTTCGGTCTGTGCATTGTGCAAATGAAGCTTGAGCTCATTTAAAATTTTCCGCTCAATTGGTGTGGTAATCATAACGGTCTTTCGCTTTTCAAAATGATGCGCGTGCTGGTTTCGTGGGCTGGCAGTCACGCGACTTTATCCAGCCAAAAGCAATTCAGCCGGCTTTAAAAGTCCGGCGCATAGAGCACCTCCATGTTTGAGGGATCGGTGTGTGTCGCCATCATCGTGGCGTGTGTTGGTCGTTCTGCTGAGTGTTAAATGATAGACAAACGACCAAGGATGCTTCAGCTCACATGAGCAGGGTCAGAAAGGCTGTAATGAACGCAATCATTGCGCAGCCAGACAAAAAGTCCTGAAGCCATGGCAAGCAAATTTGGATGATATCGCGCATCATGGCCGGACAACCACATGTTTTGATGAACCGGCAAGCAAGCGAGCAGCAGCAACAGCTTTTGTGCGGTCGCTGTATGTGGTCAAACATTCAACCACGCCGTTTGGCAGGTGAATTGAAAGCGCCCAGCGACTGCGTGTGCGGCGGCGTTGACTGGCGACAACATAGGTGTACGGGATCACCGGTTTCATGTGCGTATCTCCATTTTGCATATTTGCAGGGTGCGCTGTGCGCGGGGTTATTCTCCGACAGGAATGCCGGTGCAGGCCTCAACATTTTGATCTGTGGGAAATTCGGCGGCCAGACGGCACGCTTCAGAATCTTCAGGCAATGAAAGCACATAGGCTTCCGCGGCACCGGTTACAGGTACGCAAGAAGTCCATTCGCCCTCACCTGATGAAACAGCCAGATCAAAGCAAGTTTCAAAATCATCAAGATCCTTAAAGGTCTCGATTACAGAGGACTCGGTCATGTTCCGGTCAAAGGCGACGATGACATAATGCGTTTCCGCACTGGCAAAGGTTGTCGCTGACAACAGGGCTATAGCTGTGAGGATGGTTTTCATTGGATAGTCTCCAAAATACGGCGCGACTGGAGACGCATGCGCATATCGTCTGACAACCTGACAGCAGTTTCCACTTCGCGCACGAAAGCCATGCGCTGACGTTCACGAAAGGTCTGAAAATGCGGATGCTTGAAAGGCGGCACATCGACATGCCGCAGGACAGAGTCCGAGCGTTGAACCATGACAATCTCCAATTTTCGCATAATTGCGGGTACAAAAAAGCCGTGGGCATTGCTGCCGCACGGCTCATTATTTGTGAGGGTGTGTTTCGCGTTATGCGAGCTTTAACAGCGTTGCAAGCGCGCCAATACCAATGACCATAACGCCGCCAAGGCGCACCGTGATCATTAAAGCCTGACGTTCTATCAGGTGTTTCAATTCCGCAATATCTGTCTTTGTTGCGACTTCTGACATGACATAATCCCGTGCAACTTCTGCATGTGCCTCTGCCTGCGCCTGATTAACTCCGGCATTGGTGAGGTGTTTAACAAAAGCAAGTGTATCAATATGCGCTGTCATCAGTCTAATCCTTTTTTGCATAATTGCAGGGTTGGCATGAAGCCGCGAAAAGGCACGCACATGCCCTTGCGTAGCTGCATGGAAGGTGCGCCCCAGCCAAGGGGGAATGACTAGGGCGCATGAAAGCCAAGATTAAGCGGCGGCTTTCATATCAGAGGAAACAACAGACAGGTGGGCAGACTTCGCCACACGCAATACGCCTTCCATAGCTTTAACAACTTGCGGTGAAGCGCCGTTATCTGTCAGCTTTTTCAGTGATGCTTCAATGTGTTTGATTTCATCAAAAGCCGTGTCTGCTTTGGCTTTTGTTGTTTTCTGGTAATTGGCCGGTGCAATTTCCATTGCCTGAACCATGTCAGACGCTTTTGACTTCGCATACACAAATTCGCCGCTTTCACCGTCAAAAGACACTTTGCCGAACGCCATTGCCCAGGCACGCAATCCCCCGCGATAGTTGGCCGGAGTGACAGAATAAAGAGCGTTCAAATATTTAGGATCATTGTGCAATTCCACATGGTTTAAAGCGGAATAAGCAATCTGGTGTTCCCGCTCTGTAAATGTCGCGATAGCCTTGGCGCGGCCAGCGATAGCGGATGTAAGAGCTTTGCCTGTCAGAACCTGAAATTTAGCCATGATATTAATCTCCATAAAGTGCCATAATTGGCGGGGTGGTACGATTGCACCAAAAAACAGCCCTTTGAGCGGTTCATTGCTACAATCGAAAAGGCCGGAAAGCCTATTGAGCAGTTCCGGCCTATCTTTGAATCTTTTGTAAATGTCATATGGTTTTCGGTTTTTGTGATTAGTTTAACGTCTAGCTTCAGCTCATCCGAAAAGAGTTTGATTCACTAGACTGCCCTTGCCTGTTTCGGTTGTGGATTGCAGTTTGAAGGGTTCTAGCCTTTACCAGTTATCTTTCCGCCACTTTTAACAAGCCGGAACCTTTACTGATGCAAGTGATTTAACGTCCGCACCTTGCCGCGCGTCCTTCCCCTAATCCCGCTTTTGTTATGGCGGATAAAGCCTTGTGCTTTGGGTTGCCCGATTCGAAACTGCTTTAATGTTATTCCCGCGTTCCTGTTCAATCCCGTAAAACCACACTGATTAATCAGTCACGTTTCCCGTTCACCTAATAAGAAACAAGGGCAAGAAAGCCGCTTACTTATTTTCAAAGAACCTGCCGACCGGTTGCCCTATCGGCGTATCGTTTCGGTTTGTTTCCGTTTCGATATGCTTAGAATAATTCATATCGTATTGAACGCAAGCGCAATTTTAAAGATTATTGCATTTATTTTATAAGTTATTGTTTTTATTGATATTATTTCAATGCGAATTGAATTGATTAAAAGCACTCCAAAACCAAAATATATATTTAAATCAATGATTTAAGAAAATACGGCACATCGCTACAAAAGGCGAATCAATACAAAACGTATTAGAATCACCATGCATCACATGACCTAAGCTAATTACGCTCAAATCAGCCTGTGCTGTCTTATTAAGGGGGTGGGGTTACAATAATCGGGCATTGCACTGACTCAATAGAGCGAGTCATACAAATGCTCATAGGCCATTACTGCGACCACATGGCGCCGCACCGGCTACCATCACTAATCACAACACATCACCATAAGCAGACAGAGAGAGTGCAAGCGGGAGCGGAGCGGGAGCAAAGCCTTGTTACCCTACTGCATTGCTATCGTACGCCCTGCCCGTCTGCATACGCTCATGTGTGCTCATGCCTGCATCTGCATTGCCTCTGCCCCTGCATCCGGCACATGCAACCAGCGCCCGCCCTGCCTTCCCTGTCATTATTCAATGGGATCAATGGGTTAAACCCCCGCCACGGTTAGGTTCTTCCGAGAGCCCCCCCCACCCACCGCGGGTCCGACGCAGCGCAGCATTTGAGCGCTTTTGATGTTTTCGATTCCTTGGTTCCGATTCCTGATTTCCGGGGGTCGGAGTTGCTCGGTCTGATGCCAGACTTTTGAGCAAAATTTTCTACGGAGCTGCGGGTCGGAAAGAATTTTTATTCTCCGAAATGGCTCAGCGCCGAGTGGCTCCGTAGAAAATTCTTATCGTTTGTTGTGGTTTTGGCGCTGTGTCGCTTCAGAGGGAAAGGCAGCGGCTATGAAACTTGTTATCGGGAAGTCGAACCTCAGCGCTCTGGCCGATTTGGAAAAGCTGGCAAAGAGACTGGAAGGTCCGAACCTTCACAATGAACTTCATCGTGGTGTTGTCGATGCTGGCCGTAAGACCAAGACGGTGGTTCAGCGTGCTGTTGCAAAGCAGATGGGTCTCAAGGCTGGCCGGTATCAGAGCTATGTAGCTGCCAACACCAGAGGCATCCCGCGCAAGAATATTCTCGCTTACGACATCTTTGGTGTGAAGGGCGGGTTGAGCGTCGATAACTACAAAGGGACGCGAGCAGCCAGTACAGGGAACAAGCTGAATGCAGGCAGAGCCACTCTGGAAAGAGGAACGGTTCGGTCGAGTGTTTGGAATAACCCTCGCATCTTCAAGAGATCCTTCTCCGATGAAAAGACCGGTGGTTTCTTCGCGATACTCCCGGCAAGCGAAGGTTCATCGAGCGTAGCTCCGAAATCACTTTGGACATGGGGTAACAAGCCAAACCAGAAGCGAGGAGCTGATGGGAAGTTTGCCAAGTCCGGGAAGAAGTACGGGAAGGTGCGACAGCTGTTCGGACCATCTCTGCTGAAAGAGATCCCGGAAGATCAATCGCTGGCGACATTCATGACGACGGGACCGCAGCATCTTGAGCGGGAGGTCATGAAGCGCATCACAAAACTTATGAGGTTCTGATGGCTACGAAGAGGCCAGCGGCTAAGGCTGCGTCAACCAAGAGGGCAAAGGCGCCAACCAAGGCTGCGGCTTCGACTAAGCCGGCAGACATGATCGTCAACCAGACTGCGATGGCCGAGATCCTTGGGATTACGCCACGCAGACTGCGGCAGCTTGAAAAGGAAGAAGAGGTCATCGTCAGTGACGGCGTGGGAAAGTTTCACGTTGGTCGGGTGGTTCAGGCGTATGTGGCCTATCGGTCAGAAGGCGCCGTTCGTAAGTCTGGCAGCGAGAGCATGGATCGTCTCCGTGAGGAGAAGATGCTCGACATACGCCTGAACCGCATGAGGAAAGACCGAGAGCTCATCTCACTCGATGAAGCTCTATCCTTCTCCGATGAATTGGTTGGGCTTTTCGTTTCGTACTTAACCGGATTGCCAGCCGAGATTACAGGGGTGCCGCGTGAGCGGCAGAGGCTGCATGACATTATCGACAAAGGCCGTCTCAAGCTCGCAGATCGTCTCTCCAAAAAAATCGGTACTTTACGCACGGGCAGTGAAGATCCTGACGCCGAGGATGAGGATTGATCCGGTAGAGTGGGCGATCAATAACAGAGAATACCCTGAGTCAGCAGGGCATCCCGGACCGAGAAACCCTCACAAGACCCCATACATGGTGCCATTCGCAATGGCTGTGCATGGGCGAACGCACAAGCGTGTCGTGATGGTTGTATCGGCGCAGTCCGGGAAGACTGAGACATTTATGGATTTGATGGGTACTCGTCTCGATACCCAGCCTGTTCCGATCATTTACGTCGGACCATCGAAGCAGTTTATCACCACGCAGTTCGAACCGCGTCTTGATGACCTGATGAAGAACACGGATCTGAAAGAGCTGTGTGCTCCGAAATCGAAACAGCTGAAAACCAAGAAAATCATCAACGGCGTTACGCTGCGACTGGCTCATGGCGGGTCATCCACAGCGATGAAGTCAGACCCGTTCGGTGTCGCATACACGGATGAGGTCGATGAGCTGAAGGCCAACTTGAAGGGTCAAGGTGATCCGGTCGGCCTGATCGACGCTCGTGGTGACACGTACCCTGATTTTGTTCACGCCATCACATCAACCCCGAGCAGAGGGGTGGTCGAAGTGGAGACAGATCCTGAAAGCGGATTAGAGTTCTGGTCAGAGTCAGACCCTGAAGAGATCGAGTCAACTGTTTGGCGCCTGTGGCAGTCAGGCACGCGGTATCATTGGGCTTGGCCTTGTCCACATTGCCGGGAGTATTTCATCCCACGCTTTGCGTGCATGGCATGGGAAAAGCCAAAGACACCAGATGGTCGAGAGCTGCCATCAAAAGCAAACCTCGCGCTGAAGACAGCTCATCTCGTGTGTCCGGTAAATGGCTGCCTGATCTACGACGAAGAGCCATCCCCCGGTGAGGCATTTGAAACCACGAAAGAGTGGATGAATGCCCGCGGTGTTTATGTAGCTCCGGGTCAATCGATAGATCAGGACGGGAACGTCATTGGCGAATCCCCTGACAACTGGACACTGAGCTATTGGGTTTCAGGCTTATGCTCTCCCTTCAAATCATGGGGGGATCGCGCTGCAGCATACGTCGAGGCCGTCCGTGGCGGCGGTGATGTTCAGGCTGCCAAGAACCAAGGCTTTGGGGAGCTGTACTCTCCGGGCGGTGGGTCTGCTCCTGAGTGGGCTGAAGTGGCCGCGTGCGCATCCGATGATTACGTCATGGGCGAAGTCGTTGGTGATGTGAAGCGCGTTACCCTCACGGCCGACGTCCAGAAGGATCGAATAATCTACACGGTTCGTGGATGGGGTGCTCACGGTACGTCATGGCTGATTGAAGCTTCTGAAATTTATGGTCAGACCGAAGAGCAAGAGGTCTGGGATATGTTTGCGAACGTCGTCACAGATCTCTATGACGGCCTGCCGCTCAGTCTGGTCTTGGTGGACTCCGGTTATCGTCCGGGCAAGAAGTTCGTCGTTCCAGAGCATCGCGTTTATGCGTTCGCTCGACGGTTCCCGAACTTGGTTCGTGCGACCAAAGGCTCGTCATCAGCGATGACTAAGCCAGTCGTCACCAGCAAGATCGACGTCATGGTCAACGGGAAAGAGATCAAGGGCGGCCTTGAGCTTCTGCGCCTCGATACGGATTACTTCAAGTCGTGGGTACAGCAGAAAGTTCGATGGGAGAAAGGATCTCCCGGTGCTTGGTATCTGCCGCAAGACATCAGCGAAGCGTACTGCAAGCAGATCGTCTCCGAAGCTCGCATTAAAGCTCCGGGCGGCAAGGTGAAGTGGGTACAGCGTAACAAGGAGAACCATTTCCTTGACTGCGAATCCATGCAGGGCGCAGCCCAGCTGATCCTCAATCTTACAAAACTGCGAGATGGTCCTCCGCCAGTACGGAGGGCTGTCCGTGAAGAACAACCTGTAGCCCCTCCAGTAGAGGCACCGGCACGGCCGCAGGCGAATACTGCGCCTCGTCCGTCAAGCGTGTGGAACGGTGGGAGAAAGAGCATCTGGTGATGAGCTCCGACAATGAAAGCGAAGGCTCTGGCACTCAGGGCTTTCTGCACACACCGGGAGAACGGGCTGCGTTCCTAAAGGATCTTAAAGAGGCCTATTACACCGGCGCTGTGCGCGTGCGGTTCCGTGACAGAGATGTCACCTACCGCAGCCGCGAAGAAATGAAAGCGATCATCGACGAACTTGAGGGCGAAGTATCTCCACGCATCCGTCGAAACGTGATCTTGACGACTTTCGCAAGGGGATACTGATGGCGAACCTTCTTGATAAAGCCATCGGGTATGTAAGCCCGAAGGCTGGGGCTCAGCGTGCTGCAAGTCGCAGGCGTATGGAGCTGCTCCGGCAGATGCGATCCTACGAAGGCGCTTCTGGTGGTCGGCACGCTGCGAACTGGTATGCCCCTTCATCCACAGCAGATGATGAGATCGGGAAGGCAGGTAAGACCCTGCGCAACCGGTCTCGTGAGATGATCCGGAATGAGCCTCTCGCTCAAAAGATCGTCACATCTCATGCAAACAATTTTGTCGGGTATGGGATCACTCCTCGTCCAAAGACGGGGAATCCAGATCGAGACAAGAAGGTCATGGATCTGTTTGATGAGTGGTCGAAGGTTTGCTTTACCGGTACCAATATGGGGTTCCACGGCGGCATCTATCTGATGGCTCGCATGATGGTAGGCGCTGGTGAAGGATACGTTCGCAAGCGCACCCGTAAGAAGTCAGACGGCCTACCTGTGCCTTTGCAATTGCAGATCCTCGATGCTGAATTTTGTGATTGGTCTAAGGCCGAAGTGCCATCGACCAAGCCTTTGAACTATGTCGTTCAGGGGATCGAGTTTGATGCGATTGGCAACCGGTCTGGCTACTGGATGCACCAAAGTAACCCGTCGTCGGTATGGGGTTGGTTGCGAGGAAGTCTTGGGCTGAACAGTAAGTTTATCCCAGCTGATGAGATTGTCCACTTCTATGAGGCTCAGGACAATCAAGTTCACGGCGTTCCGTGGCTGACTCCAGTCATGACGGAGATCAGAGACCTGAAGGATTATGAGCTTTCGGAGAACATCCGGAAGAAGATCGAAGCCTGTATGGTCGGGATGGTCATCCCCGGTGAAAACGAGACTGACCCAGCTGACCCGAACATCGGCCTCCATGAGACGGCTGATCCGAATAAGCGACAAGATCCGGCGTCCGTAACAGACATGAATGGCTTCCCATTCGAAAGAATGGAGCCGGGCATGTTTGGTGTCCTGAGGAACGGCAAGGATATCAAGTTCAATAGTCCAGCCGTTTCAGCCGGCGTTGAGCAGTATATCCGCACTCGTCATCGCAGCATCGCCGCTGGTGTGAGAATGCCATATGAAATCATGACAGGTGATTTCAGTCAGGCAAACTTTGCGTCCGGCAAGTTGGGCATCCTCGAATATCACCGATTTGTCGAGACCGTTCAGTGGCACATCTTCATCCCGTGCCTGAACACGATTTGGAATTGGTTCATTCAGGCAGCAAAGCTTGGCGGTAAGATCCCGAACAACTGGGATGTTCCTGTTGAATGGGCTCCGCCTGAGCGTGAAAGCATCACTCGTCTTGATGATGCCCGTGCTGATCTTATCGAAGTCCGTCTAGGCAAGCGCTCAATGCAAGACGTCATCTCGTCAACCGGTCGAGATCCCAAAACCGTTCTCAAGGAGATCGATGATTGGAACATGATGACCGATGAGACGAAGAGCAAAGTCATCCTCGACAGTGACCCTCGTAAAATCGCTCTGAACGGCCAGCTGCAGCAGGCACTCATGGGAGACAATAGTAAAGGAGGCAGTGATGCCTGATGCAAACACAGAGATCCGTATCGAGCGTCACCGGTCTTACGTTGAGGTTCGGTCGGATTCATTCAACGAGGCTGACCGCACAGTTGACGTCTGCTGGACAACCGGCGCGGCAGTAAAGCGGTACTCGTGGGATGAAGGGTACTACATGGAAGAGCTGGTCGTGGATGCGAAGTCCATCCGTATGGATCGCTTCAGCTCCATGTCTCTCCTCGATACCCACAAACAGTATTCTATGGAGAGCCGTCTTGGAACGGTTGTTCCCGGAAGCGTCAAGATTGAGAACGGTCGCGGTTACGCCAAGATTAAATTCTCTCGCAATGAGAACGCGGAATCCATCCTCCGCGACCTACAGGACGGACACCCACTGAATATTTCAGTCGGCTACAAAATCCATCAGTACGAAATGACGGAAGGTAACGAGAAATCATTGCCAATCCTTCGGGCTACGGATTGGGAGCCGATGGAGTTGTCCGTCGTACCTGTACCGGCAGATGCGGAGGCGACCTCCCGCTCAGAGCCAACCAATGAAAACGTCGAGATCGTCAAAGTCCGGCGCTCAGTCAGCGATGCGGATAAGACCGCACACATCACGGAGACTACCCCAATGAATAAGCGTGAAGCAGCCAAGACCTACAAGGGCTCCCAGCTCGAAGCTCTTGCCATCGGCGCTGGCATCACCCGCAGCAACGACGAAACCGACGAGCAGCTGAGCGTTCGCCTTTTGGCAGCGTATGACGCTGAAGACGAGGCAAAGCGCAAGGCTGATGAAGATGCAGCTAAGCGCAACTCTGAATCCACCAATGGCACACGTAGCGCGGAGCTGACTGCTCCGGTGACGACAGTCGTCAATGGCATCAGCACTGCAGAAGCTGCTGAGCTGTCACGCAAGGCAGTCGCTAACGAACGCAAACGCACCAACGAGATTGAAGCTCTTGGTCGCACTGCTGGATTCGATCCGGACAATGAACTTGTTCGCAATGCTGTGGACAGCGGCACATCCGTCGAAGATTTCCGCAGCTCTCTGCTTGACGCCATGGTTGCACGTCAGGGCAGCGCACCAACCCGTACTCAGGTGGAGACACGCGGAATGCAGGATCAGACCGAAACAACCCGCAAGCTGATTTCGAACGCCATCCTGCATCGTCACGGTATCGTAGACAAACTGGAAGATGGCGCAAACGAATGGCGCAATCTGTCAGCTCTGGACACGGCAAAAGAGCTGCTGATGATGCGCGGTGAAAAAGTGCGCGGCATGTCCGTCCATGAAGTCGTTGAGCGTGCTCTGCACACCACGTCTGACTTCCCGATCATCCTTGGCGATATTACCCGTCAAACACTGGTGTCTGGTTACTCCGGCTATGCAAACACTTTCCAGCTGATTGCCAAGCGCAACGTCCTGACAGACTTCCGTGAAGTTAAGATGGTCGAAGTCGGCAATGGTCCGGATCTGGAAAAAGTCAACGAGCATGGCGAATTCAAGCGCGGTACATTCCGTGAAAGCGAAGAAGGCCTGCGTATCGCAACTTACGGTAAGGTGATCGGCCTTTCCCGTCAGATGATCATCAATGACCAGCTCGGTGCATTCACCCAGCTGATCGGTGATTGGGGTCGCAAGGCTGCCAAGCTTGAAGGCGATATCGTTTGGGATGTGGTCATCAAGAATGCCAAGCTGAAGGACGGTACACCACTGTTCCATGCTGATCATAAGAACCTTGCCGGCACAGGCACTACTCTCGATCAGGCATCTCTGGAAGCTGCACATCAGGCATTCCGCCAGCAGAAAGATATTGATGGTGACGCTATCAACATCTCTCCTAAATTCCTGTTTGTCGATTCATCGAACGAAATTACAGCCCAGAAACTCATCAATGGCGTTTATGTTCCGACAACGACTGGCGAGATTGTCCCGCAGGTCATCCGTTCCTTACAGCCGGTCTATGAGCATCGCCTCGATAAGATCGCAACAAAGGCTTGGTTCCTGTTCGCATCGATTAATGACACCATGGGTCGGGGTCTTCAGTACGCTCACCTCGCCGGCAATGAGACCCCGTTCTTTGATCAGCGCGTGGGCTTCGATGTTGACGGTATCGAATACAAAATCCGTCACGACTTCGGTGCCGGCGTAACCGATTACCGTCAGGGTTATAAAAATCCGGGTGTTGCTCGCTAATCCATACGCTTTTAACGGCGCTGGCTCGGGTCAGCGCCTTTTTCAATTTTGAAAACAGGAGCGCCCTATGCGCAATTTCATTCAGCCTGGCAAAGTTCTCAATATTGTCGCAACAGCTGCTGTGGTTAGCGGTAGCTTGCAGGTCATTGGAAAAATTTTTGGCATTGCCGCAACGTCGGCAGCAGCCGGTGAAGAGTATGAGCTCAGCACTGGTGGTGTTTATGAATTACCGAAAAACGCGCCAGAAGCGTGGACTGTAGGTAAAGAGGTTTTTGCAACGCCTGGCGGTATTGCGACCACAGAAACAACAGGAAACACCAAGATTGGGGTCGCAGTTATGGCTGCTGATGCCGGAACTGGCGTTGGCCTTGTTCGTTTGAACAGCAACTTCTAACCAGTGGATGCGGCGTCCTTTATGGCGCCGCGCTCCATTTGGAGGAAAGCCGTGAAGAATAAATACAAAGTCCTAATGGACACCGTGATCCAAGGTCGCCCCATGCTGAAGGATGAGTTCACCCATCTGACGGATGAAGAGGCTGTACCTTACAAGGATGCAGGTCTGGTCAGCGGCGGCAGCGCTACGTCGGAGACGGTAGCGCCGAAGAACGATGCTCCTCAGACAGGGGAAGCTGAAACTGGAGCAGTCAAGAAGAAGGCTGCCAAATAAGGATTCAGAGATGGCGATCTTCGATCGATTGGACAAACACACAAGTCGAACGGTCGATGCGATTAATGCCATCCCGTTCATTTTGACACCATACCTATCTTCCCCGAATGGCCGCGGCATTGTCGATCCTAACCGCAAGGTCATTCAGGGAAAGGGAATCTTCGACTATTACGAGGTCGAGTATGGCCTCCAGCTCGGTGTGCGTCGATCGTATCGTGAGGCGAACGATATGCGTTCGCTTCAATCTGGGCGTGAACCTTATCTCTCTGTTGATCGCAAGTTTTTCAAGAGCCTAGATGACGAGGCAATACAGGGCGATCTGATAAAGCTCCCTACGAGGCCAGAGCTTCCTACATTCCAAATCGTCGCAGCTCATCGTGATGGTCTGGCAAGAGTTATTCTCACAATGGTTCAGGAAGGTGCTCAAGCATGAGTGTTTACCGAACAATCTTACGTCTTGCTGCGGTGTCAGCCATGAATAATTATTTGGAAGCGCCCTACCCTACTTTGGCTGGTCATCTGATTTTCGACTCCAAGATTGAACCGGTTGAGGATTGGACAAAAGAACATGCGTTTCCATGTGTCGTGGTCTACACAGACTATGACAAGGACCAGTGGACAAAATCCGGAAGAACCTATGCGGATCGAACGATTACTCTGACGCTAGAACTTCTTGTTGTTCAGAGAGGTAGCGGGAATGGTGTGGCTGGAGATCCGTATAAATTGGAATGCCCGGCCACGGATAGCGAAGTTGAAACGACGCTCGACATTCTGGAGGCACAGGTGTTCCGGTCACTGTCGGCGAGCAATGAAGCGGCAGACGCGTTCAACTACCTTGGCGTTTCATATGTCAACACTGTAAGCCGTCGCGGCGCCTCAATTGAGGGTGGCCTGCGCCTTGCAGCCCGGCAAATCACACTTGAAATGAAAACGGTACGTGAGACATACACCACGATTCCGAAAGAAATTGAGGCGTTCCTCGCCAAATTGGAAACCGCTAACGATTACAAAGATCGGGTTAAGGACTTTCGAAAGGTTCTTCTGTCCGGTGCGAATGAAACGCCGGTTGAAACAGTCACGCACCTCCTTGGATATTCACTGGCAACAGCAGCTCGTCTCGGAGCGCCTGAGAAGGGTTTTATACTCCCTCCTGACATCAAGTACATTTTGAGTGGAGGAGAGCCATGAGCCTTGAAACCGTCTTCGAGCGCTTAGTCATCCGCATAGAAGAGATGGAAGCTAGCATCCGCAGGATGAGCATTGCACGGAACAACTTGTTCCGAGAAGGCGAAGTTGTCGAAGTCGATTACGACAATGGAACAGTCGTTGTTGAGGCTATGGGCATTCGCAGTAGCTCTGTTCCGTGGGTGGAGCAGTCCGGAGCTATCAATGAATGGACGCCTCCCTCGGTGGGGCAGCGTATGGTTCTTGTCTCCCCGGATGGGGATATGGGGATGGGCTTCGCACTGAAGGGTGGGTTTACCGATAATACCCCAGCGCCACACAATAAGGGCAGCGAGAAGCGCGTGACCATTGGCGGGGCTGTGGTGACGCAAACTGCAGATGGCATGTTCATTCAAGTTGGAGGGGCAAAGCTATCCTTCACCGAAGATGGCATGAACATCGATGTTGGCGGATCAACATTCTCCTTCACTGGAGTTGGGTTCGAACAGTCCGGTGGGGTGCAGAAGCATAACGACAAGAATGTCGGTAGTGACCACATTCATGGTGGTGTCGAGCGCGGTGGCTCTAACACGTCTGGCCCAGCAAATTAACCTGAAAGGTGACCTCTATGAAGAAAGAATATTTTGCCAACACCACTGGCATGATCGAAGGCGCATACCGCAACAAAGGTGATTCATGCGGAATGATGACAGAGCGTGCAGCGAAGTATCCGCTGATGGCGGGACTGATCACAGATAAGAAGCCAGTGGCAGCAAGTGCTCCTGTCGCAGAAGAGCGCAATGTGCCTGAGAAGGAAATAGACCCTACCCTTCTGGGCAAGAAGACACGCTGATGGCTCGGGTAGGTATTGACGCCACTACGGGTCGATGCCTCGTTGGGTGGGATCACTGTCTCCAAAGCATCATCAAGATTTTAACAACAGAGCTGCGCGAACGAGTTCAATTGCGCGGCTTCGGATCTATGTTAGCCCGTCTCCTTGACCGGCCGCAGAACCCAGAGACCGTCATTGATTTCTATATGGCAACTGCCGAGGCGCTTGAGCCACGCATGATAGAGGGGAGACAGCTTGGTGAGCCGGGCTTTGTTCTTCTACAGTCAAGCGTGAATCTCAGCGTGCCGGGTACAGTCAGGCTCGAAGTTGGTGGCGTCTTCTTTGAGAACGGGCATCTTGGAGATTATTCAAATCCCGTCGAAAGAACTGCCATCCTATCCATTGTGGTCGCGGAAGGTCAGGTGTCAGTCGGCGCTCTGTGAAAGGAACGGGCGCATGTCCCTTGACCTATCGAATTTCCCTCAGCCAGAGGTCATTGAGACGCTCGATTACAACAAGATTTATGCCGAGGAAGTTGAGGATTTCAAAGCGCGGTGGGAAATAGTTCGGGAGAAATATCCGGAGCTGCCTCCATACAACGTGGAAATGCTGGAAACAGATCCGGCAAGCATTCTTCTCGGGGTTGATGCCTATCGCGATCTTATGCTCCGTGGGCGCATCAACAGCGCGGCCAAAGCAAACCTTGTTGCGTTCGCCACCGGATCGGATCTAGATCACCTCGCAGCGTTCTATGGCGTTGTGCGCATGACAGGAGAAACGGACGATAGTTTCCGTGATCGACTGCTGATTGAAATCAAGGGACGCTCAACAGGTGGCTCCTCTTACTGGTATGCGGCAGCAGCAAGACGCGCTGATGTTCGGATTAAGTCAGTCGTGGTTTACCGCGAAAGAGTTCTTCCGGTTATTCATATAGCTGTCCTCTCAAGTGAGAATGGTGGCATCCCAGACCAAGCCATGCTTGACGCAGTGAAGGCAATCGTCACGAGCGATCAGGTAAGGTTGGTTAACGACACCATTATCGTTGAGGCAGCTGTTAGCTCACCAACAGATATTGAGGCAGATATCTGGCTTCTGCCGAACACAACAAGCGCAGTCATCGAGGCATTGCCCGGCAATCTGCGTGAGGCATGGGCCAATGAATCAGGTGTCGGCTTTGACCTTGAACCATCATGGGTTGAGGCAAGGCTGCATGTGCCTGGAGTTAAGCGAGTTCGCGTCATCACTCCGGCTGATACTGTTGTGGCTGACTCAGGTGTGGCAATTGCTCTTGGTGAGATCAAGCTTAATTTCAAAGGGTATGATTACTGATGTCAAACCGGCAAGCGTTACTTCCAAGTAATGCAACGGCGCTGGAAATTACCTTATCTCAGGTCATGGACAGAATGCCGGAGATTAATGCCGGTATTGTTGCATTGAAGGGGTTCAAGTTCGACCCAAATAACTCTGTCATCCCATATCTCATTCAGGAATATGGGCTGGAGGAAATCGAAGAGTTCTTTCCGATCCGTAGAGAGGTCATCACTGAAGGCGTGAAATGGCGTCGTCTTATCGGCACGCCGGAAGCTGTTCATATGGCACTGCGATGGATCGGGTATCGTGCTGCAATCGAAGAAGAGTGGGTAGGTCGCAAGAAGTGGAATACCTTCCAGCTCCGGTTCAGAGACTTGCCAGCGGCCGATCATCCTGACCTTGAGCGCATCGAGCGTATCGCTGAAATCTCCACTCCATTGCGATCACGGTTCCGTAGAGGGGTTCATCTTTATGATGTCGGACCTCTGATTGGTGACTGCACACGGCTCAACTGCACCATGTTGGAGCGGGAGAGCGGCGTATCTTTGAAGGCTGACGGCCCGATTTGGTCTTTTGGTAGAGTTCAAGAAATTGAACATACTTTGACTGAGGCCGAAGGATTGTCTCTAGGCAACTGGATTGCTCCGATTGAGGACGGGTCTCTTACCTTTCTCGACATGACATATCCATGGCTTGCGGCAACATTCCTGTGGGTTTCCTTGCCAACAGTTCAAAGGCAAGTGCTGATGGCCAGCTGGTTCGCCGGTAAAAGCATGCATGTCCGGCTCACAAGCAGAGACGGACAGACGATTGGCTACCGCATGTGCAGGGCATCACATGCCGTCAGGCAGAGGGCGTCCGCTCCTTACACTGTGTCAGGTAATCATTACGAGCCGTTCCTCGGTGGCACCATGCTTTACGTCGAAGCGATGACCGACTTTGAGGATCAGAGCGGGGTCAATGCGGCTCACGTTTCCATCATTGTCGGAGCTGAGAGGGCCGCAGGTGTTAAGCCCGGGAAGCTGTGGCTTGAGCCTGATGAGCTTATCGGAGGCACGGAGATCGTCAGCACTCCAGTATCAATCCCCTTGCGCACAACGGTTCGTGAGCAGGTCAAGTTTCTTGTGAGGTTCTAATGGCTTTTGAGCACGAAAGCGGCTTGCCGCATGCACATGACCGCGCTGCCGGCAAATCCGAGTGGAAGGGACTTGTGTTCTATGGCGACCGTCCTTTCATTCAGGCCGCCGAACTTAATGAAATGCAGACTATCCAGCGCGGTGTTCATGACCGTGTGTCTCGCCTTGTTGCGAAGGATGGTGATCGTATCGCGCATGCCGAAGCGTTCATCGATCTTGATGCTCGCACAATCACGCTGACTGCTGGCAGCATTTATGTTGCCGGTGATGTCTTCCCTGTCAGTGAGGCTGTGATCCATAACATCCCGCTGACCGGCCGTCTGGAAGTTGGTGTGAAGCTGAAGACAAGCCAGCTCACCTCGGAAGACGACCCGACATTGCTTGGCCTCGTTCCGGGTACTGCGGCTGAAGGAGAGCCGGGCGCTGCGCGAACGATTCAAGCAATCGCATGGGCGCTCCCCTATGATGAGACGGAAGGTGCCTTCAGTGCGGTGTACGTCATTCAGGACGGCACCATCCTTGATCAGACCGGACCATCAATGCTGGAACCGGTTATGCAGCAGCTTGCTATCTATGACCGGCCTCATGGTCACTATGTCGTGGAAGGCTGCCGTGTGACGGGTCTTGGCGCGAATGCTGGTGGGCAAGAGTTTTCGATTGAACAGGGAGAGGCAAACATCTCCGGCTTCAAGCGCACTCGTCATGCTGCCATTCGTTTGTCAGAGCAAGAGATCTGGGATGAAGGGGCAGTGCCGGGAGAGACGCACACCTATCCGGGCGGTGCTTCCTACACTTTCAAGGTTAACCAGCCGCCGATCAGCATGATTAACTCCATCCTGATCACCAAAGAGAGAACCGTAATGGTTACTCGCGGTTCCATTGCCAATGGCGTGGATGGGCTTCCTGACTCATCGGTCACTCAGATCATGAACATTCCCGGATATACTCAGGGTGTTGATTATCAGCGAATGGGCGATGCTGTTGATTGGGGCTTGCCCGGCAATGAGCCTACGCCCGGAACGTCATATGAATGTACCTACCGGTATCGGACGATCATTCAGGCGGATAGCTATACTCATGATGAGATCACTGTTTCAGGTGGAGCGACAGGTGGTGACGTAATCGTTGCCTACACAACTCGCCTGCCTCGCATTGATCGCATCGGGTTGCGAGAGGATGGATCTGCGGTTTACATCAAGGGCGTCTCTGCCCGTGCGAACCCTGTTCCACCTATTGTTCCTTCGGATGTTTTGCAGTTGGCAACGGTTTCGAATAACTGGATTGAACGTCCTGTTGTCGAGAATGACGCCATCCGTTCGGTTCCTTATGGAGAGATCTGGCGCTACTTCAATCGTATCATTGATATGGATCGCCTGGTGCAGCAGGAGCGTCTCAAGAATGACATCGATTCCCGTGAGCCTGTGGCGAAGAAGGGAATGTTCGTTGATGCGTTTGAAAACGATACCATGCGTGATGCTGGCATCGAACAGTCGGCAGCAGTGGGGAACGGAATTTTCCAGCTGGCGATTGTGCCGACTGTGCATCGTGTTCAGCTGTTTGATCCGGTCACACTGGATTTCACAGAAGAAGTTATCGCGGTGCAGGATCTTAAAACGGCCTGCACTAAGATCAACCCATATGCCAACTTCACGCAACTGCCGGGAACAATGGACATTGATCCTGCTGTGGACTTCTGGACTGTGCAGCAAACTGAATGGCTCTCCCCTGAGACGATCAATCTCAATATGGGGCAGACATCGAACAGGCGAACTCCTCTGCGGGTAACAACCGAAGAGAATAAGCTTATCGATCAGCGCAGCGAGCAGGCGGAGTTCCTTCGTGAAATCCCCGTCGAGTTCAATATCTCTGGGTTCGGCGCAGGAGAGGTTCTTGACCTCCTGACTTTCGATGCGATCTCGGTTCTGCCGGCAGGCGGTTTAACCGCTGATGTCGATGGACGCATCCAAGGGACATTCACGATTCCGGCTAACGTAACAGCTGGGACGAAAACAATCTCTGCAGAGGGACGTGGTGGCTCACAGGCCAATGCCTTCTTCACCGGCATGGGAACAATCAACATTGATGTCATGCGTCGTGTGACGACAATCCGGACATGGACATTTGTTGATGCTGACCCGCAGGCGCAAATGTTTGCTGTGCCGGAGCCGCGGCAGATGATTGGTGTAGACTTCCATCTTTGTCAGATCGGAGACCAAAACAAAGGCCTTCTGATTGAGCAGGTAACGATTGATAATGGCTACCCAACAACGGAAGTCATGGCTCAATCTACAGTCAGCATGGTCGATGCGGTTGAGGGATGGAAACATGCCAGATACCGTCTGCCAGTGACCACGCAGTCTGACCGGAAGTTCGCTTTCGTGATTAAGACCGATGACAATGAGCATTCGGTTTCACTCGCAAAGCTCGGTGAGTTCGATCAGGATCAGCAGAAGTTTGTGTCATCTCACCCATATGTTATTGGCCCACGCTTCTCCAGTGTGAACGCTGAAACATGGTCTGCTCATCAGGATGAAGCTCTTACGTTCCGCCTCATCGCTGCGAAGTACACATCCACGACAAAGACTGTTGATCTCGGCATTATCGATCTCGATCAGTGTTCTGATCTCCAGATCAGAGCTGTGGTTGAGCTGCCTTCACCGGCATGTTCGGTTGTGTTTGAGGTCGAGCGTACAAACGGAACGATCTATAAGCTGCTGCCATACCAGCTTCTTGAGCTGACAGAGTATATCACGGAGACTGTAAAGCTTCGGGCTATCCTCACTGGAACAAGCAAGCTGTCTCCTATCCTGTTCGCGCCAATTGAGTTGATCTCAGGTACAATCAAAACGGAGGCAACATATGTTTCACGCGCTATGGCGTTGGGAACAAATGTTCGGGTGTCGGCATATCTTAAGACGTTCATTCCGGGCGGGGCAACATTCAAGATGGAATACTCCATCGAAGGTGGGGCATTCGTCTCGTTACCAGTGGCGGAAGTCGAACAGTTGGCGTTCCCTATGTGGTCAGAGCAGAAGTTCCAAGCCTCTAACCTATCGGGTCATAACATCCGATTGAAAATCATCGCAACCGGTGGGCCATCTTCGCGGATTGCAGCCGGTGACTTTGGAGCAGGGATCTTCTAATGGCGGACACAACAACACACTATGACATCCCGCAGGTTGATCCTGAAAAGAACGTCTCTGATGAAGTGTTCGTGCTTATTCAGGCGTTCGAAGTGGTTGATGATGTTCTCTTCCGTCTCGCTCAAGAGATCGTTAAGAAACTCAACAGCGATGATGAGATTGCAATCAGCAAGATCACCAATCTTCAGCAGACGCTCGATGACAAGATGCTGAAAAGCCGGACGTTTAAGCTCACTGAGTTGACGGACGTTATCGGCGCTCAGGAAGCGATGATCAACTACATCATGACAAAAGGAGCGGATGGCTATGTCTTCCGCTCTGCCCTGTCGGTTCTTGGAGCACACCTTCACGACATCGCAGATGTCAGAGGGCTGCAGCCTGTTTTGAATACATTCATCGCCGGAGCTGCATCGTCAGTCGATGGCGAGGTTCCGGTATTCCAAAGCACGACAGGGAAGCAGCTTAAAAACTCAGGTGTCACCATAGCCTCTCTGCGGGACGGTGGGACTTACTAACAGTGTTAGGGTGGCATGAGATTTGCCACCCGCAATCATTTAATTTCGGAGGCGGTCACTGATGGCGTACCAGCAAAAGCGAAGCTCTGTAGTTGGGAAGGTGCCAACAGTCGCAGACTTCGGGAGCGATACCGGACAGCTCATTATCAACACAGCAGATGGTAAAATCTACATGCTGGTTGGCGGTGTTGTCAGGGCATTTTCAAATGATGATGACCTGCCAGCAACGGCGCCAATCGGCTCTGTCATTATGATGGCTTCTGATGACAAGATTGTTCCTCCGGGCTGCCTGCTCATGAATGGCGCACCCGTGACTGCAACATACCCAGAGCTGCGTGCTCACGGTATTGCTGCTGGCTGGGAGCGTAATGCCGCTGGCGATCCTCTAACTCCCGATATGGGCGGTTACTTTCCTCGTGGCTGGCGCCCAGGTCAATTAGTGGATGCTGGTCGTGTGTTTGGTAGTGCCCAAGAAGACGCTTTGCAGAACATTACAGGCGAATTTGAAACGGCTGATAGCACAGGCTTATTAACGGAAGGCTCTACACCAAAAGGGGCTTTTAAGAAGGGCGCTAAGAAAAATAGCGGTAATCCCGGTAGTGGTACTTCACAATATGCTGTGGCATTTGATGCGTCCCTTGTCGCCCGGACAGCCAATGAAACCCGTCCGATCAACCGCACATTTACGTACTGGGTGAAAGCATATCCTGCCAAGGTTGATACAGGCTCAATTGATCTTGCTAACCTGACACGGGATATTCAGGGCGTGGCCACCTCTGTAAGTGATCTCGATGCTAGAACGCAGGTAAAATTGAATGAAAAAATAGGGTTTTATACGGGGAGCGATGCTAATGAAATTAATTTCCCCATAGGCCACTATGTCGTTGTTCCTTCGTCAGGGAAACCGGCTAGAAACTCTACAGCGACTATAAGACTTGCCTCGGACAACGCCGTTTATAGCACTGGTGGTTCTGGGGCTGTATTGGCGGGTGTGTGGAGGCAGCGCGGTTATTTTGAATACTACAATAACTTCAATCTTTACCAAAGGGTTAGCTAAATGAAAATCCATGAAGTTTTTTCAGTGAGCGCAGATGTAGACGAAGCGTTGTTGATCGACATGGATTATTCGGGGCTGGAAGGGCGGACACGCGCAATTGTTGCATACCGCGAATCCGACCCATATAGCCCATTAACGCCGTTAATCACGCAATGGTTAGCGGACAATAATCCTGAAATCTTGCCATATATCCCACCAGAACCGGAACCGGAGCAGCCTATCTCTATTCCAGCAGTCACCTTCTGGGAACGCACGACAGAAGCCGAAGGTACAGCTATTGAGACTATGCTTAATCAGCAGCCATTTCGTGTTCGACAGATTTTCATGACTGCACAATCATACCGGTCGGATCATGAGCTTTGGCCGCTGTTACAATCCGCAGCTATTGGATTGTTTGGTGAAGAGCGTGCCGCAGAGCTGCTCGCTCAGCCATAATTCCTAAGTTCTAAACTAACCGTCCGCACCGCCCTTGAGGCGGTTTTTTTTATAGCCAAACTCGCAAAAACTAAACGGGTAACCAGCTCATCTTATTGATCTCCTTCCATTGAAGGAGAAATGACAAATCTCATGGAGAAAACTATGGCTGACATTTATCTTCACGGTATCGAGACCGTCGAAAGCAATAATGGGCCGCGTCCTGTTCAGACTATCGACACAGGCGTCATCGGCCTGATCGGAACCGCGAAGGACGCAGATCCGACCCTGTGGCCTCTTAACAAGGTTGTCCCGATCTACGGCTCGAACGGCCAAGTTAAGGGGCTCGGTGCGAACGGTACGCTCAAGGATGCTATTGAAGGCATCTTCGATAACGGTGGTCGCGTTTCCCAGACCATATTGGTGGTTCGTGTCGAAGATGGTGCAGACATCAAAGAAACAATGTCGAACGTCATTGGCAGCTCTACTGCCTTCACAGGTATGCACGCACTGCGTACTGCAGTTGGTGATCACGGCTTGAAGCCGAAGATTCTGATTGCTCCGGGGTTCACGTCTGTTCGTCCTGCTGACGGCATCTCTAAGCTCGAAGTAACCAGCAAGGGTGCCGGTTATACCGCAGCGCCAACTGTTACCATTACGGGTGACGGGTCAGGTGCAGAAGCCGTGGCGACGATCAACAGTGAAACTGGAGAGCTGGATGAGGTCGTTCTGACCAAGCCTGGCTTCGGGTACACAGCAGATCCGACCATTAGCTTGACCGGTGGTGGAGCGACGACACAGGCTGTTGTAAAGGCTACAGTTGGTTCAGTGGCAAACCCTGTTACTGTAGAGTTCCTGACATTGGCAAACCGATTCCGTGCTGGCGTGGTCAAGGACTCCACGGCGACCAATGCTTCCGATGCAATTCAGGATCGCAAAGATTACGACACTGACCGCCTGCTTATCGTTGAGCCTATGGTCAAGGTTTTCAAAGATGCGGAAGTTGTCTCTGAGGCATCATCGGCTCGTGTGGCTGGTCTTCAGGCTCGTGTCGATTATGAAGAAGGCTTCTGGGTATCCCCGTCCAACCATGTGGTTGAGGGCGTTGTGGGTATATCCCGTCCGATTGAACATTCGATCACAGACCCATCGGCAGAGTCACAGCTTCTGAATAAGAACGCAGTGGCTGTTATCGTCCGGTCTCCGAGTGGCGGGTTCAAGCTCTGGGGCAACCGTGTTCCATCTTCTGACAGCCTGCGCACATTCTGGGCGGTACGTCGCTCTCACGATACGATCATCGATTCTGTAGAGATGGCATCCGAGGTTTTCCTCGACAAGCCATTTAGCCTGCAGAACCTTGTTGACATTGCTGAGACGGTGAACAGCGCTCTGCGTCGTTGGACTGCGATGGGCGCAACTCTTGGCAGCCGTGTATGGCTTGATCCATCTCTCAACACCAAAGAGACATGGGCGAACGGCCAGTTGTTCATCAGCTATGATGCTGAAGCTCCGGCACCAATTGAGCACATCACGTTCGTATTCAACCGGAACTCCGGTTACTACACCACGCTCTCTGAGAACGCTCAGCGTGAAATCTCTCGCATGGCCGGTACTGTCGTCCCGCCTGCCAACTAAAACCTCACATAAGGAATACGTCCCATGAGGCATATTTTGCAGGGCTTCACAATGTATATTGATGGGCTCGACTTCGGTATCGACACCGAAGAGGTTGATCTGCCGCTGCCAAATCCGGTGACGCAGGAATACCGCGGCGGTGCAATGGATCTGGCTGTTAACCAAGCCATGTCTGCGATTGAAGCCTTGGAATGCACGGTGAAGATGGCTGGTCACAACCCAGATATTTTCAAGCGCATGGCTCTTCGTCCGGGCCAAACAACCCGCATCACATTCCGTGGCGCCATGCTGCGTGAACTGGATGGTGGCATTGCAACTCACGTCTGCATTGTTGAAGGCGCACTCAATGGCGGTACTCGCGACCGCTGGCAGCGCGGTGAAAAAGGCGGCATCGAGTTCTCGGTAAACAGCATCAAATACATGCGCTACGAGATCGATAACGACGTGGTGCATGAGCTGCAGGCGTGGCCGCCAAAGCGTGTCATTGACGGTGTTAACCAGCTCAATGGCGTAAACGCGGCTCTCGGTTATAGCGGCTAATCAGCCAAGTTATCTCTAACAAATAAGTGGTGGAAGAAATGAACCAAGTGTCAAAGTCCTTGACGGTTGAGCAGGTCGCAGCAATCGAAGCTCGCAATAAAGCCAAGGCAGATGTTGTTCTGCCGGAGTTTATCGCTCCGGTAGAGCAGCGCACATATACTGTAAAGCTGGAGTTCCCGGTGACGTACAACGGTGAGACAATCTCCGAGGTGACAATTCGCCGACCGCTGATGCGTGAGTGGCGCAACTATCTCCGTGATTGCAAGGATGCAGTCGATGCGGAAGGTCCGGGTGCTGATGATTATGTCGATCAGCCATGGGTCTCCATCCCAGCTGTTGTCTTGGAAAACCTCGACTTCAACGACGCAAGCAATGTGGAGGCAGCGCAAGAGGGTTTTTTCGCAAGATCCTCGTTGCCACCAGCAGCGGGACAAGAATCCCAGCAGACATCCAAAACTGGAAACCAATAGCCTTCAAAGTGATGAGGGAGTCCAGCGGCGGGGTCTCATTTGAAAGTATCATGGATATGACCTTTCCGGATCTCGTTGAGCTCTGGGGCGAGGCTATCCGAGCTTAATAGGTGTTACTATGGCTTCACGGGTTGCTACTCTCCGCCTTCAGTTGATCGACTCAATCACCGGCCCTGCGAAGTCTTCATCCAAGGCGCTCAAGGGGCTGGAGACAGCCATATCAAAACTCGGAAGCAAAGGCGTACCGGGAGCAAAGAACCTTGGAAATCAGCTCGACTATCTCAAAAGAAAGTCTGCTGACGTCGGTGAGTTCAGGGAGCTCCGTCGCGGCCTAGCTCAAGCTGGCGTGGCATTTCGCGATGCACGCTCTCGTGCTCGCGATCTTGAGCAAGCTCTGAACTCAGCGACTAAGCCAACGGCAAAGATGAGGGCTGACCTTCGCTCTGCCCAGACAGCGTTGAAGAGCACGGCTCAGGCATTTAATGAACAGCGCAGTGCTGTACGGAATGCAGAGAATGCTCTACGCGCTTACAGCCTTAATAGTCGTAGCGACATTGCCAAATCTCAGGCTCAGGTTCGATCACAGATCGCGCAAACGATCACCAAGATGCGTGAGATGGATCGTGAGTCCAGACGCGCACGTTCGCAATCATCAACCTCCCCTACTAGGTCTGCTCCCGCTCGCATATCTTCAGGAAGTGTGGCTGCTGGTGCAGCGGGAGCTTACGCAACAAGCCGTGGGGCAAATGTTGCCAAAGTCGCGTTTTCCGATGCAGTTAACTACGACCAAGCCAAAGCGTTTCGTGATGCAATCGGTTTCGATGTTTTCAGTGATGGCGACAAAAAGAACCTGAATGCACAGGCTGAGAGGATCGGCTATGAAACCCGGTTCACAAATGCTGATGTTGTTCAGGGTCAACTTAACCTTCTTCAAGCTGGCATCCGCGACACACAGCAGATCATCAATGCGATGGGGCCTATCACCGATTACGCTCTCTCTATGGGGGTAACACTTGATGAGGCAGCTACGACAATTCGAAGCACAGCACTCATTAAAGGCGTCGATCTGACGGACAAAGCAAAGATCATTCAACTTGTTGATAGCATGGTATGGATGGCTAAAAACGGTGGTATGGATGACAGCGATGTCAGGCAATTCACGCGATACGCTGGAGCTGGTCTGAAGAGTATCGGCATATCAGATCCTGTTTCCTCTGCCATGGCTGCCGTTCTGAAGAGAAATGGAATCCAAGGTGATGAGGCCGGTGTGTTTGCGCGAACAGCAAGCTCTAAACTTGGTGCTCCTACACTGAAGGGCCGCATGGCTCTGCAGTCAATGGGTATCGACTATGACGATTACGTGTCTTGGCCTGATGCTTTTAAGGTGGATGGCCTTGGCAAGATGATCAGAGAAAACTTCGGTAAATCTCTGACGCCTCAGATGAAGGAAGCGATCACAGAGTTCCTTGATACGGCAACTGTCTTTGACAGCGATGCTGGGGAGGAAATTTCTGTTAAGGCTGATCGCGGTGCATTTGTTGATGGTATCATCGAAACAATAGCTCCTTTGTTTGGCGACAAGTTGTCTGCAAAAGATCGTCAGGCTCTCAGTGGCAAGATCGGTGCATTCCATAAGGTTAGCGCGGAAAGTGTGGATGCCGAGGGGCTTATGATGAAGATCCTGAGTTCCAATGCAAGCCTTGCTCAGCTCAATTCTTTCTTCACAGACAGACAGGGCAACAGAGCGATGATGCTGGCTCGAAACTATCAGGGTTTCTTGCAGATGCTTGAGCTTATGAAGAACACTCCTGAAGGCATCACCAATAAGATCGGGACGAAAGCAAACGAGGGTCTGTATGGTGACTATACCCGTGCAACAGGTGCGATTGAGACAGCTCGTATCAAGGTCATTGAGGATTGGGAAGCTCCAATCCGAGGTATCCTACAAGCTACGGATTGGGTGGCATCTGAATTCGTAAAGCTCAGTGAATCCACCAGACGGCTTATCGAGGTTGTTGGCGCTGCTGCCCTTGCATTCGGTGCGTATAAGGCCGTCACTCTTGGAAGGGGGGTGCTTGGCAGGATTCTTGGTGCTGGTCGGACCGCTGCAGGAGGGGCCGCTGCAGGAGCAGTTGCAAAGAAAGGCCTTATGGGGCGAGCTCTGGGGGCGGCCGGACGGTTCGCGACCAGCCCGTTCGGCGCAGTAGCTGGATTGGTAACGCTTTCAGGGTCGACTGCCAATAATACATACACCAATGCGTCAGCAGAAGATCGCCAGAGGATGCGAGATGAAGCTAGAAAACGCACTGATGAGTACAATGCCAAAAGAGCAACTCAGCAGGCGGCGCAGCAGCATCGTGATGGGATAATAGTGGGCCTTGGGCAAGAGACGGTTACATGGGGTGTAGCCGCCCAAGAGGGTATGCGTGCTTACGTTGCGGCTCTAACCCAAGGCGGAGCTACCGCAGAGGCAAAGGCATCCGAGATTGAGGCAGAGCTGGTTAGGATCATGTCATTTGAGGCAAACCCTCAAGTGGCAACGGCCAGCCTTGAACGTGCTCTTGGTATTGCTCGTGAGCTTTCTGCAGTTCTCCGCACTGAACTTGGTGCAGGCGGTGACGGTGGCAGCGAAAGTGGAAACACCTCTATTGGTGGCGCACGCGCTGGTGGAGGTCCTGTGCAGGCTGGGAAGACGTATGCAGTTGGTGGTCGAGGTGTTGAACTCTTCACTCCGGCATCTAACGGCAACATCACTCCGAACAGCGCTCTCGGTAGCTCTGTCACTGTCCAGCAGACAAACCACTTTCATGGCGGCAGTCAAGGTGCTGATGGTGAGAAACTGGCGGTGATCCTTGATCGTCAGTTGCGCCGTTCTGCTCAGACTGCCTTCGGAAACATCTCGTATGGAGAAGCATAATGCTGATGGCATGGGGGCCGTTCCGGTTCACAGTACCGAGTTATTCGGTTGAAACGATGCGGCGCTCACTCCAGCCGCGTTCTGCTCCGCAGGATGTTATTGGAGCGGCTCCCATCATCCATAGACTTGGACCTGGCAACGAGGAGATTGTTCTGGAGTCCACGTTCCACCCAAGGCATCTCAATGGTAGAGGCCTGACACAGTTGGCTGGGGTTCGGCAGCAAGAATGCTTGCCATGTCATCTGTCCTTGGTGGCTTTAACTTTGGCATAGGGGTTGGCTTCAGTGGCGGCGGGATCTCGTTCAGCGCATCTCTGGAGGTTAACCTGTAATGTCAAAACCTATTTTTATGCTGAAGGCAAACGGTGTTGACGTCACTGATAAGGTTCAGGGCTCCGGCATAACAATGACAATCACGGAAGGTACTGGCAAGAAGTCAGACACTTTGCAGATTGTCATTGACGATATTGATGGTTCGGTTGCGTCGATTAAGACCGGTGCAATTCTTAATCCGATTGGTGGCTATGAAGGTGAGCTGCGAGATTTCGGGCAGTTCTCTGTTGATAGTGTCACCTATAGCGGTTGGCCGCAGCAGATTTCTATCGATGCAAAGTCCGTGTCTGCAAAGTCACTGGCAAAGCAGCGAGACCCAAAGTCATACCCTGTGAAGGAATACCCGACCTATGGCCACATCTTTGCAGAGGTGGCTTCCCGTGTCGGACTGACGCTCAAAATCAGTGCCAGCATAAAGGGTATTGAGAATGAGTTTGAAGCCCAGACCGAAGAGAACGGCTTGGAATTCCTCATGCGCATCGGCGAGGATCTCAATGCCTCTGTGACGGTAAAGGCCAATCATCTGGTTGTTGTCGAAGAGGGAGAAGGCCTCAACGTCAGCGGTGAGGAGATGGGGCTGATCAAGGTGGCGAAGGGCTTCAACATCCTGAAATACTCCATCACCGAAAAAGATGAGCCGAAACACAGCAAGGTCGAAGCCTCCTATTATGACCGGAAGAAGAACAAGAAGGAGACCGTGACGGAAGATACCGGATCGGATGGTCCGACGTTCTGCATCCGCGCACCGCGGAAAAGCAAGGCCTCTGCAAAGCGAGCTGCCAAAGCTCAAGCCAAACGATTGAAGCGTGCTGAGCGTGAATGCTCCTTCGATATCAACGGAAGCCCATTTGCTCAGGCAGGCGCTATGGCGCTGGTGTCTGGGTGCAGGCCCAATGTTGATGGCCGGTGGCACATCAAGACGGCAACTCATCAATTCTCTGCCAGTGGTCCATATACCACGTCGCTGTCATGCACGGCGCCATCTGATAACAAGGGATCTTCTTATGGGAAGAATGACCCGGTACGCTCACCGGCAACAGATGCCCCGAATGATGGGATTCCAGTGCCGACACCTCGTCCGAATTATGAGGCCGGTGCGCCGTCACTGACGGGGGATGGCTCCACCAATATTGCTTAGGAGCTGCCATGAAGAACCGTGTTGTATCATCCAGCACTGGAGAGAGTGTTTACGTTACAGTTGACGACGACATGCTCGATGACATCGCTTACGTATTCTATGGTAGCCACGCCAAGAACACTGAGCTTCTCATTGAAGCCAATCCGCATGTGCTGGATCTCGATCTATTGTTGCCTGCAGGAACGCGTATTGTTTTGCCGCGGATCGCGCAGCCAGTTTCACCGAAGCCATTTAAGCAGCTTTGGGATTAATCCCGCCGAAAGGTGAGGTAACGAGCTGCCGCTCTCTCCCTTCCACCCAAAGGGCGGCGGCTCTTTTCTTTTCACATTTAGGAGAACGCCATGTCGCGCATCCCCGCGCCTTGGATGCCTGCTGTACCTATGAAGCGGATCATCTGCCATTGGACGGCCGGAACCAACAAAGCCAACGACGTTGACAAGAAGGCATACCACATCCTGATCGAAGGTGACGGCAGCCTTGTGAGAGGTAAGCCGACGATCTCAGCGAACTCCGGGTCTCTGAAGGATGGTTATGCTGCACACACCTTAAATTGCAACACGGACTCTATCGGAGTGTCTCTCTGCGGGATGGCCGGTGCAATTGAAGCGCCGTTTAAACCTGGCCCCTATCCCATCACGAAACCACAATGGGCAGTGTTCATTGACGTGGTGGCCGAACTGGCATCGCATTACGATATTCCGGTCACGCCTAAAACTATTCTGTTCCACGCTGAGGTTGAGCCAAATTTGGGGATCAAACAACGGAACAAATGGGACATCACCCGCCTGCCCTTTGATCTTTCTCTGATTACTGCTGCTGCTGTGGGGAACCTCATGCGGTCATCTGTTGCTGCACAGCTAAAGAGCCAAGTCGTAGTGCTCGAACCTATTCCGGTTGGGGCAATAGCTGTCACCACATCGATCGTCAAAACGCGGAGCACCAAGGACGGTCCAGATACTGGCTCAATTCCTGCAAACGTAAATGTGGAAGTTGCTGTAGTCGACGGCATGCTGATCCGAGTTGAAACGCCGGCTGGATATCTTGTGTGGGCAGACCGGACAGCTTTCAAAATGGTCGACGGTCCTCAAGTCGAGACAAACACTAAAGCGGATAGCCTTCGTGATGTTGTGACATCTCTACGCTCATTGGCTGAACAAATCGAAGCCGCCATCGCTTAACCTCTGCCGTAACGGCTCATTCATTTGGAGTATAAAAATGTACAGCAAGCTCTTCGCCTGTGCGGTACTGGTTCTTGCGGCTGTTTTGCTGGTTCCATACCTTGCAATTGCTCAGGATACCGGCACGCAAGTTAACCTCGATCCACTGATTGACAGCTTGTATCCATATGTTCTCACCATTGTTGGCGCAATTATCGCAGCTGCAACGGCATGGATTACAAAGAAGATAAATGATTGGACAGGGATTTCAATTGAAGCCCGGCACCGTGAAGCGCTGCAATCAGCGTTGATGAATGGCGCGCGCTATATTGCGGCCGAGCATAAGCCCACTGGTGTGTCCATTGATTTAAAGAACCGGCACCTTGCTGCCGGCGTTCGCTTTGTTCGGGATTCCGTACCAGATGCCATCAAGCACTTCGGGCTCACAACTGAAGATATTGAAAAACACTTGGTTCCTAAAATCAGTCAGCTCGTGGCCGAAAGCAAATGAGCGCACTCTCAATCCTGACAGTCCTTCTGAAGCTCGCTGCGTTTTTCGCGCGGCGGGCTGAGCGGCTGGATATTGAAAAGGCAGTCCTCAATGAAATTGAGAGCATCCATTCCAAGCGCGTTAATCGCGCTGTCAGCGCTCGTGATGACGTCATTGCTGGTCGGGTGCCAGATGATAAGCCAGACCCATACCAAAGGGACTGACGTAGCTATCGCGGCAGATGTCTGTCGTGTGTGGCAACCAATAACCTACTCCAGCCGTGACACTCCCGAAACGCGGCAGGAGATAAAAGCAAATAACGCGGCAAGAACCGCTTACTGTGGGGAAATGAAATGAGCTGGCAAGATCTCCTTCGTGACTTCGGGGTCAATCCGGAAGTCTTCATTGCCGGTGGTGCCGGTGGTGTCCTTCGAGCACTATCTCGTAAGAAGATTAGCCTCGTTGAACGAATACTGTCTCCACTATCGGGAGCTCTGGCCGCTGCGTATCTCACAATTCCAGTCGTGCATTATGCTGTGAAACTCGGCTTTCCTACACCGGACGATCCACAACCTGCTGTTCTGGCAACAGGCTTCCTCGTCGGCACCAGTGCTATGTGGATTAGCGATATTGTCTTCGCAGTTATCACGCGGCGGTTAGGGCTGAGAGATACTGAAATTAAGTGATTGAAATTTGCCCCGCTGCCTGAAAAGGTGGCGGGGCTTTTTTGCGTTTACAAATCCAAATTCTGTGTAAGTTTTCGTGTAAGAAACTGTGTAAGAATTAACAACGTAATCTCAACTTAAACCGCGCAAATCTGGGCTTTTCACTTATAGTTCAAGCCGCGCCGTCCGCACCAC
>NZ_QNRH01000014.1 GCF_003314995.1 Pseudochrobactrum asaccharolyticum
CCCGTTCGGCCTGAAATCGATAATCAATCGATTTCTATACGGCCTCACCTCATCAGGCTACGCCTGACTTCGCTCCCGGGCAGCAAGGCTCGACAATACTTGACGCGGGGTGGAGCAGCCCGGTAGCTCGTCAGGCTCATAACCTGAAGGCCGCAGGTTCAAATCCTGCCCCCGCAACCATCTTTACTTGCGATCCACCCCGCTCTCCGGCGGGGTTTTTCGGTTGTGCGGAAATCATAAGGATTCCAGCGAGATCGCCCTGAACGTCGATCTCCACCTTCTCATCCACCGGCGTCAGCACGATCTTGTCCACCAGCGAGCGCAGGATGTCCGCCGCCTCGATCCGCTTCTCTTCCTCTTCGTCCTGCAAGGCTTCGTAGAACTGCTGAACGCGCTTCCGGTACTGGAGCGCCATTGAGGGATGCAGCAGTGGAGGCGGCTCGTCGGCCTCGGCGAGGAACGTAACCAGCTCGGTCTTCCGAGCCTCCAGCCGCTTCATGTCTTCCACGATGGCCTCTATCGGTCCACCAGCCTTGATTGCGGTCAGCAGCTTCGCCAACTCGCGCTCGATCTTTCCGATCTCGGCTTCGGCCGATGCGATGCCGGCGCGGCCTTCCATGCGCAGACGGTTCATCTCCTGCGTGAACACCTCGCAGAAGCGGGCGAACATCTCGGGATCGACCAATCGAGTGCGAAGGGCGTTCAGCACGCGGGCTTCCAACTCGTCGCGGCGAATGTTGACTCGATTGTCGCAGGTGCCCTTGTTGCGCGCTGTCGAACAACCGATCAGCTTCTGAGAGATGGCGGAGTAGCCGCCTCCGCAGCAGGCACATTTGGTCAAACCCGAGAACAGGTATTTGGGGCGGCGACGGTAGTTCATCTTGCTGACGTCGGCGATGCCGCTCTCATCCCGTTCGGTCCGCATTTCGCCTTGGCGGGCTTTCACGGCGTTCCAGAGGTCGTCATCGAGGATGCGCAGCTCGGACGCCTCCTGAATGACCCATTCCGATTCCGGGTTGGGTCGTGCTTGACGCCTGCCGGTATCGGGGTCTTTGACGAAACGCTGGCGATTCCAGACGATCTTGCCGACATACATCTCGTTGTTGAGGATGCCGTTCCCGCGTTTCGGATTGCCGTTGATGGTGCTGAAACCCCAATGCCCACCGGAAGGGGCGGGAATACCATCCTTGTTCAGGGCAAAGGCGATGGTCTTGGCCGATTTGCCAGCAGCATAGTCACGGAAGATGCGGCGCACGACTTCGGCCTGCGCCTCGTTGATGGTGCGGTCGCCCCGGATCGGCTCACCGTTGGCATCTAACTTCTTCACCACATCGTAGCCGTAGGAATTGCCGCCGCCGGACTTGCCGGCCTCGACGCGGCCGCGTTGCCCTCGGCGGGTCTTGTCGGCCAAATCCTTCAGGAACAGCGCATTCATCGTGCCCTTGAGCCCGACATGCAACTCGCTGATCTCACCCTCCGACAGGGTGAACATCTTCACGTCGGCATAGCGCATGCGCTTGTAGATGCCGGCGATGTCTTCCTGGTCACGGCTGATCCGGTCCAGTGCCTCGGCCAGGATCATGTCGAACCGGCCTCGCGCGGAATCCATGATCAGCGCCTGGATGCCGGGACGCTGGATCATGCTGGAGCCTGAGATGGCGTGATCGGAATATTCCTCGACGACCGTCCAGCCTTCCTTTTCCGCCCGCAGGCGGCACATGCGGAACTGGTCGGCGATGGACGCCTCGCGCTGGTTGTCGGACGAATAGCGGGCGTAAATCGCGACCTTCAATGCACTTCTCCCCGAAGCATCAGGAGGGGCGCTTCCTCCGCCGCTTCATCATCTGAACTTCCTCGGCGTAGCACTCCCGCGCCGCCTGACGAGCCAGGAAATCGACCAGACGCAGAAGACGTGGATCGGGATCGCCCCGCGATGTGAACGTCAGCTCCGGCTCTTCCAGCAACATAGATTCGAGCAGCGCTTCGCGCTCGCTTCCAGTCATCTTGGATTTGTTTCCGGGGGCTCGCAAGGTCATAACTTGCAGCATCCCCGGCGTTTCTGACGTAAGCAACTGAAATCAAAGCCGTATAATTGGCGGCGGCCGGGGCGACAACGGCGGCGTTGTCGCGCTCGGGCGAAGCATGGCGTGCCACAGCATATGGAAAATACTGGCGGGAACGCGCAGTATTCTTCTGCACAAATGGCCTGTGGTGCGAGTCTCGTGGCATCGCTGACATCCCTTGTTTACAAGGCCGACATCGGCTATATGTCAGGATATATAACACGGAGGCCAGCCATGAGCAATGCCGCACAGAAGAGAGCGATCGAGAATTACCGGACACGCCTGACGCAGCGTGGCTTCAAGCGCTTCGAGGTTCTGGCGCTGGAAGCCGACCGTGAGCTGATCCGGTCGCTTGCCCGGCATCTGGCCGAGGAGGGGCCGGAAGCGGAAGAAGCCCGGCAGACCATCAAGGCTCTGGTTGCCGGCGAGCCGCCGAAATCTGGGGACATCCTGTCGGCCCTGCGCCGCTCGCCTCTGGTCGGCGCCGATCTCGACCTGTCGCGGCCGCGCGAGGAAGGGCGCCGGGTCGACCTGTGACGCGCTACCTCCTCGATACGAACATCCTCAGCAACATCGTCAAGCCGCAGCCGTCGGAATCGCTACTGGCGTGGTGGGCGGAGCAACGCGACGAAAACCTGTTCGTCGCCTCGTTGACCATCGCAGAAATTCGGCGTGGCGTTCTCGAAAAGCCACGCGGCAAGAAGCGCGATGCTCTCGATGCCTGGTTTTCGGGACCGGAGGGGCCGCAAGAGTTGTTCGCCGGCCGCATTCTCTCGTTCGATGACAAAGCGGGCCTGATCTGGGCGCGATTAATGGCGGACGGCAAGGCCGCTGGCCGCCCGCGCAGCGCTCTCGACATGATCATCGCTTCTGTCGCAGGTGCAAACGACTGCATTGTGGTTACGGACAACGAGAAGGACTTTGCCGGGCTGGAGTTCGTCAATCCGCTGCGTCCGGTGGAATGATCCCCGGCAGACCGGGATCAAGAACGGGTTCGTCCCATTTGCGTGCGACGCCGAGCCAGCGGTCCACGAACGCCTGAAACTCGGGCTCTCCGAAGCGGAGCTGGAACGTATAGAGGCGATTGACCACCTGGCGCATCAGATCGCGCATCTCGTCGTCGTCAATGCGCGAAAGCTCTTGCCATGGGATCTGGTTGCCGTCGGCATCGACGACGAAAACATCGGAGAAATCTCCGGCATTCGTTACCGGCACGCGTCCCGCATGGATGTTCTCCAGCATGGTGTTGCGTTCGCAGATCATGGCCATCGCCTTGGCGAGTTGGGCCGCAATCCTCTCCTCGTCCCGCCGCTTCATCCGGCCACTCCCGTTCGGTTTCTACAGACCCGGCAGTCCGAGGCTGAGTTGCCGGACGACATCTTCGTCTCTTTCCGGCTCCAATGAGGATAGCGTCACGCCAAGAAGCCGCACACCCTTTTCGACCGGGAACAGCGGTTCCAGAAGCACCGACGCGATCGCGGTGAGTTCGTCCGCTCCGCGCAATCCGCGCTCGACTGTCCGGCTGCGGGTGATCTGCTGGAAGTCGGCGTATTTGACCTTGAGCGTCACGGTGCGGCCGGTCAGCGCCTTGGCCTCGCAACTCCGCCAGACCTTGGCCGATAGCGTGTCGACCTCTTGCCTTGCCGGTTCGAGATCGGCAATGTCCTCTGTGAAGGTGTCCTCGGCGCCGATGGACTTGCGCTCGCGATGGGGTTCCACCGGGCGATGGTCGATCCCGCGCGAGATGCGGTAATACCATCCGCCCGACTTCCCGAAATGCTCGCGCAGGAACTCGGCCGATTTCCCGCGCAGATCGGCGCCGGTCAGGATGCCAAGGCGTTCCATCTTCGCTGCCGTCGCAGGGCCGACACCATGGAACTTCTTGACCGGCAGCGCGGCCACGAACGCCGCGCCGCGCGCCGGCGTGATGACCGCCTGCCCGTTGGGCTTGTTCAGATCGCTCGCCATCTTGGCGAGGAACTTGCAGTAGGTGCAGCATGTTGGTATGACTAGGGTTGTTTATATTACGTAAATGCCTTTTTCGTGATGCTAACCAAATTTTACAAATAGTCGGTACTATTGAGGGTGGCTTTATTCCTCATTTCCATTTGGTCAGTCCCATCAAGTCATCCGGGCGAATGGAAAGACATATTGGTAGTGGAGACTTGTTGAGTTTCAAATATTGCAATCGTTATATTTATGTGTATATAGCGATTGGCAGTATTTGAATGAAATGTATTAGATCATGTAGTGTGCGTGCTGTTGCAAGGCTAAGTGCTCGTCGCTATATTGAGGCATGTCTGATGCATTAAGGATAGCAAGTGGTCGCTTCGGGAGGGTGGCTCTACTTGATATGGACAAACCTCTCGTACGCCATGCGCATCCGCATTGTCACGTCCTGCTGAAGGTAGAGGGCGCGGATACCCAATTCTCTGTAAAAGACAGCTTGGTTCCTCTGACGGATGAAAGTGCAGTGCTCATCAATTCGTGGGAGCCGCATGCCTATGAACATAACTGCATGATGCCCAAAACAATTATTTTGGCTCTGTATGTTGAACCAAAATGGCTCAGTTATTTCCGGCCAAACTGGGCGGCGAGCAATTCTCCTGACTTTTTTGAGAAGAATGTTGGCGCGATTACGCCGCACATTCATAGCCTTACACGTACTCTGGCCGAAGCTATGATGTACGAACCTGAAAACGCCAAATACCATGAGACACTGCTTGCCGATTTGATGATCGCAGTGATCGAACGGTTTACGGCGTGGAAGGATGTGCAGGTCTCGGTTCGCGATATTGCAAGCCTGACATCTATTGATTTCAGAATCCGCAAGGCGATCCGGTTGATGAAGGAAGCACCGGAAACCATTGCCGATTTGGACGGATTGGCTTCTAGCGTTGGTCTTTCCCGCGCACATTTTTATCGGCTGTTTGAAAGCGCTACGGGCGTTAGTCCGCGTATCTATATTAATGTCCAGAGGGTAGAGCAGGCTGTGATGGCACTATCTGACGGGTCGGTTCCGCTGGCGACAGTCGCTGATAGGCTCGGCTTTTCAGCCTCGTCACATTTCTCGAGATTTTTCCATGATAATGTCGGATCTACACCCAGTAGCTTTCGAAGTGCATCATTTCTCGCCAGCAAATAATGAGACGATTTGGTAATTCGTAAGACAACCGGGCATCGAAACTGCATCTTTAAAATTTCATAATCTCTTGTAGGCGCGGCTTAAAAAGCGCTGCAGGGGATTGGTGAATGAATAGGCCTGAGAGCTCAAATAAATTTTTGGGTCAGTCTGTTGAACGTGTAGAAGACGCAAGTCTTTTGCTCGGGCGTGGCCGTTACATCGACGATTTACCCATTCGCAAAGATACAGCATATCTGGCAATCCTGCGGTCACCTCATGGTCATGCGCAATTGATATCGATTGATGTCAGTTCTGCTCTGGCTTTAGAGGGTGTGCATACCGTTATCACCGGTGAGGAGATCGCAAATTATACGCGCAGCCTCACCGTTGGCGTGAAAGCGAATGTTGAATGCTGGCCAATTGCACGTGACAGAGTGCGCTATGTTGGTGAGCCAGTAGCGCTTGTTGTTGCTGACACGCGATATATTGCAGAAGACGCACTGGAACTCATTGCCGTTGAATATGAAATTCTGCCGTCAATCATCGATCCGGAAGCCGCCTTGTTGCCGGATGCCGTCATCTTACATCCAACTCTTGGCACCAATCTGATCAATGAACGAAAGTTTCGCTATGGTGATCCAGAAGCGGCTTTTGAGCGCGCTGAACACCGTGTCTCCATTCGAATTGCCTATCCCCGTAATTCCTGTACGCCAATTGAAACTTATGGCCTCATTGCCGAATATAATCCGGGCGATGATGCCTATGATATTACAGCAAATTTTCAGGGGCCGTTTTCTATTCATGCGGTGATTTCCCGTGCTTTAAACACACCGAGCAACCGTGTGCGGTTAAGGACGCCACCAGATTCAGGCGGCTCCTTCGGGGTTAAGCAGGGGGTGTTTCCGTATATCATTTTAGCGGCCGTTGCTGCACGTATTGCGCAAAAGCCGGTCAAGTGGATTGAAGATCGCCTTGAGCATCTTACTGCATCTGTATCGGCTACAAACCGCGTTACGACCCTTGAAGCCGCTGTATCTGCGCAAGGCAAGATCCTCGCGCTGGACTGGGATCAACTTGAGGATTGCGGCGCACATTTACGCGCACCGGAGCCTGCAACATTATATCGAATGCACGGCAATATGACCGGTGCATACGATATCCAGAATGTCTGTATTCGAAATCGGGTTGTCCTGACGAATAAAACACCGACAGGCCTCAATCGCGGATTTGGCGGCCCGCAAGTGTATTTCGCACTTGAGAGATTGGTTCATCGCATTGCCGATGAACTTGGTTTGGACCGACTGGACGTCATTCGTACAAATTTGATACAGGCGCATGCCTTCCCATATCGCACTGCAACCGGAAGCCTTTATGATTCCGGCGATTATCAGGCGGCATTAGAGCTTGCGGTGAAAGATGGTGGTCTATCCGCGCTTTACGAAAAGCGTGACCGGCTGCGCTCAGAGGGGCGCATTTATGGCATCGGGCTAACAGCTGCCGTTGAGCCAAGTGTTTCCAATATGGGATATATCACGACCGTATTGACCCCGCAGGAACGCACTAAGGCCGGGCCTAAGAATGGATCGCAGGCTGTGGCAACTCTTTCGATTGATCCATTGGGGGCTGTTATCATCAAGGTTGCTTCTGTTCCGCAAGGACAGGGGCACAGAACTGTCTTGGCGCAAGTTGTTGCTGATAAGCTTTCGCTGCCGTTTGCATCAATCCGGGTCAATACTGAGCTTGATACCAATAGAGATGCATGGTCGATCGCCTCAGGCAATTATGCCAGCCGGTTTGCCCCAGCAGTCGCAGGTGCTGTCGCGCTTGCAGCGGATAAAGTTCGTCACAAACTCATAGCCATTGCTGCACATATGCTCAGTGAAACACCTGAGGCAATCCGCTTGGAAGACGGCGCTTTCATTCACAAAGATGATCCAAACCGCCGGATCTCTTTTGCCCGTGTTGCCGCCGCCAGTCATTGGGCGCCCGGTACGCTTCCTGACAGTGTTGACCAGACGATTCAGGAAACTGTTTTCTGGACACCGCCTGAGCTGGTTGCCCCGACACAGGAAGATGGCATCAACTCATCACTGTGCCATGGGTTTATTTTCGATTTCTGCGGCATTGAGATCGATCAAAACACAGGTTCAATTCATATCGATAAATATGTGACCATGCATGACTGCGGGACAATTTTGCACCCGGGTATGGTGGACGGCCAAGTGCGCGGCGCATTTGCGCAGGCTGTCGGCGCATCGCTGTTTGAAGAATATACCTATGGTTCTGATGGAAGTTTTCAGGCCGGTACGCTGGCTGATTACCTGATACCTACCGTGATGGAAGTGCCAGATCTGCATATCATGCATTTTGAGACACCTTCACCATTTACGCCGCTCGGCGCTAAAGGGGTTGGTGAAGGCAATTGTATGTCAACGCCTGTCTGTATCGCGAATGCGATTGCAGATGCTTTGAGCATCAGAGATGTCACTTTACCTGTCACACCAAGCGTCTTGGCTGAATATATCTTTGAGGAAGAAAAACCATCCTCAAAACCTGCCGGTCAAGTGGAGGCCATCTCTGGCAATGCCAGCGACCGTAAGCTGACCGGTGAGGGCAGTGCAATGGTTGCCATGCCGCGCGATAAAGTTTGGGACCTGCTACTCGATCCGAAGACCCTTCAGGCGGTGATCCCCGGCGCCCATGACGTGCGGAAAATTTCAGATACGCATTACCGGGCTGAGGTAACGCTTGGTGTTGGCCCTGTCAAAGGCCGTTATAAAGCGGATATCAAGCTGTCAGACATGCAAAAGCCAGAGAAGGTGACACTTTCCGGTGGCACAGAAGGTGCGTTGGGCTCCGGTAAAGGGGTGGGACGCATTACCTTAACTGAAGCCGATGGCGGTACACGCATTGATTACACTTATGAGGCGGCGGTCGGCGGAAAAGTTGCATCTGTCGGCGGACGCTTACTCGATGGCGCTGCCCGCGTTGTCATTGGCCAGTTTTTCCAGTCATTAGCCCGATTTATTGGTGGTCCAGGCCACCAGAAGACAGGTTTTATCGCGCGTATAATCCGTTTCTTCAGGAGGCAGTCATGAAGCCTTTTTCATTTGATTATTGCCGTCCTGAGAGCATCGAAGAGGCCGCAAATATCTTGTTTGAAGCTGGCAGCGAAGCCCGGATACTTGCAGGCGGCCAGTCTTTGGTGCCAATGCTTAATATGCGCTTGGCCAAGCCAGCCGTGCTGATTGATATCATGCATATCGAGAGCCTGTCCAAGATCAGCGATGGGGCGAAAGAGGTTGTTGTTGGTGCTGGTGTTCGTCAGGCAAGCCTGGAAAAATGGTCAGGGCTGTCAACCAAGCTGCCTCTTCTGGCCGTAACAATGCCGTGGATTGGTCATGTGCAAACGCGATCACGCGGCACGGTTTGCGGATCAGTTGCGCATGCCGATCCAAGTGCTGAGCTTCCGCTTTCTCTTCTGGCATTAGATGGCAGTGTGACTGTTCGCTCCAAGAAAAATATCCGAAAAATTAAAGCGGCAGACTTCTTCATTGGCATGATGGCCACCGATCTTGGCGATCAGGAAATGATTGAAAGTGTTTCCTTTCCGGTGGCTATTACAGGTGCCGGTTATGCTTTCAAAGAGATTGCCAGACGTCACGGGGATTTTGCAATCGTTGGCTGTGCAGCAATCGTCTCGAAAGACGCAACCCGATTAGCAATTTCAGGGGTTGATGATCATCCTCGCGTCTTTAGTTTGCCCAAAATTGACACCGACCAGTTCGATGACGCACTCAACGATATCGCCTGGGACTTGAATGCCCGCAGCGATACGCATGCCAGCGCGCGCTACAGGCGGGAACTGGTGCGCCGTCTTGGAAAGCAAACGCTTTTGGAGGCGTATAAATGTCAAAATTAATCGCAGGCAAGAAGCATCCGGTTTCCTTCACGCTGAATGGGCGGAGTGTCACGGTAGAAGCAGAAAACAGAATGCTTTTATCGGATTTACTTCGCCATGAGTGTGGTGCAACCGGAACACATGTTGGATGCGAGCATGGCGTTTGTGGCGCATGCACCGTTCAAATTGACGGTGTATTAGCGCGAGCCTGTCTGACAATGGCCGCTCAAGCCGCAGGCACAACTATCCGTACAGTTGAGTCCCTAGCGGAAGACCCCATGGAATTAACGCCTCTTCAGGCGGCCTTTAAAAAATATCATGGTTTGCAGTGCGGGTTCTGTACGCCTGGAATACTCATGTCGCTCGATCACTTGCAGACAATAAACCCACATGCAGGGAAAAGTGAAATTGAAGACTACCTGTCGGGGCATTTATGCCGTTGCACAGGTTATGCAAGCATAGTGGAGGCAGCAATTTCTGCATTTAATGAACAGATGAGGGGAGAGGATCGGAATGTTTGATTTGGGCACAAGTTTTAAAGCAAGTGTTCTTCGCGATCCGAATACAGTGGCGATCGTGGATGGGGATACACGACTTACTTACCAGCAGTGGTATCGTAAAGTATCAAGCATTGTTGCGAGCCTTGATGGTTTTGGGCTTGTAAATGGCGATCACATTCTTGTCGTTATGCAAAATCGCTGGGAATATGCATCCTTGCATTGGGCTTGTCAGTTTCGCGGGATCATCGTCACGCCTCTTAATTGGAGAGCGAAAACAGACGAAATTGATTACGCTGTTACCGATGCCCATGCAAAAGCAATATTTTACGAGGATGCTACAGCAGAAGCCGTATTGAGCTCTGTTGAAGCGGGCAAAATACCCAATATCTGTACCAATAAGCTGCATGAGATCATGCAGGCCTCAGCACCAGATGCAGAGCCGCACGCTGATGCCAATGACTGGTCGCTGATGCTTTATACGTCAGGGACGACTTCAAAACCCAAAGGGGTTCCAAGGCGGCATCGTGCCGAGCGGGCGGGTGCATTGGCTCATGTCGCCCAGAATCTATACAGGAACGGAGAAATCACCTTAGGCGTCATGCCGCTCTATCATACGATGGGGGTTCGCTCACTTCTTGCGTCTTCATTGACGGGCGGTACTTTCGTGTGTTTGCCACGATTTGATGCAGGTAAAGCGATTGATCTGATCGAGCAGGAAAATATTACCAACCTGTATTTGGTGCCAACGCTTTATCATGATGTTGTGCATCATCCTGAATTCACACCGGAACGCGTCAAGTCTGTCACGAAATTAGGCTATGCAGGGGCCTCAATGACAGACGGTCTGCTGAAGAAACTAAATGAGACTTTTGCGCCTGATTTATTCGTAAACCATTATGGTTCTTCCGAGATTTATACATTTACGATTGATCAGAAAGCCGCTTTGAAACCTGGCTCTGCTGGTCGCTCCGGTATCAATCAAATGATCCAGGTTGCCAAGCTGGGGGCGAACTCGCCAACAGACCTTGCTGACACGCGTGAAGAGGGTGAGATCATTGCTTCTCTAAAGGGTGATGAGGCATTTGAGGGGTATTGGAACCGTCCGGAAGCCGACCTTAAAGCCCTGAAAGATGGCTGGTACTTCACAGGCGACACCGGTTTTGTCGACGAAGATGGCGATCTGTTCGTCACCGGCCGCGTTGATGACATGATCATTACTGGTGGTGAGAATGTATCACCGGTAGAAGTTGAAAGCTTCTTATCGCTCCATCCAAATGTTGATGAAGTTGCCGTTGTCGGCTTGCCGGATGAACGCTGGGGACAACTGGTAACAGCATTCGTCAAAAAGAATGGCGAAATTACCTCTGAGCAGCTCGATCAGTATTGCAGAGGTTCCAATCTGGCGAACTTCAGGCGGCCGCGTCAGTTTATCTTCGTAAAAAATATTCCAAAATCACCAGTCGGGAAAGTCTTGCGCCGGATGCTTGTCGCCGGTGATTACACACCTGAATAAAATATCATCAAAATTAGTAATGCATGAGAATGAGGCAATCCCAATGGAAGTGAACGCACAATTTAATGACCCGCGTCTGGAGAAACTCGATGGTTTCACCGTTACAATTAACAGTGAAAGTCAGCGTGCAAATATTACACTGAACCGTCCCCCATATAATGTTGTCTCAATGGTTGAGCGGGATCAGCTGCGTCTTGTTTTTGAAGCCCTGGATGAAGACGAGAGCATCCGCATCATCGTTGTTTCCGGCGAGGGAGAACACTTTTCTTCTGGCGGACACATCAAGGGATTTTTGGAATCCAGCCCTGAACATGTCTCCAAACTTGCATGGAACATTGCAGCTCCTGCACGTTGTTCCAAGCCGGTTATTGCTGCAAACCGTGGTTATTGTTTCGGCGTTGGTTTTGAACTGTCACTGGCATGCGATTTCCGCATCGTGACAGAAACAACACGTTATGCACTGCCTGAGCAGAAACTTGGTCAGATCCCAGGTTCCGGTGGTTCGGCACGCTTGCAAAAAATGGTTGGCGTTACACGCACTAAAAATATCGTTATGCGTTCAAAACGTATAACCGGCCAGCAGGCCTATGATTGGGGGATTGCCTCAGAAATCGTAAGCAATGACGATCTTGAGAAAGCGGTTGATGATCTCGTCGCTGAACTGCTCACATTCTCCCCATTGGCACAGCGCACAGCCAAGAAACTGCTCAATGATACAGATGATGCACTGTTGTCGACTGCAATTGAACTTGAAGGCCATTGCTACAGTCGTTTGCGTTCATCGGAAGACTTCAAGGAAGGCGTTACAGCGTTCCATGAAAAGCGTGAGCCAAAATTCACCGGAAAATAAAACCAATAATAATAAAGGAGCAGCCTGAGAGCTGCTCCAGAGGGAGCGTCAATGGGAACGATGTATGAGCGCAGTATTATTGAACGCGGGCCAGGATATGCCGCGGGAATAAGAGATTTTTCAAAATACCTGAATATCAAAACCGTAAGTGCTGGCTTTGTCGCCGCTATTTTTGGTTGTTCCGGCCCTGCATTGATTGTGATAGGTGCTGCCGGGGCAGGAAATCTGACAAATGGACAGACGGTAGCGTGGCTGTTTTCCATCTATTTTCTGGGCGGACTGATCAGTCTGATTATGGCGCTTTATTATAAGCAGCCCATTTCAGGTGCTTATTCTATTCCCGGTGCAGCGCTGGTGGCCGGTTCTTTGGTCAGTATACCATTCGATCAGGCTGTTGGTGGTTTCATCCTTGCGGGTGTCATTGTTTTACTTCTTGGTGTGACAGGACTGATCGGTAAGATCATGCGCTGGCTGCCGATGCCGATTGTTATGGCAATGATTGCAGGCGCGCTGATCAGATTTGCGACAGGGACTGTGACGGCAGCAGGAGCAGCACCGATCATCGCTGGCTCTGCTATCGCTGCGTTCTTCATATCCATGCGTTTTATCAAGGTAGTGCCACCGGTTTTATCTGCATTGCTTGTCGGATTTATCGCGGCCTATGCAACGGGATCACTCGGTATCGCTGAAAGTGTTGTCACTTTTGCGGCGCCTGAATTTACATGGCCTACTTTTACGATTGATGCATTTTTTGCCATTGCTGTACCATTGGCACTGCTGGTGATCGGTGCTGAAAATGCGCAGGCGATTGGGGTGCTTATGACAGAAGATTACAAGCCGCCAATTAACGCCATGACTGTGATTTCAGGTATTGGTGGTATTGCTGCAGGTTGTTTAGGTGGTCATAACGCCAATATTGCGGGCCCGATGACAGCGATCTGTTCTTCTGAGCAGGCCGGATCGGATAAAGCAGGACGTTATGCTGCATCTGTTGTGAACGGCGTATTGTTCATGTCATTCGGACTGGTTTCAGGGCTTGCAGTGCCACTGGTATTGGCCTTGCCTGCTCCTTTGATTGCGACTGTTGCAGGGTTGGCGATGATCGGCGTATTGCTTACGGCATTTCAAAATGCCTTTGGCAAGGATCATGGAAATCAAATTGGAGCATTTGTAGCTCTGGCTGTGGCCATGTCCAATATTTCATTGCTTGGCATTAGTGCAGCTTTCTGGGCGCTGGTCTTTGGTGTCGTCGTGTCATTGGTTGTGGAAACAAAGACCTACAAACCTGCATAAATACAAACCTGAACGTTGCCCTAAGACTTTGAATGTGTGGCAACGTTCAACTTTATCCCCGTTATTTGACAAGTTTATTATATTTAGATCTCACGCTGAGCTTTCAGAGAATTGCTGATAGTTCAGCGTGGGGGGCGATGACTGTATCAAGGTCTATTTCCATTTCACCGGGCACACGAATTTTGGTGAATTTAAATTCAGGCGCGCCGAACGGAACTGTTGCATCCAGTCCCATTTTGGATCCAAAGCCATCGTCGGTTGATGGATCGAGTTTTGAACCTTGTGCTCCACCAATGATGATGACGTCCCGGTCAGCTTGAAAGCGTGTGGCTATTGCCCATGCGACACTGCGTTCGTCATAAATATCCACATCCTCATCAACGACGACCACATGTTTAATATCATAATGAGCAGCAAAAGCAGCAGCTATGATATTTTTGGCTTCGCCGCGGTTGCGCTTTTGGAGTTGCACGACAAGATGGTATCGGCCTACACCGCCAAGTGTCAGATGGACGGCTTTGACATTGGAAAAACTAGCCTGAATGGTGCTGAGTATCGTCGCTTCACGTGGCAGGGCACCCAGAAGTAAATGCTCTAGGGCACCACCAACGATGGTGTGAAACAATGGGTTCTCTCGATGCGTAATACGATCGACGGCGATCACATGGCGCTCAGCGCGTTCGCCGTAGTATTGTGGAAATTCGCCGAATGGACCCTCTGGCGCTCGTTTTTGAGCCAAAAGGCGACCTTCTATGACGATTTCCGCATCGGCTGGGACGCGGATCTCGGAGCCGATGCATTTGGTCACCGCCAGAGGCGTTCCGTTGAGTGCGCCAGCGACCTCCAGCTCATCGTGATCAATAGGTAAGATTGCTTGTGATGCCATCAGGCAAGACGGGCTGCAGCCCACAACAATTGCCACATCCAGATCAGCTCCGGTGGATTCAGCCTCGTTGAAAAAGGCAAGCGTATGTCGTGGGAGAAGTAGAACGCCAAGTTCGCGCGGACCTGAGACTTGCAACCGGTGAATGGCAACATTCTGGATACCCGTGCGAGGGTTACGGGCAATTAGCAGGCCAGCAGTAATATAGGAGCCGCTGTCAAATTCGTTATGTACCGGAATTGGTAGCCGACCGAGTAAATCGCCGTCCTCAACAATAATTTGCTGGCAAGCTGCGTTATCAACTTGGTGCCACGGCAGGGGGCTTGCCGCAGCACGCTGGAACGCTTTCACAAGTTCGCTGGATTTAACGCCGAGGGCTTCTGCCATCCATGACCGATCCGACAAAAGGCCGGAAATGACTGTTATCCCTGTTCCACCGGCATCAGGGAATGCTGTGGCTTTGGTGCCATCCATACGGTTTGCAATGCCAGCGATCGTATGTTTGAGTTCGGTTCCAGGCTGGATAATGCAGAGCCGGTCACTGTCATGCAGGGTTTTTAGCCAGTCACGCAATTCAGGAGCTCGGCGTGCCATCGAAGAATCGGTCATGTTTTTTCCTCTTTCTACGTGGCGAAAGTTTACGTTGTAAGGACGTATAATCCCTACTAATTTAAGATGATGTTCGTAATAGCGTTTCGTGATGGGGGTGGTTTATGGAGTTGCGTCAATTAAATTATTTCATTGCAGCCTATGAGGAGGGGTCTATTACCCGCGCGGCTCAGCGTTTGAATATTGTGCAGCCTGCGATCAGCCAGCAGCTTGCAAAGCTGGAGGCCGAATTAGGCGGTGCACTGTTTCAGCGTACACCCACGGGGTTACGACCGACTTTTTTGGGAGATGATGCTTATCGATTGTTAAGGCCACTGGTGCATCAACTGCAATCAGCGCGTCATGACCTTTCAGCTGATCGATCTCGGATAGGCGGTGCGCTGGCGATCGGGGCTATTGCATCCATGGCAATGGAAATTCTTCCCGAGACCCTGATCGCTTTGGGGGCACAATATCCTGATGTTACTTTCAGGGTAACAGGCGGTTATTCAGCTGAAATGCTGGAGATGCTGCGCATTGGAAAAATTGATATTGCGATTATCAATCATACAGATAACCGGCGTACTGACTTTGTTGAAATTGAGTTGTTTAATGAGAGGCTGGCTTTCATCTGCGCGCCAGATCATCCAGTCGCCATGCAGAACGGTCGTATCCGCGCTTCTGATGTTAAGCGCCTTGTTTTGCCAACAACGCGCCATGGTTTGCGCGATGTCATTTCAATAGCAGCACGTGCAGCCGCGTTAAATCTGGATCCGCAATTGGAATGCGATGAAATTGCGACCCTTGAAAAATTCGTAGAACATGGCGGCTATGTTACTATTCTGCCGCCGATCGCTCTTTTGAGTGCCCTGACTGAGGGGCGACTTATTGCATTACCAATCGCCCCGGGTGTGCGTCGGCGCGTTGTTTGTGCTTACAGCAATAGCCGGCCGCTCAGCCGTGCCGCGGAAGTATTTATCAGAGGGTTGCGTCAGCGGCTGAATGATGTGCCGAAGGATCTCATCAGCGTGCATCCATAGTGAATCATTATGGCTTGCGTTGAGATTACTTAATGGCATCTGATTGATTTTTGTGGTGCTCTCCAATGAGACAAAAAGCTTAAGTGAGTTATCAATGGTGGGTGCGCAAACGAATAGATTGATTGTAGGTATCTCGGGAGCCTCAGGTGCTATCTATGGCATAAGATTATTAGAGTTACTGCGTGAGAGCCCTATCGAAACGCATCTGGTGATTTCTCGTGCTGCCGAAATAACGATTGCACTTGAGACGGGAAGAAAGCTTGCTGATGTTCGGGCATTGGCCGACCGCTACTATCGTTTTGAAGATGTCGCTGCTTCAATTTCTTCCGGCTCGTTTCTCACTATGGGGATGATTGTTGCACCATGCTCTGTACGCAGTCTCTCAGAGATTGCTACCGGAACAACGTCATCGCTACTGACGAGAGCTGCGGATGTTGTGCTGAAGGAGCGTCGCAAACTCGTGCTTATGTTGCGTGAGACCCCACTTCATCTTGGCCATTTACGCAGTATGACCGCTGTGACTGAGATGGGGGCGATAATATCTCCGCCGGTGCCTGCATTTTATGCCAAGCCGCAAAGTCTCACTGAAATGGTGGATCATAGTCTTGGACGCGTGTTGGATATGTTTGGGGTGGAGACAAACACTGTCCGGCGCTGGAGAGACAACCAGCCTCAAATCGCATCGCTCTCATGTTGATTGCTCAAGCTGCGGAATTGTCATTTGAAATAAGAGTGAAGCCTTCATCATCAGGCTGGAATTGTAGGTGGTTCCTATTGAAATGATAGGGGCAAATCGGCTGTTTATCGGAGTAAGTTTTAGAAGAATAAGAGACATTCTGTAATTGCGGGAGGCAAAACAGAGTGAGGCGTATTCGCTTTAAGTCTTGTTGCTCGGGAGGGAGAAAATTTATGAATAGAATGACACGCAGAACCATGCTCTGTGGAGGCGGTATCGCGGCTGCAGGTGCACTCACGGGTCTTTCATTGCCCGCTTTTGCTCAACAAAGCGAGGTGCGCTGGGCAGAGCTGAAGCCAGGTTTCACTGTTTTACTGACCGGCTTCATCAAGCATCATCGCTTGGATAAAAAGCACGGATTTTCACTTTCTACAGCGACGGAATATACGTCCGTACCCACTTATTATAGTGATTTTGATGTCGGTAATTACGATATCTGTATTGGCAGCTGGGACACCTTTGCAACGCGCTACGTTCGCGGCGTACCGTTGACATATATATGTAACGTGACCACCGCCAATATGATCAATTTCATATCACTTAAAGAGACCGGTGTGGATGATGTGTCGGTGCTGGCCGGAAAAGTTGTGGCTGCTCCTCAGTCAACCGGAACCTATCAGATGGCAAAAGCTGTTCTGGCTGAATTTAAAAAGATTGATCTTGAAGGCAGCTCGACAATCCAGAATGTGAATAATCCTGCAGCGTCGGTGTCTGTGTTGCGGGCGGGTAGTGCCAACGCCGGACTAACCTGGGAACCGAACGTTACGAATGGAATGGCCGAAGATGGTCGTATTCAGAGTATCTTTAGTATTGGTGATGCCTACACCAAGGGTACAAACGGCAAAACTCTTCCCTATTTCGGCGTCGCGGTTCGCAATGAATTGCTAGCAACCGATCCACAGATCGGGGTCAAAATTGATGCGATGTTCCGTGACTGTATCGAGGGTATTCTGAGTGACGTGCCAAGTGCAGTGACTGTTGTCGGAGAAGCAACAGGCTTCCGGCCTGAAGTTCTGACTGAAGCGATCGCGTCGGGACGACTGGATTTCAAATATACTTCAATGACCGATGCTGCTGCACGAGAAAATCTCAAAGCTGCTGCTGAATTCTGTGTTCGCAACGGTGCGCTTGCGGGTGTTCCGGATGACAACTTCTTCTTCCAGGGTTGAAGCTAATGTCATGTGAAATGGCATGTGCCGTTTTCTTAAGTACATGCTTACCAGTTCCCGGAGGAAATCGTGTCTCAAGCCCAAGTGCACCCGAGCCAGAATGAGCTCGAGGGTAATCCATTGCCTGTCGAGCGCAAGCTGACGCAAAGCAGCGTAATTCCTATCCTTGTCGTTGTGGCCGCGTTGACAGTTGCAATCCAGATTGCCAGTTTTTACGTCCCCCCTTATGTAATGCCATCACCGGCCGTTATTCTTGCCGCTGTCAGCGAAATTCTAACCACCCAATATCATCATATTGGTGTCACCGCTTTGCGCCTTCTTGTGGCGCTGCTTTTCGCGATGATGCTGGGGGTTCTCCTTGGTGTGATCATGGGGATCTTTCCGAAAATCCGCCCGTATTTGCACTCGCTGATCATTATCGACACTGGGATACCTGCACTGTCCTGGATGCTTTTGGCGATTTTTTGGTTTTCGCAACCAGAAGTCCGGATTTTCTTCATCTTGTCGGTTATTCTGGTGCCATTTTATGCATTGAGTATCTATGACGGCATTCGCGCTCTGTCGAACGACCTTGTCGATATGATCGAAAGCTTTCGTCCCAATCGCTGGCAGGTGCTGCGTTATCTGATCCTTCCGCATATTGTTCCCTATATCCTGTCCACCACGAAATCCGTGATCGGGTACGCGATCCGTATGGCGATTTTTGCTGAACTGGTTGCTTCTGCGATGGGGATTGGCTCGCGGATGAGTCTTGCACAATCGATGTTCCGTATTGACCAGGTTCTTGGTTGGACTGTGATCCTCGTGGTGGCGAACATATCGCTGCAAGCACTGCTCAACAGAACAGATAAGGTTCTTCTAAAGTGGCGTCCGGAGGCTTCAGTAAGATGAGCAACCAATCCATTATCAGCCTTGAAAAAGTAGGGAAATCCTATGGATCTTATCAGGTTCTCAGCAATATCTCGATGAAGGTCAACCAAGGGGAAATCGTTGCGCTCCTTGGTCAGACGGGAGCTGGAAAAAGCACTGTTATGAATATGGTCATGGGCACACAACCGACCAGCGCAGGAACAGTGCGCGTTGCGGGATATGACCCTTTTCGTGATTTTGCGAAACTACGTGGAAAAATGGCCGTCAGTTTCCAGACCGACCGGCTCTTACCTTGGCGAACAGCTGTTGAGAACTGTGAGTTAGGCCTGCTTATCTTGAAAGTCCCGCCCGCAGAAGCCCGCAAACGTGCACTGACATGGTTGTCGCGCGTCAAACTGGAAGGGGCCGCAGATAAGCACCCGCACGAACTCTCAGGCGGTATGCGCCAACGTGTTTCTCTCGCACGGGCTTTGTGTGTCGACCCTCAGCTTGTGTTGTTGGATGAGAGCTTCAGTCAGCTCGACCACGTTACCTCAAAAGAGCTGCGTCAGGATTTCGCACGTGTTGTGCGGGAGTACAACAAGACCTGTCTTTTCGTAACCCATCGTATTGATGATGCAATCGAAATGGCCGATCGCGTGATCGTGCTACGCCCAAATGTTGGCGTTGCGCTTGAAGAAAACATCAGTGCCGAAGTCTGTAAAACCCCAGAACTTGCTCAGGCATTACATGATCGGATCGCCGCCTGTATGGCGGGGGAAACTCAATAAATTATCGGGAAACACTTGGGAAATACAAGTTTGGGAGCATAGCATGAGTTATCAGGATATTATCGTTGAGCGGCAGGAAAACTGGATCGAAATCCAGATTAATCGACCTGAAAAGTTGAACTCACTACGTGAAACGACCGCGTCCGAAATTATGGAGGCAATGGCTGCGGCAGAACATGATCGCGATATACGAGCCGTTATTCTCAAAGGGACCGAAAAAGCCTTTTGCACAGGTATCGATACGTCGGAATTTACAATTGGTGACAACGAGTATTTCGATTTTTATCGAATGCGTCGGCGTAGCCGGAAAGTCAATCGCCTGTTCAGAGAGATGCCAGAATATACCAAGCCGGTGATCACTGTGATTGAAGGCTTCGCTTTGGGTGGCGGTCTGGAGCTGGCGCTTGTCGGTGACATTATTATCGCAGGTGAAAAAGCCAAGCTTGGGCTTCCTGAAATCCGCCTTGGCCTGATGCCCGGCGGTGGCGGTACTCAGACACTACCGCGTTTGATCGGTAAATCATTGGCCAAGGAACTTATGTGGACAGGTCGCCGCCTGTCGGCACAGGAAGCCAAGGAAATCCGCCTTCTCAATCACGTAACCGCCGCAGGCGAAGCCTTAGATAAGGCGCGTGAGATTGCACGCACGATTGCGGGTAATGCTCCGTTGTCGGTCATGCTCACCAAAGGGGTGATTGATCGCGGGATTGATATGTCACTTGCTGATGGTTTTGCAGCCGAGGGTGATGCGTCCTTCATGCTCTATTTTACGGGTGACCGTCAGGAAGGGCTGTCTGCTTTCCGTGAAAAGCGTGAACCTCAGTTCAAGGGAGAGTGATTAATTATGTCAAAATCAGATATCGTCATCGCGGCCTATTCGGAAACGCCTGTGCAATTCAAGTCTGGCCGCAGTGCTTATGATCTTGCAGGAGAAGCTTTCGCCCAGTTGCTTGAGCGTTCCGGCATTGCCAAGTCTGAAATTGATGGATTGTCCGTGACTGTTCCATTGAGTGAATGCAGCAATCCGTTTTTCGCGGTTTACATGAGCGAAGCACTGGGGATCTCACCAACCTGGATGAATTATGGTGGTACCGGCGGCTGCTCTGCCACCGGTGGTGTTGCCCGCGCAATGTCTGCAATCCGTGACGGTCATTGTGAAGTTGCAATGGTTATGTCGGCGGATGCTCCTTCAACACGGTGGGCAGCCAATTACGGGGCTTATCGTGGCGAGTTTCAAGATCCGCAAGGCGTGCAGGGGCCACCGGCTGTATTCGGCCTTTTGATGAGCCGCTATGCTTATCAATATGACCTTAAACCTGAAGCTTTGGCAAAGATTGCAATCACGCAGCGCAATCATGCATTGCTGAATGAAAATGGACTTGAAAAGTTTCGTAAACCTCTGAGCGAAGAGGATTATTTCGCTTCGAAAGTTATTGCTGACCCGTTGCGCGTGCTGGATTCGGTGATGTTCTGTGATGGTGCCAACGCCTTTCTTGTTATGAAACGTGAGAAGGCTGATGCGCTTGGGATCAAAACGTATGTCTATCCGACCGCCTATGCGGAACTGACCAATGTCAACGGATCGGATCCGCTGGCGGATGTAACCGAAACCGGATTTTCAAAAATCGCACCAAAAATCTGGCAGCAATCCGGGTTAAAACCGTCGGACATCTCGATGTTTCAACCCTATGACGATTTTACCATCGCCGTATTGATGAAGTTCGAGGATTTCGGGTTCTGTGGCCGGGGTGAAGGCAGTGATTTTGTCCTGTCTACTGATCTTAGCTTCAAGGGCTCTTTGCCGCTCAATACTGGTGGCGGACAGATTTCAGCGGGCCAACCCGGATTGGCAAGTGGTGGATTGAACCTTGCCGAGGCTGTTCGGCAACTTATGGGCGAGGGCGGTGAGCGTCAGGTCGCCAATCCTAAAAATGCACTTGTCACAGGTATTGGTGTTATCCCGTTCGCTCGTAACTGGGGTACCAGTGCTGCTATGATTTTGGAGGTCTGATATGTCCGAACTCGCTAATTTACGTCCAATCCCAAAACCGAATACCTTTGTTAATACCGATGCTTTTTGGGACGGAGCGCGCCGTAAGGAACTGTGGCTGCAATATTGCCTCGATACCGGCAAGTTCCAGCACTATCCGCGTCCAGTATCGATCTACACGGGTTCCCGAAACCTGGAATGGCGTCAAGTGTCCGGAAAGGGCGTTGTCTATGCCGCCACGGTCATCCGTATTCCCGGCGTCGGCCTTGAAGGCCGTACACCACTTAATACCTGCACCATCGATCTTGATGAGGGGGCGCGGCTTTTGGGCAATATCACCAATGCTGAGCCCGGTGCAGTTGCTATTGGTGCGCGGGTAGAGCTGGATTGGGAAAAGCTCGCCGATGACATCTATTATCCGGCCTTTCGGTTGGTATAACTTGGAGAGTTTGCCGTGCGTCTTGAAAATATTTTGTTCTCCCATTCTCTGAGCCAACCAGAGAAAACTGCACTTATCTGCGGAGAAAATCGGCTCAACTGGGGTGATTTGGGTAACCGGGTCCGTTCTGTTGCGCGGGGCTTGGCGGCGCGCGGCATTGGCAGTGGTGACAAGGTTATTCTCTATATGTCAAACCAGATCGAGTTCGCCGAAGCGTTTTTCGGCGTTCTCGCAACTGGAGCGGTGGTGGTTCCTGCCACAACACGTATCAGTCCCCATGAACTTGCCTATTTTCAAGCAGATAGTGGCGCAGGATTGATCATTTGTGATGCAAATCTTGCAGAAAAAGTCGCCGCTGAAGTTTCTGTGGGTGCAGAAATTTACACTGTAGGAGAGACAATCTCAGACTTTGCTGATTTTTCATGTTTGCGCCAATCTGGCACTACCCCCTTGCCACCAATTCCGCTTGAACAGGACGAAGCGGCTATTCTCTACACCTCAGGTACAACCGGTCAGCCTAAGGGTGTGGTGTTAACCCATGCGAATATCCTCGTCTGTCATGGCTATATGAATGCTGTTGAATGGGGGATTAACGGCGACGATATCTATCTCGTTGTTTCCCCCATGGCACATCGTGCCGGAATGGGGCGGATGATCAATGCACTGATGCTTGGTGGTACGCTGAATATCCTTAGCCGCTTTGATCCGGACGATGTGCTCTCCATCATTGAAAGGGAACAGGTGACTGTACTGGGTCTCGTTCCAACAATGTGCCGGATGATGATGCCGGTTCTGGAGGCAGATCCGCAACGCGCTGCCTCATTACGCCGACTGGCTGTGACGGGGGAAGCTTTTCCGGTGCCGTTGAAAGAACGGCTGATTGCCTTGCTGCCAAATCTCGAAATCGTTTCTTTCTTTGGCATGACCGAAGCAGGTGGTGTGACGGGGCTGATGCATCGTGAACAATTCACACATGCCGGCTCGGTGGGACGACCTTGCCCCGGAGTGGAAGTCAGGATCACAGACGAGGATGGCCGTGACGTTATGGATGGTGAGGCGGGAGAGCTTTTAGTTCGCGCCGGACGTCCCGGGGCTTTCACGGTGATGAAGGGATATCTGAATAACCCTGAGCAGACTGAAGCTGCATTTAGCGATGGATGGTTCCGTACCGGCGATATGGCACGCCGCGATGCTGATGGGTATCTCTATATTGTTGATCGTAAGAAAGACATGATCGTATCAGGCGGGCTCAATATCTATTCGAAAGAAGTCGAACAGACGATCACCGAACTGCCCGGTATCGCTGATGTCGCGGTCATCGCTGTCCCTGATGATGTTTTTGGTGAGAGTGTTGTGGCGGTGATTGAACCTGAAAAGGGGGCAGTTGCCCCGGATAAAAATCAGATCGTCGAACATTGCCGGCAGCGCATTGCCGGTTACAAGAAGCCCAAATATGTCCTTTACCGAAGCGAACTGCCACGCAACGCTACGGGCAAAATTCTTAAGCGTGACCTTCTGCCATGGGCGGTTGCGGAAATCACTGCGACAACGGATCAGGCGAAGGTGGCATCATGATCCGGCCAGAAACAGCAGTAGAAGCGGAGTTCCGTGCGGAGCTTCGCGGGTGGCTGGCAAAAGAGGTGCCGGCACATCTTGCCCACACGACGTTCAGGCCTGAACCTGCTGAAGCGACAGCATGGCATCGCAAATTGGCGCAAATGGGTTGGATCGCTCCGCATTGGCCTAAGGAATATGGCGGGATGGGAGCAAGTCCTGTTGAGCAGGTCATTCTCATGGAAGAACTTGCCCGTGCAGGTGCGCCGGATTTGCCGACACAGGGACTGAACCATATTGGTCCTCTCCTGATGAAATCAGGAACCCATGCGCAGAAAGAGCAGCATCTGCCGAGGATTCTTTCGGGCGATACGGTATGGTGTCAGGGCTATTCCGAACCTGAAGCCGGCTCGGATCTGGCCAGCTTGCAGACCAAGGCAAGGATTGAGGGATCGGAGCTGGTCATAGACGGACACAAAATCTGGACAACATGGGGACATCACGCGGACTGGATGTTTGCCTTGGTTCGGACTTCGCCGGAGCGACGCGATGGGATTACTTTCGTGCTCTTTCCGATGAACACACCGGGTATCACTGTTAAACCAATCAAAACCATCGCAGGTGATGAAGAGTTTGCTGAGGTTTTTTTTGATGCTGTACGGGTGCCTATAGAAAATGTTGTCGGTTCAATTGGTGGTGGCTGGAAAGTTGCGACTTCGCTTCTTGATGAGGAGCGGATGCATCTGGGCACACCGGCGCTTACTAATCGGGCCCTGGTCCGGTTACAGCGATTAGTACAGAATATGCCTGCGGTATCGCGCGATGAATGGCAAATTCGCCTTGAACAAGCGCGGGCAAAGGTTGAAGTCGTGACAGCCGCATTCCTCGATACGGCTGAGCGTTTTGAGACCGGTGTGGCGGTCGTCAACGAGTCAAGTTATCTCAAAATTCTGAACACAGAGACTGTGCAGGGGATATTAGAATTGGTGTTTGAGGCTGCCGGAGCACTTGGCGCGCGACAGGGCTCGTTAATCGAAAGTGGTATGCGGATCGATCTGAATGAAATGTATCTGCAGTCGCGCCGTTTAACTATCTATGGCGGTTCCAATGAGATTCAGAGATCTATTTTAGCCAACCGTGTGCTGGGTTTGAACGGAGGGCGCACCTGATGCCGGTATGGTCACAAGAGGATCGTCTGATTGCTGATAGCGCGGATGCGTTGTTTGCAGATACCGGCGGCCTGACCGGCCTGCGGTTGGGGAATGGGCGGACATTGGCACGCATTCGTGCTGAGGGCTGGGCGGGTGTCCTGCTCGATGAAGAACAAGGGGGGCTGGGTTTCGGACTGCGTGGCGCAGCGATTGTTATGCAGTCGGCAGGCCGTAATCTATCACCAGAACCACTCGCTGCTATGATAGCAGTCGCATGGCTGCTTGGCACGATAGGTGAAGGCACACTTGTGTCTGAGTTGATGTCAGGGCAGCAGATAATTTTGTCAGCGCACGCTCAATGGGATGGTGAACGCTATGTCACGGGGGCGATACCGGGAATAGCCGTTGCCGATCATCTGGTTGTATTCTGCTCTGATGACCAATCACTGCGCCTGATCAATTGTAAAAATGCCAAAGATCCTGAGGTTGACATTGATATATTTTCAACTGTTGATTTTGGAAGTTCGGGCGCGGCGTCCTTTGCAAAGGGTGCGGGAACGATTTTGTGCGTTGGTAAGATAGCAACGGAACTGGCTGAGAAAATTGAAGATCTGGTTCGGCTGTTCCATGCTGCTGAACTGGTTGGCATCGCAGCACAGGCGCTAACAATCGTGTCAGACTATGTCAAAATACGGCAGCAATTCGGTGTCTCCTTATCCAGCCATCAGGTTATCCAGCACCGTCTTGCATCAGTGCATGTACAAATTGCAGCTGCAGAGGCGATTGTCTATGAGGCAGTGCGTGCGGTTGATGGGGAGCAACGCCGGTTTGGGGTAAAGACTGCCTATCAGCAAGCCCGTCACGCTGCAGAGTTGTCAACCCGCGAAGCTATCCAATTTCATGGTGGAATTGGTTTTACCGATGAATGCGATATCGGGCTGTTTTTCAAACGCGTGATGGGGATTGCTGCAGCTCAAAATGGATGCTTGCCGGTGATTGAGGAGCGAGTAGCATGACTTTAATGACTGAAAAATATGGCCCTTTAACACTCTTTATCGATGGCGAATGGATCTCCGTCTCGGATAGTGGCGAAGATGTGTATAATCCTGCAACCGGGGAGGTCATTGCCAGATTACCTCATGCGAGTGCTTCCGATATCGACCGCGCAGCACAGGCCGCTGCCCGTAGTTTTCCGGCATGGCGCGCTCTGACTGCACTTGAGCGCAGTCGCATTTTGCGACGTACTGCCGATCTCTTACGTGAGCGTGCTGATCATATCGCCTGGCTGCTTAGTACCGAGCAGGGGAAAGCTCTGGGGGAGGCGCGGATAGAAGTTATGGTTTCGGCCGAAACACTGGATTGGTGTGCAGAAGAGGGGCGCCGTATCTACGGGCGGATCGTTCCCAGCCCGTATCCACAGGTGGAATATCGTGTGCTCAAGCAACCGGTCGGGCCTGTTGCTGCTTTTACCCCGTGGAATTTTCCGTTGATGATGCCTGCACGCAAAGTGGCCTCAGCGCTTGCATCCGGTTGCACGATCGTTCTTAAACCTGCGGAAGAAACCCCCGCTGCGGCAATTGAACTTGCGCGTGCTTTTCATGATGCGGGGCTACCTGACGGTGTCTTGAACATCGTTTTTGGTAATCCTGCCGAAGTATCGGAACAACTCATTGCTCATGAGGCTATCCGGAAAGTTACATTTACTGGTTCCACCGCTGTCGGTCAGCATCTTGCTGGTCTGGCCGCGCGCCACGGAGCCAAGCGCTGTACTATGGAGCTTGGCGGTCATGCGCCGGTACTGATCCTTGAGGATGCAGATCTTGAGCGGGCAATTTCGTTATTGGCACCGTTCAAATTCCGCAATGCCGGACAGGTTTGTATTTCACCAACACGATTTTACGTACATGACAGTCTGCATGATCGTTTTGTTGATGGCATGGTTTGTGCCGCTACTAAACTGAAGATCGGATCAGGTGTTGAAGAGGGCGTGCAGATGGGCCCGCTGGCCAATCCGCGCCGGGTTTCAGCCATGCGTGAACTGGTCGATGATGCAATTGCGCAGGGCGCGCGCTGTATGACCGGCGGTAATCTTGTTGGTAATCGGGGCAATTTTTTTGCGCCTACTGTATTGGCCGATGTGCCTGAAAGCGCCCGTATTATGAATGAGGAGCCTTTTGGCCCCATCGTCGTCACCGCCCGTATCCATAATACGCAAGAAGCAATTACACAGGCAAACCGGCTTCCGTTTGGATTGGCCTCTTATGCCTTTACCAGTTCGGCGCATAATATCAGTATGCTGGCTGATGGGGTTGAAGCGGGCATGCTTGGCGTGAACGCAATCGCAGTATCAACACCGGAAGCACCATTTGGTGGTGTGCGCCACAGTGGTTATGGGAGCGAGGGTGGCATTGAGGGCATGGAGCCTTATTTGGTTACCAAACTGCTTGCACAAGGATGATAACGTTTAGTAAATTTGGTTTTACCTAATATGAATCGTCGGTAGTGTTTATGATTGATGCCGTTTGACATCTCACTGATATCTGCTTTTTGAAGCATGACTTATAAGCTCATGAAGGATATATCAGTGGTGACGGGAGCAAGATTTCTCAATATGGTTTGCCTGTACATTTCGAATGCGCTCTATCGCGAGACTACCAGGCCCCAAATGGCATGCAATAGGGACAACTTCATCAGAAGAAATCGTGATACCACTGCTCGTGGATAGGGTTTCTGTTCTTAGTGAGCATTCCAAAACTGCTCCACAAGGAGTTTCAGCCCTATGAGATTCGGCGAAGTTAAGACTGAAAATGCAGTGGGAGCAATTCTAGCGCCAGCCGCCATTGATACCCTTGTCGAGCGTCGGCTTGTCGCGCTTGACGGTGAAGGCCGTGAAGATGGTGTAGGTGAGGCCAAGCCATAGCACCACGGCCAACACCCACAACGCCTTTCCGGCGACGAGGTCCTCACGCAAGACCATGAACTGGCTAGCCAGGATGCCGGTGCCAGCGACCGCCGTGAAATAGCCGGGTCCGGTCAGATGGGTGAACATGTCACCGAAAAACCGCGCCGGATAGCGCCAGGCCCGGAGGGCGTAGAGGACGCATAACAGGCCGTATTGTCCGATATTCAGGTAGAAAAGGCTCGATGCCAGCGGGCCATACTCCATCATGTGCGCCGCCAGAGAAATGATGCCCGTGGCCATCACGAGACCGAAATAGGCCGGCGACATATCGGCGAGGCCGAAGCCCGGTCGCTCTGGTTGTGAATTGCTGATCGCGCTGGTCATCGCCCGGCCACCATCCATCGCAGCCTTTGAAATCTGGCCTTGTCGCCCGGCATCTAATTCCCGGCTCGTGCATTCAAGCGTCGGAGGTCAGGCACAATGATCAGACGATTGTTCTCGATGCAGATGATCTTATCGTTGCGTAACCGCGTCAACTGGCGACTGACCGTTTCGATGGTAAGGCCGAGGAAATCGGCAATGTCGGCCCTGGTGAGCGGCAGATCGAAACGTGCGAAGTTACGGCCTGCCTTCCCGGATGGCTCGGCATGACGGGCAAACATCAACAACAGGCTCGCGATCTTCTCGCTTGCTGTTTTGCGACCGAGTGTCACCATCCAGTCGCGTGCTTCATCCAGTTCGTCGAGCGCCTGCTTGTAGAGCCGGCGTTCCAGTTCTGGCGATTCCTGCATCATCCGTTCGATGGCTTCTCTAGGGAAGGAGCAGAGTACGACTTCTGTGGCGGCTTCCGCATTGAGCTGACTCTCGGCTCGAAATGGTCGGCCGAGGAAATCAGGGGCGAACTGGTGGCCAACGATCTGCTGGCGCCCGTCGGACAGCGTCTTGGTCAGCTTCACCACACCCGACAGGATATTGGCATATCGGTCGATCCGCTCAGCCTCACCCAAGAGAGCAGCCCCGCCTTCAACTGCGGATTTGCGCGAAGACCTGACCAGTTCGTGGAGCTGATGGCAGTCCAGCGTACTGCAAATGCCCTTGTTACGCCCCTCGCATGAGGCGCATAGCATGGGAACGGCATCTTTTGGGATATCCCTGCGCACGACATTGCCACCTTTAGGGTCACTATAGCATCTTCAATCCTAGCATGCCCCGCGTTAGTTCGTCTTGCGAACGTGGTCTTTGCGTAAGGTCAAGTATACCGGATTGATGATGATGGTTTGTGTAAAAGTCTTTGGCCGCATTCCTGGAGCATTTACACGATCTGGTCGGCAGAAAATTCAGGTAGTTCCAGCCCAGAGATTTCACCATATCGCGATACTGGACGTAGCGAATGCCTGTCGACTCGCCAGCGCAGTCGTCGCGAGCCACTATCTTGGCCATCGGATCTTTACCGCAACTGTCGAAATAGCAACCCAGATGCCGAGCCGCAGGACCATCGCGGCCATCGTGCGGCTCTCGTAGGCCTCGCCGCGCCAGACGTGCCAGAGGAAGAAAGCAAGGACCACGGCCGTGGTCGCTGCGATACCGATGGACAGGGCAGGCGCCCAGGCCGTGCCGCGCCATAGTCCGATCCCTGCCAGCAGATAGGCGAAGCCGGCCACGAAGTTGAACCACAGCACGAATGGAACCACCGCTCCCATATCAGCGCCGCCGAAGAGTGCGCGGCCGCCCGAAATGACGGTGGCCAGGCCAAACACGACCGCCACACCGGAAGCGATGGAATGAGAGAGGGGTCTTGCGGTCATGGTATTCTCCTGTGTCATGCGTCGGCCAGCCTGCCGTCGCGCAGGTGAATCAGGCGGTCGAAACGGTCAAAAATCTTCTCGTCATGGGTGACGGTGACGATGCAGGCTTCCTGCTCAGCGGCAAGCTTGCGCAACAGGTCCATCACCAGCCCGGCCCGCTTGCTGTCGAGCGCGGCGGTCGGTTCGTCGGCCAGAATGATGCGGGGGCGGTTGGCCAGCGCCCGCGCAATGGCCACCCGCTGCGCCTCGCCACCTGACAGGAGCGCCGGCTTGGCCGCGGCGCGACGGCTGACTTCAAGATAATCGAGCAGTTCGCGTACTCGCGCCTGACCCTTCTCAACCGACCAGCCGGCGAGATGAAGGACCACGGCGACGTTCTCCTCGGCGGTCAGGAAAGGCAAAAGGTTGTGCGTCTGGAAGATGAAACCGATCTTGTCGAGCCTGAGCCTCCTCAGGTCGTGCCGCAGCCATTGCCTGTCGAACACCGTCTCGCCGTCCAGCGTTACCTTGCCCGCCGATGGCGCCAGGATGCAGCCGATGACGTTGAGCAGCGTGGTTTTGCCCGAGCCCGAGGGGCCAAGAAGCGCGACCACCTCTCCGGCGCGGACCTGAAGGTCGACGTCGCGCAGCGCATCGACACGGGTTTCGCCCTCGCCAAAATGCTTGGCCACACCCTTCACATCGATCAGGATTTCGCCGTCCGTCATGTCAGCTCCCTAGAGCCGTGGCCGGATCGACCTTCATTGCCGCCCGCACGCCAAGGCCTGAGGCGGCGATGCAGACGGCGAAGATGATCCCGGCCAGCACCATCACATTGAACGGTTCCAGCACCACCCGGCGCGGGAAATAATCCTTTACTGTCAGGATCAGCAGTAGTCCGATCCCCCAGCCCGAAGCGCCGAGGATCAGCGCCTGCTGCACAATCAGCCCTATGATGGTGCGGTCGGGCGCGCCGATGAGCTTCAGCGTGGCAATCTGCTTCAGTTTCTCCATCGTCATCGTGTAGATGATCAGCGCGATCACTACCGCTGAAACGCTGAGCAGGATGCCAAGGAACAGGCCGATTTGTCGCCGCGCCAGATCGACCACCGATGAAACCAGAATGTCCTCCTGCTCGGCTTGCGTCAGCGCCGCCAGATGTTTCCACTGCCGCACGGTCGCGGTCAGCAATTCGACATCCGCGCCCGGCGCTACCCGTGCGATCACGGCCGCGACCGAGGCGGACTTGACCGAAACGGTGCCCCGCGCCGCCTGAACGCGCTGCGCTGCCGGGTCAAGCTCTGTCTGTAGCGCCATCGCGTCCGCCAGCGTGATATAGACCGCCGGATCGCCGCCCGCGTTCATTGCCCCTTCGACCAGCCCGACCACGATGAAGCGGTTGCGCCCGAGACGGATCGTCTCGCCGGTCAGAAGACCGGTCTTGCGATCTGCCACCAGTTCGAAGTGGCTTGTGCCGATGCCGCGTCCCTCGGCGATGCGCTGCGGGCCGCCGGGATGTCCCGGTTCATAGCCGATGACGTAGAGCCGCAGCGACGCGCCGGCATGGGCAGCCTCGATGTTCTGGAAATTGATTGCGCCGGCTGCGGCCACGCCGGGCATCCGCGCCACGGCGTCGCGCGTTGTCAGCGGGATGTTCGAGGCTTCGGCGAACGGCCCCTTGGTGCCGCTCTCGACCACCCAGACGTCTGCTGCCGGCGCCTTCACGACCGCCAGCGCATCGGCGACAAGGCCGTTATAGATGCCGATCATCGACAGCACGACCGTCATCAAGAGCCCCAGCCCGAAACAGGTGAGGACGAAGCGGAACAGTCCGTGGCGTATATCTTTGAGAGCAAGGTTCATGGCGTTGTCCTGGTCCGCGCCCGCCGCCCCTCGGTCGCGCCTTGCGGTATCCGGGCGACGATGGCGGCACCTTCCGGCAGGCTGCCCATGACCTCGACCCGGCCACGATCGTCGCGCGCGCCAAAAGTCAGTTCAGCCTGTTCCAGCCGTCCGTCCCGCACCAGCCAGACCCGGCCGCGATGCCCGTCGAAACCGGTGATCGCCACCTCCGGCACCATCAGAGCACTGTTGCGGTTGCCGGTGGTGATGCGCACTTCGGCCTGTTCGCCGAGATACATCGGCTGGGGGCAGTCCGTGCAGGTCAGCCAGATCCGGCGTTCCTCATTCACCCGGTCGCTTTCAAGACCGATGCGGGCGATGATGCCTTGGAACTCAGCCTGCGGCTGCGAGCGCAGCCGGATCGTGCCGGCCTGGCCAAGCGCAAGCTGGCCGGCGCGCTCCTCATCAACATAGGCCTGGATCCAGACCGTTTCGGGAGCAATCAGGGTGAAGATCGGATCGCCGGCCCGCACCACTGTTCCCGCTTCAGCATGGCGCGTAACGATCACCGCGTCATAGGGTGCGGTCAGAAGATGACGGGCGAGAAGGACCTTCTCCTGTTGCAGGGCTGCCGCCGCGTCCGTGCCCTGAGCACGGATCACCGCCACATCCGCCTCGGCGACCGCCAGATCGGCATGGGCCACGTCCTCGTCACGCTGCGCTTCCTCGGCGCGCTGGATCGAGGTCACATCGCGCTGCGCCAATCCCTGCTGACGCTGATTTGCCGTCTGGCGCTGCGCCAGTACGCTGCGGGCACGCGCCACCGTGGCCTCGGCGCGGGCTAAGGCGGCGACATTGGCCGCGACAGCAGCGCGGGCACGGGCGGTACGCGCCTCCTGCTCGGCTGGATCGAGGGTCGCCAGTTCCTGCCCCCTGACTACTCGGTCGCCGACGTCGGCGGCCAGCCCGGTCAGGGCAGCCCCAACCTCAAATCCAACCCGGCTGAGAATCCGTGCCTCGACCGAGCCGAGGCCGTAGATGCGCAGGGCTACATCCTGCTCTGGTTGCACCACGCTGACCGTGATCGGCCGCTCGGTGAGGAACAGCACACCCGCGCCCAACACCAGAACCGCCGCTACCGCACCGTAGATCCACCGACGTCCCATGGCCTAATCCTCCTTCGCGGCCAGTAGCCGCAATTGCACGTCGAGGAGCCGCTTTCCTTCCCCGATCAGGGAGAAGTTGCGCGCCCCGAGCGACCAGCGGATCGCCATCCCCTGAACCAGCGACGTCAACAGAACGGCGGCATCCTCTGGGGCGACTTCGCGGCGCAAGAAGCCAGCGTCCTGACCGCGAGCCAGTTCGGCCACGATCAAACCCTGAAACTTCATCAGCAGGCCGCGAAAGGCCGCACGCAAATCCTCATTGCCGACATTCAGCTCGCGCGAGAACAGCAGCATCGGCAGCGCCGGTGTGGAAACAATCTGCCTCAGTTGCGCGGCCATCAGCGCCTTGACCCGGTCGATGGGGCCATCAGTCCCAGCCAGGGCCCGATCCGGTCCGCCAGGTCGAGGACGGCCGCGACGATTTCGGCCTTGCGCAATTCCGCGGATTTTCGCATAAAGTACCTAGTAAGTGAGCAGTCACATACTTAAGTGTAACAATGATCGTGGTCAAGCTTTTCTGACGGGGCAAAGCGAATGCGCGGTGTTGCCGGCAAGATGGCGACAAGCTGCCGGCAATGGGAGCAGGCTTGGAAGAGGTGATCCTTCATGGATGCACAGAACCAGAACTGGGACGATCTGCGCTTCTTTCTCGCTGTGGCCCGGGCGGGCACGCTGTCTGGCGCAGCACGCAGCCTTGGCGTAACGCACTCGACCGTGTTTCGCCGTCTCGGCGCCTTCGAGGAACGTCTGGGCGTCCGGCTCTTCGAGCGGCTGCCGGACGGCTATGCGCTGACGGGCGCCGGAGAGGCCATGCAGGAGACCGCCATCCGGATCGACGAGGAAATTATCGCCCTGTCGCGTCAGGTGACCGGACAGGACCAGCGCCTGAGCGGGCTTATCCGCATCATAGCCATCGATATGCTGGCGATCGGGTTATTGCCGCCGCATCTGGCAGCCTTCCATGCAGCGCAACCAGGGATCGAATTGGAAGTGATCGTTTCGGACACTCCCCTGGACCTGACCCGACGCGAGGCCGATGTCGCACTGCGCATCTGCAACACGCCGCAGGAAATATTGGTCGGTCGGCGCGTCGGCCGGCTGGCCTTCGGAGCCTATGCCTCGGCAGAACGCGCCGCTCAGGGGCTCGATGAGGATCTTGCCGGCAGCGACTGGATCGGCTTCGGCCGGTCACATGGGGCGATCGGCCATCAGTTGGCGGATTGGCTGCCGAAAATGCGGCCGATCTATCGCACCAATTCGATCTCGGCTGCGATTGCCGCAGCACGGGCCGGAATCGGCCTTGCGCCGCTGCCCTGCGCCGTGGCCGACCGCACCCCCGACCTTGTCCGGATCGCCATGTTTCCGGAAGATTTCCAGCTCGATCTGTGGCTGCTGACCCATGAGGATCTGCGCAACACCGCCCGTATTCGCGTCTTCATGGATTTCATGGCTGATGCGCTCGCCACCGACGCCGACCTTCTGGAAGGCCGTCGTCCGCAGGCTGGTCCTGCCCGGACAACCACGGCATGATTCATCCGTTATCTCTCTTGCGGTGTCCGGTCCTGTGGATACTATTTGCGATGCTGATGAAACGACAAGGTGCGCGCTTCGGCAGTCACCTGTTTGTTCCATTGCCCCATTACTGGGACAATGATCGCATGCGCCCTCTCAGGGCGTCTGGCGTGCCCCGGAAATCGCGAGCATCACGGAGAGATCATGCCCGCCAATGACACGCTGAATGCCGCGGCCCAAAGCCGACGACAAGGAACGCCCGGCGAGGTTCTGGCCGCCTTCCTGAAACTGGGCCTGACCTCCTTCGGGGGACCGATCGCGCATCTGGGCTATTTCCGCGAGGAATTCGTTGCCCGGCGCGGCTGGATCGACGATCGTGGCTATGCCGATCTGGTCGCGCTGTGCCAGTTCCTTCCGGGGCCAGCATCCAGCCAGGTCGGCTTCGCATTGGGCTTGCAGCGTGCCGGACCGGCGGGTGCGCTGGCTGCCTGGCTCGGTTTTACCTTGCCTTCCGCCCTGCTACTGATGCTGTTTGCGCTCGGAGCTGGGGCGTTTTCAGGCCCGCTTGGCATCGGGGTGCTCCACGGGTTGAAACTGGTGGCGGTGGCCATCGTGGCGCAGGCGGTCTGGGGGATGGCGCGCACGCTCTGCCCCGACCGCTCACGCCAGACGATCGCGCTCGCCGCCGTCCTGATGGTGGTGCTGATCGGGGGCGCGACGGGCCAGGTGGGTGCAATTCTGCTCGGTGGACTTGCCGGGCTCTGGCTTTGCCGGGACACGGCGGGAGAGACGGGTGAAGCGCTGCCCTTCCCGGTCTCGCGACAGGCGGGGATAGTCGCGCTGGCCCTGTTCTTCATCCTGATCTTCGGCCTACCGCTGGCGGCGGCGCTGTTTCCCGCGCAGGGGTTGGCGGTGATCGACGCGTTCTATCGCGCCGGTGCGCTGGTATTTGGCGGCGGCCATGTGGTCTTGCCTTTGCTGGAAGCCGAAGTGGTTCGCCCGGGCTGGGTCACGCCCGATGCGTTCCTGGCCGGCTATGGCGCGGCCCAGGCGGTGCCGGGGCCGCTCTTCACCTTCGCCGCCTATCTCGGCATGTTGCTCGAACCCGGCCCGAACGGGATCGCCGGCGCGACGCTCGCCCTTCTTGCGATCTTCCTGCCGGGCTTCCTGCTGCTTGTCGGCGCGCTGCCGTTCTGGAACACGCTGCGCGCACGCTCCGGCGTGCGGGCGCCGATGGCAGGGGCCAATGCCGCGGTGGTCGGCATTCTGGGCGCTGCGCTCTACGATCCGCTCTGGACCAGCTCGGTCGGTTCGCCCCGTGACTTTGCGCTGGCGCTGACCTGCTTCGTGGCCCTGATGAGCTGGAAATTTCCGCCCTGGCTCGTGGTGCTGATCGCGGCTGCCGGCGGTGCGGTCCTGGAGGTAAGCTCGATGCTGTGATGGAAAAGGAATAACGGAACCTGATCGACCGGCAATGTAACGCCAGCCTGCATGGCGCACCGCTGCCCGGTTTCCCCAGCCACTGCCGCCGTCGCGGCACAGCCAGGAACACAAATTGCAAATCGACCTTTCTTCCGACCGCTTTATGACAGCATTGACCGGCATCACACTTGCCGGGATGGCGCTTGCGACTGTCGATGCCTTTTTGATCCCCGGTCTTTGGGGACCGGTCGGTCTCGTGCTGGTCTATCTGGCCGGTGGTGTGCCGACCGGGGTCCGAGCCCTGACGTCGCTCTGGCACGAGCGGGTTCTCGACATCGATCTTCTGATGATCGTGGCAGCCCTTGCCGCCGCCGCGGTGGGTGCTGCGCTCGAAGGGGCGGTGCTGCTGACGCTGTTCAGCCTCTCGACCACGTTGGAGCAGCGGGCGATGGGCCGGGCGCGCCATGCCGTCGAGGCGCTGATGGCGCTGCGTCCCGACACCGCGCTCAGGCGCGCTCCTGACGGCACCGTCACGGAAGTTTCGGTGGGCGATCTCGTGGCCGGCGACCTGGTGGTGTTGCGCCCCGGTGCGCGTGTGCCGGCCGATGGCGAGGTGGCGGAAGGGGAAGGCTCGCTCGATGAGGCGACGATCACCGGCGAATCGATGCCGGTCGGCAAGGGCCCCGGCGCAAAGGTGTTCGAGGCCACGGTGAACCTCAACGCCGTGCTGCTCGTCCGCGTTACCCGTCCGGTCGCGGAAAGCACCGTGGCGCGGATGATCGAACTGGTGACCGAGGCTCAGGCCGCACGCGCTCCTTCCGAACGGTTCAGCGCCTGGTTCGGCCAGCGCTATACCATCGCGGTGCTGGCCGGCGCGGTGCTGGCACTCATTATATTCCTCGCACTCGGCTGGACAATGCAGGATGCGCTTTATCGCGCCGCGACGCTGCTGGTCGCGGCCAGCCCCTGCGCGGTAGTGATATCGGTCCCGGCGGCGATCCTCTCGGCATTGGCGGCGGCCGCGCGCGGCGGTGTTCTGTTCAAGGGCGGCGCGGCGCTGGAGACGCTGGCCGAGGTCGATATCTTCGCCTTCGACAAGACCGGTACGCTGACCACAGGCAAGGCCGAGGTGACGCAGGTGATGGCGTCGGAATCGGGAGCACAGGCCGAAGAGCGGTTCCTGTCATTGATCGCCGGTCTCGAGGCGCATTCCGAACATCCAATTGCCGATGCGATCCGCCGCCACATCGACGAAAAAGGCATAACCGTCGCCGAGGTGCGCGATGTGGAAACCGTGCCAAGTGAGGGGATTACGGGGGAGGATGCCGTGGGCCCGCTCTGGGCCGGCAATCCGCGCATGGCCGCGCGCATGGGCGCATCGCTGGATGCTCCGGAATTTGTGAAACTGACGGATGGTAGCCAGACCGTGGTGTGGCTGGGGCGGGGAGATCGGGTCTATGGTGCGCTCACCGTCGCCGACCGTCCGCGCGAGACCTCGGCCGCCGGACTGGCTGCGCTCAGGACGGCTGGGGTAGATACTATCGCCATGATGACCGGCGACCGGCGCCCTGTCGGCTTGCGGATCGCCGCGGAACTCGGACTGGAGGCAAAGGATGTCCATGCCGATCTGCTGCCTGAAGACAAGGTCCGGTTGGTGGGCGAACTGGCGAAGAATGGAAAGGTGGCCTTTGTCGGCGACGGGGTGAACGACGCCGCCGCGCTGGCGCGGGCCGATGTCGGCATCGCCATGGGCGCAGCGGGCAGCGACGTCGCCTTGCAGGCAGCCGATGTCGCGCTGTTGTCGGAGGACATGGCCCGCCTTGCCGCGGCGCATCGGTTGGCGCGCCGCACCCGCCGGATCATCCGTCAGAATCTGACTTTCGCCATCGGCATGATGCTGCTTCTGGTCGCCTCGAGCCTGTTCTTCGCCCTGCCGCTGCCGCTCGCGGTGGTGGGGCATGAGGGCGGCACGGTTCTTGTGGTGCTGAACGGCCTCAGGCTGCTCGCCGACCCGATCCGGGCGCGCAGTGCGACCTCACTGCGACGCCAACCCGACGCCGGCTCGGTAGAGCCTTCATACCAGTCAGGGGTTTGACTGGATGACGGCAATCCCGCCCGAAACGCGCGTAGATGAGGAACCGACCGCTCTTCAGTAGGCGTCGAATGCCGGTCAAGAACCTGTGGTGCGAATGGCGGCCGAAGGCGGCGATGCCATGCCCAGTAACAAGAGGACAATTCTCTCCGACAAAACGCGGCTCTTCCAGACGGAACCATTCCGCTGAAGGGAGAAATTCTCACAAGGCCGTTTCCCGGTGCGGCCGCTTCTGAACATTCGCGATTTGGCAGGCGGCCTTATCGGTAGACGATACCGCCATCGGTCAGGATCGACTGTCCTGTGATGTAGTCGGAATCGGCGCCCGCGAGGAAAGCGACCAACGCTGCCACGTCCTCCGGTGTCTGCGCGCGACCCAAAGCGATGCCTTCGACATACTTCTTGTAGGTTTCGCCCTTCGGCGTTCCAGTGATCTCGGAAAAACGCTCATCGATCTCCACCCACATGTCGGTGCCGACGATGCCGGGGCAATAGGCGTTCACCGTGATGCCCGCGCTCGCATATTCCTTGGCGGCGGCTTGCGTTAGCGCCCGCACGGCGAACTTGGTCGCCGAATAGACGCCAAGCATGGCGAAACCGTCATGTCCGGCGATCGAGCAGGCGTTGATGATCTTGCCTTTCTGTCCGCGATCCTTGAATTTCTTCGCAGCCGCCTGGATTCCCCAGAGTACGCCGTCGACATTGATGCGGAAGATCAGGTCCATGTCCTCGGGCGTGACGTCGGCGATCGGCTTGACCTGGGCGATGCCGGCATTGTTGACGATGACGTCGAACCCGCCGAGTTGCTTTTCCGCATGGTCGATAGCGGCGTAGACTTCGTCGCGCTTGCTGACATCGGCGACGACGGTGGTGGCCTCGCGTCCGAGCGCTTCGACTTCCTTGCGAACGGAGTCGAGCTTGTCAGCCTTGACATCGGCCAGCGCGAGGTCGGCGCCTTCCTTTGCAAGCCGCAGCGCAATGCCGCGTCCGATCCCCTGGCCAGCGCCGGTTACCAAAATGACTTTGCCATTCAACGACATGATCTTCTCCTACAGAAAGTTGGCCAATCCTGTGCAGCCTGCATGTTCCCTTTCGGGCAATACAGCCGGAGCAGAACCGACTACACTCGATGATCCCGGTCCATTTCAAGGCCGTGGTCCGGAAATGATGCGACGGCGCCGAAACTGGCAGTAAGGCCACCTCAAGGGGTCGCCCGCAAAAGCAACAGTAATTGTTCGACCCCGCAAGAGTATGACATGATCCCGCATATATTGTCGAGCGCCATATTTTCATCGCGCGGATAGGGGCGGTGTTGCAGAAGGATGCGTAGTTGATGACGGAAGCGGAGCGCTACGATGCCGTCGTGATCGGCTGTGGCGAGGGCGGGAAATACCTCGCCTGGCATATGGCGCAAGCCGGCCAGAAGGTAGCTGTCATCGAGCGGCGCTGGATCGGCGGCTCGTGCCCCAACATCAACTGCCTGCCCAGCAAGAACGAGATCTGGAGCGCGGGTATTGCTCATGCCGTTGCCCACGCCGCGGAGTACGGCGTTGCCGCCGGCCCCGTCTCGGTCGACATGAAGACGGTCGTGGCGCGCAAGCGCGCCATGGTCGAGGGTCTGGTTGCGTTTCATCTCGAACGCTACGAGGCGACGGGCGCGGAACTCATAATGGGCAACGCCCGCCTCATCGGACCAGAAACGATCGAAGTTGCCTTGAACGACGGCGGGACGCGACTGCTCGCCACGGACAAGCTGTTTCTCAATCTTGGAACACATGCAACCATTCCGCCCGTCCCCGGTCTGGCCGAAGCCGGACCGCTCACCCATATCGAAGCGCTCGAATTGGACCGGTTGCCGGCACATCTGATCGTTCTCGGCGGGGGCTATGTCGGCCTTGAACTCGCGCAGGCCTACCGGCGTTTCGGCAGCCGCGTCACCATTGTGGACCGTGGGCTACGGCTGCTGAAGCGCGAGGATGAGGATGTTTCCGAAGAAGTTCGGCGGATTCTGGAGGCGGAAGGCATGGAGGTGCTTTTGTCGGCCGAAGTCGAGAAAATGGAGGGCCGGTCGGGCGAAAGCGTGCGCGCCACCATTCGGACGCCGGGCGGTTTAAGAACGATCGAGGGCACGGACATTCTGGTCGCTGCCGGTCGCACGCCCAACACGCGAGGGGTCGGTCTCGAAGAGGCAGGCATCGCGCTGACGGATCGCGGCACCATCAAGGTGAACGATCGACTGGAGACGACTGCAAGGGACGTCTGGGCCATCGGAGAATGCGCCGGAAGTCCGCAGTTCACCCACGCATCGCTCGATGATTTCCGAATTATCCGAGACAATCTCGACGGTGGAGACAGAACGACCACCGGGCGGCTGATGCTCTATTGCATGTTCATCGACCCGCCCCTTGCCCGCATCGGCATGAGCGAAGCCGACGCGCGCGCCAATGGAATGGATATGCGCGTCGCACAATTGCCGATGAAGGCCGTGCTGCGGACGCGGACGACCTCGCAGACGGCCGGCTTCATGAAGGCGCTGGTCGATAAACAGGACCGGATCGCGGGCTTTACCATGATCGGCTCGGAGGCCGGGGAAGTGATGGCCGTGGTGCAGGCGGCCATGCTTGGCGGTCTGTCCTACAGTGTCCTGCGCGATGCGGTTCTTGCGCACCCGACAATGGCCGAGGGGCTGAACGCGCTATTTGGCAACGTAGCGAAACGATGAGTTTTCCAAGTTCCATTGAGGCGGCGGGTTAGAGAATGAACGGACACGATGAGCATCGGCACCATTCGCATGATCATGACCATTCGGGTCATGCGCATCTTGTGACGGACCCGGTCTGCGGGATGGAGGTCGACCCGCAAACCGCAGAACATCGCCTGACCCATGGGGGCCACACTCACTATTTCTGCTCGGCGTCCTGCAATGCGAAATTCGAGGCGGACCCGGCGCGATATCTTGCAGGGGAAGCGTCGCCCATACCGGAAGCGCCCGAGGGCGCGATCTGGACCTGCCCGATGCATCCCGAGATCCGGCAGGACGGGCCGGGAAGCTGCCCGATCTGCGGCATGGCGCTGGAGCCGCTGGTGGTGACGGCCGACAGCGGCCCCAGCCCCGAACTCGCCGACATGACACGGCGTTTCTGGATCGGGCTGGTTCTCGCCGCTCCGGTCTTCGTGCTCGAAATGGGCGGTCATCTTTTCCCGGCCCTGCACCATCTGGTGCCAATGCGGATATCGATCTGGATTCAGCTCGTTCTGGCGACGCCGGTGGTTTTGTGGTGCGGATGGCCGTTTTTCGAGCGCGCCTGGGCCTCGCTGATCAATCGCAGCCTCAACATGTTCACTTTGATCGCCATGGGCACCGGCGTCGCCTGGGCCTACAGCATCGTCGCCGCCCTTGCGCCGGGAATTTCCCCCGCCGCTTTCCGCGCGGAAGATGGCACGGTCGCGGTCTATTTCGAGGCGGCGGCGGTCATCACCGTTCTGGTGCTGCTTGGCCAAGTGCTGGAACTGCGCGCCCGCGAACAGACCTCGGGCGCGATCAGGGCGCTGCTTGATCTGGCGCCGAAGACGGCGCGGCGCATCGGCGATGACGGCACAGAGGAAGACGTGCCGGTCGAGCACGTTATTCTCGGCGACAGGCTGCGCGTGCGGCCCGGCGAGACCGTGCCGGTCGATGGCGTGGTGGAGGACGGACGCTCATCGCTCGACGAGGCGATGGTTACCGGCGAATCCATGCCTGTCACCCGCACTGTGGGCGATCAGGTCATCGGCGGTACGCTGAACCAGACCGGGGCGCTGGTGATCCGTGCGGAAAAGGTCGGCCGCGATACGATGCTGTCGCGGATCGTCCAGATGGTCGCCGATGCGCAGCGTTCGCGTGCGCCGATCCAGCGCATGGCCGACCACGTCTCGGGCTGGTTCGTACCGCTGGTCATCGTCATCGCAATTCTCGCCTTCATTGTCTGGGGCATCTGGGGGCCGGAGCCGCGCTTTGCCTATGGGCTGGTCGTGGCCGTTTCGGTGCTGATCATCGCGTGTCCCTGCGCACTTGGGCTGGCGACGCCAATGTCGATCATGGTTGGCGTCGGCAAGGGCGCTAGTGCCGGCGTCCTGATCAAGAACGCCGAGGCGCTCGAGCATATGGAAAAGGTCGACACGCTGGTGGTCGACAAGACCGGCACGCTCACCGAGGGCAAGCCGTCGGTGACGGCGGTCGTTGCGGCGGCCGGCTTCGACGAAACGGAAATCCTGCGGCTTGCCGCCGGTGTCGAGAAGGCGTCGGAACATCCGCTGGCATTGGCGATCGTGGAGGCGGCGGAGAAGAAGGGCATCGCCATCCCGCCCGTAGTGGATTTCGACTCTCCGCTTGGCAAGGGCGCGCTCGGCAGCGTCGAAGGCAAGGCGATCGTGGTCGGCAATGCGGTGTTCCTCAAGGAACACGACGTCGACGTCGCGGAATTGTCCGGCCAGGCAGATGCGTTGCGTCATGATGGCGCCACCGCGATCTATATCGGGATCGATGGCAGGGCCGGCGGTATCTTCGCCATCGCCGATCCGGTCAAGGCGACGACGCAGGAGGCGCTGAACGCGCTGCATGGCGAGGGCATCCGCATCGTCATGCTGACCGGCGACAATAAAACCACGGCCGAAGCCGTCGCGCGGCAACTCGGCATCGATGAGGTTGAAGCGGACGTGCTGCCGGACGCAAAGAGCGCGGTCATAAGCCGGCTCAAGGCAGAAGGCCGGGTGGTGGCGATGGCGGGCGACGGCGTCAACGACGCGCCCGCGCTTGCCGCCGCCGATGTCGGGATCGCCATGGGCTCGGGCACCGATGTCGCCATCGAAAGCGCCGGCGTCACCCTGCTCAAGGGCGATCTGATGGGGATCGTCAAGGCGCGGCGGTTATCCGAGGCGACGATGGCGAACATCCGCCAGAACCTGTTCTTCGCCTTCATCTACAATGCCGCCGGCATCCCGGTTGCCGCAGGCGTGCTCTACCCTTCTTTCGGCCTGCTCCTGTCACCGATCATCGCAGCAGCCGCCATGTCGCTGTCGTCGGTCAGCGTCATCGCCAACGCGCTGCGGTTGCGGGGTCTGAAACTGTGACTGAAACGCTGACGCGACTGACGCCCTGGCGTCAGTCGTAGGCGAGGGCGTCAGTCGCGCCAGTAATTGTTGGCGGCCGCCACCGTCTGGAAATGGATGGCGATCACCTGCGAGGAAGCGATCAGTTGCGCGGTGTCCTGATCGTAGGCCGCGCGCAGCTTGTCGCGAATCTCGGCGGAAGGCTGGGTCACCTTGACGCCGACCCGCGCCATTTTGGTGGCAAGGTCGAACCCCTCCTGCGGGGTCGCTGTCTTGAGTGAGGGAAGCCAAGTGTCAGCCATGATGTTTTCCTTCCATAGAATATGAATACGCAACAACCGTAATCTACCCGAGCAGCTAATGAAAGCATCAACCGCGATGCATTTCGTTTGCAGACGTCACGCCTGAAACGCCCTGTCGTGCGGGAAATCTCCTTTTGTGATGTAAGCTTCTTCCGCCTGCGTCGATTCTCGGCCGAGGACCTGATTGCGGTGCGGGTGACGGCCGAAAGCGGCGATGACCTTGCGTACGTCGCCCGCCTGTCTCACCAGTGACTGGTATATCGGCTGAAGGGAAGCGGGCGTGCCCGCGGCGATCTCTTCGCGAAGCCTGATGAGCAGATCGATGCGCGCGAGGTGATCCTGGCCTTCGCAATGGCCAAGCGGCTGGCTGTAGACGATCCTGAACCAGGGCGTGCCCAGAGATGCGTAGTGGCCGTTGGAGAACCCCTCCATCGCCAGCGACAGCGCGGCAGGGTCTTGCGCGAATGCGCGCGGCGTGCCGCGCCAGAGCGAGCGCGAGAACTGGTCGAGTAGGATGATGAGCGCCAGCCTGCCTTCGGGGTCGTCGGCCCAGTCGTCGAGATCGCCTGAAGCTGCGCTGCTCGTGATGTCGGCGAAGCGCGCGACGATTGTGCCGTCCGCGCCGCCGTGCAGCCGCCAGGACCAGTAATCGCGATGAGTTTCAGCCGCTATCTCTGACGAGCGGCCTTCGGGAAACCAGAAGTCGAGAACGTCGTTCCATGGGGCGGTCCTGGTATGCATGTCGATCCTTTCCGGTAGTTGCGAGCGATGAGACAGGATTGGCGCTGCAAAAACAACAGACCCCGCATCGGGGTCTGCGAGGAGGCGTCAGCCTCGCGCGGCCACAGTTGCGGGCCGATCGGCGGCGGCTTTTGCGGCCCTCCCGCTGGATGCGGTGGCCTTCGGCACACGCAACAGACGCATGCCGTTGGCGATGACGATCAGGACCGAGAGCTGGTGGATCAGCATGCCGCCCGCCATGTGGACATTGCCGGAAAACACGCCCGCCAGCAGGCCTGCCACCGTCACCAGCGCGATGACGAGGTTCTGGCGCATATTGCCCAGCGTCGCGCGCGAGATCGCCATCGCCTCGGGGATCTTGCCGAGATCGTCTTTCAGGAGCGCGATGTCGGCGGTCTCGATGGCGACGTCGCTGCCGGCCGCGCCCATGGCGATCGAGGTGTCGGCGGCGGCAAGCGCCGGCGCGTCGTTGATGCCGTCGCCGACCATGGCGACATGCGCGCCGTCAGCCCTCATCTTCCGGATCAACTCCAGCTTGTCCTCGGGCATCAGCCCGGCATGGACCTCGTCGATGCCGACCTCGCGGGCGATGGCTTCGGCGGCACCATGCTGGTCGCCGGTCAGCATGACCACGCGGCCTATGCCGATGTCACGCAGACGGGCGATGGCCTCCGCCGCGCCTTCACGAGCCATGTCGGACATACCCAGCAGCCCGATCAACTGCCCGTCACGCGCCACCAGGATCGGTGTCTGGCCGTTGGACAGGAGACGGTCCAGTGCAGCTTCGCCCTCCTGGCCCAGCGGCATGCCGAGCGTATCCATCAGGCGGCGGTTGCCAGCGGCAACGGTCCGGCCGTCGATGCGAGCGCTCAGGCCCATGCCAGCATGCTCCTCCAGCGCCTCGGGCGTGGAAAGCGGTCCCTGCTTGCGGCCGGCCTCGACGATCGGACGGCCGAGCGGGTGGGTCGATCCGGTCTCGGCGGTCGCAGCCAGATGCAACAACTCGGCTTCCGTCACGCCACCGAGCGCGACGATGGAGGCGAGTTGCGGTTTGCCTTCCGTCAGCGTGCCGGTCTTGTCGAGCGCCAGCGTGTCGATCCGGCCTGCACTTTCCAGATGCTGGCCGCCTTTGATGAGGATGCCGCTGCGTGCAGCGCGGCCGATGCCGGCGACGATGGAGACCGGCGTCGAGATGACCAGCGCGCCGGGGCAGCCGACGACCAGCAGCGTCAGCGCCAGGCGGATGTCCTGCGTCACTGCGAAGGCGGCGGCCGCGAGCCCGATGATTGACGGCGTATACCATTGCGCAAAGCGTTCGATCATACGCTGGCTCGGGGCCTTTTCCTCCTGCGCTTCCTCGACGCGCTGAATGATGCGGGCAAGGGTGGTGTCGGCGCCGACATTGGTGGCGCGGATGCGCAGCAACCCGTTCTCGGCGATCGTTCCTGCATGAACGTGGCTGCCCGGCACTTTCTCGGCCGGCATCGGCTCACCCGTAATCGCCGCCTCGCTGACGGCGGCGGCGCCCTCGGTCACCTCACCGTCCACAGGGATGCGTTGACCGGCCCTGACCAGTACGGTCTCGCCAAGCTGGACCATATGTGCCGGCACCTCGACGGGATCGCCCTCGCGCAGCACGGTCGCGGTGGCGGGCGCGGCATCGAGCAATGCCTTCAGCGCGCCACGGGTCTGGCCCATGGTGCGTGCCTCCAGCCAGCCACCGAATATGAAGAGGAAAGTGACGGCCGCCGACTCCCAGACCTCGCCGATAAACAACGCACCGACCGCCGCGACGGTGACGAGCAGTTCGATGCTGAAATGCTTTACACGCAGCGAGCGCCAGGCGCGGATGGCGATATCGGAGCCGGCAAGAAAAGCTGCCGCGACCATCAGCGCCGTCCATACCTCGATCATGCCGAAGCCGTAGCGTGCCAGAAGGCCAGCCGCGATCAACCCGCCGCTGCCGACCGTCAACCACAAGCGCCGCCGTGCCGGATGCACGAAGGCGCTCCTGATCCTGCTGACAAGATTGCTCATCTCATCGCTCCTTTCATCTTCAACCATGCCTGAAAAGCGTGCCGGCCACGCCGGCGCGCGGCGCGGCGAAATAAGCGGAGTGCCGATCAGAAAGCGGCAGGCTGCGCTTCATAGCCAGTGCCACGCACCGCCTCGACCAGCGCTTCAACGCTGGCTTGCGCGGGGTCGTGCTCGATCTCGATCTTGCCGGTGTTGAAGCGCACCTCGGCCTTTGCCACACCCGGAAGGGCGCTGAGCGCCTTTTCGATCTTCGGCACGCAGGATGGGCAGGAAAGTTCATCGCTGCGAAGAATGGTTTTCTGGGTCATGATCGGGTTCCTTTCGATAGTGGGGAAGAGGTGTCCCCTGCCTCATTGATCTAAGGGTTTGGCCACGCATTGCGATTGGCGAAACCGGCAAGCCAGGCTTGCAGAAATGCACAGGCCGCTGCCTTGGTTCTGGTTTTTCGGGCGACCTCATTGAGGTCGGTAGTGGAATTGCCACCTAAACCAAAGAGATCTCCGTGCGTAAATGCACAGGTCGACAAGTCTCGATTCCCTGGCGGATGCTTTGATGTGGACGCGCCGCTGCTGGAAGGACAGCTTGAGGATACTCTTACCAAAGTCGCATCGGCGACACGACCATATGCGAAAGTCTTATGGGGAGACTTGAGTGAGATCAACGACGAGCTAACATTTTTGCAATAAACCAATGAAATGGAGCATATCATGCGTGGATTTGTTGATGACATCGAGGAACTGACCGAAGGAAACACGGATTTTCGCCGTGTTCTTTATACGGCAAGAAATATGCAGCTCGTGCTGATGGCGCTTCAGCCCGGCGAGGAGATCGGCGAAGAGGTTCACGACGACGGCGATCAGTTCTTCCGTGTCGAGGACGGCGAAGGCGAAATCCTGATCGACGGCAATGTGAGCAGGATCAGGGCCGATATGGCCATGATCGTACCGGCCGGTGCGCGGCATAACGTCAAAAACACCGGGAATGAGCCGCTGAAGCTTTATACGATCTACAGCCCTCCCGAGCACGTCGACGGTGTCGTTCATCCAACCAAGGCTGAAGCCGACGCCGCGCATGAACACTTCGACGGCAAGACCACCGAATAACGCCGTTGCGCAAGCAGTGACTTGCGGCGACAACATCCATGAACGGTGTTCCTGCTTGCCCTCCCGCACCGAACCGCGAGAGGGCAGCTCTTTACTAGGAGATGACGTGAAGACCCCGATGCGCACCGGCCTTCCTGCCGCACGGCTGGGATTGCCCTTCAGAATCTGACATTCGTCATCGGTGCCGTAGTGGTGCGGGTCATCGGTGGTCTGTTCTTCGAACTGCCGTTGACCCTGCTCACCGTTCGCGATGGAGAAGCGCCGGTGCATTCAGGACGGCATCTATTGAATCGCGCAAATGGGGCGGCGAGTTGTTCCGGTGCAACCTGGGGAACGGTCGAAAGAGGCCCTATGAGAATTTGAGGCCGAGTCTCTTCCGTCTGGCAGGAGCCGCTGGCGGTTCTTCGACGGGCTTTGGCTTGCGTCCTAATCCCATCGATTTTGCCAGTGCGGAACGCGCTGCGGCGTAGTTTGGCGCGACCAGCGGATAGTCTGCCGGCAGGCCCCATTTCGCACGATATTCGTCCGGGGTGAGGCCATGGTGGGTCGACAAGTGGCGCTTCAGGGATTTGAACTGTTTTCCGTCCTCGAGACAGACGATGTAGTCCGGCGTCACCGACTTCTTGATTGGGACTGCGGGCTTTTTGGATTCTGATACGACTTCCGTGGGGACATCGGTCTGCTGCAGCAGGCTCGTATACACCCTGGAGATCAAGCCGGGCAATTCGGCGACAGGTACAGGATTGTTCGACACATAGGCCGAAACGACATCTGCGGTCAGCTCGATTAGCCTGTCTGTTGATTTCCGCTGAGAGCTGACCCGGGTGAAGATCGGGATTCTCGCTCTGGCGCAGCACGAACCGTTGCGCGAACAGCACCTCCATCATACGTTCCAGGTTACGGCTGTAATCCTTCGCCAGGTCGACCCCGAGCGCATCGAGATAGTCGAGTTCGTCTTTGGTCAGCCGCCACGGCGCCGGTACAGCGCCGGCTGTTGGCGGATCGCTGTAGAATCCCGCCGCGCGTGCCTCGATGGTTTCGCCGCAAAACTCTCGGCCAGCGGCGCCATGGTCGCAATGCCGAGTTCCTTTTTGTCCTTCATCAGGGAAGAACATCCGGCGCCGAGCAGAAATGCGATATTTTTGGCGTTCATTGCCTCAGAAATCGCCTTGCGGGCGCTCTCGATCCCCTTGTTCCAGTCCAGTTCAGATGGCTCGGCATCGCCGTCCCGCAGAAACTGGAATTTTCGCTCTTCTTCGACTTCGCTCATATACCCCCGGTCCTCCCAGTTTCTTACTTGGCTGCTCTGTTCGCGCGCGCGGCTATATCAGCGCACCGCGCCATGAGCGCTTCGAACGGCTCCTCGTCGTCGAAGAGCAGTCCATCCTCAACCATGCGGGCATAGTCATCCTCCAACGCCTTCGCGCCATCGCCGACCGGCACGAGTTGCAAGCCGCCGCTGACAGCCGCTGCATAGTCGATCGGCGTGCGGTCGGCAGCCTTCTCTGCGAAGAACATCGACTTGTGCCGGGCGACAGCGTTGGCCAGGTCGCGATCGGCAAAAGCGGCTTCCGCAAAGCCGGCTTCGTCCAGTCGGACAACATCGTGCCAATGTCGCGCGAAGCGGTCGCCGCGCAGCCGCTCCTGGAGGCAAAAGACGTGGATGGCGGTCGCCTTCTCCCAGAAGGTCCGCTCCGCGTGCATGACGCGCGGCCGCGCCGTCGGAAACACCAGGCCGTCGATCAGGCCGGCCGCGTCGCAGACGACGTCGCGCAAGCTCGCGGGTTCGCCCGTCGAGCGCGCGCCGAACTCCAGCATGACGCTTGGAGCCACATAGCCGAACCCGGCTGCGGTCGCCTCATAGTCGATGAAGAGCTTCTCATCCTCGACCCGGACGGCCGCCGCCAGACCTTCGACGGCCAGTGCGGTCTCGATCACAGGCTGCACGGTTTCCGCGACCCATGCCGGTAACCGCCGACGGACCTCGCTGGACCAGCGCTTTTCCTCGCTTCGTGTCTTCGGCAGACCCTCGCCATTGTCCCCGACCAGATCGGGCGCAATCGCCCGAATGTCGTAGGTCAGATCCACGTCCTCCGAAAACCGGCGAATGACCTGATAGGCTTTCGACAGCGACGTGCCGCCCTTGAACACCAGATGCTCGCTGAGCGGTGCCGCGTAGAGGGTCGCCAGCGCCCACACCACCCACACATCCTTTTCGAGAAGATGGGTGGGACGACCCGAACGGTCGGCGACGACGCTCAACGCGTCACGCCGATCCTCGGCCGAAAGCTGGAGGAAAACGTCAGCCATAGGCCGCCTTTCCGACGCTCTGCGCGAGCCATGTCGGAAGCTGCGGCGCGGCGGCGACCAGTTCGCCGAACACGCCGGGCGGCATCTTCCGCTTCAAGGTCGTGAGCGCGGCCTCCGCCTTTTCGGGGCCGAGCCAGGCCAGCGCCCGCACGGCCTCGCCTGCGGGGCGGTTGGCCAGGGCCAGTTGCCAGCGCGGCGCGTGCCGCAATTCGACGACCTGCTTGCCGAGGTGTATCTTTCGGCTGCGTCCGGAGGTCAGATAGACCGAGCGGACGGGCACCTGCGTCGTCAAGCCAAGCGCGTTCGCCGCGGCGGCTCCGTTCGAGACGATGATCTCCCCTTTTTGGGTCGCGAGGGCCTCGACAGCCTGCTCGACCGAAGGTGCGCGCGTGCCAAACCGACTGGCGATGGGGCGCAGATAGACGCCACGACCGGCGCGGATGAGCTGCCCGCGCTCGGACAGACGCGACAATGCCTGATCCACGGCCGCCCGGTTTCCGAGGTGGAGCAGGCCCTTGGCGGACACGGGCATCCCTTCGGGAAGTCCCGTCGCATGTGCCAGAATCTGTTCGGTCAGCCGTGTCATCGTCTTTCTCCTGTTGGAAATATACGCGGGTTTCTGACAGTTTTCAAGGAAGCGCAGGGGAACATACCGAATAGGGGGAAAGCCTTCCCCTGCGGCCGAGCCTTGGTCTCTACCTACCCCTTCTGCGGGGAGATCCCCGCAACGCCCCCTTCAGAGTGAGAGTGCGGACGGATTTTCCGTGACGGGTTAAGAGCTGGAGGAGAGGCTTCCGGCACCCGTCGCGGAGATCATCCCGATGGCCAGACAGGGTCGTAACCTCGCGGAAGGTGGCGCGCGCAGCAACCTTTATGACGACATCACCAACAAGATCATCGCCGAGCTGGAGCAAGGGCGGTTGCCATGGGTCCAGCCCTGGGGTGCGTCGCCTGATACCGCCCCGCTGGGCCTGCCGAGAAATGCTTCAACCGGCCGGTCCTATTCCGGCATCAATATTCTCATCCTCTGGGGGGCTGTCATCCAGCATGGTTTCCCCGCTCAGGCGTGGCTGACGTTCCGCCAGGCGCTTTCGCTTGGCGGCAATGTCAGGAAGGGCGAACGTGGCACGACTGTCGTTTATGCCGACCGTTTCACCCCCGAGGACGAGAAGCGCCGTGCCCGCGAAACGGGTGAGGATGCACATGCCATTCCGTTCCTGAAGCGGTTCACGGTCTTTAACGCCGCGCAATGCGATGGCCTACCCGATGAGATCACGGCAGTCGCGCCGCCACCGCCGCCGGGCCTTATCGAACCTCAGGTCGAGGCGTTGATCCGGGCCACCGGCATCGACTTCCGTATTGGCGGCAATCGCGCCTTCTATATGCCGTCGCTCGACTATGTGCAGGTGCCGCCTCCGCAAGCCTATTTCGAGCCGATCAACTGGCACCGGACGGCCCTGCACGAGCTGGGGCACGCCAGCGGCCATCACAGCCGTCTCAAACGCGATCTGACCGGCTCGTTCGGCTCGAAGAAATACGCCTTCGAGGAAATGATTGCGTTATCTTGACAGTCTGCACCGACTCTCAGTCTCCTGCTGACGTCGATGCAACAGGACTGACGGAGGCGCTATCCAGGCCGGCCGCAGCGCTCCCA
>NZ_QNRH01000015.1 GCF_003314995.1 Pseudochrobactrum asaccharolyticum
GCAATAAAAATGGCTCTAGAAAAACGGGCCGCTTAAGGCCAATAGTATAACCTAAGACTCTCCTGAAAAATGGAGGAGCATTGGGGCCCAGGTCAATCGCCACCCCTTCCCTACACGATGAGTACTGTGTATTTCAAAATACCAATTTAAAAATCTATTGCTATATTTTCGTAATGGTCGCTTTATTTCTCTAATAATTCGCTCGCCAATCCCAATTTGAATTTTATTGCGTCTCCTTTCTTCGACCTCCATCGAATGCCATTCACTACGCTCAACATCTATAATACTGCCATCAGTTTTTTGCTTACAAAGAGCCGGAAAAATTTGGTAAACACAAAAATTACTCAGCTCGCCCTCACATCCGGAAAATAGATAATTGTCGATTGGGATTTCAGGTTTTTTTAAAATATTTATAATATTACTGGCAGCTTTCTTTGATATAATATACCCAGCTGTACCTAAGTGAATTGATTTTAATTTTCCAATTTTAAAATCAAAATCCGTTAAATTCACAACTTCATCTAATTTAATTTTTTTCTTTTCATCTTTAGTCTCTATTTTAATTATATCAGCATCACCAGGTATCCATTCAATACTACTAAGAAAATGTGAAGCCGATTTAGATAAGATAATATCATCTTCGAAAATCGCAGCATAATCCTCATCCCCCGCCGCGATTAATTCAAAGCACCGTATGTGACTATAAAAACAACCGACCTCTGGCGGCGTTATAAGATAGCTCCAATTCCGTAGAGTTTTAGCATACTCTTTACCATCCACCGCTCTAACCCGAACGAAATCTAAGTTATTATGCTTAAAAACCTCAACAATGTCCTGTAAACGGTCTGCACAACGATCTAGATTAATAACGTATGATTTCATAATACTCCTGACTTAAATCATTGCGCCCGATAGAGCTCCATAAAAGCAGAGTAAACTAGTCACATTATTGACTAGCCCTCAATCTAAATTAAGTATCAAATAATATTATTATATTTAAATTTGTCATAAATGCGCCAGAATTTCATCAACCTCATTAAATTAAATATAAAATACAAAACAAGTATATTAAAATAAATATACTTTTTAAATTATACAAAAATGTTAATTTTAGAAGTAAATTATAAAATAACTATAGTAATTTTATTCAAACAATAAAAATTATATATTTTTTGCAAATTTATTTACACCAAACATCATCCAAAACTGATCAAACGAATAAAATTATAAATAAAAATCGGCAGTGAATAACAATAAAAACAAAAAACTTTAATAATATTTAACATTAACGATTAATTTTAAACATAATTCAACAACAAACAAGACTTTAAAAAAATTAGCAATATAATAAAATAGAAAACAACTATAAAACAAGAGGCACCAATGAATTGCATACCTCACAATGACTTTGCTGCAGGATTTATTGCAGGGTGGCAGACCGTTAACGGGCGAAATTCTTCTATCCCCCCAATTCCAGCGAAACCATACGTACCTGAATTCAAAACACCATTTCTTGTTGGGATAGAACTTGGTTTGGAAAAAGCGCTGGGCTTTCGAGTAGCCTAGCCCCTCACCAGATAAAATACTGCTCACTTTTCCTTTTGTCACAGTCGCTAACTGTAGCTTCATGTTCGCGACAACGGATATTCACTGCATCCTAAAACGCCTTAAATCTGAAAAATTTCAATAACCACTGACAGCTACTACAGGCCGACGGAAATAAAAAAGGCAGAAACAAAAATTGCGCCAACCTTTCCGCTCATCAATAAATCACCAGTGTCAGAACATTCGCACTGAAAAATAAAATCAATGAAGACATTTGTGAATACAGCAAGAGATGGAATATTTATGTGTGTTTATTATTAAATATAGATTGAAACTGTATTTAAACATATTAGTAATCACAATAACTATTGAGGCACCAATTTTAGTTTCTGAAAATCTATACCAAGATCGTCGGCAATTTTGATAGTCCACATTTTTTTCTGATACCACAGAGGTACGGCATATTACCCCAAAATATTTTGTGCTGAAGCCAACAATAATTGCCCAACTTTAACCTGCATCAATCGCTACGATATTATATCCGCCATAAAACAGACCAAAGAAAGATATCTTCAGAGCGCTAACGTCTTTTTCCGCACGAATACAGCAGTTCCGGATACACACATATATCTGCCCGATATCTCATCAACACCAGCATTCAAAACATACACTGTGTCGTCACTATTGAGCGTATATTCTGCCGTCGTTTTAAACAGGCCTTTTTCAAACCGGTTATCTATCCGGCAGCCTCAAACCACTTCCCCAAATAGCGATCAAGCTCAAAACCGCCTACCAGCACAATATCATCCGGAATTGTCAAATTAGCAGATATGTATAATTTATAACCTGCAGCCAAGGCTGCAGCTAGTAGCAATATTTTTTAACACTCATAACAGACTCCTGTCAGGTATATTATAAACGCCAAGAGGCTTTGATCGTTCCGAAATCAATACAGCCGAAGAAAACCAAACTCGACGACAGATCTCCCAATAAATCAATAAAAACAGTCACTTGAGATCAAGAAAATTCATCAATTTCATTCATAATCTCAATCATTTAAATTCATTTGCAATAAATTGAATTCCTTTTATTCAGTAATAATCCTGACGTTTTTATATAGAGAAAATCTTTCTATGCGCTTCCGCTACGACATGAAAAAGCTTCCAACCGGTTCATGGTGCGTCTACGACATCATTACAGGGGCTATTGCAAAACATAATGGCAAAGAAGTTATCGGACTTAATATTGTAGAAACCGATAATATGGTTGATCATTTAAATATGATTTATCAGAACGATTTTTCCAGAACCCTGCACTAGCATTCTGTTTAGCATCAGGATTCCCCTGATTAAAATGCCATTATTTTATCAAAAAGGCTCAATATAACATGACGATAAAAGTCATATTATATTGACTTTATCAAAATTATTTCCCACAAAGCCCCTGCTTCACATCTAACGGGCGAACTGATGGCTATTTACAGGGTAACCTTACTACTTATCTTGATCATAATGGCTGGGTGTACTTCCACAGAGATGGAAAAAGACGCAAAATTTTCAACACCAAGAATTCCGCTCAGTGACGGAACTCTCTTCACACAGAGAGTGACACCTAGCTCTTCCTGTCGTCAAAAATGGAGCGAAATAAAACGTGTACAAAAGATTGTAACGCAGGAGGGCTTTGTCACGCGCGGAAAAGGTGAAGTGCTGGTATTCAGCTATCAGGTCAAACTGATGGAGGATTTTACTAGAACCTGCAAAGCATTCATTATGCGGAACAGCCACTAAAATCCCCCCCCCAAAAAAAACAGAAAGCTCTGCATGTCAGCAAAAGGTTTCGTTCTAGGAGCAATAATAGGCATCGGTGTTGGAGCAGCCCTTATAACATCCAGCCCGAAAACCCCTATTATTGGTATTACCACGGCGATAGCTTTTACAATTTTATTCGGGTTATTATTTTCAAAAATAGACAAAAAATACAAATAAAAACAATGTACTAATTTATTTTTATAAAACCGGAAATTGCTCATGAATCTGGGACTCTAATTACATGAAGCTGTTTAGTACATCATCCTATAGAGCCTCAGAATATTAAGTGCTAACGACAAACATGCATTTATCAATTTTGAGCCACAGAGCTATCAAAAACTTTTTTTAACAACGCTTTATAAAATATCTTATTCAAATTTAATAATTTAAAGCTATTTAAAAAAATAAAGAGAAAAATCATTGAGGACAAGGTTTTGCATCGCGAAAAATTTTCAAAGGTTGACTGTGCTTACGAGACTTTAAAAAATGATATTTTACACATCAAAATTGCCCCTGATTTTCCTTTGAAAATAAATTGGCTACAAGAGACATATGGCTTTGGATCAACGCCGCTTCGTGAAGCCTTATCCCGCCTCGAAGGTGACTACTTAGTAAAGTTAATCCCAAACAAAGGTTATTACACAGCCCCGGTTTCCATTGAAGAATTAATGGAACTCTACAGAAGCAGAAGAATATTCAAGCTACAATTGTTAAAAGAAGCGATGCTATTTGGTGATAATAATTGGGAATCCGAAATCGTTCGCACCCATTATCTTTTAGCAAAGCAAACTTCACCATCCGAAGGCAAGTGCTCCTATGAAGATTATATTGCATGGACGCAGGCACATGATGCTTTTGATAACGCCTTAATCTCAGCCCACCGCTCTCCTTGGGCGAGCCACTTTCACATCATGGCGACCAACCATATACGACGTCAGGGCCGTGCTTTCAGAATTTTGATGCCTAATTTTGAAGATCAGAAGTTTTCAACCGGAACGATACAGTCCCCAACCTTACGTGCTCTGTATGCTACGGATCGATATACAGATTTAAGAAATGCTGTATTAAACCGTAATTTTGAACAAACAGAGATTTTAGTAAACAAGCACCTTGATATGGTTATGGCGACATATAATGAGCTACACAACAAAAATTAAATTGCTCTTTTATGGCTTTAAAACGCATTTTTTTAAATATTATGAAGTTGAAAAATTACTTTTAATTTCCTAATGAAGGATAGTTATCATTAATGAGGCTGAATTGATAAAGAATTATACGGATTTTTTGATTGTAATTATTTAACATTAGGTTATATTTCTTACGCATTATTAAACTATTTTAATTTTTATTTTATCAAAACCCGCTTCAGCGAGTTTTATTACATATGAAAATTAAAAAAATAATACCTAAGCAATCATCCATCTCCTCTCCGCTCACCGAAAAAACTCTACGAACAAACACAGCCCTTTTAGATGAGGGCTTATTTCGATCTTCGCCGCTTTCGCAATTGCCAAGCCAAAAATACAATCAGGACAATTGCTATCGTGACCACTGCCACAGAACTATTATAAATGGATATATATTCATAAACAGCCATACTGCACCTCCTGTATAAGAAACAGGCAATGCGCTTTTTTGTTCCTTTCCAGCTTCAAAGCCACCATGAAACCATTGCGAATCCTTAATAATCGGCGCTTAGATACTCAGGTTCTTGATTATTTGTATGATTTCAGGGTGCATTGATGAAAATATGGGGTCGCATTAACTCAACCAATGTTCGCAAGGTACTTTGGTGTGCGGAAGAGCTCAACCTTACTTATGAAACCATTCCGGCAGGCGGTGAGTTTGGACTTGTAAATGAAGCAGCATATCTGGCGAAGAATCCCAACGGGCGTATACCGTGCCTTGAGGATGAAGGATTTGTACTTTGGGAATCGAATGTGATTGTACGCTATCTGGCTGAGAAATATGGCCTAACACCTTTCATACCATCAGATATCCAGTCTAGATATGCTGCTGAAAAATGGATGGACTGGACATCATTTTCCTTTGGGTTGCCTTTCAGAAATTTATTCTGGAATTTGGTCCGGCATACCCCTGAACAGCGTAATGAAAATGAAGTTATATTGGGCATCAAGCACTGCACACCTTTGATGGCAATGGCAAATGCAGAGCTGAAAAAAACACCTTATTTATCCGGTAATCATCTAGGTATTGGTGATATACCTTTAGGATGTATCGCTTACTCTTGGTTCTCGTTCCCAATTGAGCGGCCATCTATGCCTGCGCTGGAGGATTGGTATGAAAGACTGAAATCCCGTCCGGCCTACCAAAAAGGCGTCATGTCTCCACTTACCTGAATATGATGAAGCCCCGTATATGCGGGGCTTCATCATGTTGGGTCATGCTAAATCTCAACTATCCTGATTAACTCAGTGCTGATTTTTAAATTGTGTAATAGCAATCTCTGCATTGAACGCTACATCCTCAAGTCTGGTAATTTTGCGCGCTGTATATGATGTCAAAATAGCTGCACCGACTGAAAACAGACCACACAACATTAAGACTATTGGTACAACATACCAACGCAACCAATTTGATCCGCCTGCGAACCAACCTATCGCACTTGCTATCAGAACAATGCAAATCATTCCGAGATTACGTCGCTGCACTCTTTCTACGAATGTTATAAGAGCAGCTTTGTCCTGTTTAAGCTTAACCAAATTCTGGCGTAGTTGCACAACATCTTGTTCAAGCTGACCAAGGTGAGCTTCATGAATTTCAGTGTTCAACAAAAAACATCCCGCCATCTTAACCGGCATATTACAACACGCTTACTAGCCGATAGGTATATTTCTCTCATTGAGTAAGCACATTATTATAATCAATGAGCGATAACAAATTTCACAAAAGCACGTAAATTTAAAGACTTGAACAGCTTTATAATTTCACTGCTGAATTTCCTCCGTCAGCAAACAATGCGGAACCGGCAACAAAACTTGCCATCGGACTTGCCAAAAACAGAGCCGCTTTTGCTATTTCTTCAGGTTGCGCAATGCGTTTCATAGCATGCAAGCCGGCTGCCCATTCTTTCTGAGCCGAATCCCCTGCCATAGCCGTGTCAGTACCACCAGCCATCAAGGCATTCGCCCGTATTCCTTGTGCTGCATAATCAGCCGTAACCCCTTTCACTAATCCCATCAAAGCGGACTTGGCAGCAGCATAAACACCCATACCGGGCAGCCCCACACTTGTACCTACAAAACTGGATGTGAAAACGATTGAGCCTCCTCCTCGCTTCAGCATAGCTGGAATTTGACTGCGCGCCCCCAGGAATGCAGATGTCAAAGTCGCAGCAACGGTATCCTCCCACTCCAGATACGCAACGTCCGCAAGTGGCTTAACAGGACCGATAGTGGCAGCATTATTAAAAGCGATATCAACACCGCCAAAAACCTTTTCAGCCTCGCGGACAAGTCTTTCGTGTGTTGTCATCAATTTGACATCGCCGGAAATTGTGCTGACCTGCCCACCCGCAAAACGGATTTCTTCAGCAACTTCCTGCAAACCCTTTTCACCTCTGGCATTTAATACAACGGCTGCACCTTCTGCGCTAAACAGCAAAGCTGCCGCACGGCCAATCCCCGATGATGCGCCTGTAATAATCGCAACCTTATTTTCCAGCATTCTCATGACGTTTCTCCAATCAAAGAAAACAGCCATAAGAATTCCCGAACTACCCAACTATGCATTTCTTACGATCAAATTTTAAATGCCTTCCCGGGATAAAAACAGTTTTGAAAATGAAAGCGCAAACGCAGTTATCACATATTTCCTCGCAGGCGGAGGCTTGTAACTACATTATATGTCTAAGAAACAGGCAGAACTATATAAAGTTCAAATTGAATACACCTCTCTCCATTCTAAAAAATGGAGAGAAGCCCATATAAATAAATTTAAATCATAGCGTAACGGTTCTACGCTCTCAAAATATCAAGCAGAATATAATTATCACTGCCATACCAGTAAACTGCTCTCGATCTATGTCAGGACTTACAGCAAGATCTTACTGTCCAAAAGATAGTCCGTTTGAATAACCTTCCATCTCACTTGCTAACACCCAACCTTGAGGGCAACCAGCATAACCTTTGTGGTTGTCAGCCTTACAATTGGCCATAGTAGCCTGATATTCTTCTGCAAGAGGCTGAGGCTTTTTACACAATTCTTCGCCTTTACATTCCGGCCCGTAATCCATCGGAAGCGCCATGACGTAATATACCATGTCAGTCGCATTCACTTGCGCAACTGCCTGAATACAAACCAACTGATTAGGTGCTAATGCGCCGTTTGTTTTGCCGTCAGAACCCGTTGTAGCCACACCTTTTCTTAAAGAAACCGGCTTGTCATTTATCCGGCCATAGTAAGCTGCATTTACGCAACTTCCGTAGATCCGTACATTATAGTAATCGCCGCTTTCGATTTCGCCGGCAGTGCAATTCTCACTTTTATTCTTATCGCAAGTGATACCTGCAGCACTTTGTAACTCCGCGTGCTGTTCAGCAGTTAAATCACCGGAACCCGAAGAAGCTGCTAAAACCGGAGACAATGGTAATGATGCCATGCTCAGGGCAATCGTAAATCCGCACAATGTTTTTTTAAGACTGATCATCGGGAGGTTCCAAAGTTTTTATTCAGCTTTCGCGATATACGGATAAATTGCCACCTAAGGTCACAATATTACGCATGAGAGAAAAACTTCTAACCCCAAAAACCAACTCAGGAAAGAGCTAAAAGCCACCTTGTAACACTGAACGGACCTGGCAGAAGCTTGCCTTAGATAGGCAGAACAACCAAAGCAAACATGCATCCGGACACCATTGTCGCGAATAATCTTCATCTCTGTAGATGAACATATTGAGCACTTTATACCCAGCCAAACTCAGAATAATTTACCCCTTGTTTAATCAAATCCAGTGCCTGTCTCACATATGGAATGAGATTATCCGGCAGAGTATTAACCTCGCACCACAACACCTGAGTATGTTTATCAGGTTCACAAATGTGAGGTTCCCCATGCCAGCTTTCAACAACGAAAAAATGCCCCATCCATGTGGCTGATCCGGTTTTGCAATGCATCGTGTGGGTATGAATGGCATCGTGAGGGTGAACAATGGTGCCAACCTCCTCCAACGTCTCTCGTATCGCAGCAGTCTTAATAGTCTCACCAGCATCCAGCGCACCGGCAGGAACGCTAAACTGTCCATCCATCCAGCCCGTAGCCATACGCTGAAGTAAAAGAACTCGCTCACCTTTACGCAAAATCACAAATACTGCCGCAGACTGCATATGCCTTTCACGATTGCTCATCTCATCAGCCCTTTTGAAGTAGAATCGACCCAATGATCAGCTTGGCATAAACCTCACAAAATAAGAACAAAATTAGAACGAAACTATCCACTCGATACAATCAAAACCACACTCCAAGAAGACGTGCTGTCACAACCTCGGGTTTGGCATTCTCACAAATTCTGGTACATTACAGAGATTAAAGCAGGTAAAACCAACCGCGCAGAGACCATTTCTAAAAACATTGAGAGACTTATTCTCATGAACTCTAAAAGACCATCCAGCTGTTGCTCCAACAGCTGCCGTTGACCCGATATAGTATGCGCTGGCTGTCAGCACATGCGTGGCAATATCTCGACACTCAAAACCCCAAGACTCTCAGTTCACCGTGGAATCTCCGACAACCTTTTGGCACTGAGAGCTTTTGAAATTGGTTTCGTGATCGTTGCAACGATACACAAATCAAAAAGAGCGCTCATGACATAAGAAAGCTCTCACCAACCCCTGCACCAGAAGCAGCCACTCATGGGCTCATAACATAATACGGATGACCGCATGTTAAACGGGCAGAACTGTGCACGAAAGATACAGATCAAGTGAGACTCGGCATTAAGTCTTCACGCCCTGTTGCTGATCAAATTGGGAACGAATTATCCCGCACCTCAACTAATAGTGCGGGTAAAACGCTAAAAAATAAAATAATTCAAATATTTGAAAATTGGATGGAGGCCTCGCCCGAAGCAGACTTTTACACGCCGATCAATGCTTTAAGTCATGGTGTGGCAGTTTTTACGCTCATAAAATATCAATGACTTACAAGAAGTGGTGCCACACCTAAAAAGAGGCCGTATGCACGTGGCCATATAGCGGCTGTATGAAATGTCAGGCTTTGTCGGAGGGTGCAGTCGGGGGCAGAGATATACCGTCGCGCTTCATGGCGATAATGTGTGGAGAAGATAACGGTATGAAGAGACTGTCTTGAATATGGATCTGCGCAATGAGCGATAATACCACGCCATGATGAAGCAGGCACGCCAACGCGACGCATTGAAAAATTAGGAAAGTCTTTGTGAAGTTCAATACATGTGTTGCAGTATTACTACAGACATTCACATCAAAAAAAGTAGATTAGCTGCATCGGCGGATAGGCGCCACTATAGTTTGGAAAATCCATGAGAATCAAATTTATTTTACTTGCTTCAGTCGTAGCACTTTCGGGAATCTCCGCAGCTAATGCCGCTGATGCAATCCAGTATCAAGAACCTGCTCCAGCTATAGCTGCCCCGTCATTTTCTTGGACTGGTGGATATGCTGGCGCCCAAATTGGTTATGGCTGGGGTGATTCAGACTATACCTATCTATTTACTGATGGCGAATTGAAACCGAACGGTTTTCTTGGTGGCATCTATGCTGGCTACAACTTTGCTTTAGAGAACAGCGTTGTTCTAGGTATTGATGCTGACATCACTTATAGTAACATTAAAAAAGACCACACCATCTCGTCGGCTGAGTACGAAACTGAATTGCTTTGGTCTGGTGCAGTGCGCGCTCGCGCGGGATATGCAATTGACCGTTTTCTCCCTTATCTCGCTGGCGGTGTAGCCTTCGGTCAGGTGAAAAATTCCTACGGCCTGCCAGCTATCAACAAAACTTTTTCCGACAAAGAAACCCTTACTGGTTGGACAATCGGAGCTGGTCTTGACTATGCAGCCACTGATAACCTGATCCTTCGTTTTGAATACCGTTACACAGATTATGGTAGCAAAGATTTTGACTTTGGCGGAACTGAAGGTGTTTCTTATAAGTTAAAAACAAATGATATCCGCGTTGGAATTGCCTACAAATTCTAAGCTACGCATATAATATAATCGCAGCCGCCTAATCTCTAGGCGGCTGTTTTTTATTTTTTATTTTGTGCCAAAGCAGCCAGAACCCGATCAAGACGATAGTTTGTCTCCCTGGCGTCGTCCCGCGCTCTTTTGATGCTCTCATGCAGAGCATAATCACTGGCCTTAATAGAAGCTGCGAGAGTACGGATTACCATCTCTCCAGCCCAATCCTAACCGCAACTTAAAATTGATTATAAATAAAATTAAAAACTAATGATTGACAAAAAATATTAATAGTCCATATTTGTGTTATCGATATTTGCTTGTTTAGCTTTGCTTTCTGCGCCCCATTGGCGCCTTTGACGAATCTTCCTTTCAAAAAAATCGCTATCACTCTCATCGCGTATTTCCGCGTGAGTTTTCTATTCTTGCTATGAAAAGGGTTCGTTATGACCACTGGCACAGTTAAATGGTTTAATTCTACAAAAGGCTTCGGCTTCATTCAGCCTGATGAAGGCAGCGCAGATGTGTTCGTTCACATTTCAGCCGTTGAACGTGCTGGTATGCGTGAACTCGCAGAAGGCCAGAAAATCGGTTACGATTTAGAGCGCGATAACCGCTCGGGCAAAATGTCAGCCACCAATCTTCAGGCTGTATAATTTGGTATAACTCGACTTTGACCACGGATGTACTGGCATTGTTGAAAACATTACCGCGAGAGGTCAGACAATTTGTCTGGCCTTTTTTATTTCTCACTTCAAGATTGGCTACCAGATGAAATCTATGCACAGCTTATTGCGTCAAGATGCAGAAATTGCTTTTGACAAGACACAGATTCAAAACAACGTGCATAACCGTGTCCTTCATGAAATCGAAGAAAATGTGAAACTTCGAGATGAAAAAAACGCTCGATTAAAAGCACAAAGACTTGCTCAAGCAGCAATCACACCGCCTTCAAAAACAAAGAAATCAAAACCAAAGAGCAGCATTAAGGCACATTAAACCCGCCCTTAATCATGAAGCTGACAACGCCAAGGATCAACGCGCTGATAATCAGCCAGACCACCTTCGCCAGAGTATCGCTTACACCGGATATTTTCTTTTCCAGATCGTTAAACCATAACAACATATGTCAATTAACAGCTAAAATCGATGCAACAGCAGAAAGCGCATGAGTTTTTTTAATTGCAAAAATTGCAAAAAGTAACGGAGGGCAAACATCAACAAGAAGAAATGTTATCATCTTCAGAGATATAAAAGCCTGATCTAGCTTGGTTTTTATTGAATCAATCCAGTCTTTACGCTCTCTATATTCAATACCAGGTGGTATAATTTTACTTTCTTCCTTGGTAAAGTAATCTGGATCATCTACTCGCTTTTTCAAGTCTTCGAGCAAGAGCTTATAGTTTTGAATTCTGAATTCGATTGCCTCGAACACCTTACTTTCTACTACTTTTAATATAAAAATATAGAGAAAATAAAAAACTGCCAATCCACATAGGCCAAGAGATAATTCCTTATCAAATTTTGCCTCTAAACCGAATATATTGATAGTTTGTCCTGATATCTGAAAAGAATGAAGAATTATCAAAAACAGACTGGTCACCATTAATGCCTTCCGGCTTTTTATGATGTCTTCATGATCCATTAGTGCGTACATATTATCCCTTGCATCTAACATTACCGATATTGATGTTTGTGACAAAATTCGCATGGATTGTCATCATTTGTTATCCTGAGCCAACACGGCAAGTACTTGATCCAAGCGCTTATTTGTTTCCTTGGCACTATCACGCGTTTCATCCTTTAATTCCTTCATACCATCTCGTAACTGGTTCACATGCCCATCGAGATCAACACGGCGCACGTAATCATCTCGTGTCCTGTTGATCCGCTCGTGCAAAGCATCATCACCGGCTTTGATGGACGCGGCAAGAGACCGGAATGAAGCAATAAGCGCAATGATAAATGAGACCACCATAGAGGCCGATATCCCGATTAACCATTTAATATCCTCTCCCATCACCAGCACCCCTGCCGTTTTCCATTTTGGTCATTACCTTCCACCCTCTCAGCAGCCTGCCGATCAGCTTTTGTCAGAGCCACCAGCCCAGCGGCTGAAAGATCATTCTTGCGCCAGCCCGCGCAGTTGCTCGCACTCTCCAACTGTGCGCACCCCGCGACGGCGAAGAGACTGAATACAAAAATCATAGTCCGAAAGATTGCGTGTTTTCGCATCATCCCTCACCCTCTCCCGCTCAGTACGGATATCGCTTTGTAATTGCTGAATTGCGCCCTCTTGGCGCTGCTTATACTTGCCTAACTGAAATGCACCGGTGAGAGCCGCAGCCCCCACCAGCAGCAAGCCAGCGATGATTTTGAGCCGCCCCATCATCAGAGTGCCTCAACCAGTTCGGTGATTTTGTCTCTCACCTGCTGCATGGTGACGATGGAATAGATTGAGATGCCGATGATACTGAGAACAATCACCATCTGCACACGCCAATCAAATGCCCCCATCAGGGCTGCAGGCGACATGGTGCCGATATAGCCCCACAACCACGCCCGTTTTGATTTCCAGACAGGTTTAGGCTTTTCAGGCTCAGGCGTCAGGTTTTCCGTTTCCGGCTTTTCAGGAACCGGTAATTCATTGCCCGCAGCTTTTATCTTGCGCAAAACCGCCTCAATCACTTCCGGCTCAACCAGAGCCTTATTGAGCGCATCACCGTCATAATAGGACTGGCCGCGCTTGAGCTGTCCGTGCGCGCCTTTCGTCGCGGCAAGCACCGGAAACGAAGCCCATTCCATAGCCAACCGTTTGGCAAACTCTGGCATGGTGATTTTGCCAGCCATGAAATCTTCATAGCCACGGCGCTTAAGCAGGTGATAGCCGAGGCGATCTTGCAGATCGGGATCAAACATCTGCTTGCCGGACAAACGCAGCTCCCGCGCCAAATCCTGCAAGGTTTTGCGCATAAACTGATAACCACCAGAGGCAGAGGATTTAAACCGCCGCGTGAAATCGGCCTGCGCATCCACCAATTCACCAATCGTCATAGACGTGATCGGCTTTGGCAGCTTGTTCTGGTTGTGACCATAGATGACATCATAAGACGCGCGATCAACCCGCCCAACCTCAATCTTACGAATGAAGTCAAGCAGGATCGCCGCGCCGTTTGGCACGGTTTTATCCATTTGTGATTTTCCTATGAAAAAGCCTTGTCGATTATATACAATCAACTAACGGCAACAAAAACCGCCACAGCGGTGGAGAAGAGAAAAGGCGATAGCCAGACATAAGCGGCCTGATTGCGCAAAAAATTGATGTAGACATGCATCTACAGCACGGCCGATATAACCGATATTAAGACTGGTTTAATTACCTCTGGGAATTAGATAATCGACTTAGATGCAATACATGGAATAAAAATAAACCGCCTTATGGCGGCTATTCAGTTTCTGGGTCTGAATGATTTTTATTCTTTCAATTCAATATACATTGAATTCTTCTTATATTGATATCTTTTATAGGGACGCAAAATCTCTCTTATTATGCGCCTCCAAATTGATATATTTTTTTTAATATTAACTGCTCCCACACTCCAAGAGTGGCTTTTCTCCCAGATAGCATGATCATGATTTATTGTGCTATCTATGCCTGATTGGCAGCATAAGGCTGGAATCGTCTGATAAACTATAAAATCATTCAAGAAGCCGCCATTCAAGCAGAAAAGCGCAACATCAATCGGCTTATCATATCCACCCAACAAAGTTAAAAGCCTTTGCGCCGCCGTCTTCGTGATTATAAAACCTGCCGCCCCCAAATGGTCAGACCTAAGCCTGCCATAACTAACCTCACCTTGCTTAGGAGAGATAATTTTCTCAACATGCACATGCATACCACAAGTCTCAAACTTAATGACATCTGCCTTTTTGGGTAGCCATGTTGTATCAGTCAAGTATCTGCCTGCATCGCTAGAAAAAATCAGATCATCTTCAAGTACAATCCCATACTCATCATTGCCGTTTGCTATCATTGTCAAGCAGTGTATATGGCTCATAAGGCAACCGAACTCAGCCGGCCTCAGAGAATATTCCCACTTCTTAACACTTGCCGCATAAGCCATACCATCAAATGCAGGAACACGGACAAAAGAAAGCCCCATTTCATTTAACTTTGCCGACATGAGCTTTAACCGATCAGGCCGCCTGTCTAAGTTAATGAGATATGCTTTCATTATTTGCCCTATAAATTTCTATACTAAAAGAGATTGATACGGATACCACCTCATTTTTTATGACGTAACAATCTCGTATAAAGGAGTGTTTGGCGTGATATTTTTGATTTTAAGCCCAGAATTATAAAGGTGAAACCCTTCCGTTTGCGAGGTAATCAAATCGCCAACTGTTAACCCCTCTGCGAGAAGCAAATTTGATAAAGCGCCAAACATGGGAAAATACCTCTGAATTGGCGCAGCGTGATCAATAAGGCCAAGCCGCTTAACATGATATGTTAACAGATCAGGCCCGATTACTCCCCAATCTTGATCTGCAATATGCTTCCCTCGACCAATCATTTTTTTAAACCTCATCTTGCGCTGCTTTTTCGCAGGCAACCAAGGGGGGATAAAATAATTATCTTCCGATGCACTTAATATTGATTTCAACAGATCACTTTTCTGAGGGAACTTAATGATTGCATTATTTAGACGAATATTGCTTTCCCAAGAAAAAATATATTCACGATCAGTAAATGGCTTTACGCAAAATACATCACAATCAACATACAACCCCATACCTTCGCGTTGGATCCGATATCTGTAGACATCAGAGGCAATTGAAAGGCTCCCCGTTTCTTTATGCGAAAATACTTCATTCTCGCTCATTAATTTGCTGGCATCAAAGAGCCGAACACCAGCCGGAGTATCCTCGGGTTTTCCATAGGCATGCAGTACAACATCATGGCCGTGTCGCAGAAAAGAGCGTAAACATGCGGCATGCACAGGCCCTAATTTTTTACCAATCCAAACTGTATTTACTAACATGCTTAAAACCTTGAACCCATCATGCTCTTTCACTAGCCTTCTTTATGTAATATGCAAGAGCCTTTCCGCCGCGAATTAATGTTAAATACAAAATATTGCATTTTAAAACACCCGCATAAGCGGGGCAAAAGAGCGCGAAGTAGTGACTTATACTTTTACAGCATATACAGGATTGGCCACTCTATAAGCGAGGAATCAATGCCAAAAGACTGTGCAAAAAACATCAAACTTAGCATCCTTATACCTGCATACAACGTTGAAAAATATATTGAAGAATGCTTAAATAGTGTCAATCTTCAAATAACAGATGATTGCGAAGTCATATTGTACGATGATTCATCAACTGATGAGACATTGTCATTAATCGAGAAACATCCGATCACGGAAAATAAAAATTTTAAGCTTATCAAAGGCGACGTCAATAAAGGTTTAAGCTATGCTAGAAATACTCTTAAAAGCTTATCTTCAGGCGATTATATATGGTTTTTAGACTCAGATGATATAATTTTAAATGGTTCAGTAGAAAAAATATTTTTTACTTTTAACAGCCATGATGTTGATATGATATTATTCAATTGTTTAAGGTGGTTCGAACTACTAAGCACCGACGGAACTCCAATAGGATATGAAGTTAAAACTTATCACAAACCAGCCGGTTATTACTCAACCGATAGTGCAAGTATTTTTTGTGATATTTTAAAAAATGGAAATCTTCACGTTCCATTAAAAATATTCCATAAAAATTTATTTATTGAAGGCACTGAATTTCCTGTTGGACGAATATTTGAAGATATCAATATTACTCCTCTACTAGCATCGCTATCAAAAAAATAGCGTACATTGATGAGCCGCTTTACGCATATCGCCAGCGTACTGGCAGCATCACATCTAGTATAAAACCAGAGCTTGAGGTCGAACCCTTGCGTTCTACCAATAACCTGAGAAAAAGATACGAAACCATCCACGGCCCATTATGCAAAAAATCAAATACAGCTGTAGCTTACCTTGCTGCTGTACAAGCCCGCGCGGCAATAAAAGGTATACTCAAGGACGGAAAACAAGAAAACACACCAATGCTACTAAAGGAAGTACTCACCGTATTTAAAGAAACACACAAGCTCAGCCTCTTATCTCTTACGTATATCGCATTAAATAATGGCGGCGTAAGTTTTTGCTACCAATTTTTGAGGCGCATATTACAGGCCAAAATAAAATCTAGAAAAACATGAGCCGGTACTATTGATCTTAAGCATCAACGCACCTTCCAAGCTGCATCAATTTCAGCAGGTGATTTATCAAACATAGCGCCGATCATATCGACATACGGGTCTGTTCGGCTGATATAGGTAGAAACTTCCCACGCATTGAGCGCCTTTTGACGCTCAATATCAAAGGGGATTTCATTGATTTTTGCAGCCACCATATGCGGGAAAATACCCATATCGGTTAGGATATCACGAAACTCACGCGGGGTTTTATCCGGCATTTGTGCACGCAGTTCTTCCGCCGTTGGTTCGGGTGGAGGGATATATGGCAGGATTTCAGGATTATTGTCTGCAATCCATTGTGTGATGATTGGTGTTAATGGGCTGTAGATGTCAGAGGCTCGGTAAGCGTAAACAGAACGAATACGTCCTTCTGGTCCTGTATAATCCATATCGAATACAAGTACATTATCAACATCAGCGCGTACTGAAAAAACTTTATTAATCATTATCTTACCCTCTGAATAAAACATCCCCACTGAGTTGTAGATACAATCGACTGTCCAATACCTACCCACACACCAGTCAAAAGAGCTCCAGAGCCGAAATTTGCAACCACCCTTTTACTGGTGTGAAGCCTAGGTACAATTATCTCGTTAAGTAGAGGAACAGTGCTCTCGGTGGTGTGACAACTTAAGATAGCGCCGATTGGGTAGTTAACCTCATCAGGATCACTGCCAGCATAAAACCCAGCCTTCGCATTAATCTCAGCTATTACGTTTTTATCGCCAACCCATAAATCACCTTGGGTGACAATATCGCCCTCGGCTTGGATGTAGCCTGTCGCGTCGATATTTCCCGTTACTGTCCCACCGGATTTATCAAATTTTTCAGCCAAAGCATCAGCAATAGCTCCAGTCTCAGTCATCTGTGCTTCGGACTTGTTGGCGACGTTGCCAAGGTCAACCGCAGAGCTATCCATTGTAGCCAGAGTACCATCTCCGCGCACATATTCCGCAGTCGTGCCAGACGGAGATGCAAACGCACCTATGTTTGTTCTGGCCTGCATCTTTTGAGGCTCGGTTAATGTCTGCGGCTCATACTGGACAGAGTGTAGAACATCACCAGCGGCAGCTTCTGCGCGATCAGCTTCGCTTTCGGCTCTGTCGGCCTGCTGCGTTGCTTGTGTCGCTGATTGAGCCGCCGATAGAGCAGAGGCTGGATCATTCATAATCCGATAGCGTCCGTCACTTTCGCGGGTCAGCATTACGCGACCTTGCCATTCACCGGCTGCAAGCGGATTGCCTGCCGCATTGAGAACAACACCCTGACCAAGTCCTGTCACGCTAAGGGTTACGCTCCCCGTATTCGGCGATGCCACATCAATATAAAACACCAATGGAGAAGCCGGATTGACGCCGGTTCCTACCACCGCTGTCGGCGTATTAACGCCACCGCCCGCAATAGTCAATTTCGCAATTGTATCCGGCATTGTGCGGCCAAACACCCAACCGGCACCGTCATTTGTATAATAGCCATCCCTAAGAGGATCAGGGTCATTAAGCACGATACCAGCCGATGGAAACGACAACGGCAGATAGGCGACAAGTGCCGCATAGGTCTGGAAATAGACCACGCCGGAATTGAGATATTGCGCAAGGCTATCAATATCATATTCCGCTGCCGTTCCGATTGGCACAAACGGCCACGTGCGTTCTTGATTGCCAAACTCTGCCTTTATCGTATAAGCGCCGCCTGCAACGAAAAACAACACTTGCCCGTTTTCATCGGCATTAAACGGGTTGGCTTTGGGTGCAGAGCCGTCACGGGCACTATAGAGCTTTGCCAATGCCCCCGTTGACGTGTTGCGGACGGTGATCTTTGCCATAGGGACAACAGCGCCGTTACCGTCCTGAATAACGCTGTGCCATGCTGAGTATTCCATATTTATACCTCAGTTTATGCGTGGGCCTCGGACATCGCCTTGGCCGTTTGTGAATGTTAGAAATGAAAAACCATCAATTGCAGCACCGGCAGCCCCGCCATTTGACCAGCTATTACCGAGGCCATGCTTGCCGGGCTGACCTGCTGCACCACCATATGCACCATCGTTACCGCCGCCATTGCCCGCCCCCGGTCTTTCAGGTGTGCCCGCAGCACCATCGCCCTGCCCAGTGCCCCCAAGCCCTGCAGAAAACCCCTGCCCGCCTCCACCACCACCGCCATATTTCCAAGTGCCGGAACCGCCACCACCGCCGCCGCCCCAAATCTGGTTTGACTGCTCAATCATGACAGGTCTGCGTGTATAAAAAGCCGTTCCGCCTGCCTGACCATGTGTGGCGTGCCCATCATTGCCAGCGCCATTGCCACCATTGCCGCCGCGCCCTTGAATACGACCGCGGATAAAGAGTTTCAGAGGAATATCGGAAGGCCAGTCACCAACAATAAAGGCAGCCCGACCGAAAATCTGACTGCCTACTTTTGCACCTTCATTAATGATGCAGATTATTTCATCTTCCGGCTTCGGTGGCGGATAAAGCCGGTCGTAAGCCTGCCGCCAGTTGAAGTTATAAACGTCACCGTCAATGGTAATTGTTCGGTCATTCAGATCATCCTCAGAGAAGTCCAGAAAGCGCATTTCAAGAGCGCTCACGTCAAAACCTTCCGCCTTCGGCACGACTTTTGTTACCTGAACCGGAACAAGATCAGGCGCACCGGTTGCGTCCTGCAGAATGCGCGATGAAACCAGATAGCCATCGCCTGCCATTGGCGGGATTGTATCGACACCTCTAAATGTTCTGAACTGAAACTCCCGTGGCGGGTTTACGAACCGGCCAAGCAGAATTTCATTGATACGCTTGGCAACCGGACGGCCGAATGCTGGTATCCATGAGGCATGAAGCGTCTTGATAATATCGCTGCCGTAATTGGTTTCTTCCTCAAGGTTCACATCCATCTGCAAGGAATGGTAGCTCGTTGGCTCCGTATCCCGCTCCAACGGGCTACGCTTCCCGTAATAAGTCATCACCTGAGAAAGACGCGTATCCGGCTTCTCCGTTTGTTTAAAGCTGCCTTTGAGCGTGTTCATATCATCATAAACACGAGCGTCAGTATCAATCGCCCGGATAACTTTAAGACGGATCAGCTTTGTATTCTCATCCCACCACACCATAAGTCCGGCCTGCTGAATAAGCTCCGATATGGCCTTAGACACGCCCATAGGCTCTGCAATGATGCGGAAATACCGCCGCCGTAAGAATGTTGCGGTTTCAACGCGCCAGTCATCAATCGGGATATATTCAGTCGTTATCTTGGCATATGAAACGAGCAGATCGCGAATAATGTCTGCAGGGTCTATACCGTCATAGACTTGGCAGACTTGCACACGATCTTGCGATTTGTGCGCGACATTGACCGAGCCTTCAACACCGCGCTCCACTGTGAACACATCGCCGGAACGGGTGAACGTGCAAATCTCCTTACCACCGATATTGATATGTCCACTTTCAGGATATTCGAGATTACCCGCACCTGTCGGCCCGATAGTGAATGTCGTTTGCGTGGCATTGATATCTGATAAAAGATAACCACGCGATGCGATTGGCACCTTCACACGGGCATCGTCTGCCAGTTTCAAAACATCTTTGGCTGTAATGTTAAAACGTCCATCCAGTGTCGGCCCATTGAAATTATCAATGATGAAGTGGCGCACTTCCATTGCATCAATCGACTGCCCGACCTGCCCCTGTATCCATCGCATAGGGCGACCACGCAAATAGCGTTGACGTGCCGAGAACTTGCCCCAAAATGTGCCTTGGTCGTATGGGTTATAGTCACGCTGAGCATGATATTTATCAAAGCCAAGACCGGTATCAGACCACAAAAAATCCGACATCGTGACGGACAGGCTTGCTCTGCGGCCAAGATTTTCACCAATCGACACCTCACCGGCAGAATAGGATACGCTCTCAACACAGGGCGCCGTAACTTCAATGCCAGATGATTGAAGATAAGAAGCCCCGACTGCAAAGCGAAGCGTGACAGACTGCGCCTTAAAGCTCGTTCGTGCCTGACAAGTCGATTTTGTGTTGAAACACGGGCTTGAGCCGGTCGCGCCACAAGGCAGCACTCCATGATTGAGACTGCAATATTCAATATCAATCTCAATAAATTCGAGACGCTGCATTTAACACCTATGCGATTGTCGATATATCCAGTGTGAAATTCACCTGAATGCCGCCGGCATAATGTGCAGCATCAGGATTAATGTCGGTGTTGAGCCAGCCGAACCCGACTTCATCCGGGTAAAGTTTTGGAAGCCATGAAAAGAAGAACGGCTGCGTCAGTGAAGTTTTGGCAAAATCGCCAAACTCGCGTTTGAACCAACTGTAATCAACCATTTCAAAGGTATAAGACACGTTTTTGGACTGGTCAGTGATGATACGGCCAAGGAAATCCCCGCTCTCTGCGCGCCCTGTTGTAACCTCTGTTTTATAGGCAAAATGCAGCGGAACCACTTCCTGAGCGATGCCACGCTGCATAACCGTGAGCTTGCCAACATAGAGAATGGCAACCTGTGGCGGCGCTTCCTGCGGTTTCAGCTTCACACGGATGCGCGTGGGGTAAATCTCATCAAAGCGGATAATGACCGGTTCATCGGAGCCAAGATATTGCCCATTGATAAGCTCAACATATCCGTCATTTTCCAAACCAGAAATAAGTGCTTCAACACTGATCTCGCAGAATGTGCTGCCGAGATTGTGGCGGGCTACAGCGATGTAATCAATCGGTGCACTACCGCCTAATTCCACATCAACGGTCTGTTCATCCAGTGAGGTTGAGCGCCATGACAAGGCAGTATTGGTGTTGCCCAGATTGCTTGCCGGAAAGAGTGGATTTTCAAACTGGGCGACAACATTCCCGCGGGTCACATAGTTGCGCCATGCAAACCACGGCTTGCCACTTGTGCCGGACTGCGCCGAAGCGACAACCATGTTTTGCGATATGATGATGGTCATGTTTGATGTTCTCTCCTTAAGCGCATGCCGTGCACTTAATTAACAGCGTTGGTTAAGCTCAACCTTGCGTGATTATCTCTTTTACGCTATATAGCACATATGCGATGGACAGTAGAAACACTTGACGAAAATGTAGACGCCGAAATTGAGGCGCTACCTGCTGGCCTACAGGCTCGACTTATCCGTTTAATGGAAATGGTCGAAGCAGTCGGCCTTGAGCAGTTGCATGAACCTCATGTGAAGCATCTAGACGGAAAGCTCTGGGAGCTTCGCGCTAAAGCGTCAGAAGGTATTGCTCGCGGGTTATATGTTACAGTCACGGGTCGCCGTGTTGTTGTCCTTCACGTATTTATTAAAAAATCGCAGAAGACGCCTAAAAGCGCCTTGGATATAGCGAAACAGCGAATGAAGCAGGTAAAGCCATGACCAAGATTGCAGAACTCAAAAAACGCCTGATGCAAAATCCTGAATTCCAGCAGGAATATGAAAAGGCAGATGCAGAATTTGCCATTATCGAAGCCCTTGTGAAGGCCAGAACAAAAGCAAGAATGTCACAAGCTGATGTTGCCAAGACCATAGGCACAACACAATCAGCTATTGCGCGTCTTGAAGGTGGCGGTGTTTCTCCTTCGCTTTCAACCTTGCGTCGCTATGCAGAGGCTACAGGCTCTAAGCTTGAAATTAATTTGGTTCACCTATGAGCCGATCCAGAAAGAAAACGTCTATATGCAGAATGACTACCGCAGATAGCGATAAAAAATTCAAATCAACCGAACATCGTCGCGAGCGGTAAGCAGTTTCTGCCGCTCTAAACACCGAGCAAGCGATGCCTCATGAGCGCCAATTTGGCGACCCATAGAAATCTGAAAAAGACGGCAAGCAATGGGTATGGATTGCATAAGTGCAGACGGCGGCCTAACTGCTGAATTAGGTTTTGTGACCATTAAAATCCACGAAGACACAATCAAACAGTTGTTGCTTGATGCTGTTGATGCATCATCAGAAGAGCCATCTATAAAGGAACTTCTAAAAGCAAAAATTAAATCGGGAACTGTCGAAATGCTGTCACGATTGTTAACGGAAGATCTGAGAAAGGGTCTATCTCAGATGCCGAACGCAGCCCTGTGGCTTCGTACACAACTTGGCCTTTGATTACAGCGACAAAGAACAATCTATTCCTTCCTGTTAAATACCCTTCCAGCTAATCACGTGTCCGTCTTTCTGAACATCGTTGATTTTCTCAATCAGGCGGATCACCGTTCGAGGTTGCGGGTTCTAGTTGCATTCAATGGTTAAACGTGGTTCGCATGCATGTTTTTGAAAACAAACAGCGAGGCGGTAAAGTGAAAGAAGCAATAGAGCAGTTAATTACCAATGATATGGCAATCATATCGGCAACCGTAGATAGCACAACGCTACTCATCCAATCCCTTGTTGATGCGAAGGTTCTAACGAAAGAGCAAGCAGCCGCGTCATTGCATGGTATTGCCGACCACATGCATAAATTAAGTCAAAACCCGAACATCCCTGATCAAAAGAAAGTTTTAACAATTATTTCGGATCGCTATCGAGAAAAGGCGAACGCATTTATTAAGTAACTGCAATATCGATGCGCTTCATACCGTATCTCACAGCTAAATATGATTACGGTATTAAGTTTTTCATACTCACGTCACCTTCACATCAAGAACATACCCATCCTTCATCATTTCGTTCATTTTTCCAAAAAGTTTTGCAACAGCCTCAGTTGAATGCATTTCGCCACCATGCAAGGTGATCTGCGCCATTTGCCTGAGTGGTGCCTTTTCCCGTGGTGCTGCGGCTTGGGTGGTGCCGGCACTACCGCCCCCGCCACTTGCCGATAACTTCGATCCGGACTTAATGGCCGCAACCAAGGACATACCCTTTGCCAACACAGTAGCCATAGCCGCAAGGTTTTGCGGAAAACCTAACTTCAGCGCCTCTGCTGCGCCGACATAGGTGCTAATCAAAGCAGATGCGGCACCGAAAATACGCTGTGCCTTGAGCATTTTTTCATTATTCGATCCAACTACACTAGCCATTGCCCCCATAACATCACCAATGCCACCAAGGGCATCAGCATAGGCCATCATTCGCAGGTCGCGCATTTTCTGCTCATGCTCTGCAGTTATTTGCTCACGCCACCTATTATATTCTTCCTCTGTTATTTTCTTCTGCTCTAGGAAGTTTTTAAGCATCTCAAGCTGTCGTTCATATTCAGATATTTGGCGCTCTTCCTCAGTCAATGCGCGCTCAAATGCTTTCTCCTGAATCTGATCCTTGAACATTTCATACTCTTCTTCAGTCATCTTTTTGTTATCAAGATACCATTTGAGAGTTTCCATATCCTTGGCGTACGCTTCAATCTTGGCTTCCATCTCGGATTGCAGGCCAGACTTCAAAGCCTCAAGGCGAGACTTCATTTCATCGGCGATTTTATCGGCTTCGCTAGTGCCGGAGCCGCCACCGGAGCTGCCTCGGCCTCCTCCTGATGCAGGAAGATTTAACTCTGGCACTTTTGTTGGTTTTGTCCAGCCTTCAGGAAGTTGTGGCCCTTGCTGCTCGCCCCATCCTTCAGGCAAGTTAGGGCCAAACTGAGCGAGAGCGGCTATTTCGCCCCGAGCGGCGGCAGCGTTTTTAGCAAGATTCTGTAGTTCTGCAATCCAGCCAGCAAATGACGGGTTGGTAGCCGCTAATTTATCAAGAGCAGAGGTAAGCTCCTCAGCAGATATTTCCCCGCCCTTAAATCGATGAATTAGCTCCCCAGCTTCTTTATACGCTCCGCTCATAGCGGTCTTGATATTGATAAGGCCGCGACCGGCGGCGTTGTAAGCCTCCTCAAGATCGGCCATGAGAATAGCTTGACGGCGAGTAGCGGCCTCAAGGGCAACTATTTTTTGTGCTTCTGTGGCTGCTGCACCGAGATCGTAGAGTGACCGTGCTGCTGCCTCAATTCCGCCTGTTGCTCCCTGACTATTGTCGCCGGCAATCTTTATTGCCTCAGCATAGTATCTTGCAGAGTCTGCACTTTCGCGTGCCCTCTGGTTAAAGGCGTAAACAGCAAGCCCAAGAGCACCAATGATCACACCAACAGGCCCGCCCATAGCAGTGAAGGCACTATTCAAAAGCCCTATAGACCCACGAAGGGTGTTAATTGCTAATGTGCTGGCTGCGGCTGTCGTTGTTAACCCTGCGATAGATGCGGCCGCATTAAAAGATGCCGCTGCTGTAGCCCCCAAAGAGAGCACTAGGTTAACGCCGAATGCAGTGGCGAGGGTGCCCACAACATACGCAGCTTCTGGTAGATATACGGCCATATCAGAGAACACACCAACAAGGTCAGTAACAGCCTGAATGGTGGATCTCAACACAGATTCTAATCCGGCCTCACCAAGGGCAATTATCAACCCCTCCGCTGCGGATGAGAGGTTGTTAAAATCTCCCTGCAAGTTATCGCGCATAGTGTCAGCCATACGCTTGGCTTCGCCGTTAACGTCTCGCAACTGCGTACTTAACTCGCCTAATCGGCTTGATGCTCCGGCCATGGCGAGACCAGCACTGGCAGCCTCTCGACCAAACAGCATCATTGCAGCTTCTGCGTTTAGACCCCGCTCCTGCAACAGCTTGAAGATGTCCGCCAGCGACTTTGTTTGCGGGTTGACATCCTTCATTGTCAAGCCCATTGCCTTTAGTGCCACCTCCCCTTCCTTGGAAGGCTTTACCAGAGAGGCAAGAACAGCGCGCAGACCTGTGCCAGCCTGTGATCCCTGAATACCAGCATCAGACATAACGCCAATAGCGGCGGCGGTATCCCCCATAGAGATACCAAGCGAATGAGCCACAGGAGCGGCATACTTCATTGCATCGCCAAGTTGCAGCACATCAGTATTCGCTCGTGTCGATGCCGCAGCAAGAATATCAGCGGCTTCACCAGCCTGATTAGCGCTTAAACCAAAGCCTGACATAATATTGCTGGATATGTCAGCAGCTTCTGCAAGCCCCATAGACGATGCAGTCGCAAGATCGAGTACATCAGGAATTGCGGCTATCGAGTCCTTTGCCTGAAAGCCAGCCATACCAAGAAACTTAAGAGCATCGGCAGCTTGCGACGCGCTATATTCCGTAGTCGATCCAAGCTCTTTGGCTACATCGCGCAGAGCAATCATTTCATCGGCATTGGCGCGGGTGATCGCTTTAACGGCAGACATTGAATGCTCAAAGCCTGCAATTGTTGTAGCAACCCTATCCATTGTGAAGGCTGTAGCAGCAAACGCAGCAAGTCCAGATGCCAACTTGCCAAACGAGCCGGTAAGGCTATCTGTAGCGCTCTCTGTGCGCTTTGACTGACCCTCAATGCTTTTTAGCTTGCTGTCAGCAGCCTCAGCGCCGTCTAATTTAACACTGATATTTAAAATAGCGGTACTCATAGCGACCTCATGCTTCACCGGCCACGCATTCTTGCCGCCGCTTCATTGTGCCTGTCTATTCGGGCTTGATTGTCTCTAATCTCCCCTCGGAAAGAGGAAATGTAAGCTTCATCCATCGCTTTCAGGATTTTGAATTCAAACGGCTTCATGCCCCGACCAGTCAGCCGAGACCATGCATCATAATCAGCAACAGATATGCGCTTGTCAGCTTCCTGCCTCATGTTGGACAGGTCGAAAAACCACTCCCAAAGGTAGCTGCCCGCTAAAGGGATAACGATGTGCGGCGACGGCTCGTCAACGCGTGCGTAACGCTGCCGTCGCGTCTCACCGTTATGATCCGGCGTGTCGTATCGAATATGATCACGAACCGCCGTGCACAGATCATCCTTTAGCGTTTCATAAAATTTGAGATTTTACTGACCTGTGCGTCCAACTGTTTCTGGATCCAGTCTTTTGAAAGCAACTTCATCTTATTCTCAAGGGTAAGAGCAGGCTCATCTTCATCGCCATCCTCAAGAACATTGCCGTTAAAATCCCAACCGACAATCGCCGCCGCAATGCGCTCACGCGCAACCTGCATGCCGATAGTCAGGCGCTCATTCCCTGCGATTTTCTGGCTAATGTCCGGCTGTAGAAGGTGCTCACGGAACACACTAACTGCAACATCGGACTCAATCGAAACCAAATCAAAGAAAACACCAAGGCCTGTGCCATTAGCAGGATTTTTAAGCTCGTACCGGATCGGCGTGTTGTAATCGACCAAGCCAAGAATTGAGCGCTTAGTTGAGGTTTTGTTTTTAGGCATTTTCTGTCCTTTAAAAAAGAAAAGCCCCGCATGAGCGAGGCTGTGTAAGGTTACGCAATATCCGTAACCACCTAATCGTAAATTAACTTCTCCATGTGATGTTCTGTATAAAATTTATGGAGATTAGAATGGTAAAACCTAGTAAAATAGAAAAAATTAAGGCCACCTCAGCAATGTATGCAAACATGAGTGTCGTTCTTTTTGCAGGCGCAATTTTTAGCATTTTATTGCAGAGTGTAAAAGGGGCTAATCTTGATTTTGCTGTGGCTATTATCACTGCGGGAGTGTTTATTGGCTTTAGTATTTTTAGTAAATCTCACTCCCTCAAGGAACTTGAAAAGCTTGATACTCTAACGGAGGAATGAAAAGGCGGCCTGAGCCGCCTTCTTTTATTATGCAATTATCGCTAGTGCAGCTTACTCACTAAGAGCCTTTAGTGTTTTGACCAACGCATGGAGGTGTATACCAACCATAGATTCTATGGTCTTAGAAAACTCCAAGAACTCCTGCGCTACATCTCTGGGAAGAGTGCATATCTTTCTTGGCTTTAATCTTTCAAGCTCGGCTTTTGATTTTTGAATAACTGTTGGGCAGCTAAAAACGGTTCGGCCTGATCTCGACTCTTTCATTTCTGGTATTCGCTGGCAATCAATAGCGAAATGATCCTCATATTCCCCCTCTGAATTCAGGAACATAAAGCCATATTTTGAATTTCCGCCATTGAAGACGAAACAAAAGTGAAATTTTGCTTTCCCCGCCACCGCGCTTTCAAAGAGCACGATGTCCCCCACTTCAAAATCCATATCTTACAATCCAGATATGTCTTGAAGTTCACGCGCTTTATCGAAGTTCGGGACTTCAAATAACAACCCTAAACTCATCGGGTATTGTTTACGGTCACCATCATCCTCCCAAGCGTCTACATAAGCAGGGTCTTCATGAGTGAGCCGTCTAATTTGACCAAACCCCAAGCTTTTGACAGTAATTGCCGCTTCGTTTAGCGCCTTCTTGTCACTCAATGAAAGATGATCATCCACCCACGAGACATCACTATTTGAGTATATAAAAAGACCACGCTCACCTTTTTCCATATCCCAAGGCAATTCATCAAGATTATACATTCGCATAGTATGCGCGTTACGTTTTAGAATATCGTAAGCTACCGTAGGCACTGGCCCATGATACATAGCAACATAATTATCAGATGATATTAGCCGACCATATCTGTTAAGGTGAGCTCGATCGGCCAGAAACATAGTTTTTACTATATCATATTGCGTAACGACATGATTATTCTCGCTAGCAGCTTTTATAATATAGCTGATAGCTGCAATAATTTTGTCTATGTTTGGCACAAGGTTAGCTATCTCAGCCTTTTTGCGTTCCATCTGATTCTTGCCCCGCGTTTGAGGACGCCTTACTACAAATTTACAGATTATTAAAGATAACTGTCAATCTGGTTAATTTGATGACGCCCTGCAACCTTCATAAGTGATCGGTCGATCACATCCAACTCATGCCCTGTCATTGCCCCCTCGGCATTTCCATCACTACTAGTAAAGTACATTTATGCAGTTATGCCGCGATCCTAACAAAAAGGCGGCCTGAGCCGCCTTCTTTTGTCATTGCTAAATCACAGTAGTTGGACAAAGCCATCATTATCGCTGCCGGATAAGCCCGCATCTTACTTTGTGGTCAAGAAAAGAATCCCAATGACCACCATGCAGCTTTTGCATTGCTTCGCAGAGCTTTGCAGCATGGTATTCGCAGAGTTCTTCAAGTGTCATGGCCTGACTTGACGCTGCAAGCGCCAAAGCAGGGGCAGCAATGACAGCACCTGCAACCGGTGCAGCACAGAGGAAAGAGCGACGGTTCATGCTGCGCCCCTCATTCTTAGGTCATCAGGGACGCGTTCATTAAGGTATTTCAGCCCTTTAGGAGTGATAAACGCCTGCGGCCGCACCTTATCATCGATCAGAGTAGTCTTTACTTCAAAGATGCCCATCTGGATGAACTGAACACGCGCCACCAGATTGCCGCCCTGATAAAACAGATAATGCTCTTTCAGCCAACGGATGAATAGGTTTGGCCGGCAATTAAGTGCCCGCGCTGCATTTTGAAGGCCATAAAGACCGTCAGCGTTCATGAACTGATCGAAGAACTGAGTTTTCGGCTTATCCGCTTCAATGCGACCCTCAAGCTCGATAACCTTCTCGCTGTACGTAAGAAGTAAACCCCGCATAGCAGCCGGATTATTAAGAACTGCAACCGGATCAACTGCATTTTTGGCTCGGCGCTCACATTCGATGAAATACTGACGAGCCTGCTTGCCCTTTTCGTTGCGCTCTACCATGGCAAGCTCTTTCGCCATATCCAACGAGATATGGTATTCGCGGCTCGGTCGGCCACCGGATGTAGTTTTACTCAATTCCGAGTAAAAGTCCTTTCCTTCCTCAAATTCGTATTCCGTGATCCTGCGAGAGACCCAATCATTGAAGCGAACACCAAGTTCAAGAAATGAGTGTAACTCACGAGCATTAACCGTCTGGATTGTTTCTGATCCGATAGTCCCTTCCATAACGGCAGGGAATGCAGTATTGTTATTTGGCATTTGATACCTCATCGTTTCAATTGTTATGAAAAAGCTGGATTATGCTGTGGTAGGCGATCCGGCTTTTTCGTTTTCTATGGCTTCAAGACCCTTCTCGACCAAGTCTCGAACAGCTGCGGCTCTCGCCCCGATTCTCTGCTCAAAGCGATAATCATCAATCTTTTTTATCAAAGATGGCTCCCACATGATGGGAACACGCTCAGTCTTAGCTTCCGACAAGTATAACTCCTTTCATTGCTTATCTTATTAATATGGCCTAGTGCCATATTGTCGTCAAGCCAATATATGGCCTAAGGCCAATATTTATTTATGGCACTAGGCCACATATAATGCTGACATGACACAGGACACGCCAAGCCGCTCTTTAGATAAAGTAATCGTACGCCTACCGGACGGTATGCGTGACCGCATCCGTGAGGCTGCGGAAAATAATAACCGATCAATGAATGCTGAGATTGTATCCCGTCTTGAGGCTTCGTTCGGGATGGACATCCCCTTGGTTCAAGGTACAGTAAATACCGTTCAAGGGTTTCAAGCGATTGCACAGCAACTCGTTACCTTAACTCAAAATCCTCAATTTCAAGCATTCATAAAAGGCATAGATCAGCCCTCATCAAAAGAGATTGAACACTTACCTAAAGATGAAAAGCAGCCAAGTTCTCCCACCAAGGCCGACGAATGAGCCTGATTCACAACGAGCGCATTAAACTACTGGCGACTTACCTAAACGGCGTAGGCATTGCCATTTTTGCCGTCGGTGGTTTTGCGCCAATAATATCAAGCCTTTACAACCAAACAGGGCCAACGCTGATATTAATGCTTGTCAGCCTTGTTTGTTTTTTGGTGTCCGCTGTATTACATTATGCAGCGAGCAATGTTCTTAAGAGGTTGAAGCCATGACAACACTGGAAATCCTATCCCTGCTGATCATGCCTGCTGCTGGCCTTATCCTTGCAGGTGCAGCCGTCTACTTCGCTAATCACATACGATAATTGCCACATTTTGCACGTCCTCAAATTGAGGGCGTACCTTACCAACGACAAAGACCCCGCCTAGCGGGGTTTTATTTTTATAACCTGTGAATCACTCAGGTTTGCATCACTGCGATGCACATCCTCAATTTGAGAATGAATAATTATTTCCCATTTTGGGAATTATCACTTGTTCCCAAAATGGGAATACGCTATATAAAGTCATGCAGATCATAGCCAAAAAAGCACTCAAAGATTTCTGGGTTAAACACAATCAAGCTGAGGCACCTTTAACGGCTTGGTATCTAGCAGTAAGCAAGGCCGAATGGTCTGGCCCACAGGATATCAAGGCTATGTTTGGCTCCGCAGACTTTGTTGGCGACAATCGCGTTATTTTTGACATCGGCGGCAACAAGTACCGCATCGTTGTACATGTGGCTTACAAATTTCACCGTGTTCTCATCAAATTTGTCGGAACACATAAAGAGTATGACAAAATCAATCCGGAGAAGGTGTGATGGAAAATATTCGTCCTATTAAAACCGAAGCCGACTATGATTGGGCTATTGTCGAAATTACCAAATACTTCGAGAATGAACCAGAAGTAGGCTCCCCTGATGGCGACCGCTTCGATGTCCTCGCTACTCTCATTGAAGCATATGAGGATAAGCACTACCCTATTACGACACCCGACCCTATCGAAGCCATTCAGGCGCACATGAATATGGCAGGATACAAGCAGGCCGCCCTTGCTGATGTAATCGGATCACGCTCTCGAGCTTCCGAAGTTCTGAGCAAAAAGCGCCAGCTTACTATGGATATGGCATTCAAGCTCAACAGAGACTGGCACATTCCTGCAGAGGTTCTCATACAGCCGTATCATTTGGTGAATGATGACCAGAGAGACAAAGCCAGCGCAACCTAACGTTGAAACTCCACATCCATCTCATATCAAGGAAGACTAGCCCCGCATAGCGGGGTTTTATTCGGCTCGACTCTCTTGCACGACTCTGGTTTGTTTTCTTGCTTAAACAAACGGGGGTTTTTTATGGGTGAGTTACTGGATCGTGGGTTCCAACGCCAAATTCTAATAGCTTTGCAAAGCGCCTACCCGCGCTCCGTTAAACCTACCGAAATGTTTGGGGAACAAGCCGACAATCGGCTTCTTGTTAATCTAGCTTATCTAGATGAGCATGATCTAATTGACCTCACGCTATCTACATTCATGGATGGAGAAATTACCCTAGATGCTGCGAAGATTACAGCAGCAGGTATGGACTTCATCGCTGATGACGGTGGACTCTCTGCTATTCTGGGGGTCGTAACGGTAAAACTTCATGAAGATACTATCCGGCAACTTGTGATAGACAAAATTCAGAAGGCGGATGGCGACCAATCTGTAAAATCAGCTCTCATCGACAAAGTGAAAAGCCTCCCTGCTGAGGCACTCGGCAAATTGGCCGTAGATGGACTTGGCACTGCAATTTCAAAGGCGCCCGACGCCCTCAACTTCCTCACTGATATGCTCGGGTAGTTCCTTGGATGCTTTGATAAACTCGGCATCGTTGATCGGTCGTCCCGCCCTGTGCCGCTTTATCATTTTAATGGCATCGCCCAATTCCATGTTGGCTGAAAGGACGATGTACCAACTTCCATCTGATGCCTGTATTGGGCCGCCCGGAATCTGACCTTTAGGGATGGCAATTAGATCAAAATGTTCTTTCATTAAGCATCTCCTGACAGTTATTTACCGCCTACCCCTGCCTGTCTCGAAGGCATGCCCCGCATAGCGGGGTTTTATTTAGGTTGCAGGAACTTCAACACAGCGCTGCTGGAAGCCGCATGTCCATGTGCGTGTCGGGAAATCTTCTGGGCCTCCACCGGCAATCAATGGGCCAACAATAATGCCGCGATCATAAATCGTTGTACCGGTTCCGCCTGTCGTGAGCTGGTCATTCCATACCCGTTTGAATGCGTAGTTCATATTGGTCAACGCAAGATCACTCATAAGCTCTTGGCCTGCGTCGCCGGTTTTCAGCTTACAGGTCAATGTGAAATCGCCTGCATTGGAGATACCCTTGCCTTTCTGCGTGAACTCTGTGTCCATTGTATCAAGACCGACAATGTTTGTATTCGTGCCAGACTCACCGACCTCAGACACAAGCGAAACTTTCACCCAGTCAGTGAGCGCCTCGAACTCTATCAGCGCCATATCCTGTGGTTGCGGGGTTTTACTGACATAAAAAGTCATGCCTTTATTTGTTGCCATAACGGAAACCTCTATAAAAGTTGATGTTACTGATCAGCCTGCCAGTAGATCGAAACCGGCAGCGTGACTTGAGAAGGCTCGGAAAAGATCGTGCCTATTTCGGGTATATGAGTAATGCGAACTTGGGCAGCCCCGTGCCAAAGCGTGAGATCAGCGGGGAAATGCTCGACCAGCTTTTCACCAAGCGCGAGATAATCGCCCTCTGACTTAATCCAATCGGCTTGTGTGGGAATATGGGTGATTGTGCATTGCAGAATGCCTTTGTGCAGGCTGACATTGCCCTCGCCCATCGTTAAGCGCTGCGGCTTATTGCGGTACAAGTTCACCCGAATGAACGGCTCCCTACCCCCATTTTGAGGCGAGTAACGCTTAAGCTGGTAGACGACTGGAATTTCAGTATTTAGCAGTGATAGCCGTGTGTAGAGTGCGGCCATAATGTCTTTGTAAATCATCAGACTGCACCCGCCTTTCTAAAGGCTTGCTCGACATAAGTGTTCCAATTTTGCGCGGCACCACGCACCCAGAACCGGCCAGACTGGTTGTAGAGCCTGCCGAGGCTGTCCATATCTTCAAACCCGTATTCGAGGCGCATGGCGTAGGAAGCTGTGAAACTCAGATAAACCGTGTCGGATAACTTGATGCTTGCCACCGCACCCGATATCCCGTCGAGGCCGATACCCGTATCACCTATCCTCGGCAGCGTATTGAGCGTGATCTGAAAGCTATTGCGCAGAAATCCGGTATCGACCGGCGAGGTCTTCACAATATCCTCTGCCATAAACTGCACACTGGTCTGGAACACAGCGAGAATAAGCTTCATCACATCCTGATGAAACGCGCCGACCTGTCTTGCGAAGTTCATCGGTCTTTCCTCGCAAAGAAATTGAGGCGCACGAAATAAGTACAGCGGCAGTTGATTGTTTGGCTTGCTCCTGCTCCTAAGCTGTTATCCATCGGATATTGCATCTGCGTGCCGTCCGGCATGGTGAAAGGCGTGTCCATGCCAACCACTGAAACACCGTTCATATGAGCATGCTGATCGCGTGTGCGGCTGTCAGTCGTGGCAATCCAGACCTTTTCCGCTTGATCCGGATCGACACCGGCCTGTTCTGCAGCCTGATAACCGGCTTCCATACGGGCAGAGTTCAAAGCCTCCATAACTTCGGTCTGGCCGATGGTGTTTGCGCGTGTGATCAACAACCGCTCGGAGTACCGCAGCGTCAGTTTGTTGATCTGGGCTTGCGATAGTTCAATCTCACCTCGCATGGCCTTCATTACTGTTCCATCAAACCGCTTATCGCGGCGCGTTCGGGTTAGATAATTTGCCAATGCCTGCGGATTACCAGCTGATAATTCAGCTCTCGCACGTTGGACATATTCGGCCTGATTGCGGTTGAGTACCAGTGCACCGCCTACCCGCTTGCGCTGCGCCGGATCGTAAACCCCGATCAGTTCTTGGGCGACCTGTCGTGGGTTGCGTCCTGCCTTCAATCCTGCGGCCAAGGTTGCCCGTGTAGCGGCTTCGGCCTCTTTAGTGAAATCCTGTATCAATCCGCTCAAATAGCCACTCAGACGGCGCTCTGCGCGAAGATTACGGGCATTAAACTGGAAGTTGACTTTGAAGCCGCGCGCATCACGAACAAGCGGCAACATCGCCATAGCCGCAGTGCCGGATGCTGCATAGGCCACTGCCATCGCATCACCCAACGCATTGAACGAACCGGCCTGAATGCCGATAGACCGGAGAACATCGCGGACACTTCCCGTCTCAATCGCTTTCATCAGTCTGGTAAAATCAGCATCACGAATAATCTGATCTGCTACAGCGAGAAAGGCATCACGCACAACCGGCTCAAACCGCGCTGTCAGTGCATCAAGCTGTCGGCGCTGCTTTGCGGATAGCCGATATGTCATGAATTACGCCTTAGCTGCGAATGAGTAATAGACCGGCGTTCCGGCAGGGTTGAGATCACGCGAGCCGATTACAACCAGTTCCTCACCGCTCACCTTGATGATGTCGGTCGGTTGCGGCTGGATACGATCTGCTCCCTTACCGCTGATTTTCTTCATCTGCACAGCCATGTAGCCAAATCTGGCTAGCTGCATGGTGAAGTTGCCTTCAAACTTAAGGTCGAAATTGTCAGCCTTGCCAGCGCTGACCGGCAGCATGGCAACTGTGACCTCATAAGTTGACTGAGTGCCGGCCGATGATTGCCAATCACTCGGATCGCCTGTCTCAATGCGTGAAAGCTCAGCTTTTGCCCCAAACTCAGCCAAAAGCTCAAGCGCAGTATCGCGCATCATCCCATAGTCAAATGCTGCCATATTACACCTGTGATATAGAGCCAAATACTGCTGTTCCGGATTGATCTGAGTGGATTAGGCCAGATAAGAGGTTTTCGATTACCGCACGCCCTTGATCGTCGTTCGTTTCTGACAGGGACATGAAGGCCAATTCGCAAACAGAGGCGACGATTTTCTCAGGAATTTCATTGTCGGGAAAAAAACGTCCCTGAAACTTTGCCCGTTTGCGCGGCCATGCAAGTGGTTGCCCGAAGGTTGCAGTCTCACCGATAAAGCGAGGGCTATAAGTTGTGTCCAGAAACTCACTAGCGCGGCACAGAGCTTGCTCAATGATGCTGTCGGTGTATTCGCCTGCATGATGTCCAGCGGCATCACAGTGGGCGGCAAACTGATCAGCATTGGCATAGCTGATTATTGACGGAGTAATCGGCATATCAGCCCACCGATCTGACCAGTAGGCCGTTAGATGTTTCATTACGAAGATATGGCGCAAGCATCCCATCAACCGTGGATATGAGCGGCGTTAAGAAAGATGCCGTTCCATCGCTCTGCGCACCTGAATACTGAACTTCAAGCTCACCAACCTTCTTGCGCACGACCGCGCCAGATGCAGAGCCAATGGCATTCAAACCACCTTGATTTCGCGCTTCTTGATAGGCAGCCTCAAACGAGGCGTAGATAACCGCCTGCGGCACTACATTGTCGGGAATAGCCGTTCCGCGCAGGGATGCACCAGTACGCGGCCAAGCCCGTTCCTGATCAAATGTCACAACGCGCCCGATAAACCGATCACCATATACAGCATCGACATACTGACTGCCTCGCTGACGCAGAACAGCGGGGGCCGGTGCATCCGAAGTCAGTGTATAGCCGTTATCAGCCAACCATCGCTGAAACTGTTCGTCTGTACCGTAACCCGCCATATCCGTTATTCCGCCAGTTTCGCGTCGATGAGTTCTTGCAGTTTTTCGTTTGAGATGTTTTTTGCATACTCAACGCCAAGCTCATCGGCCTGCTTTTTCAGTTCATCACGGTTCGCAGTAATGGCAGCCTTGCCATCATCATCGCCCTGAATGATTTCATAACGCCCTTCCCATCCCTTCGGCTCAGATTTGAGCGTCAGTTCGGTGCCGACTTCAATTTCACCGGATGCACCGTAAATGCCCGGCTTCGTGATTTTCACACGCATGAGAATACCCTTTCCAAATGAAAAGCCCGGCGCTTTGGCCGGGCAGTTTCATCAATTGACCTGTGTGGAATAGAAGACACCGGACTTACCGTTAAAGTCGGCACGGATTTCCAAGCCCATCGCCCCCATGACCAAGAACTGGTAGTTGTCTGACGGGTTCAAGCGAACCTTGGCCGTGGTGTTCACCGCCATACCGATCAACGGACGAATGTATTCAGCATCAGGCACGAAACCGAAGAATTCGTTTCCTTTCAGCTCAAAAGTCACCACGATTTTGTTAATCCGGCGATTGGTCAGCAAATACGACAGTAGCGTACCACCCTTGAAGCCAGTCGAACCGGAATATGACTTGTCAAAGTTGCGGCCAATCTCCGGCGAGATATACAGATTGACCTTGCCAGTGATCAGGTTGGCATCCAGCATCGCGCCGAGCGTCTGCGTGATGAAGGTATCAACCTCATCAGAACCGGCAGTGGTCAGATCAATATTAGCCCCACCCGCAGCAGAACCGAGATTGATAGCCTTGGAGTATGGTGAGGTACGGATACCGTAAGCGGTGTAGCCACTCACAGCGATTGTGGAATCGCCATCCAGAGCATACCGTGCCATATCACGGCGGATTTTAGCGGTATGTGCTTCCTGATCATCCGACAGAGCATCAAAATTTTCAGACTGCAGGGTGTTCCACTCGCGCCATTCGCGGCCATAAGCGGTCGAGAAGATTGGCACCGGTGTACCGCGATAGTCATAGGTGACTTTATCGACCGGCGTTGGCACCTGACCGGACAGAGAGCGGGTAACCGCACCGGCATCCGAAGATACGCGGTTCAAATGCACCAGCTTGCCGATATTAACCGCTTTTGCTAACGGCATGAGATCAGCCATATAAGCCTGACCTTCATCGTTACGCATCACGCGACGGGTAATCCCATCCAGTTCGAGCCATGCATCGCGCGGCAAGATAGCAGCCTGATTACGGACTGATGCAAGTTGATCTTCGGCATTGTGGAACCATTCACGATCTGCCGATACTTCATTCCACCAGTCAGCGTGAACTCGTGAACTGTTGAGAAGCTGAGAAGAAAAATAGCGCATGTGGCGAAGCTCCCTTATGCTGCTGCCAGATGGCTCTTGGCTGCACGCACGCGCACAAGCTGATCCGATCCGGTTGTATTGTTGAATGCTTCTTCCGCAGTTGCGATGATACGATCACCGGCAGCAGCCAGCACAAAGCGTCCTGTTGCGTTTGTGGTCAGTTTTGCGCCCTTGGTGATATTCTGACCGGTTGGCACGCGGACATTGAAAAGCTGTGCATCCAGCATTTCCATGCCGATCATGCGATCTCCGGCTTTCCATTCATCATCAACGCCGTTCAGCGTCAGATAATTGTCCTGAGCGATGAAAACTGCGTCATTGATCGAAGCGCCCGCGATTGCAAAACCGCCTGTTGCATTGAACACCACAGCAAGCCCCGGCAAAGTCGCAGCGGCGGCAATACTTTCATGTACCTGTGGTGTTGCCTCAGTGAATGGGCCTGCAAAAATCTTGTTATACCGAGCCATACTTATTCTCCTTCCGGAACTTTAAAGCCCTGCTTTTCAGCATTTGGCTTGTACTGACTGTTGAGCGGCGCGGCCTTGCCCGGCTCTGCTTTGGGAGCCAGTTCTTTGAGGGCTTCAATACTCAGGCTGTTTGCCACGGCTTCTGTCAGCAGATTGGCCTTAACCACCTTTTCAACCAGACCAGCCTTTTCGGCATCGTCCTTGGCCTTCTGGTTTTCCAGTGCCGTATTTTGTGCATCGACCAATGGTTTAACGGCATTTGCCACCGCATCACCTACGGTAGTGCCAATATTGGCAAGCCCTTCCGAGAGGGTTTCAACCTTCGCGGAAAGTGCGTCAAACTGCTCTTTAGAGACAGACATGTCGTCTTCCTTTCTGTTTGTAGAGGGTTCCCGCTCAGTAAAGCCAAAGGCTTCCATGATGACGGATTTCATACGATCCAGAACTGTCGCCTTTTGGCGGCGTTCCAATGCACGGGCGAGTGAATCCACTGCCCAATCGAGTTCAATGTCGGCCTGATCGACGGCAGAGTTGATAACTTCGATTTCCTGCGCTTCACCATTGGAGTTAACGAGCATTCCAACGCCTTGCTCAGGTGTGGCGGCGCCTTGTTCCCCAAGTAGGATTGCATCATGATCAAATACGATTTCTCGGGCGATATGCTTGTAATCAACATCACCGTTTGCAACTTCCAGCATTGCCAAAAGGCCGGTAGATGTATGAACCGCCTCACCTTTATCGATAGCACTCAGAACAGCTTTCCCGCCCTCTGAGCGGTTCGCCATTTCAACGTCGATCACCTTATCGAGCAGCACACGGCCATTCTCACGGCGCACATTTTCATTCCACGCCCCTATCCAAGAAAGGTTGATACCTTCTGGATCACGTGCGGAAACAAACTTACCGTTAATGGTAGGGTGACCGAGTGGTGCAGGAGTGCGCTCAAGACCGCCAAAGCTCTTCTCGATTTCCTCTGCCGGATACATGATGTTATTCATCACGATATTGTCCGGCAGGGTTGCTGACGGCACGATCACAACATCACGACCGTTCCTTTTCTCACGTCTAATCGCACCGGCGTTAGCCAGTGTGCGGATATTCACCCGAACTGTCTTCATTGATTAGTCCTCGATTTCAGGATCAGCAGGCGGGACAACTATCGGAGGCGTGTCAAACTCATCGTTGTCATTGCCGTCAATACGATCAGGGTAGCGCTGATCATCATTCAGTGGCTCTTTGCCCAGCACTTCACGCATTTCGTCACCGGTAAACACCAGTTCGCCAATTCCCTGCATTTTCTGGTTTGTGTCAGCCATCCTGGTCACACGGTCGATCTTTTCAGTCATCGACACCTCGGTCAGATCAGACCAATCAAGATACCAATCGCGTTCTGGTAGGATACGAAACCGTTCAAGGCGGCTCACAAGCTCCATGATGTTCGGGCGAACCGTATTATTGCGCCTCGCCATGTTGGTCTGTGACCACTCAGTCGCGTCCTCTGTGCTGGCACGCTCGCCGGTCTGCGATCCAACAAGAATTTTAACCGGCATGGTGATAGAGGCGGCAAAGGATTGCAGCGCGATTGCAAAGAAATGCTCAGGGCTTGGTAGCGTCACACTCAGGCTTTTAGCTTGCATGCCTTGGATCATCAGGAGCTTGTCAAAGCCTTTCTGCCAATCCTCGACCTGCTCATTCATGCGGTCTACCAGTTCCTCGACTGGTACGCCCATTGCCCGAGCCATTTCGTCAATTTTGGCTTCCGGATCAACTTCAAGCACCGGTGCGGATTTGGCATTCTTCCAGAAACCTTCACCGCCTGCACCACTGATCTTTTCCAGCGTCATCAGATCATTGTAGCCCGGCTCAAGCAGCGACTTGCAATCAAATGTGCCATCCCGTGACCAGATGATCACGCGATCCGGATGCAGCATAAAGCTGCGTGGTTGACGGACGTCATCACCGACACTTGCCTCATTGAACTGGAACATAAGCGGCTGGCCGTAGGCTTCGCTCTTTTCGTCTGTCTCCCATTGAGAGACTTGGAGTTGCCCTTCCCATGCCGGAATGATTTCAACCAAGCCAAGCAGGCCACCTGAAACCGTATCAACAGGCTCGGAGAACATCTTATTATCAGCCAGCCGCAGAATAACCCCAGAATAAGAACCAACCATTGAGCGCCGATCAGCCTCTGCTAGTCTTGACCAGATCCGCAGGTCTTCAAATCGTTGCCGAATTTCTCCCTCAGCTTTCGTCTCTTTAGTATGCGCACCCTGTGTACCGTCACGCTGTTGCTCCTGCAGAAACGGAACATCCTGCCATGTTTTCAGAATGGTTTTATCAACGGCAGCTGCTGCAATGCCATTGCGGGTATACATGGCATAGAGCATGTCGAAGGTGACTTTATCCGGATAGCCGAAGTCCCTGTAGTGATTATGTTTGGCCGTCATAAAATATCCGGGAAACATCACATCAAGCCGCCGTGCCGCAGCATTAGCCAAGGCTTTTAATGCGCTCATCGGTGCCTCTTACTTAAGAACATGCCCGCCGTCGGGGCTTTATCACGTGGTGCAAATGCCATAACGAAAGCATCTGCCTTGTTGGGTGATGGCACATCGCGTTTATCGAGGTCTTTTTTGCTCTCGACCTTGGAACGCCCTGCATTGTCAAAATCTTTGCGTGGTGTTGAAAGCTCATCAATCAAGCCGTCCAAATGCTCACACTCGCTCGAGATGGCGATTAGATCATCTTCATCAAAGACTTCGCCCTTGGTGACTGCATTAAATGTGTTGCGAAACCGCTTTGAGACGCTCCACCATGTCTGTGCTTTCAGGTTGGCGTAGAAATCTTTGTTCTTCGGCGATTTCGGATCATTCGGGTCAACCTGTCGTTCTGGGTTAAGAACCGCAGCGCCAGCATTGAACCGGAAATACTCAATCTTCACATTGTGATCGACATTAAGGGCTTGGAATTGAGCGCCAGCAAAGGCACCCACCCCGATACTGTCATAATCAATCTCTGCGTCGAGTTCTCTTGCTAGCGCATGAACACGGCCAGCGGATTTGAGAAGCTCGTCCTCTCGCGCCTTCCATTCATCCACATGCGTTGCAAGAAAGCCGTGTGCGGCCACAGTCGCGCATTTATCATTCCCGCTGTCAGCAACGTCGAAGCCGATACGCTTCACGCCCTTGGGCTGAATGCCGAGCTTCTTATGAGCATCAACCGCAGCCAGCACCCAAGACCGTTTAATAATAACAGCCTCATCATCCTCTAATGGCTCACCCAGATAGATATGCCGGAACTCATCTTCATCCTCGTTGCGCTTGGCATCGATGACCTTGAGAATGGTTGTCGATAAAAACGGGTTCTCATTGAAATTGATATGCCGCTTGATCGTATCGGGCGGGGTATTGCGCACGAAACGCTTATAGACAAAATCAGTGGTCAGCCTTGGATTGAAGATAATCCAGAACTGAGAGCCTTCCTTACGAAGTGTTGGCTCAAGAATGTCCCACTGCTCCTGCGTGAGGTTATGTGCTTCCTCAATCCAGCATATGTCGATGCTTTCCAGCGATTTGATTTCATCGATATGGCGCCACAACCCATAGAACATGAACTCCGCACCGGTCACTTTATGCCGGATGGTGTTCTCAGTGATGATGAACTGATTAGTCAGACCAAAACGGCTGATCTGAATTTTGAGAAGCGTATAGACACTCTCTGCAATTTTGTTCTGAAACTGGCGGGCACACAGAACACGGATATTACACTGTGTTGCCAGATACACCGCAAACCCCGCGGCATCCCATGATTTAGAGCTGGATCGACCACCATAGAGAACACGGTTGCGTGCCGGCGTAAGCCAGAAATCACGAAGTGCCGGATTGAGGGTTGGCGTAGAAGTCTGCAAGTGTTTTAACCTCTATCGGCTTACCATCCTTGCCGGTGTGTTCATTCACGATCTTGTCTGCCCAATCGTCTTGATAAAGGTTCTTCATGGCGAAGATGATTGCCGCCGTGTTGCCGGAACCGGTTACTGCCTGATTAGCCAGCCGCCTTTCCCAGACACCTTGCCCTTTAACACGCCCTTTTTTTATAGCGTCGGAAAACTCTGAATGAGTATTAGCCCATTCATAGACAGTATCACGACAAACGCCGATCTCCCCTGCCCATGACGCAAGCGTAAAGCCCTCGCCAAGATGCGAGATTACATCATTCACATATGCGGCTTTGTAGAGCGTTGGGCGCCCGCCTGCGTTGCGATCTGTTCTATCCGCTATCTGCTTTATACGGTCAGGCGAAATCCCCATCACTCACCCCTTACAGCAGCAGCGACCATTACAAGCCCTGCGGATATCGCCCAGATTAAAATGATCATGCCGATAAAGTGCCAGAATGATTGAAAGGTGAATTCAAGAAAGGGCATGAGTTATCCTTTTCTCATCGAGAAAATCCCTCTTGCTTTGATGCTAGAGTCAAGTTTCAATACCGCAAATCATAGAGGGAACGAAAATGAAGTTGTTTACTTTGATGGCCCTGGGCGCAGTTGTCTTCGCACTACCATCTTACGCATCAATTGACTGCGATAAAGCAGAAGACCAAGCAACGATGACCAAATGCGCTAACGATGAATTGGCTAAAGCGGATAAACAGCTCAATGCAAACTACAAGAAAATAGAAAGTCGTTTGGCTGACGATGAAGATACCAAAAAATTATTGATTACCTCACAGCGCCTTTGGATGAAGTTTAGAGATGCCGAATGTAACTTTGCAACGTCAACAATAGCTGGAGGAAGTCTGCACCCAATGATGGTTGCCATGTGCAGATCTCAATTAACCTCAGATCGCAACAAGCAATTATCTAATTATTTAAATTGCGAAGAAGGCGACCTCACCTGCCCAGTGCCGTCTGGCGAATAACAAGGAGTGAAATCTCCCACATCAATCCCCTCTCCTGAGGAGATAGAAATGAGCACCCGCGCCGAACTGTGAGGAACGGCAGCATAACCCGGCCATTTGGAGGAACTTCGCCTACTCCCATTTTGGAACATATGTTGTCGTTCAACGTTTTCATCCTCAAGTGATAGTTGCAAGAGGTAAAGTATGGAAACATTTCAAGCCGCGCTTACGTCAACTCTGAGCGCCGACAATTTTAATGTATGGCCGCATATTATCGCTCTGGCTGCAGCATATATTTTAGCTTTACCTATAGGGTGGCACCGTGAGCGAGAGGAACGAAGTGCCGGACTTCGAACATTTCCTTTAGTCGCAGTAGCTAGCTGCGGTTTTGTTCAAGCAACCGAGGGAATTGCAAATGGCAATCCTGAAGCCCAAGCAAGGATTATTGAAGGGGTCATTACCGGTATGGGCTTTATTGGTGGCGGTGCTATTCTGCGATTAAGCACTTCAGTTAAAGGCACTGCAACAGCTGCGAGTCTATGGGCAACTGGCGCAATTGGCATTGCATGTGCCATGGGAACTTTTGATGTTGCGATAATAATCGTGATTTTTGCCCTGCTCACTTTGTGGATGTTCTCTAACGGAAAATCTCACAC
>NZ_QNRH01000016.1 GCF_003314995.1 Pseudochrobactrum asaccharolyticum
CTCTATCCGCACCATTTTTACTCCCTTTGAATTGCTGTAACTCATTGAAATTGCTACTTTATTAGATGTAGCGATTTTTGCTGATTTGCGTTTTTCATCATTTCTGTGATACGAACTGTGATACAAGCTGTGTTACAGGCCGCTTCTTAGTGGTCGTTCCGGAGTGCGAAATGGCGCGTGTTTCTCATAAAAAAGACCCTGATCGTTTCCTCATGAAGCGAGTCAGTAGCTATTATTATCATCGACGTGTTCCGGCCAATGTGGCTGCTGCTGATGAGCGCTCTCCTTTCGTTCGAATATCCTTGAAAACTGATGATCTGGCGCTAGCGCGTTCAAAGCGCGACCTGATTGAAGAGGCTGACAACCTTCTGTGGGCTTCCATGATCATGGATGAGGCGCATGATCCAGCGCGTGCACGTTACAGTGCGACTATGCGTAGGGTTGAGGCTTTGGGACTGACTTACCGTACTTCTCATGCACTGGCCACACAGTCATCCTTGGAGGAGATTGTTTCTCGGTTGGAGATGACTGCGACGCAAAAGCTGCCGCAAGAGTTGGCACAGGGTGCCATTGGAGGCATACCGACACCTGCTGTGACGGTCAGTAAGGCATTTGACATCTACTGCGATGAAATCGTTCCTGATGAATTGGTCAATAAGAGTGCTGTCCAGAAAGCGCAGTGGAAAAAGGTAAAGCTTCGCGCTGTCAATAATTTCATCAATATCGTTAGTGATAAGGTCATGACCGACATCACCCGTGATGATGCCATGAAGCTCTACCGGCACTGGTTAGAGCGTATTGCGCCAAAGGATGGTAGGCCAACTCATTCAGCGTCATCTGGCAACCGTGATATCGGAAATATGCGTGTTCTCTATGAGGCGTATTTTAATTATGTCGGTGAAGAGGGGCGGCAGAACCCATTTGCTCGCCTGAACTTCTCCGCGAAGAAAAAGCGTTCGCGACCACCATTCCCTAAAGAGTGGCTCATCAATACGATTATGAAGCCCGGCAACCTTGCGACATTGAATGAGGAGGCACGGGGTATAGTGCTGGCTCTGATTGAGACAGGGGCGCGGCCAAGCGAACTGGCGAACCTCACAGCTTCATCAATTCGCCTATCACACAAGATACCGCATATTTCGATTGAGCCACGTGATGATCCAGACGATCCGCGAGAGATAAAGACATCATCATCGGAGCGGCTTGTTCCGCTTGTCGGTGTGGCTCTGGCTGTGTTCCAGAGACATAAAGACGGCTTCCCACGTTATCGTAATCGTGAGAATGATTTGTCTGCAACCCTGAATAAGTATTTTAAGGAAAATAGCCTGTTCCCAACGGCTGATCATAAGATTTATTCGTTCCGGCACTCGTTTGAAGACCGTATGAAAGAAGCAAATCTTGATGATGAATTGCGCCGTATTCTCATGGGGCATGCGATTGATAGGCCGCGTTACGGCATGGGTGGTTCGCTGGAATGGCGGCGGGATGAATTGCTTAAAATCGTACTACAGTTTAATCAATCGATTGTATAAGTCTAAAACTGTTCTTTGATCTGATCATTATTTGAGGCGGGGATGTCTGGTTCTAATCATAAAGAAAATAGTAATAATGAATATCCGAGCATCGCCGAAGCTGATTGGTATGTTTTAGCGATTGTGTCATCAATTTTTACTTTCGTAGGGGCTGGGTTCGCTCTTTGGTGGATATTTCATGGTGTCTATCCGGATAAAGTCGCAGAACGGGCTACGATCGCTGGTATGGTTGTGACCTTCGGAGGTGTTGCGACAACATTTTGTACAGTGGTTTGGCGTGGTAAGATAACAACTCGTCAAGCTGATGTGGCTCTTGAACAAAATGCTGCAACGCAAAAGCAAATATCTCTCACAGAAAATAATAACTTAGTTACTTTGTTGCAAAAAGGGGCAGAGTTTATAGATGATAAGGAAAATAGAACGAAAAGAGCAGCCGGTGTTGCTTCATTAAATTTTGTATTATTTTCTAATAATAATTCATTTGCGGAAACTGCTTCATCCTTGTTGATTGATTTTGTTGAGGTGCATGGTCGTGAATTTCATCATGACAAAGTTATAAAAGATGTCATTGGTAATATAAATAAGTACAATGTTGATAATAATTTAATTGTATATAGAAGGATATGGTTTTCTACTAAGCAAAATTTCAATAATCGAAATGCTATGTTTTTGTGGGTTGTGATGAAAAATGTTTTTCATGTTAGTTATCATGGTGGTTTTTTTTATAGGGATGATTTTTCAAATTATAATAATGCATGTAAAATTGAATTTGAAGATGTATTGTTTAGACAGTCTACAATAGTTGTTGGTGGTGGATTTTATTATAAAAACTGTAAATTTGATAATTGTGAGTTTATTAATTTAAATACACAATTCTTAAATGATCATATTTTTGTTAATGGTGATTTTTCGTCTACAAAAATTGTAGTAAATTCCGATTTCCCTGATTTAAGGGGTGGAAATAATTTTTATGCAAATGAAAAACCTATACTTTCTCAATTAGATCAAAATAAATCTATAAATTTGACAGATGTATTGTTAGAAAAAGTTGTTTAGTTTATGGGGATAAATGTGCTGTTTTAGCTCGCTTTAGTGCCATTGAAACTACATCTTCTGCATCTCGTAAAGCTTCCAACTCTGTTTCCAGACGCTTCCAAATGGGCACAAGCAACACGGCTTCGCCCTTCGGAGCTTTAGCCATGATACCCGCAAGGATATCGAGCGCGTTCTCTACGCGCTCGGCTGTCATTGGTTTCTTCTTGCGAGCGTTTGCCATTATTCAATCTCGACAGGCTTGCCGTTTTTGAGCTTGTAAAAGGTGTTTGGTTTGATGCCGTCACGGCCAGCAATTCCAGCCCACACAGAAATGATTTCCATATTATGGCTGCGCTCTACCAAGAAGAGAGCGCAGCCCTCTTTCCCTCGCACTTTGCCGTCGTAACCAGTTGCGGTGGCAGCGCTCCGGTTTCCCGATGCGGTGGCAGCGCTCCAGTCTCCTGATGCGGTGGCAGCGCTCCGGTATCCTGTTGCGGTGGCAGCGCTCTGGTATCCTGTTGCGGTGGCAGCGCTCCAGTCTCCTGATGCGGTGGCAGCGCTCCGGTTTCCCGATGCGGTGGCAGCGCTCCGGTTTCCCGATGCGGTGGCAGCGCTCCGGTTTCCCGATGCGGTGGCAGCGCTCCAGTCTCCTGATGCGGTGGCAGCGCTCCAGTCTCCTGATGCGGTGGCAGCGCTCTTGTCTCCCGATGCGGTGGCAGCGCTCTGGTCTCCCGATGCGGTGGCAGCGCTCTTGTCTCCCGATGCGGTGGCAGCGCTCCGGTATCCTGTTGCGGTGGCAGCGCTCTGGTATCCTGTTGCGGTGGCAGCGCTCCAGTTTCCCGATGCGGTGGCAGCGCTCCAGTCTCCTGATGCGGTGGCAGCGCTCCACTCTCCAGATGTCGTGGCGATGCTCTGAGCGCCTGAAACCTCTACAAGTTCGTTTTTGCCTGTCGCATGTGTTGCATCAACACGCTTGGCACGATTGACAATATAGCGGACGGCAGATGCGACAAGCTCCGGAATTTTCAGCTCAGCTTTGATGGTGATTTCAGCGGCGGCGATTTTGGTATCGTCGCCGGCTTTATGTGTTTCTCCGGACAGCTCTACCTCACCATAGCGGCTGTTGGCTGGCGGGTAATAGTTGAATACATTTAGTGGGTACTCGCAGGCATGGAAGCCGCTTTCGCAAGCGATTACAGCGCCCTCGTGCTTGAAGCTCTTATTCAACTCAAACTGAAAATCACGGCAGCACAAAGCCGCGTCAAAACCTTTATAGGCGACGATCTTAGTCATTAGATTTATCCTTGGAGAGGTTTGCAGGCGCACGGCTGGATTCAGTGCATTCAGGACATTGTGATAGAAATTCGCTGTCGGGCGACTTTACTCTGTTTGTACTGGCGCAAATTGCACAAACGTGGTTTTGTTCGCTATTACATAAATAATATGCTTTACCGTCCATAATGCGGAATGGTTGGTCATTTATGCTTGTGGTGAGCGCAGGTTTTACAAGTGCGCGAATGTCATTGGCATATAGACGATGATGATGCGCTACCAAAGTAAACGGTATGCCATCATAGGCTCCGTCACGAGTTGAGTAATACAGGGCTTCGTTGTCATGCCATTGTGCTGCCTCCTCAAGCGCCTCTTTACGTGTGGTTCTGATAGCTCCCAATAAAGATCTTAGATCTACGGTCTGTACGGCAATGCGTTCCGGCAGATTGTCACCGGCCAGCAGGGTTTCATATGTTCGCAGCAACTCAGAAAGGTCGAGTGGCGCATGATACGGTGCCTGCTCAACATCCGACAGATTGAACCAATCATCGCGGCTGGATGGGCTATCATGGATCGTCTGCGCGTAGTCTTTCGCGTCCTGTGGGCTATGGAACATCACGCAGCATGGGTTGGTGCCGCAGATTAACTGATAGCTTGTGCTGCCTGCATGCATATCTACCCAATATGTGCCATAGACGGTGACTGCGCGAAAACGGCTCTTGTATTCTGTCCATTCAAGTTTGGATTGTTCGGTCATGGATACAACTCGTCAGATAATGTTGAGCGCTTGCAAAAGGCGCATTGTGAAGGGTTCCAGATCCTCTGCGCTCAGATCTAAGTGATCGCTTGTTACCCATCCGCCGCATCCGTCCGGCATGCTAGCCGCTATGCCTTCGCTTCGAAGGGCGTAACCAATCGCGTATTTGATTTCGGTTTCTGTCGGTTTCTCTCTGTCGGACATTGTTTTGACGCTCCTAAGCCCGCATGGGCATGATGATGAATACTGGTGGCTCACCGCTCTCCGGATCCATAACGGGAGACGCAATGCAGGCATCATTTGAGGTATTGAGTGCGAAGCGAATTTCTTCGGCATCTGTCGCGCTAAGAACATTGATGCAATATTTGTAGTTGAGGCCGATTACAGTCTCTTCAGAAGGGCTGTCGGAAAGCGAGACGACATCTTCCATGCGTCCAGCCGCAGGGTTGTCTATCTCCAAGCGAACATCTTCACTGCCAAATGTTAGTTTTACGGCCTCTGAACGCTCGCCTACGACCAAGCTTACGCGGCCAACTGCTGCGAGTAATGCTTCGCGATCAACGATATAAATTTTGTCGTTGTTAAGAGGAATGATGCGTTGATAGTCAGGATATTTACCGTCAACTAGCTTCGATGTGACTGTCACGCCATCCTGAAAGGCAGCACGGATCTTGCGGTCTGACAGGCTGATAGTAATCATGCCTTCGGCCTTGGTGCAGTGTGACAATAGGTTTAGAACGCCGCGTGGAATAATTATGCCTGGCATATCTTCTGAGCCATCTGGCGCGCTGATTTTTATATGCGCAAACTGGTGTCCATCTGTTGCGGCAAAAGCAAGTTTCTCCTCAACACGGTGCATGAAAATGCCCGTTAGATAATATCGGGTTTCTTCCGATGAGACAGCGAAGCCGACCGAAGACAAAATTCGCGAGAATGAGTTGGCGGCTATGTCAAACTCATGTGTAAAGCCACCCGCTTCCATTGCAGGAAAATCAGAGGCTGGAAGCAGCGGGAGCTGCAAGAGGGATCTGCCAGCTTTAATGTTTAGGACTGTATCATCGCCTTCAAAGCTGATTTCACAACCATCTGGAGCTTTATTGATGGCACTATGCAGAAGCGCGGACGGCACTGTAATCGCTGGGAAATCTGTTATGCCAGACTGCCGCGCAGTAACTTTTACCTCTGTATCAAGGTTGGTTCCTGTCACTGTCAAAAGTCCGCCTTCGCACTTAATTAGCACATTTCCTAAAATCGGAATTGTGATGCGCTTTTCTACAGTACGGTTTGCTGCAGCCAGTGCTGGAAGCAATGCACGCCGCTCAATCGTGAAATTAATGTGCATTGGTCTTGTCATTGCACTAACTCGAAAAGATCGTTCGGCTGGCAGCTTAGAGTTTTACAAAGCGTGGCCATTTGCTCGTATGAAATGGTTTTGAATTTGCCGTTAATCAGTAAGGATGTGTTTGGTTCGTTAAGGCCGAGGATTGGAGCAAGTTCACGGTTACGGATACCTGCTTGCGCCATGCGGGCTTTGATATTGACTTTAATTTGCATGCCAGTGTTTCCTTTACTTGCGCCGAAATCTCGGCTTTTGTGGCCATGAGTCATCGTTGACGCTGAAAGAGATTCCAGCGGCTTGCGAAATGAGGGATTGAAGATGAAATTCGGTAGTTTAGGTGCAGCAGTTACTGCGGCTGGAATGTGTTTTCTTACGTTTGCGCCAGCTCAAGCCGCCACTATGGGGGAGGCTATAGATATGATGGCGGAAATGATTGTTCTCGAGAACCTTTGTCCTGATCTTCGTAAGAACATGGATTCCGTTCATGCGTTCTTGAAAGATAATGGCATAACTGATGGTGCTTTGGCAGAAACCAGTATCTTTTCTGATGAGCTTGAAGCAGCGGCTAAGCGTAGTTTTGGTGTTCGGAAGGACAAAACACGAGAAGAAAATTGCGCGGATGCGATCGAGCTTTATGGTGCCAATGGTACGAAGGTGAAGGGGCACTTCGCTCTCAAATCCGAGCGGGCTAAGGTCAAGTAATTTGACCATCACACTGTAACCAAATTGGTTGCCCGTTTGCGTGCTCGATGGGCAGCTTTTAGGCCGTAACGACTGATATCCTCGGAAGAAAAACCGCGATTATTTAAATTTTCGGGTGTCGTGGGCTCACCAAATTTGTTCATATCTTCCATGATTGTAGCCATGTTTTTTATGGCTACATACTCCCTTAGTATCGTAATTTTTGATCTGCCTATTCCCTGAAATAGAAACATGTACGCTAACTCCTTTGTCCGTATGTTTCTATATTGGAAACATTATGTCAAGGGAATAGTTTCTGTTATAGAAACAATTTAATTGGAGATACTATTGAATGCGTTTAGGCCGCCCCTGATTAGGTCGGTGTTAATGCCTTTTCTGGTTGGTAAAAAATGACCGCAGCAAAGGTGCGGTAGGTATTAGTGAGGGATAGTTATGATTACAAGACGATCAGTTATACAATCGATCTCTGCCAGCGCTATGATGGTTAGTAGCAATAGCGCCAGAACTGACAATGTGGATCACAATCTTGAAAACATTCTCCGTGATTTAGCCCGGATAATGAAGTGCCGTACTGGACGTGACTGGAGAGTCACTTGCGATTATCAAAATGGATTTATTGTGTTAATCGAAAATAGGTAATTATATCAAGCACTATGAGGTGAGTGTTTTAAGGATGGCTAAGGCGCGGACTTTATCTTCATTTGATAAAGCGCTGTATATGTCATCTAAACTCGGATTGGCTGGATCTTTAAATAACGAAGGTACATCGCATCTGAGAACATAAGCGATTTTCTCCAGCCAGTCCTGATTGTAACGCTGCTTACCATTCATAAGTTTGGATATGACGCTTTTGCTCGTATCTAATGCTTGGGATAATTCTTCAGCCGTCATATTTCTATGTACGAGCCATTTTTGTAGCATCAGGTGAGATTTAACTCTTGGCGTTTTGTCATTTGTAATAGCTGGCATGTTTCCATTATCGTAATAAATTCTCTTTTTGACGTTATCTGTAATAGAAACATTTGATATTGGTTGCCTTGACTTTCTGGTTTCTATAATAGAAACATATGGTATGGAACATCCACTTACTTCATACCGTGCGATTTGCGGACAAACCATGGAGGCTTTTGCTTCCTCTATCGGCGTGTCTAAAGCATCGATTTCAAAATGGGAGGCTGGCGTGGCTATGCCGAGACGATCCCAATTAGAGAAAATTGTTGCTGTAACCAATGGCTGTGTAACTCCGCATGATTTTTTACAGTTTTACTATGAGGCTGTTCGATGAGCGTGCAGGATTACCACATACGACAGAGTCCGGACTGTCACGGAAATTTCCAAATTAATTCTTTCTGCAACCTCTGCCGTATCGCCCAGCGGCAGATGCTGGCCTGTCTTCGCGCTTTTTCCATCGTGCGCGAAGGCAGGTCTATTTTTTGAGGTGCTGTCATGAGTGATTTACGTCCTACTTGTCCGAAATGGCGGCGCGGTCTGAAAGCTGTTGTTCGTCGGCTTTTAGAAATGTCGGGCGGTGTAACCAGTTTTGAACACGTGACACGAGTTAAAGCACCGGCTTTATCGAAATATGGTTCACCGGATGATGAGACGCACATGCCCGTGGATGTGGTCATGGATCTCATGCTGGATACAGGCTCAAATGGCATCTTATCTTATATGGCGGCACGGCTGGGCTACAAATTGGTGGCTCTGGAAGAGCAGCATTTTGATGGAGAATTACCAACAATTGCTGATGTCGCTCTCGTGATTCAATCATTGAATGCGGTTGTTCAGGAGTATGCGCAAGCCAGCAAAGACAATGTGGTCACGGCAAGCGAAAAGCGACGGGTTTTCGATAAGATTGAAAAAGCAGTGCAAACGCTTCGTGTTTTTCAACGCATGCTGGATGCTGCGTCCCAGTCTGGCGGTGCAGAATGACCCGTCGTTACCGTTTTCACGGCTCTGAGGCGTTTGTTTCTCATTCCCGATACGGGGCGGCCAGATCCAAGGCCATTCTGAAAAAATATCCAAATCATGCTGACCGGCTGGCGCGTCTTGCAGTGGAAGGCCGCGTGCAGCGGCTTTGCATTGTGCCTGTCCGTTCCCATCAGAAACGGAGGCAGGATCATGACTGACGAAATTACCGGCGACAGCGCCCAGACCATAGCCGTGGGGCAGCTCCGCGCTTTTATTGAGCGTGTTGAGCGACTTGAGGAAGAAAAGAAGACCATCGCCGATGATATCAAAGAGGTTTTTGCAGAGCTGAAAGGCTCCGGCTTCGATAGCAAAGCAGTCCGTACAATCATCCGACTTCGCAAAAAGGAAGTGCATGAGCGCCAAGAGGAGGAGGCAATACTCCAACTCTATATGGACGCGCTCGGCATGTCGTGAGGGTATGACCATGACGCACGTTTATGATCCATATGCCGCTAAGCCGGTCAAACCTGCTAAATCCATCAAGAGCAAAGCTCCGGTTAAGAAGGCTGTAAAGGCTCAGCCTAAAGTGAAGGCGAAAGCTGTTGCTGAGCCTGAGTTCTATCCGGCGCATCCGCTTGCTGATCTGTTTCCGATGATCGAGGAAGCTGAGCGCATCATGCTGGCTGATGATATTGCTGCACATGGTCAGCATGAGCCGATTTTGTTGCTGGAAGGTATGGTGCTGGATGGTCGCAACCGGCAGTGGGCTTGTTTGCATGCCGGTGTGAAGCCGGTTTATGCGCAATTTACAGGCTCCGATCCGTTGAATTTTGTGCTTTCCAAGAACTTGCATCGCCGTCACTTGACGGAAAGCCAGCGTGCGCTTGTTGCTGCGTCCATTGTTGATTGGGAGCGTGGTGTAAATCAGAGCACTGGCGGGGCAGCAAATTTGCCGACCCGCACGGCGGCGACAAAGTTGTCAATTTCAGAGCGGGCGGTAACAGCGGCACGGCGTGTGCGTGACCATGGTGCGCAGGAACTGATTGACGCCATTCGTGCGGGCAAGGTTTCGATCCATGCCGGTGAGGCGCTTTCTGAATTGCATCATGCTGAGCAGTGCAAGGTACTTCGCCAAGAGCAGAAACAGATTGTTGCGAAGGCGAAGGAAATTCGCGCTGAAAAGCAGCGGGTACGTCATGCCGTGCGTCTCACGCATATGGCCATTGTTGCTGATCAGGGTAGTTCGACTGCACCCAATATGCTGGCTGGCACATATCCGGTTATCTATGCAGATCCGCCATGGAAGTTCGGTGTTCACTCGGAGGTTACTGGCCGCGAAAAGAGCGCTGAAAATCACTATCCGACGATGGATACGGATGAAATATGCGCTTTGTTTGAGAAAATCGGCAATCCGGTTTCAAAGGATGCGGTGCTTTTTCTCTGGGCAACAAATCCGATGCTTCCACAGGCTCTGCAGGTCATGCAGGCATGGGGCTTTACCTATGTTCACCACTGGATCTGGGACAAGCAGGTTGCAGGCACCGGCTATTGGGGGCGCGACCGGCATGAACTGTTGTTGATTGGCAGGCGTGGCGATGTGGCTGCGCCGTTAATGGGGACGCAGCCGGAGACCGTTTATTGTGAGAAAAAGACCCGGCATTCGGCTAAGCCTGCCTATTTTGCCGAGCAGATTGAAAAGTTTTATCCGGAGATTCCTAAGCTTGAAATGTTTTGCCGTGAACCACGCGCCGGTTGGGATGCGTGGGGCTATGAAGCCGGAGGTGCGTCATGCTGATTGCATCTTATCGCCATACAGAGCGAGGCATTCTAGCGGCTAGAAAGAAGGCAATGATATTGCCGTTTGTCCAGCCTGTACGGAAACACAACATTTCTTCTGATGACCGGCTTGTGCCAGTCGTTGCTGTGCGCTTTGAGGCGTTCATGTCTATGGTGCAGGCTGAACAAACTGCGCGTTGGATTGAGGAGCGTCAAAAACGATATCGCGCACGGTTTGATGTAATTGAGAAACGCATTTGTCGTGTTTTCAAAGTCACTAAAAATGACTTGCATTCACGCCGACAAGATATGGCATCGGTGAGTGCTCGGCAGGCAATTTGTTATTGGGCAAGGCGGCTAACACCGCTTTCTTCGCCACAAATAGGAAAGCGGCTTGGTGGTTGTGATCATTCGTCAGTTCTGACGCGAGTTGCTGTGTATCACCAAAAGCGTGCAAAAATGGGTAGGCACTTACGCAAGCTCCATAAGGGAGGCGGGCGATGAGTGCTGAGGCGATTGAACTGCGCAAGGCCAGACAGCGCTTTGCTGCTCTCGGCGGTGCTGAGTGGTTATTGTCATCCAATGGTGCTGAAACCTTTGTTGAAGCACGTAACGGCTTGGATACTGTGGTCGTTACTCATTTTGATAAGGCTGCAACACCCGAAGAGATCGACTTCTTTGCAAATGCTCCACACATGATTGGCTTGCTGCTGAGGCTGGTAGATCGTGCGATCAAGGCCGCCAATCAAAGCTCAGGCGGTCGGGCAACTCCGGTACAAGGCAAGTCTGTGAACTATGCAGCTGAGGCTGCAATGAAATGCGGTGAGGCTGCGTTTCTGGTGTTCTTGGAGCAATGCCACGGGCTTGAGCGCCCACTGACTGATGACAAGGCGGCTCAGAAGCTGCGCTCCTTATTGCGCATCACATCCAGAAAAGAATTGAACAATGACGCGGCTGCGGCTGAGCGCTGGCGCTCGCTGCGTGCTGCCTATGAGGCATGGCGAAAGGCGGGAAACTAATGGCTAACGCTATCAAATTTACGGGAGCAAACATGCGATTGCTGCCACCGCAGGGGGCGGAAAATGTGGATGTGCTGCATACTTACACGAATGGTAGTTGCTCGGTGTTTTGTTTGGAATTGTCGTCTGATGAGTTGGCGGAGGTTCTTCGGACGGGGTGTGTGTTCCTGACGGTTCTTTCCGGTCAGACACAGCCGCCTGTGTTTATAGGAAGTGAGACTACTGTTCGTTCTGTTGTCGTGGATTATGGCGGCGTATGGGCGCGAGAGCGGAGGGCGGCAGAATGAGCCAAGAAGCAACCATTCGCCGTGGTGTGCGAAATGCGCGATATGCGGCAATACCAAATCATGTTTTTGAAGATATGCGCCTGAGTATGGAGGCTCGCTGGCTGCTGGGCTATCTTTTATCGAAGCCTGACAACTGGACTGTTGTGCAGAAAGATATCGCAAACAAAGGCGGTTGCGGACGCGATAAGGCGCGTAAGATGATCGCTGAGCTTGTTGATGCTGGTTATGCCGAGAAAGAGCAGGCGCGTGATGCCGGTCGTTTTGGTGGTATGTCATTGGTTATCTATGATGAGCCATTGAATGGCGCACCTTCACCGCAGAAGGATGCGGGTAGTGTTGCATTTGTACCGCAGACTGAAATGCCGTCGACGGTAAAACCGTCAACGGAAACACCGTCGACGGTAAATCCGGCACTAGTAAGTACTGATAATCTAGAAAATACTGATTATAGATCTGAGAGAGGCGTGCGCGAAGAAAATTCGAATTCTCAAGATATTGAAGATCACAAAGCTCTTGATCGGTCTTTTTGGAAAATCATCAAGGATTGGCCGAAAATTAACGGCATGCCTAAGGACAGGTGGTTTGCGGCATGGTGTGAACTGACGCCGGATGAGCGCATCGAGGCAGCGGAAATGCGTGATGCATGGCTGGCGATCCTTAAGGCGAATGGTCGTGATCATGTTCCTGTGCCTGAAAAATACTTCCGTCAAAAACTTTGGAAAGAAGTGCCGAGTGCCTCTGTAAAATCCCTGATGGATGACGGTTTAGATGGTCGGGTAAAAGCTCCGGCGTTCGGAAATATGTGGGCTGCGAATATCTATCGGGAGCTGTGGGCTGGGGTTACTGAGTTTCAGACGCTTGATTCCATCGAACAGGAATTGGTGGAGAAGGGGCGCTTTACCGCTGAGCATATTCTGCGAGGAAAGCAATCTCGTTACGGCTTTCCAAATGTGAACATGTTGTTTGATCGCGCTACGGCGTTTCGTGGATTGTTGGTTTCAGCAGACTTGAAGCCAATTTCGAGTGGCATGGTTGCTGTGCCTGTCGGTGGTGACGTCTGGCATGAGTTGCAGGATGAGCATGCTAAACGCGGCTGGCCTTGGTTTCCAAAGCCCGGAAAGCAAACACATGTTTGGCTACCAAATGGGGTTGCCGGTCTCAATGAATTACAGGATCTGTGGCAAGGATTGGACAAATGATAATGCCGGATAACAAAGCCTTTGAAGAAACACGCATCCTTGAAACTGCAAATCGTCTTACTGAACGTGATCCTGATCGTATCAAACAGCGCATGCAGGATAAGTTTCTGGCTATTGCTGCCGGTAATGATTCGTCTGTTAAGCAGTGGTTTGTACTTCGCACGGCACATCGTAAAGAAAATGATGTGCATAAAGCTGTGATTGATGCTGGCATTGAAGCATGGCTGCCGATGAAAAAAGCGATTCAGCAGCGTCGTCACACACGACCAAGCAAAGAGATAATGATACCTGTTTTCAGTGGTTATCTGTTTGTCAAAGCTGTTTCATGTGCTGAGAGCTGGGTTGGTTTATCGCGTATTGACGGTGCGGTGTCACTGATATTCGGACAGCAGGGTGCGCTTGTTGTCAGTGATAAATATATGAATGATCTCATGTGCTTGACTGATGCCGGTTCATTTAATGAGGGGAGGTCACTTCCACACTTTAAGGGTGGCGAGCGCGTCTCGTATGATCTGGCAGGTAATGTCTTCAATGGAGTTGTTGAGGGGTATGTTGGTACACGGGCAGCGCGTGTTCTTTCCTTCATATTTGGGCAGGAGCGCGTGATTGAAGTTCCTCTTGCAAATTTAAAAAAATCGGCATAGCTCTAATAACAGGGACGACCTGTGGACTGTGAAGTAATTGCTTCCGATACCCTGTAGCAGCCTATATGGCGGAGCTCGGCACAGATCCCGAAGAAGCGCCCGACAAATCGGTAACCGCTTCTTCCCCAGTGCGAAGCTATGGGAATATTCCAGTGAGCAAGCTTAAAAGTTTAAAGCCAAGGCTTCCGGCCTTGGCTTCTCGTTTTGCATCTCAGGCATCTACTGAAACAATCAGTAAGTCCCGATCTCGGGATGAGAGCCTGCATTATCGTAAATGGTATAAAACTGCTCGTTGGCAGCAATTGCGCATGGAAGTGCTGACGCGGGACAAGTTTACCTGCCAGATGGTTGGATGCGGCAAAGTTACCGGCAAAACATCACAATTAGTCTGTGACCATATCCAGCCGCATCGCGGTAACGAGCGGCTGTTCTGGGATGTGAGTAATCTGCAGTGCTTGTGCAAGCCATGCCATGACAGGCTCAAGCAGCGCCAAGAGCAGTCATCACTTCATACGCGTGGTGTGTGGGATTAAAGTTTAGCTCGATTGTGTTTGTAATAATTGATATGCACCGGCTGCTCCAGCTAACATTGAAAGTATGCCAGAGATTATTCCTGCTGTATTGAGATATCCTAATACTCGTCCTCGTTTATCTATATTGAGGTGATCCCACCGCTTTTGAGGTGACATAAAGAGTAGTTCTTCGTACAGCCCTTCCGCCTTCTGATAGTTCAAAAAAGCAAACAGTCCAGTGATTAACGCTAATGAACATCCGCCTATGAATGCGTAAACAGCCATAGGATTGGTCTTCCCCATTTCAATCGTTACTTTGAAACTGAAAAACAAGCCCGCTGAGTTGGTAGTCATTAATGTTGCGATTAGCCATTTACTCATACTCATAGCTTGATCTGATGCTGAACGCATACCTTCGATCAGTCTTTGTTCAAATAAAATATCATTGTCACTTTTTGTTCTTTGTTCTGACATCGGTTTTCCTTTGAGCTCTCGATTCTAAATTACATTAAATCGGCATGGATCATAAGTAACGTAGACAACAAGGGGGGGCATCAAAAGTCTGCAAGGTCTCGGCTGCTAGACCGCCACCCCTCTCATTCGCGGGTTTTTTTTCATCATGACGAATTTTGACGTGGCATTTGACCTGCTGGGCGATCCGATACCGCCTAATCAGGGAAAACGCGGCAGGCCGCAGCATGTGCCTACCAAGGAAAATGCTAACAAAATCATGCTGTTATTGGCGCAAGGCTGGGCTGATATCCGAATTGCCGGTGCGCTCGGAATTACAATTCCGACTTTGAAGAAGCATTATTTTTCAGTTCTGAAAACCAGAGGCATTGCACGGGATCGTGTGGAGTCCATCGGCTTACTGTCCCTATGGAATATGGGACGTGAGGGAAATGTCGCTGCCATGAAGGAATACTTCCGGCGGCATGATGCTGCGATTGGTGACCTGTTCAACGCCAAGGTTGATAAGGAAACCGAGAAGGTCGGCAAAAAAGAACAAACGCGCCGTGAGGCAGAAACCCCGCCTGATGAGTGGGAATCGGTAATACCAATGCAAAGGCACTGATTATGCTGGATTTGTCCTGTCCGGATTGGTTTGAAAAGATCAAGGCAGGGCGTTCACCATTGCCTGACAATCTTCCTCTTGATGTGGAAGAGGCCAACGCAGCGATTGCCGTATTTGAGAAACTTCGTCTACCGGACGTGCCAGGCAAGCCATTGCTGAGGGATGCTGCAGGGCAGTGGGCAAAGGATTTTGTCGGGGTAATCTTCGGGCTTGTTGAGATGAGCGAAGATCGTGAGGTTGTTATCAACCGTAAGGTCAGGCGCTACTTTCAGCTGGTTCCGAAGAAAAATTCCAAGACAACAAACTCCGCTGCGATCATGCTCACAGCATTGCTTCGTAACCGCCGTCCGAATGCAAGTTTTCTTTTAGTCGGACCAACTCAGGCGACTGCCGGTCTGGCTTATGATCAGGCAGAGGGAATGATTAATTCAGACCCGTGGTTGAAGAAACGGTTTCATACACGGGATCACATCAAAACCATTCAGGATCGCAAAACCGGCGCGACGCTAGAGATCAAATCTTTTGATAACAAGGTAATGACCGGCCAGAAGCCTGTCGGTGTTTTGATTGATGAGCTGCATGAGTTGGGCAAAATTCATTATGCGCAAAAAGTGCTGGCTCAGATTGATGGTGGTATTCTGGCCAATCCGGAAGGATTTGTAATTATCATCACCACACAGAGTGATGAGCCGCCAGCCGGTGCTTTTGCGACCGAATTAGAGCATGCACGGTCTGTTCGGGATGGTGAGCATGTTGGTGGTGAAACTCTGCCAATGCTCTATGAGTTTCCAATGTCGCTTCAAGCTGATGAGCAGAAGCCATGGGAAAATCCAAAGGTCTGGCCTTATGTTTTGCCAAACCTCGGACGCTCGATCACGATTGAACGCCTGTTACCAAAGTTCAAAGAAGCGAAGGCGAAGGGAATTGAAACCTTCTCCATTTGGGCTTCTCAGCATCTCAATGTTCAAATCGGTATCGCGATTAACGGAACGAGTTGGCGCGGGGCACAGCATTGGGATGGTTCCGTTGATACCGATCTGAAAGATCTGGATGTTCTTCTGTCTCGTTCTGAGGTCGCTGTTATCGGTATTGATGGTGGTGGGCTGGATGATCTTCTTGCCGTTGCGGTCATTGGCCGATGCAAATTCACACGAAAGTGGCTGCTCTGGACACATGCGTGGTGTCAGAGAGATGTTTTGGAGTTGCGAAAAGACATCGCTCCAAAGCTGATAGATATTGAAGGATGTGGCGAACTTACATTCTGCGATGATACCACAACCGATATCATGGGGCTGGCCGATGTTTGTCAGCGTGTAAATGAAAGCGGGCTGTTGCCTCAAGAGGCTGGCATAGGTGTTGACCCTCAAGGTGTGGCAGCAATCATTGATGAATTGTCTGTTCGCGGAATGGACAAGCCGCAGGTTGTGGCCGTTTCTCAGGGCTTTCGACTGTCTCCGGCAGTTTGGGGCGTTGAGCGTAAGGTCAAAGACAGGACATTTATTCATGGTGGCCAAAAGCTGATGACCTTCTGCGTTGGTAACGCAAAGGCAGCTCAGCGCGGCAATGCTGTGGTGATCGAGAAGCAAGTTTCGGGAAAAGCCAAGATTGACGCTCTGATTGCCACGCTTTGCGGAGCAATGCTGATGAGCCGTAATCCAGAGGCGTCAGGCACTTCTGTTTATGAGAGCCGTGGCATTTTGATGGTGTGAGAGATGGGATTTTTTAAAAGGTATTTCTCTCGCGGTGCTCATGCCTCGGCATCACCAAGGGCAGAGTATGGTGATAGCGCTTCGTTCTATTCGATTAATGATCCGCAGGTTCTTGAGTTTTTCAGAACTGGTGTGGAATCAATAACCGGAGCATCGGTGACAGTCGAAACAGCTATGCGTAATACTGCTTTGTTTCGTGCAGTAACATTGATTGCCAGCTCTATTGGTATGCTGCCGTTGCAGCTCATTCATGATGATACCAAGCAAAAGGCTACGGATCATCCATTGTATCGATTGCTGCATCGAGAACCGAATAGCTGGCAGACGGCTTTTGATTTTCGATCACTGATGCAGTTGCGGGCATTGGTTTACGGTAATGCCTTTGCATTGATCATCCGCTCCTTTGATATTCGCACCGGTAAACCCGTGATCAGGCAACTTGTGCCGTTGGATCCGGCAAAGATGGAAGTGAAGCAAAATCCGGATTGGTCGATCGTTTACAACTACCAGACACAGCAAGGTCAGCACCGGACTTTTAAGCCTGAGGATATCTTTCATTTGCGCGGTGTTTCTCTAGATGGGCTGAATGGTCTGTCTTTGGTCAAACAAGCGCGGGATGCCTTGGGGCTGGCAATCAGTGCTGAGTTAGCTGCAGGACGTTTATTCAAAAACGGCAGTTTTATCGGTGGTGCTTTGAAGCATCCGGGCAAACTGTCGCCAGAAGCTTTTGAACGATTGAAAGCTAGTCTTGCTGAAAAAGAGGGTGCAGAGAATGCCGGTAAAAATCTGATCCTTGAAGAGGGGATGGATTTTACTGGAGTTTCCTCGTCTGCACGCGATGCCCAGATGCTTGAGCTTCGTAAGATGCAGGTTGAAGAGGTTGCTCGTGTCACCGGTGTACCGCGACCGCTCTTGGGTGTTGATGAGACTGCTTGGGGAACCGGCATTGAGGCTCTTGGACGTTTCTTTGTTCAATATGCCTTGGGCGCATGGTTCGAGGCATGGCAGCAGGCTGTTGAGCGATCACTTTTGACGGATGCCGAAAAAGACAGCCTTTCAGCCAAATATAATGCGGGCGCTTTGCTGCGTGGTTCTATCAAAGATCAGGCTGACTTCTTCGCCAAAGCGCTTGGCGCAGGTGGTGCTGCCGGTTGGATGACGCAAAATGAAGCGCGTGATCTGCAGGATATGCCGCGTGTTGAAGGTGGTGACACAGTGAGCAAGGGGGCGATGATGAATTTCTCAGGAACAAAAAACGGAGCTAAAGACGATGAGCCATAAGCGCATTTATGCCAGCCAGCGTCACAAAGCCTTGCCATTGCCAGCTAATCGCGAAATCTCCGCACTGACTAAGCCGCAGGTCTACGATAAGTGGGCGCAAGATGCAGCTGGGATCCGTGCGGTAGAGCGCGGGGATAATGTCATCGCCATGTTTGACGTGATTGGTGAGGATTTTTGGACTGGTGGCGGTGTTACGGCCAAAAAAGTTACAGCACAGCTCAGGGCTATTGGCAATCGTCCGGTGGAGGTGCAGATCAATTCTGCCGGTGGTGATATGTTTGAGGGCATCGCAATCTATAATGTTTTGCGTGAACACTCACAGCCAATCACTGTTAAAGTAATGGGAATGGCTGCTTCTGCGGCTTCCATCATCGCTATGGCCGGTGATGATATCCAGATTGGTGCAGCATCCTTCATCATGATCCATAATTGCTGGGTTATGGCCATGGGTAACCGGCATGATCTGCAAGAAACAGCTGATTATCTGGCTCCGTTCGATCAGGCGATGATTGATTTATATGCTGCTCGCTCCGGTCAAAGCACTGCTGATATTGCGAAATGGATGGATGCCGAAACCTATATGTCAGGCTCTCAGGCTATTGAGCGCGGCTTTGCCAATAATCTTTTATCAGCAGAAGCCATGAAAACAGATGCTGCTGCGCAAGCGGCAGACCGTGGCTTTAATGATCTGCGGGCTATGGAACTTTCACTGGTTTCATCTGGCAATACCCGTGCTGAGGCGCGGGAGAGAATTGAAAAACTTCGTACCGGTAATTCATCTGGTGCGGATCTGATCCAGCCTGCTGCATCAGCAGGTGACTTTTTCGGTTTGGCCGAATTGCTCGCTGAGCTGCAGCGGCCTTTGTAAATCAACAAATATCCCGATACATTTTAAAGGAACCATGAGAATGAAAAACGTCTCCATGATGTCGCTTGCCTCTGCCACAGCGCTCACCACTCCACGTGCAATTATCGGCCATACCATTAAGGCTGATAATAGTGATCCAAAGGCAATGATTGCGGCTGTGCAGACTGCAGTCACTGAATTGCGTGCATCTATCGATGAAAAGATGAAAAGCAAAGTTGATGATACTGTTCTGAATGAACGCATCGCCCGTATTGATGCTTCTGTTGGTAATTTCCAGTCTGCGATTGATGGCCTCAATGCACAGGTTGCTGCTGCCGGTATCAATCAGAATGTGATCGGTGATCTGCCTGCGGATCCTGAATACGTGAACGCTTTTAAAGCGCATATGCGTAAAGGCGATGTGCAGGCCAGTATGAGTAAAGGCACTGATACCGATGGTGGCTATCTTGCACCAGTTGAATGGGATCGCACGATTACCAATAAACTGAAAGAAGTCTCGCCGATCCGTTCTCATGCGCGCATTATCTCGATTACTTCTGCTGGTTTCAAAAAGTTGTTCAATGACCGTGCTATCGGTTCTGGCTGGGTTGGTGAAACTGCCGCACGAGCAGAAACCAGCACTCCAAAAATCGGTACACTCGATTTCCCTCTTGGCGAAATCTACGCCAATCCGGCGATTTCACAGCAGTTACTTGATGATGCTGCGATCAATCTTGAGGCATGGCTGGCAGATGAAGTGCAGGCTGAGTTTGCTCGTCAGGAAGGTATCGCGTTTGTTTCCGGCAATGGTACAAACAAACCGCATGGTATTCTGACCTATGTGGAAGGTGCAGCAAATGCTGCCCGCCATCCTTTCGGTGCTATCAAAACTGTGCTGAGCGGTGCAGACGCTGGCTTTACAGCTGATGGTCTTATTGATCTGATCTACGACCTGCCTGCTGAATTCCGTGCGAATGCTAAAATCTTTACAAGCCGCCAGTCGCAGTCTGCGATGCGTAAGCTGAAAGACGGGCAGGGTAATTACCTCTGGCAACCATCCTACGCACTCGGACAGCCTGCAACACTGGCTGGCGAGCAGATTGTTGAGCTGGCAGATATGCCTAAGCCTGAAGCCGATGCAATCTCGGTACTGTATGGCGATATGGATGCCACTTACCTGATTGTTGATCGTATTGGTATTCGCGTTCTGCGTGATCCGTTCACCAATAAGCCGTTTGTGCATTTCTATACCACCAAGCGTGTTGGTGGTGGTGTGCATAACCCTGAGCCAATGCGTGCCCTGAAAATCGGCAAGCCAACTCCATAACCTTTCCGGTCATTTAGCGCCTGAGGCGGCGGTGTACACCGTCGCCCAAATTCATGCGAGGTCAGTTCCATGGCAAATCCGAAGAAAACGGCAGACGATGCCAATGACGGTAAAATTGTTGACACTGAGGCTGTTAAGGCAGCTCCGCAAGACCTTGTAGAGATGAACGATCCGTCTCTCACTGGTCAGCAGGCCGTCGCTAAGGCACTGCAGGCAGGTAACAATCCGGTGTCGGAGCATACGGATGAGTGAGCAGGATACTTCGCCGCTTGAGTCGCTGTTATCATTGGAAGGTGTGAAGCAGCACCTCAAAATTGATTTTGACGACGATGATGAGTTGCTCAAAGTCTATATGCCGGCTGCCGAAAAAGCTGTTCTCCAATATTGCAATATTGAGCTAGTGCCGGATGCTCAAGCTTCCGTTTTTAGAGTGGCGGCACTTCTGGTTGTCGAAGACCTCTATGATGATCGCGAAGATAAGAGATCTGGTATTCCAGCTGCAGCGGCAAAGCTCATAGATCCATACAGAGTGATGCGGGTTTAGATCGCAGCATCTGGCATAATTATAAGAAGGCGGTGCTGATATGGCTTGGGTTCGATTTACTCAGGACTTCGATTTCCGCGTTCGGCACGGTGTGACCAAGGCTTACAAAGCTGGAATGAAACTCAGCGTCACGACACGGTGTGCGCGGGAAGCAATTGAGCTTAAACGTGCAGAGCGTATTAAAACACCTTCAAAATCTGAGCTGGAAGCGATGGTGGGTCATGACAGTCAATAGTGCTGGTGACCTACGCTCTAAAGTTGCTTTTCAGCGCAAAAAAGAGATCGTGACCGATACACAGAAAAGCGACCGTTATGGCAATGCTCTTGGTGAGTGGAAAACGGTCTTTGAGTGTCGGGCGCGGCTTCAACCACGTCTCGGGAGTGAGGAGGTTGTGGCAGCACGTTTGCAAGGCAAGCAGCCTTACATTCTTACGGTTCGCTCCTCGAAGGCTTCACGCGAAGTCACACCGGCATGGCGTGCTTATGATGCCCGTGCTGGTATGAAAGCTGATGGCGTTACGCCTAAGCGTATTTTCGATATCAAATCTGTTTCTAATGTCGATGAGCGCGATCAGTTTCTTGATTTCCTCGTCGTGCAGGAGGGGTGATCCATGGCTATGAAAGTGAATGGCTTTCAAAATCTGATGCGCAAGATTGCTAAAGTGCCGGATGCAGTAAAGCCGCGTGCGCAGGCCGATTTGATGTTGGCCGGACGCGAAATCAATATGTTGCAACGATCTCTTGCACCGCAGGATGATGGTGTTTTGCGCGGTTCCATCCGTACAGAACCTTTGCCAGATGGTGAGGTTGGAGTGCAGATTCTTGCGGGTGGTGAGGCAACGACAGTCACAGTGCGTAAATCGAAAAAGGGGAATTCCCCTAAATATGATTATGCGCTGGGACAGGAATACGGCACCGAAAAAATGCAGGCTAATCCGTTCTTTTGGCCGGGCTATCGTGCGCGGAAAAAGCGGGCAATGCGGCGCGTTCGGGCGGGTGTTAAGCGCTCCCTCAAAAGTCTGGCTAGCAAATCATGACAGATCCAGCACTTGAATTGCAGGCGGCAATAGTTACTGCGCTTAAAGATCTGAATACAGCAGCCGGAAACGGCGTTTATGATATCCCGCCGGTTGATCAGAACGGGACTATCACGGCTTCATATCCTTATATCACTATCGGATCCGGCAGTTTGGTGCCGATAGATGAGGAGTGTTTTGACCGGTCAGAATACAGTCATCAGATAGATGTTTGGTCTGACAGTCAGGGATATGTTGAGGTTAAGACCATAGCCGGTCAGATCCGAATGCGCTTGCATGAGCAGGATCTGACAATCATTGGTCACACCGTGGATCGTATGCGCGTTGATAATATCGCTTTTTCGCGTGATGGCGGGGTCATTTCGCGGGCGCGGATCACTCTGATCACAGAGACACAGCCGATCCTCTGATTTCATTTTCACAATTTAACTTTTGCCACGCTCATTTCGGGCGCGATAACTCATGGAGATATGTCATGGCAACAACACGGAAACTGCTTATTCAGTTCGGTGATGGCGCTGCCGTGGAGGAGTTTAAGAACTCCTGTACGATCAACACCACGCAGGATTTTACCCTTGAGGCAACTACCACAGACGGCACTGAGCCGAACTGTGAAGATCCAAACGCACCAAACTGGGTTCTGCGTGCGGTTGATACCCTGTCTGCAGGCATCAACGGTGCCGGTACAATGGATCCTGTTTCCTATGGCGTATTGCGTACTCTGATGCTGGCCGGTCAGGATTTCAAGGTACGTGTGCTGCTGGATGGCCTGACATCCCAGCAGGGCGGCGGGTATTTTGAAGGGGCATATGTCATGACCAGCCTTGGCGTGAACAAGGAAGGTAAGGGCTATGTTACGGCTACGGTGGCTCTGCAGAGTACCGGCGAAGTCAAGTGGGTACCAGCAACTTAAAGGCTGATCATGACCAAGTATATTAAGAAGCCTTTTGCTGGTCAGGTGCGAGACTTCCGTCTTGATATCGGTGCTCTGCGGGAATTGCAGGGCACTTGTGATGCGGGTGTTTCCACTATTTTGGCTCGGCTCATGTCTCATCAGCCGCAGGCTAAAGATCGTAAACAGCCCCAGCCTGATCAATATGTGCAGGGCATTGCAGATCCGGATTTCATTGCGGATCTAAATCTCTATGGCATGTTCCGCAATATCGGTGGGGATTGGCGGGTTGATGATGTCCGTGAGACGATCCGGCTTGGGCTTATCGGCGGCGGTATGACACCATCGGATGCCTATTTGCTGGTTGCCACATATGTTGATGCCAGACCATTGGCAGAAAATATCAGTCTGGCTGCTGAGGTGCTGCTTCATGCAGTCATCGGCGATCCGGATGATTCGGTGGGAAAGCCGGAAGCCGAGACAGAGACGACAGCTCAAATGAGCGCATAATCTTCTCGGCATATTATGCTGCCGGTGCTGCAATGCATTTCAGCCCGCAGCAAATTGATGCAATGACCCTATGGGAATTTGCTGCCTGTGTTGACGGCTTTGTTAAAGCCAACGGTGGAACCGAAGAGACCGCACCTCCTTCATTGGAGGAGCATCATGCAATGCTGCAAAAAATGAACAACATCACCTCGCGGCAGATTTAAAAAGCTGCGGGGGATTGCAGCTTTTTCCTTCAAATTGAGATACTGACATGGCCGTTACTCTTGAGGAACTGCGTGCGACCCTTCGCATGGAGATGAAGCCGTTTATGCGTGATTTGCAGCAGATCAATGGGATCAGCGCTAAATCCGCACGTCTTATGGAAAGCACGTGGCTGCAGACCAGTAAGAAACTCGACGGCTTTGGCAAGAATATGGCTCGAAGCCTGATCACGCCTATGGCCGGTATCGGTGCGGCTCTCGGTACACGTGAGCTGGCGCAGCTGGCAGACACATGGTCGGATCTGTCCAGTCGCGTCAATATTGCTGCTGGTAGTCAGGCCAAGGGCGTGGAGGTTATGGGGCGTCTGGGCGAAATGGCTCGGATGACCTATTCCGGTCTTGAACAAACAACAGAAAGCTATCTGAGCAATTCCACGGCCATCAAAGACCTGGGCTACAGCACCGATCAGGCTCTGGATTATACTGAGGCGCTCAATAATGCGCTCGTGGTGTCCGGAGCCAAAGGTGACAAGGCTGCCCGTGTAATTGATGCTTTGTCGAAGGCCATGGCCTTGGGCAAGCTGCAGGGCGACAATCTGAATACTGTGATCTCCACTGGTGGCCGTGTTGCTGAGGCTCTGGCGGCAGGGCTTGGCACCTCGGTCAGTGGTCTGCGTAAACTTGGTGCTGAGAGCAAGATCACCGGTCGTGATATCGTCACGGCTCTGTCCAGCCAGATGGCAACGCTTCGTAAAGAAGCTGAGAGCATGCCAGCCACTATTAGTGATGGTTTCCAGCTGCTCAACAATGCCATGCTACAGTATGTTGGTAATGCAGACACTGCGACCGGTATTTCTGCCAAAGTTGCAGAGGCGCTGATTATCATCGCCGATAATTTCGATAAGGTTGCTGATACAGGCCTGCAGGTGGCCGCAGTTATTGCTGGTGCTCTCGTTGGCCGGTCACTTACCGGCATGATCGCGAAGCTTGCGCTGAGCACGGCAGAACTGAAAAAATTCATTAGCATGCTTTCTGCAGCTCGTACCCTTGGCGGTATGGCCACGGCAATGACTGGTCTGAGTGCTGCAGCCGGTCCACTTGGTTTAATTATCGGTGGAGCGGTTGTTGGCTCGCTGGTCAATTACGGAATAGCCTCCGCTGATGCTGCAGAAAAATCTAAGACCTTCCAGCGTGAACTTGAAAATATGGGTTTGCTGGCCAAACAGGCTGCAGAGGATGTTGATGCGGCAGCTGTATCAATTGAGGAACTGTCTGATGCCGACAAAAGACGCAAGTTAAAGGCTATCAGTGAAGAGCTGGATCGGTTGCGCAATGGTGGCGGCTTATTCGGCGGTCAAGGTGATGAGCTTGGATCTATTGCTGATCGTGCAATGAGAGCGTTGTGGAGTCTTCAAGGTCAGTTTTCACTATCAACTGAAGATAAAGATGGTCGTAAAGAAATTGCTAATATTGCTAATGAGTTCCGCGATACTTTCATACTCGCAGACGAAGCAAAACAGCGCTTGGAAGCGCTTAAAAACACGGACATTAGTCAGCCGGTTGTTGATCTAGCTAATGAGCTACTTCGCACTATTGATGTGATCGCTGCGGGTGAGGCTGCTGCAGTTAGCTTTGGGGAAATGCCCGGACTGGTGGAGGCTAAGCAGGAAGTTATAGAACTTCGTGATCAGCTTTCTACTTTGGCTGAGCAGGATCAAATTACTGCAGCCCAGCAAAAAGCACTCGAAGAGTTGGTTGATAAGTTAACCGCGACCGAAGATGGTGCGGATGATGCCCGAGTGGCATTGGCAAAGATTGGCCAAGACTTGCCAAATCTTGCCGGTTTTCTCTCCACCATGGATGCGGCAATCGCTAAGCTGGGCGTTGTCATCGCCAAATCTAAGGAAGCGAATGCAGCGCTTGCCAATGCGGGTATCAATTCCAAAACGGTTGATGCTTATAAACAATATCAGACCTCCCGCAATGAGGGAGAGGTCATCGTTGCCCAGCGTAAAGCCTATGAGCAAGACGCCATTCGCAAGTCAAAACTCGGCAAAGACCAGTATGCCCTCGAGGAGAAGATTGCGGCCGTAAAGGCCAAATCGCTCAAAGATGGTGTTGAGCTGACCGAAGATGCAATCCGGCGAATTGCACAAGCACAATTGGATGGTGAGAAATCCCGCACTGGTGAAGGCAAAAAACCAAAACGCGAAAAGCATAAAAAGACCGGTGAGGATTTCTTTGCTGCTGAAATCCAGCAGGTTAAGGATCGCACGGCAGCACTGGCCGAAGAGGCGCGGGTGACCGGCCTGACATATGTGGAGCAGGAAAAGCGCATGATGGCGCTGGATCTTGAGCAGTCAGTTTTGCAGCGCCTTCGTGAAGAGGCACGGCAAAAAGGTGTGACAGATCTGGATAGCATCAAGCTTTCACCTTCTCAGGTCAGTGCAATCAATGCTGTGTCTGAAGCTTATGCCAATCAGGCTGATGAATTGCGCAAGGTGCAAGAGGCTCAGAATAATGCCGAGAATGCTGCGCAGCAGTTTTCAGACAGCATGCGGTCTGGCTTCGTCGGTCTGGTAACCGGTGCAAATTCTTTCAAAGATGCTCTTAGTGGCCTTCTGAAAAAGTTGAGTGAGTTACTTCTGAATAGTGCATTTACCGCTTTTATGGGCGGCACTGGTGCTACGCAATCAGGTGGTTGGCTAACGGGCGTCATGAAAGCCATCGGTTTTGCTGAGGGTGGATACACCGGTGATGGTGGAAAGTATGAAGCCAAAGGTATCGTGCACGGCGGCGAATTTGTTTTTGATAAGCAGGCAACTGCCAAGGCAGGGGTAGGTAACCTTGAGGCTCTGCGCCGCAATCTCAAAGGCTATGCAAATGGCGGATATGTTGGGACACCGGCTATGCCTTCAATCCCGATGCCTCGTACACCTGATGTTAGCCAGATGAAAAGTAATGCCGGATCTGTCACGGCTCCGGTATCCATTCAAATCGATGCAAAGGGTGCTGACTCTGCCGGTTTGGCTAGAGTTGAACAGCAACTGGCTAAACTCAAAGCCGATATCCCTTCGCACGTCATTCAATCTGTACGCAAAGCTCAGAAATCTAATGTGAGGTTCTAAGTGGCTGTTACATATCCTTTAGATATTCTCACTGGCTTTCCGGGCTGGTCAACTGAGTTTGATCTGCTTCAACGGCAGGAACTTAGTCGTACTGCGGGTGGTACTACCATCGCCAAGGATATGGGTACACCACTCTGGAAAGCGGCTTTTCAGTCGCGCGTTCTCAGTCCTAATACATTGGATATGTGGCGGGCAAAGCTGAACAGTCTTGAGGGGAGTTTGCAGCGGTTTATGGGGCGACCTATGAGCCGTTGTTATCCTATTGCTCATCCGAACGGTCGTGGGCTTGGTGATGTTTCCGCAGTGACTGTTGCTAGGATCACTCTGAATAAAGTCGTTACCTTAAACGGCGCTCCTGCTGATTATAAATCCAGCATCGGCGACTATGTCCAGATTGGCCGACATCTCTATCAGATTGTCGGTCTGGATGGTGGTGTTGAGGTTCGACCGCATCTGGCACCTGGCACAGCTGTCGGCAACACTGTTGTATTGGTTCGGCCATCGGTGCCTATGATTATTGTTCCAGCCACGTTATCGACAACGGCAGATGCCGGTACCGGACGCGGTACTATCACTTTTCAGGCGATTGAAAGCAGATAATCATGCGTTACGTTTCAGCTGAGATCCAGCTTGCGCTTGAACAGCGCAGGCTGGTTGCGCGTGACTTTGTCTGGTTTGTGGCAAAGCGGCGCGATACCGGTGCCTCGGTCACTGAGGGCATTTGGTCTGACGTTTTCAATATAGAGGCCGAAGTCATCGAGCCTGATACCGGTATCACGCAGACACGCACGTTCTACGGCATGGATAGTCTGGTTGGTATTAGTGATATTCCGCTGATTGCTAATCTCTCAGTACAAAATGCGACTATTCAAGCCTCGCAGATCCACACGGAAATCGAGCGGATTGTCCGTGATTATGATTGCCAGCAGGCGCGGGTAGAAATCTATCGCGGGTTGTTTGATCAGGACACACGATTGATGGTGGCGCCTGCCGTTGCCCGTTTCGTCGGGTTCGTGGATACGATTGATGTCACCACGCCTTCTGAGAATGAGGAGGGATCGGTCACCTTCACCTGTGCCAGCCACACACAGGAAGTAACCCGCTCCAATGCAGAGACACGCAGTGCTGCCTATCAGAAAGTCCGTGATCTGAATGACGGTTTTTATGATGACAGTGCCACGGTCACTGAATGGGAAGTATGGTGGGGTTCGGTCAAAGGATCGGTACCAACGCAGAAGAAACGCAAAAAATTCTTAGGGATTTTCTGATGATCCGGCATGCAACTGCTTCTGACAAAATGGCCTGCCTGCGCTTGTTGCGTGAAAGCCATGAGGCGGCGGGTTTTACATTCCCATTTAGCGCAGCCCATGCCTCTGCTCTTTTTGATTATCACCATACCAGTCCGCAGACTTGTGTTTTGGTGATTGGTGACAAGCCGGACGGGTTGTTAATGGCAGGCTGGTTCGAGCATCCATTCGGTGCTGGCCGCTATGCCAAGGAAACAGTCTGGTATGTCGCCCCGCAAGCGCGTGGGCGGGGTGCTATCAAGATGCTTGATGCTTATGAGACATGGGCGCGTGAACAAAACTGCAGCGCGGTCGGCATGGCAGCACTCGCAACCAATGATGTTTCAGCGCTTTATCTGCGTCGCGGCTATCAGCTTGCAGAAACGCATTATCTCAAAGCGCTCCTGTAGAATTTAATCCACGAGGAAATTATGGCTCTTTTTACTGCTATCGCCAGCGCGGTAACGGCTGTTGGCGCGTGGGTTGGTAGTCTTGGGATTATCGGCAGTGCTTTGCTCAAAACGGCTGTTGGCATTGGCCTGAACCTGTTGGCGCAGTCGCTGGCCGGTAAACCGAAAGACCCGACATTCTCCATTAATACAACCATTCAGGGTGGGGGCGATGTTCCGCGCTCAATCCTGCTTGGTAAAACTGCGACCGCCGGTTCTCTCGTCTGGGTAAACACATGGGGGCAGGATGGGGATAGCAAGAACGCTTATCTGACACAGGTCATTGCGCTCTCGGACTTGCCGATAAAGGCGCTGACCGGAGTATGGGTCAATAGTGAGAAGGTTGATCTGAGTGGCAGCAATACCGGCTGGGGGCATTCTGTTGCGCAGTACCGTAAAGACGGGCGCGATAATCTCTGGATCAAATTCTATGATGGTACACAGACGGCAGCTGATACATTCCTGACCGGTACTTGTTCCAATCATCAACGGCAATGGTCAAGCAACCGTGTTGGCCGTGGTGTTGCCTATGTGATTATCACCGCACTGGTTGCGAAGAATATGTTCTCCGGTATTCCCTCGTTTAAGTTCGAGGTCGATGGCGCAAGGCTTTACGATATCACCAAGGATAGCAGTGCTGGTGGTAATGGTTCTCAGCGTTGGTCAGATCCGGCGACGTGGGGCGGAGATGGTGATCATCTGCCTGCCGTACAGGCCTACAATATTTTGCGCGAAATCCGGTACGGCAGTAAATGGCTCTACGGATTGCAGGGTGTAACCGGATCGCGTCTGCCTGCTGCAAGTTGGATTAAGCAGATCAATAAATGCCGTCAGCAAGTGCAGGGTGCATATGGCTTTGAGGCAATGTATCGCTCTGGTGGGGAACTGCCGGTTGATGCACCGATTGCGACTGCGCTTGAGGCTATTCTCACCGCTTGTCAGGGGCGTATCAGCGAGGTTGGTGGCACTTATGCAATCCATATCGGTGCACCGGATGTACCGGTGATAGATTTTACCGATGATGATATTCTCTCAACAGAAGAGCAGACCTTCACGCCGTTTTTCGGGCTGGCTGATAGTATTAATGGCATCAGCGCGACACACCCATCTCCAATTAATGGTTGGGTGACAATCACAGCACCACCGCTCTATCGTACTGATCTGGAGGCCAGACACGGCAATCGCCGCTTAATGTCTGATGTGCCTTTGGACTTTGTGCCCTATCCGGAGCAGGTGCAGCGATTGATGAAATCCGCTTTGCTGGAGGCGCAGCGGGCACGTCGTCACACACTGGTTCTGCCACCACGCTTTTGGGCTTTCTGCACTCCGGGCGAATATGTTGTCTGGTCGTCTGTGCGCAATGGCTATCAGGCCAAGATGTTCCGCATTGACGGGGTGTCTGACAAGGGCAATCTGGATGTGCTGGTGGATATCACCGAAGTTGATCCATCGGATTATGCTTGGGACAGCAGCTCCGAATTCCGGCCACCGGTTGATGGTGCGGTTGGTATCATCCGTCCTGAGCCGATGCCGATCATCAGCTTTGGCGCATTGCCTGCGGTTGCGCAGGATAGCAATGGCAACAACCGGCGCTGTGGTATCAGGTTGTTTTGGGATGGTGCGGTCAATGCCGTGGATTATGTTCAGTATGAAGTTCGCAAAACCGAAACGCTGGAAACGATCTATATTGGCCGTACCGAAGAGGTGCCACGTGCTTCGCTGATCATTGCTCCTGGAATGTTGTTGCTGCCCAATCAGTCCTATCAGGTGCGGGCACGATACGGCACCTATGATGGCAATACGGAATTCATTTGGGCTGATTGGATTGAGGTTATTACCGATGATATCCGTCTCGGTCCGTTGGATATCTATGCGATCAATATCGAGCAGCTCAACAAGGATGTCAGCGATGTGCTGGCAGGACTTGGTGAGACCAGTCGGTATGTGCAGGAAGAGCTTGACCGCATTGGTGCAATGGCTGCTGAGCAGGAGGCGGGGAATTACTTTGCAGTCCAGCAATTGCGGCGTGAGGCCAGTGTTACCTCTCAGAGACTGACGGCCAGTTATACAGAATTGGTGGCCGTGTCAGTCGGACCTGGCAGCGCAATAGCAACTCGAATTGAGACGCTGGAGGCTAAGGTTGATGAGGATGTGGCAAAGGCAGTCAGTCTGCTCACCGCTGAAATTAAGGAAGTTGGTGAAACGGTTGAAGCGCAAGCACAATCCATCACACAGCTGAGCGTCAATGTTGGCAATTTCTCCGCTGATGGTCTTATCCGGATTACCAGTGAGGCAACCAGTGGCAGCGCATTGAACCGCATAGCCTTCAGCAGCTTTGTCGAAGCTATGGGGGAAACTGCGCAGGCTGCCATGTGGCTTGAAGCCTTTACCGGCACAGATAGTCAACTGCTCAGTCGGATCGTCATGAATGCAGATCAGTGGATCGTCACCAATGGGGTGAACAGTGCCGTGCCGATGACCTTCATTGACGGCAGGCTGACTTTGCAGGTTGCCAGTATCGGTGAGATTGAATCCGGTATGTTGCGCTCTCCGGACGGGAAATTCGTGATCAATCTGGCCGAAGGCTATTTAAGGATATCCCGATAATGGATGCAGAAATCTTTATGGATGAAGCCAAACTTGTGGTGGCCAAAGAGGGGTTTGATGCGTCAAATCCCTCGCTGCCGGAGGGCGATAAGCTATTCGACAGCGATTGGCTGTTTGCCGGTACCATTGTTCAGGCTGGTCTACATGTCGATAATGCGGACTATCGGTTAGATAAGAAGCCATACCCACGTATCTCATGGAATGAACCAACGAATTGGTCAAATGTGCAGGTGATCAATTTTACACCGCTGCCTTATGTGCCGACAGTACTGCTGATACCACTCTCGGACAGTCGTTACTGGCACGATCAAGGTATGGTTTTGTTTGGTGCGGATAAACGTAACCGCAATTTCGGTGACGAATATTATCGTACAGGCGAGATTACCGTGAGCAATAGCCAGATCAGGATACCGCGCTGCTATTCCAAAGCCGGTAAATGGCATTTCCGCGAAGATTTTATGTTTTTGATTATGGCGATGTGACATGGCGGGTAAAATCGTAATTGGTAATCACGAAGGTGAGCAGGGCATCTTCGTTGCTCATGCTGGCAAAACCGTAGAGCAGGGTGCGCCATATCTCATGTCCTCGGTTGCAGATATGCTCAAGATTTGGGCGCAAGGATCAATAGCGTCATCTGCAAGCAGACAATCACTTGGCCTGTGGCGGCATGATATTACCGTCAATTTTCCGGAACTGCCCTATATTCCCTTGGCCTTTATGGGTTTCAAGACCTCAGGTAGTGAACCGTTTCAGTTCCCGCCTGATCTGTACACTCTAGTGACATCTAGTTCCACAACGGGCGATCTGATGCCTGCTGTTGGCATTGCTCATAATAAGCTTGTCTTTGCCGGATGGACAGAACAGCAGTACTGTTTCTTTAATTACACGGTATTCCTGCTCAAAATCAGGGATAAGTTCTGATGCAGGGCTGTGTTTTGATCCAGAAAGGACCGGACTTTAAGTTCCGTGTCTCGAAGCCCGGAAAGTCGGTGGATAGCACTGATCTGAATGATTTTATCATTCATGAAAAGCTCGGCACTGCAGCGCCTTATATTACAGGATCAGCACAAGTTCCGGCATGGTCGAATGTGCTTATTCCTTTTGGGCGTACCTATGCTCAACCGGCACTCATCCTGCTCAAGCCCGGCAATGTGGTTGCCTATCAAACACAGTTTGAGGCTCGTATTCAAAGCAATATGTCCTCGATGCGGATCTACAATCACACAGGCACATCCCGTTATGTGACCTATTACGTCTATTGGAATTCCATAGGCGGCTGAATTCTCAAATATTTCATTCAATGTTTTGAAATCCACCTTGTGTGGAGAGGAGAACGCATGTCTGCAGATCAGACAATCCCTCAAATCCATCCTTTGGCCGAACAGCAAGAAACTGCATTTTTTGCTGGCGTTTTACGTCAACGCAATCTGTTGCTTGCCTCAGAAAACGTGGCCTTAAAGCAGCGTATTGCCAATTTTGAAGAAACTGAAAAGACATTGCAGGCACAGATTGAGCACCTGCAGGAGCAGCTTGCGGAAGCAGCGGAGGTTCATCATGGCAATCCGACCTGATTGGGAAGTCGGCACGATTACACTGATTGCCGGTAGTACCGATTTTACAACGACCAATAGTGCATTGCAGACGGCTGCTATCTCCGCAGGTGATGAAATTATCACGCCTACAGGCTTGGTTCTGATCATCGCTGAAATCACAGGGCAGAATGCCGGTCAGCTAATGCTACCATGTCCTGCCGGTGCCGCAGGCGCTAATCAGCCATTGCGCATCCGCTATCAGCCGGATGGAAGCCGTGTGCAAGGCGCAATGCGTATGGTCAGGGAATTGCTGGTCACCGGCAACCTTGATGCCTTTGCGACACTAGCAGGGCGGCCGAATGCTGTCCCTGTATTCACCGGCTTTGGCGCATTGTCGCTTATGGATACAGATATGCTCGGCGGTGGCTCTGCCGGTGGATGGGATGCCACTGTGTTTGATAGTGCAGGGCTGGATGCTTATGCAGATCGTCCTGCAGGCTATCGCGTGATGGTGATTGATGCAGGTGAACTTCGCTCTGCAGTATTCCAAAAATTGAGTGAGGCTGCCAGTGATTGGTCACAACCGATCTACTTTACCGGCAAGGACGGCAGACCTGGTGAACAGGGGGAGGCCGGTAATGATTTTGAGCCGGATGCAATCGGGCTGCTTTCTGATCGCTCATTATACAATAATCAACCTGCTGGCTTTGCATTTTTGGCCACGGATGCTGCGGCTCTCTACTTCCGACAGGGAGCTGTTGGCGATTGGTCTGTGCCAATTCCGTTTGGGGCAGGAAAGCCGGGTGCTAATGGTTTGTCTGCTTATCAGATTGCGGTGCAGGAAGGTTTTACAGGGACACAAGCAGAATGGATTGCAAGTCTGCACGGGTCTGATGCCAGTGTTACTACTGCCAATGTTGGGGCGGCGGTAGCTGCTGCAGCAGGTGAACAATCAATATCTGATGCCGATAGTCTGGCTGGTGTCAAAAGCGGCACATCCAGCATGCGCCGATGGACATGGGGCATTGTTAAGGCGTGGATAAAAGGCTGGATCACGAAAGCTGATGTAGATCTCGACAACGTCGCCAACAAGTCCGAAGCACAGATGGTTGCGAGTGGAGCTATTGCTAATAAGTTCGCGTCTCAGCAGCAGTTAATTGAGAGCAAATTACCCGCAGACGGCGTGGCGGAAGACAGTGCAAAACTGGAAGGTAAGACAACTGCACAATTACCACTTCTTGGTGTAGGGCAGAGTTGGCTAGAGCCAACTAGAGCAATGGGGATAGTTTATCAGAATACAACAGGAAAGCCTATAATGATTGGAGTAAGGCTGACCTCAGCGACAGCAACGTTAGAAGTATCAAGTAACAATTATTCATGGATAATAGTTGGCTATGGTAGTCAAACCTCTTATCTTTCAGTTTATGCCGTTGTGCCGAATAACCATTATTATCGAGCAACTGGTGGGGGTACCTCGTGGGTGGAGTTACGTTAATGGATAAAGGTTTTTACCATCCTGTTCGTGGTTACTGGCAGACTGTAGGAGGCAGTCTTTCGTTAGCTGATTGCCCAGAAGGCACTATCGAAGTTCCGTTAAAGCCGAGCATCAATCATGTATTGCAAAATGGTGAGTGGGTTTATGTTTCGCCACCGCAACCAACGGCCGAGGAACTGCGGGCGCAAATGCCGGATAAAACCCCACGTGAGTTTCGTGATATTCTTACAGATATGGGAGTTTTCCCGCATATGGTGGCTACGAAAATCAATGAAATCCCATTCGATATTGAGCGTCAAAGGGCACTCAATGCGTGGGAAGTTTCTACCTATATCAGTCGTACCGACCCGTATGTCGATATGATCGGCGCTATGTTTGATAAATCGCCTGCTGAAATTGATGCGGCATGGGTAGCTTAGGATTAGATTGAAGCTTGTTTGTAAAACATCTAAAGAACTTTATAGATTTGTGATGATTCATCTGTGTTGGTGAGGCTTAATTTTGAAATTCAAGATAGTATCTAAACTAGCTAGATCAATAAGAAAAAGATTTTTAATTGTTAAAAAGTACATGCTTAATGTTGCCTTTTTAGGGGATTTTTTATTAGATTTATCCTGTAAGGCTGATAGAGCAAAAGCTATTAAGTGGCTGCATAAGGTAGGTAATAAGCCACTTGAAGGTGTGGATAGCGTCCCTATTTTTCGTGATGTAAATTTATCGATTTGTGATCGTCTGCCGAAAGCTAACTGGCGAGTTATCATCCAAAGTAACGGTGAAGTGCATTTACAATATGGCGCGGGCGTTGAGCGCCAAGAAAATGCAATCTTTGAAGGTGTTTGGTATGGTGAGTATTCAAAATTTGATTTTGACAATTCATCATATGTTTATGGTAGTGGGGTTAAAATTGTTGATGATGAGATAATTTTTGTTCCTCCAAGTCATTCTTTGGATTGCATTTGTATGCTCTTCGACAAGCAAGACAAATCTATGGTGTTTTCTAATTCAATAATATCATGTCTTGCTCTTGTTTCACTGAATGAAATGGCTGATTTATCAGCGAAAATCTCTGATATTTCTCATGTTGAAAATGATAGAATAACATCTGGAGGGGTGTTTAATTACAATCCTAAGCTCTATGAGGATGAGCGGTATATTTTTTATAATCTAATGTACCATAATTTTTCTTTTAAGAGTGGTTTGTCAGCCTCAATATTGCCAAGAATAAAAATGGAAAAATTTGGTACATATGAAGAATACATTGATTTTCTAGACGATGTAATTGCTTCTCTTATTCGTAACGGAAGTTCAAACTTTCGTGAAAGGAAGCTCAAACCAATGAGCTCTATCAGCAGTGGATATGACAGCCCTGCTGTATCAGTCTTGTGTGCAAAAGCTGGAGTTGAGCAGTTTGCAACAATTAATGTTACAGTTGGGGGGCAGTCGGATAGTGGTAAGTCTATTGCAGAAAAGCTAGGGCTGAGTTGTACAGAGTGCCAACATCCTTTGGGTGAAGATATTAAAGATTTAACTACTGCGTTGGATGAAGAATATATTGAAATGCTTCATATATTTCTGGCGACACAAGGCATTGGTGACAATGTCGCATTAATGGCATTTGACGAGGTTATTGGAGATAGTTTGTTTTTCAGCGGTACTTATGGTGATGTGTTTTGGGCTAGAAATGAATGGCGTGAGGCTGGGTTCCCATTAACCAAGTCTTATGAAAAAAGCATTGGTGAGTATCGTCTGGATAAGGGCTTTGCATTTATCCCCGTACCTGCAATTGGCATGCAGTTTCCAAAAAGTGTATTTCGTTTGTCTGATAGCTGTGAAATGAAACCTTGGATGGTTGGTGGGACCTATGATCGACCAATACCAAGACGTATCATTGAGGATGCTGGCGTACCACGTGGTACTTTTGCTATTGAAAAAAATGCCACAAATCCGCATCCATTGAATGTACTTGAATATAAACAGTTGAGTTATTTTATGAGATTGAAACGCTACTTATCTTAATTATGAGGAGTTTTCACTGTTCTATAAATAGTTTTATGGTATGTAAGCCCTCGCAAATAAACATCTTTTCTATGCCTCTGCTGTGGCCTTTAATAAGATGTTTTTGCAGGAGTATCTAGCATGGGTAAAGCCGAGTTAGTGGACACGGCGTTCGTACCAGTATTCAGTCATAAACCAAACTATGGATAGTTTAGGTTTTAACTAGTCACAATCATTCCGATAATGGCAGCTGTGTTCGGCAGTCTTTAGTTATGCGTGATAATAAGCAGGCAGGGAGAAATATCTTCGCTCAATGAAAACGTTACCCGTTTATTGTTATGAATTATAATAATTTGATGGGCTATGTGACCTAAGGTTTATTTTACTTAAGTCACACAGTATCGTTTCGTTTATTCTTGATTTAATAAGTTAAGATCATGGTCGTCATATGTTGTATTCTGCGCTTTCTCAATTGCCTTCCAAAAAGCGCGTTTTCTTTTTTTAGATCTGCGTTTTTCAAGGAAATCTTGAATTCTATTGCCTGTTTTTTTTGAATACAGATTAGAGCCTGTAGCAAAAAATTGTTCAGCATAAATTTTACCGGTGCCTGTATAACTGATGCCGGTACTATGATTAGGATTAAATGTGTAAGAGGGTAGTGTTATGGTGTCATCCGGATATTCAAGAGCAGTTTTTCCGACCAAGTAATTGCCAGTTGAGATATAGGCGTGCCCCAATCTGGATGGCGTTTGTGAGTGAATTTTCTCAATAATTGCGCCAACAGCTGTATTGTTTGGTGGAGATGCCAAAAAAGGCATCCTTAGGTTCCCTCTGATAAATTCATTTTCAAATACAGTGTATGCTTTATTTTCTACAAAAAGATCGTCGACTGCGTTTAGGCAAATTGAATCTGCAGGTGCAATAAAACCGCCTTCTTCCAAAAGTATTTCGTAGCGCAACATATCGGCAACACCAGAGTACGCACCTCGCCTCATGTATTCTTCAATGTGCTCTTGCAATCTCCAACGGCGACTATTCAAGTAAGCATTGTCAAATATTTTGTATTCCCAGTCCGGATGCTTTTCAGTCCACGTCTTCATCCATTGTTCTGGTGGTAAGTATGGGCCAATCCATATATGGCCAAGCATTTTAGGAATCAACGTGCACCGTCCGTAACTATAATCAAACTCTCAAAATCATTTACTATATTTCATGTAAGAGTTTTTATTGATTATCGCTACATAAAGCCGCAATGTGGATAAATAGTTGGTACGTAGGTAGGTGGTTACTTGACGGAAATACGCCTAAATCGCTGCTTACATTCATGCAGCAGGACTGGCCTGATCTGAGGCTTTTTCTCTTCTCCGCCGCTGAGGCGGTTTTTGTTGCCGTTAGTTGATTGGATATAATCGACACGGCTTTTTTCATAGGAAAATCACAAATGGATAAAACCGTGCCAACCGGCGCGGCGATCCTGCTTGACTTCATTCGTAAGACTGAGGTTGGGCGGGTTGATCGCGCGTCTTATGATGTCATCTATGGTCACAACCAGAACAAGCTGTCAAAGCCGATCACGTCTATGACGATTGGTGAATTGGTGGATGCGCAGGCCGATTTTACGCGGCGGTTTAAATCCTCTGCCTCTGGTGGATATCAGTTTATGCGCAAAACCTTGCAAGATTTGGCGCGGGAGCTGCGTTTGTCCGGCAAGCAGATGTTTAATCCCGATCTGCAAGATCGCCTCGGTTATCACCTGCTTAAGCGCCGTGGCTATGAAGAGTTCATGGCTGGCAAAATCACCATGCCAGAGTTTGGCAAACGGTTGGCAATGGAATGGGCTTCGTTTCCGGTGCTGGCAGCAACTAAGGGGCAGCATCAGCAGCTCAAGCGCGGCCAGTCTTATTATGCCGGTGATTCGCTCAATAAAGCATTGGTCACGCCGGAGGCCATTGAAGCGGTTTTGCGCAAGGCCAAAGCTGCTGGAAACGGCTTACAGGTGCCGGTTACTGAAAAGCCGGAAGTGGAAAGCCTGCCACCTGAACCTGAAAAGCCTAAGCCGGTCTGGAAATCAAAGCGGGCATGGTTTTGGAGTTATATCGGCACCATGTCGCCTGCAGCACTCATGGGTGCATTTGATTGGCGGGTGCAGATGGTTATTGTTCTCAGCATCATCGGGATCTCAATCTATTCCATCCTCACCATGAAGCAGGTGAAAGACAAAATCACCGAACTTGTTGAGGCGCTCTGATGTTGGGGCGGCTTAAAATCATTGCTGCCTTGGTGCTGGTGGGCGTTCTGGTGCTCGCCAGTGCTATTCAGTTTGGTAAGTTCAAACAGCGACAAGAGAGCGCAATTCAGCAATTACAGGGTGATATCCGTGCTGAACGGGAGAGGGTGAAAGACGATGCGAAAACACGCAATCTTTCGGACTATGATTTTTGCATTCAGTCTCTTCGCCGTCGCGGGGTGCAATCCGCAGACTGTGAGCAGCTGCGCGGGTTGGCGCAAGAATGATCTTTCAGCGGTTGGGCTGGTGGCACTGACAAAAGTTGACCGGCAAGCTGCTGAGCGTGTGGAAGGTAATGACCAAAATGGAAAACGGCAGGGGTGCTGGTAATGAAGGATCAGGTTGTTGAACGGGCAACAACGGCAATAGCGACTGGGGCGCTGGCAAATCCGCTATGGCTTCCACATCTTGAGAAAGTGCTTTCGTTGGGGTTGTCCAGTTTGGGTATTGTGTGGTTGCTGGTGCAGATCGCGCATAAACTAAAGCATTGGAAATAATTGAAACCGTGTTGGTCTTGATTGATCAGCACGGTTTTTTGGTTAGCCTCTCGACATGAAGCATTGCGAGAATATCGCTTTGGCTAACTTTGCTTTTGAGTAATGAAATCAATGCGTAAGTCTCTCCCTCCGGAACCACCATTTCCCTAGAAAGATCATATAGTTTGATTGTATGATTATTATTGGGTTTGGTGGTGCGTTTGTGCGTTACATTTTGTGATACAAATTGGGATACGTAGTGTCGAAAAATATGCATTTTATTTAATAATATCAATGGTTGTGTTTAGGTGCGGCTGCTCTCTATCCGCACCA
>NZ_QNRH01000017.1 GCF_003314995.1 Pseudochrobactrum asaccharolyticum
CCTTTAGTGTTTGTCATGGCTATGATTGCTATTATCGTACGAAAGTCGCGCTGTCTGCGAAGGATGAACTACATATTCAGAACCTCTTGAAAAAGGCCAATCGAAGTGCCGGTGACGAACGAAAAGCATTGCGTACTGCCATTGCATTATTCGAAGAGCGTAGCACCGCAGCAATTGGCGTCCGCGATAAACCTAAGATGCAATTCGGAAAAGCCCGTATCAAAGGGCAGATGGATTGCGTGGATGAATCCATCAATACAGATGCTTTTTTGCGCTATTTACAGTCGCGTGGCTGGTTAAAGCATCATACACCTGAACGGCGCACGACACGCGGTTCTTTCATTGATGGCCGTTATCCGCATTGGACTGCTGTGATTAAGGATAAGTCAGGACAGAGTTGGGCTGTTGATTCCTGGTATGAAGCAGGTGGCGGATTGCCTGATATTATGCCGCTTCAAGACTGGAAGCGACGTGGTTATGGTGGCGAGCGCTAACACCCCAAATATTGCATTAAGGTATGATGCTTCCTCTTAATTCGCTACATGATGGCCGTGCAAAGCATCTTTGTTAAGATCAAGCTATATTGCGTTAAACGTAGACCGCTAATGGGAAAGGCATATTGAACAACTTATACTGTGGCATGTTTTTAAGTTGATCTTTGGATAATATTCAATAATCAGAGCTGTTGTATCAAGTTTTTGACTAAACAATAAACTTTACTATTTTTATTTCTTGTCCCTATATGAGCAGGCTGCTTTCCGTTAAGGCAGAAACGCAATGCCATGCACAGCGTGAAAAGTTGTGCCTATCGATACGATAATGACATAAAAATTAATTCTGCATATCGAGTATCGTGGAAATCTTCATGACAAATAGCTAAAGAAAATCAGCATTTATGAAGGGGACAAGATGGCTTATTTTCCTAACTGGCGTTTGACGGATAATATTACCGTATTACCGGATGAACGTTTACCGACTGCCGCAGCCGTGCCGATGGGGATTCAGCACCTGCTTGCGATGTCCGGTTCGACAATTGTTGCTCCGCTGATCATGGGCTTTGATCCCAATGTCGCGGTTTTCTTTTCCGGTATTGGTACACTGCTGTTCTTCCTGATTACAGGTGGGCGTGTCCCGAGTTATCTTGGTTCGTCTTTTGCATTTATCGCCGTTGTTATTGCTGCAACCGGCTATAGCGGTAGCGGCCCCAATGCGAATATTGCTTTGGCACTTGGTGGTATCATTGCCTGTGGTGCGCTTTATGCGATCATTGGTCTGATTGTTATGGGCGTTGGTACCGGCTGGGTTGAAAAACTCATGCCGCCAGCTGTGACCGGTGCCATCGGTGTTGCTATTGGTTTGAACCTTGCCCCTGTTGCTGTTGGTCAGCTTAAAGGCACGCATGCGCATATTATCATCGCATTGATGACAGTTCTATGTATGGCGGTTATTTCTGCCTATGGCCCGAGAGCGACCCGCCGCGTTGCGGTTTTGCTGGCTCTGGTATTTGGCTATGTGCTGGTGCTGGTTTTCGGTAACGGGATGGGGCTGGTTCCGGGCATCAACTTTGATGCAGTAAGCTCAGCCGCATGGTTTGGCTTGCCGCATTTTGTGAAGCCGGAATTTACTTGGCCTGCGATTACACTGATCGCGCCAGTTGCTATTGTTCTGGTTGCTGAAAATCTTGGCCATATCAAAGCGCTTGGTTCAATTACCGGTCAGAATATGGACCGCTATATTGGTCGCGGCTTTTTTGCTGACGGCGTGGCAACCATGATCTCCGGCTCCGGTGGCGGTACTGGTGTAACAACCTATGCTGAAAACATCGGCGTCATGGCGATGACGAAAGTCTATTCGACACTGGTCTTTGTTATCGCAGCCTGCATCGCGCTGGCATTGAGTATGTCACCTAAGTTCGGTGCAATTCTGCAGACGATTCCGGCACCGGTGCTGGCTGGTCTGGCCGTTTCGGTCTTCGGGCTGATTGCTTCGGCAATGGCGCGTATCTGGGTGGTCAATAAAGTTGATTTTTCTGATCCGCGTAATCTCTTCACCGTTGGTATCGCGCTGATTTTCGGTGCCGGTGACTTCACAGTTACTATTGGTGATTTTGCTCTGGGTGGTATCGGTACTTCGACACTGGCAGCTCTTGTGCTGTATCAGTTGCTTGGTATCGGTCGTCGCGAAACAACAGCCAGTTAATCCTTCATGATTTGAACCGGCCGGAGTAAACTCCGGCCGGTTTTTTATTACGCATATTTATGATTGCAACGGTGCTCCGGAATAGGACATGGTTTTGTCGAACACGGACATATGCATAAATTCACCGTCATATTCAGCAAGAGCGATCAGTGCCTTGCGATTTAAATAGTCTACTCTGCTGTTTTTAAACATCAGCAGTCCTTCTTCCCGCAATTCACGCACCATGCGGTTCAGGTGAATAGGCGTTAGTCCGAGAGCGTCGGCAAGCTGATATTGCGTGATCGGGCAATCAAAGCCTTTGTCATCTCCCATGCCGCAGGCTTTGGCCCTGTCGCCAAGTTCGAGCAATAAATGCGCCGTTCTGACCAGAGCGCTTCTGCATCCGACATTTGTCAGATGCTCAATCAGCAATGAGCGTTGGCGGGCAAACAGTTCGATCAGGATAAAGCTTAGTTTCGGTGCCTGCTGAATGGCATTGGCCAGAGAGCAGAGCGGTACTTCAAAAACGGTCATTGGTGTGATTGCAGCAACCGTATTATAACTGCGTCCTGCAGCGGTTCTTAAGCCGACGAAATCGCTGCGCATAGGAAAATCGAGAACCTGTCTTTCCCCGTTCGACAGGTCACGATAAACACAGCCCCAGCCGCTTTGCACCAGATGAATACTGCGTATGCGCTCCCCCTGATTGATAATGGTGCCGTCGGCTTGTACGCGGCGCTCATCAACCTGCAGCGAGGCAAGGGCTCTCAGCTCGATATTTTCGAAATCAGCTAAAATTGGCGGTGCTTTGAGAAGATCAATCAGAGCACTGACGGTTATATTGATAGTGTGCAGTTCATTATGCATCTTCTGCCCCCTTAAAACAGAGCATTTCATAGTTAAGTGGGGTCACTTGACGTCGTGATAATGTGACCAAACAAAAAATGAGAGCGAGCAGCATAATCCATTTTGGACGTAAAACGTTCTAGATCAAAAGATGTAGTAATCTGTTCCCGTTATGCAGATAAAGTTCGATTTTATATTTCTGATGGCTATTTTGTTAACTTAGATTAAGGACAAGCCTATCCTATATAGCAATAATTCAGTTTATCAGCATTCTTTTTGTTTAAGCAATCCTGATGCTGTTACGCAATGCAAAGCATATATTATGATTTAAAATATCATATATAATATAAAATCAATATAGTAGAGTGGGGAGGAGCGGGAGATGCAGTACAGAGCAGCTTCCGAAGGCGTTGGGGAGTGTCAGATGATGATTGCAGAACATAATCTGGAACAACGACTTGTACTTATCTGCAAAAGCAATCTGGATCGTGAATGTTTACGTCATAGTTTGCTCAACACCGGCCTCAGATTACCTGTTGTCTGTTTCGACAGTGCTGAGGGCGGTGACATCGAAACTGCGCGTATCAATGCAGCGGTTCTTTTATTGCATATCGGTGCGAGAAAAGTGACAGATCCGGATGTCAGCGCTGAAATTAAAGCGCTCAAGGCCGACTGGGATCCTGTGCCTGTCATTTTACTCTCAGAACGTGAGGACTGGGAGCAGGTCGTCTGTGCGGTGGAGCTCGGGGTTCGCGGGTTTATCCCGACATCTGTTGGTGTGAAAATTTGCGTGGAAGCTGTCCATCTTGCCATGGCCGGCGGAATATTTATTCCTGCGACCTGTATTACTGCAAAGTCACAACCGCAAAAGACCAGCCACCATGATTTAAGCGGCTTATTTACTGCACGCGAAATTCAGGTCATTCACTTATTGCGTCAGGGCAAGGCCAATAAAACCATTGCTTATGAATTGACTATGAGTGAATCCACCGTGAAGGTTCACATGCATAATATTATGAAAAAATTTGGCGCAACGAACCGTACTGAAGTCGCCTATAAATTGAATAATATTTATCAAAATCTGTTCTGATTTTTCTTTCCTGAGGATTTGTGTAGGAGTGGATGTTCTCCACTCCTACAGAATGAGAGCGGGTATCCTATTGAATCGGACTCTCATTCTTCTCGAAACGGAAGAAATAAAAACTTCCTGTTATTTTATGTTTTAAAGGGGATGCGTATGTTTCCGGATGCCTGCGATTGCTGTTGCTGCCGGACTCAAGAAAATACACAATCCACTGATAGTCAGGGTTTGATACTGACAAAGCCGGAAGAGGAGCCCATTGCGCCACCGGCTGCACTCGCGGCAGACGAGCCGCCGAGAAACCCGGTGTTTGAATTCGCCAGCGCTCCAGACTGACCGGAAATACCCGAACTATAGAGTGAACCGGAAGCACCGACACCAAAGCCCGGAACGACGACACCGCCGCCGATACCAGTTGTAGTGGCCCATCCGTTTGTTGTGCCGAAGCCTTGGGCTGTTGAGCCAGCACCAAGGAACCCGCCGCCGCTGACGGCAGAATTACCCATAGACTGACCGACGAAACCGCCGCCCCATTCTACGGTTTGTGCGGATGCAGGCAATGCGCCTGCGAGCGCCAGTGCGGCAACGGCTGAAAAAGCAAAAACGCGTTTCATTGTTTAATCCTCCAACTGTTATGGCAAATCTCCCGTTTGCCAGATATATCCGGTGATATATCCCGCTGCCCATGAGCAGGCCAAAGCACGTCATGGGCAGAAGGCTAGATCCTCGAAAGGGGAGCTTTTTGTTATGTATTTGATTTTTCATAATTAAAGTGTTCGCTCACATCACAGGACGCGGGCAGAACCAGGCGCGGCCTTTCTGTGCATCCGTGCGCAATGTGCAGCCTTTGGCTTCCAGATCTTTTGTGCTCAGACCTAGTGCTTTGGCTGAGTAAGTGCGTTTGTTGCCAGCTGGTGCACGGGCAGGTTGTGCTCGTGGTGCCGGAGCAGCCATCGCAGCCGCTGCAACTTGTGGTGTTGTGCGATAGGAAACCTGACGGGCAGCTATTCCTTGTGACGGACAGACAATGCCGGTTGCATTGAGTGAGGCACGGACTTCCTTGTTCAGGCATACCAGATCAAGAGCGGCACTGCGGTGGCCGAGACCTGCTAAAGCGGAGGCATAGGCGCGGCGATTACATTCCCGCATTTCATAGGTCGAGCCGATACCGAAGCCCCAGCCTGTTGCACCGATACCGGCACTTGCAGAACCTGCGCAGGAATGAACGCCTGCCGCAACCAATCCCGGTGAAATTGCGGGAACAGTCGTTCTGATCCGGTTTGGCGAGGTGTTGGAGCTGCCGATCGCAATTGCGGTTGCGCCGGAGTTGGAATTGGAATTGGCATTATTGTCCATTGTAAAAGACTGTGCCAATGCACTGCCGCCGCTGATGCTGATGATACCGGCGCACAATAGGATACCCAGTTTAGCCATAGCTAACTCCTTTCCGGGGCGTAAAACGCCCGGCTTTGTGTGGCTTTGATTGTTTCTTTGATGACTTATGCTGACAAAGCGTGATCTGCTTTGCTGGTATTTATTGTATTGATGTTGCGGTGTTTGAAATGCTGGAAAATTGATTAAGCTGAATAAGCAGATTGGCTGGTATTTTTGACCTGCCTGTAAATGGAATGTCCTTATTGCCTATGACGGCTCTAAACCTGTTGTATTTTTTGAGGCAGCTAAAGCATAAGGTTTAGACCGGTTTATGCTTGTCGGTCGTAGTGGTTTTTTTAAGCGCGTATCAAAATTGGAGACAGGTCGTGGCTGTACCGCAAACGAAAGATGAATTGCTCAAAGCAATCCATACAAATTTTGAAAAATTGCTACGCATTCTCAGTAGAACTCCTGCGGCTCAGGTCACGGATAAAAGCCTTGCAGGACATGCGAAGAATACGCAGATGAGCGTCAAAGATCTGGTTGCTTATCTCACCGGCTGGAATGAGCTGGTGATAAAATGGCTGGAAAAAGACAGTGCCGGAGAGCCGGTGGACTTTCCGGAAACAGGTTTCAAATGGAATGAGCTGGGACGGTTGGCGCAAAAATTTTACGCGGATTATGATGCGCTGTCCTATGATGATCTGTTATCCCGTTTGCAGAGCGTCAAAGAGAAGATCATTCAGCAAATTGAAAGCCGTACCGATGAAGAGCTCTATGGCACGCTCTGGTATCAAAAATGGACCATGGGGCGGATGATCCAGTTTAATACTTCATCTCCCTACAGCAATGCTTGCGGGCGTTTGCGAAAATGGCAGAAGGCTGTTTAGAGTATGGTGCGCCTTGTTTGCGGGCAAAATGACGCCATTGCAGTGGTTGTCTAATTTGCTGCAGATCACTATATACGCTCAGTGCAGGACGACCTGCCATGTATCATCCGGGGACGGCCCCTCTATCCGGTTCAGAGCTGACTGGCTTTGACCATTTGAATAATGTGCATCTATGCTGAAACTGATTGGTTTTATGATGCGCTGACTTGATGGAGAATAAGGGCCTGATGATAAAACCATCTGAAAATAAAACCCTGTCTGCGGAACATGAAGCTGCATCCTTGCGCTCGTTGTTCCCGAAACTGACACTGATCCGCTTGTTGATTGCATGGTCTGTGGTTGTTGTTTTTGCCATTTGGGGCAAGCAATGGCTGGCAGAGCCATTTGATAATACAATTGCAGTTATCTGCTTTATGGTGCTGTTTGCGACGATCGTGATGGCCTCATTTGGTGTGGTAGGCGAAGCCGATCACCTGGCGCATCAATTGGGCGAGCCTTACGGTACGCTTATTCTCACACTGTCGATTGTGTCGATTGAAGTGATCCTGATCGCTTCGGTTTTGCTCGGACCGGGTGAATTCCCGACTATCGGCCGTGATGCTATTTTCTCCGTAATGATGATCATTCTCAATCTGGTGACAGGTCTTTGTTTGCTTGTTGGCGGGCTGCGTTATCGCGAACAGGAATATAATGCACAGGGCTCAGTCAGCTATCTTTCCCTGATTACAATGCTCACTGGTCTTGCTCTGGTTTTGCCGAATTATGTGTCCGGTGCCGGTGAATTCAATTTCATACAAGCCATTGCATTCTCCGCCATTACGATTGTGGTCTATGCTGTGTTTCTCTGGATGCAGATCGGTAATTACAGCCGTTTGTTTGTGCAGCCGGTTTCTGGTTGTATGGCTGTTCCGGCTGGCGGTGCATCCAACACAGTGCAGCAGGATGATGCTCCATCCGTGCCGGACAAGCGCGCAATTCTCATTCGCTCTGTTTTGCTGATTGCGATGATCCTGCCGATTGTTCTGCTGGCACATGATCTGGCTATTCTGATCGATTATGGCATCGAGACGGTTAATGCTCCGGTTGCTCTTGGCGGCGTGCTGATTGCAATTATTGTCTTTACACCGGAGTCCATTACAGCCGTTAAGGCGGCGCTGAATAATGAAATGCAGCGCGCGATCAACCTGTGTCTCGGTGCTTTTGTTTCGACTGTCGGCTTGACGGTTCCGGCGGTGCTGATCATTGGTTTTGTGATGAATAAAACCGTGACGATGGGTATTTCCGGATTTGAAACGATCCTGTTCCTGCTCACCGTTGCCCTGACAGCCTTTAGCTTTATCGGACAGAGAACATCGCCAATTCAGGGTGTTTTGCATCTGGCGCTGTTTGCAGTGTTTAGTGTGCTGTTGTTCAGCGCATAAGAGATTTGGCAGCTTTTTGAGAAAAGGATTTCTGATATGAACCTTAAATATGTCGCTGGTGCCGGTATTTTCGCACTGATGATGACCGGTATGGCCTCAACCGCTCTGGCTCAGCAGAGCAAGATTGTTGAGCTGTATAAATCGCCTTATTGTGGTTGCTGCGGTGCATGGGGCGATCATATGAAGGCTGCGGGCTTTCAGATCAAAGAGCATAATATTGAAGATCTGGCACTGGTCAAAGCCAAGTATGGTGTGGCTGATGACCTGCAATCCTGCCACACGGCCATTATTGACGGCCATGTTATTGAAGGTCACGTGCCTGCACAGGATATCGAAAAACTGCTGGCTGAAGGCGGTGAAAAATCGGGTCTGGCCGTGCCGGGCATGCCTGTCGGCTCACCGGGAATGGAGCAGGGCGGAATGACCGAGCCTTATCAGGTCATCCGCTTCTCTAAAACCGAGCGCTCTGTCTTCGCGCAGCATTGATTGGTTGAAAATCTAAACGGCAGCACATGTGCTGCCGTTTAGCTTCTTTAGTTTATCGCATTATCACAATGTCAGATTGAACCGGCCTGACTGTGAAATGCTTTAATCATCAGCTGTGATTTTTTCTTTGTTGAGCAAAGTGCGTTTACGCTCCACACCCCAGCGATAGCCTGACAGGCCGCCGTCATTCCGCACTACGCGGTGGCAAGGTACAATAACGGCTACCGGATTGGCCGCACAGGCACCGGCAACCGCTCTTGCCGCTTTCGGCATACCTGCAAGGCGGGCAAGTTCTGCATAGCTCACAGTCTCGCCTGGTGGAATCTGGCGCAAAATCTGCCAGATTTTTTGTTGGAAAATCGTGCCGTGAATATCCAGCGGCAAATCGAAATGTGGTTGCGGTTGTTCGATAAATGCAACGCAGCTCTGAAGCATGTCAGTAAACTCTTCCCCGCTCGCTGTAATTTCAGCTTTCGGGAAGCGTTTTCTCAAATCATCCAATAAAGTATTGTCATCATCACCGAGCAAAATAGAGCTGATGCCTTTGGAGGTGGCGGCAACCAGCACTTTGCCTAAAGAGCAAGGAGCGATGGCGTAATGCAGCACGATATTAGTACCGCCTTTTTTGTGCGCGGATGCTGTCATACCTGAAAGCCTGTTTCTGGAAGCATAGAAGTTGCTGCTTTCATTATAGCCTGAATTGTAAATCGCCTCTGTAACGGAGGTTTTGTTGTTCGTCAGTTCCTGTTCGAGCTTTTCAAGGCGCAGGGACTGAGCATATTTTTTTGGTGTAATGCCGGTGACCTGTTTAAACAACTTGTGAAAATGGGACATGCTGAAACCGGCATGTTCTGCCAACTTGCTCAGATCCGGTGCCGTTTCGTTATCGCGGATCTGGCGGCAGGCTTCTTCAACTAGGCGGGATTGCTGCTGCTGCAATGTTTCCAACCGTTGCGGAACACAGCGCAGGCAAGGTCGATAGCCAGCTTTTTCAGCCTGATGCGGCTGATCGAAAATTTGTGTGTGCTCAGGCTTTGGCCGACGCGAAGGACAGGTCGGGCGGCAATAAATGCCCGTGGTGCTGATAGCATAGACAAACTGACCGTCAGCGTCCGGATCGCGCTCCAGCACAGCCTGCCAGCGCGGGTCGTCAAGGAGTTTGTCTATGCGGGCGTGCTTGTTCACGGCTTTACCTTTCTTTGAATGGATCACAGGGTATCGCGTGAACTTAGTTCCTGCACTGCAAATCTTATTTTCAAATCAGGCGGCTTTTCTGAAGGTCAGATTGATGCGGGTGCGGCCAAGAAGCGGGTGTTCACCATCTTTCAATGGGGTAATACCATGATAGTAGAGACGCGACGGCCCGCCCCACACGACGACATCACCATGCTGTAAGGCATATTTGAGCACCGGATCGGTGCGTTTCAAGCCGCCAAACTGAAATGTAGCTGGCAGTCCCAGCGAGACTGAGACAATGGGATGTTCAGGGCTTTTCTCATCTTTGTCCTGATGCAGTGAGAGCTTGTTTTTCGGCTCGTAGCGATTGATGAGACAGGCATCCGGTGTGAAATTCTGATAACCGGCTTTGGCTGCCGCATCTTGTGCCAGCTTCAAAAAACACTCCGGCATTGTTGGCCAGTTTTCACCGGTCAGCGGGTCAACCGGACTATAGCGATAGCCGCTGCGGTCGCTGACCCAGCCAAGCGGCCCGCAATTGGTCATCGCAACAGACATCGTAAAACCGCCCGGCGTTACCATATTCCGGAACGCAGCCCGCGCGGTTATTTGTGCAAGCGCGGAAAGCAAGTCACGTTCATGGCTCAGAGCTTCCCCGCGCAATAAGACGGCACCTTCGGCGAGCGTTTCCTGTTCAGGCAGAGCGGGGATCAGGTTCGAGAAAAGATCTTGCATTGTCATAACCGGATATTGGAGGCCGTGGCCGCTGATTATAAACTACGGCGCGTTTAATGGAAAACAGGTAATGCGGCTGTTCGTTTGACCGGTGAGACCTGTTCAGACTTCCTGACATCGGCAAATTTTTGAATGTCGAGAATGGCATTCTGGATTCTCTCATGTTGCATAACGGCTTTGTGTCCGGAGGCAACAGCCAGATCAACTTGTTGTTTCGGCAGCCTGAAACGGGTCGGAATCCTGTTGAGATTATTTTGGGTCGGCCCGTCCAGATCACGAAAGCTCACCGCTTCAACAATCAGCGACAGGTCTTTGCAATTCCAACCCTGCAAACTACCACGATATTCTTTGACCTTTGTCAGAGGTAAAGAACAACGATAATCAATGAGTTCTTTTTGCCATTGGTTCGTGGCGAATTTCAGTGCATCAAAACCATCGCGCACCGAAGCGGAGATCGCAGTATAGGCCGTTGCCGCAGCGACTTCCGGCAAAATCGGGCCATGAACGGTTTTAACCCATGGCTCTTCGCCTTCCGTTCCGGCATCGGCGACGATGAAAATCAGCTTGCGCAGTTTCACAGCCTCTGCCGGAGATAAAGGGCCATGCGGGTTTTTGGCTGCAGCACGCGCCAGAGCAAAAGGTGTGACGCCGATATTATCGGTCAAAGCACCGTCGAGCAGTTTGATGTAATGCTGCTGCGGATCATTGCGATAGGCATAGAGACTGCGTGCATAGGCATTGAGCCGCAGGGAAACATCCGGATTGGTCAGCGTGTCTTTCAGCCATTGCGGTGGCTGATAATTGCACTGTTTTTGATTGGCTGACACCACAACCGGTGCAAAAGCTACAGGGACAGCAGCCGAGGCACTGACCGCATCGGCAAGGCGGACTTTGTCCAGATCGCTGCACAAAGCATCGAAAGTGTCATAGGTGAAATGAAACGGTGTGCGGTTATAAATATCGGAAGCGGTGATCCAGACTGTCGGCGCATCGCTGCGTCTGAGTGCGGCGAAGGTTTTGCCGTGAAACAGATTTGTATCCAGCCATTGTGAAAGTCCGTGGCGGTCATTCAAACCGCCGCCGATTGCCCGTGCAACATTTTCCGGTGGCAGTAAAGAAGTGCGCAGCCCCGCTTCGGCATTGCGATAGAGAAATTTTTCACGGAAATCACGATAATGATCAGGGCCGGTCATGCCGTAATAGGCAGCGGCAACGGCACCGCCGGATGCTCCGGACACCAGTCTTACATTTTCAATCAACCGGCGTTTATAAGGATATTCGTCAATGACGATGTCATCCAACGCCTGCAATACCCCATAGGCAAAAGCCGCAGAGCGCGTGCCGCCACCGGAAAAAGCCAGTGCCACAACGGTGGAGCCATCATTGCCGTGATCAGCAATATAATCAGTTCTCTTGCTGTGGATCGTGGTTTCATGACTGTTGATCGGGCCGACATCCTTGGATGCACAGGCCGACAGGGTCAGAAGAGCTGCAGACATCAGGCTGATTGAAAAACGCACATTCTGCTCCGGTGACAACAAGTTTTGATGAAAAAGCCGTGTCTGCAAGTTTGCGGATTTTGCCCGTCTTTATGCAGGATTTAATCTTTATGAGAGGTCAGCAGTTGCGGCAAGAGCAAAGCGAAAGTGCTGTAATATAAAATCTTACGAAAACTTTTTATAAAAGAGCTTTGCTCCGGCATGACATCGTTTTACAACAGATGAGAGTCGTAGAAACTTGCCTGTTGTTAAAAGGGAGCGCCTTCTTTTAACACCTGTTGATCGTGCTGTGATGCGGCTCTGTGCGGGAAAATGACTGATATATAAAATGCACATACCGGAGCGGTTGTGCATTTCGGGAGTGAGAAAATGAACAAGTTTGACTTCAGCAGTTTTCTGCCGGAGCTGATTAATATCCGTCATCAGTTACATGCGATGCCGGAAATCGGATTGTCGGAATTCAAGACATCAGAATTTATCGCACAGCATTTGCAGAAATGGGGATTTGAGGTCACGCGCGGTCTGGCGCAGACCGGTATTATCGGCACGCTGCGTCGCGGTAACAGCAATCGCTCTGTCGGCTTTCGTGCTGATTTTGATGCACTGCCGATTTTGGAGGAAACTGGCCTGCCTTATGCGAGCCAGCATAAAGGCGTGATGCATGCCTGCGGCCATGACGGCCATACGGCAATGCTGCTGGGTGCGGCCTATGCCTTGTCGCAGGATCCGGATTTTAACGGTGCGGTTCACCTGATTTTCCAGCCGGCAGAAGAGAATTTCGGCGGCGGAAAAATGATGGTTGATGAGGGGCTGTTTAACCGTTTCCCTTGCGAGCAGGTTTTTGCCATTCATAATATGCCGGGTCTGGCGACGGGTATGTTCTCGGCTAAAGCGGGTGCAATGGCAGCCTCTATTGATGTGCTGACAATGACGGTCAAAGGCAGCGGCGGTCATGGTGCGATGCCGGAACTGACCGTTGATCCGGTGGTTGTGGCCTCCAGTATTGTGATGGCATTGCAGACGCTGGTTTCCCGTAATATTTCGCCACATCAGCCTGCCGTGGTAACGGTTGGTTCTTTCCAGTCCGGCTCTGCCAACAATATCATTCCGGATACAGCTGTGCTTGAACTGTCGATGCGGGCAACTGATCCGTCTGTGCGGATTGCATTGCGTGAACGCGTTGAGGAAATTGCCCGTTTTCAGGCAAAGAGCTATCAGGCGGATGTGCAGTTTGACTGGTCTGTCGGTTATCCGGCAACGATCAATAACAAGCAGGCCTATGAGCTGGCGCGCGATGTGGCGATTGCCGGATTTGGCGCAGACTCATTTGAAGAGCTTGATGTGCCTATGATGGGCAGTGAGGATTTCTCCTTCCTGCTGGAAGCCGTGCCGGGTGCCTATATTTTCCTTGGTAATGGTGACAGTAGCGGGCTGCATACCAGCCGTTATGATTTCAACGATGAAATCCTTGAACGTGGCGCTGGTTTCTTCCATCTGTTGGCAAAATCCAGCCTCGTTTAAAGATAGAAAGTCACGAATCTGCTCATAATTCATATGGCAGATTCGTGATATATCTATCGAATTTCTGCATGGCTTTATGTGGTACTTGCATACAAGCGCTGATCAAAAATAAAAATCGTTAAATTGCAGCTTAATTGCGCAAAACGACGTAAAAATAACGCTTAATTTTAACAAATGCGCAGCTTGCTTTTCATTTCGTATAATGATTGGCTCTTGTAAACGATTGAAAAAGTGCCGGAGCTTTCCATTCTGTCAAAGAGTGCATGGTGAACCGGCATACGGGAAATGACGATAATACTGCATGGTATTGCACGCCGGAGAAGCGATGTAACAAGCCTGCAGCAGCATGAAAGGGGAGGGCACATCATGGCCGCGAGCGGGATGATTATTGCCGACAAAATTTTACACAACGGTACCATCTGGTGCGGTTATGAAGAGGGCACTGTTGAAGCTCTGGCCATCTGGCAGGGTAAAGTGCTGGCCGCCGGTAAAGCCGCAGATATTTTGCAGCTTAAAGGCGAAACAACAGAGCTTGTTGACCTCAAAGGCGCATTTGCCACTCCCGGCCTGAATGACGCGCATTTACATTTGATTTCCACCGGCCTGTCTTTGAAGCGGATTGATGCAACGCCTGCCGCATTGCCGACACTGGCTGATTTGCAGGAAGCGATCCGCGCCAAAGCAGCAACTTTGCCGAAAGGCGAATGGATTCTGGCGCGTGGCTATGACCAGACCAAACTGGATATTGGCCGTCATCCGCATAAATCCGAGCTGGATCAGGCAGCACCTGACCATCCGGTCTATCTGACCCGCGCCTGCGGCCATGTGGCGATTGCCAATTCCTATGCCCTGAAACTCGCCGGTGTTGATGAAAACACAGCGGTGCCGGAAGGTGGCCTGATTGAGCAGCAAAACGGTAAAATTACCGGTATGCTGGCAGAGAATGCGCAGGATCTGGTACGCGCTGTCATTCCTGAGCCGAGCGAAGAACAGATTATTGAAGCGATTGAAGACGGCGGTAATATGCTGCTGTCCTACGGCATTACCTCCTGCATGGATGCGGCGGTCGGTCAGATCGCCGGTTATAAGGAAATCCGCGCTTATAATATTGCCAAGCGTGATAACCGTCTGCCGGTACGCACATGGGTGGTGCTGCTCGGTGATCCGGGCAAATCGGTAGTGCCGCAATGCTATGAGAGCGGGCTGGTTTCCGGTGTCGGCGACGATATGCTGACTGTCGGTGCGGTGAAACTGTTTCTAGACGGTTCCGCTGGCGGTAAAACCGCATGGATGTCGGTGCCGTATCACGGCGATGACGTGAATAATATCGGTGTGCAGATTCTCAGTGATGAAGATTTGCAGGCGATGGTGATGGATGCCCATGCCAAAGGCTACCAGCTTGCCTGTCATGCAATCGGTGATATGGCGATTGAACAGCTGATTACCGCCTATGAAAAAGCACTGGAAGCCTATCCTGATCCGGATCGTCGCCACCGTATTGAACATTGCGGTTTTTCCAGCGATGCCCAGCATCAGCGTATGCTCAAAGCCGGTATTTATCCGTGCCCGCAGCAGGTTTTCATCTATGATTTCGGCGATGCTTATATTTCTGTGCTGGGTGATGAACGCGCCCGCCCGAGCTATCCGCTGAAAACATGGCGTGATCTTGGTTTCAAACCGGCGACCGGCAGCGACAGCCCTGTCTGCCATCCGAACCCGTTCCCGAATATCTATACAATGCTGACCCGCAAGACATGGAAAGGCACTGTAATGGATGAAAATCAGCGTGTTTCCATTGAGGAAGCTTTGCAGGTCTATACGGAATACGGTGCCTTTTCGCAGAAAATGGAGACTGTGAAAGGTAAGCTGGTTGCAGGTCAGGTTGCGGATATTGCCGTGTTCTCGCGCAATATGCTGGAAGCAACACCGGAGGAAATTCTCAGCGCCACGCAATGCATCATGACATTGCGTGGCGGTGAGGTTGTCTACACCCGCTAAAGCGGGATGCAAAGAAAGGTTCTGACCATGCAACGGAGAACATGGTCAGAACCAGGGATAAATTCTGAGGAGGGGATATTCTCAATGATTAAACGCATAGCTTTAATCTCGACAATGGCGGCATCTTTGCTGGCCGGTGTTGCCATGAACGCGTCTGCTGAAGAGCCACGCAAAGGCGGCACGATTAATTTCGTTGCGCCTTACGGCTCGAGCTTCGGTACGCTGGACAATCAGGCAACAACTGCAACGCAGGACGAATTTCCGACCAAAGCACTGCATCGTCGTCTTTATGCATGGGATGGTACAGCCAACAAGCCGCAGCTTGATCTGGCAACGGAAGTCAGCGCTTCGGAAGACGGTCTGACCTATACTTTCAAACTGCGTCAGGATGCATTTTTCCATAATGACAAGCAGATGACTGCGGATGACATCATCTACAGCTATAAGCGTGCGATGACACCGGGAAAAGCCTATACCGGTGCTCGCTATGTCAGCAATATTAAAGGCGCTGATGCTTATTCCGAAGGCAAAGCTCAGGAAATCGAAGGCCTGAAAAAGGTTGATGATTTCACGCTTGAAATCACATTGAATGAAGCACTGAATCCGGGCTTCATTTTCATGCAGCCGAGCACTGTGATTTATCCGGACGGCGAAGCGGATAAAGACAGCTTCAAGAGCAATCCGATTGGTCTCGGACCTTATAAATTCTCGGAATATGTGCCGGGGTCACGTCTGACCGTTGTGAAGTGGGATAAATTCTACCTCAAAGACAAGCCTTATGCTGACAAGATCAACATTATGCTGATGGGTGAAGCCGCAGCCCGTGACGTTGCTTTCCGTAATAAGGAAGTGGATGTTTCGGTTCTCGGACCTGCACAATATGTGACCTATAAAGCTGATCCGGAACTGTCGAAAAACATTCTGGAAGTGGCTGAAGTTTATACCCGCGCTATGGGTTTCAACACGGATGTTAAACCGCTGCAGGACAAACGTGTACGTCAGGCGATCAATTACGCAATTGACTCCGATCTGATCATCAAACGTCTGGCAAAAGACAAAGCCTATCGTGCTGTGAGCTGGTTGCCGCTGTCTTCACCGGCTTTTGATAAGGATGCTAAAGCATATCCTTATGATCCGGAAAAAGCGAAAGCTCTGCTTGCTGAAGCCGGCTATCCGGATGGTTTTGAATTTGAAGTCACTGCAACACAGAATGAAAGCTATGGTCTGACCATTGCGGAAGCAATCATTCCGATGCTGGCAAAAGTCGGTATCAAGCTGAAGACCAAGCCGGTTGAAGCAGCTGTTCTGTCTGAGGTTGTGCCGGGCGGCGATTTCCAGTCCTTCCTTTGGTCGCTGGAAAGCGGTCCGGACCCTCTGACTGCGCTGCAGTGCTTCTATTCCAAGACACCGCAGTCTTCCTGTAACTACACCAAATTCAACAATGCTGAATTCGACAAGTTGTATGAGGCTGCGCAGCAGACCAAGTCTGAGGAAGAGCGCAACGAATTGCTGCGCAAAGCCAATAATATCCTGCAGGATGAAGCGCCGTTCTGGTTCTTCAACTACAACAAAGCGGTCATTGCCTATCAGCCATGGCTGCATGGCCTGCAGCCAAACTCTGCCGAACTTGCAATTCAGTCTTATGAGGAACTCTGGGTTGACGACAGCGTGCCAGCCGGCCGCTAAGCGCAATCAGGTCTGATTATGAGGCGTGCCGGAGAGCGGTTATTCGTTCTCCGGCTCCGTTGCAGTCTTCAGGGCATAAGACCGGAGCGCTGATCAGCTTTCCGCACATGGTCTGGAGTTTAGTTTTGTCGCATATCGGTATCATCCTGAAGCTGAGCATAATCAATCCGTGTGATTGACGGCTTGCAGAGATGGTTCCGTTTCCCCGATATACCGGAGGAAGGAGCACACAGGTTGCTTCGATTTATTATCAGACGAGTTTTGCAGATGATCCCGACCATTCTGGCGGTGTCTCTGATTATCTTCGTCATTTTCAGTGTTATTCCGGGCAGTTTTACGTCCAGTCAGATTGCCGACGGTAAAGGGCGTAATGACCCTAAAGTCGTTGAGCAGATGAACAAGGAATTCGGTCTCGACAGGCCGGTTTATGAACGGTTCGGCTCTTATATTGTCAATCTGGTGCAGTTTGATTTAGGCAAATCATTTCGTACCCGTCAGCCGGTAACGCAGGTGCTGATGGAGCGGATGTGGCCGACCATGAAACTGGCGATTGCCGCAATGACACTCGCGGTTCTGATCGGTGTGCCGCTTGGCTTTATCGCAGCGCTGCGACCCGGTAGCATATTAGATACAATTACGATGATCGGTGCGGTTTCCGGCTTGTCATTGCCGCAGTTCTGGCTCGGTCTGCTGCTGATGTATTTCTTCGCGCTGACTTTGGGCTGGTTGCCGAGCTTTGGCTATGGTGACGGTGGTATCCGCAATCTTATTCTCCCTGCAGTCACCTTAAGTGTTGCGCCGCTGGCTTTGCTGGCACGTACAACCCGTGCTGCAGTGCTGGAAGTGATGGGCGCGGATTTTATCCGTACCGCCCGTTCCAAAGGTATGAATGCCTATCGTCTTGTCACATGGCATCTGGTGCGCAATGCGCTGGTTCTGATTATCACCACTGTCGGTCTGCAATTCGGCTCGCTGATGGGCGCAGCCGTGGTGATCGAAAAACTGTTTTCATGGCCGGGGCTTGGTTCTCTGCTGGTGGACAGCGTGTCGATGCGCGATATTCCGGTGGTGCAGGGCGCTATCCTCATGATCGTATTGTGGTTCCTGATCATCAATACGATTGTCGATATTCTTTATGCGGTCATTGATCCGCGCATCAGCCACGAGTAGCGCCATGAGATTACGTTTCAATCTGTTATTCGGCGGAGTGCTCTGTGTGGTTATTTTGGCCGCCGGTATTTTCGCTCCTTTACTCGCCCATTATGATCCGGTGCTGGATGCCGATCTGATCAATGCGGAACTGCCGCCGGACGGTGATTTCTGGTTCGGCACTGATGCACAGGGACGCGATGTGTTCAGCCGTGTGCTCTATGGCGCACGGATTTCGCTGACGGTTGGTATTGTCTCACAGATCATCAATACGCTGATCGGCCTGACAATGGGCATTTCTGCCGGTTATTTCGGCGGACGCTGGGACGATTTTGTCTGTGGTCTGACCAATGTCATGCTGTCGATCCCGTCACTGATCTTCGCGCTGGCAATTATGGCGATCCTCGGCCCTGGTCTTGGTAGCCTGCTGATTGCACTTGGTCTGACCAACTGGTCATGGACCTGTCGTATTGCCCGCTCCTCTGCGCTGTCCCTTAAAAAACAGGGCTATGTGCAGGCAGCAAAAACACTGGGCTATAGCGATATCCGCATTATGATTACCCAGATTTTACCAAATATGATCGGGCCTATTCTGGTAATCGGCACGCTCGGCATGGGTGATGCTATTCTGGCAGAGGCTGCACTTTCCTATCTGGGCTTAGGCATTCGTCCGCCATTCCCGAGCTGGGGCAGCATGCTGACTGATGCGCGTGAGTTGATTGCGATTGCACCATGGGCAGCTATTTTCCCGGGGCTTGCAATTTTCTTTACAGTACTGGGGCTCAATCTGTTTGGTGACGGGCTGCGCGATGTGCTGGATCCGCATATGAGGAGCCGCAAATCATGAGCGATGCACCACTCTTAGAAGTTAAAAACCTTCATATTGATATGGTTTCCGGTGAAACCCGCTTTAACGTGGTTGAGAATGTTTCATTCTCGATCGGCGCGGGTGAAACTTTCGGTCTGGTCGGGGAGTCCGGTTGCGGTAAATCCATTACTTCGCTTTCGATTATGGGTTTGCTGAACCGTCCGCTGGAGGTCAGCTCCGGTGAAATCCTGTTTAAAGGACAGGATTTGCGGAAATTAAGCAGTCGTGACATGCGTAAATTACGCGGCAGTCGCATTGCGATGATTTTTCAGGAGCCGATGACAGCACTCAACCCGCTGGCAACAGTAGGGCGGCAGATTGCAGAAATGTTTGTGCTTCATCAGGGCGCGACATGGCATGAAGCGGAGAAGAAAGCCGTTGCGGCCTTAGGTCAGGTGCATGTGCCCGCACCGGAAAGCCGTGTGAAAAACTATCCGCATCAGATGTCAGGCGGTATGCGCCAGCGTGTGATGATTGCTATTGCACTGGCCTGTAATCCGGATTTGCTGATTGCAGATGAGCCGACAACCGCACTTGATGTGACAGTTCAGGCAGAAATCCTCAAATTGATGCAGGAATTGTGCTCATCACGCGGAACCTCTGTGCTGATGATCAGCCATGATCTTGGTGTGATTGCCAAAATGTGCAAGCGCGTCGGGGTTATGTATGCCGGTCATCTGGTGGAAGAGCAGAATGTAGCGGATCTGTTTGGGCATCCGGCACATCCCTATACGCACGGTCTGTTGAGTTCTTTGCCGGTTCTGGGACAACGCAAGCCGGAAGAACGTAAACGGCTTCAGGAAATTGACGGTGTCGTGCCATCTATTTCAGCTTTCCCGAAAGGCTGCCGGTTTCAGCCGCGCTGTGAACGCGCAACCGATATCTGCCTGAGCAAAGTGCCGCCGCAGACAGCGCTCGAGCATACGATCGTCAAGACTGCGGATGCAGAAACAAAACGCGGATTCGTGAGGTGTTATCATCATGAGTGATCAGAACACGCCGCTGTTGCGTATTGATAATCTCAATGTCCATTTTCCGGTAACGGCCGGTCTGTTTCGTGCTTCGACGCAGGCTGTTCGTGCGGTCAATAATTTCAGCCTTGATCTGCATAAAGGTGAGTGTCTTTCCATTGTGGGGGAATCCGGTTGCGGTAAATCCACACTGGCGCTGACAATTCTTGGCCTGCAAAAGCCGACTTCGGGCACGATTTATTTTGAAGGTAAGCCAATTACCGGAGAAAAAGGGCCAAGCCGTCTTGAGCGGGCGCAGATGGCGCAGATGGTTTTTCAGGATCCCTATGCGTCGCTCAACCCGCGCCAGACGATTTACACATCGCTTGCCGCACCGTTGCGCTTGCAAGGTGTGACGACAAAATCGGAACTCAATGACCGTGTTGAGAACACGATGAAGCTTGTCGGGCTGAAACCAGAGCAGGCTAAACGCTTGCCGCATGAGTTTTCCGGTGGTCAGCGCCAACGCATCGGTATTGCCCGCGCGCTGGTTCTCAATCCGAAAGTGGTTGTGCTGGATGAGCCGGTTTCGGCGCTGGATGTGTCGATCCGTGCACAGATCATCAATCTGTTGCTGGAGCTGAAAGACGAATTGCAACTGTCTTACATTATGATCAGCCATGATCTGAGTGTGGTTGAGCATATGAGTGACCGGGTTGCGGTGATGTATTTCGGTCAGGTTGTGGAGCAGGGCCCGTGGCAGGATGTTTTCGCCAATCCGACACATCCTTATACGCGACGTCTGATGGGGGCTATTCCGGATCCGTTTGCGATTGTTCGTGGTGAAGAGCGCACAGGCATGGATGATGCACCACCTCCGCCGGCCGGATATGATTATTATCCGCGCGAATTCGGTAAGCATGATGTTTATACTGTCCCGCCGGTCACGGAACTTCTGCCGATCGCGGACAGCCATAAAGTCCGGTTTATCGCTCAGTGATGCAATCTGAGACAGATACATAATATAGAGAGTGAAAAGGCCATGAACCGGCATACGGCTCGTGGCCTTTTAATATAACAAGAGTGATATCGTGACTGAAATGAAAACTGAGGGCACTGAATTGTCGACACGTCAAAGACTGGATGCAATTTTAAAACGTCTTGAAGATCGCAAAGCCACGGAAGCGGTTTATGTGAAGCTTTATCCGGATACAGCACGCGCCGAGGCTGATGCAGCCGATCAGCGTGCAGCGCGCGGCGAAAGCCTCGGGCCTTTGGATGGCAAGATTGTTTCTATCAAAGACTTGTTTGATGTGGCGGGAGAACCAAATCTTGCAGGCTCCATCATTCGCAAAACGGCTGAACCGGCGGGCAAAGATGCAGTGATCGTTGAACGCTTGCGTAAAGCTGGTGCGATTATTATCGGCAAAACCCATATGACAGAATTTGCATTCACGGCTGTCGGGCTCAATCCGCATTATCCGGTGCCGGGCAATGCCTATGATGCACGCCTTGTTGCCGGTGGATCGTCATCCGGTGCCGCTGTGAGTGCCGGTGAGGGCACATGTGATATTGCCATTGGTTCTGATACCGGCGGTTCTGTTCGTATTCCGGCAGCTTTGAATGGTGTTGTCGGTTTTAAACCGACGCATGGCCGTGTTTCGCTGGAAGGTGCGTTTCCTTTATCGCCAACGCTCGATTCCGTCGGGCCTCTGGCGAAGACCGTTGCGGCCTGTGCGGATGCCGATGCGATTATGTCCGGTGGAGCGCCACTACCTTTGGAGAAGATTGATCTTGCTGGTCTTAAAGTCGGTATTGCACAGGGCTTGGTACTGCAGGATATGGAGGACGATGTCGCTGTTGCCTATCAGGCAGTGCTGGCAAAGTTTGAAGCTGCTGGTGCTGAATTCATAGAATGCAGTTTTGATAGTTTGGTATCCGCATTGCGGACAGGACCGAATAAAGGATCACTCACTGGTATTGAAGCAGCTCATATTCATAAAGACTGGCTGAATGATCATTCTATGCCGGTTGATGAACGAGTAAGTATACCTCTGCGTGAGCGTTTGAAAATTGCGGATGCAGATTATCAGACTTTGCTGACGTTCCGCGGAGAGTTGGTGAAGCAAGCCGATACTATGATGGCGGCCTTCGACATTGTGCTGATGCCGACAACACCGATCAAAGCTGTTCCTATTGCGCAGGTTGCTGAAGATGTGCCGGAATATGATCGCGTTGAAACACTCTATTTGCGTAATACGCAGATTATGAACCAGTTTGCACTGACAGCACTGTCGCTTCCGATGCCAATGCCGGATCGTCCCGCTGGTCTGATGCTGGTTGGCCGGAATGGTTCGGATCGTAAGGTTCTGGCAATTGGTTCAGCAGTGGAGGCTTTATTAAAAGCGTAAAATGTTTCACGGGAATCATTATTGATATCAAACCCCCGTCTGTTTCGCAGGCGGGGTTTTATTTTTGATCCAAAATTAGTGCCGCTTCTTCAAAAGCAGCTTTACGATTCTGGTTTTGCGAGTCGAAACGGCGGTTTGGGGGTGTTTTTTTGATATATGAGGTGTGGTTTTGGTGTGTTTTGGTTGTAATTGAGTGTTCGGATGTATTGTGATTGGTGTGAAAACGGGGTTGAGGCTGTGGATTTGTGTTTTTTGTTATAAAAATTCCATAAAAGGTGTTTGTGCGTGTTGACAGTTTGGCTTGGTGGGGTCTATATGAGCTCAACAACGAGGGCGGCGGCGCTGCTAGCGGCAGAGAGTTTCGCCCTTGAGATTGGTTGATTGAGAGATTGGCTAATCGCTAAAGCACTGAAAAGATTGAGAGATTGATTTAGTGTTTACGAGATTTTAAGGTT
>NZ_QNRH01000018.1 GCF_003314995.1 Pseudochrobactrum asaccharolyticum
TGGGAGCGCTGCGGCCGGCCTGGATAGCGCCTCCGTCAGTCCTGTTGCATCGACGTCAGCAGGAGACTGAGAGTCGGTGCAGACTGTCAAGATAAAGCAACGAGTTCCTCGCGGGCATAATCATCCTTCTTGAATACGCCTGACGTGAAGCGGTCGCAGCGGCTCTTGTGGCCACTCCAATGCGTTAGCTCGTGCAACAATGTGCTGTAATAGCTTTCAGTTGCTGTGCTGGTATCAGAACCGTAGAAGCATTCGCGCGGAGGCATCTGGATCAGGTCAGTAGATGGCTGGTAATAGGCACGTTCTCCGCCATGACAGATATTAGCTCTGGTCGCTTTGATAAAATGGTCGGCGGCTTCAATGGACGTGACTGGGTTGGAAACTGGCTCGATTGTTTCCGGCTGATAGCCATCAACCTGTGCGGCGTTAAAGACGCGGGATGCACGGGCCATCAAGCGCTTACGAGGTTCACCATCACTGGTGTTGTCTTCGTCGTCACATTCAAATTCCTTGTAGAAAATAACGACTGCGGATTTCTCACCCTTGCGAACTTGGCAACCCGCATTCTGCCATTGGCGATAGGTGCCCCAAATGCCGGTTGAGTATTCGCGCACCTGTGACGCTGCCCACAGAGATATGATATTGATCCCGCGATACTCATTGCCTGTGTCAATGTTGATTGGTGACATGGTTGCCGCACCACTCTGGTGCCATGGCATCTGGAACTTATCTGCCCCCTGCTCAATTGCTGTGATGATCTGGTTTGTGATTTCTGAATAAACATCGAGTTTCTGTGTTGCCTTTGCCATCTTAAGCACTCCTTTCTTAGCTGTGCGTTGTTCGATGGCTGACGTAAAAAGCGGACAGGATCCGACCGCACCCTTGGGCGAACCAATGGTGGGAGGCAGAGGCTTAAGGATTTTTCTGGAATGAATATGGGCGCGAGGAGCCGAAGGCGGGGAGAAAAATTCTGCCGCCGCCTTGCGGTTTCAGGAGACTGTTCGCTAGGAATGCCACCTTGAGAACAACGACCACATAGCTACAGCTAAAGGACGGGCATGGCCAAAGACAACCAGATCAAACGCCTTCAAAAATCAATCTGATCATCAACGCTGAAGCGCACGGGTCAATGTCCTGCTATGCACACCATAGTGCTTGGCAATATCATCAAGTGACTTATCACCACGGGCAAGTATCTTTCGGGTCTGTTCAACCTGCTCGGTTGTCAGCAGTGGCGGCCTGCCAAGTACCTTTCCGGCTTCCTTGGCAGCTTGCAATCCAGCGCGGGTGCGTTCGCTGATGAGATAGCGCTCAAATTCTGCAAGCGCCCCCATCATGTGGAAGACAAGACGCCCACCAGAAGAACTGGTGTCAATCGCCTCATTTAGTGACTGGAAATGTGCGCCCTTACCAGCCAGCCGATTGATGAGATCAATGAGATGACCAAGAGAACGCCCCAAGCGGTCAAGCCGCCAAACAACAAGCGTATCACCGGGCTTCATGCTCTTCATGGCTGCTGCAAGCCCTTTACGCTCATTGATCTTGCCAGAAACGCCAAGATCTTCAAAGATACGTTCACAGCCTGCATTTTTAAGCGCAGCCAGTTGCAATTTAAGATTTTGTTCAAGTGTAGACACACGTGCATAGCCAATTCGCATTGAAAGAGCTTTCATTATTATGATTTAGAGGCTCAAATGCGTTTTCAGCATTGACAGAAACCTTCGTTTTTGCCCGCTGCAAGTTTTATTTTAGCCATGCCTTTAAAGCGCCCGGTTTGCCAGTCATTGAATGCTGCGAATGCGGCAAATTCTTCTTTGACAAAAACCAACGTTTTCATACCTATGCTACAACGCATCATTTCTTTATTGCAGCATTACTTTCCATAGATGCAGCAATTCGTAAAACCTGCGTGCCGTTCAAGCAACACATTCCCACACTCTGCCAGTTCACGATCCTGACGTGGCCTTTGAGCTACGTCACCGCCATCACTTTGCCCAAACACTTGTAGCGGGCAGTCTTGAAAGGAACAGGGAAATGGAACAGGCGCAGGCATTACAGCCGTCAAAAAGCAAGTCAGGCTGGATATTACTCCTGATCGGTTGGGCATTTTTCTTCACACCACTCCCCATCGTTACCACCTTCATCGGTGGCATTTTCATTTTGATCGCGATGCTCATTGCACTCATGCAAATGCAGCGCAAAGAAGGTGGTCTTGGCCTTTTGCTGATAGCCATATTCGGATCGCCCGTTATGTGGCTTGTTGGTCTGTTTGTCGCCGTTTCAATGTTTGGCAAATAGATGGGCTATGAGGGGCAAGCTGTGACAAAGCGATTACGAAAATATCCACTCATTGGCTTCGGGATCACCTTGATCGCCTTATCCAGCCTGCCCCTTGATGCTTCAGCCTCACCAAAGCAGGCAGTCGCGGCCTTGACGGCTTGCCTCAAAGGCAAAACCAGTTCGGACGAAACACGAACTTGCATCGGGCGCTATTCCGATCCATGTGCAGCAAAAGCCGAGAACACAGCACCGCTTCCTCAAATATCTGAACAAAGCCAGTGTCTGCTGGATGAAGCCAGCGCATGGAACACTTTAAGTGATCGCGCCGTAAAAAGCTGGAAAGAGAATAACACTACCAGCCTATCTGCAAATATCGCCAAGCTTACCAATGAAAGCAGGCACTTTGCCAAGATCAAATGCGCAGTGTTTCGGGACACGCAACAATTCGGACAGACCGGCATGGCGCTAGAAGCCCAATGCCTGCGCGATGAAGCGGCAAGAACTGCAAGTTTCATCGGTTATGCGCTGGATTAAGCACACAGACCGTACCTTCCATTATCAGCATTTAACAATCATCGGGGGAATACAAAATGCTAAAACTGAAATCATTCCTTTTATCTTTAACCATGAGCATGGCGCTTATTTCTCATGCAAATGCACAAACACTTGAACCCACTCCGCCCGGAGGAATGCCAGAGAAGCACAAGAGTATCGTACAAAAAATTGGCCGCGCTCTTTCCTATCAAAAGACCTGTGTGATTAGTAAAATCAGCGAGGGATATACAGCAGAAGTAACGCTTTATATGAATAACAACCGTGATGGCTTTGAGTGGAGTTTCATAAATCCCGGCGGTAAATATAACGCATATCTTAATGAATATTCACGCTACGAAACCGAGCGTATCATGGATGAATATGTTGAACACTATAATCTGAACTATGCCAAACTCGTCACAAATTTTACCGATGACCAGAAAAAAAGCAGAGATGATATTTCCGATTTGCGTTGGCACACAAGAATGCAGTCTTGTTATCGCGCAGTCGTTGATTTTGGTGAAGCAGGCTCCTTATGGCCACGCCTGATGGATATTAGCTGCACCAGCTTTCGACCACCTTATTGTTCTGATGAAAACAAATTCGAAGAATGGGTAAACACACAGAGCTATGTCTGTGATGACAATTCCATCATTCCGGGTCGAACTGAAAAAGATAAAGAAAAATTTGCATGTCATAAAATGAAAGAAAACTCATGCACCTTACGAAGAATACGCGGTTCGATTAATACTATGGCTTCTTTAGGAAGTGGCTGCTGAATAAATAACCGAAGCCGCCCTTTTGCATAAGGGCGGCTTCGGCTTATCGCTCATGATATGCATCGCAATTACGTCTGCGACGAAAGCAAGTTTCGCACTGGGAAACGGTAAGGAAAGTGCAAACCCCGAAGGGTATCGCACTCTTATGACAGGCACTGCAAAGATTAGACTGACACGCAGAATTGCATTATTTTCTTGAGCGATAACTTGGCCTCATGACAAAGTGAGGCTGTAGTGGGCAGATTGCTTGCTATGCGTGTAAATACGGCCAGCCGAAAGGTTGGCCGTATGTGGTTGCAACATATACCGTCATCGCTCATGCGCCAACATGACGGTCATCACGCGATAGCAGTGCGCCAGATCATGCGGAGTATCGGAACCAAAGTCGCATGCTTCATTGGCATAGTAGTCGATTTTCCAGAATATGGTGCCAACAGCGTGCTTGATACAGCCGAAATCACGTTCGCCGTAAGGATCGTTATCGGGCGTAAAATCACTTTGGGCACGGATTAGCGCGCATATCTCAATCTGTGCGACTGGTGGAAGGCTGGCAAAGCCTCTGGTGACAACATGCAAGCCCCGGATGCCTTCAGTATCAAAGACAGGCATTTGCAGACGTGCGCGAAACTTGTCGTTTTGCTTTGCAACAATCAGGGCAACGTTATTTGCGTCTGTTTCTGGTAATAGGTTCATTTTTAGATCTCCTTTGTTGTGTTTCATCCTTGCGGACGCGGAGACCTTGGGCGTACCGAAACAGCTGAAGAGGCAACGGCAACACGGGAGTGAAACGAAGGGAGCGGACAGCCGATTGCCGCATCAGCGCGGTGCGCCATCAAAGCGTCAACCGCAAGGCCACAACACGGGAGGTATGAGCCATACACCTGTCAGCAGCGCATTTGTTGCGATGGTCATAAAGCAATGTCGGAAGTTGCATCGGAAAAGACCCGTGGCACCACGTTGACCCCAAGTTGCGTTGTCGTGGGCCACCGGCAAAGGCCTGCAATGACGATACCTATTCGCACTGATCTGATCGACGTAATCACCCCATCACGGCGGGGCTTTCATTATTACCGGCGCATTTTACAAGAAGCCGCACTTAACCCACAACGCTGGATGCACCATCATTTTATCGTCATTTTTGATGATGACCACGAGAACAATGTACATGCATTGCTGCGTTGGCTGGATAAGGCACGCGAAACTATGGTTTTGCCTCGAATATCAGCCACCAATGCTCCAGCTGGCAGTCCTGATATTCTACGCCAAATCGGGCTGGGTATGGGTTCTAATCCATACGTTTATTTTCAAGATGATGATGATCCTCTACCCTTGCACCTTGATCAGTGCATGAAGCTCATGGAGCATGGTCATTTAGATGCGGTATTCGGTGGAACAGAAACGATTACCGAACGAGGTATGACGGTCGAGCAATTCCCTCGTATCATTAACGGCAAGTTTGTAGGCGATGTCTTGGCAGGCCAAGCCCTGTTTCCCTCATATGGACATCCATTGGCAGCCTTATTCACGCGCAAGGTTCTTCAGCGGGTGCCCATCTATGATGGCAGCCATTATCACAATGGCAATGCATTGCCTTTCAATGTGCGCTTTATGAATAGCTGTGTCATTATCACAGCCCTACCCGATATCTGCCGCCGTGTACGCCTGCATCGCGATAATGATACCGGTATTCTAAACACACGATCTGCCATGGAACTTGCCACCGATATTCGGCAATGGCGTGATTATATTCACAATCCCAGTGTGGTGAAATTCCAAAGCATAATCGCCGATTATCTGGAAACTGGTTGGATTAAAACATTTTGCGAAATAGCGACACTCGTCGATGAAGAATTAGGTAATTAAGGACGAAGTAAATTTAATATACTTTTCATAATTTTTAATAAAATATTCTTAAATATTAAATCACCTTTCCTATCGTTATCGTCAACGATTTACGTCGGTAACTTAAATAAATAAACATCATTAAAAAACATAAAGTTGAAGGAATTTTGACATAGCAGCCATCAGTCGCTAGGTTTAAAGGCTCAGTCAATAGATTTCAAAAATAATGACTGATTGAAAGCTCGTTTCTCCATTGCGGGCATTCTGTTTTTAGTCTGCGGATCTCATCAGCAGACATTCGCTCGGCCAATAGCATTCCGTCTACTGGTCATCACTCAATGAGTGTCGGTTCTCGGGCCGGCTCTTGAGCTTCGTTAACAGCGGGGCAAACGGAGATAATATATGCGTAACTTTATTAAAGTGGGCACGCTCGCAGCATTATGCGCGACGACCTCTTTTATGACTTCTTCCAATGCACAGGCAGATGAAGCCTGTGAAATAGACAGACCCATTATTTTTGCCGGACTGGACTGGGATTCCAATGCCATTCATACGGAGATTGCACGCTTCATTTTGGAAAAAGGCTATAATTGCAAAACTGATATTATTCCCGGCACCACAATCCCACTGTTAAACGGTCAAATTCGTGGTGATATTGATATTACCATGGAAATCTGGCGGGAGAATGTGCGGGAAGTTTATGATCCAGCAATAGAAGCGGGGACTGTTATTGATCTTGGCGTGAACTACGCCGATGCCGTTCAAGGCTGGTTCGTGCCCAACTATTTGATCACCGGTGATGATGCTCCTGCACCCGATTTAAAGTCAGTCTTTGATCTGACTAAATATAAAAACCTTTTTGCAGACCCGGAAGAACCCGGTAAAGGCCGGTTTTATAATGGCGTGGCGGGTTGGAGCGCTGAGGAAGTTTCCACTAAGAAGCTGCACGCTTACAAGCTTAACGAAGATTTTGTCAATTTCCGTGCGGGTTCGGGCTCAGCACTCGTTGGAGCAGCTGAAGCAGCACTATTACGTAAACGTCCAATCCTGTTTTATTATTGGGGACCGACATGGTTCTTAGGTAAAGTTGGCGATCAAGTAACGATGCTCGAAGAGCCACCTTTTGATCAAAAAATCTGGGATGCACTTCAAAAAGAGAGCAAGCCAGAGGCTGTTACTGAAGCTACAGCCTTTCCAGTGATTGAGGTTACAATCAGCGCTAAGCCTGAGATTGTAAAAGACGCACCAAAAATTACTGAATTTCTAAAAGCCTATGAAACAACCGGGCAACAAGTATCAGAATTGCTTGCATGGATGCAAGACAATGACGGTACTGCCGAAGAAGCTGCACTTCATTTTCTTAAAAATGAGAAAACGCAATGGCACGGCTGGGTCTCCGAAGATATCGCATCGCGCATAGATGCTGCTCTGTAATCAGACTATGAGCTTGCGCTACTCAATGACCTAAACAGGTCATCAGTAGCGCATATCGAGGGCCATTACACCGATTTAAAATCTTTGTGATGGCCTATAATCTGCGGAGTAGATCCCAATATGTTTTTTGATTTTGGAAAACCAATCGCTCGTAACACCAATGAATTTGTAGAATATCTTGTCATAAATTATGGCGATGCATTCGAAGCCATTACAAATTCTATTCTCAAACCATTGCTGTTTATTGAAGGCGTTTTACGCTCAAGCCCGCCTATTATTATACTGGCTGTTGTCCTATGTGCTTCTTTGCTTAGTACTCGGAATATCTGGCTTTCAATCCTGCTCACTTTTCTCACATGGTTGATTGGCTGTTTTGGCCTATGGGAACCGGCAATGCAGACATTAGCTATTATGCTGGTCTCATTATTGATTTCTATCATTCTTGGATTGCCGCTTGGTATTATTTGCGCAAACTCCTCACGTTTCCGTGCTATTTTAAGCCCTATACTGGACTTGATGCAAACCATTCCAAGCTTTGTTTATCTCATCCCTGCCGCCATGTTATTCGGCTTAGGTAAAGTTCCGGCAGTCTTAGCCACAGTGATTTATGCAGCGCCCCCATTGATCCGTCTCACGGATTTAGGCATTCGTCATGTAAATTCTGAGGTTGTTGAAGCCGCACGCTCATTTGGCGCGACAAAAATACAAATTTTACGCGGAGTTCAAATCCCGCTTGCACTGCCGTCAATCATGGCGGGTATCAATCAGACTATGATGATGGCACTGGCAATGGTGGTCATCGCTTCAATGATCGGTGCGCGAGGCGTGGGCGAAACTGTCTTGTTAGGCTTACAGCGTAATGATGCTGGCCGTGGCCTGTTGGGCGGGCTAGCAATCGTCATCATGGCTATCGTGCTTGACCGCATTACTCAGGGTTTTGGCCGTCGCCTGCAAGCACGTCGCCCACATAAGGGAGGATGATGGGGATGATTGAACTGAAGAATGTTACCAAAGTATTTGGTCCGGATGAAAAATCCATTCTGCCCATGCTTAAAAAGGGCATGACAAAAGATGAAATTTTAGAAACAACCGGCCACACAGTTGGTCTTTACGATGTTTCCTTGTCTATTAAACAAGGAGAAATCTTCGTCATTATGGGGCTTTCGGGCTCTGGTAAATCAACTTTGATCCGTCATTTCAACCGTCTTATTGATCCAACAGACGGCATGATCACTTATGACGACGAGGATATATTAGAACTTAATAAACACCAGCTGATTGAGTTTCGTCGTAAAAAGCTTGGCATGGTTTTTCAACGTTTTGGGTTGATGCCCCATCGCACGATCTTGCAAAATGCAGCCTATGGCTTGGAAGTTCAGGGCATAAAAAAAGCAGAGCGAGAGGCGCTAGCCAAAGAATGGCTGCAACGGGTTGGCCTTGAGGGTTTTGAACATCAATATCCTGATCAGCTTTCCGGCGGCATGCAACAGCGGGTCGGTTTGGCACGGGCACTATGCAATAATCCGGATGTCTTGCTGATGGATGAAGCATTCTCGGCGCTTGATCCGCTGATCCGTAGCCAGATGCAGGATCAGCTTGTAGAATTACAGGCCGAGCTGAATAAAACAATCGTCTTTATCACGCATGATCTTGATGAGGCTTTGCGCCTTGGCGACCGAATAGCGATTTTAAAAGACGGTATTCTCGTTCAAACCGGCACGCCAAATGATATCCTGCTAAATCCAGCTGATGAATATGTCAGCGATTTCGTACGTGACGTCAACAGAGCGAAAGTCTTGAATATCGACACATTATCTCGTGCTCCGGCATTGCGTATTACCCATGACAATCTTGACCGCGCATTGGAAGAAATGCGTAAAACCGGAGAAGCTTATGGCTATGTATATCATAACAACGTCTTCCGTGGTGTTTTGACCGAAGATATGCTGAGCGAAGCAATCAAAAACAGCAGCAAAACGCAGACTCTATCTGATTTAGCGCAAGAACTGCCCAAGATTGAAATCGGCAGTCCACTATCCGATGCGCTGCCGATGGCAATGGGCAATGACCTACCATTGGTCGTAATGGACGACGACAAGATTGCAGGCTTCGTAACACAAGAACAACTAGGACAAGCTCTGATACCGGAAAAAAACGACAATTCTGATCCGACGGATCAAAATAACGCTAAAAAAGCACCCTAAGATTTAACAAACGGCATCTTCAAGGAGCGAATGACAATTTTAATCAGTCATTAAAACTTTTGTTTCAGTGACTGATTTATTATTTTATCCCGGCAATCTCTAATACTTCTCTAGCTAAACACAATCGAAATTAGATCTAACGCCCACGCCCGCGTTCCCATTTCCCCATTGAACGGGCCATTGCATCGCGGTCTCTCCGATTGGCACGTTCCCAATCACCACTATCAATTACAATATCTTCACGCTCAGCCTCGCGTCTGCGTTCAATACGCTCAACTAAGTGATGCGCCAAACGCTGCTTAATCTCTTCAGGCAATGAAGACTGCCATATATCATCCGGTGATAGTCTTCCGGCATCATAATCGCGCTGATAGTTTGGCTTAATTGACTTAGCCACAATTAACCGCTCTTTTTGCTCATCATCCAGTGATGAGTGAAGTATTTCATGCTCCTCAATCATCAAAAGCGCATGAAACCGGTTATGATAAAGTTCACGGCGAACACTTTTACGTTTTTTGTCATCGCCTAAGAATTTCATCAGTTCGGCATGACGTAGTTCTAAATCCCCCAACTGCGCATTCAGCTTCATCCGCTCATAGTCAGAGCCTTCCTGCTGGTTGAGCAAACGCCGTAACCGTTCATGTGCACGCTGAACCCCACCGCGCGCAATTGCCTGATGTGCCTCATTGCGCGCCTTGCTGGCCCAACCGAAGAATTTCCAGCCCCGCAGCTTGCCTGCACTGGCAAGGTTGATTTCCTCCATACTCTTCCCTGCATCCAGCTGCTTGCGGATAGACGCCATAGCGGCTTTGGGGTCTTGATAGATTTCCTCACAATAGGTTTTGAGGTCACCCATTGCTTTATTGTAATCATTAACAATACGCCCGCCGATAAACTCATGAGAACGAAGCGCCCTTTTGAGCTGAATGCGCTTAGCCCCCAGTTCAAAGGCTTCACGCTCCTTATCGCGATACCAGTCGCAATCATTGCAAGCCAGAACGGCCGCCTTCAGACGTTCGATATTCTCCTTATTTCGCGTTTGCTGTTCTAAAGCTTCAGCTTCGGCTAGCATAGCATTGGCATAATCCTCATCGCTGTCGCCCTCCCAAAGCGGCGGTTCAAGCTGGCGACTATGTTCGGGGTCTTCACGCAGGATCTGATAATCTTCCCAACTCTCCCCAAACCGCTCTGCAAGCTTGTCTTCGCGGGCGTGTTTGCCGACTTTCGACAGCTGCATAAAATGAGTGCTGTCCGTGATACGGAATCCCTGTCCTGCCTCAACCAGTTTCAGGCCGTGTCGCTGCAAGCGAGCTTCAAGGTCTGACCAACTGTTGGCAGCCTTAAAATGAGCCGTGATGAGATTGCGACGTTCCCGCATTTCAGCTTCCGACCATTTGACAAGTGGTATGTCGTTCATGCGCTCCGCACGCTTGCGTTCATCGCGCGTCGGGCCTTGTCCACGGTCATGGTTTTTCTGGCCGGAGCGGTGGGCTTCAAGGTCGGGTCGATCCACGATCCTTAAGCCCAATTCCTTTTCCTGTCGCTCCAAACTTTCCATGATCCGAAACACATCACGCCATGCATTCCAGACGCGCCCTGTGTCAGGATGCACCGTATTAACGACAATGTGAATATGAGGACAGTCGCCATCATCGTGTGCCACGATCAAGGTTTGATGCTCGCTTAAACCGAGATCGGCCAGCAACTGATCCGCAACCTGAAGCTGAACTTTCTTAGGTAGTCTTTCTTCAGGTGGCCAGCTGATGGGTAGATGATAGACGGGCTTTTTCACACCGCTTGAAAGCTCTGCCGTAGCGATCATGATGGCGGGAAGCACCTTATCATTAGTCGTCGCAATATTGCGACCTTCAGACCAGATGACACGGTGCGGCTTTGGGTCGTTTGCCCTGCCATGGTGCAGATAGCGAATAAGACCCTTGAAGCTACGCCCCTTATAGGGGTTCCCGATCATGGCATCCCCTCATCGCATTACCGGCAGAAGCTTTTCCGTCAGGTCATGCAGCGCACAAAGCAGGTCAGATTCTGTGACCGGCTTGCGGCTGTTGGCCTGATGGGCGAGCTGATTAACGACGGCTCCGGCATGTGCCAGACGTGTAATCAGTTCGGGCGCAAGCACAATGGAAACGGCACCTGTTGCCCATTGTGCGAGCGCTGCGTCAACGCGGGCATAAACATGGGTGAGGCATTCGAAAACCGATGGGCCGATCATATGCGCGTGACGCTGGAGTTGTTGCAGGTTGTTGCCGATCCGGTTCAACTGGCGCAGCAGCTCCTTGGCCTCGCCTTGCGGCTTGGCGGTCATCGGCTTGCCCAAAGCGAGGCCACGCACGAAGGCCGAAGGGGACACACCCGCCCGCTCCGCATTCTCGCGGATGCGGTCGCGCTCGGCAGCTGTGACCCAAAAGGTCATCTGCTTGTCGCGGCGAGAATGAACGGGTTTACGGTGTCCCTGTGCTGGCATCGTGCAAAGCCCCTCCCTGCGGCGTTTGAGCAGGGCGAGGAAGAATCAGACACCTTGAGACGTAAGCGTTAGCGGGTCGAATGGTTGTCTTGCGACGTTGTACAGAAATCTATTTTCTGTACAGGAGCACTTCCTCGCTCCCCCAATGAACACTGCCGATACCCCTATCCTATCAGCTTATGGTGTTCGCCAAAACCGTGTGTAACAATAACCTATCCTGTACAATATTGTGAGATAAGTAAACTACCTGATGACAGATGTTTTCTTAGGCTTTTCCGCCATCTACTAAGATGGCAACCGCGTGTCAGTTTTCTCATACTATCACCACCCATAAGACCAAGAAGGTCGATGGGAGCAACCATAACCGAATGCAGTCCGATAACACCAAGCCCATTGACCTTCTTGGACTGCAACGGTGAACAGGAGCTTGGTCTTGGCGGGGGAGCATTGGGCGTCACTTAGCTATAAAAATGATCCAACCTTCGGGGAACGGGTGTTCGTCAACATGCCGTACCGCGCACATTTTGCGCTGGCGTCACGACTGACAATGTGGATCAGCCCCGTTGATGGTTTAGAAGATCGTATCGGCGCATGGTCATTTTTTGTCCGCTCCGGTGGTGTCACTCTGTGCGAGAGTGAAGCGGCCGAATTGCTGGCAGGCTTTTACGTACTGCTTTCCGGTCATGGCTTTGAAGCCGATGCCATGAGTTTCAAAACACTTGCTGCCATTGCGCAACGGCCACAACATCACATTCCAGACAAATATCTTGAATTGGCAAAAAAGCACCTCAAACGCCAACGCGAATTGGAGCGTGAACTGGAACGTGAGCGCGCCAAACACCACCATCGCTAACTTGTACCCATTGACCCCTTAAGCCTTTCATGAGTAGGCTCATGAAAGGGAGACGTCTTGACGGCGAAGGGGGAGGCAATGAGCGGTGGGGATCCGCGTGATTGGCTAACAAAGTTTCTTTATCCATTTAGCAAATCGGTCAGAAAACATCTCAACCGAGGGTGGCAAAATCAGGCGGGCACGTCACCGCCATGGACGCCACAAGGCAGGCGCTATGCGCAAGCTGAAGCAGAGCGTAGAGCACTGATTGCTTCACCACCACCCCTTGAGGGCGATGCGCGCTGGATGAGCCTTGATGAAACCAAGGCCATAGCCGCGCAAGTAGTCGATCAAGACCGCGAGTGCGATTTTCTCGTCATGGGTTATGTACCCGACGAAGAAAAGCGTGAGCTTGTACCAGTCGTATCGCCTGCCCCCGGGCATATTCTAACAATTGCAGCAACCCGCTCTGGCAAGGGTGCCGCACAAATTGTGCCAAACCTTGTCACTTATGCCGGTTCGATGCTGATCATCGATCCCAAAGGCGAAAACTACGTCATGACGCATGCATGGCGCAGGAGATTTTCTCGGGTGTTTCGTATCGACCCGTTTCGAGTGACGGAAGGATGGGACGCGGAAGCTGCCTACTCAAAGTTCAACCCCTTAGCATTTGTTACCGACGCATCAGCCGCACGGCGGTTGGCAAATGCCCTGCTTGGTGAAGTTCCCCAAGGCGACAATCGGTTCTGGCATCAGGAAGCAGCAAACCTTTTAACAGGTATGTTACTGCACATCATTGAAACCTCTGCCAATCCGACCTTAGGCCAGTTCCGCAGCCTGATGGGAAAAACTGATGTGGAATTGCAGAAGATTTTAGCCAGCGGGGCACAGACAACAAAGCAGGCTTCTGTTCGCTCAGCCTTCAATCGCTTTATCGGTCATGAAGAACGCATGCGCTCCGGCATTCTCGCACAGGTCAATGCCAATACAGGCATATGGGATGAACCGGCGATGTCCGAAACAGTTTCGGACAATCATATCGATTTTGCCTCCATGCGCGGTGAGTTTCCCGTCACAGTCTATGTCATCCTGCCTTTTGATAAGCTGCACAGCCATAGCGCTTTTTTGAAGCTGATTATTGCACTGTTTTATCAGAGCATGATTGTGCCAGCTCCACCTCCTACCATCCCAACGGTATGCCTCATTGATGAATTTCCAGCCCTTGGCCGCATGGATGAGCTGGTCAAGGCATTGGGAGAAATTACCGGCTACGGGGTACGCTTCTGGCTTTTTGCGCAAGGCTTGAACCAGCTTAAATCCACTTACGGAAAAGATTGGGAAACAATTTTAGCCCAATGCGCCACGCAATCCTATTTTGGCATCACCGACAATTCTACTGCTGATCAGTTATCCGATCAGCTTGGCAAACGCACTATCGCCTATGAAATTCCCCACAGTAATTATGGGGATGCAGGTATGGATGCTGATGCCTTCCCGCTCGTTAATGTCAGTGTCAGTTCATCACTTCATTTTAAAGGCGTGCCCTTGGCATCGCCCAATGAAATCCGTCGCCAATTCGGTGTCGGTCGCCCGCTGCAAGTCGTGTTTCAGTCCGGCTATGATCCTGCCATGGCCGCACTCCTGCCTTGGTACAAAGTACCCGACATGCAGCAGGTCGTCACCGATCTGCGCACTGCTAACTTTACCCCGCCCGAGAAAGTCCATGATGACATTCCCAAACGTGAGCGGCACGACCCGGATGCGGAAGTACGCAAAGCAATTGAAGAAATGACAAAAGACAAGGGCATTCCTGACAATCACGTGTTTGGCGTAAAGGACGCGTAAGACTGATGAAACATTTGCTACGTGAAGGTGCCCTTAACGGGGCGACCACCGAAAATGAGCGCAATGTCACAGCACCATGGTTTCTTGACCTAAACGGTCAACCCTTACCACTACCAATCAGGTCGGGAGAGGTCGGCGTCTATCTTGAAGCCCCAAAAATCCTTCACATTCGTAATGACCGCACGGGAACATCACGCACCATCACGCCAACTGTCGACGTAACCATTGATCACAGTGCGAGCTTTTTTGAACTCCAATTTCTTGACCCCAAGGACAGACTTAGTTTCTTGCCGTCGATAAGTCTTGACGATAATAGGCTTGTCTTCTTTGCTGATGGCGATCTAAATGGCTGGACATTCTCGAACCGGGCTATGTTCGAGACATTCTGCGACTTCATGGCCTCCCCGATCTACAATCCATTTGAAACGCCTATCCCAACAGGTACATCCGGTCTGTGCGGTGATGTACAAAAACGCATGTTGTTTTATCAAGCACTGGAAGCGGACGATATCGACCAGGATGATGACGAAGATGATATTGATCCATATTTAGGTCGTGAGGACGAATACCCCATCGATGAAAAATATTGTTTCTTTGTCTCCTGCCATGTGGAAACAGACAGGCCAATAAAAGCTTGGGACAGGATAGAGCGATCCAAAACAAAACTTCCACCGGGAAAGTACTTCTGTGAGGTCACACGCTGGGATCGTGAAACTGGCGAACCCGAACAAGTCAAGCTGGAAGGCAAAAGCAAGACCGGGGAACGGGTCAATGAAAGTTTCCTTGAATGGGCTATTCTAGCGCGAGAAATTGAGCTTGCTCATGCCCATGTCGACGCAGTAAGAGAACGCAAGCCGTTCGATCCATCAAACTATCGGCCTGTGACCTTGCATGAGGCCCAAGCTCCCAAGCCTGCATCGCCCGACACAGGGCATTCCGAATTACCTATAGCCAAGCAAACGCAACCCAAAACTGGCATTCTCGACGCTCTACGTAAGTTTATAGGAAAATAGGCAAGAAAAGCGTAATAACAAAATTTCTAGGCCAATTTTGTCTCCTTATGTTATCTTGAGCACAAACAAGGAGTGTGATGGGCGAAACATGGATTGCTGAAGAACAGTGGCTGGATGAAGAGTTATCAATCTCGCCATTTGATAGTATTGTCGCCAACGATAATCGTCGTTTTCGCCAAATAAATAATCTATATGCGACCGGCCTTGCCATGGAAGCTGAAGCCGCTAAAGAAGCTGGCACACTTGGGTTTATGGCACGTGCCATGGTGCAAGCAACCATGCCCCACAGTAAAGTTCAGGGTAACGAGTTTACGCGAACTAACGGCGCATACACCTTGAGCATGCTTGCCCCGGCCCGCATTGGCCTGCCCTATGGCAGCATTCCCCGCCTGTTAATCGGTTACCTCACCACACAAGCCGTTCAACAAAAAAGCCGAGAAATCGTTCTTGGTTCAAGCCTTAGTCGTTTCATGGCTGAGCTGGGGCTAACTGCCACCGGCGGGCGATGGGGGTCAATCCCACGATTACGAGAGCAAATGGCACGGCTTATGGCCTGTTCTATTTCGTGCACATGGGAAAGCGATTACGCGCTTTCCTTGGAAAATATCACCATTGCAGACAGCGCCAATCTATGGTGGAAACCACAAACACCAGACCAAAGCGCTTTATGGGAAAGTACCGTAACACTTTCGGATAAATTCTTCCGAGAAGTAACTGAGAATCCAATCCCGATTGATCTACGCGCTCTAAAAGCGCTGAAGCGTTCACCTATGGCACTGGACGTTTATGTCTGGCTTTCCTATCGCCTATCGTTCCTACGCACTAAAACATCTATTCCTTGGGCAGCGCTACAACTGCAATTTGGGGCAGACTATCCGTTAACTCTTCAAGGTCGGCGGGATTTCAAAAAGAAATTCCTACAAGCCTTGGCGAAGGTTCGATTGGTCTATCCCGAAGCCCGACTGGATGCCGATACTTACGATCTCACCCTGAAGCCGAGCCGCCTCCATATTCTCCGATAGTTTGTCATAAGGGAATTGCGGGAGGTCTAGATACGCCCCTTAATTAGAAGTGACTTGGTCAGCTACCGCTCCCCAGAAGCAAACACTAGATAAGGAATTCATGTTCACGGATTAGCATCAAATTGAGATCGTCTGCTACTATAGAGCTAGATACAATGAGCAAGCGAATTTCTCGCCTATTGGATCAATCTGTAGTTCTGGTCAATGCCGAATGCTGTGCATATAGTTGAACTATCGGAAGAGGATTCGCTGGCTGCGGTCGGCAAAATGCACGTCACGCATTCTGGAGGGCGCCATGTTTAAACGTATTTCAATCATTAGAGAATTTGGTGTCTTCGGCAACTTTAGCGGTGGTGCTTTACCAGAGTTTGCACCCTTCAATCTGATCTATGGATGGAATTACTCGGGAAAGACAACATTATCGCGCATGTTTCGCTGTCTAGAAGATGGCGAACTTCATCCGGATTATCCCAACGCGCGCTTTGGCGTACTTCGTGCTGATGGCACACAGCTTGATCATAACTTTGAAACGCCATGCAACATACGCGTTTTCAATGAGGATTTCCGCAATGCACATCTTCGCTGGGATGATGAAGACGGATTTAATCCGATCCTCCTTCTCGGTGAAGAGAATATTGCACGTCGCGATGAACTGAAGGAAAAGGAAGCGCGGCGCGCACAGCTAGACGATCAGCGTAAAGCAGCCGCTGCCGAGGCCGGACGTCATAAAGACAGGATCGGCAAAGCTGAAACCGATTGTGCTAGCCTGATCGTCAAAGAACTTCCCGGTGTTGGACGCTTCAACAAGACAAGTCTACGCCCCATCATGAACGAATGGAACGGAACTTTGCCTGAAGCCTTGTCCGCAGATCAGGTTCAGGCGGCCCGTGCCAAGATAAGCGCTGAGCAAAAGGACAAACTGCCCGATCTTTCGATCACGACACGGCCAATCTCCGCACTCTGGCAGGATGGCATTGCTTTACTTGGCGAACTCATTGCCTCACCTGCGACAATCTCCCGCCTTGCGGACCACCCCGACATAGCGACGTGGGTTGAGCACGGGCGCCAGCTTCATAAAGGCAGATCGCAATGCGAATTCTGTGAAGGAGAGCTGACCGCAGCACGAGTTTCCACGCTCAACGCTCACTTTTCCGACGCGTTTGAGGATCTCAAGGGGCGGATAACCACGGCTATCAACGGACTCACCAGTCATCGGATGGAATTTTCCGGTGCCGCCTATCCCCGATCAGGCTTTTATAGCGATCTACATGAAGAGCACACGGAGGCAGGGGGAGAGCTGGCACTTGCAAGAGATAGATTCAACAGTACCATACAAGCGCTCACCGATGCTCTAGAGAAAAAGCGGAATAATCCGTTCGACGTTGTGCCGGCACCGGAAAAAGAGCCGCAATCTGCCCCGCTTGCGGAGGCAGCAAGACGTTTTCAGACGTTGATAGATAAGAATAACGAACGTACCGGTCGGTTTACCTCTGCACGCAACGAAGCTATTGCCACGCTAAAGAAACATTACGTGGCCGAAGCAATGCGCAGGATCGACCGATTTGCACTTGAAGCTCAGATTGATTTACAGCAAGCAGCAGAAGCCACCTCTGTACAGGCCCTTATTACCCTTGACGCCGAGATCGCCAACCTACAGGGAGAACTGTCAAAAGCAGTCAAAGGTGCCGAAGCGATCAATGACACGCTGTATAATTTTTTTGGGAAAGCAGATATTCAGGTTAAAGTCACAGATGACGACCGTTTTCTGCTGATGCGTGGCCATTTAGCGGCCCGAAACTTGAGCGAAGGCGAGCGCACAGCGGTTGCCTTCTGCTACTTTATTACCAAGCTTCTTGAAAATGGAAACGATCTATCGCAGACCATCGTCTATATTGATGACCCCATTTCGAGCCTTGATGCACACCACCTCCTACACATCAACGCATTCATAAAAAACACTTTCTATAGATTCGATAGTGCAGCAAATCCTAAGCATGTCTGTCTTGCCAAACAACTCTTCATATCAACGCATAACTATGAATTTTTCCATCTGACGTGGGAATGGATGGCGAATGGCACTCCGAAAGGTTTTGCCGCCGCGTATATGATCGAACGAACCGATGGAAATGGCCTTGTGAGTTCACAGGTTGTCGAATGCCCGGAATCGATCAGAAAGTACCGATCCGAGTACATGTTTCTTTATCACCAGTTGGCCCACTATCTAGATGCGCCAACCAATGACGCACAAGTCATTTTTAATCTAGGCAATATGGCGCGGCGCTTCATTGAAGGTTATCTCGCATTCAAGTTCTTTGAGCACAGCAAAATCGATTTAACACTACCGAGGATCATCACTGATCCTGTCCAATGCGAGCGTGCTCGCAAATTCATGCATTTTCATTCCCACACGTTGAATCGTGCTGGCGGCATGAAACTCTCCGACATGAGCGAAGCGCAATCGATCGTCATGCTGATCCTAGATGCAGTGCGGGACCATGACCCCGTGCATTACGGCGCGCTTGAAGCCACTCGCTGAAATTTTCTTCACCCAATTAGGTCTCCCCTAGACTGGAGCATAGGGATAAATGTCCGCAATCGCACCATTTTAATCCCAAAATAGCCACGTGTCCGCTTCCCTGTGCTTTTCAGTCGCTACTAGTATTAAATACGAAATGACCGTTTTTAAAAAGTTTAACAGCTCGAATATCAGATATGAGGTGGCGGCATAAACCTGTGGAATATCCACTTTATCCACGCATTAACAGTCCCCCACCGAAATAAGGCCCACACTGCACTTCATGCAACGATTTCGCATAAACGGTCCCTCAAGTACGCATAAACGGTCCTGCTATACATATATATTCATATATAAAATCATTTAGTGAAAACCATGCAGCTGGGGATAAGCTGCAATCCGCAACTTTTTTCGCCTGCACCGCCCTAATCCGACGAACCGTTTTTATTATTTGCTTTTGAATAAAGGAAGCTGCCTAGTGTTTGGTATACTGCATTGACCGCTTGTGTATACGGTAAGAGCGTCTCTTTGCCCTTTTCAGGTGGATCCTTCAACAAAGCCGATAAAACAAAACCAATCTCCATAGAGGCGCCATAGACTAGCCCGGTCTGCTTCGCCGTCACTACGGCTGCGACATAATAGCTTACACTGGTGTCGGTCTTTCAGGATGAAACGGGTCTAGCACTATTGGGGAGCATTGTCTGGTGTTGATAATTGATGCCCCTACTCTGCCCCTAGAACGCAAAAAGCCCCAATCATGAAGATTGGAGCTTTTCTATAAGTAACTGTTTTCACTGTCTTTATTTTGGTTGCGGGGGCAGGATTTGAACCTGCGGCCTTCAGGTTATGAGCCTGACGAGCTACCGGGCTGCTCCACCCCGCGTCAAGTATTGTCGAGCCTTGCTGCCCGGGAGCGAAGTCAGGCGTAGCCTGATGAGGTGAGACCGTATAGAAATCGATTGATTATCGATTTCAGGCCGAACGGG
>NZ_QNRH01000019.1 GCF_003314995.1 Pseudochrobactrum asaccharolyticum
GGTAATCCCCCCTTTAATTAAAGGTGTTTGAAAGTGGAATTTTCTCTGTTTAATAAACGAGGAGATTTTTATGAAAACGACTAGATTTACCGATCCACAAATCCTTGCAATCTTACGCCAAGCTGAGGGTGGTGTGTCTGTTCCTGAGCTTTGCCGCGAACACGGCATGAGCAATTCAGCATTTTATAAATGGCGCTCGAAATATGGCGGCATGGATGCCTCGATGGTCAGCCAGATGAAATCTATCGAGGATGAAAACCGTCGGCTAAAGAGAATGTTTGCTGACCTGAGCATGCAAAATGACTTACTGAAAGAAGCTCTTGGAAAAAAGTAACGGGGCGCTCGGAGCGTCGAGATATGGCCGTGATAGCTGCGAAACGGCCTGATGTCAGTATTGCGTGTGCATGCCGAGCTTTTGAAGTAAGCGAGACCTGTTATCGCTATAGCCCTCTTCTTCGTCATGAGAATGAAGAAATTGCAGATCTTCTGATTGGACTAACGGCAGCTAAAAAGACATGGGGTTTTGGATTGTGCTTTCTTTATCTTCGTAATGTCAAAGGCTATGGCTGGAACCACAAGAGGGTTTATCGTATTTATTGTGAGTTGGAGCTGAACCTTCGAATTAAGCCCCGAAAACGCCTTAAAAGGGATAAACCTGATGCTCTGGTAGTTCCAACAAAACCTAATTTGGTCTGGTCGATGGATTTCATGGCAGATCAGTTGGCAGACGGCCGGTCATTCCGGCTATTGAATGTACTGGATGATTTTAACCGTGAAGGCTTAGGCATTGAGGTGGATTTCTCTTTGCCAACAGAACGGGTTATTCGAAGTTTGAACCAGATCATCGAATGGCGCGGCAAGCCAGAGACTATACGCGTTGATAATGGCCCGGAATATATCAGTGGTAAACTTCTGGGGTGGGCTGAAAAACACTCTATTACCATCTTGTATATTCAACCAGGACAGCCTCAGCAAAATGCCTATATTGAACGCTATAACCGGACTGTCAGGCACGAATGGCTAGACCAATATATCATTGAGACAATTGAAGAAGCGCAAGCCTTCGCGACAGATTGGTTATGGACTTACAACAATGAACGTCCCAATATGGGCATAGGCGGAATAACACCCGCGCAGAAACTGAAAATGGCAGCATAAATTCCACGCCAGAACCCCGTTAAAAATGGGGGTATTACCGTCGGTCACACGGCAAGCCAGGCTTCTCCGGTTCAGCCGAGGCAGCATCTACTATTCTGCGCGTCCAACATCTGACGGCGATCTGGAACTGATGCGCCGGATCGATGAACTGCATCTCGAATATCCGTTCGCGGGAAGTCGGATGCTGCAAGGGCTTTTGACAGGAGAAGGGTTTGATGTTGGTCGTTTGCACGTCACCACACTGATGAAGAAGATGGGGATTGAAGCGATTTATCGTCGGCCCAACACCTCCAAACCGGCAGTTGGACACAAAATCTATCCCTATCTGCTGCGCAAGCTGGCGGTTACCAGACCCAATCAGGTTTGGGCGATGGATATTACCTATATTCCTATGGCACGTGATTTTGTTTTTCTCTGTGCCGTTGTGGATTGGTTCAGCCGCAAGGTTCTGTCGTGGCGACTGTCAATCACGATGGAGGCAGACTTTTGCATCGAAGCGGTCGAGGAAGCACTGGCCCGTCACGGCAAGCCAGACATCTTCAACACCGATCAGGGTTCGCAGTTCACGTCCATTGACTTCATCACCGTGTTGAAGAAGGTGTCAAACAGCGTTGAAAAGTTTCCACCTGTCAGCGTTGAATATTTTCCACTTTTTGTGTCTGGCTTGAGTGATTTTTTCTGTGTTTGAAGCGGTAAGATTCATTACCGGTTTCCAGAATGTCACAATGATGAGTGACGCGATCCAGCAAGGCCGTTGTCATTTTGGCATCACCAAATACCTGCACCCATTCCCCGAAGCTTAAATTTGTGGTGATGATGAGCGATGTTTTCTCGTAGAGCAGACTGATCAGGTGGAATAGCAAAGCACCACCCGATGCCGGGAACGGCAAATACCCCAGCTCGTCAAGAATGACGGCATCAACCAAGCAGAGCTGCTTAGCCAGATTTCCGAGTTTGCCAAGTGACTTCTCACGCTCCAACTGGTTGACCAGATCGACCGCATTATAGAAGCGCACACGCTTGCCCTGATGGATGGCGGCTATGCCAATCGCTGTGGCCAAGTGCGATTTACCGGTCCCTGTGCCACCCACCAGGATCAGATTATGTGCGGTTTCCATGAAAGTCGCAGTCGCCAGTTGCTCAACGGCCGATTGCGATAGTGGTGTGTCGCCCCAATCAATGCCGAGCAGATCACGATGGATGGGAAAGCGTGCTGCCTTGAGTTGGTAGCGTAGGCTTTTGAGCTGGCGATCCATTTTCTCGGCCACCAGCAGGCGTTCCATCCAGGTTTCAGGGCGGTGTGTCTGGCGTGGTTTTTCCGCCTGCAACTCGCTCCATGCCGTCGCCATACCGTAGAGCTGCAGGGCTTTTAAGCTGCTGATATGATCAATGGACGACATGGCTCACCTCCAGCAAATGGTCATATCGGCTGTAGTCCGCAATGGGCTCGATCATCAACGCAATGCCATCAGGAACATTGATTGCGACCGGTATCGATGGTGCAGTCAGCCGCCGCAGTTCGTTCATGACAACAGAGGCATTGACAGTGCCGCCCACGAGCGCGAGCTCACAGGCTATAGTGAGCGCCTCCAACCCTGTTTCACTGGCCAGTATGAGAAGTTCAACAAAGGCACGATCACCTTTAGGATGCTTCATAATATGATCGCGCACAGCCTGGATGGGTTTGGGCAAGTCCCATGCCACAAAGGGAGCGCCGTCACGCAGCGCCCCTGGCTTTTTTGTAAGAACTGGCAAATAATGCCATGGGTCACAGATCAACTCATCACGACCAAAAGCCCGTAAATGTAGGGCCACGACCTCGCCATTGGCCACCACGCGCACCTGTTCGGCAGTGATACGTACCGACACAGCCGTGCCCGCCAATCTGGCCGGTACGCTATAACGATTGCGGTCAACCCTGACCAGACAGGTGGAAGAAACGCGCAGCATTTGCTCCATATACCCATCAAAGTGAGCGGTGACAGGGCGTAGTAACGGTAGCTCTTGGTTAAAACAGGCGGCAATGGTCTGTCCGCTTTGTGTCGGATGAGAACGCTGACCCAATTCACGACAACGGATCGCCAGCCAGTCGTTCAATTCAGCAAAGGAGGTAAAGCGCGCCAGCGGTGTAAACAGCCATTCGCGGATATTGCCAACCTGGTTTTCTACCTGCCCCTTCTCCCATCCCGATGCCGGTGTGCAGGCCACAGGCTCAAACAGATAGTGGTTGGCCATACTCAGGAAACGCCGGTTGAACTGGCGCTCCTTACCCTGATAGATCGTATCAACCACAGTTTTAAGATTGTCGTAAATCAGCCGCGCAGGCACCCCGCCAAAAAACTCAAATGCACGGATATGGGCATCCATGACCATTTCTTGCATCTCCCGCGGATAAGCAACCACAAACATCTGACGGCTATAAGCCAAACGGAAGTGCGCCACCTTGATACGCTGCAGTACGCCTGCGATCTCAACATGCTCATGGCTCCAGTCAAACTGGCAAGCATCGCCTGGACGAAACGCCAACGGCACAAAGGCCTGCGTCAGACGAGGCCCCAGATGATCACCTCGCCAGCGTTTGACAAAACGCTGCACGCTGTCATAAGCGCCAGCATAACCCTTATCCTGCAGCCCCTCAAAAAGACGACGCGCGGTGCGCCGACGCTGACGAGGCAATTTAATGTCCTCTTCAAGCCACGCAGTCAGTTGATCCTCAAACGCACCAAGCTGGCGTGAGACCGGTTGCTGGCGCTGATAGGGTCGGTCCTCTGTCACATCCAGATACTTGCGTACCGTTGGCCGCGAGAGATCCATATCACGTGCAATGGCAGAAACCGTCTGACCCTGAACCAAATGCCGACGGCGAATTTCGTAGATAATGTCCATGTGAAACACTCCAGATAACTCCGACCAAAGCGCCGGAGAATGACATACTGGGGTGGAAACTTTTCAACGCTGTTTCCAACCAGAATCTGGAAACTTTTGCACGCTGTTTGACAGAAGAAGGCCGAGATTGCCATCTCGATGGATGGAAAAGGCGCTTGGCGTGACAATGTTTTTCTTGAGCGGCTCTGGCGGTCGATCAAATACGAGGAGGTCTATCTTCACGCTTATAAAACCGTCTCCGAAGCCAGAATTGGCATCGGCCGCTACCAGACCTTCTATAACAGCCGACGTCCTCATTCATCGCTTGACCCGCAGACACCGGATCAGGTTTACTTCAACACGCTGACACCAATAATGGTGGCAGCATAATCGCGGCGGAAATCCACTTAACAACACGCCCAAACTGTTCAGACAAACCGAGCCACTTCTGTATCCGCAATTTGCGCCGTATCTCACGTTGATCCTTGGTCATAAACCTCTCCTTTTTTCCAAATAAGGAAGAATAAAGGAAATGTCCCGCGAGTAACGGCATGTCTACAAACACACACTCATGGCAAAACAGCCAATTTGCCATGAGTTAATTCTGCAGTTATGTACTTTTCAAACGCTTTTAATTTCTGCAGATACCCTGCATTAAAATTTAGAGATTCTCAGTTTTATAAACCGTTGGCGCTCTAAGCCTTTTTGCTGCACTGGAGTGGTCCAACCATTTTTTGGTTTAACGAGGCAACCTAGGTTTTGTAATTTTGGGAAATATACCGTTTCAAGGTACTTTTTATCGGCTATGTATTGTTCAACTTTTTCACGTCGAATATATAAGTAAACCTTGCCATCTTCTTTTCGACGAAACCCATGATCGCATTTTAGGGGATCTGCATTTATACCTTCTGTTACAAGTGGGTAGTTTTTCTTATTCTTAATATAGGTCTGAAAAGCCTGAATATTTTTTTCATGTGAATTGGTAGGCTCGACCATTTGTTTAGCTGCAATATAAAATATATCTCTTATTGAGCATAAGGCCAAGCCATAACCAATAGGGAAGAGTCCTTCCTTCGCTGCAATAACTCCAGCAACGCCCATGAGAGCGAAGGACTTAGCCATACGGCTTTGCTCAGAACGTAAAGGCAACATATCTGGTTCAGCGTTCTCAACGAAATGCTTGAGGATTCTTCGTTCCAAGCTTTTCACTCGTTTAATAAGTACCTTTTTTTCTATAGTACGAAGATACTCAACCCATTTTGGCAAAAGCAAACCGTAGTTATTTGTAATAGTAGCCTCTACCTTTGCAGCCAAATCAGCTGCCGTGACTCCGGATTCACTTTTAACACGATCAAAGATTCCGTATGGCGATGATATGGCTATATCTATCAGCCGAACCCGATCGCCGATTTCCAGCTCTCTTCCTGCCTGCTGAAATATCTCCGTCAAAGATTTTTCTGTATTGAATAGCTGAATGGCGAAGCGAGGCAGTATTGGTTGTTCCGACTTCAAGCCGCGCCGTTGTACGCCATCATGTACTGTAAACGTGGCTGTTTGAAGTTTATCACAGAGCTCGCCTGCCTTCTCTCGGGTGGCTTTTGGATCTGAGAAGGGGATACATGACCCTCCATAGGCTGATTGATTATACAGAAGAAATCCCAATGTATCCCCAAACGAAGCCAGGTTCGCATCTAAGGGTTCAGTAATAGTGGACAGATTTGTACGCAAAGAGAGTGTTTTCCCTGTGCTTGAATGGCCTGACAAATTGAAAGCTACCCCACCTTCGTGGCCGATTCGATCTGCTAAAGGTGCTGCGAGTGCGGCTGCTAGCATTAAAGTCAGTGGACGAGAATACGTGAGTGGACGCTTTAGACCAGTCATATATTCTTTGAGAGAACCCAATGTTTTTGGTTTTTGGAAGAGAGGATGGCTAGTATCAAATTCATAAATTTGAGCATCCTTAATACCTGAAGGCAATAGTGGAGCATTCATATTTATTGTTGGTATTGATCCATAGCGGGTGACAAATTGGTTGTTATGCCAGCCGGCTTGAATGGTTGTGTGAATGATATTGCAAGCTGGCTCTGATAAAAGACGAGCAAGCTGAACTTTTAGGTCTGGAATAACAGGTGCGCCTAAATCCAGAAGTTGTTCCTGCATAAATTTAGCATCAGAAAGTTCAGAGCGAAAGACGCTGAGCTGTATCGAGTTTCGATGATCATTCGCCATCGGAGCAGACAACGTTACACGATGTTTCTTGGTGTCAATATTTACTTCATAACGAACTAATTTGAGCGAAGGGTACTGTATATGCTTGTTCATGGTAAATCCTAATTTATATTGATGGATGTGCACCTGTGCGTACAGGTACAGATAGTAACAATTCATACGGGTGCACGGGGAGCACAGGGCATGGGCGGGTAATCGAAATTACTGTTAACTGCACCGAGAATGGCCTGTGTCTGCACAACGTTTTACAGGCGCTAGTGTACCAATAACTACTCACACCTCATTCACGAGAAGCCGTAGTTTTAGGTAGGGGGGTAGCTATCAACTTAGCTTTTTTGGCTATCTTATCTGTAATCACCGATTTCACATTATCAGTGAAACTGAATTGACTGTGCTGATAACGAATGCCGATATAAAATGTTCGACCACCTATATGATGTTGACCATAATTAGACAGAAGCTCACCAAGCGCTAAACGTGTTGGGAAGCGACGCGGCTTGAATTTTGATTTACTAGATTTTCGTTGTTCCCAGAACGGTTGCTTGATTGTGTAAGATGCCGCTCTTACGAAGTCATCGTATGTAGATCCGACCAGTTTTACATGGATAGGAATAGCCGAAGTTGTTGAAAGTGACTCCGGCACATTCAGGCACTTATGAATCGCTTTTTTAGAAGCCCCAGAAATCATCATGTGAAGATGAAAAGGCTTCCCAATCGGATCACTGTCGAATGTTTGGTAGACCGTTTCAATCGACCCAAACAAAATAAGTCTAGGTTGTTGAAGGCGCCTGAAACGCTGCAAAATTTGCTTAATGATCGCATGGTCTTTCAGCGGACCAAAATTATCGTAGACCCCCGCCTTTATTGTCCAGCCATCGATGAGCACTGTCACAAAAGACCATCGTAAACTAGCTAGTCGTTCTTGGTGTGCAAATCTTAAGAACTTGCGGCGAAAGTTCCGCATACATGTTGGGCAAAGACCAGAAAGGCAGCGTTGGCCTTTATGGCATCGGCTTGGGAAGTCTATTTCCTTTTTTATAGGAAGAGGCAAATCCCGAAGTACGCGTTTGATTTTTCGCCTATCAATCTTAGTAGACTTAAAAGGCTCAAACATATTTGGAAGTTGGAATTTAGTCATCATTTCGCCTGCTCCAATATTACAGAGCTACTTGTGTGTTTGTTAAGATCGGCAAAGGACGTCTCCCCGCTATAACGATAGCGAGTAACTCCACCGGTCCGGCTATATTTCAGAGGATGTTTTCTGGTTACATGGCATTTGGCCAAGGTAAACCGTAGAGCTGTCAGGTACTGAGCTAGTAGGAATGTCCGTGCGAAAGTTCGTTTACGCCTTGTTCCAGTCTTTTTCTGACAGAAAAGTAGACGAAGAGATTTACCTGGCTGCTGTATCAAAAGCTCGGCAAGAATTAGATAATCGTTTTTGATTGTAGGTTTTGTGGAATAGCCTGTATTCGTTAACTTCATTTTATCGCCTTCTTGAGCGAAGGGATGAAGCTACAGGCGGACAAAATCACTAAGACGTCACACCGAAACCTCAACCCAACGCATGTTGGAGTTGTTGTTAGTTTCGGAGCGGACTCAACTCTTGCAAGTTAAGTGTCGTACTTACAGTTCCATTTCTGTAACCTTGCCTGATATAGGAGGCGATAAGCACGAACTGTCTTAGTTTTTTGAACTAAAATCGACGGCGCAAGCCGGCTCGTTTCTCAAATTAATATCTAATCCTGGTATAAGTCAACTATGTTGCATAAAATAATTTATTGAGCTTATGAAGCCGTTGAAAGCAGAACCATACTCGCAGCTTGTGCGCGGCTGGTGCGGGCGTCTATTTTTGAAAGAGCGGCAAGCTGAAATGTTGAAATTGATAGTTGGGAGAGGCGATCACTGTCGAATAATATAACGTGTTTCTTTTTTAGGCCTTTGATGACGCACCAATGATTTAGCTTGCCATAGACCGCCGTTATCACTGCAGTGTTAGGGCTGCGCAAATGTTCCGCGATTATATCAATTATGTCGTTATTGGAGTTTGGTCGCTTTAATGCAAAGGGACGGTGGGTTGTAATGGTTATGGCGTGGGTTTCAGACATATATTGCTGGGCAGTACGTAAGAGCCAGATCATCCCCTTAAGTCCCATGCCTTGTGATGATAGGCTGAGCAGGCCTAACTCTTTGACGGCGTAGTCATTTAATTCGGCAAATAGTGCTTTCCAGTGCTCACCTTTGGCAGATAAGGGGTGATCTGCTAGCGACCACCGCAAAGCGTTAATGACGGCATATACGCTACACAGTGAATCTAAGTTACCCTGTAGATAGGGGCTGAGCTTTTTGGGCGAGGGGGCCTCTGGTTTATCTGCCAAGGTTAGTACTCCTCAGCAAGCATGACGGTCATTATCCGTACTGTTATGTTCGGGTTTGAAGCATCCGGTGAATGGCCGTCGAGTGTTTCATCATAATAATCAATTTTCCACATGATGCTTATTCCCTCAACTTCCAGAATGGCACAGTCATGCTCACCATATGGATCATTATTGGAATTGAAGTCCGTAAAGCTTGCAATCGCATGGATGATTGAATGTATGCGTGCTTTATCAAGGCTTGAAATCCCGCGTGTCATCATGATGCGCCCACCAATGTGCTGAGTTCGTAGCTTGTCATTAAGGACTGCCACTGCATTTTGGCTTTGCCCTTTGTTGTTCTTGATTTGTTCAATTTTTGTATGCATATTTCCATTCCTCTGTTACTAAAAGGCTGAATATTTCTATGATGATGGGGAGAATGTTTTAAATTAAACGAACGAGTTTGCGCTGAACGTCGCTATCGCCATCAATATAACCCTGTGTGGTAATGATGGACTGATGACCTGCAAGAAGCTGAACATCGCGAAGAGACCCGCCAGCTTTATGGATAATCCGTGCTGCATTGGTCACGAAAGTGCGACGGCCTGAATGGGACGAGCAACCTTCTAATCCTGTAATGTCGTAGATATTTTTAAACCAATTGACGACAGACTTTGCGGTCATTGCGTTGCCGCGCTCACTAAGAATTACGGGGCCCTCTGGCCCCGTAATTCGATAGAGTTTTAGCAGTGCTTTGCGCAAATCAGGATGAATTGGAATACGCCTTGCTCGGCCATACTTGGTAATAATACCAGGCAGATTAAGTGTTGGTCCAATTTTACCATTCGCATCAAGAAGCATTCGCCAATCGAGTTGAGCGATTTCTCCAGCACGCAATCCTGCCTTAAAGCTCAACAATAGGACGACTTTATTGCGAAATGGATGCCTGAGGTTTTCAGCGGTTTCAAGCGCTTGATTAAATTGTGTCGTTGTTATTGTGCGGGCTTGTCGTTGTTGTGACATAGCGTTCCCTGTGTTGAATTATTGATATATCAAAACAGAAGTTAAACGATATGTCAAATCAACATTATAAATATGGAAGCAATTACAATAGCTTAGGATAACTTATTGTTTGAATTCAATGCCGGATGCTACGCATAAATTCAAACCAAAAGAGGGTTTTATTATGTATTTTGTTACGAAAATTGGATCCACAGGCCGATACACTCCGTAAAATATCTGATAGCCGGTATATGCACCAAATTGGTTCTTACCGTTCACAAAACCACACACAACATAAGTGCCATCTTCCATGTCAGCGGCAGCAATATTGCGGAACCGGGCTGAGGTATCATCAGCAAGATTTAAGCTGACAGCCTCGCGTATGACGGCTTCATCTGTGCTACTTAATGCAATAGATTTTCCGCGTAAGGGCATATGTGAATTCGAACTTGGAGAGGCGACATCCGCTTGGTAGGATTGCCTGGAGGGGTTTGATTGTGGTGGTACGGACTGCTGGGCAGTTGGTTTTTGCACGTCATGATTTTTTATGAGGAGACTTTTGCCCAAATCATCAAGCATTTGTAGTACGTGAGCGCTTTCAACTGCTTGTGTGGTTTCATTAACGTCTATTTCTGCGACGGTTTCGCCCAAGGAACTGCGAGCATAGATAGGTGAAGTGGTCCTGCAAACTGGACGGCATGCTAAGATGTATCCGAGTTTACGGACTGGCTACGCAAATGACGACAAGACGGAATTTTTCAGACAAGTTTAAAGCCACTGTGGCGCTTGAAGCACTGCGCGGCGACAAGACTGTTCAAGAGATCGCAGCTCGTGCAAGGCCTCAAGGACGGCACGATCGTTGCTATCGGCACTTGCCTTGATTTTCGCCAAGCCGTCTTGGCTCAGCATTTCGATGATTTGCGCCAGCGCTGGCTTGATAACCTAAATCAAGTCCTCCACCACGCCGGTATACCGCCGATCTAGATGCATGCATATCGGCCGTGTATTTCCCGATAACTTGTTAATAATCCATCTAATCCGGTTCGATGTCGGGATTGATCGCTTTCGTTTTGGATCAACTTGGGTAGTCTGTCAGTCGACGTGAACGAGCGACACTACGGCATCGTCGACGATTCGCGAGTTAGTCTGTGGGGGATTGATGGACGAAATCGAAGCAGTAATGCCAGAAGCAGAATTGGTGGAGGCACCCGAAGCGTTTCTGAAGAGCGTCACTAAAAAGCTCAAGGCATCGGAGAATGTCGATACTGATCTGGCGGCGATCTTGGAGCTGGCTATTAAACGCGCGGAGCTGAGGGGGGCATGTCGATGGCTGATCCGACCCTGCTCCACTCGCTTACCCTCGAAGGCTTTCGCGCCTATCTTCGGTCCAAGACATTCGATTTTAGCAAGAAGCCGTGTCTCGCAATCTTCGCACCCAATGGCCTTGGCAAGTCGAGCGTTATCGACGCGCTCGAATTCCTCTTTTCTGACAATGGCACGCTCGATCGGCTTGGTCAGCGCACACTGAACAATCAGGCAGGGCCGGCTGCGCTCGCTCAAAATGGTGCACAGACGGTGGGTATCGCGCCTGTGATCAAATTCTCGACCAACACCGGCAAGGTTATCGCCGATGGCGATCGCAAGGCTTCCGGCAATCAGCGCCCGATCCATGCCGCCGCCGCCGCGATGAAGGCCGGGTTCGTCGTGGCACCGATCATTCGCGGTTATACGCTGCGCACGTTCGTCGAGGAGCATAAGTCTGAGAATCGCTATAGCGATGTGGTTGGCTGGCTGCAGCTCTCGCCATTGGTCGAGGTGCAGAAGAACCTGCGGCTGTTACGTCGCGAGATCAAGGCCGCCGCGGAAAGCACGACTGAACAATTGCGTCTCGCTGGATTATTGCGAGCTGAAACTGATCAGACCGTATTGGCGTGGGAGGATGGCGCGGTCATCGACTTCGTCAACGCGATCATTATCGCCCCACTTGATCCTGGACTAGCGTTGGCGACGCTCGATGTCACGGACGTAGGCTATGTCGAGGTTGGCAAACGGGTCGAGGCCGAAGAAAAGCGCGTTGGGCTCGCTGATGCCCACGCGGCCGAGGCCGACGAGCGTGGTAAGGCAGGAGGTACGGTCTTCCGCTCGGTATGGAAGGAAGCAGAAAAGCTGTTCGCCGAGGGTGCGCCTGACCTAGACGCATGTCCTGTCTGCGCTACAGCAATCGGCGATACCGCGGCCGGAAGCATGCCCGCGATCCGCGATCTCCTGAAAGCCCATCTCGGCGATCTGGAGAGCTACAACGACGCCAAGACCTCTCTTGACGCAGCCGAAGCCACGGCCACTCAAGCGCACAGTCGACTCGTGGCACGACTTCCTGGGATGATTAATCATCTGTCCGATGATGAGCCTGACGGTTTTAAGGCAGCGTTTATCGCGTATCACGCCGGGATTGTCGAATGGCCAGCCGCGGATAATCCCGATGTTGCCACGATTACCGCAGAGCTTGAGGTGCTTCTCATTGGCCTTGATCAAGAGATCGTTGGCATCGAGGAGAAACAGGGCGAGCATACTTGGGTTAAAGCTAAGGCCAGCATTGATCGGCTACTGAAAATTCGGACGGAAGTGGCGCTTGCGACGCGCAACGCTGAAACGCTGTCGGCGTTGCACGATGCGCTTGGCACCCAAGCTGCGCTCGTATCGGGCAAGATTCGCGAAAAGGTCCAGTCTCTCCTTGATACGCTCCAAGGGCCGATGAACGACATCTACAAGGAGATTCAGGGCGAAAACGCCAGGCCGATCCGGCTTGAATTGCCCGCAGAAGATGACACCAATCAGCAGCGTATGCAGTTGGTTATCGATTTCGCCGACGATCGCCAGAGTGTTGCCCCGGGCGGTTATCTAAGCGATTCCCAGATTCATTCAGTGGCGCTAGCGCTCCGCCTCGCGGCGATTAAGAAGTTTAACGGCGCCGCGCCATTGATTGCGCTCGACGACGTCGTCACTTCCTACGATGCCGATCACCGGCGGGCGATCGGCGCGCTGCTCGCTAAGATGCTCACCGACTGCCAAATCATTCTCGTCACGCACGACGAGCGTTTCTTCAACCATTTGAAAGACCAGCTTGCGGCGAAAGACGGGCAGTTTATGCGTATCATCGGGCTGGATCCGGCATTCGGGCCACGATTTGCCGACCATGAAGTGACCGACGGGATGATCGTCGACCGATGGGTTAGGGGGAGTCGGCAGCCAACGAAATGAGACAGGCCGAAGAGGAATGGTTGCTCAGCATTGCCCGCGGCTTCGGGGTAAACGTACGTATTCGTCAGCTCGAAAAGGCCTATTCTTACGAAAGGTCCGAGCTGGCCTCGGCGATCGGAGGGTTCCTCAACGATATCAAGCTAGCACCCGCAAACGTGCCCGGCGTCAATAACCGGTTCATTGCCAGCTTAGTGAAGGGGGACATCGAGAATTTTGGTAGCCATTTTCAGGACGCTCCGTATGGTGATGGCTCAATCGGCGACGAGAAGACGCGCTGGGACGAGTTTAAGGCATTCCGTTGTCAATTTGAATGTGTGTGCGGTCGCACTAAATATCAGCGTCCTTACGGGCTCAAAAAACCGGTCTGCGCACACGAAAATTGCGAAACCCAGTTTGCCTTCAAGCCGCTGCTGCCGCGCCTTCGGCAAAGTCCTAACGTCAGATCAAGCCGAGCGGGGGAGAAACTGTGCAAGGGGTCAGGCAGCCTATTGGCACAGAGATGCTCACATCCGCTTCTCCTGGTTGGCGCCCATTGCTGCCGTTGCCATTTTTGTACTCAGATATTACCACTCATGGCAAAAGGGCAGTTTTGCCATGAGTTGGCGTAGCTGATGTGAATGCGTCGCAACAATGATTAAGCTATTCACCTTTAAAACCGTGCGTTGTGGTAATGCGAATGTCTACACTTTACATGGCACGAAACCATTCAAGTGCATAGTCATATTGATGCGTGATGAAGATCGATTGAATTAGAAACCGACATTCTCGACAGAATATACTTGATTTATAATGACAATTAAAATGGTTTACCTGTTGATTGCCGGTAAGAACTGACCCAGTGGGGGTGCGGACGAAAACTTGGACTATCAAGGAGGTAGTTCATGTATTCCTACGAAGACCGGATGCGAGCAGTTGCGCTTTACATCAAGCTGGGCAAGCGCGCGAAAGCGACTATTCGCCAGCTGGGCTACCCAAGTAAGAATGCGCTGAAGGGCTGGTGCAACGAATATGAGCACCGTCTTGATCTGTGTGCAGGATTTACGCCGCGAGCCCCTAAGTTTACACAGGTCCAGAAGGAAGCGGCTGTTGAGCACTACCGCACGCATGATCGTTGTGTTTCTGCAACGATGCGAGCCTTGGGCTATCCTGGTCGTGCGACGTTGACGGCATGGGTTCTTGAGGCGTTTCCTGAAGCTCAAAAAGCTACTGTTGGTAGAGTTGGTCCTCCACGATATCCTGATGCATTGAAGAAGGCTGGCGTCGTCGGGCTTTATAATCGAAAAGAAAGCGCGCAGGCTTTGGCGGAAAAGCTCGGCGTATGCAGGCCGACACTGTATAACTGGAAAAACCAGTTACTCGGTCCGGAGGCTCCCGCCATCATGAAACGCAAGAACAATTCACCGCCAGTGCCAGAGCGAAAAGACTTAGAGCGCCAGCTCGAAACACTGCAACACGATATCCAGCAACTACAGCTTGAGCACGATCTTTTAAAGAAGGCGACCGAACTCTTAAAAAAAGACCTGGGCGTCGATCTGCAACTCCTGAGTAATCGGGAGAAGACATTGCTGGTTGACGCCCTCAAAAGTCTTTATCAGCTCCCCGATCTACTTGCTCAATTGGGACTGGCGCGCAGTTCATATTTTTACCATCGAGCCCGTGTGAAGATCGTCGAGAAATATCTCACTCTTCGTCGTAGCATCACCGAAATCTTCGAAGCTAACCGTCGCTGCTACGGCTACCGCAGGCTACAGGCGTCATTGGCCAAACAATGCGTTATAATCTCAGAGAAGGTTGTGCAGCGGTTGATGAAACAGGAGAATCTGATCGTTGCCTCGCCAAAGCGGCGGCGATACCGCTCCTATTTGGGAGAAATCAGTCCGGCACCCGAGAACCTCATTAATCGGGACTTCAAGGCCGCAGCCCCAAACGAGAAATGGTTGACCGACATTACTGAATTCCATATCCCAGCTGGCAAGGTGTATCTCTCCCCCATCATCGACTGCTTCGATGGTTTGGTCATCAGCTGGTCTATCGGAACGAAACCAGATGCGGAATTGGTCAACACCATGCTCGATGCCGCCATAGAAACTGTCACAGGTACAGATGAGCGGCCAATAGTGCATTCCGATCGCGGCGCGCACTATCGCTGGCCGGGTTGGCTATCGAGGATCAGTGATGCGAAGCTGGTGCGCTCAATGTCCCGCAAGGCGTGTTCTCCAGATAACGCTGCATGCGAAGGCTTCTTCGGAAGGCTGAAAACAGAGCTCTTTTACCCTCGTGATTGGAGGTCAACCACGATCGAGCAGTTTATCAAAGAAGTTGATGGATACATTCGATGGTACAACGAGAAGCGGATCAAGATATCACTTGGCGCTCGAAGCCCAATCGAATATCGAAACAGTCTTGGCATTGTGCTGTAAAACCAGTCCAAGTTTTTATCCGCACCCCCACTGGGTCAGTTCTCAGTGGTAATCAACAGTTTCATCCAATAAATCGCTCTGACAATGGTCGATAAAATTTTGAACCAATTCTTCTGTAAAAATCTCTAGCGGCTCATAAGGAAGAGGGCAAAAAAAGTCTGCTTCAGGTAAAATGCCCTTTCTCGACATCATAGTTATATCCAGCTGCGAGACGTTGGGGTTTAGATTATATGCCAACTCCCCGGTTTCATTTTCTATAAAAGAGCCGTTATTATGGGCAACTGCAACAAATGCATCGATTGCACTAAGCGAAGTACCTAATATTCCCACTTTACAATTTCGTATTTTATTCAGCTTTTTGTAAGGCCATGGGCTAGCCATTAGATTTCCGGAATCTATAGCCTTATCGTAATAATGTCCGGTTGCCATTACTACATGATCATACGTCAATATCTGTTTTATAAAATTGTAAGAATGAACCCTTAATTCAAATTTTCCGTTTAAATAGTCAACATTTCTTACAAAGCTATTATTCTGAATATTTATTTTATGGCCTTTAGCGATTAGTAGCTTAATTATTTCTATAAGTTGATCCTGGAAATATTTTCCAAGAAGGGTTCTTGGATAAAATCCTCTTTCAGCAATATTTCCTTTATTTAATTCATAATTTTCCAACTGATAATCAGATAACTTCTGAAGCCAAGTACAATAAGATTCTAGCAGAATTGGTATTTCTATACTGGCTATGTTTGCAAGCATTTGCTTGCTGTTGAGATTGGTAGTGTAAGGCATGCCAGTTCCCAAGGCAGCAGCTTGGTCAAAAAGCGCAATGTTAAATTTTATCTCACTCTCAAGCATTGCTTTGAGAAAATAAATTCCGGTAGGCCCTGACCCTATCACTGCTACGCTCTGCATGCCGTATTCCAGTTAAAATTTCTATCTTTGGCGAAGAACGAAGGTGGGTACTGTTGGTTCCATTTCGTTTCAGAATATCGCTTAAGAATAGGAACGAATAAGAGCATGAGGCGTTTTTATAACAGGTCTAAACGGGAGAAAATGCCATGTCGGATAATACAAAAAATTCAATAATTAATGATCAACCTCGGGGAAAGGGTGACGAAGTCCAACAAAAAAATGGGACAGCCACCCTCACTACTAACCACGGCGTTTCTATATCTGATAATCAGAATAGTCTTCGTTCGCATGATCATGGGCCGACTTTATTAGAAGACTTTGTATTACGCGAAAAAATATTTCATTTTGATCACGAAAGAATTCCTGAGCGCATCGTGCACGCCCGTGGTTCGGGCGCGCACGGATATTTTGAATGCACAAACCCAATACCTGAGCTTACTATGGCCTCAATATTTCAAAAAAAGGGACATAAAGTACCGCTATTCGCGCGATTTTCTACTGTTGCAGGAGAAAAGGGATCTAAAGATACCCCTCGCGACGTACGCGGGTTTGCTGTGAAATTTTATACGGAAACCGGAAACTGGGATTTGGTCGGCAATAATATTCCTGTTTTTTTCATTCAAGATGCAATGAAGTTTCCCGACCTTATTCATGCAGTAAAGCCAGAGGCAGATAGAGGGTTTCCACAAGCAGCCTCAGCACATGATACGTTCTGGGATTTTATATCGCTCATGCCTGAGTCCATGCATATGATAATGTGGGCGATGTCTGATCGGGCGATACCCCGTTCATATCGAATGATGGAAGGTTTTGGAGTTCACACCTTTAGGTTTATTAATAATCAAAATGATATTAAATTTGTCAAATTCCATTGGCGTCCATTATTGGGTTTGCAGTCGACCTTGTGGGATGAAGCTGTAAAGATATCAGGTGCTGATCCTGATTATCATAGAAGGGATCTTTGGGAGGCAATTCACTCTGGTAACTTCCCAGAATGGGAGCTGGCTGTTCAAATTTTTGATGAGGATTTTGCAAACTATCAAGAATACGATGTTCTCGATGCTACCAAATTAATTCCTGAAGAAGATGTAGTGCTGCAAGTAGTTGGGCGCATGGTACTTGATAGAAATCCGGAAAATCATTTCGCAGAAGTGGAGCAAGTGGCGTTTCTTCCCACTAACGTAATCCCAGGAATTGATTTCAGTGAGGACCCGTTATTGCAAGGCAGACTTTTCTCCTATTTAGATACTCAAAAATCAAGATTGGGTACGACTAATTTTCACCAAATCCCAATTAATGCCCCGCGCTGCCCAATGCATAATTTTCAGCGTGACGGAATGATGCAAACGCACTTACATCCTGGTAGAGCGTCATATGAGCCCAATAGCTTAGATGAGGCTGGAGAAGATCAAGGACCACGTCCAAGCACTCACGGAGCTTTTACTACTGCTAATATTAAAGGTGAAGGCGTCAAGCTGCGTTTACGGTCTTCCAGCTTTGCAGACCATTATTCCCAGGCTCGTCAATTTTTATTCAGCCAAACTGAAGCAGAGCAGAACCACATTGCAGCTGCATTTGTTTTTGAGCTTTCAAAAGTTGAGCTTACACACGTACGTCTACGTGTTTTGTCATCTCTAAGAAATGTGAGTGATGATTTTGCAAAAAAAGTGTCCATAGGACTAAATATTGATTTACCGAAAAAAATGCAGGCTTTGGTACAAGTAAAGGATTTTCCTGTTTCAGATAAACTCTCTATCCATAAAAATCCACCAATATCATCTAAAGGTCGTTGTATTGCCGCGCTTGTAACTGATGGAACAGATGATGATGAAATTAATAATATCAAAATGGCATGTAAAAAGGCCGGTGTTGTATTAAAACTGATTGCTTCGAAAATAGGTGGAATTGAGCTAAAATCAGGAGCTCATTTAAATGTAGATGGTCAATTGGCGGGCAATCCTTCGGTTCTCTTCGATGCCATCATTTTAGTTCCATCTGCTAAAGGAGCTGAGGCATTGTTAAAAGATGCCGCTGCAATTGGGTTTGTGAGCGATGCATACTCACACCTGAAAGCAATAGGAGCGAATACTCAATCACAGGTTCTGCTAAAGAAAGCTAATGTAGAGAATGATGATTTTGTATATGTGAAGCAGATTTTATCTGTAATCGAGGTTGCGCATCAGCGAATGTGGGCAAGAGAGCCTTTTATCTCAATGGTTATTTGAATATAATTTTGTCCTATAAAAAATAAGCGGGAGTTTGGTAGTGGAATAATTACCAAACTTCCGCTTTGCAATTATCCTTCGGCTTTAAATTTTAAAGCTTCTTTTAATAGAACCTCTCTATTTCGGCCAAATTTTTGAATGAGTTCTTGAGCTTGAAGAGGCGAAATGTCTGTATTTTCTGCGAGGAACTTTATATCTTTATCGTGTGTTAAAGGAGTAGTATCCTGATTTTTTGTCATTCTATATCCTTTTTCTATTGTTGCCTAAAAAGTATTTAAATTAATACAAAAATAAATAATTAGTATCACGTTAATCTATGTTAATATTATGTTGAAATTATTAAGCGGGTTTATTTCTTTCAGTACTTTTTTCAATGTAATCTTGGCGTAGCAGCTCAAGTATTTCATTCGCATCATCTTCAGTCAAATTTGTTTGAACAATGTCATTATATACAACAGGTTTTCCACTATAGGTATCATATACAGTCCATTTGCCCGGGCTGTCTTGACGCATGCTGTATCCATTACTACTCATCATTTCCTCCTTAATATGCTTGATAATTATATAGTTTAGCACAAATTTATCTTAAATTCCGAGCATTACCTATTTTCACCTGAAGTAATCTAATTTTCTTTCCTATTAT
>NZ_QNRH01000020.1:0-2400 GCF_003314995.1 Pseudochrobactrum asaccharolyticum
CTGTTCGTCTGAAAATCGTGAGCGTTTCATTGTCCATCTCCTACCAAGGATTGGACTCTACCAAAATCTGGAGGAGTTTGCGGGGCTCAGGTCACGATGTATTCCTTTTGAGAACCATCGAGTATAAACTCTATCATGATGATGCACCATTCTGAAGCGTACTCGTAATTTTGATACCTCCTCGTAAATCAGGCTATTTAATGCAAGCGTTTCCACTCGTAGTCCATTTTATGGGAGGGAGTGTTTTTTGACAATATCGAAGTTCATTCACAACAGTGCAAATTGGTTACGTTTTGAGTAAGCTGGGGATGGAGCATCTATGGTTTACAGATGATAGCTATAGTGAGAGTTTCATAGGTTGGTTTTAAAGTAAAAATAGCAGTACACATCGATTTGTGTTTCTTGACGCAGTTCGTATTAGAATGAAAATTTATGGGGTATGCTAGGCTTCGACCACACAGCGTCATTGGCAATTCGGTGCAAGTTTCGCTCATCTATACCCTTGCGCTTTGAAACTTAAGCGCAGAAACCCCGTATTCGTGGTCTAAGTCATATTTCTAATCGTTGGCTTGAAGTGTCATTTGTATCTGTAGGATACCTTTGATCTAATTTTATCCACGCTTAATTCAATAATGCTTTCACGGTTGCGTGATATTTGATTTGATTAAGTGTTAATATTCAGTAAGGGTTGAGTTGGTTAGTGAGGCTCTTGCATGAAAGCAGGAGCACAGATTGTCTCAGATTTATGTGTGAATGAAGTGTTATCTCATCAATCTTGATCGTTCAGTTGACCGCTTAACTCAGATGGAGCGGGAATTTGGCAAGTATGGACTGGCATTTACACGTGTAGCAGGTATTGATGGCCGATTACTCAAGCAAGAGGAATTAGATGCCGTTACAGCACCGATCCGTCGTTGGGAGATACCTATCCCTCCAGCTGAAATCGGATGCTTTCTGAGCCATCGTAAATGCCTTGAAATCATAGCGAATGGAGAAGATGCATTTGCTGCTGTTTTTGAAGATGATATTGTTTTATCTCATGAAGCACAAAAAGTTTTATCTTCATCGAAATGGATCCCATTAGACGCAGATATTGTTAAGATTGAAACCTTTAATACAATTATTTTACTTGATGTAAGTAATAAAATTGAAAACACCGGTTACAAATATGCTCGATTACTGAGTAAACATCTTTGTGCGGGTGGCTACATAGTATCGCGCGATGCCGCTAAGAGGATGTTGGCATTTATGGACGTGATTTCTGTCCCTATTGATAATCTTATGTTTGATCCTGCTTATGAAATGTTTGCTGATTTGAAGATTTATCAGGTTTTTCCGGCCGTCTGTAAGCAACAAGGTTTTACTAGTCTAATTGAAACTGATCGAAAAGCTTTACGGCGACAATATAAGCGGCGACCTTCTTTCCCTGGTTTGGTTTTACGTGAAATTGTTCGATCCTATAATCGCTCATCTCATATTCTCAGCCCATCTAAACTTTGGACGAGGTTAACATCTAAAAAACGTTGGTTGCGTGTATACTTTAAGCCATAGTTTGACAGTAAATATGGATTATTACTAAATCAATCTTGATATATCTGATTGGGTATTCCTAAATATATAGGAAAATTCAGAGTTCGTTTGATGTTGTTTCGCGACTTCGTTCGAATGAAATAAGCTCTGGCCTATTAAGCGGCGCAGAGAATTATAAACATTCTTTATCGGGTGAATAAATTACCTGTAACTTTGAAGGAACGCGAGATAAGCGTACCTGTTTCATGGAATCGCTTTAAATATGGACTGAGGGCTATAAGGCGATCAGACAAGGGGGGGGGATTTACCTGGTGTGCTTTTCGAGTACGAGGCTGAACTCATTCCACCTTGGTTTCAAAGCCAGTGGTACTCAGATGGTTTAGAATTGAGTGCTGATACGTAGGATCGTAAAAAGAGCTCAATGTAATCGAACACATTCACGTTGGTGTAATTCTTTGTTCGATACATCCTCCATGCTGTTCTTCTCTTTTTATTGATGTGAAAAGGCTCTCTATAACGTTGTTATCCCCGACATTATCTTTTGTAATTTTATTATCATTCCCAGCCTGTTTTTTGAGAATATGTGCGGCGAACTAGGTATTCTGTGTTGTGTATTCGGGTGGATGGCTCACTGGAAAATATGCAAAACAGCGGAAAAATACTAAGCAGAACAGGCGCCTATAATCGGCAAAGGTTCATTTGAACTTCAGGATATATATATAAGCGTTTTATTTGTTGGCGCACCCGACAGGATTCGAACCTGTGACCTCTGCCTTCGGAGGGCAGCACTCTATCCAGCTGAGCTACGGGTGCGCAGACGCTTTGATATAAAGCTAAGCCGTTCTAACGCAACCACTCTTGCGTATCAAT
>NZ_QNRH01000020.1:2497-17466 GCF_003314995.1 Pseudochrobactrum asaccharolyticum
CCTTCGGAGGGCAGCACTCTATCCAGCTGAGCTACGGGTGCGCAGACGCTTTGATATAAAGCTAAGCCGTTCTAACGCAACCACTCTTGCGTATCAATGGGGAATAAGAGGATTATGGGCAGATTATGTGAATAATCTGCTGAGGGCTTAACAAGCCATCTCCGATAACTTGCTAAGCGAACCTGTGCCTCCGCATTTCGAGTGCGGGATCTCCAAGTGATCACTTGTTTCTCCGGAGGTAAATCTACCTGTGAGGATTTGATAGTGATTGTATCCAACTTTGGGGGGCATAGTAGCGGTTATTATGTGTCACAAACAAACGGATAGGAAGGAGCCACATGTGGCGACCGTGTGCCATCTTGTCGTGCTGGTAAGTATCGAAATGCCTTCTTATGTCTCAGAAGAGCTTTTTTGCTCTGAATGATCTTCCACATGGCGTTCACGTAATTCGCGTAGTGCTTCGGTTCGCTTTTTTTGCTCCTGCTCGCGATCATTACTACTATATTGATCCACCGTTAATCGCCGCTTGCCGTTAGCGATAGCCTGCCAGTCCTCACGGATTTTTTTGATTTGTTCCGCTATTTGCACCTCCGGTGACTCAGCGCCAAGCCTAGAAATTGCTCCAAGTCCTGCGATGTTAATGTCGTATGAATTTTCTTCGACGTGTTTGGAATCGGGCGATACTCTCCATTGAACCGTTGCACGGTATATTTTCTCGCGCACTGATTGAAAGTCGTTTACGTTGGAACTCAGAATTTGGCCTGGTCGAAGAATGCTAATGTTCCAGAACGGCATATCGCTCTCCTCTTTTTCGGTCATGTAAGGAAGAGGTGGATCGAATTTAACGGTAACAGCAAAAGCTGGGGCGCTACCCGTATTATGCACTATAAGGTCAAGATGACGCCACGACCATTGGTTGGTTTCTAAGCTTGCCACCACGTTAGCTGACGATGTTGCTTTTGCCATAGCATTTGTTGCACGCGCGAGAATCCAAGTCAGAACAGCCAGCGCAAGTGTAGCGAATGCAGTAATTGCCCCGGAAATACTCCCTAAATAAGTATTGATGGATTTTAGGATCTCAATCATCGTTCACTACCCTTTTTTTCTCCCAGTCATTCACAGATACTTCTAAAAATTTAGATGCTTTATGCTTTAATGGCAAAAATCAAACTAAGAGCGCGGTATTTTATTGAGTAGGGGGCTGCAACTACGAAACCATATAGTGTCTCGTGACAATAGCTAAGTGAATAGAGTTGCTTATAAACAGTTATTTTGCTGAGAGACTACTCATTTGGCCTTGCTGCTCGCTTATGTGCGATTTGACGATTTGCTTTTCATAAGCACAATGGTGCAAATGATCGGCACAATAAGTATAAGAATAACTAATGTAGTGGGGTTAGATGCCTTACGCTTGCTTTGATGACACGAGACGTCCGCCGAATACTAGAGGTGAAAGAGCTATATACTGAGACTGTGGCGAGACGCTAACCTCTGTAATGCTGGTTGAGAATATAAACCATTGGCATCATAAGGTGGGCGATTGTGACCGATGGACACTTGCAAGTGTTGATCATGATGTCCTTATGATGCTAAATATCTGTTTTTTATTTTGAATGTATCAGTGATGAACCCGTGTGATGAATTTATAAAATATTGGGAGGAGCTGGATCTAAGTGGCCCGAGTTATGTCCATCCTCAGGATAGGCATTGGCTGCTTCAGGAAAAGCATAACGGCAAAGTAACTTTAACAGCACCTGAAACACCGCGGGAATGGGTGAATGAAAGAAGGGGGTGTAAGTTTCAGCTTGGTCTACTTCCTATGCCATATTGCGGTGATCTTCGGAATGCGGACATTATAATTTGTCTCTTAAATCCGGGACTATCTCCAGCTGATTTTTATGCAGAGAAACAGGAATTATTTCACGATAGGCTCGTAAAAAATATCAAACAAGATGCTGTGTCTGTGGCGCAGTATCCGTTTATGTTTCTCGACCCTCAATGGTGCTGGACGGCGGGTTATGATTGGTGGGCTCGCAAGCTAGATGGCACAATTGCGGAAGCCGCAAACGTTTTGAAATATGACTGGGTTGAAGCAAGTCAGCAGTTATCTACACGCATGGCAGTTATTGAGCTTTTTCCCTACCATTCGAGGATCTTTAGTCTAGGTGCAGCCCATAAAAAGATGCCGTCGTGTATAGCAGCAAAGAAATTTGTGCACTCACTCATTAATGATACAAATAAGACGATTATTGTGATGAGGCAAAGAAATGCTTGGGGGCTGGGCGAGTTAGCTGATCGAAATTGTGAATTAATTATATATAAAGACGGCGAGGAGCGTGGAGCCCATTTATCGCCTAACTCAAAAGGTGGCAAAGCAATTCTAAAGCGTCTTCTGGGTGGTAATCCTCTTGTTTAAATAAGAGATTATTATCAATAACGCGTATCAAAATAGCGTTTGCAGAGGGATGGATGCCCAAGAAACAGGTGCGTAATAAAGCTTATTACGAAGAGCGATTGCTGAAGGATTATCCGGCTTATTATGCTGATTACATCGACGGAAAATACCAGACAATTACTGAGGCGGCGGTTGCCTGTGGCTTAAAAACTCAACGCACACGGTTTCATGAGCTCAAAAACGCGTGGCAAAAAGCAAGCGCTTATGAGCGCAGAGAGTTCGAGCATTGGCTTCAGACTGAATATGGCGTCATTACACCTCATCCCACAGCTACCACGGCCGGAAGGGTGCCAATCGCAAATGGTCGCCACCTATTGCCGTGGGCTAAATCACGTATTCAAGCTGTAATGACTGCGCGTGAACTTAAAGTTGGCGCTGTTATGAAGGAAGTTGGGTTTTCGCCTTTAAATGCCTCATTAGGTCAATCATTGAAGGGGGATACCCAGTTACAGCCAGCGCTAATAACTGCACTCGAAAATTGGTTGGAAGCAAATAAGCATATTTAATCGTAGATTGATCTATGGTTATTCTCGCAGTTTTCTGTTCACTGCATCATTGAGTGATTTCAACGACCGTTCTGCATTGCTGCTTTTTGTCTGCTGGTAGAGGTCAAGTAAGACATCTGTGCATTCTAAATCATATCGTGCTTCGCTTTCATAATGCTCCTCCAAGTCGCGATCAGCGGCTCTTAAATTGGCATCAGGAATTTTGCCGAGGATTTCCATCACGCGTGTTTTGTAATCAATATACTCACTGATTGGTTTGTCACAGGTGACCGCTGCTCGTTTTAAAACTGCATACGGATAGAGTGCGAGCTTGAATGAGGTGTCTAAAGCGTCAGCCGATGCCGGTGTGATACTCAAAAAAAGTGCTGGAACGACAGCTGTAAGCATAAAACGGGACATTGGATTTTGGGCTCCCTAAGCAAAAATACGCTGCACAAAAGGGAACCCTTCTCCTAGTGCTTGAATAGCTATTTTCAAATGACCGGAAGTCCTTGATTTTGATAGGCAGGCTTAAACGGTCAACAACTAAACCCATGCCGCACGAAAGGGTTCCTTTTCGTCAAGAGGGGAACGGGTATCTTCATCTCGGAATAGCTGAATATTCCTCGCTAGTTATCCGGAATGAGTAAGATGAAGAAAATAGGATATGCCCGTGTTTCGACCAGCGATCAAAACCTTGATCTACAGCTCAGTGCATTGAAGGCCGCAGGATGTGCTAGGGTTTATACCGATCAAGGCGTGTCCGGTGCTGAATTTGAACGGGACGGTCTCAGCAAGGTGCTAAAAGCGTTACAAGCCGGAGATATGCTGGTTGTATGGCGGTTAGATCGTCTTGGGCGGTCATTGGTTGATCTGGTTCGGCTGATATCTGAATTGGGTGAGCGCGAGGTGGAGTTTCATTCCTTAAGTGAAGCGATTGATACGTCCTCATCCGGTGGACGGCTGTTATTTCATCTGCTTGCTGCGATGGCAGAGTTTGAGCGGTCATTGATCAGTGAGCGCACCAAAGCCGGAATGGAAGCTGCACGTGCACGAGGGCAAAGGATCGGGCGTAAGCCTGCCATGACAGCTACCCAGCTCCGGAGTGCACGTATCGCACTTAAGGATGGTTCGGCTTCTGTGGAGACGCTCGCCAAGCGCTATAATCTGCATCCGCGCACGTTAGTCAGAGCACTGAAGGATGTTGCGTAACAGGATACTGTTATTTGACTCGTAGCGGCTTGCTGACTCATTCCTTTGTGCAGCTTGATAGAAGTGCTGTCCGGAAGGCAGCGCGTGCAGGTGACTCTCTATGGCGTTTTCGGTCAATGTGTAGTTTGAGCCAACAATATTAAACGACCAGCGCACCAGCATAATAGAAATGCTTGCTCTATGAGACGGTTAACTCGCTTGAAGCGCTGGACTGAAACCACTCTATTCATTCCGGGGGCTCATGGATAGAAAGGATAAGATTGCGACAGAGAGCGCCTCTGGTTGAGTCATAGAGAGTCACCGGCGCGCTTGCTGAGGTTCCGCGAGGGTTTTGTTGTCCGGAAGATTTTATTTGCTGGTAAGCTGTTACGAAGGTCTCTCGTGATCCGGAAAGTTGTTTTAAAATCCGGAATGTTAATTCGTTTGTTTGTAAGGTGGCGAGTACCTATACGTTTTTTAACCCCGGAGTAGTTTTTAGGATCCGGAGATAAAAGAGAGAAAGTGTAACGGTAAGCCTATAGTTTATATATTTAAGAATAAGAAGAGATATAGGCTAACCGTTACACAAACACGCTCCGGCTTATCCTGACACACTTCCGGGAAGTTTCTTCAGTTCTGCTTGTTTAGCTCTGTGTCTCGCGGTTCGGCGGCGCTGCCCTTCTTTTCGCTTTTCATCCCGGCTATCTTTAAGAGGTGAAAGGCTACCGTAGCGCTTTACCATACGTTCGCCCACAGTCTCGCACATCGAGGTGCAGAGTTCAGCAAAGGGACAGTTTGAGCATTCCGGCGTTGTGCGATCCAAGGCCGAGGTAATACCACAGCAGCTGGGCACTAAACTAATAGACGGCAGTTTTTCAATCGGAGCTGGAGTGGGTTCTGCCCTGCGGATACTAGATCGCACGCTTTCAATGGTAGTCTTACGCAAATCCTTCGGCACCATGTAAAGTGTTTCAGACAGCGGCAAGTATCGGCGCTCAATACAGTTTTGGATAATCTTACGATCCCACTGTTGGCCGGGACGAGCAATTGCCTCACGGATAAACTCCCGGAAGTCGTCTTGGGATTGCAAACCACGATAGTTTTCGCTTCTATACTGAGGGAGATCACCTAGCTCCCGGGTGAACAGGGTAAAGTGTTCCTCGGCGTAGCTCTCAAACATTTCAAGCCAGATTTCGCCTGAATTCTTACTTCCAAACAACTGTCCGGGTCTGGGAGCAGCTCGCCATTTGCGACGACCTGCGAAATGAAAACCAAACTCAATGATTAAACCATAGGGCGCCCCCATTTGATCGGCTTTCAGACGTGTATTCCAGAACTCGGTCAATGAGGCACTTGGCTTACCAAAAAGATTGTGTCCCATCCCGCGAACCTTCTCAGCAGTTTCGGTATCTTGGTGCATCCGGGCAAAGGCTTTTGCTTTTTGACTATAAAGCTCTGCAAAGTGCTGTGTGGCGGCAAGCGGGGACATGAACTGATATTCGTAAAATTTATGCCGTGCCACCTCTCTTTCTTTTTCCAGAACATCCGGCATGATCAGCTTGCACGCTTTTGTCGAATCCATAAGGCGTTCGAACTCTTCCAAGTGAAATTTAGACATAACTTCTCCATCGCACCGAGAGGTGCGTTAAAACGGGTTAATTGTCAGTTGAGCACTAACGATTAGCCTATAGCGAAAATGAAAAGGGATGCCGGAGGTTTCTGGATTAATTTAGCAAAGTCATGATTGAAGCGGTGGCGAGCCAAAATTATTTGACGGCTTCAAAAGAACAGAGACGATGTTTTTAGCGCTCTCAATACGTTTCATCGTCCGGTTATGTATGAGGGCATAGATTAATCTACTCTATGAGCGAGAAAATACTCTGATTGGAGCTTTTTCTGTAAACTTACGGACAAGATAGCGACAACATTCTTCTTATTCCATATAAGAAGCTCATGGGCTGTAACCCTACCAGTTTATAAAGCTTAAGCCCGCTTTTGAGCTACTTTCGCACCTCTAAGTTTACATAATGGAAAGATAAGTTGCAGCTCAGGAGCGGTGGTTATGTTTCCGGATTGCTAAGGCGCCAGAAACCATCCCCTAAAATAAATCCGGATTATTCTAGGACTTCGTGAATTCCTATGGTCGTCTGAAAACTCATGAGGGTAGATTGATCTACCCTAAACGATCAACCAGATCGACTGCACGCAAATGGCTGTAGCGTTGCAACATGCGCAGTTCCTTGTGTCCGGAAATGGTTGCAGTCTCGATGACATTCAAACCCTTCTCTAAAAGGCGCGAGATTGCCTCGTGACGCAGATCGTGAAACCGGAAATCTATCATGTCAGCGCGAACACGAAGATGCTCCCACGCCTGTCCTACGGCTGATTTCGTCAAAGGGAATACACGCTGATTAATGCTGCCTTCTTGAAGCTCTATGAGCGTTCGTAAAGCAAGCTGTGATAGTGGTATGTCACGGCTTTCACCGTTCTTGGTCATATCCAAATGAGCTATCCGGCGATTAAAATCGATGTCCTGCCATTCAAGTGAAAGAATTTCGCCTTGGCGCATAGCTGTTTCAAGTGCGATGATAATGAGTGAGCGCATATAAGGATTGCGAGCAGCATCTGCTGCTTCTAATAGCTTTTGCTCTTCACCTTCTTCTAAACGTCGTTCACGTCCACGTGGCGGTGATGGTCGTCTGATCATCCGGCATGGATTTTGCATCAGATGGACACCCCACTCTTTACGACCAATATCGATGGCGTGCGCCAGAGTGTTCAGCTCTTTAAGTATTGTGGAAGTGGCTACAACCTTTAATCGTTCATCGCGATATAGTGCAATGTCTGTAGGGCTGAGCATGGCAAGCGTGCGATATGCGATTTCATGCTTCATAAGCACGCGAATGCGATAGGTCTCAGTCTGAGCACTGCGCTTGTGCGGCGTAATCTCTGTAAGATAACGCTCAAGCAATTCCCGGAGTGTCATTTTCTCGGCAAGGCGCGTATCGATGAAACCACCGCCGCGATCTAATTCAGTCTCCAGATTGCGTGCCCATTTTTCAGCGTCGGCCTTGGTGTCAAAGCTTTTGGCTCGTGGTTTGAGCCCCTTACGGCGAACCTGTGCCTGCCAGCGTCCACGTAATTTACGAATTGTAGCCATAGAAACTCCATACGGTATTTCTACAGTCTCTAGGACGCCCCTTTATAGGTGCCAAGGAGGAAACCAGAACGGGAGCTTGACGGCGTTGGTCGGCTCAGCATCATGATCGCAAGACCGGAAACATAGGTGCCATGGAGAGTGGCGAGGTTGTGCCGATTGACCCGTTTTATGACTGAAAAACACGTCGGAACATCGAGGGAACCAAGGTTTTTAAAATTGCCTCATCCTGATTTTCAGGGCAGCTCTTTGTCGTAGATACGCAAGCAATATGAATGCTGACAACATTTATCTGCCTGAGTGGTGGGGATGTGCCTGAATACAATTGTTACGCTATAAAAGCGTGATCACCTTGTTTAAGGTATTGAAATAATAAGAATATTTTAGAGCTTGATCGCAGCCTTCGGACTCTTCGGAGGGCAGCACTCTATCCAGCTGAGCTACGGGTGCGCAGACGCTTTGATATAAAGCTAAGCCGTTCTAACGCAACCACTCTTGCGTATCAATGGGGAAAAATCCAATTATTTGTAGTTTATGTGCGTAACTTCGTTGTTCAGATTAAAGAATGATGTCGCTAAATCTGTAGGGCACTCGCCAGTCACATTGCAGCTTTTATGGGGCAATATGCGTAATCTGTAAGCGATATGGAGATTACGCATATTGTATTGTTAGGCAGTAGGAGCCGTTACTCTAATGTGTTGCTTCTCGCTGATTGAAAATTAGCCGCTGTTTGCCGGCTTGGAAGCCGAGAAATGCCATTGCCCCACAAAGAATAATGCAAATTATCAGTGTTAATGCCCAGCCTTGAGACTTGTCATGAATTAAGCCTGCAAGCGGAGGTGCTGCCGCAGCAATAAGATAGCCTACACATTGTGCCATGCCTGACAATGCTGCTGCCTGATGAGCGTTCGCTGAACGTAAAGCGATAAATGCCAAAGCAAGAATGAATGTTGCACCGGCGCCAAAACCGAATAATGCGACCCAGAGCACATTCCATGCTGGTAAAAGTAGCAGGCCGAAGAGCGAAATTGCTGTCATTGCCGCTAATGAAAGTGCAATAATTCTCTGATCTCTGAAACGGCTTAATACGGCACCAAATATTAGTCCCGGAATTGCCGTGGCAAACTGAGATACGCCATGCAGCGAGCCCGCTACTGCAGGTGAATAGCCGGATTCAGCCAATATCATTGGCAACCATGCAACAATTACATAATAGACCAGAGAGTTAAGACCAAAAAACAGGGTAACCTGCCATGCAAGCGGTGACTTCCAGATTTTCTCATTTTGTATGGAGCTGGTTGAGGCTTGCGATGGTGCTGTATGATTGGAGAGCTGTGGTAGCCAGACAATCATTGCGATGACGGGAAACAGGGCGAAAGATGCCAGAGCCCAGTTCCAGCCGTTAATAAACATAGCAGCAATCGGGATAGCAGTAGCAGAAGCAAAAGCAGCTGCTGCGCCGGCCGTTACAGAGTAAGCGCCTGTCAGAGATGCAATGCGATCGGGAAAATCGCGCTTAAGAAGGCTTGGCAGCAGAACATTGGCAAATGCAATCCCGACACCGATCAGTGCTGTTCCCGCAAAGAGGCACCATACATTGCCTAATGAGCGTGTAATAATGCCTGATGTAATCAGCAGTAGTGCACCAAAAAGACTGCGTTCCAATCCGTATTTTCGGGCAAATAAAACTGAGAATGGTGATGTAAGAGCAAAAGCGAGCAGGGGCAGGGTTGTCAGAATACCGGCTTCAGCTGTGCCGAGAGAGAAACTGGCGCGTACCATATCCAATACAGGTGCAATGCCGGTAATCGGCGCTCTGATAGTGGTTGCGATTAATAATATGCCGATAATCAATAAGAGTGATCGTGCGTTAAGAGGCTTTTTTGTCGTCATTTGGGGTATTCACCTTTCTGCCTCCCTTCTAAAGAATTGCGTTGATGCTGAATTTAGTTATAGTGACATTTTATCGCTAAATTCTGCCAAAGCCCTATGCCATCTTACTCTGCACATACTGATTTTGATCCGGACAGGACCGATCGCCCTGCCGTTGCTTTACATCTGGAGCTTAAAGATTATGCGACAGAAATTCCTGCACACCGGCATCGCAAGGGACAGCTTGTGCTGGCTTTGCACGGGGCGGTGACATGTCATGTTGCTGATGGCTGGTGGATTGTTCCGGCCAATTGCGGCGTGTGGATTCCGGGCGGTATGGAGCATAGCAATTTCACAACCGCTAATGCGCAACTGTCATTTTTGTTTGTGGAGCCTGATGCGGCGGCATTACCGGCACAGTGTTGTACGTTTTCAGTATCGCCGATGATCCGTGAAATGATCGGGCACCTTGCAAAACAAGCACCGGATTATGAAGCCGGAAGCCATACAGACAGGCTGGTCAGAGTTTTATTGGATGAATTGGTACTGATGCCGAAAGAGGATTTTCACTTGCCGATTTCAGAGCATCCGAAAATCAGAAAAATTGCTGAAGGTTTTGCGAATAATCCGGCCGATCGTAGTACTTTGGCGCAATGGGCGGAGCGGGTTGCTGTCAGTGAACGCTCATTGGCGCGGTTGATGTTGCAGGAAACAGGAATGACCTTTGGCCGTTGGCGCCAGCAATTTCATCTTATGCTGGCGCTACGTGAAATTTCGGCCGGTGTTTCCGTCCAAAATGTATCGGCAATACTTGGCTATGAATCTGTCACGGCCTTTATCACAATGTTCAAAAAAGCTTTGGGGCAGACCCCGACACGATATCTGCCGGTACACAAAAATAAGTGAGCAGAGCTGGCTATTCTGTACGCCTTTTTTGAAATTCCTTTGGTACCCAAATCCCTGGCTGCGGATCTACGATTGCACTGAGTGCACGGGCATAATCAAGCACCAAACCTGGTGTCCATGCCATGGATTCAGCACGTTTACGTATCAGGCTGGCTGCCCAGAGTTCCGGGTAAACAATTGCACGCAATGCAGAAAATACCGGCCAGCGCTTATGCCGATAAACACCCTCCAGTGCAGCATCAAGTGCATCAGCGACAACACTGGAGCAATTGCGGTTGGTCAAATTGTAGGTATTATCTGCTTTATAAGTGTTCCAAAACGCACGTAACTTATTTTCATCGATATTTTTAATGATGACTTGTACGGTAGATTCACACCAGCCTTCGGCCTCAGATTTGTAGTCAGTTAAGTACCGGCCTTCGATATTATTATCTGCGGTCGCACGCAAAGTACGGCTGAATTCATTAGGAGAGCGATCAATCTCAACGGCCGGATAATGACTGATATACAGATCCGGTTGCAGTTCCAGTGCTGCGTGGCCGGTGGAAATAACACCATTTGCATCTACCGCTGCAATATAACGGCTGATGGCGCGCTGCCGTAGCGGTGTCATGGCTGTGCCGGTTGGTGTCCAGACGTGAACAATGAGTTCTCCGCGCTTTGTTATTACCTGCGGGTGATGGTGATGCGTAGTTATCGCGGAAAGAAGGCTGCTCCGTCCGAATAAACGGGACAGGGGCGCACCGGCTTCCAGACTATGAATACGCCATGCCACATGAATAATACCAAGGCTGGAGAGGATCAGCACGGCGCCGACATTAGCGCCTACAGTGCCTTCATACCATGTCGGCCAAGGCTGTAACGTTGCAATGGCCAGTATAAGTTCGAACACGCCACCGGCAATACCAATTTTCCAGCGCGGAAAACGCACAACCCAGGCGCTGGCAATACGCATTGTACCGTCAATGAGAAAGCAAAGACCAAAGACGAGCGCAAGCAGGAAATTCGTGGCGGGCGTAGATGTGAAAATCAAGGCGGAAACGGCGAGTAATGCAATGCCTTGCACAATGCGCATCTGTTTAGCTGTACCTTCACTGCCGGCGGCAGCAAGCAGGCTTATTGCTGCTTCAGGCAGCAGGAAATATGCGAATGTATAGGGGTGAAGATAAGTGTCGCCGTCTAATGCATCAATAAAGATTGCTAAACCGAGCAGGAGCCAGCAAACGCCGATAGTAAACAACGTTTTCCAATGTCTCAGGATGATTTCCCGGCCAAGAAAAAGAAACAGGATTCGTATCATGCAGGCGTCTCAATTGATTTGATTTTAGCTAATCTTTGTTATGAAAGTGAATTGATATATTTATTTTAAAATAATTACTACGATATTTATAATAGTACAGACAGATCAATAGATCGGGAAAATGTTCTGCTTAAGGCGGCTTGTTTTAGCCTGATAGGGCATAAAATTGCTGTAAATCATAATCTTGACTTGGCAGTCTCCCAATTATGCCGCATTCCGCCGCGAAGCATAAGCATCATTTTACTATGGGGATTATAATGCTTCGTACTTTGCGCTTTTTTGACAAAAGTCTTGTTGCAGCTGTTGCTATGACAGCTTGTGCTTCACCTGTACTTGCGGCCGGCAGTGATAAGGAGCAACGTATTGAGGTTGCATTTGTTCTTGATACAACCGGCTCTATGGCTGGTCTGATTGACGGCGCAAAGAAAAAAATCTGGTCGATTGCCAATACAATCATCGATGTGAATCCGGACGCTGATATTCGTATGGCCTTGGTGGCCTATCGCGACCGTGGTGACGAATATGTCCTGAAAACCTATGATATGAGCGCAGACGTGCAGGGGCTCTATGGTAAGCTGATCAAGCTGGAGGCAGATGGCGGTGGTGATACGCCGGAATCGGTTAATGAAGCGCTGGATGAATCTGTTCGTAAACTAAAATGGACTAAGAACGACAATACCAAGCGGATTATCTTCCTTGTCGGCGATGCGCCGCCACACATGGATTATCCGAATACATGGCAATATCCTCAAATTCTGAAGCGTGCGAAAGAAGACAAAATCACCGTTAATACAATTCAGGCCGGTGATGATCCTGACACAACGAAAGTCTGGCGCGAAATTGCACAGCTTGGCCACGGGCGTTATATGGCCATTCCGCAGGATGGCGGCAATATCACCGTTATTGAGACGCCTTTTGATAATGAAATTATCACCGTTCAGCAGGATATTGATAAAACCGTTATTGCTTACGGTAATCGTAGCGTACAGGCAGAATTGCAGAGCAAGATGGATGCCAAAGCCGCAGCGCCTGCCGCTGTAAAGGTTGATAACTCACGTTATTACGCCAAAAAAGGCGGTGCGAAAGAGGTTGTTACCGGTGGCGGTGATCTTGTTGCCGATGTGAAAAATGGCAAACAAAAACTGGATGCCGTGAAAGACGAGGAATTGCCGGATAATATGCGCGGTAAATCCGGACAGGAAAAGCAGGACATTCTGGATAAGAACGCGCAAGAGCGTACAAAGCTGGAGGAAAAAATGGCTGATCTTGTTACAAAACGGGACACATTTATCGCTAAAAAGCAGGCTGAGCAAAGCGACGATAAAGAAACAGATTCATTTGACGCCGCAGTCACGGAAACGCTTGTCGAGCAGCTGAAATAATCTTTTTCTAACACAGACACTTCGCCCAATCGGGCGAGGTGTCTTTCGATTAAAGATAAATGAGCGGTGAAAGGCAGAGCGTCATCGCTATCAAGGCAATATTGCTGCGATGATAAAATAATGCCCATAGGCCAAAGATCATCGCTATGGGCGCGGTGAAAATGCAATATATAATTGCATAACCATCATTGCCCGAGCCAAAGATAATCAGGTAGTAGAATATAAAAGCGGTTATGGCACCGAAGATCAGGGCGATAATCGCTGAGAGGCACCAGTTTTGTTTTCGGGGCGATGTTTGCTGGTTCATATGCCGAAAGCAATGCGCTCAATATGACCTTTATCGGATAGACGGTACAGCGCATCTTGAGGGACTTCCAGCTTCAGTGCGTCATTTTTTGGGATATTGGCGTGTATGCTGCGAATTATTCTGCCGGTCACACCGTGGGATACGATGATTTTGATTGGCGCACTGTGATTTGCAATCTCTGACAAAGCGTCCTGAGTGCGGGCAAGAATATCATCATAAGTTTCCCCGTCCGGTGAATGGAGGAACCATTCATGATGCTCCAGCCCGTCACGGGCATTCGGCCATTCTTGCTCTATCTCATAATCCGTCAGGCCTTCCCATGATCCCATACCGATTTCCATCAAGCGCGGATCAAGTTGCATTTCGTTCTGGTAACCGATTTTCTCCGCAATGATTTTAGCCGTGTCATGGGCTCTGCCAAGCGGGCTGCAGAAAACGGCGATATCATTATCAGCGATAATTCCGCGCAGTGTTTCACCAGCCGCTGCGGCTTGACGGAGACCAAGCGCTGTCAGGGGAGAGTCCACTTGTCCTTGCCAGCGTGCGGCAGCATTGAAAACAGTCTGACCATGACGAACTAAATAAATCACGCTGGCTCACTCCTTGAAACAAAACTCGGCATCTTGATATGAAATGTTATATGTGCCGATCACAGTATCTTTAAGCATTACATACGAGCCAAGAGATTGATGGTTTGGGAAGGTATATTCTGCCTGCTTCATCAAGACAGCTACAATGATAACAGTCGCACGGGGACTGTTATCATTACTATCATTACGGGGAGCCTACGATTTCACCAATAAAATCGGATGTTTTATTGTAATGTATATGCGGTCGTTTTAGCTCCCCCGCGAGTGATTATGATGTTGACTGTCAGAAATTGCAGTCAATTATTGTGGAAAAGACAGCCCGTTAGAATAGGCTTCCATTTCACTTGCAAACACCCAGCCTTGGGGGCAGCCTGCATAGCCCTTCTGGCTATCATTCTGACATTTAGCCATTGTACTTTGATGTTCTTTTGGAAGCGGCTGCGGTTTTTTGCACAGTTCTTCATCTTTGCACTCCGGACCATAATCCATCGGAAGAGCCATGACGTAATATTCTGTGTCTGTCACATTCACCTGAGCAACTGCTTTGATGCAAACCAATTGATTAGGTGCCAGTGTGCCTTCAGTTTTTCCGTCAGTACCTGTTGTCGCAACGCCTTTTCTCAAAGTAATCGATTTATCATTTATACGGCCATAATAAGGTGCATTTATGCAGCTTCCGTAGATTCGCACGTTGTAGAAATCACCGCTTTCAACATTACCCGCAGTACAGGCGTCGCTTTTGCTTGTGTCGCAAGTGATCCCTGCTGCTTGTTGAAGTTCGGTTCGCTCCTCGGCGGATAAATCTCCTGAATTTGATGAAGCTGCCCAAATTGGCGAAGATGATAAAGACATCACGCTGAGAGCAATCGTAATTCCGTACAATGATTTTTTTAAGGTGGTCATCGTAGAGCTCCAGAATTCTATTTAATGCTAGCGCCATGCGTGAGAATTGCACCCCACTGCCACAACATGAATTTCGAGGGTTTCCTTCTAAACTGAAACAGAATTGCAGGCAAGAAAAGCTCTAACGCGTTTGCACCACAGAAATACAGAACTGGATAATCAGGTTGGAGCGCCCGCTATCTCTGTTATCAAACGTGAAAATCGTATCTAAGGGAAGGCTGGGGCAGGCGTATTTGTGAGCCTTATTGTTTAGTAAGATTTTCGAAAAGAAATCTACGATTATGCGATCGTATCGGTTTTTAAAATTGATGAAAATATTGAGAAAAGTGGTGCGGACGGCGCGGCTTGAACTATAAGTGAAAAGCCCAGATTTGCGCGGTTTAAGTTGAGATTACGTTGTTAATTCTTACACAGTTTCTTA
>NZ_QNRH01000021.1 GCF_003314995.1 Pseudochrobactrum asaccharolyticum
CGCACAAACAATTCGTTACCATCGCCTCGAAGCATTCGACGTATGGAAAATTGCAGCCTGCCTCGTCTGAAAATTCAGAAATCCGCCCGCATTCGGGGCATCGCAAACTTAACGTGACAACACCCTCTAATGCTCTACGCCGCCAAAAAGATCACAGTATCTCATCATGTACAGCGCTTCCCTATTCCCACCCCTACGCCTTTTCGCGCTCCAGGGGAAACTCCAGGATCATTCGCACTTGAAACCGCGCTAGATGAGCTGGCACATTCTTTACAGATCGACCCTCTTGATTTGCGGTTACGCAATTATGCGGAAAAAGATTTTTCTCATAACCGGCCTTGGTCGTCTAACTATTTGCGCGATTGTTATATTGAAGGGGCAGATGCATTTGGCTGGTCAAAGCGCAATGACGTGCCGGCTCAAACCTTGCGCAATGGTCGTATGATTGGGATGGGAATGGCGACGACCGCTTATCCGGCGCCCCTTTTACCTGCTACTGTAAAGCTGCGTTTGCGCCGTGAAGGAGCGTTGCTGGTTGCAACATCGGCAACCGATATCGGCACAGGTATGCGTACAATTTTGGCGCAAAAAGTTGCAAGCGAACTTGGGTTGGAGCTTGATCACATAGAGGTTCATCTAGGCGATACTCAATTCCCTTATGCGCCCACTGCTGGAAGATCAAAATCAACATCAAGCGTAATGCCAGCAGCAGCCGTAGCTTGCCGAAAATTATTAGAGCAGCTGGGCATCGAAGGCAAAAATATTTCTATGCAAGAACGGCTTAGATCACTTGGTAAGTTTGAAATTGAAGTAGAAGGTAGCTCTGGTGCGCGTAAAGACGAGGGAAAACTAAGCTTTTATTCATTTGGTGCACATTTTGTTGAAGTAGAGCTAGATGAACGAATTCGTCTTCTTCGCGTGACGCGTGTGGTTAGTGTCCTAGATTGTGGTCGAATTTTTAATCCTCTACTTGCCGCCAGTCAAATTCGTGGTGGTGTAGTTTTCGGGATCGGAATGGCTTTGATGGAAGAAGGTATACGTCATCCTTCTACTCATAAGCTTTTAACGGATAACCTGGCCGATTATGCTGTGCCTGTACATGCGGATATTCCTGAAGTCGAAGTTAAGTTCATCAATAAACCGGATTTTTCAATGGGTGACGACGGAGCACGTGGTCTAGGTGAAATCGGCTTGCCGGGGCTTTCTGCGGCAATAGGAAATGCATTATTTAACGCCACGGGTCGAAGAGCCCGTTCTGTACCTTTTTCATTTTCATTAAGGACAGGAGAAAGATTACACATATGAGCTCGGCCGGTGCTGTCATGGGGTCGTTTGCGGGAGGGGGCGGAATCCTACGCTAAGGCTTTGGCCACCGATATTCGCCGGTGAGGTTGATATGCTCCCATCCCAGCGGCGAGACATGGGCCAAGAGATCGGGCGACAGCGGCTTTCCATCGCGTTTCTGGTTGGCGACGACTTCGCCGAGCTTCATGGTGTTCCAGAAGATGATGATGGCGGCGAGCAGGTTCATGCCGGCGATCCGGTAATGCTGGCCTTCGGCGGAACGGTCGCGGATTTCACCCCGGCGATGGAAGCTGATGGCTCGTTTCAGCGCGTGATGGGCCTCGCCCTTGTTGAGCCCGATCTGGGCGCGGCGTTGGAGATCGGCGTCCAGAATCCAGTCGATCATGAACAGCGTCCGCTCGACGCGGCCTACTTCCCGCAGAGCTGTGGCCAGTTCATTCTGCCGCGGATAGGAGGCGAGCTTGCGCAAAATCTGGCTAGGCGCGATGCCTCCGGCTGCAATGGTGGCGGCGATGCGCAGGATATCGGGCCAGTTGCGCTCGATCATGGCCTGATTGATTTTGCCGCCGATCATGGCCCGCAAGTGGGCCGGCGCGGCCGATGGATTGAACGCATAGAGTCGCTTGGACGGCAGATCCCGGATGCGAGGGGCAAACCGGTAGCCGAGAATGGCGCATGCGGCAAAGACGTGATCGGTGAAGCCGCCTGTATCGGCGAACTGCTCGCGAATATGGCGGCCGGCATCGTTCATGAGCAGGCCGTCGAGGATGTAGGGAGCTTCGCTCGCCGTCGCAGGAATCACCTGGGTCGCGAACGGCGCATATTGGTCCGAGACGTGGCTATAGGCTTTCAGACCCGGGGTATTGCCGTATTTCGCGTTGACCAGGTTCATGGCCTCGCCTTGTTCCGTAGCGGCGAAGAATTGCCCATCGCTCGAAGCGGAGGCGCCCATGCCCCAGAACCGGGCCATTGGTAGCGCCGCTTGCGCCTCGACCACCATGGCCAGCGCCCGGTCGTAAGCTTCGCCCTCGACATGCCACCGTCCAATGCGGATCAACTCCCAGAAGGTGTGCGTGTTCGTCGCGTCGGCCATCTTGCGCAGGCCGAGGTTGATCCCTTCCGCAAGGATGACGTTCATCAGCCCGATCCGGTCGGCGCAGGGCGCTCCGGTGCGCAGATGCGTGAACGCTTCGGTGAAGCCGGTCGCTGCATCCACCTCCAGCAGGAGATCGGTGATCCGCGTGGGCGGGATCTGCTTGTAGAGATCGAGCACCAGATCTTCGGCGCCGGTCGGTACGGCAGCTTCGAGCTTCTCGATATGCAGAACGCCGTTTTCGATCGACCCGCCGGGAATCGTGCCGGTGCGCGCGGCGCGGCCCAGTTCGCGTAACCGGATATCGAGGCGAGCTTGCCGATCCGCCAGCCATTCTTGCGGCCGCAATGGCACGGCGAGACGACCGCCTTCCGCGACAGCCTGCGCCGGAACGAGCGCATGCTTCAGGTCGCCATAGCGCCGGGATCGGGCCAACCAAATATCTCCGGATCGGAAGGCATCGCGCAGATGGAACAGCACCGCTATCTCCCAGAGGCGAGTGTCGCCGACCGCCTGGGCACGAAGATGGCGATGCCATTTCGAGCTGGGCCGAAGGAAGCCGGTATGTGCGGCATCGTTCAAGCCAGTACGCAAAGCCATCACCGCTTCGAGAAGCGGGAGCGCGATCGGCGCAGCCCGCAGATCGAGCAGGCGCAACATGCGCGGAGCGTACCGCCGGAACCGATGATAACCGTCGAGTACATGATTGAGAGGATCGTCCGCCATGGTGGCGGTCAGCCGGGTTGCCATTGCAACAAGGGTCTTGAAGCCGTCCCACCCTGATCCGCTCGCGATGACGTCGCCCAGCGGCTGGCCATCATCCTGTGCGTCGACCAGAGCGCCGCCGATTTCGGCGAAGGATTTTAAGGTGTCGCGCACCGCGTTCGCTTCGTCGGCGACTTTCGCTTGGCAAATGCGCTCCGATGCCCGGTAGAGCCTGCCGACGATCCGGTCATGGGTTTCGACCACGGCGTCAGCGAGCATCGCTTGCCATTCCGACGCGCAAACGGCCAGAATCGCAAGCCGCCTGTCTTCCGGAAGATCGCGCATGCCGTCGGCATAGTACCGTTCGCCTTGCCTGCGCAGGCGTGTCATCCGATGAGCAGGAACACCGGCCAGCAGTTCCTCGGGGAGATCGATACGTTGCAGGTATTCGAGCCGGTCGAGCAGCCGGTTGGCTGACGAAGAGTTCGAGCCCGGCTCGAACTGACGCAGCCACACGAAGCGGGTCACCCGATCGTCGGCCGTCTCCTCGAGCAATGCCAGCAACTGTTCCCGGATGGGCACGGACAGCCGACTGGCGATCCTCGTCTCGATCCGCCGCTCGGCATCGACCAGGGCCGTGGCGCAAAGCCGCTCGATCGTCGATGTTGCAGGAAGAACCGTGCGGGTGCGTCGGCACTCCGCCACGAAGCGACGGGCGATATCTTCGTTTGACACCGCCATCTCGGCTTCCCGAAACAGCCAATCCTTCAGCTCGCGCGCACCACGTCCGGAGAAGGTGCGGAATCCGTAGAGCGCCCGCAGTTCGGAAAGATGCTCGTGCCGCGTTTCCTCGCGGGCGGCGTAGTCAACGAGATCGTCGGCAAGCAGGCCGAGCTGTGCTCCGATGAATTCGACGATCTCTGCTGGGATCAGTTCGCCCGGAGCCAGCACCCGGCCGGGATAGCGCAGGACGCACAATTGCAGGGCGAAGCCGAACCTGTTGTGAGCGCGTCGGCGCAGCCTGATGTGTCCAAGGTCTTCATCACTCAGCGTATAGTGCTTGAGCAAATCCGCCTGCGAGGTCGGCAGGCGCAACAGCGCGTCCTTCTGCCGATCGGTTAGAGTGACGCGACGCGGCATCCATGTTCCTTTTTCAAAATCCGATGATGTTCAAGACGCTTTGTTTATGAAGCTGGTTGAGATACATTTCCAGCGAACAAATCATTCGTGGCCAGCGCCCCCCCCTCAAACCACCGTTTAAGAAACATGCTGATCGGATACGCTCGCATCTCCAAAGCCGATGGCTCCCAGTCCCTCGATCTGCAGCACGACGACCTGCGCGCCGCCGGCGTCGAACAGGACAATATCTATGAGGATCGAGCTTCCGGCGGCCGCGACGATCGGCCCGGACTGGCCGCCTGCCTGAAATCCCTGCGCGACGGCGATGTGCTGGTGGTCTGGAAGCTCGACCGCCTCGGGCGATCGCTCGCTCACCTGGTCAACACGGTGAAGGATCTGTCGGATCGCAATATCGGCCTGCGGGTGCTGACCGGAAAGGGCGCCCAGATCGACACCACCACCGCATCCGGCCGCATGGTGTTCGGTATCTTCGCCACTCTGGCCGAGTTCGAGCGTGACCTGATCCGCGAACGGACCATGGCTGGCCTCGCCGCCGCAAGAGCGCGCGGTCGCAAAGGCGGCCGAAAATTCGCCCTGACCAAGGCACAGGTGCGTCTCGCCCAGGCGGCCATGGCACAGCGCGATACTTCCGTTTCCGATCTGTGCAAGGAACTCGGGATCGAGCGCGTCACTCTCTATCGCTACGTCGGCCCAAAAGGCGAACTCAGGGACTATGGGAAGCGCGTTCTTGGCTTAGCGTAGGATTTCGCCCCCTCCCGCAAACGACCCCTGTCATGTCTGGATGGCGCCCGTTTGGCAATATGATTTTGGTGATGTTATAGCTTTGCGGGTCAGGTGCAGTCATGTCTCCGGCCTGTTTATGCGGCACGATATGACCGCTGGCCCTGATGTTGTCCGCGAGTGTCAAACAGCGTGCAAAAGTTTCCAGATTCTGGTTGGAAACAGCGTTGAAAAGTTTCCATCCCAGTATGTCATTCTCCTGCGCTTTGGTCGGAGTTCTCTGGAGTGTTTCACATAGACATTATCTACGAAATTCGCCGTCGGCATTTGGTGCAGGGTCAGACGGTTTCTGCCATTGCAAGTGATATGGATCTCTCGCGGCCAACGGTGCGCAAGTAACTGGATGTGACGTAGGACCGACCCTATCAACGTCAGCAAGCGGTTTCACCTCGGCTTGGTGCGTTTGAGGATCAGCTGACTGCGTGGCTTGAAGAGGACATTAAATTGCCTCGTCAGCGTCGGCGCACCGGCCGTCGTCTTTTTGAGGGGCTGCAGGATCGCACTGTAACCTTAACTTACGCGCAGACGCATTTCGATATATGCGGTTGTTATTATGCGGCTTTCGGGCGTGCGATTTCACGCCAAATGGTGTTGGTAGCCTGGCGCAGTTGACGATGGTCAGATGAAGTGAGTTGGTTGCGAGGAAAGTGGTAAAGATTGTAGATCGGGTCGTGAATGGATGTAAAGCGTTGCAGATGTCGTGCGGACTTGAAACGCTTCATAACCCGCTCTCGACGACGTATCGGCTGATGGGAATTCTCGGCCCGATTGTTCAAACCTTTATGCTGGCGATGATCACAGGCTGTGAGCCCAATCTCCCGGTTAGCGGCTCCATAAGAGCCAAGCTTATCAGTCACCATAACACGCGGTTGAATAGCCGCGAGTTTATTAGACACTCTTCGTCTTCAGTTTGTGGTTCTGTTCAAAGTGTGCTGGTGACAGCATACCATTTCTAACGTGTTTGCGCTGCGGGTTATAAAACATCTCAATGTAATCAAATACGTCTTGCCTTGCTTCAGCTCGAGTTCTGTATGTTTTGCGCCGAACGCGCTCTCGCTTCAGCATTTTAAAAAAGCTCTCAGCTACAGCATTATCGTGACAATTCCCACGGCGGCTCATGCTGTGCTCAAGATTATGTTGTTTTAGGAATGAAGCCCAGTCCATACTTGTAAACTGGGAGCCCTGATCTGAATGTATCATGACCCGCTCTTTTGGTTTTCGTCGCCACACGGCCATCAACAAAGCCTGTAAGACCAGGTCTGTAGTTTGGCGCGATTGCATTGACCACCCGACAACGCGTCGAGAAAACAGGTCGATGACAACAGCCAGGTAGGAAAACCCTTCATATGTCTTGATATAGGTAATATCTGTGACCCAAACCTTATCAGGCATGTTCACGTCGAACTGGCGATCCAGAGTGTTATCTATAACTATAGAGGGTTTGCCACCATATTTACCGGAGCGGCTCTTATAACCAATCTGAGCTTTGATACCTGCCAGCTTGGCCAGTCTCGCAACTCGGTTTGGACAGCAGGTCTCACCCTGATCTCGCAGATCATCGTGTAATTTGCGGTATCCGTAGACCTTACCGCTGTCATGCCATGCATCTTTGATCAGTGCTGTCTGCCGGATATCTTCAGTTGCACGGTGACTTAAAGGCTGCGTCATCCATGCATAAAATCCGCTCGGATGGACATTAAGCATGCGGCACATGGCACGCACATTGAATAGAACACGATGCGCCTTGATAAACGCGTACTTCATTTTGCATCCTTGGCGAAGTACGCGGTGGCTTTTTTTAGTATGTCACGCTCCTCGGTGACACGAGCAAGCTCTTGCTTCAAGCGCCTGATCTCTGACAATTGATCATCCTGAGCAGCTGCTTTCTCAGGGGCGTTGTAGCGCTTCATCCAGCTATAAAGGGAATGTGTGCTTACGCCCAAGCGACGCGAAACATCTGCTACGGAATAACCGCGCTCAGTAATCTGTTTAATAGCATCAAGTTTGAATTCGTCGGTGAAATTAGCTTTACCCATCGTAAGCTCCTTGCCTCTTTTTTAAGTCACAAGGTGTCTACAAATCTAGGGGCTATTCAGGTGATGCGGCCTGGCCTGACAAGAGTTTACGAATAAACCGCTTGGCCGCCTTGGTATTGCGGCGTTTTTGTACGAGAACTTCAAGCACAAAACCATCTTCATCAACGGCACGCCACAGAAAATGGCGTTCGCCTTTAATCGTAACGACAACCTCATCCAGGTGCCCTTTGTCACCAAGACGCGGGGTGCTCCGACGGATTTTGTTGGCATAATCTCGTCCAAACTTCTCAGCCCATTCGCGGATCGTTTTGTGGGTAACAATGATCCCGCGGTAGGCCAGCATGTCTTCAACCATGCGAAAGCTCAAGGGAAAACGAAAATATAACCACACAGCTTGAGCGATGATCTCAGCTGGAAAACGATGGCAATGGTAAAGAGCTGCGCATACTTAGGTCATCCCTCTTTATCGCCGATTAAGTTTACTCCAAAATTAAGGTTACAGTGCCCTGGTGTTTGCATCACAGAGATTTATGTCCAACCCGACACGTAGGCAACCTTAAACCGCTTGACGTGACAACACCGGAAAACTAATAAAAACATGTTAGCCTAAAAATAAGTTAGGCCTGTACCGATGCTAAGATTATTATTCACAAGATATTTTATATGTTACGGGTGGAAAAACGGTTTATAAATGTTGTCTTCAGTTGAACCCCCTGCTGTGGTTCGGCCGTATTCTTCATTCGATTGAATATTAATCGAGCCGCTTCTTCACCCATCTCAATTGTTGGCTGTTTAATGGCACTGATTTGCGGCTTATTAAAGCTGAACCAATCCAGATCATCGAAACAGACTAAAGATAAATCATCAGGAATCGACAAGTTAAGTTTATCTAATACATGCATCACCGCAACTGACAACAGGCCACCTGTCGAGAAAACTGCCGTTGGGTGAATGGATTGTGTCATCATTTCTTCAACACGGCTCTGCCCTGCGGTCACTGAATATTCACCGACACGGCAAATATGATCCGGATTGATTTCACAACCGCTTTGCAACATAGCACGCAAATAGCCATAAACTCGCTGCCAACTCGGGAATAAATACTGAGGATCAACCGTACCCAATCTGGCTGCGGCAATAAATTCCTCAATCCCCTTGCCGTTCGAATGTTCAAGCTCAGCAACCACACCAATAGATCTGTGCCCAGCCTTGATCAGGCTTAAAGTTGCCTCATAAGACGCTTTGAAATTATCAACCACGACATAATCAGCGTTAAACCCTTCAATAATACGGTCGATTTGTACGATAGGCTTGCCGCTATCCATCACTTTACGTAAATGCTGTGCATCGCGTAAATCCAAGGGCGCAATGATTAAACCATCAACTTGTTTTGCCAATAAAAGCTCAACAGATTCGATTTCTTGCTTTAATAATTCATCACTGCCGGTTACCAGAAGGCCAAAACCTTCCAGACGCGCAACATTATAGATGCCACGCAATACACTAGCATAAAAAGGGCTCTGAATATCGCCCGCCACTACACCTATCGTTCGTGTTGTGCCTGTAATGAGGCTTCTGGCCAACTGGTTGGGTGTATAGCCCAATTGTTCAGCGCTCGCAAAAACGCGGTCCCGTACATCCTGACTGCTATAACCATAGCCGCCAAGCACACGCCCCGTCGTAGCGGTGCTGACACCAGCCAAACGTGCAACATTAGTAATCGTGGGTTTCTTAGCCATTATCCCTCTTCATGACAAAACCAACGGATCAGCCATAAGCTTTATAAAACGAATGATATCCATCTATATAGTGTATCGATAACATTAAAAAGCGAGATTAATCGGCTCTTTAACTTGTATGAAATCGCTATCATAGAGTGAGTGATTTAATGCATAGCAGCCTAACTCATATAATGACTGGTTTTATATCAGCCAAAGAAACCGGAATATCAATCACTTTTCCATGTCCGATAGCGCCGTAATAGGTGCAGGTTTGCGCGGCAGCAAAAGCCGCCTCTGTCAGAGCGAGTAGCGGATCTTCTCCTTTCAGCAAACCAATCAGCACACGTGTGATCATTGTATCACCTGCCCCAAGCGTATCGACAACCTCAACTTGAACCGGCTTTACAGCCCATGTTTTTTCACCATGGCGCAACCAGGCTCCCTCAGAACCACGCGTTGCCATCACCCATTCTACGCCATGATACTGTATTTTATCCATGAGATCCTTGGCTTCATCTTCAGCAACATCACCCGCTGATACAGTCGCAAACCAGATAAAGGGTGCCATTTTCTCAATCAGCGCGTCCGAAGCATGAATTGAAAAATCATAAGAAATTCTAGTTTTACTAGCAAATTCAGATACATATTCATCCAAACCGCTGGTATGACCAATATGGGCGGCATCAAATTGCGCTAGATAATCAATATCAGCCTGTGAAGGTGTGAAATGCGACACGCCCAGATCATAAGTGACAAAGATACGATCTGAGTCTTTATGATCAATCACACAATAGGCTGTCATTCCCTCTTCAATGCGAAGGTGCTCGCTGGAAACTTTCTCATGCGCCAGAACCTCCTGTATCAGCCTGCCCGCAGCATCATCCGCAACAGCGCCAATATAGGCAGCATCAGCACCAAGCCTCTGCGCCATGACAGCAACATTCAAGCAATTCCCCCCCGGATACATCTGTCCTGTTGAAAGATAGCAATCAACATCATTGTCCCCAATTGCTGCTATGCGCACCATTTCATTTCTTTCCTCTTGACAATTTGTGATAACGTTCCCACAATAAACTCACATTGTCAACAAATGACAGCAGTCCATCAATTGAACTATGGATATACGGGAGTGAAAGACTATGCGGGCCGAGATTAATAGCGATGTCCAACAGACCATTGCAGCGATCAAAGACAGAGAGTTTAGCAATATTTTTCTGGTCGCTTGCGGCGGCTCGCTTTCCATCATGTATCCAGGCAAATATTTCTGCGATACACATTTCAAAAGCATCGACAGCGATATGTATAATGCGGATGAGTTTATCTGCCGCAAGCCACGCAAGCTCGGGCCGAAAGCACTGGTAATCCTTTGCTCGCAAACAGGTACCACGCGCGAAACGGTCGCAGCTGCAAAATTTGCCCGCGAACAGGGCGCGACCACAATTGTGATGACACTGGATGCAAATTCAGCTTTGGCTCAGGCAGGTGAGTTCGTTCTCAATTACAATGCGCCTTATACAACAGGTCTCGATATTGATCCTTATGAGAGCAATTATGCCGTGCTTTATATGGTTCTCAGCAGCCTCTTATTGCAACGTGAAGGCAAAGACCTCACCGGCAAGCTGCTGACAAGTCTGGGTAATTTGCCAGCAGCAACAGCAGCCGCAAAACAGGCTTTCGCCCCGATATTTGCGGAATTTGCGCAGCGTTTTCACGATAAAAACGTGATTTACACCACCGGCAGTGGTTGCAACTATGGCGCGGCCTATTCCTTCGCCATTTGTGTCTTGATGGAAATGCAGTGGATCAATTCGCAAGCCATTCACGCCAATGAGTTTTTCCACGGACCTTTTGAGGTTGTTGATCAGGATACTTGCTTTGTCTCCCTCATCGGTATGGATGAAACCCGTCGTCTTGAAGAACGCAATCGCGAATTCCTCTGCCGTTTCGGCAATGAGAAAAACATCATGGTGCTCGATGCCGCCAAGCTGGATTTGAGCGGACTTGAAAAAGAATTCCAGGGTTATCTCGTACCATTGATCTTCTTCGATGCTTTGTGGGTATTCATCTACCAGCTTGCTGAGCTGCGTGGTCAGATCATGCTGGATGGTCGCCGCTATATGAAGAAAATTTATGATTACTAATATCTGATCAATATTGGTAAAGCACGAGAACTAAAGAAACCGGCAAGCGAGGAGGCATGCCGGTTTCCAGCCAAAAACGAAGCTTTCGGGAGGAGCTTATGGATAAGTTTCCAGCTAAATCATGCGTTAGAAACAAATTATACGGATTGGCAGCATTGGCGGCTGGCTCATTGATGAGCATTGTGGCCGCTCAGGCCGACAATGTTGTCTTGCGTATTGCATCGGTAAATCCGGCAACAACTGAATCTTTTGTTGTCGCCAATCAGGTTGCCGAACGCATTACCGAGCGTACCGATGGACGCATCACATTCCAGATGTTTCCGTCCGGCCAATTAGGCACCACCAATGATACAATCGAGCAAGCCAGCCAAGGCCAACCAGTCATTGGCTTTGTATCGGCATCAGCGATGGCTGATTTTGGTGTGCCGGAATTCTCTATTCTCGAAGGTCCGTTTTTGACCGCGAATAATCAAGAAGCGGAAAGACTGGCAAACTCACCATTGCTCAGCGAGCTTTACGACAAACTTGCAGAAAATGCCGGTATCCGCGTTCTGGCGATCAACTGGTTTGATGGTGCCCGTCATATGATCGGCGATAAAGCCTATACAGAGCCGGGAGACCTCAAAGGCGTTTTGATGCGTGTACCGCCTGTTGAGACATGGATTAAAACCTTTGATCCTTTACAGGTTGTGGCAACGTCCGTGGAAGCCGGTGAAGTTTATTCTGCGCTCTCACAAGGGGTGGTCACGGCTGCGGAAGCGCCGCTGACCGGTCTTCGTAGCTCGCGCTGGTATGAGCCTGCCAAGCACATCACTACAACGGGCCATTTCAATCTCTTCACCGGCTGGGTGATGAGCGAGAATGTCTTCGAGAATTTAACCGAAGCCGATCAAGCCATTATGCTGGAAGAGTTTAAAAAAGGCGGACAGGAGCTGACCAAGCTTTCCGAAGATCTTGGTGATGAAATTCGCGAAGAATTTGAAGCGGAAGGTGTCACATTCCACGAGGCCAATATTGATGCATATCGTCAGGCAACAGCAGGTTTTTATATCAATTTCTCTGACTGGTCAGAAGAATTGCACAAGAAAATGCGCGCCGCTGCAACCAGCACGGACTAACAATGTAGGCCAATAAATAAATTGCAAGCAGCAAACACCGGTTTATTGCGGGAACAATTCCGGTATCACTTCTGTAGTCTGGCATGCCTTTGTCGCATCTCCAAAATGCACATTGCGTAAATTACCAGGCACGGTTCACGCTGCTTACCGCTCAAGGAAGAACTGCTCATGCCATGGCTGGATAGGATCACACAATTTGTCGGCTCAGTACTGCCTGCTTGCTGCCTGGCTGTTGTTTTAATCGTCGTAACAATTAACGTTTTTGCCCGCACAGTGCTCGGAATGCCGTTTCATATTGCGCATGATATTTCGATATTGGCTTTTTCAGCTGTTGTCTGGCTCGGCCTGACAGGGGTGGCAGCAATGAACCAATTATTCGGCGTTGCTTTCTTTGTAGCAAAACTGCCGGCTGCTCTGAAGAAACCCGCCTATATCTTATCGCATAGCATTGTCATTTTGATCAGCTGCTTTGTCATCAATGCGGCCTATAACCAAATCATGACAGCACGATTTAGCAAGTTTCTGGCCCTTGGTTGGCCAAAATGGATTGTCTCCGCAATGCTGCTGTTCTCATTTGCCGTCATAGCTCTGATCCAGGTCAAACAGATCATGGAGCTTAGCAAGGTGTCTGCTAGCAAAGAGGGGGAATCCTCATGCTGATTACCGGTTTTTTATTCTTCTTTTTGCTTATCCTCGGTGTTCCGATTGCCTTTGTGCTCTTAGGCTCATCCGTTGCGTATTTTGCAATGAACCCCATGATGGGCAGTATTGTTGCTCAACGGCTTGCGTCATCTCTGGAATCTTTCCCGCTATTAGCGGTGCCGTTTTTTATCTTTACCGGCGCGGCAATGGCGCGCGGCGGTATTGCCCACAGGCTTTATGATTTAGCAGAAGGCATGGTTGGTCACTGGCGTGGTGGTCTCGCACAAGTTGCTGTAATGAATTCACTGTTTCTGGGGGCAATGTCCGGCTCCTCCAACGCAGACGCTGCCATTGAAGCTCGCACAATCGCGCCAATCATGCGCGAAAGAGGCTATTCCAATGCTTTTGCCTCCGTTGTCAGTGCCTCATCCAGTGTCGTAGCGCCAATCATGCCACCAAGTATCGGGCTGATTATTTATGGTCTTCTTACGAATACATCTATTGGTAAACTCTTCATTGGCGGCGTAGTCCCTGCCCTGCTCATCACTATTTCAATGCTGATGACCGTCCGTATCGTTTCCAAAAGACGTGGATACGGTGCGATGCGTGAGAAGAGACTACCACTAACGGCAATCATGACACGGACGCGTTCGGCCCTTTGGGCTCTGGCCATGCCGGTTCTGCTTCTGGTCGGTTTGCGTGGTGGCTGGTTTACACCAACAGAACTCGGCGCGATCGCCGCCGTCTATGCGCTGATTGTCGGGCTGTTCATCTATCGCGGTTTTAAGTTCAGTCATATTTATGACATGCTCAAAGAGTCAGCCCATACAACTGCCGGTGTCATGTTTATTATGGCGGCGGCTTCCGTTTTCTCGCTGATCTTAGCTTTAGAGCAACTGCCTCAGGCGATGTTGCAGGGCTTGCTGAGCCTGACAGATAATAAATATCTGCTGCTGCTCATCATAAATATTGCCTTGCTACTGCTAGGAACAGTGCTTGAAGGCCTGGCTTTATTGATCATTCTGGCACCGCTTTTGCTGGAGGTGATTAATAATCTTGGTATTGATCCGGTGCATTTCGGGATTGTCATGGTGTTTAATACTACCATTGGCTCAGTCACCCCGCCCGTTGGCACAGTGCTCTACACTGTATGTTCCATTACCAAATGCAGCATTGAAGAATTCACTGTTGAGTTCCTGCCCTTCTTTTTAGCGCTGGTACTCGTGTTACTTGCACTTGTCTTTGTGCCTCCGCTTGTAACATTCCTCCCTAATGCTTTTTTCTGACAGGTAGCCTGCAATGAAATATTTTGATGGGTCCACCATCCAGCAGCTTTTGCAATATGATGATCTCATTGAAGCTTTGGGCCAATGTCACTTAGGCAGTATGCCAGACAGTTCCCATATGCTCCGCAGTGAACCAGACAACGGCAATAATCAATTTGTCGCCCTTGTCGGCTGGCAAAAAAATGAAATCATTGCTGTAAAACTCGTCGGGGTGTTTCCTGACAATCTGAAGCTCGAACCCGCTCAGCCGTCAATTCAAGGTGTTGTGGTAGCGTTTAATGCAAAAACCGGCACGCCGGATTTTGCAGCTGATGGCGCAGAAATGACATTTCGCAAAACTGCGGGTGTCTCCGGCCTTGGCTGCCGCTTGCTAGCCAGAGAGGATGCTGAAACCCTGCTGATCGTTGGGGCAGGCGGACTTGCACTCCATGTTTTACAGGCCCATTGCGCTGCAAGACCATCAATCAAACAAGTGCTGATCTGGAACCGCACTTTTGCAAAGGCTGAAGCTTTGGCCAAGCTTTGGTCAACACAAGCGCGCACCGTTCGTGCTGTCTGTGATCTGCCAATGGCAACACGCAACGCAGATATTATTTCCTGTGTGACCATGTCCGATAAACCACTGATTGAAGGACAATATTTGAAAGCCGGTGCCCATCTTGATCTTATTGGCGCTTATCTTCCAACCATGCGTGAAGCGGATAATGATGCCATGATCAAAGGCCGTATTTTTGTTGATACCCGCCAAAATATGGAAGGTGCCGGTGATCTTTGCCAACCAGTCGAACAGGGCCTAATGGGCTGGGATGCGGTGCGGGGTGATTTATTTGATCTTTGCACCAAACGCGTAAATGCGCGCCATTCAGACAATGAAATAACAATCTTTAAAAATGTCGGCGGCGGCCATCTTGATCTTTTCACGGCACAGTTCCTGGCGCGGAAAACAAAGTAAAATCTATTGTAAACTCGCATACTATTTGTTTATATTATTTTATAAAAGCTTCGGTGGATTCAACTGGTCAGCGCAACGTGATTGATGAGATAGAACGTTTGGAGATTCTAATATAGCAAGTACTGGACAGGTAATCCCCCCTGAAATTAAAGGTATTTCAAAGTAGAATTTTCTCGGTTTAATAAACGAGGAGATTTTTATGAAGCTGACCAGATTTAAAGAGCCGCAAATTCTATCTATTCTACGCCAAGCTGAGGGTGGTATGCCTGTAGCCGAGCTTTGCCCGGAGCATGGGATGAGCAACGCATCGTTTTACAAGTGGCGTTCTAACTATGGCGGGATGGATGCATCAATGATTGCCCAGACCAAGACGCTGGAAGATGAGAACCGCCGGCTGAAGAAAATGTTTGCAGAGCTTAGCATGCAGAACGAGCATTTGAAGGAAGCCCTTGGAAAAAAGTAACAGGACCATCTGAGCGACGAGAGATGGCGATTATGGCTGTGAAGCGGTACGGGGTTGGCATTGCGCTTGCTTGCCGCGCCTTTTCGGTAAGCGAGACTTGCTATCGTTACAGTCGCAAGCTGAACGATGATAACGAGCAGATCGCTGACCTGTTAATCGGATTAACACGGACAAAGAGGAACTGGGGCTTCGGTTTGTGTTTTCGGTGTTGTCACGTTAAGTGGTTCGCGGTTGCCTGCGTGTCGGATTGGGCGTAAATTTCTGTTATGCAAACACCAGATATCAACTTCAAACGCCA
>NZ_QNRH01000022.1 GCF_003314995.1 Pseudochrobactrum asaccharolyticum
CAGGTTCGCTTGAGGCTGGAAAATCTTCTACTACAATTTGGCTATAAAATTGACGCCCTTATTTTTGCTGCTTCACTGAGTGAAGCGCGCGCGCAATTGTCATTCTAAGCACTTTGGGGATTTGCAAAGGGGGGGCGGGGGGATGGATGTTAATATTTCGAGTGTAGAAGTCTTTACCCATGTACGCGTCATTATCGGCATTGTACTTGGTCTAAGTATTTCAAGGCTGTTAACGGGTGTTTGTCGTATTATTCAGCATCCACAGCGCCAGAATATATATCTGATTCATTTGGGATGGGTATTATTTACCTTTCTGACAGTCGTACATTTTTGGTGGTATGAATTATATTTGAACCAGACACTAGTGTGGAGGTTTGAGGCCTACCTGTTCCTTATCTTCTTCGCCAGCTTGCATTTTCTAGCTTGTAGTTTGCTATTCCCAGACAACATGGAAGGCTATTCCGGCTTTCAACATTATTTTACGTCACAGCGCGGCTGGTTTTTTTGCATTTTGATATCAGTTTTCTTAATGGATTTTGTCGATACTGCGTTAAAAGGTATGGATCATTTCCTCTCTCTCGGGCTGGAATATCCTTTGCGAAATTTATTCTTGGTTGTAGTTTGTAGTGCCGCTATCTATGCGCGCCAGCAGAAATCGCAATCGGTTCTTCTCGTTCTAGCGATCGTTTGCCAAATGACTTTTATTATGACGCAGTTCGGTACCATTTAGGGGCCTATGAATGGCTAGAAGCTTTCAGCGTCCGCAATAGTAAATGTATGAAAGGCGATTATGCTTTGGCTCTTACTGCTGCATTATAGGCCATACTCGCCCAGCTTGCCATTACGTCAAGGTCGTCGTATGCGGCATCCAGAATAGACCAGTAGGGCATTGCGACAGGCTTTGTTCTGCACTGATAACTCCATCGTAGTTGCCATCGCTAAACTCCCGCCAAATCAACACAATTGTAAATCGCAGATAGAAAACACAGAAGGAAGGTCATGGTCTGATAACTCTTACCTTAAAGTCATAATTTTACCGTCGCAGCTATTGCCGGCACAGCTTTCAATGACAAGGCAGCAATTGTGAGTGTAGGATTGGCCGTCGCTGATGTTGGGAATGTCCCTGAACCCAATAGAAATAAATTCCGATGATTGAAGCTACGAAGATCAGCATCAACGACTGCACTGGCAGCATCCGTCCCCATGCGAACCGTACCTATTACATGGCCGGATCCTTGAATATCCTTAGCATGATTGATGTTTGTTGCGCCTAAAATTTTGAATACTTCAGTATGAGCCTTTTCAGCCTCATTTAGTCCGGCACGCGTATAATCATCATAATTATACTCTATACGTGGCAGTGGCATGCCGTTTGCATCGCGCTTTTCTGGATCGAGTGTAACGCGATTACTGGCTTCAGGCGATTGCTCTACCAGAGAAGCCAAGCGGATATGTCGCGAAGTAACCTGTCTGATTGCAGCGTCAAGCTCGGCACCGCGTAATCCTTGCTTTGCCAATTCTACCGCCGTTGACACCGGCGCACCCGTTGGCCAGTTATGACCATCATTGCCAATCTCTATTCTAAAAGCCGCACGGTCTTTGCGAAATTCACCGTCACGCAGATTTTCAATTCCTGATGTGGAAAGCGGTCCACGATAAGGCCAGACGGGATCCTTAGCCTCTGCCCAACTTAATTTGCTTGGATGATCCATCAAATTGCGACCAACTTGATCGGAGCTATTGGCAACACCATTTGCGGCACCCTCCTGAGCAGAGTTTAACAATAAGCGTGGCGTCTCAATAGCATGAGCAGCTACAACAACCACCTTGCCTTTTGCCGTTCCAGTGCTGCCATCAGCACGCCGAAAATCGACAGAGGCAATTTGCCCGTCTGGCGCGAGGTTCAATCTTGTTGCTGTCGTTTGATCATAGATAACCGCGCCCGCACCTTCTGCCCGATCCAGATGGATAGTCGCATCATATTTCGCCTGCACCGGACAGACAGGGATGCACGAGCCATTGCCGCAACATTCAGGCCGATCGCCGATTGCTACAGAGGTGCGACCTTGAGGCGTGGATCGAACTTGATATTTCGATCCTTCCAGTGCTTTTGTGAATTGTTTATCGAGATATGTCTGCGGTATCAGCGGCATCGGGAAATCACCCGATCTTGGTGAGCCAAGGTCCTCAGTGCTATCACCTGCTACGCCGACTTCCTGTTCAGCCGCCAGATAAAAAGGCTCAAGCGCATGATAGTCGAATGGCCAGTCAACCGCTTGTCCGTAAAGTGAATTCATCTTGAAATCAGCAGGCACATTGCGAAGTGTCGTTCCCAACCAATGCCAGGTGGTTCCGCCCACAACCTTGATATAAGTCGATTTGAAATTCTCAGGCCCCATTTGTTGATAATAATCACCAATCCTGTGAGCTAACGGATGCGGGGCAGTCGGATCATTCGGGTAAGCCGACTCCGGAACCTTAATTTTCGCATTCCAGAATTTTTCAACGGCATCAAAACGATCAATACGCTTTCCACTTTCCAAAAAGGCCACTTTCATACCCTTTTGCGCCAATTTTGCACCAGCAATTGCACCAGCAATACCGCTTCCGATAATCAAAACATCAACAGAAATATTTTCCGACATGTAACAATCCCTAGTGCCCCGATTAACGGAATTAAGCTTCTGACGGTTCAGACCAATAGCCAATTGTGCCACCGCAGTATCCCATTGGTTTGGTGTAATCCATCGCCTGCCAGATCAGCGCATCCGTATATTCTACCACCACCAGATCATCCGGGTTTGGAGATTCACCTGTATACCAAGTGGCAACCAATGAATCAGATAGATCTTGATTGTCATCACCTGCTGCCAGTTGGACGAGATCATCTTCTTTGCCAAGTCTGATATAGACTTCCATAATTGTGGTCGCCATGTCCTTAGAAAGTCCGGTCTGTCCCAGTTGTTTTTCTGAGAGTCTCATGAATGAGTTGACATCAAAAATTGATGTAGCCGCCCAAACTGGCAGGGGAAATAATGCAAGAAGAGGTGCTGCCGAGGACGAGCATAAAAAAGTCCGTCTCGTGAGAGCTGAAGGAGACTTGACTTTGTGGCTGGGCATATTTCTGATCCTCGACGCAAAATGAATATTCAACCTACTTTCACTTGATTTATGTCCCTGAGAATTCAGCAAAGCCATCCCTGAAAACTGGTACCTGTACAATAAATTGTAATAGCCCCGAATTATTCGGTTATTTCTCACCCTTAATTGAGGGTGAGGAGTAATGTTAGGCATATGACATCATTGCCAGGTTGTTTGAGGTAGGGGGGGCGTTTTCCGCGTGAATTTATTGCTTACGCTGTCTAAACCTATCACCGAATTGCATTGAGCACGGCCGATGTGGAAGATCTTCTTGCTGAGCGTGGCGAGTTTGTCAGCCGAGAAACCGTTTGCGTCTGGATTAATCGCTTCGGTCGCCATTTAGCCGACTGTATCCGCAGGAGTCTACCAAAGCCAAAAGACAAGTGGGACCTTGATGAGGCTTTCATTACTATCGGAGGAAAGAAGTTTTGGCTTTGGTGGGCAATTGATGCAGATGGTGATGTTCTTAATATTATAGTTCAAACGCGTCGAAATACTAAGACTGCCAAACGGTTTTTCTCCAGACTGGTGAAGCAATTCGTCAACCACGTGTGATCGTGACGGACAAGCTGCGTAGTTACATTGAGCCGATACAAAACCTTTCAGCAGATGCGGATCACCGGGTTCATAAAGGCTTGAATAATGCTATAGAAGTCTCTCATAGGCCAACGCGAAAACAGAAAACGATATTGGGTCGGTTCAAGTCAGCGCGACAGGCGCAAAGGCTCCTTGTCGCTCACGATCAGATCAACCTGATTTTCAGTCCGCGTCGCCATAAACTCACAGCTCAATACGGTTTGCATCGCACTGGACAGTGACTTGCCGCGCCGCCAAATTGCCTCAGATTTAAGTATTGGGCATACAAAGCTTATGAAATAAATAGCTTCTGTTTTCGATGAAGCGAAGACACTCTTACGTCCACGGATATGACTATGGATGGGGCAACATATCGCGGTCACTCATGTTCATTAACATCTCCTTCTGTCCCGCAATGGGGAGAGAAGGAGACGTTGCACGAGTAAGCTGCATAGCGACATGTTTTAACGTAAATTCATCAGAACTGGATTTTCAAGCTGGCATTCAGACCATTTTGCGTGATGCCGGAACCGAATTGCCCCTGATAGGTAACTCCAAGAACTGCATTTTTTTCAAGTTGGAAATCCAGTCCGGTCGAGATAAGTGCGGTGTTACGACCAATAGCCATGCCATTGATAGTAAAAGCATCAGATCCGGTGAAATTTGCTTTTGATGTTGGTGTCACATCGCCAAAAGCGTGTCGCCATGCAATGTCGGCACGTGCTTTAACCGGGATAACCCCTTGATTAAGGTCGGCAGAGATCCGAAATCCGAGTGATGCCAACGCCGTATCCATTGTGGATTTATACATGTTCAAGGTTGCGCCATTACGGCCGTCTTCGCTGAATTTATCTGCTCTCAAATGCACATACGCAAGATTGGCATAGGGTTCGATAGCGAATTGTTCTGTTGTTTGATGCTTATAGCCGAGCTCTCCAAAAACCTGAAATGTTCCCGCTTTATAATCTGCTGCTAGCTTATCTTCAAAGCCGGCGAAGGCGATACCACGGTTCATCTTAATATTATGCCATGTATAAGCAGCCCCCGAGCGGAATGCGAAAGTGCCTTGATTATGGGCCATTTCAGTACCAGCATAAGAGCCGATGGTATAATCGTCACTTTTGCCGGAAGACATGCGTTCATGAATGCGGAACTTACTGTAGCTGTAACCAGCCAGTAAGCCAAACCGCCAATTATCCCAAACCTGTGCATCAATACCGGTCAGAAAACCGCCAATACTGTTTCTTGTTTTTGCCGTATTGTCGTTGCCGGATTGTGTTGTCCATTCACCAAGGCCATGCATCCAGAAATTCGGCTGATCCAGATAACCGATTGTTGTTTCACCAATGCCTGAAGACTTGGAAAAGCTTCGGGACAATTGATTATATACAGCTGTACGGGTATACGCGCTATTATTGATCAATGAGGATTGTATCGAGGCATATGCCTCACCTGAGAGTTGATCATAGGCCTGCCGGGCTTCTGTTTTATTCAAAAACAACATGTGATCGTATAAAATGCTTCCTTCGCCCTGACTTTCCAAGGCCGTTGCGGTGGCTGTTTGATTATGCGTAACAGCAATATCCGCAAAAGCTACATCTGAGCGGCTGGTTTCTAAAAAGACATTAGTGCTATCATAATCCAAGGCAAAATCGATGAATGGCGTTTGCGTAACCAAGCTGCCGCCCCAATTATCATAGGTACCGATAACACCGTCACGGGCTGTAAGTAACGTGTAGCGTTCAGCAGCAGTGCCACGTCCTGCGCCTTGGCGCACAAGCTCCAGTGAGCTATTGCTGCCCAATATAGCTGCACCATTGATGCTGATGTGATCAGTGCCATTAGCGGCTGACAGACCTGCAATATAGGTTGAGCCGCTTGATTGGAAGAAACTTCCATTAACCGTTAAAGTACCGATTGCATTGTCTGCAAAAATCGCACTGCCCGGAGAGATCTTGCCACCTTTTGACAGTATTACATTGCCAACAGAGCCGCTGCCGGACAATTGGCCTGCCTGCGAGACATGGCTATCCGATGTAATACTTCCCTGTACTTCCAGGCCGCCGCCAACAATGTTGGTTGGTCCCTGATAAGTGTTTTGACCGCTAAGAACGAGAATACCATCGCCACGCTTGGTGAGATCACCTATGCCGGAAATGGAGTTTGACCAGATTGAAGAATAACCTTGTGTATCTACATCAAAAACACCAGCGTAACGAAAGGCCATTGGTCCATCAATGGCCGCGCCGAGATTGAGTAAGCCCTGTCCGAACTTGTCCTGATCTTCAAAACCGGTTTTAGTAGTGGTGGTTAAAATGGTTTCAATAGTCTGGCGGGCATTCATATAGGGAAATGCTGAACGCACAACCGCCGCGGCGCCAGCAACATGTGGCGCTGCCATAGATGTGCCGTGTATGTATCGATAGCCATCATTCTCATCGCCTTGCGGCCAAGTGGAGTAAATCCCTCCCGAAATATTCTCACGTGTCATCGCTCCACCGGGAGCTGTTATACACCACTCCGCCGTATCACCACATTCATTGCTGTAAGGAGCGAGCTTGCCGTCGGAACCAACCGAAACGACCACAATCAATGACCCTTTGAGATCAGAGAAATCCGTATCCTCAAAGACGGGATCATTCGGATCTATAAGACGATAGGTATTTGGGTTATTTAAATCAAAGTCATCAAGATCATCATCATCACCATCACCAAGAAAGCGAATTTTGCCACTATTGATATAATCGCGGGTGATGAGCGGAAGCATGCCATTACCAATGGGCATGCTCGTATAAGCACCTGGTTGTTCTTGTCGAGAATTTCCGGCTGCAAAGACCATGACAACATCTTCGTCTGCTGCATATTTCAGTACTTTATAGGTTTGCTCCAGATCGTCAAGAGTACTAATCATAAGTTGATAGTTTAATATTTGATAATTGGGGTTTGGGATGCCTTGCTCGAGATCCCGATTAGGATAAACATCGGGGCCATAGCTACCATTAATGACTTTTGCCCCGTTTTTTACTGCATATGCTATAGCTTCATCCGTCGGGTTAAAATCTTCATCGTCATTCTCAACTTCAACCGCGCGTAAGGGCATGAGTATGGAGTCATAGGCAACACCTTGCATGCCAAAGCCATTGCGGCCTGCACCAATAATGCCTGCGACATGATCGCCATGGCCGTTTAATGATCCCCTCTTTTTACGTGGGAAAACATCGCTGGCTGGTTGTTCGTCACCAAAGTTGTAATAGAAGGGCGAAACGCGACCGGCATATTCAGGGTGATTAACGTCTAAGCCAGTATCAATTACTGCTACGACCACACCTTTTCCGGTATATCCTTTAAGATAGGCGGGCAGGGCGTTGATCATATCAAGCCCCCAATTGGCGTGATACTCCGCATCAGCTGCTGCTGGGATGGATTTGTTGCTTTGTGCATAGGCAAAGGTTGGTATAAAAGCTGGCGCTACAAGTGCCGTCGTTAACGTCAGATATTTTAAACCGACCTTTATAAGAGACATAATTTCCGCTTCCTCTAAGAAAAAGATATTCCGCGATATTTTTTGCAAATTGCAAAATGAATATTTATTTGAACAATTTAAATCATCGCGCACGGTCAATAGATATCCCTGAAAACTGGTATATTGGTTTTATAATCATTATTTGTAATTGTTTTTTATGTATTTGCCTTCTTAGTAATTGTTGTAAAACTACCAGTTTTCTGGGATATTTTTGCAGGAAATATAGTGTTATAAATAATGCTAGAAGTTCTCACATTCGTTTCGACGTGTCGTAGTCGATAGTTAAGCTGAAAATGTAGTGTATGAGGGAAAAAAGCCTCGAGATTGATCGCGGTGATGGATCTTTCTATGCCTGAAGGTTTAACCATTCGGAAAATTCTGCGCCGTCCGCCAATCCTGCTAATGTCAGAACAGTTAGTTTTACAAAAACAGGCAGTAATTGTGCAGCAATTTGTGAGAAATCAGAGTTAGTGAATGCTTCATTATCGACACTTGGTATGGGTGTTTCGACGAATGGGGCAATTTGGTTCTGGTATTAATAAATATGGCATGAATGCTAATTTCAGCGTGAAATTCTGACGGAGACGGTCATGATAATGCAAAACTTCGTAATTTTTACTGCATTACTAACCCTGACCGTGATTGCCCCCAGTCAAACAAAAGCCGATTTTGACGGTGAGCCGGCGCGCTGGATTCAAAAGCCGGCTCTATCACCAGACGGCAAGCTGATTGCTTTCACCCATCGCGGGCAGATTTTTTTGACAGACCATGATGGTGGTTTGTCAGTCGCAGTTTCACCGGCCAATGCTTATAGTCATAGTGTTGTCTGGGCTCCGGATTCTCAGCGGCTGGCTTTTGCTTCAGATGTGAACGGCAATGATGATGTTTATCTGGCTGATTTTTCGGGTAAATTGCAGCGCATGACCTATTCATCGGCGAGAGAAGTTCCGACGAGCTTTTCTCCGGATGGTAAAAGCTTACTTTATACGGCTCTTCGGCTAGGAGATGCACAACGCAGTGTGCAGGGGGCTGCAAGTTGGAAGCCCCAGCTTTACGCCGTAAATATTGCCAGCGGGCGCGAGTCACTGGTGCTGCCGAATTTTGCGCTTGAAGCCAGCTGGAATCCGAATGCTACCAAGCTGGTTTATAGTTATGACCCGTCAGGTGACCCTATAGAGCGCCAGCACAGAGTTGCAGCAAATGCTCGCCAATTATGGATCTATGAGCGGGCTAGCGACAAATATGAGCGCCTATTTGCCGTTGATGGCATTGATCGGCTTGATCCGCATTGGAGTGCAGATGGTCAATCGCTTTATTATCTGTCTGAAGCCTCCGGCTGGCTAAATGTCTGGAAGCTAAATCTGGAAAATAAGCGCGAAGAGCAGCTTACCCATTTTGAGGGCTCTCCAGTACGCGACTTAACGGTTGCTGATGACAATACAATTGCCTTTTCTTTCAATGGGCAGGTCCATACGCTCGCAGCGGGTGCGGATACAGCAGAGCTGGTTGATATCAATACGCTGGAACAGGGGATGAACCATCTCGTGAATTATCAAGCGTTGAGCAGTCAGAATTTTAAGAGCTCTCCCAATGGGCAGTATTTTGCACTGATAATCAATGCAGATGTTTTTCTTATTGATTTGAAAGGTAATTACCGGCAGCTGACTAAAACAGCAGGTGAGGAACGCGATATTGTTTTCTCACCTGATGGTCGTATGCTAGCCTATGCGGCAATGCGCGATCATAAATGGGGCATTTATGGCATTGATCTTTCTGAAGATCAGACAAATGGCAAGCTTGGCCTGACCTACGATGAAGTTCCGCTTGTTGTATCTGCCAATAGTGATGCTCTCGATCCTAAATTCTCGCCTGATGGGAGTAAATTGGCTTTTTGGTCGGATCGTCGCGAGATCAAAGTCTTAGATCTGACCAGCAGAGAGATTGCCACGCTGTATCAGCCGACAGATTATAATTCGGATTACTTTGACAGAAATGGTGAGTTCAGCTGGTCTCCGACCTCAAAAGATTTACTTGTTCCATGGCGTAGTATTGACGGATCAGGATTGAATCGTGTTGCAATCGTTCCTGCTGATGGTAGTGCCCCGATGCGCCCGCTGGCACTGGCTGTCCCTAATTTTTATGATGGCTTGTGGAGTGCGGATGGCACACAAATTATTGGCTTAACGACGCTTTATACTGCACGCAGCGCTGATAATCGCCATCAGAATTCGCGCTTCGATCTTTATCGCGCCTTTTTGTCTGGGCAGTCACGGCAGGATTTTCTGGCAAGTGCCAAGGACGAAACCGATCCGAATGATGGGGAGCAGCTGCTCAACCACTATACGCCGGATCGGCAGCGCAGCTTTTTGCTTGAAGAGCGCTTGACCAGCAATTTGCCAAAAATGGAATTGCTGGCCACTGCACCGGATGGTAAAAATTTACTGGGCTTTTCCGCAATGGATGAGGGGCTGTCGGTGAATTTGATCAGCCTTGAGAATGGTGATTTACAGGAAGTGACAACAATTCCGGTGGCTAATCCGGAAGAGATACAATTCATCCACTACAACCCTGCTATACAAACAATTGATATTAAAACCCCCACCCACATCATCCGAAGCTCGATAGAAGATCCGACGCAGAGGGTAGAAATACCGCTTAAAATCTTGTTCAGCCGAAATGAAAATGCTGCGTTGAGCGCCGCCTTTGAACAGGCTTGGGCTGATATTAATGACCGTTATTATGATGCGGCACATGAAAACCGTGACTGGCAGCAGATCGGTGCCAAATACCGAGCTTATCTGCCCTCTATTGCCGGACCACGTGATCTTGAACGTCTGCTGGCCGCCATGTTTGGCGAACTGTCAGCTTCGCATCTCTTTACGGATATGACCGCACCTGATCCTGCCCTTGTTGGGATGGGAACACAGAATGATGCTTTGGGAATTTATCTGGATAATGATTACAACGGTGCAGGGCGCAAAATCGCCGCCATCCTGCCCGGCGGACCGTTAGATCGGCAAAAACTAAATATTGGAGCGGGTGATATCATTACCTCAATAAACGGACAGCTAGTTCCGGAGGCTGGCGGTATTGACCGTTTGCTTGATATTAATGCGGGACGGCAGGTCGTTATTGGTGTAGCGGGTAACAGTGATAATGGCGAACGTCTTATTGAGGTTACCCCCATCCATTGGCGTGACGAATTGATTTTGGCCAGTAAAAATCTGAGCGATAATCGCCGTGCTATGGTCAGTAAGCTTTCTCGCCAGTGTATTGTCTATCAGTCTCTGGATGCGATGGATAATGACAATTACCTGTCGTTGCTCGGTGCCTTGCTGTCACAACGAGGTCTTGCGAAAGCTGCCCTGATAGATGTTCGATCCAATACTGGTGGTAACCTGACCCGTGAATTGATCACGCTGCTCAGTGGTACACCAGCCTTCAGCTACGGGGTGGATGGCCGTCCTCGTGAAGACGGCCCTGACAATGTCTGGCTCTGGCCAAGTGCAGTATTGGTTGACAGTTTCAGTTATTCTGATGGGTCAATTTTTCCGCAAGCCTATCAGGATCGTAAACTTGGCAAAGTGATTGGCGATGTGCTCCTCAATACGGGTACCGCAGTAACTACCGTCAACAGCAAAATCGTACCCGGACTGCAATATAGATTTCCGGTTTTGCCTTATCGTCATGCTGACGGGCGCAAATATGAAAATGGTATCATTACACCGGATATCGTCGTGGAATTCGATCCAAACCGCTACAGTATGAGGTCAGATCCTCAATTGGAGGCGGCAGTGGCATCATTGATGCAAGACATCGGTGCTGACAGCGATTGCCGGGATAACTAGCTATCACTTGAAAACACTTTTTATAGTAAAACTACCAGTTTTCAGGGATGGTTTTACAATAAAAATGACGACATAGATTTAAATAAGACGCGCTGTGTAAGACAATGTCATGCTCGGAATGTAGCATTTGAGGGGGAAATAATGACATCCAGACTGATCGCCAAACTGACCATGTCAACTTGTCTGGCCACAGGTGCTCTCTATGGGACAATGCTTAATCCTGCCGCTGCGATAACCACGCATGTGGTCAATGATCCGCAAGGTAAGCCATTCATTGAATTGCGGTTTTTCGATGTGGGAGACGGTGATTTTGCTGCTAATAATCAGTCGACTTGGAACATCACTGATATATATAAAAATCAGATTATTAACGCGACAGGCTATTGGTCGGAAATTATAAAACTTGTACCAGGTGAAAATCCTGCAATTATTAATGTGGGTACTAATACAGCCGATTGGGGCGCGGCGGCTTCAAGTCCGAATGCGACTATGCAAAATGGTTCCCCCACAACTGTGCAAGCAGCATTGACCAATCAGTATTATACGAACCTGACGAATGGGGCGCATGGTTATATCGTGGTTGCGAATAAAGTTGGGACAGAGGACTGGTCACAAGCACCATATACGCCCTCCCATATTGCACTGACAGCTGAAACATCACTCGGCACAGTGCTTATTCATGAAATCGGCCATGCTCTTGGTGTAGCTTCGAATGCTTTTAGCTTTTTCGATGATGATAACGGTGTTCAAATCGCAGGATTTGGTGGTGGATTTGATGCTTGGAGCACGCATTTGCGTGACGATAATGATAATGCAGCAAGACCAAATCAATGGATAAACTGCAATGGCTGTTGGGTTCCTCCCGCAGCAATTACTGATGCCTTTGATGTCCGTAAAGATCAGGCCTATTTTACCGGCGCCCATGTGAGCGAGGTACTGAACGGGGCGATGAAGGGGCTGCCTATGCGTGTTGCCACGGATTACGGTCCCTATGATTCACCTTTATTCAGTCATATCGAACTTAAAAACAGTTTGATGAGCCATCAGCTATATCGCAATTATAGCACGCTGATGGAAGCAGAGCTCGCAGCCATACAAGATATTGGTTACACAATCGATCGACGCAATTTCTATGGGCATTCTGTTTATGGTGACGGGCTGACCATCATTAATAATAATCCGTATTTTGGACGGAATGCTGATGGCACTGCCTATATCGACAATACATATAATACTGCCACTTTAGGCTTAGGGTTACACGTCTATGGTAGTTACAACACCATTACCCAGAATGCAGATTTACTGTCTGTCGGGTCTGGCGGCGGCGGAATTCGTATTGATGGAGCTGCCAATAATCTGATTGTTGCCCCTGATGTGAGGGTTCATGCCAATGGTGCGAATGGCCGTGGCATCATGTTTGCTTATGGTAAAGATCACACATTAACCCATCGTGGTGATGTGCAAGCAATGGGTGAAAATGGTATCGCGGTCAGCTTTGACTTTGGTCATAACTCGCGTGGTGACGGAACGGGCTATCGTGGCTCTTATATTCTGGAGCTTGATGACAGAGTGGAGGATCAGCGCGCTACTATTACTGAGGAACTGAATGGTGCATTGGTTTCCTCCTTTGATCTGACCGGCCGTGTTGCAGGTAAAAAAGCTGCCATTTTCATGTCTGAAAATGCCTTGGTGGGACAGATCAATGTCATGCAGGGGGCGAGCATTTTCGGGGATATTATCTCTGATTATTATCAAACAAATGAAGATGGCCATCTGCGTTTGACGGAGCTGAGTTTCGGCTTGAAGGCTGATGCACAAGGGAATTCGACTGGCACAGCTGATACGGATTTCAGACTGGCTTACGGTGGCAATATCAAGGGCAAGAATATTTCGCTGCATCTTGATGGCGGCACAACACTGTTGACCGGCAACCATCAAGTCTTTGATGTCGGTGTGGCGCAAACGGCAATGCTTTCCGGTCAAGGGATTTACCAGATAGATGCAGCTCAGCAGTTCCGCAATAGCGGGATATTAAATCCTTCTGTTGCTGGAGCAACAATCACGATTGACGGAAATTATGCTCAGTCAGCTACCGGCACCTTGCAACTCGCATTCAATGATCAGTCTGACATCAGCAGCCTAATTGTAAACGGTAGTGCTGGTCTTAATGGCACGATCAGCTTTGCACCTGATCGGGGTTATTATCGTGATGGTTTCACCGTCACTTCAAACGAGTGGTTACAAGTGGACGCAATGAGTGGTAACTTCACAAATGTTAGCACCACATTGACCTCACCGACACTTAACGCGAGTGCGACAGATAATGGTAATCTGTCTTATACGGTATCATTGAGCCGTGCCGCTGATGCCTACTCGCAATATGCGGGAGATAGTGAAGACCGTGAAGTTGGCGCTGCATTGGATAGTCTCGCCAATAATGCTGCGGCAGAGTTTAAACCATTGCTCGCAGCACTGGATTTCTCCGCTACTGACGGCTCAACCATTCGCTCAAGCCTGCCGCAACTAAGTGGTGAGGCCTATGCATCCGCAAGTGGCGTTTTGCTCAATGCCAGTGGCATCACCCGGTCATCGATCAATAATCGCCTGTCTCAGGCATT
>NZ_QNRH01000023.1 GCF_003314995.1 Pseudochrobactrum asaccharolyticum
GCAACATATCCTGACAGTCCAGCCCTATTTTGATGTTTTTGGCCGTAAGAGGTGATGTTGGTCATGGGGAATCTTCGTGACTTACGGAGTAAGTCTCTCTCACTCCTTCACAGGTCACTCGATTCCGGCATCCCTCTTCCTCTCCCGCCGCCCCTCAGGGCGCCGGCCTTTGATATTACTGTCTCACGCGGTCTGCTGAACACCGGTTAGTTTGTCCGGGAGCGGTCGCCATCCGAGCGCGGGACCGTTGCGGGTGCGTGGAAAAGCCACGTTCCCGCAGTCGATCTGAACGAGGAGAATGCGGACAAAGCTGGCATTGAGAAATCTGCTAGGATGTCATTCATTCGCCCCAGCAGAGCAGTTCAACCTATGTGCTGAATCCGGACTTCGCCTGCATGTAGAAAACAGGCCTTCGAGAAGATTCCTGCCGGGATAGGATTGGGAAGGCGGATGTCGATGAGGCCTGGCACCGGAGCACGCTCCGGGTCAAAGGAACGGTCAATCTGCGAGATGAATCCCAGAATGACGCCGGAACTGTGCGCAAACGCTTGCAAGACTTTCATCTGATTTGAAAGTGAAGGCTTGCTTCGCTGTTGATCGAGGATTTGCAGATAGTCGATGACAGCAACGGTTCCGCGTGGCGCGCCGGATAGGTGTTGGACGATGAAATCAGCGCTGATTTCGTCTGATGTCACAACCTCTGGCGTGTTTGCCGGCACCTCGTCATCCAACGACCGGATGCGCTCCATTGCCTCCCGCTCGGTATACTCCAGCGTGAAGAAGACGGTGCGCCTTCCTTCACGGGCAGCATCGAGCAGAAGCTGCAATCCAAGCTTTGTCTTGCCGTGCCCGGGCCGAGCGCCGAGCAGGAGCATATCCCCCTCTTCAAGCCTTGGCAGCAGCGAGATGTCGAGCTTACTCATCGCCAGACGCGTGGAGAGCAGGCTCCAAGTCGTAAACCCTTCTTCGCGGGCGATGCGGTCCTGTGCTTCATGCAGCGGGATATTGTCTTCGCGGGACAACAGTTTGGCCCGACGTTTCAACTGATAGATCGGTGCGGATAGTCGCATCACGGAACCTCCATTCCGAGCCAGAAACGCAATCCCTCCTTATGCGAACGCTCGAACAGATGGTTCGATGATCTTCGTCACCCCGTATGTGTGATACTTCCCCAACCGGAGGGAGGAGGCGCGGGCCAAGCCTGTTTCAGGAAGCTACCGCAGGCCCATGATTCGAGCAAGCCCGATGACCTTAATGGGCTCGTTTCCAGTCTTTGCTCAAGTGGCGAAATCATTCCACTTCACTGCCGTCAGCGTTCGCGTCGCAACTTATGCTGTCTATAACCCCCTCGATCCGTTCGAGGTCTTGCGTCAGTGCGGTGCGCTGCAGGGGAGACAGGCGCTTCTCCTTCAGCAACGCTCTGGCGTCATCGGCAGAACGGGACCATGCTGGCCGATGCCGGGAGGTGATGCAGGCATTCGGACAACGGGTTGGCTGACAGAGGGCCGTCAGCGGCAATTTGCTGTCGACGGCCGTCGCTTGCTTCAAACACAGGGCGGTTCCGGGATCAAAGAAGCAATCGGCCAGCACCCCGACATGCAATGTCCGCGCGAGGCTCGCGAGCATCGTTCGGAGCCGGGCACGGTTAGCGATCATGGCCGGAAGCGGACCGAGGTCGTCCGATATGTTGTCGAGCGTCTTCGCGATACGTGCCGCCGCAGGCCCGGACAGCCTAGCTCCGGCCTGACGCTCATCGAAATAGGTCAGCAGGTCGTCGAGCTGGCCGAGACTACGCTGGTTCTCGACTTCGGCCCGGAATCCAGATCGGCTGGAGCCGGCATAACCTTCGAAAGCGGCGACAGAGGCATGCTTATACTGGATCATGCCGGCAATCGTGCCGAAGGGGCGGTTGGCAATGTGCCATGCGATCGTGCGCCTAAACTGCCGCGTCGTGATCCGCCACGGCTTGTCCTCGGGGCCATTGGGAATTGCGGGTTGGTCGGGCGTGCCGAACAGGTCGTTGAGATGGTCACGGAAATGATTGAGCTGACGGACGATCTCAGCCGAAAGGTGATCCTTGCAGACCGATTTGGCGGCGAGCACTGGCCAGAGGGTTGAAAGTCCGCGCGCGGATGCGGCTCGGAGAGATAAGCGTTCCAGAACCTCGACAGCTTTGGCTACAGGCTCGATGGTGATCCAATCGGCCGGCTCACCCCGACTTGACTTGCCCTTGTAGGCAACTGACCGGACGCGATGGCGCATGATCATGCCGTCTTCGCTGCGCGTCAGGGAAAGACATCCGCGCTGCATCGCCTGGACCTCGCAGTCCCGCATACCGGTCAGATAGGCGCACAGGATATAGGCCGCCGATTGCAGCATCCTCTCTTCCTTGGCGAGAGCTTTGACGTCGAAGCGAGGCCGCCATGGCTTGCCGGTATCCGATAGGATGGAGATCGGCGTATCCATTCCGCCGGCTTCCACACCCAGTTCGCGCACCGCGGCCCTGATCTGGCGAGGCGCACCGTTGGTCAGTTGAATGTGCATCCTCGGCTCAGCTTGCGCGTCGATGCCGACGTGCAGGTGAAGCAGATGCGAGTTGACCGGCGGCGACACCACTCCGGTCTTTGGATGCCGCAGGAATGTGCCGTTATGCGCGGTCGCCCAGATTGGCACTCCGCGACCTTCGCTGCGAAGCCGCCCAAAATACTCCTCAAGGCGCTTGCGTTGTTGGCGCCGTCGGTGTTGGTGATCGAGAGCGGTGTCCTGTTCGATGAGTGCGGCGCAATGAGCTTCGAGACGGTCCATCTCCTCGCGCGCGGCGAAGATATCGGAAGCGAACTCGGTGACATAGCGGATCGACCAGGCCAGCAGCGGCGATATGATCGCCTCGGGAATCCGCGGTGTCCGGTTCTCGTGAACCTGACGATAGCCCGCGACGCGCGCAGGAGGTCTCCCGGCCCACGGCTGGAATGATAACCCTCCGGAAGGAAGGTCATCGCGGTAGGCATAGAGATCGAACGGGATCTCCAGCAGGTGGGTGACAATGACCGGCTGGCGAGCACGGTCGGCCTTGAGGTGGCGGGCATAGCGGTCAAGAAGTGGCTGGTCGACGCGGTGGAGATCGACCACACCGAGTTCATCACGCACGAACTCGAAGAAGCGTCGGGCGCGGTTGAAGACCTGCCGGACACTACCGGGAGAAAGAACCTTGCGGTGACCCGGCAGGTCGACGTTCAGCCGGGCATAGAGAAGTTCGCGCAACGCTTCGCGGACGCTTACATCCTCGACGGCCCCGAAATGCACGGTGACATGACAGCGACGGGCGCTCTCGCGAAACACGGCCGGTCCGAGATCCCAACTCGGATCGCCGTAGCGCGAAAGCGCTTCCCGCGCGAACCCCGGCTTTAACGGGGCGGACGCAAGAACCGGGCGCAGATCGAGTTGCCGGGAGGTGGACGTTGCTGGCGACAATCCCCTCATTGCCGGGCCTCCGGCTGTAGATAAAGGGTATGCACTTCCGCCTCACGGCGGGCTGCGGCAATCATGCTCTCGGGAAATGCAGGCAGAATCTGTTCTTCGATGCGGGCATGGGCACGGCCAAACTTCATCGCCCAGTCTGTGGCGGAGAGACTGGCCCGTTGCTCCTCGATGAAGTGCCGGAACGCGATGATCGCCGGCAGTTTGCGCGCGGTGATGACCGCATTGCGGCATTCGAGACAGCCCCAGAAGGGTTGCGGGCAAGGCGCTCCTGGCTCTCCGAACGGGCTGCGGTCAAAACCAGAACATGCCGCCAGCCAAACGTCCTGTTCACCACGCAGGATACCATCGCGGTCATCACGCTCTTGGGAAGCGTCGTCGCTTAGACGCCAGGAATCCTCATCCGCAGGCGCCAAGATCACCGGGCCGGCGGCCGCGGCGACTTCGGAAAAAGCCTCTGCCACGGTGGCTTCGTGCAGCGGCCGCAATGAAGGAATATCGGCGTAGTGTCGTGCGGCAATCTCCGGCGTATGCCCCACGGCAAAGCGGGCCATATGGCCCTCGGTCTTCAGATACCAGAGTGCCTTGTGGGTCTTGCGCAAGCGGGAAAGAACGAGGCGGAGCGGCTGGCCATCGTCATCGACAAGATCATGCCCCCTAATCCACCTGGTCACGAGCTCCTGCTGATGCTCCAGACCTGCACGAAGCTGCTTGCGCCCAGTGTAATAATAGAGCCAAAGGTTCTCGCTCGGAACGAATTGCCGTGTGAATGCCGTTACCTCAATCAGCTTGCGGATCAGGCCGCCCGGTGTTCCGATCCCGCCGTCACGGACGCGAATATGCTTGTGCTCGGCTCCACGGGCACGTCGCTTGGTATAGGAGATCGCGATGGTCCCAGGCCCAGGGTTCTGGAGACAGTCGATCGTCAACGCCTTGCAGCATTCCAACTCCAGACCGGTCTCCAGCGACAGGAAGGTCAGAAGCGGTGGAATATCCATTGCACGTAGATGGAAACGTGCGTGGAGATCTTCGGCCAAGCTCGATACCGGCAGACCGCGACGTAGCCTCATGAAATAGAGGCTTTTGAAGGCACGGTCTCCGCTACTGAGCCTGCCGGAGGCCATGATCCGAGCGTTTGCTTCCTCGGTCACTCTGCGGAGATTGGCATCGCCATCTTCGCTCTCGAGCGGGTTCCCGATCCGCCGGAATATCCTGGCGATGTCGCTACGGGCAGCGTCCCGAAGCTGCCGTGCGACGAAGGGGCTATAAGCGTCACGTGGTCGGGATCGGCCGACCGATTGTGTGCTGGTGTAGCTCACGCGACGGCGGACGGTCTCATGCAGAAGCCCAGGCTGGTCCGCGTCGATCGAGCGCAAGGCGAGTATGGCTTTGGCCAGAACAGTGTGCCGGTGGATCGGGGTCATCCCGCCGGCTTCGAGGAAGTGCTCATACCCATCAATATCGTCAGCGCGCAGATCGGCGGCCGTCTTTGCCGTGGAATGCTCGCGCAGATACGCGAAAAACTTCAGATAGCCCTGCAAGTGCTGTTTGATTGTACTCCGCGCACCTAGCGGACCACCAAGCTCGGACTGCCGGCGCAGAGCCCCTGCAAAAGCGATGGCGAAGGGTCGCGGATGGACGCCGGTGAGATCAACCTCAAGCGTCCCGCCATAGCGCGCCTCGATGTTGAAGCGCAGACCGAGTACCCGATCCCTGACGTGCGGGGGAACAACGCCATCGGCCGGCGCAAAACGCACCGCGGTTCCCTTGCGTGGGCGCCCCGTCACAGCGTGGTCTCCGAGGGGATCAATCCCAAGAGCTCCTCGACGGCCGCATCGACGGTATCGGCGCGCGTCGCGATGTGGTCGAGGTAGATGTAGGTCGTCGTCAGGCTGGCATGACCGAGAAGCCGTTGCACCTGCTGGAGAGGGTCGCCGAGCACCTGCCGGTATCCCTCCATCGGTCCGGCAGGCAGCGTAGCATCGCGGAGGCGGTGCTGAATGAGCATCGCCAGCATGTGAACAGCAAAGGTGTGGCGGAGCTGGTGCGGACTGATGCTGATGTCGAAGCCGAAGGATCTGCACCGGCTGGAGGCGCGGGCGAAAATGACTTCCCAGGAGTTCGGCTGCACCGGCATGCCGATCTCTGAAAGCCACAATACCGCCGGTTCGCTCGGTGTGCCGTCGCTGTCGCAGATAATGATCCGGCAGCGCTCCTCGGGGCCGAGCAGGTCGAGCGCGATATCGCTGCCGTCAAACAATCGCACCCGGGCAGCGTGCCGCTCCCGGTGAACGAAGATCGGTCGGTCGATCGATTGCCATCCCGAGCGCTGCTGAAACTTCGCGACAGCAAGAGCACGTTCGACATCGACATAGGCGCGCACCTGTTCGAGCAGTCGAGCGGGAACGAGAATCTGGCGGCCACGGTCGCCTTTGGTCTGGGCATCCGGCAGATCCAGCCAGATCTGACGGCCCGGACGCTGATCGGCGAAAACGAGATCGTAGGTGAAGAGAGATGACGCTTCTTCCAGCCGAAGGCCTGTGGTCACCAGGAGATCTGAGAAAAGCGCATTGCGAATGCCGTTGCGATCTCGGGCACCGGGGCGTGTGCGGCCGTCAGGGAGCAGCCCTCTCAGGCCGACATCCCGAAACCGCCGATAGTCGTCGAGCGTGACGAAACTGACGTCCGCTCGACGCGCTGCGGGTTCATAAGCATCGTTCCTTGCCGCAATCCGCGCCCGCCGTCCAGCGTAGCCCTGCCTCCAGACCGAGCGATGCGTGAAGGGTGCCTCCGCAATCAGTCCTTCCTGCACACCCCAGCGATACAGCCGATCGAGGCAGGCGACGGCGCGATTCCAGGAAGCTGCGGAGATGCGCTGTCCGGCGTCGGCGCGGCGGCGAATGCGGTGATAGACAAGGACATCATGCCGGTCAGCTTGCCATACCGTCTTCGCGCAGGCTTCCGAAAGAAAACGAACCCAGACAAGAACGTCGTAGCCATAGGCACGAAGGGAATGGCGGGAGCGAATGCCGTTGAGAGGAAGGTCACGGAAAAAGCGATCCAGATCAGGATCGTATAGCGCCCCGTCCCGCAGGATCATTGGGACATGGGCGCCAAGGCCCTCCGCTGATCTGCGCTCCTGAATGGTAATGCTTGAAGCTGCGATTACATTGTCCACAAGTTGTTCAACCTTCCCCCGGACCCCCATCCGGGGAGCCAGCTTCAACGAAGGAGTTCAACTTGCCCGGCGCTATCCAGGCCGGCCTCCGCCAGCTATGTGGGAGCGCTGCGGCCGGCCTGGATAGCGCCTCCGTCAGTCCTGTTGCATCGACGTCAGCAGGAGACTGAGAGTCGGTGCAGACTGTCAAGATAA
>NZ_QNRH01000024.1 GCF_003314995.1 Pseudochrobactrum asaccharolyticum
AGGCCGAAGAACGATACTATGCCATGCTGGACGCGCCAGCTATGGCCGCATAACTTAAACAAAACGGTCTCCGGCAAATACGGTGCGGTTCAGACACAGAAGCCCGGAGCATCGAAAGCTGCTACTGATAAGTTGGTCAAAAACATTCGACGTATGACCCGGCAGCACTATTCTGCCAAGGAGAAGATCCGCATTGTTTTGACCGGACTACGCGGAGAAGAAAGCATTTCGGTGCTGTGCCGTCGCGAAGGTATAGCAGAAAGCCTTTATTACAGTTGGTCGAAGGAGTTCCTCGAGGCTGGGAAACGGCGACTGTCTGGAGACACAGCCCGTCAAGCAACATCGCCGGAGGTAAAGGATCTGCGTTCTGAAGCTTTGGCTTTGAAGGAATGCGTTGCTGACCTGACACTCGAAAACCGTCTGCTTAAAAAAAGCATGACCGGGACTGGGGAGTTCGGGGAATGAGATATAGCGCATCTGAGAATCTGGGGATCATCCGCACTGTTGAGGGATCACACCTGCCCACCAAACAAACCCTTGATATGCTATGTATCCCACGCACTACTTTTTATAGGTGGTATGACCGCTATCTTGAAGGCGGACTAGATGCGTTGACTGATCATTCTCCTCGACCAAGATTGATCTGGAACCGGATCCCAGAACATAAGCGCGATGATCTGATCGAGTTTGCGCTAGAACATGAAGCTTTGTCAGCGCGAGAACTGGAAGTTAAATATACCGATCAGAAACGGTATTTTATATCTGAATCATTAGCTTACCACATACTAAAGGCTGCAGATTTGATAACGGCACCAGATTACGTGGTGATAAAGGCAGCCGAGGAGTTCCACGATAAAACTACGGCTATCAATCAGATGTGGCAAACAGATTTTACCTACTTCAAGATCATCGGTTGGGGTTGGTATTATCTCAGCACAGTCCTGGATGATTATAGCCGCTGCATCATCGCGTGGAAGCTCTACACAAACATGCGTGCCAATGACGTCACAGACACGATAAAGCTCGCTTTGACAGCATCAGGCTGTGACCAGGCCGTTGTTCGTCACAAGCCGCGCCTGCTCAGTGATAATGGCTTTTGTTACATCTCTGGTGATTTAGCTGAATGGCTGAAGAGCCAAAAAATGCTGCATGTCCGCGGAGCACCATTCCATCCCCAAACCCAAGGCAAGACGTATTTGAATACATTGAGATGTTTTATAACCCGCAGCGCAAACACGTTAGAAATGGTATGCTGTCACCAGCACACTTTGAACAGAACCACAAACTGAAGACGAAGAGTATCTAATAAACTCGGGGCTATTCAAACAGAGGTGGTTCGGGAAATCTGGACAGCGGAGATAAATGGAATTTCTGCCTGACTTCGGCTTAGATGCCGAGAACAGGAGATACCATGACGAGACGACCACGCCGGAACCACAGCCCGGCTTTCAAGGCAAAGGTGGCGCTTGCCGCCATTCGAGGCGAGCAGACACTGGTGGAATTGTCCCAGCAGTTCGACGTGCATGCCAACCAGATTAAGCAGTGGAAAGACCAGCTCCTTCAGGGGGCGACCGGCGTTTTCGGTGATGAGAACAAGGCGGAACCGACAGGGCCAACCGTTGATGTCAAAACGCTTCATGCCAAAATCGGCGAACTGACGCTGGAGAACGATTTTTTGTCCGGTGCGCTCGGCAAGGCGGGATTGCTGGGCGGAAAAAAATGATTGACCGCGCGCACAAGCTGTCGGTTGCAAGGCAGGCCCGGCTTCTCGGCTTCAGCCGTAGCAGCGTCTACTATTCTCCACGATCAGTGTCGGACAGCGATCTGGCTTTGATGCGGCGGATCGACGAACTGCATCTCGACTACCCTTTTGCCGGAAGTCGGATGTTGCAAGGGCTTTTGAGAGGAGAAGGGCTGGAAACTGGGCGGCTTCATATCGCAACGCTGATGAAAAAGATGGGCATTGCGGCAATCTATCGCCGCCCGAACACCTCGAAGCCAGCGCCAGGGCACAAAATCTATCCCTATCTCCTGCGCAAGCTGGCGGTCACCCGGCCCAACCAGGTGTGGGCAATGGATCTGACCTATATCCCCATGGCGCGTGGTTTTGTCTATCTCTGCGCCGTCGTGGACTGGTTCAGCCGCAAGGTTTTATCGTGGCGACTGTCGATCACGATGGAAGCGGCCTTCTGCATCGAAGCGGTTGAGGAAGCGCTGGCCCGCTATGGCAAGCCGGATATCTTCAACACAGATCAGGGATCGCAGTTCACGTCCATTGACTTCACCACCGTGCTGAAGAAGGCGGAAGTCGCCATCTCGATGGATGGCAAGGGCGCGTGGCGGGACAATGTCTTCGTCGAGCGGCTCTGGCGGTCGATCAAATATGAGGAGGTTTATCTCCACGCCTACAAGACCGTGTCTGAGCCCCGCGTCGGCATCGGTCGATATCTGACCTTTTACAATAGCCGACGCCCACATTCATCCCTTGACCGGCAGACGCCGGATCAGGTCTACTTCAACGCGCTGACACCAATGATGGTGGTTGTGTCGCAAATTTTTCATGTTTACTGAGCTATAAGCCAGTCATTGTGAATAATTGAGCGAGGTGGCTGCGAATGACAGTCGATTTCAAGGGAACTCATTTCCCTAAAAGTGTCATTCTGCACGCGGTCTTCTTTTACGTGCGCTACCCCGTCTCCTATCGTGACCTTCAGGAAATTCTGGCCGAACGTGGCGTATGCGTCGATCATGCAACATTGAACCGATGGGTTGTTCGGTACTCGCCTCAAATCGCCACTCAGGCTCAGATGCGGAAGGGCCCAACGGCCAATTCCTGGCGTGTTGACGAGACCTATATCAAGGTTCGGGGTAAATGGACCTATTTGTATCGGGCCGTTGACCGTGATGGCCAAACCCTTGATTTCCTGTTGTCTGAACGTCGGGATCTGGCTGCAGCGCGGCGTTTCTTTAAGAAGGCGGTCACAACCAACGGTACTCCTGAGAAGGTTGTCATTGACAAAAGTGGCGCCAATCTGGCCGGACTGCACGCCGTCAACACCATCCTGAAATTCACAGGCGCAGGCGACATGATTGAAATCCGGCAGATCAAATACTTGAACAATATCCTTGAGCAAGACCACCGCTTTATCAAACGGATCACCAAGCCAATGATGGGCTTTAAAGCATTCCATTCCGCTTCAGCCACCATCGCAGGCATCGAAGTGGCCCACATGATCCGCAAGAACCAATTCGCAAACGACAACCAATCACCATTCAAGGTCTTTGCAGAGTTCGCAGCATAACTACGGCCAAGGATAAGCACACTTTTAATTTACTGAAAAATTTGCGACACAACCAAATCCAGTACTTTCACCCGCTCTGGCGTGCTGCCGAAAGACGAGAAACCGGCATCAAAACGCTTGCTGATCAAGCCCGGAATAATGGCGTCAAAACTGGTCGGAGTATAGGTGAATTTTACACCCAGCCGCTGTTCGATTTCTTTTGCTAGATCTACGCTCCAGCCTTTCAGCTCGCCATTTTCAACAAATTCATCCGGCGGCCAATCATTGAAAACGGCAATATTAATGCCTTTTTCTTTATACGCTGCCGGCACTTTATCCAGCAGATCCTGTTTGGGATCTGCAAAGGCGCTGCCGCAAAACAGTGCCCCTGCCAGCAATGGTGTGAGTAAGACTGTTGTATATTTTTTAAAACTCATGTTCCACTCTCTTTCTGATAGAGTTGGTTGGCCCAACTTCGTTATTGATTGAGGTTTAAATCTTGCTAAGCCTTACTATGGCTGCGCAGCATCTCGACACTCTGGCGCAGCGGTATGAATGGGTCTTGATGATAACGCGGCCCGATAATCTCGAGCGAGATTGCCCCGTGATAACTGGCCTGTTTGATCTGATTAAGATAATCGGCCAGCGGCAATTTTCCATCGCCCCATGCCAGATGCGCGCCGCTATTATCGGTATCAATCATGTGAATATGGCCGAGCCTGTCGCCAAGATTATTTCCGTAGTCAGCAATTGTCTCACCGGTCACATGGGCACAGGCGGTATCGATCATTCCATAGAGCGCTGGCGAGTCAATCTCGTCTAAAATAATGCGAAGCTCTTGAGATGTCTGAATAATTTTAGAGTAGGCCGCCGGTAATGGCTCTAAGTACAGCTTGATACCTATCCCTTGCGCATAGCGGGCAATTTTATCCAAAGCATCAAGAGAGCGTGCGCGGACCTCTTGCAGATCTTCATTCATAAAACCGAAGCCCGGTGTTATCAGCACGGCAGGGCTGTCAAGCTGCGCACTGACATTAATACAATCCATAAAATATTGAATGCTCCGGTCTCTTAAGCGCAGATCGCGGGCGGCAATATCAATCGGATAAACACATTGTTCAGGGGTAAAACAGGCCAGCTGTAATCCGCGCTTATCGATCGCTGTTTTCAGGGCTTTAATTTCAGAAAAACCGTTATCACCAATATAAAAATGCGGCGCAGCGCCCCATAATTCTATTGTTTTGATATCAAGCCTGACAACATCATCTAAAAAAACCTCAATTGGATAGCGTGAATAATGAAAATTCATCGCACAGATTTCAACATCGTCGAACATGGTCTCTCCCTCCCACATGACTTATTCTTTTATGCTTAGGCTCTCTTTTAAGCGGCTATAACCTCGGCTTGGATGAAACTACGGTAGTTGCAGCCCCGGCTTGTGCCGTGCTCCTTGCGCCAGAACCACTGTTTTGTATGACCGCTTGCATCAACCCACTCCCCTAGGTTTTGCAGAAAAAGAAAGTCATCCCATATTTATTTTAAGTGATTGTGGGAACGTTATCACATTTTGTCAACAGAAAAAATTATAATCCAATCTTGTGCCATTGGCGCAGTTCCAAATTTTCTTTCTCCTCTTGTGGTTCCAGCGATATCTTTGCGTGTTGCGTAGATAAAGGAAACACAAACGGATCTACCGGATTTACTGGGAGTTAGAACCCAACCTGCGTATCAAACCAAGTAAACGGTTGAAGCGAGATAAACCCAATACCCTGACTGTGCCAGAAGCGCCCAATATGGTCTGGTCTATGGATTTAATGGCAGATCGGTTGGATGATGGCAGGCAATTTCGACTGTTAACTGTGCTGGATTACTTCAACCGTGAGGGATTAGGCTAGAGGTGGATTTTTCTTTTCCAGCGGAGCGTGTCATCCGAAGCCTGAACCAGATAATTGAGTGGCGCGGCAACCCTTTCTCTATTCTTATGGATAATGGGCACAAACTGGTCGTGAGAATACATAAGGATGCCTAAGTAGGATCGTCAGACCAGTCTTCATGTCCATGACGAACTCGTATCACGAAAATCAATCCACTATCTTCAATGCGATATACGATAAGATGAGCTTTAAACGGGTGAATTCGAACTGATGGAGAAATGTCGGTTCTCTCACGTGCCATTCGGGGATTATCAGCAAGCAGATCAAACATTATGAACAACTCATTATGATACTGCTCAGCCTGCGCAATTCCGAATATGCTTGCACCTTGCTTAGCAATCGTAATGATATCTTCTTCAGCAGCGCGGGACAGAATAATACGCATTATTCGCTGTCAGGTGTTGTTGCCACACGTGCAACGGCCGCTGCAAAAAGTTGATCTTTAGACCGGTTGCCATGGCCACTTTTGAGACCATCATAAACAAAGCGTTGCATAGCCGCAATTTTGTCATTACGCCTTTGGTCTTTGCGGATAAGGTCACGGACATAATCGCTGCTGTTAGAATAACGCCCGGTCTTTGCCTGCGTCTCAACCCAATCTTTCATTGGATCTGGCAAAGATATGTTCATCGTAGCCATTCGAGCCTCCATATTACTTTTCATTTAACTCTGTATGGCAAAGTTTGTCAAATTCATTCATACCAACTATAAGTAATTTTCATATCACACCCTATCCGCGATATCGCCCTCTGCGGTGTTGTCACGTTAAGTGGTTCGCGGTTGCCTGCGTGTCGGATTGGGCGTAAATTTCTGTTATGCAAACACCAGATATCAACTTCAAACGCCA
>NZ_QNRH01000025.1:2500-5929 GCF_003314995.1 Pseudochrobactrum asaccharolyticum
ACTATCTTCGGTGTGCCACGCTTGCCGGTGTTTATCGTTAGACACTGATGTGAGCATAAAATCTTGATGGATATTGGCAATGAGAATAATCAAGTGAATTAAGGGCAATTGGTGGATGCCTTGGCATGCACAGGCGATGAAGGACGTGATACGCTGCGATAAGCGTCGGGGAGGTGCGAATACCCTTTGATCCGACGATTTCCGAATGGGGCAACCCACCTTAAATACCTAGAAAGTTTAAGCAGATCTTCGGATCTGTTTAGATTTCTAGGTATTGTTAATAAGGTATCTTCATCTGAATAAAATAGGGTGTAAGAGGCGAACGCAGGGAACTGAAACATCTAAGTACCTGCAGGAAAGGACATCAACCGAGACTCCGCAAGTAGTGGCGAGCGAACGCGGACCAGGCCAGTGGCTATATTGAGACAAGCAGAAGAACCTGGAAAGGTTTGCCATAGTGGGTGATAGCCCCGTATGCGTAATGCTCGATGTAGTCCTTGAGTAGGGCGGGACACGTGAAATCCTGTCTGAACATGGGGAGACCACTCTCCAAGCCTAAGTACTCGTGCATGACCGATAGCGAACAAGTACCGTGAGGGAAAGGTGAAAAGCACCCCGACAAGGGGAGTGAAAGAGAACCTGAAACCGGTTGCCTACAAACAGTTGGAGCCCAAGATTTGTTCTGGGTGACAGCGTACCTTTTGTATAATGGGTCAGCGACTTAGTCTGACGAGCAAGCTTAAGCCGGTAGGTGTAGGCGTAGCGAAAGCGAGTCTGAACAGGGCGTTCAGTTCGTCGGATTAGACCCGAAACCGAGTGATCTAGCCATGAGCAGGTTGAAGGTTGGGTAACACCAACTGGAGGACCGAACCCATATCTGTTGCAATAGATTGGGATGACTTGTGGCTAGGGGTGAAAGGCCAATCAAACTCGGAGATAGCTGGTTCTCCGCGAAATCTATTTAGGTAGAGCGTCGAGCGAATACCTCAGGGGGTAGAGCACTGAATGGGTAATGGGGACTCACCGTCTTACTGATCTCAATCAAACTCCGAATACCTGAGAGTACTACTCGGCAGACACACGGCGGGTGCTAACGTCCGTCGTGAAGAGGGCAACAACCCTGACCACCATCTAAGGTCCCTAAGTTATGGCTAAGTGGGAAAGGATGTGAGGATCCCAAAACAACCAGGATGTTGGCTTAGAAGCAGCCATCATTTAAAGAAAGCGTAACAGCTCACTGGTCTAGATAAGGGTCTTTGCGCCGAAAATGTACCGGGGCTAAAGCCATACACCGAAGCTGTGGATGCACGTATGTGCGTGGTAGCGGAGCGTTCTGTAAGCCTGTGAAGGGATACTCGTGAGAGATCCTGGAGGTATCAGAAGTGAGAATGCTGACATGAGTAACGATAAAGAGTGTGAGAGACACTCTCGCCGAAAGTCCAAGGGTTCCTGCTTAAAGTTAATCTGAGCAGGGTTAGCCGGCCCCTAAGGCGAGGCCGAAAGGCGTAGTCGATGGGAACCACGTTAATATTCGTGGGCCTGTGGGTAGTGACGGATCGCGTGTGTTGTAAGGTCTTATTGGATTGATCTTGCAGCGAAGCGGTTCCAGGAAATAGCTCCCACATATAGACCGTACCCTAAACCGACACTGGTGGACTGGTAGAGTATACCAAGGCGCTTGAGAGAACTGCGTTGAAGGAACTCGGCAAATTGCACGCGTAACTTCGGAAGAAGCGTGACCCTTGTTTGCGCAAGCAGATGAGGGTGGCACAGACCAGGGGGTAGCGACTGTTTACCAAAAACACAGGGCTCTGCGAAGTCGCAAGACGACGTATAGGGTCTGACGCCTGCCCGGTGCTGGAAGGTTAAGAGGAGAGGTGCAAGCCTTGAATTGAAGCCCCAGTAAACGGCGGCCGTAACTATAACGGTCCTAAGGTAGCGAAATTCCTTGTCGGGTAAGTTCCGACCTGCACGAATGGCGTAACGACTTCCCCGCTGTCTCCAACGCAGACTCAGTGAAATTGAATTCCCCGTGAAGATGCGGGGTTCCTGCGGTTAGACGGAAAGACCCCGTGCACCTTTACTATAGCTTTACACTGGCATTTGTGGCGACATGTGTAGGATAGGTGGTAGACTTTGAAGCGGAGGCGCCAGCCTTCGTGGAGTCATCCTTGAAATACCACCCTTATCGTCATAGATGTCTAACTGCGACCCGTATATCCGGGTCCAGGACCGTGTATGGTGGGTAGTTTGACTGGGGCGGTCGCCTCCTAAAGAGTAACGGAGGCGCGCGATGGTGGGCTCAGAACGGTCGGAAATCGTTCGTCGAGTGCAATGGCATAAGCCCGCCTGACTGCAAGACAGACAAGTCGAGCAGAGACGAAAGTCGGTCATAGTGATCCGGTGGTCCCGTGTGGAAGGGCCATCGCTCAACGGATAAAAGGTACGCCGGGGATAACAGGCTGATGACCCCCAAGAGTCCATATCGACGGGGTTGTTTGGCACCTCGATGTCGACTCATCGCATCCTGGGGCTGGAGCAGGTCCCAAGGGTATGGCTGTTCGCCATTTAAAGCGGTACGTGAGTTGGGTTCAGAACGTCGTGAGACAGTTCGGTCCCTATCTGCCGTGGGTGTAGGAATATTGAAAGGATCTGTCCCTAGTACGAGAGGACCGGGATGGACGTATCTCTGGTGGATCTGTTGTCGTGCCAACGGCATAGCAGAGTAGCTATATACGGACTAGATAACCGCTGAAGGCATCTAAGCGGGAAACTAACCTTAAAACGAGTATTCCCTATCAGAGCCGTGGAAGACCACCACGTTGATAGGCCGGATGTGGAAGTGCGGTAACGCATGCAGCTGACCGGTACTAATAGCTCGATCGACTTGATTGTTCTCATTATCAATATCCATCAAGCTCATCCAATGGATGAGTTTGATAGTTTCTTCTCTCTCACGCCCTATTCACTTCGTGAATGGCTCCGAGAGGGCGGCCTAACGGCCGGCACGCAGTCGCGTGCTTAGAGACGGAACTGCGCTAAGGCGCTAGCACGAAAAACCAGCTTCTTATTTGTTTCTGTGCCCTTTGCTGACCTGGTGGTTATGGCGGAGCGGCTGCACCCGATCCCATTCCGAACTCGGCCGTGAAACGCTCCAGCGCCGATGGTACTTTGTCTTAAGACACGGGAGAGTAGGTCGCTGCCAGGTCTGCAAAGGGCACATAAACAAACAAAACATCTTCTCAAATCACAACAATGCGCTAAAAACGCAAATCAATCGCTTAGCAAAAACAATCTTCAAAAATATAAGCGATCGTATATTTAGGGTGGAGCGCCCGTTCGGCCTGAAATCGATAATCAATCGATTTCTATACGGCCTCACCTCATCAGGCTACGCCTGACTTCGCTCCCGGGCAGCAAGGCTCGACA
>NZ_QNRH01000026.1 GCF_003314995.1 Pseudochrobactrum asaccharolyticum
CACGGACTTCAGGAGAAAATTTGTTCGTCGTTTTGCTTGTCATAGACCCTACTTCTCACGAGTTGGGGTCTCCGGCAAACCCGGTGCGGTTCACCGCTTTCTTATGCATCTGAGCTACACAGTGTTGATCTCAGTGAATGGAACTTAGGCCAGGATCAGACAATCGAGGCATACGGGAAAATAGTCGAACTGGGCGACCGTGATTACATCCTCGAAATCCGCCAGCTTGGAGAGACTTCAGCTGGCTGGTTGTTCCAGCAAGGGGATGATTATGATGGCGTAAGAGATCGTTTCGATCACTATATGAAGCAGGGAGAGGCATCAAATTTAAGTGGTGTATTCAAGACTGCAATGGAGGTCGTTGATGAATATGCACCACCTGCATCGCATATAATTTAGGTTCTCAATATCCCAAAAGAGGATTGTCAGCCGTACAAAAATTAAATCACATAACGAAATCAATGCGTTGTATGATGATCACTCAGTTTCCAAGGCTATACAAGTTAGCTTGAATTACGACCTGAACTAGCGTTAACCATTTGTTAACTTTAAATTCCTTGAAGTCAATCCGGAATCGGAGCATAGTATCGATAATTTCGACACTTCGTCAAAAAAATCGCTACTCAAGGGATTCGGGTATGGATATCGCTCCTCAGGAGAAAAAACATTTTGCGCGGACTATTCTAGCGCAGGGGGAAGAGATTTCAAGTCGCCTTGATAATCTGCGTGTCCAGAAATTCCCGCCGAATGCTCAGAAAACTTTACGTCAATTTACCATTGCCGAAGTCTCTCATTTTATCGGTGTTTCGCAAAGTTACATCAAAAAATTGCATCTAGAAGGGAAGGGGGGCGTTGAACCGGAAACCTCCTCAACAGGTCGTCGGTCATACACAGCCCAACAGATGCACGATCTCCAGAATTATCTTGAACGCTCTCCCCGTCGCAAACCAGGTGACCAACTGAAGGTAATTTCGGTCGTCAACTTCAAAGGTGGCTCGGGTAAAACAACCACAGCAGCGCATCTAGCTCAGCACCTGGCTCTGACCGGTCATCGCACGCTTGCCATCGATCTCGATCCTCAGGCTTCATTGACGGCGCTCCATGGCATCCAACCTGAGCTTGATCGCAATTTGTCATACTACGACAGCCTTCGATATGACGATGAGCGTAAGCCCCTTGCCGATGTGATCCGTAAAACCAATTTCCCATTGCTCGACATCGTGCCAGCCAATTTGGAACTGCAAGAATACGAATACGACACCCCACTGGCCATTCAACAGAACCCAGCAGCAGGGAGAACCTTCTACACGAGGATCGGTGAAACACTCGCACAAGTCGATGATCAGTATGACGTTGTGGTCATCGATTGCCCGCCACAGCTTGGTTATCTGACTCTGACGGCTCTAACGGCATCGACATCGGTTTTGATCACTGTGCATCCACAGATGCTAGACCTGATGTCCATGTCGCAGTTCTTGTTGATGCTTGGCGGCATCCTGACAACGATTGAGGGGGCTGGGGTTAAAGTTGAACTCGACTGGTTCTCATACCTCGTAACTCGCTTTGAACCAGCTGATATTCCTCAAGCTCAAATGGTTGGCTTCATGCAATCGATGCTGGCCGAACAAATGCTTAAAAATCAAATGCTCAAGACAACTGCAATTTCAGATGCTGGTTTAACGAAACAGACACTTTACGAAGTCGAGAGAAGCTCAATGACCCGTTCGACTTATGATCGAGCGTGGGAATCCGCTGAAACAGTAAATTCAGAAATCACCAGCCTTATCCATAAATCATGGGGGAGAAACTGATTGTCAGCCGTACACGATGTGAAAACGGCAATGAAATCAGATTACTAGCTAGAATTGGAAAAAATGATGGCCCGCAAAGACGTTCTCATGAATCTTACTGCCCCAGTTTCGGATCGACCGAAAGATATGGGATCGTCCAACTATGCAATGCGTGGCGCGAGCAAGTCTATGCTGTCATCTATCGGTGAGCTGTCCGCACAAGCAGCGAGGGCAGAAAAGCTCCTGGAAGGCGGCTCGATAGTCGAACTCGATACCAGCCTTGTCGACGCATCTTTCGTGTCAGATCGCATGTCTGGTAGCGACGAAGCTTACACTGAGTTGCTGGAAGCGATCCGTGAGCAAGGACAGGACACCCCAATACTGGTTCGTCCTCATCCGGCGGATGAGAACAGATACATGGTGGTGTTCGGGCATCGTCGTCTTCGTGTCGCGAAAGAACTCGGACGGCCTGTTAAAGCGATTATCAAGAAACTCGACGATGCCGTCCACGTCATTGCCCAAGGGCAAGAAAATAGCGCTCGCGACAACCTGTCGTTCATCGAACGCGCTGTCTTCGCTCAGAAACTTATCGACCTCGAATATGATCGTGAAACGGTTCAGACGGCTCTATCTACCGACAACCCGATGCTCACACGCATGCTGTCGATTACGAAGCGCGTTCCTCTGAATGTAATCGATGTTATCGGATCTGCGAAAGCCGTCGGCCGTGATCGTTGGATCGAACTCGCAACTCAGTACGAGAAGACTGGGGGAGGGGAGCTGATGACCTATTTTCAGTCTCCTGAGTTCACAGAAATCGAGGCATCAGACGACCGATTTGCTAAAGCATTTGATCACCTGAAGACCGCAGCCAAGACGAAGCCGCAGAAGGTCAAATTGGCTTCACCGGTTAAGTCCTGGACGTCTCAAGACAAATCAGTCAACTTTACTATGAATCGGAAGCCGAAGAAGGTGGATGTGTCGTTTAAGAGTGACGATGCAGGAGCCTTTGGTGATTGGCTTTCTGAACGCCTTGGAGGCCTATACGAGGACTTCAGGAAATCGAACGGAGACTAAACCGCAAAAGAAAAAAGCCCCCGCGACGTTTCCATCGTGAGAGCCTTTCAAAAGTCTTGAACACCTTCTGAATCGCATTTTCACGAATCACTGTCAAGCGTTTTAACGTCGTTTGCGGCGAACGGACTTCTTTTGCCTTATAAAAGGTAGTAGGAAATGCAATTTCTAAGGTCTGCAACGACTGCTATCCGCAGTCGAATGGATTTGAATGCTCAAAATTCTGAGGAGGGCAGGGGGATAAATCGCTGGGTTATCTACAAGCAGCTCTGCATCGCAAAGGCTAAATTCAGTCTCAATGACCGTTGCCTCGCTGTCCTCAGCTCACTGCTGTCGTTCTATCCTGAAGATGAGATCTCAGCAGCGAAGGGCTTAGTAGTCTTTCCATCGAACAGACAGCTGTCTTTGCGCGCCCACGGGATGCCTGAATCGACGTTGCGTCGCCATCTGGCTTCACTAGTGGCTGCTGGCATTATCTCTCGTAAAGATAGTCCAACACGGAAGCGCTACGCACATAAGGGTAATGAAGGTGAAATTGAACTTGCATTCGGTTTCTCAATCGAACCGTTGCTCCAGAAGGCCTCAGAGATCGCTCAGGCGGCGGCTCAGATCACATCAGACATCCAAGCCATCAAAAGGCTTCGAGATGAGGTCTCCGTCGCTAGGCGAGAGATTTCGGCCACATATGCCACATTGGACGCAGATGCCCAGACCGATGCTCAGGAAGAACTGTACGTTCGTTTCCGCGATATCGTCGATAATATCCCACGCCGCGCTGAAAAGGCCGAGCTGGTGGCGATTTTGTCCCAATTTGGTATCATTCGTCAGGAATTGGATAAAACACTGATTTCCAATGAGAATGCCGAAAAAACGAGCGGCACCGATGCTCATATTGAGCGGCACCATTATGAATCTCTTGCAGAATCCCTTTATATAAATAATAAGATTCAAAAAGATGATTTTTTGATTTCAGAACCTATAAAGCAGAGACCTCCAGAAAATCGTTCCTCTGGACCTTTAGTGTCTTTGCAAACAGTTTTGCACATATGCCCTGACATCCTAGCCTACGCACCATCTGGCATCAGATGTTGGAAGGATCTCCTCGACACCAGTCAAATGGTCTCAAAATTTATCGGCATCAGCCAGCATCTATGGCTAACGGCCATAAATTCGCTAGGTTTCGAAAGCGCAGGCTCCGTTGTCGCTTGGATCCTGCAAAAAGGCACTGAAATCAAATCTCCTGGTGCATATCTGAATTCCCTAATCCAGAAGGCGAGGAGAGGAGAGTTTTCAATATCAAAGCTATTGGTTTTGAGATAATATTGAATAGATGGAGTGGTTGCCGCTCTACTACCCAAGCGACAATTCTTGTTTGAATATTGTTGCGTTCAATCTACTCGATGGGAAGGAAGGCAGAC
>NZ_QNRH01000027.1 GCF_003314995.1 Pseudochrobactrum asaccharolyticum
TTATTGTCAACTTTGGAACAAATTAATCCTTCAAACATTCCTTTTATGAGTGATAGCTGTGCCAACCGAACATGATGGTAATGGAAAACACTTGGATTTTTTCGGTTTCTCTAAGTGGCCAACGAAATGGCAGACGAGTTTCTACCCCATCCGGCTATTCCTCACTTAATCTTTTGAAAAGGATAGCGCAGTGCCACAGAAAATAAAATCGAAAGCGAAAGAGACAGCAAAAAGACAACGCAAGCTGCAGGTGGATTATGCTTCTGACGAAACTAAAATTTCTCATTCTGCACAAACGGGCGCTCGCAAATATCCAGTTCCCCCATTTCCAAAACAGCATATTTCTAAACCCGGCAAAGAGGCTCTCCTCACTCCGGAACCTATGTATGACGCTCCATATTATAAAGGCTCCCAAAAACTAGAAGAGAAAGTCGCCATTATTACGGGTGGAGATTCTGGCATAGGTCGTTCTGTGGCAGTTTTGTTTGCACGAGAAGGTGCTGACATTGCTATTATTTATTTGGAAGAGACCTCCGATGCTAAATTAACAAAAAGGCTCATTGAAAAAGAGGGCCGTAAGTGTTTGTTAATTAAAGGAGACGTCCGAAATCTAAAATTTTGTAATAATGCAGTTTCCAAGACAATTAAGGCTTTTGGCAAAATTGACATACTGATTAATAATGCAGCTTTTCAGTTACATGTTTCGGATTTTCGTAAACTATCACCAGAGAACTTCGATGAAACTGTAAAAACTAACCTCTATGGGTATTATCATATGACTTCGGCTACATTGCCTTGTCTGAAAAGTGGTGCTGCAATTATAAATACCGGCTCAGTCACGGGTCTACGGGGCAGTAAGAACCTAGTTGATTATTCGATGACAAAGGGAGGTATACACGCTTTTACAAGAGCATTGGCGGCAAATTTATTACCTGATGGTATACGTGTTAATGCCGTTGCCCCTGGCCCCGTTTGGACCTCATTAAATCCAGCAGATAAAGAGGCTTCAGACGTAGCTGAATTTGGAGCTGACACACCTATGAAGCGACCAGCACAGCCCGAAGAACTTGCACCTGTGTATGTTTTTTTAGCTTCCGAACAATGTTCGAGTTATATAACCGGTGAGATAATACCGGTTATAGGAGGGTATTAAAATTAATGAAAGACGCTTCATCACCTCTATAAGGGAGTGAAACTCCTTAATTAGCAGGGGCGGTTTGCAATGAGTGAGGCGCTTCTTGGGTTCCTGGGGTATTCTGGCTCATAGGATTAAAAACCCATATTATAATCGCCAACACTACTAAGGCTATAATAAAATACAAATATTTCATTTTATGGTTCCTCGTGGGGCTTAATGATAGTTAGAAATAGCTCGGCGTAATTTACGCCAAGCTATTAAAAGTTCGTGATTGCGTTTAATTCGACTGCGCTGGAGTCTCTGGAGTGGCAGCGGGTGGCGGCTGAGTTTGTTGTGTCGCAGGTGCGGTGGAGTTCGGCGCTGAGGTGTTCTGATTATCCTGTTTGGTTGCTGCAGTAGGATCTGCTACACCGTCATCAAAAAAGAGTGCCCGATCAAATGTTGGGGCTGCAGTGAGCTCTTCTTTTGTTGCTTTTATAACCAACCATTTTTTACCATCGCTACGCTTAGCTAACTGAAGTTGATCTGGGCTAACCGCTACATCCTTTTCACCCACACCCAAGAAGCCGCCGACACCAATAACGGCCGCTTCGATTTTTCCCTCAGAGCTTGTAATTAAGTCATTCAATTTACCTACTGACTTTGCATCGTTGGCGTCACTTTCATAAACAGTTTGACCAATAAATGATGATACTAAGAGTTGCCCGGTTTTGGGTTCAATAAAACCAATTTTGTTAGCATCTGTGGCGGTATCGGTCGGAGGGTTACCAAACATGTTTTGGGTTGAAATTGCTGCTTGCGGAGGCTGCACCGTGGTGGCACTGGGAGCTGTAGTGGTATCGCTTGTCTGAGCAAATGCCGCACTACCAATAAATAAGGCACACGACGTCGTCAGAAGTGTAGTTCTAAACATGACTATCTCCTTTGTTACGTATGTTACGTATACAAACATATAAGATGACAGTTAGTTCCAATAAAATGAATATTCATAGTATTAATCTGATTGTTGTGCAGATTCTTGCTCAATTTTATTACGTATTTTTTTCAGCTCAGATAAAGGAAGATGCTCTACGCCAATTGCATTGTCACGACCATCTTCCAAAATGGAGATAAGCTCATCTAGTTTTGTATGCAAAGCACAGGAGTCACGATTTTGAGCATTTTGAATAAGAAAAACCATGAGAAAGGTAACGATAGTTGTAGATGTATTTACAATGAGTTGCCATGTGTCCGAAAAATTGAATAATGGACCCGATATCGCCCAAATAATAATAAATAAAATTGCTGCAATAAAGGCAAGATAGTGACCTGCTGCATTTGAAACAGCTTCGCTAAATTTTGTGAAAAATGCACCCATATTCATCTCTCCATTTTTGATACAATGTTCAAAATGAAAATTTGTTCAAAAATTATAGGAATGCGTGCGCATTTTATATGGGTTTTGGGGCACTTAATTGTATGACAGATCCGCAGACGCTTCCAATTAGAATTAAGCTATCACACCTATTTATACTCAACTCTTCATATGGAACCACTTATCCTATTTATTCGTTAAAGGACTAAGTTAGTAAAATTTTTCTTTGAGAAATGCGCTCTATTGTGGAGGATGCTATGCCCCGTGGAGAAAAGACAAAATATACAGATAAGCAAAAACGTAAAGCTGAGCACATCGCGGAAGGTTACGAGAAAAAAGGGATCTCAGAGAAAGAGGCTGAAGGTCGTGCTTGGGCCACCGTGAATAAAGATGATGGTGGAGGGAAAAAGCCGGGTGGATCTGGACGCGGCAAGGCAACTGGACATCCAGCCTCGCATGAGGGCGGTAAAAAAGGTGGAGCTTCTTCGGCTTCTCGTACTCCTGAACAGCGTTCGGAATCCGCCAAAAAAGCTGCAGCAACACGCAAACGTAATAAGGAGAAAGCAAATGGCTAGTGGCGATCCTTTAAAGGCATGGAG
>NZ_QNRH01000028.1 GCF_003314995.1 Pseudochrobactrum asaccharolyticum
CACGGACTTCAGGAGAAAATTTGTTCGTCGTTTTGCTTGTCATAGACCCTACTTCTCACGAGTTGGGGTCTCCGGCAAACCCGGTGCGGTTCACCAAGGCTTAATATTTTGGCTGCAATCTGTGTCCGGTTTTCTCATGGAGGCGCTTCACTTCATGAAAAATCGCTGCATGAGACTTCAGAACATTCATCTGATGAAGGGCAACTTCTTCAGGAACAGGATATTTTTTGGAATTAATTGCCACTGATATCTGGTTGAGATTCACGCCAACCTTGCGTAAATCTTCCAAAATCAAGGCGAAAATCAACCTGTCATTCTCCGTCAGAAAGGGCTTTACCCCTGCCCCCTCAAGAACCGTTGAGCGCATAAAGGCTGAAGGCGACATTCCGACTTTAGCTGCCGCTTCATGAATTGCAGCGTGTTCATTTGCGGAAACTCGCAATGTAACAACGTGCGCCTTCTCCTCTTTTGCCCTCATCCTTCAACCTATTCCCACATCTCAAATTTAAGGCAATCAATCCACTAATCAGCACCTTTGGCTGATTGAAATAATTTTGTACTACAAAATTACGTATCCTGCCACCTAAGATAAGAATATATCACTTCGCTTCGCTCGTCTTTTTTTCGCTACGCTGATTATTTTTTTGCGCACTCTAAGGCTCACCACCTGCAGCCGCAAACGCCCTTGTCGCGCCTCCATTCGCGAATGCAAGGCACGCTACGCTTTTCAACCTTGCACTTCCCTCATGGATCGTCACTGACAGCGATACACGCGGACTGGAGGAGGATGGGTCAAAAAACACATAAACGCGCCTGACGGCGCTTTAAGCGCCGTTTAACGACAGTTACAGAAGATGTTTGAATGGGATTGCACGATCCCATCAAAGAAATACGTTGCGTATTGCCTTGCGTATGTACCAACCATACATACGCAGGGTAATTACAAGTCATAAATACAAACCGTATTTACAATTTAGAAATACCAATCATGTGTATGTTTCGTATTGTTGTATCGTATGCACGATAAAGATTTACGCTTTATATTTACGATGCGTAAGTATTTTTGATCAATACTAATGATAAATATTTAACGGCACTATGCCTAGTATTACTTCAACGTACATACGACATGGCAATACGTAAATCTGGAAACTGCCAACATTTAAGGCTTAGAATGGCACATGGGTGAGACTGGAGAGGCGACCTGAGCCTATTGAAGCTTCATGTTGTCGCTGTCGAATTTGATGAAGTTTGTGACGTTGTTCATTTTTAGGTTTCTTTTTAGCAAGTTGCTGAGAAGTCCCAAGCATGAAGTTGACGGTGCTGCACCGGAGGCCGCAGCGAAGCGAAAGCCGCCAGAGAGAAAAAATTGCCCCGCGAGGAAGTCCCCAGAACGAGGAAATTTTTTGAACACGACTTTGCAGCAAATGAGTATATTTCGTCCCGTTATAAATTTACTTTCAGCGACCAAGAAACTTCAATGCGATTGTATAAACTCTTAACTTCCAGCGTGTTAGCAACTCATGTCTGTGCTTTAGTCAATCGCAAAATAAAAACACCATTAATTCGCATATCCAAAACATGGCATTAATCGTCATATAGGTAATAAGGCACTGGAAACGGCCAGCAGAACGGATCTCGGCTAAATCACAAAGGCGGCGATGGCTTGGCATATCTTGTCTAACCAGTGCGCATGGGAATAGCCCACTGCAATTTCAGGGAATAAAAAAGCCTCTTTGGGGGCTTCATTGAAGAAATGGCAGGCATAGAAAAGAGAAAAACTAATGCAATTAGTGCACTGCTTTTCATAATGCTCGTTCTTTATCTCGCTTAGGCTTTTTCAATATCAGTCTGGCTAAAATCATTGCCTTTGAACAATAGCGGTAAACGTAATTCTGTAGCGCTTGCAAAAGAGAAGCAATCACCAAAATTGAGTTTAGCAGGATGCCCGACAAAGCGGCCAAAGGTTTTGGCTGCTTCGAGGGCACGTTTATGTGTTGAGCCGCCTATTGCAACTTCTTTCGCTCTAATAACACGCAAAAAATCAGATACATCATTTTGCATCTGCTCAATGATCTCAGGCGGCGTTGAGGTATTTTCACCAAAACGCGAGATAGTTTCTTTTCGCGCCAAAGCTATCACAGCTTCAAAAAAGGTGATTGAAGAATAGGCTTTTGTGCTGGAACAGCCTTCGATTTTAGCAATGAAATAGCCTGCATCCTCTTCACTACCGAGAATTGCCACAATGGCTGAAGCATCAATAAACATTACATTCCCCAACCTTCATCCATGAATGCCTTTTCATCAAAAGCAACAGGTTTATCACCTAACCGGCTTTTCACACGTGCCTGAATTTCTGCCACGCGCTCCGCAAGTGGCTTTTCATTTGCATGGCGGTTTAGCTCATTTTGAATGGCGCGGCGAACTGCTTCCGTTTTGCTCGGCGCATTGGTAACTTTCATAAGTTTGATCGCCATTTCATTAACGGCATCATCTTTGACATATAGACCAGACATTGACTTGCCTCCGGCATATCCAATTTGAAATATACATATATACTACATAGTATATACTAAATTTGCAATCATTTTTTTGAGAAAACGGGGTAGAAAAACCGCTCTATAAATCAAGAAATAAATGCGTTTGAAGCATTACAGGGCTTCATTCAGCATCTGTCTTGCTTTATGATTGCATGACTTCGCGCTCTGCATCATTCCCTTTCGAAAGGCAAGCGGTGCGTTGTATTTCGTTGCGCGAACCGTAGAGCGCTGCAGTTGCCCCAACAACCAGAAGCTTTCGCAAGTAGCGATTGCCCATTTTGGAGATGCGTCCCAGACGTGGCTGTCCACCACTGGAATATTGTCGGGGCACAAGTCCGAGATAGGCGACGAATTCGCGTCCGCAGGAGAACTGTTTGGCAAAAACTGCAAGACTGGCTGTCATATAGGTTGCAGTGAGAACTGAATAGATGGAGTGGTTGCCGCTCTACTACCCAAGCGACAATTCTTGTTTGAATATTGTTGCGTTCAATCTACTCGATGGGAAGGAAGGCAGAC
>NZ_QNRH01000029.1 GCF_003314995.1 Pseudochrobactrum asaccharolyticum
GGACAGACTGTAAACGCCGATAGCCCTGTCTCTTGTGGGCAGGGTTATTTTAAAATCTTATATAATTATTATTTGTGATTTTGGTTGCGGGGGCACGCAACTACCGATACCGACACTTATTCTCAATTGGAATTTAAGCCTTATCTATTAGAATAAGCAACCGAATTGATGTCACACAAATAACTTTCCATTTGTGGAATACACGTTACTAAAATTTTCAGTGCTACATTAGAAAATATAGCTATTTCACTAGATGTAATAAGCGGAGACGCGCAGCACGCCACTACCGCGCCTAAACACACTTAAAAAGTTGCGTTGATAGATATCTAGCCGCCTTATCAGCTAGCTGGTCTATGGAGAGACAAAATAGCTGGCACAACTTTAATGTCCGTGACTATCGGAAATTAAAGTTGTGCCATAATCACTTTTACGACGGTTTTTCCTGGCATTGATGAAATTTCTAACTTGCCACCAACTTTGAGAATTCTTGTCGTCATACTTCTCATACCAACACTGATATTAGCTGTTTGTACCGCTAAAACATCAAACCCAATACCGTCATCTTCTACCTCAAGTACGAGTTCATTTGGGCTTTGCTGCTGTAACCGAAAGCACATCTGCTGCGCTCGACTATGCTTTATGAGGTTTGTTAATGCCTCTTCAACAACACGTGTGAGTGCCAGACATTGTAACGTGCTAGGTGTACTCCGCCAAGCCGATGGAAATTGCCAGTCGGACTTAATGCCAAGCTCATCAAAAAGAATGCTAAACCGATGACGTAACGGGGCAATCCATTCCTGCGGCGTAGCTGGAACTTTAGTGCTAGGGCTGGAATTATGATCGATGGTTTGACGCAAGTCATCCCGAAGCAATTTCAACATTGAAATGACTTGAGGACGGTGAACCTGCTCACTGCCTTGTTCAACTTTTGCCATCATATGAACGAGCGTTCCACCGATACCGTCATGAAGATCATGGGCGATATCCAAACGCTCTCTTAATTTTGCATTTTTTAGCTCTAAGAAATGTTCTCGCTCTAATGTAACGGCTAGTTCTGAACGTGCGTTCGCAATGCTCTCGGCTAATTCAACATTAAACCGTTCAATGCGTCTGACATTATGCGCCTGACGCAGCCCCAGTATCCCCGCCAGGCACAATGTGATGACAATATTCGCATATGGCAATATTGGAAATTTTTCCGGATCAGGCCGAAAGAGGAGAAGCGCATCGTACTGAATCGTCACGAAAAGTACCAATAAGCAAATTGAGAACAAAAAATATTCGTTATTGCGCTTTTGAAACGTCAATACCGGAAACTGCAAACAGTTAAACAAGAAAAAGCCTAATGCAACGAGTACACTCGATATTTGGATCGCACCAAGATAATCTTGTGGTGTAAGAATGAGTGCGCCAATAAATACGCTAAACCCCCCCCATAAAAAGCGTTCATAACGCTTTAAAACCAGCTCGCCAAAGCGCAATGTAAACATGCAGAAACATGCAATATTCAGCAATAAAGCAATTGCGTTAGCTCTTACGAATGTTACAGAATTCGAAAAAGGCCAAGGCGTGGTCACAAGAATATTAGCTATGAAGACAAGCCAGAACAGTGACGAAAATGCATACCACCCGTAGTAGGTCTGGTCACGGCGTATGATCCAGATACAAAAAAACAAGATACCGATAACGCCGGAAACTATCACATTTGCAACATATAAAGTACGTTGCCGCCACCAGTAGTTGTCATAAATATTTTGGACCTGCGTTGGCTCACCAATGATAACAGAGCCTAGCCCAAGTGCTTGTCCTTTGACACCAACAGTTTTAACCCAAAGTGTATTGATACCTTCAGTCAGCCATGCATTATGCAGAACCCAATAGCGCGGCATATTCCAGCTACGCGATAATGGTTCTGTCAGATTCTTATCACGCCAGAGAAAATGGTCATTAACGAAAACCTCTCCGGCCATATTGATTGTCTGTATGAACAATGCAACAGGATTATGACCTGCTTCAGAACATGTCTGTCGCCAATGAATGCGATACCAAACTTCATCTGAATATTCTGAATGTAGTTGGTTCCAATAATTTGGTAAAGTTACGGCTTCCCACCGTAAATTTTCAGATTTACGTCCACCAGGACCAGCTTTTGCGGCAGAAATATCAATGATCTCTGCGGAACATTGCGCTGAAGTGCTCTCTGCCAAAGCTGGCATAGCAAAAAGGCCAAAACATATAATAAGCAGCCACTTCACTTTAACAAACCACGCTCTCTCGCCGCATGAATAGCACGTGTGCGTGAAGAGACTGCGAGTTTTCGGTAAATATGTTTAATATGGCATTCAACTGTATAGCGCGACAAAGAAAGATGGTCTGCAATATCCTTATTGCCAAGTCCGTCGGCAACCAGCAATAAAATTTGATTTTCGCGTGCCGTCAAAACTTGCTGACATAAGTCTTTATTGTCTCCGTCTTTTTCAGGGGCTTTGGAAGGCAGTTCATCGATAATTCGCTTTGCAATAAAAGGATCTATCGGCGCACCACCGCGTAAAACACTACGCAATGCAATAGCAATCTCCAGATCATCCCGCTCTTTAAGCACATAACCGACAGCACCGGCGCGCAAAGCACCTAGAATGACGTCCTCTGTGGCCCATGCCGAGATAACCAAAATGGAGAGGCCAGGATCACTCGTATTCAACTCGGAGATCAAATCGATACCACTACCATCCGGCAAGCCAATATCGATCAATGCTAGTGCGACAGGCTGGTCTGACAAATGCGCGCGCGCTTCACTCAGTGAAGCAGCAAAAATAAGGGCGTCAATTTTATAGCCAAATTGTAGTAGAAGATTTTCCAGCCTCAAGCGAACCTG
>NZ_QNRH01000030.1 GCF_003314995.1 Pseudochrobactrum asaccharolyticum
CGCACAAACAATTCGTTACCATCGCCTCGAAGCATTCGACGTATGGAAAATTGCAGCCTGCCTCGTCTGAAAATTCAGAAATCCGCCCGCATTCGCGGCATCGCAAACTTAACGTGACAACACCCTATTAACCTCTTCCGGCCAAGGTGAATAAATATTGCCCGTCCGCAAACCAGCTTCCACATGCCCAACTGGGATTTGGTGATAATATGCTGCCAGAGAAGCGCTGAAAGCTGTCGTTGTATCGCCATGGACAAGCACTAAGTCCGGCTCGAAGTCTTTTACGACGGATTTCACGCCACTGAGCACGCCAGTGGTTATCTCGGTTAGCCCCTGCCCCGGCTGCATCAAATTGAGATCATAATCCGGTTCGATGCCAAACAATTTAAGAACCTGATCCAGCATTTGACGATGCTGCGCAGTGATGCAAACGCGCGATTCAATATCATCAGCAGCGTTAAGCGCCCTAACCACCGGCGCCATTTTAATGGCCTCTGGCCGAGTTCCAAAAATCGATAGAACTTTCAGCTTTTTGTTCTTTAGAAGCATTAGCAATACCCACTAATTTCTTTGTTCAAGGCATATTTCAGATCAACGACATCAAGCTTTTCAGGCGATAAGGCCTTACTATATACAGACTGGAAGCCTATCGTGCTCCAAAGCCCGTTAGCATAATCCGTATTGTTCGAAGAACAATCACTATATCGAGCCACAGCGAAAAATTTTTTATATAATAGAAGTCATAGTAAAGTTTCTCATTTACTTCATCTACTGAAGCAACATGACCTTGCTTTACCTGAGCCCATCCCGTTATACCAGGCTGAACGATATGTCTGTAACTATAAAAAGGCAGCTCTGTCTCATACCACCGGGACAAGACATCAGCCTCCGGTCGAGGGCCGATCCAGCTCATTTCTCCTCGAAGCACATTTATTACCTGCGGTAATTCATCAATACGAGACTTGCGAAGAAAACGTCCAAGCCGCGTTATACGTGGGTCTGCATCACGAGTTATTGCCTTGTCACGTGCGGAACCAGTTTGATCATTCTCAACCCGCATGGTTCTGAATTTATAAACAGTGAATACAACGCCGCGATACCCCATTCTGGTCTGCCTAAACAATGCCGGACCGGGTGTATCAAGGCGAATTGCCAAGCCAACAAGCAACAGTAATGGCAAGCCAAGGATCAGGACGAATAGTGCAATAAGACGATCAATGATCCGCTTTATGGGAAGATAGAGCTGACTAGGGGTAAGAGACCCCAATGTATTTTCAGACAAGTGTTCAATCGCAACGCGCCCGGTCAGCGACTCCACAACCTGCTTTACATGATATACTGGTATGCCAGCCAATACCGCATCAGTGATAAACCGCTCCCAATTCGGAGAGAAATCTGTTCGCAAGTCAGCAACGACACCATGAACATTTGAGAGGTTTTTGTCAGGCGTCTCAATCGGCATCCAAAGTACAGATTTGATCTTTGTTAATTCATCAGTCTGTCCGCCCGGAATTATCGCCAGATGAAATCGCTTCCGCCGCCCGTTAAAAATATGCACCCCGAAATACCAGACAGAAGAAATTGAAAAAGAGCCTACCGCCTGGAGTCGGCTATACTCAAATCGGAACAATAAAATACCAACAAAAACTATTCCGTAACTCAATAAGAATGCGGGTAGTATTGTACTAAAACCAGTCGTTCCAGGAAATGCATCCAGCCGCTTATATATAGCATAACCACCCAGATGGGCGATCGCGGCCGCAATAATAGTGACTTGGTAATTTGCCGTCTCCAACGTGTCCCATGCATAAAAAGCACGAAAGAGTATAGGCAGCCCTACTGCAGCCAGCAGCCCACCCAAAACCTGGCACCACATTTGCGAGATAAAATATCGCCCCGATCGCGACTGAATCATAATGACATATGCCTCTCGTTAAACCCTATCTCCATCCCGCCAAAAGCGTTCCGGATGCCCCACTGAGATAGGAAACGAAGCCGCCTCCATTGTAACCGAAATCACACCAGCCAATTGAAAGCCATGTGTAATTGCAGCCATAACTCTGACATGAAAAAAGCGAATGAAGATTTTTTGGAAATCATTAAGAAATATAGAACAACGCCATCCCAGCATTTTTACTATGCAAAAGACAGAATTATTACTGGTACCCCACCACCAGATAATCGCCCTTTCTGCCCTTAAAAAAGGCGTCAACGTCGTGATATATCCTTCTGTCGGTATCTTTCTTGAGCTATAATGTCAACCGCTAAATCTTCCATTGGTCATCACGGGATATTATTTATTTGGCGGCGCAAACTTAATTTATAATACCTCCCTGAGAGCAGTCGCATATCAGTTGACACCGCAACCCTTTTGGTATCCGCACCCGGCAGGGATGAATAGCGTCCGTTTCAAATACATCGACGGATTTTACAACATTCGCAGTCTGAACCGCACCGTATTTGCCGGAGACCGTTTTGTTTAAGTTATGCGGCCATAGCTGGCGCGTCCAGCATGGCATAGTATCGTTCTTCGGCCT
>NZ_QNRH01000031.1 GCF_003314995.1 Pseudochrobactrum asaccharolyticum
GTCGCAGGAGGTAACTTGCGAATGCCTTTTAATATAGTGAAAGGCGCAGGCACCGCCGCATGAAAGCTCATATAGTAATGTAGAGCAACGCTATCTATGGACGTGTCGACATCGCCACATTCCAATAATGCGGGAAGCGTTGAAGCAAAGCGGAAATACTCGGTATTCTCATTATAATATAGAGGTTTAATGCCAAGGCGGTCGCGCACCACTATCGTACGACCACTATCTTGTTCCCAAATTGCAAAAGCAAACATCCCGAGAAGCTTGTTTAAACAGTCCATACCCCATGCATGATATGCCTTGAGAATGACTTCCGTGTCGCCCGTAGAAAAAAAATGATAGCCCTTTGATTTCAATTCTGTTCTTAGCTCGACGTAATTATAAATACATCCATTAAATACAATCGCTAGCCCTAATTGCGGGTCAAACATTGGCTGCTGCGATGAGTTTGACTTGTCAATGATACTAAGACGCCGATGACCAAAAGCTACGTTACCTTGCTTTAATAGACCCGAAGCATCAGGTCCGCGCGATTGTAAACTACGCATCATTTTTTCTACATTTACAACGCTTGGCTCATTCCTGAAATTTATTTCACCACATATGCCACACATGTTTTTAGTTCCTTAGAATATTCATTAAAATCGCTTGAACATTCAACGCAATCATAGAATGTAAGTTCCAAAATATTTCTAAAAATTCATATAACATCAATTATATTTAAACTATATTTAAATTCTAATAAAAACTATTATGTTAATTCAAAATATATTATAAATAATAGGATGTGATTATAATTATACTTACATAATAATACTAATAATTTTTTACTATAAAATTTTAATTCTAAAGAAAGTTATTTTGTTATTATTAGACATGCAACTTATCTCACTGAGTGACGTTATAATGAATGAACGTGCTAAGAGTTCTAAAAGAAATTATGTTTTTAATAAAACCACTGCGCAAATTCATATAAGAGGGATAAGTCTATGAATTCCATTATTTATCTTGTTGGTCTTGTTGTTATTGTTTTGTTTATTCTTTCTTTTTTGGGATTAAGATAATGGTAGAGCAAAATAATATTAAAGTTGAATCAGACGGGAGCTACGTAGATTGGGCTGCAATCTTTGCTGGCTCCGTAATTTCTGCTGGTGTTGTAGTGGTTTTTACCACATTTGCAGCCGGATTGGGTCTTGGCTCAATAACGGCAGACGATGGTGGTGATATCAGTACTACGTGGTTAATAATAACAGCGCTTTTTGCAGTCATTTCTATGGTCGCATCGTATATGCTAGGTGGTTACATCACCGGAAGAATGAGTCGTCCAGTTGGAAATGCAACACGCGATGAAACGACTATTCGTGATGGACTCAATGGTTTGGCTGTATGGGGTATCGGCATACTAATCTCTGGTTTTTTCGCTGCAAGTGCACTCACTGGTGGGGTAAAAGCTGTTAGCAATGTCGCTCAATCAACACTTGAAGCAACAGGTTCTGCAGTCGGTGGAACAGCTCAAGGTATTGGGCAGCTTGGTGGAGGCATGATATCTGGTACTGGGAATGCAATAGCAGGCGCAGTTCAAGGAGCCGGACAAGCACTAGCCCCTTCACTGAATGAAATGCTACCTCAGAGCCTCAAAAATAATCCCTTTGATTATATAACTGATAGTCTGTTCCGAAAAAGTGCAGTAACCCAAGAGGCGGCGGGCTCCCAGAATGGTAATGTTGATATAGTAACACGACAAGTCACTGGGATTCTTGGTAACCTTTTACGAACAGGGGAAATCTCAGATTCAGATAGAAGCTGGATAGTCTCAGAAGTTTCAGTACAAACCAACTTAAATCAGACAGAAGCGCAAACACGTGTATATCAGTCTATCGAGCGCATACAAAAGCTACGTGCTGAGGCTGAGAAAAAAGTTGAAGAAGCACAAAAGCAATTTGACGAGTTGAAAGCAAGTGCTGAAAAAACGGTAGCAGATGCGAAAGAAAAAGCGGTTGAAGTTGCTGAAAAAGCCCGTGTGGCTTCCATTCTGACCGCTTTCCTTCTTGCAGCTGCAGCGTTAGTGGCTGCAGCTGCAGCGTATATTGGGGCAATCCACGGCGGTCGCCATCGTGATGAAGGGCGTATTTGGGGTGGGCTTGCCTACCGTAAATAGGATTACTGCTGTTCTTAATAATTAAGACAATAGCGCATGAAGCTTTATAGCATTCATGCGCTATTTTTTGTTTTTTGGGAACTTTGAGAGGATCTGAAAGTTGGTTTTATGCATTTCAACCCTTGGAGAAAATCAATGTCCAAAAGCCATAACGATTATAAAATTCTCATTGTTGCCACGCATGGGTACGAACGTTCTGAACTCCGTGTTCCTTACGAAGAGTTCAAAAAACTCGGTGCGGATGTAAAAATTGCATCGCTTTCTAATGAACCTATTCAAGGCTGGGATAATGGCGATTGGGGAGACCAAATCACCGTAGACTATTTAATAAAAGAGATAAATGTGCAGGATTTTGATTGTCTCATCCTTCCTGGC
>NZ_QNRH01000032.1 GCF_003314995.1 Pseudochrobactrum asaccharolyticum
GTCGCAGGAGGTAACTTGCGAATGCCTTTTAATATAGTGAAAGGCGCAGGCACCGCCGCATGAAAGCTCATATAGTAATGTAGAGCAACGCTATCAATGGACGTGTCGACATCGCCACATTCTAATAATGCGGGAAGTGTTGAAGCAAAGCGAAAATACTCGGTATTCTCATTATAATATAGAGGTTTAATACCAAGGCGGTCGCGCACCACTATCGTACGCCCACTATCTTGTTCCCAAATTGCAAAAGCAAACATTCCGAGAAGCTTGTTTAAACAGTCCATACCCCATGCATGATATGCCTTGAGAATGACTTCCGTGTCGCCCGTAGAAAAAAATTGATAGCCCTTTGATTTCAATTCTGTTCTTAGCTCGACGTAATTGTAAATACATCCATTAAATACAATCGCTAGCCCTAATTGCGGGTCAAACATTGGCTGCTGCGATGAGTTTGACTTGTCAATGATACTAAGACGCCGGTGTCCAAAGGCGACGTTTCCTTGCTTGAGCAGGCCTGCTGCATCTGGACCCCGCGATTGCAAATTGCGCATCATTTTTTCTACATTTACAATACTAGGCTCGCCCTTGAAATTGATTTCACCACATATGCCACACATGTTTTAAGTCCCATAGAATATTCACGAAAATCCGATAAATATTCAACGCAAAAACATAATGTAGGTTCCATAAAATTTGCAGTTAACTAAAATACTGAATCTATATTTTGTAATTAGATAATTACAATAAAAAATACTTAAAAACTTAAAATAATATTATTCAGTGCAATAAATATGAGATTTTACTTAAATTAGTGCATTTTACGAAAAACCCTCTCTCTGAATTAAAATTAGTATGGGAAGGCTTATCCAATTATATGCGTGCAACTTATTTTACTCAGCGACGTTATAAAAGCTGAACGTACTAATAGTTCTATAAAAATTACTATTATTAATTCCACGGTGCAAATCCGTATAGGAGGGTAGCTCTATGAATTCCATTATTTATCTTGTTGGTCTTGTTGTGATTGTCTTGTTTATCCTTTCAATGTTGGGATTACGATAATGGTAGAGCAAAATAATATTAAAGTTGAATCAGATCGCAGTTATGTCGATTGGGCCGCAATCCTAGCTGGTTCAGTGATTTCGGCTGGTATTGTAGTGGTGTTCACCACATTTGCAGCCGGATTAGGTCTTGGTTCAATAACGGCAGAGGACGGTGGCGATATCAGCACGACGTGGTTGATAATAACCGCGCTTTTCGCCGTTATTTCTATGGTCGCATCTTATATGCTCGGTGGTTACATAACCGGTAGAATGAGACGTCCAGTTGGAAATGCAACCCGTGATGAAACGACTATTCGTGATGGACTCAATGGTTTGGCTGTATGGGGTATCGGCATACTAATCTCCGGTTTTTTCGCTGCAAGTGCTATCACTGGTGGGGTAAAAGCTGTTAGCAATGTCGCTCAGTCAACACTTGAAGCCACAGGTTCGGCCATCGGTGGTACAGCTCAAGGCATTGGTCAACTGGGTGGAGGTCTGATATCCGGGGCAGGAAATGCACTAGCAGGCGCGGCTCAAGGAGCTGGACAAGCAGTAGCGCCTACCTTTGATGAAATGCTTCCTCAGAGCCTTAAAAATAATCCGTTTGATTATATAACCGATAGCTTGTTGCGTAAAAGCGCAGCAACCCCAGAAACAGCAGACTCCCAGATTGGGAATGTGGATAGAGCAACACGACAGGTAACTGGAATTCTGGGGAGCCTTTTGCGAACAGGTGAGATTTCTGATGCCGATCGAACCTGGTTAGTTTCAGAAGTTGCGGCTCAGACGAACTTAACCCAGACAGAAGCCCAAACACGCGTAGATCAATCTATAGCACGTGTGGGAGAGCTGCGCGCAGAGGCACAGAAAAAAGTCGAAGAAGCCCAAAAGCAATTTGACGAGTTGAAGGCTAGTGCTGAGAAAACCGTTGCAGATGCCAAGGAAAAAGCGATTGAAGTGGCCGAAAAAGCCCGCGTAGCTTCTATTCTAAGCGCTTTTCTTCTCGCAGCAGCAGCGTTAGTGGCTGCAGCAGCAGCTTATATCGGCGCAATCCATGGCGGTCGCCATCGTGATGAAGGACGCATTTGGAGTGGTCTAGCCTACCGTAAATAGCACACCGACTGACCTTAACACTTAAGATAATAGCGCATGAATCCTTATAGTTTTCATGCGCTATTTTTTTGGGAGCTTTTCGATGCTTTAAAAGTTGGTTTTGTAATACGCACCTAAAGGAGAAAATTAATGCCTTTAAACCCTAACGATTATAAGGTTCTCATCGTTGCCACGCATGGGTACGAACGTTCTGAACTGCGTGTTCCTTTCGAAGAGCTTAAGAAATTTGGCGCAGACGTAAAAATTGCATCATTGTCGAGTGATCCGATTAAAAGCTGGGATAATGGCGATTGGGGAGACCAAATCACCGTAGACTATTTAATAAAAGAGATAAATGTGCAGGATTTTGATTGTCTCATCCTTCCTGGC
>NZ_QNRH01000033.1 GCF_003314995.1 Pseudochrobactrum asaccharolyticum
AAGTCTATTGGTCTGAAGGCCGAAGGCGAAAAGTGTGATGCAATAGAAGGGCTCATCAAAGAAACTGACGGGTTAATTGAAGAGGCCTCAGGCACAGCACTGGATGCTGGTTTGTTGGCCGCGTGCCAAGCTGTCGAACACTATGAAATTGCCCGATATGGCTCGCTACGTGAATGGGCGAAAGAACTTGGACATGACGAAGCTCATACACTCTTAAGTGGAATTCTTGATCAAGAAAAAGCCACCAATAATAAGCTTACAAATTTGGCGATTTCATCAATTAATAAAACGTAATTTATTAATTTCCTAAAGTAAGGAGCCCCGGAAATTCGGGGTTCCTTTTATGGTAATAAAGCCTTTTCTCAGTTGCGATGTGGTACAAGATTCAAGCTAACAAGATCGGGTAATTTTCATGATATCCCTCCTCCGTATAAATGCCGCAGGGAATTATATTGCTAAATAATCATAGGTCTTAAATAGACCCACAAACGAGACGTGTAGGTTTTATATTGTAGTTGCTCTAAAAATTATCATTCTTATTTACATACCTGTCTCGCGATGGTCGCCCAAATCAGGTTTAATTCCCGTAACTGATGCAAACATCATTTTTACTGCGACGGTTAATGAATTAGGGCCATCCCAGAATTCAGCGCGGTTAGGAGATACAACAATCAAACGGATGTTTGGATCATCAGCAGAATCCCAAAAAGCTTTTGAAAAGGGAGTCCACAAATCATGTATCTTCTTTCGATCATTAAAAACCTGAGCATCTCCTTCTATAAAAAGATAATCATTTGCTGCATGATCAGAAAAGGTTAGATGTACAATCACCTCGCCCTTGATATCCCCTACCTTCTCCGAACGACTGTCAGTTAAAAAATAGATAGCGCCCTCTTCTTTTCTAACGATAGGAGCCATAGGGACTTGTTTTCCGTTCCAGCCAAAAAAAACATACACGTGAAGCTTCAGCAATACTCCAAGAGGTGGCTCGGCTAAATTGGACAGACTGATAAGTGGCTTTTCTGCCTGAACTTTGCCAGACTACTGGCTATTGAGCAGGAGTTACCATGACACGACGTATTCGCCGGAACCACGCTGCGAGCTTCAAGGCGAAGGTTGCCCTTGCGGCAATCAAAGGCGAGAAAACGCTTTCGGAACTATCCCAGCAATATGATGTTCATCCGAACCAAATCACGGATTGGAAGAAACATCTTCTGGAGGGTGCTGCCCATGTGTTTGGTGCAACGGAAAAATCAGAGCCGCCGGTTGATATAACCGCGCTCCATGCCAAGATCGGAGAATTGACGCTGGCTAACGATTTTTTAGGATCGGCGCTCGGCAAGGTCGGCTGGTCGGGGAGCGCAAAACGATGATTAACCCCAAACATGATCTGTCGATTGGGAAACAGGCCGTTGAACTGGGGATCAGCCGCAGCAGCGTCCTACTATCTGCCACAACCTGTCTCAGTGGAAGATTTGAAACTGATGCGCCGAATGGACGAATTGCATCTTGATTACCCGTTTGCGGGTAGCCGTATGCTGCAAAAGTTTTTGAAACGTGAAGGCTTTGAGATTGGGCGTTTGCACGTGCGAACCTTGATGAAACGCATGGGTTTAACGGCGCTGTATCGTAAACCACGCACGACAAAGCCGGGAGATGGGCACAAGATTTATCCGTATTTGCTGAGAGACCTGACAGTAACACGGGTCAATCAGGTCTGGGCAACGGATCTGACCTATATACCGATGGCCCGCGGGTTCTGTTATCTGATTGCGATCATTGATTGGTTCACGCGCAAGGTTTTAAGCTGGAAGCTGTCGATCACCATGGATGCAGCCCCTTGTGTTGAGGTGCTTGAGGAGGCGTTAAGCCGCTATGGCAAACCAGAAATCTTCAACTCGGATCAGGGCAGTCAGTTCACCAGTCACGACTTTACCAAGGTGCTGCTTGATCATAAAATCCAGATCAGCATGGATGGCAAAGGGGCGTGGCGCGACAACGTCTTTATCGAGCGGCTCTGGAGATCGGTGAAATACGAGGAAGTCTATCTCAAAGCCTACGACAGTGTAGCAGGAGCCAGAGCATCAATCGGAAAATATATCGACTTCTACAATCACAAGCGGCCACATTCCAGTCTTGACGACAAGACCCCGGATGAGGTCTACTTCAATAAAATAGCGCTGCCCGAAGCGGCGTAATCAACGGCAGAAGTCCACTTACAAAGCGTAAAAACCTGTCCAAACAAACCGAGCCACTTCTCCATGCCTTTAAAGGATCGCCACTAGCCATTTGCTTTCTCCTTATTACGTTTGCGTGTTGCTGCAGCTTTTTTGGCGGATTCCGAACGCTGTT
>NZ_QNRH01000034.1 GCF_003314995.1 Pseudochrobactrum asaccharolyticum
CCACCATAGAACGGACCGAAGAAAGAAACTTTGAGTGCGCCCTCGTACTCATTTCGTACAAAAACTGCAGTTCCTGAAGCTCGTTTATGTCTGCCAGATATCTCGTCGATACCGCTATTCAATACATTCACAGAGCCATCACCGTTAAGCTTGTATTCGGCCGTGGTTTTGACCAGGCCTTTTTCAAAACGGTTATCTACACGAGCAACCTCAAACCACTTACCGAGATATCGGTTTAGCTCGAAACCCGTGACAGGCGTAACATTATCAGGAATTTGAGGATTACCTGCTTTATATAACTTATATCCTGCGAATATACCAAGTGCAGTCAATAATAGCTTTTTAGCGTTCATAACAAACTCCTGTCAGTTATATTGTGAACGCATATGGGTGTCGAGAGTTCCGCAATCTACAGCTTGAAACAAAAAAGAAAGCATTATTTCGGTGTGATTTATTCGTATAAAATCGCGCTGCGAACAGAGTGAACCAATGGCAACCGACACTCTCAGGAATGAGTTTTATAGTGTTCATCATTTCACTTGTCGTCGTCATTTTGTTATTCAAATAAAAACCCCGCCGTAGCGGGGCTTCTTCCAAGCGTTTGATGATCATTTACGATCTGATTAGCCTACCGCCCCAAATGAGTATACAGGCACCTACAAAACCAGCTACAAGATAACCAAGCCAACCACCGAACGAAACTCCGACGAGCCCAAACAGAAAACTGGCTATAGAAGCGCCAATTATTCCCAATATGATATTGAGAAAAATACCTGTATCGCTCTTCATAAAGTTTGAAGCAATCCAACCAGCCAAGCCGCCGATAATAATTGCAGCAATCCAACCAATTCCCGCGTCGCCCATATAACCCTCCATTCAATTAGATGATATCTAACGAATTAGGGCGATAAGTTTTTCCATCAAGTAGTGAGGTTTAGTAATGGATATATTAGATATTCTAGTCGCCTTTTATTGGCTACTTCGCATTGTAACAGGGATGCCCTAGCTTATTGAGTTTGCCAACCTAAAACAAAAAAGGCAGCCTTTAAGCTGCCTCTCTCATTTCTGGATTATGACTTGGTTTAATACCCTTACCAGTAATCCTTCAATAAAGATGTATGTTACTTGCTTGGCATAGAAATTAAGATTAATTCTTACCTTTAAGCCCTTTATTATGATCAACTATGCGAAGCATTATTGTAACACTCGGCATACTGCTTTACTCGCCCCAGACTTCCATTCCTCATAAGCATCGTAGTGAACAGTCGCTCTATCCTCCAGCTATAATGAGCAAAGAAGAGTTTCTATTGCAGTTAGCGGCAATAGTTGTGACCTGAGCCCCGCAAACTCCTCCAGATTTTGGTAGAGTCCAATCCTTGGTAGGAGATGGACAATGAAACGCTCACGATTTTCAGACGAACAG
>NZ_QNRH01000035.1 GCF_003314995.1 Pseudochrobactrum asaccharolyticum
TGAATAGATGGAGTGGTTGCCGCTCTACTACCCAAGCGACAATTCTTGTTTGAATATTGTTGCGTTCAATCTACTCGATGGGAAGGAAGGCAGACATGACCACAGACACAATGATCGGGATCGATCTAGCCAAAAGCGTTTTCCAGGTGCACGGAGCCTCGATGACAGGGCAGTTAAAATTCCGCAGAAAGCTATCGAGACTACACTTTCGCAAGTTCATGGCGGAGCACCCTGTGTCGACTGTGGTTATGGAAGCCTGCGGCAGTGCGCATTATTGGGCACGGGAAATAGCCAAATACGGCCACGAGGTAATGCTGATTGCTCCCCAGTATGTCCGCCCGTTTGTAAAGCGCCAGAAAAATGATGCTGCGGATGCCGAAGCGATTGTTACCGCCGCACAACGGCCTGAGATGCGTTTCATCATTCCGAAAATGGAAGAGCAGCAAGCTAAGGCACTCCTTTTTCGTGGAAGAGAACGGCTTGTCCGCCAACGCACGGAGTTGGTCAACGCGTTACGGTCAGTCCTCTACGAGTTTGGTCACCCAATTCCGGCAGGGATTGGGCATCTGAAGCGGATTGAAACGATCATCGAGGGTGACAACAGTGATCTGCCAGAACTGGTCCGCGAAGAGTGCCGCGACCTCTCGTGTCAAATTGCCGAGAAGACGCAACGAATTGAAGCAAAGGCCAAACAGATCGCCTCTCTGGCGACACAGACAGATTCAGCACGACGCTTGCAAACCATGCCAGGAGTAGGGCCGATGAGTGCATTGGCTATTGAAGCTTTTGCACCGCCGATGGACAGCTTTAGACATGGCCGAGATTTTGCAGCATGGTTGGGCCTGGTTCCGAAACAGCATTCTTCCGGAGGAAAGGAACGGCTTGGTCGCATATCAAAAGCCGGACGGCCGATATCCGGAGACTGCTGATTATAGGTGCTATGTCTCGCTTAAATTGGCTAGGGCGCAAGACGATATCGGAAAACACGTGGTTGTCCAGAATGCTCATGAGGAAGCCAAGAATGATCGTGGCCATTGCGTTGGCAAACAAGATGGCGCGTGCGATCTGGGCGATGCTGACGAAGGGAGAAGATTATCAGAATCCGACGCAAACTGTTGCTGCATGACAGAGGTGCAGCGCGAAACAGTTTAGCGCCAGTGACGGAGGTGTGAGAACGGCGACGACCCATATGGGCAAAATGATCGAACAGATCTGGATTAGGAAACCAGTTAGGGGCTTGGAGCCATTCAGCTCGCTGAATAGATTTGGACCTGATCCGCTGATCACCATATCGGCCAGCGGCTTCAGAAGTGCCGCAGTTAAAGGCCTGACAGAAGACCGCACTCGATCACATCTCATAAGGGGCAGAAACTTCTTGCATTACAGGCGGCAACCACAGAAGCCCC
>NZ_QNRH01000036.1 GCF_003314995.1 Pseudochrobactrum asaccharolyticum
CTAAGTGGTGAGGCCTATGCATCCGCAAGTGGCGTTTTGCTCAATGCCAGTGGCATCACCCGGTCATCGATCAATAATCGCCTGTCTCAGGCATTTGGCGGTACACCGGTTAATCCGGTGTCTGTGATGGCCTATGGTCCGGCAGCTAAAACCAGTCCGGCAGGCAATGCCATTGATCATGTTGCGCCGGTTAATGTTGATGATCTTCAGCGCTATGCCGCATGGGGGGCAGCATTCGGCAGTTGGGCTACACAATCTGCTACAGATAATGCCGCACGCACCAAGTCGACCATTGGTGGGTTCATCACCGGTATTGACGGTGATATTTATGATAATTGGCGCTTGGGTCTTATGGCCGGATACAGCCGTTCAACCTTTAAAACACCAAGCCTTTCTTCATCTGGTTCCAGCGATAATTATACTCTTGGTGCTTATGCGGGTACTGAATGGGCGACGGGCCAAGGTTCCATCGGTTTCCGCTCAGGGCTTTCCTATTCCTGGCACAATATCGAGATGAGCCGCTCGGTTGCTTTTAATGGCTATTCCGACAAGCTATCCGCTGATTACAATGGCGGTACGTTTCAGGTGTTTGGCGAGTTGGGCTATAAGCATGATCTCAGCCCGCGCGCGATCATCGAGCCTTATGCCAATCTTGCCTATGTCAATGTCAGAACGGACAGTTTTACAGAAACAGGTCATAATGGTGCAGCGCTCAGCGTACAATCCGGTACGATGGACACAACCCTCTCAACCCTCGGCATGCGTCTCTCAACCAGCTTCGAGCTTGGTAATACACTGACAACCGCACGCGCTGATCTTGGTTGGCGGCATGCATTTGGCGATGTGATCCCGTCGTCTACGGCGAGCTTTGCCGCAGGGTCTAATGCTTTCACAGCATCGGGCAGTCCGATTGGCAAAGATACCGCACTGATTGAAGCCGGACTTGATTTCGCCATTACGAAAAATTCCAAACTTGGCGTCTCTTATCAAGGACAGTTTGGTTCAGGTATCACTCAAAATGGCGTCAATGCCAATTTCAGCGTAAAGTTTTAGACTGAGTAAGAATAAACTGGATTTGGAGAGCTGCATGTAGGTAAATTTAGCCGTTAAGTTTCATGCGGCTAAATTTAACTGTATTAGATTGTGTAACCCTTACGGCCTTCTGAGGAACCAACCTATGTCTTTAGGTGCAATAGCGGTCAATCTCATTTTGCCTGCGCCGGTACTTATCGTTGAGGACGATATGCAGGTTCGCTTGAGGCTGGAAAATCTTCTACTACAATTTGGCTATAAAATTGACGCCCTTATTTTTGCTGCTTCACTGAGTGAAGCGCGCGCGCA
>NZ_QNRH01000037.1 GCF_003314995.1 Pseudochrobactrum asaccharolyticum
GTCTGAACCGCACCGTATTTGCCGGAGACCGTTTTGTTTAAGTTATGCGGCCATAGCTGGCGCGTCCAGCATGGCATAGTATCGTTCTTCGGCCTCGGCGGGCGGAATGTTTCCGATGGGCTCCAGAAGGCGGCGGTTGTTAAACCAATCGACCCATTCGAGTGTGGCGAACTCCACGGCTTCGAAGTTGCGCCACGGTCCCCGTCGATGGATGACCTCGGCCTTGTAAAGACCGTTGATCGTTTCGGCCAGAGCGTTGTCGTAACTGTCGCCAACGCTTCCGACAGAAGGCTCAATGCCTGCTTCCGCCAGTCGCTCGGAATAGCGAATGGACACGTATTGCGAGCCCCTGTCGGAATGATGAATGAGTCCGCCACGATGGGCGGGCCGCCGATCATGAAGCGCCTGGTCAAGAGCATCGAGCACAAAGCCTGCATGGGCAGTCCGACTTGCCCGCCAACCGACGATACGGCGAGCGAAGGATCGATCACGAAGCGACGTAGACGAACCCTGCCAAGTGGCCACATACGTGAAATCAGAAAGCCACAGCATGTTTGGTGCGGGTGCGAAGAAGTGTCGGTTCACGCGATCAAGCGGGCATGGAGTTGCTTTGTCCGGCACAGTGGTTCTGACTGGCTTGCCGCGAATGACACCTTGAAGCCCTATCATTTTCATAAGCCGAGCGACGGTGCAGCGGGCGATGTCGAAGCCTTCTCGTTGCAACTGCCGCCAGACCTTGCGCGCACCATAGACCTGGAAGTTCTCGTTGAACACACGGCGTATCTCGATCTTCATGGCCATGTCGCTCCGGGCGCGGGCCGACAGGCGATCCACGTCCGCGCGCTTGGCGGCGACCTCATAATAGGTGGACGGGGCAATCGGCAGCAGCCTGCAGATCGGCTCGACCCCGAGCCTTGAGCGGTGTTCGTCGATGAAAGCAATCATCGCTTCAGTGGGCGGTCGAGCTCCGCCTGGGCAAAATACGCAGAGGCTTTGCGTAAAATCTCATTCGCGTGACGAAGCTCGCGGTTCTCCCGCTCCAAAGCCTTCATCTTCTCCGCGACGTCGCTCGGCAAACCTGCACGCTTGCCGCTGTCGACCTCGGCCTTCTTCACCCATTCATGGAGCGTATGCGCCGAGCAGCCGATCTTGGCCGCTATCGATGATACCGCCGCCCAGCGGGAGGGATGTTAGGCTTCATGCTCCGTCACCATTCGAACCGCGCGGGCACGGACTTCAGGAGAAAATTTGTTCGTCGTTTTGCTTGTCATAGACCCTACTTCTCACGAGTTGGGGTCTCCGGCAAACCCGGTGCGGTTCACC
>NZ_QNRH01000038.1 GCF_003314995.1 Pseudochrobactrum asaccharolyticum
AGCTTTTTGGGATTCTGCTGATGATCCAAACATCCGTTTGATTGTTGTATCTCCTAACCGCGCTGAATTCTGGGATGGCCCTAATTCATTAACCGCCGCAGTAAAAATGATGTTTGCCTCAGTTACGGGAAGTAAACCTGATTTGGGAGACAATCGCGAGACAGGTATGTAAATAAGAATGATAATTTTTAGAGCAAGATTGAATATAAGATAGAGATAGTTAGTTTTAAATAAGCCTCCTCGTATTTGATTGACTGTCAGAGGTCACTGAACAGATTCATTGTATTGGTCTACGCCCTGTTAACCATAGGGATGGCGATTTCTGTCTTCTTCAGTACGGCGGTAAACTTATAGGGGTGAACTACGATCGCTATTCCATGATTAAGACGACAGGTATTCCCTAGCGGTTCAGCGCATCGTTGATCTGGTTGGCATACACGTTGAATCTCTGCAATAAATCTAATAGCGCCTACTCAACTCTGATAGCAGCAAGCGCTACTTTTGTCTTTTGAGGCTAGACTAAGGTTTCATCTCATTATGTTGTCTCCTTATCCCGACATCTACGTCAAAAATTATGCGATAAATGCACATATCTTTGTTGTTGAGATCCGGGCCCCTCTTTACCAGACCTCTCATTTATATAGTCCCTTGAGCCTTATGATATAAGGTAATATAATTTTTTCAGCAAAGTCGCTATTTAATCATGAGCGTTAAGCGGGAGGAAATATCATGCCTTTTACGAAGTCTGATTATTTGGGATCGTATACCCCATCGCAGCTTGACACCCTACAGTCTGCCTATAACGAAGTTTGCCACATTCTTAACCGGTGCCCGCTAACTGATGAAAATCGCGAGGTACTGGCACGAACAGTCATTCGTGTTTACGAGCAGGGACAAAAAGACCCGCACATAATTGCCCGGAAAATAGCTGAAATTGAAGAATTATTATTTTAAGAGGCTTTATTACCGCCTAAGGAACCCCGAGTTTGCGGGGTTCCTTCATTTAAGTTATTAAGAAATTACGTTTTATTAATTGATGAAATCGCCAAGTTTGTAAGCTTATTATTGGTGGCTTTTTCTTGATCAAGAATTCCACTTAAGAGTGTATGAGCTTCGTCATGTCCAAGTTCTTTTGCCCATTCACGTAGCGAGCCATATCGGGCAATTTCATAGTGTTCGACAGCTTGGCACGCAGCCAACAAACCAGCATCCAGTGCAGTGCCTGAGGCCTCTTCAATTAACCCGTCAGTTTCTTTGATGAGCCCTTCTATTGCATCACACTTTTCGCCTTCGGCCTTCAGACCAATAGACTT
>NZ_QNRH01000039.1 GCF_003314995.1 Pseudochrobactrum asaccharolyticum
TGACCTGGGCCCCAATGCTCCTCCATTTTTCAGGAGAGTCTTAGGTTATACTATTGGCCTTAAGCGGCCCGTTTTTCTAGAGCCATTTTTATTGCGAACTCATTCGGCGTAGCATTGCCGAGGGAAGAGTGCGGTCTGTTTTTGTTATAATCATCCTTCCAAGCTTTGATCTCGGTGCGTGCCTGAGCGAGCGATGAGAACAAGGTCTCGTTCAGGCATTCGTCGCGGAAACTACCGTTGAAGCTTTCGACAAACCCGTTTTGCATTGGTTTGCCCGGCGCGATGTAGTGCCATTCAATGCCTGTCTCCTGACACCACTTGAGAATGGCATGACTGGTCATTTCTGTCCCGTTGTCAGAAACTATCGTTCGTGGCTTGCCGAGTTGACTGATCAGGTAATCCAGCTCGCGTGCCAACCGCAGGCCTGACAGGGATGTGTCGGGAACCAAAGCCAGACACTCCCGCGTGAAGTCGTCAACGACCGCAAGAACCCTGAACCGACGACCATCTGTGAAGGCATCACTGATAAAGTCCAGGCTCCATCGTTCATTAGCTCGCGATGGTAAAGCTATCGGCCTCCGCGTTCCCAGAGCTCGTTTGCGCCCACCACGCTTGCGCACAGTTAGTTTCTCTTCCTGATATAATCTACGCAGCTTCTTCAAGTTCATGATGATCCCCTGTCGTTCCAGCATGACGTGAATACGCCGATAACCGAAGCGCCGTCGTTCGGAGGCCACTTGTTTCATTGCTTCACGAATATGCGCATCATCAGGCCGCTTACGACGATAGCGCACACTTGATCGATCAACACATAAAACGGCACACGCCCGACGCTGGCTCACGGCATACACTTGGCAAACACGAACAACTGCGTCTCGCCTGGCATCGGGCGTTACCATTTTTTTGCAGCAACATCTTTCAAAATAGCATTATCCAGCATCGTCTCGGCCAGCAGCTTTTTTAGCTTGGCATTTTCTTCTTCCAATGCTTTCAGTCTACGCGCATCGGAAACCTCTAGGCCACCAAATTTGGCTTTATATTTATAAAAACTGGCGCTGCTAATACCATATTTGCGGCACACTTGTGCAGTTGGCGTTCCCGCTTCCTGCTCTTTAATCATCCCGATTATCTGTTCGTCTGAAAATCGTGAGCGTTTCATTGTCCATCTCCTACCAAGGATTGGACTCTACCAAAATCTGGAGGAGTTTGCGGGGCTCAGGTCAC